>CAWFOG010000001.1:0-14153 GCA_963817445.1 uncultured Gemmatimonadaceae bacterium
GCACGATGCGTTGAAACCTTGTGCTTGTGCTGGACCTGCGCGGCAACCAGGGCGGCAATCGATCGATCGCGGTGGCCATCGCCGGCCGCTTCGCCGATCGAACGCGCACGTTCGGCTACCTCCGCTTCCGCGACGGTCCGTCGCACAGCGACCTGACGACGCCCGCGCCTGAAACGGTGTCACCGGCGGGCACGCACCACTTCGCCGGCGCCGTGTACGTGATGACGGATCGCTGGGACTACAGCTCCGCCGAAGAGTTGGTGTTGGCCATGCGGGTTCAGCCGCAGACGACGATCGTCGGCGACACGACCGGCGGCGCCTCCGGCGGCCCGGTGACTCGCGAGCTCAGCAACGGTTGGACGTACGAGCTCTCCGAATGGATGGAGCAAACGGCGAGCGGCGCAATGTACGAAGGCATCGGCCTGGCGCCGGACGTAGTCGTGTCCTCCACGGTCACGGACGCCACGGCCGGCCGCGATATGCCGCTCGAGCGTGCACTCGCGCTCGCTGGCGCGCGCATTCAGACCCCCTGAACGAAACCGGTCGTGTGGACGACGACGATTTGTGACGAGGGCGCGACATGGGACCCCCGTACATTTCACGGTGTTGGTGCGTAGAGATAGTGAGGGGTCGCGGGTGGGGCGAGCCTTCAACGAACTCTGAACAACGAGTGCAACGTGGAACACGACTTTACACTTCGTCGACCGACATCAAAACCGGGCTTGGGCGCCGAGCACGCCCTGCGCCTGTTCCATTCGGTGGCCAGCGCGTATTTCGCGGACGCGGGAGATCTGTCCGCCGTTCGCCAGGCGGTCCAATTGTTCGCCGAAGCGGGCCGCGCCGCCGGTTCGTCGCCGGAGGAACTCGTCGTCATGCTCAAGCATCGATGCAGCGTGCTGCCAACATCAAAGCGCCGCAATGCGGCCGAGGATGATCGGCTCAAGGATCAGTTCGTGACCTGGCTGGTCGACGCGTACTTTGGCGGCCGCGCAGACTAACGGCGCGCGCTCACGATCGAAGTACGGCGGGGCACCGGCAGGTCGTTGGGCCGGTTGGCGAAATAGCGTACGGCCGCGGCGGCCGGAGTGGGGAATTCAATAATCGTGAATTCCAGATCTCGCAACTTGCGCGCGATGGCCGCCGGCATGAAATAGGACAAGCAGGGCTCGCCAACTTCGGTGGCGCGCAGGAGCGCCCACGCCCAGCGCCGTACGACTCGCGTTGCGGTCGGCCATGAGCGAAACCTCATGGCCGACGGGTGCAATTGGTCGTTGTCAGCTCGCCGTTACGGTTTTTTTCGCCGCTTCCGGCGCTCCTTGTCCGGGATGTCGCCGCCGTGGATGTCGATCGTCGGTTCGCCGCCGGGGCCGGCGGTCGTGCCGCCGAGGAGCTGGCCGTCGCGCCAGATCAACTCGGATCCGCCCGCATCGTCGTACCCCTTGGCGCCACGCTCGCCCTGACCCCACGCTGCCGGAGTCCGGATCTCTGGGTGTTTGCCCGGCGGAATGCCGCCGGACATCGGATAGACGCCGGTTGGTCCGACCTCATCGCGCCGCCCCGCGCCGCCTCCGGGCATACCGCTTTCTCGTCGAGCGTCAGCCGCGTCGGATGCTTTTCGCTTGTCGCGAGCGCGCTTGTCGCCCGCGTCGTCGTCCGATCGATCTCGCATATATGACCTCCGTAGCGATGGGTGCGCGGACTTTCATCGAGGGTCTACTTCGCGCGATCCCGCCGCGCGGCCGCGTTGCGCGCCGCGTTCGCCCGTCCCGCTTGCGCCGACGGGCGGGGTATCTCAGACTCCGCCGGACGGTGGATCTCCTGATCAGACGCTTTGTCGCCCGTGAGGCTCGCCCAAAAACCGTGGCGGACCTTCAGTTGATTGTTGACGTCGTCGACGCCCATCACGTCTTCGGCGATGTATTCGGCGATTCGCTTTTCGTATCGATTGTCGACCGTTCCCATGAGTGTGGCGACGCAATTCGCGACGTGCACAACGACGTCGGATGCGTCGACGTCGGGATTGGCCATGAGGCGATCACTGATGTCTTCGAGCAGTCGCGCGTCCGAGCGGCGGTAGCCTTTCGGTCCGCGACCGTAGTGTCGCCCGCGCTCGCTGGGCTCGCGCGGCAGCGACCGGTAGGGCGACGCGCCTTCATCGCGCGCCACGGCGCGGTGCTCCATTCCGCCGAACCCCTGCCGCATGTTTTCGTCGTGCATCCAATACGGCGGATACGAGGAATGCGGTGTCTCGCGCGAGACGCCGCCTAGCGGACGCAAGTCATCGCGATCGAGATCGGTTGCAGGGTCACGCGTGCGGTCTGGCATCGTTGGAATCTCCGGCTCGTCTGACGTGAACGAACGTTGACATATGTCGCCGCGAATCGCTTCAACTCTCGTTCCGCTGCGATTGTGACGCAGTCGTCGAACAGATGAGCCGGGCTCTTTACTGCGGGTACGCAACGTGCGGCGCAGTGCGATGCGCGGCATGCGCCCCACCGCGCGTCTTCTCAACTCCCTGCCTGCTCAAGCTGAGCACGGCACGATTTCCCCAGTAACCCTGTCGCAGGCCGAGCTCGCGCTCGGAGGACGGACATCAGTGCCGATGCCACGATCAATCGCGCACGCCGCTCGGCGACCCTTTGGCGTGCAGGCCCTCGACGCCAACAGCGTCACGATTGGCGTCGTGTCGTTCGAAGGTCCGGATCAGTATTCGCAGGCCGGCGGACTCGGAGTCCGCGTGACGGGGCTTGTCCGGTCACTTGCCGGTCTCGGATATGACACGCATTTGTTTTTCATCGGTGATCCAGGCCGTCCGTCGGAAGAGCGCGTGGGCGATGGCCGGTTGACGTTGCACCGATGGGGTCAGTGGATCAGCGCCAACTGCCCGCGCGGCGTGTACGATGGCGAAACGGGCAAGGTCGCCGACCTGACCGCGTCGCTGCCTCCGGCGCTGATCAATCGGATCGTCGAGCCGGCGATCGCCGCCGGGCGCATTCCAATTCTACTATTCGAGGAGTGGCAGACGGCGGAATGCGCCTGCCGCACGTCGGAAGCCCTGGCGGCGACCGGGTGGCGCGACCGCGCGCTGCTGGCGTGGAACGCCAATCACTGCTACGGATTCGAGCGCATCGACTGGGCGCGGCTGGCGTCGGCGGCCATGATCACCACGGTGAGCCGGCACATGCGCAGCATCGTGCGCTCGTGCGGCACCGACGCGCGCGTGATTCCGAACGGCATTCCCGACACGGCGCTCGAACCGGTTGCGCGGCGCGACGTCGCCGCGGTGCGGTCGTCGCTCGCCACGCGCCCTGACTCGGCGCTGTGTTTCAAGATGGCGCGATGGGAGCGGGAGAAGGGATGGGCACAGGCGCTGGACGCGGTGACGCGTTTGCGCGAGCGCGAGCGGCCCATGGTGCTCATTGCGCGCAGTGGCGGCCCGACCGGTTCCGGCGGCGAGCTCGCGCGTGATGCCGAAGAACGTGGTCTCAAGCTCGCGTCGTTCGATTCGGAAGGCGCCTTCATCGCCGGGCTGGGCGAGAGCGTGCGCGATGGCGCCGATGTCGCGAACCTTCGCTTCGGCGTGTCCGCGTCGCTGGCGCGCACGCTGTACGTCGCGTCGGACGGCGTACTGGCGAATTCGGTGTCGGAGCCGTTCGGATTGGTTGGTCTCGAGGCGATGGCGGCGGGAGGCGTCGCGTACACCGGTGGCACAGGCGAAGACTACGCGATTGGTGGACGCAACGCCGTCGTGCTCGAAACGCTCGATCCCGGTGAGATCGTGCGCCGATGGGAAGAGCTGGCGTCGTCTCCGGAAACAATGACTCGGCTTCGACGTGAAGCAAAAAAAACCGCGCGCGACTACGAGTGGTCGTCCGTCGTGGCGATCCTGATCGACGCATTGGAACGCCAGGCACAGAAGCGCGGCCTTATCGCCGGGTCGATCGTCGAGGCGCTTGGCGTTGGTCCTTCACGGTCGGCGCGCGATCTGTTGCGACCGCGCAGAACGAATCAAGCGACGGGCAGCCGCGCGGGAGAATCCGCGTTGCGCGCTACAAAGTCAGCGACCGGTCCTGCGGATCTGTTTCGGTCGGCGGCTTGGTCGGCGGCGTTCCCCGCGCCCGGGCTCCCGACTCCAGCCACAGGGTAAACACTGCGCCGTGCGTCTCGGCGTCGCGAAAGGTCACGTCGCCGCCGAGTAGTCGGGCAATCCGCCGGCTGATTGCCAAGCCCAGTCCGTTTCCGCGAGTCGCCGATTCGGCCTGTCGCACGCGAAAGAATTCCTCGAACACGTGCGAGCGAAGATCCGACGGGATGCCGGGACCCGTGTCGCGCACCTCGACGCCGACGCGCCCGTCGTGCGGCGCCTCCGCGTCATGAACGATGCTGATCGCTACCGAACCGCCGGGCGGCGTGTATTTGATCGCGTTGGATAGCAGATTGGACAGCACTTGGCGGACCCGCATCGGATCGGTGACGAGCGGTGTCGGTGTGGCGGCAAGTTCGACCTCGAGCTGTCGCTCGCGCGCCATTCCGCGATGGTCGTCGACGACTTCACCTGCGAGCCGTGCGAGATCCGTCTCTTCGTACTCCACATGGAGTCCGCCGGCGTCGGCGCGCGCGAGTTCGAGCAAATCGGTGACTGTCTCGACGGACATGTTGACGAGGCGGTGAATGCGGCGGACGATGTCCTTTTGAGGATCGTCGAGCGGGCCGACGACGCCTTCCTCGAGCAACTGCGCGTAGCCGGCCGCGGCGCCGAGGGGATTCTTGACGTCGTGCGTGACGCCGCGGAGGAGGGCCGCGCGGGCGTCGGCGGCGCGGAGCACTTCGGCCCGTTCGGCGGCGGCGGCGCGCGCGAAACTCTGGACGCGGCCGCCGGCCCACATCACGAACACGATCGCCACGAGCGCGATCGGCGCAAGAATCGCCGCCGCGAGCACGTTGTATTGCTCGTAGCGGCGCGCGTCCGCGCGCTGTGTGTTCGACAATTCGAACAGATACGAATCCAAATACTCCGCGGTGGCAAATACGTCGCGCGCGTGCACCGCATTTCTCGCCCCAGTGGTGTCGAGCCACGCGCGCACGAGCGAGCTCAGATTGTCGAACCGCGACGCCGCTTCCGGACTGATCTCCGGAACGAGCCTGGCCAATTCACGCTCGTCGGCGTCGAGGTGCTCGCGCGTCGCGACGGCGGCGGTGTCATTCGGTGAGATCTCGTGGCTGCGAACGAGCAACTGACTGGCGAACGCCGCCTCGAGATCGTTGAGCGCGACGCGCGCGGGAACGCTGTGATTGGTCAGGGCATCGCGGATCGGCGCGACCCGGCGCTCGACCGCGATCGGTGTGATGAACAGGAGGAGCAGGGCGAGTACGACGAACGCGAGCGGCGCCCACCACAAGCTGTTCAGGAGTGGCGTAGTGCGCTCGTGTGGCCCCGGGGCGTTGGACGGTTCGGGGCGAGAGGGTTCCGTGCAGTAAGCCACTCCGAGATATCAGCTATCGGTGATACGTTGCGGCGCGGCCGCCTGTTGACTACTCCGCCTTGGCGACCGGTCGCCGCGGCACGGCGTTGTGGATGGGCGGCAGCGTGCGCAAGTAGCGGTAAATCGCACGCAGATCGTCATCGGTCATCCGCCGATTTTCATGCCACGGCATGAACGCGCTGAGCGAATCGCCCTGTGGATTCACGCCGGTGCGAATCGTTCGCGCGAATTCCTCTTCGCTCCAACGACCAATTCCGGTCGCGCTGTCCGGCGTGAGATTCGACGGATTGGCGGGGAAGTCCTTCGGTGGATTCGCGTCGCCGCCGAACAGCCGACTCTTGTCCGCCTTATCGGTGAGTCCGCCGCGCGGGGTATGACACTCCGCGCACAGTGCCGCGTGCTGCGCGAGATATCCGCCGTACTCCGGCGTCGCGGCGCGCGGCGGCGCCGAACGCGGCGCGTCGGACTTGGGCCCAATGAACAATGCTTTACCGATCTTGAACATGAGATTTGGGCTCTGCTTCACTTCGCGTCGCACCGGGGCGAGACTCTTCAGATAGCGCGCGACTGCGAGCGCGTCTTCGTCGGACATCCCGTTCAGCCACTCGTACGGCATGACGGGGGCGAGGAGCCGGCCGTCCCGCGCGACGCCGGTGCGAAGCGCACGCACGATTTCCGCGTCGCTCCACGCGCCGAGGCCCGTCGCGGGATCTGGAGTCAAATTCGCCGCGCGCGCGGTGCCCAGGCGCCAGTCTTTGAACTCTGATCCGCCGGACAGCGAACCGTCGGGCTTTCCGTGCTCGGCGCCGTGGCATCCGCCGCACGACGCCGTCGTACGGACGATGTACTCGCCGCGCGCCACGAGTTGCGCGCTGTCGACGCCCGCGGCTGGCGCGAGGATCGGCAACGCGGTGGGACCGTGGTGGCAGCCGCCCGTGATGACGAGTGTGATGGACGCCCAGCCGGCGGCACGACGTCGCGCGATTCGCAACATTGATGAAATGCTCAAACGATCACCTGGGCTGTGGCGTACTACCGCGGTGTGTCGAGTCGCGCGAGGTGTCGGCGGTCGTGCCCGCCCCAACGCCTGCCGATGGCGCGACCTGGCCGGCGGCGGTGCCGGCGTTGACTCCGTTCGTGTCCACGCCGTTGTTTGGTCCGTTTCTACAGGCGCCGAGCGCGCCGATGACGCCAAGCGCCGCGACAACGCGTATAGTCAATCGCCCCATGCTGTCCTCCTCGATGCACGATGTTGCGTCGAACGAGGCGGACCAGAGCAAAGAGCGTGCTGTCTACGGACCTGCTACGAATCGATGCTAGCTCAGCGGCGCTCGCGCACCGCGAGGGTGCAGCGGGATACGCACACGGGACGGTCTTGCTCGTCGACAATGCGCACGTCCCATACGTGTATGGTGCGGCCGATGTGCACGGGGACGGCGGTCGCGGTGACGACGCCATCGGTTTTGGCGCGCAGATGGTTCGCGTTGATCTCCACCCCCATGACGTCGAAGGTGTCGCGATCGACGTTGGCCACACCGCCGAGTGACGCGACGGTCTCAGCGAGCGCGACCGACGCGCCGCCATGCAGAATACCGAAGGGCTGCCGCGTACGCTCGTCCACGGGCATGGTGGCCACAACCCGCTCCCTGGTGAGCTCGCAGATGGTGATGCCGAGCACGCTCGCGAGTCCCCGCGTGGCGATCGCCTGCAAGTCCGGCGACGGTGTGGATGTTTCGAGTGTCATATCATGGTAATGTCCCTGGGTCCACAAGTTCGCTCGTTGGATGGCTCGACAACGGAGCCACGACTCGCCAAACTGATGGCCGTCAGTCGTCCTGGAACTCTCGTGATTCGACCCTGTTGACCACGCACGCCACCGCGTCGACTTCCGCCAGCTCCGCGAGGGCGCGCCGCATCGGTCCGATGGCGCGAGTCGTCATCATCGTCGGCGCCCTCGGGATCGCCGGCGTGCTCACGGTCGTTCTCCGCCAGTACATCGCGCTCACACCATTCGTATTCTTTTATGGCG
The DNA here is from genome assembly GCA_963817445.1 of uncultured Gemmatimonadaceae bacterium. Taxonomy (GTDB): domain Bacteria; phylum Gemmatimonadota; class Gemmatimonadetes; order Gemmatimonadales; family Gemmatimonadaceae; genus JAQBQB01. The sequence goes on from CAWFOG010000001.1 coordinate 7,513, forward strand.
CGGTGGCGGTCGCTGCGGCGTACGCCGGCGTTGCGGGTGGAGCGCTGGCGACCCTCGCCGCCGTCGTCGCCGTCGATTACTACTTCCTGCGGCCGACGCAGACGTTCGCGCTTCGTGACGTGCAGGACATCGTGGCGGTCCTCGTTTTCGTCGCGGTGTCGACCGTCGTGACGGCCCTCGCGGTGTGGATGCGCGGCGCGCGGCACACCGCGGAGGACCAGGCGGAGCGGCTGGGCGCGCGCACGCTGGAACTGGAGACGCGCCAACACGAGATGGAAGTGCTCGCCGCGGATCTCGAGCAGACGAACGTCGAGCTCAAGGCGGCGATGGACGACGCCAACATCGCGCGCAACGCCGGACGCTCGAGCGAAGAGCGGCTCCGGTTGCTGGACGAGTCGAGCCGCGTGTTGGCGTCGTCGCTCGACTACGAAACGACGATCGCCGCCGTGGCGCGCCTTGCGGTGCCAGCGTTCGCCGATTGGTGCGTCGTGGACATCGTCGAGGACGGCGAGATCAAGCAGATCGCCATGGCGCACCGCGACCCCGAGAAAGCAGAGCGGGCGCGCGAATTGACCAGACGATACCCGCCGTCGCCCGACTCGCCGACTGGTGTGGCCGCGGTGATCCGCGACGGCGAGTCGCAGTTCATCGCGACGGTCACCGATAAGATGCTGGAGTCGGGCGCCCAGAACGCCGAGCACCTGGCGATGCTGCGCGAAGTTGGGATTTGCTCCATCATGATTGTGCCGATGGCGGCCCGGTCCCAGACGTTCGGTACGCTTACACTCGTCAGCAGCCATCAAGATCGCCAGTTCGACGAATCGGCGCTCGCCGTCGCGTCCGACCTCGGCCGGCGTGCCGCCGTAGCGATCGACAGCGCGCGGCTGTATCGCGCTGCACTCGTCGCGAACGAGGCCAAGGCGAATTTTCTCGCGACGATGAGCCATGAATTGCGCACACCGCTCGCCGCGGTGATCGGGTATGAAGAGCTGCTCGCCGAAGGCATCGTCGGCGCGGTGAACGACGTGCAGCGCCAACAGCTCGAGCGCATCAAAGCGAGCGCGATGCATTTGCTCTCGCTGATCGATGAGATTCTGTTGTTCGCTCGGGTCGAGGCAGGTCGCGAGGAGGTGCGAATCGAACCCGTGGTGGCGAAGGGCGTGGTCGACGACGCGATCGCGTTCGTGGCGCCATCGATCAAGAATCGCCGCGACCTGATCATCGTCGCGGACGCGATCGATCCCGCGCTCGTGCTGCAGACCGACGCCGGCAAGCTACGGCAAATCCTGCTCAATCTCGTCGCGAACGCGGTCAAGTTTACGCCGCACGGCCGGATCACGGTTCGCGCGCGTCCCCGTGACGGCCGCATCGATTTTGAGGTGCAGGACACCGGCATCGGCATCTCGCGCGAAAATCAAAAGCTGATCTTCGACCCGTTCTGGCAGGTCACGCAGAGTACCACGCGCGCGGCGGGTGGAAGCGGATTGGGACTGAGCGTGACCCGGCGTCTCACCGAATTACTCGGTGGCGTCATCGCGGTCGAGAGTGAACCTGGCGTGGGCACGACCTTCCGCGTCACGCTGCCCGAATCGCCCACGGGGAACAAGCCGCGCTCTAGCGAACCCGCTCGTCGAACCGGTTGACTTTGTCGAGTCGCCGGCGATGGCGCTCGAGGCCGGAAAATTCGGCGCGCAGAAACGCGCCAACAACTTCGGTGGCGAGCGCCGGTCCGATGACGCGTGCGCCGAGGGCCAAGACATTCATCGCGTCGTCCTCGACGCCCTGGCGCGCGGAAAACGTGTCGTGGCACAGCGCGGAGCGGATGCCGACGAATTTGTTCGCCGCAACGGACGCGCCGACTCCGCTGCCACAAATCAAAATCCCACGGTCGGCCTTGCCGTGCGCGACGGCGAGGGCGACACGTTCGGCGAAATCCGGATAGTCGTCGCCGGGATCGAGCTCGAACGCACCGCAGTCGACCGCCTCGTGGCCGCAGGCACGGACCGAGTCGATCACGGAATTCTTGAGCACGAACCCGGCGTGGTCCGTTCCGAGGGCGATTTTCACAGGTCCAGGACCGTGACGGGGCAGTCGATCGGCATGTGGCCGAATATGAATTCCCGTGACGCCCGTTACAAGGCGTCCACTGTTGCGCTCCCCAATATTGAGTCGTATTGCAGTGGGGCGATGGCCGTCCCTGGTCCAGGCTTCGATGAGAGGCTCACCATGTCGCTCTTTATGACCGAACATCGTCCTGCTGACGCTCCTGCGGACGCGGCTGTGGTCTTTTCACTGACTTCACGGCGCGAACGCCTCAAATTTGCAGATTTTAGCTTCACGCGCACGCCGTCCGGCCAGTGCTCCGCGCAAGTCACCTTGGAATGGGACGGCGGGATGTACGTGGGTCGCGCGATGGGCCAGTCGAGCTCCCTTGGTGATTTTCGAGTGACGGCGGATGCCACGCTGCGCGCCCTCGAAGACTTTGCCAAGGACTCGATGCAGTTCGAGTTGTTGGGGGTGAAGCACGTTCGCGCGTTCGATTCGAATTTGCTGATCGTCTCCGTGTCGGTGCGGCACGAGGGCACGCAGACGCGACTGGTGGGCTGTTATCTCGCAGATACGGATACGAGGCGCGGCGCGGCGATGGCGGTGTTGAATGCGACGAACCGTATTCTTGGGAATTACATGACCACGCGGTAGACGCGTGTCGTTCGGATCGTGGTCGTCGATTGACGCGAATCGCCGCTGTCAGCGGCGATTTGATTTTTTCAAGGGAAGAGAATCGTGAAGAGAATCGCCGTCCTGATCGGAGCCGCGTTGGTGGCCACAGCGTGTGCGCGAACGTCGCCGAATGGCGTCGCTCCCGCGCCAGTGGCGCAGCAGGCGTCTGCACCGGGCGCGCCGGCGTCCGCGGCGTCCGCCGCTCTCGCTCCCGCGACGTCCGCCGGTCCCGGATCGATGTCGGCCAGCGCGGCGGCGACCGTGACGACATCCGACTCCATCACTGTCGATTCCTCCGACGTCCGTCGGAGCGTCAGTGCGATGTTTGGCGACAGTGCGGCGACGCATGTGGCCGTCGCGGGCGATTCGACGATGGCCGATTCCGCTGCCGGTCCGTCGTGGGACATTGACGTACACTCATACGAATCCACCGCACGTGTCGAGCGGTACGTCCGACTGTTCAGCGGCTCGGCCAAAGAACACATCCAGGTGCAGATCGAGCGCGGCACGCGCTACGAGCCGATGATCCGGGCCCAGATGCGCCAGGGCGGTCTGCCCGAAGACATGTATTATCTCGCGCTCATCGAGAGCGGGTTCGATCCGAACGCGTACTCGCGCGCGGCGGCCGTTGGCATGTGGCAGTTCATGACGTCGACGGCTCGCGACATGGGCATGCGGGTCGACTGGTGGGTGGACGAACGGCGTGATCCCGTCAAGTCGACCACCGCTGCCGTCCGATTCATCAAAGATCTGCAAGCGCAATTCGGGTCGCTCTATCTCGCGGCCGCGGCGTACAATGGCGGGCCCGGGCGGATCGCGCGCGGTCTCACGCGCTACGCCAATTCCCTCGAGGGAACCACGGGCGACGATCTCTTTTTCGCGCTCGCCAACAAGGACTACCTGCGCAGCGAGACGCGCGAGTACGTGCCGCAACTCATCGCCGCCGCGCTCGTCGCGAAAGCGCCCGCCCGCTATGGCCTGACGATCAACGCCCAACCCCTGTTCGTCTACGATTCGGTTCGCGTCGGGCCGGCTACGCCGCTGGCGGCGATCGCCCGTGCCTCGGGCGTCGCCGAGGCGCAGATTCAGGAACTCAATCCGCAAATCCTGCGCGGCGTGACACCGCCGCGAGACTCACTGTCCGTGCGCATCCCCGTCGGTGCAGCCGACAGCTTTCCTTCCGCGTTCGCCGGCCTTCCGAGCGCGGACCGCGTCGGCCTCTCGTCGGTCGACGTCAAGAAAGGGCAGACCATGGCATCGGTCGCGAAGCAAGCCGGCCTCTCGATCAAACAACTGTCGTCGTACAACCCGCATGCCAAGCGTCTCAAGAGCGGCAATCTCGTGTCGGGTCAGACACTGATCGTGCCAACGGAAGCGGTGGCGTCGGCCGCCACGTCGGCCCCCGACCCGTCGATCGAGCGGTACTCGAACTCGCGATCCACGACCATGCACATCGTGAAGTCCGGCGAGACGCTCAGCGGTATCGCCAAGCGATACCACACGACGACCGCTGCGCTCATGCGCGTGAACGGTCTCAAACGCGCGCTCATCCTGCCGGGGCAGTCACTCGTGGTTCCCGGTTCATCCAAGAGCGCGTCGTCGCGCCACGTCGCCGAAGGCTCGGCGTCGCCGCGGAAAAAGAAAATGAGCGCCACGACGAGCGGCGCTCATTCTCCCAATTCACACAACTAGCATCCCACGCCGCGAGGCTGCCGGCGGTGCCTATTGCATCAGGCCTTTGCCCTTGTAATCCTGCATTACACTCCGATCGTAGCCGTTGCCCGGGTTGATGCCGGCGCGTAAGTCGGCCGACACCGCGTCTTCGCCCCGGTTGTACGCCAGCAGTGCCAGGTGGACGTTCCCCTTGTACAGCGAGAGCAAGGTCCGCAGGTAGCGGAAGCCGACTCGCAGGTTCGTCTCGCCATTGAACAACTGCTCGCGGGTGACACCCTTCTCGAACAACCGCGCCGTGCTGGGCATGAGCTGGGTCAGGCCGACTGCGCCGACTTTGCTCACCGCATGCTCGTTGAATTCACTTTCCAACCGAACCAAACGAAAGGCCAGTTCGGGGTCGATTCCTTCGCGGAGGGAGGCGTCGAATACCTTGCCCGCCATTCCGGCCGTGACCTTGTACTGATTCGAGTAGAGCATCACCTTGGTCGCCCGCTCGTACTGGGCCCGGACCAAGCTCAATTCCCCGTTCGCCGACTCAAGCTGCTCGCGCAGCTTCCGGGAATCGCTGAGCGAGAAAAGCGAGCCTCTCTCGTCAGCCCCGGTCACCGCGGGTTCGGCGTTCGCCGTGGCGGTTTTGCGGCTCTCCAAGACAATGATCGTCATGGCGATCGAACCGGCCGCGAAGAGCGCCTGTTTCAGGCGTCGCCGCTTCCGCGCCGCGTCCCCCCGGTGGACGTACGTCCCACGTAGGTTGCGCATAAGTTTTGTGTTGGCAACAGGTTAAACTGCCGTGCAGCTCAGCCCGTGTTCGGGCCAACGGACTCAGGATAAGGGGCAGAGCCTGTGCCATCAACTCTTGAATATTCGCCGCGATGTCCACCTAACTTTTCGGCCAACGATATATCGGAGATGACCATCGTTCGGTCGAGCGCTTTGGCCATGTCGTAGACCGTCAGGAGCGCGACGGACACCCCGGTTAGCGCCTCCATTTCGACGCCGGTCCGGCCCGTTGTGCGTACGGTTGCTTCGGCTCGAATGCCTGGCAGCGCCGGGTCGGGAATGAGCACGACTTGGACGTCGGTTAGCGCCAGCGGATGGCATAAGGGGATCAAATCCGCAGTCCGCTTCGCGGCCATTACGCCGGCCACCCGGGCGACGCCCAGAACGTCGCCCTTCTTGACCTCCGCGTTGACGATTGCGTCGAACGCCGGCCGCGACATGCGGATGATACCCGATGCGCGCGCCATACGGTCGGTCTCCGGCTTTGCCGAAACGTCGACCATTCGGGCCTCGCCCGACTCGCTGACATGCGACAGTTCGTCAGTCATCGAATGAGCGGCGCGAGGCGGCGGAGCAGCGACGACGTGAGCAACTGCGGGTTGATGTTTCCTCCCGCCATTTCCTTGATCTGTTCGACCGCGTCGACGGCCTTCGCCGCGCCAGCCGCGGCGGCTGATTCGCCGCGACTTGCGGCGGCGCGTGCGCGCTCGTGCAGGAGCACGGTCAAGGCATCGAGTGTGTCGCTGAACTTTCCGCGCGCGCCGGCGGCGCTCTGCGCGAACGCCAGGCGCATGGCCGGTCCGCGCTCGTGCGCGTCAGCGGCGGCGAGGATTTTCTTCGCCGCGCCGAGCGCCGCCTGCCATGCACCTGCACCAATCAGGCGTCCAGGCGCCCCCGCGGCGAGGCGCACGACCTCGGCCACCGACTGCGCGCCGAGGTCGAGATGGTTGGCCACCGCGGGATCGGCGAGAAATTGACGGACCTCGGCGTCGCCAATGGGTGCGACACGAACCATCACGACGCGCGATCGAATCGTCGGCAGCAATGCGCCGGGTTCGCTCGACGTAAGAATGAGCGTCGTGTTGGCGGGCGGCTCCTCGAGCAGTTTGAGAAACGCGTTCGCCGCGTAGTCCGCACCTTCCTGCGCCACCATTCGATCCGCGTCGCCAACGACGAAGATTTTGCGACGCCCCATCGCCGGCGAAAGCGCGGCGCTGTGGACGACGGCGCGAACGGTGGCGACGAAAATGCCCTCGTCGCCTCCCGGCGCTTCGTACACGCCCCCAGTCTCCAAGCGCGCCGCAATGGCCTCGGCCAAGTCCTCGCGTACGTCGTCCGGCTCCGGATCGCCGCCCTTGAGTCGTGGGCGCGGAAAGTACCAATGCAAGTCCGGGTGATGGAGCTCGGCCGACATGCGGCACGCTTTGCATGCGCCGCATGGACGGCTTGCTTGTTCGTCGTGTTCG
>CAWFOG010000002.1:0-37045 GCA_963817445.1 uncultured Gemmatimonadaceae bacterium
ATTGGCCACGACGCGATGAGCCCGGAGTAGTACCAGAACACTAATGAGGAGCCCGAATGGCCGTGAAAATTCGTCTCCGCCGCGCCGGGCGAAAAAGCCAAGCCCATATACCGAATCGTCGTCGCCGACTCGCAGAGTCCGCGCGATGGCCGGTTCATCGAAATCCTGGGCCAGTACGCTCCTCGGCAGGGTGAACTGGCGCTCAACCTCGACGCGGCACGAGTCAATCACTGGCTCGACTGCGGCGCGCAGCCGACCGACACCGTGCGCTCCACTCCTCCGCAAGGCGGGCGTGCTCAAGGCGCGGCACGAGCAGCGCATTGGTCGCAAGCGCACCGCCACGGCCGTTCCGCTGACCGAGTCCGCGGCTGAGGCGTAGCGTGTCGGGCGAGCGCGATAGGCGCCGCCGGATGAGCGACGTCGCTCCCGAACTGATCATCGTCGGGCGCGTTCGAAAAGCGCACGGGCATTCGCGGCGACCTCGTCGTGGAGCCGATGACAGACGACGCCGATGCCGTGTTTTCCGTCGGCCGTCGTCTCGTCGCCGGCACGGCGTCGGGCGACCCCGCCAAGGGCCGCCCGACGCTGCGCATCGAGTCGTCGACGCCGTTCAAGGGCGGATACATCATCCACTTCGCGGAAATTACCGATCGTGATCTGGCCGACGCGTGGCGCGAACGATATTTCCTTGCGCCCGCCGACGAGCTTCGTCCCCTCGACGCGGGCGAAGTGTACCTCCATGAGTTGACCGGTATGCGCGTCGAGTTGGAGTCGGGCGACCTCATTGGCACCGTCTCGACCGTGTACGAACTGCCGCAGGGGCTCACGCTCGATGTGGCGCGCGCGCACGACAGCGTGTTGATCCCGTATGATCCGTGGTGACCGTCGTCGATCGCGCCGCCCGCGTCATTCGCGTCGATCCACCCGCCGGGTTGTTGGAGGAGACGTAGGCGTCGGGCGATGGGCCGGGTTTCGAGCGTAACCGGCGAGCTCGCGCTAGGCAGGTTGTGGGGTGCGCCGTGACGCATCGAGTGCTCTCGCAATCGCGCGTATTAGGAGATCTTAATGTAGGCCAAGGCGAGCGCGACCATTCGCAGCGAACGCTCGTTTGTTGAGGGTCGAGCGCTTGCGCCGACCCAATAGGTTCATGCGGCTCTAAGGGTTGAAGATTAAAGCGCTCTAATGTTCGAACGATGCATGCGCCTTGCGGTCATTGGCGCGCTGTCATACGATTTGACCGACAGTGGAGTGCACCACGACTGCGTACCACGAGACCGCCGGCTCCGCGATGTCGCGGATGTCTGCCGTTGGAGTAACCACGTTCGAAGATCGTACTGTGGATGTGTAACGTGCATCTACGCAGTCCACGCGGATCGCGATCACGTCGCACACGCCGCGCGCGCGAGCCGCCTGGGCCTCGAGCGCGAGTTGACGGTTTCGTGGGGCCTGTCCCGCGCTATTCAGTGTCGAGCCACGCTCCACTGCTTGTGAAGGCCGTTCCATGCAACTTCACCAAACACAGCCTCTCACACATGAAAAAAATCAAGCTCAATCTCGAGGACCTGCAGGTTCAATCGTTCGACCCTACGCCCTATGGCGGGTACGGGGCACGAGGCACGTTCACGGTCGGGGCGACAGCATAATGGGCTACGTGCAGCTGCGCCGACGTTGACACCTGCGCGCAAGGCTGCACCGACGGGTGACGATTGCGGCGGGCGGGGGGGCAGTGGGGCCACCTGCGATAGCACGTGCGCCGACACCTGCCCGCAGACGTGCGCCACCTGCGACTACACGTGCGCCAACACATGCGGGATGTACGCGGGAGATGTCCAACGTCCGACCTGGCGACCTGCGGTACCTGTTTGCCGCCGACCGAATTTTTGCTTGTGACGTTGAATCGTGTTCCGTGCCGGCGAGGATGCACGGCAGGTTTTCGTCGCGGCGGCGTCGCTGTCAGCGGCGACACGTTGATGGATGCGCCGGCGGCGAAGGTCGCCGGCGCATCCATGCGGTGTGAACTTGTGCCTCTCGGAGACGAGAGCGCATGGCGGTTTGAGTTGATGGCTTTGGTCTTGTTGCCGGCTGGCGATCTGGATGGCGGGCTGATGAGCACTAGTGTTCCTGAAGCGGTCGAGCGCGATGCCGATCTCATTAAAGCGCTCCGACCCTACTGCATTGCGCGCGTTTCCGGCGTGCCCGTTCACGAGGTCGAGGCGTTGGCTGCGCCCGACGTTGTGTCCATGTGTCGCGCCGCCGTCGCTCTCGATGCGAAGTTGGCGGTGGCCAGAGATTCGCTGGCGGCCGTCCTGTTCAGCGCCGTCGGACGCGCGGCGAGCAAGCGTGTGCGCAATCAACTGCTCGAGATTCGCCGCGATCTGTTCAACCTTCGGACGCCACGGGCGGCGGCGAGGGCCGCTGCCGAACACGAGCTGGCGAGCGAGGACTGGGCGGTGGTTCGAGACTTCGAAGCGCAGATGGAGGAGCGCTCGTCGATGCGCGCCAAGCTCGCGCTGGCGTACGAGGCGTCGCTTCGGGACTCGAGGGGGCGCTTCCAGCGAGCGCTCGACGACGAAGATTTTCGCCGCGGGCTGGCTGTCTCGAGTCCGACGCTGTCACTGAATCTCGGAAAGTACCAACGCACCGAAGTCGATCGGTTTACGGCTCGAGAAGAACAACTCGAGCGCGGACTCTTGCGTTACTTCACGCGAACGGCGATGAAGGCGACGCCGTTCGCCACCCTCTGCGGTGTGCTGGCCGGGCGCTTCGAGCTCCCGGATGCGTACGGTGACATCGCACCGTCGCGGCTACTCGGACGGCCGCGCGTGAAGCGCGCGCTCGTTCGTCTGAACAAGAGCCTGTTCGGTATCCTCTGGACGCATTCTCCAAGAGCCGACCGTTAGTTCGCGCCCAACTGTTCGTCGAGTTGACGCCGTCGCTCACGACAGATGAGGAGACGCTCCCATTCCTGACGGTGGTCGACGGCCGAGAAGTCTTCCAACGGCTGGCGCGAAATGAAGCACTCGACCAGATCGTGCCCGTGCTCCGCGACCGATCCGGGACTCGGGCTACGCCATCTCGTCCGCCGCCTGTGCGACGATCCCGAGGTCGATGCAAGCGTCGAAGAAGCCACGGCGTACCTCGACCAGCTCCTTTCGATTGGGCTGTTGCGATTTCGTCGCGGCGTCCCCGAACAAGAGGCTGACTGGGACGGCCCCTTCGCGGAGATCCTTGACGCGATCGACGACGGCAAACATGCGCGGCTCGTCGCCGAATTGCTTCGAAGCTTGCGTGCCTCCCTCACTGAGTATGGCGGCGCCTCTTCCGTGCAACGCGATGTGATCGCGCGCGACATCCGCTCGCAACTTGCCGCGGCATTCGATGCGCTTGGTATTCGTGACCGCCCGCGGAGCGATCTTCCGTTCTACGAGGATGCCGCCGCGGACGCTGATTTGCGCGTGACGCTCAACGATGACGTGTCTGAGGCGGTCCGGAGTCTCGCAGAGTTCGTCGAGCTCATGCTCCCGATCGCGCCGCCCCGGAACGACCAGGCGACGATGCGGCATTTTTTCGATCAGCGCTATGGCGCCGCGGGCGAGTCTGTGCCGCTTCTGCAGTTTTATGAGGACTACTACCGAGAGCACTTCAAGACTCATCTGGAGCGCCAAATGCTCGCCTACTCGGCTAGCGGACGTGCCGCGCTAGGCGACTACGATCTCGGAAACCCGTTCAAGCTCAATGTCATCAAGCATCGCCTTGCGGCGGCGAACGCCATCACCGAACTCGTTCGCTCGATGTGGCGCGAGAATGCGGACGCCGCCGAAATCGTCCTGATGCGCGACGTGCTCGCGCGGGCGATGGCCGACGTCGACGAGCTACCGCCGCGAGAACGGTCGGTATCGCTCTTCTGCCAGCTCGACGCTCCGGCGCGCGCGCGAGTCGACGGTTCGCCGAGCGCGCGATTTGTGCTTCCGAACGGCATTCTCTATACGGGACGCGGGAAATACTTCTCCCGCTTCCTTTACCTGCTGCCGCCGGAATTTCTCGCCGAAGTGTACGCGGATAACAACGCAAGCGAGAGTGAATGGCTGGCCGAGATATGCGCCGACGCGGATTTCAATGCCAACCTGCATCCACGCTTGCTGCGTTGGGAGATCGGCTATCCGACCGCCGAGGGCGCCGGTCTCGATCGACAGCTCTTGAGCACCGACCTCACGTTGTGTGCAGTTCGGACGACCTTCACTCGCTGCGCCTCGTTCATCGGCCGACTGGAATGCCTGTGACGCCGTTCGATCTTGGTTTTCTGAATCCGTCATGGCGTCCGCCGCTCTTCCAGCTGTTGTCCCGCTTTACCCCGAACGTATCGTTCGGATTGCCTTTGCCAGACTCGCTCAGTCAGCCGGCTCCTCCAGCGCCGCAAGGGGCGGCGTCGCTGGCGGCCGGCGAGGCTGCCAACACCGTACCATTGCCCGAGCATGCGCCGCAAATTCGCTATCGCCCGCGAATCTCATATGAAGGGCGCGTCGTCGTGGCACGCCGCCGCTGGGCTGTTCCACACACGCTATTTCCGACCCGCCAAGCCGCCGAAAGCGACAGTGACTACTTCCTCCGCGTTCACCGCTGGCGGGAAGATCACGGCATTCCCGAGCAAGTCTACGTGAGAGTGTCCCCGTGGCCCGCACTGCAACCAGGTCAGGCGACCGCCAGCGTAGCCTCGAGGGGAAGCGGCCTCGCGGTCGGTTGAGGACGCGGCTAGTGTCGGCGCCACGACAGACGCCGAATCGGTCGAAAGCCTCGAAGCCGCAATGCCAGGCGGGATCGCGCAGCATACCGGCGATGAGGAGACGGATGCGTCGGTTCCGACGAACGACGACGCCGTCAACTCCGCGTCCACGCGGACCCTGCGCCCGCGACAGCCGCACCCGCTGCGCGAACCTCGCGTTCGCGGGATTGGCATAAGCCGCAGTTCATCGATTTTGCAAGCCCGCTCCTCGTCAAGTTGTTCGCGCACTTTCCGAAGGCGCTCTCGGGGTTCACGATGTTCATCGAAGAGCGCTGCCCGATGTGGACGGACTTCCCGACGCCGGCGCCGAGCGTTTTGCCACGGAGTTGATTCTCCAATTCGACTTTCCAGCGTCGAGATGCGCGGGCGCGGGTGGAAGAGACGGAGGCGAGCTGATGATGATCTTCTCATCGCAGAGTGGATGGCGAGGCGTACACCTATTTTTCGCCGCGCCTTTCACGGACCACTGGCCGAACACGTCCTCTTCGACGTCGTCGAGCCATTCGTGCGGCTCTGTCAAGCGGAGGGCTGGATCGACAAGTGGTTCTTCGTTCGGTACCACGAGCGTGGACCGCATCTTCGTCTCCGCCTGCACGGCTCGCTCGCCTTGCTCGGCGACACGGTCGTTCCGGCGTTCGAGCGGGTGCTTCGCGTTCGCGATCCACGTGTCGTCGAGGGGTTGTCCCTCGTCCCCGACGAGCGGGCGGGGGGGACGCCGCGGACGCAAACCGCCATCCGGTCCGCCGCTACGCGTGGGTCGACTACGAGCCGGAGATTCAACGCTACGGCGGCGTCGAGGCGCTCGCGCTGGGTGAAGAGCTCTTCCATCGGTCGAGTGAGTTCGCGCCCCACCCTGCGCGCGTTTCCCCCGAGAAGCGCGCGCAGCGGCTCGGGCGTGGCCTGCTCGCGTTCCTGGTGGTCGCGCACGCGTTCGTCGGCGATCGGGAGAACGTCTCTCGCTTCGCGCACGCGTACCGTTCGGGGTACTTGCGCAGCCTCCGACCGGACGACGACGCCCGGTCACGAATGCTCACCGATTTCGACGGTGGTTTCGAGCGCCAGTCGAGGGTCTATCGCCGTACGTCGAGGACGCGTGGTCGCGGCTCGCCGACGGAGAAGAGCTGACGAGCGATCTCGATGGGTTTCGTGCGCACGTGCGTCAGGTGCGAGACGATTTCATCGGTCTTGTCGACAGAGGCTGCGTCACCGTCGGCGGGCAGATCGCTCAGTCCTACGTCGCGGCGGTACGGTCGATCATTCCGAGTTACATCCACATGACGAACAATCGGCTCGGAATCCCAATCACCGACGAAGCGTACCTCGCTCACCTCATACAGCGAACGCTCAACGCGCAGGCGGAGGCGGGAGTGGGCGTCTCGGGGAGTGAGACGGAATGATGACGGCGGCTGAAGCGCTGGACGTCGCGCAGCGAATCGCTATGAGGCTCGTCCGGACGGCCCACTGGGACGGTGACCGCTGCGCGTGGGAACAATTCACCCAAGACCAGGAAAGTCCTCCCGGCGAAGTGCGAAGCATCAAGCAGCTCACCGGCCCCTGGATCTACTCGGGCACGGCCGGCATCGCGCTCTTCTTGCTCGAAGCTCACCAGCTCTTGGTGACGAATCGTTGCTGCGGACGGCAAACGGTGCGCTCGCGCACTCTCGGGCGAACATGCACGAGGGAATCCCGTTTTCGTTCCACTCCGGACCGATAGGTCTTGCGCACGCATACGCGCGTCGTGGCAAAGTGCTGGACTCTGCAGACGACCTTGCCTTCGCGCGGGGCATCCTCGCATCGTCGGCGGGGCGGGAGCGCGAGGATCGTGCATTCGACATGATCGGAGGGGCGGCCGGCTCGATCCCGGCGCTCATTCGCCTGGCCGAAGTCATTCCGGACGGATTGCCAATCGAGATCGCGATACGGCTTGGCGAGAACTTGATGGTGAGCGCAAATCGCGGCCGGTATGGATGGTCGTGGGAAAGCTCCCGCGCGTCGGCGCGCGACCTGACCGGGTACGCACACGGCGTCGCGGGGATTGCGCTCGCGCTGTTCGAGCTCTACGCCGCGACCGGAGACGACCGGTTTCAATACGCGTCGCACCAAGCGATCGCCTATGAGCGGCACTACTACGACGGATTGCGACAGAACTGGCCAGACTTTCGGCACGTTCCGTTCTCCGAGTTCATGACTCGGCGCGGGTTCATGTCCGAGGATGCGCGGCATGCATTCGTCGATACGCTCGAGCCGTTCGGCCTCGGATTCATGAGCGCCTGGTGTCACGGCGCAGGGGGCATCGTGCTCGCGCGCCTTCGGATGTTCGAATTGTCGAATGACGAGACGTATCTCGACGAAGCGATGTTCGGCGTGCAGACCATCGTCCGCGACCTACAGGACGACCGCTGGACAAGCCGGAGCTTTTGCCTCTGCCACGGGACGGCGGGGGATAGCGAGACGCTGCTGCTTGCCGCTGAGGCATTCCATGACGCGGACGCGCGCGACCTGGTTCGACGCGTTGCCAAAGCGGGCAGTGAGCGGTTCGAACTGGCGGGCGTCCCGTGGAAAAGCGGTGCCCGAAACGCCGTCCACGATCCGTCGCTCATGATTGGCGACGCCGGGATCGGCTACTTCTACCTGCGGCTCGCTGCTCCCGAGGTGCCTTCCATCATCAGGGTCACGCCGGACGTCCGCTCTCCGGTCCCGCTCGCGCCGGGGCGCACGACACCGGCGCCGCGGCATTGAAACGAGAATATGCCGCGGAGCATTTCGGCGACATCATACGTGTGCTGCGACGCGTCGACGGAGACGCGGCGTGGGACGATCGCCCGTCGCCGGTTGCGCCATCGTCGAGCGACGCCGAACGGTACGAGGCGATCGTGCAACGGATCGAGCGAGAAAAGGACGACGACTCGCGCGCGAAGTTGCGCGACGCGTTCGCGAGCGAGCGCCTCCGCTTCGAGGCGGCTGCGCAACTTCCGTATCGCTGTGACGTCGTGATCGAGAGCTTGCAGCGCGGCCCGGTCGCGCCGCCCTTGTCGGATGGAACCGTTGTCGCGCTCAGTCCATATGTGCACCTTCTTGGCGCGGAATGGGATTGGTCGCTCTGGCTTAGCGATCGGTCGCTGTCGCTCGCCGACGTGCCGCGGAGCTCGGGCGTCGTCACCGCGATCTGGATGGCGGGCGACGCGATTCGCGTCGACCGACTCTCACCGTTGAGCGTAGCGATTGTCGGACGACTCGCGGACGCTGGTCATGCAACACTCGAGGAGATCGTCGCGGCCGTCGCGCAATCGCTCAGCGACGACGTAGAACCGTCGAGCGTGTCGACGCTGACCACGGCCGTCACGATGCAACTCACGCAGTTGAGAGACGCGAGTCTCGTCGAGTTTCGGACGCGCGAGCCGGTCGGGCGCTCGCCAACGTCGCGCGCCGAGGCATATGCCTGATACCGCCGGTACGTCGGGCAGGCCGACCAAGCAGTCGATTCCGACGTTCGCGGCGGCGGTCCGCTACACGTGGCGCGTCGCCAAACTGATGCGCCCGTACTGGCCGCGTTTGGCCAAGGGCACCTTCATGGGTCTCGGGCTCGGTCTGCTCGGGATGATCATGCCGTACATCTCGAAGCTCTACTTCGATCGCGTCTACCCCTCTCACGACGTGACGCTGCTGCAAGTGCTCGTCGTCGGCGCGTTCGTGCTGACCGTGACGAACGCGCTGCTGGCGCGATCAAGGGCTATTACAGCGCGACCGTGTCGGCGCAGCTGTCGCAGTCGATGAGCCTGATGTTCTTCAACCACCTGCAGCATCTCACCGTGCGCTTCTTCGACGAGCACCGTGTCGGAGAAGTGATGAGTCGGTTTCAGGACATTCGCACGTCCTTCCAGACGGTGTCCGGCATCTTCGACACCCTCATGACGAGCGGAACGTTTCTCGTCCTCGTGCCGCCGCTGCTGTTGTTCATGAATCCGAAATTTGCGCTGTTGTCGCTGATCGTCGTGCCGCTGACGACGATCGTCTCGACGGTATCGTCGCACTGGGTTCGGCGTTTCAGCAAACAGAACATGGAGGCGTCCGCGGAATTCTCCGCGTTCCAGTTTGAATCGCTCAGTCACATTCGGACGCTCAAAGGGATGGCCGCCGAGCACTTCGTCTATCGCTCGGCGAACGAACAACTGCACCGGACGCTCCACGCGCAGCTGTCGAGCGGCGCCCTGAGCTCGTTCGTCAACCTGATCAACGCCGGCTTGCGCGCCGCCGGCCAGGCCATCTTCGGTTGGTACGCCTGGTCCGCCATCATCCATCAGGAGATGTCGCTCGGCGACTTCGTAGCCTTCACGGCGTACATGGGCTACCTCTCGGGCCCAGTCAGCCAATTCGCGTCGCTCTTCGTTGGCTTCCAGACGTCAGCGGTGAGCTTCGGTCGGATGTTTGAATACCTCGAGCTTCCGGTGGAACAGGAGCCCGCGTTGGCGTTCGAGGCGCCGCCTCCATCGTGCATCGCTTGAGCGGCGACATCACGATCAGCGACGTGCGGTTCGGCTACGCGGCCGACAGGGAGGTGCTGCACGACCTCACGCTGCACATTGCCGGTGGCAGTCTCAACGCAGTCGTCGGACCGAGCGGCGCGGGCAAGTCGTCGCTGCTTCGCCTGCTGTGCCGCATGGAGCGGCCGGACGCGGGGCAAATTTGGTTCGGCGATCTTCCGATCACCAGCGTGTCGCTGCCCGATCTTCGGCGCCAAGTCGCCGTGGTCTGGCAAGAGTTCAGCTTGATGCGCGGCACCGTGCTCGAGAACCTCACGTACGGCCTCGACGACGTCCCACGCGAGCGGGTCGAAGACGCCATTCGCGTCGCGCGCCTCGCCGAACTGGTCGCCGACCTGCCGAACGGTATCGACACGACGGTCGCGGAATGGGGCGCAACACTCTCGGGTGGACAGCGCCAACGCATGGCCATCGCCCGGGCACTCATTCGCGATGCGCCGATTCTCCTGCTCGACGAGGCGACGTCGAACGTCGACGTTCAGACGGAGGGCGAGATTCTGCGCGACGTCTTTTCGCGTCTCAAGGAGAAAACGGTCATCTACGTGACGCATCGCGTGGCGACGGCCGCGCTGGCCGACCGCATTTACGTGATCGACAACGGCCGCCTGATCGGATCCGGCACGCACGATCAGCTCATGGATCAGAATGAGTTCTACCGGAACTCGTATCTCGCCGGAACGGCGTCCGTCGACGATCCGCGCCGGCTGCGCGTCGTGGGCAGCGAAGCTTCGACGGTGCGCCGCTAACGGATCGGGGAGGGATATATGTCGCTTCCCGAACGCACATCGCCTCGGCCCGTCGAGCTCAAGCTCCCGGTACTCGACCAGCGTCGAGTGCTCGGCGCGCGCCTCGTGCAACGCGCCGCGAGCCTCATGCTGTCCATCTTCGTCGGCGCGATCGTCATTGCCATCGCGGCGGCGTCGCTCATCAGCGTCCGCGTGACCGTCGACGGCACGGGCACGCTCGAGCCGGTCCGCGTAGTGCCTGTTCGCCCGGCGGACGAGGGACTGGTGAAGCGGATTCTCGTCGCGAGCGGGGACACGGTTCGCGTCGGCCAGACGTTGATCTTGCTCGACTCGCTCGACCTCGCCGCGAATTTGGCGACCCTCGAGGCTCAGTATCGGGAGCAGGAGATTGCTCGATCGCAGTTGGTCGCCGCTCAGCCGGAGGATCGCCAGCGCCAGATGGAGCAGCGCATCCATGCCGACGCGCACCTGGTGCGGGCGCGCGCCACGCTCCGCCAACGCGCCGTCGAGTATCGCCTCGGCGCGAACGTCGACTCGTTGCTCGACGGGTACGTGTCCGGCACGCACGTGGGAATCGACCTCGCCGTATCGGACGTGCGCGACGCGCAAGCGGAGCAGCGCACGGCCGATTCGGAGTTGCGCCGGCTCGACGCACCCCGCTCGCCGTCGCGGCGCAGGACGCGAAGCTCACTGCACTGCGCGTCGCGATCGCCGCGGCGCGCGCGCGGCTGGGTCGCGTCGCGATTCGCGCGCCGGTCGCCGGCGTCGTGCTGACGGATCAACTCGATCGGCTCCTCGGAAGCGCAGTCCGGTCTGGCGACCAACTGTTAGAGATTGGAGATCCGCACACGTGGGAGGCGACGGTCCTGATCGGCGAGGCGGACGTCCACGACGTTCATCCCGGCGATTCGGTGACCGTGGACGTGCCTGCGCTCGTCGCCCTCAAGGTTCCGCGCCTGCACGGCTCAGTGCTCGCGGTGGGGCCGAGCCCCGGCGACGGCGGCATCGGCTGGTTCGACGTCGCCGACCCAGACCCCGTC
The DNA here is from genome assembly GCA_963817445.1 of uncultured Gemmatimonadaceae bacterium. Classification (GTDB taxonomy): domain Bacteria; phylum Gemmatimonadota; class Gemmatimonadetes; order Gemmatimonadales; family Gemmatimonadaceae; genus JAQBQB01. The sequence continues at coordinate 11,108 of CAWFOG010000002.1, forward strand.
GGCGCGTATCGCGTCATCGTCGCGCTCGACCAAACACAACTCCAAGACATCGGCATCGGCTACTTTCGGCGCGGGTACTCGGTCACCGGCAAGGTCGTGACGCGGCGGGGCAAGATCATTCATCTCCTGTTCTCGCACGCAACCGAAGGGTTGCGCCAACCGATCGTCGACGCGCGATGAGTGGGATATCCGCGTCGATCGATCACCGCGTCTCGCGCGCGTCGCCCTGGTGCCACGGCGATGGTCGGCCGTTAACCGGCGCGGGTGTGACGGTCGCCGTCATCGACAGTGGGTGGGATCGAACGCAGAACGACGCGCGCATTGGCCCCGGCGCTGGGTTTGTCGACCCAGACGATGACTTCGCGTCCGCTGGTCCGAAGATGATCACGATCGACTCGGACATGGCACGCTGTGCGCCAACCTGCTCCTGCGCGTCGCGCCCGAGGCGCGAGTGCTCCCGGCGCGAGTATTCGGCAAACGACTCGAGACTTCGCCCGAGACGATCGGCACGGCGATCGACTGGGCAGTTCAGAGGCGAGCACGGGTCATCAACTTGAGCTTGGCGACGCGTCGCGAGGACGCGCGCGATCAACTCTACGCCGCTTGCGCGCGCGCCTCTGCAGCCGGCGTCATCCTCGTCGCGGCGGTCGCGGGGGATGACATCGCCTATCCGTCGGCTTTCGATCTCGTGGTGAGCGTCGACGTTGCAGATTGGGACGACCCATTCGTCTACTCGTTCGCCCCGGACGACGTCGTTGAATGCCGGTCGCCCGGGCGCCGCCGACTCAGCACGGGCCTCGGCGGAAAATCCGTCGTCGTGAGCGGAACGAGCTTCGCGGCACCGAACATCGCCGGAATCGCCGCGCTTTGGATCGAACGATGGCCCGACCTCGACCTGGCCGGCCTGCGCGGTAAGCTGGCCGAGCATGCGCGGCAGTGAGGCTCCGCGGTTGAACGCCCGTGCGCTACAAGCAGGATGAACGGCCGGATTGCACCGGAACTTCGTCGCTTCGAATCACACGCCACCCACCCTCCAACCGCCCGACTTGTACAGATTGATGCACCACCCTTGACGCAAAGCCCGAATCCGCGAACGATGCAGCATTGTGGTCAGGCTGACACAATGGCCCGCGCAATCAAGTGACGGACTAGGCCGCAGTCGGGTTTTATCAGCACGGCTCCGTCTGCCGTGCCGTTCGGCGGTGAACGCCCTGTAGTTTGTTGTGGACCTGAGAACGACGAGCGAGGCCCATCCATATGCTTGGTCGCATTGCACTTCGACACGCCATCGTTGGCGTCATCGGCTTGAGCGCGTCGGCCGTGCGCGGCGTGGCGCAGAGTCCCCCGGCGAAAACGCCGTCGTCGCCGCGAGTCGCCGCGGCGGGTGACACCAGCAAGCGCGATTATCGCTATCGCTACCGGGTGCTCGGCGTGTTCGACGACCAGACGGGTGAGCCCATCGAGGGAGTCGACGTCACCGACAACTTCAGCGGCATGACCGCCAGGACCACCAAGACGGGCACCGTCAGCCTCATGTTTCTCCCCGAGGGTGGCAGCGTCGTGCGGCTCCGAAAGATCGGCTACGAGGTGATGAGTCTTCTCGTCAGCATCTCACCGGCCGACACGGCGCCGTTGACACTCATCTTGCGCAAGGCGACGACACTGCCGACGATGGCCATCAAGGACTCGACGAACAAATACATAAGTCCCGGCCTCAATGGCTTCGAGGCCCGGGTGAAGAGGCACGCGGGCGGGTACTTTGTCGACGACTCGACATTGCGAAAGTACGACGACGTCGGGCACATAGCCGAAGTCCTCGATGCGCGCCTCGGCGGTACGATACAGGTGCAGTACCAATCCCACATTTTCATCGCGTCGCAAGTGGGAGGGTCGACCGGTCTCCACACGGGCGGCTTGCCGCACGCCGTACCGCACGATCAGAAGAGCCCGCGGGGCTGCTGGGTGACCGTGTATCGCGACGGCGTGCGCATATACACTCCCGGCACCAACCAAGACGCGGCCGATTTTGCCTCCATGCAGGTGGCTGACTACGCGGGCGTGGAATTCTATCCGCACAGCTCGAGCTTACCGATGGAATTCAGCAGCCCGAGCGGCAACGACTGCGGCGTGCTCTTGCTCTGGACTCGCGAGCAGTAGCGCGTTCGACCTCAGCGCTCGCGAGTCCAGAGCAGCAGCGCGCCGCAGCGGTTCGATGTGTGCCCGAACTCGATTGGCACCGTGTCGCCGTCCGGGTACCACTCGACGGCGCCCAGCGTGTTCACGGGGAAGTCGGAGAGGTTGAAGGCCCTCGGCACGTCGGGATCGATCCTGGCCGCGGTGCGAGGGGCGGTTCGTTCGAAGCGCTGCGACGATTGCGACGGCGCGTACGGATCGATCGAATTTATCGGTACGCCGTCGAGATACACCTGCGGCGGTCCGCCGCTGGAACAGCGCGGCGACCGCATGAGATAGTACGCGCTCGCGCTGCCGGCGACGAGCTGAATGCTCGGCATCGACCCCTCGAGGAGCGTCGCCAGCGGCCGGTCGTCATTCTTCCGCAAATCTTGCTCGCCGAGGAAATAGCCGTTCTCCGTTTTGCGCTCCTCGAAGTTGCGAAGGTTCGGCGAGATGTACGTTCGGCCCGATTCCCGCGTCACCATGGTCGGCAACTGTGTGACCGTTTTCATCACCGCGGTGATGGCGGTCGTGTCGCTGGGTGAAATGGCGACGAGAAAAGTTTGCGTTTGGTAGCCGATCTTTTGCAGCCGCACCAAACTGCCCCCCTCGGGCAGGTAGCTCAGGCTCACGGTGCCGGTCGGCGTCGTCTGGGCGAATGTGCCGTTCTGCATGTTGATGACGCGGACGCCTTCCAGCGGCGCGCCCGATGCCTCGTCGAACACGCCGAGGACGCGCGCGCGGTAGGCAGGCAGCCCCACCGCTTTGTCCGGCGCTGCTTGTCCAAGCACCGGCGTCGCGCAGATCACTATCGCGAAGCAGGGCGACCACCAATGTGCACGCGCGTACCGCATTCGGACTCCGCACCAAAGGGTCGGCTCACCGACGTATCGCAGATTAGCGCGTCCGTTCACGACGTGCCACCCACCTAGCTCAACGGCGAGTCAAGTCGGTACGATTCAACACGCCGTGAGCAGCTCCGTTGACGGCGCTGAACCGTCGACCTGCCTCGATGCTCCGCATCAACGTCGTCACGATCTTCCCCGACTTCTTCGCCGGCCCGCTCGCGTTGAGCATCCCCGCGCGCGCAGCCCGGGCCGGCGCCGTCGAGTACCGGGTCGTCGATCTGCGCGACTACACCCACGATCGGCATCGCACGGTCGACGACTATCCGTACGGCGGTGGCGCCGGCATGGTGATGAAGCCCGAGCCGTTTTTCGAAGCCGTCGAAGCGCTTGGTGCCGTCGCACCGATCGTGCTGCTCTCGGCGCGTGGACGTCAGTTTACCCATGCCGACGCGCTGCGCTTCGCGGCCGGATCAGAAGCTCACTCTCCTTTGCGGCCACTATAAGGACGTCGATCAGCGCGTCGCGGACTTCCTCGCCACTGAAGAGGTATCGTTGGGCGACTTCGTGCTCAGCGGCGGCGAGCCGGCCGCGTTCGCCGTGGTCGACGCCACCGTGCGTTTGCTCGAGGGGGCGATGTCCGACGTCGAGAGCGCGCGCACCGATTCGTTTTTCGACGGCGACCTGAGCGCGCCGAGCTACACGCGTCCGCGGGAGTATCGCGGCTACGCGGTGCCCGACGTGCTGCTCTCCGGCGATCACAAGCGCATCGCCGCGTGGCGGGCCCGCCTCGCGTTAGAGTTGTCGCAGCGTCGCGCGCTCGGCGCGGTTGGCGAGCCGATCGACACGCGGCCGGCGGAATCATCTCGGGGCAACATCGGTCGCGGTCGCGCCGGACGAGCAGCGGCGCCGCGAACGCCGAGGCGCGAACGATCCCGGCGGTGCGTCGCCCGAGGTTCTGGATCGTTGCGGCGATCGTGCTTGCGCTCGTCGCAGCGTACTCCTCCGCGCTCAGGGCACCGTTCGAGCTCGACGACACCGGCAGCATCACGACCAATCCAACCATTCGCACCCTCGCACCGTCCGTCGCGCTGGATCCGCCTGGGGGCGACGAGGCCGTCTCGGGTCGCCCCGTGGCGAACTACTCGCTCGCGCTCAACTACGCGCTCAACGACGCATTCGGCGTCGACCAGAATCCCGATCCCGCGGGCCCGAACAAGACTGTCGGGTATCATCTGGTCGATGTTGGTGCACCTGCTCTGCGGCGCGCTGCTCTTTGGCGTGGCGCGACGCACGCTGCGCAGCATACGGCCGGACGAGCGATCGCCGCGACACGCCGACGCACTCGCCGGCATCATCGCCTGTATTTGGCTGTTTCATCCCCTCCAGTCGGAGGTCGTGGACTACGTCGTACAGCGCACCGAATCAATCGCGGCGCTGTGCTACCTCGCGACGCTGTACGCGTCGATTCGCGCGTGGGACGCGGCGGGCCGCGGGGCGAGCGTGCGTTGGTACATCGCGTCGGTCGTGGCGTGCGTCGTCGGAATGGCGACCAAGGAAATTGTCATCACGGCACCGCTCGTCGTCGTGCTGTACGACGTCGCCTTTCGGCCGACCTCATGGACGACGCTGCGGTCGACTGGGCGCGTCTGGCTGTATCTCGCGCTCGTGGCGACCTGCGCGCTCTCCGTCGGCCTCATCGCCGGCGGATCGCGCGGCAAGACGGTGGGCTTTCACCTCGGCATCGCCTGGTATGGGTTTTTGTATGCCAAGCCTGGGCGATTGGCCGGTACGTGCGATTGTTCTTCTGGCCCAGCGCGCTCACGTTCGACTACGGTGCGGCGCCGGTCCGCGGCCCGGCCGGCGTTGCAGGATTCCTCATGCTCACTGCCGCCGGCGTGGCGACGATCGTGGCCTGGACCCGCGCGCGGTGGCGCTGGCTCGGATTTCTCGGCGCGTGGTTTTTTCATTCTCGCGCCATCGTCGAGTTTCGTGCCCATTACGACCGAAATCGCGGCGGAGCGTCGCATCTATCTCTCGATCATCTCGGTGATCGTGCTCGTCGTGCTCGCGGCGGATGCGCTTCGCCACAGGCTCGTCGCGCGTCTGACGGACGAACAGCGGCGGCGATTCGATCGACCGGTCACCGCGGTCGCGATGGGCCTCGTCGCCCTGCTGCTACTCGGCACGACGTTCGTCCGCGGGCGGACCTACGCCGACGCGGAGCGGCTCTGGATCGATACCATTCACAAGGCGCCGCGGAATCCGCGCGCGTACGACAACCTCGCGGCCGCGATGCTCGCGCGGCGTCCCACCGAATACGCCGCGGCCGATTCGCTGTACCGGCGTGCCATCTCCGTCGATTCGAGTTACATCCCGGCGTGGTCGAACCTGGCGGAGATCGACATCGAGCAGGGCCGGCTCGCGGCCGCGGACACCGTGCTGCGGCGCGCGCTGGCGATCGACTCGAACTCCGTCGACGTCGTCGCCAAGCTCGGGGGTGTGCTCATGCGCCAGGGCGACGCGACGCACGCGATTCCATATCTCGAACGCGTTGCGTCGCAATTTCCCACGGGCGAGAACCTGGTGAATTTGGCGGGCGCGTACTTGCGCGTGGAGCGTCCGGGCGACGCCGTCGCGGCACTGCAACGCGCGGTGGCCGTCGAGCCGACGCGAGGCGATGCGCTCAATCTGCTCGGCGCGCTGCTCGTCGAAGGTGGACGGCCCGACGAGGCAGTGCCGTACCTCGAGTCCGCGGTGCGGCAGTCGCCCGGCGCGGCTGGTCAGCCGCTCGCGGTGCTCAGCCTCGCGTACGCGGAGCTCGGTCGCGCGGCGGACGCCCTGCAGGCCGCCGGCCGCGCCACGTTTGGCAGCGCCGATCCGAGCGTGTACCTGTTCGCCGGCCGCGCCGCGCTTCTGGCCGAGCGGCCGCTCGACGCGGAGCGATACTTCGCGCGCGCCGTCGAACTGGCGCCCGCCGATCCGGAAGCGTTGACGCGCCTTGGCATCGCAATGGCGTCGCTCGGCAAGCCGGCGGACTCGGCGGAGCTGCTTTCGTCGCGCGCTCGCCGTGGAACCCGACTACGCTCCGGCGCAACGCGCGCTGGCGGCGTTGCGCGGCAAGCCCGGGAGCTGAGATGCCGCGAACGACCGAGGCGCGCCGCGGCGCGCTGGCGCTGATCGTCGTCGCCGTGGCGGCGTCGATCACGACTCTGGCAAATCAGTTTGCTTATGATGATTTTCCAATCATCGTCAGCGACGAGCGCGTGCATTCGCTCGCCGCCTGGTGGCGCTTGTTCGGCGACACCTACTGGCCGCCGGCGCTCGGCAGGGCGCTCTACCGCCCGGTGACGCTGCTGGGCTTTGCCGTCCAATGGACGCTCGGCGACGGCGCACCGATCGTCTTTCACGTCGTGAACGTCGCGCTGTTCGTCGCCATGACGCTCCTCGTCTGGCGGCTGGCGCGCCGCGTCGTCGACCCGTGGCCGGCGTGGATCGCGGCCGCGCTGTTCGCCGTGCATCCCGTGCACGTCGAGGTCATCGCCAACGCTGTCGGCCAATCGGAGCTCATCGCCGGCGTATCGGTCGTGTGGGCAACGTGCATCTATCTCTCGGCGCGATGGGAGTCGGACGACCATCTCTCGTGGCGCTCCGTCGCGGCCATCGTGGGATTGTACGTCGCGGGTGCGTTGGCCAAGGAGAGCGCGCTGGTGCTCCCGCTGCTGCTGATCGCCGCCGATGTGACCGTGCTCAGCAAGGCGCCGAACAAACCGGCCGTCGCGGGCGAGTCGCACGCCGTGGCCGTGCGGCGGCTGTACGCCGCGCTCGTGCTCGTCGGTGTCGGCGTGGTCTGGCTGCGCGCGGCGGTCATCGGCGCGCTGGCAGGGGATCGGCCGAGCATCGTGCTGTCGACTCTCCCGCGGCGTCGCGCGTGTTGACGATGGTCGGCGTCGCGCGCGAATGGGCGCGGCTGCTCCTGTGGCCGGCGACGCTCTCGCCGATTTACACCCCACCGTACATCCACGTTGCGCACGGGTGGGACGCAGCGTACCGCCCGGCGCGCTTCTGCTCGCGCTGTTCGCCGCGGCCGTCGTCTGGAGTTGGCGACGGGAGCCGCGCATCGCCTTCGCGCTCTCGTGGATCGGGATTGCGCTGCTTCCCGTGACCAACGTGCTCATTGTCACGGGCACCATTGTCGCGGAGCGGACGCTGTTCCTGCCGAGTGTCGGCTTCGGGCTCGCCTGTGGCGTCGTGGCCGAGCGAGTGATCGGTGCACGGCTCCCTCGCCGCGGCACTATCGCGGCGGGCCGTGGCGTTGAGTGCACTGCTCGTGGCAGGTTTGGCGCGCACGATCGTCGGCGGGCGGCGGTGGCGGGACAACGGCGCACTGCTCACCGCAGCAGCTCGCGACATGCCAACATCGTATGAAGTTGATCACTACTACGCGGAGTACGTCGCGAGTCAGGGCGCCACGCAGCAGGCGTTGACGTGGTTGGGTCAGGCCATTCTGCTTTACCCCGACGATCCCGAGCTCTACGTCGATTTGGGACGCTGGTACACGAAGCTCGGCCACTGCGAACTAGCCGAGCCGCTGCTCGCGCGGGCGACCGCGCTGAGTCCGAGCGATGCGAACGCCCGGTCGGGGTTGATCATCTGCTTTCTGCATACGGGTCGGTGGCGGGCCGCGCAGGACCAGGCGCGCGCCGCGATCGCCGCGGGCGCGGAGCCCGTGCAATTCCGGTCGGTGATCGCCCTGACTGACAGCATCCTGACTGGACGGCGGGCGGATCCGTTCGCTAAGCGCTGAACTACGCGGACAGTTCGGCTAAATCCAGGTCGGCGCTGGCTTTCGGCGCACCGAGCCCCTAATATTGTCAGTCTCCCCCGGATATCCATCGGGCTCCTGTCGCGACTGTCATATGCATCCCTTCATCGAAACCCAAAAAGAGTGGCTCCGCGATATCCGCCCTTTCGCGCCGGCGATACGCGTCCGCGTCAACGTTCGCGTGAAAGAGGGCGAGAAGGAGCGCATTCAGGCGTTCGAGGGTGATTTGCATCGCGCGTCGCGGCAGCGGTGTGAGCGAAGCTTCACGGTTCGCAAGATTTCGAACGGCGTCGGCGTCGAGCGAATTTTCCCGGTGCACAGCCCGATGCTCGCGGGAGATCACCGTCATTCGCCGTGGTCGCGTGCGCCGCGCAAAGCTTTATTATCTCCGCCACCTCACTGGCAAGGCCACGCGATTCGGAGAAGAAGGTTCGCGTCGCGGTGCCGGAGACGGGCACGTCCACCACGAGTAAGTCGGCGCGTCGTGCTGCCACGCGCGTCACGGATCGGTCACCCGCCGCTTCACTCGCCTCTTCACCGGCGCGTCGCGATCGCTGGACACCATCGAGCGCGAGCTGCGCCGGACCGCCGGCCCGTTCGTCGCTGGCATCGATGAAGTCGGGCGCGGCCCGCTCGCCGGCCCGGTGGTCGCGTGCGCCGTCATCATGCCGCCGGATGACCGAGTTATTCGCGGCGTCGACGACTCGAAACCGCTCACGGCCGCCGAACGGGCGCCTCGCGGGAAGATTCGCTCGCGCGCGCTGCGATAGGGGTCGGCGCCGCGTCGGTTCGCGAGATCGATCGCTTGAACATCTTCCACGCCACCGTGCTCGCGATGCGCCGCGCGCTCGCCCGGCTGGCGTCCAGCCCGATCACGTTATCGTCGATGGTCGCCGATTCGCACGCTCGGCGCGCCGCACACCGCGCTCGTCGGGGGCGATGCGTGCTGCTATAGCGTCGCGTGCGCGTCGATCATCGCGAAGGTGACGCGCGATCGCGTGATGCACGCGCTCTCGGTTCGCTACCCGGGTTCGGTGGGACCACAACGTCGGCTATTCGACGGTGGTGCACCTGGAAGGGCTGGCGGCTCGCGGCGTGACTCCGCATCACCGCCGTTCATTCATTCCCGTGCGACAGCTTTCGCTGGCGTTCACGCCCGATGTCAAGGCGGCCGCGGGCTCGGGTCACCCGGCGGCGACATCGCCTGCGTCGTCATTGGAACGGGCCGGCGCATCCTAGTATTCGTCTTGCTGGGAACGTGGGACACCGTATACCATTGCTGTCGAGGGATGTGGTTCCTGCCAACTGTGCCGGCGTATTGATTTGGACCGGCATGTGACGACTTGTCGCGGACAGTGAGTTAACACCGCGGCGCATCTGATCTGGCCACCCGCGTTTGGGGTCGGTGGGCCGGGTCGAATACCCTTCCGAAGTCGCTGCACGTTTCCGTGGAATTGAGCATGGTCGATCGCGACCGCCGCGCCTTGTGCGCAGCGGGCGGTTCGCACCGGAGATGATATGAATCGGCGCGGAGTGATTCGAGGCGCAGGCGGTGGCCTCGTCTTCGCGCAGGGCGCTCGCGCCCTGCGAGTTGTTGAACGTCTGTCCAACCTTTAGGGGGCGAATTCGATGAAACTACTTCGGGCGTGGAGCGGGGGGATTTCCCTACGGTCCGCACTTGTTGCGCTCGCGGCTGTCGCTGCTCCAGCGGCGGTGTACGGGCAGGGAGCGACCGTTTCCGGCGATGTAACGGCGGCCGGTACTAACGCGCCGTTGCAAGATTCCCGCGTCATGGTCGTTGGGACGAGCATCATGGTCTCGACGAACGCGGAAGGCGCTTACACGATCAGGAACTTGCCGGCGGGCACGGTCGAGATCCGCTCGATCCACGTCGGCTACACGGAGCAGAAGAAGCCAATCGCCGTCACGGCGAACGGTTCGATGACCGTCGACTTCTCGATGGCGCCAATGGTCATCCAGCTCCAGGAAATCGTCACCACGGCCACCGGCGCCCAGCGCCAGGTGGAGTTGGGCAATGCGGTGTCGACGATCGACGCGGCCAAGGCCGTCCAGAACTCGCCGGTGAGCACCATCGCCGACCTGCTCACGGGCAAGTCGCCTGGCGTCATCATCGACCCGCCGAACATGACCGGCTCGGCGCCGGTCATTCGTATTCGCGGCGTCGCGTCGCTCAGCCTGAGCAACGCGCCGATCGTCATGGTCGACGGCGTTCGCTACTTCTCTCGAGCGCGACGGCGATTGGCGATCGCGGCTTGGGTGGCACGCAGACGAGCTTCTTCGACACGATCAGCCCGGAAGAGATCGAAGACATCGAGATCGTGAAGGGTCCGTCGGCCGCCACGCTGTACGGCACCGATGCGGCGAACGGCGTCATTCTCGTGACGACCAAGAAGGGTCGCGCCGGCGCCACGCAGTGGAACTGGTTCGCCGACGCGAACGCGATCGACGACCGGAACACGTATCCGTCGACCTACGCGCTGTGGGGCCACACGCCGGCTGGTGTGACCCAGCGGTGCGAGCTTCCCACGATGAGCGCCACCACGTGCATTCCCGACAGCACCACGTCGATCAACATCGCACAATCGGGCGGGAATCACTGCTGCAGATTGGCAACAACCGAAACTACGGCGGCGAGGTCAGCGGCGGTTCGGATGCCTGCGTTACTCATGGAGTCGATTGTTCAATGAGTTGGTGCCTATCATATGCCGCAGTTCGCGAAGGAGTCGTCGTCGAGACGGCCAAGGCGCCGCTCAACGACTCGTGGGTGAACCGAGGCGTACCAGCGCGAAAACATTCGCGCGAACATCAGCGCCGCCCTGAGCCCCAAGTTCGACCTCAACGTCAACGCCGGCTTCGCCGAGTCGACCAGCGCGCGCCGCAGGTGGACAGCAACATCAACGGCATTGGCGGCGCGCGTTCTACGTACGGCACGAACGACGCGGGCGTCGACGACAACCCGGTCGGCGCCCTCGGTGAGGACTTGCACGGTTCGCCGGTTCACGCCGGCGTCAATCTTCCAGTTCGTCAGCAACACGGGCATCAAGCGCATCAGCGGCAGCGTCGATGCAGAGTGGCGTTCGTTCAGCCGGACGCAGAATCAAGGAACGTAGGTATCGATCTTGCCGACGAGGTGAACTTCGATCTCTGCCAGTTCGGCCAGTGCCTGGTGTTCAGCACGAATCGCGCCGGCTTCGTCGACGACGACATGACAACAACCGCGTCTTCTTGGTCAAGCTCATCAGGAACTCGAGCTGGAGCCAGAACGTGGGCGAATCGAGACCACGTTTGGCGCCGACTATCTGAACAAGGAAAGCGATTTCTCTGGTGGACGGCACGACGTTGCCTCGGAGCACAGACCGTCGGCTCAACGTCGAACAAGTCCGCGTCGGATGGCCAGGAATCGGCCGACCAAGACGCTCGGCGTGTACGTCCAGGAGCAGGCGGGTCTGCGTGACCCGTGTTCATCACCGGCGGGCGCGGTCTGACCAGAACAGCGCCTTCGTACGTACTTCCAGCGCGTGCTCTATCCGAAGGTCAGCTCGTCGTGGATCATGTCGGACTAGTCGTTCTTCCCGAAGTTCGACTGGCTCGACCAGTTCGTCTCTGTTCGGCGTACGGCGAGTCGGGCGTGCAGCCTGGCGCCACGTCGTCCTCCGTCCGGTCTCGGCTGGCTGGTCAGCCTTTCGAACACCGACACGCCGAGCTTGCTCGAGTCGGCGCTCGGCAATCGATCTTTAGCCGGAAACCTCTGGCGAGCCGAGGCCGGGTTTGAGTCGCGAGCGTCAACAACCGCGTGAACGTCTACTTCACGTATACGACAAGAAGACGACGAACGCGCTGGTCAGCCTTCCAATCGCGCCGTTGGCTGCGCCGTCGGCCACGTCGGCCTCACGTACCTGGCGTTGACCAACAACTCCGTGTTTGTAGCGACGATCCACGCCAGCTCATCGACACGAGGCGGTTTGGGTGGGACGTCGTCTGAGTGGTTCCGGAACAGCAACAGGATCAATGCACTCGGTGAACAGCCGAAGGCAAGCCAGTCGCCACGATCGTGGTCTTCACGACTGTTCGGTCCGCGACTCGTTGGTCCTGCTGATTGATGCTTGTTCTTTCGTCCCTTCACGTTGAAGGATGCGAACGGCGACGGGATCATCGAGACGAGCGAAGTCACGGTTGACACTGGTTTCGTCTACCGTGGCTAGATCGTTCGGCGCGGTATCGTTCCTTGCAGAACGGCTTCATCTGTTCAACTGTAAGGTCCGCCTCTCGGCGCAGCTCGACTATAAGGGCGGCTTCAACGTCGAAGACGGTTCGATGTAGTTCACTGCAACAACGCCCCGCAATCGTGCGTCGAGCAGTAGGTTGCTACGACGTCGTTGGCCGGTAGGCACGCTGGTCGCCGAGAAGTTCGGTACGACCTGAAGGCACGAAGTTCACGACCGTGGGCGGGCACCGGGAGACGGGACAGTTCTGGCGCCTGCGCGAAGTATCTGCGTCGATCCAACTGCCGCAGACCCTCGTCAGCCGCTTGCGTGCACGCGACGCCTCGATTGTTTTCTCGGGTCGCAACCTGCATTGGTGGGGCAGCTACACGGGCGCCGACCGGAAGAGAACTTCAGCACGGGCGACATCCAGGATGACTTCATCACAACCGCGCCGAGGACGTACTTCGAGTTCCGGCTCAACCTCCACTACTAGAACACTCGAGGACGATCTTAGATGCTGAATATGATCAATCGCGCTCGGTGGATCTTGGCCGGCACTGCGCCGTCGTCCCGCTCTTCTTGAGCGGGTGCGACGTGAAGCAGGAGTTGCTCGCGCCGCAGAATCCTGGCGTCATCGACCCGTCGGCGATCAACAGTCCGGCCGCCGCCGAAGCAGTCCGAATCGGTGCCTTTGGCCGACTCAAGGCCATCACAGCCGGTGGCGAAAGCTTCTGGCTGTACGGCGGCCTGCTCACGGACGAATGGAAGTCCAGCGACACCTTCTCGCAGCGTAATGAGACGGACCAGCGTTCGGTCCAAACCAGCAATGCGAACATCCAAACCGCGTACACGACGGTGCAGCAGGCGCGCGGGTTCATTCGCACGGCAATCACCACGCTGAATCAGTTCACGCCAGACTCGAGCCGGAACATCGGCCAGATGTATCTGGCGGCGGGCTTCACAGAGATGACCATTGCAGAGACCTTCTGCAGCGGCGTTCCTGAGACGTACACGACGGCCGGCCAGGTCGCGTACGGCCCGTCGATCACGACCGATTCGGTCTACAAGCGCGCCTCGGCCTTCCTCGACAGCGCACTGTCGCTGACCTTGGGAACCGACGCGATCTCGACGAACAATCACCAGGCCAGCCTGATCGCCAAGGCTCGCGTATTGGTCGATCAGGGGCAGTTCGCCGCCGCCGCCGCGCTGGTTCCAGTTACCGCGGTACCGACGAACTATCAGTACCTGTTGACGTTCGACGTGGCGACCGGCACGAACGAGATCTTCAGCTTGAACGGGAGCCAGGGACGTTATACGGTCGGCGACAGTGCCGATGCCGGCGGCATCACCGGAAACGCGTTGCCATTCGCTTCGGCGGGCGACCCGCGCGTCCGGTCAAGACGGGCGTGTCACTCAACGTGAAACCGTTCGACGGCACCACGCCGCTGATCGTGCAGCAGGTTTTTCCGACATCGAGCGATCGAGTACCGCTCGTTTCGGGCATCGACGCCCGCTTGATCCAAGCTGAAGCGGCGCTCAATGCGGGCATCACGTCGGGCGACTTTACGGCGATGATGACGATTCTCAATGCTCTGCGGGCGAGCACACAGACGATCGGCAAGACGGCGATTCCTGTGATGACGGCACTCGCGGCCCGGCGACACCGTCGACGCGATCAGCTGTCTTCCGGGAGAAGGCGTTCTGGACGTTCGCACGCGGTCAGCGTCTTCCGGACGAGCGCCGCGAAGTCCGCCTGTACGGTTTGACGCAAGATCAGGTGTTCCCGACCGGTTCGTTCTCGATAAGCTCTCGGGTACGGTATACGGGAGCGACGTGAACTTCCCGGTGACGGACAACGAATTGACCAACCCGAACTTCACCGCGTGCATTGACCGCAAGGCCTAGTCCCTAGGGTCGAGTGGTTCAGCGGGTACAAAGCAGTCCGAGGGGCGCCGAGCAATCGGCGCCCCTCGTGCTTTTGGCGAGAGCCCTGGGCGGGATGCGGCGTCGTCCGCACACCGTCCGCGTCACACGCTGGTTGACAGATCGGTTCAATGACGCGAAGCTGCACCATTGACACGAGAGGGGATGAATGCCAGCTCGACGTCTTGGAGTGATCGGTGGCGTGCTGCTATGCGTAGGGACCGGCGTGGCGTCGGCCCAGGTGGCAACGCCCCAGGCTGTTGAAGCGCGCTACCTGGTCGAAGGCACCGTGGCCGATCCGAGCGGCAACGCGCTTGCGGTCGCCGAGCTCGAGGTGCTCCAGGCCGATTCGATCGTTCGCCGTCTGAAGAGTGACGCGGGCGGCCGATTCCGTTTGGATTCGCTGTCGTCGCCTCACATCGTGCTCCGTGTTCGCCACGTCGGCTTCGCGCCCGCCACCGTGTCGGTCGACGTCACCGCTCCGGACCACCGAGCCAGCGTTGTCATTAAGCTCGAGGCCGCCGTGGCGACGCTCGATACCACGCGAATCGTCGACGCGCCGCCGGAGAACCTGAGCCCGCAGCTTCAGGGGTTCCACGAGCGAGCGAAGACCAACCACTTTGGTCACTACATCGACGGAAAACGGCTCCAGGAGCTCAAGCCGCAGTACACGAGCGAGGCGCTCCGGGGTGTTCCTGGTGTGTCGATCACGCCCGGACGGCGGATTGGCAATCAGGTCCTTATCCGCGGCTGCGCTCCGCTCGTCTGGGTCGATGGACAGCGAATGCTCAATGCGCAGGTTGATGACGTGACGACCGGCGGAGACGTCGCCGCAATCGAGGTCTACAGCTCTTTCGCTGGCATCCCAGCGCAGTTCTTTGACCGCACGGCTACCTGTGGCACGATCCTCGTCTGGATGAAGTGATGCCGCGGGACCGGACAAGCAAAAAGCTCCCGGCTATCAGACCTTCCTGATAGCCGGGAGCTTTTTGATGTTGGTCGGTCGCTACTGCCCGATTACTGGCAGGTTGGCGCGGCCGACGTCTTGTCCCACCACACCGGCGTGTTGTTCGCATCCCCGCCCATGTGCGCCGCCGCGGCCTGTACTTGCGCGTCGTTGGCCGAAACCTCCGACGACGGGTACTTGAGGCGGCGCGGGACGTAGTTGAAGATCGAAATCTGTGCCTTCACGAGCGCAGGCATGCACGTCCGGCGCCATTCAAACCAGGCCTGACCGGCGTCGCCGTACAACGCGATCCACTTCTGAATCGCGATCTGCTTGAGCCCCGGTGTGCCGGCCTGCAGCGCCACCTGCGCCTGCGCGAGATACGCCGCGATTTTCACCCCATCCGTCACGCCCCACTGGTTCATCGACGCCGTGATGCCGGCGTTGTAGAAGCCAGCCGCCTGTGCGGCGGTGAGGCCGCCCAAGCCGCGCTGCGCTGCCTCGGCCTCGATGAAGTTGACTTCAGCGTACGTCATCATGTATGACGGGAAGCTGTTGCCATTCCCGCCCAAATTGCCGGGCGCGTAGGCGATCGGGCCAGGGTAGAAGACCGCCCCTGGGCGCGACGAGCTGTCCGAGTACGCCACCGCCGTCGCGTTCGAGAGACCGTTCGGCTGGCCGGCGTACAAGCCGGTTGCCGAGGCGGGGAGTGCGTAGATCGCTACGCGAGGATCGTTGTAATGATTGAGCGTGTCGATGAGCGTCTTCGACATCCGATCGTCGTCGCGGCTTGAGAAGTTCACCGCCCACGGATTGTTGAACACGCCGTCGCCCGGCCAGTTGAGCTGTGCGTTGTCGGCGTTGGAGGCCAACAGTCCGCCCGCGGCCGTAAAGGCCACTTTGAGCTCGTTGCTCGCCGTCGTGGGATCGATGTTCACGATCCGAAGCGCGTCGCGAGCGTGGAGTGAATTGGCGAACTTCTGCCACTTCACCGGGCTGCCCTGATATACCGGATCTGCAGCGCCGAGAACCCCTGCCGCGCCTTGGAGTGCGGTCGAGGCGGCGGTGAGCTTGGCCAGCATGCCGGCGTACACGGCCTGCTGCGCGTCATAGCCCGGAAGGAGCACACCGGTGCTCGAATCGGCTGCAAGCGCCTGTGAGTAAGGAATATCGCCCCACGAATCCGTGAGGTACCCGAACACCCACTGCTGCATGATGCTCGCGGGTGCCCAGAGGCCCGGGCTGTTCGCGGCCTTGCCGGCGCGAATCACGATCTGATAGTCCTCGAGATCGTTGGCGTACGCGCCCGTCCAATTCCCGTTCAGCGCCGTTGGACCGACGCCCTGGTACTGATCGTTGCCGATGTACTGGTTCTCGGCGAAGTGCTGAATGATCAGACCGATGTCGCGCAGGTCGTACCCCGAACCAAGCCAGTTGCCGATGGACGTCTGTGCGGCGTTGGTGAACACCGCTGACGCCGGCGCCGTCGTTGGCGAGTTCGGGTTGTTGTTGATCGATGTCAGCTTGTCGTTGTTGCAGCCGGCGGCGACCAGTGCAACGAGCGCCGCGGCAGCTGCAGTCGGAAGAATGCGATGGGTGCGTGTCATTGGAGTCATGATTTACGGCGTGACGCGCACGCTGAAGCCGAAGCTTCGCGGCACGGGGAGACCGGCGTACTCGAGACCCTGGTTGGCGCCGGTGCTGTACGCGATTTCGGGATCGATGTTCGGCACGTTCGTGTGCGTCCACAGGTTGCGACCCACGAGGGCGACGTTGACCGCGCTCGCATTGAAGCGGCTCGACATCGTCTGCGACAGGTCATAGCCGATGCGGAGTTCGCGAATCTTGATGAAGCTGTCGTCGTACACATACGGCTCGGCGATGCCGCTGTACGACAGCGATTGGAAGTACGTCTCAGACGTGACGTTCTGCGTGTTCTTCTGGCCGGTCGACTCGATGATGCCGTTGATCACGACGCCCGGCTTGTTCCAATCCACTTCGCGGCCGAGCATCGTGCTCGCCAAGGTGCCGGTCGCCTGACCGTAGAAATTCGTGCCGCTGAACAGGCTGCCACCGTGACGGATGTCGAGCGTGCCAGCGAACGTGAAGTGTTTGTAACGCACGCTGTTGACCCAGCCGCCGGTCCACTTGGGCTGAATGTTCCCCAACGTGATCATCGTGTCGGTCGGCTGATACGTGCCGGCGTCGGTGAGCAGCGGGAGGCCCGTTGCCGCATCGCGCTTGATGCCGTAGCCGCTGATGTTGCCGTACGGAGCGCCCACTCGCGCCTCGACCTGCACCGCCCCTTGGAATCCGCCAAAGACGATGTTCTGCAGGCCCGGGTTGAGCGAAATGACGCGTCCCTGGTTATGCGAGAAGTTGAACGTCGAGCTCCAATCCCACTTGTTGTTGTGGATCGGTTCGACCGTGATCAACGCTTCGTAGCCACGGTTATCGATCTTGCCGGCGTTGACCAGCTTGTTCGAGTAGCCGGTGCTCGCCGGAATCGTCACGTTCGTGATTTCATCCGTCGTGTACTTGTCGTACACGCTCGCGTCGACCGACACGCGGCTGCCCCACAACCCGAGCTCGAAGCCGCCTTCGTTCGAGACGGTGGTCTCTGGCTTGAGGTCCGGATTGAGCAGCGAATTGCCCAGCGAGAACAGCGGCTCGCCGGCGAACTTGCTCGCGCTGCCCGAGTACGTCGTGTACAGCGAGTACGGCGCCGCGTCGTTACCCACGCGCGCCGAACCGCCACGCAGCTTGAGGTAGCTGATGGGGCCGCGGCGAATCGACGGGAGCAGGTCGCTCAACACGATCGACGTATTCACCGACGGGTAGAAGTACGAATTCTTGCCCTGCGGCAGCGTCGACGACCAGTCGTTGCGCGCCGTGCCTTCCACCGTCCACCACCCATCCCAGGTGAACGAGCCGGAACCGTAGGTGCTGTTCACGGCCTGATTGGTGATGGTCTGTCCATTCACCGGAGCCAGACCGGCATTCGCGACGTTGTAGATGTTTGGAACCGTGATGCCGTTCACCGCGACCGTGTTCTCATTGAAGTCGCTGTAGCGGCGATTGCCGCCGAACGTTCCGTTCACCGACAACCGATTCGTGAGATCCTTGTTGGCCACGAGCAGCACGTCGGTGTTGTTCTCGGTGTACGTGTCGCCAAGGAGCGTGAACGCGCCGGCGAAGGCCGGATTCACCTGCGTCGAGCCGTTGTTCAACTCGATGTTCCCTTGCGCGTAGTCGGCGTTGATGTTGTAGCGGTACGTGTCCGTTCCAGAGCGGAGCGAGGCGCTCAGCCAGTTCGTCAGCTTGTAGCTGGCCGAACCGCTGGCGATCACGCGATCGCGCGTGTCCTGCTCCGGATTCTCGAGCTGCCACCAGTACGGATTGTTGTGGTAGCTGTAGTTCCAGTTGAATTCGCGATTGGCCGGACCGTTGTTGAGCGTCGCGGACTGGAGGTAGTTCTGCTTGAGCGCGTTCATGTCGACCTGGCGGCCGAACCACACATACAGGCCCTCGACGACGCTCGCCGTGTAGCCCTGGCCCGGACGGTTGGTCGCGCCATTGCGGCCGTAGTTCACCGAGCCATTGAGCGTCAACCGGTCGTTGACCGAGAGTTCGCCCGACGCCACGCCGCCGATGCGACGCAGGAACTGATCGGGGACGATACCGGCGGTGTTCTCGCCGGAGAACGACAGACGCGCGTTCGAGCGATCATTGCCGCCCGACACGGCGACGGTGGCATCCTGCGTGTGTCCCGTGTTGAAGAACGACGAGACGTTGTCCGGGTGCGCGACCCACGGCTGCTGCTTGCCGGTGAACTGGTCGATGAGCTGCCCATTGAGTCTCGGTCCGTAGCTCTGATCGTTGCCGTCGAGCGGGCCGCTGCCGTTCACCCACGCGAAATCGCCGCCGGAGCCCTGGCCGTACGAATTCTGGAACGACGGAAGAATGGACGCCTTGTCCATCGTGTACGACGTGCTCACCTGCATGTTCGACGCGCCAGGCGCGCCGCGCTTGGTCGTGATGAGGATGACGCCGTTTGCCGCGCGCGAACCGTACAGCGCCGCCGCGTTCGGGCCCTTGAGCACCGAGATCGACGCGATGTCGTCCGGGTTGATGTCCTGGATCGCGTTGCCGAAATCCTTTGAGCCGAGCATGCCGCCGCTCTGCGCGGAGGAGCCGCGATCGGCGTTGGAAACCGGAATGCCGTCGACGACGAACAACGGTTGGTTCGTGCCGGTGATCGACGTGTAGCCGCGGATCGAAATCGTCGTCGAGCCGCCTTGCGTGCCGTTGCCGACGATGTTGACGCCGGAGACTTTGCCCTCGAGCTGGTTCTCGACGTTGGGCGCGAACGTGGTGTTGAGCTCCTCGGTCGAGATCTGTTGCTGCGCCGTGCCGAGTTGGCTCTTCTCCTTCGCCTGCCCCAGCGCGGTCGTGACGACGCCCGTCAACTGAATCGGCGCCGGATCGAGCTGGAAGTCCTGCGTCATCGCCTCGCTGCTGAGCGTGACGGCGATCGTCTTGGCTTGGTAGCCAAGGCGCCGCGCGGTGAGCGCCACGGTTCTCCCGTGTTGCGCCGACGGAACGTTGATCGTGAACCGACCTTCCGCATTTGTGCTTACAACGATGCTGAGCGTGCCAATCGAGACGCTCGCCGCGGCCAATGGCGAGCTGACCTCGTTGAGCACGCGGCCGGTGATCGTTGTCCGCTGTGCCTGTGCCGCCGCTGGGATCATCCCCAGCAGCAGGCCGACACAAGCGAGAGCACGGTGGAGGCTCCTCGTCATGACGTGTGTCTACCTCTCGTGAGTGACTGGATCACTGCCTCGCACCGCCTGCTGCACTCGGCGTGGCGAAACATTCCAGATTTGGACTCGCATGCTCATGCATGCGAGTAACGGATCGGCGCGGCGGAACTCGGGCGGGGGTCCTGTCCGGCGTGCAGCACCAGGTGGGATGTTCAAGGGACAACCCGGCCGAGTTCTCGTGGCGCGTCATAAGTAACGATGCGGTCAAACTCTAGTCAACAGTGGGTTCGGCGAAGAGTTTGTTTGGATAAGTTATTCAATACCTGATACTTAACATGTTAACTAATTGTCAACACCTTCATTAGATGCCGCTAATGCGCTCGCGTGATCTGCCTCACACTGAGCGACTCTAATGATCAAACGGCGCTTTTCTGGGACGGGTGCGAGCGGGCTCGACAGACAAAAAAAGGAGGCGCGTCATTTTCTGAACGCGCCTCGACGTTGCTCGACCTGCTCCAGCGCTTGAGTTCGGCTACTTACCGCGCGGCCCGCAAGCTCTGCTTTGGGTTCGCCACGAACGGCGCTCCGAGCGACAACAGATCCGCCGGATCGATTGTCAAAGCTCCAAAGCGCGCGCTCCAGTGAAGGTGCGGCCCAGTGACTCGGCCGGTCGCTCCCACCAGGCCAATCTCCTGGCCGCGCTCCACCGTGTCGCCAACGGCGACTTCCGGCTGACTCATGTGGAAGTAGCCCGTCAGGATGCCGTTGCCGTGATCGATGTACACCACGTTCCCCGCGAGGAAAAACGTTGCGACCAATGCCACGACGCCGCGGTTGGCCGCGTGAATCGGGTCGCCGAGCGCGCCACGATAGTCGACACCCAAATGACTGCTCGACACGCGGCCGTTGAATACGCGCCCGCTCCCGAACCGGCTCGTCACTCGCGACTGCCTGGGCCGCAAGAAGGGCAGTGTCCACAGCTGCGGCGTGTCCTGCGACTTCCGGCCTACCTCGCGCGCGAGCTCGTTTTCATCCTCGATGCGCGCCTCTGTGGCCGAATCCATCCGCTGCGTGAACCGCTTGTCGACGTGAAGCCGGCTCGCTCCGCGCGGGCGCGAGTGCGACGGCGCGTACGACACGGTCGACGTCGGGTTGTGGGCGTACTTCAGTTTGATTCGCAGCGTGTCGACGGTCCCGGATTGGCGTCCGATGTGCACGAGTGCTACCACAGAATCGGAGACGTCGACCGGAACGGCGCCGAGCGCCTCGACTGCGCCCGTTCCAGAGGCGAGAAAGTGCAGAGGCTCGCCGGCCATGGTGCCGTCCACCGATGTCACCGAGTCGCCGTACCTGGCGAGCCGATCGATCGTCAATCGGGCAAGGACACCGCCCTCAGGGTGGCGCGGCTGGATCGTAAGGCGTGGGATCTGGCCCCACGCCGCGTTCGCGGCGCCGGCCAGGAGCGCGGCAAGTTGGATGAATCGATGGATGCGCATCATGTGATAGACGGCACAGAGGCCTCGCCGGCAACTCGACACCTCTCAGCGGGTACGAGTCAACGATGGACGTAGTTCGCCGCTTCTCTCGTGTTCACGACCGTCCTGCTGGGCGTCGCGGTGCTGCTCGGCTGGGTCCACGAGCGCCCGTCGATGAGCGCCAGTGCCGCCACGCAGCTCGATCGCGCGACGGCCTACTTCGATTCAACAATCGTTCTCGCGCGCAGTGCACGGCCACGTGGAGAGCGAGGGGATCAGCTCGCGCTCGCTCTGGGCTACCTCGAGCGGTCTCGCTTGGGGCTTGGCGATCCCTTTCGCCTGGCTGACGAAGCGCTGGATGATCCGCGGCTCGACGCGCGCATGCAGCCGCGCGTCGCCTGGTCGCTCCTGGGCCGATTGCGCCGGGGTGACGCCTATGTTGTCGACCCTTCCGTGCTCGACGGCTCGGGACCGTGGTCCGCCGACGGCCAGGGAGCGACCGGCTCCGCCCATCTGGCGCTGATCGAGCGAGCGATCGCGACCGCGTCCGACCCGCGCGCCGGAGAGCTCGCCGTGCGACTCGCGTATCA
This sequence comes from uncultured Gemmatimonadaceae bacterium, assembly GCA_963817445.1. Classification (GTDB taxonomy): domain Bacteria; phylum Gemmatimonadota; class Gemmatimonadetes; order Gemmatimonadales; family Gemmatimonadaceae; genus JAQBQB01. The sequence goes on from CAWFOG010000002.1 coordinate 32,879, forward strand.
GATTTCGGCGAGCAAGGGGACCATCACGGCGACAAGCGCATCGGTTGCCTCCGAGGTAGCCGCACTGTTGCGTGACCGCGCTGTCGCCACAGCCGATCTCGCGGATCTCTTGGCTGGCGCGCGCGAAGACCGCCAAGACGTTTTGGCGGCGCTCGAAACGCGACGTGCGACGCGCGGCTTTCGTGTCGAGCAGCCGCTGCTCACACCCCTCGATGGCGCGTTGCAGGTCGAAGCGATGAACGCTGTGCCGTCGCTCGTTCGAGCGATCGATACGCTCGACCGGGTTGCTGCCCCTGACCGGCCTGTCGTCTCCGGCAGCGTGATCGGCACATGGTTCGCGGCGCGTCTCGCCGTACTCGGCGCATCGCGGCCGCCGCAATCTCCGGTCGTCGTCACGCTGGGTGCTCACGCCAAGACGGTGCTTCGCGCCACGAATGACGAGACGCTTGCCGCCGAATATGCGCTTCTCGGTGCGCGTGATGACTCGTCGCGTCGCGCCACGGCGATTCCGCTGCTGTCTGCCGCCGTTGCACTGCGCGCGCTCGCGCAGTCGGAACCTTGGTTTGCCGGCGATCCTGCGCCGACGCCGGGCGACATCACCGCGGAATTTGGCGTGGCCAGCGTGACGTTTGGCCATGATGTGCCCGGAGAGTGGCGCCCGTTCTATACGCGCGAGTTGCGTGACGCCCTCCGCGACATGCAGCTCGCGCTCCCGGCGGTGCGGTTCAACGATTTGCGCGTGCGCTTTGGCGCCGGTGTGCTTCCCGACTCCGCGCTCGCCATGCACGACCCTCGCACCCGCACGCTCGATTTGTCGATCATGACGTCGGGCGGCACGTTGGCCCACGAGTTGGCGCACGATCTCGACTGGCAAACCGCCCGGCGCTTGTTCGCGTCGGCTGGCGGCTACAGTACTGATCGCGCCATGCGTGAGCAGCGCGGTCCGCTCGCGCGGTCTGTACGCGGCTTGGCGGAGGCGCGACTGCTGCGCCCAGTGGCCGGGGTCACTTCGCCGCCAGCCGCCGATCGGCCGGCCGAGTTGTTTGCGCGCGGCACCGACTGGTTCGTCGCCACGTCGCTCGCGCTGCAGGGGAGATCGAACGGTTTTCTCACCGCGGTCGAGGACGCAACACTCTCGGGTTACGCCGCGGGTGCGCCAGCGGCTGTCGGGTCGGTCGGAGTGACGTCGCTCATCGCGGCACTCGAGCAGATGACATATCTCCCCGACACGGCGCGCGCCGCGTTCGAGTCGCAGTGGGCCGACCCCAAGGTCATCGATCCGGTCGTCGTCATCCGCCGCGTGCTGCAGGCACCGGTTCCATTGCGCAGCATTTGGTTGGGCCGCGCGAGCGCAATTTCATCGCTCCCCGCCCCGCGACAACTATGCACGGCCGATGGTTCGCCGCAGTCCATCGCCCGCGAGCGCTTGCTTGCGCTAGCGATCGACGCGCGTGCGCGCGGCGTAGCCACGCGGCGCGCGCAGTATCGAGCACCGGGCGCGCGCGGTGCGTGGGCGAACGGCTTCCTCGGCATTGCCCCCTGGTCGCCCGACGACGGCCAACGCGTAATGAACGCACTCAGCTCGGCGATTGCGGCTGACGTGACAACCGCGCTCGGCGATCAGGGCGTGGTGCCCGTCGTTCCCGCAATCTTCCGTTCCAGCGCGGCCAACTGCTCAAGCGTTTCGCGCTGACGCCGGTCGAGTTGCGCGAGCAGCCCGATCGTTTCGTGGTGACGGAGATCTTCGTCTGTCGGCGTCTTGGCGACGAAGGTGAGCGCACCGCCGGTTTCGAGACGGCACTGGTGTACGTGCGCGAGTGATTCGATCCCCTGTTTGCGCGCCGCGGCTTCCAGCTCGTTGACCGTGATCAGCTCGCGCTCGAGATGGTGTCGCAGCAGCCGGCCGTTCCGAATCAACGTATCGGGCCGCCCCTCGATCGCGTCCAGCTTGCCGTAGTGGTAGAGCGTGCGCACGACGACCGAGTTGAGAATGAGCAGTGCCGCCGCGCCGATCAGTCCACCCGTGAGCGAATTGTCGTTGCCGATGATCGCGTTCTGCACCGTGTTCGACAGAAGCAGCAGCACGACGAGGTCGAACGGATTGAGCTGGGACAGCTCGCGTTTGCCGGCGAGGCGCAACCCCACGAGCAGGAACACGTAGACGAGAATCGTTCGCACGATCTTCTCGCCGAACGGAATGCCCGGAAGCATCAATGACTGCCACATGAATCGAAGGGGGACGAGGGAGTACGGTCGTGCAATTGGCGACGGCCGATCGCGTTGATTCTGCGTCGCTGCCCGTCCCTCTGTCTACCCGCGCGCCGTCACTTCCGCTCTAGCATGCCTCGTCGCGACGCGCGCGCGGGCTTGTGTCTCGGTCGCGGGCTCGACTCCCATTGGTCGACGTGCCCGAGCAGATGGTCGAGCGAAAAAGCGTGGCGGCTGCCGTCCCGGTCGCGGCGAAGCACGACGTGCGACCAGCCACGCATACCCACGGGCGTGTACCAGTTCGCTCCCATGCGCAGGCGCTGGCGCGAGATCGTGCGGATGAACAGGCGCTCGTATCGCGAGCGGGCGAGCGCGCGAACAGGGAACAGATCCGCCCAACTGCACAAGTGGCCGACGCTTTCGTACGCCGGCGGCCGATCGCTGAGCTCGAGCAACGACGGCGTGCGCCCGGCCATCACCGAATCAATCAGCCGCAGCGATCGCGGATCTCCCAGTCGTACGATCGACGGCCAAAAGTAGCGAGTCACGCGCGCGGCGATGTCACGCAGCGACAGCGTCTCACCACCGCGCGTCGTCCAGCGCCGCTCGTTGACGTCGGCGACGAAGGGGTTGTCCGCGAACGAGGAGAATCGCGCGACCCAGCCCTGTCGCGAACTGTGCGGCTCGGGCCGGAACTCGCGCACCACCGGGAAACTGTGTTGCTCCAGGACGTCGAGTTCAAACGAGGGCCACGTCATCACTTCGCGCACCACGCCGACGATCACCGTTGCCGCGGCGATCATCAGCGCGGGATCCGGCGTGAAGTCGGCGGTGATCTCGATCCGATTGCCTCGTGGCCGGGCGCCGATCCCGGTCGATCGGCAATTGGCGCCAAGCAACATCACCGGCAACGGGACGATGTGCGTCAACAACATCGCCAGCTTTTCAATACTCCTCTCGGGACCTCGCGCGTTGCGCGGCAGCTCGAACGACACGTTGTAGTGCGTGCTGAACCCGGCCAGGTGAACCGAGCGGCCTTCGCGCTCCTCCCATGCGTCGAGCTCAGTGCGCAGAAAGCGAATGCTCTCCCACAGCGAGCGTCCCGCGCGCGCCGCGCATCCCGGCTCGATCTCGATCACGGGCGTCGCTAGTTCGATGACGCCAGTGTCGAAGTACATCGCGCCGCCGGTTGGCAGGTGATACGATCGGCCAGTGCGGTGCATCATCGGCGCCCGCACGATGTCCGTCGGACTCCCGAACACCTGCTCGGGTTTGACATTCTCACCATCGACGGTCACGGCGAACTCCGCTTCGAGTCCGATCGCCGCCAAGCCTGTCGCCGTGGCTCGCGGGCGCTCGCCGGCGCCTTTCTGCTGCTTCCGTCGCTTCACCGCGCGACCCGCGTCGCGATCCTTCTCCGCGGTAATCATGATATCCGTCGCTCGGCGCTGAAGCCGAGTGGCTCGTCGGGCGTACCGTGCGGCAGCGACAGCACGTAGCCAAGGTCGATGTGGAGATGATCGTCCGTCTGCCCGCGATCGGGGCCGAACGGTCGCGTCCACGCGCCGGGGAGCGTCTGTCGCGCGAGCGCGCCGTATCGTTCGATCGACTCACGGTCGTCGAGGAAGACGTCGCCAATCCGGTAGATGTTCACCGCGGTGCCCCAACTGTGCGGTGTGGCGTTCGCACTCAGTGCGTGGCGCGGCGAGCGATAACCGCCGTTGGCGGCAATGTGCACGAACGTCCCGCACGCCTCGCGAAATCGGTCGACGCACTGTGCGAGCATTGTAATCGCGCACGGCACGTAGCGCGGGAAGCTCCGGAGTGGCGCGGCTTCGCGAATGTCTGTCTGAATGAATTCCCAGAGCGCGAAGTTGGGAGAGAGGTGGATGTTCATCGCCTGCTCCCACGATGGGATTTCATACAGATAGCGCGGCAGTCGGCGCGCGTTGCCCGCGT
>CAWFOG010000003.1:0-31165 GCA_963817445.1 uncultured Gemmatimonadaceae bacterium
GCGAAAATGGATCGACGCGATACCGTTCGCGGTACGGACGAGAGAACGAGCCGAACGTGCTGCGCCATTCGGCTCGCTCGTAGAGCGCGAACGCGTAGTTCACCGCGTGGCCGCACTCGTGCCGGAGATAGCGCAACGCCTCGGCGTCGTCCTCGATTCCCGCGGACATCTCGGACTCGATGCGCTCGAGCTTCGGGTCGACGAGATAGAACGGCACGCCAATGAGCGGAGTGCCGTCCGGACAGCCCCATTGATCGCTCAGGTACACGGGCGGCCGGTAGACGATCGCGTTGGCGGCGAGCTCGTCGTAGAGCGTGTTGACCAATCGCTCGACACGCGAGCCGCGGATCGTCAGACCCAGCTCGGAAATCTTTTTTCCAAGGAGCGCCGCGCGCTCGGCTTCCCACGTTCCGGCCTCGAACACGTTCGCCGATGGGGGCAAGCCCCGTACCGAGCCCAGGAAATGAAAACCGCGGCGCCATGATAGGGCGCCGCGGTGGGATACGCGCGAGGGGCGACGAGCGGGCGCCTATGCGACCTTCGTTTCTCTCGCGTCGATGAGGGGTTCTGGGGCCGGGCCCCAAACGTACGCGAACACCGTCGGCACGTGCTCCTGCCGCGATCCGCGTGAAATGACGATGCCGATGGGTTCCTGCTCGGTCGGACTGGCTGTCTTCGCCTTCATATTAATAGAAGTAGTTCCGCGTGATACTGCTTCGTTGGCCTTGGCTGGGCGACGCGAACGGTGCGCCGCGCCGAGCCACGAGGCGCCTTACTAGCGCCCGCACGGGTAGGTAAAGCACCGGCGGTGCCAGCTATGGCGAGTTACTCAAGTTGTTATAAGAGAACGTGTTGGGAAAACGCAGGGCGAGCAGCGGCGGCGAATCGTATCCGATCGACACAAGTCAACACGACACACTGTATCGAATCGTCACAACTTCGGTGACCGGCTGCTACGCCTCCGCGGGACCCTTACGCGCGACGAAGGTGCGGGAGCTATCGGCGTCGTTCCGCTCGACCGTCACCGTCCAGCCGCGATACCGGGTTCGAAGCTCTTCGAGCGAGATCGCCCCGGTCTCCTTGCTCGACGCAAGGATTGTCTGTACGAGATGGATGCCGCCGTCCATCGTCGCGCTCTGCAAGAGTTGGATGACCCGGGTGCGCTCCGCCGTCGACAGACCGTGCAACGCGGCGGGGTTCACGATGACCGCGTTGAGGGAGGTCTCCGGCGTCCATGACGCAAGATCGCCATCGTGCGCATGTACGCGTGCGGCGAGTCCGGCACCAATCGCCGCCTGCATCACGCGTTCGACCGCGTCGCTTCCACCGCCCAACGTGGTGACGTCGCAGCCGTTGGCCGCGAAGTAGAGCGCCGACGCCTCGTCCGTCGCGCCGGCGACGAGCACGCGCCGGTCGGCCGACGGTGGCAGGGCGCGCACCAGGACGTCGTTGGGACGAAGCCCCCAATGTTCGGGACGTCGAAGCTCGTCGATCAGCTTGAGGCGCTTTCGCCGCCACGTGTCGTACGCGGATAGCCGCAGCCGCCGAAAGATGATTCGGTCGACTTCTTCGCAGAGGAGTAGTTCGGTGAGCGCCAGCTGCAGTTCGCCCGAGAGCGACGCGACGGCTTCGTCGCCGATGCTGAGCAGCACGCTGCGCGGCACCGACTCTTTATAGTTCTCGATCTCCTGTTCGACGAACAGCTCGTACTCGTGTTTGAGGGAGCGCGTCAGTCGCGGGGCCATTCGGTACCGATGGAGGTTGGCCGTAACCTAGGCCAACATGGTCTATTCGCAAGTGCTAATGTCACGCACCGCTGTTCACGCGGGCTCGATGTGCACGGTCACTTGCGACGTGCCGAACTCGCGCTCGATTGCTGCTTCCACGCCATCGGCCAGCCGGTGCGCTTCGTCGACCGACGTACCGCCGAACACCGCGATCGTCACTTCAGCGAATAGTTGGCCCGACGCCGTGTAGCGCGACCGGACGTTGCGAACGTCGCGAATCCCTTCGACTCCGAGCACGATGGCGCGCAAACGACTGGCGTCGATTGCGCGCTCGTCGACCAGAATCGGAATCGATTCGCGAAGAATCAGTACGCCGCTGCGCGCGATGATCAGCGCTACGGTGATCGCCAGCAGCGCGTCGAGGCGTGCCCAGCCGACGGTCGCGAGCGCCAGCGCAGCGATGGCCAAGAGCGTCACGAGAATGTCGCTCGCTGTGTGTGCGGCGTCGGCGAGCAAAAAGGCGCTGCCCAACGCGCGCCCGCGCCGGCGCTCGTACACGACGACCAACACGTTGACTACGAGCGTCGCCGCAACGAGCTCGATGTCGACCAGGGATACGGTGTGCGGCCGCGTGCGTGCGACGAGCGCGACGATGCCTTCCCGAAGCAATTCGAAACAGGAAATCGAGAGAAAGCCGACGATACCGAGCACGCCGAGCGTCTCGAATTTGTCGTGACCGTACGGATGATCTTCGTCGGGCGCGCGCCCTGCGACGCCGATGAGCATGATCCCGATCATGTTGTTCAACATGTCGAGCCCCGACTCGAGCGCGGCGCCGAGCACCGTGAGCGCTCCCGTCCTCGCTCCAACGATGACCTTGGCCAGTGCCACCACGCCGTTGAACACCAACACGACGATGAGCACGGTGCGCACTTCCCGCGAGGGCAGGGTGGGCGCATCGCGACGCCGATTTGCGGCGGTTGGAGTGGGCGAAGTCACGCGTGGAACTTGGTCGCGCACAGGCGATGCGCCAAGTCGCGCCGGATTATTCTTAACCATGCCCGAACTGCCCGAGGTCGAGAGTGCAGTCCGTCGGCTGAGAACGGTTCTCACCGGCCGCACCATCGCGCGTGCCGACCTGTTCCACCCAGCTCTGCGGCGACGCCTGTCCGCCGGCCGTTTGCGCTCGTTGCGCGGAGCTCGCGTGCACGACGTCGAGCGCCGCGGCAAGCATCAACTCATCCACTTGGACGACGGCCGCATCCTCCAAGCGCACTTTCGCATGACCGGCGACTGGCACGTCGACCGCGCGACAGATCCACTGCCACGTTTCGCGCGCGCCGCGCTCACGCTCGACGACGGCGCTCGCGTGGTGCTCGACGATCCACGCGCGCTCAGTACGCTCGAGCTGCATCCTGCGGGCGCCGTCCTCGATCTGGGCCTCGGCCCCGAGCCAGGAGATCCGTCGCTCACGGCCGCGTCGTTGCACGCCCTGCTGTCCAAGCGGCGCGGGCCGATCAAGCCACTGTTGCTCGACCAGCGAGTGATTGCGGGTTTGGGAAACATCTACGCCGCCGAAGCACTCTGGCATGCGCGGATCTCGCCGCTGGCGAGTGGTTCGACGCTCACGCAACGAGAGGCAGCTCGCCTGCTCTCGGCGGTCCGGCGCGTGATCGCTCGCGCCACCGGTGCCCGCTACACGGATTCGTCGACTGCGCGACTCGCCGTGTACGACCGTGAAGGCAAGCCCTGCCGTCGCTGCGGCACTGCTATCGAAAGGATTGCGCAGTCAGGCCGCTCGACCTATTTCTGTCCTCGTTGCCAAGCGCCGACCGCGGGGCGGCGCAACACTGGCGGCACGTCTTCGGCGAGGGCCGATGAAACGCGCATTCCCACGACCGCACGCGGTACTTCCACCGGTGGACGCTCCACTCGCCGGCGTAAAACGTAGCTCCGAGCCGATGCGACGCGACGCGCAATTGCTCGACGTCTGGCGCTACTGGGCACATCGCGCAACGGATACGCACCTCGTCGTCACCGTCGTGGCGAGCATCGTGGCGGTCGCGGTCTTTGCCGTCGCCGGCGCAGTTGCTGCGTCATGGGCGATGCGTTGGTGGCCGACGGTGCTCGTGCCCGTGTTTGCCGGCGCGTTTGGCACGTGGGCCATTGCCGACCGCGAGGTGGCGGACCGCGCGCGTCGCGGAGCGGGCGGCGCCCGCGTGTGGGCCGCTCTCAAGCTTGCCTCCTCTGTCGTGGCAGCAGCGGCGGCGCTCGCCGCGGTGTTCGTGTTTCTCCACGTGACGATCGGCACGTGGATCAGTTGAGACGGGCGCGACGATCAGTCGAGCGCCTCGAGCACGGCGCCTTTTAAGTATCCTGTTTCAGGGATAGTCATTATCTCCGGGTGGTCGAGCGGCTGGCCGGTGACCGTCCGCAAGGCGATGCGCCGTCCGGCGTCGCCGGCGGCGTCCGCCAACATCTCGAGGAAGAGCGGCTTCGTGAGATGGAAGCTGCAGCTCGCCGTGAACAACACGCCGCCGGGGCTGAGCAGGCGCATGGCGCGCAGGTTGATCTCCTTGTAGCCGCGCAGCGCGGCGGGCAGCGATGCGCGCGTCTTCGCGAACGCCGGCGGGTCAAGCACGATGGTGTCGAAGCGCCCCCCGGCCGCGTACTGCGCACGCAAATAGTCGAACGCGTCGCCCTCGACCAACTCGACGTTGGTGATCCCGTTCCGTGCGCAGTTCTCACCCGCGCGGCGCAGCGCGTCGGCAGACGCATCGAGGGCGACGACGTGGTCGGCACGACCGGCCAGATGGAGCGCGAACGATCCGTGATAGCTGAAGCAGTCGAGCGCGCGTCCGCGGGCCAGCGATCCGGCGAGAACACGATTCTCGCGCTGGTCGAGAAACGCGCCCGTCTTCTGGCCACGCCACGGAGCCGCGAGAAAGCGCACGCCATGTTCGTTGACCTCGATCTCCTCGGGCACCGTACCGCGGAGAAGCTCGACCCCCACGGGCAGCTGCTCCTTGGTGCGGAGCGCCACATCGTTGCGGGCGAGGATTCCGGCGGGGCGGGTGAGCGCATCGAGCGCGTCGACGATGGTGGAGCGAAACGCTTCAAGGCCCGCGCTCATCAATTGGACGACGAGGATGTCGCCGTACCGGTCGCACACGAGCGACGGACATCCGTCGGCCTCGCCGTGGACGAGCCGATAGGCGCTCGTCACGCCATCAAGCGACGATCGACGGGTGGTCGCCGCCGAGAGTCGTGAGATCCACCACGCGTCGCCGAGGCGTGCGTCGGGGTCGCGGTCGACCATGCGCAAGGAGATCTCCGAGCTCGGACTCCACAGAGCGACGCCGAGCGGTCGGCCGCGCGGGTCAGTGACGCGCACGGCGCCCGCGTCGGCGGCGGGCCGCGTCGTCACGTCACTCCGATAGATCCACGGATGGCCGTGCTGCCATCGGAGCGCGCCCCGCGTGGATACAATTGCGACGTCATAGCTCATTCGAGTTTCAGCACTGGACGTGGCAGTCGCCGTATTGACGGCGCCACCAACAAATTGAGCCTTGCGGCACCGTGTGGCCTCCCGTACGTTCTGCTGTCGCTAATCGAGCATTCCGGCCAGCCCATCATCGTGATGGTCCGGGTCGAATGTGCGTTGTGACGTTTTTTCATCACCGCGGAGTTTATCGTCCGAGCAGACCAGGCCAGTTGCGCGCCTCACACCACCAATCACGCGCTGATTCGCCAACCGCCTGGTCACTCGATGTTGCAGTCGTCTCACCCCACTCACGCTCTCTCCGACGGTCATCCGCTCAGATGTCGCGTCGTGACAAAACTATAGTAGTGCTCCACCGCGTAGCTCGTCGCAGTTGCAGGCCCACTCAGACGTAGCAGTCGTGTAAGTGCATTGCTGTGAGCGTGTTGTTGTAGTTCCCCATTTTTTTCCACCAGGGAGCGAGATGACCATCATGATCTCGATGAATCGTGCCCGAGCTTCGCTCGGGGCGCTGCTAGGCGTTCTAGCCGCGCTACCAAGCCTAGGCGCTCAGGCGCAAAGCGCGGTAATCACCGGCAAGGTGATGAGCGAGTACGGCCAGGTGCTCGAAGCAGCCAACGTCTACGTCGACGAACTCGCGATGTCAGTCGCGACGAACGCGCAAGGCACGTACACCATCACCGTGCCTGCGGCGCGTGTTCAGGGACAACAAGTCAGCGTTCGGGTTCGTGTCATCGGCTATCAACCCGGCGTTTCGCCAATTCGCGTCACGGCCGGCAGTCAGACGGTCAATTTCACGCTCAAACAGGACATCAATCGCCTGAATGAGGTGGTCGTCACCGGCACCGTCGGTCTCGGCGTCGAGCGCGCGAAAGTGCCGTTCGCCATCGCCAGACTCGACACCGAGGCGCTCAAGGTTCCAGCGATGGATCCGATCACGGCCCTCGAAGGTAAGGTCAGCGGGCTGCGTATCGCGTCAACGAGCAGCGGCGCCCCTGGCTCCACGCCTGAGATCATGATGCGTGGCCCGACGTCGATCAACGGGTCAGGCCGCGATCGCAGTCCGTTGTTCATCGTCGATGGCGTCATCATGAACGTCGGCAACTTCACCGAACTCGGCGCGCTCGACATCGAGTCGATCGAAGTCGTGAAGGGCGCGGCTGGCGCGTCGCTCTATGGAACGCGCGCGGCGAACGGCGTCATCACGATCACGACGAAGCGTGGCAGCGGCGGCGGCGAGGGCGTGCACTTCAGCGCTCGCTCCGAGTACGGCGAGAACGACCTCAATAGCATCAACTACGGTCAGCCGGTCGACCACCACTTGCAGCTGGACGAAACGGGAACGCGCTTCTGCGTTCAGGGTTCGGGGAACATCGCATCCTGCTCCCGCACGGTGGACTGGATGCACGAGATTCTCCGCATCAACTCGGTCAACGCGGACACCACGCGCACGCCGCAGAGCATTCAATGGAACAATCCGTCGTCCAGCGGCGGCGAATTGCAGAACGTCTTCCAGTCGCAGATCTGGCCCGGACAGCGTTACAACTCGCTGGCTCAGGCCACGGTCTCCAATCCGATCACGCTGAATTCGCTCGACGCGACGGGCAAGGTCGGCAGCGTCCGGTTCTACGTCAGCGGATCATACCAGAACGATCAAGGCGCATTGCGCGATCTGTCTGGCAACCAGGAACGCCGCGCCCGCGTGAACCTCGACTACGAGGCTCGCCAGGACCTCACCTTCTCGGTGAGCAGCGCGTATGACAACGGTTTCACCGACAATCGTAACTCGAACGCTCTGTTCGGAACCTTCCTTCGCGGCGCTCCCGCGGGCACGAACTATCTGGCCCGCGACAGCTTGGGCCGCGGCATCATCGTTGGCGGCGGCACGGGATTGCGCGGCACGGGCAACGGCGCCGGCACGTTCCTCTACGCCGACGAAAACGCCGTCAACTGGACCAAGGCGCATCGCTTCATCGGCGACCTGACCAGCAAGTACTTCCCGGCCGAGTGGGTGACGGTCGACGGCGTGTTCGGCTACGACAATCGCCAGAACTTCGGCGAGAATTACCTAGCCAAAGGCTTCCGTACAGCTGCTGTGTCGACGGCGCAAAACAATGGACAAATCTGGACTTGGCGACGGCAGTGACGAGTCGATGAACGCCAGCCTGGGAGCAACGTTCAAGAAGCAGTTGCGCAACGACCTGCACGGCCAGTTGCAGTTCCGTGGGTCGTTTGACCAGGAGAACAGCGTCAGCCAGAACAGCACGGGCCAGGCGTTCACCGTCAACGGCGTCTATACCACCAGCAACACGACGCTCAACCAGACGGTCACGTCGAGCCTGCAGACGGTTCGCAACATGGGCGCGCTGGGCGGCACCAGCTTGGACTACAAGGACCGCTATATCCTCGACGGCATCTTGCGCTACGACGGTAGCTCGCTGTTCGGCCCCGGCCATCGTTGGGCGCCGTTCGGTCGCGTGTCCGGCGTGTGGCGCGTGTCGGAAGAGCCGTGGTGGAACCAGTCCTCGTGGTTGAGCGATTTCCGGCTCCGTGCGTCGCACGGAACGGCCGGGTCGACGCCGCGCTTCAGCGCGCAGTATGAGACCTACAGCGTCAACAACGGAGTCATTTCGTTGGGCCAGGCTGGTAACCCCGACCTACGTCCCGAGACGACCATCGAGAACGAGTTCGGCACCGACCTGACGCTCTTCGGCCGCCTCGGCGTCGAGCTGACGAATGCGAACTCTGATACGCACGACCAGATCCTGCTCGTCAACACGCCGAACTCACTCGGCTTTGCGCAGCAGTGGCAGAACGCCGGCACCCTGCAAAACAAGACCTGGGAGCTGGGGCTCAACCTGCCGGTGATGAACAGCAAGGACTTCAGTTGGACCATGCACGGCACGTGGGATCGCACGCGGACGTTCATCACGCAGCTGTTCGCGCCGGAATACATCGCGGACGCCGGCACGACTCAGGGGACGAGCAGCTTCTTCCTCATCAGCGCGCGCGACACGACGAGCAACGGCCATCCGTTCAACCAGTTCGGTGGAATCTGGGGCCGCAAATTCTATAAATCGTGCGGCGACATGCCGAGCTCGTTGCAGTCATCCTGCGGCAACGGCAAGGAGTACCAGGTCAACGACATGGGCTATGTCGTGTGGGTTGGCGCCGGCAACAGCTGGAAGGATGGCATCACGAAGAACCTGTGGGAAACGTTCCTGCCGGGTGCGCAATCGCCATTCGGCAACAAGGTCCCGCTCTACTTCGGCATGCCGATCGTCGACCGCCCGCTTCGCGGACAGCCTGGTGAGGGCACGGGCATCAGCCAGATCATCGGCAACGTGTTCCCGAATTTCCGCTTCACGTACAACAACGACATCACATACAAGCGCTTCACGGCGTACGCGCTTCTCGACGCCACGATCGGCCAGAATATCTACAACCAGGGCGAGGGCTGGGGTCTGTTGGACTTCAACTCGAGCACGTTCGATCAGGGCGGTGCGAACGTAGAAACCGCCAAGCCACTCGGCTATGGCTGGCGCGCTGGACCGTCGGAGAGCACCGGTATCGGTGGATTCTACGACGTTCTTGGACCAAACAACTACGTCGTGGAAGACGGCTCGTTCGCCAAGCTTCGCGAAGTGAACGTCACCTATCGGTTCGGACGGGTGCGCGGCGTCGGCGGCGACTGGACACTTGGCCTCGTGGGCCGGAACCTGTACACGTGGACCAAGTACAGCGGTTTGGATCCAGAGACTGGCGCAACCGGTGGAAGCGGCACCACGGGATCGAACTCGGGGCTGATCAACCAGACCGACGCATTCGGAATCCCGACGCTTCGCAGCTACACACTCTTCCTCTCCTCGCGCTTCTAGGAGCCGTCAACAATGATGCGAAATCTGATCCGGTTCGCCGCCGTTGCGGGGCTCGTAGGCTTGAGCGCCTGCAAGGACGAGCTGGTAGTGAAGAATCCAACAGCGCCAGACAGAAGTCGTGTACTGGCGAGTCCCAAGGACGTCGAGTCGGTGATGGCCAGCTACTACTTGCGTTGGCACACGGCCATGTACGGCGCGCTGTCCAACCAGTGGGGCATGATGGCGGTGCAGTCGTTCGAGGACTTCTCGTCGCTGTCGAACAACTGCCTTGGCCAGCGCGTGGGAATTCCGCGCGCGCCCAACGACAACTCAGTCGGTAATGGATGCGCCGCCGAGCAGTTGCGCATTTATCAGATCGAGAACGAAACGATGCGCGTGACGTCGGGCCTAATCGCCCAGGCGACGTCGCCCGGATTTACACTCGGGTCGCCGGCGCAGGACCTTCGTCTGCAGGCGTTCGGCCAGTTCCTCCGTGGCTTGTCCATGGGATATCTCGCGCTGGTTTACGATTCGACGGCGATCGTCACTCCGCAGACCGACGCACTCGATCCCGGGATCCTGCATCCATACCCGGAAGTGATGGACTCGGCGCTCTCCGCGCTCAAGCAGGCGGAGACGTTGGCCGCGACTGCCACGACAGGGTCTGGCGGATTCCCACTTCCGTCGAGCTGGATTCCGTCGCCGACTTCGTTTACGGCAACTGAGTTTATCAAACTGGCGCATAGCTACGCGGCGCGCTTTCGTGCCGATGTGGCGAGAACGCCGGCGGAACGCGCCGCTGTCGATTGGAACGCGGTAGTCGCAGATGCGCAGGCTGGAATTACCGCGGACCACCTCAACATCACCAACACGACGACCGGTCCGTTCGACGTCTGGCTAGCCCAGTTCTACGCATTTACGACCTGGCACCAAATGACGCCGTTCGTCATCGGCATGGCCGACACGTCCGGGGCGTACGCCGCTTGGATTGCTACGCCGCTCAGTCAGCGCGGCGGCACCGGTGCGTTCTTCATGGTCACGCCGGACCAGCGGTTCCCGCAGGGTGGCACGCGCGCGGATCAGCAGGCGGACTTCGCAGTCACGCAGTGCACCGCCGCGTCGACCGCGTGCAAGCGCTACTTCGTGAACCGGCCAAACGGCAAAGACACGAACGCCGGGAGCACGTGGGGCCTTTCGAACTATGACCACGCCCGTTTCTTCTCGTGGGTCACATCGGGCGACAAGACATCGCAGAACGGCGTCTTCCCCTTCTTCACGAAGGCGGAATTGGACATGCTGCAGGCCGAGGGGTTGATCCGTACCGGGAACTACGCGGGCGCAGCGGCGCTCATCAACGTGACGCGCGTAAAGAATGGACTTCCGGCAATTACGGACTTCGACGGCACGTCGCCGGTTCCCGGCGGACCGAGAGGCTGCGTACCGCAAGTGCCACAGCCGCCGGACTTCACGACGGTCGGATGCGGCAACATGATGGAAGCGATGAAGTACGAGAAGCGTATCGAAGAGGCGTATACGCACTTCGGTGCGTGGTTCCTCGACATGCGCGGCTGGGGTGATTTGCCGCAGGACACGGGGACGGAGTGGGCCGTACCATACCAGGACTTGCTCGCGCGCGGCCGTACGGGTACGGGCGTTTACAGCTTGGGCGGCGGCACCAATCCGGCGTCGGCGACAAAGGGCACGTATGGCTGGTAGCCGTTGGGTGCCGGTGGTTCACACCATCGGCCTCGCGGCCGCCGCGGTACTCCTGGCGGGCTGCTATTCGCTCGAGCCGACCAGGGGTGCCACGCCAGTCGTTGGCTCACGCGTAGCGTTTGATGTGAATGATGCCGGGCGGGCTGCGCTGGGTGGGTCGATGGGGCCGGAGATCGATCAGATCGAAGGCCGGCTGATCCAGCGCGACACGGACGAGTACTTGGTGGCTGTCAGCGCTGTGCACCTGCTCCGTGGCGGTGATCAGATCTGGACGGGCGAACAGGTGAGAATCAAGTCTTCGTACGTCGGCACGACTTACGAGCGCCAGTTCTCAACGAGCCGCACGATAGCATTGAGCGCAGTCGGAGTTGCCGTCGTTGCCTTGTTCGTCACCCGGTCTTTGCTTGGAAACGGCAGCATATCGGGAACAGATCCAATCGACACCTCGCACACCCTCCGAGTTCCCATCGCACGTCCTCGGTTACCCCATCTCAGTCGGCCCTGATCGAGGGCCTGATTTCTCAACTTTCCTTGGAGTATTTCATGCGACGCATTATCCAGCTCTCGGTGGCGTGTCTGGCCGCAGGCGTGGTGAGCGCGTGCACGACCCCGGATCAGGTTATCGAGACGAAGGCGATTCCCACCGCCGGAGTGCGGTTTATCAACGCCGTGCCCGACACGGGCGGTGCGTTTGGACTCGACTTCCGCTTCGTCGACATAACGGAGAGCGACGCGCAGTTCCGAATCGCGTTCCGCGACAATCCGGCGGTTACGGCCGTGGATACCTCGATCGGAGTCACGGCGTCTACGCAGGTCGAGTACAAGAATGCGCAAGCAGGCCTGCGCCACTTCCGCGTGTTCCTGAGCGACTCTCTCCAGGCGATTGCGAGCACGGTACTCGTCGACTCGACGCTGAACCTCGAGGCGGGGAAGAACTACACCGTCATCATGTGGGGCGGCGCGCGAACGGGCTCTGTTCCAGCAATGCGGCTTTCCGTGATCGAGGAATCCGTGGCCGATCCTGGCGCTCAGGTCGCGCTGCGCGTCATCAACACGACGGGCGCTGCGATCGACGTAGGTGAATACCCACGCACCGGTACGCCGCCGGTAACTCCGACGTGGGCAGCTGTACCCGCACTCACGGCGTCGTCGTACGTCGTAACAGCTCCTGGAATGATCAAGTACAACGTTCAGCCGGCTGGCGGCGGCACTCCGCTGTTCGCCGACGTTTTGGCGCTCGTTGGCGTTCCGTCCACAGTCGACATTGAAGCGCTCCCGGGGACGACGGTAGCCGGCTCGGCGATCACGTTGATCGTCTTCCCGCGTTCAGTCGCGGCGAGCCGTGCACCGCAGACCGCGGCGTTCCAGGTTCCTGCTGGTTCGTTCATATGGGATCGCCGCCCGCCGCGTCCAGCCGGACAATAGCGTCGTTCTTCTCACGCATGATGACGCGGGCCGCCGAGTGCGTTGTCGCTCGGCGGCCCGTGTCGTCACTGGGAGAGGCGGACCTTCAATACGGAGATTGTACCGTATGATGACGATTCGCAGGTTCTATCCCGCTGCGCTCATGCTGGCGGGCGCACTGTCGCTTCTGCTTCCAGCCGGAGCGTCGGCGCAGAAGCGACAGCGCGACCTGCTTACTCGGGATGAGATTCAGGCGTCGCCCCAGCGCGACCTGAGCCTCTTGCAGGCGCTGCGAAGCTTGCGTCCGAGATTCGTCCAGGTGGCGCAGAGCCAGACGAGCTTTGGCGTAACGGCCGTCGCGAAGGCCGTCGTGTACATCGACGGCATGCGCGAAGAAAATGCCGACGAGCTGTCGACGATCAGGGCGGGCGACGTCGACGAGGTGCGATACCTCGACCCGACGCAAGCCGCGACCGAGTACGGACCGACCGCCAGCGGCGGAGCGCTCGTCATTAAGCTTCACAAGGGCACGCGCGTGCGTGATACGACGGACGTGGCCCGCGCGGGTCTCCCACCCCGGTGACGTCGTTGGTGCGCCGCACGACGCGGCGCATGTGGAGTTTGCTGTGAGCCGTATTCCTCGAGGCGACGCGCCGACACGGCCCTCGTCAATTCTCTCGCCCGCCATCGACTTTCTCTGCGTCGGTGGGCTTTCGCTGATCGTGTTCGTTCCGCTGCTGTTGAGTGGCCGAACTGATCTCGTCGGCATCGGCGCCGGCGCCCAGGCGTGGATCGCCACGCTCGTCAACATGCCGCACTTCATGGCGTCGTACCGGATCGTCTATCGTAGCCGCGAGATGATCCTGCGCCACAAGTGGGCGACGATCTACGTGCCGGCGATCATGATCGTGTACTCCGTGCTGGCCCTGTGGGAAGCGCGGTACTCGCCGGTTCTTCTCATCGTTTTCATCTCCGTGGCGAGCGCGTACCTGGCCTGGCACTACACGGGGCAGGTGTGGGGAATGATGGCGTCGTACGCGTATCTCGCCGGCGCCGCGTTCGACAAGACCGAGCGTCTGCTCATTCGCATGAGCCTCCGCATTCTGCTCGTCTGGCAGGTGACCTGGTTTCTGTACACGCAGCTCCGCGACCCGTCGATGGTGCGGCCGCTGTACGCGATCGTCAGCGCGGGCACAGCGGCAGCGTTCATCGTTGGCGCGATTGGAATCGCGCGAATGCGGCGCCGGACCGGCAAGCTTCCGCCGGCGCGCGCGCTCGTGGCGTGGATCGCGCTGTTCGTGTGGTACGCGATGCTGGCGCGTGATCCCAAAGCCATTTTCTGGATTCAGATCGCACACGCCGTTCAGTATCTGGCCTTTCCTATCCGCGTTGAGATCAACCGGACGTCGAGCGCGTTGGCGGCCAGGTCTCGGCTACGCTTTGTCGCGCACATGGTGGTCTATGGCGTTGGCCTGCTCGTCGTGAGCTACGTCGTCGCGCAGATCGTTCCGGGAAGCGCGATGAGCGCCGTGGCGAACGTGTTCGGCGAGGAGCCTGGCAAGGCAGCGCCGATTCTCATGCTCATGTTCATCAACGTGCACCACTACTTCACCGACGGAGTGATCTGGAAGCTCAGCAATCCCGAGGTGCGGAAAGAACTCTTTGCGCACGTGCCGCGCCCGGAATCGCCCAAAGGAAATGCGTCACCGGCGGCAGTGAAGGCCAGCGCGTCCGCGGCGCGGCAAACGGCGGCGAAGGCGCGCCGCTAGGCGCCTTCGCGCGCCACGTCGTCGACTATGGTGATCGTCGTGTCCAGATGACGAGAACTCCGCATATGGCGTTCAGATTGGAATACTCGAGCGGCGTTTCCGACGGACCGGCGAAATACTCGATTGCTTCGATCTGTTGCGGCTGGATGCTGTTGATGTCGAACAGCGGGTCGTTCGGTGAGCGACCGGGCATGAGGTGGCCGTCGACGTACACGTGCGCGTAGCAGTCGACTCGCGCGCCCTCAGCGTGCTCGCCGGGGCTGGGGATGTGAAGCGCGCCGCTCGACGTGCCTATCGACGTGATGCCGCGGCTGCTCACCAACCACGCCAGATTGCCCGTGCCAGGCAGTACTCTCACGCCGCGCATTTGTTGGAGCACGGAGCTGAGGCGACGATCCTCCATCTTGGCGAGGTCGGCGCGCGTGAGGAACTGTCCGAGTCCCACCTTGCGATGATCGTCGAATCCCGGCAGGACTATCGGCGCGGCGGTCACGACCATGGAGTCGAGTTGCGTCGCGTGATCCAGATAGATCGTGCGCCGGGCGACGCGGTTCGCGAGGAGAGCGATCGTCGTATCGAGCGGCCCGAAGCCCAGCCGGCGAATGACGATGTGCTGCGTGCCGGCGGGCAGGTCCGCGAGCAGGAACGCGCCGGCCGTGTCCGTGAGCGCCAGGCGGCTGAGATCGGGGAATGAGATTTCGGCGCCCGCCACCGGCGTGCGCGTCGAGCGAGTCAGCACCGTTCCGGTGAACGTCGACGTGGGCGCAGCGTGCGCATCGACTGTAAGATCGGCACGAACGAACCGCGTTGTCGACCAGATGTGCAGCGTGTCCGTCTCCGCTTTGGCGCCGTCGACGGACGCCTGCACGATGATTCGTGTGTCCACGGGCAGGCCGCAGATGCGATACTCGCCGTGCTCGTCGGTACGCGCACCGAGTGCACGCACCGCTGCCGTCGGCAATGGCTGCTCGCTGGTACCGTGCATGGCAAACTCCAACCACTGCGCGACGACGAGCACGCTCGGCGGCGGCGCGGAGTCGCCGGCCTGGCGGACCGTGCCCGCGAGAATTCCGACGGGCGGGTCGTGTTCGAGCAGCTTGGAGTCGGCACACACGGTCCCGGCCACCTGCGCCGCGGTCGGCGCGGCGAGCTGTACGATTGAAGTAGAATCCGTGAATTGAATTTCCGACGTTGTGACCGCGCCAACAGAGTCCAGCGATGGCGTGTGCACATCCGCCGTGTAGCTGCCGAACAGCATGCCCGGGATGGCAAATCGTCCGTCGCCATCGGACGTGGCCTCGAGCTGCGTGCCACGCAGCATGACGCGCGCGTTGGCCACGCCCTTGCCCGATGCCGAGTCAACCACCATGCCCTTGAGCGCGAGCGGCTGGCGCGTCCACAGCGTATCGGCTCCCTGGCGAGCCATCGCGAGCACGCCGCCAGAAACTCTGATGGCCGCGACGTGCGCTTCCTGTCGTCCGAGATTCGTTTCCGCGGCGAGCATCGGCATCCGAATGTCCCACGCCGAAATGACCCAGCCCCCGTCCTGCATGCGCGAGAATTCCATGTCGCCGCCGGCCCGCTCGCCTTGGTCGCGCTGCATGTTCGGCGGATTCACGTAGTGGAATTCCAGTTGCCTCAGTTCGGACGTGGCGCGATCGAGCCACAGGGTTCCGCGGATGTCGGCCAGCCGTCCTCGGCTCGGCAACGGCTCGAAGGTCACACCGATGGTGCGTGGATCCGGCGCCGGAACCAGATGGAAGCAGTGATCCTCGATGAAGCTGTCCGACGCGAGGACGTCGAGTCCAGGCGCGTAGTACGTCGTCGAGTCGGCGGGGCCGGAAACCACGTAGCCGAAGCGCCGCAGGCTGTCGGCGGAGAGCGAACGCCACGGCTGCTCGACGTAGTCGGAGCGCACGTCCGCGATCTGACCGCGCACGTGCTCCATCGTCGGGTCGAGTGTGCGGGTGAAGCGCACCGTCGTCGCGACAATGACGCGCGCGCTGGCCGTGAGTTGGGTGGCCGCCAAGGCAGTGCGGACCTGTTCCCACACCGCGAACGTCGCCATACCGGCGTCGCCCGTGGTATGGCACGTGCCGCGGTCGACGATGTGCACCGTATCGAGGGCGACGCGGACGCCGGTGAGAACGATCCGCCGGTTCACTGTCGCGCCGGCCAGAAGGGTGAGCGGATCCGACAATACCGGCTGGTACCCAATGCGCATCGTGCGGAGACGGAACTCCCCGGCACGGGGCGCGATGAGTCGAAACTCACCACGGGTATCGCTGAGAGCGCGCGCAATGACGTTGGTCGGTCCGTCGACGAGCAGGACGACGACGCCGGAAACGGGGCCATCCGCTCCGTCAACGACGATGCCGCGAACCGTCTGCGCGGCGACCGTTGCCGAGCCGGAAGCCAGCAGCAGCAGAAGCGCCACCGCGCGCGCGTTCATGTTTGCAGGCGCGCCTTGAGGAGCTCGATGATCTTGGCCTCGAGCACCATCGTCGACGTGCAATTCGAGTACGCCTGCGCGAAGGCTGGCGGTCGCGCGGAGGCGCTGAGCGTCGTTGAAATCTGCGTGACGTTGGTCGCGACGGTTTGGAGTTCGGTGTACACCGTGAGCACGACGTCGTAGGAATCCGCGCTCGCGCCAATTTGCGTCTGGCCGCAATCGAGGTACTTGCTGAGGTACGATTTGCCGAGATGCTGTCGCACCTTGAAGTTGATGTTGCCAACGGTGTGGTTCGCTGAACTCGCCATGCCGATCGGAACCCCGAGCGAGTCGTATACGGACGGCAGCATCGACCACGCCCGGTCGATCGGGGCGAGCACGCGGCCGATCGACGGCGTGGTCCCCGTGACCATCGACAGGTCCGTTTCACCCATCGGAGTCGCCACGCGAATGTTCTGGCGTGCTCCGGGCGCGGGCAGCGACGACTGCGACGACTGCGACGAGGCACATGCACCGATGGCGACCAACACGCCAACGCAGAGAGCACGCATTCCAAGCCTCCAATGAGTGGGGTGACACTCGACCGGCACGCGCTCACGGTCGCGTTATCTCAAGCCCGACGTGGAGCGCGCTCCGCGAAAATACCGCCGCCTGAAGGCACGCGCCATCAGAATTTCGCGCCCCTCGCCGCCCGGGCGTGCTGTCGCGCTCGCGTACGCGATCGTACATTCCACGCGCCGATGCCGCTCCCCCTCGTCCGCCGTCCCGCCGCGCGGTCTGCGTCCGTCCCGCCTTCTCCCCCCGAATGACACGCCGCGCGATTGAGCTTGTCGCACTGGCGCTCGTGCCAGCGTTGGCCGCTTGCCGCGCCAAAGCCACGCCGCCCTGGCACCAGGATACGGGCTACCGCTGGCGAGAGCTCGACGTGCCGGCTGGCAAACCTGGATTCACGCGCATGGACGCAAGGCGGACCGGCATCCGCTTCGAGAACACGGTCAGCGATTCGACGCTGCTCGGCAATCGAATGTTTGGGCAGGGTGCGGGTGTTTGCCTTGGCGACGTCGACGGCGACGGGCGGCCAGACGTCTTTCTCGCGCGTACGGAAGGGCCGAGCAAGTTGTACCGCAACCTCGGCGACTGGCACTTCGACGACATCACCGCGAGCGCCGGCATTGCCACGGCGGATCGCCACGCGACCGGTTGCGCTCTTGTCGACATCGACGGTGATGGAGACTTGGACCTCGTGCTCCTCGCCACGACGGGGCCGAATGCCATTTTCATCAACGACGGCCACGGCCACTTCACGGAGCATCGCGATCTTGGCCTCGATTCGACGGGGCGCGGCGGCACGACCGTCACGCTGGCCGACGTCGACGGGGACGGATATCTCGACCTGTACGTCGCGAACTACAAGGCGTACAGTCCGGCCGACTCGTCGCCGCCCCAATCGCACACGTTCAGCCAAACGGTCTATCAAGATCGACCGGGGCATTACGCAGTGCGCCCGGAGTTCGCGCGCGACTACAAGCTGATCACGCGTCCCGATCTTGGCGGGATGTTTCTGACGATGCGCGGCGAGCGCGACCAGTTCTATCGCAACGACCATGGTCGATTCGTCGCCGAGTCGCTCACGGCAGGCCGATTCCGCGACGCGGACGGCAAGCCGCTCGCCGAGCCGCCGGAGTCGTTCGCGCTGAGCGCGAAGTTCGTCGACCTCAACGGCGACGGCGCGCCCGACCTGTACGTCGCGAACGATTTCGAAGATCCTGATCTATTTTTTCTCAACGACGGTCACGGAGTATTTCGGCTCTCCGGTTGGTCGGCGCAGCGGCAGATGAGCAACTCGTCGATGGGTGTCGACGTCAGCGACGTCAACGGCGACGGACTGCCGGACTTCTTCGTGACCGACATGTTGAGCAACGACACGCATCGGTTGAAGACCGAGCTGCCGGCGCACACGGAGGCGCCAAAAAAGCCAGGCGACATGGCGAGCCAGCCGCAGCTCCAGCGCAACACGCTCTTCCTCAACCGCGGCGACGGCACGTTCGCCGAGGTGTCGAGCTACGCCGGCGTGCAGGCGAGCGGCTGGTCGTGGTCCACGATGCTGATGGACGTCGACCTCGACGGGTGGCAGGACATTCTCGTTGCCAACGGCCATCTGTGGGACTTGATGGACGGCGACACGCAAGAGCGCTTGCAGAATCGGACGACGGACGTGATGTGGCGGCGCCAGCGTTGGGAGTTTCCAAAACTCGCTCTGAAAAACGTGGCGTATCGCAACCGCGGCGACTCGACGTTCGAGGATGTGAGCGAACAGTGGGGATTCGGGACCGAGGCGGATGTGTCGCACGCGATGGCCGCGGCCGATCTCGACGGCGACGGCGATCTCGACGTGGTGGTGAACCGACTCGGCGCGCCTGCGTTGCTGTTGCGCAACAACACCTCCGCCCCGCGCGTTGCCGTACGCTTGATCGGCGACGCGCCAAACACGATGGGCGTCGGCGCGAAGATCAAAGTCCTTGGCGGCCCCGCGACGATCGAAGAGGACGAGGTCGTAGCCGGAGGTCTGTACCTGTCGCACAGCGACTACTTGGCCAGCTTCGCCACCGGGTCGGCGACCGCGGTGACGATCGAAGTCGACTGGCGGGACGGCCGGCGAACGACGATCGAGCACGCCGCGCCAAACAGACTGTATGAGATCTCGCAATCGGCGGCGACGAAACCACCGGCGCGCGACACGACACGTGCGGCGCCACAGTCGCTGTTCGAGGACGCGACGTCGCTCCTTGGCGGACACACGCATACGGAGAACACGTTCGACGATTGGGGCCGACAGTACCTGCTGCCCGACGCGTTATCGGAACTCGGCCCCGGCGTCGCGTGGTTTGACGCCGACCGCGACGGCGCCGAGGATCTCATCGTCGGAACGGGGAAGGGCGGGCACATCGCCGTGTTTCACAACGAGCACGGACGATTCGTCGCCGAACCGTCGCGGAGTGCGCCGGCGCCCGCGGATTACACAGCGCTGCTCGGATTCGCTGAAGACGGCGCCACTCGCCTGCTGGCTGGTGTGTCGACCTGGGAAGCGCGTTCGGACAGCGAGATGCTCGCGCAGCCGGCGGCCGTGAGTTTTGCGTTTTCTGGTGGAGCGCTCGCCGCCGCCGCGACGCCGCTCGTCGGCTCGCACCGCGCGGCCACTGGACCGATCGCGCTCGGCGACTATGACGGAGATGGGAGGCTCGATCTGTTCATCGGCTCGCGAGCGATTCCCATGCACTATCCGGAAGCGCCATCGTCCGGACTGTTTCGCAATGCGGGCGGCGGGCATTTCGTGCTCGACACGGCGAACAGCGCGCTGCTCGCCGGCATCGGGATGGTCACGTCGGCGATGTTCGCCGACGTGAACGGCGACGGCCATCCCGACCTCGTCCTCGCGCGCGATTGGGGATCGATCGTCCTGCTGCTCAACGACGGACATGGGCACTTTGCGATCGCTCCTGACTCGTGGGGCTTGGCGAGGTGGACCAGCCGGTGGAACGGACTCGCGGCTGGCGATCTCGATGGCGACGGTCGGCTGGATCTCGTGGCGACGAGTTGGGGTCGCAACACCGCGACGCAGGTCGACAGCACGCGACCGCTGTACCTCGTGCACGGACCGTTCGGCGCTGCGGGCGAAGATGAAATGCTGCTCGCGCAGAACGACAAGCGCATCGGCGGACTCGCTCCGCTCAACGGCTTTCCGCGCGTGCGGATCGCGATGCCAGATGTCGCGAGTCGCATCCACAGCTTCGCGGCGTACGCCGACGCGACGGTACAGCAGGTGCTCGGCGCCGACTCGTCGCGCGCGCAGCGTTTGAGCGTAACGACGCTCGACCACATGGCGTTCCTCAATCGCGGTGATCATTTCGAGGCGATGCCGCTGCCGAGCGAGTCACAACTCGCGCCGGCGTTCTACGCCGGCATCGCCGACTTCAACGGCGACGGGTTCGAAGATGTGTTTCTCGCGCAGAATTTTTCGCCGACGGCGGCGGGCACGCCGCGCTACGACGCCGGCCGGAGCATTCTACTCCTCGGTGACGGGTCGGGCCGGCTCGTGCCGCTGTCGGCCGCGCAGTCGGGGTTGACCGTGTACGGCGATCAACGCGGCGCCGCGTTCGCCGATTTCGATGGCGATGGGCGCCTCGATCTTGCCGTATCGCAGAATGGCGCGCTGACTCGGTTATTCAAGAATCGTGGTGCCAAACCTGGGCTGCGCGTCCGACTGCAAGGCGCCCCGTCGAATCCCGACGGCATCGGCGCGCAAGTGCGTGTCGTGTACGCCGGCGGCAAGATGGGTCCGGTGCGCGAGGTGCAGGCTGGCTCCGGCTATTGGTCTCAGAACGGCGCGGTGCAGGTCTTCGGACTGTCTGGAACGCCGACCGAAGTATGGGTGCGCTGGTCTGGCGGCGCCGTGTCGCGCACCGCGGTGCCGCTCGGCGCGCGCGAGGTGCGCGTCAAACAATGAAGCCACCCGCGCGCGCGCGCCATCGCGCGACTTCGACGCATTCGACAGGAACGTTGAATCGGTGGGCCGCGCTGGCGAGCGTCGCGGCCGTGTCACTCGCCGCGTCGGTTGCCGGATTCGGCAACGACTTCGCGCAAGACGATCTGCATTTGATCGACGACAACGTCCGCATTCACTCGCTCGGCAACCTGCGCGAGATGCTGACGTCGCCTTTTTGGCCGCCGCCATTTTCTCCCGACTTGTACCGTCCGCTGACGTCTGTCTGGTTGTCGCTGCAATATCTGTTCGGCGCCGGTGCGCCAGTGGTGTATCGCGCGACGAGCTATCTGCTCTACGCCGCCGTCGCCATTGGAGTATTCATACTCGCCGAGCGACTGCTGCCGCGCGCCGTTGCGCTGGGTGTTGCACTGCTATTCGCCGCGCATCCGGTTCATGTCGAGGCCGTTGCGCTCGGCGTTGGGCAGAGTGAGCTGCTCGTCGGCCTCGTGGCGATTGTGATGACGATCGTGTATCTCGATCGGCGTCGCGGCGACGGGCTGCGCATCCGCGATTGGCTCATGCTCGGCGCGTTCTATTTGGCGGCGTCGCTCGTGAAAGAAACGGGGCTCGTGCTACCCGGCCTACTCGTTGCCGCGGAGCTGCTCTTGGTCGACTGCGCCACGCCGTTGCGTGGACGCATGCGTCAGGTGTGGGCCGGCTTTGCTGGTCTCGCGCTCGTTGCCGTCGCCGTGCTGCTCGCCCGACGTGCCGTGCTCGGCGCCAACATCGCGGGCACGTTCACGGCAGAAGCGCTGCAAGGCCTACGAGGCGGCCAGCGTGCGCTGACGATGCTTGCGGTCGTGCCGCAGTGGGCGCGTCTGTTGATATGGCCAGCGCATTTGCGCGCCGACTACTCGCCGCAAGAGTTCGTCGCGTCGACGGGGTTCGGATTTGACGAAGCCCTCGGCGCCGCGATGCTGATCGTCGCGGGCGCCGCGGTGTGGCGCGGGTGGCGGCGCGCGCCGGTGGTGTCATTCGGAATTCTGTGGTGCGCGGTTGGACTCCTGCCGGTGAGCAACATCGTCGTGCCCACGGGCATTTTGCTCGCCGAGCGCACGCTGTTCTTGCCTAGCATTGGCTTTGTCATCGCGGTGGGAGGCTTGGCGGCACCGATCTGGAGCGCGACCGACGAGCGCGCCCCGCTCGTTCGACAATGGATGATCGCCGCGTGCGCGATCGTCGTCGCGGCGGGTGTCGGGCGGAGCATCGAGCGCCAGCGCGTGTGGCGCAACGACGCTTTTCTTTCTGTTCGCACGGTGCAGGACGCGCCCAGAAGTTTTCGCGCCCAGCGCGCGTACGCCGACGTGCTGTTCGCGCTGGGGCAGCGCGAACTAGCGCTCGACGCGTATCGGCAGGCGCTCGCCTTCGCGCCGCCTGGGAATGTCTGGCGCGTGCGCAACGACTTCGCGCGACAGTTTCGTTTGCTGGGGGAGAGTGCGTCGGAAGCCGAGCAATTGCGCGCGAGCCTTGCCGAGCGCGCCGATCAGGAGGACGACCGCGGGTATCTGATCGCGGCGGATCTCGCGCTGGGTCAGTACGCCGCCGCGGCATCGGAAGCCGACACGGCGCTGTCTCGCGGGGGCAACGCAGCGGTGTTCCGCGGATTGCGCTCCGTGGCCGACAGCGCGGTGCGGGTCGACGCGCCGGCCGGTTCGGTAAAGATTCGCATCCAGACGGGCGCGGCGCAGGCGGATCGGAGTCCCTGAATTCTCCGGCGTCTGCGCGGGCGAAAATCTTGCGTTGTGAAGCGGTCATGAACTCTCGAGTCTCGCTCGCGCTTGGCCTGGTGGCCGGTGGGGCCCTGCTGGCGCGCGAGCGGCGGTCGTGGCGTGCGATGGAGCGGTTTGCCGCGGCGTCGCTCGAGACGCTGCTCAACGCCATCGAAGCGAACGACGCGCAGACCGGCAAGCACGTGCGGCGCGTTGCCGCGTGCGCGCTGGTCATCGCCACCGCCGCGGATCTCGACGAATCGCAGCGGCGGGCGGTGGAGCGCGTGGCGCTCTTTCATGACATCGGAAAGATTCACGAAGCGTTATTCGACATCGTGCACGACGACACGAAACTCACGCCGGACGAGCGGCGGGCGATTCACACGCATCCGCTGCGCGGCGCGCAGGTGCTCGCGCCGCTGGGCGCGTTCTACCCCGAGCTGCCAAACGGCGTCTTGTCGCACCACGAGCGATGGGACGGAACGGGGTATCCGCGAGGACTGCGCGGCCTACGCATTCCGCTCGAGGCGCGCATCGTCGCCATTGCCGACACGCTCGATGCGGTCGCGCACACGCGTCGCTACCGGAGAGGCACGGGGCTCGAGCCGGCACTCGACGTCATCGCCAACGGTCGCGGGACGCAGTTCGACCCCGCACTCGTCGATCTCACACTCTTTCCGCCGGTGGTCAACGGTATTGCCCGCGTGCACGCGTCAGCCGAACGCGGCGACGCGCAACACCGCCGCCGGCACACTCGCGAACATGTCCCCGACGTCAGCTTCCGCTGGCGCTCCGAGTCACTTGGTTCGCGCGGAATCGGCGCGCCGCAGCGCGTCGACTGAGTCCCACGCCTGGCGCGCGACGAT
The DNA here is from genome assembly GCA_963817445.1 of uncultured Gemmatimonadaceae bacterium. Classification (GTDB taxonomy): domain Bacteria; phylum Gemmatimonadota; class Gemmatimonadetes; order Gemmatimonadales; family Gemmatimonadaceae; genus JAQBQB01. The sequence continues at coordinate 23,546 of CAWFOG010000003.1, forward strand.
CTTGGCGCGCTCGTGATCCTTGAGGTCGTGGTGGAACTCGTGGTGCCCGTCAGGGAACGCAACGAAATAGAGGTATGGGACGCTGGCCGGATACAGGGCGGCCTGGATGCTCGCCTTGCCGGGCGACGCGATCGGGCCGGGCGGCAAGCCGGCGTGCGCGTAGGTGTTATATGGAGACTTTACTTCTAGATCTTTATAGAACACTCTGGCCACGTGCTTGCCGAGCGCGTATTGCACTGTTGGATCGGCCTGGAGCAGCATGCCGGCGCGAAGGCGGTTGAGATACACCGCGGCGATCACGGGCCGCTCTTCGGCGACGCGCGCCTCCTTTTCGACGATCGACGCGAGCGTGAGGACTTCGTTGCGCGTGAGATGAATCGTGTCCAGCCGCGCGGTCCACTCGGGCCGCCACACCTGTTCGAACTCCCGAGCCATCGCCTCCACTGCCGCGCGTGCCGTGGTGTGTTCGGCAAAGATGTAGGTGTCGGGAAAGAGATACCCTTCCAGCGTCGGCATCGGGACGGCGAGCCGATGCAGGAGCGCCGGGTCGTGCGCCGCGGCGTCGACGGAGTCGATGGGGACATCGAGCCGCGCGGCGATGAGCGGCTCGATCTGCGACAGCGCGAACCCTTCGGGAATCGTGACGACGTGGACGAGCCCCCGTCCCGCGCGAAGTGCGTCGAGCACGAATCCCCAGCTGGCGTTTCGATGCAGCAGATACGTCCCCGCCTTGATGCCTCGATCGCTCCCGCGCATCGATGCGTAGGCCGTAAACAGCCGCTCGAGATGGATGACTCCCGCCTTGCCGAGTGAGTCGGCCGCCACGCGCATGTTGGCGCCGCTCGGAATGGTGACGCGCACCCCGGGCCCGTGCCCGCCACCACACGCGGCGAGAGCGAACGTCGCGGCGACGATCAGGCGCGGCAGGCGAGTGCGTCGCATGTCAGCTCGTGCGCGCGAGCGCATGTTGGAGCAATACGGTTGCGGCGAGTGCGTCGACGTCGCCCTTGCGGCCGCGCGTCGAGCCGCCCATTTCGCGAATGGCGCGCAGGGCAACGGCCGTGGTATAGCGCTCGTCGACCAGTTCGACCGGCAACCCGGTTCGTCGCGTCAGCTCGTCGGCGACGGCGCGTGCTTCGGTGGAGCGCGGCGTCTCGTCGCCATTGCCGTCGAGCGGCAGGCCCATGACAAACCCACGGGCCTCGAATGCGACGGCTCGTCGCACGAGTTCGGCGACCGGTGGGCGCTTGCCCGCGCGGCGCACGATGACACCGGCCGGCGACGCGATGGTGCCCGTGGGGTCGCTGATGGCCAGACCCACGCGCCGTTCGCCGTAGTCGATCGCCAGGAGGCGGCCGCGGTCTGCGTTCACGAGCGCGCGGGGTCCGTGGCGCCCTAGCCCTGCACCATCTGTTGGAAAAACTCTTTGTTGTTCTTTGAACGCGACATCTGCTTGATGAGGAATTCCGTCGCCTCGACTTCGGGCATGTCCGACAGGAAGTTGCGCAGCAGGTACACGCGATTGAGCTCCTCCTGCGAGAACAACAACTCCTCTTTGCGCGTGCCCGAGCGGTTGATGTCGATCGCCGGAAACACACGCCGGTCGGCGATCTTGCGATCGAGGACGAGCTCCATGTTCCCCGTGCCCTTGAACTCCTCGAAGATCACCTCGTCCATGCGCGAGCCCGTTTCGACGAGCGCCGTGGCGATGATCGTCAGCGAACCGCCCCCGTCGATGTTGCGCGCCGCGCCAAAAAAGCGCTTCGGCTTCTCCAGTCCCTTGGCATCGACGCCTCCGGAGAGGATCTTGCCCGACTGCGGCGACACGGCGTTGTGCGCCCGCGCCAAGCGCGTGATCGAGTCGAGCAGAATGACGACGTGCTTCTTGTGCTCGACCAGACGGCGCGCCTTTTCGATCACCATGTCGGCGACCTGCACGTGGCGGCTCGCCTCCTCGTCGAACGTCGACGCGATCACCTCGGCGTCGACATTGGCGATCGTGTCCGTGACCTCTTCGGGGCGCTCGTCGATCAAAAGAATGATCAACGTCACCTCGGGGTGATTCTCCCGGATCGCGTTGGCGATCTTCTGCAGGAGAATCGTCTTGCCGGCGCGCGGTGGCGCGACGATCAAGCCGCGCTGTCCCTTTCCGATCGGCGCAATCAGATCCATGATGCGCATGCTGATGTCTCCGTCTTTCGTCTCGAGACGGAGGCGTCCCTCGGGATACCGCGGGCGCAGGGTGTCGAAGTTGGCACGCGGCGTGGACGTGTCCGGCTCGTCGCCGTTGACGCGCTCCACCTTGAGCAGTGCGAGGTAGCGTTCCCATTCCTTAGGTGGACGCACCTGCCCGGAAACGGTATCACCCGTTCTCAGGTCGAACCGCTTGATCTGTGATGGCGACACGTAAATGTCGTCCGGCCCGAACAGATAATTCCATTCCTGGCTGCGCAAAAAGCCGTAGCCTTCGGGAAGAATCTCGAGCACCCCTTCGCCGGTGAGCACGACCTCTTGATCGAGCAGCTTTTGCTCGACGCGGAAAATCAGATCCTGTTTGCGCAAGTCGGCCGCGTCCTCGATTGAGAACTGTGCGGCCATCTCTTGGAGCTCGAGATCGGACTTGTGCTTCAGCTCGGCGATGTTCACGGACGTCGTAACGGCGCCAGTGGGCGCAGTCTGACCGGAGGGGGAAAAAGACAGGGAGGGAGGGGCGGGAAGCGCGCGCAGCGCGTGCGCGCCGTCATGGATCGCCGGCCCTGTGCGCAGGCGTCGCTGCGGCGGCGGGCGGAGCGTGGTACTTGAATGCATGCGAAGCTATCGGTGACGCGGAGGGGGGTCAAGGGCGGGAACAATTCCAAGGCGACTTGCAATGCGCGTGCCCTCGACCGAACCGTCGAGGCGCTCAGAACGCGATGTAGTGCAAGGGATGCTGTTTCATATCAGCGAATAGTGAATCCAGCGACGCGACGGCCGCGTGCACCCCGACGACGAGCGACGAATCAGCGCGCAAGCGCCCGACGGTCCCTTGCGTGCTCGACGCGGCGCGCTGCGCACTGAGCAACTCGGCGCGAACGTGCTGAACATCACGTACGAGCGTCGAATCGCGACGAAATCGACCGAGCGACCGATCATCCGATGCGAGCAGTGCGCGAATCGAATCGAACCGTGCCATGGCCAGCATGGCCCGACGTTGAAAGTCGGGGATGGCGCCCATGAACGCGCCCACGCTGCCAGTCGAATCAGAGAGATGCTCGAGCAAACGGTTGGTTTTCTTCGCCACGCGGCGGAGCGCCGATCCTCCGTTGTCGAGGCCGAACGCGCCGAGTGTGCCTTCGGCCGATTTGAGCTGGGCGGCGATCAGCTTGACGTTTTGGAGAATCGGCGGAAAATCGCGCGCAGCGAGCGCCGCATCGCTCGACATTCCCTCGGTGTCATTTTGCTTTCCCGCATGGACCGTGTCCCCAGCCGATACCTCTGGACTGTTCAACGTGCCGGAGGTCAGGTACACCACCTGGTCGCCGACGAGTGTTCCGCCGCTTCGCACCAGGATATGCGAGTCCATGCGCACGTGTCCGCGCGCTTGCGCCATTACATCCAACACCAAGACGAGACGCTCACTGGGGCTCACGCTCGTCGGGCGAAAATTGACGTCGCGCACGAGCCCGACCTTCTGTCCGTCGAGCCAGACCTCGGTGCCGCGGATCACGCCGCGCGCCACGTTCGTGGTGACGTAGAGTTTGAAGGTCTTTCCGTGTAGCGTACCGACACGCCCGAATACCAGGATCGCCGTCGCGACGGCGACCAAGACAGCGGTCGAGATCAGTCCGACGCGGAGGTCGATCCAGCGAGGGCGGTGGGCCATGGGTCGGCGGCGCGAGATTGCGCTCGCCGACGAGCTGGGCAAATCCGAGACCAAGCCGCAAGACGGGCCGGCGGGGGAGTGCGATGCGCACGGCGGGATTCGAACCCACGACCTTCGGCTCCGGAGGCCGACGCTCTATCCAGCTGAGCTACGCGCGCGCCTTTCAAAGATCGCACTCTCGACGGGTCATCTCAAGGTTGTGACGGCGGACCTCCCCCTCCACTGCCGCGCCCGCCAGTCGGATTCTCGGGAATTGCCGGAATCGGTGGCGCAGTCCAGAACCCTGCCGTGGGCTTCGCTTGATCGGCGACGTCGCGCGCGAAGAACACGGAATTGAACACCACACGGAAGGTGCCCGTCGGCTGGCCGCGCCATTCCGGCTGAAAGGCAAACAGCTCCGCGTGTCCGCGATCGTGCTTCACGTCGACGGCTGCCGCGAAGCCCTGTACGAACTGTGGCCCGTTCAAGAAACCGGAGCGCAGCGGTGATACGTCGGCGGGATACTTCGCCAGCACGGCACCTTCAAACCCTTCTGTCGTGGTGAACACCGGGCTGTTGAACACCATCACGTCGGCGCGATCGGGCATGCCTGCCATGACCGGATGTGCCTGATCGACGATCGTCTGAAGAATCGATCCGCCGGTGAAAAACACGCTGTGCTGATTGCCGATCGAACCGACGATGTTGCGCACCGGCAACTGAAGCGCAGTCGCGATCGACGAAGCACCCTGATTCCACGCGACCACCGTTCCGCCGCCGCGCACGAACTCATCGACGCCATGAATCTCCGCTTCGACGGTGCTGTCGGTCGCGCCGCCGCCGCGTCCACCGCGCCCGCCGGCACGCCCACCGCCGCGTCCACCTCGACCGCCCAAGCCCTGCGATCCGAACACGATCGCGTCGAAGCGTGAGCCGAAGTTGCCCGCGCGGAGTTCGGTGGGACCGATCAGTGTGTACTTGAATCCATAGGTATCGAACAACCACTCGGTCCAGCCTTCGTCCATGACGCCCGGCTGGGACTTGTAGACGCGCGATGCGCGTTGGCACTGCCACCGCTTCCGGCGCGCTGGCGGACGCGACGCGCTCGCCGCGCACACCGAATTCCTTCGCCCAACCGTCGACCGTCGTCGGCGCGATGCCGGCGAGCAGGTAGTGGCCACCCGTGGCCGCCGGGGCATAGCGCAACGTGGCGCCGCCCGCGGCGAGCGCGCGCGCGATGAAGCGGAAGGAGTTGTTCTGCGCGGGATCGAGGACGAGCACGTCGCCTGTGCCGGTGAGTCCGCCCGTCGCCGGCATGATGCCCGCGGCTTCCGCGTTCGTGGCGAACGGTTCGTCGGGTGCGTGTGCCAGTCGACCGGCCTTGCCCTTGACCGGCTTCAAGCGCGGCGCGGAAGTCCGCAGGAAGCGGCGCCGTTGCCTCGACGACGTGCACGTCCATCTGATAGGGCAGTGTCCATCCGGCGGCGTCGTACGGCGTGTCGTCGGATATTCGCCCATCCGGATACTTCTGCGGCTCGAACAGCTCGCGCACGAGCTGCGCGTACTCCTGGTCCATCGGAATCACCCAGGTGCCCTCGGGATACTTCACGCCGTCGTACGCGATGTCGCGGTCGAGCTGGCTCACGCGCACGCCGATGAACGCGAGGCGGCGCAGCAGCTCGACCGGCGCCTGGGGTCGCGCTGCTGCTGCGGAATGATGTACGCGTACGGCGGATCGTGCGGAACTGTTGATCGTGTTGCGCGCCGCCTGATAGCGATTCCAGAGCAGTTCTTCGCGGAACTTGGTGGCGTAGTCGAGCATCGCCAGGTCGCGCGGTGCGCATGTAGTCCATGGCGTCGCGCAGGCGCCACGAGCCCTCGGCCCACGGGCTCGGGTACAGCGATGTCGGGCGCAGATCCTGATAGTTCGGCGGGAAGATCGGCGATCGTGTAGAAGCGCGGCGTCGCGCAGTTGCCGCCCTGCGTCTCCGTCCAGAACGACGCGATGTTCTGGAACATCGGCATGTAGTCGATGTAGCCCGGGATACCACGCGTCGAACGTGTCCAGCTGCGTACGGCGCCGGGCTGTCCGTTCGCGTCCGAGCTCCTCGGCGATCGTCATGCCGATCGTGTTCACTTCGCGCGACATCAGCGCGGGACGCGGAGTCCGATCGGGTCGGCGAACGGCGGCAGCCAGATGCGCGTGGGGAAGGGCGCCGACTGGTGCTGCACGTAGACGATGTCGGTTCCCACTCGCGCCACGTGCGTGCGACGACGCGCGACTCGACGACGTTGAGCATGTACGCATCGCGGTTGTTGTCGTGGCCGACGTATTTCTGGTAGAGCTCATGGCGCGCAGCGGCCAGTCTGTACGGCGTGGCTGACGTTCTCGCGGTACCAGTTGACGACGATGTTCTGACCGTCGGGATTGATCGACGGCCAGAGGAAGAACACGACGTTGTCGAGGATCGCCTTGATCTTCGGCTCGTTCGCGCGCGAAGAATGTCGTACGCGAGCAGGATCGTGTGCTGCGAGCCGGCGATTTCCGACGCGTGGAGTCCGCCGCTGATGTCGACGAACGCCCGCCCTTCGTGCGCGAGCGCGCGCCTGGTCGTCGGTGAGTCCCTCCGGGTGCGCGAGCTTCTGTTGATGTCGCGAAAGTGGTCGAGCTTCGCGAGGTTCGCGGGCGACGAGATGATCGCGACCGTCCACGTCTTGCCGTTGGACGTCTTGCCGACCGTGATGAGCTTTATGCGGTTGCTCGCCGCAGCCAGCCGCTCGAAGTAGTCGATCGATTCGTCGTACGTGACCAGCTTGTAGTCGGCGCCGACGGGAAAGCCGATCACCGATTCGGGAGTCGGCAGCACGGCGTGTGGCGTCTGCGCACCGGCGAGCGGTGCAACGCCTCGCGCGACCAACGCCAAGACGGCCAGACCGCGCCAAGCGAATCGACTGCTCCCAGAAAACACATTCATTGAGGTTCTCCTAGCGGTGGCCATGTGAGCACGCATCGCGCCCGCCGCACTGCTCGTGCGTTGCGCGTCGCGAAGCGGAACTGAGCGTTCGTGGAATTTGCGCGGTCGAACCGAAGATGGCGGCCCCTTGGTCCGAACACCAGGCAGCGCGCAGGGTCGCGCGTGGGCCGGTTGCGTCGGGCGGTTGCGTGGGTCGGTGACGAAGCGCACACCCGGGGAGTTGTTGACGTAGTCCGCGCATGCTGGTAGAGTCCCACGAGTCCCGTCCACCGAACAGCAATTCGTTCGGCCCCGCCACTGCGAGGATGCCAGGTGTCGGTGCATCAGATCTGGATCGAGCGGTCCGTCGACGTATCGCTGATTCCGGGTTGGTGAGGCGCGTGATCGAAGCTGAGTCCAAACTCAGTGGAATGGACGTCGCGGCGCTGAAGACCATACTCAACTCGCTACGCGCCGCGCCGCAACTCGGGACGTTCAAACCCGCCGCACCGACGCCGCTCCGCCGACAGCCCGTGCAAATTCCGCGGGTCACACATGGTCTGTTCGCGCTCTGCACAGGAGTTGTCGGGACCACCAACGCGGCAACCCATTAAGACTTGAATGTGACGAAAGCTGAAGCTGCAACGGTTCTTGACGGCAGTTGGACCGGCCGATAGCGTCACGCGCAAGTCGGCGAACCACCGAATCCGCCGCGCCCACTTTGGTCGACGGATACGCCCGACCTCCCTGGAGGAATCGCATCATGACTTTGGGACGCTGGAGATTGCTCACGATCGCCGGGGCCGCAACCGCTCTGCTGAGTGG
>CAWFOG010000004.1:0-6535 GCA_963817445.1 uncultured Gemmatimonadaceae bacterium
ATCACGGCGTCGCAGCGCGCGCGGCGCGCCGACGAAGTCTCGCTCGCGCTGGGGCTCGAGCCGGATCAGGTCATTTCCTTCAGCGCCACGACCGGTGAAGGGCGCGACGAGCTCGGCCAGGCAATCGACGAACTGCTCACGCAACCGGCGTGGCGGAGCGGGCCGTAGCGCCGCCGGCACGCCGCACGCAGCACACACGCTTCATCTCCATAACCGCTCACCGTCGCGTCGCCATGGCCTATCTCCCGCTGCGCAAGATCGCCGAGCCGCTCACCCGTGGGTTGGGTACCGAATGGCTCGAGGAAGTGGCATCGTCGCTCGCCGACCCGTCGACGAACCGTGCGGAGTTCTGCCGCGGAACGTTGACGTCGCTGTTCTATCCGGAATACGCGGCCAACTGGGAGTCCGCGGCCGACGACAAGGCGTTGCCGCGTGCGACGCGCCTGGCGCTTGGCGCGATGGATCCGCGCAACGTCACGCTCGAGCCCGAATACTACGGCGATTGCGACGAGGCGCGATTCCAGAACGTGAAGCCACTCCTCTGGCTCTGGTATTCGTTCGACCGGAGTCCGCTCGCCGGACAAAATGTGTGGCTTGGCGTCGAGTTCCGGCGCATTCTCGCTCGGCACATCTTCAAGCGCTGCGGCGAGAACTTCAAAGCGTTTCACAACGTCGAGATGTCGTTCGGCTACAATCTCGAGGTCGGCGACAACGTGGTGATCCATCGCCACGTGCTGCTCGACGATCGCGGCGGGATCGTCATCGGCAACAACGTGTCGATCAGTGATTACGCCAACGTGTACAGCCACACCCACAGCATCGTCGACCAGCGCGACGTGACGAATGCGACCACGGTGATCGAGGACGACGTGCGGATCACCTATCACGCCACCGTGTTGGCCGGCGTCCACGTCCACGAAAGCGGCATGGTCGGCGCAATGGCGGTGGCAACCAAGGATGTCCGGCCGTATCATGTGTACGTCGGCATCCCGGCGAAGAGCGTGCGCGTGAAGCCGAACGCGCCCGCCTCGGTCAACGTGTTGCGCACGAGCCGGGAGCGGGAAAAGGGTCACTGACGCCTCATGACGGCGTTGGTGCATAAATGAAAAGTTGTGGTGGGGCCGACGCGGTTAGGCTTCTGGTTGAAGACCATGAGAACCGGACCGATGTCGTCGTACCTCCTCCGCAACTGGCTGGAACATGCGCGCGCCCAAGAGGCGCGCCTAAGGATCACGCTTTGGCCGTAGCGCGAGACGCTTGCCGTGTGGCGAGCCCAGCATCCGCCGGCCTGGCAGCGGCCGCGCGGCCATTGGCGGTGACGTGCCCCCCGCATCCTGATCCAGCTATTCTTGCCGATCCTCTTGAACGATTACGACAGGAGGATGGATGCGGAAGAGCCGATTCACGGAGACCCAGATCGTCGTCGTCCTGCAGGAGAGCGCGGCGGGGGCGAAGACCGCGGAGCTGATTCCCCGCCACGGGATCTCGCGCGAGACGTTCTACAACTGGCGGCGCAAATACGGCGGGCTCAAAGTCGATGAGGCGAAGCGGCTGCGCGCGGTGGAAGAGGAGAATCGTCGCCTGAAACGTGTCGTCGCCGACCAAGCGCTCAATCTCCAGGTGTTGAAGGATCTTTTGGGAAAAGAGTGGTGACCGCGCCACAGCGGCGGCGTGCTGTCCGAGAGGCGATGGCCGCCGCGCAGCTCAGCGAGCGCCGCGCCTGTCACGTGACGGGCTTCGCGCGGGCGACGCACCGGTATCGCCCGCGCCGCGAGGATGCGGCGCTGCGCGCGCGGCTCGAGACCCTCGCGGTGCTCAAGCCGCGCTGGGGCTATCGACGCCTGCACTGGCTGCTCGTGCGCGAGGGCTGGCCGGTGAATCACAAGCGCGTGCAGCGCGTGTACGGCGAGGCGGGCCTTACCGTGCGAAAGTGGCGACGGAAACGCGTCAGCGTGGCGCGGGTGCCGTCGACCCCGAGCACGCCCAACGCGCGGTGGTCGATCGATTTCATGCACGACACACTGGGCGACGTCCGCGCGATTCGCCTGCCGACCGTCGTCGACGATCGCACGCGCGCGTGCCCCGTGATCGTCGTGGATCCCGCGTCGCCGGCGGCGCGGGTGACGCGCGAACTCGACGACCTGCAGGCGACGATCGGCTTGCCGCGGGCGATCGTGTGCGACAACGGCAGCGACTGTACGAGTCAGACCGTTGATCAGTGGGCGCATGCGCGCGGCATCACGCTCGTCTTCAGTCGCCCGGGGCGTCCGGTCGACAACGCCTTCGCCGAGCGCTTCAATGGGCGCGTGCGCGACGAGTGTCTGAATCAGAGTTGGTTTGTCGATCGGCGCGATGCGCAGCGCACGATCGAGGCCTGGCGGGTCGAGTACAACGAGGCGAGGCCGCACACGAGGCCCGCGGGTTGAACCCCGGCCGAGTTTGCGCAGACGTGCGACTCCATGACACCCTTCTCAACCCACGATCGGTAAGAATCTGTGGATCAAGAAGTGGGTCACGTCAGGAGTTCCTTCACGTGTCACCAAACGGGGAAGCCACGGCGCGCACATGTCAACTTACGCTGGTCGCAACAAAGCGGTCAATCGCCCATATCCCGTTCGCCTTTGTCAGATGCACTTGGTAATCAAATCGAGACATTTGCGGCCCGTCGGCGCGCACACGGAAAAACCTCCGAATCTTGACGTACGCGGACTGCCCGTCGATGACAGGTTCACTCATCAAGATTGCCGCATCGAATCCCACGATCTCGCATTGGGCGGTATGTAAATGCGGACAGGAACGAAAGTCGGCAGCGCGTCCGATCTGCAATGCCCCAAGCTTCGCCGCCAAGGCGAGATTTTCACTCACTGTGCGTCCGCCAGGGCTCGGCACGCTACTGGGGCCGACTCCGGTCGTGTCAAATAGAATCCTCCCTTTTGGGAAGTGTGACGCCAGGTAATCTGCCGCCGCGCTCTCTATCGCAAAGCTCTCCGTGCGAGCTTGAGCGCTAGCACAACTGCTCGCTAGCGCGATCAACGCCGCAACCAGCGCACCGACTCCGATCCGTCGCATAGAATATTTCTCAGGTATGATACTCATTAAGGTGTCCGCAATCACGATACGGCACGCCCGATTCCCATCTGTCTATCACGGGAAGCCACCTGGAATACATGCATCCGCCTCTCCCTGCGCCGCCGTCTCATCGTGAGAGCTGAAATAGCCGTGCCATGCCTCATGCACAAGCGTATTCGCAAGCTGCTTGGTCGTCTGCATCTCTACACGTGGCACCCATAGGTGAATTGAAGCGGCCATATCGGGTGTTCCATCCGTGTCCCAATCTTTGCTTGGATGCGTATCAGCATTCGCATCATCGTCTTCATAGTACGTGCGAATTCTGCCATGAAGCAGCATTTGCCGCATGTACGTTATTGCCCAACCACATGCGTCATTGTTCGGAATCAGACCGATCGCGGAATTGATTTGATCCACGTCCTGAGGAAGGAGGCTAAACGTGTGACAGCCTTGGGGGCATGCGACATCCGTTTCAATGTTCTCATAGGACAGTGAGTCGGCGTGGCAGCTTGGATAATCGCCTACATCTGTGCATGGATCCGAGTCGTCGTTGACGCCTTGATTGTACGCCGGATGCGCCCCACCTCCACTAAGAGGGGGCCGTGTAGGACTCGTCGCTGAGTCTCGCACGCACGACTCCAAGATACAAACGACGATGATTGATGGAAGTAGAAGGTGCAACCGCAAATATGAGGAGCTCATTATGGAGTTGAGAAGTTGAGTTTCCCCGTAGCGCGTCAGCGCGCCCCGTGCGTGCTACAAGTCGTAACGCTGTGCAGCGTCGTACGCAAGCGCTCGCCCACGCTCAAGCTCGCTTGATCGGACGCGGTTGGGGGGGGTATCCAAGAAACCGCAACGGGGAGTTCGGAAGTGCGCTAATAGCCGCACCGAGGTCGCCAACCGCTGGTTTTGCGCTCGGACAGTTGGAGGGACTCCGGTTCTGACTCAGCGATTCGCGGCGCAACGGGTCTCGGTTTCGTGCAATCGCGCAATCCATTGTATGAATCGTGCGTCTGTGGGTTGACCGGACTAGCGACCATCAACCGGCACCCGCATCACGTCGTCGACCGGCCCGGCGTCACCGGTCGCGAGCAGTTCGACGACCTCGCGCAACGACTGGCGCTCCGCCGGGAACGCGAACCGCGCCAGTGCGTCGTCGACGCTGAGCCAGGCGAAGCCGCAATGCTCCTCGGCGATCGTGACGGACGCGGATTCATCGACAAACGCGGCGAATACGATGGCGAGATGCACGCTGTTCGACTTTTGTAAATAGAACGGCTGCACGCGGACGACGTACAACTTGGCCGCACTCAACCCGCTCTCTTCGCGAAGTTCGCGCACCGCGGCTTTGGCCGGTTCCTCACCCGGCTCGATGTGGCCGTGCACGGGCTCCCACGCGCTTGGGCAGCGCGTGTTGGCCGCCCGCTGCAGCGCGAGCACTTGCCACCCGCTCGCCAGCGGACGGATGACGAACACGTCGACCGTTCCCACCTCGATCGCGACCATGGAACGAAACGTACGAGGTCCGCGCCGCCCGCGCGTGATCACCGCGTCCACGTCGTCGCGAAGACGAAACGCGTCGCCTTCGAACAGCGCCAGACTCGCCTGAGCATCGGGCTTTGCTTCGGCGATGACGCGCGGCGCCGCGGTGCTCCGCGGCTCCTCGTCCGGCGTGGCGACGCGTAGGACTTCGTCCACCGTCGTGCGCCCCGCAGCCGCGTGGGCGAGGCCCGACTTCCACAGCGTTCGCATCCCGTCGGCCCGCGCCGATTCGGCGATGCGCTCCGTCGGTTCTCCGGCCGCGACGCGACGCTCGAATTCGGTCGACGCGAGCAGCACTTCAACGATCGCGATGCGGCCGTGAAACCCCGTTCCGCCGCAGTCCGCGCAACCGGGCAACGCGTCGCCGCGGCAACTTGCGCAACTTCGCCGCACGAGCCGCTGCGCGAGCACGCCCTTCACCGACGTCGCGATCTTGTAGCTCGCCACTCCGATGTCGATCAACCGCGTCACGGCGCTCGGCGCGTCGTTCGTGTGAAGCGTGGAGAGAACCAGATGCCCGGTGAGCGAGGCCTGGATCGCGATCTCCGCCGTCTCGCGATCGCGGATTTCGCCAATGAGCACCACGTCCGGATCCTGCCGCATGATCGAGCGCAGCGCGGTGGCAAAGGTGAGTCCGGCTTTTTCGTTCACCTGCACCTGCACGATGCCCGGCAGCCGGTACTCGATTGGATCTTCGACGGTGACGATGTTGACGCCGCGCTCCTTGAGCTTTCTCAGCGCCGCGTAGAGCGTGGTCGTCTTGCCTGATCCCGTGGGGCCAGTGACGAGAATCAACCCTTCGCGCGCCTGCAACAGCCGGTCGATGCGGGCCAGCTCGTCGTCGTGAAAGCCCATGCCTTCGAGCGTGAGCACGGCGCCGCGCCCATCGAGCACGCGGATGACGACTTTTTCGCCGTGCGACGCCGGCAACGTCGACACGCGGAGATCGACGGCGACGCCGTTGATCGCCACGCGGGCCCGCCCATCCTGGGGCCGGAGCCGATCAGCGATATCGAGGCCTGAGAGAATCTTGATGCGCGACACGAGCGCCGGACCGACCGCGCGCGGCACCGTGCGCGAGAGCGCGAGGACGCCGTCCACGCGGTGCCGAACCGCGATGCCCCGCTCTTCCGGCTCGATGTGAATGTCGCTGGCCCGCGCCGCGATGCCGGCGCTCAAGAGTTCGTCGACCAGCGCGCTCACCGACGAACTGGCGTCTTCACCCTGGCTCGGCGGCGCGGCGTCCTGCCCGGCGGTGAGATGCTGCACTTCGACGAGCGCGTCCGGTTGCTCGCGTACCACGACGTCGCCGCGATACACCTCCTCGATGCGAACGGCGATGTCGTCAGCGGCGGCGATCGCGAAGCGGATCTGCCGGCCGGTGGCGAAGCCGAGCGTCCGTTCACAGTCGATGTTTAGCGGATCGGCCGTCGCGACGACAAGCTCCTGTTCGGTCGCCGAGAGCGGAACGACGTGAAAGCGCCGCGCCCATCGCTCCGGCACGAGCGAGACGGCATGCGACGTCGCGCGACTCAGATCGGCGATCGGCAGGCGAAACCTGGTCGCCAGCGTGCCGGTCTCGGCGAGCGGCGGAGCGGGAATGGGAGCGCGTGAGGCCATGCGCAATAATGAACCTTTGCACGCCGACACCAGCACCCAACGATTGCACACGACAGCGTTTCATCGCCGCGCAGCCGGGGTGCGCGCGCGTCGCGATCCTACAGCACGCTCCAGAAGTCACGGTTGACGTCGACGGCAAAGATCCAACGGCCGCCGCGCCCAACGCCGCGCGCCACGTCGAACCGGATCAGATCGAATGGCGTGAGGTAGCCGACGCCGAACGCGGGAAACACGCCGCCGCGTTCGATCGGACAAATCGAACTAGCATTGCCCACCGGGCCGGCAATCGCCGCGCAGTTTCCCA
>CAWFOG010000005.1:0-4569 GCA_963817445.1 uncultured Gemmatimonadaceae bacterium
TCCCACTCTTGGTGTAGAGACTCGACACCATGCCGACCACGCGACTCGACCTCCTGCAGGGCACGCTCGACCTGCTGATTCTCCGCACCCTCGCCGGTGAGCCGCGGCACGGGTGGGCGATCTCCGAACGCATCCAGCAACTGTCGCGCGATGTGCTGTGCGTCAACCAAGGGTCGCTATACCCGGCGCTGCACCGACTCGAGCATCAGGGCTGGATCGTGTCCGAATGGGGCGTGTCCGAGCTCGGGCGGCGCGCACGCTTCTATCGACTCAGCGCGGCAGGCCGCAAACAGCTCGACGCCGAAGCCGATCAATGGACGCGATTCTCGGCGGCCGTTGGCCGTGTGATGCGGCTGGCCTGACATGCGTTGGCGCGATTTCGCCCTGCGTGCGCGGGCGCTCGTATCGCCGCGTCGTTCCGAACGTGAGCTCGCCGAGGAGCTCGAGTTTCATCTGGCGATGCAGGCGCGGAAGCATCGCGCAGCCGGTGTCGACGCGGACGAGGCCGTGCGGCGCGCGCGGCTCGAGTTCGGAAACGTAGGGCTCGTACAAGAAGACGCTCGTGACGCGCGCGGTGTTCGCCTCATCGACGAGACGGCGCGCGACCTGTCGTACGCCTGGCGCGTGCTGCATCGGAATCCGGGTTTCGCCGCCGCCGTCGTGCTCACCTTCGCGCTCGGCATTGGCTGCACGTCGTCGATTTTTAGTTTTGTAAACGCGATTCTGCTTCGGCCGCTACCGTACGCCACGCCGGATCGACTCGTCGCGCTGTGGGAGCGCGACGACGCGCGCCAAGGCCGCGAGAATGTCGTGTCGGTCGACACTTTCGATGAGTGGCGCAAGCGAACGCAATCGTTCAGTGATATCGCCGCGCTCGTCCCCGATCCGCTCACGCTCGACGGCAATCCCGCCGAGCGACTGACTGCCGTACAGATCTCGCCAAACTATTTTCGCGCGCTCGGCGTGCGACCGGCGATCGGGCGCGACTTCATCGCCGCGGATGAACTGAACGGCGGCGCGCCCGTGGCCATCCTGAGCGATGCGTTCTGGCGCGCGCGCTACGGTGCCGATCGCGCGATCGTCGGCCGCGCGATCTCGCTCGACGGGCAACCGGTCACCGTGATCGGCGTCATGGGCGCCGACTTTGATCCGCCGCGCTTCGGCTGGATCGCGGACCAGCCATTCTGGCTTCCGTTCGGTGCGACGGCGGGAAATCGAACGTGGGGACGGTTTCTGCACGTCGTCGCGCGACTGCGGCCCGGCGTCACGGTCGAGCAGGCGGCCGACGAAATGCGGCTGGTGAGCGGGCAAATGGCGGTAGACATGCGCGACAACAAGGGGTGGTCCGCGCTCGTGGTGCCGCTCGGCCGTCAAATCACCGGAGACGTCCGCGCGCCGTTGAGCCTCTTATTTGCCGCGGTCGTGTTGCTGATGCTCATGTCCACGGTGAACGTGACGAATCTCGTCGCGACATTCACGCGCGGCCGGGAACACGAGCTCGCGGTGCGCCGTGCGATCGGCGCCACGCGAGCGCGATTGCTCCGGCAGCAACTCGCGCAGGCCGGACTGCTGGGATTCACCAGCGCCGCGATCGGCGTGGCGCTCGCGTTCGTGGGGACGCGCGCGCTGGTCGCCCTCGCGCCGCCGTCGGTGCCGCGCCTCGCTGCGATTCATGTAAACGTCGATGTGCTGGTGTTCGCGTCGCTCCTGGCGTTCGTGTCGGTGGTGATCGTCGGGATTTCGTCGGCGAACGCGGCGCCTGACATCCGGTCGGCAACTCGGGTGACGCGCCGCCTGCATGGATCGCGCGTGATCGCCGCCGAGTTGGCGATCGGGATCGTGCTCACCGTGTCGGCGACATTGATGGTGCGGAGCTTGGCCAATCTGCGCGCCGTGTCGCTCGGCTTCGACAGCGCCGTCGTCGCGGGCCGCGTGTCGTTGCCGGGCGCTCGCTACCCCGACGACGCGCGACAGACCGCGTTCTTCGACGCGCTCGTTGCGCGCGTGCGCGCGCTGCCCGGTGTGACGTCGGCAAGTCTGGTGACCAGTCGCCCGTTCGCCTGCTGCGCGCCGTCGACGCCCGTGAGCGATCCCGATCAAGCAGCGAACGCACAGCCGGCGCCAATCACGGACATTCGGTACGTCGACGAGTCGTACTTCTCGACGATGAGAATTCCGGTAATGTCTGGCGCGGTGTTCGCGCGGACGGAGCCGCGCGAGGGGGCGGTGCGCATCATCGTATCGCGCGCGCTGGCGCATTCGCTGTGGGGGAACGCCGACCCGGTCGGCAAGCGTGTGTCGATGGCGCTCTACGGAACGACGGTCGCGCGCGTGATCGGCGTCGTCGGCGACGTACATCTCCAGGATCCGCGGCAACCGATTCGGCCGGCGGCATACATCTTCACCGGCCGATTCCCGAACATCGAGCGCGACATCGTCGTGCGCGGCGGCCGCGATGCGCCGACGCTGCTCGCCGCGCTGCGCGGCGCTCTTGCGGCGCAGGATCCGTCCGTCCCGCTCTATCGCGCAACGAGTCTCGACGACGCGGTGGCCGACTCGTTCGCCGCCGACCGCTTTACGACCTATCTGCTCGCGGCCTTCGCGCTCCTCTCGCTCGTGCTCGCGGCGATCGGCGTGTACGGCGTGCTGTCGGGCGACGTCAATCGCCGGCGCCAAGAGATTGGCATTCGCGTGGCACTCGGCGCGCGGACGTCGGCTGTGTTGGCGCTCGTGCTGCGGCGCGCGATGCGACCGACAGTGCTCGGCACGACGGTTGGCGTCGTCTCCGCGCTCGTTCTGTCGCGATCGATGTCGGCTCTCGTCTTTGGCGTTGCGACCTGGGATCCAGTGTCGTTCATCACCGTCACGTTGACGCTGATCATCGTGGCTGTCGGTGCGACGCTGATTCCGGCGGCTCGCGCGACGCGCGTGTCGCCGGTCGAGGTCCTTCGCGCCGACTGACGGCACCGCGTCCCGGTCAGCCCCCCGCCAGCGCTCCAACAACGAGGAACGGTTCGCGGCCCTGCGCCACGTCGCTCGGCAGCTCCGCGTCCGGTGACGCGTGCGACCAATCTTCCTCGCATGCGTAGAACCGCACGAGGTCGCGCCGACGGTGCGTCACATGGTCTCGCAGTGTGCCGCGCAACATCGGGTAGCGCGCCTCGACGGCATCGAGAATCGTTCGTTGGGTCACGGGCCCTTCGACGGCGAGCTGTACCTCTCCGTCGACGCGCGCGAGCTGGCGCAACGGTCCCGGCAATACGACGCGAATCATCGACTACTCATTGCAGTGTCTGCACCTCGACCGACAGCACCGTCGGCAGGTCGCGCACGATCGGGTTCCAACTGTCGCCTGCGTTGGCCGACGCGTAGACCTGCCCGCCGCTTGTGCCGAAGTAGACGCCGCACGGATCGAGCGAGTCGATCGACATCGCGTCGCGCAGCACGTTTACATAACAGTTCTCTTGCGGCAGCCCTTTCGTCAGCGGCTCCCATTCGTTCCCGCCCGAGCGGCTCCGATACACGCGCAGCTTCCCGTCATGCACGAAATGTTCGGCGTCGCTCTTGATCGGCACGACATAGATCGTTTCCGGCTCGTGCGCGTGCACGTCGATGACGAAGCCAAAGTCCGTCGGCAGGTTGCCACTCACCTCGGTCCACGATTCGCCGGCGTCGTCGGTGCGCATCACGTCCCAATGCTTCTGCATGAACAGCGTACTCGGGCGCGATGCGTGCATCGCGAGTCGGTGCACGCAGTGGCCGATCGCCGCGGTCGGATCCGGGATGTACTGCGAGCGGAGCCCTCGATTGATCGGCTTCCACGTTGAGCCGCCGTCGTCGGTCCGGAAGGCACCGGCCGCGGAGATGGCGACGAAGATCCGCTTCGGATTCTGTGGATCGATGAGAATGGTGTGCAGGCACATGCCGCCGGCGCCGGGCGTCCACTGGGATCCGGTGTCGTGACCGCGCAATCCTGAAAGTTCTGACCACGACTTGCCGCCGTCACTGGTCTTGAACAGCGCCGCGTCTTCGACGCCGGCGTACACGGTGTCGGGATCGTCGAGCGACGGTTCGAGATGCCACACGCGCTTGAATTCCCACGGATGCGGCGTGCCGTCATACCACTGATGCGTGCCCGGCACACCGGCGTAGACAAACTTGTTGTCGACCGGCTCCCAACTCTTGCCGCCGTCACTCGAGCGCTGGATCTGCTGACCGAACCAGCCATTGCTCTGCGACGCATACAGCCGATTCGGATCGGCGGGCGAGCCCTTGAGGTGGTACATCTCCCAGCCGGCGAAGTGCGGGCCGGAGACGTCCCACGATTTGCGCGTCCCATCAGACGTGAGGATGAACGCGCCCTTCCGCGTGCCGACCAGGACCCGTACGCCCGGCATGCCGATCTCCAGGTAAGCGTGACCAGGAAACACTACAGCGGGGCGAGGTCGCTGTCGACGGTCGTGCTGGACCGTAGAACTCGTCGCTCTACTCGGAGACGAACGGCAGATACGCCGCCGCCTCAGTGCGCGACCCCCGCGACGCCCCGAGCGCGATGCGGACGTCGTGGGT
>CAWFOG010000006.1:0-37094 GCA_963817445.1 uncultured Gemmatimonadaceae bacterium
GCGGGAGAGGGCGGCGGTCGAGGCGAAAAAAATTCGTGCGTTTCTCGAGTCCGTGGCGTTATTAGAGTAGGGGACACCGCTCCGCAGACATCGCGACGCAGTGTTGCACGCCCGTACATCACTCGACTCGCCGCTCGGCAAAACTTGCCGCCCCACTCCACCGATTCATCAATGCCCTCGACAAATACACGACGCACACTGACAAATCGACGTCGTCGCGAGACAAACGCATCGCAATCGATTTTCAGCACGCTCACGATCGACGTGAGCTCGCGTTCACCGCTCAACGATTCCAATTCGATCGCGACAAACTCGCGTTGCGGCGCGGCGACGTCACGTTTGTGACCATCGATCGCGCGATTCACCCCGCCAAGTTCGCATTGCGGCGAGCAAACTTCGCGTTCACGCTCCGCAACTCTGCGGCAATGCGACGCAGATTCGCATTTCGGCATGCACGATCGACGATCGACCGACGTGAACACGCAAACATGCACGTGCGATTCATCGCCCTGCGACGCGAGCGGACGACCCGGCGACGCCAATCGACGCCCGAGCGAACGCGATCAACGACGGTGCGAGCTCGATCGACGACGGTGCGCGCTCGATCGACGCCGGTGCATGCTAAATCCACGCACCACCATGTGAAATCGACTCCGGTGCGTCGTGAGTCGACACCGCACCATGTCGAATCGACGCCCCATGACGCTGACCTGACGCTAATGCTCCGTG
Source organism: uncultured Gemmatimonadaceae bacterium (assembly GCA_963817445.1). GTDB lineage: Bacteria > Gemmatimonadota > Gemmatimonadetes > Gemmatimonadales > Gemmatimonadaceae > JAQBQB01. The sequence goes on from CAWFOG010000006.1 coordinate 730, forward strand.
AACGAGCACCGCTACGCCGGGAGTCGGCAACTATGCGCCGTGAATGAGCACCGTTGCACCGCGAATGAGCACCATCGCGCGACGAACGCACGCCGGTGCGTGCATGATCAGCGCTTCACGCCACCAACAGCGATTCGCTCCACGCACCGCCGACCGTACTTGGCGCCGAGCGCCAGCCCGTTGGTCCAGCACGCGGTGAAGCCGACGAGATACACCAGTGCGTACAGTCCGAAACGCATTGTCGCTCCCACGTGATGTGCGCCTTGTACGGCGCCGATCAAGATTTCGTTGTGCTCGCCGAATGCATTGCTGAACGCTGGGTGACTAGCCCGCTGCAAGGCCGACGCCAACGCGAACCTGACGCGAACATGACGCGAATATGACATGCGAGCCACGCGCGCTTTTTGCGTCCGAGTCGAATCGCGGTCGGTTCGTCCGCACCGCGGTTTGACATGCAGGGCGGAGGGGCGGATGATCGCCATGCTGAGGGCGCTGAATTGGCTGGGCGTGCTGGCAGGCGCGCTCGCGCTGTGGGCGGTTCGGCTTGCGCACGCGCGCATGGTCGTCCGCTCAGACCGCGAGACACGCACCGACACGTCGGGCACTGCAGTGCGCCCACGATGGGGAATTGAAAGCGGCTATTTCCTGTTCTGTGTTCTCGTGGCGACGGGCATCAGTCTGACGCAAGCCGCACTCGAGCAGACCCTCGTCGGCGCCATCGGCCTCGGGTTTCTCCTCGCCGTCATTCCAGCATCGCTCCTCATCGGAGCGGACCCCGCATCGCCGCGCACCCACGGCACCGTGAGCGCCGTCACGCTGATGTTGGGCCTGATCGCGTGCTCCGTGGTCGTGCATTTCCTCAGATGGTGACGTGAGTCACGCGCGCGACTCCAGCCGCGTCGCGCTTCTGCCGAACCTGTTCTATAGAAAGCGGGCCGCGGCGGCGTAGCTGCGGACTGCGAGCGAGACGATCCGCTCGCCCACACATTCGAGTCGCCGCATCTCCCCCTCTGTCGTATGGCCAAGATTGTTGACGACCACGGGCAAGACTGGATTGTGTCGGAACACCGCGAGCAGGCTGGTGAGGCAATCGGCGGTGGCCATCGCGCGATCGACGACCTCAGTTACGTCACGCTCTCGTTCCGTACGCCCGACGGACGACGAACGCGGATCCTGCGCCGCGTCGCTCCGCTAGACTGGCGATACCGCGCCGACGAGGTGTTGTGCCTGTGGCTCAAGATCGCCCGACCGGCCGATCTGCGCGAGACACGGACATCGCTACACCATGGCGGTGAGCGACTCGCGGTTCACGACGAAATACCGCCGCGCACCGCGGCGCTCGATGACGCCGCGGCGAACGAGCGTGCGCAGCGCGCGCGCGACGACCTCACGCACCGTCCCCAGTTCCTCGGCGAGCGCTTGCTGGGTCAGCCCAACGTCAATGATTCCTGGGTCGCGCGCCGAGAGTCGCGACAATAGCAACTCGGCGAGGCGCGAATCCACCGTGCGCGCGGAACGCTCGTCCAGACGATCGACGAGCGCGCGAACACGCGCCGCGAGCTGACGAGCAACGTAAAACGCGACGCGCGGCTGTTCGCGAATCGCGTTCTCTAATGCGTCCGGCGTCAACAACGCGCACCGCGTCGCCGTCGTGGCGATTGCCGTCGCCGGCAATGTTCCGCCTTCAATAAGCGGAACCTCGGCCAGCGTGCCGCCCGCGCGTTCCGTGTGTACGACGTGCTGCCGCCCGTCCGTCACGCGCACCACGCGAACTTCTCCGTCCAGCACGATGAACCACCCGCGCGGCACCGTCCCCGCGAGAAAGAGCGTCGCGCCCGCGTCGAACCGGATCGTGACTGCGCGCCGTGCGATGGCGTCGACGATGTCCGGCGACGCGCTGGCGAATAGCGGCAACGCGGCCAGCTCGCCCGGCGTGACGAGCGATGCCTGCGTGTGACTTTTGTTCTGTCGGCGGTCCGGGTGACGGTGCGATTGTGAACTCATCGACCACCCCCACCCTCAAGGAGATTTGTCATGCGCACGCTGAGAGTCGTCCAATCAATCTCCGCCGTCATCATTGCATCCGCCATCTTGCCGCGCGCCGCCATGGCACAACACGCCGCCGCGGTGCTGCCAGCGCAAGCCGGTCAAGCGGCGTTCGCCGCCATCGCCGAGATTGTACGAATGCTCGAGTCTGATCCTACGACGGATTGGTCGCGCGTCAACATCGAGGCGCTCAGGCAGCACTTGATCGACATGGACGACGTCACGCTGCACGCCGTCGTCGCACGGCGCGACGTCGCCCGCGGCGCGGAATTCACCGTCACCGGCACAGGCCGCACGGTCGACGCGATTCGCCGCATGGCAACCAACCAATCACAAATGCTCGACATGGACGCGAGGTATCGAGCGAACGCGCAACCGATCGACGGTGGAGCGCTCGTCACCGTGACCGCGCGCGACGCCGGCGACGCGCAGCTCGTCGCGCAGATCCGCGGGCTTGGCTTCATCGGGCTCATGACGGAAGGCGATCACCACGTCCGACATCATCTCGCGCTCGCGAGAGGCGACGTGGATCCGCACGGAATGAAGTGAAGTGAAGTGACGCGGCGCGGCAGGAAATAGGTGCTCGGGGCTCAGCTCAGCGTGATCCGGCCACCGCGTCGGGCGACAGGACGACAAGTTGCCCCGACATCATCGGAAGGTGCGCCGGGATCGCGCAGACGAACGGATAGATGCCAGCGTGTCGCGCCACGTACGTCGCCGTCGTCCATGCCTGCGCCGGGAGCGAGACCGACAGATCAGGCAGGACGAACGAGTGCACGTCGTCTTCAGGATTGATGAAAGTGAAGTGAATCGTGTCCCCTTCAATGACCGTCACGCTCGACGGCGAAAATGCGTACACCTCCTTTCCGTCGAGCACGCCGCCCGTTGCGAAGTCCGATTTGAGAAATGGGAACAGAGCCTGCTGCTCTTTCACGAGCAGCGGTACCGTGGTGATCGTGACGTTTCGAACCGTCGGTCTGTACGAGGCCGCCGAGTGCGACGTGCTCCGACGCGCGCCACCCTTCGGGGCGCAGGCGACGAGCGAGACGGCAGCGGCAGTGAGCGCGGCCCACCGGATGCGCCCGATCACACGCCGAACTGCTACAGGCACACGGATCATCCGCGCGAGGATCGCCGCGCGATCAGCCGAACTGGCGAGTGACTTCATAGCCAACAAAGCTAGCCGCGCTCGCGTAGCCAACCGATTCGAACCATCTTATGCTATTCGAGCATTTGTCCATAGGTCCAGGCGAGTGTCCGAGCGCGGCGAGCGCTGCTGCGCGCTCGTCGAGGGATTGAGCGAGGTCTAAGATGTCGAGCGAGCGAATGGCAAGGCTGTTCAAACGGAGTGCATACTTTCGTCATCTCCAAGTCGTAGTCGCGGCGGTGATGAGTGCAAACTGCAAAGGACCTGTCGACCCGGCGCTGCCGACTGGGGCGGTGCGCTTCGACCCGCCGGCCGTCTATGCGACTTGGTGGCAGATGGTTCAGTCGTGTTCGAGCAACCACGGGGAGCTCTCGGCCGTCTCGTGGTACCAGGTGCCGGGCACCCCGACCATCCCGTTCGAGGGGGGCGGAAGCGTCGGCGGATACTGGTCGGAGGCAAGCAACGAAATCGTGCTGGCCGGAGCATCGACACTGGACGGCGGACTCGTCCGACATGAGATGCTCCACGCGCTGGTGCGGGTCCCCGGTCATCCGCGCGCGGAGTTCCTGGCTGCGTGTGCCGGAACAGTCGAGTGCGATGCAGCGTGTATCGACGACGCAGGTCCGCCGCCGCCGCCGAATTCGGCCTCCGTCACCGTCACGCCGGACAAGCTTCACGTCACGGTGAGCGTCGCGCCCTCAGACCCTCGCCCGTTGATCAATGACGGATTCCTTGCGGTGACTGTGCTCGCAACGAACCCGACGCGCAGCCCGATGATCGTCGCCCTGCCGGGTAGCTACCCAGGGCATATCGGCGCGGGTTTCGAATATCGTCTTGAGAATTTGGCGTCCGGTTTCGACACAGTCGGCACCGTAGCTGCGTTCGATTCTGCCGTCGTCTTCTTCGCGGCGGGAGAGACCAAGCGCTATGTCTTCGATTTCAGAGTTCAGAGCGCGACGTGGCCCGGCCTCGTGCCCGGCGCCTACCTGATCAGCGGTTCGTACGGCCTGCAGTGGACGGAGAGCTTCACCACTCTCTCTCCGTAGCGCGGCGGTTGCTCAGCCGCTCGCGCGTTCGACGATGTCGCGGTACGCGGCGACGATCAGCGCCTCGAGCCGCGAATCATCGACCGGAACAGTCGGTTTGATTTTCACGTGGCGCATGGACTTGCCCGTGCCCTGCAGCAGGCCGGCCGGATCGGCGAGCGCGGCGCCGTGGAAGAAGCCGACGTTGACGTGATCCTTGAACACGCCCACGTAGGCAAACGGTGCGTCGTCGACGCAGACGGTGGCAAAGCCGTCGTGCATGAGTTCTCGCACGTCGGCCCCGCGGCCGCGCATGAACGCGAACCATCGCTGCGCGATTGGGGCAAGGTCGGCGGACTGCTCGTCGAGCCACGTGCGGACGGCAGGGGCGTGGTCGACGGCGCCGGAGAAGCGGAGAAGGGCGGGCATGAGAGAACTCTCTAGGCGACTCGTGCGGGTCGTTCAGATTCTATGTTGCGGCCGGGATCGGCTGGGCCACTCCTAGCCTCGGCGTGCGGATCATGGAACGGCTGGCAATCGAAGTCATGAGGCAGACGACAGACATCAGACTTCAGGGCAGGCGTGGCTCCATCAGTGCGGTCGATTCTGCCGACTCACAGTACAGTTCACTCAGATTTCACGTACAGAAGCGTCCCGGCGGTCGAATTAATCGTCAGAGTATCGCTATCGAGCGTGCCCGCCAGCATTCCCGACGATCGGGTGGAAATCGAGACGGAGTTGCCATCCTGGGTGTAGGTGCCGGTATCGGCGACCGTCAGGATATTCGGCGCGGCAGCGGTCGACGTGGCGCTGTAGTGCTGCGTCTCGGTGTATTGCCCACGGGCGGAGAGTGTTACGACATCGTCGACGAGCTCGAGGCGCGACGCCACCGTCAGCTCAACCGTGAATGGTAGAGGGGATCCACCGACAGATTGGAGTGCGTACGTGCTAGTGATGACCGGCTCAGTAGATCCGCTGCACGCGCACAGAGCGATCAGCGTAAGGGCGGCGGCGATGGAGATGCGCATCGAGGACTCAGGAATGATTGTTAGCGAGAACGCGGCGAACTGATTCGCTACGGCCCGCGATGATCGTCTTCCATGCTGGTGAAGGCGACGCGAAAAATTCGGCCGCTCATTTCAGTTCGCAACTTCATTCAGATGATTCCAGGGCTTGGCGTTTGTGCTGTCGCTCCATCTTCCCGCCTCTCCCCGCGCCCCGACAGATAGCGTCCCTTGCCAGCGTCAGCGATCGTTCGATGACGCCGTGCCCAGAGGTACGCGCCAACGCACGCCGAGCGTAGCTAGTCCGTCGAACTGCGTCCCGCGCTGCGCCGACGAGGCGACGTTGAGGTCGTAAACGAAGCCACGGAGGCCCGCGGCGAATTGCAACTGGTGCGTTACACCGCGCACGAACTCGAGTCCCACGACGCCGCCCCACGAACTCGGCGAGCCGTAACGGGAATATCCGTCCCCACGATGCTGGATCATCGTCGGCCCGGCGCTCAACAGCAATTGCGAAACCCCTTGGCTGGGCGCCACGTCGTACTGAGCCTCGAGCGTCAGTACGTTGACACGCTCTTCGGTTCGACTCACAACACCTGAGCCGGGGTTTGCGAATGGGGGGAGCGTGCTGGCAATCGTCGAGAAGGCGGCTTCAAGACCCATTCGATTTCGAAATGCAGCGCCCATTTCGGCGCCCCATGCCGCGCCACTGAGTTCGCTCGGTCGACTCGGTAGGTCGCTCGCGGAAGATGAGGCCGGATCGAATCCACCAAGCGGTCGATAGTAGCCGGCAGACGGGCCGATTTCGATTGTTTGGGCCGACATTGGCATCGAAAGCGCGGCAAGAAGCAAAGCGCTCATGAGAAATGGCGAAATCGTCGACATAGCCTCACCCGTTGGCTGGAAGGTCCTTCCCGTCAGCGTGCCTTTGGCCGGGATCAGCCGCGCGCGCGTACGGGAAGCGCCGCTCGATCCAGTTGACCAATCCCCAAATGGCGAAGGCGTCCACAAATGCGAACGGTGCCGCCACCGCGCCGGCACGTAGCCTGGGAATATGAATGACGTATAGCACGACGATGTGAACGATCGCCAAGATGGCGATGATGACCCAAAATCGCCGGTGAGCCCAACTTCCCCGTTTCACTCCGACGATCGTCAGGAACACACCAAATGTAAGCGACGAAGCAAGCGCCTTCTCGGAGTTGATACTAAGAAAACGACGAAGAAGACCGACACAACCATCGCGAACGGCAGACAATAGACATCAGAATTCAGGGCCGGGGAAGTCAAATAGGACGCGAGCGCGCGGCGATCGCAATGCTCAGATCGCCGCACCCCGCTTGACAATCCACCCACCTGATAAGATTTTATCAGCAGACACCAGCCCGACCCTCAATCGCCCAGCAGAAACCACCACCACCCGTGCCCGCCCCCGCCCCCACCCAACTCTCTCGCCGCGAACGGCAGATCATGGACGTCGTCTATCGACGCGGGCATGCCACCGCCGCCGAGATCCACGACCAACTCCCCGATCCGCCCTGCGCCGCCGCCGTGCGCACGCTTCTCCGCATCCTCGAGGAGAAAGGCCACCTGCGTCACGAAAAAGACGGTCCGCGACACATCTATCATCCCACCACGCCGCGCAGCGTCGCGCAGCGCTCGGCGGTGCGGCACCTCATCGGCACCTTCTTCAATGGATCCCGCGCCGCGGCAGTCGCGGCGCTGCTCGACGAATCGGATCGTCCGCTGTCCACCGACGAGCGCGCCGCGCTCAATGGTGTGATCAAGCGGCTGCGCGCCGAAGGCAAATGATATGATCGCTCCAGCGATGACGATAGCGACGACGGCGGCAACGGGAGTGCTCGCACAGGCGGACAGCGCACAGGCAGTGACCGGTGTGTACTCCGTGTCGCTCCTCGTCACGCTGCCCATCGTCGCCGCGGCCGGCGTCGCGCTCGCGCTGCGTCGCTCGAGCGCCCAAGCGCGAGTGCTCGTCTGGCGCTCGGCCATCGCCGCGCTATTGCTCGTGTTCATCGGACGCGCGCTGCCGCTGCACTGGGTCGCGTGGGTCATGCCCTCCGCGCTCGCTGCGCCGCTCGTCGCGCTGGGCCGCGTGCACGTTGGCGCAGATTCGCTCACCGGTGGCGCGGGCGCAGCGGGCGCGGCCTTCTTCGGCGGCATGACGATCGTCAACGTCCTCCTCGCCGTCTACGTCTCCGGCGTGCTCGTCGTCATGATCCCGCCGCTCGTCGCGCTCGTGCGACTGCGCTCGCTCGTTCGACGCGCACGTCGCGTCGATGAGAGTGATGATTGGCGCACCGTGCTCGACTCCGCGCGCTCGGCGGCGCTCGGACGCACGTCGCGTCGCGCGGTTCGTGTGTATCTGTCTAATGAAGCGGCGGTGCCTATGACCTGGGGCGTCGCGCATCCGGTTATAGTCTTGCCGTCGTCCTGCGAAAGCTGGGACGACGCGCGCCGTCGCATGACGCTGGTGCATGAACTCGCGCACGTGCGTGCCGCCGACTGGCCGACCAAACTCGCCGCGCGCGCCATGTGCGCGCTCTACTGGTTCCATCCGGCCGCATGGTGGCTCGCGCGCCGCTTCCGCACCGACTGCGAGCTCGCATGCGACGATCGCGTCATCGCATCCGGCGCGCGTCGCAGCGACTACGCCGAGTTGCTCGTCGACGCGGCAACTGCGCTGGCGTCGCACAATTCCGTACGCAGTCGCCCGCGCGCCGCGCTCGCGCTTGCGCCATCGCGGCGCGATGGCCTCCGCGGTCGACTCGACGCGGTGCTCTATTCCCGTCACACCGCGCGCCCGCTCCGCCGCGCCTGGGCCGGCCTTGCCGCCGCAATCACACTCGGCGTCGCCGGTCCGATCAGCACCGTGCAGCTCGCGCCAACGCGCGACGTGCTGACGACGTTGATGCACGACGGCCGGTGGGAATCGCGCGCCTACGCCGTCGTTGGATTAGCCGAGCGCGCCGATTCGGTCGCCGTCGCGCGTTCGGCGGCGGAGCTCGATCCGAATCCCCGCGTTCGCGCCTGGGCGCGCTACGCGCTCGACGGCGCTAGTCACTCACGCTGAACGAAACCACGAGATCCCTTATGCCAGTCTTGTCGCGTCACATTAAGACAAAAATTTCTCTTATCGGCGCTGCATGTCTCGTCTGGGCGCTGGGGTTCGCCGACCTGGCGCGCGGGGGCACGACGCTGTCGGCGGTGCTGCTCGTCGTCGCGTACTGCGTCGTGATTCCGCTCGCGATCTGGTATCCCTGGTCCCCGCTCGAGCCTGAGCCGGATCGGGCCGAACGTCCGTCGTACGGTGCCGCCGGGCTCGTCGCGCTCGGCGTGCTCGTGCTCTACCTGCTGACGATGGCGCCGTCGACCGCGATGTGGGACACGAGCGAGTACATCACGGCGGCGTACACCTTCGGTCTGCCGCACCCGCCGGGCAATCCGTTCTTCGTCATCATCGGGCACCTGTTTTCGCTTCTGCCCATCGCTCATGGAATTGCCGCGCGCGTGAACGTTCTAGCGGCGCTGTCGAGCGCGGCAGCGGCGGGGCTGTGGTTCCTCGTCGTCGAGCACGTGCTGCGCTCGTGGATCGACTCGCGATGGATTCGCATCGCCGGCGCGGCGGTTGGAGCCATCGCTGGTGCGACGGCGTTCACCGTGTGGAACCAGTCGGTCGTCAACGAAAAGGTGTACACCGTATCGCTGGCCGGCATCGCGATCGTGTCGTGGTTGGCGGTGCGTTGGTCAGCCAATCCGGAATCCGACGGCGCCGGTCGGTACCTCGTGATGATCGCCTATCTCTGCGGACTGGGATACGCGAATCACATGGCCGGTATGCTTCCCGCGCCGGCCATTGCGGTCGCTGTACTGGTGCGACGTCCGGCCACATTTCTGCGCGGTCGGCTGCTCTTCGCCTGCCTGGCCGCGCTCGTCGTCGGCCTGTCGCCGTTCGCCACGCAGCCCATTCGCGCCGCGTACTTTCCGGCGATCAACGAGGGCGAACCGACGGGATGTCGAACGGAGATCGCTCTCTCATGCACCTTCTCGCATGCCACCGCCGTGGCGTTCGAGTACAATCTCGATCGCAGCCAATACGGCAAGCCGGAACTCAGCGATCGTCAAGCGACGTTCACGCAGCAGCTCGGCCTCTGGTGGCTCTACTTCAAGTGGCAGTGGCTCCGCGATCCGAACGACGGCTGGCAGGCGGCTCAGGCGCTGATGGCGGCAGCGTTCTTCGTCATCGGATTGATCGGCGCGTGGACACACTGGCAGCGCGACCGGCCGAGTTTCTGGTACTTCGGCACGCTGATGTGCACGATCACAGTATTGTTGATCTACTATTTGAATTTCAAGTTGGGTTGGTCCCAGGACCAGACGTTGACCACCGCGCCGCGTGAAGTTCGCGATCGCGACTACTTCTTCATCTGGAGCTTCTCAGCCTGGGGCGTGTGGGTCGCGCTCGGCCTCGTCCACGTGTGGGAGTCAATCGCCGAGCTGGCCGGCACGCGAACCGTCCGCGGCGTCACGGCGCCGACGCGCAAGGCGTGGCTGACCGGCGCGCCGGTTCTCGCGCTCGCGTTCGTCCCGCTCGTGAGCAACTGGACGTCGGCGTCGCGCGCTGGCCACTACGCCACGCGCGACATGGCGGCCGACCTGCTCAACTCCGTCGAGCCGTACGGCGTGCTCATCACCGTCGGCGACAACGACACCTTCCCGCTTTGGTACGCGCAGGAAGTCGAAGGCATTCGCCGCGACGTGGTCGTAGCCGAGACATCGCTGCTCGGCACCGATTGGTACGTGCGACAACTCATCCGTCGCCCGATCTACGACTACGACACCGCGCGCGGTCCGGCGATCTACCGCAATCACGCGTGGCCCAAGCCGACCAAACCGCCGATCGACATGACGTTGGCCGACGCCGACGCTGTGCCGGCGTACCGCGAGCTGCACGGGCCAATGCAATTCACCAGCGGTCCGCTCACGGCGACGATCGATCCCAAGGCGCTCGAGTACGGCGTGCTCCAGCGCTCCGACGAGTTCGTGCTGCGCATGATCCAGGACTCGTGGCCGCAACGTCCCTTCTATTTCTCGCGCTCGGCTGTCGGCTATCCAGGCTCGCTCGGACTCGGCCACAACATTCTGACGCAGGGGTTGGCATCGAAGCTGTTCATGCCGCCGGCGGCGCAGTCGCGCGACACGCTGCTCGTCGAAGGCGACGGCTGGCTGGACGTCCCGCGCACGCACGCGCTGTGGAGCAGCGTCTTTCAGGGACAGCACGCGCTCATTCGCGAGGGTCACTGGGTCGACCGCGCGTCGGTGAGCATGCCGTCGCTCTATATATTCGCCGGCGGCGAGCTGGCGGAGGTGTTGCGCGCCACCAGCGACACGGTGTCGGCGGCGAGGGTGCTTGAAACGACGAGGCGCGTGGCAAGTGCCACGCGCCTCGAATCCCTTGTTCGGTGAAACACGCTGCGGCGCGCCTACATCACATGATCAGCGGCGCGTTGAGCGTCAAATGCATTGCCGCGCCAGCGGGCAGGCAGGATTCGTACTTCTGACTGGCGTGCGCGACGACCGCGCCCGTTGCAGCGCCAGCAGCTGCCCCGATTATCGTGCCCTTGGTGTTGTGGCCGATGATCTGACCGAGAATGCCGCCGACGATCGCGCCGCCGATCACCTTTTTCTTATCGGCGTTGGCATCAGGGTTCTCGACTTTGGTTTTCTCGAGCGCTGCCGTGGGCGTCGCAGTCGCATCGACCGGGTAGGTCTTGTCGTTGACCTGGATCGAGCGAACGCGGAAGGTGATCTGCCCGTTGTCTCCGTTATCCCCCGGCGTTGCCGACGCGACTTCGAGCACGACGTTCGAACCGGCGGGGATGACCGCGCCGTTCGATCCCGTGATCGCCTCGTTCATCGTGGCGACGAGTTTGTCGCCCGGCAAGCTCGTCGTGCACACTTTGGTACCGCTGGTCATGCCGGCGCCGGTTCCTGAGCCAATCGTCGCGGGCAGTGAGGCCGGTGTCGCGGCCGCCGTGATCGGCGCCTGCGTCACTGGCGCTGGCGTCGGCGACGGAGCCGGCGCTTGAGCGACGTCAACGTGGCGCGGCGTTTGGACCCGCGGTCTGCGCGCGACGTGTGTCTCCGCTGTGGCCGGCGGACCCTGTGTAGCGTGGCTCGCCGGTGCAGGCGCGGGCGCTACTGCCGTGTCTTGAAAGGTCGGGTTTGCCGGCTGCGCGCCGGCCAGCGCGAGGTCTCGCGCCAGGTCGGAATCCGCCTGGGCGCGCTCTTTCGCCGCCCGATCGGTGCAGGCAGCGGCACTCATCAGCGCCGCGCCAATCATAAAGCCGCGCAGCAGCTTCATCCGTGCGCGCGCCGCCATTGAGCTGTTCATGGTCCGTTCTCCCGTGAGGGCATCAAATATTAGATGAATCGTGGTACACCGGCGTAACGCCAGGGTTCGTCCACGGGACACTAAGCTCGCATCAAGACATGCCAATCGGCTCGTAATCCGGCGTGTTCCGCGCTGGAGCCCGTTCCGGCAAAAAGACCGAGAACGTGCTCCCCACGCCGTACGAGCTCTGTACCGTCACGGACCCGCCGAGGCGGTCGACCAGCTTCCGCGTGATGCTCAGGCCCAGCCCAGTACCGCCGAACTCGCGGGTGCGCGACTGGTCGACTTGGCGGAAGTCTTCCCAGATCGACTGAAGGTCCGTGGATCGAATGCCGATGCCCGTATCGACTACGTCAATCCTCACGGCGGCGCTCGGCGCGGGCCGCACGGCGACAGTCACGCGTCCCCTGCTCGTGAACTTCACGGCATTCGAGAGCAGGTTGAGCAGCACCTGGCGGATCTTCGTCGCGTCGGAGTAGATGACCGGACAATCGGGCGCGACGTCGATCACGAACTCGAGTTCCTTCTTGCGGACCATCGGCTCGATCTGCTGTGTGACTTCCAGCGTGACGTCTGGCAGCGACACGGGCTGTGTGTGGATCGGCATCTTGCCGGCCTCGATCTTAGCCAGATCGAGGATGTCGTTGATCAGCGCGAGGAGGTGCTCGGCGGCGGCCCGGCTGCGAGCGAGCGCGTCGTGCTGTTGCGGGCTCATGTCGCCAAGTACGCCGTCGAGCAGCAGCGCGGAATAGCCGATCAACGCGTTGATCGGTGTGCGCAGCTCGTGCGACATGCTGGCCAAAAACTCCGACTTGAGTTTGTTGGCGCGCTCCACCTCGTGCGCCTGCCACTGCAAGCGCGCGTTCTGCTCGGCGAGATAGGCGGTCGATTCGCGAACGCGCGACTCGAGTTCGCCGTTGAAGCGTTTGAGCGCCTCGTGCTCGGCCGCATGCCGATCCTCCGACGATCCACCGCTGACGATCAGCGCCAAATCGTCTCGCTGATGAGTCAATTGCACGATGGCGTCGTGCGCGTCGCGGAGTGACGCAAGTCGCGCGAGGAGCGGGCTCGCGACGCCGGCGAGCCGCGCCGCGCGCTCGAGCGAGCTCGTGTCGATCGGCCCCTGCAGCAGCACCACGCCGTCCGCTACGCCGCCGCGCCGCAGAGTTGCCGACTCGACGAGGTCGACCGACAGCGATTTCGCGAGCGCGCTGGCCTGCTCGCGCGACAGGCGTTCCAGTGCATCGCGATCGGGCGGGCGGGCGAGTGGAATGGCAACCCACGGCGCCAGTCGCTCGAAGGCGCGATCGCCAAGCGCCGCGCCGCCGCGCACGATCGTCGATGAGAGAACACTGATGGTGATCGGGCTGGACAGGTCGCTCGTCTGGATGGACACCGCGCCCGGTTGCACGCCGAGGCCAACGGATGCGACGAGATCGATGGTCTGTCCCGTCGGATCGAGGTGCAGCATGCACGCGCGCCGCGCCCCGACGACCCGGGCCAATTCGGCCACGAACAATGAGGTCGCTGCTGCGTAATCGGGCGCTCCGGCCACGGCGGACAGGAGACCGGCGATATCGAGGTCTCCAATTACAGTCATACTACGCCATCCCCGCGTCGTCAGCCCGTTCGCGATGCGAGCCGGACGCGATCAAACATGCGATTGAAAATCTCAATGGGACATTGCGGCTCCGGGCGAGTTCGAACGCCCGCGATCTGATGATACAATGATCAGTCCGCCAGTTTCATGCCGTAGGCTCCACCGTCGCCCGCATTCAGTGAACAGAAGCTGTACGGCGCCCGCGGTCCGATGACGAGGAACCGGAACTCACGACTCGTTGGCAGCGGGCGCAACGTCTCCCGGTACTGGTCGACGGAACCGCGTGGGATCAAATGGGCGAGCGTGCGAAGGGGCAGTCGTGTGAACTGCTCGTGCACGGCGGCTCGGCGGATATGGCGGCGGGCGGCTTCCGTGAGGCGCTGCGCGAGATCGTCGATCGCTCGACGAATGACTCCCGTCTCTTCCTCGGTGGAGCGCATTCCCTCGAGGTAGTCCTCGTCGGAGCCCAGCGCCGTGTTCTCTCCCGCCGCTGCCGCGGCCGCCGCGGCTGCCGCTGGCTGGAGATCGCGGAGCATCCGTCCTGTCGAGGGCGTGATGATCAGCGTCATCTCCACGAGACCCTGGATGCGCGTGAGGATCGTCTCGACCGATGCCGCGCGGATGGCGAGCGTCGCGCGGCAGGCGTCGTCGTTGTCGAATCGTTGGCCGAAGCGCGCGGGCACCGGCGTCGCACCGGTCTCGAGCGCCGCTTCGACTACGGAATCGTGCGCGCGGATGCCGGAAACCGACACAGCTAATCGTCGCTCGACATCGCTCACCCACGCGACAATCCCACCGACCGCGATCGTGCGAACGGTCGAGCTGTCGACTCCCGTCAACCCGCGCGGAAGCAGCCCGCGACGATCGTTCGGAAGAATGCAGTACAGATGCGTGGTCATTCGCTGAGTTGTCGGTTCAACGCTTCTCCAACTGCTCGCCGTGAATCGACGTTATGCTCGTGCGCGCTTGCGCGGAACGGCCGGCCACAACTCCGTCTGCGGCAACTCGCCTTCGAGCTCGAGTCGCACGCGGCCGGCAATTTCCTCGACGGCATCGGGCTCCGCGACAAGATCGTAGTCGCGGACGTCGAGGGGCAGCACGGGGCAATGCCTGAAGTTCGCGATCCACTGCGCGTATCGCGCATGCAACGCCGTCCAGTACTCGGGCGACGCGTCGCGTTCGCGCTCTCGTCCGCGCGCCGCGATGCGACCGACGATCACGTCGAGCGGACCATGCAGATAGATGAGCAGGCGCGGCGGATGTGCGGCGGGCGAGTGCAGCAGCTCGGCGTACAATCGTCGGTACAGCGTCCACTCGTCCGACGTCATCAGCCCCTGCTCGAACAATCCGCGCGCGAATACTTCGGCGTCTTCGTACCAGGTGCGGTCGAGCACCCAGCTTCCGCCCGAGCCGCGCATGCGGCGCATGCTGGCGAAACGCGTGGCGAGAAAGTGCAGTTGCAGCTGGAGCGCGTAGGCGCGCATCTCGTCCGCGCCGCCGTAAAAACTCTCGAGCCACGGGTTGTCGCCGTCCACGCTCTCGAGGGCGATCTGCAGTCCGAACCGCGCGGCGAGTGCGCGCGCAAGCGTGGTCTTTCCCGTGCCCACCATACCAGCGACACCAATCAGCATGGCCAACAACCTACGAAATGCCGTCGACGAGCGGAACGGTTATTCGCTGCGTGGTACTTAATTACTGAATCGTGAGCGTGTTCGCGGCTTGGTCAAATGTCACAGCAAGTTCCGGGAGGGGCCCAATCGATCCTCCCGTACTCGGTCCGCGAATGACGGAGCCGTCGGTGGCGAAGATGGATCCGTGGCAGGGGCACTCGAACCGGTTGTTCAGGATGTTCGTGTCGCATCCCTCGTGGGTGCAGATCCGCGAGTGCGCCACAAACGTCGTCGCTCCCGAACGCAACACCGCGCGGTCGTGTCCAACGTCGACCAGCACGCCCGGGGTCGCGAGGTCCGGAAAATCCGCCAAGTTGATCGTGATGCTGGTGCCCAACACCTGTGTCGGCGGCCCGATTTGCCCGTCGCCGCACGCCTGGGCGACCACCAACGCCGCCGCGCCGAGCGCCGTCTTCGCCAAAAAATCCCGGCGGTTTAGACAATCCTTACAGGACATGGCGGACAATGGTGCGTGTGAGTTGAAGCGCGACCCGTGCCTGGGCAATCAGACCGCGAGAAAGGCGACCTTCCACTGTGTGTCGTCGTCGTCTTCCTGATAGAGCTTATCCAGATTGGCCACGATATTGTTCCCGTCCTTGCGCACGTCGAACCGGTCGAGCCCGCGCGTGGCGCGCCCGCTGTCCTTGATGTACTCGCCGTCCGGCAAAAAGCGCGAGTGGTGCTTGGGACACTCGAACGCGTTGTCCTTGTCGTACCAGCGGATGGCTGTGTTCTGGTGAGGGCAGGCAAGCGAAAACACATACACCTTGCCCTGCCACCGGGTGACGATCGTGCCGTTGTCCTTGTCGATCTGCGTGCCGTCGGCGGCCGGGATGGCGTAGGACTTTTCTTCACGGCTGCCGCCGAGCGCGGCGATGAACTCGATTGGCGCGGCCGCGGCTCGCGCCGGCGCGGCGCCGAGCGCCGTGAGGATGGCCGCCGCCAACATCGCCGTGTCGCGGAGAAAGGTGCGCCGTTCGATCAACGCGCACCCATCACAAGACGGTGGGTGGTCCGCGTGTGTCTCCGTCACAGTCGTATTCGTTCGATCCTTCATAAAATCAGAATTCCAGTGTCAATGCGAATCAGGAAAAGTTGGCCAACGCCACACCGAACGCAGCAATCACGAACCACAGTCCGAGGCTCGTGACCGCCGCGCGGTGCAGCGATTGCCAATGCGGCGACTCGGCGCTCGCGTCCCGGCGAATCGCGTCTTCGGCGCGCGTCATTCGCAGCCCGTTGAGCAGCAGCAGCGCGACGAGCGCCATCTTCGTCCAAAAAATCCACGAACCAAAAAACGTTTCGATGTCGGCCGTGAGCAGCGCGATGCCGCTCAACACGACCACGGTAAGTCCGGTCAACACCCACCGGTGCACCGACCCCAGCTCGCGCATGTAGTGCGACCGCTCGCCGGCCGCCAGCCGGAGCGCCCGTAACGAACCTCGATCAGCCGCGATCGCCAGTCCGCCAGCGAGCAACAGCCCGGCGACGTGACAGAACGTCACGACCGTGGCCGCCATTTTCGAGTGGCTGTAAAAGTCAGACCACGGCTTGAGCGCGTGCACCAACGCGTCGGGGACGAGCATGATCGGCGGGGCGGGGCGGGGGGGGGCTAGCGATTCCAGAATTTCATGATGCTACCGCTGATCACCGTTGCACCCATCGCGTAGAACGCGACGGCACGGTGCTCCCGGCGCGCGGAATCGCTCGTCTCCGCGTCATTCGACAATTTGGCTCCCGTGTACGTAAATGCCGCGTCCGCCGCGAGCATAGTTACCGCGTGGATGGTGCGCAGCGTCCTTCCTTGAGTTACCGCGCGCGAGTCCCACCAGTTCCATATGCCGGTCACGGTGTTGACGGTGAACATCCCCGCGAGCGCGGTGGCGCCGGCGCGATGCATCGTCTTGGCCCACGTCGGCGCGTCGCGGCTCTTGTCGAACAACTGATTGCCCGCCTCCCACTGCAGCGCAAACACCGGAATCGTCGCGTAAAAGACATACCGGTGAATCGCCAGCCGGCGCGCGTACCAGTCGCTGACCTCGACGACCCGCGGCCGCACGTGCGGCGTGTCGATGGCCACGGCAGCGAAACGCATCCGCGCCGTATCGCTGGGCACGGCAAGCCGAGCGCCGGAAAAACCGCCGCTCGCGATGAGTGACAAGGCTGCAAGCACGAGCATGTCGTGTTCCGATGAGCGGGTAAACGATCCCGGCAATGGACAAACCCGCGGGGCAGGGCTCGGCGTTCCCACAAAACTCGCCGGAGTATGCCAAATCTACATCCGATCGCGCCTTGCGAGCCTTAACGCGGACGACGTACACTAGCCGCGAGCACCGATGAGTTCCTGGCCGTGCCATTTGGACGAGCGATGCCCCCTCAGTGACGACTGCACCCAGCGCCCCGCTCGTGTCTCGTGCCGACAGCGTCGACGACGTCGAAGACTGGCTCGCGTTGCTCGACAACGCCCTCCAAGGGGTGCATCACGCGCTGAACAACCGGATCGGCACGCTGTCCGCGCTCGTCGAACTCGCGCAGCTCAAGGAACTCCCGCCCGACGGGTCCGCAATGAACAGCGTCGCAGCCGACCTCGGCCGACTCGAGGAGTGCAATCGAGTGGTGCGCCTGCTGCCGCGCGAGCACGCCGCCGGCGAAGAACCGTTGATGGTCGACGACGTCCTCACCGACGTCTACGCGATCCATCGATTTCTGCACGACGTGCGCGACGTGCCGGTGACCGCGCCGTCGGCGCGCGCCGCGGAACCGGTCCGCGTGGAACGCTGGGCGCTTGTGCGTGTGCTGACACTGCTTCTATACGATGCGCGACGTCTCGCGAAGCGCATGGACACGCTGGTGCGCACGTCCGTCGAGTCTGATGAGCAGTGGGTGCGTATCGACTTTCGGGTCGGCGAAAATGGCGAGAACGGCGAAAGCGCGGTGACCGACGTGCCAGCGTCGCTGGGTGGGCGCTACGCGGAGCTGGTGGGCGAAGCGTTGGGCGGCAGCGTCGTTCGCGAGGCGGGCGGGGTCACCGTTCGGCTTCCGACGCTCAAGGCGCGACGCGCGCGCGAGGCGCGGTAGAGAACTACGCGCCGGGCTCCATCTGTTCGCGCAACAGTTCGCGATTCACCGCGACTTCGCGCGACAATTTGCGCGCGGCTTCGTGCAGGCTGTCGCGCGCGGCGCACAGTTCGGGCGTCATGCGAGCGCCCAGCGCTTTATCGAGTCCGAGAATGCCGACGTCTTCCGACTGGCCGAGCAGCGTGTTCAACGTGCGCCGCCGGCACTTCGCTTCGCCCAGCGTGACGAGCAGCCGATGCGTGGCGAACATGCTGTCTTCGATCACCTGAAGATCGTCGTCAGTGACGGCCGTCCGCTGGCGTTGAATCACGGCGAGCAGCTCCTCGACGAGACGCCGCTCGGTGAGTAGAGCGTCGGCGAGCGCGTCGATGGGCGACGGAACGCTGAGCTTGGCGGATTTCACGATCGTCGGCGTAGGCAACTACGAGGCGAGCGCCATGCTCATGGTGTCGCGCAGGCGCGAGAGCGCCTTGAGACGGATCTGCGAAACGCGCGACTCGGTGAGATGGAGGATTTCGGCGATGTCGCGGAGCTTGAGATCTTCGAAGTAGTACAGGCCGAGGACCGTGCGCTCCTGTTCCTTGAGCTTCGTGATCGCGTCGCGCAGCATCGCCACGTCTTCTTCGCGACCCAGCTGTTCGTCGATCGAGTTGTCCGCGTCGGTGCGCAGGAACTCGAGCACGTGCGACGGCGATTCACCGTCGTCCGAAACCGGGCGATCGATCGCGACGCGAACGGCACCGGCGATGTCCGACTGCCACTTCCACAACGTTTCGACGTCGACGCCGAGCGAGATCGCAACTTCCGACGTTTCCGGCGTGCGGTAGAGTCGTGCGGCGAGCGCAGAATGCGCCGCCTGGATCTCACGCGTCTTGCGACGAACGGAGCGCGGCACATGGTCCTGGCGGCGCAGCTCGTCGAGAATGGCGCCACGAATGCGCGGCACGGCGAACGTGCTGAACGCGATCTTGCGGCTCGGGTCGAACGCGGTGAGCGCCGACATCAGTCCGAGCGTTCCGGCGCTGACGAGCTCACTATGGTCGAGCTGGTCGCTCAGTCGGCGCTCGAGCTGACGCGCAACGTGATGGACGAGGCTCAAATTCTCGGTCAGGAGGGCGTCGCGCGCGGCAACGTCGCCGGCGGCGAATGCGGTCCACTTGGCTCGGGAATCCATGGTATGCTCCAACGCCTGAGAGTTCGGCGACATCTGAGTGAGGGAAGGGGCGGTGCTGTGGTTGGTCGTGCGGTTCGGCGATGACTTCGAGTTGAGGCGGCTCATGCGACCTCCCGCGTCCCAGCGATTGCATCGGCGCGCTGTTCGGCGGCTTCAGCGATTGCCTCGAGGATCAGCACGAGGTCTCGCGTCGGCAGGTCGACATTCAGCAGTCGCTGCAGCACTCGGTGGAGGACGCCGAGCGTCAGCTTTGCCGGGTCGAACTCAGCCCCTGACAGGGCGGCCGAATGCTGGGGGTTGGTTGCGTGAGGCACGGCGGAGGGAGGTCGTAAGTGAAAGCTCTGGCGCCCAATCGATCTGCTTTGGGATCGTCCAGAACCGGTCTGGCGGCCTCAAGAAAGGCAGGGCACGGACCAGTTTGCCGAGGCAAAAAAAGAGCGGCGATCCGGATGGGATCGCCGCTCTTAACTCCTTTGTCCGTCGTACTTTACAATCCTCTCCTGCCGCCTAGCCCAACACCCTTTGGTGCGCTCCTCGCCCCGGCAAAAGTCTCCGCCTAGGAAGAAATTGCCTCATTATCCTGGAAGAAAACGTTGCCGGCATGATCATCCTACTTCCGGAAAATCGCCTTCGGAATCATCACGTGCACGCCCACCGGCCCGTCGACCAACTGCGTGATGTCGACGTCGCTGGAGACGCTGACCAGCTGGTACGCGTCCTCGCGAGTCATTCCCTTGACCTGCACGAGGAGATCGATGGCCTGCCGAACGGCCAGTTTGGTGGCTTTGCTCAGGCTGTCGTCGATCCCCATCGCGATGTAGTACGTAGGAGTCTCGGCACGAGGCCACGAAAGGTGCATGTCCTTTCGAACGACCAGCTGAAGGCGTCCGATCAGCGACGTTTCCATGGCCGTTATGTCGACTTCGCCGTTCCCTTGGCCGGCGTGCCCGTCGCCCACCTCGAGCAGCGCGCCCTTCGTCCAGACCGGGATGTACAGCGTCGATCCGGCGACCAGTTCTTTGTTGTCCAAATTGCCCGCGTGAATACCCGGCGGCGCACTGTTGACGCGGCCCATGGACGCCGGCGGCGCGTCGCCCACGCTGCCAAAGAACGGGTGCAGCGGAATCGTGATCCCGTCGGCGAAATGGCCGAGCATACGCACCGTGTCGAGCGGGATGATCATCGTGTGCGACTTGCCGGGAAAATCCTCGGGAAGAAAACCAGAGCGCGGCCCGAATCCATTGCACGCATAGTCGATCGCCGGTTTGATCGACTTGAATCGAACCTCGAGCACGTCGCCTGAATCGGCGCCTTCGACGTAGATCGGACCGGTGAGGATGTGGCCACCGGGGCCAGTCTTCATATCCTTGCGCGCGGCGTAGATCGCCGTCGCTTCCGGTTCGATTCGCGCGGAATCGAGTCCGGCGCGAATGAGCGACGTTGGGCTGCACGTCGAGAGCGCGCGCACGACCACTTCGTCGCCCGACTGGACGTGGAGGATCGGTGCGCCGGCCGCGTCGTACCAACCCCACGCGACCGTGGTCGGCGTTGGGAGGAGCGTGTACGTGTGCCCCGGTGCGGGCGCCGGCCAGTTCATCGACGGCGCGACGGACGACGCCGGGGTGACGGGCGAGCCAGCGCCGCCAACGGAAGACGGGGCGCCGCACCCGAGTGCAGACACCCCGCCAAGAGAAATCACAGCCAACATCGCGCGCGTGTTCATTCGCCTCCTCCTCCATCTGCGGGGACTTTTGGCCCGTTGAGCTTATTTCGTAGCGTTCTCACACTCATTCCCAACAGCTCGGCGGCGCGCGTTCGATTGCCGTTCGAGACCTCGAGCGCGCGCGTGATGAGCTTTGCTTCCGCTTCGTCCACGTTGAGCGACGTCAGCACCACTGCGCCGTCGGGGACAACGACGCTCGCGTGTGCCGGCGCCACACCGTTTATCGCGGCAAACTCGCCGGTCGAGCGAGGTGTCGGCCCACTCCACGCGCCGCTCAACCCAAAGCGCTGGCCGTCGAAGGCATGCGCCGGAATGAGAGGCTCGCTGGTGAGGATGACCGCGCGCTCCACCGCGTGTTGCAACTCGCGGACATTACCCGGCCAGTCGTATCCCTGCAACAGGTCGATCGCTTCGTGGGACATCCCGGTGATCTCCTTGCCCACTTCCTGCGCGTAGTGCGTGGCAAAGCGGAGCGCGAGGAGCGGAATGTCTTCGCGCCGCTCGCGCAGGGCCGGGAGGCGGACGGGAATGACGCTCAACCTATAGTAGAGATCCTGGCGGAACAGCCCAGCGGTGGCGTGGGCGGCGAGGTCGCGATTGGTCGTCGCGATGATGCGCACGTCGACCTTGATGGCGACGGATCCGCCGACGCGCTCGAACTCCTGTTCCTGGAGCACACGCAGCAGCTTGGCCTGGAGGTCGAGCCGCATTTCGGAGATTTCATCGAGCAGCAGCGTGCCGCCGTGCGCGCGTTCGAACGCGCCTTCGACGCGCTTGATGGCGCCGGTGAACGCGCCTTTCTCGTGGCCGAACAGCGCGCTCTCGACGAGTCCTTCGGGGAGTGCGGCGCAATTCAACTTGATGAACGGTCCGTCGCGCCGCTCGCTCTGCGCGTGAATGGTGCGCGCGAACAGTTCTTTTCCCGTGCCCGATTCGCCTTCGAGGAGAACCGTGGCGCGCGTTGGCGCCGCAGTCGCCGCGGTCTGGAGCACGCGCCGAATTGCCGGGCTGTCGCCGACAATCTGCCGCTCGTTGCGAATCTCCATCACCTCGCGGCGCAGTCGGTCGTTTTCGCGGCGGAGGCGAACGACTTCGAGCGCCTGGTTCACCGCGAGCTCGAGCTGTTCCGGGCGTACCGGCTTGGTGATGTAGTCGACCGCGCCTGCTTTGATTGCCGCGACCGCGTGCTCGATGCTGGCGTAGCCCGTCAGCATGATGAGCGGTGTGTCGTAGCCTTCCTGACGAAGGAGCGCGAGAAATTCGAGCCCGGTGAGGCCGGGCATTCGATAGTCGGAGATGATGAGATCGACGGCGCCGCCGGTCAGGGCCTGGAGGGCCTGCGGAACGTTGTGCGCCGAGACCGTCTCATGGCCCGCCCGTTCGAGCGTGTCCTGAAGGATCAGCCCGACCGCCGGCTCGTCGTCGAGACAGAGAATCGTTGCCATTGAGTAAACTGGGGCGACTGCGCACGCAGCAATCGCTGGTCGGAGTCGATACTCCGGAAAGACGCGCGTTGGACGCAGGCGGCAACTCTTTCCTACATGCGGCGCGCGTGATCGCGCGTTCGGACCGGCGAGCCACTCAATCGGCGTTGATTCATCGGTTTAGGTCCGACGTCGGCAGCCGATACTGGTGGATGAGGCAATGAATGCATACCCAACCTGAAAACGCAGGACCGCAGGATCAGCCCAAGGACGAACGCGGGGCGTCATCTCCCGCGCCGTCACCCGCACTCGAAGTGATCCGCGGAGCACGCGTCCGCGGGCGCATCATCAGCGGGGCGTACGATTCACTCCAGGTTGTCGACGCGATTGCGCGCCGGCTTCTGGACACCGGGGATCTCTGATCCCGCTATCGCTCGCATTCACCGGACGGACCCTATGAAGTTTCTCGTCGTCGACGATTCGATTACCATGCGCCGCATCATCTCGAATGCGTTGCAGCGCATTGGCTATCCGGACGCCATCGAGGCCTCGACTGGCCAGGAGGCGCTGACGCGCCTCGACGCGAGCATCGACTTCATCATCACCGACTGGAACATGCCGGGGATGAGCGGACTGGAACTCGCGCGCGCCGTGCGCGCCCTGCCGGTCGGCCGCAACGTTCCGATTCTCATGGTGACGACGCGCGGCGCTCGTGAAGACATCCTCGCCGCGGTCGACGCGGGTGTGAACAGCTACGTGGTCAAACCGTTCACGCCGGCGATTCTCAAGGAAAAGATCGATCGGATCTTCTCCGGTGCAGGCGTTGCTGCATGAGTCAGATGAATCAAATGAATGAGCGTTCGCTCGCGAACCGGTCGGAGGCCTTGCTGTACGACTCCGCCGCGTCGCTGCGCCTCGTCGATCAGGCCATTCACGATCTCAAACGCTCCATGGTCGACACCGACGAGCATGAGTGGGTGCTCCTCGACGACGCGATGACCGAGCCCGGGGGTTTCGCGAATCGTGAAGGGCTCAAGCAGCTCGACGCGCGCATTCGCGACGTGTCGTCGGCCACCGAGCAGGCGACGAGCGACATTCTCGACTCGGTGGCGCGCGCCGTCGCGCTCGTCGAGCAGCTTGGCGTCGCCGGCGAAGCCGACCGCGCCGCGGTCCTCGGCGCGCTCGACAAGGAGCTCGTCGACGTCACGTCGCACCTTCAGTTTCAGGACATCACCACGCAGCAGCTCGGCCGCATCGCGCGCGCCTTGAGCAACATGCGCGTTGGCGCGACGCCGATCTCGTCGGCGACAATTCCCGCGTCGCCGAGCGCGCAGGGCATGGCGAATCGGTTGTTCGATCGCGCGAACCAAGCACCCAGCCGCAAGACAGCCTGATCCGCAGCAGGGTGTGAGCGTCGCATCCCATCGCCGGCCGAAATAGATTGGCTGGCGGTGATCGTGATCTCCGGCTCCAGTGGTTTGATAGGTTCCGCGCTATCCGCGGCGCTCAAAGCGCGCGGTGACGCGGTGGCGAAGCTCGTGCGCCATGCGCCGCTCGCCAGCGACGAAATCGAGTGGAATGCGGACGCCGGACTCGCCGACGAACGCGCATTCGACGACGCCGACGTCGTCGTCAACCTGGCTGGCGAGAACATCGCGCAACGTTGGACGCGCGACGCGATGCAGCGCATTCGCGACAGCAGAGTGCGCGGCACCGAACGGTTGGCTCGCACCATCGCGGCGCTTCCCAAGAAACCGCGGCTGTTGATCAGCGGATCGGCGATCGGGATTTACGGCAGCCGCGGTGACGAAGTGCTCGACGAGAGCAGTTCGCTGGGCGACGACTTTCTCGCGGACGTGTGCAAGGAATGGGAGGCGGCGACCACGCCTGCGGCCGACGCGGGCGTTCGTGTGGTGACGATCCGCATGGGGATGGTGCTCGCCCGCGGCGGCGGCGCGGTGCCGAAGCTGGTGTTGCCCTTCGAGCTCGGACTCGGTGGACGAGTGGGCAACGGGCGGCAGTGGATGAGCTGGATCGCGCTGCGCGACGTGGTGCGCGTCGTCATGCACGCCATCGACACGGAGTCGCTGCGCGGACCGGTGAACCTCGTGGCGCCGAACCCGGTGCGAAACAGCGAGTTCGTACGCACGCTGGCGAAGGTGCTGCACCGGCCGGCGTTCGTTCCAATGCCCGCGGCAGCGATCTCACTGCTGTTTGGCCGGATGGGGCGCGACATGTTGCTGGCGAGTCAGCGCGTGCGCCCGCAGCGGCTCGTGACGCAGGGGTTTGTGTTCGAGCATCCGACGCTCGAAGGGGCGTTGAGGGCGGAGTTGGACTGACGAGTCGATCGAACTAGGTCGATCGACTCGGACCGCCGACACAACGCGTGATCATCGAATCGCCCATGCCGTTCACGCGATCAACGCACTCAACCGATCGCTGAACACTCGGCTCGCCGTCAACCGCGTTCCGTCGCGCATGATCACGACGTACTCGCCATGGAACCATGGTTCGAGTTCCTTGATGCGGTCGATGTTCACGATCGCCGAGCGATGGATGCGGACGAAGGTCTTGGGGTCGAGCTTCGTCTCCATGTTCTTCATGCTCTCACGCAGCAGATGCGCGTCGGACGCGGTGTGGATCTTCACGTAGTTGCCCGACGCTTCGACCCAATCGAGTTCCTCGGTGCGAATGAAGAACACGCGGCCGCTCGACTTGACGATCAACCGCTCGGGATACTTCCGTTCCTGGTGCAGCTCCTCGAGCAGCGAGACGAGTCGCGAATCGATGACCGATCCGTTGGCGCGCTGGATCTGGCCGCGAGCACGTTCGAGCGCCTTTTCGAAGCGGGTCTGATCGAATGGCTTGAGCAGGAAATCGAGCGCGTGGATTTCGAATGCGCGGATGGCGTGTCCGTCGTGCGCGGTCACGAAGACCACGGCCGGCATGCGCGTGGTGTCGAGATTGTCGACGACCTCGAACCCGTCCATGCCCGGCATCTGGACGTCGAGGAAAACGAGATCCGGCTGCTCGCGTTCGATCGTTTCCACGGCGCTCTGCCCGTCGACGCAAACACCAATGATCTCGACGTCGGGCTGCATCGCGAGAAGAGATTGCAGGCGATCGCGCCCGAGCTCTTCGTCGTCGACGATCAGGGTGCGGATTTTCGGTTGGTCGCTCATCAGTCTGCCGCCGTTTGCTGATAGGGGTGAAACGGAATGGCCATGCTCACGCGGACGCCCTCGCCGGGCGCTCCGCGCAGCGAAAATGTCTGCTGACTTCCGTAGAGATGCGCCAGGCGCTGCCGCGTGCTCGACAATCCAACGCCTTCGCGGTGGCCGGGGCGCAGGCCGCGGCCGTCGTCGACGACGTCGCAGCGCAGCATGTCGCCGTCGCGACGCACGGTGATCGCGATGTTGCCCTGGCCGAGGTCGCCGAAGCCGTGGCGGAAGGAATTCTCCACCAGCGGCTGCAGGAAGAGATTGGGCACGCGCGCGTCGCGCGTCTGCGGGTCGACGTCGATCGACACGTGGAGCCGGTCGCCGAAGCGAAGCGACATGATCTCGACGTACCGCTCGAGAAAATCGAGCTCGGCTTGGAGCGCGACTTCCTGCGCGCCGATGTTCTGCAGCGACAGGCGGAGCAGGTCGCTCAGCGACGCGATCATCGAATCGGCGCGGCGCACGTCCTTGTGCATGAGCGCCGAGATCGAGTGAAGCGTGTTGAACAGAAAGTGCGGCTGCAACTGCATGCGCAGCATGTGGAGCTGCGACTGCGCGAGGCGCGCCTCGAGCTGCGACGTGCGCAGCGAACGGTCCTTGGACACGCGGTAGTACACGAACGCGTGATGAACGGCGACGAGCGAGCAGAACACGATCGAGTCGAGCACCGTCCACGAGAGCAAGTACTGCCCGAACAGGCGCGGCATCGCGGCGATCGCGGTGTGCGGGTCGATGACCGCGGTCGCGAGCGAGAAGAGCGCAACATGGGCGAATACGAACGCGACCATCGCGCCGAGTTGGACGGCCCAATTGCGGGCCCGATTGTCGCCCCACACCGGAAAGCGTTTGGCGGTGAACATCACCACCGGCGTGAGCAGCGCCCACGAATATGTGAACGTCAGCTCGGCGGGAACGAGCGCGGTGAGACGAATGGGAGTGCCGAGCAGCCGCGAGTAGAAGTACTGCTCGACGGAGTAGAGCAGCGCGACGATCGTGGCGACGGCAAACAGCACGAGGGCAAAGCCGCGTTGCCGTTCGCGCACCTCGGCGCGGTCGACGGGTCGGGCGAAGCCGAAAATGCTGTATTCGCCGGTTTGGGCGAGCGAATCAGGAACGCCGTGCTGGCGCGAAGGCGTGCCTGGGCGCGGACGGATCGTGGTGCGCGCTTCAGGAGCTGGCAGAGCCGACATCAGTCAGAAGATGACAGGAGCGGTGAAGTCACTACTCGGATTGACGGCCGGGAGTTTCGTCCCGGATTGAGTCCAGCGGGTACCTGCAGTTAGACACCGCGACCCCGGAAAGTGCCCTACATGACGCTGTAGACGTTTTGTAAGAGGTTCGATGGCGCGGTGTGAAGAAGGCCCCGACGGCCGAAAAAACAAACCCCTTCGTCGAACAGAACGAAGGGGTTACGCATAGTTGGCCCGATCGGCTGGGCATCGTTACGCGATCGTTTCAGCCTGTCGCGGCCTGTTGCGTGTGTCGAGCCACTCAGACGAATTGCAACGGCCGCTTCGTGTGGAAATCGGTTGCCTGTTCGAATGCGTGCGCGACGAGGAGATTTTTTTCGTCCTGGAAGATCGGTCCCATCACGTACATGCTCGTCGGCAGCGGGATCTGCGGCGTCGGCGGTGGAGCCGCGGCCGGCGGAGTGGTTGTGTCCGCACCGCGCCCACCGCCCGCGCCGCCACGTCCACCGCGGCCGCCACCTCCGGCCCCAGCACCAGCGGCGGCGCCACCACCACCGCCACCACCACCGCGACCGAAGTTCTGCGGAATGGCGAAGCCGGTCGGCACGACGATCGACGGCGTGCCGACGATGTTGGTGACCGAAGTGTTCTCCTGCGGCGTGATGATGACGTCGTACTTCTGGAACAGGTCCCAGGTCTGATTCATGGCCGCGATGCGGACGCGGTTGGCGTTCACGTAGTCGACGGCGGGAACGAATTGCGCCGCGCGGAAGGTGTTCGGCCAGGTGCTATACGGTTCGAGTTCCTTGATCCGGCCGTTCAGCGTGTCGGTCTGGAACGCGGCGCCGCATTCGGCATCGAGAATGAGCGAATCCAAATAGCCATAGTTGGGCGTCGGCACTTCGATCGGCTCCGGCTTGGCGCCGAGCGATTCGAGGACGCGGAGGAAATTCATCGCTTCCGGATTGGGCGTCGTCGTTCCGTCCGGCCCTCGGCGCTCGAAGTTGGCGTGGAAGTACGCGATCTTCAGCTTCGAGAGACTGGTCGTGGCGTTCCAATTGAACGGATGGCTCTTGACCGAGTAGTCGAGACCGTCGGGGCCCTGAATCGCGTCGAAGACGAGCGCGCAGTCCTCCACGCTTCGGCAAATGGGGCCGAGCTTGTCCGTCGTCCACGACAGCGCCATGGCGCCGGTGCGCGGCACGCGGCCAAAGGTTGGGCGGAAACCGACGACGCCACAGGTGCGCGCCGGCGACGTGATCGAACCGTTGGTCTCCGAGCCGATGCTGAAGCCGACGCAGCCGGCGGCGGTGGCCGACGCAGGTCCGGCGGATGATCCGCTCGCACCCGGGCTCAGTTGTTCCGGGATCCACGGATTGCGCGTGTAACCCTTCCACCAATGATTGCCCTGCGCGAGCGAGCCGAGCGTGAGCTTGGCGATGAGGATCGCGCCCGCGTCATCCAGTCGTTTGACGACCGTTGCGTCGTAGTCGAATGTCTGATTCTCATACAGGCCGGCTCCCCACGTGGTGGGATAGCCTTTGACGGCGAGCAAGTCTTTTGCGCCCCAGGGAATGCCGTGCAACGGTCCGCGATATTTGCCGCGCGCGATCTCCTCGTCCATGTCCTTGGCCTGCTTGCGCGCGCGCTCCTCCGTGAGATTGACGACGAAGTAGAGTTGCGGGTCGTACTTCTTGAGTCGCCCGATATACATGTCCGTGAGCTCGGACGGTTTCACCTTGCGCGTGCGTACGAGTTCGGAAAGACGTGTCACCGGCTCATACGCGAGTTCCTCGAGGCTGCCGGGACGCGCGATCACGGGAACCTTGGCGCGTACCAGCGGCAGCTTGGTCGTTGTCGCCAGCTCTTTTCCCGGCGGAACGGGATTGAACACGATCGCCGGAAAGATGCTCATGTCGAGCGGCTCTTTGTGCAGCTGTTCGATCGCCCCGAGCGCGCCTTCGAGACCGCGCACCATCGCCGTCCGCTCGTCGTCGGAGAATTTGACGCCGGCGATTTCTTCCGCGACGGCGATCATCCCGGGCGTGATGGTTGACGCCTGCTGTTGCTGCAGCTGCGACCACAGCACGCCTGGCAACAGCGTTGAGCCGAGGCCGATGGTGCTGAAGTAGGCCATGAACGAGCGGCGATCGTACTTGGTGTCAGACATGTGAGCGGTGCGGGGCGAAGGTGAGAGACGCGTGCTGCGTGGTTGCCGCGGTCGGTGGGGAGAGATAGGCGAGGAAGCCACCGAGCAGGATGACGAGCCAGAAAATGGCAATCTCGCGCGACACGGAGCCGCGGAACGAGCCGGCGGTCGAATGATCGGCGCGATCGTTGAGCCGGGGCAAGAGTCGAAAGCGATGCCAGGCGCCGAACAGGATCAACACGGCGAGGCCCGCGACTTTCAAGAGGACGACGACGCCGTAGGCGGAATTGAAGTCGTGAATCGAATGGAGAAGCAGCGCCGTCTGCGCGATGCCGGACAGAAAGACGACGACGACGCACGACAGCGCGACGGTCGACACTTGCACGCCTTCCTGAGCGAGCCGTGATGGCGTGTCGCGCTCCCGAACGGCGAGCCAGAGCAAACCGCCCATCCACGCCGCAACAGCGGACAAGTGGAGCGCCTTGATGGGAATTGCCCAGCCGGGGTGTATCGCCGCCGAGTGGCCCGCCGCCGCACTGATGACCACCGTGGGGACGCTGAGCGCGAGTGCCAACGCAGGACTGCGCGCGAGCAACAGTCCGCAGAGCGGCGCGAACGAGAGCACGGTCCGCCACAGCTCCGTGCGACCCACCTTGGTTGCGAACGCGGTCGACAACCATGCGGCGCTTAGTGTGTGTGTCGGCGATGCGTCGATCAGCCACGCTGCGAGGTGCGCCACGAGTAGCAGCGGCGCCGCGATCGCGAATGCGAGTGCGACGCGCGCGGGTCGCGACGCGAGGCCGCCGTTCATCCACACAACGAAGAACAGCAGTCCGGCAACGGCCATGGCGCAACCGACGCCGAAACCGCGGAGCACTGCTGGAATCAGCGGTGCGCCGTACGCGGTCGGTCCCCACGTCGCCGGCGGCATGACGACGGGCGGCGGCGGCGGCGGCGGCGATACGACGACCGGCGCACTCGACGTTCCAACAGACGTTCCGACAATGGAGAACACATAGCTGCCGCGGACCGGATGTCCGTCATCCGACACCGCGTGCCAGAGCACATGGTAGCTGCCAGGTGCGAGCGTCGGCGGCACTCCGACGATGGCGCGTTTATCGTGCGGGTCGCCCAGCACGACGAGTACGATCGGCTTACCACTGTCGCCGACGATGGACAGCGTCGCCAACTTCGGGTCGACCGCTTCGCTGAACACGAGCCGAATGCGGTCAGGGCTCGCTGTGAGGTGGCTTCCGGCAGCCGGCTCCGACGAGAGCAGCGCGGCGTGCGCGTGCGCCGCGCGGTGAATCGCGAGGACCAGCGCGATCGCCAGCGCGAGTGCCAGCGCGGCGGACCAGAGGGGGCTGAACGGACGTGTGCGCCGCATCACCATCAAAATGATACGGAAGGGACATTGGTTCCAGTCGCAGACCGGACAAATTGTCGCGATTGAAGCCCGTCAATCACATTGAAATCCGTGCTAATCCCTGCGCCGCGGTGTATGTTGGATCGCCGACGCAGGCGCCGAAGTTCCTCCCGCCTACCAGTCGTCGATCGAGGTATTTGTGAGCAGCGTCCGTGCGATCCTCCTCGTGGAAGACAACGAGGACACTCGCATCATTTACGCGACGGCGTTGCGATACGCCGGCTTCGATGTCCTGGAAGCCATTTCCGGTGCGCAGGCGATTGCGGTTGCCCGTGCGCGCCACCCGGATCTGATCCTGATGGACATCGCGCTCCCGGAGATGGACGGGTTGGCGGCGACCGCCGTGCTCAAACACGACGCGGAGACTCGCCACATTCCGATCGTCGTCGTGACGGCGCACGTGCTGCCCGCTGATGTGGAGCGGAGCATTGCCGCCGGATGCGACGGCTATTTGCCGAAGCCGATCTCGCCGGCCGCACTCATCGCGGAGATCGATCGCCGGTTCGGCCGGTCAACGGCGTCGTATGTGCCGCACGCGGTGTCGCCATGACGCGTTGGGCGATGGGCGCGTGGGCGTGGTGCGATTATGGCGCGTTTAGGTTTCGCCTATGCCTATCGTGCCGTTTGAGGCGCTGCCGGATACGGCGCGCGTCTGGATCTTTGCGAGCGAGCAGCAATTGGACGGGGCTGCGGCGGACACGGTTCTCGCGGCGGTCGACCGTTTTCTTGCCGACTGGCGAGCGCACGGCGTGCCGCTTCGCTCGGCGCGCGATTGGCGCGACGGCCGGTTTCTCGCCGTTGGCGTCGACGTCACGGCGGAGAACGCGTCCGGCTGCTCGATCGACGGACTCTTTCGAACGCTGCAGCAGCTCAGCCG
Organism: uncultured Gemmatimonadaceae bacterium; assembly: GCA_963817445.1. Lineage (GTDB taxonomy): Bacteria > Gemmatimonadota > Gemmatimonadetes > Gemmatimonadales > Gemmatimonadaceae > JAQBQB01. The sequence continues at coordinate 31,896 of CAWFOG010000006.1, forward strand.
CGAAGTCGGATCGCAGTTGGTTGGCGGCGGGCGCATGTTCTACCGGACGCAGGCGGGCATCGAGATGTCCTCGCGCGAGGAGTTTGCCCAGCGGGTCAAGCGCGGCGAGGTAGGCCGCGAGACGCCGGTGTTCGATACGAGCATCACGGATGCCTCCGATTGGCGCACGCGGTTCGAAGCGCCCGCCGGCCGCGGCTGGGCGGCGACATTTTTCTAATTCAATAACGCTCGTCTCAGGCGACGGCGCGAGCGTTACACCATGCCGCCGTCGGTCACTTCCGGATAGCAGCGCTCGACGCGCGTGATCTCGTCCGCCTGACCCGGCGAAAGCACTTCGTTCGGATCGAGACACCAGTCGCCGTCCAGCAGTCCCTGCCGACGAAGCACTTCGTGGATGCCGGGAATGCAGCCGCGAAAATCGTTCGCCGCGTCGAACACCGCGGCGTTCGCGTCGGTGAGCGCCGCGCCATACGACAGAAGCGACGGCTCGAATTCGCCGGTGACGCGCGCCAGTTTGATCGCGGCGAGCAGTGCAACCGCCGCGCGCGTCCATACCGCCCAGTGGCCGAGCAGTCCGCCGTCGATCCAGCGGACGACCGTCGTTCCACCAACGCAGACCGGGAACGGTGTGAGCAGGTCGGCGACGATGTTGTCGTCGTTCCCCGTGTACAGCGCGATGTCGTCGCGCCCCGCTTCGACCACCGCGCGGATGACGTCGATCGTTTGATAGCGGTTGAACGGCGCAATCTTGATCGCCCACACGTTCGGGATTTCGGCAAACTCGCGCCAGAAGCGGTACGACAGCGTCCGACCGCCGACCGCCGGTTGCAGATAGAACCCAAATATCGGAATCACCTCGGCGATGCTCCGACAGTGGTCGAGCACATCGGCTTCCGATTCGGTTCGCCAGTCGCCGAGGCTGAGCAAGCCGACGTCGTAGCCGAGCGCCGCGGCGATTTCGGCCTCCGTCCGTGCCTGCGGCCGTGTGTCCGCAGATGCCGGCGATCATCGCGAACGGCGCGGATGCCGCGGCGGAGTTCGCCGACCGAGCCTCGTCGATCGCCAGCTCGAGCACCGGGCGAAAGAGTCCGAAGCGCGAATCGCGAATGGCGAACTGCGTCGTGTGGACGCCCACGGCGACTCCGCCGGCGCCCGCGTCGATGTAATAGCGTGTGAGTCCGCGTTGACGGCGCTCGTCGAGCGATCGCTCGGCGGTGAGCGCGAGCGGGTGCGCGGGAATGACCTGGCCCGCGCGCAGGTGTTCGCGAATGCTCATCTGGCCTGCGCGCAGGTGTTCACGAATGCTCATGGGACTCAGAACCGGCCATCGCGCGCCTCGAACTTGGTGGGTTTGCCAAGGAGCGCGCCGCCGTCGGCGATCCAGTCCGCGACCCGATCGATCATCTGCTCGACGGTCACCTGCGGAGCAGCAAACATCGCCTGCATGCGCGACGTGTTGCTGAGGAGCGCGTCGGGGCGCTCGGCGCCAGTGAACGTGGCAGTCGTGCCGAAGCGGCGGGCGAACGACTCGGCGAGTGAGCGGACGGACAGCGTCTCACGCCCGGTGACGTTGACGACGAACGGCGGCGCCGACGCACGTGGCAGACATTCGAGCGCAATTCGGTTCGCGTCGCCCTGCCAGATGACGTTCACGTAGCCCATGTCGACCGGCACTGGTTCACCGCGATGTACGCGCGCCGCGATGTCGACCAGCACGCCGTAGCGCAAGTCGATTGCGTAGTTGAGGCGCACGATCGCGACCTGCGTGGCGTACCGTTCGGCGTAGGTCTCGAAGGTGCGTTCGCGTCCGACGCACGACGCGGCGTACTCGCCGACCGGCGCCAGTTCGTCGGTCTCGCGCGAGCCGCCGGCGCCGGCGGGCGTGAGCGCGTAGACGTTTCCGGTCGAGAACGCGACGATGCGCGCGTCGCGATAGCGCTCGGCGCAATTGGCGGGGACGATCGTGTTCATCGCCCACGTCGCCGCGGGCGCGCCGCCGGTGCCGAACTTTTGACCGGCCATGAACACGACGTTCGGCGCGTCGGGCAGGCGCGCGATCGCCGCGCGGTCGAGCAGATCGCAGCGCTCCGTTTCGACACCGACGTCATTGAGCGCACGTTCGGCGCTGGCCGAGGACCAGCGAGATACGGCGATGATCCGGCGCTGCGGCGTGACATTCGCTGCGGCGCGAGCGGCCATGCGCGCGAGCGTCGGTCCCATTTTGCCGCCGGCGCCGAGGATGACGATGTCGCCCGGACACGCGGCGAGCGCCGCGACGGTCTCGTCGCGCGGCGTGGAGAGCAGATCGTCGAGCGCCGATTCGTTCATGCATCGTCCTCGACGTGGCGCGCGGCCTGCTCGGCGAAGCGTTTGATGCGGCGCACCATCGCGTTCAATCCCGTTTCGCGTCCGGACAGGCCGATTCCGTGCATGATCTGCTGCACGAAGTCCGACGGAATGGCCAGCGTCGTCTCGGGCGGTTGCTCGTTGATCGCCGAGAACAGAATGGCGAGAAAAGCCGCGATCGTCGGTGACTGCCTGACGTTGAGGTCGGCGTAGTAGTGTACGCGCCCGTCGTGAAATTCGGGGAAGAGATCGACGCGCGTTTGGCATTCGGGAACGGCGAACTCGCCGCGGTCGACGTCACGAAATTTTTCGGGCAGCGATTCGAGCTTCTTGGAGTAGTGCACCAAGGCCTGCATCTTCTCTTCACGCTCCATCGCTTCGAAGCGCGCAATCACGCGTGCGATGGTCGGTGGAAGTGGTCCCGTGGACGCCGAATCGCTCATTGGTCGGATTCAATCGGACACGGTGGACGACGTCAAGTCACACTTCGCAGACCCGACGGGAGAGAGAGGACGATGCCGACACGCAAAGCCAGCGCGACGTGGGAAGGGGGGCTGAAGGGCGGACGGGGAAGCTTCAAGGGGTCGACTGGCATTGCCGGTCAGTACAACTTCAGCTCGCGGTTCGAGTCGGGCGTGGGATCGAACCCCGAGGAGTTGCTCGCCGCGGCGGAGGCGGCGTGTTACAGCATGGCGTTGAGCGCCAGTCTCGAGCAGAACGGAACGCCGGCGACGCGGGTCGACACGACGGCGGCCTGCACCGTGGAAAAGGTGGGTGACGGCTTCGCGATCACCACGATGCAGCTGGACGTGCACGCGACGGTTGCCAAGATCGACGACGCGACGTTTCAACGGCTGGCCGACGCGACCAAGCAGGGATGTCCCGTGTCGAAGGCGTTGAAGGGAAATGTCGACCTGCGACTCACCGCCACGCTGAATTCTTAGTCGGCGAGAGGCCGCTTCGGCGCGCCGGCGAGCTTCTATTCGGAGCGGAATGGGGGCAGATTCCCGACGCACGGCAACACATGTAAGGTGGTGCCGCGCGACCGACCTCCGGGAAATCCAATGAAGCCGTCGGGCGTCCTCGTACTGTCTTCGGATCCGCTTGCCGCGGCGTTGGTCGCCGCGGCGGCGGAGCTCGCTGGGTACGTGCCGCAATTCGCGCTGGAACAGGAGAGTCCGCGCGACGCGTTGTTGCGCACGTGGCCCCGCGTGGTGCTGGTCGATTGCGACCACGACGACGCGTGCACCGAGGCGTTTTTTGGTCCGGCGCTGATGGCGGGTGCCCGGATCGCGGTGTTCCGATCGACACGGACGCGCCGTGCGTTCGAGCCGATCGCCGCCGAGTTCGGCGTGAGAACGTTCGAGCTCCCAATGGACGCCGCGGCGCTGGGCGATCTGCTGGACGAATGCTCCGGCGAACGGGACACTTGATCCGCGGAACCGCCCCGCGCAGGCTTAGCAGAACCCGAACGCCACTCTTTTCGCCCAATCCCCACATGGCACCGTCCACCGCACGCTCGGTCACGTGGTACTCATGGGACTCGATCCCGCGCGAGACCGTGTCACCGATGCTCGATCGTCGCCTGATCACCGGCGACAGGATGATGATTGCTCACGTGTATCTGAAGAAGGGATGCATCGTTCCCAAGCATTCGCACGACAACGAGCAGATCACGTACATCCTCGAAGGCGTGCTGCGGTTCTGGATCGGCGACGACGAGTCGCAGGAAGTGCTCGTCCGCGCGGGCGAGGTGCTGCACATTCCGTCCAACGTTCCGCACAAGGCCGAGGCGCTCGAGGACACGCTCGACGTCGACATCTTCGATCCGCCGCGCCAGGACTGGTTGAACAAGACCGACTCCTACCTGCGCAAATAGCGGCGGGAGGTTCGACATGGACCTCGGGCTGCGCGGACGGGTCGCGCTGGTCGCCGCGGCGAGCCGCGGTCTTGGACGCGCGATCGCGCTGGAATTCGCGCGAGAGGGCGTGAAGGTGGCGATGTGCGCGCGCGGCGAGGACGCACTGCGCGCGGCGCGCGATTCGATCGTGCGCGAGACCGGCGCGAACGCGCGCGACGTGCACGCCGTGGTCGCCGATCTCTCTCGTGCCGACGACGTTGCCCGCGTTGCCACGGAGGCGCTGTCGACGTTCGGACAGGTGGACATTCTGGTGACGAACGCCGGCGGCCCGCCGGCGGGCGTGTTCGAGACGCATGCGTGGGACGCGTGGGAACGCGCGGTCAACCTTACGTTGCGCAGCGCGGTGGAGCTGACGCGACAGGTGTTGCCCGGCATGCGCGAGCGCAAATGGGGTCGCATCATCAACGTCACATCGATTGCCGTGAAGCAGCCGGTCGACAATCTGATCTTGTCGAACAGCGTCCGTGCGGCGGTGACCGGGTTCGCGCGCACGCTGGCGAATGAAGTCGCCGTCGACGGAGTGACGGTGAACAACATTCTGCCGGGCTACACGCGCACCGAGCGCGTCGAGGAACTGGCCGACTCGACCGCGTCGCGAGAAGGCGGAGGCCGCACGCGCGACGACGTGCTCGCGCGGTTCGAACAACAGATTCCCATGCGACGCCTGGGCGAGCCCGACGAACTGGCCGCGCTGGCGACGTTCCTCGCATCGCCGCGCGCGGCCTACATCACGGGGCAGTCGATTGCGGTGGACGGGGGCTGGATACGAGGTCTGTTGTAAGACCTTCGTGATGGACCGTCTGCGTGGGAAAGGCAAACTCGACGTGCAGCTCGGCGAACCGGCGCAGCGTTTCGAGTAACACGGCTTGTTGCACGTCCATGAACTTCATGTACGCCGGATCGAGCACGTTGTACACGGCCTCCAGTCGGAT
>CAWFOG010000007.1:0-83164 GCA_963817445.1 uncultured Gemmatimonadaceae bacterium
ACCGGGTGAACGACAGCACACACGTCGGCGATCATTTCCTCAATCGAGAACGGCTCCGGTTGTCCATCGATTAGCCGGTGTCCTCGCACCGCGTCGATCACGTCGCACGCCATGTTGCTCAGGCCAAGCGCGGCTCCGTAGATAAGCCCGAGCTGTCGACTCTGCACGGCGGTCGTGGGGCCACTTTGGCCCCGCTGAATCGTGTCGACGAGGAAGAGGATCGACGCGAGCGGTGAGCGCATGTCATGCGCAACCTCGATTACCGCTTCGAGCGCACCGGGACTCGACAGTCGGTCGATGAAATCGCTGCGTCTCCCGAACGAGAGCTCGCCTCCGGCGCGCTCGATCGCCGAGAGTACGCTGATGATTTCCGACCGGCTGATGCAGGGCGAATCGCCGAAGTCGGCGGAGCCGCCATCCGCACGCTCGAGCTCCGACAGGAATTCGCTGCGAAGACAGTCGACGTGGTGGCGCGGGATAATGACCGGCGACGCCTCGTCTTGCTCAAATTGGTCGAGCTGGTCGATGTTTGCCGCGGCACGCCGAATGAGGTCGACGAGGCGATCGATCCGCGCGCGCATATCTTCCGGCGGCGCATGCTCCGTCTTAGCCAAACGCTCCGCTGCGCGATCGCCCGCGGTGCGCAGCACCGACCAGGCGATTGGCGATAGCGGGCCCGACGGACCGACTGATGACTTCAAGTGCGTTGACGGGTAACTGACGGTTACAGGTATCCTAGTGGATACACTGATCGCCGGCGACCGCTCCACACTGTGCGAGCGGTCTCCGCCGACGGCGTCGTCGGGTTACAGCACTGAGGGCTCGGCCACCTCGCGTCGGAATCCGTGCCGTTCGAGCAGCCGGTACAGCGTGGTTCGATCGACACTCGCCAACCGCGCGGCCCGAGACATGTTGCCTGAGGCGCGTGCGACCAGGCGAGTTACGTATTCCTTTTCGAAGCTCGCGAGCACGTGCTCCTTCGCCAGATGATAGGCGTCGTTCAATACCGCCGTGTGCGCGTTCGCGCGATTGTCCACCGGACGCGACCAATCTTGATGCGCCGGAATGTCTTCCACGGTAATCTCGAACCCGGGTTGCGCGAGCACGACGACGTGTTCGACGACGTTCTGCAATTCGCGAACGTTGCCCTGCCACGGACGAGACGCCAAGAAGTCCATCGCTGAGTCGCTGAACCGCGGCACTTCGTCCTTCACCGACCGATGGCGATGCCAGAATTGGGCGAGAAAGTGATTGGCGAGAATCGGAATGTCCTCGACACGCTGGCGAAGCGGCGGCAGCGCGATCGGGAACACATTCAGACGATAGAACAGATCCTCGCGCAGCGTCTTGTTGCCGATGGCCTCGCGCGGATCGCGGTTCATCGCCGAGATGAATCGAACGTCGACAACCGCGTCTTGCTGCTCGCTGCCGACGCGACGCAGAACACCGTCCTGCACGACGCGCAGCAGCTTCGCCTGCAGCGGAAGCGGCATCTCGGTGAGTTCGTCGAGGAAGAATGTTCCCCCATTCGCGACTTCGAGCAGCCCGACCTTTTCGCGATCGGCGCCCGTGAACGAACCCTTGCGGTGGCCAAACATCTCGGACTCGAGGAGATGCTCCGGCAGCGCGGCGCAGTTGAGGGGCACCAGCTTCTGATTCGCGCGGCGGCTGTGGCGGTGGACGAACTGGGCAATGAGTTCCTTGCCAGTTCCGCTCTCGCCGACGATCATCACCGATGCATTCGTCGCCGCGACGCGACGAGCCAAATCGATCGCGCGACGAAACGACGGCGACGTGCCGAGTAGGGTGAGCTTGTCGCTGTTGCCCGTGTCGGTCAACATGGCAGCGCGCGACTGTTCCCGCTCGCGATTGGCCGCGACGGCAAACGCCGCGCGCCCAAACAGGAGCTGGAGGTGCGTGCCCGAGAACGGCTTCGGGAGATAATCCCATGCGCCCGCGCGCAGCGCCTCGACGCTCGATGCGACGCTCGGGTTGCCGGTGACCATGATGACGATCGTGCTGGGACGCGAGGCCATCACGGACTTGAGGATGTCCATGCCCGAGACGGGCGTCATATAGAGGTCGCACAGCACGACGTCGAAATGCGTGCGGCGCAGCAGCTCAAGCGCCTCGTCGCCGCGGCCAATCACCGTGACATTGTAGCCCTCGACCTGGAGCACGCTCGCGCTCCCTTCCCGAAGCGTACGGTCGTCATCGACGACGAGCACGCGGATAGAAGAACGACGCTCGCGCGATAGTACCGCTGAGTCCGACGGACCGAAACCGTCGTCGTCTGAAGGAAGCAGCACTTCAGCGTCGTCTACTAAAGACGCGGCGGAGCCACCAGAATGAGCAAAGGTGCCAAAATCGGATCTAACCGTCTTCATCGGCGGAGGGAGTCGGGATCGAGAGGTGTTGGATGTGCGCAACAACAACCGTTGAGCAGTGACGCTCGTCACATAATGCAGCATTGACACTCAGTGTCAAGCGGCTGGATCAAATCGTTGTTCATTGGGAGACAGCGCGTTACACGCGGCCCCAAAACAAGGATCGGCATGCCCGATTCAAAGCTGAATCGCGCTGGTCGTCGGGACGGCGCAACACCTCGTGGCGGGCCTCGCGCCAAGGTTGTGGCGGTGACCCCACAGGGACCTGTCGCATCAGCACGGTCTCAGCTACCCGAGACCGCTACAACTTGGGGGCCCTTAAAGGGCCACGGGCAGCTCGTCAAAGCTGAAGGCGCGCTGCTCAAACCCCGGAAGCTGCGAGTACTGCAGCGCCGCTTGCGCGCGACGCAGGAGCTCGGTCGGGTCGAGGGCGACCGACGCCAGATTGGTGACGGTGCAGTAACCAGCTCGCAGCGTTGAGGTTGTACCACTCCCCACCGCTGACGCCAACCCGTCGCGAAGGCGCGTCACGAGGCGTTGAACTCCTGGCGCGTCGGTGTCCGGTGCGAGGATCACAAACTGCGAACGCCCCAGATAGCCCACGACATCAGATCGGCGGCTCTGGGCCTGACACAGGTCAGCAACGCGCGCCAGTGCTTCGGAGTCTGCGTTGCCGTCGTGCGACGGATTGAGGCCGGTGGTTGGCGCGTCGGTCGCCATGACGGCGACGCACGACAGCGGTTCATGCTTTCGCGTGGCGCGGGCGCCCAGCTTGTTGGCCCACTGCTCGAGACCCGCCGGCGTATAGAGCCCCGTAGCCGGGTCGACCAACGACTGCGCGAGCGCCAACTCGCGCCGCGCGCGAATGAAGGTGGCCAACTTGAGAAGAAACGTCTCGACGTCAAGCGGTTGGCTGCAGAAGTCCCAGGCGCCCGCAGCATATGCTTCCGTTCGAACGCGATGCGGCGTCGGGGAAGGCGACGTAACGATCAGCGGTGTGGCGTGATCGAAGGATGGGTCGTCGCGGAGCGCGCGGCACACGGCGGCCGCGGTCAAGTCGGCGTGCGAATCATCGAGGAGCACCGCGTCGGGGCGAATGTCGCGCGCGGCATCCAGTGCGGGCGCGCCGCCAGCCACGCGTGTCACCGCGTACCCGTTGAGTTCAAGCACGCTTTCGAGCGACCGTCCGAACCATTCACCTTCGCTGGCGACCAGCACCGACGGAGAGCGTCTCGAAGACCCAGTCATTGTCGCGTGTTCAGTGTTGGTGGATTGCGCCCCGCTAACGAGTCAACGTTCCATCGGGTCCTGCAACAGCACCCACTGGCGTGTCCGCGTCGTCGCCGGTGACATACCACTCGATCGCCAGTCCCAGCCCCTGCTCTATCGTGTGCGTCGGCTCGTAGCCGAGTGATTCTCGCGCCTTGTTGATGTTCGCGACGGACCGGCGAATGTCACCGGCGCGCGCCGACGCGTAGGCGGGTCTCGCCTTCGCGACGCGTGGCTGGTAGCCCGCGAGGCCCAAACGAATCATTCGAAAAAGCTCATTCAACGATGTCTCTCGGCCGCATGCAATGTTGTATGCGTCGCTCGTCGCGCTTGCTGGAGCGCTTGCCGCCGCGAGAAGATTCGCCTGCACGGCATTCGCTACGTCGATGAAATCGCGACTCGTCTCGCCGTCGCCGTAGAGTTCGCACGGTTCGCCGGTGAGGAGCGCGGAAATCCAACGCGGGATCACGGCGGCGTATGCTCCGTTCGGATCTTGCCGGCGGCCGAACACATTGAAGTAGCGCAGCCCGATCGTCTCGAGCCCGTACGTCCGTTGGAAGACGGCGGCAAATACCTCGTTCGTCGCCTTCGACGCCGCGTACGGCGACATCGCTCGGCCGACTCGGTGCTCAACCTGCGGCACGTCAGTCGCGTCGCCATAGACGGCGCTCGACGACGCATAGACTACACGCCGAACACCGGCGTCGCGCGCCGCCACGAGGATGTTGAGAAATCCGTCGACGTTGACACTGTTCGTCGAAATCGGATCGTGAATCGATCGCGGCACCGACGCGATCGCGGCTTGGTGCAGGACGTAGTCGACGCCCTCGCACGCCGCACGACAGGTCGCGAGGTCGCGAATGTCGCCGCGAATCAGCCGAAAGCGCGCGGCTCCCTCTGGATGCGACGCGAGGGCGTCGTCGATGTTGCGCTGATACCCGGTTGAAAAGTCGTCGAGGCCGACGACCATCTGGCCCAGGCCGATGAGTTCCTCGACCAAGTTCGAGCCGATGAATCCAGCGGCGCCGGTGACGAGCCAAATGCGCGGAGCCGCGAGGACATCCTCACGCAGCTGCTGATACGGCGAGTATGATGAGATCTTGATCATTCGGAGATGGGCACGTGCCGCGCTCCGAAGGCATCTTCCATTCCCATGCGTAACAGTTGCCCCAGATCAGTAAGAGCATGGGAAATCACACTTTATATTGGATACAACGGACAAGCACGCTGCCGGAACCCAATGAGTGTCGCGGAAATGCCGCAACCTGTCGCAACAAATCGTTGCAACCGTGACAGTGCGCGACACGTTGGTGACAGTCGTCGATTGAACGTCACGTCCGGCGATCAGGGGGTGATGGTGAGTTGCACGCCGACACTCCGCACGGTCGGCAACTGCCCTAGCTCGAGGCCTTGGAATCCGATCGCAGAGAGTGCCGTCTCGGGATCGATGTTCGGCGCCTTGGCCCACATCCATAGGTTGCGACCGATCAGCGAAACACGAATCGTCTGCACGCGAAACCCCGGAAGGAATCGAGCTGGAAGGCTGGCGGTCGCCCGCGCCTCGCGAAGCTTCGCGAAGCTGGCGTCGTACACCCAGCGTTCAGGAATCAGTCTCAAGGAGTGGTAGTACGCTTCTGTCGTGACGTGCTGCGTGTTCGGTTGCCCGCTCGTCGCGTCAACGCCAGCGATGAGCAGCCCGCTGTCGGGGCGGAACGCGGTCTCCGCGAGTACGCCTGACGTGGCGCCCCACATGTTAGTCGCGCTAAAAATCTTTCCACCGAAGCTCGCGTCCACGAGCGCCGATACCTCGAGCCATCCATATGTGATGCGGTTGCTCAGAGCACCGGTCCATGACGGGGTCGCATCGCCCAAGGTCTTGGGGCCGGTCAGCGTGTCGGGCAACGGGAGACCGTTCGCAAGTATGAGTGCGCCGCTCTGGTTGCGCAGGAATCCGTCACCGACAATGACACCGAGCGGCTGGCCGGTGCGCGCCTCGAGGTCGACGCCAAAGCGCGACGGGGTGAGGGCGATTGACGACGCACCACCATTGAGCGACTCGACCGTGTTGTCGTTGCGAGCGACGACGACCGATGCCTGCCATGTAAGGAGTCGTCTCCGCAGAATGTCGACGTTGAATGCCGCTTCGACACCGGCGTTGGTCAACGAGCCGCCGTTCGTCGCCACGATGCTCGATCCCGACGGCTCCGCGACGATGAGATCGTTCGTGCGTTCGCGATAGTAGGTCAGGTCCACGCCCAGTCGATCGTTGAATAGCCCCAGCCGTCCACCGAACTCCAGGTTCGTCGTCGTCTCCGGACCCAGTGTCGGGCTCGCGCTCACGGTCGGTGCCGGCGCGAGCGATTCAGAATCCTTGGCCTGATATCCGGAATAGATGTTCTGAACGTCGTAGCGCGTCAGATCGGTGCCGGACTTGGACCATCCGGCGTGAAGGACTGCCGCGGTAATCGATCCGTCGGCGGCCGGCCGACTCACATCCCGCGTCGACGCAGGCCCATCCGAGAGTGCGCGTTTCACATCGAAGTCGAGCGACGCGGCCGGATAGAGATTTGAATCATGCCCCGGCGCAAACACCGACGACCATTCGTTGCGCACTACGAACGTGGCCGTGGCGTAGTCCGTCGCGGCAAATCGCGCCGACGCGAACAGGGAGTGCGCGTGACTACTCGTCGTCGAATTGAGCACCGTGTCACTCGACGCGGTGGCCGGCGTCGTCAGCGCGCTGTCTCGTACGGTTGCGTCGTTGGTCAGCGAATTCGCACGCAGGTTTGCTCCCACCGCGAATGACATTGGCGACGACGCCCCATGAGGCTCGGCCCGCAGCACGACATCGAGATTCGACTCACCACTGCTCAGGGATTGCGCCTGCGATCCACCAGCCGAGAAATCGCCGCGGCCGGAAGCGTCGGGGAATCCCCCCATCCAGCCAGACGCGACGTCGAAGTTGCGCGTGGCGTCGAAGTGGTCGGCCCCCCCGTGCAGGCTGCCGGCGAGCCACGATGTAAACTGGTAGTCGGCGCCAGCACCGCCCATCCAACGCGAACCGTGGTTGTCGTTCGAATTCTCCAACGGTTGGAAAAAGGGATTGTTCTGGCCGGCGTAATTCCAACTGATCTGGCTGCCCGATGCGTCCCTCAAGTGCGTCCGGAGCGCCGCGATATCCACTTGACGACCAAAGCGGTTGAACTCGGCGACGGGATTGCTTTCGTCGAAGCCAGTGCCGGCGAGATCATTTCCTTGATCGCTCGCGAACGTGACCGTTCCCTGCAACGCGAGCGGGGCGGTCGGCTGCGCGGTCGCCGTCACAGTGCCGCCGCGCCGCGTCATCGAGCTGCCCGGCGTCAATCCAGCGAAGTCACGATTGTTGAGCGAGGCGCGAAAGCCGCCACGATCGTACGAGCCCTGCGCTGCCACGTCGGTCGTGAGCGTGCGACCGCGATCGAAGTAGTCGCTCACATTGTTCGGCGCCGCGAGCCACGCGCGAACGTCCGGTTTTCCGCTTTGAACCAAGCTGGCCTGGGCAATTGCCTGGCCCTGGAGCGCCGGTCCCCAACTTTCTGCGACGCCGTCGTTCACCCCACCGCCGCGACCATTGAAGAACTCGAATTGACCGCCTGAACCCTGACCGTAGCTGTTTTGGTACGACGGGAGCCGAACGGGCGAATCTGCCGTTACCTGCTGGCTAGCGGATACATCGAACCCGTTGAGGCCACGGCCGGTCTTCGTTGTGACGATGATCGCGCCATTCGCTCCGCGATCGCCGTACGAGGCTGCAGCACTCGTTCCTTCGAGGACACGGACCGTTGCGATGTCGCCAAGATTGAGATCCTGGACTGCTGTCCCGTAGTCGAACCCACCGAAACCGAATCGCTGCGCCGAAGCTGTCACCGTCGAATTGTCGATTGGGATGCCGTCGACGACGATCAACGGTTGGCTCGCACCCGCGATCGAGCGCGAACCTCGAACAACGATCGACGACGACCCGCCCAGGGCCGCGTCTGAGCGCACCGTCACGCCCGGCACGCGTCCGGCAATCGCTGTGGGTAGATCGAGCGGGCCGGCTGCCTCCTCGAACGCGGTGCTGTCGACGAGTCTCCCGCCCAGCCGACCGATCTGACGAGTCACTACCACCGGCGCGATCGTGACGCTCGTTGGGGACGTCGGGGACTTCGCCGCCACTGGGCGTTCACTCGACGCGGCCGACAGGTTGAAGTCCTGCACCAGCGAACCGCCGACGAGAACGATGTCGACCGATTGATCGGCGAATCGAACATGGCGCGCCACGAGCGACACGGTCTGGCCACGCACGCGGGACGAGGGGACGATAAAGCTGTAGCGTCCGTCCGCGTCGGTCGTGCCGCCGAGATTGAGCTGCGGCACGCGAACGCTCGCGTCGCGCAAGGGCATGTTTCCGGCGGACACGTGACCGCTGATCGTCTCTGTGGTTTGCGCCGCGGCGGAATTGATCGCGCAGAACAGACCGATCGCCAAGACGAAGGCGCGCGCGGGCAATGCGGCCGGCGCCCCGACGGACGGGGATTGAAGCGTCACTCGCTCTCCAAGTGTGCGGTGGTGGGTGGGTGCGCTCTACGGATTGACGCCGAGCACAATGAATCGCGGAGTGACCTGGAACGCGGCCGTGTTGTTTCCGAGTTCACCCGCGCGGTTCTGGCCCCAGCAGAGGACGGATCCGTCGAGGATTTGACCGCACGTATGGGCTTCTCCAGCACTGATCGACTCGAACTTGAAGCCGCCAAAGACGGCCGTCGGCGCGGCTCGGGTGACCAAGCTGCTGTCACCGACTTGGCCGAAGTTGTTTGAACCCCAGCAGTATGCTGTCCCGTCGGCCGTTAGCGCGCAGGCGTGCGCTCCGCCCACGGACAGCGACGTGAAGGTCGGCGTGTTTGCGTATGTCTGAGGCGTCGTTTGAGCCGAACTCACCCCCGCGACGCTTCCCCAGCAGTATGCTTTGCCGTCGATGGTCAAGCCGCAGGTCCACGCGTCGCCAGCGCCAATCGATTGGAACGTGAGTGCGCTGGCGAGGACGGTCGGCGCAACTCGGCTACTCGTCGTTCCGTCGCCCAGCTCACCATTCGCGTTAAGACCCCAACAGAAAGCCGCATGGTCGACGGTGAGGCCACAGGCGTGTGCACTTCCGGCTGCGACGCTCGAGAACGAGAACCCTCCCGAGACCGGAACCGGCACAAAGCTCGTCACGGTGTCTCGGTCACCAAGCTGACCGAACGTGTTGTTCCCCCAGCAATACGGAGTCTGGTCGGTCGCGATAGCGCAGTTGAACGCTGACCCTGTCGTGACCTGTGACCACGCGACCGTACTCGCCAGGAGGGTCGGCTGGACCGAGCTCGTCACCTTGCCGGATGTGTCGGCCAGGGCGTTGATGCCCCAGCAGTAGACGGCGTGGCCCGGCGAGACTCCGCAATAGTGGCTGACACCGCCGTCGATCGAACTGAACATGACACCGCCGTTCGTGGGCGTCGGTGTTGGAGTGTTCGCGGGGCCAGCATCGCCAACGAGCGGCTCCTGCCCCCAACAGCTAACAAGTCCACTCACAAGTAATCCGCAAGTAGCAGATCCACCAGAACTTATAAGCGAAGGTATAAAGTGAATTGGAGAGCCGGTCCCAGTAGCGCTCAGGGACAACTCGGCGCTCTCGACTTGCACGATTAACGACTGAGCGCCGGGGGCATCGCCGAGCGTCCAGGTCCCCGGAGACGCCGAACCGTCGGCGCCCGTCGACACGATCGGCGTCGTCACTCGGCCGCCACTCGTAGGCGTGAATGTCACGGGCACACCCTGACGAGGGTTGCCGAGCGAGTCCACGAGTTTGACTGAGGGCATAACGGGTAAAGCCGACAAGATCGCGCCGGTCTGGCGGTCTCCCGCCACAACCGCTAGCGCCGTGAAGCTGGTGACCGAGAACTGGGCGGGATTGGACGCAACCCACGGAATGCGGTTGCCGTCGTCATCCACGACCGTGGCGGCAACCGTATTCAGCCCGTTTGACGGACCGAGTGTCCACGCAGTTGCGGCGCGCCCGGCCGCGTTCGTCGTGTCCTTGAGCTTCGAGACTTTGCCACCGCCGGCTGTGATAGAAAAGGTGACAATCGAACCGGGGACGGGGTTGCCGAACCGACTTGTGACAACGACGCGAATGGAATCGGCGAGTTGCGTGGACGGCGTCGCTGCGGCAGGGGCGGTCCAGTTGACCGCGGCAATTTGCGCCGCGCCGAGCCAGACTACGTGGACGCCGATTGGAGGCGCGGCCACGCCAAGTGATGTGGCTGTAACGGCAGCAATACCAGTGTCTTGCGCGAGCAGTCTGCCATTGGGCCCAAACACGGCGATCGAGTCTGCGCTGCTCTGCCAGGCGAAGGGAACTGTAACAATATTTCCCTTGGCATCCTTGGCAGTCGCAGTCAAGATTTTGTGCTGGCCGCGTTCGATCGCGAAGGGTGCGGTGTCGATACTAATCGAGGCGACGGAGGGCGTGTTGATGACGCCGGTTGTATCGCTCCCGCCGCAGCTGACCAGACTGACAATGGTGCCAGTGGCGAGCAAGAAATTCAAGAATTGAGCGGCAGCGCTCGGTTCGTTCGCGACGTAACGGAGCCGACGGCGGGCAAACGACATTCAAAAGGTCTCGAAAGGGCTATTGGACGCGCGCTGCCCATTGTCGTCCAGGTTGAAGGACGAAAGGACGTGGAATGATTGTTGAGGCACGTCGCGCGTCACGAGGCCAACTGAGGCGGGCACGGCTAAAGCAAGCCGACGACGCTGCGGCCGAACGATATGCGCGGAACCAAAGAGCGGCAACGCCCCGGTCAACACGCAACACCTCGCCGGCGCTCACTATGGCACCTTCTAATATCAGTTGCGGTAAATAGATTGAGTCGTAGCATGGGGTCAGCGTTTGCCGTGCTTCGAATCACTTTTTTTGGAAAAGACCCCACCCTACCCCATGCCGGCGAGCAACGGCTTGCTACAGGTCAATTCGTGACGGTTTCTGGAACCACTCGTGCGACCACAGTCCGCGGTACGTTGACTGTGGCCGCCATTGTCTTGCTTGCGCCGTTCGTGTGCAGCGGAAAGTTGGCTGCGCAGTCGCCAGCTCTCGATGGGAGCACGCGGCACCTCGAAACCCGGGCCAATCTGGAAGCCGAGGCGCAAGAAGCGGAGGCTCAGCATCGTTCGGGCGAGGCGTGGTTGCTTCGGACGAGGCTAAAGGAGGGTGACTTCCAAGAAGGCGATCGCATTCTGATCAGCCTCCAGGGCGGAAACCAGCTCATCGGCTTTCCGGCGACGGCAAATCAGGTCGATACTCTCATCGTCCGCGCCGGCAAGGTCGTCCAGTTTCCGCAGATGACCGATCTCTCGCTTGATGGCGTGTTGCGATCAGAGGTCACGGAACGCATTCGGAGTCATTTGGCGGAGTACCTTCGCGACCCCGTGGTGCGCGTGACACCGCTGCTTCGAATCGGTGTGCTGGGACGGGTGGTGCGGCAGGGATACTACTACACGTCGGCGGATGTGCTCCTGACGGACCTAATCATGCAGGCAGGCGGTCCGGCGCCGGACGGAGATCTCCGAGACGTGACTGTTCGACGCGGGGCAGACGTCATCTGGAAGTCTGCTGACATCCGCACCGCACTATCGGACGGACTGTCGCTTGATCGATTGCACCTCCGCGCGGGCGATGAGATCGACGTGGGTGCTCAACACCAGTTTTCGTGGATCACGGCGGCGCAAGTCGCCGGGACCTTAGCTGCTTTGGTCGCGCTACTCGTCCGGTTCAAGTGAAAACCGGCCACGATTCGACTCGACTATCGCTTTCTGACGCTCGCCAGCTCTTGAACTCGACACGCGGTTATGTCTGACAACTCTTCGCAGCTCCCCACAGTCCAATCCAACTTGTCCTCCGGCCTTCAGGCGTGGGAGGGAGCAGAGCTGTCGGCACCGCCGGCATCGACGTCGCCGTTGGAACGGGCGCTCGCCGCGATTCGGCGCTACAAGTTTCTTGTGATCGGTGTGGTACTGTTGGGTGCGGCGGCTGGCGTCGCCGCGACGCACCTGGTCACGCCGCAGTACGAAGTGCGTGCCACGGTGTGGATTCAATCGGAGACGCCGCTCGAGACCAAGACGGGGCCAATTCGCTCGGCTGAATTGCTCAACTCCGACGCGTGGGTCGAACTCCTCAAGAGCTATCGCGTCACTGATTCTGTCGTTCGCGAGATGGCGCTGTACCTCGAGCCGGAGAATCCGCAGGATTCCCCGCTGTTCACAAAATTCTCGCTTGCCGAGAAGTTCGTCCCAGGACCGTACCGGTTGACGATCGACCCCAATCGAAAGCATTGGGTGTTGGCGTCGAAAAAGTTCGCCACGTCGGACAGTGGTGCGGCGACGGATTCCGTCGGACGCGCGTTCGGATTCCACTGGATGGTGCCAGCCAGCGCGTTCATCGGGACGTCAAGTCGCACGGTCGATTTCGCGGTGTCGATCCCGCGTGAAGTCGCGGTCGCGCTTCGCGACCGTCTCAACACGAAGCTGATGCCGCAAAGCAGCTTTCTACAGCTCTCGTTGCAGGATCCAAATCGACGCCTCGCCGCCGGTGTGCTGAACGCCTGGGTAACGGAGTTCTTGTCCGTTGCCGGCGAGCTGAAAAAACGAAACCTCGTCGACGTCGCGAATATTTTGAATGGTCAGCTGGCGTACGCCGAAAAGTCGCTGCATGACGCGGAAACCGCGCTCGAGGATTTCCGCATTCACACGATTACGCTGCCAAATGAGGGCGGCCCCGTCGCGGCCGGGGTCCAGGATACGCGAGATCCCGCGCTCAAGTTCTTCTTCGAACAGCGGACCGAGTTCGACAACGTCCGCAACGATCGCGAGAGCCTCCAGAAGATCGTCGACGATGCGAATAAGGGCGCCGTCCGTTGGGAGTCAGCACTCTTGATCCCGAGCGTGGCGCAGAGCCCGGCCGCGGAAGCCCTTCGCGGTGCGTTCAAGCAGGAATACGAAGCGCAAGCAGCGCTGGCGAACGCACGACTGGTCTACAAGGACGAGTATCCGCTCGTGAAGCAGATGATCGCGTCCTTGAGCACGCTCCAGACGCAGACGATTCCGCAACTGGTCAAACAGATTCTCGACCAATTGGCGCAGCGCGAGGCTCAGTACGACACACGTATCGCCAGCGAGTCGCGGGACCTCCAGGCGATCCCGGCACGAACGATCGAGGAGGGGCGTCTCCGTCGACAGGTAACAGTGTCGGAGGGTTTGTACACCACGCTGAAGTCCCGCTATCAAGAGGCGCAGCTCGCCGAGGCGAGTGCCGTGCCCGATGTCAGCGTACTCGACTCAGCGATCGCCCCGATCGCGCCAACCAAGAATACCAAGCCCGCGATCATTCTGTTTGCCATCGCAGCCGGTCTTGGTGGCGGCCTTGGTCTCGCGCTGCTTCTCGACCGCCTCGATCGCCGGATTCAGTACCCCGAACAGGTGACGAGCGACCTGGGCCTGCCGATCGCCGGCGCGGTTCCACGCCTCCCAAAGGGCGGCGTAGACCCGAAATCGCCGGAGCAGGTCTATCAGCTTGTCGAGGCATTTCGCTCGTTGCGAATGAGCGTCATGAACTCCGGTTCGCTCCCAGTTTCGCTGGCCGTGTCGAGCCCGTCACCGGCCGACGGCAAGTCGTTCATCTCGTCTAACCTGGCGATGTCGTTTGCCGAGGGCGGGTTCAAGACCCTGCTGATCGACGGCGACACGCGTCGGGGAAACCTGCACGACATGTTCTCGTTGCGACGTAGCCCCGGCCTGACCGACTTCCTGGCTGGTGTTGCCGACCGTGAGTCGATCGTGTACTCAACGCCGCATCAAAATCTCTGGATGATTCCGTCTGGGATGCGGCGCAGGCAAAGCCCGGAATTCCTGTCGTCGCCAATGCTCAAGGAGCTGATCCAGACGCTGAAGTCGGAGTACGACGTCGTCATCTGCGACACTCCGCCATTTGCAGCGGGCATCGACGCGTACGCGATCGCCACAGCGGCCGAGCGACTCGTCGTAGTTCTTCGGATTGGCAAGACTCTGCGGCGCATGGCGGCGGCGAAAATGGTGCTCTTGGACCGACTGCCAATCGAAGTAATTGGCACCGTACTCAATGCCGTTCAGCTCGACGGCGAGTTCCAGTACTACGGCTACGTGCGCGGCTACGACGTCGAGGATGAGCAGGAGACCGCGCTGTTGCGCCCCTAGCTGACCGAGCACCGTCGGCGGTCGAAAAGGGGGGGGGGTCGCCCAGCGACTCCCCCCTTTTTTGTGTTCTATTCCACTCATTGCGCGTGACGCACAGCACAACTTCTGTTGCGCACGTGCCGAAATCTGTCGTTTAATTGCAACAGCTGACCGCCGGCGGACACTCAAATGAGGGCCAATATTCACGCATAAAACAATACAGGGCATAGACTTATGTGAAAAAATGAAAACCGAAGTGATGAGCACACGGACTGCATTGGCCCGAGGCATCTCGACGACTACCGAGTCCATCAGGAGGACAGTCCGGAATGCAGGCCGAGGCTTCCCAGCCGTTGCAGTACATACAGAGTTCCGTGGCCGCGCCGCAGCGGTCACGCCGTGCGCGTCGCCACTCCGTGCCGTCACTCGGCGCGATGGGCCGCGATTTCACGCATCCAGCCCCCCACCCGGCGGGGCGCGAGCTCACGCTGCGGACCGACGCACCACTTGGCGTTCTGCCGCGGGAGCGTTCCGAAGTTGCCAGCCGCGCTACCAACGTGATCATCGCGAGCATCGGGCTTGTCGTGGCCGCGCCGATCATGGCGCTGGTGGCACTGGCCGTACGGCTTACGTCGAAGGGTCCTGTGCTCTATTCGCAGACCCGAGTCGGCGTCGATCGTCGGTTCCGGCATGGTGCGTCGAGCGATCGACGGGGCCACGACTACGGCGGACGGCTCTTTCGGATGTACAAGTTCCGGACGATGCGCGTCGACGCTGAAGCAGACGGTCAGGCGGTCTGGGCAAAAAAGCAGGATCCGCGCGCGACGGTGGTCGGTCGCGTGCTTCGCAAGACGCGATTGGACGAGCTTCCGCAGCTGTACAACGTGCTGCGCGGCGACATGAACATTGTTGGTCCCCGCCCCGAGCGGCCGACGATCTTCGACCAATTGCGGTCGGACATTGCTGAGTACCCGTATCGTCAGCGTGTAAAGCCTGGGATCACCGGATGGGCGCAGATCAACCAGTCGTACGACGCGTGCGTCGACGACGTGCGCCGCAAGGTCCATTTCGACCTCGAGTACCTCCGGCGCCAAGGCTTGATCGAGGATCTCCGAATCATGTCGCTGACGCTGCCCGTGATGTTGTTTCGGCGGGGTGGCTGGTAGGCATCTCGATCGATTCTCGCAAATCTGCAGATAGTCCACCGAATCCATCGTATCCGCTGAAGCTGTGCGGATTGTTGGTTCGCGCAGGCACAGGGGCGACGGCGGCAGTGGCCCTCTGGTGCATCGTATTGCTGTTCGGACTGCTTCCTGGAGAGTCGAGCGATACGAGTGGACTCATGTGGGCGGCGATCATCGGCGGTGCAGTCGGCGTCACCCGAGCCGTTCGCGTCTTGTTCGTGGCCGTCGCACTTGCCGCCGGACTGACGCTGATTATCTCGCTCTGCCCGATCTCCGAGATCATTGCTGCGCATTGGGTGCGGAACGATCCGATCTCGCAAGCCGACTTTGGCGCTGTCGTGTCCCTGAGCGCGAGCATCAATCCGGATACAACGATCAGCGCCGAAGCCGCCGACCATCTCATCTTCGCGGCAGACCTCGCGGTGGCCCGGAATGCTCGCATTGTTGTCACGACGACCGCCGTGGTGCCGTATCCCGCCGGACCGATCGACAGCCGCGTCGATCAGGCGCGGCTGATCAAGCGGTTCGGCGACGGATTGGAGTGGCTGCACACGAGTATCACCACCTCGACGCGCGACGAGGCGGTGACGTCTGCGGCACTACTCCACCCGCGTGGCATTCGCCGCATCGCCGTCGTGGCATCTCCCGTTCACACGCGGCGCGCGTGCGCTACCTTCGAAGCAGTCGGCTTTGTCGTCACATGCGTTGCGTCGAGAAATCGTGATCCGAACGCTCAGTTGCTCGGTCAGACGCCGAGTGACCGACTGTCCGTATTTGGCGCATGGATTTACGAACTCGCGGCGACGTTGAAATATCGAATCCACGGCTGGCTGCCGCGCGCTGCGTAGCGCGAGACTCGGAGTTGGCCCCAATCCGGCGGTCGCGATAACATCTGCCAACGCGGGCAAGCCGGCTATTCTCTTGAGGATGCTGTCGCCGTGATCAATTTCGGTTGGATTCTCCTCGTCGTCCCAATTGCCCTGGTGATTTACACCTACGGCCTCTATCCCGTGCTCCTGCGATTGGTGTCCGTCGACCCGATCGTGCCGGGTGACCGTGGTCAGCGAGAGCTCCCGTTGGTGAGCATCGTGATCCCGGCGTACAACGAGGAGGCCCAGATTCGTGGGGCAATCGAGGCGATCATTGCACAGGACTATCCCGCCGCGCGGCGCCAGATCCTGGTCTTGTCTGACGCGTCCACCGACAGGACGGACGAGATCGTTGGTGAATTTCGCTCGCGTGGCGTCGAGCTGCTTCGCATGCCAACGCGCGGAGGAAAGACGGCCGCGGAGAATGCGTCGTGCGCCCTGCTGCGCGGCGAGATTGTTGTCAACTCCGATTCCTCAGTCCGACTACACCCTGCGGCGATCCGATTGCTGGTCGACGCGATGCGTGATCCGCGTGTCGGCGTGGCATCAACTCGCGACGTGAGCCTGGCGCGAGACTCGAGTGGAGCAAATCTCTCAGAGGCCGGGTACGTCGGGTACGAGATGAGATTGCGCGCGCTGGAGACTCGCGCGGGCGGCATCGTGGGCGCATCGGGTTCGGGGTATGCGATTCGCGCTGCGTTGCACCGAATTCCGATTCGTCACGACCTGAGCCGGGACTTTGCAGCCGCGTTGACCGCGCGCGCGCACGGCTACTGTGCCGTCTCCGTCGACAACGCGCTGTGCTATGTCCCGCGGACCACGTCGCTGCGCGTTGAATATCGGCGCAAGGTTCGTACGATCGCACGCGGCGCCGAGACTTTGCTGGACAAGCGCACGATGCTCGATCCAACCTGCTACGGGCTGTTCTCGTGGAAGCTGCTGAGCCACAAGGTGTGTCGTTGGCTCGTGCCGGTGTCGGCAATTCCGGGCGCACTCGGCCTCGTGCTATTGGCGATGAACTACCGCTGGGCCCTGTCCCTCGCATGTTGCGCGGTCATTGGCGTGGCCGTCGGGCTGGCTGGCGTGTTCTGGCCTGCGTCGCGTCCAATGCCGCGATTCGTGTCGCTAATTACATTCGCCGCCGCGGCCAACGTCGCCGTTGTGCACGCGCTACTGCGTGTGGTAGCTGGGCACGATGACCACTTGTGGGAGCCGACGCGACGCGCACCGCTCGTCGTACACTCCTAATCGATCACGATACTCGCGACGTTCGACTGTGTTTGCGAGGCAGCGCGCTCGCGGTACGCGGGCGCAACTGGGCTTCGACGGCGCGGGCAACCGCGGCGTAGCCAGCTACGCTGTAGTGCGAGACCGGGGACACCCAATCCAGGTCGCGGACTGCGGGCGCAGTGAGGGTCGCGTCGAGATCCACGATCGGCACATGTAGCGATCGGACGACGTCTAGCACACTGTCATGAAAGGCGACAGGTCCGGGTTCGCGCGGGTTTGGGAGCGGTCTCCGTGTCGGGAGATACACGAACACGAACGACGCACCCATCTGCCCCGACTCGCGAACGGCCTCCGAAAGGATCCGTCGCAGATCCGGCACGTCGGCGCACTTCCGCCGCCGGCCATCGGGGTCAGTGAGCGGCGCGATGTTCACGGCGCGGCGCAACGGCCCGAGAGTGATAAGATCACGCAACGCCCAATCGCGTTGACCGTACGTGTGGTCGAGTTGCTCGATCTGAGCGTCGAAGTCATCGCTCAACATTCGATCGATTTGGGGCTGGCGTGCGATCAAGTGTTGACTGAATGCCGTGTCGAGGTAGCGAGACAGGACGGGGGTGCCCAGTTCCTCGTCCAGGTCGCACAAATCGTTGCCTTCGAAGTAGGCCCACGCAACGACGGCCGGCCGTGCCGCGGCACCATACTCACGCAGCGTGGCGAGTTCGGAGAGAGGCCCGTTGCCGCTAATGCCGAGGCTGAGTGCCCGAATGCCGTCAGCTCGCAGGTCAGCGGTAATGGTGCTTCGGTCGTCGACACAAACGCCTTGGACGAATGAATCGCCCAATAGTGCGACACCAGCCGGCGCATTCCACAAAGAGTCGGGATTGTTGAATCCGTAGCGATCGCTGTGGTACGACTGGTACGGTCCGCGCTCGCTGCACAAGACCGTGAGCACGTTGGCCACGCCGGCAAGGGGACGAGGATTACCGAGGTGGCTGCCACCAGCTCGCTCGAATACTTCGTCGGCGGTGGTTCGCGAGCTATACGGGAAAACGGGCTCCTTGCCGGTTCGACGGTACGCCGCCACAACGGCGAGCGGCGTTCGGCGATCCAGGAAACCAACGGGCACGAGCCTGGGCAGCGAACGCATGGCCATGGTCGAGTACCAGCGGGGCGTCGCGGCGACGGCGACTATCTCGAGCCCATAGCACGCCAAGGCAACGGCCAGTCCGTTCGCGACAATCGCCAGGCGCGCCGAGGCCGGAAGTCGTAGCGCGATCAGAGCAGCGGCGCAGACGATCGCTGGCATCCCGAAATAGAGAATCGCGGCATCAGGCCGAATGTGCTCAGGGCGATGCAGAATTGCCGCTACGAGGGCGGCAGCGCTGATTGCGGCGGCTCCCAGGAGCAGGCCCCTGGAAACGGGGCCTGACGCGGTACCACGGATATGTGGAGTTGTCACAGGCAAATTTCCTTCGCGGACAATTCAGTCGTGCGGGTCAACGGCCGATGATTGTGAATGGCGAACGCCCCTAACGCCGTTCCTAGCCCTACTGGCCCGACTACGCCCGTAGAAATGACGAACCGGTCATCATGACCGTTGACGGTCTGTTGCACGAACGCAACGGTTCGGCGTAAAATGTGTTGCGTCGGGCAGACGATTTTGTCCCGTCCATACACCTGCGCGCGGAATTCGTTGTAAATACGATACTTACGACGTAGCGTAACCGGCATACCTTTGGCGTGCGCCGATGGTAGAATGTAACGAACCATATCACAGCACGCCGGCACGCCAACCGCCTTGGGCACTTGCTCCTCCTTCGAATGGCCATTTAGCTGGATATGAGCAATCAGCGCCTGAAGAACCTCGATGCCGCCCGCGGTGCGGCAATGGTTCTCGTCTGCTTGTCCCACTTTACCCAGGTGTACCTCGCGCGCGCCTCAACCGGCGCGACCGCGAGGCTCGGCTATTTATACGCGCTTGGCATGATTGCGTCACCGACCTTTGTGGCGATCAGCGGCACGGTATTGGGACTGTTGTATGTCGTAAAGCGCGAGGGGTTCGCGGCGTTGCGAATCAAACTCCTCGACCGATCGCTGTTCTTGCTGACCGTAGCACATGTGCTGATCGCCTGCTCGCGGCTGACCTATCAGGATCATCCGATCGATGCGCTGCGGATGACGTTCATGACGGATACAATCGGCGTCTGTGTCATCGCAGGCGTCTTCCTGATCACTGTCACGTCACGGGTCGTCCGGTGCGTGCTCGGCGCGTTTTGTTTTGGCCTCGCGTGGCGACTGCTCTATCTGTGGACGCCATCCCAGACCTTGAGTGTGTTGGCAAAAGAGGTGCTGGTCGGCAGCGCGTCTGGGCATGTGCTGGCCTACACGGTTCCGATTCTTCCCTGGTTCGGCGTGTACATCGCCGCGACGGCACTAGGTGAGTACGTGGGCGAGTACTACCGCCGGGCCAACCTCAAGGCGGTCGAGCGCACGCTACTGATCGCCGGGAGCGCTACGACGGGGCTGGCGCTTGCCGTGCGCGCACTGGGCTGGGTTGTGACGAGTCGACTCGCCGCCGAGCCAAAGGCGCTCGCCTACTGGGGGCCGTTCTTTTCGCCCTGGTCGAAGCTGCCGCCGGGCCCGGACTACGTGCTCTTTTTTGGAGGCCTCGGTCTCTTGCTCATTTGGGGCGTGACAGTGGCGAGCCACCGCGCCCGGTTCATATGGCTCATGTCGCAGCTGGCGATCATCGGCCGAAGCTCCCTTGCCGTGTTCACCTTTCAATTTTACGTGTACTTCACCCTGCTCGGCTCAATTCATCTCCGGCCAACAATGTGGTGGCCCGCGATTTTCGTCGCGAGCCTGGCAATCATTCTGGCGTTCGCGCGCTGGTGGGATAGACACGGTTTCAACCGTGTGTTCACAGTAGGCATCGCGCGCCTGATCGATCTGCTGCACCGCGAACGCGTGCTCGGGAAACCGTCCCTGGCGTCCGCGGGCCGCAGCACTTGATCATCCCCGTCATCTTGAACGGGGACATTAAAGCTGCCTGACGTGCGGCCACCTACGGCGACGGATTCTCGCCAACGCACCGTTGCCGGCGTTCGTTCCGTGGCCTTCGCGTCCGAGCCAGTGACCGGGCTCGTGAGCGTTGTGATTCCCAGCTACAACCGCGCTCACATCGTTGGTCGAGCGATCGAGAGCGCGCTCGCGCAGACGTACGCCGAGCTCGAGGTCGTTGTTGCTGACGATGGCTCCTCCGACGACACCGCGGCACTCGTCAAGCAATACGGTCTCCGGGCGCGATACGTCCGCCAGGAAAATGCCGGGGTCTCGGCGGCGAGGAATCTTGGAATGCGCCACGCTCGCGGCGAATTCATTGCCTTTCTCGATTCCGACGATTCGTGGCTTGCATGGAAAGTCGAAGCGCAACTCGCTGCGTTGCGTCGGTATCCGGAGGCCGGCGTTGTCTGGACAGACATGACCGCGATCGACGATGCCGCGCAGGTCATTCGCGATCGCCATTTGCGTGTGATGTACGCCGCGTACGAGAAGATCGACATCGAGCGAACGCTTCCGAACGTCGACACACTCGGCTCGCTCGCGCCAAACGCGCCGACGGCGCTCCGTGGCGCGCCAGTCCGCACTGGCGACCTGTTCAGCGCGATTCTGCTCGGCAATCTGCTGCATACGTCGACCGTACTATTCAGGCGGTCGCGCGTCGAGCGATCCGGCGGGTTCGATGAGACATTCGCACGCACCGGAGAAGACTACGAGTTTTACGTTCGCCTCTGTTCCGGCGGCCCCGTCGTATTCATCGACGCTCCGTCCACTTTGTACCGAATTGGCGCCGCCGACCAACTCACGCGGCCGTCGATGATGCTCGAGATCGCTCGCAACAACCTGCGGACGGTGGAGCGATGGCTTCCGCGCACTGCACCCGAGTTGACGTTGCCGGCGCCGACAATTCGACGACGCATCGCGGATTCTCTCGCCTGGGTCGGGGAGGCGGAATTGAACGTGGGCCACCGACTCCCTGCGGCTCGTCGACTGGCCAAGAGTCTCGTGGTGATGCCGCGGGTTGACCGGCGAGCGGCGATGCTGTTACGGTGCGCGCTTCCCGATCGCCTGACTGCAGCGCTCCGCAGCGTTCGCCGCTCGATGACGGGTACCAAAGATCGTAGTTCCTTCCCGTAACCTCCCCAACGCTCGTTGATGACTCTCCCGCGCACGTCAGCCCCCACCGGCAGGTTCGTGACGACCATCTTTGGGTTGGGCGCTGATCGGACGGACGCTGAGCAAGCGTTGGAAGGCGATGGCATTTTGCTTCCCTTCCCCCAGCGTGCCGAGTGGCTTCGGCACACCGGGCAAGACGATGCGTTTCTCGTCGTCGCGCGTGACGCCGCGTCTCAGCCGCAGGCAGCTGTGAGCGTCGGCATATCCAAGACTCGAGCTTTGCCGGGCCATCGCCTGTATCGCATCGAGCGAATGTGCGCGGCCGCCGACATTCGTGTCGACCGCCAGCTGCTCGACGGCATCGTGGACGCAGCACGACGCGACGCATCATGCCTGCGCGTCTCGATCGAGGTGTTCGAGCGCAACGAAGAGCGGCGTTCCGCGCTACAGGCCGCGCTCGCCGACACGGGCTTCGCGAAATCCCCGGACACTCGGTCCTACGCCAGGACCTTGGCGCTGGAGCTTGCGCCCGGCGCCGAAGCCCTGCTGTCCGCGCTGAATTTGAAGGTTCGGCGCAACGTACGAGAACCGGTCAAGCGCGGGTTGGAGATTCGCCGCATCACCGATGTTGCGCTCGCCCCGCGTCTGGAAGAACTGCTGCGTGAGACGTACGCCCGCACCGGGGGCGCGTCGCCGCATTTCCCTTGGTCGTTCATCATCGAACTTGCGGCACGAGAGCCGAATCGCTCTCATGTGAGCGGTTTGTTCGATCCGAAAGCCGAGGGCGCCGAATCGCTGCTGGCCTTCTCGTGGGGCGTGATGCACGGCGACTATGTCACGTATGAGGCGGGAGGCTCGACGCGGCGCCCGGAGCTCGGACGCACGCCGGTGGCCTACGCTCCGCTGTGGGACCTGATCTCCTGGGCGACAACGACGAGAGCGAGCTGGTTCGACTTCGGAGGCGTTACCGCTGGGACGAAGGATTCGGCTGACGATCCGTTGGGCGGCATTTCAGACTTCAAGCGACATTTTTGCCAGGACGTAGTGGACGTCGGCGAAGACTGGATGTTGGAGCCGCGGCCTGTTCGATCCTCGATCGCGCGCGCGGTTGGCATGGTCGCTCGACGATTCGGCGTCGGCCAATCCTGACACCGGTCGCCGTCAACCGCCGGACATCAGTCCGGTGATTTTGTCCGACGCCCTCTGTACGTTTGTATGCGACCTGCCGCCGTGCGATGCGCGCCGGCAACGCGAGACACGACCCGACGAGAGCCACCGAGGCCGCGCCACCATGTCCGAACTGAACGAATCGTCGCCGCAGGCGAGAGTCACCGGCGTCGTGCAGCGGTTGTTGGCCGATCGGTCCATCCACCGCGCAGTCGCGCCAGGCGATGACCTGCGTGAGGCGGGTCTCAGCTCACTCGACATGGTAAGTCTCGTGCTCTCGGTCGAGGCGGAGTTCGACGTTCTCGTTCCGGAACAGAGTATCACGCCGGCGCAGTTTCGCTCCGTTGCGGCCATCAGCGCGCTCGTGGCGGAATTGCTCGCAAACGCGTAATCGCAGGCCCCCTGCGGCGAATTCATCTCGTCGAGGCTCGAAGATGCCGCTGGATCGACATGCGAAGAGACTCCTCGACATGGTTCGCGTCGGGGGTATGCCGGCCACGTCCGAGTTGTCCGTGGCCAATATGCGCGACGCCATGCGGCAGCTGGCCCGCGTTGCTGACGCATCGGACATCGCGATTGATCGGGTGGACGACGTCACGATCCCGGGCCCGGGTGGAACGCTGGCCATTCGCGTATACACGCCGCAGCAGACCCGCGATGCCACATCGGCTGGGGTGGTCTACTTTCACGGCGGGATGGGAGTATTTAGTGACATCGACACGCACGACGGTGTCTGCCGGTTGCTCGCGAACGGAAGCGGCTGCCGAATCTTTTCGGTGCAGTACCGGCTCGCGCCCGAGCATCCATTCCCCGACGGGATCGAGGACGCGGTGGCTGCCACCAGCTGGGTGTCACAACACGCCGGCGACTTACGTGTCGACGCGTCGCGCCTTGGTGTCGCCGGTGACTCGGCCGGCGGGACGCTCGCGATCGCGGTATGTCTACTTGCCAAGGAATCGGGTGGGCCGCCGATCGCACTTCAGGCGCTCCTATGCCCAGTCACGGATTTGAGCACCGAAGCGCCTTCGCGGCTTGAATTTGCGCACGGGTATTTCATCGAGCGGTCGGTCCTCGAGTGGGCGAAGACACTGTACTGCCCCAACCAGTCTGACTTGGCCGATCCGCGGGTTTCGCCCCTGCGCGCCGGGAATTTCAGCGGGCTGCCGCCGGCGATCATCCATACAGCGGAGTTCGACCCGGTGCGCGACGAAGGCGCGGCATACGCGCAGGCCCTCGATCAGGCCGGGGTGCCGGTTCGGTACCTGTGCCAGTCTGGAATGATTCACAACTTCTACTGCATGTCACGCGTCATTCCGTCAGCGCGCGCGATCGTGACGGCGATCGGCGCGGAGATCGGCGCTGCACTGTCTTCACCGCTGGCGGCGCGAGAGTGAGGCCGGCATCCCGCGGGCCACACAGCTCGCGCTCAGTGCGGCGCGAAGAACTCGATGTAGGACGCGATCCGTCCGTCCCGAACTTCGATCATGTCAACCAATTCCGTCAGCACGGTGGTCCCGGTGATCTTCGACAGGATGTTGACCCGCCAATGCACAGCGGCCTTCGATCCGTCGATGAGCAGCGACAGAATCGACTCATCGCTCAGTTTGAACGTCTTGATCATGATGGCAAGCAAGGGCCGGTATTCTCCAATACCTCGCGCCGTGATGGCCACGGGACTCGCGTTGCTCGCGCCGGCGATTTGAAACACCGCGTCCGGCGTAAACGTGTCACACACGCCAGGGAGATCGCCGCGCACTCGCGCTGCGTAGAGTCCGAGCAAGAGCCGTTCGGTCTCGAGCCGATCCGTCATCGCGAGCTGCCTCTCGACGCTGAAAGTTGATGCGACCCAGCCCTATCCCACCCATGTCCTTCGACAACTCCAAGCTTCGCCCACAACGCAACCGTGAGCAACCGGTCGAATGTCCGGAAGATAGCGCGGCCAGTGTAGGGATGCAGCGCGAAGGTACCGCGGAGGCGCAGCAAGAGTACCGGTGGTATCACGGTGGCTGATCGCGCGCACGAATCTCCGACCAAGACGTGGGTGCGAGCCCTCGAAGCGACGGCACCGATTGCGCGGAACCCTCTGGTCACGCTGCCGACGCAGCTCGACGGGCTTGCGGATCGCTTTGGTACGGCGCCCGCCCTAGTCGGGGAGCATTCGCGCTTGAGCTATCGCGAGCTCGCCGACCTAGCGAATCGCTACGCGCGTTGGGCACTCGCGCAGGGTCTCGCCCGGGGCGACGTCGTAGCACTCGTGATGCCGAATTGTCCTGAGTACCTCGCGATCTGGCTCGGCGTCACCCGCGTCGGCGCGGTCGTAGCGCTCATCAATACGAACCTCGTCGGCGACGCCCTCGTGCACGCGATTCAGATCGCGGGAGCAACGCACGTGATCGCCGGAGACGCGCTCGCACCGGCCGTCGCCGCGGCGCGCGTCTCTCTTCCACCGACGATCCGATATTGGGCGCACGGTGACGGGCGCGGCGACTTTGAGCGCGTCGATCGCGCGATCGAGCATCTGTCCGGCGCGCCAGTGACCGCGGGCGAATGTTCGCTACCGTCGCTTGCCGACCGCGCACTGTACATCTACACGTCCGGAACGACCGGCCTGCCGAAAGCCGCGAATGTCAGCCACCACCGCGTCATGCAGTGGAGCTATTGGTTCGCCGGCCTGCTCGACGCCACGCCGGCCGACAAGATGTACGACTGTCTGCCGATGTATCACAGCGTCGGCGGGATTGTCGCCGTTGGTGCCATGCTGGTCCGCGGTGGGGCAGTCGTCGTGCGACAGCGATTCTCGGCGAGCGGGTTTTGGGACGACGTCATCGACTCGAACTGCACGCTATTCCAGTACATCGGAGAGCTCTGTCGTTTTTTGCTCAATGCCCCGCCGAATCCGCGCGAGCGCGACCATCACTTGCGAATGTGCTGCGGCAATGGGCTGCGCCCCGACGTCTGGGAACCGTTTCAACAGCGTTTTCACATTCCTCGCATTCTCGAATTCTACGCGGCGACCGAAGCAAACTTTTCGCTATACAACTGCGAAGGAAAGCCGGGCGCGATCGGACGCATCCCGCCCTTTCTCGCACATCGGTTTCCGATTGCGCTCGTCCGCTTCGACGTCGACGCAGGCGAGCCGATTCGCGACGACACCGGTCGATGCGTGCGCTGCGCACCCGACGAGGTTGGCGAGGCGATCGCCAAGATCTCGAGCGAGGGCGAATCACCAGAGGCGCATTTCGACGGCTACACCGACCGTACAGCATCGGAGCGCAAGATGCTGCGCGATGTATTTGTCAGCGGAGATGTTTGGTTTCGGAGCGGCGACTTGATGCGCCGCGATGCAGCCGGCTTCTTCCACTTCGTCGATCGGGTTGGCGACACGTTTCGTTGGAAAGGTGAGAATGTCTCGACGAGTGAGGTTACCGAGGCACTGGCAACGTGTCCTGGAGTCGTCGACGCAACCGTGTACGGCGTGGACGTGCCTGGCAGCGATGGGCGAGCCGGCATGGCGGCCCTCGTGGTTGACGAAACATTCGACTTCGGGCGCCTCGCCGCCCGCCTGGCGGAACAACTGCCCGACTACGCGCGTCCGGTGTTCGTCCGCCTGCTCGGCGCAATCGAGACCACGGGAACCTTTAAGCCCAAAAAGCAGGACCTCGTCCGCTCCGGTTACGATTTGCACCTGGTCAACGATGAACTGTTCTGGTACGACCGAGCGGCGCGATCCTACCGGCGGCTGGACGCCGACGCGCATCGTCGAATTGTCGGCGGACAGATGCGATTATGACCACGCACTGGCGACCGGGCCCCGCATCGCAATCCATTGCGCTTTCAGGCGTTCGCGCGTCTTAGGTGGGGCGGCCAAATACTCCCGTCGGCCACCTACGCGATTCCGCCCCGCGGTCGTCCACGCCATGCAACCTGACATTCCGAGTACTGCGTCATGACCAACTCGAAGCCAAGCCGCGTCGTACACAAGTTTGGCGGTACGAGCCTCGCCAACGCCGATTGTTTTCGGCAGGTGGCGGCGATCATCGCCGAGCGGCCGGAGGCGGAGCGGCTCATCGTCGTGTCGGCCATGAGTGGCGTCACTGACGAACTCGTACGTGCCGTTCATGTCGCGGGTACGCGCGATTTCGCGTATCGCGAAATCATCGAGGCAGTAGGCATTCGCTACCGCAACACGATCACTGAACTCGTATCCCCAGCATCTGCCGCGCGCCTGAATGAATCACTGGATCGCGATCTGGCTGAGGTGGAAGAGGTCCTCCACGTCACGACCGTTCTCCATGGGTATTCGCGGAACGGGTTGGAGCTCGTCTCGGGTTACGGCGAGGTGTGGTCCGCTCGGATCCTCGCGGCGCTGCTCGCCGAACACCACTCGAACGTCGACTGGCTCGATGCGCGCGACGTCCTCGTCGTGACCCGCAACGATACGGGCGCCGACGTCGTATGGCCAGCGTCCCGCCAACGAACTGACGCGTGGATCGAGAAACGCGGCGGACTTCCGTCAATTCTCGTGATCACGGGCTTTGTCGCGTCGACGGCCGATGGAATTGCCGCGACGCTCGGGCGCAACGGCAGCGACGTGAGCGCGTCGATCTTCGCCGCGCTGCTCGACGCGCAGGAAATTCATATCTGGACTGACGTCGACGGCGTGATGAGCGCAAATCCGCGGTTGGTCAGCGAAGCGGTCACGCTCGACACACTGTCGTACGATGAAGCGATCGAGCTGGCGTACTTTGGCGCGAAGGTGATCCATCCCAACACGATCTCGACGGCGGTCGAGCGCGATCTCCCCATCTTCATCCGCAACACGTTTCGCCCGAGCCATCCGGGAACGCGCATTCAAGCCAAATCGTCGTCGACGCACCATGTGCGCGGGCTGGCGACGGTAGAATCGATCGCGCTGATCAACGTTGAAGGGATCGGTATGATTGGCGTTCGCGGAATCGCACAGCGCCTGTTCAGCGCGCTGCGCGACGAGAACGTGTCCGTCGTGATGATCTCGCAGGGAAGTTCTGGCAACTCGATCTGCTTCGCCGTTCCGGCGGCTCAGGCGGACCAGGCGCGCGAGACCGTCGAGCGGGCATTTTTCGCCGAACGGCATCACGGTCAAATCCAACGCATCGATGTGACGCTGGGCTGCAGCATTCTCGCTGTGGTCGGCGAAGGAATGGCCGGTCAGCCCGGCGTCGCCGCGAAATTCTTCAGCGCGCTCGGCAAGGCGGGCATCAGCCTGCGAGCGATCGCGCAGGGCTCGTCCGAGCGGAACATCTCGGTCGTCGTCGATTCCGCGGACACCCAGCGCGCCCTGCGCGCCGCCCATGCGGGATTCTATCTCTCGCGCCAGACGCTGTCGATCGGCATTGTCGGTGCAGGAAACGTCGGGAGCACGCTGTTGCGACAGATGGCGCATCAAGCGCGCCGACTCAAGGCGGATTTCGACGTCGACCTTCGCGTGCGTGGCATCGCGACGTCGCGGAAGATGCTCGTGTCCGATCAACCGATCAATCTGGAGCACTGGCGCGACGAATTGAACGCGCGTGGCGTGCCGACCGACCTCGATCGCTTCGCCCAACATGTGCACGCCGATCACTTGCCGCACTCGGTGCTCATCGACTGCACGGCGAGCGACGACGTATCTGGGCTATACAGCGCGTGGCTCGAGAGCGGCATTCACGTTATCACGCCGAATAAGCGCGCGAACACGAGCGCGCTGGAGTATTACCGGCGGCTGCGCCAGGCAAACCGGACGGTTGGCGCGCACTATCTCTACGAGACGACGGTCGGCGCCGCGCTGCCGATCATTCAGACGCTTCGCGATCTCGTCCAGACCGGCGACGAAATCTTCGAGATCGAGGGCATCTTCTCGGGCACGCTGTCGTATCTGTTCAACAGCTTCGACGGCTCGCGCACCTTTTCCACGCTCGTCGCTCAAGCGCGAGAGTTGGGCTACACGGAACCGGATCCGCGCGACGATCTGTCCGGCATGGACGTCGCGCGCAAAGTCGTCATTCTCGCGCGTGAAATCGGAATGACGGTCGAGCTGTCCGACGTCCAGCTCACGGGCCTCGTGCCCGAGGCGCTCACCCAGGGCGCCGTCTCCGATTTTCTCGCCGCGCTACCGTCGTACGACGCCGATATGGAGCGGCTGCGGCGCGACGCGGTCGATAGGGGCGAAGTGCTGCGGTTCGTGGGGCGCGTGGGGCGTGATGGTCAGGCGAGCGTTGCCCTGCGCAGCTATCCGACGAGCCACCCGTTCGCTCGCATTCAGCTCACCGACAACATCGTGCTCTTCCGCACGAGCCGGTACAACGAGAATCCGCTCGTGGTGCAGGGGCCGGGCGCCGGACGCGAAGTCACTGCGGCCGGCGTGTTCGCGGACCTGCTTCGTCTCGCGTCGTACCTGGGCGCGACGCTCTGAGTGGCGTGGAGGTCAGGCTGTGCTGCCGGCGTCGACGGTCAACGTCGTGCCGGTGATGTTTCGCGCGCCGTCGCCCATCAAGAACGTCACGGCGCTCGCGACGTCAGCGACGTCGACCAAGCGACGGAGCGCGCTGCGCCGCACGATCGTCTCGCGCTGACGTTCGCCCAGGTCGTCGGTCATCTCAGTGTCGACGAAACCGGGGGCGACGGAATTCACCGTGATACCCAATTGCCCCAACTCGCGAGCGAGTGAGCGTGTGAATCCTGCCATTGAAGATTTCGTGGCACTATACACCGAGAGCCCGCTGTAGCCGGTCGCGCTCACGATCGACGACACGTTCACAATGCGGCCGCCGCCGCCGGCCATCATCGAGCGGACGACGTACTTGGTCAGCAGGATCGGCGACAGGGTGTTCAGGCGAACGAGCCCTTCGACGTCGACCTCGCGCATGGTCGCTAAGAGTCCGCTCGTTCCGATTCCGGCGTTGTTCACGAGGCCGTAGATCGGTCCGAAGTCTTTTCGAATCCCTTTGACGAGATCCGGGAGAGTGGCCGTCTCGCTCAGATCGCAACTACGAAAATGAATGGAGCCCTCGCCGGGCACGGTGGCCTTCATCGCATCCGTCAACACGTCGCTCTCGCGGCGGGCGACGGCGACGACGAGATAGCCCGTCGCGCGCAGCGCCTGAGCGATGCCGAGTCCAAGTCCGCGGCTCCCGCCGGTGACGATGACGTTACGCGTCACGGCGCACCATCTTGCCGGACGGTGTGACATCGAGCGACGGTACGAACCGCAGCGCTGCGGGCACCTTGTGCGGCGGAAGCGCCTCACGACAGGTCTCGAGTATCTCGGCCTTGAGCGCATCCATGGCCTGCGCCGCCGCGGGCCCCTCGACTGCGATCATCGGCACGACCTCGGCGGCGACGATCGCCCCGGTAATGGGATTCTTCCGCGACTTGACGAGCGACATGCGCACGCCGGGATGGCGATTGATCACGGCCTCGACTTCCTCGGGATGAATCTTGAGGCCACCGACATTGATAATTCCGCCGCGCCGCCCGATGAAGTGATAGCGGTCGTTTCGTCGCTCGACGACGTCCCCAGTGTCGACGAAACCGCTCGCGTCGAGGAGCGTTTCACTCGGATTGCCGAGGTAGCCGCGCGCTGTGCGCGACGAGCGGATGTGGAGCGTGTCATGCTCGACCTTGAGATCGACGCCGGAGTTGCCACCGCCGACGAAGTTAGTAGGAAACCCGGTCAGACCATCTCCCACCTCGAACGCGACCCCGGCTTCCGTCGATGCGAACGCGTGCGCGACTTTGGCCTCCGGATAGAACGCCTGCAGATGATCGAGGATCGCCTGGTCGGCGATCTCGCCCGACAGTCGGGCGTAGCGCGGCGTCACCACTCGTGCGGCCGGGCTCATCAGGGCTTTGCGCCAATGCGACGGTGTGCCCGTGATGTGGGTGACCGCGTGGGACTGCGCTCGTGACAGGAAATCCGCCGGCGACTCGCTCGGCCCGGACAGTACGAGCGAGCCACCGCCGAGCAACGCGCGCAACAGAATCTGCAGACCGCCGTATCGACGAATGTCATAGAACGTCGCCCAGACAACCGGACCGGCGAGCGCGCCCGCTGGGGCAATAGCGCCAGCGAGACTCGCCAATGTGTGCACGACCATTTTTGGCACGCCCGTGGTTCCCGAGGTGAACAAGATCCACTCGGTTTCGTGGCTCGGCACTCGGTTCACGTCGCACGTAGTAACAGCACTGCTGACGACGAAGCGACTGATGTTCTCTGTCGCGCTCTCCGGCGTCGGTCGATCGGATACGACGGCGTCGATCTCGGCGGTCGCAATGACGAACGGAATGTGCTCGCCAGCGAGATCAGGAGGACAAAGTACGATCCGCCGCGCGACGCCATCGATCTCGAGAAGGGCCAGTGCCGCGGTGAGTTGGTTGGATGTCGTCAGCAATACCGACCGACCCCGTAGCTCCTCGAGTCGACCGCCCAGGCTCGACCCGGTCACGAGATCGCGCAACGCAACGCTGGCGTCGGGTGCCCACAGGCCGCGCTGGAATTGCTCCGGCGCCGCGCTCAGCCCCTCAGCCAGCGACCGCGTGCTACGGAGCGGCATTCTCGTAGAACTTGATGAAGTCGCCCAATGTGACAGGAAACTGTGCGTCGTCTGATTGGCTGAACGGGTCGTAGCCGAGCGCGTCTTCGAGGCGCGCGACGACGATCGCAAAGCACAGCGAATCGAGCCCTGAATCCATGAGCGGCATCTCGTCTGAGAGCTGCGCGAGTTTCTTCTTCTGTTCCTTCGCCACCTGCTCGAAGTTTGAAACTATGGTGGATCTGACATTCACGGACATGTGAGGAATCTCCGGTCTGGGTTCGTGGGCGGCGCCACTCAGCGTGCTGCGTTCATTGCGTCGACGAGCTGATCGATGTCGTCGACCGCCGCCTCGCCGTGTGTGAGACAGATGCGAATCGTATCACGTCCCTCGAACTTCGCCACTGCGACCCATGCGCGACCCGACGCGAGCACGCGCGCACCGATCGTGCGCGCATCGGCCGCGCCAGCGGGCGGCTCGACGCAGAGGACGGCAAGCGTCGACTCGTTGGCGATTCGCCAGCCGTGGCCGGCGAGCTTCCGCTGCAGCAACGCGATCAGCGCGATCGATCGCTCGACGTGTGCCGCGTAGCCTTTCCAACCGGCCGCCGCGAGCGCGAGGAACAGACGCACACCGAGGAATCGACGCGACCACTGCGCGGTAGTCACGTACGGGTCGACCGTGGCGGCATTCGACGGCATGAACCCGGTCGACACCTGAAACGTCGAGGAGAGGATCCCTGCGTGGCGCGTCATGAACATGCCGCAGCCCATCGTCGTCGCGAACCACTTGTGCGCGTCAATCGTGACGGAATCACCGCGTTCGATGCCGTCGAGGAGACCGCGATACCGATCTGACGCGACGACTCCCCCGCCCCACGCGGCGTCGATGTGGAGCCAAAGTCCGTGCTGCTCCGCGAGGTCCGCACACGGGCCAATCGGATCGATCATGCCCGCGTTCGTCGTACCGGCCGTCGCGACGATGAGCACAGGAACGCGCCCAGCCGCCTTGTCCTCGGCGATCATCGATGCGAGCGCACGAACGTCCATTCGCCCGGTGCCGTCGGTCGCCACCTGCCGCACCGCCGAGCGTCCGATTCCCGCTTGATGCGCGATCTTCACCCAGGCGAGGTGGCTCTCGCGGGAGATGTAGAAGACCGGTGCTCCCGCGTACGCGCGCGCGCCATCCGCCGCGAAACGGTCGTTGGCGTGCGTCAACGCGCAAATGACCGCCGTGTAGTTCGCCTCCGAACCGCCCGATGTGAAGTGGCCGGTCGAGTCGTCCGGCAGACCGGCCTGCCGCGCCACAGCGCGAATGACGTGTGCCTCGATCTCAACCGCGGCCGGAGACGTCGTCGCCGTTGCCAGTTGCGGGTTCAGCGCGCCGACAACGCGATCGCCGCATTGCGCTGGAAAGGATGGCGCTGGATTGAACAGGCCGAAGTAGCGCGGATTCGTCATGTGTACCACACCATGCTCGATCTGCGCAATCGTCCACGGGAGCAACTCGTCGAGAGCGCGCGGCGCCGCGAAGTCGAACGTCGCGAGCTCCGCGCGCAGAGCGCGCCATGTCGATCGTTGGCACGACGGAGCCGTGCGCGATTCGCTCATTCGCCCGCGGAAGTTCGCGCGTCAGAAAATCGTCCCAACGCTCACGCTCGGCGAGCGGCGGGAAAAGCGCGGATACCGGTGGGGCCGGCACGTCGTCGTGCGTCACGAGTGCATCAGATGGAATGAGCTATCGCGACCGCGCCGCGGCGGCCTGACGCCCCGACGCGGACGGCGATGAAGCTGATCGGGCGGTCGCCAGATAGGTCAGCCAATTGGCGTAGAGGCGGACGGCCGGCGCTCGCCAACTGTGTGACAGCTTTTCGCGCGCCTCGAGTTTGGGAAATTCATCGAGCAATGACGAACGACGATCGTGAACTGCGCGCTCGCGAAATGCATCGAGCGCCAGCGTCGTGTCAGCGTCAAAGTAGCCGCGGGGCATGTCGGGATAGCTGTCCAGCGTGCCGGCCAAGAACCGGGCTACGTCGCGGCGATACTCACGCAGGAGCGCGCCCGGATCGTACTCCGGATGCCCTTGAAAAAAGAGAAACAGGCTTCGTTCGCGCCGAACGAAAGCATCGGCGCCAGCTTCGAGCGAGTCGGACACGATGTCATAGCCGGCTGCCTTGAGATCCTCGCTCGCCAGCGTGTTCAGCCTCGAATGGGGGATGCTCCACGCGGCGGGCAGGCCGGCCAGGAGCGGATGTTCACCCACGCGGTGGCACGCGAACAGGCCGTGCAGTTTCGACGGATATCGCCGACGCACAATGCCATCGAGGTGCAATACCGCGGCGTGCGCCGCGAGACACGACCAGACGGTGGAGGTCGTATGTTCCTCTGCCCAATCGACGAGCCGTGTTAGAGAAGTCCAATACACCTCGTCGGACAGCACGGCCGTGCGCGGCTCGGCTCCGGTCACGATCAATCCATCGAATTGCCCCTGCCACAGGGACTCGATGTTCTCATAGTGTTCGGCCACGTAGGCGCGTCCCGCGTCTTCGCGAATGAGCTCGGGAAACGAAAACAATCGGAGGCGAACGTCGCGCCCTTCTGCGGCCGTCGTGAGCAGCTCACGGAATTGCCGTTCCGTGGTTTGCAGTGCGGAGTCGGGCATGTTGTTCACGAGCCCGATGACGAGCGGATCGCGACGGTCTGAATCCGCGCGAGCGATGCTTCTCGACGGCGAGTTCGACGGAGACGGGCTCACCGGGCCGGCACTCGCTTCGTGCCGTTGCCCGCGCTGCCCTTGGCTTTCTTGCCGGACTCCTTCGGGCGCGCGGCGGACCGGGCTCCCGAGCCACGGACAGCAGCGGCGAGCGCCTGATCGAGATCGGCGACGATGTCGTCAATGTG
Organism: uncultured Gemmatimonadaceae bacterium; assembly: GCA_963817445.1. Classification (GTDB taxonomy): domain Bacteria; phylum Gemmatimonadota; class Gemmatimonadetes; order Gemmatimonadales; family Gemmatimonadaceae; genus JAQBQB01. The sequence goes on from CAWFOG010000007.1 coordinate 33,996, forward strand.
TTCGATCCCGATGCTCAACCGAATCATTTCGGGCGTCACGCCTGCCTTGGCCTGTTCCTCAGCCGACATCTGCCGGTGCGTCGTCGACGCCGGATGACAGGCGAGCGACTTCGAATCGCCGAGATTCACGACGCGCTTGATGAGACCCAGGGCGTCGTAGAACTTCGTGCCGGCAGCCAGTCCGCCGCGAATACCGAAGGTCAGGAGCGAACAAGCGCGTCCGCCGAGGTACTTCCGCGTCAACGCGTAATACGGGCTGTCTGGGAACCCAGCGTAATTCACCCATTCCACTCGTTCGTCATCGCGCAGAAACTCGGCGACTCGCTTTGCATTGTCGACGTGTCGATCGACGCGCACCGCGACCGACTCGATACCCTGGAGTAGCAGGAACGCGTTGAGCGGCGACAGGACGGAACCCATGGTGCGCTGATACACGCTCCGACAGCGGCCGATGTACGCGGCCGCCCCATAGTGTTCTGTATATACGAGATCGTGATACGACGCATCCGGCTCGCTGAACATCGGAAAACGGTCGGCATGCTTCGCCCACGGGAACTTGCCGCTGTCGACGATGATGCCGCCCATCGTCGTGCCGTGCCCACCCATGAACTTCGTGAGCGAATGGACGACGACGTCCGCGCCGTACTCGATCGGGCGAAGCAGAATTGGCGTCGCCACCGTATTGTCGACGATGAGCGGGACGCCGTGCTTGTGCGCGATCTTGGCGAGCGCTTCGAGATCGCAGATGTTCCCGGCGGGATTGCCGACGCTCTCGCAGTACACGCCCCGAGTATTGTCGTCGATCAGCGCTTCGATCGACTTGGGCTTGTCGTCGCGCGCGAAGCGGACGGTGACGCCGATTTTTGGAAAGATGTGCGCGAACAGCGTGTACGTCGTCCCGTACAGTTGGGGAACGGACACCAGGTTCGTGCCGGCGGACGTGACGTTGAGCGTCGCGAAGTGCATCGCCGCCTGCCCGGACGCAACGCTGAGCGCCTCGATTCCACCTTCGAGCGCCGCCACGCGACGCTCGAGCACGACGTTCGTCGGGTTGCTGATGCGAGAGTAACGGAACCCCTCCATCTTGAGATCGAACAACGCCGCCGCGTGTTCAGCGCTGTCGAATTCGTACGCTGCCGTTTGATAGATCGGCACCGCAACCGCCTTGGTCGTCGGCTCGGAGTCGTACCCGGCGTGCAGCGCGATCGTCTCGTTGCGCATCAGAGCGAGAGCACCTCGCGGACCGACGACGGCCATGCCTGAAGATCGAGCCCGTGTGTGGCAAACAGCGCGACGCCCAGCCGGTCCATGCCGAACGCAGCGCAGGCCGTGTGTGCGACGGCGCCGTCATCCGTGCGAAGGCCCCACGTGGAGCCGAAATGGTCCTGGTGATAGTTGAAACTCATGCAGGCCGTCGGCTCTTCCTCGGAATTCACTGGAATGAGTAGCTCAAACTTGAGCGCCTGCTCCACCTGGTTCATAGCCATCAGCTTTCCGGCTCGGCCGAAGAAGGGATCGCTCGCCGGCGCCAGCTTGAACGGAACGGCAAGTTGGTGCGCCATCGCTTCAGCACGCGCTTTCCATCGCTCGCGAAACGCAACCGCGGTCTCCGGTGCGCCGATACAAACGTACTCGCGCATGCGGAACGCCTGCATGCGCCCAAGCTCCGCCGAAGCCTCCCGGCGGAAGCAATACGATTCGACGTCCACCACTGTGCCGGTGCGCGGCACATCGCCGCGCGCCGCGACGATCGGGTAAACCGGGTAGCAGGCGGCGGGCGTCAGTACGAGATCCGTGGCCGCGAGCGCGTCGACCCAGTTGCGGCCGCCGGCGCGTCCCTCTACGAGCGCGCGAATGTCCGCTTCGGTGCCGTGCATCGAGCTCACGCAGCCCAGCAAGTGCGGAAAACTCTTGAGGTATCCCGACTTCTCGAGCAGAGCACGGCTCATCACCGGCGGAAAGCGCAGCACCTCCGTCCCCGGATCTCTGTGCCGCGTGATCATCGCGGTGAGGCCGGCGATCACTTGCTCGAAGAGGCCCGTTCGCGCCTGGACGCCATTCGCGGCCGTGGGCTGCAACAGTGATTCGGTGATCGATTCGAGCCGATCGCGCGCCAATTGGTTGGTGGGCATGTTTGACACGTTCCCGTGAAAGATGTCGAGCCGTCAACGCGATCGTCTGATCGACGGATCGGCGACGCAATCGATGTCAGTTGTCAGTTCGTGAGGAGCGCCGGCACGTCGAAGAGTAGAAGCGAACTCGCCGCTCCGGCGAGAATTCGCTCGTTGTTGATCATGATGGCCGAAGAAAGCACGTCCCGGACACTCCGCGCGACGCTGAACTCGCCGTCATTGCGGTACCCAGACAGCCCGCACGCTTGGAACGCACTCATCACCGTCTCGATGGCCGACTCCGAAGAGTTCACCTTGAGCAGATTCATTCCGGTCTGGAAGTCGATCGCCTCGAGGAGTTCGCCGCCCGGTGCCGCCGCCGCTGTCTCGTAGCTCGCGGCTGCCGACGCAATGCTTCCGCGAAGCGCACGCAGCGACATCATCGCCCGTGTCAGGTGCGAGGCGCCCGGAGGCGTCTGATTGCCCGGCTTGGCGCCGTTGCGAACCAGCCGGCGCGCACGGCCCACCGCCCCCGCCGCGATGCCGCACCAGACCGCACTCCACGTGAGGTGGGCGATCGGCACCATGCTCTGCGGGTGAATCCGTTCGTACGACTCGGGCAGGACTTGTTCAACGTCACCCTTGCCGCGCAGCGTGAAGCCGGTGCTGCACGTCCCGCGCATCCCCATTGTGTCCCATTCCTTGATGCGCTCGAGCTCATAGTCGCCCTTCACGAACGCCACCAACACCTGATCGGCCGGCTGCGAATCCTCAGCGCGCCGAGCGGTGACAAGCACACCGTCGGCTTCCGCGCCGTACGACATGACCGTCGCATTCTTTACGAGCGACATCTTCGAACCGGACCGCTCGACGGCGCACGAACTCGCGCGCACGACGCCACCCGTCTGATTCTCTGTCGTCGACGATGCGAACAAGAGCTGGTCCGCGCACAGACGACGCAGCAGTTGTTGATGCCAGTCGCTCGCCTTGCCGTGCCGAAGGAGAATGACAACCTGGATCTGGTGCATTGCGAAAATCATCGCCGATGATCCACAGCTCATTCCGAGCATGTAGCAGACGTCGACCACGTCTGAGACGCTGGCCCCGTCGCCACCGAGTTCGGTGGGTACGAGCATGCTCAGCAGCCGCTGTTGTCGCGCGGCGGCGAATGTTTCGGCGGGGAACCGCGCCTCACGATCGACGGCATTCGCATGTTCGGCAGCCACGCCGGCGACGATCTGCGCGCGAGCCTTGAGGTCCTGCGCGGCGGTGAAGCGCGATGCGGCGTTTCGTTCGGTGGCGATCATGAGATAAGGCTCGTGGGGTAGACGGCAGTTCGCGGCGCGCGAACGCACCGATTTAGCCGGTTGTCGCGCAGGGGTCGGGTTGAGCGGACGGCGTCGAAGGGGATAACATCCATAGACGAGTGCGCGACCGAGCGAGTCACTGTTGACGCTCGGCTCGGCTGCGTGTTGTCGCGCTCGTCAGAATCCCGTCCATTTGGACTGCGAGCGCCTCGTACGAAATGGGCACCTTGGCACTGATGCACGCTGGAACGCGACCGTCGACCAGATCGTCGAGGATCGCGCGCATTCCGGCCACATCATCGGTGTCGAGTGTCATTGCACCGATCCGCCGAGCCTCGCGCGCTGCTGCACTGTCGCGCTCGGCAACGACGAGAGTCGGGACACCGAGTCCCACGCATTCGTAGATCTTCGCCGGCACCTGCGTGGGCTGCTCCTGCGCCAACACAAGTGCGAGCTCCGAACGCGCCAGGAGATCGAGCGCCTCTTGCCGGGGAAGACGGCCGTAGATGTGCACGTTCTCGGTGAGTCCGTCCGCCGCGAGTTGCCCGCGTAAACGTTCCTCGTGCGGCGGGTCCATATGACCGGCGATACGAAGGGTAACGCGGGCCGCCTGGTCCGACCGGTCGCGCGCGAGCGACGCGAGCGCCCCGAGGACTGTCGAAAAGTTGCGACCAACGTACAGCGTCCCGACGTACGCAATCGAAATCGTGTCGAACCGCGCCGCCGTGCGAAGCGGCAGACCTTCGAGATCAACCCCGTTCGAAACGTGTGAGACGGGAAGCGCTGCATCGAGTTCGTGCAGGTGCTCCACGAACTCGTGCGTGTTGACGACGATAGCGCTCGCCCGGCGGAACACCGTACGCTGGAGCGCGGCGATCAGACTCTGAACGCTACCGGCGACTGCGCCGTACGCACCCCATTTCTTGTGTGTCTGAAGCCACGGGTCGCGCATATCGACGACAAAGGCCTCGCGTCGTCCGAGGGTCGCGAGCCAGCCGGCAAAATGTGCGGAATGCGGCGGTCCGCTCGTGACGACCGCGTCGAAATCGTGTTGGCGCAGCAGCCCCCGCGCCACGCCTGCCGCACGAAGTACCCACCCGCGCGCAACGTCCGGGAAGCCGAGCGCGAGCTGCGCGACGAGACGACCGTTCGAGATCACGCGCGCCGGCAAACTGGCCGAACGACCGCCGGCGGCTGCCGTCGCGGGCGCGGGCGCGGTGTTCGCCGGGTTGGAAACGGCGGAGCGAATGCGCCTGGCAACTGCGTTGTACGCGTCGTTCAGCGTTGCTCGGCGAACACGATGATAGCGGTAGACATTCGCCGGTAGCGGCGTGCCATCCGGGGGGCCCGACGTGACGACGTGCACATCCCATCCGAGACGCGCGAGATATTTGGACAAGCCCGCCCATCGCTGGCCGCCGACGGCGCCGTCCGGTGGGAAGTGATAGGTGATCACAAGCAGCCGCCGCCGCGGCGACGGTGCGATCATGTGGCGACCCGCGGGCATGGCACCGCGTGTCTCAATACTGACTTGCCCCGAGCCATAAATCCCAGCGAGAAAAATCGTCGATGCTCGCCGCGAGGGGATTCTCCGGCAGGAATGTGGCGTTGAGCATTCGTTCCGGGGTCGGTGATTTCGACGGAGGCCGCGCGACAAACCCTGCGCGCGCCAGGTCGTTCGCCAGCTCCGAGCACTGCGAAGTGGACGTGGTGAGAGCTTCTGAATCAGCGAACACGCTTGACAACACGGTGAACGCCGACGGCAGATCGAGACGCGCGCTGTTGAGTTGACAGTTCCAGATTTCGACGCGCTCGCGCCCCTGCGTAACGGCGTACCCCTGCAGTCGCTTTCCGCCGCGATCAAACAACCCGTACATCTGGCGCGGCGCATAGGGGCACTCGAGATACCGCCGCACCACGAACTCGGTGCTGTCCGCGGACACAACGCGCCCTTTGGGAGCGACCCAATGCGACCGGTCGAGCGACCGAAATTCGGTGGCCGTGAGGAGACGGACGTCGAGGCCGGAGCGACGGACGAGACCGGCGCGACGCCGCCAGCGGCGTCGAATCGACAGCGCCGCATCGACAGGCGCTGCGAGCGAAGCAAGCGCTGGCACGCGCTGCCCGAGGAACCGTGCGGAGCGCCGCAAATCGACGTGGTAGCTGAGCGGTCCGAGGTCGCGTGCGCCCGTGCCCGTAAGTAGCGCGTGTGCGGCGAGATTGGAAAAGCCGAGAACGACGTCGAACGCTCCGTCACGCAGCTGCTGGCGAGGAAACCCGGCAAGCTTGGCGCCCGCCAATCCGCCCTGAAACTCCGGACGAAGGGCTAAGCTGCCCGGCAGGCCGACGCGGATTGGCTTGCCGTCGATCTCGAAGTTGCGGCGATAAACGGCGACGTGGCCAACCACCTCGGACGACTCGCGATCGCGGGCCACGCAGACGAGCGTCGGTCCGTCAGAAAGGGCGCGGTACCGCCAATTCCAGAGATTTCGATGCTCGTCATCGCCCCAATCGGGGAACTGGCCGCGAGCCGACCAGTACCGGACGACCTCCTCCTCGACGTGATCCGGGGTGGTCGTGACAAAGTCGACAGGCATCGCGCTAGCGGCTCCAAATTCGCGCGCGCGCCCGAGCTCGATTCGGACAAAAAGTCCCAATCGACACTTGGCTGCGGCGGACATCCTGGGCCAAGCGCGCCGAATTGGCGCCGGCAATGCTATCTGTCATGCTCGGAATAAGTCGAGGCTGCGCACACAACAAAGGATCGGCACGAAGGCCGTCCTCCTCGATGCTATGGCCGCGCGCGGGCGGGGCGCGGCGTTGAGCCGGTGACGAGACGTCGCCGATGAAAACTCGTTGCCGGGCATACGGGCGGCAAGGGTGTGCAATATCTGGCTGTCGCCGCCAAATAATTGCTGGGCATCAAGTTGGCTCATCGCGCGACCGCGCCTTCGCCGCCTCCACTTCCAATGCCTCTCGATACACGGCGTCGTACCCCTCGACCCATCGTTCAGCCGAGAATCCTGTCGCGAGGCGACCGGCGGCGGCCGCGGCGCGGCGTGCTCCGGCAGTTGCGTCTGTGAAGGCCTCTCGGATCGCTCCCGCCAGCGCTTTCGGGTCTTCCGCCGGCACGAGCCACGCCTCCCCAGCTCCGACGACGTCCCCCACCCCGCCTACCGCGCTAGCAACCACCGGCGTTCCAGCGCTCATAGCCTCGAAAAGCACTATGGGCGTCCCCTCGGTTCTCGAACTCAGCGCAAAAAGGTCAAAGGCGCGGAACAGTGCGCCGGCGTCGTCAATGGCACCTGCCCATCGCACGCGGTCGCTCAGACCAAGCTTGCGCGACCGTTCGCGGAGGGCACTCTCGTCCCTTCCGTCGCCGATATATACGCAGCGAATCGGAAGATCCAGCAGCTGCGCGAGGGCCTCGAGCAGCACGTCCGGTCCCTTCTCCGCGCTCAGCCGGCCGACGAACCCGACGACCCAATCAAATTCGCCGAGCGCGAGTTGCGCTCTCGCCTCCGCGCGAGACGCGATCGTCGCTGTTGCGGCGAACGCATTCTGCAGAATGCGCACGCGACTGCTCGGCACCCCGCTCGCCGACATTCGGTCTCCAATCGCGCGCGACACGGCCACGACCCGGTGCGCCCGCCGCACCGCGCGGCGTTGCAGACGCTCGTAGAGACGGTTCTTCCAATCCCCACCAGTGAATCCGTGCAGCGTGCTGACGACTGCGTGGCCGAGCGCGCGGGCGGTTGCCAGATGCAGGACGTCAGCCCGATAGCCATGCGTATGCACGATGCCCCGGCGACGCGTTTGCAGCGCGCGTTTCACGGCGGCGCGTTCTGCGCCGTACGCGCGACCGCGCGTCTCGACCAGCATCACCTCCACGCCGGCGTTGGCGAGCTTGGAGAGCAATGGCGGGCGCGGATTACCTGCATACACGACCGCGATCACCGCGACCCGGTGCCCGGCGCGAACCTGTCCCGCGGAGAGCATTTCGACGACGCGCTCGAGACCGCCCGACATGGCCGGGACGACGACGTGGACGATGTCCAGCGGCGTCGGGCTCAGCGTTCTGTACCGTCGGAGTTCGTCGCGTCGAGCACGCCGCGACGCCATCGAGCGTAGCGCGTAGGGCCGAGCGACGACCGCACCAACGCCAGCACACGTTCGCGCGCACGCTTTCTCATTCTCAGCCAGCCGCTACCCCGGACAATGGCGGCGAACGCGGCAGCGTCGGGCTCACCGCGCACGGTGCACCGGCGGACGTAGAGCAACGAGGAATCGCGGACGCCACCGTTGATTCCCCATCGTGAGGTCGCGACGACCCGATACCCTTCCTCACCGAAGAGGCCGCGTAGTGAAGCGCGCGGCGCGTCTCCGCCGGGCAGCGCGATCATCGACGCGGGTGCCCCCAACTCTTGGCCGATGAGGTCCCGAGAGCGGCGCAATTCGTCGCGCACGGCGTCGTCAGACAACTCTGACAAGAATGGATGCGTGTGCGTGTGTGACTCGACCGCCATGCCACTCGCGCGCATCTCGCGCAGCTGTTCCCACGACGCATATCCGGCGCGACCGATCCAACCGGTCGTCACAAAGAACGTGGCGGTCATTCCCCGGGCGGCCAAGGCGGGAAACGCACGCGCCGCCTGGCCAAAGTCACCGTCGTCGAACGATATGGCGACGCGATTCGCCGCATCGCCGCTCAATACTTCGGCGATCGAACAACCGCGCAGTCCCATCGACGCGATCGTATCGAGCTGGCGTTCGAAACCGGCACGCGAGACGGAGAAGAACGTCGCGCCTCCGCCCACGGCCGAGGGTTCGGGGGTGACGTCGTGGTACATCAGACACACCCAGCGCGAGCGCGACACGAACGACGCTACGCGCCAAGCTCGGCGGTGAGAAGGAACTTGTTCGCGCGGAAGCGCTCCGGGAGCACGCTCGTGAGCGCGCGGTACGTGCGCCGCGCGATGCTTCCGGCGCCATCGTTCCAACCGCGGTCGACGAACTGCACGCTGAACCTCTTGAATCCGAGCGGCTCGAACGCCTTCCTCACCGCGCTCGGCTTCAGCGAACGCTGATTCTTCGTTGTCGTCTTGAGGCCCCACACCTGGTTGATGACGTTGAACGCAAGCCAGGTGAGAAAATTCCCGGAGTTCGGCTCGAACGTGACGATACGACGGCTCGTGACGCGACGCATTTCGCGCGGCAGGCGGTCGAGCACGGGAAAGTGGTGCAGAAGCAGCGCGGCCCAAACGGTGTCGACAGATGCGTCGCGAAATGGGAGATGCTCCGCATCGGCGACGAGCGCCATCGACTTGTAGCCCTCGCCTTCCAGGCGCTGCTTGGCCGACCGCGCACCGGGCTCGGTGAGGTCGACGCTGACCACTTCGTACCCGCGTCGTGCGAGGCGAATCGTGTGAGCGCCAGTTCCGCATCCGAGATCGAGCACCAAACCCTTTGGCGGACTCGGGAAGGCGAATTCATAGAGCTCATCGTAGCCGAACGTGATGTGCTCGTTGTCGGGCTTGTCGGTGAAGAGCGTGTCGTAGAACGCCCGTTCGGCCTTGATATCCTGCATGTGGAGTCCGAGGTAAAAGTGCGGGTACCCAAAGATGTGTCCGGGCCGAACCACGTGTTCGACCCGTTAGAGATTGACGATGCAATGCGTCAACCGTGACCTAAGCATCGACGCGTCAGTTGTCCAGCTAGAGTCCGGGTTTGTTCGCCGCGGCTCAGTTCGGCGCGGACGCGCTCGAATGTCACGCTATCGCCGCAGCACCGATCGATACAGCCGTTCGTACTGCAGCATCATCCGCGCGAGACCGTACTCATCGACTGCACGTTGACGAACGCCAGCCCGGAGCGCCGACAAGGGCACGCTTGGCTCCGACATCCGGTGCACGGCCTCGGCGAGCGCGTCCGGCCGCTCCGGCGGCACGACGTACCTACTAAGGTCCGGCCCCACCATTTCCGCGTTGGCCCCGACGTCGGTGACAACCGGCGCCACCCCGCACGCCATCGCCTCCATCAAACTCACCGATTGCCCTTCACTGCGCGACGGGAGCACGAAGATGTCGATCAACCGGTACGCATGGACGGCGTCGTGCGTCCAGCCTGGCATGCGGACCAGGTCGCCGACGCCAAGCTCGACGGCGCGCCGCTCGAGCGCCGCGCGCTCGCTGCCGTCGCCGAACAGCGCGACGACGAACGGTCGCGCGAGTCGTTCGCGGAGCAACGCCGCTGCCTTGAGCAAATGCTCATAACACTTCACCGGTTCGAGCCGCCCGACGCTGCCGATGACGAGCGCTCCATCGGGCACGCCGACAGAGGCACGAAATTCAGCCGGCACCGGTCCGGGCGTGAACGCGTCCGTATCCACACCATTGTGAATTGTTCGCATCTTGGCGGCCGGAATGCCGACCGTTTCGACCAGATAGTGCGCGAGCCGACTCGAGACGGCGACGACGGCGCTCGTGTTCGACGCGGCTCGACGGTCGATCCACTGTTTGAGCGGCGGATCGTCGTGCTCCCGGCCGTGCTCGGTGTAGACGACGGATTTTACGCCCGCAATGCGCGCAGCCAGCGCGCCCTTGTACCACGAGCCCGTATGCACATGCACCACATCGGCGCGGGTGGCGCGAATCGCGCGCGCCACGCCCACGGGCAGCAGCATCGACACGCCGGACATGGGGCGCAGGACACGGAACTGATCGAATCGATCTCGCGTCCGCTCTCCGAGCCGACCGACGCGGCCGCTCAGCGTAATCAGCGACACGCTCACGCTTGAACCGCGTGACCGAGCCGCCATCTCCGCGACGAGGCTTTCCATGCCGCCGCCGTTGAAGTCGAACACGACGTGTGTGACGCGTAGCGGCGACTGATCAGACGTCGGCATCGCGACGCGCGTTGCGTCGACCCGCGATTCGCTCACGCCGGCCACAGTCGCTTCCATCGTCGGAGATCGATGCCTCGTACCATGCACCGCCAGGCGAGGGGCTCGTGATCGCCGCCGACGTCGAAGCGGCGCAGAACAAATTCCGTCGAACCGGTCTCATTTTCGCCGCCAAAATTGGAGAACACAGTCGATTGTCCCGCGCGGCGCACAGCGTCGAGCGCGACGTCGGAGATATCGCCCCGCCCGCCAAATGGGTACGCTAGCACCTGAGCCGAGACGCCGAGCTGTTCACGCAACGCGGCAATCGGAGCCTCGATTTCGCGGACGAGCGTCGCGCCGCTCGACTCCGATAGTCGCACATGGTTCGCCGTGTGGGTGCCGAAGCTCCAGCCCGCAGTTTTCAACGTCGCGAGTTCGCCCCAGTCCATGACGTCGAAGTATCGGCGCATCACACACGGGTCGTCATGATCGAACCGCCGATCCGTACCAACGAGGTCGGTGCTGACGAAGCAGGTCGCTGGAACTTGGAGCGCGGCGAGCGTGGGGAGTGCGTGTTTGAATACGCTCCGATACGCGTCGTCGAATGTCACTACGGCAGCAGGACGCGAAAGCCTGGCGCCGGAGCGCACGAGTTCCACGGCACGCTCGAGCGAGACGATGTCGTGCGTGCGCGCCAAGTAGCGCATGCACTCCGCAAACGCTCGGGGCGTGATCGTCATGCCGTCGCGGCACAGCGTGGTGACTCGGTGAAAGTTGAACGCCCGAACCGGGTGACGCCGCATGAGGGTACGCAGTGCGTCTCTCGCGGGGCGATATGCGAATAGCGCCACCGCCATCGCGCCAGTTTTTATCACGCGACGCGGCGCCAATCGCGTGCGCCAGCGCCTCCATGCGAGGCGCGAGGCGAGCGCCATGCGCTGGTGCAGCGTCGGAAAGCGGTGCGTGGCGCCGCCCGCGGTCTGAACGCGCCCCGTCGCGTCTCCGGACGCAATGGCGTCGAGTGCATCGCGGAGCACGATCGTTCCCAACTCGGTCACGCGCTCCTCGACGTCTGCGACGCGGTCGGTCGAATAAATCGGTGCCTCGCCGGCGGCGATGACCGCGCCAGTATCGAGGGTGTCGTCCATCCAATGCACCGTAGCACCAACCGTTGATGCGCCTTTGACCAACTCCCAAAATGCCGGCGGCGCACCGCGAAAGTCGGGGACCTTTCCGAGGTGGAGATTGATCGTTCCCCGTCGGGGCAGTCGGAACAGCGTCGCGCGCAAGATCGGCGCGCCGATCGACACGCCGACGTCGGCGCCAAAGGCACGCACCCGCGCAAGAGTTTCCGGCGCGTGCAGATCTGAGACTTCCAGGTGCTCCACTGCCGCGCCGATCTCCGGCCGCGTTGCGGTGCCGCGGGGACGAAACACGCGGCGCACCATCGCCATCGCGAGCAGGCCCGCTCGGTACGGGATGAACAGCGGTCCATGACGCCGCACGTTGCGCCGAAAGCGCCGCAGCGCATCGCTGGCCGTCAGGTGCTGTACTTTTTGGCAAAGGAGCACGCCCTCGAGGCCAGGCATCTCGATCAGGATCGGCCACCACGGACTATCGACGATGTCCGCCTGGGCCGTGAATACTGCGACGCGCACGCCCCGTGACCCCTAGGACGCGTTCGCGCGGGCGGCGCGAGCGTCCTGTCGTCGTGCGGGCGGAACATCACTGAGTTCCTGAACGATTTCGAGCAGCCGCGCGGCGCGATGCTCCCAGGTTTGCGCTCGCGCAACGGCGCGACGTGCCTCGACCAACGAAGTCGGTTCAGCCAACGCGGCATCGATCGCCGCCGTGAATGCCTCCGGCCCCGATGCGATGCGGACGGGCGGCGAGTACTTGCGCACCTCGGGCAGCGGCGTGGACACCGTGGGAATGCCAGCCGCGAGATACTCGAGCAGTTTGAGCGGATCGACCGACTCGGTCCAGTTGTTCAGCAGATATGGGACAATCCCGACGTCGAAACCTTGCACGTATGCGGGCAAGTCGGCGTAGAGACGATTGCCGAGTCGATGAACGTTTGGCAAATCGATCGACGACACGTCGACGCTCGACGGTCCGACGAAGACCAACGACCACTCCGGGTGAGCGAGCGCGACGCTGCGGATCAGATCGAGATCGCAGCAGAGCGACAAGTGCCCGGCAAATCCGATTCGGGGCTGCGGAATCGCCGCCAGATCGGCCGGCAACGGACGGGGCGTCGCGAAATGGTCGAAGTTCACGCCCTGCGGCAGATAGTACCCGCGCCCGCTCGGCGCTCGCTTTGATCGTACGAGCGCCTCCGCCGTCGCGACGACAGCGTCCACCGCCGTGAGCGTTTCCTGTTCGAGGGGCAGCACGAGGTCCCTGTCAACGTGCTGGATCTCGGCGTAGTCGTCGATGCAGAAATAGATCTTGGGATGCGCGTCGAGCGCGCGAACGACGTCCGGAATCGCGGGCGTTGCCGTGAGCAAGACTGGCCGCTGGCCCGGCGCAATTCGATCGAGCGCGCCGCGTAAGTCGCGCAACAACGAATGCGTGTTCAGGGATCGCACAGGCCCGATGTTGTGCCACGGTAGGATTCGCGGCGGAACGATTTCGGCGGGGCGAATGTCAGCACCAGCCCCCGCGCCCCACGCGCTGTTGAGACCGCCCGCGCTCGGCTTCGAGCCGCCGCCGCGAATCATGCCGGAGATTTTCCCCACGGCGCGACGCGCGTCGTAGAGTGACAGCTTCGGCGTGCGATGGTTGATGGCGTTCAACCACACGACCGTGTGGTCGCGCGCAATTCGCCGAAAAATGTGCTGCGTAGTCGACACGTGGCGACCCCAATCGTCGCCGAACACGAGGAACAGAATGGGTCAGTCTCCTAGCCGTGAGCGGGCTGGACCATGAAGTGGAGCGACCGCAGCCGGGGAGGAAGAGCCGCGTGAAATGGGACGCAGATTGGCCCCACACAAATCTATGGACCGTTGAGGCTGAGACGAAGCAACGTGTGCCGATATTTCGTGGCAGGTGTAGTTCGATCATTAGTTTGCACAGCGTCCCGACATTCGTCTTCAGTAGTATGGAATTGCCCCCGCCTCCTTCCGCTTCACAATCGTTCGGCCCCATCGCGGGGACTCCAGCGCCGCCACCACCGAGCGTTGTAGCTCGGCCACGCCCGCGCTTGGGTCGGATCGCGCGCGCCGTGCCCACGGAGAACGCTCGCGACTGGCAGCACGCGCTCGTTTACACGCTGTGGTGCGTGATCCTGTTCGACCCGCAATTCTTCTTGCGGCTCATCGGCCTCGGATTCGCCGTGCGCGTCCCGCTGGTGCTGGTGTTGTTGCTCGCGCTGACGCTGCTGCTCAATCCGCGTAAGAGCGACCTGCTCCTCGGCATTGCCGGTCTGATCGCCGTTACGGTGATCAACCTCCCGTTCGCGTACAATCGCGGCAACATGATTCCGCCGCTGCGCACGATGATGATGTTCTACATCTGCGGGATCGGAGTGTTGCAGACAATTCGAAGCCCGCGGACCGCGCGCCCGATCTTTTTCATGCTCTTCGTCGGACAATACCTGTGGTGGGGCGTGATGGGGATCAAATCGGGGATGGTCCCATGGCATCCGAACCTGGACAACTTCGACGGGTACGGACCGCTCATGGTGATCGGCGTTGGTCCGGCGTATTTCTACGCGTTGTCCGTCCCCAAAGGCTGGCGCAAGTGGCTCGCCTTCCTCGCGAGCGCGCTCTGTGTGATCGGCGTCGTCTCGGCCTTCGCGCGCGGGTCGGTCCTCACCCTGATTGTCACCGTGGCGTACATCTGGTTTCGCTCGCCGCGAAAGGCGTTGACTGCCGGTCTCATGGTTGCTGCATTCGCCATCGTTGCTGTGTGTGCCTCGCTCATTGACGGTACGACGCGCGGTGATGACACGCGTGCGAATTTCTGGGACGAAATGTCGACGATGTTCCACCACGAGGAGGGGAGCACCGGTTCCGATCGAGAGAAGTTGTGGGCTGCGGCAATCAAGGTCTTTCAGGCGCATCCCGTATTCGGAGTCGGGCCAGAGAACTTCGGCCCAGCCGCAACGACGATTCTTCGCCCAGGCGAAATCGGTGGCGCTGCGTTTACCGACAATCCAAACATGCTGTACGCGCGGGCGCTGCACAGCAACTACTACCAGCTGCTCAGCGAGTTCGGATTCGTCGGCACGGCGATCTTCGCGTGGTTGTGCATTCAGTTCCTCATGCGAGGCACCGCGGCGCGCCGAGCCGCCATCGCCGAACGCTGGCGCGCGGCCGGAGGGATCGAGGATCCGCGGATGCTGTCGCTTGGGCTCGAGTGCGGAGCGGTCGCATACATCGTCAGCGGCGTCTTTTACAACCAGCTGTTCACTTCCTGGTTCTTCTCACTCATCATTGCCAACACGTTGGTGTACTCGCTCGTCCTCAGCCAGAAGGCTCCAACTCGTGTCTCTCTGCGCCGCGGCGCGGGGATCAGACGCCCGTCGCAATGAAACGATCGACAGTGTTTGCGATTGCCGGAATCGGCATTGCCCTTGTCGTAGGCGCGGGTCTGGCCGAAGGCACGGTTCGTCTCCTCGCCGCGGTGGACAAGCCGCTGGGCGATGGCCTTCGCGGCTTTGACCCGATGGGGGTGCAGATCGAGCCGAGCGGCACACTAGGCTACCGTCAACGACCGAACGGCGCGCTGCACTATGCGAACGGCACCACCGCGACGAGTAACTCGCTCGGGTACCGCGGTCCCGTCGTCTCGCTCGATCGGCCGACAGGCACGATTCGAGTTCTCCTATTCGGCGGCTCGACGTCGCACGGCTACGCGGTCAACGACGACCAGACCATCGACGCCTACATGCGTTCGATTCTCGCGGCAAAGTATCCCGGTCGCCACTTCGAGGTCGTCAATCTGGCGCTCGACGGCTACGACAGCTATCAAGACCTTCAGCGACTCATCGCCGACGGCCTGCGGCTGCAGCCGAGTGTCGTCATTCTGAATACTGGTATCAACGACGTGCGCGACGCGTGGTATCCGAACTTGCGAGAGGCGGATCCACGAACGCTCATCTGGGGCGACGTAGTCAACCGGCTGCTCGCCGAGCGCGCACGCGGTGGACCGACCATATGGACGCGCGCAAAACACTATCTCTACACCGCGCGCGTACCTGGGTACATTCGCGAACAGCGTCAGCGCAAAGCCGAGATCGCAGCGCACCATTCCGCGCCGGGCCTGCCGAGCGAGTCGATCGCGTCGGCTGCGCCAGTCGGCGCCGACAGTGCCAAACCACGGCCCCCATACCCAGACGCGGCGAACTTCTTCGAGCGACACGTTCGAGAAGCCACTCGCCTCAGTCTCAATCAGGGCGCCGCTGTGTTGCTCTCCACACCGCCGTCCGCATTGCCAACCTATCCGCCCGACGCGACATCGAGTCAGGGCTACTGGGTGTGGAACGCGGCGGTGACCCAGCGATACCGCGATACGTTGTCGGCGCGACTCAAACTCATCGCGGCCGATGAGCATCGCGCAGGCCACGCCGTTGGCTACATCGCGCCTGCGGTCGCCAAACCACAGTTTCTCGACGACTGCCACTTGAAGCCCGACGGGAATCGTGCCGTGGCTGAGGCGTTCGCCGATGCGCTCGGCCCCCTGCTCAAGCTGACACCAGACACGGCTCGCGGGCTCGCGACCACCGCGTCGCGATGACCACTGGCGCGACACCGGTCGCTGAACCGTCGGTAAAGAATGGCGCCTTTGTCCGGAACGTCGCGTGGACGGCCGGAGCACGCTGGGGTGGCCAGGCACTGACGTCCGGAATCACGATCCTGGTGGCGCGCATCCTGACGCCGGCGGATTACGGACTGATCGGGATGGGCATGGTGTTCATGGGCCTCGTCCGATTCCTCAGCGAATTTGGGATCGGCGGCTCGGTGGTTGTGATGCGCGAATTCGACCGCGAGCGCCTGGCCGCACTCAATACCTGCGCGGTGTTGCTGGGCTGCGCCGGCTTGCTGATCTCGGCGATCTTCGCCATCCCACTCGGCCACTTCTTCAATGCACCCAAGCTGCCCGGTTTGGTACTCGCGAGCAGCGTCGGATTCATTGTCACTGGGTTTCGCGCCGTGCCTGCCGCGGCGCTGCAGCGTGATTTCCGATTCAAGTTGCTGGCCGGGCTGGATCTCGGCCAGTCAGTGCTCGCGGCGGTGATCACGCTCGCGCTGGCGGTGGCCGGCCGAGGCTTCTGGGCGATTGTCTACGGAAATCTCGTCGCCGCGTTCATTGGCACTGTCGTCACGGCGTCGCTCAGTCCACAGCGGTTTGTACGTCCGACGCTCGCGCGCATCCGACCAGCGGTGTCACTGAGCCGCAACATTACGACGGCGACGCTTGCCTGGTACGTCTACAGCAATGCGGACTTCCTCGTCGTGGGAAAGATGCTCGGTCAGACGTCGCTCGGCTTCTACAATATCGGGTGGACGCTGGCGATGCTGATCGTTGAGCGCGTGACGACGCTCGTTGGCGGAGTCGCGCCTGCGTATCTCGCCGAGGCCAAGCACGATATCGCGGAGTTGCGGCGCTACCTGTTCCGAATTTCCGGAAGCATCGCGCTCCTGACGTTTCCGGCGAGCCTCGGACTGGCGCTCGTCGCTGACGACTTCTGCCGCGTTGTGCTCGGGCCGCGGTGGATCGGCGCAATCACGCCGCTGCGCTTACTCGCGGTCTATGCGAGCATCCGTTCGCTGGGCCCCATCCTCGCGCAGCTGCTCACCGTATCCGGCGAAGATGGTTTTGTTGCGAAGAACGCGATTTTTGCGGCGGTCCTCATGCCGATCGCCTTCATCGTCGGCTCTCGAAGCGGCGTACAAGGTGTCGCGTGGGCGTGGGTAATTGCCTACCCCTTCGTCACGATCCCGTTGTTTGTCCGGGTCGCTCGCAAACTCCAAATCCGCCTCTGGGACTACGTCGACGCGATCAAACCGGCGCTCGTGTCGGCAGTACTCATGGCGACCGCAGTACTCGTATTCCGTATTCTCACCGTCAACGCCCATCCGGTCGTTCGCCTCACTCTGTCTGTTCTACTGGGCGCGGCCGTGTATTCCGCCGTGTTGTTTATCGGCTTTCGCGCGGAGATCGAGTCGATGCTGCGTCTCATTCGCCCGCGCGCTCGCGTCGAGCAGGTGGTCGCCTGAACGTCGCGCGGCGGTCGTTACGCAACCATCCACCATTCACCCTCGAGTCGCGACAGGTACGCGTCGCCTCGATGAATCGCGGCCAACAACTCGGGCCGGCGGCTGTGGATCATGACCCATGGATCGTCGCGAGCGATGTTGAAGCCGCGCGTCGACATCGCCTGCAGCAGATGCGGGTCGACGCGCCCCGCGAGCGTCACGACGCCGGATTTCCATGCGTGATACACGAGGTGATCGAGGACCAATCCCGCGTCACGATTCTCAGCCGCTATTTGAACGACTTGCGCCGTCCCGCGCGGGTTGATGAAATACACAAACCAGCCCGCCGCGCGCCCGCTCGCGTCGCGCACGAGGGCGGAATGCAGTCGCCCGCTCGGCTTCTCGGCGAGTTGTGCCGACAGCCACTCGAACGTGCCGCTCGGGTATACCGGGCGAATGGCGTATTCCGCAGTGAATCTGTCGATCCCTTCGTCCACGAGATGCGCGGGCAATACCTCGAGACGCCCCGGCGGCTCGACAATGTACTGGGGCGTACCCGGAATCCGTGCGACAATTGGATCGACGATCGCGGCAATGGGGCGCGCGGCGACGCTCGCGAGATAGCCCGTGCGGCCGCCAATCCACTGGACCGATGCGCTTCGAAGCGCGCGCAATCCTCGCGTCCAGTACAGGTTGTGAAGACGGGCAATGTCACCGCCCAGCGCGAACCAGAGGTCTCGAGTCGATGGATTGGCGACATCGGAGAACGCAAAGTCCTGCGAGCCGTCGAGGTAGCGCTGCATCAATTGCCGGCCGATTCCCTGCCCCCGTTGTTCGGCATCCACCATGAACGTGGAAAGGGTCGCCGACACAATCGGTGCTCCGCCAAACGTCATCTGGCGAGCGATCACACCGAGGAATCCCAACACGTTGCCAGCGTCCCCCTCCCATACCAGGGACGACGGCTCGCTAACCCGCCACGGATTGTCAAAGAATACCGAGCGCAGATACGCGGCCAGCGCGTCGATCGACTGATGCTGGGTGTATCGGAACGATTTTCTTCGCAGTTCGGCGATGGCGTGCAAATCGTCGATTCGTGCGGCGCGAATCAGAGAAGGCTCCTGGAACGAGGAGTAGCAGCGGCCGTCGGCGCCGAGCGTGCATATTACTGTAGAATGTCCATTTCGTCAGGGTGCGATGGCAATGCGGTCCAATGTGATTGAACTGCAGGTGACGTCTGGCGCACCACCGGCTGGATGGAACGACCACGTACGCGCCTGCCGTGGAACCATCTTCCACGCCGCCGAGTGGGCGTCGTATTCCCTACTCGGCACGCCAGCGGCGACGCCAGAGTTCTACTCATGGCGCGACGAACGCGGCGAGATCGCCGGGGTCGCGCTTGGGTTTCACTCAGTGTCGCGCCGACGCGTCGCCGCTCCGTTCAGCGGACATCGCTGGCTCGACGCGCTCCCCGCGGCCCGTGACGGGCAAACAGCAACCGTCACTACGATGATTCGTGACGTCGAACGGCAGGCGCGTCGCGCGCGTGACGTCACCTTACGCATTGGCAGCTTCGCGAGCGCGAACAGCGAGCAGGCGCTCGCTCCGGTCGACTTTCACCTCAGTCGGCGATTCGAGTTTGAGCTCGACATCACCGCCGACGAGAAGGCTTTGTGGGAGGCGATGGACTACAAGCGTCGTAAGAACATCAAGAAGGCGATGCGTTCGTCCGTAGCGATTCGGCTCCTGCCCGTCGAGGAGGGCGCGGCGCATCTCCGCAGGCTGCAAGCAGCGTCGTTTGAGCGCGTCGTCGCGCGGGGTGGACCCTCGCTCGCGCCGCAGGCCGCGGGCCAGGACCCGATGGCGGCGCTGACCAGCGCCGGTGTTGGCCACGTCGTAGGCGCGTTCGTCGACGATGCATGTGTCAGCGCGAGCTTTTTTACGACGTTCAATGGCTTGGCATATCACACGCTTTCGGGGCACAATGGCAAGGCGCTGGAGACGCAGGCGCCGACACTGCTCTTGTGGGAGACGATTCTGCGATTGCGCGCCGAAGGGTTGGAGCGACTCAACTTCGGTGGATGCAGCATCGGCGCGATCGACGAGTCGTCGCCCGAGCACGGCGTCTATACGTACAAGAAGGCATTCGGCGGCGCCCAGGTCGAGTGCGCGAACGGGGACAAGATTCTGCGCCCGCTCGTGCATCGAATGCGCGCTGCGCTGCAACGCGTCGCGGAATGATCGCGAAAGTTCGCGGGCTGCTTCGATATTCCTACTCGGTTCCATGGTGCGTACCGGCGTGGGGGCGGCGTGAACTTGGCGCGACCCTGGGATCGCTCGCCACCGCGCACGTGGCACGAGGCAGCTACGTGCATGAGTTTGCCGACGGCGTGCGACAATTCCTCGGCATGTCGCACGCGCTGCCGGTCAATCGAGGACGCACGGCGATAGAGCTTGCATTGCGCGCCATGCAAATCGGCGCCGGTGACGACGTTGTCCTTCCTTCCTTCGTCTGCCAGTCCGTTCTCGACGCGGTTCTTCTCGCCGGCGCGCATCCAGTGTTCGCCGACGTTGACACCACGCTCAACGTTTCGGCCGCGACGATTGTCGATGCGCTCACGCCGCGGACCAAAGCGGTCATCGTGGTGCACCTGTTCGGCGCTGCCGCACCGATCGACGAGATCGAACGGATTCTCAGCGCGCGCGGAGTCGCCCTGATCGACGACGCTGCACAAGCACTCGGCGCGAGGCGCGCCGGTCGATTGGTCGGAACGTTCGGCGCGTGCGGCATCGTGAGCGCCGGTCCCGGGAAACCGCTCGCCGGCGCCGCGGGTGGGCTGCTCGTCACGAACGACGACCGACTATTCGCCGCCGCCGCCGCCCTGCCGCTTGGAACCGAGCGGTCGAGCGACGTGGTGCGTCGCGCGGCGGATTTCTGGATCTGGCGCCGGCTGCGGCGCTACACGCTCCCCATGCGCGTGATTCTCGATCGAGTTGTTGGAGAGCGGCGCGAGCCGGCGCACACGAGCGCCGCGCTCGCCAATCTCGACGCGGGCATCGCTGCCGCGCAGCTCGCGCGCCTCGGCGAACACACGGCTGAGCGCCGCGCCCATGGCCACGCCATGCTCCGCCTCTTGTCCAATCTGCCCGGTGAGTCGATCACAGATTTCTCATCAGACGGCGCCGCCGTCAAATTGATCTGGTTGCTTCCACGGGAAGGCCCAACAGTGCGCGACGTCGTCGCGCTGCTCGCCGAGTATGGCATTGAAGCCCAAGGCGGCTATTCCCCCACGCACGTCGGGCACACCGATGACGCGCGCCTTCCCGCCACCGTCGATCTGTGGTCGCGCGTCTTGTGTGTTCCGCTCGAGACGCGGGCCATGCGCTCCGCGCCGATCGACTTCGCCGCGCTGAACCGCCGCGCCGCCGTGACAGGCCATGCCGCCGGAGCCGTGAGCATCACCCAGCGCTGACGCGCTGGCGCTCGGCCGTGCCTACGGCGCGCCCAGCCGACGTTCGATGGTGTACGAATCGATGGCGAATTTCGTCGCCCAGTTCGGATACTCAAATGCGCAGTAGGCGCCGTCGATTGGAAACGATCCCTTTACCGCGCCGCGCGTCTCGCCTGGGTCGTCGGTGCGAAGCGTGCGACGCACGTACCGGTTGAGCCCCGCCGCCGCAGACCTATATCGTTCATTTCCAATCTCCTCATACAAGATCAGCAATGAATGCGCGATCTGCACGTTCCCCGTGAGGCAGCTCCACGACGCCGTCGCGCCCCAACCGGCGTCCAGTCCACCGGGCAGCGAGCCGTCCGGGCGAAGCGCGGAGAGGATTCCGTCGGCGGTGCGGCAGGCGGCATCTCGCAGATCCCTCGAGCCGTCGAGCCGGTAGACCTCGATCAATCCGCGCAACACGTAGCCGATGGTGTGCGTGAGCGGCCGGCTCGGATCGCCGAGATTGCAGCGGTCGAACCACCCGTTCGCCTGCTGATGGGTCAGCGCCCACCGCGTATTGCGGACCGCCGCGTCTCCGTAACCACGACCACTCTGCATGCGCTCCGCTTCGACGAGACCCCACGACACGTGCGTCTCGTACGTCTTCTCACCCGGCCCGGCGAAGGGCGAGGGAAAACGCCGCCAACAACCGTCGGCGTCTTGCGTCGACACGAGCCAATCGGCGGCCGCTCGCATGGCGTCGCGGTACGCGTCTCCAAATTCGGCGACGCCCGCCGCCAGCCCAAGGAGGATCTGGCCGGTGTTGAACGTCACCGGCACGACAGGCGTCTGATTGACCATCCCGCCCTGAAAGCCGCCACCGGGCAACTGAACGCGCACCAGCCAATCGAGCATGCGGCGCGCTCGCATCGTCAGCGAAGCGTCGCCGCGTAGTTTCGCCTGCTCGAACAGCGTCGGGATGATGTAGCCGGTGGTTTCGGGGTACGACGCGCCCCATCCGTCGGAGAGACCGAAGTGCCGCGCGACGCCGCCGTCCGACGTCGGCGACAAATCCTGCGCGCGGCCGAGCCACGCCAATCCTTCCTGCACCGCCCAGTCGATTCCCGGGTCGGCCCCTGGCCCGTGTTGCCGATCGCGGCGGCGCGCGGCCTTGAGCGGCGCGGGGAGCTGCAAATACGCCCGGACTCGCCGCAGTCGATTGAGAGTAGACGTCAACATGTGAGCGGAAGACGAAACGGATGGGCCAGGCGTTTCAGCGTCGCTCAGCGACAGCCGGCGTCGAGCCAGAGCGGGACCGCAGCTCGGCGATCACCCGCTCGCCCGCGTGTCCGTCCCATCCCTCGGGACGGCGGCCGTTCGACGGCTTCGACACCGCGCGCAGCATGGCCGGCAAGCCGACCGGATCCTTCACGAGCGTGTTCGTACCCTCCGTGATCGTGACTGGGCGCTCGGTATTTGGACGAACGGTGAAGCATGGCACGCCGAGGGCAGTCGTCTCTTCCTGCAGCCCTCCGGAGTCCGTCACGACTGCGTGCGCATGCTCGACGAGATCGAGCATCTCCAAATAGCCGATCGGATCGATGACGCGAACGGCGCCAAAGTCGAGCTTCGCGTCCGCGATTCGTTGGCGCGTGCGCGGATGGGCCGGAAAAATGACGGCACGTTCGCGCGCCACGTCGGCGAGCGCACCGGCCAACGCACGCATCCGCGCGGGGTCGTCGACGTTCGACGGACGATGCAGGGTTACCACGACAGCGGGCGACTCGATACCAAGTTGCGCGCGAAACCCCGTCGTACGCGCGCGCGGCAACGCGAAGAACAAGCTGTCGATCATGACGTTGCCGACAAACGCGATCTCATCGTCGGGCTCGCCCTCGGCCCGAAGCTGCACGTCCGCGTCGCGCGATGGTGTGAGCAGCAGGCTCGCCAGCCGATCCGTGACGATGCGATTGATCTCTTCCGGCATTGTGCGGTCGAAGCTTCGCAGCCCGGCTTCCACGTGCGCAACGCGCAGCTCGAGCTTGGACGCGACGATGGCTGCCGCCATCGTCGAGTTGACGTCGCCATACACCACAACCCAGTCCGGCCGCTCGTCGCGCAGCACGGGCTCGATCCGTTCCATGATGCGCGCGGTCTGAACGGCGTGGCTGTCGGATCCAACAGCGAGATTGACGTCGGGAGCCGGGATTCCGAGATCTCGAAAGAATCCCGCCGACATGGCGTCATCGTAATGCTGCCCTGTGTGCACGACGATTTGGGTCGTTCCGGCTGCGACACCGGCGCGGTGCACGGGCGCGAGCTTAGGGAAGTTTGGGCGAGCTCCTACGACGTGCAGCAGCTTCACGAGGGGCGGGGCGCAAAGGTGGGAACGGGCGTGGCAGGACCGGCGGGCGATCCAGCGCCATGAACGGAAGCATGGATGCGATCCAAGTGGAAGGGTGGCACCCGTACGACACAACTGTGGTTTCCGACTGTCTAGGGCGCCGCGCGTTGCATGCTGCTCGAGATTCGGGTCACGGCCCGATGCGCCCAATGGTGCTGATCGAGACGCGGTCGATCCAGATCGACCCTGTCGTCGTATTGCCTCCGTTGAGTGTCGCCAACATCTCGATGTACCCGATCTGTTTGGCGGTCCCCCGCTGCCCCGAACAGAGCTTCCCCCCGTTCCAGGTCGAGACATTGCCTGCGCCGGTGTACTTGACCGGCGTGTTGTCGGGCATGGCGGCCACACGACCATCGAACCAGAACGACGCGCAGGGGAATCCACTGGCGTCGCCGTTCCGCCAATACGCCATCTCGAGCGTATGCCAGCGTCCGTCCAGTGCCATGTCGGCGGTGACGCCAATTGGCGTATAGATGGAACCGTTCTCCGCGTCCGTCCCGAAATTGATGAGCCTCGCACCCTGCTCGAGATAGAAACCGCCGAGGGACGAATTGAACTGCGGATCGTACCACCGCATGAATTTCATGACTGTGGTGACGCCGGACGTGATTTTGAACGAGAAGCGGAGCCAGACGCGATCGGTCGCGCCGACGTGATACAAGAATTGAGCACCGACGTCGCCCGTTGGATTGGGCACCCAGCTCCGCCGGACGCTCCAGCGTCCGTCGGCCGCTTGCGTCGAATCGCGCGACACGCCTGCGGGGATCGGACCAGCTGACCAATTCGTGAACCCATCCCACCCCGTCTCGAACGACGCGTTGTTCAGAATGTTCGCCGGCGCGAAGTCGTGCACTTCCGGCGAATCACGGAGCTGTGCCGACGCCCCTCCACGACCCGCTCCTCCGGCCATGGCAAGTACGATGAGGACCCTCGCATGCGATCGAGTATTCATGAGCATATTGAAATTGTGAGACGCGGTTGATCGCCGTCACCGCATGCGGGCAACGGGGCAACCAGACGCCGCGCGCGATGTCACGGACCGATTCGGCCCGACGTGCTCATCGCGATGTTGTCCAGGTTGACGCGACCCGTCGTCGTGTTGCCGGCGTTGAGCGTCGCCACCCATTCGATGAACCCCATCTTCGCGGTGTTCACCCGCTGACCCGAATACAGACGCCCGCCGCGCCAGAACGAGGCATTGCACGTCGCGGCCATGGGGCACGCGTATTTGACCGGCGTCCCGTCCGGCATCGAGGCCGGCTGCCCGTCCAGCCAGAACGCGGCACTCGGGAATCCAGTCGGGTCGCCGTTGCGCCAGTAATCCATCTCGAGCGAGTGCCATCGGCCATCGATGACTTGCGCCTGCGTCACGCCAATTGGCGTGACAATGCTCCCGTTCTCCTCGTCCGTCCCGAAATCGAACACGTCGTTGCCGGAGCCAAGATAAAAACCGCCAAACGACGTTGCGAAGCGCGTGTCGTAAAACCGGGCGAATTTCATCACCGTGGTGACCGGAGCCGTCAGCTTGAAGTAGAAACGAATCCAAATGCGATCCGCGGAGCCAAACTGATACAAGAGTTGCGAGCCGACGTCGGAATTCGGGTTGGGCGTCCAGCTGCGCACGATCGACCACGATCCGTCAGACGCTTGCGTGCTGTCCCGCGAGACGCCACTCGGCGCGGCGTCAGCCGACCAGTCGGTGAATCCGTCCCAACCGGTCTCGAACGACGCGTTGTCGAGAATGTTCGCTGGCTCGATGGTAGTCGGCGTCGATGAGCGCGAAAGGTCGGGCGCTGCCCCGTTTGCGCAGCCTGCGACGCAAGCGAGCAGCGTGAGGGCCAGTGAGCGCACGGCGAGACGTACATAGCGTCCGCCTCCCTCCCTCTGGCTTCCTCCGACGCGCTGTCGCGCCGCAAGAGTCATCGACCTATCGAGCGAGTTGTTTGGCACGGTCTCTATTCGCAATGTACGGAGGCTCCACTGACACGGCCGGGATACCGTCTGCGACCTCCGTAGACGGCGCCAACCCTCGCCTAGTCACGGGGGGGCCCTGGTAACCAATGGCGGCCCCCGCGCTCCGGTTCCATGCTGCGGCCGTGCGCGCTCGCCAGGACTCCGCCCTCTGGCGAGGGGCGGACAAAGCGATCGGGAGCCTCTCGATGCTGTTCGAGAGACTCCCGATCAATCATTCTCCAAGCCCGTCCGTGGACGGTCTGTGGCTCAGGGGCCGATTCGCCCAACTGTCGAGATTGCCACGCGATCGATGTTCACCTGGCCCGACGTCGAATTGCCGCCGTTCAGTGTCGCCAGCATCTCGATGTACCCGACCTTGACTGTGTTCGAGCGCACGCCGGAGTAGAGGCGCCCGCCCTGCCAGTACGAGACGTTGCCAGCGCCCTGATACTTGACCGGCGTTCCGTCCGGCATCGACACCTGATTGCCATCGAGATAGAACGCCGCCGACGGGAACCCACTCGGGTCGCCGTTGCGCCAGTAATCCATCTCCACGGTGTGCCATCTGCCGTCGATCAACTGAGTCGATGTTATCCCGACGGGCGTGTAGATCGAGGCGTTCTCCTCGTCGGTACCGAAGTTGAGCATCGTCGAGCCCTGCTCGAGGTAGAAGCCGCCGAGCGACGTGGCAAACGACGGGTCGTACCAGCGCATGAATTTCATGACGGTCGAGACACCCGACGTGATCTTGACGTCGAAGCGCAGCCAGACGTGATCGGTGCTACCCACGTGATAGAGAAGCTCGTCGCCCTTGTCAGTGCTCGACGGTACCCAAGAGCGCATCACGCTGACACGACCGGCTGACGCCGTTGACGAATCGAGTGAGACGCCGTTCGGAACGGACGAGCCATCCCACGCGGTGAAGCCATTCCACCCGGTCTCAAACGAGGCATCTACGATGTTCGCCGCGAGGAAGCCCGTGGCCGCCGTGACGCTGATGGCGCCCGATGTCGCGCTGGTGAGGCCCGCCGACGTGAACGTCAGCGTCGATGTCGCGATCCCGGTCAACATCAGGTTCGTAAACGTCGCGACGCCACTGGCGTTCGTCGTCGCGGTAAGTGTTCCGCCCAACACCGCAATTCCGCTCGCAACCGCCGCAGTCACGACTACGCCCGACTGACTGACCTTGGCGCCCGTCGCGCTTTCGAGCTGCACCGCGGGCTGCTGCGACAGGAGAATTCCGGTCTGCACCAACGCCGACGGCTGCTGCGTGATCACGAGCTGCGTCGCGACCGCCGGCGCTGCAGCAGTCACCGTGAGGCTTTTCGACCCCGTCTTTCCTTCACTCGTCGCCGTAATCGTCGACGTACCCGCCGCCACGCCCGTCACCACTCCAGCGCTCGTCACCGTGGCGATCGCCGCGTTGCTCGAGCTCCATGCGATCACGCGACCCGTGAGCACGTTCCCGCTCGCGTCGGTCGTCGTCGCCGTTGCTTGCGTCGTCCCGCCAGCCACAATGCTCGTCGCACCCAGTGCCACGGTCACTGTAGCCACCGGCGCCGGCGGTACCGCCGTCACGGTCACCGTTGAACTACCGGTCTTACCCTCACTAGTCGCGGTGATCGTCGCCGTACCGGCCGCTACGCCGGTCACGACGCCACCCGTCGAAACGGATGCGATCGAGGCGTTGCTCGTGCTCCACGCCACGACCCGACCCGTGAGCAAATTGCCACTCGCGTCGCGCGTGACTGCGCTCGCCTGCGTCGTGTTACCAACCACGATGCTCGTCGCGCCGAGCGATACGCCCACCGTCGCCACCGGAACCTGCGTCACCGTCACGCTCGCCGCCCCGGTTTGCCCCTCGCTATTGGCCGTGATCGTTGCCGAACCGGCGCCAGTCGCCGTAACCACGCCGCTGGTCGAGACACGTGCAACACCCACGTTGCTCGAGCTCCACGTTACCACGCGCCCGGTCAATACGTTGCCACCCGCGTCGCGTGCAGTTGCCGTCGCCTGAGTCGTGGCGCCGACCGCAATACTAGATGATCCGAGTGCCACGCTCACCGTGGCAACGGGTACGCGCGTCACCGTCAACGTGGCGACGCCGGTAACCCCTTCGCTCGTTGCCGTGACCGTGATTGTCCCCGCCGCGACGGCGCCAACAGCACCGGTGCTTGACACGGTTGCAATCGTCGGATCGCTCGAGCTCCACGTGACCGTACGGCCGATGAGGATATTCCCACCCGCATCCTTCGTTGTCGCAAAGGCCTGAGTCGAACCGCCCGCAACGACACTCTGCGCGGCGAGCGTCACGCTAACCGACGCAACCGGAGGCGACGTGGGGGGTGGTACCGTCCCCGTTACCTGCAGCGTTGCATTGCCAGTCTGGCCTTCGCTGGTCGCGGTGATCAAGACCAAGCCCGCGGCATTGCCGGTTACTAGTCCAGTCGAGCCGTCGACCGTCGCGATTGCCGAATTGTTCGTCGTCCATGCTACCACCCGACCGGTCAACACGTTGCCGCTCGCGTCGCGAGCGGTCGCCGTCGCCTGGGTCGTGGCACCGGCCGCAATACTCGTCGCGCTCAACGCGACGCTCAATTTCGCGATAGGCGCCGGACCAACGGGCGCCGTGACCGTAATGGTTGTCGTCCCCGACACACCGCTGCTTGCCGCGCTGATCGTCGCTGTGCCCGCGCTCACGCCCGTGACGACGCCCGCGCTCGAGACGCTGGCGACCGCCGCATTGCTCGAGCCCCACGCAACCGTGAGGCCGGTCAATACCGTGCCCGCGGCATCGTGAAGTGTCGCCGTCGCCTGGGTTGTGCTGCCCGCCGCGATGCTCGGTGCACCAAGGGCGATGCTCAGCGTCGCGACGGTTCCGTCGCTTCCGTCCTGTGACACTGCAAGGTTGCTCGAACCAGACACGCCAGCGCTCGTCGCGCTTATCGAGACCGTGCCGACACCGACACCGGTGACAACGCCGGACGCTGCGTCAACCGTCGCAACCGAGTTGTTGGTGCTGGCCCACGTCACCGTCGTGCCGCTCACCGGATTGCCGGCGGAGTCGGCGACGACCGCGGTCGCTTGCATTGTCGCGCCAACGGCGAGCGTCGGGGCGGGCAGACTTACTGATACCGCCGCCACGCTCGATCCCGCCACGACGTCCACATTTTCCGAACCCGCGGCACCATCGGCCGCCGCCGTGATCGTCGACGAGCCGGCGCTGAGCGCCCGAATCATGCCCGATGTTGCGTCGACTGACGCGACGCTGGCGTTGGAGCTCGTCCACTTGACATGCTTGCCGTTAAGCGCGACGCCCGACGAATTCTTCAGCGTGACGTTGCCTTGCACCTGCTGCCCGATCGTCAATCGCGCCGACGACAGGCTCACGGCAATGATCGCCACGCGATTCAACGCGTTGACAGCGGTATTTGAATCCGAGTTACAGGCGAGGACTGCGGCCATCATCAACCAGCCCGTCATCCGCGCCAGTACCCGTATTCCGAGTTTCGGCTCCTGCTTGTGCGTCGATTGCATCACTCGGTTACTCCTATGCTTCGGTTGCTTCAAGGGACCGCTTGTCGCGAATTGGATCGACCATGCTCACAGCGATCACATGTCAACGTGCCGCCACGACTCACACAATTTTGACGAGCGCGTCGCACGTCATGATACGACACGGTCAAATTGTCTCTGGTGTTGCGTCCATCCAATGCGCCACGTGGCAATTATGGTGTGAGTTGCATCACACGCTCGATGTTCTGTCGATTCGAGTTCTCTAATTGACTACGATGCGCTGCCCCTGCCGTGCGTCAACGAGCCGCCCGTCCGCGCTGCGTCGCAACCAGACAACCGCGCGATTGGCGGTGACATTCGCACGATATGAGCCGACACGCAACGCCTCGACGTGCGACGAATCCTGAATCTCGAGTAGCCCGTGGCACCCAGCGGACTGCCAGTTCGTTTCTATCCGCAGATCACGTTTGGATCGTCGGACGCGTTACTGTCGGACCGACACGTCGGTCGGTCGCACGCCGCCATCAGCACGTGAAATTCGTGCTGCCGCCGCGCCATGACTCAAAGAACGAGTTCGGGCTGCGGGATTAGCATGCGACGTGCCGGCAACGGGTCACGCGCGCGAGTTGTGCCGCATCAGTGCCGCGTTTCGATGCAGCGTATCGCGCCAGGTGACGCGATACGCGGTCGTCCGCGTGACGCGGCGCACCGTCAGCCCGGGGGCGCGGTCGACACTGTGAGCTCGTCGACCCACATCGTCTGCGCGATCGGCGAACCGTCGCCGATGTACGGCAGCATGAGGAACTGATTGAACAACATGTTCGGATGTGCCCCGGTCCGGAACAGCACATTGTGCTCGTCGAGAATCAGCTGTCCGTCGAACCAGTACTGCGCGATCCCGTCGCTCACTCCCTTGCTGTTCACAATCGAATTGAGCTTGTAGTAGACCGCGACCTGGTGCCAGTCGCCCTTGTAGCCTGCGCTGCCCGCGGTCTGGGTAAACACCGCAGCTGCCGACCGCCAGGTTTTTTCGTTGTTATACGAGCTGCCGTTGAGATAACAGGTCGTGGGGTAACCGTCGGTGTTGCCATTGCAACCAGAGACGGCACGGCTCTCGGTCACATTCGTGAGATCCTGATTGAGTCGCGTCTGATCGATGTTCGACGCGTCCTGCGTCGACAGTACGGCATGCCCACCGTCGGCCGCGAAGTTCTCTTCCATGTACGTCGTGAGATGCGTGACCGCGGGTCCCACAAACTGATCGTCCTCGGTCGTGATCAGATGGAATTCATGCGGATGAAAACTCTCGCCCGAACCGACCCAGTTGGTGCTGTACTTGATCCAGTAGGTCAGGTAGACGGACTGGCTCGGCGTGAACAGATGGCGTGCCGCCGTATTGGGCGACGGCCCCGTCCCACCCTGCGGGAAGTTGATCTGGAGGGACGACGTGCTGCCTGGTATGTGGTCGGTCGTCGACAGACTCGTAATGCCGCCGCTCGGCAGATCGTACCAGCCGCGCGAACCAAAATTCGTGTCGTCGAAATGCTCTTGAAAAAGAATCGTTGACCCGCTCGACGCCGACACCGTGATGCTGCCCGATGTCGCGCTCGTCAGCCCGGTCGCCGTGAACTTCAGCGTCGACGCACCGCTTCCAGTCAGTGTCAGGTTCGCGAACGTCGCGATCCCGCTCGCGTTGGTCGTCGCCGTCAGCGTTCCGCCCAGCGTCGCGGTTCCACTCGCCACCGCCGCGGTCACCACGACGCCTGACTGACTGACCGCTGTCCCAGTCGCGCTCTCGAGCTGAATCGCGGGCTGCGGCGAGAGTGCCGTTCCACTGGTCGCCGTCGCCGACGGTTGAGTCGTCACCACCAATTGTGTCGCGACCGGCGGAGCCGCCGTCACCGTCACGGCCGCGCTTCCAGTCTTGCCTTCACTCGTCGCGGTAATCGTCGCCGTCCCAGCCGCCACACCCGTCACCACGCCGCCGCTCGTCACCGTCGCGACCGCTGCGTTGCTCGTGCTCCACGCGATCACGCGACCCGTCAGCACATTGCCACTTGCGTCCTTCGTCGTCGCCGTCGCCTGCGTGGTCGCAGCAATCGCGATGCTCGATGCGCCGAGCGTCACGGTCACCGTCGCCACCGGCGCGGCAGTCACGGTCACCGTCGTTGAACCGCTACGACCTTCGCTCGTCGCGGTGATTGTCGCCGTTCCTGCTCCGACGCCCTTCACGACTCCGGCGGTCGACACGGTCGCGATGGCGGCGTTGCTCGTACTCCAGGTGATCACGCGACCGGTGAGCACGTTTCCGCTCGCGTCCGACGTCACGGCGGTCGCCTGCGTCGTCGCGCCCTGAACGACACTCGGCGCGCCGAGCGAGACGGCCACCGTTGCCACGGGCACCGGCGTGACCGTGAGTGCCGCGCCTCCCGATTTGCCTTCGATCGTCGCCGTGATCGTCGCGGATCCGACGGCCACCGCCGTCACCACGCCCGCGCCACTCACCGTTGCGACGCTCGCGTTGCTCGAGCTCCATGCCACCGTTCGGCCGGTCAACACGTTGCCGCTCGCGTCGTGCGGCGTCGCAGTCGCCTGCGTGGTGGCGCCAATCGCGACGCTGGACGATCCGAGTGAAACGCTCACCGTTGCCACCGGGACGGGTGGCGCGCCGGTGATCGTGATTGTTGCGGTACCGGTAATCCCTTCGCTCGTCGCCGTGATCGTCGCCGTCCCCGCCGCCACACCCGTCACCACACCACCGCTCGTCACCGTCGCGACCGCGGCGTTGCTCGAGCTCCAGGCGATGACCCGACCCGTGAGCACGTTCCCGCCCGCATCCTTCGTCGTCGCCGTTGCCTGCGTCGTCGCGCCAGCGGCGACGCTAGCCGATCCAAGCGCCACGCTCACCGTTGCCACCGGCACTGGGGGCACCGTCGAAACGGTCACACTCGCCGTGCCGACTTTCCCTTCGCTGGTCGCCGTGATTGTCGCCGTCCCCACCGCAACACCCGTCACCACTCCACCGCTCGTCACCGTCGCGACGGCGGCGTTACTCGTACTCCACGCGATCACCCGACCAGTGAGCACATTTCCGCTCGCGTCGGTCGTCGTCGCCGTTGCCTGGGTCGTCCCGGCGATCGTCACCGTCGTCGCGCCGAGCGCGACGGTTACGGTTGCGACCGGCGCGCGCGTCACCGTCATGGATGCGCTACCCGTGATGCCGTCGCTCGTCGCTGAGATTGTCGCTGTGCCGGCGCCGACGGCCGTGACGATCCCGGTGCTCGGATCCACGACGGCAACCGTACCGTCGCTCGTCGACCAGCTCGCGGTTTTCCCACTAATTGCCTTGCCGGCGCTGTCGTTCGCAACAGCCGTCGCCTGAGTCGTCCCGCCGACCACGAGGCTCGACGCACCGAACGTAACGGTCACCGATGCAACCGTCGGCGGACCTGACGGCCCACCAGGAACCACGACGATATTTGCGGATCCCGTCGTTCCCCCGCTGTTGGCAGTGATCGTCGTCGTGCCGACAGCAATGGCCGTGACGAGCCCACTGGCTGCGTCGACCGACGCTATGGTGCTGTTCGCGCTCGTCCATCGGACGGACTTTCCGCTCAGCGGCGTGCCCGATGAATTCTTGAGCGTGACATTCGCTTGCGTTTGCTGGCCGATGGAGAGTTGAACAGAGGACAGACTCACCGAAATCAATGCCACACGATTCAGCGCGTTCGTTCCCGTCGCAGCATCGGAGCTGCACGCGATCATCGCGCCGATGGCAAGCCACTCAGCCGCTCGCCACGTCGCACCGCGCACGCTCCGTACTACGCGAAAGAACCCTTGGACCTGAATCGCTCGTGTCATGTGCATCGGTTGCATCTCTCCATGTCCATCAGGCAGCTGCCAGCAGCGGCAAGGTCGCTCGTCGTGCGCTCGCGCGCAACAATCGACGGTCAAAGGTTGACGACCGCAGCACGAGCACGAAACGATGCGGTCATACTGTCATGACGAACGCAAGTTCCGTTAGGACGCGTGTATCACGAATCCTGTGATCTATGTCACGCGTACACTCAAGCCGCGCTCGCTTGTTAGCGCTATATAATGAGTATTCGGTTACATTCGCCGTGCGTGCCGCGCGAATCCAGTCCGCGCGTGGCCTGCGACTGCGCTACGAACGGGCGAGCGCGCGCGCGGACACGAGGAGGCGCGCCGCGTCGGACACAGTCGCGAATCGCAGGCGCGCCAGCGCCGACGTCCGTTCGACGTACTGGTCGATGGCGCCGAGAAACCGATCGACGTCGCCGGGCGCGCGCGTAAATGGCGTCAGGCCGGGCGTGAGCGTCGGGCTGTGAAAATACAGATGGAGGTGCCGCACGCCGTCGGCGAGCAGCGCCCGCGTCAATGCGAGCATGTTGTCGACGCCGTCGGTTTCTGGGCTCAGCGTCACGTACCGGACCATATCCAAGCGATAGGCGACACTGGGAAGCCTGGTCCATCGAACCAGCGGCGACATGATCGCCCGATGGATGCGAGACGAGCGTTCGAGCGGGCCACGCGAAAAACCGAACGACGGTGGCAGCTCGACCAGCGGCCCGGTGCCCGGGCGTCGCACGTCACCGCCCCGGTCGAGGTGATAGGCCTGCGGGGGCGCTCCGATGTGCGATGGGCCGTCGTCGTGTCCGGCCCAACTGGTGTACGGGGTCACGCTGCTGTCGACCGCGTACCCGCAATCGAGCAGCGCGCCGACCATCTCCGAGCCAAGGCCCCAACGCCCGGCGCGGAACGACGTCGGTGAAGCACCGCCGCGAACATCGCGGAGCGACGACGTGAGCACGTCGAGTTTTGCGCGTTGAAGGCCCGGCGGCAGGTTGAGCAGCATGGTGTTTCGCGGCTCGAACGGCTCGTCGAGCGGCGGCGTGTTCCACGGGTGCAGATGCGCGCCGATCTCCGCTCGCCCGCCTTCGTGTAACGCAGCGACGATGTCGCGCGCCATCGGGTCCTTCGCCAACGCGTGCGTCACAAAGTACGTCGGACGCACGCCGAGCTGCTCGAACCGGGCTTGAACGCGCGGAAGGTGTCTCGCGTTTTCGACGGTGATGCCGGCGCGCGCTGGCGCCCAGTTGTCCTCCTCGGTATCGACTGATACGACAAGGAGGATCTCGTCGGGCGCGAGCGGCGACGGCGTCCCGGGATCAGAAGCCATGGACGATCATCGTCGCGCGCGCCGGCGCGGGGGAAATCAGAGCGCTAGAAAATCGTGTAGATAAACGGCGCGAGCGCCGAACCCTGCGCGAGGACCAGCAGCGCGCCGACGACCACGAGCATCAAGATGATCGGAAGCAACCAGAGCTTCTTGCGCACGCGCATGAACTGCCAGAATTCCCGAGTGAGGCTCGTGCCGGCCATGACGAATGTCTCCGAACGAAAGAGATTCTTGGTTGTGTCGAACGTGAGGTCAGAACTGTCGATCGAGCGAGCCGCGCGGCGAGGCATTCCGGTCCACCCAAAAACCGTGAGCCCCCGACCGATGCACGAGGGCGCTTCCGGCGAACACGCGCCGCAGGAGACCGACCGGTGTGAGGACGACGAAGTACACGATGCTCATGAAGATCGGCGTCGTGACCTTCGAGATAAGTCCCGCGAGTCGCATCCAGGCACGATCAACCGGGCCCAGCGCTCGCGGCGCCACGCCTGCCGCGACCACGAGCACCGCGCCCACGATGGCGAACACCATGAAACTCACCGGATGTCCGCGCCACCGACCAATGACGGCGAGCACGAGGAACGCGATCCCCACAGTAAGGCCGAACTTGCGTCCGGCCGATGCGCTGTACGCGCCGTCGCTCAATCGAGCTGGAACTGCGTGCGCCAATCTGTCGTCTCCTTCCACTCAGGTTGATCCGTCTTGTCCAGCAAGAACGGGCCGAGAACCAAATAGTCGATGTGCGTGCGCATGAAACACACGTACGCATCGTGCGGCGAGCACACGATTGGCTCACCGCGAACGTTGAAGCTCGTGTTGACGATGACCGCGCACCCGGTCTTCGCCTCGAACGCCGCGATGAGGTCGTAGTAGTCCGGGTTCGTCTCGCGACTGACGGTCTGCACTCGCGCCGAGTAGTCGATGTGGGTGATGGCCGGCATGTCCGACCGCACCACGTTCAACTGCTCGATTCCCCAGAGTTTTTGCTGCGCGCTGGTCATCGGGATCTGGCGCTCCTGCTTCACCGGTGCGACGAGCAACATGTACGGCGAGTCGCAATCCATCTCGAAGTAGTCATTCACCCGCTCGCGCAACACACTCGGCGCGAATGGGCGAAAGCTTTCGCGAAATTTGATCTTCAGGTTCATCTGCGCTTGCATACGCGGGCTGCGCGAGTCACCGATGATGCTGCGATTGCCGAGGGAGCGCGGTCCGAACTCCATCCGGCCGTTAAACCAACCGATCACCTTATCGCCGGCCATCAATGACGCCACGCGGTCGATGAGCGCACTGCGATCGAGACGGCGATACGATGCGCCAACGGATTTGAGATAGGTCTCGATCTCCTCCGGGGAGTATTCAGGACCGAGATAGGCGCCCTGCATCGCGTCGACGTACGGCAAGGCGTCGGCAGCAGAACGCGAAGCCGCGGAGCCGGCGAACTGCCGCGGCGGCGCGCTGACCGCCGTACCTCCGGCACTGTCGGCTCGAGCGTTCGCCATCGCGTTCGATGATGCGTGCGTGGCGGTCGAGTTCGCCTCTGCGCTGGTCGTGGCGCGGCGCCGGAGCACGCGCGCCCGCTTGAAGTGCCGATGCGCAATAAGCTGAGCGACTCCGAGCGCGCCACCCGCGTCGCCTGCGGCAGGTTGAATCCACAGACGCTTGAACGGACCCTCGCGCAAGAGGCGTCCATTGCCGACGCAGTTGAGTGCGACACCGCCGGCGAGCGTCAGGTTGTCGAGCCCGGTCTCGCGGTGCGCGGTGCGCGCCATGCGCAGCATGATCTCCTCGCAGACGACCTGAACCGACCGGGCCAAATCCATCTCGCGCTGCGTGAGCTTCGACTCCGCCTCGCGCGGGGGACCGCCAAAGATGTCGTTGAACGCCGGGCTCGTCATCGTGAGCCCGCCCAGATAATTGAAGTACTTCTGATTCATCGTGAACGAGCCGTCCTCCTTCAGATCGAGGAGGTGCTTGTAAATCAGATCGACGTACTTCGGCTCGCCGTAGGGCGCGAGCCCCATCACCTTGTATTCGCCCGAGTTCACCTTGAACCCGGTGTAATAGGTGAACGCGGAATAGAGCAATCCGAGTGAGTCCGGCCAGCGGAGCTCGCGCAAGATCGAGATGTCGGCGTCTCGGCCGACGGCGATCGACGCCGTCGCCCATTCACCAACTCCGTCCATCGTGAGAATTGCCGCCTCTTGAAAGGGCGACGGAAAGAACGCGCTCGCCGCGTGCGACTCGTGGTGCTCCGAGTAGAACAGCTCACCCTCGTAGTCACCCAGCGACTCACGCAACATGCGATCGGTATAAAGCTTCTCTTTGATCCAGAGCGGGCCGGCCTTGAGGAACGACGTAAAGCCGCGCGGCGCCTCGCCAAGATACGTCTCGAGAATGCGCTCGAACTTGAGAAGCGGCTTGTCGTAGAAGCCAACCGCAGCCAGCTCTTCTTTCTTGATGCCAGCCGTTTTCAAGCAATAGGCGACTGCACGAGTCGGAAAGTCGGAGTCGCCTTTCTTCCGCGTGAACCGATCCTCAGATGCGGCAGCGAGAATTTCTCCGTTTCGGAGAATCGCCGCTGCGCTGTCGTGATAGAACGCCGAAATGCCAAGGATGAATTCGTCGGACATGCACACCATCAACGCAGAGGACAGGAGGCGGCGCGCGGGTGCGAGCCGGGGAAGGCTTTGACACGTCGACCGACCGCGGCCGAACGACTCAAGTTAGTATCGGGACCAGACTTGCGGCACTCAAGTGGCACCGCGTCGGCGCATGGGAGTGGCGTCAGTTGCATCTATAACTTGCCGATAGCGTAAATGGCGCCGACGCCTTCTAGTTAACGCGGTAGGCTCACTCTCGTAACACTTAGACTTTGCGATAGTTTCTAGCCCGACGACCCGTCGTCGATCCAAGCGACCAGAGCATTCACATCGCGCACGTTGACGAGCCGATGCGTTGGCAAAGTGAACAATGAACGCCGTAGCTCGGCGGACCCAGGGATAGGCGGTTCACCGGCCACGAGCAGCGGCACAATCTCCGGCTGTTCCGCGACCGTCCGCGGATACGGTTTGACGATGCCAAGGTTCGTGTTGGCGAGGCGCCGACCGCCGATGTCTCGCACGGCGTACCGGAGAAATCCCGATGTCGCATCCGCGATGGCCTCGACGCGGCCGTACGTCGGCACCCGTTCAACGGCGCGATCGAGCGTAGCCGCCACCGCCCGACGATGCGCGACTTCTGCAGCTTCGAGCTCAAACGCCGACTCGACCAGCGAACTCGACGCCGCGGCTATGCGCTGAGGCTCGTGCGCCGGGTGATAGACCATCTGGCCGAGCCGAAGCCAAGGGAGAGACGACGGGAGCATGTACAGGGACGGTCTACCGAGCGCCCATTGCACGCCCGTTGAGGCAAGCGCCGACCAGCCGCGACGCGCGGGCGGCAATTCGAGATTGCGAACTGCGTCGATCCACGGACTCGTGAGTCCCAGAACTGCCCCGCCGCCGCCAGCGCACAGGCCTTTGCCGCGACCGAAACTGAGCACGGCGAGGTCACCCAAACTCCCGAGTCGCGCGCCGTGCAAGACCCCGCCGCTTCCCTGCGCAGCGTCTTCGATCACTGGAATGCCCTGCGACATCGCGAGCGCGCGCACACTAGTGACGTCCGCCGGATAGGCGAAGAGATGCGCGACGACGATCGCGTCGACGCCGCGTCTCAGCACCTGCGCAACCGACTCCAGGTCCGGGCTGAGCGTACGCGGATCCAGGTCGTACAGTCTGACGCGCACGCCGAGAAGTCGCGCGGCTGCGGCAAGATCGACGCATGCGTAGCCGGGAAACGCAACGGTGCCGCCGTACGGTACGGTGAGCCGGAGCGCCAACACCAACGCCGATGTCCCGCTGTCGGTCAGCGCCACGCTCGCCGCGCCGTAGCGCGATCCGACGTGCTGTGCCGCTCGCGCTTCGACCACGCGCGCGTCGCTCATCGATGCAATGAACGCGCGGCCGAGCGCGGCCGGCGAGATTGGAGACGAAACAGCGAGCTGTCGCCGCAGTATCACGGAATGAACCGAACGATCTCGCCTCCGAGACGCGTCGCGACCGACAACGGAAGCCGCTGCCAGACTCGCGTTGCCAGTGCGAAGATTCCCTGATCAGGTGACGGCGTCGACGGCTCTGCTGCCTCGGCCTGGTCAGACTCGACCGCAGCTCGGTGGTACCACCAGAGTGGTTCCGCTCGACCGCCCCATTGCATCTTGAATCGGTACGTCCCGCTGTCAGGATTGCATCGGCCGAAGTTGAACCGTTGGGCCCCGGCGCGAACCATTTGCTCCATCAGCTCCCAGTAGATCAGCATGTTTGGCGACATGCTGTTGTGCGACCGGAGCGCCGAGGCCCACGTGATTTCGAACTCACGGTCCCAGAGAAAACCGCAACCGCAGGCGATTGGACGATTGTCGTGATAGGCGACGGCAAAGTGAACGTCCTCAGGAAATACGTCGCGAATCGCCTCGAAGAACCGACGCGACTGCGCTGGAGTGCCGAGGTCGCGCATGTGGTGTGCGAAGACCTCATGAAACGGACCCAGTTGATCCGGACCGAATTTGACCTCGACGCCGTCCTTTCGCGGACGTCGTATTTGACTCCGTAGCTTGGCCGGCAGCGCGGTCCACAGCGCCTCGGAGGTCGGCGGCAGATCAAGCACGACCGTCACCTTGCGGTGTGATACCGGAAGCGCCAACGGCAGTTCGGTCCTACTTCGCAATTCGAGAAGGTCAGCGCGACTTCGCGTCGCGAGCGCCCCCGCTTCTGCCACGAGTTCGCGGATCGCGTCCGCGTCGCCGAGCGGGCCGCCGTAGTTCACGAACGGCATCGACACGAGGAAATGCCCGAACAAACGGCTGCGCACGCGTACGAGCGGGAGCACGGCGACGATCTCGCCATCCTGTCGGCGGCGCGCGGCGAGATAGATGCACTCGTGGCGAAACACGCGCTCGATCACGGTGCGCCAGCCGTACAGGTGAAAGTGAGTCCACCCCGTTTGCTTTCGCACGAAGTCGTCCCACTCCAGTGCCCCGCCATCGAAGTGCGACACAACCGAATCGATCATGCTCCTCACTGAGTTCGCGACGACGGGCCGCGCGCAGACGCTGGGACCGCGACGCGAGATTAGGTGAATTCTACTTCTCTCACTGACCAGCGACGACGAAGACGTCACCCGCGGCCGATCCCTCGCGCGCTGTCGCACGGGTCGCGCGGCCATCCTGCTCCAGTATCGGCAGACGTCACCCGACGGCCCGCCGAGGACCGCGCGTGCTCCCATCGGCTGAGCCGCCGGCTATTCGCCCGCCGCCGCAGTAAAAGAATAGGGGAGTCGCGGTGACCGGGGAGCGGGGCTCAAGTCGCGGCGCGCTGGGGCGCGGCCTCCGGCCGCTCATGCCGATACTATCAGCAACGGAGATCGTGACCGCACACGCATCAGCCAACTCACGCCGCGGCACCCGGAATAGTGCGGCGCGCACTCAACATCTCTGTCGAGTCGAGAGGACACGACCTACGGACCAGGTGTAGTCGAGCATATAAACACAGTACTCACAATCAGTTACGGGAGCAGGAAACAGCCGGTGACTGGTATGGGACGTGCAACCCTTCGGTTCGCTTCGCGTGCGCGCCCGCTAGGGTCTGAGCATCGTTTTCTGCGCGCCGCACCCTCTGAGAGTGTCAATGCGCTTCGTCGCCGTCGTTGAGCTTCCGCCAAACGCCGAAACCAAGTCTCTCCTGCCGTTGCTCGAAGCCGCCTATTTGGCAAGTCGCCGCGGTCACGTTGCGCTCATTGTCACGAATGGCGGAGCCGACGCGATCGATCGCGCGCTCGATCCGTTCGTCGCGTTGAACCGCAATGTAAGTGGCGTTGTCTATCGCGAGGCAGCGGGAGTTGGCGTGTGGAACGGCGCGGATCGCGATACCTTGTTCATCGGATCTTCGTCATGTGTGGACGCCGCAGCCAAGGCGCTTGGCGCGCGGTGTGTCGATTCCGAGTCGGGCATTTCCGCACTCCTGGGCCTGGGAGCAGATGGCGTGAGCGAAAACAGAACGCGGCGCGTTGACGTCGCCACCGGGGAGACCCGACAGGTTCACGCCAGCCCACTGTACTCGACGGCGGCGTCCCGGCACCTCCGCATCGCCTAGGCCGCCCGATGTGCGGCATCGTCGGGTTCGCCCACCGGGATCGTGGCTACACGGTTCCGGAGCGGCTCATTGGGGCAATGTGCGATGCGATTCGCCACCGAGGCCCGGACGACCAAGGCGCCTTTCTCGCCGGTCCGGTTGGGCTTGGCATGCGGCGGCTCAGCATCATCGACCTGGCCGGCGGGCACCAGCCGATCTCGAATGAGAACGGCCAGCTGACGATCGTATTCAACGGCGAGATCTACAACTATCGAGACCTGCATAAGGATCTCGTCCGACGCGGACACACCTTCAAGACGATTAGCGACACCGAGACCATCCTCCACTTGTACGAGGAGGAGGGAACGGAATGCGTGAAGAAGTTGCGCGGCATGTTCGCGTTCGCCATTCACAATGCGCGCGATGGTTCGCTGTTCATCGCGCGCGACCGCTTCGGCATCAAGCCGCTGTACGTCGTCGAGCGACCGAACTCGATCGCATTTGCGTCAGAACTCAAGGCGCTGCTCGCGGTCGGCGCGTCGGACCTTCGGCTCGACTGGCAGGCGCTCGACGCATACTTCGAACTTGGTTACATCCCGGCGCCGATGTCTCCGTTCATCGACGTGCGCAAGATCGAGCCGGGGCATTGGTTGCTGTGGCACCCGGAGCGCGCCGTAACGCGCGAACGGTACTGGGACTTGCCGACCGAAAGCATCGAAGCGCCGCCCGACATCGAGGAGCGCGTACTCGCGTGGCTCGACGACTCCGTCAAAGCACACCTCGTGAGCGACGTACCGGTCGCCGCGTTTCTGAGCGGCGGCATCGACTCGTCGGCGATCGTGTCGAGTATGGCGCGCTCCACCGACGCGCCCCACGCGTTCACGGCGCGCTATCGCGGTTCAGGCGCCGAGTCGACCGACGAGACGGGACTCGCCAAGTTGCTCGCTGATCGCTACGGCGCCAGACTGACGATTGTCGACATCGAGCCCCACGTTCGCGACATCTTCGAGCCGATTGTCCGCTCGCTCGACGAACCCCACGCTGACGAGTCGGCGATCCCAAGCTGGGTGCTCTCGCAGACGATCGCCGGGCAGTACAAGGTCGCGCTCGCCGGAACCGGCGGGGACGAGCTGTTTGGCGGCTATCGGCGACACATCGGATTGTTGATTGGCGAACACTATGGCCGCCTGCCGCGCGCCGTACAGCGCGCGATGAGCGCGGTCGCCGATCGCATCCCCGAATTCGACGGCGAGGCGCTCGGCATGGATCGTCTCAAACGGTTCATGCGTGGCAACGAAGGGCCGTCCTGGCAACGATATCTGGCGTACTTCACGCGGTTGGCATGGACGCGCCGCCAATCGCTCTATTCGAATTCCGTCCGCGCGAGCGTCAGCGGTAGCTCGGCGTCGGATTGGTTCGAGGCGCTGCACGAGCGCGGCGGATCGTTCCCCGGACTTCGAGCCGGATTGTATCTCGACTACAAGACGTATCTGCCCGACGACATTCTCGCGCTCAGCGACCGAATCTCGATGGCACACGGGCTCGAAGTGCGAGTCCCGTTCGTCGATCACGAGTTCGTCGACCACGTTTTTCCGCTTCCCGATCGAGTGAAGGTCGGCGTCGGGCGCGCCAAACAACTACTCCGCCGCGCGCTTCGCGATCGTCTACCGCGCGAGCATTTCCACGCCCCAAAGCGCGGCTTCGTTGGGCCGACATCGTCGTGGCTTCGCAACGAATTGCGCGAACTCCTCACCGACGAGCTGTCACCAGCACGCATGCAGCGGCTTGGATTATTCGATTCTTCGGCGGTCACTCGCCTGCTGGACGAGCATTTCGATCGCCGCCACAATCGCAGCGGCATTCTGTGGGAGTTACTCTGCTTCACAACGTGGCATCGACTCGTCGTCGAGGGCGCCACGACGCCGGCTGCGGATCTGTCAGTCGCTCGCGCTAGCGCGTAAAATCGCCGCGAGTCTCTCGCAATCCGAGCGTGACCGCGATCGGTTGAAACGCATGGTCAGCGAGGAGGCGCCGGAGACGCGACGACGTGCGGCCGAGACCTCCGTAGTGGCGGATGCGAGTCGAGAGCGGCACGGCAAAACGCGGTTGATCGGGATCGATCTCCCACGGATGGATGTAGAAGGTTGCTGCAACGCCCCTCGACGTAGCGTCGTCGAGCGCGCGTTTCACGAGTTGCGGCGGCAGCAGGCGAAAGTATGCACCGCCTCCGGCCGGCAGCAGCGCCCCGAACATACTCAGCGTCGCGGGTGGCAACTCATCCAGATGCCCGCTCGCGCGCTCGAGTCGATGCAGATCGCGCAGTCCGCCAAGGTATCCGTAGCCCGAGCGCCTCACAGGAAACAGGCTCGAGTCGTAGACGTAGCCCTCCTCGATCAACGCGTCCAGTGCCCACTCGCCTCCGCGGACGATGGAGAACGTCGGCGCTCGGTAGCCAAACACGGCCGTTCCAGTCAGGTCCTCGAGAATCGCCTTGGAGCTGCGGATCGATTCTCGAAATTGATCTGGCGACAGTTGCGTCACACGCTCGTGACCATACCCGTGGCTCGCAACCTCGTGTCCCGCCGCCGCGATCTCTTTCACGAGCGCCGGATGGCGTTCGCCAATCCAGCCCAACGTAAAAAAAGTGCCGTGCACCTGGCGTTCGGCCAGAAGCTCCATGAGTCGGCGCGTGTTCCGTTCGACGCGACTCGGGAGCGTATCCCACATGGTGCGCGGCACGAACGGCTCGA
Organism: uncultured Gemmatimonadaceae bacterium; assembly: GCA_963817445.1. Classification (GTDB taxonomy): domain Bacteria; phylum Gemmatimonadota; class Gemmatimonadetes; order Gemmatimonadales; family Gemmatimonadaceae; genus JAQBQB01. The sequence continues at coordinate 76,929 of CAWFOG010000007.1, forward strand.
GAGCCGAAACCTGAAAGTGCTCCTCGACGTCGACCGTGAAGTGATGATGCATGTCGGCTACGATTTCGAGCGAGCGACCGCAGGAATTGGGAGATTCAACGCTACGACCGACCCCACGTCGATCAGTGGGCACCGCGGTGTGTCACCGCAGTGGAGACGGCCTCGATGAGATGTGCCGCCACCACTGTCGCGAGCGAGTCGGCAACTTGGATCTCCGGCGACGCATCGCTCGGGCGACTCGCGGTCGCCGGGATGGGCACGACCACGCGCACGAGTGCCTCCTCCGAGTGCCCAAACAGCGCGGCGTCGCGGAGCAGGTTCCACTTGACCGCGTACTCGCTTGCGACGACCCGTCCCCTTCCCTGATACCAATAGTATACGACAGCGGTCGAATTATGATTCTTCAATACGTCACGATTGACGGCGTAGATTTCGCGGCCGACGCCGATGCTCCGAGTCGCTCCCCGCAAGACCTCCCATCCAGCACCTGGCAGACAATTGCGCGGTGAATGAATCGTCCGCCCCTGTGCCTGCCGATCGTAGTACGAGACGAATGTCGTAAACGCAACGGTCGTATCGCGACGGAACACGTTTGCGACGTAGTCCGTCATCCCGGCGGCCTGCCGCTCATCGGCGCTCAGCGGCACGTTCTCCACGCTATACCCAGGCAAGCTCGGTACGACGGTTGCCAGGGGCGCGGCGAGCGGCACGCGGACCTGCTCGCGCGTTCGCTCGAGCGCGAGGCACCCGACGAGCAGCAACGCCAACGGCACGTACGTCGCCGGCCTACGCAACGGAACCCCGCCAGCGTTTCAACAAGCGCTCCGCGCGCATGCCAAGCCACGCGACAATTCCGAGCGTGGCGAGCGACACGAGAAAGAGCAGCCATCCTTCGGTCGCATGCATGAACCCCGTCCCAAACGACGGACTCACGAAGAACACGAGAAAACCGGTCAGGAACACGCGTACTCCATTGATCGCAATGGCGATCGGGACAGCCGCGCCAAGCAACGCCGCGCGCGCCACCACAGTATCGAGGACAAGTGCGCCAACGAGCACAGTCGTGCTGAGTAGCGCGGTCAGCGATCGCAGTCCACTGCATGCCTCAGTCACGAATAGCTCGTGACCCGGCAGGTGAATCACGTTCCCGCTGAGCTGCACCGGCACGTGCCGCATCGTCAGCATCGCCGCGCCCATTTGCGAGGCCTTGAATTGCAGCGGCAACGCCAGACCTTGGATGACGAGTTCCGGAAGCGGGACGGCGAGACAAATCAGGAGGAAGGGCAGCCACCAGCGCACAAGCTGCCGAAATCCGTGGAAGTACACCGTCAATCCCGCGACAGCGATCACCATCGACATCCGCATCGTAAATAACTCGGCCGCGAGGCCGGCCGCGCATCGCAGAACTACGGCGAACACCAGGATCGCCGCGCCCCACCCAATCGCAGGCTTCGATTCAGGCACGACACCGGCACGCCACGCAAGCCAGATCGCCACGGGACCGAGGAGCAATCCATGACCGGCCTCCGGCAAGCTCCACCAGTCACGGAGCAATGTCGTGAACGGCTGATAGAACAGCACGGCGAATGCGACAGCCGTGAGGATTGCCGGCAGCCCGACGTGCGTCAACAAACCACCACGGCGCGCAACTGGCGCGGCCGCGGGAACGTTGGAGGTCAACGGTGCAACGACGGGTTGTTCGGTGTGAATAGCCAAGGGTGTTTTTGCGTCGATTGATTAGCCGATCGGACGCGACTGCCGGCGAGCCGTACTCAGAACTCGGCCCATGCTCGGTGCTCCGTAGCGGTCACAACCCCGAGCGCGCGCTGCCGCTGGATGGGGCGTGTGTCTCACTCAGTGGGCGACGCGGGAGGGCGTGCCCAGTAACAAACTAAACAGCGTGCTGCAGATTGTGGGGGGCGGCCCCATCCACGTGAGCGACGTCAACTGGCGCCCAGCAAATGAACCCGCCCCCCGATATGGTTAGTCGGCGAGACCGAGGCGGCTGCTGAGCCTCAGTGAGTCGATCATCGAGCGCATGTTGCCGCCCAAATTCGTCATGTCGAACGCCGCGCCTCGCTGATTGCAGGCCCGCGCACAACTGACCAGCGCGCTCAATGAATTCAGATCGAGTTCGGACCACGACGCGCAGTCGATCTCGATTCGAGTCTCGCCACTGTCGAGCGCAGCAATCACCTCGCGGCGCAGATCTCGGTGCGACGCTCGAGTCGGCTCGCGGCCGAGTTCGACACGATACGATTCAACCGTCGACTTGTAGTTCGATTCAAGCACGCTGGCCTCTTTGTGGTGAGGACTTGGAGTGCCGTCGCGTGGGGCGGGGGCGGGACATCCACCCCCAGGCGACGCATTGGTCGAGATGAGTATCGGCACCGAATTGCAGTCGACGTGCCGAATTGCCACTCCGATCCCGTGCATGCAACGCAAAGGTCGACATGAGCTTACGAAACACGGGGCCAAACGGGCCGGACACTCAACGCCCAATCTCATGCATCGCCGCAACGCCGTGTCGCCGCCGCGCGACAGCGGTCGTCGGGCCGGCTTCCTGTAGCCGTTGATGCAAAACGTTGCTCCCTTCCCGGCGCGACCAAGCATCCGAGCGCTGTAGATTCGGTGCGTCGTCCTACCAGAATCGTCGCGACGTGCCAAGTCGCCACGTCCACATCAACAATCTCATGGCGATCCCGACCAATCCCCCCACTGAGTCCGCCGTCGACCGCTTCCTCCGCTACGTGCGTATCGACACCCAGTCGCAGGAAGATCGCTCATCAGTGCCGAGTACGGCGAAGCAGCTCACCCTCGCCAACTTGCTCGCTACCGAACTCCGCGCGCTCGGCGCTGCCGACGTGCGCGTGAGCGATCACTGTATGGTATATGCCTTCGTGCCGGCCACACCCGGCGTCGGCGCGAACATTCCGACGCTCGGCCTCCTCGCGCACGTGGACACGTCGCCTGCAGTGACGGGTGCGAACGTCAATCCCGTCATTCATCGGAATTATCAGGGCGGCGACATCGTGCTGCCCAACGATACCACGCAAGTCATCACGGTTGCGCAGCATCCCGTGCTGCGCGACATGATTGGCGACGACATTATCACGACTGACGGCACGACGCTGCTCGGCTCCGACGACAAAGCCGGCGTCGCCACGATCATGACGTTGGTCGACGTCCTATTGCGCAATCCGCAGCTTCGGCACGGACGCATCGCCATCGGATTCACCGCCGACGAAGAGATTGGCGTCGGCATCGAGAAGTTCGACGTCGCCGAATTCGGCGCGACATTCGCCTACACGGTCGACGGCGGTGCGCTGGGCGAGATGGGCGACGAGACATGGAGCGCGCGACTCGCGACCGTCACCTTTCGCGGCAAGAGCACGCATCCGGGCACGGCCAAAGGCGTGATGGTGAATTCGATCTACGCGTTCGCGCACTATCTCACCGAGATGCCGCGCGACATGCTGCCCGAGACGACCGAGGACCGCGTGGGCTTCGTCCATCCATATAGTGGCGTCGCGGACGTCGAGGACTCGAGCATCAAGGTGCTGCTGCGCGACTTCGAGCTGAGCGGGCTCGAGTCGAAGGAGCGGCTGCTGCGCGACCTGGCCGCGGCGACGGAACGCAAGTTCCCGGGCGTGACGATTCGCGTCGACGTCAAAGAGAATTATAAGAACATGAAAGAGGTGCTCAAGCACCATCCACAACTGATGGAGAACGCGTTCGAGGCGACGCGTCGCGCCGGCCTCACGCCGTACACGACGCCGATTCGCGGCGGCACCGACGGCTCCAAGCTCACGTTCCGCGGTCTTCCCTGCCCCAACCTGTTTACCGGCGGCTTCGAGTTTCATAGTAAACTCGAATTCAACTCCCGCCGCGGGCTGGAGAAGACGACGGAAACGCTCGTGCACCTGGTGCAGATCTTCGCTGAGTAGGGGCGCGTCTCGGCGGGCGCGCCCCCAGACAACGCTAGAGCGTTTTCAGATACTCGACGAGGTCGGACTTCTGCGCGGCCGTCAGGTTGAGGCCTTTGCGCGTGTTGTACAGATTGACAACGTCGCCGAGCGTCAGGGCGACGCCATTGTGAAAATACGGCGCATGTTGCGCGAGCCCGCGCAGCGGAGTGGTGCGGTACATCTTGGTCACGCTTCGCGACGCGAGGCTCGGCCCGTTGTTCGGCTCGGGCTCGCTGACCACTTCCGACGGCGAGTGCAGGCGCGTATTGGCATCGGTGAACAGCGCGCCGGTGTGGCACGTGGCGCACTTGCCCGCGCCGTTGAACACCGCGCGCCCGCGTGCCGCCGCCGCGGCGTCATAGCTCCCCGGCGCTACCGCGGGATTGCTCAAGCTCAGCTGATACGCCTGCAGCGGCGGAAGCAACGCCGACACGGAGTCCGGCGGATTCTGGACGTTGTCGGGAGGCGTCGCCCGATTGTCGGTGAACGAACCGTGCCCGTGCATTTGCGTGACCGCCACGTACCGGTTCCAGTATTGAATGTCCGGACCGTCGCCGGTGTAGGTGATGCGGTGGACGCCGAGCAGTCCGTAGGCTGGAGGAATTACCGCCGGATTATTCTTGCCGTCAAAGTTGTACCGCGCGTCGTACTTCCCCGGTCCCCACGAGTTGTACACCGCTTTCTGCGCCGGCGAGAGTGCGGGAGAGAGCGCGATGATCGCGCCCACGTTCAGATCGTGGTTCGCCCACCCGTCGCGTCGCTTGCCAATGCCGGGCGCGAACGAGTTGTCGACAGTTGAATGACAGAGTGCGCACGTTATGCCAACGCGCGTGAGCACATCATGGCCGTTCTCGGTCTTCACCACGCCTTTGACTCCAACAACGGCGTTGAGTTTGAGCAGCGCAACGGTCGTCGCGGGGTTCGTCAAGCTGATCGACCCATCTTGAATTCCCTTCACCACCGCCGGCGGCAGCGAATCGGTGTCGACCTTGAGACCGACTTTGAGCGCCGTCGTCGGATCGACGGCACTGCTGATCACGGTTTGCATTCGCAGCGTGTCCGTCCAGAACGTCTCGTCGCCAAACGTCTCGAAGCGAAAGATTGCCTGACCATTTGGTGCGACCGGCACGCTCCGCGCGTCGTCCGGCCGCGTCGCCGTTCGAGCTGCACCCGCGACGAGCGTCAAACCGAGAAGCAGAGCAACCACGGCCGGGCGTATGGCAGAGTTCGTGGGATCTTTTTCCGGCTGCATGGAGTTGTCTCCGTTCGGGTGAACCACGTTTGAAGTAAGCGACGACGTACGACACGGTCTTGTAGATTCTTGACCACTTTACGACTCACCGCGTTCTCGCGGGCCGCGCAATGACGACCGGCGCGCAACCGCTGGCTGACCACGCGGAACTCCGGTCCGTTCACACAGCCACGGGCGTGGCCGTCGAAACGATGACGACGGCGTACCGAACGCAGGCATTTCCGCGCCACTCGCACGAGACGTACACGATCGGCATCGTGCTCGGCGGGACCGGAACGCTCTGGCTCAGCGGCCGCAACCACGTCGCGGGCGAGGGTGACATCGTCGTCATTCCACCTGGCGCCGTGCACACAGGCAGCGTCGGGGCCGGCAGCTCGGTCTTGTCCTACGTCGCTGTCTATCCGCCGGCGGCGCTACTCGCCGCCGTTGCCAGCGCGAGCGGGCGCGACGATGGTGCGCTTCCGGAATTCTCCGCGGCGGTGATCCACGATTCCGCCGCGGCCGCGCCGATGCGATCGCTCTTTCGCGCGATCAGTAGCGCGCCAATCGATGACGCTGCGGCCGAAGACGCGCTCAACACCGCGTTGACCGCGCTGATTCGCGACCATGCCGCGCCGCGTCGTTCCACAGTGAACGCGGTCTCGCCATTCGACGTGCCGCGGGCCGTGCATATCGCACGTCAACTTCTCGACGACTGCTATGCTGACGGCGCGCGAACGTCGCTCCGCGCGCTTGCCGAGAGCGCAGGCGTCACACCGTTTCATCTCGTCCGCGTTTTTTCGCGTTCGATCGGGTTGTCGCCGCACCAGTACCTCGTGCAAGTTCGCATCGGCCGTGCGCGCGATCTGTTGACGAGCGGCGTGACGCCATCGATCGTCGCGGCCATGACCGGGTTTGTCGACCAGAGTCACATGACGACGCAGTTCAAGCGGTACGTGGGCACGACGCCGGGGCAGTATCAGAAAGGCGTCCGCGCGCGCTGAGCGCGGCCCGCGTGTCGGAACGTCGGAGTAGCG
>CAWFOG010000008.1:0-96547 GCA_963817445.1 uncultured Gemmatimonadaceae bacterium
TGAGGTGAGGAGTCGGTTCGATGGCGGTGTGCGGACACGGACTGCCTGCGGCTCGATGCCAGTCGCAATTCGCTCGAGGAATTCAGCGAACGTAGCACCCAGAATCTGAATGTTGTCATCTCGCATTCCGACGAACGGAACTGCGACAATTTGACCGCTCGCGCGCCGGTCAAAAGCGTAGGCGACATCACCACCGTCCGAGCCGAACAAGACCAGCGATGGGGCGAACTCGGTCACGTGGTACGTCGCATTGAGAGTCACGAGCTGGTCGACCGCCCGCAGCGCGACGTAACCGCTCTGACCGATTGTGCCTTCGGCACCGTTCGACGTGGTGAGGAAATCGATGTAGTCGTCGGGTGGTGACGCACCGAGCGTTGAGAGTGCACGGAGAACATCCGGGCGCGGTGCCGGTGGGTTGAGTACAAGCTGACGGGTCAATTCGGAGATGGATCGGGTCAATCGCGGCCTAGGTTAGGAGGGCGTGGTTGCAATAACCCATCTGTTAGGCTACGCCACCGGCGTGCCCAATGCTCGCTCACCCGTTGGGGCAATATCGTGGCTGGAACTGCGCGTACTTCGAAGGCAGAGATCCTTCGGCAAATTCCTACCGCGCGGGCACGCGAGGCGCGCGCGCGGAAGACGGGACAGCGTGCCGTTTCGGCCCACTACGATCAGCGGACCGGTCGGGTGATGGTCGAACTGACGAACAACTCCGTCTTCGGCTTTCCGGTTAGATCCATTCCGCAGTTCGCGAGGGCGAATCCGGAGCTGCTCGCGGCGGTGGAAGTTGCACCCGGTGGGAGCGGCTTGCACTGGGAGCAGCTCGATCGATCTCAGCGTGCCGGGTCTCCTGCTCTCGTGTGTTGGCCGATCGGAGAGAACGAGCGAGTTGGCCCGGCTCGCGGGACGTGTGACGAGTCCGGCGAAGGCAGCCGCCGCGCGAGCTAATGGTGCGAAAGGGGGAAGGCCGAGGAAAGGAGATGATCAATAAGCGCCGCCGGCTGTAGCAAGACACGTCGGGAACAGCGCATTGCGAAATCGAGCGTCGACGCGGGGCGTCGTACGATCAGCGCTCGAAGAGTTCGGTGGCGAGCACGCTGCGATCGATATTGAAATGCGTCGCGACGTCAGCGAGGATGCCGGCCAGCGTCCCGATGCGAAGACTCTCGTGATCGGGGATCGTGACGTGATGCTCACCGCCGTGCTGGGTCGTGAGCCGCATGTGGCTCCCCGTTTCGCGCGTGACCTCGTACCCGTAGCGACGTAAGGCGCGTGCGAGATCGCGACCGGAGAGGTCGCGGGGAAGCCGCCGCATCAGGCGGCGATGACTTCGTCGTGGACCAAGTGCAGCCGAATCGCTTTCGGCCGATCGGCGTCCTCGAAGTGGCACCGCACGGCATCCCGAATAGCGTCTCGGAGCTGGTCGAGCGTGTCGGCTTCGGTGAAAATCGACGAGCCCACGGCGCGCGCCGTGTAGCCGCCTTCGGCCGCTTCTTCGACGATGAAAAGGATCTCGGTCATGGCCCTTCCGGGAGTGGATCGGACAGCGATCGGCGACGCTGACGTTTCCCAATTTAGCTGCTTTTCTCGCAGCGAGCGCGAGCCGCGGCTCGGACCCCTCGGCTATGTTCCTCCAGCCGAGTTTGAAGAGAAGTTTCACCGCGGGCTTGAGATTCACGTCTCTGAGGCCGCACTCACGTTATGAGCTCTCCGAGAAACTCGGGGCGGTTTATGCCCCTGTCAAAATGTAAGTCGCCCTGGATTCAGGTTCCGGGAGCAAAGCCCCTGGCACAGTCGGGCGTCAGCGCGCGATCAAGGGCGCAATCGCTCGACCCACCGAATAAAGAATTCCGGAAATCCGGCGAGCCTGAGAAGGCCGACCCGTTCCTGATCGAACACACGCTGGTGCGCCTCCAGCACACTGGCTTGGAGCGTGCGTTCTCGCAAGCCGACAGCCCACTCTATCAGGTAGGCTGCTGACGGCAGGGTGGACACGAACTGTAGCAGATCGTCGGCGCAACGGGTGGCGACGCGCTGCGATACTAGGCGAGCGTCCCGAACTCCCGAAACCCAGTAGCGCACACGAACGGCTTCGTGAACCAGGTACGCCGCAATTGTCTGCGACGGGTAGCGGGCCGCCGTTCCGCTGTCGACGATCAACGCGGGCAGTGCGGGCATGAACGCCACGGTAGCCGGTAGTTCAGACGACAACACAATCGTCGTGACATTTTGCAGCCACCTGTAGTGTGACGGTAAAGATGCACAGACCAACTGAAGCGCTGCGATCACTGTCGCGGATTGTCTCGGGGCTTCAGCCTCGCGCGTCGCGGTGGACGCGTCTGCAAGATTGAATACGCGGAACCCATTGTAGCGAACCGACGCGAGCTTCGAGAGTTCGCGCTCAGTTCGCCGAACGGACCGGTGCGCCAAGACTCCGCGAACGGCGTCACGCGTGAGACGCTGGATCAGACGCATCGCGATACGAGTGGCCTGTAGTCACCGACAGCCGCTTCGCGCCCCTGGGGTTGGACTTCCCTTACTCGCTCGATTCGTACATCCCGCGACTCAGAGGCGACGCTGTGCTGGATATTGCGTGAGCCACGAAACCGACCGTAGATCAATCGAGGGCTTTCAGCTTTATGGGAGTTCCGTTCGGTAACTCGTGAATTTGTTTTGCAAGCTCTCCACGCCAACGCATTCCTCGAACGGCAGGAACAGCCCGAAGGTTCTCAGAAGTGTATTCGCCACCAATGACGAATGGTTGCTTCGGCACAAGCCTCGAGCCCGGCGGGAGCGGCCCGTTGTGCATCTGCCACTTGTGCGCGAGCGGAAATCCACTCCAGTACGAGTAATCCTCGAGCATAATTTCGGCCCACTGCTCGAGCCCGGGGGAAATGATCTTCGTTTCCCCTGTCTCTGCGTCGAAAGCACACACGTTGTTGCCGCGAATACAGAATTGATTGCCAAAGACATCCTCTGCGAAATACAGCCCCTCGCGGGCCAAACTCCCATAGGCATCCCTCCAAAGATCAGGCCCATTCCACTCAGCGAGCGTGCAATCCATTATCGCCGGTCCGAGTGGAAATATGTGAAGAGAACTCTCAAAAGCTACAAATCCATTCTTCCTATTGAGAAGCAGTTCAAGTTCAGTCGCCATCGCGCCGGCGTCACGTCGAACGTTCTCCGGCATCGCGACATTCGGCGGCGAGAGAGAAGGCCCACCGATTTCAATCAGCCTATCGAGGTTTTGCATTGCTTGTCTCGATTCGATCACAGTTAGGGCCGAGCGAGTGCTCGGCAGTCGGACCTATGGAGTTACGCGCGGCGGTACAACGAGAACGACAGGTGTCCCGTCGGGCAGACCTCGAATAATGTTGCCGAGGTTTGCGCCGGCGCTTCGATTGTCCCGGGGACCCATTGGCCGGACGCTGATAGCCGTGGCATCCGGCTTGATCACCGCGGGAGGAAATACGTCTCGATCTTTTCCCTTCACGGGCTTGGTCCCGCGGACCGCATCGGCGTGTCGTTGTTTGCTTCCTTGGCGATCGATAACACCACTCACCTCGCCGGTTCCACTGGTGGCGTCAGTGCCATGATCTTGAACCTCCGGCGCCCCAACGCCGTACGGAATACGTACCGGTTCCGCGTCAGCGTTTGCGTGAATGTGCGCCATGGTCGCGGCGGCGGCGAGGACCGCCACCTCGGCCAGACACCACCCAGCGGCAACCGCGACCCCGCCCGGCCCCGCCACGGCGAGCACGATGGGGCACAGTCCAAACGGGTCACTGAAATCAACCGGATCCCCACCCCCAAACCCGTACAGATTCATTCCCCCCGCGAGCCCGATCGGGTCTTCCTGCGTGAACCCGCCCCGCTTCGGATCATAGTACCGATTCCGCATGTACATCAGCCCCGACTCGTCCCGCTTCCCGTCGACCACGCTCCCCACCCAATCACTCGGCTCGATCGGCGTCAGGCGCGCGTCATCCGCGAAGTAGGCATCCCGCTGCCGCGCCGGCCATTGTACATCCCTGGGGTTCGGACCGATCGAGGACCCGGCTTCGTACAAGCCCCGCCAACTACGGTGCGGCACGATGCCGAATGTGTTCGACGCCGGGTCTGTCTTCCAGAGCGCGAGCGGGTCATCGATGCCGCCGGCGTACGTATAGCGCACGACCCCGGCCCAGTTCCCGCCCGAGAACTCGCTCTCAAGACTCGCATTGCTCTGCACGAAGCGCGGCGTTCCGCCCGTGCCAGACGGACAGTTTTCGGTCGCGGTCCCGTCCGGGCAGGGCGGCACCGAATCAACTAGGGCGACGGCCCCCTCGCTTCGGTACTCGACCAGCTCTTGATCGCCGTCCCACACCGTTCGCTCTACGCGCGGCATGCATTTGTCCAACACTCCAACCGGGACGCAGTCCAAATCATGGCGCGTGCGCGTCAGCACCTTCCGCCCCAGCGCGTCGTAGCGCCGTTCGATGAACACGGTGCGCAGTCCCGTCGAATCGAACTGACTTTGCTGCGTCACGCGGAGTCGCTCCGCGCCGTCGTAGGCGTTCCACGTCCAGCCCCGGCCAGTGCCGACTGACGCCCAGTGCGGCGCCTGGCCCAGTTGGCCAGGGATGTAGACGCCGGTCGCCCGCGGCACGAATGTCTCGTTGCCCGCGGCGTCGTATGAATGATTCGTTGTGTCCACCATGCGCACCGACGGCCGCCCAGGTGGAGTCATGTCGTGGCCAGGATTGCCCACGGTGTCGAACGTCGTCGGGAACGACGCGATCTGGGTGAGTTGGTCGCCGCTGTATGAATACGAGTTCGTCACCTGTTCCTGGTCGTTCCACAGTGTGTGCTTGAGCACACTGCCAAACGCGTCGACCAGGTATTGATCGATTGGACTGACTTGGTCGCGAACGCGCCGCGTGGCCGCGAGCGCACCGAGGCCGGCGTAGACTTGCACGGCATCGTCAGAAACACCGATCAGCGAGGACGTGACGTTCGCTTCCGTGACGCGGTTGGCCAGATCGTACGTCAGGACATCGTGATACACGGTGCGATCTGGACCGCCACCGTTCCCGTTGACGTCGCGCTGAGTGAGACGGCCGGCGGGATCGTACTGAAACGTCTCGATCGCCGCGGTGTCATTTGAGGTTCGTGCGACCACGCGGCCGGCAGCGTCATATGAGAATGCAAACGTGCCGCTGACCGTCGGGTCACGATCGGTGGTCAGATCTAGCAACCCCGAATGCTGCTCGTAGTGGTAGGTCTGCACGCATCCGGACAAGCACGAAGGGAAAATGCCGGTGCGGCTGAGGCGCCGGCCGCTCAGATCATAGGTGTAGTCGAGGCGATAAGTGTGAATCGAGTACGGATCGGCCTCGGGCGTCACGTTGGTATCCACGACGGCCAGCTGCTGAATTTCCGTTTGGAGCGCGCCATTCGCGAAGTAGCTGCGAATGACGCGGGCGTCGTTGTTGATCGCCGAGTCGAGTCGGCCCGCCTGGTCGTAGACGAAGCGCGCGATGTCGATCGGGATCACGAGTGGCGGCGCTGCGGCATCGCTCTTGAACGGATCGTACTCGTAGCCGGGAGCGAAGAACGGGAAATTCGCGTGTGGATTCGGGACGGGGAAGTTGTTGTCGATCGGGAGCGCCCCGACATCTGGGGTGTACGAGACGCTCGGTGTGACCCGCGTCGTCACGCGGTTCTCGGCGTCATACCGCGTCCGAATCGTGACGCCGCGCCGCGTCGCCCAGGCGGTGTCGTTGCCTGCGGCGTCGTAGTGCCAACTCTCCTGATGTCCGTGGGCATCGAACGCACTCGTCTTGCGATGCAGATCGTCATAGGTCCACGACTGCGCGAGGAACCCGAAATGAATCGTATCGGGCTCCGACTGGCGAAGCGTGGTGAGCAGGTTGCCTTCTGCATCGTAGGTATTCGTGTCGGACAGCGTCATCGCCGGGGCACTGTCGGTCAGGACGCCGATGGTGTAGCGCACCTGCGGCCCGATGTCGTGCGTGGCCATCACACGGTCCATGACGTCGTACCGCGACATCTGCTTTCGCGTGAGCGTGTCGCCGTGCGTGACGCTGAGCGGCGTCGTGACCATGTTCACGCGACCAATGGCGTCGCGTTGGTAGGACGTGACCTGCCCGAGCGGCGAGGTCATATGGGCAAGGTTGCCGAGCGTGGCGTCGTAGACGAGCGAGTCGAGCTGGGTCGACAAATTGCCCGGCCGTCGAATGGTGGCCGGCTGACGATTGGTGTTGTAGGTGAACGTGACCCGGGTCGTGTCGCCGCGGCCGTCGTGCTGCGTCAGCTCGTCGCCGTTTGTGTTATAGGTGTACTGCATCGACTCGCCGGTCGGACCGACGGTGGTATCGGGCTTGTCGAACTTTGAATTCCAGACGTTCCTGATGACGGCGTTCTGGCCCGGCACCCCATAGGGCGCGAGACTGGTTTGCGTGACGACGAGGCCGCGATTGTTGTATGTCGCCGCGACGACGTGACCGGCTGGATCGACTATGGTGTCGGCGAGGAGCGCGAACGTCGGATCGCGGACGATTCTCGTGACGGCGCCAAGGGCGTCGACGATCGTGTTCGGCTCGCCGAAGCGGTTGATGTGGAACGCCGTCGTGTCGACGACGTCTTGACGCGGGCCGTCATAGAGCGTTCGAACCGATCCGGTGTCTACCGGCCCTGTTGGACATGGGGTCGCGGTGCCGGTGAGCGACGGCAAACCGACCGCTTCGCCGGCGCAGAAGGCGTGCACGACGGTGCCAGTGTCGCCAGACGTCAACGTGAGCTTGCTGTCGGCCAGCGTTCCGCCAGTAGGCTCGTAGTCGAATGTGGTCGCGTGCTGAAGGCGATCGATTCGAGTCGTGACGCGGCCGTGGGTGTCGTAGCCGAACACCACCATATGGCCGTCGGCCTCGATGACCGAATCGCGCTGCGTCGTGGGATTGTTGAACACCTTCGTCTCACGCGACACACCGGAGATCGACGGTGGGTCGATCGTAAGCGTCGTCATATTCAAGTTTACATCGAGTGCTGTCGTCAACGTATATGCGAGGGCCGTTCCCGATGCGACGGGGAGGGTGATTTTGTCCAATAGCCCCGCCGTGTAGTGGAACACGGTTCGGCGCGACTTCGTCGAGTCGCCGAAGACGCCCGGCGATTGTGTCGCGACCTGGTGGCCCGTGTTGTCGAACTCGACGTACGAGCCGTTGCGCAGGTGCCGATACCAGTTGTTGCCGATTTTCTGGAGCGTGTCGGTCCGGTCGATTGCCGGCGTCACGAGCCAATAGGCCGAATTCGCGCTCTTCTGCATGTACGTCCGCGCGTTCCCGTCACCTCCGACCCACAGCACGACGTTGGTCTGCGGGACGTTGGCCATGACAAGTTGCTCAAGGCCGTCGAGCCACCATCCGCGACCGAATTGGCTAGTCTTACGATCGACGACGATGAGCAGAACTCGTGTCGGTCGCCGTCGCCACCGTGGTCGCGCCTGATTTCGCTGCGATCTGTATGGCGTAGAGGTAGCTCCCCGTCAACGAGGAGCCGAGGCCCAGCGTGGTGAAGTCGACGGGCACGACGATGCGCGACGACACGGACGCATTGTTCGCGAGTCGTCCAGGGGAACACGACGACTGGAGTCGACGTGAACGCCCCCGAGCTGTTGTTCCGCACGCTCACCGTCGCATCTGAGCGTCGTAACTGCGGAGTCCAGGATTGAGCGGAGACGTTCGCCGCGATGAGGGCACTCGGCGACGCGTGGCGACTGTCGTAGACGAGCATCGGCGCCCGCGCCTTGTTCATGGTCGTCGTCGCGGGAAGCGCCTCGGCCAGCCGAAGATCGCCGCATTCATAGGCCGCGTCCGCGCCGGCGGCGATCGTTACGCACTGATCGCGGGCGATCGCCGCGCCGGGACCGGCCGCCTTGGTGTTGACGACGATCGCAGGCACGCCGTTCACGCCGACTATGCGCGTACCGCTCGCGGTGAGCATGGAGTCGCGGACGCCGTGTGCACTGATCGTGACCGTGCCGATCGGCCCCGCGCCGCTATTCACATGATAGGAGACCGTGACGGGTGCGCTCGTGTACGCCGGTTTGGGAGAGCGGACCAACTTTGCCGCTGGTTTTGCCCGCGCCGTCGAGACAGAGCTGTGACCGCGCCGGCGCAAGAGATCTGGTATGCGACCGTATCCGCGCTGACGTCGGTGCTCGAGATCGTGAACATCACGCTCAGATTCGCCGGTGCGGCCGAGTTGACGTTGTCGTTCGCGGGAGCAATCGCGATTGCTGCCTGCGGCGGTGGATTGCTGACCGTGACGCTGTCCACTGCACTCGCAGGCGAAACGCTGGCTTGGCGGCGACGCTGCCGAATGCTGTGATGCCGATGATGCCCACGCCCGGCTGTGCACCCTGATACGAAACGGTCTGCGCGGACGTCACTCCCGGCGCGAGCGCTGAACTGATCCGGCGCTTGGCAACCGGACAGCGCAGGACTGCCACAGCCTGTTACCGCGAGCGAACGACGTCGATCGGATACGTCGCTGTTCGTGCTCACGTCCCGAACGGTGACCGGATACTGGCCAGTCGCGCCCTTTAAGAGCGCTCTGCGACATGGTCGCCGGGGCTGATGGCGAGCGAATAGAACGGCGTCGTGGTGAACGATTTCCGAATCGGAGCCGCTAGTGTGCGCGCTCGCCGCGACGAGGACGACCGTCCCCGTGGTACCACTCGCGCTAACGGTGTACGGGAACGTCGACGCTGATGCGAGCGCCCTGACTCAGCGTCACCGAGGGAATGGGCGAACAGGACGCCACGCCAGTGCAGGTCGGCGTGAGCGTGTACGTCTGCTGTTGCCCGCCGAGGTTCGTGCTGGTGTCTTGCACGAAGAACGAGGCGACTCCAGACGTCTGTTGAGCTGGCAGCGTGACCGCGCGCTGACTCGCGGTCACGATCACGCGAAACGTTGGCGGTGGCGCGGGGAAGCTCACGCTATAGGACCCGGCGCCGGTTCCGGGGCCGCCGGCGTGCTCCCGCTCGCGGTGAGCGTGACCGGCACATTGAGACTTCCCTGCCTGGGCCGCCGTGACGGCGAACTGAACCGTCACGGGTTGCGACGCGACCGCCAACGAGGTGCACGGCGCCGACGATGAGCGCGTCGTTGATCAACGGCGGCAGCTGGCGAATACACCGCAGTCCGCGCCGAGGCTGCACATCCACCGGATCGGTGCCGGTGTTCGAGACCGTGTAGTCGAGCGTCCTAACTACCTGGACCGACGGTTATGTGAGCCGTCGTTGTCGGCGTTACCGCGAGGGAGGCCGGCGGCGGGAGGATGTTGACCGATCGTACTCGCCGACGACGACACCGATGACGCCTCGAGGTACGAGGCCGTGACGGTGACGCTCCCGGTTGTCGCAGTGGAGCCGGTCGTGAAGCTCGACGGTTATCGGCGTCGAGCGCCCCGAGCGGCAGGGACCGTGTCCGTCGAACCGCTGCAGCTGCCGCTCATGCCGGTGCATGAAACGACAATGTGCGCCGTGCCGTGCGTGGGGCCGTTGTTCGTCACGTTGAATGTCGCCGTTACCGCGCGGTCGCCACGTGCGTCGTGATGCGAGCGGCGTATTCGCGGTCACCGCAATGCAGCGAACAGCGGCGCCGGATAGCTCACGCTGTACGACGCGGCGCCGGTTACGGGACCGCTCGCGGTCAGCGTGACCGGCACATTGAGACTTCCCTGCTGGGCCGCGGTGACGGATAGCGGAATCGTCACGTCTTGCGACGCGCCGCTCTCGAGATGCACAGTGCCGACGAATGAGCGAGTTGTTGATCAATGGCGTGCAACTGCCGAACACCCCACAGTCGGCGCTGATGCTGACATCGTACGCAACGCCGCCGGTGTTCGAGACCGTGTAGAAGAGCGTCCGGCTGCCTGGCCCGACGGTCACCTGGGCTGCGCTGTCGAGGGTGACCGCGATGGAGGGCGGCCGCGGTTGGATGGTGACGGAGGTGCTGGCCGACGACGACACCGATGGCGCCTCGTTGTACGAGGCGGTGACCGTGATGCTGCCGGTAGTTGGAGTGGAACCGGTCGTGAAGCCCGCGGTTATCGGCGCCGAGGCGCCAGCGGCAAGGACCGTGTCCTTCGAACCGCTGCAACTGCCGCTCATGCCGATGCACGAAACGACAATGTGCGCCGTGCCCTGCGTGGGGCCGTTGTTCGCGACGGTGAAGCTCGCCGATCCGCCGGTCAGCTCTTGCATGGTGATGGGCGCCGTATTCGCAGTTACCAGGATGTTGTAGGTGGGCGGCGGCGCGTCGTAGATGATGGTCGTCGAGCCGAACCCACAATTGCTGGCGACGTCGCAGACTTCGGCCGAGACGTTGTTGACACCGGGACTGAGCGTGACGTGCGCCGTCCAGTTGCCCGCCGTCGTCCTGCCGCAGCCGCGTGGCATGTTGCCGGACCCGGTCGCCGTGTAGCCGGCGGTACCGACGAAGACGCTCTGGGTGGAAGCTCATGCTCATGTCGGCACACGCCGTCACCGTGATGGTGAGCGCAGCCGAACTCTCATGCGTGTTGGCCGCCGGCGTGACGGTGACGACGGGCGGCGTTTGCGCGACGAGTGGCATGGCAACCGGCGCCGCGACGAGCGCGAGCACCGCGACCAGGCGTGTGAGGGATGGCGCGAACTGGCGGCGAACGCGGTCGAGTGCGTGGGCGAGCGTCGAGCGAGCGGGCATGGGGCGGCGGGCTGAGGGTAAGGGCAGCGCCGGCCACATTCGCACGCACCATGCCGCGTGTTGTTAAATGAGAACCCCATAGTTATCAATCACTTACGGCGCTCGATCGAGTCAACCTTGTCGCATTGACGCAGGCTGTCGCGCGACGCCCTGCGACAATGCGACGGTTCTCTGCATCGCGGTCGCCTGCCGCTCCGACAGGCCGCAGCGTTTCATTCGGCGGTAGACCGTTGCCCGGTGCACGCCGAGCGCGCTCGCAACTCGGGCCACGTCCCAACTGAATTCCTCGAGCGCACGGGTGAGCGTGCCGCGATCTTCCGCCGCGGGACTCGTCTGCCCGGTCGTTGCGCGGTAGGCGAGTGCACGCTCCACCGCGCCCTCGTCGAGCACGTCGCCGGCGAACGCCGCCGCGGTCTCGACCACCTGCCGCAACTCGCGAACGTTTCCGCTCCACTCTTCGGTCCACAGTCGCGCCAGCGCTCCCACGCTTGCCGCGGTCGGGCCGCCGCTCGGCAGTTGGCGGAGAAAGTGGTCGACGAGCATCGGGATGTCGTCGCGGCGTTCGGCGAGCGACGGCACGCTGACCACGGTTCCCCCAAGACGGTGCATGAGATCCGCGCGAAAGCGGCCGGACTGAACGAGACCATCCAATCGCTCGTTGGTGGCGGCGAGTACGCGAAAATCGCTGCGCGCGTCCCGGCTCGCGCCCAGCGGACGGTAGACACCAGTCTCCACGGCGCGAAGCAGCTTGGCCTGCAGGCCGAGTCCAAGGCCGCTGATCTCGTCGAGGAACAGCGTTCCGGCATCGGCCTCGCGCAGAAATCCTGGAGCGTCGCGCGATGCGCCGGTATACGCGCCGCGCACGTGGCCGAAGAGCGCGTCCTCGAACATGGTGTCGCCGAGCGCGCACACATTGAACGGCACGAACGCGCCGCGCCGCGCGCTTCGCGCGTGGAGCTCGGCGGCGACGAGCTCCTTTCCTGCTCCCGTCTCGCCGTAGATGATCACGGGCAGGCGCGTCGGACCGACGGACGCGATGAGCCGGCGCAGCGCGCGCATCGGCAGTGAATCGCCAATCAGACCACTCGACGGCGGCATGGTCATGGCTTCTGCTGGTCCGCGCGCTTGCGCAGCGGATCGGTGAGCGCGGAGGCGTCGTCGTCGTTGCGAATCACGTGCGGGGTCATGAAGATGTAGAGCTCCGTTTCAGTGGTGCTGCGTGTGGTGTGTCCGAACAGGCCGCCGATCAAGGGGAGTCGTGAGAGAAGTGGAATGCCGCCGGCGTCGCCGTCGCGCTCGCGATCGCGGAGGCCGCCGAGCACGATCGTTTGGCCGTCGTGGACGAGCAGCTCCGTGCTCACCGAGCGGTTGGAAATGACGGGCGCGTTGAACTGCGTTTCAGTGGTCGCGTTGCTCACCTCTTGCACGATCCCCAGTTGCACGGATCCGTCGATGCTTATGGTGGGCGTCACGGTGAGCTTGGTGCCGACGTCCTTGTACTGAACGACCTGGTCCTGTTCGCCTGCGTCGGTGGGCAGCGTACGCGCGAGTTGGACGAACGGGCGCTGGGTGCCGACGACGACTTCGGCCTTTTCGTTGTTGGCCGCGAGCACGGTTGGGCGACTTACGATATGAACGTCGCCACGGTCGGCGGCGGCGACGATGGTGGCGTCGACGTCGATGCCGCTCGCGCCCATCAGCTTGAGGGTGAGGCCGCCGATTCCGTCGGCGATTCCGGACGTCGTCGCGCCGCTGATGGTCGTATTCTGGGTGTTCTTGATGTGCTGCGACGCAACGGCCCCGTCGATGCCAAAGTTGAAGCTGTAGTTGGTTTGCGTCTCGACGATCATCACTTCGATCAGCACCTGAAGCGGTCGTACATCGACTTGCTCGACGGCGGCTTGAATGAGCGTGAAGTCGTTGCGATTGGCGCGAATGAGGAGGCTGTTCGTGCGCGTGTCGGGAACAATTGCCAGGTCACCGCTCAGCATCGCCGGGCGGCCGGCGGTACCGGCGACCGTCTCCGGCAATGGCCCCGCGCCGAGCGTGGGGATTTGATTAGCGCGCAACTCGTCGGCGATCGTGCCCGGACCCCGCGCATCGGGGCGAAACGCGCGGTCGGGTGAGCCGCGGCCAAAGAGGAGGTTGATGGTCGACGCCACGTCGCTCGCGCGGGCGTGCTTGAGTGGAATGACGAACAGCTCCGGCGATCCGACCTGTGGCCGCGGCGCAACTGAGGCGGGCGGCGGCGAGATTGGCGCGGGGCGCACCGGCTCGCGCGGCCGAACGCGATAGACGTTGCCGATGCTGTCGTCGACCAGCTCGTAGTTCTGGCTGTCGAGCAGGGAGCGCAGGAGGCGCGGCACGTCGCAGCGCGCGATCGGATGCGGCGTCTCGAGCGTGATGGACGGGCCGGGTGGGCCGCTCACGATCAGCGGCCGATCGAGGTATGGCCCGATCAACTGCATGGCCGTGTGCAACTCGGTGTTCACGATGCGAATGGTGACGCTGTCGTCCGGTTGCGCGCGCGGCGGCTGCGCCGCTGGAGGCGTCGGCTTCTGCGCGAACAGTGGCGTTGCGGAGGCACCCATGGCCATGAGCGCGAGCACGATGGCACGCCCGCGCTTCACGGCTGCACACGGCCGAGGGTGAGTTTCCACGCCGTGTCGCTGCCCTGCACGAAGACCGTATCGCGGACCACCGAGCGTATTTTGAGCCCGCTGATGAGCATTCCAGCATTGACGATCGTACCCGGTGGCTGCCCGGGGAGGCCGTCGACGATCGCTTGCCAGGGCGGGCCGCCGACGATGGCGCGCAGGATCAGCGCCGGGTGCGGCGGACGAGACGCCGCGGCCGTGATCGCGGCGGTCGGCTGGCCGCCGTCGGGGCCTGGCGAGAATGCGACCGACGTCGGCTCGTTGGCGACGCGAAACGGATCGCCCGAGACGACGACGTCGCCGGCCGCGTTGAGCGAGTCTTCGTCGAGCAGAACGTTGACGAGGCGCCGGTGCAGCACCGAGGGCACGATGTCGACCGACGGTGGCGGCCGTGTCCCGGCGCGCCACTGCGCGAACGCGGCGGCGACCAGCGCCGCGCAGGCGAGCACCAACATGCGTTCGGCTCGCGCGGTGTTCATGCCGCCGGTTTCCGAATGACAGCCAGCGCTTCGACCAGCAGCTCGAATCGCAGCGTCTCCGGTTTGGAGCTGGCGACCGTCGGATCGGGTTGCGTCACGCCGAGCTCGCGCACGGCGAGAAGCGGCGCGCCGGTTTCGATGTCTTCAATCAGTGAGGTGAGACCCGTGACGTCGCCCACGCCCGTGAGACGCACGGCGACGCGCGCAAAGCCGCGCGCCTCGATCGTGTCCGGCCGCACCTGCAAGGACATGACACGCACCGAGCAGGAGTCCGCGTACTCGGACACGGCGTTCGACAACTCGGCGCCAGCTTCGGCGACCGACGTGCCGGCAATGAGCATTGTATCAAGCACCGCGAGGTGCTGCCGGCGGGCGGCAAGGGTTTCGGCGAGGACGGGCAGCAACTTCACTTCGCCGCTGGCGAGCGTCTCCTGGCGGAGTGCCTCGGCCGCGGCATCGCGATGCTGGTCGGACCATTGCCTGAGATGCGGCAGGCCGCGCCCAACGACCATGATCGTGGCCAGCGCAATGCCGCCAACAAATAGCACGCGCTTGTCGCGCTTGGACCAGGTCATGGCGATCATCGAGTCCGCCGTGTCGTCGTGCGCGACGACGCCGAGTGAGGAAAGCGGAAGCGCAGCGTCGCGCGCTCGAGCCGTGCGCCACCGATCATCTCGCGCGTCGCCGCACCGGCCAACTGTGGCATGACGGCGCCGCTCACACTCGTCAGCGCCGGTACGATGTCAGCCACATGGGGCGAGACGGCGGTCAACGCGACGCCGATGCTGTCCACGCGGAGCGTCGTGATCGCCGTGGAGTCGGGGAGCGCTTTTGTGATGTCTCGCAAGAGTTTGCATATCGATCGGCGACTCTCGGCGAAGTGTTCGATCTGCTCGATCGACGACGTCGTCTGTTGAAGCGCGGCGGTCGCCGTCGCTAATTGGCGTGGCGCGTCGCCCAAATTGACGAGACGCGCACTGGCCGCCGAGCCGGCGCGGATGGCGCCGGCGGTGCCGGCCAGCGATGCAATCAGTGCGAGGGTGACGGCGGCGGCGGACAGCACCGCGAGCCTGCGGCCATGTCCGCCGAACGAACCGGCTGGCGCGGGGCGCCAGGCCAACGGGTGCGTCGTCGTCGCGCAACGGGCGGCGGCGAGCTCGATCGACTCCTGCTCGGCGAGCTGCTCGGCGTCGATCGCTGCTTCCGTTGGCCGCCGACGTCGCGTAATGGCGGCCAGTCGCCCGTGCTCGACATGCGCGACGACTTCGGTGTTGTCGTCTATGTAAACCGTCTCGCCGTTGGCGAGATAGGCCGGCGCAAATGCGAGAATGGGAACGACGGCCGCAAGCCGAAGGCGGGCTGCGGCGACACCGGTGACGATCTCGTCGACGATCGCGCGGTCGTACGCAGCGCACCAGACGCGATTGTTCTCATCGCGCTCGGCGAGACCGGTGACGGTGGCAATACCGCCGACAGCGAAGAATCGTCGCGGCGTTTCGCCGATGATTCGGGTGAGCACGCCGACGTCGGCGATTTGAGGCAGCCCGGTGATCATCTTCAACTGGGCATGCGCACAGCCGAGGAGCGCGACAACCGGCCGTCCGCGCGCCTTGCTCGCCGCGGCCAATAGCAACGTCGACACGGCGTTCGCGAGCGCGCCGGCGTCGGACAACTCGGCGTTTGCGTGCCACACGACGTTGCGACGGCGATCGAACAGCAGCGCGTGCAGCGATGCGTGCCGGACGATGAGTACGATTGGCCGCTTCATGGCGAGACCCGCGTCCGCACGACGACGGCTCGGCTGCCGTTCCTCACCAAACGCTGTTCGACGGAGACGACCGGAGCGCCGGGCCGAATCGCGGCGCGGACGGTGAGGATCCACGCGTCAGGATCCAGCGTCGTCAACTGCTGGATCTCGGGAAAGCGTGCGATCGCCGAGTCGGCGTCGGACTCCGGGACGCCGTCGAGCACGACGGACAGATCGTTGATCGGTTCGCCCGCCGCCCGCATGTCGAGAATGTGATCGACGATTGCCGGTGAGAAGGCCGGTATCGCCGCCAGCACGATCGCGGGCGCGGTGGCGACGCAGATTCGCGGGTCTTCTATTGAGATGAACGGCTCGATGCTCGAGAGATCTTCGAAGCCGCGAATGCGCGTGATCTCGCGCGCGTCGGCGAGCGGGCCGTTGCGGGGCAAGCGACGCTGCTGCGCTCGATACCAGTCGGCCTCGGCGCCGCTCGGCCGCGGTTCGCTATCGGCGTCGATCCAGTCGTGTAAAGCGTCGCGCAAGCGCGACGCGTCGCCAGTCACGCCGAGCGCGTCGAACAGGCGGTCCAGCTCCTCGTCGGTCGCGGCGTTGACGTCGAGTCTGTTCCCGGTCGGTTCGCTGGCGACGACGCACGTGGAGTCGTCGAGACTGACATTCGCGATCACGCGGTCCATCGCGCGCCAGAGGTGATCCTGCGCGCCCGGCACGTCGGCGAGCGGTGCGAGCGAGTCGCCAATGACGGATCTGATCTCGGCCGCACACCCTTCGGCTTGCCACCAGGCACGCTCGAGCGCGATTCTGTTCGCGCTGGCGTTGAATTCGTCGCGGCCGAGCGCCGCGGCGCCGAGGGCGACGACGCCAATCGTCGAGAGAACCCAGAGCACCGTGATGAGCGCGAAGCCATGTCGCACGCGGGCGTTAGCCACCGTGCCCTCCCGAAATGAACACGACGGTGTCGGTGCTCGACACGATGGCAACGGCGTCGGGGAGCAGGACGTTCGAGCCCCAGTTGTCGAACCACGCCGTGTCGGCGGCGGCGCGGTCGAGGTACCGGAACACGGCGGTTCCCGGACGTCGCAGCAATTCGACTTCGTCGTTGGCCGAGAAGTGCGCGACGAGCGCGGTGGAGTCCTGTCGATGATCGAGCAGAAATGTGACGCGACAGCGCTCCAGCCACCCGGGACCGACACGACACCAGCTCGTGAACTCGACGTTCAATTCGTTGCCGACGAACAACTCGCTCGAATCGGGCGCCGACTCGGCGCTCTCGACGAGGAGGCGAGCGATTTGCTCGCCGTTGCGGAGAGAGTCGGCGCGGGCGGCGTCTCGTGCGATCACTGTTCTCGTATCGACCACGGTCGAGAGCAGCAGGCGGGCGCTGAGGAGAACGAAGCTCAACAGCCCCATGGTCAGCATCAACTCGAGCAGCGTGAAGCCGCGGCGCAGCGTCGGTGACGCGATTGCCACTAGAGCGAGTCCGGGCGGTAGATCGTGGTGTGCAACAGCTCCGCACGGTGCAGCGTGTCGCGGATGACGACGTGGAAGAGCGAGGGCGCGGGCTGCTCGACGGTGAGCCACAGCGTGGGCTCTCGCGTGACGCCAACGCTGGCGGCGAGCTGCGCGTGCGACAGCGATGCCACCACCTCGAGCAGGCGAGCGGCGTCGGTCGTGTCGCGCTCGCGCTCGTGGAGGCCGTGGACGCTGTTCAGGGTCTGCGCGAGCAGCGAGATCATTCCCGCGCCGGCAAAGGCGAGGACGACGAGCGCGATGAGCGTTTCGATGAGTGCGACGCCGTTACGGTTTCGCATGCGGCACCTGCCCGGTGAGCCGGTCCGCGCCGAGCGCTGAATCCGCGGCGATCGAGCCATCGGGAAATGCCGTGAGCTCGACGGCCATGCTGTCGACGATGGCGACCGCGCTCTTTGCGGCGCCGTCGCGCAGCTGCGTCGCGACGCAGTCGCTCGGCGACGACGGCGGGATCGTTCGGATTGGGCGGTGACCGCCTTCAAGAGCGAAACGACGGCGACCGAACTCAAGATCCCGATCACCGCAATGGTGACCAGGAGTTCGATGAGAGTGACGCCGCTCCGGCGAGTTTCGCTCATCCGGGCTTGACGCTGTAGATGGCCTGAAGGAGCGACGCCGCGACGCCGGCGACGAACGTCGCGAAGACGAGGAGCAGTACCGGTTCGAGCAGCCGCAACCCGACGCGCACGGCACGATCGGCGCGATCGCGCTCGAGTTTGGCGGCGTGCGTGAGCATGTTCGCCAAACGGCCGGTCTGCTCGCCGGCTCGAATGAGACGAGAGGCGGTGGTCGTCACGGCACCGGCCTGTTCGAGCGAGCGGGCGAGCGGCTCGCCGCGAGCGACGTGTGACCAGGCGGCGGTGATGCGCGCTTCGACGGCCGCGTCGCCCGATGCGCGCGCTGCATACTTGAGCGCGACGGCCATCGGCACGCCAGTGTCCAACAGCGCGCCGAGCGACGCGCACGCGCGGCTGGTCGCAACGGTGCGGCGGAACGCACCCAACACCGGAGCGCCGAGCAACAGCGCGTGCCAACGGCGTTGACCGTCCTCAGTCGCCGTCCATCCGCGATGGGCCACGAAGCCAATTGCCAAGAGCACACTGACGGGAATGATCCCTACGCGAGCGTCGTTGGCCGCGGCGAGCACAATTTGCGTCGACCGCGGCAGCGTCTGACCAAAGCCGCTGAGAATTGTCGCGAAGCGCGGGAGGACGACGCCGAGCAACACGCCGATGGCGCCGAGCCCGGCGAGCGCCACGATCATTGGGTAGGCGAGCGCGGATTTGACGGACGCGCTGGTGGCGGCTGCCGACTCGGCGATGTCCGCGGCGCGCCGGATGCCGTCGCCGAGCCCCGCGCCAGCTTCGCCGGCGTGCACGATGGCAATCATCATTGGCGGAATGTCGATGTCGGCCGCGGCGAGCGTTGCGGCGAGGGCGCGGCCTTCCTTGACCGACTCGCGCATGGTCGGGAGCACCGAGCGCCACACGGCGGGCGCGATATCCTCGAGCGCTTGAAGCGCGCGCGCCATTGGCAAACCTGCATCGAGCAGATCGGCGAGCAGACGCAGGCCGAGGCCAAGCTCGGCGCGAGAGATTCTGCGCTTGCGAATGGATTGCTCGCGCACGGTGACTTCGAGCGGGAACAGCCCACGTGCCGTGAGCGTGGCGAGCGCGTTGTCGCGTGTCGACGCGTCGACCGTGCCCGCTTCGGCGTGGCCGTCGAGCGCCAGCGCTCGGAAGGCAAAGGTGCGCGTGCCGGGTTCGCGCGCGTCACTACTGGACGGGCCCATTCCACGACGTGATGTCGGCGTTTTCACCCGTGCCGCCCGGCTGACCGTCCTTGCCGAGGGTGTAGAGATCGTAGCCGTTCGGGTTGGAAATGCCCGGCGAGACGTAGACGTACGCACGTCCCCACGGATCGACGGGAATCACCTGTCGCAGGTATGGGCCGCGCCAGTTTGGCAAGGCGTCGCCGGTGGCCGGCAGCGCCCGGAGTGCCTGCAACCCTTGCTCGGTCGACGGGAATTCGTCGTTGTCGACGCGGTAGGCGTCGAGCGCGAGTGCAAGAATCTGAATTTGACTCTTTGCCGCGTTGACCTTTGCATCGCCAACGTTGCTGAACAACGACGGCGCAATGATCGCGGCGAGTGTGGCGATGATGGCGATCGTCACGAGCAGCTCGATGAGCGTGAAGCCCCGTGGTGAACGATGCCGGCGCCGAGCAGCTCGCCGATCAGTCTTGCACGACACGCAGAACCTCCTCGATGGTGGTGAGACCTGCCTCGACCTTGAGCCAACCGTCGGCTCTGAGCGGAGTGAACCCGCCCTCGGCGGCGATGGCGCGGAGCTGGGTGCGATTGACGCCGCGTGTGATGGCGTCGCGGAGTTCATCCGTGACGGCAAGCAGCTCGAAGATGCCGACGCGACCGCGATACCCGGTGCCGCGACAGGTGGCGCAGCCCAATCCGCGGTAGAAGCGGACGTGCATCGCCGGCCGCGCCGTCACGCGTGCCGCCTGCTCCGCGCTCGGCTCGTAGGCGGTACGACAGTCATCGCAGATGCGCCGCACCAGGCGCTGGGCGACGACGGCTTCGAGCGTCGCCGCGACGAGATAGTCGGGGATTCCGAGATCGAGCAGCCGCGGCACGGCGCCGATTGCGTCGTTGGTGTGGAGGGTGCTGAAGACGAGGTGGCCGGTCATCGCGGCTTGCACGGCGATCTCCGCGGTTTCGGAGTCGCGCATCTCGCCGATCATGACGACGTCGGGATCCTGGCGCAGGATCGCGCGGAGCGCCGACGCGAAGGTGACGTTGGCTTGGCGGTGGACGGGGACCTGGGTGATCGCGGGCAACTGATACTCGATCGGGTCTTCGACCGTGACGATCTTTTCCGCCGACGCATTCCGCAGTTGGAGTGCGGCGTAGAGCGTGGTCGTCTTGCCGCTTCCGGTGGGACCGGTGACGAGCAGCATGCCGTGTGGTCGCTGCGCGAAGCGCATGGTCGCTTGGAGCACGGCCGGCGACATGCCGATGGCGGCGAGGCTCACGGGGCTGCCGCCGCGATCGAGAAGTCGGAGCACGACGCTCTCGCCGTACATCGTTGGTACGGTGGAGACGCGGAGATCCAATTCGCGAGATTCGAGGCGCACGCGAATGCGACCGTCCTGCGGGCGGCGCCGTTCGGCGATGTCCAATTCCGCGAGCAGCTTGATGCGCGAGATGACGGCGTGGTGCAAGTGACTTGGCGGCTCCGGCGCCTGGCTGAGCACACCGTCGACGCGAAAGCGCGCGGCGAGTCCGCTGCGCGTTGCCTCGAGATGGATGTCACTCGCGCCGGCGTCGTACGCGTCGCGCACGAGCAAGTTCACATAGCGAATCACTGGCGGCTGGTTCGCCAAGTCGCGGACGTCGGTCGCCAGTTCGTCGTCCGCGCCTTCGGCGCGCTGCAGCTCGATTGTACGCTCGGCGCTGGTGGTGAGCCGCTCGATCAGCCGGTCGACTTCGCCGCCGGTCACGGCTTCGGTCGCGATCGACGTTCGATATGCGAGGGCGATGTCCGTCAGCGCCTCGTCGACTGCGTCCGGTGCGACGGCGACGAGAATGGTGCCGTCGTCGA
Organism: uncultured Gemmatimonadaceae bacterium; assembly: GCA_963817445.1. GTDB lineage: Bacteria > Gemmatimonadota > Gemmatimonadetes > Gemmatimonadales > Gemmatimonadaceae > JAQBQB01. The sequence goes on from CAWFOG010000008.1 coordinate 20,800, forward strand.
GCCGGGCTTTGGGGCACAATCGATGATGCAAGAGGAACTCTCGCGAGAGTTCCTCTGGCAGGTCGAGTGGCGCCTGTCCAGATGTCGTTCGCATCAGCAGTAGGACGGCGACGCCATCATCGCGACCGCCTCCCCGAGCAGGTCGACGCGGCGATTGCGCTGGAATCCAGCGCCGCGAGTTGTCGCTCGAAGGACGCGGAGCGAATCGCGCAGCTGCGGCAACTGAGGCGCGTTGGCGCGTGCCGCGGCAACGCGCTCGGTGTCGGCCGCCGCCGCTCGCCCGTGTTCAACGGCGCCCCATCGCCGAACGATGGGCGCACCACGTGAGACGACAAGCAAGCCGATGATGGCGATCGCGCCGAGTATCAGCGTGCGAAGATCGCGCGCAGTGACGTCGGCGGTCATCGCTGTGGCGGCCGCCACTCGAGGCTGCCGCGCGCGCCATGCGCGCGCAGCGGCTCGTGTGTCCTCGTAGTCGTGTGTCGAGTTCTCGACCGGCGCAAGTGCTCGACGCACCGACACGAGCTGGCCGTTCTCGCTCACCACGGCCAGCACGTCCGGTCCATCCGCAAAGTTCCACGCGCCGGTGCGTTCTCGTGCGAGCGCGGCGACCGTTGGAACGGCGGCGCGCAGTCGGAGTCGGTGCGCGTCCAACGCGCCGATCACCGCGTTGACCGCGCTCGATTCAAAGGCCGCGCACCAGACGGCGTCGTCCGACGCGCGACGTGCCTCGGCGATCAGCAGCGCGGACTTGTGAAGAAAGAATGCCGGGCAATGCTCGCGGATTACATCGGTGGCCACGCGCGCCGGCGTTGCAGCAGGCAGGCCGAGCACCCGCTTCAGTTGCACCCATCTCGGCCCAAACAGGGCGACGACTCTCGGACGCCGCAGGCCGCGGGGAGCCGACTTCAATAGATGCGTTGCGGCGGCGCGGATGCCGGCCGCGTCGCAAAAGGGCGCGCTGTCGCGCCAGATCACTCGACCGGCGCGCACGTACGCGGCGTGGATCGATGTCGCACGTACGCTGATGCCGATGCGATCGCCCAGCCCAAAGACGCCAGTGACACGGCCCGTATCGATCGCCGGACAGGATCGTTTTTGTTAAGGTTGGGTCGCGTTCGACTTCAATGAGATGGCCGGTGCACGGCGACCTCGCGGCGGGAATTGTATGCAGTCGCGACCGCCAGATGTGGCGTTCGCGCGTACGTTCCGATCGCGAGATTACGTCTGGTCCTCCGCGGCACCGTCACGAAAACGCCGCGCATGACGGCATGGTGTTGCACTGAATCGGCGGTTCGCGTCGCGGCGGCGGCGAATGTAAGAGTATTTGTATTCACATTTCTTAACACGAGCGCGTCGCGTGTGGATAACGTCACGGGTCGCCGGTGTCAATGTCACGAAAGCGTACTTGATCAATCGGCCCCAACTGTCGATATAGGGTCCTGGAGAACCACCGCACTCTTCTCTCGCCGACTCCGGGAGGTCTGGCGTGTCCGAATCCACTGGGATGCTTCGGCATCTTGCGTTCTTCGAAGAACTTGCCGCAACCGACGATAGCGACTCGGGGTGGCGCTCGGTCAGCGCCGGATTGGTCGTCATGCGTTTAGTTGACCGATGGATGAACGACGGTTCCAGTGCGTTGACCGCCCACAGCGTCACCGCCGTGCGCGCGACGATCGACGAAATGCCCGTGACGACACCGGTGCGCCGCATCCTCGGCACGATCGTCGACGCGATGCAGTCCGCCGGCCCGGGAGAAATGCACGTCGTCACGCCGCGCCTCATGGCCTACGGGCAGGCGCTGGAGTACGAATCGAAGTTTTCCATGGCGGCAGACGTTTACCGCATGATCGTGGCGCACGCGCATCCGGTCGACGACTCAGACATTGCCATCCCGGCGCACACGAGTTTGGCGAGCACGCTGCTTCATATGGGTGATCTCATCGGCGCCGCCGCGGCGTACGACGAGGCGAGCCGGGTGGCGTCGTCGATTGGCGACGTCATCGGCGTGCTACGCGCCCAGGTCGGTCGCGCCAAGGTGTGCATAGCGCTCGGCAACATCCCGCAGGCTGAGTTCGAGTTGGACGACGCGATTCTGCGCGCCGCCGAGCCGGGGCTGGAAGACGTTCGATCGCGGGCGCTGCACGATCGCGCGCACGTGGCGGCGCTTCGCGGCCAGTATGAACGAACGGTTCAGTTCGCGTACGCGGCGTTGGAGATCGCCACGTCTCAGCGCGAGCGCGATCGTATCCTCGGCGACATCGCCGCCGGCTTTACGGATCTTGGACTGCTGCACGTGGCGCGCGACGCGTACCTCGTGCTCGTCGCCACGGCTCAAGAGCAGTACGTGCGCTGGATGGCCGAGCTCAACCTGCTCGAGATCGCCGCGCGCGAGGGCGCCGAGGGGTTATTCGACCGGTACCGCCATGATCTCGATCAAGGCGGAGCTGCCGCCGCAGTTGAGCGTGATCTACTTCCTGCACGTCGGTCGCGGATTCGACCTGCTCGGGCATCCGGAAACGGGCATCGAGTACCTGGAGCGCGCGGTTCGACTCGCCTCGCACTACAGGTTCAATCAGTTGGCGTTCGAGTCGGAGGGCGCGTTGATCAACGCCCGGCGCCGAGCCGGCGTGCGCGCCATTTCATCCGGCGTCGCAGGTTCCGGAATCGGTGCGCCGAGTAGCGCGGGTGATTGAACATCTGAAATTGTCGACAGGCACCGCCTAAAATACAGAAGCCGCCAGCGTGGTGGCTGGCGGCTCCGATGTGCGGTTCGCGCGGTTTAGCTGCAGCGGCCCGACGAGCCCATGTATCCGGTGAGGCAGGTGTCGTCACCGTGCGAGGTTGGCGCAGTGGTGCTCGTGCACGCGGCGCAAACGACGGAGGCGATGGCAAGCGCGAGAATAACGAGGCGGCGGTTCATGGAGGCGACTCCGTTTTGAGACGAGTTCTGAAACGAGTGTTTGCTGGCGGGATTGCTTGTCGGTCATAATTGGGGTCGCGGGCTGAGGGCGTAAACTCGCATTTTGTGTCATTGAAGCTCGATTTCGTGACACACCTCGGCCGGGCAGCATTTGGACGTCGTAGCGTTTCTTCCGCGGCAGCTTCTCGCTCACCTCAGAGTCGTCCTCGGTTCGGATCACTCTGTGATCTGTGGTGGGCGGGTGGGCGGAGCTACAGAGCACGGTTCAGCACGAGAGCGGCGGACCTCGTCGTTGCTGACCCGGGCGCAACGGGGGTTGTGCAGTTCGAGCCACTGGAGCACGTGCGCCGGCAGTTTCCGTCGCTTCCGGTGGTCATCTACACGTCGCTCGCGCCGGGCAACATGAAGGCGATCGTCCGACTGGCCCGGGTCGGCGTCGAGCACGTCGTGCTGAGCCGGTTCGACGACGAGCCCGCACGCGTTTCTCGAGTTGTTGGAGAGCATCCCGGCTCATAGCGCTGGGCGCGGCGATGCTTGACGAACTTGCCGAACCGTTGTCGTGTTTGCCGGTGGTGGTTGCTCGCGCAATCGATCAACTTTATCGATCGCCGGCGCGTTTCAAGAATGCGGCGGATCTCGCCGAGGCGGCGGGGATGAACGTTCGCACGCTCTATCGGAATCTCGAGCCGGCAGGTATTTACTCGGCTCGAGCGTTGGTGGTCTCGGCTCGGTTGCTTCGTGTGTGCGCGTACTTGCAGGATCCAGGTCGGTCGATCAAGGACGTCGCGGCGAAATTCGGATATCACTCGCCCTGGCAGCTTTCGCAGCAGATGCGCGAGATGACCGGGACGAACCACCGAACAGGCGCGACATGAATTCAGTGGAGATGCGCTCGTGGCGCTGATGGCCCAGCGGGTACGGCGTCGGAGACGAGATATATGACGTTGGAAGTTGTTCAAGGTGGGTCGACGGACGAGGGACCGCGGGTCCCAAGTCCTCAGCTGAATGGGCGGGAGCCGATGTCACACGCGAAACAGGTCAGAGTTCTCGTCGTGGACGACGAGGCAACGATTTGCAAAGCGCTCACCATGTCGTTGGTGCGGTCCGGCTACGACGCGATTTCCGCGCGCACGGGTGACGCCGCGCTCGCGATTATCCGCAGTGAGCATGTGGACGTCATGCTCGTGGATCTCCGAATCCACGATGTTCGCGGGGACGTGATCTTCGAGATTGCCGTGGGGCATCAGCCCCATCTGCGCTATCAAACGTTGTTCATGACCGGCGACATCACGGACCGCGCGCAGCAGCTCATTGGCGCGTGCAAGTGCGAGTACCTGTCAAAGCCGTTCGATCTGAGCGAGATGCACGACGCGATCGCGGCGATGGCACCGCACACGCAGGACGCCGCCGGCTGATCCGAGCCGGCGCGCGCCCTATTTCGGTTTCGGCTCCCTTCCCGAACAAGCGACAAGAACTCGCCATACCCTTCTGCCGCGAGACTGTCCGCCGGCACGAATCGCATTGCCGCCGAGTTCATGCAGTAGCGAAGCCCCGTGGGGCGCGGTCCGTCGTCGAACACGTGGCCGAGGTGGGAATTTGCTTCGGCCGAGCGCACTTCCGTGCGGTCCATGCCGACCGAACGATCGTCGTCCGTCTTGATGTTCGCGGGAACGAGCGGCTTCGTGAAGCTCGGCCATCCAGTGCCGGACTCGAACTTGTCCGTGGAACTGAACAACGGCGCGCCGGACACGACGTCGACGTAAATCCCGGCGGCGTGGTTGTCCCAGTACTGGTTGTGGAACGGGGTTTCAGTCGCCGCATGCTGCGTGACTTCGTATTGCAGCGGCGTGAGTATCTGCTTCAACTGCGCGTCGCTCGGCTTGACGAACGGTTTCTTTTGCGGCGGGGGGGGCGTAACGGCAATCGATACCTTCTGAGACGCCGAGCCCTGGGCCACGGCGAGCGAGGGTCGCGCCAGCGCCAGAACGCCGACCGCGAGAGTCAGCGCGGCAAGTAAACGGGGCATAGTCACGCTCGCGTCAATTGGCTGTGTTTTGGTTTGCATTGTGTGCTCCACGCTCGTGCTGCTCCAGAGTTCCAGACGCCAGAGAGGATCGGTTCAATCGGCACTTCGTCATCCGACAAGAGTATGATACTCGGGTCCCTACCCCGTTGATCCGGGCCGCCTGAGCCGGCTTCGCGACTGCCCAACGCCGGATCGGGGGACAACCATCCTACCGCAATGACGCTTTTCATACTCGCCTACCTCGGTGGCGTGCTGACCATCGTCAGTCCGTGCATTTTGCCGGTGCTGCCGTTCGTCTTTGCGCGCTCCGGGCAATCCGTTACCAAGAGTGGACTGCCGTTGCTCGCGGGCATGGCGGTGACGTTCGCCGCCGTGGCGACGCTCGCGGCGGTGGGCGGCGGATGGGCCGTGCGCGCGAACCAGTACGGCCGCGTGGTCGCGCTCGTTCTCCTCGGCGTGTTTGGATTGACGCTGCTATCGGAATCGATCGCTACCCGGCTCACGCGACCGTTCGTGGCGCTCGGCGGACGGCTCGCCCGATTCGGCGATTCGCCAGGCAACGCGCGGCGGAAGCGCGGGAGCGTCGTTCGTGCTGGGCGTAGCGACGGGACTGCTGTGGGCGCCGTGTGCCGGGCCGATTCTGGCCCTCGTGCTCGCCGGCGCGGCGATCAACGGCGCGAGCGCGGCGACGTCGCTCCTGTTGCTGGCGTACGCAGCGGGAGCCGCAACGTCGCTGGCGTTGGCGCTCGCCGTCGGCGGGCGCGTTTATGCCGCGATGAAACGCTCACTCGGCGCGGGAGAATGGATTCGGCGCGCGCTCGGCGTCGCGGTGCTCGTCGGCGTCGTGGCGATCGCATCAGGCGCCGACACGGGCGTGTTGACGCGAGCTTCGCTGGCGAACACGGCGCGAATCGAGCAGGCGGCGATCGAACGGATTCGTCCTGGGCCGGCGCCGAAATCGTACGCCATGCTGGGCGGCGAGCTGCCGGTCGAGGGACAATTTCCGTCGCTCGCCGGCGCTACCGGATGGATCGGCTCACCGGCGCTCACGCCGGAGTCGCTTCGCGGCAAGGTAGTTCTTGTCGACTTCTGGACTTACTCATGCATCAACTGCCTGCGCGCGCTGCCGTATGTGCGTGCGTGGGCCGACAAATATCGGGATCACGGGCTCGTAGTCATCGGCGTGCACTCGCCGGAATTTGCGTTCGAGCGCGATTCGGCGAATGTCGCGCACGCGGTGCACGATCTCGGCGTCGACTATCCGGTGGCGTTGGACAATCACCTCGCGATCTGGCAGGCGTTCGACAACAAGTTCTGGCCCGCCGATTTTTTCATCGACGCGAATGGTCGCATTCGCAAGCACCTCTTTGGCGAAGGTGGATACGACGACGCCGAGCGAACGATTCAACGACTGCTCAGCGACGCGGGGTTCAAGGATGTGCCGACTGGCTTGGTCGATCCTCGAGCACACGGCGCGCAAGCGGCCGCGGATCTGCACGAGATGCAATCGCCTGAGACGTACGTCGGCTATCGTCGCGCTGCTCGCTTTGCCAGCGGCGCGGTGAGCCGCGACGCGCCGTCTGTCTACGCGACGCCCGACTCGCTGGCTCAGAACGCGTGGGGGCTTACCGGTACGTGGACGGAACAGGCCGAGGACGCGGTGCTCGGCGCGCCGCATGGGAAAATTGTATTTCGATTCCACGCGCGCGATCTGCATCTCGTGCTTGGGCCGGCGGCCGGCAATCGGCCCGTGCGCTTTCGCGTGACGATCGACGGCGCCGCACCGGGCGAGTCGCATGGGGCGGACGTCGACGCGGATGGAAACGGCGTCGTCACGTCTCAGCGACTGTATCAGCTCATTCGGCAGGGCGGTTCGATCACCGACCACACATTCACGATCGAGTTTCTCGACCCCGGCGTGCAGGCCTACTCGTTCACGTTCGGCTGAGCGACGCGGGAATCACGCACGCCATTTGCGCAGCGCGGCCAGCGATTGCTCGAGGGCTATACGCTGCGCCGTGTGCGTCGACTCGGCGAGCAGGCCTTCGTAGGTGGCGATCGCCAACTTGAGCGCGACGGGATCGGATTCGTCGTTCGCCAAACTGGTCGCGTTGTCGGCGAGCGCGGCGCGGGCGAGTTGATCGTCGGGAAAACATTGTGTCACCTCGAGCCAGCGGTCGACGCGTTTACGCAAATCTGATTGGGCCAGGGCCCAGAGGTGCCACGCGCCGCGATTGGTCGAGTCGATCTGCTTTGCACGTTCGGCGAGCCGTTCCACGACCGACGGACCGCGACCGGTGAGCCAGTATGCGTTCGCCAGGACGACCATCGACTGGGCGTCGCGCGGCGAATCGGTCACGATCTTTTCGTACAACGGGATGATCACTTCTGGCATGTCGCTGAACGGCTTTGCGGCCTGTTTGAGCGCCTCGGGCGCAAAGCGCTTGGCGAGCGACTTCAGTTCATCGAGCAGCGTCCCGACGTCTCCGGTGCGTTGATAGGCGTCGACGAGGGTGGCCAATTCGGCGGACGGGTCGTAGAAAGGAGACGGGGCAGCGGGAGGGGGGGGCATCACGGGACAGCGATTCGGGAAGAGAGGCCGAGCTGAGGGGACGCGGATGGGGCGTCCCAGGGTAGAAGCTTACGGAGTCGGCACGAACTTCGCAGCGTGGAAACGGCGGGAACGGCGGACACAGGGTTGCGCCAAAGTGGGTAATTGGCGATACTCTTGACGTCCGCCGGCACGACCGCGACGTCGTCCCTCCGGCTTGTGCGTCATGGTGTCCCGGATTGCTTGCAGCATGGGCGACCGGGTTGACGTCGAAAGCCGCGCCGTAGCGCCAGCATCGTAGGAAGCGCGCGTGGTATCCGCGCCCCGACGATACCGACAGCAGAGCACGCGTCGCGACGCATTTATTTCCCGTCATACATCGTTTTCATCGCGCGCTTGGGCTCACGCCCGCGAGCGATTTCCGAAGAGCGTATGCCCGCCCGGTTGTCACGGGTTCATGGGACGAAACGCCTCGAGTGAAGAAGATGCAGGGCCCGCGACGAACGCGGGCGGGCTGAATGATTCACCTTTTTACACATCCAATTGCATGACTGAAAGTCGACGCCCACCTCGTCGCGGCCGTGGCCGACGTCCAACCAATCGGCCGGCGGGCGACGCGGGCGATAACCCGTATCGCGACGACGCTGAGGCAGGTGCTGCCACGCTGCCGCCGGACACGCCGGAGCCGTTGACCGGCGACGACGGACCCAGCTCTCGCGCGACGCGAGATACGCTACCCCGCGACGATGACTACGGTTCGCGCGACGTCGACGAACCTTCGGCGCCTCCGATGCCCAGCGAATCGCACGGCGGCGATGCGAACGACGAGAGCCGCGGCGGTCGGGGGAGCGACGTCAACGACAGCTCGGTCACCCCGAGCGACGGCGACAATGGCGGGGCGGGGGCGGGGGCGCCGCACCCGAACGACTCCAGCAGCCGGGCGGTCGCCAGCAGGATGCCGGCGGCCGAGAGCGCGGCGGCAGTGGCGGCGGCGGCGGGGGTGGGGGCGGCAACCATCAGCCATCCCAAAACGCGCAGTATCGCGACCGCGACCGAGGCGACAATCGGGGCGACAACAGCAGCGGCGGCGCGAATTTCCAGGACCGGCGGAACGGACGTCGACATCGCCGAGGACGCGGACGCGGTCCGCGGCGTGAACAAGCACCAGCGGCGCCGCAGCAGCCGGCGCCCATTGCGGCGACGAGCGAGGTCCGCGGGTGGTTCGACCTCACGCGCGACGCTGGCTTCATTCGCCGTCCGACCAACAGCTATCTCGCCGACGCCGGCGATCCGTACGTCCCGCCGAATATCGTCCGCCAATTCACGATGCGCCGCGCCGATCTGATCGACGCGACGATTGGACTGGACCAACGCGGACGGCCGACCGTCGTCGAGATCCGATCGATCAACGACGCCGACCCGCAGCTCGCCGCGAAGCGACCGGACTTCAATTCGCTCCCGGCGTCATATCCGGAGCGGAAGCTGTTCATGGAGACCGGCCGCCCGGCGAAGGGTGGCCCGGAACTGACGCGTCGCGCGATCGATCTCATCGCGCCGATCGGCTACGGCCAGCGGGCGCTGATCGTGGCGCCGGCGCGCGCCGGCAAGACGACGCTGCTCCATGCGATCACCGAGGGCGTCGCGGTAAACCATCCGAACGCGGTGCTGCTCATCCTTCTCGTCGACGAACGACCGGAGGAAGTGAGCGAAGCGATCTCGTGGGGCGTTGGGGAAGTCATATCGTCGAGCTTCGACCAGCCGGCACAACGGCACGTCGAGGTCACGGACATCGTGCTCAATCGCGCGCATCGTCTGGTGGAATGCGGCAAGGATGTCGTCATCGTCCTCGATTCGCTCACGCGCATGGCGCGCGCGCACAACACCGCGGAACGTGGTACGGGACGCACGCTGTCGGGCGGACTCGATGCGACAGCGATGGCAAAGCCGAAGGCGTTTTTCGGCTCGGCGCGGTCGATTCCCGATACATCGGGCGGCGGATCGTTGACGATCATTGCTACGGCGCTCGTGGAAACCGGATCGCGGATGGACGACGTGATCTTCGAGGAGTTCAAGGGCACGGGCAACTGCGAGATCAAGCTCGACCGTGGACTTGCGGAGAAGCGCATTTATCCCGCGATCGACATCGGCACGAGCGGAACGCGCCGCGAAGAGAAGCTCTTCCGGCCCGACCAGATCGACAGCGTGTACACGCTGCGCCGCGGCCTGAGTCAGATGCCGCCGCAGTCCGCGATGGAGTGGCTGATCAAGCGCATCGCGGCGACCGTGAGCAACGACTCGCTGCTGACTGGGCTGTAGTTGGGCGTTGTGGGTTGTGCGTTGTGAGTTGGGCGTTGCGCATAACGCCCAACTCATAACGCACAACGCGACCCAAGCAAGCCGGAGCGTAGGGTTCGGCCGTTCAAGCGGTCTAGGCCTTGCTTGTCTGCGAACCCATCATGCGTCGCCCCATATCGTGGTGGGTGCGAGCGTGTACCGTCGTGGCGATGGCGCTCGCGCTGGCACCACGCTCCATGCGCGCTCAGAGCACCCACGATCAACGCCGCGATACACCCGAAGTTCGAAAGCTCCAGATCACGGGGGTCGAGCACGTCGACCTGCGCGACCTGGAGAAGAGCATCTCGACGCAGGCATCGAGGTGCCGAAGTCTCATGCTCCAGGTGTTCTGCCTGTTCAGTCATTCGCCGACGGTCGAGGACAAACACTACCTCGACAACACCGAATTTCAGCGCGACGTGCTCCGCATCCGGCTGTACTACTGGAAGCGCGGCTTCCGCGACGCGACGGTCGACACGCTCGTGCAGCGCGTGGCCGAACACAAAGTTCACGTCAAGTTCGACGTCCACGAGAACGAGCCGACGCTCGTTCGCGCGATCTCGATCCACTACGACTCGGCGCTGATCACACCGAAACAGCGCGACCGGTTCACGCTGATCCACGCCACGGATCCGCTCGACCTGGTCCTGCTCGACTCGATGCGCGTGATGTTCCAGGACGCGCTGTGGAACAAGGGCTATGGCGACGCCACCGTCGATACGGCGGTCGTCGTGAACGACACCGCGCGCCTGGCCGACGTGACGCTCACGTTGACGCAGAATCGCCGCACGACGATCGGCCGCGTGACCGTCCTCGGGACGAAGCGCGTGAATCCGACGACGGTCCTCAACTCGCTCACGTTCAAGACGGGCGATCTCTACCGCGAGTCGGACATTCTCGAGAGCCAACGGAATCTCTACGAGTCGAACCTGTTCCGGCTGGCGTCGATCGACGTGCCGGTGCAGTACGACAGCGTCAAGAACGTGAACATCGACGTGACCGAGGCGCCGATGCACGAGATGAGCGTCGGGCCGGGGCTCAACAACGTCGACTTCCTCCAAGTGCAGGCGCACTACACGGCCTACAACGTGCTCGGCGGCGCGCGCCGTCTCGACGTCGACGGGACGGTGGGCAATCTGTTCGCGTCGTCGCTACAGGGGCGCGGGATCTTCCGCGACGTCGCCGCGGACGTCCCGGACAGCATCGTGTCGCCCTTTCTGCAACCGACGTACACCGCGAGCGTCGACTTCAAACAACCGTCATTCCTGCGGCGGCCGGCGAATTCCGCGGCGATCGGCGCGTTCGCGCATCGCTCGATCAATCCCGGCGTGTTCGTCGATCAAGGCTACGGCGGGCAGGTGACGTTCACGCATCAAGTCGCGGTGCGCGCGCCGATCAGTCTCAACTACCGCTACGAGCTCAATCACGTCGACGCGAGCGAGGTCTACTTCTGCGTGAACTACGGTGTGTGCGACACGCTGACGATCAGCACGCTGCGATCACACCAATCGCTGTCGCCGCTCACGCTCACCGGCTTTGTCGACCGGTCGGACGCGCCGTTCTCGCCGACCAAAGGGTACGTCGCCCGACTCGACTTCGAACACGCGTCGGCGTACACGCTCTCCGACTACCGCTACAATCGCGTGTTCTTCGACGGTGCGCTGTACACGCACAAGAGCGGCAGCAAGAACGTGTTCTCGACGCACGTGCGTCTCGGCTGGGTCGCCGCGCTCAACTCGGGAGAGGACGCGGGCGTGTTGCATCCGCGAAAGCGCTTCTATGCCGGAGGCGCCAACTCGGTGCGCGGCTATGCGGAGAACCAACTTGGTCCGCGCATTCTGACCATCGACGGCCCGACGCTGCTCAAGGGCGCGACGAGCATCGGTGGCGGGACGTGCGCGCTCACCATCGACGCGGTCAAGTTCTGCAATCCGAATTCGCCGGGATTGTCGTCGACTGACTTCATTCCGCAACCGCTCGGCGGAACGACGCTCGCCGAGGCGAGCGTCGAATACCGGATGCCGCTGCCGTTGGGTCAAACGTTTCGCAACTTTGTCGGCGCGGTGTTTCTCGACGGCGGCCTCGTCGGGTCGGGCGATCTGCGCGGCCTCGAGTCGATCAACAGCCTCGTGAGCGGCGCGGGGGCAGTGACGCCGGGATTCGGCGTTCGCTACGAATCGCCCGTCGGCCCCATTCGCGTCGACGTCGGCTTCAACCCGTATGGACGCCGAGAATCTCGCGGTCGTGACGTCGGTGCCGGACAGCACGGGACGAATTCGCCTCGTCCCACTCACCCAAACGCGAAGCTTCGCGCAGGGCCGGACATTCTTCGATCGCCTCGTACTGCATTTCTCTATCGGCGAGGCGTACTAGTGGCGGCCTGGCGGGAACAGCCAGGCGCGCCTGAGGGCGGCGGCGCGAGACGGCGCTCGACGAACGGCGAGCCGGGCGGACCGGAGCTCGTGCCGCAGTCGCAGTCGCTCCGCTGGGGCCGCGGGCTTCTCGTCACTGTGTCGCTCATCGCGACGCTCGTTCTCCTCGCCGTGGCGGCGGTACTCGTACTCACCGGCACCGACTGGGGGCGCGAGCGAATCCGTCGCGTCGCGGAGAATCGGCTCAACGGCATGATCCACGGCAAGGCGACCATCGGCCGGTTGTCCGGCAACCTGCTCGTTGGAATGACGGTGCACGATCTCTCGATCACGGACAGCGCGGGCGCGCCGTTCCTCGCCGTCGAGTCGATCAGCGCGGACTATTCGATCATTCGCTTGTTTCGCAAACGCATATGGCTCAACAACGCGGTGATCGTGCGGCCAGTCGTCGTGCTGGATCATCCACCGAACGGGCATTGGAATTGGAGCCGCATCTTTCCGCGCGACACCACGCATCGCCCGCCATCAACGCGGACGCAATGGGGCGACTGGATTCGCGTGACCGGCGCGTCCGTGGTCAACGGCCAGTTGATCGTGCGCACGCCCTGGTCGGCGGGCAAACGCCTCGCGCCGGCGGCGCGCGACAGCCTGGTGCGCGACGCGTTGCGCGGCGGAACGCGGCTGATGATCGAGCGCGCGCCGGGCGGCTTTCAGAAGCGCGTGCAACTCGATTCGGTCACGGCGACAATCCCGCTCCTTCGCCTCACGGAACCCGGCTACTCCGAGAGCCTGCTGCAGGTCTCGGCGCTGACGATGCACGCGTTTCCGTTCCGGCCTCCCGGCGCGGTCGTGCGCGACGTGAAGGGGATTTTCCCGTTCACCACCGATTCGGTTTGGTGGACGGGTGCGTACGCCGAGCTGCCCAAGTCCTCGGTCGACGGCGACGGCAGTTTTGCGTTCGGCAGCGGCGACCTCACGCTCATGCTGCACGCGCATCCGGCGAGCTTCGCCGACATGCGCTGGATTTATCCGCGCCTGCCGTCGAACGGACGGGGCACATTTGACCTGGCACTCGCCTGGCGCGGCGACGTGCAGAGATATCAGTTCTCGAATGCCGATGTTACAATGGGCGCGGCCCACGCCGCTGGAACGTTCGGCGTGACGCTCGACGACACGATCGCGATTCACAACACGCGGTTGCGCTTTTCGGGCGTCGACACGCGAACGCTCGAAGAGCTCGTTCCGCACTTTACGGCGCCGCGCCGCGGTGTGTTCGCCGGCCGAGCGACGGTGGCGGGCGGCCGACACGCGCTCAACGTCGACGGCGACGTGACGTTCGACGATGAGCGCGCCGGTGTGAGCCGCGTGATCGGCGTCGGACAGTTAGGATTCCCCGAGCGCGGCGGCGTGGCGGCACGCGACCTACGCCTCCAACTGTTGCCCGCACAGGTCGACATGGTGCGCACCTGGTATCCGTCGTTGCCGATCGGCGGCGTGGTCACCGGATCTGCAACGGTGAACGGCTCGACGTCGTCGCAGCTCGCCATGACGCTGGACATCGAGCATCGCGATCGCGGCGCGCTGTCGGCGTTCACCGGTTCAACGACGGTTCACTTGGCGGGCGGCATGCGCGTCGAGGCAGACGTGATGGCACACCCAGTGTCGCTCGTCACGGTTGGTCGGTTCGTTCCGTCCGCCGATTTGCAGGGGAGCGCGACGGGGCGCGTGCGCGTGGGCGGCTCGCTCGCCAACCTCCGCGTCCAGACCGATCTGCGGCTCCTTGACGGGGCGCGATTCGCTGCGCGCGGCACGCTCGATGTCGCCAGTGAGCAGAAGGGCTACAACCTCACAGTCTCGCTCTACGCGCTCAATCTGCACACCGTCATCCGCAAGGCGCCGATCACATCGCTGACGGGGCAGATCACCGGTGTAGGCCGTGGAATGCAGCTCGCCACGCTCACGTCGACCATCGATGCAAGTCTCTCGGCATCGCGGTGGGATTCAATCGCTGTCGACTCGTTGTCGGTTCGTGGCCACGTCGCCGACGGCTTGGCCACGGTGCAGCGAATGTTTGTCGCCGCCTCGCACGCGCGGGCGTCGGCGACGGGAACGTTCGGACTGGTGCGCGGCCAGATCGGCCAGCTCGCATATAGCGTCGACGTCGATTCGCTCGGTGCGTTCAATCGCTGGTTGCCAAAGACGGCGGGCGCGACGACGACGCCCGTTGCGCCGCGTCCGATGCTCGTCGCGCGCGCCATGCAACGAGCCCGCGCGGATTCGGCGCGCGCGGCGCACGCGACGGAGATGAAGCGACTACTCAGTGGTGAACCGGGTCCTCGCCTGCATGTCGAGGCGCCGGCTCCGGTCGCGCGCGACACGATCTCCGGCTCGGCGCATCTGGCCGGCATTGTGCGCGGCAACGTGTATGACTTCGACCTGCGCGGCCGCGCGGAAGGCGAGCGAGTCGTGGCACGAGGCAACTTCGTGCATCATTTCGCGAGCGAGTACGCGTGGGTGGACGCGCGTACGTCACACGCCAAGCTCGCGATCGGCGTCGAGGCGGACAGTGTGACCGCGATGGGCTTCGGCTTCGACACGGTGAGCGCGCGACTCACGTACGCGTCGCCGGGCGGCCGTATCGAGCTGGTCGTCGGTCAGGGAGACGGACGGCAGTACAGCGCGAAGGGCGACTACGCGCTCTATCCTGGTCGCGGCGAGATTCGACTGACGCAACTGACCTTTCGGTTCGACACCGCGTTTTGGTCGATGCCGCATCCGAGCTCGGTCCAGTGGGGCGGCTCGGGCGTTCGCGTGACCGACCTCGAACTTCGCAATCGCGGCGCGGGACGAATCTACGCGAACGGTCTGCTGCCGACGAACGGAGTGGCGGACTTCCAGATCGCCGCGGACAGTTTTCCGGTGTCGAACCTCGCGGACGTGCTGCAAACGGATTTGCAGGTCAGCGGCATCGTGTCACTGAAGGGCACGATGAAGGGCACGCTTCGCGACCCGGCGTTTCAAGGCACGTTCGAAAGCGCGCAGGGGAAGTACAGCGGCACGTTGGTGCCCGATCTGTCCGGCCGGTTTGGCTATGCCGATCGGCAATTGGTGGCGCACTTCGACGCGCTGCATGGCGGCACGACGCTGGCGACGGTCGACGCGCATTTGCCGATCGATCTCGCGTTCACCGGCGTCACCGGCGATCGGCTGCTGCCGCTGCCCATGTCGATCGACGTCGGCGGAGACAGTCTGCCGATCGAGCTCATTCCGCAATTCACGGATCTCGTAAGCGACGTGCGCGGCCACGCGGGAGGACACGTCGAGATTCGCGGCACGATCAAGAGTCCGTCCCTGGCCGGATCGCTCGAACTCGACCACGCCGCCGTCACGCTCAGCGCCACCGGCGCAACGATCGACAATCTCGCCGGCGCCGTCCATCTGGCGAAAGACACGGTGTACGTCGACTCGCTGGCCGGCACGGCGAAGGGTCGCGTGAAACTGCTTGGCTCGCTCGCCATGACCAACTGGCGCGAGCCGTCGTTCGACCTGCACCTCGTGTCGAAGGGCGCGGACCTGTTGCGCAACGACTTCGCGGACATCCGCCTCGATGCAGGCCTCGCGCTGACCGGTCCGTTCAGACATGCCGTATCTGAGCGGCGCGGTCACCGTCGATCAAGGAGTGATCTACGCGCCCGAGCCGAATGGACGGCATCTGATCGGCGCCGGCGATCCCGCGCTGTTCAACGTGCTCGACACGACGTCCGAGGTGGATCGCGACCTCTTTCCGCCGCAGTCACCGCTGGTGGCGAACCTGCGCACGGACGTCGCGGTCGCGATCAAACACAACACGTGGGTGCGCAATCGCGAAGCAAACATCGAGATCTACACCGACGATCCGGTGCTCGTGCACGCCGAGGATCAGGCGCTGCTCATCACCGGCGCGATGGCGACCGACCGCGGCGAATACAGCGTTCTTGAGCAAGCGATTTCAAATCAAGCGCGGGTCGGCGATTTTCGTCGGCACGCCGGACATCAATCCGACATTGCAGATCACGGGCGAGTATCAGGTCGACGTCGCGTCGCGCGGCGCGCTCAACATTCGCGTGCTGATCGGCGGTACGATGAAGCGACCCAACCTCTCGCTGGAGAGCGACGCGCAGCCGCCGAAGACGCAGTCCGAGCTCCTCAGCCTGCTCGCGTTCGGTCAGTCGACGGCGACGCTGGTGTCATCGGGCGGGTCGAGCATCGCCGGGTCCGCCGCCACGCTCGATCTGTTCGGCGTTGGTGCGCAGGTCGCCGTTCGACGCTTGGCGAGCGTCGCGCTCGGCGTACTGGTCGATCAGGTGGAGATTCCAGCCGGCCGCGCATTTGGCACCGACGTGTTCGACATCACGCCGGCCGACGTGCCGACGGAAATCGGCTCGGGCCGCGGAGTCGGCAACTTTCTGACGCAGACGCGATTCGAAGTCGGCAAGTACGTCAACCCGCGCACGTTCGTCAGCGTTCAGGTGCAGTCGCGCAACCTGGGCACGACGATCGAGCATCGCACCGCCGACGGGTGGCGCTTCAACGCGACGATCGAGCCTCGACTGCTTCTGCTCGAACCCACGCTCAACTCGCAACCGTTCCGCACCGTGCAGTCGTACGGCGGGTTCATCTTGCGCGAATGGCGTTTTTGATCGACTAGAGCAACGCCGGGCGCGGCGTTTACTTCCCGACTTCCTCCCACAGCGCCGCCATCGCGCGCATGCCCTTGAAGTAATTCTCTTCGCTCATCCACTCGTTGGGCGCGTGCGCGTTTTCGCCCGGGAGTCCGAAACCGACGAGGAGCACGGGCGCCTTGAGGATTCGTTGAAAGTCGCCGACCACCGGAATCGAGCCGCCTTCGCCCGTGATCACCGGCTCGCGGTCGAACGCCGTCGCCAGCGCGCGGCGCGCGGCGTCGAACAACGGACCTTCGAGGTTGGCGCGCCAAGGCGTGCCGCCGTGGAGGTGCTGCACCGTCACTCGCACGCCGGGCGGCGCGACGCGGGCGACGTGCGCGCGCATGAGCGTTTCGATTCGGTCGGGCGTCTGGTCGGGAACCAGGCGGCAGCTCACTTTCGCCATGGCGCGCGCGGGGAGCACGGTCTTCGCGCCCTCGCCGGTGTAGCCGCTGAGCATCCCGTTCACTTCGCACGTGGGTCGCATCCATAGGCGCTCGAGCGTCGAGTAGCCCTTCTCACCGAACAGCCCCGGCGAGCCCGTTTCATCGCGAAAGTGGTCTTCGTCGAACGGCAGCGCGCGCGTGTCCGCTCGCGCGGCGTCGCCCCAGTCGCGGACGGCGTCGTAAAAACCCGGGATCGCAATGTGCCCGTCGGCGTCGTGCATCGTGGCGAGAATCCGCGCCAGCGCCATCGCCGGATTCATCACCGCGCCGCCGTAGATGCCGGAATGCAGATCGCCCGCCGGGCCCTGCACGTCGATCTGGAAGTACGCCAGCCCGCGCAGCGATGATAGGATCGACGGCAACCCGGGCGCGAACATCGATGAATCGGAGATGACGACCGAGTCGCACGCCAGTAGATCCGCGTGCGATTCGATGAAGCCGGCCAAATGCTCGCTGCCAACTTCCTCTTCCCCTTCCGCCACGACGATGACGTTGACCGGCAGCGTGCCGCGCGCCGCGAGATGCGCCTCGAGCGCCTTGATGTGCAAGTAGAGCTGTCCCTTGTCGTCCACCGAGCCACGCGCGAAGATCTTGCCGTCGCGCACCGTGGGCTCAAAGGGCGGGCTATCCCACAGGTCGAGCGGCTCGGCCGGTTGCACGTCGTAGTGGCCGTAAATGAGCACCGTCTGCGCGCCGGCCGGCGCCTTGCGCCATTCACCGACGACGATCGGGTGGCCCTTGGTGGGATGTATCGTCGCGGTGAGTCCGATCTTGCGCAGCGACGACGCAACCCATTCGGCGGCGCGCGCCGTGTCCGCGTTGTGCTCGGAGCGCGCGCTCACGCTCGGGATTCGAAGCAGCTCGAACAACTCGTCGCGGGCGCGAGACTGGCCGGCGGCGAAATATGATTCCAGATCCGGTGCAAGTGGCATTCGGAAAAGCTGAGTCAGATGGCCAGGGCACGCAACTGCCGCGACCGCGTCCGGCCGGCGGCGACCAGCACGCCATTCAACGTGGCAGCAGAGCCCTGCCGCCGATGAGCCGTCCTCCCGGCTCGGCGAGCGGTTCAACCCAGGGGCAAGTCCGAAGGGTTAAGGATCGCGGCGGCGTCTCGTGGCACTGGGCGGCTCGCGTCGGCCCCGTTCATTGCCTATCATCAGCTATGTCGCAACAAACGGATGACCGAGACATGATGCGGCGGAGTCGGAATCGCGCACCGGATCTTTGGTGACAACGAACTCGAGCAGCGAGAGTTCCGTGCAAGCGGAGATCGGGCAGCGGCGTCCGTTTCATTCGCTCAAGGCCGAAGTGGCCGTGAGCATTCTCAGAACGGCGGCGCTGCTCGAGCGGCATTTCGCCCAGGTCGTCTCGCGCACGGGCGTGACCGTCCAGCAGTACAACGTGCTCAGAATTCTGCGTGGCGCCGGCGAGGAGGGGATGCCGACGCTCGTGATTCGCGACCGCATGATCCACGCGGCACCGGGGATCACTCGGCTGCTCGACAAGCTCGAGAAGGCCGGCCTCGCGCGCCGTGAACGCGCCTCACCGGACCGCCGGCAGGTGTTCTGCTATATCACGCCGCGCGGCCTCGACGTGCTCGAGCAACTCGACGAAGAAATGCGCACGGCGGACGACACGGCCGTGGGCAACCTGTCCGAGACCGAGCAGCAGCAGTTGATGAAGCTCCTGGATGGCATTCGCGCCGGACACCGGAGCGGCGACGCACCGATCGATCGCGCGCTATCGGCGCGCGGCTGACGGCCAACCGCCGCGCCAACCGAATAGCGTCCAGAGGCGGCGAGTCGCCACGCGCCCAGCGCCGCGCCGCAGCTCGACCAATTCTCCACGCACAACGGCGCCAAAGTAGGGTGTGAGCGTACGCACGACCGCGTGCGGACCCTCCGTGTCGTCGAGCAGCAGCACGAGGTTGTCGCCGCTGCGCGCCAGATCGGGAAAACGCGGCCACAGATCGTACTGATTCACGCGGCCAGACAGGTTCGTAGCGAACGTGGTTGGGTGCGCCGGGTCGTGAAGCGACAGTTCGGCGGCTTCCTGGTACCGATCGCCGCCCAGCCATGTGTGCGCGCGCGCGGCGGTGAATGCAACGCGAGCGGCGCTGTCAGCACGCTGGGCCGCGTAGTCCCAGCCGTACGCGCGGGCGATGGGGTCCTTGGGCGCCGGGACGGGCAGAATGGGCGCGATGGCCTGGGCGTAGATCAGCAACGACATCGCACCGCCGATGACGACTCCCGCGGTAAGCCATCGCTCGGCTTTCGCGCTCAGCGGCATCGTCGCCAGCAGGATGACCGCGGGAATGTACGCCCCCGACGGCCAGTTGGGCTCGACGCGCTGTTTGATTGCGCTGTAAATAAAAAACGCGAACGTAAAAACCGTCACCATGGCGAGCATGTATCGGCCGCCGGTCGTGGCGGCGCGCGTGAGCCCGCGCCAGGCCGCAATGCCAAACAAAACGAACAGGATCGGCGACGCGAGGCCGGCCTGTCCGCCGAACAAATCCCCCTCGTGATGCCACGCCGCGGCGAGCGCGGACCCGGACGGCGCCGCCAGACCATGGTGCAGTTGAAACACGAACGAAATCCAGCCATGGCGCGCGTTCCACGCGAGCACCGGCAGGAACAGAATGGTCGCGATCGCCGCCGCGACGTACGGCCCGGGCTCGCGAAGTCGCGGGCGCAGATCGCGCCGCGACAGGATGGCCAGCAACACGGCGACCGGAATGAAGATCGACGTGTACTTGGAGAGAAACGCCAGGCCGAGTGCGACGCCGCCGAGCGACCACCAGCGCAACGAGTCAGCGGAGCGAACCGGCGACTCGAACGCGCGCACCAGGCAGTAGAGCGTCGCGGCGCTGGCCGCGAGCACGGGCACGTCCGGCGTGGCGAGGACAAGGCCGGCAGCGGCAAGCGGGAGAACGCTCAGTACGATCGCGGCGCGGAGAGCCGCGCCATCGCCGGCGATGCGGCGCGCTGTGGCAATCGTTGCCACAGCGGCGAGCCAGCCGACGATCAATACGCCGAGCCGAACTCCGATCGGCGTTGCACCGGCGCCGACGGGCGCGAGCAGCACGCCGCCCGAACGAATGAGCAGCGCGACCATCGGCGGATGATCGAAGTATCCCGCCGCGAGATGTCGCGACCATTCCCAGTAGTACGCTTCGTCGGGGAAAACCGGGATCACGATCGCGAACGCGACGCGCACCAGCGCCGCCGCCGTGACCACCCACAACGCGCGCGACCACTGCACGTCGCGCGGCGCCGGCGAACCGGTCACGCGCGCTGGGAGGGCCGCGGACGATAGCGGCGGACCGCGCGGCCGAGGAACAGAAGGCCCCACACCCAGACGATCCATGTCACGCGCTCGTCCGGCGAGAGCGTCGTGAACATGCGCCAGGCGATGACAGGCGGCGCCAGCACAATCGACATCGGCGTCACTCCGTCGGCAACGCGACGCTCGACGGTACGCGTGGCTTCGCGGCGGCCGATGCGGAGCGCACGCTCGATTGCCTTCGACAGCGAGTCCGTGACCATGCCGCGCCACCCAGGAATACGCAGCAAAGTCCAGCCGGGTGCGGCTCGACCCCAGCCGTGATTGTCCGAGCCGGTGACGAGCGCCAGGTTGAGACTGTCGGCGATACGGACGATGCGCGCGCGGTCGCGCCGGGTTTGCGCCAAGCCGCGCGGCGAGCCGTCGATGATTTCGATCGCGCTCACACCGGCGCGGCCAGGGCCCGGCGACGCTGACACTCGAGTCAGGTTGCCGGGGAGTGTTTCGATCAACACCGGCGCCGACGGCGCGATGAGACTCGCCAGCGCGAGCGACTGTTCGTCGACGCTCTTGAGATCGGGCGTCGTGAGTCCGCGATAGAGGCGCCCGGCGCTGAGTACGTTGACATGCTCGCCGCGATAGATCGCCTCGAGCCCTTGGAAGATCATCGTACCTTCGCCCGCCTGACCCGGATTGACGGCGATTCCGCGTTCCGCGCCCTCGTACGATGCGTGGTCGGTGATGTACGCCACGTCGTAGCCCGCGCCACGATGCCAGTTGCGCACGTCCTCTTCCGTCCAGCCGGAGCGCCCGTCGTGCGAATACCGGGTGTGCGAATGGAAATCGACGACGAAGACCTCGTCGTCCGTCGTCGTGAGCTGAGCCATTGGGCGTGGGAGCAACGCCACGGCCGCGTACACGACGAAAATCGACGCGAGGAACAGGAGCGCGGCGATTGCCTCCGATTTCATGCGCGGGCGCGGATCGTCGTGGTCGCGCGCGATCGCCTGACGCGCCAGACGCCGAACAGGACGCGATCGCCCAGATCAACAGCGAGACGTGCTGACCCACGGTGAGCAGCGTCAACGTGTCGAGCACGTTCGAGAGCGGCGCGATCGCAACGTACGCGGGCGACAGGTCCAGGCGCGCTTCGCCCACGGGCGTGAGCGTCACCGGATCGCGAATCGCGTCGACGGCGAACGGGACCGTGGCCAGGACGAACGCGGTGATGCCGACCGGCCACCATGGCACGCGCCGGATCAACGAGCGTGGTGCGGTGCTGTCGCGCGCTGTGGACATCGTCGGGGGCGAAGGCTGGTGCGAGTGCCGGTGAGGCACCGCGATATAGTTCGGGCGTGCGGTCGGCGACCTGGGTGCGTCGCCGGCGACAAACTGACGCACCAACTCACTTCGCACAATGCCCAACCGACTCGCGCGCGAGACGAGCCCGTATTTGCTCCAACACGCCGACAACCCGGTCGACTGGTGGCCGTGGGGTCCGGAGGCGCTCGCGCTGGCGCACCGAGAGAACAAGCCGATCCTGCTGAGCGTCGGATACGCGGCCTGCCACTGGTGCCACGTCATGGCGCACGAGTCGTTCGAGGACGCGCCGACGGCAGCGCTCATGAATGAGCGATTCGTCAACATCAAGGTGGATCGCGAAGAACGACCGGATCTCGACGCGGTCTACATGCAAGCGGTGCAGGCGATGACCGGGCAGGGCGGGTGGCCGATGACCGTGTTCCTCACGCCCGACGGCGTGCCGTTCTACGGAGGCACGTACTACCCCAAGGACGATCGCCACGGCATGCCGTCGTTCACGCGCATTCTGCGCACGTTGTCCGACGCCTATCGCCAACGCCCGGACGAAATCGCCCGCGCAGTCGCGTCGGTGCGCGAGATCTACGAGGCGCCGCGACAACCGATCGCGCGCGCGGGTGCGCTGTCGCGCGAACTGCTCGACGCCGCCTATCGCGCGCACAGCGACCGATACGATGAACGATTCGGCGGGTTCGAAGGCGCACCGAAATTTCCGCACGCGATGTCGCTCGACTCAGTGCTCACGTACTGGGCGCGTCGCGGAATCGAACAGGCGCTCGCGATGGTCTCGCACAGCTTCCTGTCCATGGCGCGCGGCGGCATGTACGACCAGGTCGGCGGCGGGTTCGCGCGCTACTCCGTCGACGCGGAGTGGCTGGTGCCGCACTTCGAAAAAATGCTCTACGACAACGCCCTGCTCGCACGCCTCGGTGTCCATCTCTGGCAGGCGACGGGCGACGCCGAAGTCCGCCGCGTGGTCGACGAAACGGTCGACTGGGTAATTCGCGAGATGCAATCGCCCGGCGGCGGATTCTGTTCGTCGCTCGATGCCGACAGCGAGGGACACGAAGGAAAGTTCTACGTGTGGAGCGCCGGCGAATTCGACGCGCTGCTCGGCGACGACGCCCCGCTGCTCCGCGAGTACTGGGGCGTTACCGACGACGGCAACTTCGAGGGTCGCAACATTCTGTCGGTCGTCGCCGGCGACCACCGCGCGCTGGCGGCGCGCCACGCCATCGACGAAGCGGAACTCGATGCGCGCGTCGCACGTGCGAAGACCGCCCTGTATGAGGTGCGCAGCTCGCGCGTCTGGCCCGCGCGCGACGACAAGGTCCTCGCGTCGTGGAATGGCCTCATGGTGCGCGCCATCGCCGACGCCGCGCGCGCGTTCGACGACGACCAGTATCGCCGCGTCGCGATCACGACCGCCACGGCGTTGTTCGACACGATGGTGCGCGACGGACGAGTGTTCCGGTCGCACAAAGACGGGCGGGCGCGCATCGCCGGATATCTCGAGGACTACGCATCGCTCGCCCTCGCCGCGCTCGCCGTGTACGAAGTGACGTTCGACGTGGCCTGGCTCGACCGAGCCCGCGCGCTGGGCGACGCGATCAATCGCTGGTTCTGGGATGACGAAAGCGGCGCGTTCTTCGATACGGCGTCGGACCACGAACGACTGATCACGCGCCCGCGCGAAGTCACCGACAACGCGACGCCGTCAGGATCGTCGCTGGCGACGGAACTGCTGCTGCGCCTGGCCGAACTGACGGGCGACGACGACGCGCGCCGCCGCGCGACGAACGTCGCCGAATCGCTCGCGCCGGCCATCGCTCGCTACCCAATGGCGTTCGGACAGATGCTCGGCTGCGTCGATCTGATCGTCAACGGCGCAGTCGAGGTCGCGATCGTCGGTGATCGCGACTCCGGTCAGTTCCGCGCGCTCGAGCGTGCCGTCAGCAGCCGCTTCGTGCCCGGATTAGTGCTCGCCGGTGGTGATGCGAGCGGCGACACGAGCGGCGACGACAGTCGTGCGCTGCCGCTGCTCGCGGGCCGATCGTCAGTCGGGCCCGCGACAGCGTTCGTCTGCCGGAACTATGCGTGCGAGCTTCCGGTCGTCGAGCCGGCGATGCTCGACGAGCAGCTGGCGCGCGCCGCGCGCGGCGGCGCTACGCCTCGAGTCGATACCCCGCCTTCCACACCGTGAGAATGTGGCGCGGCACCGATGGATCGTCTTCGAGCTTGCGGCGCAGCTCCGCGATGTGAATGTCGACCGTTCGCGTCATGACCTCGACGCGGTGACCCCACACCTGCCGGAGTAGTTCGACGCGCGACGCCACGGCGCCGCGACGCCGCACGAGGGCGAGCAGCAGATCGAACTCCTTCGGGCTCAGCGCGACGTTCGCGCCATCCTTCATCACGGTCCGCGATGCCGGATTGATCTCGACGGATCCGAAGCGCTCGATGCCGTCCGCGCTCGTCGCGCGATGGTCGGACATCCGCGACCGCCGGAGCAACGCGCCGACGCGTGCGAGGAGTTCCAGCACGCCGCACGGCTTCGTGACGTAGTCGTCCGCGCCCAGGCGGAAGCCGAGCACTTTGTCCGCCTCTTCTCCGCGGGCCGTGAGAATGAGCACCGGAACATCCGAGCCGCCTTCGCGCAGCGTTTTCAGCACGCGATAGCCGTCCATGCCCGGCAACATCAGGTCGAGCATCACGAGGTCCGGAGTCCACGACCGCGCTCGTTCGAGTCCGGTCTCGCCGTTGTCGGCGACCTGCACATCGTAGCCCTCGATCTCGAGACCGGTCCGCAGGCCGTACGCGAGATCGGGATTGTCTTCGACGATCAGTATGCGCGGCATGGTGAGTGAGACGGTGTCCGCCGTTGCGCGACCGGCATCGGCGAGGGTGAGATACGTCATGGGACCGCCTTGAGTTGCACTGTAGGTTCGACAGCATCTGGCGCCGGATGCGTTTGCTCCGGCGACGCCAGCGGAAGTTCGATCACGACGCGTGCTCCACCACCCGGCGCGCTCTCGGCGCGCACTCGACCGCCGTGCAGAGCAGCCAGTTCGCGCACCACCGACAGGCCAATTCCGCTCCCGCCGCTCGACGCCTCGGCCTCACGATTCAGCCGTACGTACGGTTCCCACACTCGGTGTCGATCGTCGCGCGGAATTCCTGGCCCTTCATCTTCGACCCAAATTCGCGCCCGATCGTTCACCAGCTCCGACCCGACGACGATCGTTTGGCCGGGCGGACCGTACTTGACGGCGTTGTCGAGCAGGTTGAGCAGCATTTGGCGCAGCGCGTCGCGGTCGAACGGCACCACCGCCCGCGCGGTGA
Source organism: uncultured Gemmatimonadaceae bacterium (assembly GCA_963817445.1). GTDB lineage: Bacteria > Gemmatimonadota > Gemmatimonadetes > Gemmatimonadales > Gemmatimonadaceae > JAQBQB01. Next base: position 46,102 of record CAWFOG010000008.1, read on the forward strand.
GCGCGGAGACAATCGTCGAACGCCGCGCGCGCGCGAGTGGCGCGAACAGCTCGAGCGCCTCACCGATTTCGCGGTCCAGGTCTCCCGGCGACACCGAGATTCGATTGGCGCCTTTTTCGCCGCGCGAGAAGTTGAGCACGTTCTCAACGAGAAAGGTCAGGCGCCGCGCTTCCTGATCGATGATGCCGGCCGAGCGGGCGCGTTCGTCTTCCGTGCGAAGCTTGCCCATGTGCAGCAGCTCGGCGAACCAGCGGATCTGGGCCAGCGGCGTGCGCAGCTCGTGCGACACGCCGGACACGAACTCGGTGCGCAAACGCGCCAACTCCTGTTGGCGGCGAAGCTGGAGCAGAGCGACCGTCAGCAGCCCGGCGGCGATCGCGAACACGACGACGAGCACGGGCAAGCGCGACCGCGGAAGCCCACCGACGACGAGCGCCCCGGCAAAGGCCGGATTCAGGCTCACGCGCGTCACGAGCCGACCGAGGTTTGGTTCGATCGTGTCTTGTGCGCTGTAGGTCGGCGCGACCCAGCCGGGCGACTTGTACACCTCGGTGCCCGCCGAGCGTCGTCGCCGAGATCGAGAGGATGGAGTCGATTTGCAGTCCGCGAATGAGCGATTCGGGAAGCAGAGAGCTGGTGCCACCGGACGTCCCGCGAATGTCGGCGAACAGCGGCGCGAGAAAGGGCTTGGGGTCCGTGACGTACCCGTAGACTTCGACCGGAAGGCCGCGATCGATGTCACGCGCCACGACGAACACGACGAGCGTCGGCTGACGATTGCGCTCGCCGAACAGCATGGCGTACGAGTCGTTCGTGATCACGACCGCAAGGTCGTGCAGCGATCCGAACTGTCCGTTCCGGTTCCAGAACGACAGCGTGCGCCGCTGGCTTTGCGCCGGAAGACTTTTCGTGTACGCGACCATCGTGTCGCGCGCCCAGGCGAGGTCGGCGTCGGGCAGGTCGGAATCGGTCGTGCGGAACGTTCCGTCGCGCCAGTCGTAGCGGAAGAAATACCGCACGCCCGACAGGCAGCCGCACCAGCTCATCATTTCGTGCGCGATGTCTTCGACCTGCGCCGGCGAGACGACCGTGGAGGCGAGCGCGGCGGGATCCAGCCGCGACGCCGGTCCGCTGAGCGACGTCACCACTTGCGACAGCAGCGCGTTCTTCGCCTGCTGGGTGAGCTGCCAGTCGGCGATTTTCGCGTAGTCGTGAAGGGCGCCGTCGGCCGTCCGCTGCTGCGACCGCGCCGCGTCCCACCCTTGATAGGCGAGCACGGCGCAGACGACGAGCGCCAGGATCAGCAGGCTGACGGTCCCGATCAGTCGAGGCGAGCGATGCATGCTTTATAGTTATGGCGCGCGCTGAGTGTGGCCAGATGGCTTTACGTATTCCTTTCACCGGCATGGCCATTCGCCGGTAGCCGCTAGCTTTCCGACGTGTACTCCGTCGTCCGCGGCTTCTTCTCCGGCGCCCTTCACGACGCCCTGCTCTTTCCATATCCGGCGTCGCTCGACGTGCGGAATCCCGCCGAAGCGGCCACGGTCCGGCGTCTCGTCGCCGCGCTCCGCGACATGCAGCGCGCCGGTCTCATCGACACCGCGCGGTTCGACGAAGAGGAAACGATCCCCGAACCGACCATCCGGGCGCTCGCCGAGCATGGGTTGCTCGGTCTCACGATCCCGGCGGAGTACGGCGGCGTCGGCCTCTCGGCGGCGGGATATGCGCGCGTGTTCGGCGAGGTCTCGAGTCTCGACCCGTCGCTCGCCGTCCTGGTCGGCGTGCACTGCGGACTCGGCTCCAAAGCGATCGCGCTGTTCGGATCGGACGAGCAGAAGCGACGGTATCTGCCCATGCTCGCCCGCGGAGAAACCCTCGCGGCGTACGCCCTCACCGAGCCGGACATCGGCTCGGATGCCCAGAACATCAAGACGACCGCGCGACTGAGCGACGACGGTTCACGCTGGATTCTCAATGGCCGCAAGCAGTGGATCGGGAACGGCCACCGCGCGGGCGTCATCGCCACGTTCGCGCAGACGGTGGTCGACCGCCACGGCGAAGAGGTTCATCGCCCGACGGCGTTCATCATTCGGCCCGACATGTCTGGTTTTCGCGTTCTCAGCACGGTGCGAAAGCTGGGCATTCGCGGTTCGACGCAGGCGGAGTTGGACTATCACAACCTCGAGGTGCCCGCCGACCACGTCCTCGGAACGGTCGGCAAGGGGTTCGCGGTCGCGGTCCACGTGCTGAACGGCGGACGTCTCACGCTCGCGGCGGGCTGCACGGCTGGAACGAAGAGCATCGTCGCGCAAATGGCCGACTTCACGGAGCACCGCGTACAGTTCGGCAAGCCGATCGCTGAATTCGAAATCACTCAGCGAAAGGTCGCACGCGCCGCATCCGACGTGTACGCGGCCGACGCCATGCTCGGCGAGCTGGTGAATCTCGCGAGGTCGCCCGACGGCGACATCGCGCTCGAGGCGGCCTGCTGCAAAGTGTTCGCGAGCGAAATGCTCTGGCGGTCTGCCGACGAGATGGTGCAGCTCGCCGGCGGACGCGGCTTCGTCAAACCGTATCCGTACGAGCGTGTGCTGCGCGACGCGCGCATCAATCGGATTTTCGAAGGCACGAACGAAATCCTGCGTCTGTTCATCGGGCTCAACGGCATCCAGGGACCCGCCGAGCAACTCAAGGAAATCGGCTCGGCGCTACGCCGGCCGCTGCGAAACCTCGGGCTTGATCAGCGGCTTCGCGGCGTACGCGGCTGCGCAGCGCTCTTGGCGCAACGCCGACGCTCGACGTCGACCTGCACGAGCGTCTCTCCGGGCACAAGGAATACCTCGAGAAGCACGTCGCCGAGCTGCGCACGACGACGGAACGGGTCATCCGGACCTACCGGCGCGAAATCGTCGAGCGCCAGCAGGAGCTCGAGCGGCTCGCCGACATGGCGATCGAACTCTTTGCGACGACGTGCACGCTGGCGCGGACGCAGGGGCTGATCGACGAGCGCGGCGCCGAGCGGTGCGAGCGCGAACTCGATCTGTGCGACCTGTTCGTCATCGAGTCCGGCCGCCGATTCCGCGCGGCGCGCGACGCCCTCTTGTCGCCGCAGGACGACGCGCGCCGTGCCGTGGCGCGCCGCGTGCGTGCGGATGCGGGCTACGGCGTGACCGACGCCATTTTGCAGGTGCCGACCATCGCGACGACCTCGGACTAGACCAATGCCGACCTTCTACGACATCTCGCTGCCCGTCGCCAATGGAGGCGTCGTCTATCCGGGCAATCCGCCAATCCAGATCGCGCCGCAGCAGCAGATCTCCAAAGGCGAAAGCTCGAATGTGTCGTCGCTCGCGTTCGGATCGCACACGGGCACGCATGTCGACGCGCCAAAGCACTTCTTCGACGACGGCATCACCGTCGACGCGCTGCCGCTCGATGTGCTCATGGGGCCGGCGGTGCTCGTCGCACTCGGCGACGACGTGATGTCCGTCGGACGGAAGGAACTCGAGCGGCACGAGCTCCAAGGGCATACGCGCGTGCTGATCAAGACGCGCAACTCGGGCTTCATTCGCGGCGCGTCGTTCGTGCCGGACTACACCTATCTCGCACCGGACGGCGCCGAGTACCTCGTGTCGCTCGGCATTCGGCTGGTCGGCGTCGACTATCTGTCGGTCGAGCAATTTCACTCGGGGCATCATCGCACGCACCGGACGCTGCTCGAGAACCGCGTCGTGATCGTCGAAGGTCTCGACCTTTCGGCGCCGGCGATGGGGCCGTACGAGCTGCGCGTACTGCCGCTTCGACTCGTGGGCCTCGACGGCGCGCCGGCGCGTGCGGTGCTGATCGGATGACCGCATCGATCGACCTGGTGCTGTTCGACATCGGCGGCGTGCTCGGCAGCAACGGGTGGGATCACGAGCAGCGTGCGGCCGCCGTCGAGCACTTCGATCTCGACGCCGCCGATTTTCAGTACCGGCACGAGGAGACGGTTGGCGCGCTCGAAGCGGGCCAGATCTCGCTCGACGAGTACCTCGACGTCACTGTGTTTTGTGCGCGGCGCACGTTCAGCCGTGACGCGTTCAAGACGTTCATGTTCGCGCAAAGCGTGGCCTGGCCGGATAGCATTGAGATCGCGCACGCGCTCGCGCAATCGCACGCCGTTCGTTTGGCGACGCTGAACAACGAGTCGGCCGAGTTGAACGTGCATCGCATAGACGCATTCGGGCTGTGCGACATTTTTCCCACGTTCTTCAGCTCCTGCTGGCTTGGCGTGCGCAAGCCGACGCAAACAGATCTATCAGCAGGTGCTGGGCATGACGCAGGCCGAACCGGCGCGAACGCTGTTCGTCGACGACCGGCAGCAGAATCTGGCGCCCGCCGCCGCGCTGGGAATGCGGACGATTCATTTTCAATCGCCGGTGCAGTTGCGCGGCGAGCTGCAGGCGCTGGGGCTTCTCGGATGACCCACGCCAATGTGCGAGCACGAGCCAATTCATTCACTTCACACGACACATGCAACTAGCAATGGTGGGCCTGGGCCGCATGGGCGGCAACATGGTCGAACGACTGATGCGCCACGGCCACAAACTGGTCGTCTTCGATCGCAGCGACGACGCGATGAGTAAATACGAAAAACTCGGCGCCTCTCGCGCGGCCGATCTGGCCAGTGTCGTCAAGGCGCTCGCCGCGCCGCGCGTCGTGTGGATCATGGTGCCGGCCGGCGACCCGGTCGATCAGACCATTGCCACGCTCACGCCGCTCCTCTCGCCGGGCGACGTGATCATCGACGGCGGCAACTCGAACTTTCACGACACCATTCGTCGCGGCGCGCAGCTCGCCAAGTCGAAGATCGACTTGATCGACTGCGGAACGAGCGGCGGCGTGTGGGGACTCGAGAACGGCTACTGCCTCATGGTCGGCGGCGCGGATGCCCCGGTCACGCAGTGCGAGCCGATCTTCACGGCGCTCGCGCCAACGGACGGCTACTCGCACGTCGGCCCGATCGGCGCGGGACATTATGTGAAGATGGTGCACAACGGCATCGAGTACGGCATGCTGCAGGCGTACGCGGAAGGATATGAGATCTTGCATGCGTCCAAGACGTTTCCCAAGCTCGACCTCGAGGCGATTGCCAACGTGTGGCAGCACGGAAGCGTCGTGCGCTCGTGGCTCAACGAGCTGGCGGCGTCCGCGTTCGAGCGCGACGGGTCGCTGTCCGACATCAAGGGCTGGGTCGCCGACTCGGGCGAAGGACGGTGGACGGTCCAGGAAGCGATCGACCTCGACGTGCCCGCGCCGATCATCACGCTATCGCTGCTGACGCGCTTTCGGTCGCGCCAGACCGGATTCGTTCGGCGCGAAGGTCATCGCGGCGCTGCGCAACGAGTTCGGCGGTCACGCGGTGGAGCACACATGACGGCCACCGGAGCCGTCGTCTCGGCGCGACCGGGGACGCAATCCGCGGCGCCGGCCGGCCGCGAGCGCGCCGATCCGTGCACGATGGTCATCTTCGGCGCGCTCGGCGATCTGAGTCGCCACAAGCTGCTGCCGGCGATGTACCAACTCATGAAAGAGCATCTCGTCGACGAGGGGTTCTCCGTGCTCGGCGTCGGCCGTGACGAGACGATGACCGACGACGGATTCCGCGACACGATGCGCAAGGCGTTGGGCGAGTCCGACGAGATCGACGGCATCGACGACGGTCTGTGGCAGGATCTCTGCCGCCGCCTGTTCTTCGTGTCGGCCGACCTGACGAATGGCGACGACTACGTGATGGTCGGCAAGCGACTCGAGCAGATCGAGCACGGGCGAAGCCGCGAGGACTGCAACCGGCTGTTCTATCTCGCCGTGCCGCCGAGCGTGTTCGAGCCGATCGTGCGCAACCTGTCGCAGAGCGGAATCGCGCCGCGCAGCCGCACCGCCGACGAGCGGCCGTGGACGCGCATCGTGATCGAGAAACCGTTCGGCCGGAGCCTGGAGAGCGCGCAGCAACTCAACGACCTCGTGCTCGGATTGTTCGCCGAGCATCAGACGTATCGCATCGATCACTATCTGGGCAAGGAGACGGTCCAGAACGTGTTGGTGCTTCGCTTTGCGAATTCGATCTTCGAGCCGATCTGGAACCGGCAGTGGATCGACCACGTGCAGATCACGGCGGCGGAGAGCGTCGGGGTGGAAGGGCGCGGCAAGTACTACGAGGAAGCGGGCGTGCGTGCGGGACATGTTTCAGAATCATCTACTTCAACTTCTCTCACTGACGGCCATGGAGCCGCCGCCGCAGATGTCGGCCAACGCGGTGCGCGACGAGAAGGTGAAGGTGCTCAAGTCCATTCGCTGGCTGTCGCCGGAGACGATCCCAACCAACGCGGTGCGCGCGCAGTACACCGGCGGTTCGACCGGGGGCAAGCTCGTCCCCGGCTACACACAGGAACCCGACGTCGACCCCGACTCGACGATACCGACGTTCGCCGCCGTGCGCCTGTTCGTCGACAACTGGCGGTGGAACGGCGTGCCGTTTTATCTGCGATCGGGCAAACGACTCGCCAAGCGCGTTTCGGAAATCGCCGTCCAGTTTCGGTCGCCGCCGCACCTCATGTTCGGACAGACGAGCCAGGGCATGCGCCCGAACACGCTCGTCATGCGCGTGCAGCCGAACGAAGGCGTGGCGCTCAACTTCGAGGTGAAGGTGCCGGGCGCCGCCGTGGCGCTCACGTCGAACATCGAGATCGCGCCGGTCGACATGGAGTTCGACTACGCGCAGGCCTTCGGCGAAGTCGCGGCGCCCGCGTACGAGACCTTGCTGCTCGACGTGATGATCGGTGAAGCGACGCTGTTCACGCGCAGCGACGAGGTCGAGGCGGCGTGGCGCGTGATCGATCCGCTGCTGCAGTACTGGGAATCGCATCCGCCCAAGCGCATGCCGACGTACGCGGCGGGGAGTTGGGGGCCGCGCGAAGCGGACGAGTTGATCGAGGAAGATCGCGTGGAGTGGCGGGAGCCGGACAGTACGTCGAAAGAGTTCGGTTTCAGAGGTAATTCGGAATGCGACTCCGCGATCGTAGTTCGTGCGTCCGCGCTGCGCAGCGCGTCGCCGCCTACCGCTCCCCCTGCCCCTCGAAGTCGATGAACCCCTTGTACGGATCCGCGCCGACCAGCTTCACGCGCACCTTGTCGCCGACGTCGTAGCCGTCGTGGTTGCGCACGACCATCCCCTCGGCCGGCGGTGAATCGTGCGCACGAACGTGCCCTTTGGCGTCGCGCCGGTGACGATCGCGTCGAAGCTCTCGCCGATGCGGTCGCTGAGCAGCAGCGCGGCGGCCGTCTTTCGCACCGTTCGCTCCACCTTGTTCTCGGCGTCCTCGCGTTCGGTGCACCGTTCGGCGACGGCGGCGAGTTCGTCGTTCGAGTAGGGCGCGGGCGTGTTGGCGAGCGTCGCCTTCACCAGCCGCTGCGTGACGAGATCGGCATAGCGGCGGTTGGGCGCCGTGGCGTGCGAATAGTCGTGCGTCGCCAGGCCGAAGTGGCCGCCCGGATCCTTGCCCGGCAGGTCGAGCGCGTAGATACCCGGTCCCATCAGCTTGACGATCGTCAATGAGAGATCTGGAAAGCGGTCCGGGTCCGCCGCGCGGCGGGCGGCGAGAAAGTGTGCCAGCGACAGCGAATCCGGCTCGACGGGCAGCGTCGTGCCGTAGCGGCCCGCCAGCTCGACGATGCGACCCCACCGCTCCGGCTCGCGCACCACGCGGCGAATGCCCGAGCGTCCGCGCGCCTCGAGGAATTTCGCGATGGCGACGTTGCTCGCGATCATGAAATCCTCGATGAGATCGCGGGCGGCGTTCTTGTGGATGACCTTGAGGTCGACGACCCGGCCGTCCTTCGAAATCGGTGTCGCCTCGATCGTCTCGAAGTCGAGGGCGCCGTTGCGCACGCGCTCGGCCTTGAGCCGCTGCGACGCTTCGTGCTGCAGCTGCAACTGTTCGCATCAGCACGCGATTGGCCGCGACCTTTTTCGGCGCCTGCCCGCCGTCGAGCCAGTCGCCGACGTCGTCGTACGCCAACTGCGCCGTGTTGCGAACCATCGCGCGATAGACGTCGAACGACGTCACGTTCCCCTCCGCGTCGACCACCGTCTCGATCGCCAGCGCGACGCGATCCTGCGCCTCGTTGAGCGACGTCAGGCCGGTCGACAACTCGTCCGGCAGCATGGGGAACACGTCGCTCCCCGTGTAGACCGACGTGCAGTTGGCGAATGCATGTTTGTCGATCGGCGAGTCTTTCGGAACGAGCGCGTCGACGTCGGCCACGCCGACGGTGAGGCGAATCGTGCCGTCGGGCAGTCGCTCGGCGATTTCGATCTGATCGAGGTCGCGCGACTCCGTGTTGTCGATCGAAGACCACGGGCGGTCGCGCAGATCCTTGATGCCCGCGGGCATTGGCGCGGGCGCGGTGAGCCCGGCGAGTTGCGCGCGCGCGGCCGGGTCGAGCTCCGGCTCGAAGCCGGCGGCCGCGATGATCCGGCGCGCCGCCGCGTGAAGGTCGAAGTAGCCGCCGTGCTGTCCATGCTGTCCGCCGCCATTCCGCGGCTGGTGACCGTGACTCATCGCGCTCCGGGCGAGGTGAACAGGAGAGACTAGCCGGACAGTGCCGGTGGGTCAAACTTCTCGGCAATCTCTCTTGTGTCTTTTTGCCGGCCAATCCATTCATAGACGCATGCCGCCTTGCCACGTCCGGCCGTTCGCGGCGCTGGAGTGCTGCTCGAGCCACACGCCGCGCAGTCCATTCGCGACGGCGATTCGTGCGACGCGGTCGCGCCCACGCGCGAGTCCTGCGACTACTGCGGGTCCGATAAGCTCGAGTGGCGCAAGTGCAAGCTGATCTGCACCGATTGCCGCCAGATCAACAAGAGCTGCGCCGACCTTTGAGCGTCGGCTGCAAACTTCACCGAGGTACGAATTAAAGTCTGCTTACTCGAAATCGAGGCCGAGGTCCATCGACGGCGCGGAGTGCGTGAGCGCTCCGACGGAAATCCAGTCGACCCCCGTTTCGGCGATCTCACGCACCGCGGCGAGAGTCACGCCGCCGGATGCCTCGAGGATCGCGCGACCGGCGACCAGATGCACGCACTCGGCCATCATTGCTGGCGCCATGTTGTCGAGCAGAATGATGTCCGCGCCCGCGTCGACCGCCGCCTCCACCTGCGCGATCCGGTCGCATTCGACTTCGATCTTCGTGCCCGGGGGCGCGAGATCGCGCGAGCGGCGCACGGCCGTGGCGACGTCGCCGTCGAGCGCGGCCAGGTGATTGTCCTTGATCAGAATCCCGGTCGACAGGTCCATGCGATGATTGTTGCCGCCGCCCGCACGCACGGCGTACTTCTCGAGCGTGCGCCAGCCGGGCGTCGTCTTGCGCGTGTCGAGGATCTTGGCGGACGTGCCCTTCACCGCCTCGACGTAGCGCGCCGTGAGCGTGGCGATCGCCGACAGCCGCTGGAGGTAGTTGAGCGCGACTCGTTCGGCCGAGAGCAGCCCGCGCACGTGCCCGGTGACGAACAGGACCGGATCGCCGGCGCGAACGCGCGCGCCGTCTTCGTGGTTGACGCGGATCGATACCTTCGGGTCGAGCTGGCGAAAGGCGTCGAGCGCGAGCGGCACGCCGCACACGACGCCAGCTTCGCGCGCGCAGAGCGTGGCGCGCGACCGACGATCCGACACGACGGTGGCGATCGTCGTCAGATCGTTGAACGCGCCGTCCTCCTGCAGGGCCGCGCGCACGAGTTCCTCCAGCGCCGGTTGGCGCAGGGGAAAGCGGAGCAGGCCAGTGCCGTCGACGGCGGGAACGGAAAGCGGTGTAATGGTGCGCGGTATGGTTCGGCGCTCGTGGGGCTGCTCGGACATCTCCATCAAAGCTCCCTCCGGTTTTCCTACTCCCCTGGATCTACGCCCTCTGGGCTGGGAGACAAGGGCTGCTTCGCCCCACCGCCGATCGCGACCATTCGCTCGATCGCCTGTCGCGCCCGGGCCGCGACGGCCTTGGGGACGGTGATCCGGTGCTCGGTGCGAAGCAGCGCGTCCCGCACCTTCGGCAGCGTCGTGACCTTCATGTACGCGCACGACGCGCGCTCGTTGGCGGCGAAGAATCGCTTGCTCGGATTCTCCCGCCGCAGCCGGTGCAGGATTCCGACCTCCGTTGCGACGATGAATTCGTCCGCGTTCGAGAGCGCCGGCCGCTTGATCATCCCTTCCGTCGACAGGATCTGCACGCCCTCGGGTGCGATGTCGCCCGCGGACATGGCTTCGAGCACGCTCGTCGAGCAGCCGCACTCCGGATGAATCAGAAACTCCGCCTCGGGATGGAGCCCGCGCTGCAGGCGAATGTTCTCCGGATCGATGCCGGCGTGGACGTGACACTCGCCCATCCACACGTGCATGTTCTCGCGCCCCGTCAGCCGCCGCACGTGCGCGCCGAGGAACATGTCGGGGAGAAAGAGAATCTCGGTGTCCGCGTCGATCGAGTTGACGACTTCGACGGCGTTGCCCGACGTGCAGCAGTAGTCGCTCTCCGCCTTCACTTCCGCGGTCGTGTTGACGTACGACACAACGATGGCGCCCGGATGCTCGGCCTTCCACCGCTTGCAGCGCCGGCGCGTCGATCGTCGAGGCGAGCGAGCAGCCGGCGGCGAGATCGGGGAGCAGCACGGTTTTGCGCGGCGAGAGGATCGCTGCCGTCTCGGCCATGAAGTGCACGCCGCAGAAGACGATGATGTCGGCCTTGGTCTTGGCCGCTTCACGCGACAGACCGAGCGAGTCGCCGACGAAATCGGCGACGTCCTGCACTTCGGCGCGCTCGTAGTTGTGGGCGAGAATGACCGCGTTGCGCTCGCGCGCCAGTCGCTTGATCTCGCCCTGCAGTCGGCCACGACATCGTCGCGGCTGCCTGACGCCGGTTGACATGTTCGGAAAGTTAACTCGCGCCGGAACAGCGCTCACAGCTCGATGTGCCGCCCCTTCCAGGTGCGCTTGGCGCGGGGAAAGTCGGCGCGATAGTGGCCGCCGCGCGATTCCTTCCGCAGCAGCGCCGCCTCGACGATCAGCCGCGCCGTCTGGAGCATGTTCAGCTCTTCCGTCGCGCCGGCCGGCAGGCGTTCGCCGATCTCGTCGAGCTGCGCGACAGCGCCAGTGCGAAGACCGCGCGCCGTGCGCGCGATGCCGGCGTCTTCCCACATCACGGCACGGATCGCGTCGGCCGCCACCTGCGCCGCGCCGCGATCGCGCAAGCGGCGGAACTTTCCACTTCGCGAATGCCGGAACTTTGGCGAGCGGCTTGATCGTCGCCAGGTCGCGCGCCACGCGCTCGGCGAACACGAGCCCTTCGAGCAGCGAGTTCGACGCCAGCCGGTTGGCGCCGTGCACGCCCGTGCGCGCCACCTCGCCCACGGCGTACAGGCGCGGCATGCTCGACCGCCCGCGCAGATCGGTGACGACGCCGCCCATCATGTAGTGCGCCGCCGGCGTGACCGGGATCAGATCGCGTGCGCGGATCGATGCCGCGCGCCTCGCAGAGCGCGAAGATGCCGGGAAAGCGCTGCGACGAAGCCCGGACCGAGCTTGCGCGCGTCGAGAAAGACTGGGCCGGACCGCTGCTCGCGAAAGATCGCGCGCGCCACGATGTCGCGCGGCGCTAGCTCGGCGTCGGCGTGTTTGCCGGACATGAACCGCACGCCGCGCGAGTTGACGAGAATCGCGCCTTCGCCGCGCACCGCTTCGGAGATGAGCGCGAGCGGATTTTCCGGCGTGTCGAGCGCGGTCGGATGGAACTGCACGAACTCCATGTCGGCCAGCGTGACGCCGGCGCGATGCGCGATCGCGTAGCCGTCGCCGGTCGCCACCACCGGATTCGTCGTGTAGCGATAGATCTGGCCGCAGCCGCCGGTGGCGAGCACCGTGGCATCGGCGATGATCTCGGACGCGCGTCCGGCGACGCTGGCGCGAACGCCGAGGCACACACCGCGACGGACGATCAGGTCGAGCACGCGCGCTTTTTCCAGCACGCGAATGCGCGACGACTCACGCACGCGCGCGACGAGCGTGCGCGCGACCTCGGCGCCGGTTTGATCGCCGTGCGCATGGACGATGCGATTTGTCGAATGCGCCGCCTCGCGACCCAGCTGCAGGTGACCGGTCGGATCGAGATCGAAGTCGCGCGCCGGCGGTCTGCAGTTCGCGCACGCGCGCCGGCCCTTCCTCGACGAGCACCTGCACCGCGGCCGCGTCGCAGAGGGCGGCGCCGGCGGCGAGCGTGTCGTGCCGATGCAGCTCCGGCGAATCGCCGGCGCCGAGCGCCGCGGCGATGCCGCCCTGCGCGTACGCGGTCGCGCTGTCGAACAGCGATCGCTTGGTGAGCAGCAGGACGTCGCCATGATCGGACGCCCGCCACGCGGTGTGAAGTCCGGCGACGCCGCTGCCGACGACGAGAAACCGCGCGCGATGGGACATACGTGGTAATAAGCTATCAGCCATCGGTCGTCGGTTATCCACGTCACCGCCTCGCGGATCGACCGGCGCCTGCGGTCATTGCGACTCGTTTCGGGGCACCGCTGCCATTGCCGCCCGTCCGCCGAGTCGCAGGCGATGCGCAGTCATCCGTTCGATTCGTTCGATCCGTTCGATCCGTATCCATGGTTCGTTATGGCTTGCCCGAGCGGCAGTTCAAGCGACTGGGTTGAAGTTCGCTCCGGGCGACCGCGATGCGAGCCGTAACGATGTGATGATACGGATTGAACGGATCGAACGAAAATGAACGGATGACGTAATTGCACGGCGGCACACTTGCCGACGCCTTTGCGCGCGCCGCATCTTCCGCTATGCGCAAGCTGCTCGTGCTCGTCGCCATCCTCGTCGTCGTCAACGTCGCGTTTCTGTTCGTGCGCCCGTCGCACGCCGCGGAACGGGCCGGCGACGACGCGCGTGAACGTCGGCATTGTGCTCGACGTCGGCGGCCTCGGCGACAAGTCGTTCAACGACGGCGCGTACCGCGGCGCCATGCTCGCCGAAAAGGAGCTCGGCGCGCGCATTCGGCTGATCGAGCCGGGCGACGGCTCCGATCGCGAAGCCGGGCTGCGGCTGCTCGCCGCGGAACACATGGACCTCGTCATCGGCGTCGGATTCATCTTCACCGACGACGTGACGCAGCTCGCGAAGGAATATCCGAACACCAACTTCGCCGTCGTCGACTACTCGATTTCCACGGACAAGGCGGCGAATCCATCCTGCCGCCGCCCAACGTCGCGGCGCTCAAGTTCAACGAAGAAGAAGGTTCGTTCCTCGTCGGCGCGCTCGCGGCGCTCGTCGGCAACTCGAAGAAGGTCGGCTTCGTCGGCGGCATGGACGTGCCGCTCATTCAGAAATTCGAAGCGGGCTACCGCGCGGGCGTGAAGTACGTCTGCCCGGACTGCACCGTGATCGTGCAATACGCCGGCGTGACGCCGGATGCGTTCCGCAATCCCGGCAAGGGCAAGGAGCTCGCGCTCAACCAGTACCAGCAGGGCGTGAACGTCATCTACCACGCGTCCGGCTCGACAGGGCTCGGCGTGTTCGAAGCGGCGCGGCAAACGGGGAAGTTCGCGCATCGGCGTGGACGCCGACCAGTACGGCGAAGCGCCGGGACGCGTGCTCACGTCGATGGTGAAAGGCATCGACGTCGCCGTGCTCGAGATGGTGCGCCGCGTGAAGGACGACACGTTCAAGGGCGGCATCTACACCTTCGGCCTCGCCGCAGAACGGCGTCGGCTACGTCTACGACGAGCACAATCGCGCGCTCATTCCCGACAGCGTGCGCGCGCGCCTCGAGCAGCTCAAGGCCGACATCATCGCCGGCAAGATCATCGTGCCGACCACGCGATGACGCACGCGAGCGCGCCCGGCGCCGCGACACGTCGGCGATCGAACTCACCGACATCCACAAGTCGTTCGGCCCGGTGCAGGCCAACCGCGGCGCGTCGCTCGACGGTCGCACGCGGCGAGATTCACGCGCTCGTCGGCGAGAACGGCGCCGGCAAGTCGACGCTGATGCGCGTGCTCAGCGGGATGTACGCGCCGGACTCCGGTCGCATGGAAGTGAACGGTCGCGACGTCACCGGCTGGTCGACCGGCGACGCGATCGCCGCCGGCGTCGGCATGGTGCACCAGCACTTCATGCTCGTTCCGACGCTCACCGTCGCCGAGAACATGATGCTCGGCCGCGAGCTGACGAAGGGCGCGCAGCTCGATCTGGCGCGCGCGGCGCGCGACGTGGCCGAACTGAGTGCGCGCCACGGGGTTGGCCGTGCGCGCCGAGCGCGTCGTCGCCGACCTGTCGGTCGGCGAGGCGCAGCGCGTCGAGATTCTCAAGACGCTCTATCGCGGCGCGAAGATTCTCATCCTCGACGAGCCGACGGCGGTGCTGTCGCCGCCGGAGATTGCCGAGCTGTGGCAGGTGCTGCGCCGAATGCGCGACCGCGGCGAGACGATCGTGCTCATCACCCACAAGCTCGACGAGGTGATGGAGATCTCTGATACCATCACCGTGATGCGCCACGGCCAGACGGTGGAGCGCCTGCGCACGGCGAGCACGACCCCGGCCGCGATCGCGAAGGCGATGGTCGGCCGCGACGTGCAACTCGCCGTCGACTATGTCGGAGGCGCCGCTGGTGCGGCGCACCGGCGACCGCCACACGCCTGCCGGCGACGCCGCTGTTGTCGGTGCGCGATCTCGTCGTCGACGACGTTCGCCGTCTGACGGCGGTGAACGGTGTCAGCTTCGACGTCGCGCCAGGCGAGATCCTCGGCATCGCGGGCGTCGAGGGCAATGGACAGACGGAGCTGATCGAAGCGATCGCCGGCCTGCGCGACGCTCGCACCGGCTCGGTGCGCATCGCCGATCGGGACGCGACCACACCTGTCGGTCCGCGCGCGCGGCGACGCCGGGTTGTCGCACATTCCGGAAGACCGCCACGCGCGCGGGCTCATCCTCGACTATTCCGTCGCCGAAAATCTGATCCTCGGGCAGCAGCATTTGTTCACGCGCGGCGTCCGGCTCGATCACGATCGGATTGTCGACAACGCGCGCCAGCAGATTGAAACGTTCGACATCCGTCCGGCCGATCCGTTCGTCGCCGGCGCGCGCGCTGTCCGGCGGCAACCAGCAGAAGATCGTCATGGCGCGCGAGATGGGGCGCGCGTTCCAAGTGCTGCTCGCCGCGCAGCCGACGCGCGGCGTCGACGTCGGCGCGATCGAGTTCATTCACTCGCGCCTGCGCGCGCGCGCGCGACGCGGGGAAAGCGATTCTTCTCGTGTCCGCCGACCTCGCGGAAATCCTCGCGCTGTCCGACCGCATTGCCGTGATGTACGGCGGCAGGCTCGCGGTGGTGCTGCCGCGCGCCGCGGCGAGCGCGGAGATTCTCGGACCATACATGACCGGCGCCGCCGCGGAGCGAGCCGCATGAAGGACGTCGAGGAAGCGATACTCCCCGCGATCGTCGCGCTGCTCGTGGCGGCGATCGTTGGCGACGTGCTCATTCTCAGCTTCGGGCAGAATCCGGCAACGGTGTATCGCCTGCTGCTCGAGGGGACGTGGGGCAACGCGTACGGACTCGGGCAGGTGCTGTACAAGACGACGACACTGACGTTCACCGGCCTCGCCGTCGCGCTGGGGCTGCGCGCGGGACTGTTCAACATCGGCGCCGAGAGTCAGTTGGCGGCGGGCGGTTTCGTCGCCGCGCTCGTTGGGCTCGTGTTGCCGGTCGGCTTCCCTGCGCTGATCGCACTGCCACTGTATCTGGTGGCCGCGGCGGCCGGCGGTGCCGTGGTTGGCGGCGTGCCCGGCGTGCTCAAGGCAAAGTTCGGCGCGCATGAAGTGATCACGACGATCATGCTCAACTTCATCGTGCTCGCGCTGCTCAACTATTTCACTGCCGCGCATCTCAAGGTCGAAGGGTCGTTGCACACGGCGGAAATTCACGCCGGCGCGCTGCCGCGACTGTCGGCGTTCGTGCCCGGGTTTCACGGCTCCGCAGCCAATGTCGTGCTGTTCCTCGCCATCGCCGCGGCGCTCGTTACGTGGTGGTATCTGTTCCGGACGCGTCGCGGGTTCGAGCTCCGCGCGACCGGCTTGCAGCCGGAAGCCGCCGAGTACGGCGGTGTGAACGTCGGCGGCGTGTGGTGGCGCGCGATGGCGCTGTCCGGCGCGCTCGCCGGCATGGGCGGATTGAATTTCGTGCTCGGCTACAAACACTACTATGAGGATGCGTTCGCGTCGGGCGCCGGTTTTCTCGGCATCGCTGTGGCGATCGTCGGACGCAATCATCCGATCGGCGTCGTGTTCGCCGCGCTCGCGTTCGCGACGATCTCGCAGGGCGGGCTCGCGGTGAACGCCGTGGTGCCCAAGCAAATGGTCGACGTGCTGCAGGCGGTGGTGATCATCGCGGTGGCCGCGTCGGTGCCCGAAGTGCGCCGGCTGTTGCGCAGCAGCATGCCGCGTCGCGCGGCTCCAGCATGATCCTCTTTGCCTTTCTCGCGCAGACGCTTCGCATCGCGATTCCATATCTGTTCGCGGCGAGCGGAGGCGTCATCTCCGAGCGATCGGGGCTGATCGGGCTTGGGCTCGAGGGGTACATGCTCGGCGGCGCGTTCTGCGGCGCGGTTGCGAGCTACTACACGGGCAGCGCGTGGATCGGACTGCTCGGCGCGGCTGGCGGCGGTGCGGCGATCGCGTTGCTCTACGCGGTGACGGCGATTCGCTTTCGCGCCGATCAGGTCGTCGTCGGCATCGCGGTGAACCTGCTCGTCAGCGGGGCCACGCGATTTTTTCTTCGACTCGCCTTCCATAGTTCGTCGAACTCTCCGCGTGTGCCGGGCTTCGGGAGCGAGCAGTCGGGGACAGGCGTTCTGTCGCTCATCGAGAATCCGCTCATCTGGCTTGGCATTCTCGCTGTCGGCACAATGGCGTGGCTGCTCTATCGGACACCGTTCGGGCTGCGCGTTCGCGCGTCGGGCGAGCATCCCGCGGCCGCGCGATCGGTGGGGATCAACGTCGATCGCATTCGCTATCTTTCAGCGGCGCTGTCCGGCGTGTTGGCCGCGTTGGGCGGCGCCTATCTCGCGCTCGACCAGCACCAGTTCAGCGCCGAGATGACGGCCGGGCGCGGGTTCATCGCGCTGGCGGCGACTATCTTCGGACGATGGGACCCGTTCCGCGCGGGGCTCGCGTGTCTGTTGTTCGCCGCGGCAGAAACGCTTCAGATCCAACTGCAGGGCGCACAGCTCATCCCGTCACAGTTCGTCGAAATGATCCCGTACGCGCTGACGATCGTTGCTTTGGCTGGTGTGGTTGGGCGTGCCGTTCCTCCGGCGGCGCTCGGAAAAGCTGCCGAATAAACTCGGGCGGCAGGTCGATACGTTTCGACTGATCCACCGTCGCGTGTACGTCCGACCCTCACACCCCAACGCGCTACTCGATGGCCGGTCGTAATACAGACGTTGCGAAGCTGACCGTGCTCATGATCACGGCGTTCATCGACATGGTCGGAACGCTGATGATCCTTCCGCTCATGCCGTTTTACGCGAAGGCATTCGGCGCGAGCGGGCTGATGGTCGGGCTTCTCGTGTCGTCGTTTTCCATCGCGCAGCTGCTCAGCGCGCCGATGTGGGGACGCTTCTCCGATCGCTACGGCCGACGCCCGGCGCTCATCGTCGGCATGACGGCATCGGCGATCGCCTACGTCGTGTTCGCGTACTCCGACTCTCTCTGGCTGCTGTTTCTGTCGCGGCTGATTCAGGGATCGGGCGGCGGCACGGTGAGCGTCATCCAGGCATACGTCGCGGACGCCGTCGAGCCCGACCAGCGCGCCAAGGGACTCGGCTGGTTGTCGGCGGCGACGAACGCCGGAGTTGCACTAGGTCCGGTCATCGGGTCCCAGATGCTGGTTTTTGGCCGGCACGGGCCAGGGCTCACCGCGGCGACGCTTTGCGTGCTCAACATCGGGTTCGCGTTCAAATATCTTGTCGAGTCGCGCGACATGGTGGAGGCCAAATCGAGTGTCCATGTACCAGGGCGTTCGATTAAGGCCGCGCTGCGAGTGGTAACGCATTCGAGCGAGCCGGCGGCGCGGCTGATTTGGATTTACGCCATCGGTATCGGCGCGTTTCAGGGAATGAACGCAATCTTTGCGTTGTTCCTTGCGGCGCGGTTCGGGGTCACGTCCCATACGATTGGCTACTTCTACACGTACATTGGCGTTCTGTCGATGGTGACGCGGGCGGTGATCCTGGGATGGGCACTCGACAAGTTCGGCGAAGCAAGGCTGTCACGAATAGGCCAGACGCTCCTGGCGCTCGGCCTCGCGTCCGTGCCGTTCATGCATCGCTTGGGGAGATCCGGCCGCCATCGCGGCTCGCCTCGGCGGATTCCTGCCGGTGTCAGCCGTGGCTGTCTTGCCGTACTTCCCGCTGGCCCTGGCGGTAGCGCTGCTTCCCCTCGGCACCGCGTTCACTTTCCCGTGCGTTACCGCCATGCTGTCTCGCGTGATCCCGAGCACAGAACGCGGACTGTACATGGGGGTACAGCAGACGTTCGGTGGAATTGCTCGGGTACTTTTTCCGATCGGCGCTGGTTGGGCGTTCGATCGGTTTCCCGAGTTGCCATTCCTGGTGTCGTCGGGTCTTGTAGCTGGCACGATTTTGCTCGGCTTGGGCATGGAGGAGTACACCCGGCCCAAACGCGAACCCGAGGCCGCTCCGGCGGCTTGATCATTCACAGATTTTGAACGCGTCGACCTTGGGAGGTTGCATGTCTACTCGTAACCCTCGCGTGGCCTTATTGCCATGCGCCGCCATCGGTTTTGCCTTGCTGGCCGCATGCGGCGGGGGCGACACCACGACACCCGGCGGAGGCGCCTCACAGTTGGCGATCTCCGGCGGCAACGGACAGGTCGGCTTGCCCGGAGCGGTGCTGCCCACGCCTCTGGCGGTGGCGGTCACGAACACCGCGGGGACTGGGGTCGCGGGTCTCACCATATCGTTCGTCGTCACGAGTGGCGCCGCGACCGTGTCGCCAGCCGCCGTCAAGACGAACGCCAGCGGAATTGCGCAGACCAACGTCACATTCGGCGCAACCGCGGGCACGGTGGTCGTGAGTGCCTCGATTCCAGGCACTTCGCTTCTCGCGACGTTTGTGCTGACCTCGGGCTCTTCGTCGACGACTCAGGCCTGTGCCACGGGTACCCCGCAAACGCTCGCCGCCGGCGGCGTGCTGCCCGGAGTGACCGGCGCGGGAATCTGCTTGAGCGGCGGCACGACCGGCGCTGATTTCGCGCTCATCGCCTTCAATGGAAATCCTGACAACACGGCGACAACGTCGCTCTCCGTGTCGTCGTCGGGCGCGAGCGCGGTGTTGACACCTGACCGCGCGCCGTCGCTCAACGTTGCGCCGACGATGGCCAATGCGCTGAAGATCAAGACGAACACCGCACAGAGCCGCATGGACCTTCAGCAGCGCGCGCTTCGAACGACAACTCGCGCCGCGAATCTCCAGCGCACGCACCTGGTACCACTCGGGACGCGGACTGCGGGACGTCATTCCGTCGAGCGTCACGCTAGGTCAGTTCATCGTATTGAACGCGAACCAGTCGGACACCGAGCAGGACGCCTGCGAGATTCCGATCAATATCACCGCGCGCGTGGTGGCGATCTCCAACACGGCGATCATCGTCGCGGACACCGCGAACCCGCTCCCCACGATCAGCGACGCCCAGTACCAGGCGTTCGCCACGACCTTCGACACGCTGATCAACCCGCTGGACACGCAGGCCTTCGGCCAGCCGACGGACATCGACGGCAACGGCAGGATTCTGATCTTCTTCACGAAGGAGGTCAACAAGCTTACGCCGAAGACTGGACGCCGCCGGCGTCGTCGAGGGCTTCTTCCAACCGCGCGATCTGTTCCCGACCACGACCCTGCGGATCCTGTCGATGCATGCCCGACGAGCAATGTCGGTGAAATGTTCTACGTGTTCGCGCCGGATACCAACGGTGTGTACAGCGTTCCGCACACGACGGCCGACGTCCTCGGCGACACGCCGGGCATCCTCGCGCACGAGTATCAGCACCTGATCAACGCCGCGCGGCGCCTTTACATCAACGACGCGCAGTCTTTCGAGGAAGTCTGGCTCAACGAGGGATTGAGCCACATCGCCGAAGAATTGCTGTACTATCGCGAGTCGGGCAACACGCCGCGCGAGAACATCGGGGTCGCCATCGTCGGGGCCACTCAGGCGGCGCAGGACGTGTTCTTCAACGATCAAGGCGCGAACTTCGGGCGCTACCAGGCCTTCCTTAGCATGCCGTCGCAGACCTCGGTCTTACGCCGACAACGACAATCTCGAAACTCGTGGCGCGACCTGGAATCTGTTGCGCTATCTCGCCGACCACCAAGGCACGGCCGACGGCACGATCTGGTCGCAGCTCGTGAACACCACGTTCACCGGGCAGGGCAATCTCCAAAACGTGTTCGGCGCCGGCTACCTGACTCAGATTCGCGACTGGGCAACGTCCGTGTTCGCGGACGACTGTGCCGGGCGTGACCGACGCGCGCTTTCTCGAGCCGAGTTGGAACATGCGCGAGCTGTGGCCGCACCTCGCCGAGGGCAACACGACGTTTACCGGATTGCCGCTCTTCGTGCTGCCACTGTCAGACGGAGCAGCGGTCAACACGAGCGTCTTCGCTGGGGGCGCGGCGTACCTCCGATTCCATGTCCCGGCGAACAGTCAGGCGTCCATCAACTGGTCTGGTGGCGCGGGGCCAGTGTCGCCGCTCATGCAATTCACCGTGGTACGCAGCCAGTGATCGCCGCGTAGCGGTGATCGGTCGAGCGAGCCGGCGTTACGCCGGCTCGCTCGCCAGCACGGCGCGCGCGATGTCGACCATCGGGACTGACCGGTCCTGACTCGCGCGCTGCATGATGCGGTAGGCTTCCTGTTCCGACGAGCCGGTGCGGCGCATCAACACGCCCTTCGCGCGCTCGATCGTTTTGCGATTCTCCAGCGCGAGGCGCGCCGTGTCCGCTTCCTGACGCGCCGCCATCAACTCTTTGGCGCGCGCTCGCGGCCAGACGAATCGTCGTGTCGAGCACGCGCGGCGGCGAGGGCTTGGGCAAGAACGCGATCGCCGCCGTCGCCGTCACGTCGCGATCGGTGAGCGTCAGGCCCTGATCGCCGCTGTACAGCACGACGGCCACACCAGGTATCGCCTGCGTGATTCGCTCCGCGGCTTCGATGCCGGATCCGTCGGGCATGTGCACGTCGAGCAGCACGACGTCGGGCACGACGTCCTTCGCTCGCTCGAATGCTTCGCGCCCGGTCGACACTTCGGCGACGACCGTGTGGCCCAGCGTATTTAGAAGATCGAGCAGCAACGAGCGCGCGTTGTCGTCATCTTCGGCAATGAGCACTCGTATGCGCGTAGCTGTCTGTGTCATCAGTGGCAATTTGACTCGGCGCGTTGGCGCGCGCTAGCGGCTACACCGGCGCGCCGACCTGACGCAACAGCTCTGCGACCTTCACCGGTTTCCGCAGAATGAAATCTCCGTCGGCCCCGGCGCCGGCGCGCGGCTCCCAGCCGGTCACGACGCCAATGCGGAGCGGCGGCCAGTTCTGTCGCGCGAACGCGATCAGATCCCAGCCGCTCCCGTCGGGGAGTCCAATGTCGGTGACGAGCACCTCGTACGCCTGATTTTTTCGCTCCAATAGGTCCGTCGCCGCTTGCACGCTGTCCGCCACGTCGACCGTGTGGCCGTCGGCCTGCAGCAGCCGGCGCATGAATTCACGACTGTCGGGATGATCCTCGACCAGCAGCACGCGGCGCGACACGCGTGCGGCTGGCGCGCCACTCGTCGCTCGCGTCGGCGGCCGACATGGCGCCCGGCTGCGGAAAGACGAGTCGAATCGTCGTTCCCACGCCGGGCATCGATTCAATCTGCGCTTGGCCGCGATGCCGCTTGATGATTCCGTACACCTCGGCCAAGCCGAGTCCCGTGCCGGCGTTGCCCTTCGTCGTGAAGAACGGCTCGAACGCCCGCTCGCGCACTTCGGCGGACATGCCGACGCCCGAATCGCGCACCTCGAGTCGAACTTCGCCGTCGGCAACCATCGTGCGGAGACCGAGCGTTCCGCCGCCGGTCATGGCGTCGAGCGCGTTCTGCACGAGGTTGAGCAGCGCCTCGCGGATTTCGCCGGGGATGCCGCGCACGATGGCGTGCTCGGCCAGGTCGCGGTCGAGTTGGATCGCACCGCCGCGCGCGCGCTCGGCCCACAACGGACGCGTCATCGCCACCACCTCGTCGCACACCACGGAGAGGTCAACCGCCTCGTCGCTCTCGGCCTGCAGCGGCTCTTGGCGAATGAACCGCCCAACGCGCGCCGCCGTGGCCGCGCCGGTTTCCGCGGCCTTGGCGATGCGAGTCGCATAGTCGCGCACGGCAGTCGGGTTCTCAGCGTTGATCTCGAGCAGATACGCTGCGGCCATGATCGGATTGAGCGCGTTGTTGACGTCGTGCATCACGCCGGCGGCAAGCTGGCCGACGGCGGCCAAGCGCCGTTCGCGCGATCGCGATTCCTGCAGCGCCAACAGCTCGGCCGTTCGCTCCTCGACCATACGCTCGAGACGTTCTGCTTCCGTCGACACGCGTTCGTAGAGTTCGGCCGTGCGTCGCGCCTCTTCTTCCAGCGCGTTGGCGAGGCGCGTTTTGACGCTGACGTCGCGTTCGACCGTGACCGCACCGCGAATTTTGCCGCGCTCGTCGAACAACGGATTGGAGTTGACCTCGATGATCACCGGCGACGCATCGGCGCCGCGACGCACGGCGAGCGTCTCGCCACGCACGCGTTCGCCGCGCAGCGCGCGCGCCGTCGGATGCTCGTGCATGAACAGACTCGTGCCGCTCACCGTGCGCGGGCGGTCGAGCTGCCAGAGCTCGCGCAGCGTCGATGGCTGCCCGCCGGGATGATCCTGCAGCGCCTGCGTGTTGGATCGCACCGTGCGCCCTTCGGTGTCGGACACGCGCACGGAATCCGGAATGACGTCGAAGATCGACTCGAGCTGCGCGACGTTGCGGCTCAACGTCTCACGCAACTCTTCGCGCTCGCTGACGTCGTTGCCGGCGAAGAGAATCCCGCGCCCGCCGCTCTCGTCGACGAGCATGGAGAACGTCGTCTCGATCAGGCGCCGCGCCGATCCATGTTGGAACGGCACGCGGAGTGGCACGGGCATGCCGCCGCGCAGTGCGGTGTCGATCTGATCGGTGAGGTCGGCGAGCGCGTTGGGGAACGCGTCGTAGATGGACACCGTGGTCGGGAGCGCGTTGCCGGCGCCGGTGAGTTCGCGATACTGCGCGTTGGCGTTGACGAGACGCTGATCGCCATCGAACACCGCGATGGCGAGCGGAACGGCCTCGAACAGCGCCTCGAGTCGGACGCCGCTGATGCCGATGCGGGCGAAGTCGAGGCCGTTCGAGGGATTGGGCTGCGTCACGTCGTTGGCGGTTCGCGGCGCGGCAAGTCCGCGGTGATCAGCCGCGCACCGCGTTGATAGGTGAAGAACGAATATCCCCACTCGACCAATACACTAATTCGATTTCGAAATCCAGCGAGATACATGATGTGAACGAACAGCCATGTCCACCAGGCCAACGCACCGCTCAAATGCCGGCCGGCGATGACGGCGACCGCGCGATAGCGGCCGATCGTCGCCAGGTCGCCTTTGTTGAGATAGTGAAAGCGACCGCGACCTTCGCCGCGGATTGTTCGCAGCACGTTCTTCGCCGCCGCGCGACCGCTTTGCATGGCCGCGGGCGCGACGCCCGGCACCGGCTTGCCGTCACTCATGAGCACGGCGAGATCGCCGACGACGAAGATCTCGGGATGCCCGGGAATGCTGAGGTCGTCGTTCACATACGCTCGCCCCATCCGATCCAACGGCACGCCGAGCGACGCGCCGAGCGGTGACGCCGCGTTCCCCGCCGCCCAGACGATCGTGCACGCTTCGATGTGTTCGGGCGCGCGTTCGCCGAAGTCCACGCCGTGCTCGGACACATGCGTGACGCGCTCGCCGAGTCGAATCTCTACGCCGAGCTCGATCAAATCGCGGTGCGCGCGCGCCGAGAGATCTTCGGGAAACGCCGGGAGCAAGCGCGGCCCGCCTTCGATCAAGACGATTCGCGCGGACGCCGCGTCGATGTGGCGAAAGTCGGGCGGCAGCGCGAAGCGCGCGATGGTGGGCAGCATGCCGGCGAGTTCGACGCCAGTCGGTCCCGCCGCCGACGACGACGAACGTGAGGTTGGCGCGGATTTCGGCGGCGCTGCGCGCCGGCGGCGGCCAGCCGTTCAGCACGCTCGAACGCCATGAGCCAGCGCCGCCGCACGTCGATCGCGTCTTCCGCCGCCTTGAGCCCCGGCGCGATCGCCTCCCATTCTGGGTGCCCGAAGTATGAGTGACGCGAGCCGGCGGCGACGATGAGAAAATCGTAATTCAACTCCCGTCCGTCCGTGCACCGCACGGCGCGGCGCGTCGGGTCGACCGACTCGACTTCGGCGAGCAGGACTTCGGCGTTACGCTGGTTGCGGAGCAGCCAGCGAATCGGCGCGCAGATGTCGGTCGGCGCGAGCGTGGCGGTCGCGACCTGATAGAGCAGCGGTTGGAAGACGTGATGATTGGTGCGATCGACGACCGTGAGGTCGACCGGCGCGTCGCGAAAGACGCGCGCCGCGTAGAGGCCGCCGAATCCGGCGCCGATGATCAGGACGCGCGGGCGGGGCACGCCGGTCATCACCCCGCCGCCGTGCGTCGCGGCCGGACCATGCTGAGCAACGCCCCAATCGCCACGACGACCACCGCTCCGACCACGTTCTGCCAGAGATACGACACATGCGGCGCGCCGAAGTTGACCGCGGCCACAGCGCCCATCCCTCCGATCAGGCCGACGAATGCGCCCATCGCGCTCGCCCACGGAATCATCGCCAGCAGGAAGACGCCGAGGATCGATCCGTAGAAGAACGATCCAAAGCGATTCACGACTTCGATGAGCGATCCCAAATTCACCGCGTACGTGGCGACGACGCAGGCGAACACGCCCCACAACCCGGTGGCCCAACGCGACACGCGGAGAAAGTGCGCGTCCGACGCCTCGGGCTTGAACCATCGTCGGTAGAAGTCGATCACCGTCGCCGTGGACAGCGAGTTGAGCTCGCCGGAGATGGCGTTCATCGCCGCCGCGATCACCGCGGCGATGAACAGCCCGGCGAGCCCGAGCGGCAAATGGTCGAGCACGAAGCGCGGAATGATGTAGTTGACGTCGTTCGCCGGTTTGCCGGTGACGTTCGTCGCCATTTCGATGGCCTGGCCGCGCAGCGCGCGCCGCGTGAAGACGAGCGCGGTCGTGTCGTAGCGCTGCTGTAATTCGGCGAATTCCTGCGGCATCGCCTGCCGCACCGCGCGCTCCTCGACCGGATTGTAGAGCAGCGGACCCGGCGTGGTATTGATAGAACACGAATACCAGAACACCCACGAGCAACACGAGCGCCTGCAGCGGAATCTTCCAGTACGCGCTGATCAGCAGCGAGCTGCGCGCTTCGTCCACCGACTTGGCCGACAGGTAGCGTTGCACCTGGCTCTGATCGGTGCCGAAGTACGACAACATGAGGAACGTGCCGCCGATCAATCCGGACCAGAACGTGTACGTGTTCGTGAGGCTGAACGAGAAGTCGAACACGCGCAGACGACCCGTGACCCCGGCGAGGTGCAGCGCTTCGATCGGCGACACGGGAATCTGCACGAGCAGCGCGATGACCACCGCCACCAGCGCGCCGATGATCAGCACCATCTGCTTGACGTCGATCCAGGTCACCGCCTGCACGCCGCCAATCATCGTGTACAACACGGCCGGCACGCCGATCAGCGCGACGCACCACCAGATGTTCCAGCCGAAGATGGCGGAGAACACCACCGCGGGCGCCGCGATGATCGTGCCGCACGACATGCCGCGCGAGATGAGAAAGAGAAACGCGGTGAGCGCTCGCGTCTTCGCGTCGAACCGGCGTTCCAGATACTCGTACGCCGTGTACACCTTGGCGCGATGCAGAAAGGGCACGAGCGTGACGCCGAGGATCACCATCGCCAGCGGCAGGCCGAAATAGAACTGGATGAACCGCATGCCGTCCGTCGCGCCCTGCCCCGTCGTGCCGATCATCGTCACGGCCGAGAGCTGGGTCGCCATCACCGAGAGACCGACAGCCCACCACGGGAGGCTGCGGTTCGCGAGAAAGTAGCCCTCGATCTTGTCCGTGTCCTTCGCGCGACGCACGCCGTCGATGACGACGTACGTGATCCACACGATGACGATCGCCCAGTTCAGCGGATGCATGCGCGGTGGAGCATGGTCCGTCGAGTTCAGTTGATGGCGCGAGCTCATGCGAGCCGATCGAGCTCAGTGCGAAAAATGCGTCTGCAACAACCAGAGGAGGACACAGCGTCACGACCTGCACGGCCAGCACGCTCGACCAGCGTGCGCCGAAAACGCCGTCGCGATTCGTCGCGACTCATTCCCGCGCGCTCGTCACCGGCGTGCACGTCGTCGCTCACGGCCGCACGGGACTCGACGCCGGAATCGCCGGACGATTCGCCGCGCTCGGTTTTGCCGCGAGGAGGTTGATGAACAGCCGAGCCGCGCCCGGATTGCCGGCCGGCAACTGGCGGAAGAACGACAGCGTGGTGTAGATGAACGTGCCCTTGCCGAGCGGCGCGACGAGCAGCGCTGCGTCGTTCGGCGGATCGTTCGGATCGTTCATCGAGAACACCGGACGATACGCTTTGTCGAACGTGCGCGGCATGTACAGCGCGCGCTCCTGCACCCAATTCTCGAAATCGCGCTGCTTGATCGCGTTCGGCGCGGCGAGCAGCGGCGAGCCGGGATCGATCACGCGCACCACCGCGGTTTCATCGGTCACACGATCGGCGGGATTGGCCAGCGTCACGGGATACGGCAGAATTCCCGGCTCGCTGCATCTCGTTCTGCCCATACTGCACGACGAGCGTGCCGCCGTCGCGCACGAAGCGCATGAGCGCCGGGTTGTTCGGACACGAGCGCGGGACTCGCCTCGTAGGCACGCGTGCCGAGGACGATCGTCGTGAATTGATCGAGACTTCGCCTGCGGCAGCGTCGGCGGGATCGAGCTCGGTCACGGTCGAGACCGAGTTGCTGCGAGCATCGGCATCACGTTGTCGCCAACGCCGCGCACGTAGCCGATTTTGAGATTCGCGTACGTCGCGTCGACCGACTCGATGCGCACGGTCGACGCGCGGTAGTAGCGCAACGGACGAATGTGCTCGTACTCGATCGGCACGTAGCCGAGCTCGAAGCGGCTGCCGTCGCTCGTCGCGACGGCGGTGATCGAATCGCGTCCGGGCTTGAGCATGCCGCGCACGCGGAAGGCGACGTCGGCGTCGCCGAACGGCTTGAGCGACAGGCGCTGCATCGCCGTGTCGGCCATGAGACCTTTGGGCAGCAGCGAGCGAGACGTCGACGTCGCACGGCGCTGGCTCGGCCGAGCGGACGTGCACGGTGATCGTGCGATCGAACGGGTGATTCGCGAGTGCGTATTCGACTTCGTGCTCGAGCAGCACTGAAATCGCTGGGACGGTGGCGAGTGGGCGGCGAATCTCACCGCGCGCGCGATCGGCAAAGCGGCGGACGATCGGGCCGGCGGGGACGGTCACCGTGGCGCCGGCTATACGCAGCGTGACCTCGACGCTCGATTCTCCAAGGCGATCTTCGCCGACGATGAGCTCGGGCGCGACCGCATTGCCCGTGTTGCCGAAGTTGAACACGTCGCCGTTGAGCGGATAACGAAGCCACCACGAATAGCTCGGCGTCGATGCCGCGTGAAACTGGAGCGTGACGCGCGCAACGCTGTCCGGTGCGACCGGCCGCGCAGGCGACGACGACGCGGGCCGCGCGCCCGTCAATTCGGCGCGTGCGAACTCGATCGATGTGCGCCCCTCGTTGAACACCGCGACGCTCACGGGCAGCGTGTCGTCCTCGGCGACCAGCTCGCGTGGCGCGGTCACCTCGACGTTGACGCCCGCCGCGTCGAGGAGCGCCTGCGTGCCGCGGGCGCGCGTGGCGCCGAGTGCGAGCGCAAGGTCGCCGATCGCGCCGCGACACGCCGCGAGCGCGATGGACCCGAGCGACTGTGACGTCGTGCAATCGATTCCCGACGCGGCGCGCGCGACAAGCCGCACATAGCTCGCCAGCGGCGCCACCATGCGCGACGGATCCATCAGATCGCGCGCCGCATTCACCGCGGCTTGCGCGATGACGAGCGAGTCGAGCGCCGTGCGCGCGGAATCCACGAGCCGCACATCCTTGAACCGCGCCCAGCTCGTGTCGATGCCGTCGAACATCGTGCGCTCCGGCACCGCGGCATCCGACACGCGCGACACCTCGAGCTTGACGCCGTCCATCGACACGCCGAGCTGCGGCACGCTTCCTTGCCCCTGCGATCGGTGCTGCGAACGGCTCACCGATGCGATCTCGGCGTACGATTCACCGAGGAGCGGATCGTATTCGCCGACGTTGAACGTGTCCGACGTCGGGCCGCCGCGAAATCCGCGCGAGCGGTAGAACTTGAGCGCCGACCAGGGCGGCAGCCCGCCGAGTTTTGCCGGCGGGAAGCGCACGGTGTCGGCGGACGCGTCGAACACCTCGCGCGCGACGACGCCGGAGTATTGATGCTGGCCGTGTCCGTCCGACGGCGTGCCGCTCCAAATCGAGATGATGATGTGCGGCCGGTACGCGCGGACGATCGCGACCATGTCCTTGAGGATCGAGTCGCGCGGCCAGAGACCCATCGTCTCGCTCAACGTCTTCGTGAAGCCGAAGTCGTAGGCGCGGGTGAAGTACTGTCGTCCGCCGTCGATGCGGCGCGCGGCGAGCAACTCTTCCGTGCGGATCATGCCGAGCTCGGGGCCGAGCTCGTTGCCGATGAGATTCTGTCCGCCGTCGCCGCGCGTGAGCGAGAGGTACGCCGTCTCGACGTGGCGACCGTTGCCAGCCAGGCGATGAGGCGCGTGTCTTCGTCGTCCGGGTGCGCGCCGATGACGAGCACGCGCGCCGTCGTGCCGAGTCCCTCGACCAACTCGCCCAACGCAGCCGCGCCGCGCTCTTGAGCGTTCGAGCGCGGCGCGCCGAGGAGCAGCAGGTTGCAGACGACACAAAAAACGATTGCTCGCTTCGGCACTCGTGCTCCTCTCGAGGTTCGACGGGCGGCGCGGACTAGCGCGCCGCTCCCGCTTTTCGTTTCGACGCCGGCGCGTACGTCAGCGTTTCCCGAATGATGCGCGCCTGGTCCGCGTCGTGCGAGGCCTTGTCGCCCTCGGCCGGACTCGAACGCTCGGGCCGCCCGATGTAGCGGAGCGTCGTCAGCGTACCGATCGATGCGCGCAAGCGTGGATGAATGTAGGTCCACGCGCCCATGTTCTTGGGTTCCTCCTGTGCCCACGCCACTTCTTCGACGTTCGGATACAGGTCGACCAATTCACCAATCTCGCGCGGCCACGGCGCGAGTTCTTCCACGCGTACGAGCGCGACGTTCGCCGGCCGCTCGCCCGCGGCGATGAGATCGTAGTAGATCTTGCCGGTGCAGAACACCAAGCGCTGCACCTGGTCGCGTCGTTCGGCGGCAACCGGATCGTCGATCACCGGCTTGAACGATCCAGCGGCCAAGTCCTCGAGTGTCGACGTCGCTGCCGGGAGGCGCAGCAGCGACTTGGGCTGCATGAGCACCAGTGGACGCAGCGGGCGCCGCGCCGCCTGTCGGCGCAGGATGTGAAAGTATTGCGCCGGCGTCGACGGATACGCGACGACGATGTTGTCTTCGGCGGCGAGTTGGAGAAAGCGCTCCAGCCGCGCGCTCGAGTGCTCGGGCCCCTGCCCTTCGTAGCCGTGCGGCAGAAGCAGCACGAGCCCGGATTCCTGCCGCCACTTCGCGCGCCCCGCCGAGATGAACTGGTCGGCGATCGGCTGGGCGACGTTGGCGAAGTCGCCGTACTGCGCCTCCCACAGCACCAACTCGTTCTCCGCCGCGACGCTGAATCCGTACTCGAATCCGAGCACGGCCGTCTCGGAGAGCGGGCTATTATAGATCTCGAATGCGCCGCTCGCCTGCGGCAGGCTGGCGAGCGGCGTGAACGTCTCACCGGTGTTGACGTCGTGCAGCACCGCTTGCCGATGCGAAAACGTTCCGCGCTCGACGTCCTGGCCGGTGAGGCGGATGCTCGTGCCGTCGGTGAGCAGCGACGCGAACGCGAGCGCTTCGGCATGTCCCCAGTCGATGCCGCCGGAGCTGATCGCGTCGCGCCGGCGGGGAAGCGTGCGTTGAATGGTGGGATGCAGCTTGAACGTCGACGGCCAGCCGAGCAGTTGCTCGTTCAGGCCGACGAGTCGCTCGGCACGCACGGCGGTTTCGACGGCGACGGGCGCCGCGGCGCGCGCGCGGCGGTCGCTCGTCGGTTCCGCGTCGACTTCCTTCTTCATGTCCGTGTAGATCTGCTGCAGCCGCGCCGTGAGCGCCTGCTCGGCGCCGGTCACCTCGGCCTCGGTCATGACGCGCTCGCGGACGAGCCGGGCGCCGAGCACTTCGCGCGGCGTCGGGTGGTCGGCGACGAGCTTGTACATCATCGGCTGCGTGAACGCCGGCTGGTCGGCCTCGTTGTGTCCGTGCCGCCGATAGCCCACCAGGTCGATGAGAAAATCCTTATTGAACCGCTGGCGATAGGCGATCCCGAGCCGCACCGCCTGGACGCACGCTTCGGCGTCGTCGGCGTTGACGTGGACGATCGGAATGTCGAAGCCCTTGGCCAGATCGCTGGCGTAGTGCGTCGACCGCGCGTCGATCGGATCGGTCGTGAATCCGACCTGATTGTTGGCGATGATGTGCAGCGTGCCGCCCACGCGATAGCCGCGCAGCAGCGACATGTTGAGCGTCTCCGGCACCACGCCCTCGCCGGGGAACGACGCGTCGCCGTGGACGACGAGCGGCAACACCGCGGCCTCGTCGCGCGCGTTCGGCGCGCCGCCGGTCACGCGTTGCCGTGCGCGCGCCACGCCCGCGACGACGGGATTCACGACTTCGAGATGGCTCGGATTGGGCACGAGCTCCAGCGCCACGCTGCCCACGCCGGGCACGTCGCATTCGCCGCGACAGCCCTTGTGATACTTCACGTCGCCGGTGTCGCCCTCGGCGTTCGCTTCCGCGTGATGCCCTTCGAATTCCAGAAACAGATCGCGATACGACTTGCCCATCACGTGCGTGAGCACGTTGAGCCGGCCGCGATGCGCCATGCCGATCACGACGTGCCGCGTGCCGGCGCGCGCGCCGCGGTCGATCGCTTCGTCGAGCATGGGCACGAGCGCGTCGACGCCTTCGATCGAGAACCGCTTGACGCTCACGTACGCCAAGCCGAGGTAGCGCTCCAATCCGTCGACGGCCGTCAGGCGCTCGAGCAGCGCCTTGCGTTCGTCGGCGGTGAGCGGCGCGTTCGCCGTGCCGGATTCGATCGTCGCGCGGAACCAGTCGCGCTCACTCTCGTCGCCGAGGTGTTCGAATTCGTACGCGAGCGCGCCGCAATAGAGTTCTCGCATGCGTTCGACGACCGTCGCCGCCGTGCCTTGCCCGTCGCGTCCGAGCGCCGCGGCCGGAAGTCGCTCGAGGTCGCGAGTCGTGACGCCGTGGAACTCGGGCTTCAGCTCAGCCGCGCCCGGGGGAGCTGTGCCGAGCGGGTCGAGTTGCACCGCAAGGTGGCCATACCGTTGGATCGAGCCGACAAGCTCGGCCGCGCCGGCCGCGGTGCGCAGGAGCGACACATCGACTCCGCCCGCGGCCGGCGCGCCGCCGCCGAGCTGCTCGGCGAAGCGAAAAAACTGACGCCACGACTCGTCCACCGACGCCGGATCGCGACGATACTCCTCGTACCGTTCCGCGACGTAGCCGTCGTTGAATGCGCTCGCGATGGGAAGGGAGGACATGATGTGAAATCTAACGCGCAACGGAGACGCCCCGGAACCGGGACGCGCTTGCTACGACGGCTCGTCAGCCGGTAAAACGAGGGTGAACGCCGAACCGCTGCCGGGCTCCGACGTGACCTCGATTCGCCCGCCGAGCAACTCGGCCAGCCCGCGCGAGATGTAGAGACCGAGGCCGGTTCCGCCGTGACGACGCGTGAGGCTCGTGTCGAGCTGCGCGAACGGTTTGAAGAGGCGCTCGAGATCGTCCGCGCCGATGCCGATGCCGGTGTCGCGCACCGTGTAGCGGACGTCGGCATCGAGTAGCTCGAGCTCGAGGCGGATCGAGCCGCGCTCGGTGAACTTGACTGCGTTGCCGGCGAGCGCGACGAGCACCTGACGAATCTTGTCGATGTCGCTCGTCATGCGAATTGGTCGTTCGGGCACGACGTACTCGAACGCCAATCGCTTCTGTCGCGCCAGCGGCTCGATGAGGGCGGCGGTGGCGCGCAGCAGATCGGCGGCGAGGAAATCGGTCGGGCGAACGGTTTCGCGGCCTTCATCGAGACTGGAAAACGCGAGCAATTCTTCGATGACCGACGCGAGATGCTGCGTGACCGATCGCATGCGTTCGAGCACATCGAGTTGGCTCTCGGACAGCGGCCCGATCACCTGGTCGACGAGCAGTTCCTCGTAGCCGGAGAGCGCGGTGAGCGGCGTGCGCAGTTCGTGCGACACCGTGGCGAGAAACCGGCTCTTGGCGCGATCGGCCGCCTGCGCCTGTTCGAGCAACTCGGCCTTCCACAGCGCGAGCGCCGCGTTGTCGGCAATGGCGCGCAGACGACGGCTCTCGCTCGGCGTGAACGTCGCGGCGCCGATGTCGCGCGTCACGGCGAGCACGCCGAGGATGACGTCGTGCGCGATGAGCGGCGCGAGCAACATTGGTCCGACCTGCACCTCGGGCGCCACGCGCATCAGCGGGCGCGACGAGCCGCTGAAGTCGTCGATGGAGACGACGTCGCGTGTGCGCAGCACATCGCGCGCGAGCGAACCGCGCAGCGAGAAGCGACGGCCGCGCGCGTCGGCAAGCGCGCCGATCGCCGCGACGACTTCGCCTTCGTTCGACACCGCCTTGAGCACGCCGGCGCCGCTGCCCGCCGCTTGTTCGGCGCCCGCGACGCAGAGAATCTCGAGCAGCGTCGCGGTGTCGGTTTCGCCCGCCATCTGCCGGGCCAGTCGGCGCAGCGGCTCGCCGTCGTCGGCGGCAGCGGCGACGGAGACGAGCACCTGTCCGTCGCACGTCGCGACGCAGCGAGACGTCGACCGATCGATCGGCGGCCGCGCGCAGTGTGATTTGACGCGGCACGCCGTCGGCACTGGTGGCGTGCAGCGCGTCGAGCAACGGGCCGGCGGGGAGAAACGCGGACGCGTCGTCCCCGGGTCGGCTCAGCGCAGCTCCGCCGCGCGGATCGGCGCCGGCCACGGAGCGCGTCGGGCGGGCGTGATGGCGCCGTGTGCATGCCGCAGCGCGGCGAGCACGCGGAGGGCGTCGTCCGGCGCGAGCGTCGGCAGATACAGGAAGCCGGCGATCTCGCCGGGGTCGATCAACGGCAGGTCGTCGGGGCGCCGCGTCAGACTCACGGCGAGGATTGGGACGCCGCGAAGCGCGTCGTCGTCGCTCCCATCCCGCCGGCGGGTGCGCTGTGAGCAAATCATAATCGCAGATGACGACGTCGACGTTGCCGGCACGCGCCGCATCGGTCATTTCGAGCAGTCCAACGCACGGAACCGTGTCGAGACCGAGCGCATCGAAGAATCGACAGAGGTGATCGCTCAGGATCCGATGACGGGCCACACACAACGCGCGCATTCGGTGAATATACCGCGCACTTTCGCGCTTGATGAGTGGCGTGGTGACAGGGCGCGGGCGTGTGACCAGGGTCACGCGCGCGACTACTTGCGGGCGGCGTCTCCCACCGTCCGCCGATCCGGCTCGCGCGGCTCGTTGGCGCGTTCGGGCGCTCGCCGATCGGGGGTGTAGCTCTCGCGCGTCGGGGGCGGGGCGTCGTCGACGATCGCGTCGCGACGATCGTCGAAGCTCCGTCGCGGCGCATCCTCGTCGCTGAGCTGCGACGGGGGTGGATCGATGTTCTTCGGCACCTCGAGTCGAAAGTGCTGCCCTCGCCGACGGTGGATTGGACGGTGAGAGAACCGTGCAGCAACTCCGCGAGCCGTCGCGAGATCGGCAGTCCGAGGCCGGTGCCGTCCTTGAGTTGCGTCTTCCCGAGTTGGACGAATTCGTGGAAGATGCGCTCCTGATCCTCGTCGGAGATGCCGTCGCCGTGGTCGACGACTTCGATGGCGGCGCCGCCGGCGTCCGTGATCGAACAAATCACTTCGATCGGTTTTCCGCGTCCGAACTTGATCGCGTTCGACAGGAGGTTGAGCAGAATCTGCCGCAGCCGGCGCGGATCGGACACCACCTTGATCGGTCCGTCGCCGCGGACGTCGAGCGACAGCGTCGAGCCGTGATCGTCGGCCAGCGGACCGCACGGTGACGAAGAGATCCTCGATCAAGTCGCGGGAACGCGACCGGTTGGAGGCGCAGATCGATCTTGCCGGCTTCGATCTTCGAAAGGTCGAGCACGTCGTTCACCAGCTCGAGGAGATGGCGCGCGGCTCGTTTGCGTTCGCTCGATCCCCTCGGCCTGCTTGTCGTTGAGCGGTCCATATATATGCTCCAATAATAGAGTGCTATAGCCGAGCACCGCGTTGATCGGCGTGCGCAGCTCGTGGCTCATCGACGCGTAGAACCGGTTGCGCGCCGTCATCGCGCGCTCGAGGTCGCGTTGGCGCTGGTTCAGCGTTTCGTTGAGCGCCGACAGCTCGCGCGCCGACGCGGCGAGCGATCGCGCCTGTTCGGCCGTGGCGCCGCTCCTGGTACGACGCGCTCCGAGACGTCGCGCACGATCAGCGTGTACGTGCGACCGCCGGCGAGTCGAGACAGCGACACCGTCGCTTCGATCGGAAACGACTCGCCATCCACGCGCCGCCCGGTGAGCGGCCGATCGGGCGTGCGCCGCGCGACGCTCGCGCCCGGCTGCCCGTCCGCCGTGGCACAGATCGCGTCCAGCGTCGCCGCGCCAACGTTGTCGATGACGAAGTGTTCGATCGGCGCCCCGGTCGCATGCGCCGCGGTCGTGCCGAACATCCGCTCGGCGGCCCCGTTGACGAGCGAGATCGTGCCGCCGGCGTCGAACGCGAATGATCGCGTCCATCGCCGAACTCGACGATCTCGCGGAACTGCGCCTCCGATTCGAGGAGCTCGCGCATGTGGCGCAGTTCGAGGTCCTGCCGATCGGTGTCGCGCAGGCGCTGCTCCTGCTCGGCGATCCGCCGCTGCTGCACGTAGAGATCGATGAACACCTGCACCTTCGAGCGCAGAATCTCCGGGCTGAAGCGGTTTGAACATGTAGTCGACCGCGCCGACCGAGTATCCCTCGAAGACGTACTCCTCCTCTTTGCTGATCGCCGTGAGGAAGATGATCGGCATGTACCGCGTGTGTTCTCGCGACTTGATGAGCTTCGCCGTCTCGAAACCGTTGAGCCGCGGCATCTGGACGTCGAGCAGGATGACGGCGAAGTCGCGGCGCGAGCAGCCAGCGCAGCGCCTCGTCGCCCGATCGCGCGCGCGACAGGCGCTGGCCGAGCGGTTCGAGAATCGCCTCGAGCGCGAGCAGGTTCTCGGCGCGGTCGTCGACGAGGAGAATGTCGACCGCATCGGCGTGCTCTGGCGTCGCTCATGTCGCGACCGGAAGTGACCGCGAGCGCGGCGCCGATTTCACCGATCGTCAACACGCGCGCTTCGGGCACCGCGCTCGCCGCGGCCGCCGGCATCGTCGAACTCTCGGCGGTGTCGGGCGTCTGGACGAACGCCAGCCCGCCGCGGTCGACGATGCGACGCAGCCCGTGCGCGCCGTCCGCGTTCGCACCGGTGAGCACGACGCCGACCGCTCGTTCACCGTACGCGTCGGCGATCGACGAAAACGTGACGTCGATCGACGGACGGCTGTAGTTGACCGGCGCCTCGGTCGACAGCGAAAAATGGCCGTCCTCGACGAGCAGGTGGTAGTCGGCCGGCGCGATGTACACGCCGCCGCTCACGATCGGCGACTTGTCCTCGACCTCGCAGACGCTGAGCGACGTGCTGTCCTGGAGCAGCGAACCGAGCAAGCGATCCGACTCGCGGTGGCGGTGCTGCACGATGACCAGCGGCAGCGCGAATTGGTGCGGCAACTCGGCGATCAGCTCGCGCAGCGCGCTCAACCCACCCCATGACGTGCCGACGACGGCGATGTCGTACGACATGGCTACCGGACCTTCCGGTAGAGCTTTTCGCTCGACGCCGAGCCGGTCGTAGCACGACTCGTACCGCGAGAAGCGCAGCGACTCCTTGCTGCCCAGCGCGAGAATGCCGAACCTCGCCAAGCTGTCGTAGAACAGCGCGTGCACGCGGTCCTGCAGATCGCGATCGAAGTAGATCAGCACGTTCCGGCAGAAGATGACGTTGAATTCGCTGAACGAGTGATCGGTCACGAGGTTGTGCTGCGAGAACACGATGTTGCGCGTGAGCGACGGACTGAACAACGCGCCGTCGTACTTGGCCGTGTAGTACTCCGAGAAGGAGCGAGTGCCGCCGGCGCGGATGTAGTTCTCCGTGTACTCCTGCATGCGATTGAGCGGAAAGATTCCCGCGCGTGCGTGCTGCGAGCACGGCGTCGTTGATGTCCGTCGCGTAGACGCGCGTCCGGTCGAGCAGCCCCTCCTCCTCGAGCACGATCGCCGTCGAGTAGACCTCTTCGCCGGTCGAACAGCCCGCGTGCCAGATGCGAATGAACGGATAGGTGCGCAGCAGCGGCACCACCTGTTCGCGAAACACGCGATAGAAGCCGGGATCGCGGAACATCGCCGTGACGCTGATCGACAGAGTCGAGCAGCAGGCGCTCCATCCCGGCGGCGTCGTGCAGCACGAGGGCCTGGAGTTCGGAGATCGACGTCAGCCCTTCGGCTTCGATGCGTTTCCATAGCCGCCGCCGGATCGAGGCGATACGCGTACGAGCGAAAGTCGAACCCATAGTGCCGGTATACCCCCTCCAACAGCAGCTCGATCTCGATACGCTCGAGATCGGCGTCGTACGCGATGGGCGGACCGCTCAGCGATCGGGTCGCGTTCAGCGGTACAACCATACGCGCATCAAGCTCAGCAACTGGTCGGTGTCGACGGGCTTGGTGATGTAGTCCGACGCGCCGGCCGCGATGCTACTTCTCCCGATCTCCCTTCATCGCCTTCGCCGTGAGCGCGATGATCGGCAGCGTCGCGAAAGTTCGGCTGCTCGCGAATCGCCCGCGTCGTTTCATAGCCGTCCATCCCCGGCATCATCACGTCCATCAGCACGAGATCGATGCCTCGGTGTCGACTCGAGCGGCCGATGGCGTCTCTCGTCCGTTCTCGGCGAACGCGACCTTCATGCCGTGCTCCTCGAGCATGCTCGTCAGTGAGAAGATGTTGCGCACGTCGTCGTCGACGATGAGCACGTGCTTGCCGGCGAACACCGCGTCGGTGTTGTGCAGATGCTCGAGCATCCGGCGCTTCTGCTCCGGCAGCCGCGCCTCGACACGGTGCAGGAACAGCGCCGTTTCGTCGAGCAGGCGCTCCGGCGACTTCACGTCCTTGACGATGATCGTTTCGGCGAACTTTCGCAGACGCGTTTCTTCCGCCTGACTCAGGTCTTTGCCGGTGTAGATGATGATCGGCAGTTCCTGCATCGCCGGATCGGCCTTGACCGTTTCGAGCAACTCGAAGCCGTCGAGCGAGCCGTCGAGCCCGAGGTCGAGCACCATGCAGTCGAAGTGCGTGGTCTTGAGCTTCTCCAGCGCTTCGTCGGCCGACGCGACCGCCGTGATCTCGACGTCTTCGTGCTCGATCAGCTCGACCATGCTCTGGCGTTGCGCGTCGTCATCCTCGACGACGAGCAGCCGCTTCACCTGCTGGTCGATGAACGTCGCGATCTTGGTGAACGATTCGTCGAGCGCCTCCTTCGACACCGGCTTCTCGAGATACGCGATCGCGCCGGCCTTGAGCCCCTGCTGGCGATCCGCGATGCCGGTGATGATGTGCACCGGAATGTGCCGCGTCTCGGCGTTGTGCTTGAGCCGGTCGAGCACGACCCACCCGTCCATGCCCGGGCATGTCGATGTCGAGCGTGATGGCGTCGGGATGCAAGGCGTGCGCAATCGCCAGTCCGGCTTCGCCGTCGAGCGCCACGAGGCCCTTGAAGCCCTTCTCGCGCGCCATGTCGAGCAGAACTTTCGCGAAGTTTGAATCGTTCTCGACGATCAGGACCACTCGGTCGCCGGGCTCGATGCCGTCGCGGTCGTCCGCGAATCCGTACGGGCGAGGCAGATGCTCGGCGTCGACCGTCACCGGGTCGAGCGTCGCGCGACGCCGACGACGACGATGACGATGACGTCGAGGTGCCACTGCCGCTCTTCGACGGCGTCGGGCGCTGAGACGGTCGGGTGACGGGTGCCATGACGCGCTCGAGCGACGGTTCCGGCCGATGCAGCGTCACCGGGAGATACAGCGTGAACGTGCTGCCCTGGCCCGGCGTGCTCTCGACGCGAATTTCGCCGCCGAGCAGACTTGCGATCTCGCGGCTGATCGACAGGCCGAGTCCCGTGCCGCCGTACTTGCGACTGGTCGTGCCGTCGGCCTGCTGGAACGCCTCGAAGATGAGCTGTTGCTTGTCGCGCGCGATCCCGATGCCGGTGTCGCGCACTTCGAACGCGATCACACCGCCCTCGGCTCGATCGAGCGACCGGCTGGCGTAGCGCCGGCCCGGCTCCGCCGCGCGGATGACCAGCGTGACGCTTCCCTGCTCCGTGAACTTGAACGCGTTGGCGAGCAGATTCTTGAGCACCTGCTGCATGCGCTGCGCGTCGGTGCGCATCGGCGACGGAGCGCCCGGCGCGATGCTCGACGGCGAACTTCAACTGCTTCTGCTCGGCGACCGGCCGGAACGTGCGCTCGACGAAGTCCCGAATCTCGGCAATCGGCACGTCGGCGATGTTCACTTCCATCTTGCCGGCTTCGACCTTCGAGAGATCGAGAATGTCGTTGATCAGCGTTGAGCAGGTCCGTCGCCCGACGAATAGATCGTCGATGCGAACTCGATCTGCTTGGCGCTGAGGTTCTGATCCTTGTTCTCGGTGAGCAGCTTGGCGAGGATGAGCAGCGAGTTGAGCGGCGTGCGCAGCTCGTGCGACATGTTCGCCAGGAATTCGCTCTTGTACTTGGAGCTGACCGAGAGTTGGTCGGCCTTTTCCTCGAGCGCCACGCGCGCCGATTCGACTTCGCGGTTCTTCTGCTCGACCTTGGCGTTCTGCTCGGCCAACAGGACTGGCTTTTTCTTCCAGCTCCTCGTTGACCTGCTGCAGTTCTTCCTGCTGCTCCTTGAGCAGCTCTTCGGACTGCCGCAGCGTGCGCGCCTGCGCCTCGAGCTCCTGGTTCGACTTCTTGAGCTCTTCCTGCTGCTGCTGCAGTTCCTTCGACTGACTCTGGAGCTCCTGCGTGAGCTGCTGCGACTGCTCGAGCAGCTCTTCGGTGCGCATGTTCGCCTGAATCATGTTCAGCACGACTCCGATCGATTCCGCGAGCTGATCGAGGAACGTCTGGTGGATCTGGCTGAACGGCAGGAAGCTCGCGAGCTCGATGACCGCCTTGACCTCTCCCTCGAACAGGATGGGGAGGACGATGATGTTGCGCGGCGGCGCCTCGCCGAGGCCCGACGTGATCTGGATGTAGTCGTCGGGCACGTTCTGCAGGAGAATCGGCTGCTTCTCGAGCGCCGCCTGCCCGACCAGCCCTTCGCCCGGCGCGAACCGGTTCGCCACGTGCTTGCGTGCGCGGTAGGCATAGCTCGCGATCAGTTTGAGCAGCGCGCCGCTCGGCGCCTGATCGCCGATGAAGAACGCCCCGTGGTGCGCCGACACCAGCGGTGTCAGTTCGCTCATGATCAAACGCGAAACCGACTCGAGATCCTTCTGTCCCTGCATCATCCGGCTGAACTTGGCCAGGTTGGTCTTGAGCCAATCCTGTTCCTGATTGCGTTCCGTCGTCTCGCGCAGGTTGGCGATCATCTGGTTGATGTTCGACTTGAGCTCGTCGAGCTCGCCCTGCGCGTCGACGGTGATCTGCCGCGTGAGGTCGCCCTTCGTCACCGACGTCGCCACGTCGGCGATGTTGCGCACTTGTACGGTGAGCGAATTGGCCATCGCGTTCACGCTGTCGGTCAGCCCCTTCCACGTGCCGGCAACGCCTGGGACTTCGGCCTGTCCGCCGAGCTTGCCTTCCGTGCCGACTTCCTTGGCGACGCGCGTCACTTCGTCGCCGAAGACTCGCAGTCGGTCGACCATGTTGTTGATCGTGATCTTGAGCGACAACACTTCGCCCAGCGCTTCGACGGTGATCTTCTGCGACAGGTCGCCGTTGGCGACGGCGGTCGTGACGTCGGCGATGTTGCGCACCTGCGTCGTCAGGTTTGACGCGAGACCGTTCACGTTGTCGGTCAGATCGCGCCACACGCCGCCGCGCCGGGCACACGCGCCTGCCCGCCAAGCTTTCCTTCCGTGCCGACTTCGCGCGCCACGCGGGTCACCTCGCCGGCGAACGCGTTCAGCTGATCCACCATCGTATTGATGGTGTTTTTGAGTTCGAGAATTTCGCCGCGAACGTCGACCGTGATCTTCCGCGACAGATCGCCGCGCGCCACGGCCGTCGTCACGTCGGCGATGTTGCGCACCTGCACGGTGAGATTGCCGGCCATGGCGTTGACGTTGTCCGTCAAGTCCTTCCACGTGCCGCTCACGCCCTGCACGCTCGCCTGTCCGCCAAGAATTCCTTCCGTGCCGACCTCGCGCGCCACGCGCGTCACTTCGCTCGCGAACGCCGACAGCTGATCGACCATCGTGTTGATCGTGTTCTTGAGCGCGAGCACTTCACCCTGCACGTTCACCGTGATCTTGCGCGACAGGTCGCCCTTGGCCACGGCGGTCGTCACGTCGGCAATGTTGCGCACCTGCGCGGTGAGGTTCGACGCCATGCGCGTTCACGTTGTCGGTCAGCCCCTTCCACGTGCCGCCTACGCCCGGCACCGCGGCCTGACCGCCGAGTACGCCTTCCGTACCCACTTCGCGCGCCACGCGACTCACCTCGTCGGCGAAGATGCGCAGCTTTTCCACCATGTTGTTGATCGTGTCCTTCAGGTCCAGCACTTCGCCGCGCGCTTCCACGGTGATCTTCTGCGACAGATCGCCGTTGGCCACCGCCGTCGTCACGAGCGCGATGTTCCGCACCTGATTCGTGAGGTTCGCGCCCATGAAGTTCACGTTCTCGGTCAGGTCCTTCCACGTGCCCGCCACTCCCGGCACGCTCGCCTGACCGCCGAGCATCCCCTCCGTCCCTACTTCGCGCGCCACGCGCGTTACCTCGGCGGCGAACCCCGAGAGCTGATCGACCATCGTGTTGATCGTGTTCTTCAATTCCAGCACTTCGCCGCGAACTTCGACCGTGATCTTTTGCGACAGGTCACCGTTGGCCACCGCAGTCGTCACCACGGCGATGTTGCGAACCTGATTGGTGAGGTTGGACGCCATCGCGTTGACGGAGTCGGTGAGATCTTTCCACGTCCCGCCGACGCCCGGCACGTGCGCTTGTCCGCCCAGCACTCCCTCGGTGCCGACTTCGCGCGCCACGCGCGTGACTTCGCTGGCGAATGAGTTGAGCTGATCGACCATTCGGTTCACCGTCGAACCGATGCGGAAGAATTCGCCCTGCACCTGCTTGCCTTCGATCTCGAGTTCGACCTTTTGCGACAGGTCCCCTTCCGCGACGGCTTTGATGACGCGCGACACCTCTGACGTCGGCTGCACCAAGTCCGCGATGAGGCCGTTGACCGAGTCGGCCAGGGCGACCCACTGGCCATTGATGCCGGCGAGTTGCACGCGGTCGCGCATCTTGCCCTCGCGGCCGACCGACGTACTCACACGCGAAATTTCTTCGTACATGCGCGACTGCTTCTGAACCACGCTGTTGAACACGTCGATGATGTCCGCCATCAACGGATCGCCGTTCGACAAGAGCTGTACGGAGAAGTCGCCGGCGTTCACGGCGCGCAGTCCGGCGAGCACCTGATGGAGTGAGCGTTCTCGCGAGATGCGACGGCGCGCGTCCTCCGCGAGTGCCTCCTCCGCCGACTCCTCGTCGGCATCCGCGGCTCGCGTCGTTGCCGCACTCCGTTTCGGCCGGCGCTTGCCGTTGCCGTTCTTCGCCCCGCGCTTGCTCCCGGTGCGGGCCGACGGCGCCTCAAATACTTCGTGATCGGTTGCTTCCGGACTTTCGCCGACGCCCACGGTCAGCTCCTGACGATGAGTGGAACGATGCCGACCGCCACCCCGTCGCAACGCGGTGGCACGATCGAATCGTCGGTTTGTAAAGCTTGCAGTTCGCGGTTCGCCCGTCCGCCGCGATCGAGTAGTCACGATGCGGCCAACAAGAGCGAGGCTCACCCGCTGGCATCGTCCTACTTCAAGACTGATGCCGAACTCGGCTAACGCCTCGCGGGCCTGTTCGGCGCTTGGCCGAGGTCGTCTCCAACCGGCGCCACGACAAGTCGAACCGCGATGCCTCCATTGCGCGTCGCAAACCTGTTCGTGAACGGGAGCTTCGTTTGGCGTTCGAGCGATCGTTCGGCCGACAACAGGGCCACCTGCCAACCCGGGCAACATCGCCGCGCGACGTTGCCAAGCTGCGCGTACAGGTCGCGCAATCCGTGGTGCTCTCCCACGCGAACACCGTACGGCGGATTGGACGCGATCAAACCGTTGGCCACGCCCGGCTCGCCCGATTCACTCACGCGCAACGCCGAAATGGGCTGCGTCGCAAACTCGATGTCGCCGGTGACGCCCGCACGCTCGGCGTTTGCCCGCGCGGCGACGATCGCGCCGGCATCGCGATCGCTCCCCATGATGCGCACGGGCGCGCGTTCCAGCTCGCGCGACTTGGCGTCCGCGAGCACCGACGTCCAGGTCGGCGCGTTGAACTCCGGCCACTGCGCGAACGCGAACGACCGCGCGCGGCCCGGCGCCATTCGTCGCGCGATGAGCGCGGCCTCGATCGGAATCGTCCCGGCACCGCACATCGGATCGACGAGCGGAGTCTCGCCCGTCCAACCCGCGCCGAGGAGTACGGCGGCAGCGAGCGTCTCGCGCATCGGCGCTTTCGCCAATGCTTGGCGATAGCCGCGCAAATGCAGCAGCGCGCCCGAGCTGTCGGCGCTCACGGTGCACACGTCGTGAAAGAATCGGACGATGAACAGCTGCCGCTCCGTCGCCGCGCCGGCTTCGTCGTCGTCGGACTCGGTCGACTCGGAGGCGCTGGCTCCCTTCACGCGCCACGCGATTGCTTCGGCGAATCGCTGCGCGACGGCGTCGCTGTGATAGAGCTTCGACTTGCGGCACGTGACGCGCACGTCGACGCGCGATCCCGGTGCGACGAATCGTTCCCACGGAATGCGCTTCGCTTGCAACTCGAGCTCAAAGAACGCAGTCGCGCGAAATTCGGCGACGCGCACGACGACGCGACTCGCCGTGCGAAGCCACAGATTGGCGCGCGCGACCGACTCGAGCGTCCCCCGCCAAGCCACGCCGCCGGTCTCCGTCCCTCCACTGCGTGCGTCGAGCCCCAGCCCGCGACACTCGGCAGCACAGAGGTCGTCCAGGCCGGGCGCGGTGATGGCAAAGCAGTCGTGTAACGCCGGGCGCGTGGGCATGCGACCAAGCTAGTCACGATCGCGCCGCGGGTGACCGTTGGTGACGCTCGCTCGGGCACTGATCATCCGATTTTCCCGATGAGCATGGTCTGACTTCGGTCCGGTTCCTGCTTTTGTGATAGGCGATGCCGCCAACACTTCGGACCGAGGCGCGCCGGTTGCTCGTCAAGCGCTTCGGTCATCGCGATTTTCAGCAGGGCCAGTGGGAGCCGATCCGCGCCGTTCTCGAGGGACAGGACACACTTGTCGTCATGCCCACCGGCAGCGGCAAATCCCTCATCTATCAACTCCCCGCGCTGATGCTCCCGGGACTCACCGTCGTCGTGAGTCCGCTCATCGCCCTGATGAAGGACCAGCAGGACAAACTCGCGGCGCTTGGCGTCGACGCGCTTGCCATGCACTCGCACCTGACCGACGGGGAAGCGCGCACGCTCGCGCAGCGCGTGACCGACGGCGCCGGCGAAATGCTCTATCTCACGCCGGAGCGCTTCAAGGATCGTGAATTCTTCGAACGACTGCTGACGCGCACCGTCAGCCTGTTCGTCATCGACGAAGCGCACTGCGTCAGCCAGTGGGGCCACGACTTCCGCCCCGACTATCTCACGCTGGGTTCCGTGGCACGACGACTTGGCCGCCCACCGATCCTCGCGCTCACGGCGACGGCGACCGCTGAAGTGCGCGCCGACATCGCGCGGCAGCTCGGCATGCAGTCGCCGCATGTGACGATCACCGGATTCGCGCGCCCGAATCTCCGCTTCGACGTGAAGCGCACCGTCAACCAGGCGATGAAGGACGCCGCGCTGGG
Organism: uncultured Gemmatimonadaceae bacterium; assembly: GCA_963817445.1. Classification (GTDB taxonomy): domain Bacteria; phylum Gemmatimonadota; class Gemmatimonadetes; order Gemmatimonadales; family Gemmatimonadaceae; genus JAQBQB01. The sequence continues at coordinate 90,876 of CAWFOG010000008.1, forward strand.
CGACGTGCTGCGCGACGCCCCCGGCGTCGGGGTCGTGTACGTGGCCACGATTCGCGAGGCGACGCGGCTTCACGAGCTGTTCGCGCCGCAATTCCCCATGGGCCTGTATCACGGGAAATTGCCAGCGGCGGAACGCAAGGACGCGCAGAATCGCTTCATGGCCGACGAATTCAAAGCGATGATCGCGACGAACGCATTCGGACTCGGCATCGACAAGCAGGATTTGCGTTTTGTCATTCACTATCACTTCCCGGGATCGGTCGAGTCGTACTATCAGGAAGCCGGCCGCGCCGGCCGCGACGGACTCCCCGCGCCGGTGCACGCTGTTCTATCGCGTCGAGGACAGCCGCGTGCAGTCGTACTTCCTCGGCGGCAAGTACCCGGACGTCGAGGAGGCCGCCAAGGTGGCGATCGTGCTCGAGCAAGTGCCGCTCGCCGAGACGGCGCAGCTCGACGACCTCGCCGACAAGTCGGGCGTCGCGAGGCGCAAGGCGCGCATCGTACTCGCGCTGCTCAAGCGACACGGCCTCGTGCGCGAGTATCGCGGCGGAAGCTGGGAGCGGCTGCAAAACCGACTCACCTCGATCGACCTGAGCGCCGACCTGACCGATTACGAACAGCGGCGCATTCAGGACCGCGCCAAGCTTCGCGCGATGATCAACTACTGCCAGAGCGCCCAGTGTCGCACGCGCTTCATTCTCGAGTATTTCGGCGAGGCGGTGGAGTCGGACTGGACGTGCAAACACTGCGACGCCTGCGACGGCGCGCTCGCGGTGACGCGCCGGCCCGCACGCGGCGCCGTGGCCGACGCGGGGCAGGCGACATCGTCGGAACATCCGGCGTCGTCGGAACAGGCGACGTCACTGTAAGGCGAGCGGGCTCGGTATTCATTATCATTGGGCCTGCCCCCTTTTCGCGGCTCGATGATCGCCCTATTTCCAGTCGTTGAAGTTCTTCAGCGCGAGTTCTTTCACAACTCGCTGCGCGCCTGGCTGACCGCCGGCCATCACCGCGACCGTCGTCGCGGTCGTCGTCGCTCGTCGTCCGCCGACTGCTCGTGTCGCGGCTCGGTGCGCTCACGGCGCGAACGACCACGCGGCTCGACGACATGGCGGTGGAGCTCGTTCGCTGCACGCGCGTATGGGTGATCGTCCTCCTGTCGATCGCCGCCGCCATCTCACCGCTGACGTTGGGCGAACCCGTCGCGTCGCACGTTGGGCAGGTGGCGAAGCTCGTGCTGCTCTGGCAGCTCGCCGTGTGGGGCGCGGCCGCCGTCGGCTTCTGGGTCACGCACCACCTCAGCCATCGCACGACGGCGACCGATCGCGCCAGCGTCGCGATGATCGGCGCCATTGGCGTCGGCGCCAAAGTTCTGTTGTGGATTCTGATTCTCCTCACGGCGCTCAAGTCGGTGTTCGACGTCGAGATCACGGCGCTGATCACCGGACTAGGCGTGAGCGGCATCGCCGTCGCGCTCGCGGTGCAGAACATCCTCGGCGACATCCTCGCCGCGCTGGCGATCGTGTTCGACAAACCGTTCGACGTGGGCGATTCGATCGGCGTCGACCAGATCGCCGGGACGGTCGAACACATCGGACTCAAGACCACCCGGCTGCGCAGCGTGAACGGCGAGCAGATCATCATCGGCAACGCCGATCTGCTCAAGAGCCGTCTGCGCAACTATCGCCGCATGTATCAGCGCCGGACCGTGCTCACATTCAACGTCGCGTTCGACACACCGCCGGACGTTCTCGCTCGCCTGCCACACGTCATCGAGGAAATCATCACCGCGCAGTCGCCGGTCAAGTTCGACCGCTGTCACGTCGCGAGCTTCGGCGATTCGACGATCCGACTGGAGGCCGTGTACAACGTGCTCGATCCGGCGTACATGAAGTTCATGGACGTGCAACAAGCCGTGTTACTCGAAACGCTGCGCCGGTTCGCCGAGCTGCACGTCGAGTTTGCCTTTCCCACGCAGACGGTCCATCACGAAGGTCTTACAACAGACCTCGTATCCAGCCCCCGTCCACCGCAATCGACTGCCCCGTGATGTAGGCCGCGCGCGGCGATGCGAGGAACGTCGCCAGCGCGGCCAGTTCGTCGGGCTCGCCCAGGCGTCGCATCGGAATCTGCTGTTCGAACCGCGCGAGCACGTCGTCGCGCGTTCGGCCTCCGCCTTCTCGCGACGCGGTCGAGTCGGCCAGCTCCTCGACGCGCTCGGTGCGCGTGTAGCCCGGCAGAATGTTGTTCACCGTCACTCCGTCGACGGCGACTTCGTTCGCCAGCGTGCGCGCGAACCCGGTCACCGCCGCGCGAACGCTGTTCGACAAGATCAGGTTGTCGACCGGCTGCTTCACCGCAATCGACGTGACGTTGATGATGCGACCCCATTTGCGCTCGCGCATGCCGGGCAACACCTGTCGCGTCAGCTCCACCGCGCTGCGCAACGTGAGGTTGACCGCGCGTTCCCACGCGTCCCACGCGTGCGTCTCGAACACGCCCGCCGGCGGGCCGCCGGCGTTCGTCACCAGAATGTCCACCTGCCCGAACGTCGCCAGCGCCTCCGTGGCAACGCGTGCGACGTCGTCGGCACGAGAGAGATCGGCGACCACGGCGTGCACGTCGCGCGCGTTCGCGCCGGTCTCGCGCACGATCGCATCGCGCGCCGTCGCGCAGAGCGTCCTCGCCGCGCGCGCACATCGCCACCTTCACGCCCTCTCGCGCGAATTCCAGCGCGATCGCGCGTCCAAGCCCGCGGCTCGCCGCGGCGACCAGCGCGACCCGTCCCCGCAGCCCGAGGTCCATGTCGAACCCCCGCCGCTATTTGCGCAGGTAGGAGTCGGTCTTGTTCAACCAGTCCTGGCGCGGCGGATCGAAGATGTCGACGTCGAGCGTGTCCTCGAGCGCCTCGGCCTTGTGCGGCACGTTGGACGGAATGTGCAGCACCTCGCCCGCGCGGACGAGCACTTCCTGCGACTCGTCGTCGCCGATCCAGAACCGCAGCACGCCTTCGAGGATGTACGTGATCTGCTCGTTGTCGTGCGAATGCTTGGGAACGATGCATCCCTTCTTCAGATACACGTGAGCAATCATCATCCTGTCGCCGGTGATCAGGCGACGATCGAGCATCGGTGACACGGTCTCGCGCGGGATCGAGTCCCATGAGTACCACGTGACCGAGCGTGCGGTGGACGGTGCCATGTGGGGATTGGGCGAAAAGAGTGGCGTTCGGGTTCTGCTAAGCCTGCGCGCGGCGGTTCCGCGGATCAAGTGTCCCGTTCGCCGGAGCATTCGTCCAGCAGATCGCCCAGCGCCGCGGCGTCCATTGGGAGCTCGAACGTTCTCACGCCGAACTCGGCGGCGATCGGCTCGAACGCACGGCGCGTCCGCGTCGATCGGAACACCGCGATCCGGGCGCCCGCCATCAGCGCCGGACCAAAAAACGCCTCGGTGCACGCGTCGTCGTGGTCGCAATCGACCAGCACGACGCGGGGCCACGTGCGCAACAGCGCGTCGCGCGGACTCTCCTGTTCCAGCGCGAATTGCGGCACGTACCCAGCGAGCTCCGCCGCCGCGGCGACCAACGCCGCGGCGAGCGGATCCGAAGACAGTACGAGGACGCCCGACGGCTTCATTGGATTTCCCGGAAGTCGGTCGCGCGGCACCACCATACATGTGTTGCCGTGCGTCGGGAATCTGCCCCCATTCCGCTCCGAATAGAAGCTCGCCGGCGCGTCGACGCGCCCTCTCGACGACTAAGAATTCAGCGTGGCCGTGAGTCGCAGGTCGACATTTCCCTTCAACGCCTTCGACACGGGACATCCCTGCTTGGTCGCGTCGGCCAGCCGTTGAAACGTCGCGTCGTCGATCTTGGCAACCGTCGCGTGCACGTCCAGCTGCATCGTCGTGATCGCAAAGCCGTCGCCCACTTTCTCTACGGTGCAGGCCGCCGTCGTCTCGACCCGCGTCGCCGGCGTTCCATTCTGCTCGAGGCTGGCGCTCAACGCCATGCTGTAACACGCCGCCTCGGCCGCGGCCAGCAGTTCCTCTGGATTCGATCCGACGCCCGACTCGAACCGCGAGCTGAAGTTGTACTGACCGGCAATGCCAGTCGATCCCTTGAAGCTTCCCCGTCCGCCCTTCAGCCCCCCTTCCCATGTCGCGCTGGCTTTGCGTGTCGGCATCGTTCTCTCTCTCCCGTCGGGTCTGCGAAGTGTGACTTGACGTCGTCCACCGTGTCCGATTGAATCCGACCAATGAGCGATTCGGCGTCCACGGGACCACTTCCACCGACCGTCGCGCGCGTGATTGCGCGCTTCGAAGCGATGGAGCGTGAAGAGAAGATGCAAGCCTTGGTGCACTACTCCAAGAAGCTCGAACCGCTGCCGGAAAAGTTTCGTGACATCGATCGCGGCGAGTTCGCCGTGCCGGAGTGCCAAACACGCGTCGATCTCTTCCCTGAATTTCACGACGGACGCGTACACTACTACGCCGACCTCAACGTCAGGCAATCACCGACGATCGCCGCCTTTCTCGCCATTCTGTTCTCGGCGATCAACGAGCAGCCGCCCGAGACGACGTTGGCCATTCCGTCGGACTTCGTGCAGCAGATCATGCACGGAATCGGCCTGTCCGGCCGCGAAACGGGATTGAACGCGATGGTGCGCCGCATCAAACGCTTCGCCGAACAGGCCGCGCGCCACGTCGAGGACGGAGCATGAACGAATCGGCGCTCGACGATCTGCTCTCCACGCCGCGCGACGAGACCGTCGCGGCGCTCGCTGCGTGTCCGGGCGACATCGTCATCCTCGGCGCCGGCGGCAAAATGGGACCGACGCTCGCGCGCATGGCCGCTCGCGCCGCAGCGAATGTCACGCCGCAGCGCCGGATCATCGCCGTATCTCGCTGGTCGTCGGCCAGCGCCGAACGTGCGCTCAATGATGTTGGTGTCGAAACAGAGCGCTGCGATTTGCTCGACCGCGCGGCGATCGCGCGCCTGCCCGACGCGCCGAACGTCGTGTTCATGGCCGGACAAAAGTTCGGCACCGGCGACGCGCCCGCGGCGACGTGGGCGATGAACACGATCGTCCCCGCCAATTGTGCTGAGCGCTATCGCGACGCGCGCATCGTCGCGTTCTCCACCGGCAACGTCTACGCGCTCTCGCCGGCCGGCGCCGGCGGCTCGCGCGAGACGGACGAACTGGCGCCGGTCGGTGAGTACGCTGCGTCGTGCGTCGGGCGCGAGCGCACCTTCGAGACGTACGCCGAACGGTACGGCACGCGAGTCGCGATCGTGCGCCTCAACTACGCAATCGATCTGCGCTACGGCGTGCTGGTCGACATCGCGGCGCGCGTGCATCGCGGTGAACCAGTGCCAGTCGACATGGGCTATGTGAACGTCATCTGGCAGGGCGATGCGAATCGAATCGCGCTCGAATGTCTGCCACGTGCGTCGGCGCCGCCGTTTGTCGTCAACGTCACCGGGCGAGAGACGCTGTCCGTCCGCTCACTCGCCGAGTCGTTCGCCCGCCGCTTCGGCACGACTGCCACGTTCACTGGCGCCGAGCGCCCCGACGCGCTCCTCAGCAACACGTCGCGCATGCAGGCGATGTTTGCTGCTCCGCAGGTGACCGTCGAGCAGATGATCGAGCGGGTCGCGGACTGGATCGCCG
>CAWFOG010000009.1:0-5810 GCA_963817445.1 uncultured Gemmatimonadaceae bacterium
GCGCGCCGCAGCAGCATCGAGCGTCGCAACCCGAGCACCGAGTGCCTGCATCGACGCTCCGTTCGCACCGTTGCTCGAATCGTCATCGGACGACGCCGTGGCGTCCGATCCCGCCGGGTTGCTCACCGGCTGAAGCGGCACTCGCACCGTCGCGAGTTCGCCTCCCTTGCGGGCGATTTGCACCGCAACGACTTCACCCGGCTTGCGGAACGCAATCAGTTCCTGCAGTTGCGCCACGTAGTCGACGGCATGCCCGTCCACCGCGACGATCACGTCGCCCGGCTTGATGCCGGACCGTTGTGCCGGCGAGGTCGCGTCGCCGAAGTCCTCCACGAGCACGCCGCGCGTGTCCTTGAGGCCAACGTACGCAGCGTCTTCGGGGCTGGCGTCGCGCACGGCAATGCCAAGCGCGACACGTTCGACATGACCCGACTTGATGATTTGCGTCATCACCTCGCGCGCCAAATTGATCGGAACAGCGAACCCGTAGCCCGCGTTGTAGCCCGTCGGACTTTCGATGGCGCTGTTGATGCCGATCACTTCACCGCGCACGTTGACGAGCGGCCCACCCGAGTTACCCGGATTGATCGCCGCGTCAGTCTGTATGAAATCTTGAATCGTCTGTTGCGACTGACCCGGCAGCGCCAAGGCGCGGCCTTTTGCGCTGATGATGCCCTGCGTGACGGTGAACGTCAGGTTCTCGCCGAGCGGATTCCCGATCGCCAGGACCCACTCGCCGACGCGCGACGCGTTGCTGTCGCCGAGCGGCGCGGCCGTGAGTCCAGTCGCGTCGATCTTGATCACGGCGACATCCGTGTTCGGATCGCGTCCAATGACTTTCGCCTTGAACTCGCGCCGGTCGAGCAGCCGCACGCGCACTTCGCTGGCGCCGTCGACGACGTGATTGTTCGTCAGGATGTAGCCATCCGGCGACACAATGAAACCGGAGCCCGAGGCCATACCGCCACCGCGCGGCGCATCCGGGCCGTCTCGGGAATCCGAGCCGTCAGGCGCGTTGGGGAAAAACCGTCGGAGCTCCGGCGGAATCTGACCCATGTCGGGCCGCTCGGAATGCTGTGCCGCCGGTCTCGCCATTTCTTTCGCCGTGATGTACACGACGCTCGGCTTGATTCGAGCGGCGACGGTCGCGAACGCGTCGCTGAGATCTTCGAGCCGAGCCATGCCCGGCGTCGTTCCGGTCGCCGAGCGCACGACGCTCGTCGTGTCGTTCAAAAGCGCCGTGGCGTGCGCCGTGAGTGGGCGCCATGCCACCGCACCGGCAATCAACGTGGCCGCAGCCATCGACAGGATAACGGGACGGTTGGTCCGCCCCGCGCGCCAGGTGGATTTCATGAAATGCATTCCTCGATGAGTCCGTTTGAACGCGCACATCCCGCGGCCGCCGTTTGCGGCGTGCGATGGGCGCATGTCAGCGCGCGATCGGCTCGATGTATTCGACGCGGTTCATGTCGCGGGCCGAGCGGGGGTGACGGATCTCCATACACCAGAACGATCGCGAGGTGCCAACCCTTCAGCGTCGCTCCGCGTCGCGGCTGTCCTGCGGCGATGCTACGCTCGTGGCCGGTTCACCAGCACGAACCTTCGTTAGACATCGTTGATTCTCTCCGACCCGCCGCCGCGGTCTCCACTTCATGACGGATGACACGACTGCGGCGCAAGCGACCACTCCCACGATTGGTAATGCGGAAACTGGAATCATGACCTAACTCGACATTGGACTGTTGCCGACGGCGCACAACCACCCCTTCGACGGCTCGGTGTGTACGTCGACGTTCGCATACCCCGCGTCCTCGAGCGCCCGCCGGTGTTCATCCGGCGTCAGGTATTCCGCGCCCAACAGGCGCATCGCAGGGCGAAACAGCCAATCCGCGCTCCGCCCGCGATACGCCTCGGCGACGAGCACGACGCGCCCGTTCGGCTTGAGCACGCGCCGAATTTCCCGCAGATCGTTGCGCAGGTTGGGCCAGTAGTAGTGCGTCTCGACCGCCGTCACGAGATCAAACGTCGCCGCGGGAAACGGAAGCGCCGACACCGACGCCTGCTGAATGTCCACACGGCCGGCGCCGATTGCGGCGGCGTTCACGCGCCGCGCCACATCGACGCTCGTCGCGGAATAGTCCACGCCGAACACTCGGCCTGTCGCGGCGGATTTCGCCATGGTGTCGATCGTTCGTCCGCCGCCGCAGCCAACGTCGAGAATCGTGTCGTTCGCCTGAATCGACGCATGGCTCAGTCCCCACGTCGTCAGACCGGCGTGACTGAGATTCATCGTCCGGAGAAAAAATCGACCGGGCCACCAGGTTGGCTTGCGACATTGGCGCACGAACACGAACGCCGCGGCGGCGCCGGCCGCGACCTTCAACACCAACAACGCGACGTGTGGGATCGACGACATCAGCGGCAGCACTTTGGGGCTCGGGTCAATGGTCGGAAATCGCTCGCGCTGCGTCGACGATCTCGTTCAGGCTCGTCGCGAGCGTACTCCACGCCGAGCGGCCGAACTGCTCGAGGAACGCCTCCTGCGCGCCCTGCCAATGCGGGAGGGCCTTGGTGATACGCGCGCGACCTCGCCGCGTGAGCGCGACTTCCTTCGTACGACCGCCGCCGCCGGTCTTGGCGATCGTCACGAGCCCGTCGCGATGCAACGGCTCGAGCGCGCGGTACAGCGATGTGCGCTCGAACACGAGCTCCTCCGCAAGGCGGCTCAGCGCCGCGGGCTGATCGTGTCGCTCCAGCGCGCGAAGGATCGAGAACTGAGTATTGGTGAGGCCGGCCGGGGCGAGCCGGTTGTCGTACAAGCGGGCGACCGACCGTGCCGCCCGGCGGAGGGTGCCGGCGGCGCACTTCGTACTCGCGGCGTCCATGGGATTCGTGTTGATGTGTATGCATCTACTCTGATGCGTATACATCATACGACGGCGCGCACGCCCGCACAAGCCATCGCCGTCACCGACCACGCGATGCGTCGCGCCCGATTCGCTACCCAAGACGGCCGCAGCGTCGGTCGTCGCAATGCGCTGGTGATTGCTGTCACGCGATCAAAACGTGGCAGGCTCCGAGCGTGACCGCGCCGTTCCGCTGCCAGTCTTGATTGTGATGCCAGCGACACACGTCAAATCGACCGGTATTTTCGGCTCTGTCACCGCCATGGCGTCTACCATGGCGGCGCTCGCGACGGTGTTCTCGTTTCTCGTCTCGACCGGCTTCGTCGGGCGCCACTTCTCGACCGGGCTGCGCGCAAGCTGGATCGCGCTCAATCCCCTCGTCGATACGTCGTACGCACTCGGTGACACGATTCACCTCGCCGCAACCGTCACCGACAAGAACGGTGCGGTCATCCTGGGTACGCAGCCCATATGGACGAGCGAGACGCCAAGCGTCGCGAAGGTCGAGGCAGACGGATCGGTGATCACGCGGTCGCCTGGCGCGACGACCATCGTCGCCGCGGTTGACGGTCGCACTGCGCGCGCGCGCATCTTCGTACACCAGCGCGTGACGGCCATTCGAGCAGCCCAGGACAGCGCCGTATCAGTTCCCGAAGGTGCGCAGGGCATCGTAAAGATCTTGGCACTCGACGCGCGCGGGCACGTCGTGCGCGAGCGTGCAGTATCGTGGACGTCGGATGACACGACAGTCGCCGTGGTGGACACGACTGGCGTCGTCACTGGCCGCGATCTCGGCCGCACGCTGGTGCATGCGACGGTGGACGGCCTGACGACGGTGCAAACGGTCATGGTGTTCGCAACGCCCGCGGCCGTGGAAGCGATTGATGGCGAGTCGCAGCATGCGAACGCCGGCACGCTGCTCCCGCAGCAACTGGTGTTCCGCGTGCTCAGCAAGAAGGGACGTCTCGTTCCCGGCGCCACGGTGCGATTTCGCGGCGTGGACGGCATGGGCGCTGCCGACCCGGCGACGTCGACGACCGACAACGAAGGGCGGGTTCGCACGCGGTGGACGCTGGGCGATCTGCCCGGCGTGCAGCACCTGCTCGTCACGGTGGACGGCGCGGACAGCTCGACCACGATCGTCGCCGAGGCAGATCCGGTGGCGAGCAACACGAAGCTCGTGGCGATTCAGGAGCACGTGAGCGGCAGCATCGGCGCGGGCGTGAACGACCCCGTTGGCCTGCGCGTCACCGACGCGATGGGACGTCTCCTCGCCGGCGTGCCCGTGACCTGGACCGCGCTCGACGGAGGCAACGTTGAAGGCCTCACAGCTCGGACCGATTCTATGGGCGAGGCTCGCGCACGCTGGATACTCGGCGGTCGCGCGGGCACGCAGCACATTCGCGCGCAGGTTGGCCGTGGGCGATCCGTGCCTCCGCTCACGATCAGCGCGACGGTGCTGGCTGGACCGCCGCGCGGGGTGACGGTGGTGAGCGGCGATCACCAGGAAGGTCGCGTGGGCGCGGAGCTTTCCAAGTCGGTCGTGCTGCGCGTGGTGGACAGCGCCGGGAACCCCGTCGCCGATGCCCCGCTCACGCTCGCGGTCTCCGCGGGCTCGCTCGCCGATTCGTCGATGCGCACCGACTCGGCCGGCCAAGTGACGCTGCGCTGGCACCTGGGGCACGAGATGGGTTCATACTCGTTGTCCGCGCGCGTGACGGGAAAAGATCACACCGCGCCGGTTGTCGTGACCGCGAAGGCGAAACCTGGCGTGCCCGAAACGCTGACGCTCGACGCGAGCCTGGTGAGTGGCAAGGCGCACGCGCTGGAGCGCTCGGTCGTCGCGGTCGTGAAAGACGTCTACGGGAATCCAATTCCCGACGCCGCGCTGCGCTTCACGACGAAGACGGGCGCGGTGTCGCCGGCCAGCGCGGTGAGCGACGCGAAGGGTCGAACGAAGGTGACGTGGAAGCTCTCGCCGAAGGCGATTGAGTATCTGCTCACGGCGTCGGTGCGTGGGAGCGACGTGAAGGAGACGCTGAGGGTCGAGGGGGCGAAGAAGTAAGCACGAGGGACTAACGCTCATTCCCCACACGCGCCCCCCTCAGGGCTTCAATTCCCAACGCGTGCGGATTGAATTTCTTGCCGCTCGCTTCGGGTACGAACGTCGTCACGTAGTCGATCGTTGGTTGGTTGATCTCGGGGTCTTCCGGGCTGGTGACGAAGGCGGCCGCGGTCCCCGTCTTCACCGTGAACGGTGCGACGGCGGCGATCAGTTTTTGTTGGTATCTGATGAGGTCTTCCGTCGGCTCGACCACGATCCCCGCAAGCCCGATGTCCTTCCACGGGAGGAAGTAGTATTTGTACGCCGTCAGCTTCCAGGTCGTCGGCTTCTCCTCGGCCAGGACTTTGGCGACGGCCTCGTAAACCTTGTCCAGGTCCGCCGTCCGCACGTACCGCTAGAAACACGAGACGTGTGGTTGGTGGGTCGTGCCCAGCGCGAAGCCCTTGGGGTATACCTTGAGCAAACGCTCGTTGGCGGCCCGTGCCTTGTTGATCATCGTCGCGTCGGGCTCCAGCAGGATATCGATGGCCGTGATCGGGTTCGGCTGACTCGCCTTCGACGCCTGCGCATTTCCGGATCGCGAGGCCAGCAGGCCGAAGCTCAGTACGGCAAACGCCTTTAGATATCGATGCATGTGATCCTCGTCTCGAACGGGAGCCGATTCGCGTTGGTCGGGAGGACGTAGCTTCCGTCCGTGGTGCACCCATTGGACATTGGTTGCAGACCGAGGCGGACCGAGCGCTCGTAACTGGGTCAAGGTTGGCACGTCTCGAAAAAAGCCCCGCCCTCGTGTTCGGAGGGCGGGGCATCGTTTTTCTCGTCGATTTGTGGTCCTACCA
>CAWFOG010000010.1:0-13511 GCA_963817445.1 uncultured Gemmatimonadaceae bacterium
TAATCACGTGGAACGACGTGGTGTCGGCAAATCCTGTCGTGTCGACGACGTACTGCGCTTGCACGAACCCGGTAATCCGCGCGGTGAGCAGGTTGAGTGGATAGGCCGGTGCCGAGCTGTTCGCAGTGCGCACGACCGCCGTGTCGACTTCGAGGATCGAATAGACCGAATCCGGCGCGGGCTCGGGAGCGACCGGAGTCGCGGTGGCCGAGTCCTTCGCTTGATTGCCCAACGTCCGATCGTCCACCGTGGGACGCGCGTCGCCCATCATGCGCGGTCCGTCGCCCGTTCCGGGACCGGGTCTGGCCAAGTCGACGTAATGCACGGCGGCCTTCGACCCCTGCTGAGCCGGCGTGCGGTCGGGCGGCGGGAGAAAGATTGGGCGATTGGCGATGGTGTCAGCCGGCAAGCCAGTCGCCGGCAGCGTGCCAATAACCCACGCCGTCACGAGTATGGTGTGCACGATCACACTCAACATGGCGCTCGACGCGACTGGCGACGTGCGTGCGTACGAATTCACCCACAAGCGCATCATGTGCCGTAACCCTCCTTCGCGCGTGTCTTCGGCGCGCGACCTCGGACCGCAACTACTTCAAGTACCGTTCGCGGAGCAGTGCTGCGTGGTGTCGTTCATGTCCGGCGATGATGTACATCAGCGCCCTGACGCTCACTTCATTCTTGTTCGCCGATCCACGGCGCACGAGCGCCGCCGCATCGAGATGCGTGGCCAGCTGCACCGTCGCCGCACGAACGGCCTGGAATTCCTCGACCAGGCCACCGAGCGTGCGCTCGGAGAATTTCGCCGCTGGAACCCACACGTTCTCGTCGAACCCGGGTAAGTCGGCCGCGTCGCCACGCGCAAACCACAGCGCGCGAAACGACATCACCCGCTCGGTATCCGACATATGTCCGACAACTTCCTTGACCGTCCACTTGCCGGGCGCATACGCGTAATCCGCCCGATCTGCCGGCACACCTCGTAGCAGTGCAGCCGTGTCGACGATTTGCTCCCGGAGGATCGACACGAGATCGCCGTCCGGCACCTGCGCGACGTACCGTCCATAGTAGGGCGAGTGCTCGTCCGCGTTGGGGCGCGCAATCGTCAGTGTGTTCGAGATGGTGGCTGTCGTCATTGGACGTCGGGTTCGTCGTTCATTGCATTCACTACTTTGTCGCGGACTGCTTTGCCTTCCACGCAGCGATCACTTCCGCCTCTCGCTCGGCTGAGATTCCGCCGACGGCGCCCTTGGCGAGTGCGTCGAGGTCAGCAGGTTTTCGCGTCTTGTTCCAGTCGAGCGTGTCCTTCGCCGTGACAGCGAGTGGACGAAAGGTGAGACCCGCCGCGATGGCCTTGGCGTTGCTTCGGATGTGGAAGCCCGCATTGCGTCCGGTGGGCGGCATCCACACGGTCATGTTTCGCCACGGACGCACCTGCTGCTCCGACAAAAACTCGGCCGGAACCCAGGTGAACTGCGCGCCGGCGGTGGTAACGGCTTTGATACCGTACAGCATCTCGGAAATCGACAGCGGCGCGATTGGTCCCATCGCGTTGAAGGTTCCGAACGTTCGATTCTCGGCGTTCCGAATCGTCCATTCGGCAAGATCGCGCGAGTCGATGAACTGAATCGGATCCGTCAGATTCCCTGGGGCGAGCACCTCACCGCCCTTGTCGATTCGGTAGGGCCAGTACGTGAAGCGGTCGGTGGTGTCGAGCGGTCCGACGATCAGCCCCGGACGAATGATGGTGTTGATGCCGGGGTAGTGCTTCTCGACTTCGTCCTCTGACACCGTCTTGAGCGCGCCGTAGTGAGTGCGCGCTTCGGCGGGCGGTACGGTAAACGGATCGAGACCGTCGGGGAGCGGCGTGCGCTTGTCGCTCTCGTCTTTCCCGGGCACGCTGTTGTCCGGATACACCGACAGGGTCGAGATGAAGATGTAGTGTTTGGTGTTGCCCTGGACGTACTGCGCGACATTCCGCACCCACGCCGGCAGCGTAGTCGGATTGTCGATGACGACGTCGAACTTGCGGCCCTTGAGCGCGCTCATGTCGCCGTTCAAGTCGCCGATCAGTTGCTCGACGCGGCCCTTGAAGAAATCGGGCGCGTTTGGTTGCGATTGATGAGCGTAACGCGATGGCCGCGGGCCGTCGCGTATTCCACCTGCTCTGGTCCTGTAAAGCCGGTGCCGCCGAGGATCAAAATGTCGAGCGGTGTCGCGGCACGTTCGACGGGCTCACGCCGGGTGTCGTCGCGCGCCGGTTCGCCAAGCGCGATCGACGGGAGCCCGGACGCACCGACCGCCCCGAGCGCGCCCGCGCCGGCCGCCGCCGCGGAGATCTTGAGGAACGTACGGCGATTTGTTGCCACAGACGATCTCCTGGGGGGGCAGGAACAGTCGCCACATCATGCCAGTCCCTGCATAATGGGGCCCAGACCGGCGGATTGACAGATGGATGAGACGGCCCGGCTGTATGGAAACTGTCTCTCGCCGGATTACGTCACGCTGGCGGCGGCTCGGACCGGGCGTAGCTTGTTTCCCGTCGGAAGATTTGCCCGAGCGATCCTTCCCGAGGCTGCCATGACCCGCATCCGCCTTTCCGCTCCATTCGCCTGTTCATTCGGCGCACTCGTCGCACTCGGCGTGTACGCCCCGTCGCTTGCCGGTCAGACCGGGGCGGGCATCGTCAGCTCGACCAACGGCATGGTGATCACCACGTCGGCGCCCGCGTCCGACGTTGGCGCCGCAATCTTGCGCAAGGGTGGCAATGCGGTCGACGCCGCGGTGGCGACGGCGTTCGCGCTGGCGGTGACGCATCCGAGCGCGGGCAACATTGGCGGCGGCGGGTTCATGGTCATTCGCCCAGCCCACGGCGCGGCGATCACGATCGACTATCGCGAGCGCGCGCCATTCGCGTCGACGCAGACGATGTACCTGGATTCGGCGCGGAACATCGTGCGGCAGCGCACGGCGACCGGATACCTCGCGCCCGGTGTGCCGGGGACGGTGCGCGGGCTGGCGGCGGCACATACGAGATTTGGCAAGCTGCCGTGGAAGGACGTCGTCATGCCCGCTGTCGATTTAGCGGAGCATGGCTTCGTGCTCTCGAGCGCACTCGCGTCGTCGCTCAATCGCGAGGTTGCCGGTCAAATGTCGCATTACCCGGCCTCGGTGGCCGCATACGGCAAGCCGGGGGGCGGTTCGTGGCAGCCCGGCGATACGCTGGTTCTCCGCGACCTCGGCCGCACGCTGCGCGCGATCGCCACGCGCGGGCCGAACGCGTTCTACACCGGGTGGATCGCCGACAGCATTGCCGCGTCGATGAAGCGGAACGGGGGACTGATCACCAAGCGCGACCTCGCCGCGTACGCGGCGAAAACGCGCGCGCCCATCCGCGGGACGTATCACGGCTACGAGCTGATCACCATGCCCCCGCCAACCAGCGGCGGCGTGACGATGATCGAAATGCTCAACATCCTCGAACAGTTCGACCTGCCAAAACTCGGTGCGCTCTCTCCGAGCGCGTTGCATTACGAGATCGAGGCAATGCGTCGCGGCTATCTCGATCGCGCGCGCTACCTCGGCGATCCCGACTTCGTGAACATGCCGCTCGCCAAGCTGACATCGAAGTCATATGCCAAAACTCTCGCCGAGTCGATCGACGCCAATCGAGCGTCGAGCAGCGCCGAGTTGGGCAAAGACATCGTGACGCAAGTCGCGTCGACCGAAGAGGACGAGACGACGCAGTTCTCGATCGTCGACAAGGCGGGCGACGCCGTGTCGAACACCTTCACGCTCGAGGGCGGATTCGGCTCGCACGTCGTGGTCGACGGCGCGGGATTCATTCTCAACAACGAGATGGGCGACTTCAACAAGAAGCCGGGCGAGACGAACCTCACCGGCGACATTGGCACGGCGCCGAATCTCATCGCGCCCGGCAAGCGCATGCTCAGTTCAATGAGCCCAACGATCATTACGAAGAACGGCGCGCTGTTCATGGTCACCGGCTCGCCCGGCGGCCGCACGATCATCAACACAGTGATGGAGATCGTGCTCAACGTCGTCGACTTCGGCATGGATGTGCGCCAAGCGGTCGACGAACCGCGATTTCACCACCAATGGCTGCCGGACGTCGTGACCTTCGAGCGGAATGCACTCCCCGACTCGACGACACAACGGCTCCAGGCGATGGGATACACGCTCAAGTTCGGCGGCGAGCAGGGCGACGGCCATTCGATCGTCATGCGCGACGGCGTCGCGTACGGAGCGAACGATCATCGGAGCCCGGATTCCAAAGCGAGCGTGCCCTAAACGCCGCTGGCGCTGCAGCTACACCGGCTTAGCGGGCTACTTGCCTTTCGGCTCGAGGTCGAGCGACGCGCTGTTCAAGCAGTAGCGCAGGCCGGTCGGGTTCGGTCCGTCGTCGAAGAGATGGCCGAGGTGGCAGCCGCACTTGGCGCAGTGCACCTCTGTGCGGTGCATGAACCCGCTGTTGTCCTGCTCAGTCTCGACGGCGCCCTCGCGCAGCGGAGCGAAGAAGCTCGGCCACCCGGTGCCGGAGTCGAACTTGGTGTTCGAGTCGAACAGCGGCTCACCACAGCAGACGCATTTGTAGACGCCGTCCGTCTTGGCGTCCCAGTATTTGCCGGTGAACGCGCGCTCGGTTCCCTTCTGCCGCGCGATCTTGAATTGCTCCGGCGTGAGCTCCTTGGCCCACTCCGCCTCTGACTTCTTGATCGTGTCGGTCACTAGAACTCGCGCTTCTTCATGATTTCGAACAGTTCCGCTGCCTCCGTATCCTGTTCGGTCTCGGGGCGTCGCGTGACGTCCAGCGTCGCATCGTACGTCCGGCGGTGCAGCGCCTTGGGCCGTGACGCCTTCTCGGCCGTCTTGCGAACGAGCTTCGCGAGTTGCTTGTCGTCCATGGCGAGTCAGTCTCCGGCAATGAAGGTGTTCGTGGCCTACTGTCGAAACCTGCCCCCGCGTGCGACCAGTAGCAAGCGCCGCAGGCGCTGTCGGCCTGGTACAGAACATTTCGCGCGCTGCAACGGCATTGTCCGCTTCCCGTTCCGGTGACGGATGACCATTTTTCGCCAGCCACCCCTCGAGGAGCGCGGCATCACTCCGCCGGACCCGACAGACTCTGCTGCAAAGTCAGGCCAGTCCGCACCTGCCGCGCGATTGCACTTCGATCGCGGGCTGCGGTTCGAGCGGGCCGGCATCACCGCGCGCGCACTGGAAGCGTTTCGCGACGCCCTGGCCGCCGCCACGACCCCGAGCGAGCAGAGTCACGCGCACATGTACATCGCGCGGGCGCATCGAACGTTGAGCGAATGGGATGAGTCACGTACCGAAGCGCGGGAAGCGGTCCGTCTCGCGCTCGACGCTGGCGATCGCGACCTTGCCGCCGAGGCGATGAATGTCGAGGTCGGTTCGCTGCAAATTCAGGGGTTCTTCGACGAAGCCGACGTGGTGGCGCGTAGGGCCATCGAGTTCGCCGAGTCGCCACGCGTGCGCGGGATCACGCTGCAAAACCTCGGGCGTGGCGCTGCCGAGCGCGGTGACTTCACGACCTCCGATCGCTACTTCAGCGAATCAGTCGCCGCGTTCCGCGACGCGAACTACGACGTTGGACTGACGATCGCTCTGACGAACGCGGCCAAGGCCGCGCTCGACCGCAAAGACCCGACGCGCTCGATCGAGATCGGACAAGAGGCGATCGCAATGGCGCGGCGGCTCAATCTGCTCGACGTGCTTTTGACGATCGTGCAGAACCAAGCCGCGGCGCTCGTCGCCATCGGCAACCTCGAGTCCGCCGAATCATTGCTCACCGAAGCGCTCGGTCACTTCACCAGCGCCGGGAATCTCGTCCGCCAAGCGGAGTGCCTGGAGATCATGGGCGACATCAACGCGCACCAGCCTAATCAGGAGACCGCCGTGCGCTGCTTCACTCGCGCCCGGGAGCTTGCGGTTGCCGCCGGCGACCGCAAGCTGGTCGAACGACTGGCGCTCCGCCTCGCACAGGCCTCCGCCGGGCGCGGGAGCGGCGCGTGACGCGACGCATGCCCGCGCACCGCACCGCGTTTACGGCTTCGACTGCGGTCGCGCGAGGGTTGTTCCGCTCTGGTGAGTCTGGTCGATCTGAACTGGGGCGCAGTACGGATTGCCGTTCTCATCGTAGGCGACGACGTATCCGCTCCGGCACTCCAGATCGAAGCTCGGCTGAATGGATGGCGCTTTTTTCGGTGCGGCGGGCGCAGTCGGCGCATCAGAACACCCGACCATGAACAGGCCCGCGCTCACGAGCAGTAATAGCTTCTTCACGACAATCTCCGTCGGTTTGATGGGCTAATAAGCACAACCCGTGCTCATGCGCCCGCTTGTGCGTCTTTAGTCGTCTGGTGCTGGCGCGCCAACCAACCATCCGGTGTATTCTTTATGCGGCAACCGCGTCGAGAGCGGAGCACAATGGCCCGACAGGCACGGAAGGGAAAGGCGGCAGGCAAGAAGCGCGTTTCGAAGTCGGACTATTTCACGCAACCCGGCAAGCGCGGCGCCGTCGTCGTGCTGCGGAAGCCGATCGGCAACCGCGCGACAGCCAAGGTGTGCGGCGTGATGCCGACGCGGGTGCATGGCAAGATGTTGATCAACCAGCTCGAGCGCGCCGAGTCAGTCGTCAAAGACCTGTTCCTCGAGGCAACCGACGACGGCATCGAAGCGCTCGACGCAGTGCTCGCGGCCTGCTGTAAGGAAGTGCTCGCCAAAGGACCGAAGGTCCGCGAGATGCCGCCGGACGACGAACCAGACGGTGCTACCGCCGAGCCCGGATCATCGATCGACGACGACTCGAACGAGACCGACGACTAGGTCGCTGCTGCGGGGACCGGCTCGGTGTAGCTGAGCTTGCGCACGTCGATGCTGACGATGCCGCGCGTGTCGACGGGATTGTAGATGTTGACGAACCGGTGCGCGAACGCGACCTCTTCCGGCTTGTACGACGAGCGGGCGTGCACCGTCTGCGAGAACGTCTCGTCCGTGCCGGTTATGAGAATCATAAACTCGGCGTCGGTCGCCACGAGTTCGTCGTAGCCGACGCCGGCAAGCGGGCTCGCGTCGTCGATGGGATGGACGATCGTCCAGCTCAACGGAAAGAACGTGACGCGGGACCGTTCGAGGGCGAGTTCGTCGTACCGCCGCGATACGCCATCGATGCGGCTGAACAGCACTTTGGCTTCGAGCTCGACGAGCTGATTGCTGCGGGCGTTGGCGATGCGAAACATGAACGCCGTGATGTCGCGATATGGCGTCACGATGGCGCGCTCGCTGAACCGAAGCGCGGCGGTCGGTCGCGAGAACCGGGCGAACAGGATGCCCGTCGCCATGGCGAAAAAGAGGAGGCCGGCCAGCGACTCGACCGTCATGACGACGTACGCCGGCATGCCGCTCGGCGTGACATTGCCGTAGCCGATCGTCGCCAGCGTTTCGACGCTGAAAAAGAACGCGCGCCAGAAGGCGTTCCCCATCGCGGTGGAGACCGTCCCGACGAGCGACCCGGAGCCGCAGGCCAGATAGGCGAGCGCGAACAGCGTATTGGCGCCGGCATACACGCCCACGACGCCGACGAAGAATCTCGGCCAGCTCAGCGTGAGAAAGTAGTGATAAAAGCTGAGCGACGAGAGGACCGGCAGCCCTTTGCGCCGGGGATTGAACGACCCGTCGCGATTGAGCAGCCGGCGCTCGTTGGCGCCGCCGACAATCGAGCCGAAGCCAAGGTCCTTCGGCTCCTCGTACGCCGCGAACCTCGGTGCCGTCACGGGACGATCGTCGCTCCCTGCGCCGCCTCTTGCTGCGCTTTCAGTTGCTGCCAGTACTCGTCCATTTTGATGCGCGGAATGCCCTTGGTCATCCAGTCCGGCGCCGGCTCGCCCTTGAGGTAGTGGCCGAACCAGTCTTTCTGCCGCATGGCGTAGTCCTTCATGTTGATCGGCCGTGCCAGCCCGTGATTTTCGCCGACGTACTCGAGCAGAATCACGTCCTTGCCGAGCTGACGCAGCGTGTTGAAGTAGGTGATGCCCTGGTTGAAGTCGACCGCGCCGTCCTTGTCGTCCGACAGGATGATCAGCGGCGTCTTCACATTCTTGGCATGAAAGTTCGGTGAATTGCGGATGTACGCGTCGTAGTTGTCGGCGTAGTTGCCTTTGAACCGGCCCTGGCTCGACTCGAAGATGGCTTGATCCGCCGTGCCCGTGTTCCAATAGATGGAGCCGTACATGCTCACCATGTCGGTGAGCGGCGCGCCGGCGATCGCCGCTTTGAAGATGTTCGTCTGCGTGACGAGGAACGCGGTCTGATACCCGCCCCACGAATGGCCCCACAGGCCGACGTTCGCCGAGTCGATCATCCCCGTCGCGATCGCCGCCTTCACGGCCGGCACCACACACCACACGGCCGACATTCCGGGATCGTTCACCCGGTAGACGATATCCGGATCGAACACCGCGTAGCCGCGACTCGTGTAGATGCTGCGGTTCGGCGTGCTCGTCTCATTCGGCGTGACGTACGTGTTCGCCAGATTCGACCGCTTCTCGTAGATCGTCACGAGCAGCGGATACTTCTTGCCCGGTTCGTAGTTCGCCGGCAGATACAACGCGCCCTGCAGCTTGTCACCCTTGGCGCTGGTGTAGTTGATCAACTTCACGCCACTCGTCCACGCGAAGTCCTTCTGCTGCGGGTTCGCGTCGGTGATCTGGCGACCGCCCTTGAGATCGGCGTTCGCGACGTAGTAGTTCGGAAAATCCCCCGTCGTCTGGCGCGTGTAGAGGTAGACGTCGGCGTCTTTCGCCTTTTGAAAGTTGAACGACGCGTCGTCCCACATCAGCCGCTCGGCGCCGGGCTTCGACGGATCGACCTTGGCGATGCCCGCCTTCTTCGTCCACTCGCCGTACGTGGCGAAGTACAGCGGCTGCGTTAGATCGACACCGTCCGCCGCGCCGCCGCGGCCGCCACGACCACCGCGTCCGCCCGCCGGCGCGCCGCGCGCCGTGTTGAACGCGTACAGGCGTTGATACCGGATCTGACTCTTCTTGCCGTCGATCGTGAGGTTCGTCGCCGCTCCGCCGTTCACCGGCACCTTCCACGCGTCGAATCCGTCCGACACGAGCACCGAGCTGCCATCCTTCGACCAGCCAAACGACTGGCCTGGTGGCGTGACGAGGTTATTGTGGTCGTCCGACGTGTCGGCGAACACCGTGGGAATCCCCTTCGTGAGCTCGTGCTTGGCGCCGGTGGCGACGTCGATCGTCCACCACTGCGCGTCGTCGCCCCAGAAGAGAATGCTCTTTCCGTTCGGCGACGGCTGCAGCGCGGAGGCGATGTGTTTCTTGATGAGCAGCGTCCGCGCGCCGGTGCCGAGGTCGACGCCGTACACGTCCTGGAAGTTGCGGCCGTTGTAGCTCTCGGCGTTGTCGTACTCGCGCGAGTCGACGCCGTATGCCGCGTGGTCGTGGCCGACGAGATTCACCGTGCGCAGCGCGTCGTCCGACAGGCGCACGATCTTTTTCTCCGCCACGCGATACTCGGAGAGATAGTTGTACGAGCGATCCTGCGTCTCCTGCACGATCTGCTGCGACTGAAGACGCGGATCCTTGGCGTTCCAGAGAATGAGCGACGGATTCTCTTCCTGCGCGTCGTTCACGCGTGGCTGATTGATGGTGCCGCCCATGCCCGGCGCGCCGGCCTGAATGATCGAGTTGGCGCGTGCAGCGAGCGTGCGCTCGGTCTCCGACTTGACAGCACGAATGCCAAAGAAAATCGCCGAGAGATCGTCCGCGAAGTGCGGCGCACGGTCGGCGGCGATCTTCATTCCCGCCGGGAAGTCGGCATGCTGCGCGGGATCGACGACCAGCTTTGCCGGCGCGGCGGACGCGACGTTCGTAAACGCGACGACGGAGTACAGCGTGTCATGCGCGGTCGAGTCGGCACGGCCGCGGAGCACCGTGATGGCGTCCGCGCTGTCTGCCCACGCAAGGTGGCGATAGAGCGCACGATCGGAATCGATCGCGCGCACGACATCGGTGCGCGTGTTGCGCAGCTGCACGCCGTTTCCAATCTCGTCGTGCGCGTCGATCGTGTACGCGAGCCAGTCGCCCGAATCGTCGAACGCGAATTCCGCGACATTGCCGACGTTCACCGCCTCGCTCGACGCGAGGTTGTAGAGGACGAGGTCGGTTCCCTCGCTCCGCGCTGCGCCCGGCGCCGCCGTCACGGCGTAGCTCTGCATCGCGACAACGGTCGGCTTGTCGCCGTTGAAGGCGAACCGTCGCACGCCGTCGAATTCCTTCGTTGCGCCGGTCGCAAGATTCAGCAGACCCAGCTTGTTTTGCGCGGGCGCCGCCGCGGGATCGGTGGCCGTGCCTGGGGCTGCGCCTCCACGCCCGCCTCGGCCTGCGCCGCGACCACCTCGACCACCGGCTGCCTGTGCGGCCGGCGGGGGATAGATCGTATACGCCACCCAGTGCGAGTCGCCGCTGATCGCGAGCGTCGCTCCGGCTCCGTCGCCGCCGCCAAACCCACCGCGGCCGGCAGCGGCCGGCGCTTCGCCGATCGGATATTTCGTTTCCTTTCCGGCCGCCGCCGTCGATCGAACGACGAGTGTTGCGCCGCCTTCATTCGGTGCGAGCACATAGGCGAACCACGCACCGTCGTTTGACAGGACCGATTGGCGAATCGTCTTCCACGCCTTGAGATCGGCGGGCTGCAATTGTCTGGTCGTTCGAGTCGATCCGGCGCCCTGCTGCGCCACGACAAGAGGAGCGAACGCGAACAGGAAGAGTGCGGCTGCGGCGAATGAATGCCGCCGAGCGGGTGCGCTGCGCATGATTGGCTCCTCGTCCCTCGCGAGAGGGCGGTGCGGACGGGTTGAGGCGGAAAAGCTACGGGTGGGGGAAACCGCTGTCCATCGAGCGACAGACAGTGCCGGGTCATCCCATCGCGCTTGCCCAGCACATCCGCGACGGATACAGTCGATCATGGCGTGGCCCCCCACCCCGCCCGCGACCCCTAAGGACAACATGGACATCTTCGTCCAGGATCTTCGTTTCAGCCTGCGCAGTCTCGCGCGCCGGCCCGCGTTCGCCGCCGTCGCGGCGATCACCCTCGCGCTCGGCATCGGCGCCAACACCGCAATTTTCTCCGTGGTCAACGCGGTGCTCATTCGCCCGCTGCCATTCGACACGCCCGATCGACTGGTCATCGTGTGGGGGACGCAGGGGAATCAGGGCAACCAGGGCGTGTCGTACGCCGACTACGTCGATTGGCGCCGGCAGAATCACAGCTTTGTCGAATTGGGCGCGCTTCGCGGTCAGAGCGTCAACCTCACCGGCGGCGACACGCCCGATCGGCTGATCGGATCGTTCGTGTCGGCCAGCCTGCTGCGCGTGATCGGTGCGCGCATGATTCAAGGACGCTCATTCACCGATGCGGAAACCGAACTGGCGACGTCGGCGCCGGTGGCGATCGTGTCGTTCGAAGCGTGGCGGGCGCGGTTCGGCGGCGACCCCGCGCTCCTCGGCAAGCCCATCACGATCAACGGCACGGTGTTCACCGTCGTCGGCATCACGGTGCCGAACATGCCCGTGCCGCTTGGCGGCACGCCCGACGTGATGGTTCCGATCGGCTTCTACCCGAACGCGCACGGCCTCGATCGCGGAACGCGCGGCATCGCCGTGATTGGCCGGCTCGCGCCCGGCGCGACGGTCGACGCCGGGCAACGCGATCTCTCGGTGATCGAGTCGCGACTCGCTGAGTCGTATGCCGCGACCAACGCCGGCACCGGCGCGCAAGTCCGATCGCTCAAGGACGACACGGTCGGACCGACGCGCGAGCGGCTGCTCGTCATTCTCGGTGCCGTGGCGATCGTGCTGCTCATCGCCTGCGCGAACGTCGCCAATTTGCAGCTGGCGCGCGGTGCATCCCGCGCGCGCGAGCTCTCGGTGCGCGCGGCGCTCGGCGCCGGACGCACGCGCATTGCGCGGCAATTGCTTACGGAGAGCGTGGTGCTGTCGCTCATCGGCGGGGTCGCGGGCGTTCTCGTCGCGGTCGCGATGACACCCGGCCTCGTGTCGCTGATCGGTTCGCAACTCCCCATCGACCCCGCGACAATTCGCGTCGATGGATCGGTGCTCCTGTTTGCGTTCGTCGTGTCCGTCGGCACGGGCGTACTGTTTGGTTTGGCTCCGGCGTGGAAGGCGTCGCGAACCGACCTCGCCGACATGTTGCGCTCGCGCGCCGCCGGCGGCGGGCGGCATCTGTCGACACGGAATGCGCTCGTTGTCGTGCAGCTCGCGCTCTCGCTGTCGCTGCTCGCGTCGGCCGGGCTGCTCACGCGATCATTGCTCGCGTTGGTGCGAGTGGATCCGGGATTCGACGGCAGCCATCTGCTCACGGCGCAGTTTCGGCTCCCCGCCGGCAAGTACGATTCGCCCGATAAGATCTGGTCGATGTTCGATCGCACGATCGGCGAAATTCGCTCGCTGCCCGGCGTGCAGTCCGCGGCGCTCGTGCGCGCGTCGCCGCTCAGCGGCAATGGCGAGATCTATCCGGTCGTCGTCGACGGCCGTGCGCCGGTGAAAGCCGGCGACGCGCCATCGATGCTCGTCAACAGCGTCACCACCAACTATTTCGCGACGATGCGCATTCCGCTCTTCGCGGGCCGCGACGTGGCGACGACCGACCGTGCCGGCACGTTACCCGTCGTCGTCGTCAACCGACTGTTCGCCGACGCGACCTGGCCGCACGAGTCGCCGATCGGCAAGCGTATCAAGCTGGGCGACGACGATTGGCGCACAGTGGTCGGCGTCGTGGGCGACGCGCGGCAGTATCGGCTGAACGAAGACCCAATGCTTCAGGCCTACATCCCTCATGCGCAGCGGCCGCAGATTTTCACGAGCGTCGTCGTGCGCACGAGCGGCAATCCACTCGATCTCGTGAAGACGGTGCGCGAGGCCATCCTGCGCGTCGATCGCGACCAGCCGGTATGGCGCTTCCGCTCGATGCAGCAGGATTTAGACGCCGTCGTCACGTCGTCCAAGACGACGATGTGGCTCACCGTGCTGTTCGCCGCTGTCGCGCTCGCCGTTGCGGCGGTGGGCGTGTATGGCGTGATGAGCTACACGATGTTGCAGCGCACGCACGAAGTGGGCGTGCGCATCGCACTCGGCGCGAGCGCGCGGCAGGTGTCGCGCATGGTGATTGGCGAGGGCGCTCGATTGATCGCGATCTCGGTTGGCGTTGGCCTCGCGGCGTCGATCGCCTCCACGCGCCTGCTGCGCAGTCAGTTGTTCGGCGTAGGGCCGAATGACTTGGCGACGTTTGCGATCGTGACGGCGGTGTTGTCTGTGGTCGCCATACTCGCGTGCTACTTGCCGGCGCGGCGTGCGAGCCGGGTGGATCCGATGGTGGCGCTGCGGGCGGAGTAAGGCGGACGGCTAGTCTGAACGGCGTCGATCAGCTTTCTA
>CAWFOG010000011.1:0-16077 GCA_963817445.1 uncultured Gemmatimonadaceae bacterium
CAGGCTCGAAGCGCATATAGGGCAGCGCCTGGCGCACTGCCATAGTGAACTCGGCGTTGGTCGAGCTGAGCACTTGGAATGACGTGGTGTCGGCAAAGCCTGTGGTGTCGACGACATACTGCGCCTGCACGAACCCCGTAATGCGCGCGGTGAGCAAGCTGAGAGGATAGGCCGGTGCCGCGCTGTTCGCGGTGCGCGCTACTGCAGTGTCGACTTCGAGAATCGAGTACACCGAATCCGGTACGGGCTCGGAAGCGGCTGGCGCCGCGGTAACCGAATCCTTCGCCTGGTCACCCAATGTCGGATCGTTCACCGTGGGCCGCGCATCGCCAATCGTGCGCGGTCCGTCGCCAGTGCCGAGGCCGGGTTTGGCCAAGTCGACGTAGTGCACCGCGGCCTTCGACCCTTGCTGGGTCGGCGTGCGGTCGGGAGGCGGAAGAAAGATCGGGCGATTGGCGATGGTGCCAGCCGGCATACCCGTCGCCGGCAGCGTGCCAACGACCCACGCCGTCACGATCACCGCGTGAACTATCACACTCAACATGACGCTCGACACGACCGGCGACGTGCGTGAGTACGAATTCAGCCACAAGCGCATCATGTGCCGTAACCCTCCTTCGCGCGTGTCTTCGGCGCGCGACCTCGGACCGCAACTACTTCAAGTACCGTTCGCGGAGCAGTGCTGCGTGGTGTCGTTCATGTCCGGCGATGATGTACATCAGCGCCCGGACGCTCACTTCATTCTTGTTTGCCGACCCTCGGCGCACCAGCGCGGCCGCGTCGAGATTCATGGCCAACTGCACCGTCGCCGCGCGAACGGCCTGGAATTCCTCGACCAGGTCACCGAGCGTGCGTTCGGAGAATTTCGCCGCTGGAACCCACACGTTCTCGTCGAACCCCGGTAGGTCCGCCGTGTCGCCGCGCGCAAACCAGAGGGCGCGAAACGACATCACCCGCTCGGTATCCGACATGTGTCCGACAACCTCTTTGACCGTCCACTTGCCGGGCTCGTACGCGTAATCCGCCCGGTCTGCCGACACGCCCCGTAGGAGAGCGGCCGTGTCGACGATCTGTTCCTGAAGGATCGATACGAGATCGCCGTCCGGTACCTGGGCGACGTACCGGCCGTAATACGGCGAGTGCTCATCCGCGTTGGGACGCGCGATCGTCGGTGCGCTCGAGATGGTTGCTGTCGTCATTGGACGTCGGGTTCGTGGTTCATTCTCTTCACTACTTTGTCGCGGATTGCTTCGCCTTCCACGCCGCGAGCACTTCCGCCTCTCGCTCGGCCGAAACTCCGCCGACAGCGCCCTTGGCGAGCGCGTCGAGGTCAGCGGGTTTTCGCGTCTTGTTCCAGTCGAGCGTGTCCTTCGCCGTGACGGCGAGCGGACGAAAGGTGAGACCCGCCGCGATGGCCTTAGCGTTGCTTCGGATGTGGAAGCCCGCGTTGCGTCCGGTGGGCGGCATCCACACCGTCATGTTTCGCCACGGGCGAACCTGCTGCTCCGACAAAAACTCGGCCGGAACCCAGGTGAACTGCGCACCGGCGGTAGTAACGGCTTTGATGCCGTATAGCATTTCGGAAATCGACAGCGGCGCGATTGGTCCCATCGCGTTGAACGTTCCGAACGTCCGATTCTCGGCGTTCCGAATCGTCCATTCGGCGAGATCGCGCGAGTCGATGAACTGAACCGGGTCCGTCAGATTCCCTGGAGCGAGCACCTCACCGCCCTTGTCGATTCGGTAGGGCCAGTAGGTGAAGCGATCAGTCGCGTCGAGCGGTCCGACGATCAGCCCCGGACGAATGACGGTGTTGATGCCGGGGTAGTGCTTCTCGACTTCGTCCTCCGACACCGTCTTGAGCGCGCCGTAATGGCTGCGCGCTTCGGCGGCCGGGACGCTGAACGGATCGAGACCGTCTGGGAGCGGCGTGCGCTTGTCGCTCTCGTCTTTTCCGGGCGCGCTGTTGTCCGGATATACCGACAGTGTCGAGATGAAGATGTAGTGTTTAGTGTTGCCCTGCACGTACTGCGCGACGTTCCGCACCCACGCCGGCAGCGTGGTGGGATTGTCGATGACGACGTCGAACTTGCGGCCCTTGAGCGCGCTCATGTCGCCGTTCAAGTCGCCGATCAGTTGCTCGACGCGTCCCTTGAAGAAGTCCGGGCGCGTTTGGTTGCGATTGATGAGCGTAACGCGGTGGCCGCGCGCGGTCGCGTATTCCACCTGCTCTGGTCCTGTAAAGCCGGTGCCGCCGAGGATCAAAATGTCGAGCGGTGTCGCGGCACGTTCGACGGGCTCACGCCGGGTGTCGTTGGGCGCCGGTTCGCCAAGAGCGATCGACGGAAGCCCTGAGACACCGACCGCCCCGAGCGCGCCCGCGCCAACCGCCGCCGCGGAGATCTTGAGGAACGTACGGCGATTTGTCGCCACAGACGATCTCCTGGGGGGGCAGGAACAGTCGCCACATCATGCCAGTCCCTGCATAATGGGGCCCAGACCGGCGGATTGACAGATGGATGAGACGGCCCGGCTGTATGGAAACTGTCGCTCGCCGGATTACGTCACGCTGGCGGCGGGTCGGACCAGGCGTAGCTTGTCTTCTGTCGGAAGATTTGCCCGAGCGATCCTTCCCGAGGCTGCCATGACCCGCATCCGCCTTTCCGCTCCATTCGCCTGTTCATTCGGCGCACTCGTCGCACTCGGCGTGTACGCCCCGTCGCTTGCCGGTCAGACCGGGGCGGGCATCGTCAGCTCGACCAACGGCATGGTGATCACCACGTCGGCGCCCGCGTCCGACGTTGGCGCCGCAATCTTGCGCAAGGGTGGCAACGCCGTCGACGCCGCGGTGGCGACGGCGTTCGCGCTGGCGGTGACGCATCCGAGCGCGGGCAACATTGGCGGCGGCGGGTTCATGGTCATTCGCCCAGCCCACGGCGCGGCGATCACGATCGACTATCGCGAGCGCGCGCCATTCGCGTCGACGCAGACGATGTACCTGGATTCGGCGCGCAACATCGTGCGGCAGCGCACCGCGACCGGATATCTCGCGCCTGGCGTGCCGGGGACCGTGCGCGGGCTGGCGGCGGCACATACGAGATTTGGCAAGCTGCCATGGAAGGACGTCGTCATGCCCGCCGTCGAATTGGCGGAGCATGGCTTCGTACTCTCGAGTGCGCTCGCGTCATCGCTCAATCGCGAGGTTGCCGGACAAATGTCGCACTATCCCGCCTCGGTGGCCGCTTACGGCAAGCCGGGCGGCGGATCGTGGCAGCCCGGCGATACGCTCGTTTTGCGCGACCTCGGCCGCACGCTGCGCGCCATCGCCACGCGCGGGCCGAATGCGTTCTACACCGGGTGGATCGCCGACAGCATTGCCGCGACGATGAAGCGGAACGGAGGACTGATCACCAAGCGCGACCTCGCCGCCTATGCGGCGAAAACGCGAGCGCCGATCCGCGGGACGTATCACGGCTACGAACTGATCACCATGCCCCCGCCAACCAGCGGCGGCGTGACGATGATCGAGATGCTCAACATTCTCGAACAGTTCGACCTGCCAAAACTCGGCGCGCGCTCGCCGGGCGCGCTGCACTACGAGATCGAGGCAATGCGTCGCGGCTATCTCGATCGCGCGCGCTACCTCGGCGATCCCGACTTCGTGAACATGCCGCTCGCCAAGCTGACATCGAAGTCATATGCCAAAACTCTCGCCGAGTCGATCGACGCCAATCGTGCGTCGAGCAGCGCCGAGCTGGGGAAGGACATCGTGACACAAGTCGCGTCGACCGAAGAGGACGAGACGACGCAGTTCTCAATCGTCGACAAGGCGGGCGACGCCGTGTCGAACACCTTCACGCTCGAGGGCGGATTCGGCTCGCACGTCGTGGTCGATGGCGCGGGATTCATTCTCAACAACGAGATGGGCGACTTCAACAAGAAGCCGGGCGAGACGAACCTCACCGGCGACATTGGCACGGCGCCGAATCTCATCGCGCCGGGCAAGCGCATGCTCAGCTCAATGAGCCCAACGATCATCACGAAGAATGGCGCGCTGTTCATGGTCACCGGCTCGCCCGGCGGCCGCACGATCATCAACACGGTGATGGAGATCGTACTCAACGTCGTCGACTTCGGAATGGATGTGCGCCAAGCGGTCGA
The DNA here is from genome assembly GCA_963817445.1 of uncultured Gemmatimonadaceae bacterium. GTDB lineage: Bacteria > Gemmatimonadota > Gemmatimonadetes > Gemmatimonadales > Gemmatimonadaceae > JAQBQB01. The sequence continues at coordinate 4,162 of CAWFOG010000011.1, forward strand.
CGAACCGCGGTTTCACCATCAATGGCTGCCGGACGTCGTGACCTTCGAGCGGAATGCACTGCCCGACCCGACGACGGAACGCCTCCAAGCGATGGGATACACGCTCAAGTTTGGCGGCGAGCAGGGTGACGGTCATTCGATCGTCATGCGCGACGGTGTCGCGTACGGAGCGAACGATCATCGGAGCCCGGATTCCAAGGCGAGCGTGCCCTGAGCACCGCTCGCGCTGCAGCTACGCTGGCTAAGCGGGCTACTTGCCTTTCGGCTCGAGGTTGAGCGACGCGCTGTTCAAGCAGTAGCGCAGGCCAGTCGGATTTGGGCCGTCGTCGAAGAGATGGCCGAGGTGGCAGCCGCATTTGGCGCAGTGCACCTCTGTGCGGTGCATGAACCCGCTGTTGTCTTGCTCGGTCTCGACGGCGCCCTCGCGCAGCGGAGCGAAGAAGCTCGGCCACCCGGTGCCGGAATCGAACTTGGTGTTCGAGTCGAATAGCGGCTCACCGCAGCAGATGCATTTGTAGACGCCGTCCGTCTTGGCGTCCCAGTATTTGCCGGTGAAGGCGCGCTCGGTTCCCTTCTGCCGCGCGATCTTGAATTGCTCCGGCGTGAGCTCCTTGGCCCACTCCGCCTCGGACTTCTTGATCGTGTCGGCCACTAGAACTCGCGCTTCTTCATGATTTCGAACAGTTCCGCTGCCTCCGTGTCCTGTTCAGTCTCGGGGCGTCGCGTGACGTCCAGCGTCGCATCGTACGTCCGTCGGTGCAGCGCCTTGGGCCGTGACGCCTTCTCGGCCGTCTTGCGAACGAGCTTCGCGAGTTGCTTGTCGTCCATGGCGAGTCAGTCTCCGGCAATGAAGGTGTTCGTGGCCTACTGTCGAAAACTGCCCCCGGGTGCGACCAGTAGCAAGCGCCGCAGACCCCATCGGGCTGGTACAGAACATTTCGCGCGCCGCAACGGCATTGTCCGCTTCCCGTTCTGGTGACGCACGACCATTTTTCGCCAGCCACCCCTCGAGGAGCGCGGCATCACTCCGCCGGACCCGACAGACTCCGCTGCACAGTCAGACCCGTCCGCACCCGCCGCGCGATTGCACTTCGATCGCGGGCTGCGATTCGAGCGGGCCGGCATCACCGCGCGCGCGCTGGAAGCGTTCCGCGACGCGCTCGCGGCCGCCACGACGCTGAGCGAGCAGAGTCGCGCGCGTATGTACATCGCGCGGGCGCATCGAACATTGAGCGAGTGGGACGAGTCACGTACCGAGGCGCGGGAAGCAGTTCGTCTCGCCCTCGAAGCCGGCGACCGCGACCTTGCTGCCGAAGCGATGAACATCGAGGTCGGTTCGCTGCAAGTCCAAGGTTCCTTCGACGAGGCGGACGCGGTGGCGCTGCGGGCCATCGAGTTCGCCGAGTCGCCGCGCGTGCGAGGGATCACGCTGCAGAATCTCGGACGCGGTGCGGCAGAGCGCGGCGACTTCACGACCTCCGACCGCTACTTCAGCGAATCGGTCGCCGCGTTCCGCGACGCGGAGTACGACGTTGGACTGGCGATCGCGCTGACGAACGCGGCCAAAGCCGCGCTCGACCGCAAAGACCCAAGCCGCTCGATCGAGATCGGACACGAGGCAATCGCGATGGCTCGCCGGCTCAATCTGCTCGACGTTCTCCTGACGATCGTGCAGAATCAAGCGGCGGCGCTCGTCGCCATCGGCAATCTCGAGTCCGCCGAAGCACTGCTCACTGAAGCGCTCGGTCATTTCACGAGCGCCGGGAATCTCCTCCGCCAAGCGGAGTGCTTGGAGATCATGGGCGACATCAACGCGCACCAGCCGAACCAGGAAACCGCCGTGCGTTGCTTTACTCGCGCACGGGAGCTTGCGGTTGCCGCCGGCGACCGCACGTTGGTCGAGCGGCTCGCGCTCCGGCTCGCGCAGTCAGCCGGCGCGGGCGGAAGTGGCGCGTGACGGCACGCGCGTCGATGCGCCACGCAAGCGCTACGGGCTCGGACGCGGTCGTGCGAGGGTTGCCCCGGTCTGGTGAGGCTGTTCGAGCGGGTCCGGGACTGGGGCGCAATACGGATTGCCATTCTCGTCGTAGGCGATCACGTATCCGCTCCGACACTCCAGATCGAAGCTCGGCTGAATGGATGGCGACTTTCTCGGTGCGGCTGGTGCAGTCGGCGACTCAGAGCATCCGACCATGAGCAGCCCCGCGCTCACAAGCAGTAGTAGCTTCTTCACGACAATCTCCGTCGGTTTGCCAGGCCTATAAGCACAACCCGTGCTCATGCGCCCGCTTGTGCGTCTTCAGTCGTAAGACGCTGGCGCGCCAACCAACCATCCGGTGTATTCTTTATGCGGCAACCGCGTCGAGAGCGGAGCACAATGGCCCGACAGGCACGGAAGGGAAAGGCGGCAGGCAAGAAGCGCGTTTCGAAGTCGGACTATTTCACACAACCCGGCAAGGGCGGCGCCGTCGTCGTACTTCGAAAGCCGATCGGAAACCGCGCGACCGCCAAGGTTTGCGGTGTGATGCCGACGCGAGTGCACGGCAAGATGTTGATCAACCAGCTCGAACGCGCCGAATCAGTCGTCAAAGACCTGTTCCTCGAGGCGACCGACGACGGCATCGAAGCGCTCGACGCGGTGCTCGCGGCCTGCTGTAAGGAAGTGCTCGCCAAGGGCCCGAAGGTCCGCGAGATGCCACCGGACGACGAACCGGACGGCGATACCGCCGAGCCCGTATCATCGATCGACGACGACTGAACGCGACCGACGACTAGGTCGCTGGTACGGGGACCGCTTCGGTATTGCTGAGCTTCCGCACGTCGATGCTGACGATGCCGCGCGCGTCGACGGGATTGTAGATGTTGACGAACCGGTGGGCGAACGCGACCTCTTCCGGCTTGTACGATGAGCGGGCGTGCACCGTCTGCGAGAACGTCTCGTCCGTACCGGTTATGAGAATCATAAACTCGGCGTCAGTGGCCACAAGTTCGTCGTACCCGACGCCGGCGAGCGGGCTCGCGTCGTCGATGGGATGGACGATCGTCCAGCTCAACGGGAAGAACGTGACGCGAGACCGTTCGAGGACGAGTTCGTCGTAGCGCCGCGACACGCCATCGATGCGGCTGAACAGCACTTTGGCCTCGAGCTCGACGAGCTGATTGCTGCGGGCGTTGGCGATGCGAAACATGAACGCCGTGATGTCGTGATACGGCGTCACGATGGCGCGCTCGCTGAACCGGAGCGCGGCGGTCGGTCGTGAGAAGCGGGCGAACAGGATGCCCGTCGCCATGGCGAAGAAGAGGAGGCCGGCCAGCGATTCGACCGTCATGACGAAGTACGCCGGCATCCCGCTTGGCGTCACGTTGCCATAGCCGATCGTCGCCAGCGTTTCGACGCTGAAAAAGAACGCGCGCCAAAACGCGTTCCCCATCGCGGTAGGGACCGTACCGACGAGCGACCCGGAGCCGCAGGCGAGATACGCCAGCGCGAACAACGTGTTGGCGCCGGCGTACACGCCCACGACCCCGAGGAAGAATCGTGGCCAGCTCAGTGTGAGGAAGTAGTGATAAAAGCTGAGCGACGACAGGAGCGGCAGCCCTTTGCGCCGGGGGTTGAACGTCCCGTCGCGATTGAGCAGCCGCCGCTCGTTGGCGCCGCCGACGATCGAGCCGAAGCCAAGGTCCTTCGGCTCTTCGTACGTCGTCACCCGCGGCGCGATCACGGGATGATCGTCGCTCCCTGCGTCGCCTGTTGCTGTGCTTTCAGCTGCTGCCAGTATTCGTCCATCTTGATGCGCGGAATGCCCTTGGTCATCCAATCCGGCGCCGGCTCGCCCTTGAGGTAGTGGCCGAACCACTCCTTCTGCCGCATGGCGTAGTCCTTCATGTTGATCGGGCGCGCCAGCCCGTGATTCTCGCCGACGTACTCGAGCAGGATCACGTCCTTGCCGAGTTGGCGCAGCGTGTTGAAGTAGGTGATGCCCTGGTTGAAGTCGACCGCGCCGTCCTTGTCGTCCGACAGGATGATCAACGGGGTCTTCACATTCTTGGCATGAAAGTTCGGTGAATTGCGGATGTACGCGTCGTAGTTGTCGGCGTAGTTGCCCTTGAACCGGCCCTGGCTCGACTCGAAGATCGCCTGGTCGGCGCCGCCGGTGTTCCAGTAGATGGAGCCGTACATGCTCACCATGTCGGTGAGCGGCGCGCCGGCGATCGCCGCCTTGAAGATGTTGGTCTGCGTGACGAGGAACGCCGTCTGGTAGCCGCCCCACGAATGGCCCCACAGGCCCACGTTCGCCGAGTCGATCATCCCCGTCGCGATCGCCGCCTTCACCGCCGGCACCACGCACCACACCGCCGACATGCCCGGATCGTTCACGCGGTAGACGATGTCCGGATCGAATACCGCGTACCCGCGGCTCGTGTAGATGCTGCGGTTCGGCGTGCTCGTCTCGTTCGGCGAGACATACGTGTTCGCCAGATTCGACCGCTTCTCGTAGATGGTGACGAGCAGCGGATACTTCTTGCCCGGTTCGTAGTTCGCCGGCAGATACAACGCACCCTGCAGCTTGTCGCCCTTCTCGCTCGTGTAGTTGATCAACTTCACGCCGCTCGTCCATGCGAAGTCCTTCTGCTGCGGATTCGCGTCAGTGATCTGGCGACCGCCTTTGAGATCCGTGTTCGCGACGTAGTAGTTCGGAAAATCACCGGACGTCTGGCGCGTGTAGAGGTACACGTCCGCGTCCTTCGCCTTTTGGAAATTGAACGACGCGTCGTCCCACATCAGCCGTTCGGCGCCGGGCTTTGACGGGTCCACCTTGGCAATGCCCGCCTTCTTCGTCCACTCGCCATACGTAGCGAAGTACAACGGCTGCGTCAGATCGACGCCGTCCGCCGCTCCGCCGCGACCACCACGACCACCGCGTCCGGCCGCCGGTGCGCTGCGCGCCGTGTTGAACGCGTAGAGGCGTTGATACCGGATCTGACTCTTCTTGCCGTCGATCGTGAGGTTCGTCGCCGCGCCGCCGTTCACCGGCACCTTCCACGCGTCGAACCCGTCCGACACGAGCACCGAACTGCCGTCCTTCGACCAGCCGAACGACTGGCCTGGTGGCGTGACGAGGTTATTGTGGTCGTCCGACGTGTCGGCGAACACCGTGGGAATCCCCTTCGTGAGCTCGTGCTTGGCGCCGGTGGCGACGTCGATCGTCCACCACTGCGCGTCGTCGCCCCAAAAGAGAATGCTCTTTCCGTTCGGCGACGGCTGCATCGCCGAGGCGATGTGTTTCTTGAGGAGCAGCGTCCGCGCGCCAGTGCTGACATCGACGCCGTACACGTCCTGGAAGCTGCGGCCGTTATAGCTCTGGGCGTTGTCGTACTCGCGTGAGTCGACGCCGTATGCCGCGTGGTCGTGGCCGATGAGATTCACCGTGCGCAGCGCATCGTCCGACAAGCGCACGATCTTTTTCTCCGCTACACGATATTCAGAGAGATAGTTGTACGAGCGATCCTGCGCCTCCTGCACGAGCTGCTGCGACTGAAGACGCGGATCCTTGGCGTTCCATAGAATGAGCGACGGGTTCTCTTCCTGCGCGTCGTTCACCCGCGGCTGATTGATCGTCCCGCCCATGCCCGGCGCGCCGGCCTGAATGACCGAGTTCCCGCGTGCCGCAAGCGTGCGCTCAGTCTCCGACTTGACCGCACGAACACCAAAGAAAATCGCCGAGAGATCGTCCGCGAAGTGCGGCGCACGATCGACGGCGATCTTCATTCCCGCCGGGAAGTCGCCATGCTGCGCCGGATCGACGACCAACTTTGCCGGCGTCGCGGAAGCAACGTTCGTGAACGCGACGACGGAGTACAGCGTGTCGCGCGCGGTCGAGTCGGCGCGGCCACGGAGCACCGTGATCGCGTCCGTGCTGTCCGCCCACGCCAGGTGACGGTAGAGTGCGCGGTCTGAATCGATGGCGCGTACCACATCCGTTCGCATGTTCCGCAGCTGCACACCGTTTCCAATCTCGTCGTGTGCGTCGATCGTGTACGCGAGCCACTCGCCCGCATCGTCGAACGCGAACTCAGCGACGTTGCCGACATTCACCGCGTCGCCCGACGTGAGATTGTAGAGGACGAGATCGGTTCCCTCGTTCCGCGCCGCACCCGGCGCCGCCGTCACGGCGTAACTCTGCATCGCGACCCACGTCGGCTTGTCGCCGTTGAAGGCGAACCGTCGCACGCCGTCGAATTCCTTCGTCACACCGGTCGCAAGGTTCAGTAGACCCAGCTTGTTTTGCGCCGGCGCCGCGGCGGGCTCGGTCGCCGTGGCGGCGCCGCCTCCACGCCCGCCTCGACCTGCGCCTCGACCCCCGCGACCACCACCCGCCTGCGCGGCCGGCGGCGGATAGATCGTATACGCCACCCACCGCGAGTCGCCGCTGATCGCGAGCGTCGCCCCGGCTCCGTCGGCACCGGCCACCCCACCGCGGCCGCCACCGCCCGCTGCTTCGCCGATCGGATACTTCGTTTCCTTTCCGCCCGCCGCCGTCGGTCGAACGACGAGTGTGGCGCCGCCATCGTTCGGCGCGACAACATAGGCGAACCACGCGCCGTCGTTCGAGAGAACCGACTGGCGAATCGTGTTCCACGCTTTGAGATCCGCGGCCTGCAATTGCCTGGTCGTCCGACTTGATCCGGCGCCCTGCTGCGCCGCGACAAACGGAGCGAACGCGAATAGAAAGAGTGCGGCTGCGGCATATGAATGCCGCCGAGCGGTAGCGCAACGCATGATTGGCTCCTCGTCCCTCGCGAGAGGGCGGTGTGGACTGGTTGAGGCGGAAAAGCTACGGGCGGGGGAAACCGCTGTCCATCGAGCGACGGACACTGCCGGGTCGTCCCATCGTGCTTGCCCGATAGATCCGCAACGGATATAGTCGGCCATGACGCGGCCCGACCCGACCACCCACCTCCCGTTGTCACCCGTCGTCCTCCATGTATTGCTCGCCCTCGGCGCGGGCGAACGGCATGGCTATGCCATCGCCAGAGAGATCGAAGAGACGACACAGCAACAGATCCGCATGGGGCCGGGCACGCTTTACGGTTCTATCCAGCGGATGCTCTCCGCCTCGCTGATCGAAGCGGCGCCGCGACGACGCCGCACCCCCGATGACGACGAACGCCGACGCTACTACCGGCTGACCGCCCTTGGTCGCCGCACCCTCGAACTCGAGGTCGAGCGGCTCGCACAAGTCGTCCATCGCGCGCGCAGCACAGGCATCCTGCGCACTCCGGAAATTGCATGAGGCGCGACGACACGGTTCTCGCGCGTTGCTACCGTTTCGCGCTGCTGACATTCCCACCCGCGTTTCGCGAGCGATTCGGCGACGAGATGGTCGCGTTCGCCGGCGCGCGCATGCGCGACGCTCGGTCTCGCGGTGCCATCGCGTTCGTTCGCGAAGTACTGGCGCTCGCTCTCGATCTCACGTGCAGCGCGCCATTGCAATGGTTCGTCGCGGCGCGAACAAGCCGCGCGCGCGCACCCGATCTCGCCCCGGCGTATCTGGCTCCCACCCCGCCCGCGACCCCTGAGGACAACATGGACATCTTCGTCCGGGATCTGCGTTACAGCCTGCGCAGTCTGGCGCGCCGGCCCGCGTTCGCCGCCGTCGCGGCGATCACCCTCGCGCTCGGCATCGGCGCCAACACCGCGATTTTCTCCGTGGTCAACGCGGTGCTCATTCGCCCGCTGCCATTCGACGCGCCCGATCGACTGGTCATCGTGTGGGGGACGCAGCGGAATCAGGGCAACCAGGGCGTGTCGTACGCCGACTACGTCGATTGGCGCCGGCAGAATCACAGCTTTGTCGAGTTGGGCGCGCTTCGCGGTCAGAGCGTCAACCTCACCGGCGGCGACACGCCCGATCGGTTGATCGGATCGTTCGTGTCGGCCAGCCTGCTGCGCGTGATCGGCGCGCGCATGATTCAAGGACGCTCATTCACCGATGCGGAAACCGAACTGGCGACGTCGGCGCCGGTGGCGATCGTGTCGTTCGAAGCGTGGCGGGTGCGGTTCGGCGGCGACCCCGCGCTCCTCGGCAAGCCCATCACGATCAACGGCACGGTGTTCACCGTCGTCGGCATCACGGTGCCGAACATGCCCGTGCCGCTTGGCGGCACGCCCGACGTGATGGTTCCGATCGGCTTCTACCCGAACGCGCACGGACTCGATCGCGGCACGCGCGGCATCGCCGTGATCGGCCGGCTCGCGCCCGGCACGACGGTCGACGCCGGGCAACGCGATCTCTCGGCGATCGAAGCGCGACTCGCCGAGTCGTATGCCGCGACCAACGCCGGCACCGGCGCGCAAGTCCGATCGCTCAAGGACGACACGGTCGGACCGACGCGCGAGCGGCTGCTCGTCATTCTCGGTGCCGTGGCGATCGTGCTGCTCATCGCCTGCGCGAACGTGGCCAATTTGCAGCTGGCGCGCGGAGCATCCCGCGCGCGCGAGCTCTCGGTGCGCGCGGCGCTCGGCGCCGGACGCACGCGCATTGCGCGGCAATTGCTGACGGAGAGCGTCGTGCTGTCGCTCATCGGCGGGGCCGCGGGCGTTCTCGTCGCGGTCGCGATGACACCGGGTCTCGTGTCGCTGATCGGTTCGCAACTCCCCATCGACCCCGCGACAATTCGCGTCGATGGATCGGTGCTCCTGTTCGCGTTCGTCGTGTCCGTCGGCACGGGCGTGCTGTTTGGTTTGGCGCCGGCGTGGAAAGCGTCGCGAACCGACCTCGCCGACATGTTGCGCTCGCGCGCCGCCGGCGGCCTGCGGCATCTGTCGACACGGAATGCGCTCGTCGTCGTGCAGCTCGCGCTGTCGCTGTCGCTGCTCGCGTCGGCCGGACTGCTCACGCGATCATTGGTCGCGTTGGTGCGGGTGGATCCGGGATTCGACGGCAGCCATCTGCTCACGGCGCAGTTTCGGCTCCCCGCCGGCAAGTACGATTCGCCCGATAAGATCTGGTCGATGTTCGATCGCACGATCGGCGAAATTCGCTCGCTGCCCGGCGTGCAGTCCGCGGCGCTCGTGCGCGCGTCGCCGCTCAGCGGCAATGGCGAGATCTATCCGGTCGTCGTCGACGGCCGTGCGCCGGTGAAAGCCGGCGACGCGCCGTCGATGCTCGTCAACAGCGTCACCACCAACTATTTCGCGACGATGCGCATTCCGCTCTTCGCGGGCCGCGACGTGGCGACGACCGACCGTGCCGGCACGTTACCCGTCGTCGTCGTCAACCGACTGTTCGCCGACGCGACCTGGCCGCACGAGTCGCCGATCGGCAAGCGTATCAAGCTGGGCGACGACGATTGGCGCACGGTGGTCGGCGTCGTGGGCGACGCGCGGCAGTACCGGCTGAACGAAGACCCAATGCTTCAGGCCTACGTCCCTCATGCGCAGCGGCCGCAGATCTTCACGAGCATCGTCGTGCGCACGAGCGGCAATCCACTCGATCTCGTGAAGACGGTGCGCGAGGCAATTCTGCGCGTCGATCGCGACCAGCCAGTGTGGCGCTTCCGCTCGATGCAGCAAGATCTGGACGCCGTCGTCACGTCGTCCAAGACGACGATGTGGCTCACCGTGCTGTTCGCCGCTGTCGCGCTCGCCGTTGCGGCGGTGGGCGTGTATGGCGTGATGAGCTACACGATGTTGCAGCGCACGCACGAAGTGGGCGTGCGCATCGCACTTGGCGCGAGTGCGAGGCAGGTGTCGCGCATGGTGATTGGCGAGGGCGCTCGGTTGATCGCGATCTCGGTCGGCGTTGGCCTCGCGGCGTCGATCGCCTCCACGCGACTGCTGCGCAGTCAATTGTTCGGCGTAGGGCCGAGTGATTTGGCGACGTTCGCAATCGTGACCGCGGTGTTGTCCGCGGTCGCAATACTCGCGTGCTACTTGCCGGCGCGGCGTGCGAGCCGGGTGGATCCGATGGTGGCGCTGCGGGCGGAGTGAGGGTGGTGGTGCCCGGCGCGAGACGAAGCGCCGCTAGTCGCGGCGCTTCGTCTCGCCGATGGTCGGTCGAACGGTGAGGATGAGTGCGCGCTCGGCGGTGGTCGGCGTCACGTGGATTTCACCCATCCCCGGTTTGATTCCGCTCACCGCGGTTGTCGTACTGACCTCGACGGTGCTCCCGAGCACGACCGTGTTTCCAATCGGGATAGTCACGCCGGTGCTGAACAGCAGCGGGTCTGGCATGGTGACCCCTCCGTTCGATTCGACGCCGACGCGCCGGAGTTCGACGACTAGATGTACGACCGCGTCGGCACCGTCCCCCGTGACGTCCGTGACCGTGCACGAAAGCCGAAAATCGCGGTCGCCGCCCGTGCTCAGCGTCTGCGTCGCTTCACTGCCTTCACTCACTGTCGCAACTGCCGCGGTGAGGAGGCGATACCCCGAGAACTTGAGCACGCCGCGCAGGAGCGAATCGAGGCCCGCTACCGCGGGATCGCGCGTCTTCGCCGTATCGGCCGCAATGAGCTGGAAGTTGAGCGTCAGCGTGACGGGTGACCGATCATACTCGGCGAGCACCTTTTCGACTGCCGCGAAGCCGCGTGGCGTCGCGCTGACCGTGACGGCGCGCATCCCCGATCCCATCTGATACACCGAGCCCTGACCGGCCAGGTACGGATTGAGCAGCTTGACCGCATCGTTGTTGCTCAAGTGGTGAAGCGGGATCGTCTTCGTGGTCTGGTTCACGCCTCCGCGCGACGCCGTGTCGATGCGTGACGTGCGCGTGGTATCGACCGCCGGCTTCTGCGCCTGCGCGACTCCCTGCGCCACCGACACCATCGCCGCCACCGCAAACAACATGATCGTTTTCAATGGTCACCTCGTTGCATGATCCACACGACCGTCACCTTGGGATCCTTCGTGGCAAACACCGCGGCCCGTTGACCCGGCGCGATGTCGACCGACACCGCGCTGGCGACGTGGGCGCGCGGGTCGCGCGCCGGCTCTGGCCCGTCGCCGCGATGCAACTGTGGCACGACGGAAATGATGATCGCCGCCGCGGCGATCGCCGCGCCGAGCGCCGTCGCTCGCCGAACGGTTCGGACTCGCGTCGCCGCGCGGTCGGTAACGGTCGCCGACAAACGGTCGAGATCGAGACTCAGTGTCCGCGCGAGTCGATGGCAGACTGCGCACGACTCGAGATGTCGCCCGAGCGTCGAATCGCTCATCGCGTCGAGCTCATCGAGCTCCGCCGTCAACATCGCCTCACGCGCTTCGTTGCAATTCATGATCGATACTCCTCCAAGAGACGCGCGTGCTCCGCGAGCAACCGCGCGCGAATCGCGCGCCGCGCCTTGAACAGATTTGCGCGCGCCGTCGCCTGCTCCATGCCGAGCCTGCGCGCGATCTCGACTGGCGCGAGTCCCTGAATGTCGGCGAGATCGAAGATGAGGCGCTGCATTCGCGGCAGCTCTTCGAAATACGAGAGGGCGAGCGCCGCCAAGCGAACCGCATCTGGATCCATACCATCGGCCGCGTCGGCCACCGAGTCGTCGCGCAACGAGCGTGCGGCGAGCAACTGCGCGCGTCGTTCGGTTCTCCGGCGCTCCGACAGCGCCACATTGCGAGTGACCGCGAACAGCCAGGTGGAGAACCTGCTCGCGCCGTCGTACCTGCGCACGCGCCGCTCGAGGCCGATCAACACCTTCTGCGCGACGTCGTCGGCTTCGTCCGCATCACCGGTGAATCGCTCGGCCCAGCCGCGGACGCGCGTTTGCACGCGGGCGACGAGGCGATCGATCGCCGCCGGGCGGCCTGACTGAACGGCGTCGACCAGTTCTGGCAGGTCGTCGTCCGGGCCTGTGGCCATCACCGATGGATACGTGAGCACACTCCTGTAACGCCGCCGCTCGTGCGGGCGTTTA
>CAWFOG010000012.1:0-11924 GCA_963817445.1 uncultured Gemmatimonadaceae bacterium
TAGTGCGTGTGATGGCGCGATCGCATCGCCGAGTAGCGCTCCCAGCCCGTCGCGCGGAGGCCAGGATTGCTGTCGCGCCGGACCGCCGCCGCGTTGGAAGTCACGCGTCAGCGCGACGCGGGCGTGCAGTTATGAGGAATGTGGGTGAGGCGCACCCAGGAAGCCGCGACGACGTGCCGCGCTGTCGTCAACCTCCACGCGCCGAAGGCCTCGCGCGTGTGGCGTCACAGCTCGCGACCGACGGGGCGATTCCCGCGCCGTTCCGTAGAGCGGCAATGCGGGCACGCGGCGAGGTCCGGCGAGTAGACGGTGTGACAATGCGCGCATTGCGCATTGCCGCAACGCCGAGTTCCGCGCCGCAATACCTACACCCGACAGCCTCGCGCTTAACCCATTCCGCGCACCGGGGGCACTTGCGCTCATCGAGATGCGCGGCCGACGCTGGCGCCGGCACGACAGGGTCGTTGCGCATGATCGCAGCGATGATGAGCCCGAGTGGACCGAGAAAGAAGCCGAGCGCGAAGCCGGTGCCAACGCGCCCGGATGAGCCGAGAAGCCAGGCGCCGATCAACGGGCAGGCCAGCCATAAGGCAAATAGCAGTGCAAACGTTCGCCTCTCGGGGGTTCGAAACTGCCCGCGGGTCGAGGGAGGCTCTCGTCGTCACGTGGACAGTGCGCCCTCATGAATTATCCCGGATCAAGCTCCGCCGCTACTGTCACGTGAACCAGAGGTGGAACGGGCGGGAACGCGCGAGGCTTGGCGATGGCGCGTAAGAGCGCACACCCCGGCTCACGGAGTCCATGACGAGGTCACATTGGGCTTCAACACAACGCTTTCGACCTTACTGCATGGCAGCCGGCAAATGCGATACATCGAGTCGGCGACAAGCAACACCGAGTACCTGCCGTTTTTCGCCAGGCCCGGTTTGATCCCCCACGCGTTTTCGTGGCCACGCTGCGCTGCCACGGGAACGGAGTTCGGTATCAAAGCGAAAACCGCCGCCGTATCCCCAACGAGTTGGAGAAGTGCTCTGCCTCCAGTCGGTCGAAGGGCAGGAGAACCGACGGGCCTTCGAACGGCGAGCACGTACGGTACTGAATCCTCGGTAGTTCCGGATATACGTATTCCAGACATAGCTATATCGAGCCGATACGCTCCGTCCTCGTGAATGCGCGCGTGCACGTATGGCTTTAGCATATGCGTATCTGGCTCACGCTCAACCCATCCGCCCCCCAGGACGCTACGCTGGAGTGCCACGCCAACGTTGGAGGGGTCGTCCGGGTCAAACATGGTCGTAGAATCAACCACTACCTCAAATGCGATTGTGTCATCGGCCGAACTGAAGACGATCCAGGTCACCCCCGAAACATCCGATCCGGGCACGCCAGCGGTCCGCGTCCACAGCGTGTCCTGTACGCAGATCGCGTCCTTAGACGACTGACATCTCCGTGAATTCTCAACGCGGCGGGCGTCGGCTTGGTGGCACGCGTATCCGGCGAATACCGCTATTCCGACGAGCAGAGGCCTGTACATAGAATCGTCACGAGAGCGACGGAGAGTAAGCTGACTCCAGCCGACCACGTATCTCAACGGATTTGGCCGGCCCGCGATAACTGAGGCTCAACTACTTACGGCAGAATTGGCCGAAAGAACTTCGGAGATAGCGATTTCCCTGCCAATGCCGCAAAGTCGCCATACGTAGTGAGATTGTCGACATTAACCGTGTCGTGAACTAAGGGAATCTCAAAAGTTGGATTCGCTGGATGACCGTTGTTAGACAACACAATTGGCCGCCACCCGTCCTCCCAATCGAGGAAGATTCCCGCGTGCCCACCGCCGCCAATATACATTTTTATCGCCACATCGCCGGCCCGCACCTGCGTACTATCTGATATGCGCTCGTAACCGTATGATGCCAACGTTGCCGTACTCGCCGTATCAAACATTCCCGTACTCATTTTCAAGTGTGACCAGCCGGAGGGCCCGAGTTCTTGCTTGACTGCAACATAGACGAGGTCGGTACAGTCGCCGCGGTACGACCCGGCAGGGCCGTTGAGGTTGCGGCTGGGCTCGTTCAGGTGAGTTGAGCAGCATTGTTTTCGAAGATCTCCGCCCCACGTATAGGTCCACTCGCCGTCTACGCGCGCGTTGACCCAAATGCCGAAAGATTGAAGCGATGAAATCTCCGTTGACGGCGGTGCCCACACGACGTCCTCGCTAAATGGACCATACATGGCGCTTCGCGAATCCATTTGAGGTTCTTCCCGTGAGGCGAGATGCTGGCTGGATTTGAGTCCCACGGACGCCAGGTAGTCCAACGAATCGACCGGATCCTGGTCCCCTGGGCCGCCGTTGTCATTCAACGAATCAACATTCGCGAACGGCGCGATGTAGACGATCACACTGCCCTGAATGCTGTCGCCCTCAGTATCCAGGACGCTATATGTCATCGTACCACTCCCGTGAAGTGGGATTCGACATGTCGTTCCTGTGCCGATGCAGGCCCGAGTCCAAGGGTCATTCGCCGTTCCGTTGCCGGGGGCCCATTTCCAGCCCACCGGCGGAAGATGCGTGCGGCTTACGACCTCGGCGGTGAACGTTACCGAATCGAGAAGGGGCTTCACCAGATAACCGGTCGCGTCGACGACGACATGCGGCGGTTCGTCGTACCCGTTGTCAATGACATACCCGAAAATGTCACCGCCCGAATCGTCGCACACGTCAATGTCGACATCTATTATCAGCCACGTACCGTCGGCGTTTGAGTACCACTCGAAGTCACCCTGCGCGTCGTGACATTCGTCGTCGAAATTCGGCCGCAAGCGATTCGAGACGCTAACGGGGGTCAGGTGAGGAGCGAGCGTTACAGCCGCAAATGATCTCACCTCGTTGCTCAGGGGCTGACGATGCGCGGAATCCGGAATCACCGTCGCGTGCGGCAACAAGCGAAACAGCGACGACCAACGACCGTTCTTGGACGCGTGCATCGCCGAGATCAAGTCCGTCGGTGACTCAGTGTTTGGCACCCAGCAACTGAACGAGACCGGAGGGCCGGAGGCGCGCTTGACACTGAAGCGAACGATGGCGCCGTTACCCTGTCCCGTTTTTGCGTCGTGTTGAATCGCTGGAATCGCGAACGGCAGGTTCTGGCGAACCATCGCGTACCCACGCGTGAGGCCAGATGAGTCCGTGACGGACGCGTTGCACCCGCCATCGGCGTAGCGACTCAGAGCAGTCATCTTCACCGTATTCAGCGAAGCGGCTGAGTTCATGGCGGCCTCGGGTCCGCCAGCCGAATCGTTTCCGCGCCGCATGTTCGTGGGCTCTGAGCAGCTTGCGAAGGCAAGAAACGACACCGCGACCAAGCCAACCCGGATGGAGCTGCGCATAGGGGCGTATGGGCAATTCGGCGTTGATGCACGCCGAGGTGGCGCAGTGAGGCAGACCTCAGCGCGTCTGCCGGCCTCGCGAGCCGTGCGGAGCCGGCACGATCGTAGCTGCACGACACCCCGTCGTCGAGGCGCACGGCGCACGATCGCATCGTGCGACCAATCTTCGCCAGTCAAGCAACTGAAGCAAGCGCGACCAATGGCCTTGTGACATTAAGATTTGAACTCGGTACATTAAAGCGTCCTAATTTTTCGAGTGTTGAACCCCGACAGATTAAAGCATTCTAAGCTTGTATACGCGGTAACAGCGACGCGGGGCCCGCGACGCGTATTGCACGGGCATTCCATCGTCACCTAGCAGCGATGCTAACCATGCCGGGAGAATCCGTGACCAACCGTAGACGCCGCGAGACAATCTCTCGTGTGACCGTCTCAGCAGCGCAACTGTCACCGCTTCCCATGTTCAGCGCTAGCTGGCCGCGCTGTACCGCCGAGACGATCACGTTCTCGCGTGCCCCAACGCGAGCAGCAGAATCACGCGGGTCCGGCGGTCGAACCTATGGCGTGACGTTCGAGACGTGTGTAGGATATTGTTGCTCGCCGGCTCCACGAGAGCACCGCCGCTCGATTGACCAGATGAAGTTCGGGCCCGGCGAGATACCTGATCTCGCCGGGCCCGTTTCCATATGAGAGTCAGGGCGCGAACTCATGGACGGTCGGGCGTTAGTGTCTCGCGCGAAGGGATTGCGGGCCGCTCATGCAGGTCGTCTAATCGACATGACACACTCCACAGCCGCGCCTCGCGCCGCTCGAAGCAGTTCAGTCGCGATGGCCCTGGCTCTCGTCGCCGCAGTCGCGTTTGGATGCTCGAAGCCCGCCCCATCACCGCGAGGTGTCATAGCGGTGGGACCTGGCGACTCCCTCGCGCACCTGATTCGCGCGTGGCTCGGCTCCAAAACACCCGATGAGGCTCGGGAACGGGCCCATCGCTTTGGGTGCGAACGAGACCGACTCATGCTGGTCTATGGCGATGATAGTGGGGCAGCAATCATGCAGCGTGTATCGGACACGATATTCTCGATACGCGACCTGCCGGCGCGGCGGCGACTCGACGGTTTGATGGCAGGATGGTCCGACATGAACTGTTCGGAGGTCGAGAAGCTGCGCGATAGCCTGCGCAAAGTGCGCAGCGCGCCTCCGACGGCCAAGAATCCGTAGCGCTTGTTCGGATCAACTCCGCTGCTGCATTTGTTGGATCGTCTCGCGAACGACTCTCGCCTCGCGCTTGCCCAGCCCCTTGATCTCGACCGGCTGGGACCCGCCACTCGTTTCGATCCGGATCGACGCGAACAGAATGCCGTTGCTGACTTTCACCGACGCGATCTGGCGACAGTTCACCACTTCCTCGGTCGATCCAAACAGCCTGCGCCTCCGGTAATGCACGCCGTCGGTATCGACGGACATGGTGTCGGGGAAAAACCTGTTGCCTGACGTCCAGCGACTCGACTGGAACTGTTGCGCAATGGGGTGTTCGCTCTATATAGGGTAGGTAGTTAAAGGACGGTCATGCACGTTGAACGTCAAGTGCCCCCTGTCGATGTGCAGCTGACTCTGGAGACGAGGCAACAATGCGCCGCACAGCTACGACTCGCCCGCCAACTCCGCGCTGCGTTCCCCCAATTCGTCTCATCGCAATTCGAGCGAAGCGACTGGTTCGCCGCGGCGGAATCGTCGCCACATTCGCGGGACTGACATTGAGCGGCTGCGCGCATCAGCCATCGCCCGCGAGCGCCGCGCCCCGTATCGCCGACGGCGCGCCTCCGGTGCCCGCGACTGCGCCGCACTACATGCCGGACTCACTGTTTACTGCGCTCGGTACGGTTCGGCGTGACTCCGCCGACGTCCTGAAGATGGTGCGCAGCATCGTAAAGGTGGCGTTCAAAGACGGCGCAGCGCAGCGCGAGCGTCAGCAGGCGATCGACTCGATCGGTGGTCTCGTCGTCGGCGGATTTCGCCTCGATACCGATGGTGAGTATTTCGTTCGCATCCCTGGTTCGACCTATGCCGACATTCAGGCGGCGGTCGCGAAGCTGAAAGCGCTGCCGCAGGTCGAGTACGCATTTCCGTTCATCGTGTTTTTCAAGTTCGGCCCAGGCTGATACGAGCGCGACGCGCTAACAACACGCGACGCGGTTCGACGCGCGCGATTCAGTTACCGCCGGGGTGTCGCGGCTGTCACTCTTCTTATAGAAGAGAATAGGTTAGAGTGACTTGATGAGGAGGCAACTGTGTACCGCTCGAACAGGACTCGCTCGTCAAATGTCGATGCCGCTCAGCCAACCCGTTCGGGCCCCGCGCTGGCACGCCGGCTGTATTTCACTGTCTTGAGCGCGGTGGCACTCGTCTCGACGAGCCTCGTCGGATGCGCGCCGCAGCCGTCGCCGGCCACCGCTACGCCAAGCATCGCGGACCGCGCGCACCCGGTGCCTTCGACTGCCCAGGGCCACTTTCCACGAGCATTGATCGATTCGCTCGGAACCCTTCGGGCGGAGGATGACACATCTCTGAGTGTCGTGCGCAGCATGCTCAAGGTGCTGTTCAAGGGCGGCGTGGCGCAGCGCGAACGACAGCAGGCAATCGACCTCGTCGGCGGTATCGTCGTCGGCGGTTTTCGGTTTCCCGATGGCGATGGCGACTATTACGTTCAGATCCCGGGTCCGACGTATCGAGACATTCAGGCGGCCATCCGTAAGCTCGAGGTACTGCCGCAGATCGTAATCGCGGCTCCCTTCCTCCTCGGTGGGCGATTGGATGATGAGCACGTCAGACCGCAACGTGATTCGGCAAGATGAGTGTCGGACAGGGCGAAAGGAATCGATGTCTGGTTCGACGACTGCGACCATTGAGCTCCGTCGGAATCGTTGCGACACTCTCGCTATTGGGCCTGAGCGGATGCACGCATCACCCCTCGCCCGCTACCGCCGCACCGCATATCGCCGGCGGCGCGCACACGGTGCCGGCCCTTTCGCCGGACTACCTTCCGGACTCACTGTTTACGGCCCTTGGTATCGTTCGGGGTGAGTCAGACACAGCCATGTTCATGGTGCGCAGCATCGTGAAAGTGCTGTTCAAAGACGGCACAGCGCAGCGTGAACGTCAACAGGCCATCGACTTGATCGGTGGTGTCGTGGTCGGCGGAGCTCGCGTCACTGACGACGGCGATTATTACGTGCGCATCCCCGGTTCAACCACCCGTGACATTCAGACGGCGGTCCGAAGGCTAGCAGGCATTGCCGCAGATATTTATGGCAGTTCCCTTTTTCGTCGGCCCCCGGGGGGCTCTTCGGCCGTGATCAACGCGACTCGGCAATTGCCGAGCGATTGTGTCGCCCCGAGAAATATCCTGCGCCTCGTCGCCAACTCCTAGCTTCCTACTAGCTCGTCCGAATTTGGTAGAATGCCGACAAGACCGGCCATCTACTAGTTTGGGACGAACTAGTAGCAAATTGGGACCTGGCAAACTCAGAGGCTAAGAGTGCCGCCTCCGTTAGACCTCCTGATTTCCTGGAGTCGCTTCGAGAACTGCTCACGCAGTCCAGCGGCGCGGAGTGGTTTAGCCAGCTGACCCAACGCTTGGGGCCAGTTCAGGGCGGGAAATATCGACATTTTGGACACCTTCCGGCGGCGGCGATCGCTGCGCCCGCCCAATGTCCTCCATCGCCCGCCGAGCCGCGTCGCGCACAGGATACACCACTCGCCCGTGCGCCGTCCCGCGCGCCGTGTCTTGCTCCGCGATCCGCGACAGCAGAGCGGAATCGGCTGGATCCCCGAACTCCGCAATCCGGCCAATCGCGCTGATCCGAACGTCGGCCCAAGCGTCGCCGACGGCGCCGATCACAGTTCTGTGAATCCGCTGTCGCTCGAGCGGCGGCAAGTCGTGGCCCGTAAGAATCGCCGACCCGAGCGCTGCGACGGCTGACCAACGCGTGAGAAAGCTGGTTGGATCGGACGCGGCATCGATCATCACGTCGTCCATTCTCACTCGTTGCTCGACCGAGAATCCAAATCGACTGTACGCGTTGCCAAGGAGCTCGACCGCGGCGCCGCGCGTCGGTCCCCGTCGGGCATCGGCCAACATCATGTCGAGAATGCCCTCTTTATCGCAATAGCGAAGACATTCGTCGACAGCTTGGGCTGTGTATTCACTATAGCCCTCGCCGAGTACGTCGCCGTACCCGAGTGTGTCGTTCGACGCGCGAATGATTTGCTTTTGAAACTCGTCCTCGCGTATAACAAGTTGCAACAACTTTCTCGCCAGCGTCGAATCCTTCCAACGACTCGGCGTCTGATCAATCGTCGCAAACGCGCCGGCGCGCACCTGCCAGTTCGCCGACCCGAGTTGCGCCGCGGCGTTCGCACCGTTGGTCTGCGCCAGCGCGCAGGCAGGCGCGAGCGAAAATGCCGAGAAAACCCCGATCAAAGCCACTCCGAGCACGCACGTCTCAGCGTCGTTCATCGTCTCCCCTCGAGTGAGCGCAGCGCGTATCGTCCGGTCTTCTTGCCGCCAATCTTCTCTATCCGCCCCGCGTCGAGCAACGGGCGAAGCTGATCCATCGCCCCCTGCCTGGACACGCCGAGCGCGGCCCAGATCTCCGACGGCGACATGCTGCCGTGGTCGCGCAGTAGCTGAAGCAACCGCTCCTGCTTTGGTCGAAGGACGAGGCGCTGCGGCGTCGCGACGTCGAACGAGTGGACGCGCAGCCATACTCGCTCGAGCGTCTGTCTGAGACCCTCCGCGGAGTACTCCAGCCAGCCGGTGACGTCGTCGCCGTCGCGGCGCACCGCGTCGAGCGCGGCGTAGTAGGCCGGACGATCCTCCCAGTAGTACTCGTCGACCGAGAAGATGTGGTGCGTGTCGAAGCCACGTCGATAGAGCTCCCAGAGCGCCAAGGCGCGGCCCGTGCGACCGTTGCCGTCGGCGAACGGATGGATCGCCTCGAATTGGTAGTGGAGAATGGCGGAACTCAACACGGGGGACAGCTCTCCGGATCTGCTATTCCACCATTCTAACAGCTCGAACATGAGGCCGGACACCTGCCTGGGGGCCGGCGGCATATAGCGTCCGACCTGAACGCCGATGGTGCGATACCGCCCAGCCTCGCCCTGGTCCATCACGTCCTTGGCGAGGATGCGATGGAGCCGGAAGATGTCGTCGTGCCGAATGGCCTTCTTGCGCGCGTGCTTCTCGACGTAGCGCAGGCCCGCGAGGTAGTTGAGAATCTCGCGATCCGACCGAGCATCGGATGCGGTCAACTCGCCACCCTCGTCGAGCGTGCGCACCTGATCGAGGGTGAGCCGATTGCCCTCGATGGCGGTGGAGGCGTGGGCGTTGCGAGTGCGCGAGTCCTTTTGGAGCGCGGGAATCCACGCCACCTCGACGGCGGCGCCCTGGATGCGTTCCCGCAGGGCCGCGATCGTTTCCACGAGGGAGAGGAGACGCAGCGTGACGGTGAATTGCGGGACGTAGCTCATGCCATAAGTCAATCATGAGTCAAGTCATGTGTCAAGTACGAGTCAAGTCATGAGTCAACTCGCCTCCACCGACTCGCCCGCCATCGCTCGGGACCAACGTCCCATACCCCGCCGCCGCCGACTCGACCACACTCCTCCAGTTGAGTCCAATCGCATCCACTTCCATCGTTGGCGACGGAGAGCCCTGAGATGCGACCACCGCCCGATCCAAATCGCCGCCGCTTCATCGTAACCGCCGCCGCGAGCCTCGCCGCAGGCCGGCTCGGTCTTCTCGGTCTCCCCAGGAGAGCTGATACAATGAGCACCGCGTTGACAGAACTCCAATCAAGCCCCGAGCACGCCGAGCTTCGCCCATTTCACGTGAGCTTCTCCGACGCGGACCTCGCCGACTTGCGCCGACGCGTCAAGGCCACGCGGTGGCCCGACCGCGAGACCGTCCCCGACGCCACGCAGGGCGTCCAGCTCGCCACGGCTCAGGCGCTCGCGCGCTATTGGGCGACCGAGCACGATTGGCGGAAGTGTGAGGCAAAGCTGAACTCCTTCCCGCAATTCATCACCGAGATCGATGGGCTCGACATTCATTTCATTCACGTCAAGTCCACGCATCCGAACGCGCTGCCGCTCATCGTCACGCATGGATGGCCCGGATCGATCATCGAGCAGTTGAAGATCATCGAGCCGCTCACCAATCCGACCAAATACGGCGGAACCGCAGCCGACGCCTTCGACGTCGTCATACCGTCGCTGCCTGGCTACGGATTCTCCGGCAAGCCGACTGCCCCCGGCTGGACCCCTCCACGCATCGCTCGCGCGTGGACAACTCTAATGAAGCGGCTCGGATACACGCACTTCGTCGCGCAAGGCGGCGACTGGGGCAACGCCGTCACCGAAGTGATGGCACTCCAGGCGCCGCCGGAACTGCTCGGCGTGTCCACGAACATGCCGGCGACCGTTCCCCCCGAGATCAGCAAGGCACTCGCCGCGGGCGCCGCGCCGCCGTCCACGCTCTCGCCCGACGAGCGACGCGCCTGGGATCAACTCGCATTCTTTTATTCAAAAGGACTCGGCTACGCCAACGAAATGGGACTGCGGCCGCAGACGCTCTACGGCCTCGCCGACTCGCCGGTCGGTCTCGCCGCGTGGATCCTCGATCACGACGCGAGTAGCTACGACCTGATCGCACGCGTCTTCGCCGGAGCGCACGAAGGCCTCACGCGTGACGACATCCTCGACAACATCACCCTGTACTGGCTGACGAACACCGCGATCTCGTCGGCGCGCCTCTATTGGGACACCGCCCAGCTCCACGAAAAAGGTGGCTTCTTCGACGTCCGCGGCGTAAAGCTTCCAATGGTCGTGACGGTCTTCCCGGACGAGATCTACGCCGCCCCGCGAAGCTGGGCCGAGCGCGCGTATCCGAAAATGATCTACTACAAGAAGCACGACAAAGGCACCCACTTCGCGGCGTGGGAGCAACCGCAGCTTCTCACCGAGGACCTTCGCGCCGGTTTCAAATCCCTGCGAAGTCAGGCGCGAGGCTAGGACCGGAGCGCGGCGCGCAGTCGTAACGTTGGCGGGAGTTGCGCAGTCGATAGGTGAGACGATCCCCTCATACTCACCCATGCTCGACCGACGACTCTCCATCGCAACCGCCGCACTGTGTCTGACGACGCACGCCCTCCTCGCCCAGCGCGCGCCGGCGGCGCCGCCCCTGTCCGGACATGCTCTGAGTGCGGCGGCGACAGTGTCCGCCGATTCCGCCGCGCGTCGCTGCCTCGACCTCGGCGACAACATGTGGGCTGACGACGTGCGTCAAGCCGCCACCCACCCATGCCGTGCACTCGGCATCCACGACGCAGGCGTCGCCGACGGACGCATCTGGTCGTACGCGCACTACGCGCGCGTCTGGCTCCTGCCCGGTGACGCCGGCGCGCCGCCCGATACGGTGCGAGAGACGGAGCTCGTGCTCTTCACCGTCGCCGAGCGAGATCGACGAGCCGATTCCGCGTCCGGGCGCGCTGCCACATTGACGCCAGTGTGGCATGAGCGGTCAGAGGCGGACGCCATGTATTCCACGACACCGACGGTCGCGCCCGCGCCCGGGGGCGGGGGCGGCGCGCTGGTGGCAATTGAGGAATGTGTGAACGGCACCGGCGGCTGCAGTCAGAACATCATGCTGTATCGCGGCGATTCACTGCACGCCGTGCGACTGGCCTTCATCGATTCGCTCGAGCATCGCTTCCCCGGCTCGATTCAGCACGGCTTCCACGTCGACGTGCGCACCCTCGCGGCCGACGCGGCGATCTACTCGGACGGCGACGCCAACTGCTGTCCGTCGCGCACCGCCATCATGACGCTGCGCCTTCGCGGCGACGCGTTGGAGATCGCGACCCTCCGGCTCGAGGATGTTCGTCTGCGTTATTGAAGCCGCAACCCGAAGCTGATCGGTCGCCACCACAGCCGCCCGCCCGACGCCTCGTGCACGGTCAGTTGCCGTAGCTCGGCCATCGCGCGCATGTGGGCGGTCAATCGCAGGGCGAGGTCCGCGTTCGCGTACTCGCTCCGCCCACCCATCGAGCCGACGCCCGCGGCAACGCCGACGTCGAGCATCGGCACCAGCGCGACGCGGAGGCCCGCGCCGAGGGCATACCCGGCGATCGGAGGGAACTCGCGCCGGCAGCTTCCGTCTGGCGCGACCTCGCATATGGCGTCGCTACCGGACAGCACGACGTTCTCCGAACGATCGAGCGTCACCACGGGCCGAATGCGGCTGTGCGTTGGAAATGCGACGGTGAGCGCGACGCGGCCGAACGTCGGCGCGTTGTCACGGTACCACGCCACGCCGTCGAAGTGCGTCGTCGGCCCGCTGCCCGCGACGAGATCGAGATTCCACGCTGGGCGCACGCTCTGCGCCGACGCGGCCGTCGCGGCGCTCAGCATCAGGATGAGCGACTGACGAATCATGATTCACGATCCATGAATGAGGTCAATCTAACACGAAC
>CAWFOG010000013.1:0-5897 GCA_963817445.1 uncultured Gemmatimonadaceae bacterium
ATGGTCTGCCGCCCGCGTTCAAGAGTGTGGGGGCGGAGCACCGTGACTTCGACTGGACGGAAGGCTGCATCGCCGTGACGGACGCCGAGATCGAGCAGATCTGGTGGGCGGTCCCGCGTGGCGCTCCGATCCAGATCAAGCCGTAACCGACCAACGTCACAGCAGGCCCACCTGTGCGCGGCTCGATCATCACGTGGAGCGTCGCGTCCGGCCTGGTCATGGGCATGCTCGTTGACACCGCGCTATTTGGCGCGGTGCTGGCGATGCTCTTGATGGTGCCGGGTCTGTCGGCTCGGCTCGATCAGCGCTGGATTGTCGCCTCGACCGTGGCGATTCTGATTGCCGTGCCGGTCGCGCTAGCGGTATTGGGCTACCTCGAGGGTCGGCTCAAGGCAGCGTAGCGCTTACGGCGTCTGTACCGGCTGGGGCGTGGTGTGCATGTAACCGCCGCCCTTTTTGCAAGCGGCGAACGCGGAGGCGACTAGCAACGCGACAAGCGTGACGCGGAGAACTCGCATGGTTCCTCGACTGTGAGTCAGAACTGTGGGTGTAGATAGGGATCGTGTTGCTCAATCCGCCCGTACAATGATGAGTTCCGGGATACGCCTCTTACGGTACAGTCCGGATCGCTGTAGCGTCAGGCGTGCGCGTCGCGGCCGCAACTCCACCACCGTGACGTAACGGACCGAGTCGAACCTTGGCTTGAGAGCAAGACATGCAAGTCGCCCGCTGGTCGCTCGCCGCGCTGGTTGCATCGCTGAGCGCAGGAATCCCGCATTGCCGCGCCGCCGCTCAAGGGTCGATCGTCGACCGAGCGAAGAAGTCGATGGGTGACGCGGCCAACGCGGCGAAGAAGGGTCTGTCCGACGAAACCTCGCGACAGATCAACAGTGCCGTGAACGACGCCGCGGACCAAGAGGTTGCGGACGGCGCATTCAACGCGGCCATTTCGCCATGGACGTCGAGTGACGGTACGAAGCGCGTCGAGCTCGCGCGCTTTACCGGATCGGCGTTCGTGGTCACCACCTCGGTCGGGCGTCAGCTCGTGTTTTGCGACGACAAGGGAGTGCTCCCGTGGCTCGCGTCGCTCACCATCGCGAACAGCGCCGCGGCAGCGGGCGGCGCGTCGAAATCCGGCGGTGGCGGCGCGTCGAAATCCGGCGGTGGCGGCGCGTCGAAATCCGCTGACGGGGCGAAGAGCACCGGGGCAACGAGCGGCGGCGTGAAACCGTCCAGCGGCACGACATCGGTCGCGAGCGGGGAGGTCGTGCAAAGCGGTACAGGAGGCCTGTCGTTGCCGACGATGGCCGGCCGGGAATATCGGCTTCCGTCGAGCGGCATCGCTGTGGTGCTTCCGTCAAATGGTGCGAACGCGGGTTCACCTTCCCTGGGATCGCTCAAGGTAGGCGACGTGTCGGAATCGATTTTTTCGGGCGCGGCGAAGATGCGCTTTGCCCAAGCGACGCTTCCCGGCTCGGCGGGGAAGCAGACGGTCGACTACGGCGTCGTGTTCAAGGCGCGCGTATTGGCCGATGGGCAGACGCCAGGTCAGTGTCTCACCGCCGGATCGAGCAAGGGTGCCGCCCCGACCAAGGCTGGGTCGACGGGGACCGCAGCGCCTTCGCCGCCCGGCGGTGCGGCACCAGCGGCAGCGGCAACGACGGGCGCGTTGGGATTCGTCGAGGGTGATATGGTGTCGCCCAAGATCGGCAACGTGAAGCTCGTTGCGGGCGCGAAAGATGATGCGAAGGTGGTCGCGACGCTCAACAAGGGCGACGAACTGGTCTACTTAGGCCAGGAGCAGAACGGGTACGTTCACGTTCAAGGCTCGAGCGGCGACGGCTGGGTGAAGAAAGTGCTAATATCAAAACGCTAAATAGCACTGGGGCGGATGGATTCGAACCACCAACTTCTCGATTAACAGTCGAGCGGTCTGCCAGTTGACCTACGCCCCATCACGACCGCGCTGAGTCGGGCGACAGCACGGCCGCCAGCGAGTAACGCACCAGGCTTGGCGCTGTCGAAACAGTATTCGAACGATATCGGCGCGGCACGGCGTGCGTCAACGTCGTATGCCGACTCGTCAGTCACTTCGCAGCGCGACCAGCGGGTCGACGCGCGTGGCTCGCTTGGCGGGCACGACGCACGCGACGATGCCGATCGCGATGAGAATGGCGATGACTCCGCCAAAGATCACCGGGTCGTGCGGCTGAACCTGGAACAGGATGACCGTGAGCAGTTGCGAAATCCCCAGGGCGAGCGCGATTCCCACCGTCATGCCAATGCCAAGTTGCCACGCTCCCTGTCCGAGGATGAGGCCGATGACGTCGCCGCGCTGGGCGCCGAGCGCCATGCGAATGCCGACCTCACGCGTCCGCCGGCTCACGGAGAACGACATCACGGCGTACAGCCCGACCGAAGCCAGGAACAGCGCAACGCCGCCAAAGATCATGAACATCACGCCGAATACGCGAACGAACCACAACGATTGCCCGATCGCGTCGTCGAGCGACTGGATCCAGTAGAGAGGAATGTCCGGATTGAGCCCTGACACGACGCGGCGCACGCCCTGCGTGAGCGTCAACGGCGGAGCCGCAGTCCTCGCCGCGACGTAAACGAATTGCGCGCGCGACTGCGCGAACGGTTGAAACATGATCGGCGACATCGGATCCTGCTGATTTCCGCTGAACATGTTCCCGACGACGCCGACGATGGTGAGCCACGGCGCTTTGCTGTTCGACACGCCGAGACGGATGCGCCGGCCGAGCGGATTCACATTCTTATAGAACTTGTCGACGAACGACTTGGTCACGATGACGACCGGAAGCGCGCCGACGCGGTCGGCGTCGGTGAATACTCGACCTTGCAGTAGCGGCGAGTTGAGCACGGCAAAGAAATTCGGCGTCACCGACACCAATCCCGAATTCGAGTAGTCCTTGTCCTTGAGGTATGTCTGTCCTTCGACGGCGAAACTGTTGCCGCCGATACCTTGGCGCGCCCCAGGCAGTCCGGAGCTCAGCGCCGCTCTCTTCACCCCCGGCAACGCCGAGACACCGTCGACGACCTGGTCGAAGAAGCGCCATTCGGCGAGCGTGTCAGTGTAGTCGACGGGAAACCCGATGCGCGCCGTGAACACGTCCTTGGTCGTGAACCCCGGATCCATTGTGCCGGCGTTCACCACGCTCTTGATCGTCAACCCGGCGGCGACGAGCAGTCCGCACGACAGGGCGATTTCGAACATCACGAGCACCTTGCTGATGCGGCCGATCCGAAAGCTCGACGCGCCGCGCGATTCATCCTTGAGAATGTCGTTCAAATCGGCGCGCGATGATTGATACGCGGGAATGGCGCCGGAGATGAGCGTAGTGAGGAGCGCGACGCCGATCGTGAACGCGAGCACCGGCGGATGCAGTCGGATGTCGATGAAGAACGGCACCTGCGTTGCCGCGATGGCGCTATTGAATGCCACGACGCCAAAGTGCGCGACAATGACGCCGAGCACCGTGGCGGCGAGCGAAAGGAGCAGCGATTCGGCGAGAAACTGGCGAACGACGGCGGTGCGCGACGCGCCGAGCGCCGTGCGAATGCCAACTTCTTTCGTCCGGTGCGCGGCGCGGTCCAGCAGCAGATTGGCCACATTCGCACACGCAATGAGTAGCACGAGGAACACCGCGCCGAGCATGGTCATCAGCAGTTGGCGCGGCTGCGGTCCGATGACGTTGTCGACAAAGGTCTGGACGTTGGCGGTGAACCCTCCGTCCACATCCGGATATTCGGCGCCGAGCCGGTTGGCGATCGTGTTCATGTCGACCGTGGCGCGATCGAGCGACACGCCGGGCTTCAGCTTTCCAACTACTTGAAGGAATTGTCCCTGGCCTCGCGGCGTGGCCAGCGGGTCGGTTTGCAGCGGCACCCAAATCTTGTCATTGCTCGGAAACGCGAAGCCGTCAGGCATCACACCGACGACAGTGTACGGCGCTCCGTTGACGCGAATGTGGCGACCGATGACGGTTGGGTCGCTGTTGTACCGATCGTGCCAGGTCGAGAAGGCGACGATGGCGACCTTCTCGCCGCTCGGCGTATCCTCACCGGCGCGAAATCCGCGTCCGAGGATTGGTTGCACGCCAATCATCGCGAACATGTTGGCCGTGACCCATGATCCATCGAAGCGTTCGGCCTTTTCGTCCCCGCTGATGACGATCGTTCCGGACGTCGTTGCGGCCAACTCAGTGAAGTCGTGCTGCTGTGCTTTGTAGTCGAGGTAGTCTTGAATCGGGAGTGACTGGCGCGTAATGCCGCGCGCCGTGTTCTGCCGCGAGGCGACGACGACGCGATCGCCGTCGGGGTACGGCAAACCTTTCATCAGCGCGCCGTACACGATGCTGAACATCGTCGTCGTGAGGCCGATGCCCAGCGTGAGAGCGAACACCGACACGATTGTAAGGCCCGGACTCTTGAGGAGAGTCCGAATGCCGTACCGAACGTCGCGAACGAGACCGTGCATGTTGCTCCCGTCGAAAGGCGTGGGGCGCGACCGACTTGCCTCGTACGCGCTCTGTCGTGGCGCAGTTTCACGCGCTCGCGGACATGAATGCGCCACCATGCAAGGGTGCTCGGGCCGCGAATAGATTTGAGATGTGACTGTCGAAGCCCCGATCTGGCGCGCACCCGATTCCCTGACCCTGCCGGTGCTCGAGGGCGAGCACCGCGCGGACGTGTGCGTCGTCGGGCTCGGCGGCTCGGGACTGTCGTGCATTCGCGCGCTCGTCGCCGCGGGGCGGCGCGTCGTTGGCCTCGACGCTGTGTCGGTGGCGGCGGGCGCGGCGGGGCGCAACGGCGGCTTCTTGCTCGGCGGCCTGGCGTTGTTTCACCACGACGCGGTCGAGCGATTCGGACGGCCGACCGCGACGGCGATCTATAACGAAACGCTACTTCAGATTTTTCGAATGACGGAGGAGACGCCGGGAGCGATCCGCCGGACTGGGACGCTGCGAATCGCCGTGAGCGAGGCCGAGCGCGCGGACTGCGCGCTGCAGATCGAAGCCATGCGACGGGACAAGTTGCCGGCCGAGGCGTATCACGGGCCCGAGGGTGCGGGGCTGCTCTTTCCATCCGACGCGTCGTTCGACCCGGAGGCCCGGTGTCGCGAGCTGGCGACCGATGCCCAGTCGCGCGGTGCTCGCTTATTCGAGCATTCGCCGGCGACATCCATCGAGACTGGTCGAGTTACGACGCCAAGAGGGACCGTGATTGCCGACGACATCGTCGTGTCGGTCGACGGCGGACTCGAACTCGTGCTACCCGAACTCGCCGATCGTGTGCGGACGGCGCGGCTGCAAATGCTCGCGACCGCGCCGGCGCCGGACTATCACCAGGTGCGCCCCGTGTACTCGCGCTGGGGGCTGGACTACTGGCAGCAGCGGCCCGACGGCCGTGTGGTCCTCGGCGGCTGTCGCGACGTGGGCGGCGAGGCCGAATGGACGACCGACACGTCGACGACCGACGTCGTGCAATCGGCGCTCACCTCGCTCGTCCGCGACCGATTGGCGCTCGACGCACAGATCACGCATCGATGGGCGGCGTCGGTCGCGTACACGCAGAGTGGGCTCCCGATTCTCGAAGCGGTGCGGCCTCGCGTGTGGGCGATGGGTGCGTATTCGGGCACGGGTAACGTCGTCGGCGCGCTGTGCGGGCGCGCCATCGCGGAAATGATCGTGCATGGCCGGTCGCGGATTGCCGACTTGCTGCGGTGGTGAATCGCGGCGCCGTGCGCGATGTGCGATCGAGATACAAAAATTAGAGATCTGTACTCATCCGGTCGATCCGGCGGCGCTCGGCCCGCTGACGGCCGGTAGGCGCTTCGCCGCCGCCCATCGAGCGATTGTCGGGCGGCGGCG
>CAWFOG010000014.1:0-7971 GCA_963817445.1 uncultured Gemmatimonadaceae bacterium
GCGCGACAGGTGCCAGCGGGACCAATGAACAGCCGGCGAGCCGCGAGAGGATCACCGGCCGTCAGCGCCTTGCTGCAGACGGCGATGACGATCGGGGGGATTCGCGGAATTGAGAATCGCGAGGAGCGAGACGGTCAGGTGGAGGAGTTGCGAACCAACGGCGCCGCAAAATTCTAAGCCGGCGCTGGGCGATCGTGGTAGATCGCGAAACCCAGCTCGCCCGCGCCGATGTCGAGGAGTGCATGGACGATCATCGCTGCCACGAGCCATCCGGTCAGGGCGACGATGAGGGTCATCACCAGCCCCGCCGACATCGCGTAATCTCAGCTCGAGAACTTGCGCCCGTCGCTGCGGCGTTCCGCTCGGTTCGCGTCGCGATGGTAGAGGCGCTCGGCGACCAACGATAGGCCTGGCGTGCCGTGCGTGGTCTAGCGGACTACTCGCGGCGGAATCCATCAGCGCGCGACGGAGTGGCCCGATGGACCGTCGCGTTCATCGAGACCGCCGTCCGCGGCACGAACCGACATACGCGTTGAACTAGCGTTCAATACCGGCCGACAGTACATTGAACGCACGGTCAATACGCGTCGCGCCACGTTCCCACCGAATCATGCCCGGAACAAAGATCGCCGAACACCTCCGTCGCGAACAAATCATCGCGGCCGCGTACGACCTCGCGATTCGCGGCGGCTTGCGTGCCGTGACGATTCGCGACGTGGCGCGGAAGGGCGAGATCAGCACCGGACTCGTGATCTTCCATTTCGGAACGAAGGACCGGCTGGTGCTGGCTCTGTTGGACTCGGTGCTCGCGCGCACCACCACCCTCGCAGTCGGACCCGACATCGCCGGCATTCCCGATCCCTTGGACCGGCTCGTCGCGCTCCTCCGCCAGGAAATGGGTCGGCTGGCGAGTGAGCCGAAGCGGAATCGACTCTTCTTCGAGTTCTGGAACGAAGGGATGTGGAACCGCGCCGTCCGCGTTCGCATGCAGCGCGAGCTAGATCGGTATCGTGCGGCGTTTCGGCCCATGGCCGAGGCGGTCATCGCCGCCGATCCCGATCGATTCACCGGTACCACCCCGGCTGATCTCGCCGCCGTCGCGGTCAGTTTCATCAAAGGGTGCGCCGTGCAATCGATGGTCGAGCCGCAGCTCGATACGGTCGGCTTTCTCCGGGCTGCGGAGACGTTGCTTGCCGCCCCGTCGTTCGCCCGGAATGCCGATGACGTCCTCGCGTAGACGGACGTCGGATAGCCCCCTGCAGCTCCCATCCGCTGGGCAGGTGGCGCGACTCGTCGGTCGTGCCGCTTGGTTGCGCTGCCCACACTGCGGCAACGGCGCCGTGATGAAGTGGTCCGGTGCCGTGCACAGGCGGTGTCGCAGCTGCAACTTTCGCTTTGAGCGCAGCGACGAGAGTTACTTCTCCGGCGCGATGTTTTTCGGCTTGTTGATGGGCGAGTTCGTCTTTGGAATCGTCCTCTTGATCGTCATCGTCGCGCGGTGGCCGCGTGTGCCGTGGGACACGATGAAGTGGGCGGTGCCGATCGGCATGCTGCTCGTCATGGTCGTTCTGATCCCGGCATCCCGCGCCGTATGGCTGACCGTGGATGTGCTCGTGCGGCCCGTGCAGCCGAGCGAGTTGCTCGACTAGCGCGCGAATGCTCGTCCCGAAGCTGGTCTCGACGCTCAAGGGGTATACCCGCGCGCAGT
The DNA here is from genome assembly GCA_963817445.1 of uncultured Gemmatimonadaceae bacterium. Classification (GTDB taxonomy): domain Bacteria; phylum Gemmatimonadota; class Gemmatimonadetes; order Gemmatimonadales; family Gemmatimonadaceae; genus JAQBQB01. The sequence continues at coordinate 1,709 of CAWFOG010000014.1, forward strand.
TCGGACGAGATCTCGCCGCCGGCGTCATCGTCGGCATCGTCGCCATTCCGCTCGCCATCGCGTTCGCGATCGCGAGTGGCGTCACTCCCGGTCGCGGACTCTGGACGGCGATCGTCGCCGGCTTCATCATCTCCGCGCTCGGCGGATCGCGCGTCCAGATCGGTGGTCCGACCGGCGCGTTCGTCGTCATCGTCTACGGCATCGTCCAGAAGTACGGCATCGACGGACTGACGGTGGCCACGCTGATGGCCGGCGTACTGCTCGTGATCATGGGCCTCGCGAAGCTCGGCTCCGCGATCAAGTTCATTCCGCATCCGGTGATCACCGGTTTCACGAGCGGCATCGCGGTGATCATCTTCTCGAGTCAGGTGAAGGATCTGCTCGGGTTGCGAATGGGGACCGTGCCCGCGGAATTCCTGCCGAAGTGGAGCGCGTTCGCCGCGCATGCGTCGAGCGTGCACGCCCGCAGCGGTCGGCGTCGCGGCGCTCTCGCTGCTGATCCTCGTGGCGTGGCCAAGGATCAGCCAGCGGATTCCGGCTCCGTTCGTCGCACTGGTGCTGGCGACGACCGTGGTCGCGAGCGCCGCGCACCTGCCCGTCGAGACGATCGGCACGCCACTTCGGACCGCTCAATCGCGTCGGTGCCACACCCGCAGTTGCCGCATTTGACGCTGCAGCCAGGTGACTGGACTCGTCGGCCCCGCGTTCACGATCGCGATGCTCGCCGCGATCGAGTCGCTCCTGTCGGCGGTCGTCGCGGACGGGATGATCGGCGGCCGACATCGGTCGAACATGGAGCTCGTGGCGCAGGGCGTCGCGAACATCGCGTCGCCGCTGTTCGGCGGCATTCCGGCGACCGGCGCGATCGCGCGCACGGCGACGAACGTCAAGAACGGCGGTCGAACACCGATCGCCGGTATCACGCACGCGGTCACGCTGCTGCTGATCACGCTCTTCTTCGGCCGGTACGCGGCGCTCATTCCGCTGGCGACGCTCGCGGCGATTCTCGTCGTCGTCGCGTATCACATGAGCGAGTGGCGCACGTTTCGGACCGAGCTGCGCGCGCCCAAGAGCGACGTCGCCGTGCTGCTCACCACGTTCGGTCTCACGGTGCTCGTCGACCTCACGGTGGCGATCGCCGTCGGGATGGTGCTCGCGGCGTTCCTGTTCATTCGCCGCATGGCGAGCGTCACGAACGTCAGCATCGTGTCCGGCGGCGTCGACGACGATCTGTCGCTCGAGCCGGCCGAGGCGTGGCGGAGGCACATCCCGGCGGGGGTGAGCGTGTTCGAGATCAACGGGCCGTTTTTCTTTGGCGCCGTCGAGACCTTTCGCGAGACGCTCGACGGGATCGGGGAGCGTCCGCGCGTCCTCGTCATTCGCATGCGCGACGTGCACGCACTCGACTCGACGGGAATCCACGCGCTTCGCGATGTGGTGCGACGGAGCAGACGTGTCGGGGCCGAAGTCGTTCTGGCCGACGTTCAGCCGCAGCCGCGCGCCGCGCTCGAGGCAGCGGGCGCGCTCGCGGAGATCGGGATGGCCAACATCGCCGTTGACATCGACGACGCACTCGCGCGGGCCTACGAGCTCAGTCTGCACGGCGTGCGGAGTACCGGATGACTGAGCCGCGACGCTATTGGTGCTACGTAACGCAGCGGATCCAGTTGGTGTTCCGGGTTCCCGGTCTTTGGGCGAACGAGCGATGCAAGAACTGCTGCCGCTGCTGCCCGCACCTCAGCCCTAGCCCCGCTGTCGGAACCAACACCAATCGAACTCGGTTCGTGCGGAACGCAGCAAGCCGTTACCACATAACCGAGGGGGCCATGTGAACAGAAGGAAAACCGTGGTGTTGTCGCTGCTCATCTCGTTGTCGGCCGCGTCCGGCCTCCGGGCGGGCGGTCCGTTTCCCGCTCCACTCAAGCCGCCGGCGCCAACGCCACCACCACCGCCCTGTTCAGGATGCGGCTTCGGTGGTGGTGGTGGCGGTGCGTTCGACACGATCGCTCTCATGAGCGGTTTGATCCTCGCTGAAATGTCTGTGCTGGCCTGATCTTCGAGCGACGTCGGCGGGTGTGCGACTAGCCAGCAGAGTCGCACACCCGCCGCCCAGGCACGGTAACCATCGCCCCGCGCTGACGACGCAAAGCAGCGCGCCTCGAGGTTAGGGGCCGTGCGCGAGTTGAACCGCTCGGGATTGTCAAATGCTCCATTTCTCGAGAGAATGGAACCATGGATCCGTTCAAACTCGGCACCCTCGCGCTCATTCTCTGTGTTCCGGGATCTCTGATCGCGCAGGGAATGGCCATCCCCACGGCGCGGCTCGAGTCGCCGGTCGATTCAGTCCGGATGAACGCGTTCTACGCGTTGCAGGCGGCAGCGTATGACGGACGCCGTCATCCGGACAAACCGCAGACGACCTTTCTCGCGGACAGCGCCCGGGTTCAACCCGCACTCGCAGCGACGCTGATCAAGTTGCTGGAATTCGAGAACGCGCTGGTTGCAGCGGCACCTGCCGGATCCCTCTCGCAGGATTACCTCGAGGATTACTACACCACGCTCCAGATCACCGTCGCGCGAATGCGCGACCCCGCCTCGGCGGCCGCGTTGATGCCCGGAATTACCTTGGCGATCGAGGCGCTCGCGTCGTTCGGCGACGTCTCCTTCCCCGGGGTCATGGCCGTCCTGCAGGGCACGGACGAGCACAAACACTTTGCGGCCGTGATTACTCTCGGGGTGATGATCGCGGGCCGAGCCCAGAATCATCTGAGCGATGCATCGACGGAGCGTGCGGTTCAGGCGCTGCTCAAAGAGGCCCAGGATTCGACTTCGGCCGGACGGGAGGAAGCTATCAAAGGGTTCCTTTCGGTGAACAACCCCGAGATCCGCCCGGTCATGGAGCGGCTTGCTGCGAGCGACACGACAGCGTCGTTGCACGCGCCAGGTAGGCCGGTCCGCTACGGCGTACGCGATGCCGCGCGCGCGTGGCTCGCGGCGCACCCGAACCCTGCACCGCGTAGTTGACCGCGCCGGCCGATCGCCGAAACGCTGTGCACGACGCCTCACCCATTTGGCCGATGGTCGCCATGCGGCGCTACATCGCACACTTCGGGTGCACTCCTTTCTCAGAGGCACCTGCATGGCATCGAACAACAACACCAACGCGCTCGCGGATCTCTCGTCTCGGCTCTCCGCCGCCGTCGACCAGATCGGCGAGCACGTCGTAGCAATCCACGCGCGCCGGCGCATTCCGTCGAGCGGCGTGGTCTGGCGCGACGGCGTCATCGTCAGCGCAAGTCACACCGTTCGGCGTGACAGTGACATCCGCGTGAAACTCTCAAGCGGGGACGAGGTCGTCGCACAGGTCGCCGGCCGCGACGCGGCGACGGATCTCGTCGTCCTCCGTGCGACAGACGCGACGACGGCGCCGGCTCCTCGGGCGAACGCAAGTGCCGCGGCGGTCGGGTCGTTTGTGTTAGCAGTCGGCCGGCCCGGACGCAACGTGACCGCAAGCTTCGGGATTGTCAGCGCCGACATCGAAGGGTGGCGCAGCGGCTCCGGCGCTCGGCTCGACCACCTCCTTCGACTCGACCTCGCCGTGTACGACGGCTTTTCTGGCGGTCCGCTCGTCGCCGCGTCGGGCGGCGTCATCGGCATCAACAACTCGGCGTTCGCGCGTGGTGGCGCCGCCGCGTTGCCTGCTTCCGTCGTAGACAGCGTCGTCGACGAGCTGCTCATGCGCGGCCACGTTCGTCGCCCCTTCATTGGCGTCGGCGTGCATCCGGTCGCGCTCGGGAGCGCGCTCGTCAAGCGCAACAACCTGCCGAATGACATCGCGCTCGTCGTCGTGTCGATCGCCGACGGTGAAGCGGCGGATGCTGCCGGCATTCTGGTCGGCGATTTGTTGATCGCGGTCGACGGCCAAGCGCTGACGCGCCCGTCCGATCTTCTCGACGCGCTCTCGAGCGTCTCGGAAGGCAGCTCGATTCGCGCAACGCTGTTGCGGGGCGGAAATTCGCTCGAGGTGACGATCGAACCTCGCGACCGCGATCGCGAAGGAGCGGCGGCATGACGACCATCCATGCGATTCCTCAATACGACATCGCCTCGGACGCATCACGCCTCGCGCGCGCGCTTCGCCGCGCGGTGGTAGAGGTTCGGTCGCCCGCGGGCGGCGGCGCCGGGATCATTTGGGGCGGCGCTGGGCTGATCGTCACCAACGCGCATTGTGTCCGGAAGAACGCGTCGCTCACGATCGGACTCAATGGCGAGACGCATTCGGCCGAATCGATCGCGATCGCGCGCGACCACGATCTGGCGCTCATTCATGCACCGTCAGTGAGGGGACCGGTTCTCGAGTTGCGCGACGTCGACTCGCTCCACCCGGGCGAGCTCGTCTTCGCATACGGTCATCCACTCGGCGTCAGTAACTCGTTGGCGATGGGCGCGCTCCACGGCGTTGTCAGAGATAAGCGAACCGGCAATCCGCGCTTCATCGCGGCGGACATTCGACTTGCGCCAGGCAATTCGGGCGGTCCGCTCGTCGACGCCGACGGGAGGCTCGTCGGCGTCAACAGCATGATCGTCGGCGGGCTGGGTGTTGCCATTCCCGCGGCCATCGTGCAGGCGTTTGTGACAGACGCAACCAACGTGCGCGCGGCGTGATTATCCATTCGAGATGACACGCGTCGCGGTCGTGGCGGAGTCGGAGGATGTGCGCGCAGCGTTGGCAGCAGCGCTTCGAGCGAGTCCAGCGTTCGAGGTGGTCGACGCCCGCGCCGCGGTGGCGGACGTATCTGGCGACGCCGAGCTTGTGGTGGTTGCACGTGAGAGGCGCGGCAGATCGCGCGTGAACGACGTGTTCGACCACAATGCGGCGAGCGCGCCGGTTCTCACGCAACGCGAGCGCGAGGTCCTCGCGCTCCTGGCCGACGGCTTCGGGAACAAGCAGATCGCCGCCCGGCTCGGGATTTCGACGAACACGGTGAAGACGCACCTCGAGCTGTTGTTCGACAAGCTCGACGTGTCGACACGCACCGAAGCGGTGACCGCGGCGGCGAGAATGGGGCTTCTATTGCTCTGAGTTGGCGTGCCGACGTGACCCCATATCGCGCGTTATTCGCGCATCAAGCGTGCCGAGCCAGCACCCCCTGCCTCGGCCGCCCCCATCAAAACTCGCGCGTGCGTTTTTCGATTCGGTGGCGAATTAATAGTAGGGGCCATCACTCCGCACCCATCCCAACCCCAACCCAGTATTGAGCCCCAGCCCCGCATTCGACTCGCCCCTCGGAAAACTTTGCCGCCATGCTCCACCAATTCATCAGCGTTGTCGACAACTCTACAACGCAGGCCGATGACTCGACTTCATCGCATAATCACCGCGCCGCAATCGATGTTCAGCGCGCTCTCGATTGACGTGAGCTCGCTCTGTTCCCCCCAACGATTCCCAATCGGCATGACAAACTCGCGTTGCAGCGCCGCCACTTCGCGTTTGTCACCATCGAGCGCGCGATTCGGTCCGTCGCATTCGCGTTGCAGCGTCGTGACTCTGCATTCACGCCTCACCACTTTGCTGCCATGCGTCATCGATCTGCATCGCTGTATGCACAATCGACAATCGACCGACGTGAGGACGCAATCGTGCGCGTTCAGTTCATCGCGCTGCGACGCGAGCGGACAACGCAGCGCCGTCCGTCGACGCCCCACCACACGACGTCGACAACCATGCGAACTCGATCGACGACCATGCGCGCTTAATCGACGACCATGCGAACTCGATCGATGACAGAGCATGCTCGGCGCACGCACCACCGTGATAAATCGATTCCAGTGCGCCGTGAGTCGACGCCGCACCATGCCGAATCGGCTCCGCGCGGCTCTACTTGGACGCCGTCTGATCGAGCGCTTCGCGCAATCCTTTCGCGAGCTTCACCGCGTCGTCATTCGCCCAGTAATGCATGAAGTAGAATCGCGGCTCCTCGTCGATCAAATGGCTGTGAAGCGCTGTGACGTCTATGCCGTTCTTCTTGAGCGCGCGAATCACCGCGTTGACCTCGCTGCCACGGAGGACGAAGTCGCCGGTGATCGCCGCCTTCCCGCCACCCGTCGGCTGGAAGTTGATCGTCGTCGCCACGCCCATAGACGGCGGCAACTGCTGACCCATCTCGGTGATCGTCTCACTTCGTGGAACGCTCACCTGATACACGACGCCGTTGAGGCGGCCGGTCACGCCGAGCGCGCGCGCCACCGCGGCCGTGTCGAAA
>CAWFOG010000015.1:0-5675 GCA_963817445.1 uncultured Gemmatimonadaceae bacterium
CTGATCGAAGAAAGCGTGCGACGACGTCGGCGACTTCGCGCGGCACTCCGGCGCCGAACGGTGCGCCGATCGCGAGCGAGCCGCCGAGTAGCGCTTCCGCGCGCGGGTTCGCGAGCGCGACGCGTCCATCCGGATCGACGGCGACCACACCGCTGGCGACGTTGCGCAGCACGGCGGCCGTTCGGCGCTGCGCCTCTTCGAGTTCGCTGCGACTTGTGTGAAGATCCGCCGCCATCTGACGAAAGGCCGCGAACACCGGGTGGAATTCGACCGTCGGTTGGCCTTCCAGCGGCGGGACGCGCGCACCGCTGGCGATGGCGAGCGCCGCTTCGCGGAGCGTGCGGATTGGGCGCGCGAGCTGCCGCGCCGCGATTCCACTCAACCAGAAGGCGGCCAATGCGCCGACCGCCGTGGTGAACAACACGAGCACGCCGAGATCGCGACGTCGGCGGCCGAGCGACAACTCGTCGGCGCGCGCGGGTGCGGCGACGACGTCGAGCGGCGCCGCGGTCGTGTCGAACGCGCGATACCCGAACAGCGACGCGACCCCGCCAATGTGCTCAGTCTCCGATTCAGTTTCCTCACCGCGCACGGCGAGACTGATCTCGATCGCAGGCCGGAGGAATCGCCCGATCGGTGCAAGATCGTTGTACAAGTCGTCGCTGGTCTGATGCAATTCGCCGCCGCGGAACAGGAACAGCGGAGTGTCGAGCCGGTCGCTTTCACTCGGCAACCACAGCGCCGTGTCCGGCGGCGCGAGTGCCCGCAACGTTTCGCCCACGAGCACGGCGCGCGATTGCGTGGCGTCGGACGCCAACTGCTCGTACGACCAGACGGCGAATGCGACCGCGGGGAGCACGAAGAAAGCAAAGAGCGCTAGCGAGAGGCGCGCCCGATAGCTTCGTCCCCACGTGCGTCGTCGGGCGCGAAAGAGCCGCCCCGCCCCGCCGTCGGCCACAACGCTCGCTAACCAGAGCAGCGAGACGATTGCCAGATCGAGCAGAACGATCAGCGCGCCGCGTTGCACGAGCGCGTCGGGTCCGCGGAGTTCGACCTCGACATGCGCGGGCACCGTCCCGGTGCCGGTTGACACCATCCAGTCGCCGTGGAGTTCCGTGCCTTCGCGTCGCCAGGTCGCGCGGCTCTCGGGCGGCGCACCGGCGACGCCCGGTCGGAGGCGCAACGTGTACGGCGGCTCGATGTCCGGGTCGACGTCGAGGCCGAGCAAGCGCGCGAACGGATCGGCGGCGAACAGGCGGCTTTTCGGCGCGACGACCGCCGCGGTCACGCCATTCGCCGAATCCGGCGCCGCCATGACGATTTCGACCGCGGTATCCGTCGGCACGGACTCGACGATCATCGTCTTCGATTTGCGCGCACGCGCGACAGCACTAGCAATCGCCGCCGAGGGAATCGGCAGGTCGGCGGTGGCGAATCTGGCCGACGGCCCCGCGTCGGTGGGCCACGCGAAGAGCGCAATCGGGTTGCCGGCCGCGGCGATGTCAGAGAGCACGTAGTCTCGCAGCAGGCCCTCGCGCGTCGTTGGCGCATCGCCAGTACCGAGCGTGAGACCAAGCCGCCGCAACAACGTCGTAGCGAGCAAGTCGGGTTGGCTCAAACCGGCGAGGTCGGCATCGGCCGCCTCGACGCGACCGCGCGCGGTGCGTCCCCACACGAGCGCCGCCGCACCAAGTGCAGCGACGGTAGACGCGCTGAGGAGTAGAAAGCGCGTCCGCCGGCTGAGCGCGAGAATGCCGATGGCCACGACCCAGAGAATCGTGTACCACCAAGGCCAGCGTCCGGGCGCTTCCCACACGATTGGCGCGAGCACCGCGGCAATTGTCGCCGCCAGCGGCGCGGCCCACGGCGGTACGCCGCGGCGCGGGCCAAGCAGCGTCGCACCGGCCGCGGCGCCGGCGAGAAGTACCGGCACCGCGGCGAGAAAGAGCGGAATCTCCCAAATGAGCCACAGCGGAGAGTCGACGCCATGGAGTGGAATGACCACGCCGCGCGCCAATTCGCGCAGGAGGAACGGCCCCAGTCCGGCGACCAATACGACGATTACCACCGCACCCCAGCGCGGAACCGGGCGCGCACGCCGGCGAAGGACGGCGAGAATCGCGAGCAACACGAGCGCGCCGGTCGTCGCGAGCGCGCCCGCGTTCCCCGTGAGTGGGCCGCCCTTGGGCGTGAAGTACACTGCCGGATCGAACAGCCTCGTGAGATTCGAGTACTGGTTCGTCGGGATAAGCGCCGTGCAGGCGAGCCCCACGGCAAGCGCCGCCAATCGCCGCGGCAGTGAACGCGTTCCGCGCCACACTCCAATTATGAAACAGGCGAGGGCAATGATGAACGCCAGTCCGGCGCGCGCGCGCACCGACTCACTGATCCGCTGGGCGACCTGACCTTGCATCAACGAATCGGTCCGGACGCTGAACAGCGGAACACCTCGCGCTTTGTAATGGAGGACGTCGGGCGCAGTTGAGGAATCATTCGGAGCGTCGAACACGAAGCCGCCCACGCCTGTCTGGTCAGCCACGCGGCGCGCGAGCGACGACGACAGTTCGTCAGCCGGCGGCACGGCGTCGAGCAGCGCGACGGCCACGGCCCGCTCATTTCCGCGCCGGCGCGCGACTTGGAGCGCCAGATAAAACGGCGTGGCGATTACGGTCGTGCCGTCGTGCGCCGAATCGACCGGCGGGCGAATCGTCCCGGCCCAGGCGAACGCGCTGTCGTCGCGGTAGAGCACGATGCCTCGCTCGTCGCGCATTCCGCGCGCGTCGACCACCGTTGCCAACTGCTTGAACGCGAGCGCCCGGTCGGCAGGCGCGCCGAGTGCGTCCGCCGACGCGCGCGATGCCGCGGCGGTCGCATCGTCCATGGCGCGGGACAACGCGTCCAGCGCTCGCACGGCGGCGTCGTGCCGCCAACTGTCCCAATGGTGCTGTACGAGCCAGAGATTGCGCTGGGCGGGCGTCGCAAGCCCGGCCGCCACAGCGAGCGCGAGCGACGACGTGATGGCCCACCACCGTTGCGCGCCACGAATGAGGAATCCGAACACGACCGCCAACGCGGTGGCGATGACCAGCGGGACGAGGTACTCTACGCTCGGTGCGTGAAGCCATTGGCTGGCAACGAGCAAGGCCGAGCCGGCCGCGATGGCCCACCAGGTCCATGGTGCCGGCCCCGACGATTCTGGGCGCGCCTCTTGAACCATCCGATCAGCCGAAATGAGTCAGTCTCCTAACGGCGCGTCGTCGCCGCGTTTGCTGAAACAGCTTCGACCGACCGAGGTGTCCGCGCTGATCGACGGCGACCCGCGGCTCATCGTTCCCGTGGGAACATGCGAGCAACACGGACCGCATCTGCCACTTGGCTCCGACACGATCATCGTCGAGCGCGTGTGTGGCGATTTGTCGGCTGAGTTCGGCGTGCTGATGGCCCCGACGGTGGAATACGGCGTCAATGTGGTGACCGAGCGAGACTTTGCCGGCAACGCCTCGCTGCGGAAGAAGACACTCCACCGCGTGCTCAACGACCTGATCGATACGTGGGAGTCGACGGGGATTCGCGAGTTCATCCTCATGACCGCTCACGAGCAGGATTCTCATTTGGAGGCCATGTCGACGGTCATTACGTCGGGGGCGCGGGTGCGAGTGATCGACATCTTTGGCATCGGCTTCACCGATCTGCTACACGGGCAAACTGAACCCATGCACGGGGACGAGGTCGACACGTCGCTCATGCTATATATTGCTCCAGAGCTCGTCGATATGTCGCAGGCACAGGATTATATGATGTCGCGAGACGAGCTGCGACGTTACCGGCGGGGTTGGTTGCGCGTCCCGCGCGCGAGCCCCGGTTCGATCGGTCGGCCGACGTTGGCCAACGCCGAGAAGGGTCGTGAGATCTACCACCGGATCTACACGCGAATTCGCGATCGTATTTTCGCTTCCCCACCCTCCCAGTCCGACCGCACAGCCTGAACGAAGGCGAAACCCGGCGGCCCCAGCCGGGTACATCGGGTACACTACCCCGCCGCGAACCACCGTTCCATAGGCCGTGTCGTCGAACGCGCATACCCTGGAGTCACGTCTGTGACACTTCGGCCTACCATCGCCATCCTTCTGGTCTGTTCTGCGTCGCTGACGGCGCAGGGGCCTGGGCGCGTGATCGACGAAGGGACGTTCACGATCGCGAAGGCCGGTGAACCGACCGAGACTGAGAACTTCCGGATCACGCAGATCGACAACGGACAGATCCAGGCCACGGGCCAGCTGTCCGGAGGCGCGCATCGCGCTACGTCGAAGCTCGTCACGGACTCGCTCGGCACGCCAGTCGACTTCCAGGTCGCCATCTTCGACGGAACGAGCCGCGCGCCGGCGACCACCGTTCGCGCGGGCATGCGAGCCGGCCGACTCTCCGCGCTGACGCACGACCGGCGCGGCAACGAGGCCATGCACGAATACCCCGTGGCGGTGGGCCGATGCCTCGTCCTCGACGACGAGCTGATGCACCTGACCTATTTCGTTGGGCTGGGCAAGCGGAGCGGAAACGTCGAGGTGATCAATCCGCGCGGCGCGCACGGCGGCACTTTCACCCTGACGGCCCGCGGACTCGAGCCCGTTGTCATTGGCGGGAAGACCGTAACCGCGACGCACTATACGCTGTCCAACGGATCGACAGGGCGAGACTATTGGATCGACGCCGGCGGGCGCTTGCTGCGCGTGGAGATCGCCGCGGCCAAGCTGACGGCCACGAGGGAGGAGCTGCCGCGGTGAACCGCGGTCGCCCCCTCGGCGCGTCAAGTCATTCAGCGCGCAACGGTTACTTTGAAGGATATTTGAATCGGGTTCGAGACGGCCTGAAACCCTGGTCGTTCCCCGGACGTACTCCCCCAAGACCCCATCCGAATAGGACAATCCAATGCCTTCGTTGAGGCACGTCGCGCTGGCTCTGGCGATCCCCGCGCAGCTCGTGTTGGCGCAACAGACCCCGAGCTCGAACCACGCGCTCACGCTCGATGACGCGATCACCCAAGCGCGTCAGAACAATCCCGCGCTTCAGCAGGTCAGAGAGCTCGTTCATAACGCGGACGCCACCGTGCGATCCGCGTACGGCGCGCTACTGCCCAACGTCAGCGCGAGCCTTGGCACGAGCTACACCCAGGGTGGCACGCAGTACTACCAGGGCGTTGCGCTGGGAAGCAGCGGCGATACCTACTCGAGCAACTATCGGCTGGGCTTGAATTACAGTATTGCCGCATCGGCGCTCTACGCGCCACGCGCGGCGCGCGCGAATCGGAGCGCGAGCGAGGCCAGTGTCGCGAGCAACAGCGAGATGCTGCGCTCGAACGTGACCACGCAATACATCCAAGCGCTCGAACAGGAGGCCACCGCGGCGTTGAACGACACGCTCGTGCAAACCGCGCAGGGTCAGCTCGATCTTGCCAAGGCCAAGGTTCAGGTGGGCTCGGGCACTATCCTCGACGTGCGGACCGCCGAAGTCGCGGTGGGCCAAGCCGAGGTGGCCGCGCTCCAGGCGCACAACATGGCGCGCATTGAAAAGCTGAAGCTGTTTCAGCTCATGGGCGTGCCGGCCGACTCCAGCATCCAACTCACGACGAAATTCGTCGTGACGGCGCCGCCGTCCTCCGTCGATTCACTGCTGCGACT
>CAWFOG010000016.1:0-16712 GCA_963817445.1 uncultured Gemmatimonadaceae bacterium
ATCCCGGCGCGCGGCGGATGGCGCGAACGGCGACTTTCAGATCGTGGCGAAGTCGGTCGATGTGGTCGGCAATCATGGGCGGCGGTGCGCACGTAGAGTGGAGGTCTCGTCACGCGATCCTGTCGGATCGTGGGATTGCACAAATGACACGCGGCGGCATCGCAACCCTCAGTTGGCGAACGAGGGAGTCGTCCGCTATCTGCCCAAGGTCGATAGGCGTAGGCCTCGCCTACGGCTTGCGGCGTGGCTCCGCGCCGATCACGACCGCCGTTAGCAAGTCGCCGCGCATCCCGAGCCGCACGCCGGCGGTATCCGGCGGCAGCACGACTGAGACCGCGGCGCCGCGCGGTATACCGCAGACTCGGAAGCGCCCGCTCGAGTCGGTCATGACATTCCGTACCGCATCAGGACCGTCGGATACGCGCCATGCGACGTGCACGAGCGCCAACGGTATTTCATCAGTCGGTCGCCACCGCGCGGTGTCGACGCGGCCAACAAGGATGCCGGTTGTCGTGTTCGTCGCGCGCACGTGGCATGCGTCGCGATACGCGTCCGCGGTCGATGTCACTTTGATCATTGCACGTTCATCATGATCGTATGATGCATTGACGCCGATGAAGGTCCCCCACGGCGGCGAGTCCCATGCGCTGCCCGCAAGCGGGCGATCGACATCCCAGTCGACGTCGGGGGGACGTCCGAGTTCGTCCGGCCGGAACGCGGCGAATGCCGTGTCGACGGCGCGGAGTCTCACCGCGGTACCCGGCAACTCGACACTGAAATATCCGAGCGAGTCCGTCGTGACGGTTCGTGGTCTGCGGTCCGGTAATGCTGCCGCGAACTCAACCGAGACTGCGACGCCGTGCATTCCCCTGTCGGTCGCCCGATCAATCACTCGTCCCAGAAGGTGCGGGAGGGACCCTTCATAGTCCGTGACCGAATCCCAGTTCGAGAGGACAGTCGCATTCAGTGTATCACGGCGCGGACCCGAGCCAAGTGGGATGATGATACGGACGCCCTTCGGCGGCCGGCGGATCTTGGCATTGAGATGCAGCCCCCAACGAGTGATGACGGCCGCACCGTTCGTCGTCGTGGCGAACACGGCACGGCCTCGCGCGGTCTCACGATCACGGAGATGCGGCACCGGATAGTCAAATTCGACGGAGCGTAGGATCGCGTCGGTCGTGTCGAGCCAGAGCCGGCCCTCGACATCGATTGCCGAGCTTCGGCCGCTGGGCGAGACGAAGCGCAGCGCAGTCTCGCCGCGATGCTGCCGGTCGTCGCCCTCAACGCGAACACAGTGCGTCATGAGGAAGTTGGCGTCCAGCAAAAGATCGGTCGAGCTGCTGTCGGCTGCGGGGGCCAGAGTGCGATGCCGGTCTCCGGTCGCGACGCGCTCGGATGTGATGAGGTAGTGCTCGAGGGCATGACGTGCCACGCCGAACGACTCCGCAACGGCCGGCGTGCGCACCATTTGCGAACCGAAGGCTCCCGGTGAACCCGGGATGGGATCCTCCACGAGCAAGGCCGGTTCCGGCAGTACCTCAGGCGCAAGTCCAGCCAACCACGCGGCGCGCGCGGCGTGCCACAACTCCCGTGCGCGCGGCGTGGTTTCGTTATCGCGGCAACCCGGCGTCGCCGACGACACCACTGACTCGAGCATGGTCGGGAGCGGAGCAAGGAGGATTTCGAGATCGGCGGTATCGTCCGGTCCGACCGCCAGTTCGCGCGCGCGAAAACCGATCTTGCGGATCCGAAGGTGGAATGGCGCGACTTCAATGCGCGCCGTCGCCGCGGGAATGCGGTAGCGGCCGTCGCTGCCGGACACCGCGCGAGCGACAACGGTATCGCGCCCGTCGACGAGTTGGACGACCGCACCGGCGATCGGTTGGCCACTGACGCTGTCTCGGACGCCGCCACGCAACCCTTGCGCACTGACGGCGGCGGCGGGTACGGGCCACGCCAGGGCGAACCCGACGAGTATGCGTCTCAATCGCATCGAATGCAACAGCGAACCCATCTGCATAAATCCTCATTGGCGAACGAGATCGGCGATCGAAGATTCCCGAGCCAGCCGGTCCGGGAACCACCATTTGCGGAGGTGGATTGTAAACATCCCAAAGCCGCCATCCAGTTTGATGGTTACGATGTGTAACCGTTGACAGCATTCATTGCGATCATACAATTAGCCATGTAGTATTTTTTTTCTCTCATCAACATTTCCACATTTGGAGGATGCACATGAAACGAACGGTATTGGCGTGTTGCGCGGCGTTGCTGAGCATCAGCGCGGCGTTTGCTGCGCCGCGGCCCGCAATGGCCTCGGAAGCCAAGTTCGACTGTACCGATTGCTTGACGGACGATCCGGTCGGAAACACGTACTGTGCGGGCGGCCAGTGCTCCACCGCGCAATACTGCGACGGTACATGGAACATCTCGTGTTATTCCGTGTGCCCGATCAAGTGCCCGTAACCTGGGCTGACGGAGCAGATGGGAAGTACGGTGGGCCCGGGCTGGCGCCAAACAACTTCTACGCGTGAAACGGCCCGTGTTCACAATTGCCATGCGATCGCGCGGCTCGTTTCTGGAGACCCGCCGCTCTTGCTCCGGGAGCGAGACCGCGCGAGGACAATACTTGTACTCGGGGTCCTGTTCGTGGCTCGTATCACCTGCAATTGGTACACAACGATGAACTCAGCCAAGATTCTAAACGCCGCGACTGTTATTCTTTGCTTGTGCGCCGTCATCTCAACGGGCATTCTCGTGCGACGAGAGATAATGGCTCCAACAATCACAGTTGTGTCGACTCAGCCAGAGGAAGTCAAGACCTGGCAGAGTTACAGCCGGGTCGGTCTTAGGATCGGCGCCGTCGATGCCCCCGTCACGATCACAGAATTCTCGGATTTCCAATGTCCGTTCTGTAAAGAGCTGAACGTGGCCCTGCGCGAGATTCGCAAACGGTACCCCACCCAGGTGGCCATCGTCTTCCGGCATTATCCGCTCGAAAGAATCCATCCGTACGCCTGGGCCGGGGCGCTCGCTGGTGAGTGTGCGGCTGCTCAAAGCCGTTTTGAGGCCTTCGACGACTCGGTGTACAGCCACCAAGACCTTCTCGGCCAGCGGCCATGGGTGCAGTTCGCGGCGGAGGCGGGCGTGGCCGATACGGGCGCTTTTCAACGATGCTTGCGCGACAGCAGCTACGTTGACCATGTTCGACGCGACGTTCAGGCGGGCAAGGCACTGAACGTTCTTGGAACCCCGACGGTTCTTGTGAACCGCTGGCGCATCCGTGGCCCGAACAGTCGCGACGCGATCGATTCACTCGTTCAAAAGGAACTGAAGGGTCGTGTCGTCGCGACCACCGTCCTGCCGGGCCGATAGGGCTGTCTGGCCGCGCAAGTGTTGACGAGATTGGCGCCGGCTGCGCGCTGACTACGAGGATGCAAACGTGCGATCGATAATGGGTATCCGTTCACATGCGTCACGGGTCCGTCGTCACGGCGGCCTCGCCTACCTTGGCTTAGTGACGGCGAGTGGATTGCTGGGCGCGCGACCTATTTACGCACAGGCATCGGTCGTCGGTTGGATCGTCGACCGAGATACGAGGCAGCCGGTGGCCGACGCACGCGTTGCACTCGTCGGTACCACGGTGGTTGCCTGCAGTGGCCTCACCGGCTACTTCGCGCTGATGAATATTGCGCCCGGGACGGTGCAACTGCGCGCCCTACGCATCCCGTATGCTCCGGCCACGGAGCAGGTTCTGATTCGTGACGGTCTCGTCAGCAGCGTGGAAATCCGGCTGGCCGCGGGTGGCATTAGCCTCAATGGACAAACGCAAGGGGCGGGGGAACCGCCGGACGCTGCGCATCGCATCGTCGCTGCGCTATTTGCCAACATTACCCCGGCGCCTGACCAGGCGATAGCGGCCCGGGCCGATACGATCGTCGCGCTCGCGCTCACCCGCCAGCGGGCGGCCGACGCCAAATCGCCCGACTATTTGGGAACACTCAACGATCTCGCAGAGCAACGTAATGCGTCGCTAGCGGCCCTTCTGCCTTCTGACAGCGCCAGGGCGGTTCTTCTGGCCAATGTGAAGCGGAACCCCGAGGCAGCCTGCCGCCCGCGCACTGCGTCCGGGGAACGCTAGATGCCCCGGGATCATTAGCATCAACGTCTGGAAGCCGCGTGCGCGCCCGCATGCTTGGCATCATCGCGGCACTTGGCCTGTTGGCAGCCAGTGGCACTGCGTGGCCGCGCAGGTTGCTCGCGCTCGAGCCGCCTCGCATTCGGCCCGCGGCCCGCACGCCGATCGCATTGCGCCGCATGGACCGCAGCTCCGCGCAGGACGATACCGTCCGCGGTCGAGTCGTTGATAGAGCAGGTCTGCCCATTGCAAACGCGACAGTCACGGTGACTTCGGTCGTCGATCAGTCGTGGAACACGACGCGGACGGACACGGCGGGCGCATACGCGGTTGCCGTCACATCGAGTACGAATGCCTACGTGGTCGCGGTCATGCGACCAGGCTATGTGATGCAGCGACGACGTATCGAGCGCGTCGGCAGTGCCATTGGAACCCTGATAGCGAACTTTCAGTTGATTCCAATCGCGGAGGTACTTCCACCGATTCGCGCAATCGCGCAGCGCCCGAAGCCTAGACGAGAGGAGATCGGGTCGCGGGCCAGTCCCGGCTCCTCACCGCAACCGTTGGCCGTGGGAACCGGCCTGAACGGCGATCTCACCGGCGATCTCGACGCAGCCCTGGCGACGGTGCCGGGAATTTCCGTGATACCCGACGGCAACGGCGGGTTCACGACTTCAGCGTTCGGTCTGAGTGCCGATCAGAACGCCGCGACGCTCGACGGGATGGACGCCACGGGAAGCACGCTGACCTTGCGCGACGGGTTGGTCGGGTCGGTGGCCCTATCAAGTTACGATCCCAAACGCGGACGGGCGGCCGGCGCACTTATCGACTGGAATCTTCCGAGCGGTTCGAACGCCTCTGCGCGGCTCGTACACCTGACGCTCGACGATCGCTTTCTCCAATGGACGACACCTACGGCCGCGGCGCTCGGTGACGAGAATCGGGATCTCATTGTAAGCGGCACAGCATCGGGCCCGATCGTCGTCGACCGGGCGTCCTATAGCACGAGCTACCAGGTGTCACATGACACGCGGGACCTCGTCACACTGAACTCGGCGAACGCTTCGTCGTTGCAGGCCCTCGGAATCAGTCCGGATTCCGTTCGCAAGATCACTGAAGC
This sequence comes from uncultured Gemmatimonadaceae bacterium, assembly GCA_963817445.1. Taxonomy (GTDB): domain Bacteria; phylum Gemmatimonadota; class Gemmatimonadetes; order Gemmatimonadales; family Gemmatimonadaceae; genus JAQBQB01. The sequence continues at coordinate 5,262 of CAWFOG010000016.1, forward strand.
TGAGGACGATCTCGGCATCCCCTCACGTGCGGCGACCGCGCCGAACGTCGTCAGCAGCACAAAGGTCACGGCGCTCGCCCGGTTCGACCTGATGCACGCCGTCGACGGCGTTCGTGCACCGGACGGAACCGAGTCCTCCGTAATCATTGGCGGAGGCTGGGGGTCCAGCGAGAACCTGGGCGCATCACCGACCGGCTTTGCCTCACAGCTTGGTGAGTCGCGGCACGTCGAGGCGAGCCTCCTCGGGCACCTCTCGAGCTTTATGTTCGGGAGTGCATTGAACGATTTTAAGTCAAGGCTTTCACTCCAAGATGATCGCGTGACACCGTATGCTCACATACCGGCCGCGTCCATCCTGCTCGCCTCTCAACTTCCCGACGGCACCGACGGCCTCTCAGTTCTCGGCGCTAGCAGCTCTCCGGCGCAAAGCCACACGGAAGTGACGCGCTGGGAGAGCAGCGACGAAACATCGTGGCTCTCATGGGGTGAGCATCATCGCTTTGATGTGTTCGCAGACGCGGAGTTGAGTCGATTGACACTCACACAGAGTGCCAATCGATTCGGAACGTTTGCCTTCAACTCTATTGGCGACTTCATCGCGGGGCGACCAGCCACGTTTACGCGAACGAGTGGCGGACCACCCATCGGCGTCCAAAGCGTCCTCGGAACGTTGGCGGTGAGCGATGTCTACGCGCCACGATTTACCGCGCTTGGTCCCGGCCTTGGTGGCGACGGCGGCCTGGTTGTGCAGTACGGTGTGCGCGCCGACATCGAACGTTTTATTGGTACTCCCGCGTACAACCCCACCGTCGACTCTCTGTTCGGCCGTCGGACGAATCGACTGCCGGGTGAGTTCGCGATGGCCCCAATGGTAGGATTTACGTACAACGCCGGAACAACGGTCGAGACGAGCATATCTCCGGCCGGCCGGATTGCGATCCGGCCGACCACTCGGTACTCGCTGGCGGGCGGCATTCGCGAGTACGAGTCCACGCTGCCAGCGCAGGGCGTCGCCAACGTCCTGCGCCGAACCGGCGTCCCGGGCGCTGTTGAAGAACTTCAATGTATCGGCCCCGCCGCGCCGAGCCCTGACTGGGCGGCATACGTACAGTCGCCCGGCGCCATTCCGAACGAGTGCGCTGGCGGCACCCCAAGCCAGTCGCTGGCGCAGCTCGCGCCGGCCGTCACACTATATGCGCCTGACTTTTCGCCGACTCGCAGCTCGCGAGCGGAACTAAAGTGGACATATTTCCTCTCCGGCCAACTTCAGGGATGGTTGGGTGGGACGTACGCGCTCAACCAGGAACAGCCGCAGGCGTACGACGTGAATTTCGAACCGACCGTGCATCTCATCTTGCCAGCTGAGGACGGCCGCCCGGTCTTCGTTGGCCCTGCAAGCATCGCCGCGACCAGTGGCGCGATCGCGCTCGGCGGATCTCGTCAATTCGTCGGGCTCGGTCACGTCAGCGAGTTGCGTTCCAATTTGGCGTCGGACCAACGTCAGCTTACGGGCGGGCTCACCTTTCGTGTTGGGACGCGCGCGCTGAACCCGGGTGATCAGGCCGAAGTGCCACGGGTCAACGCGATCGTCAACATCGCCTACGCATACACGGACGGGCGCGCGCAAACCAGCGGTTTCATGGGAACGACTGCCGGTGATCCGCGCGTCGCCGCGTGGGGTCCGGCCGTGACGCCGCATCATTCCGTCCAGCTCTCGCTGACGGCGAACGTCGATCGATTTGTATCGATCAGTACCTACGCGAGGGCGACGTCAGGATTTTTCTATACCCCAACCGTTTCCGCCGACATCAATGGCGACGGCTACGCCAATGACCGCGCCTATGTCTTCGACCCGGCGGCCACTTCTGACCGGCAGCTCGCAAGCGGCATGGCCCGGCTGCTCGCCACCGCGCCCGGCGGCGCGCGCGATTGTTTGCGACGCCAACTCGGCCGGATCGTGAATCAGAACAGTTGCGAGGGGCCATGGTCGGCGAGCGTCGGCACAGTCGCGCTCGCGTTCGATCCGTACCGCCTGCACCTCGGTAACCGCGGCTCGCTCGTGCTGTATTTCACCAATGTCCTCGGTGGCCTGGACTACGCACTCCACGGCGCTGCGCACCTGCGCAATTGGGGCGACATCGCATATCCTAACACGACCCTCCTCTCGCCGACGGGCTTCGACCAAGCATCGGCTCATTTTCAGTACTTGGTCAATCCCCAGTTCGGCAGCGCTCGCGCCAACGCTCTAGTAGCGCAGCAGCCCTTCCGCCTCACCGTCGACTTTCACCTCGCCGTCGGCCCCGACGTCGAAACCGAAAGAATTGACCGGTATATGCGCCCGGAAGAAGATGGCATAGACTGGAACGAACGAACACTCAAGTCACGATTGCTCCGCATTGTCGACGCGACAGGCGTGCGGTGGCTCGAGGATCCGAAAGTCGCCGACACGCTGCACTTGACGACGGATCAACGCTTGGAGATCTCTGACTCCGCGACGCAGCTTGAGGCCCTGCGTGATTCGGTTTTTGGTGATCTCGCGCAATTCCTGGTCGCGCACCAAAGCGATCTCGATGGGGCGATCGTCCGTGAACGCTGGCATCGAGCGTTTGAAGCGGAGTTGCGATTCCGGTTCGACGTTGGCGCGCAAGCTGCTCGCCTTCTAACGCCCGAACAGCTCGACTGGGCAAGAATCCATCTGCCCGCGGCGGGATTGGCCTATTCGCACGATTGGCTGGAGCGAGAAGCGAGGGCCCCACTTCCATAGCAGTGTCATTTAACGAGTCTCGGTCGATGGTCCGGCCATCGTACTCTCACGCTCCCCGCGATCGCGCAAAGCGCGAAATCGGCCAACTCGCCGCAAGGAGCGCCACCACAATCGACATCGCCCGCGGCGCGGCAATCGCGTTCGTGACGAGAAACGCCACCGACAAGAGCAGTGCGAGCCCCGGCAGCCACGGATACCCGAACGCCCGATAGGGACGTTCGGTATCCGGCTCGCTGCGGCGCAGTTGAAAAAGCGCCGCGAACACGACGACGTACCGCACGACGATGAGCAACGCGCCGAATCCGAGCACGGCGTTCGCCGAACCGGTCAGTGCAAACAGCAGCGACACCGCGGCGGTGATCGCCAACGCCGTGCTCGGCGTTCCGCCGCGGTTCACGCGTTCGCCCATCCGCGGAAACAACCGGTCGCGGCTCATCGCGTACACGACGCGCGACGCCTCGATCAACAGCGCGTTCGCCGTGCCGAGGATGGAGACGATCATCAGCCATCGGATGATTCCGTCGCCGCGCGCCCCGAACACCCAGCGCGAGACCGTCGCGCCGACGAACGGATCGTTCGCGATGCGCGACATCGGCAGTACGGCGACGAACGCGAGGTTGACGACCAGGTAGATCGCGATGATGAGCCACAGCCCGCGAAAGATCGACCGCGGAAGCTCGCGTCCCGGGTTCTTGATCTCGTCGCCGCAGTACACGGCGCTGTAATAACTGTCATACGTGAATACGACGCCCTGCATCGCGAGACCGAACGCGCCGATGAGCGCCACGCCAGTGGCGAGATGCGGCGGATGCGCGGCCGTCGGCATTCGCCCCTTCGATAGCGCGAAGATGGCGATGACGAGCCCGAGCAGCGCCACGGTCTTGAACACGCTCGTCGCCTCTTGAATTCGCGCGCCCGAGCGCACGCCGCGCCACTGAGACAGCGCGATCACGGCCAACGCACACATCCCGATCGCTGGCGCGTGTTGCTGCAACGCCGGCGTGACCGCCGAGGAATACTCGCCGACGAGCAACACGAGCGCGGTCGTCGACACGGTGAGCGTCAGCCAATCCGCGTAGCCGAGAAAGAACCCGACGCCGTCGCCGAACGCGCGATGCGCATACACGTACAGCCCGCCCGAACGAGGAACCATCGCGCCCAACTCGGCGAATGCACTCGCGCCGAGGAGCGCGTTCACCCCACCGAGCGCCCAGGCCAACATGTACAGCCCGGCGTTCGGCAGCGCCGCGGCGACGATGCCAGGGCTGCGAAGAATGCCGCCACCGATCGTCGCACCGACGGCGATAGCAATGCCGAACGACGCGCCGAGCACGCGCAGCAGCGGCCGCGGCGCGGGACGTTCGACAACGACGTCGCCGACGGTCGTGGCCATCGCGCGAAACGGCCGGGCGCCGCGTTACTCGGCCGTCGTCGGATTGATGATTATCTGAATTTCCGAAACGCGGTCCGCCGGGAAGCCGCCCAGCCGTGCGTGCTCGCGCACCATCGCCTCGTTCGGCGCGCGATAGATGCAGTGGATCTGATCGGCGGTGACGTAGCTGTGGACCCACTGAATTTGCGGGCCGAGTTCGTTCAGCACGCCGCAGGATTTCTGCGAGATCGCCTGAAGTTCGGCCGGGGTCAAGCGACCCGCTCCCGGGATGTTGCGTTCAATGAGATACTGTGGCATGTCGATCCAGTCGCTGAGAGTGAGCTCGGCACGGGAAGCCCCCGTGCCGAGCAGTGTGTCTCATCGGACCGCGACCGTCAAGAACCCTCGTCCGGTTCGGCTTTCGTTCGATGGCCCGCGGGGTCTACGACCCCTTGACCGGCGCCTTCTTCATCTCGTCGATGATTCCGCTGAGGTTGTAGCTCTCGGGCGATTGCAGTGGCGGGAATTTCTGGTATGACGTCAGATGTTCCATCCAGAGCTGCTGGCCAATCGGCAGCATGTTCCAGTCGTACTGGAACGCGGTCAATGGCCCGCCGAGCGCTCCACCGAGGCTCATCGCCGTCTTTTGGTCGACGCCTACTGCCTGCTCGAATGGATCGCGCTTGATGTTCTGCACCAGCGTGAAGTGGAACGGGATCAACGGCATGATCCATCCCGCCGGACCCGGCTGCGACATGGTGTAATACATCTTCCAGTTCTTATAACGCACCGCTGACGGCGTCGCGCCTGAGAAATAGAAGAAGTAGTCGCGCGCGGACTTGTCGGTCTTGCACTCGATGTAGTCCCGCTGGTCAACGCCGTCGAGCGTGGTCTTGACGATCCCCGGATACTCGCCCGCTTCGATCTGCTTCTTCAGCCCGTCGCCCTTTGGTCCGCCGGCGATGTCCACAAGCGTCGGCACCCAGTCGAGCGACGAAAACAGTTCGCTCGCCACGGTGCCCGGCTTGATGTGTCCTGGCCAGCGAATGACCATCGGTGCGCGGTACCCGCCTTCCCACGCCTCGCCCTTCTGACCCTTGAACGGCGTAACGCCGCCGTCCGGGAAGCTGATCGCCTCGGCGCCGTTGTCCGTGGTGAACACGAGGATGGTGTTGTCGAGCTGACCCATGTCTTCGAGTTTCTTGATCACGACGCCGATGTTGTCGTCCAACTGTTTCATGCCGGCTTCGTTCACGCCCCAGTCCTTTCCTCCTTTGACACCCAGCATCGCCTCGTACTTGGGTGACAGCACCGTCACCACGTGCATGCGCGCCGGATTGTACCACACGAAGAAGGGCTTGTTCGTCTTTTTCGGATCGTTGCGGTCCAGGAAATCGACGACCTTCGCCGAGATCTCCTCGTCCACCGTCTTCGATCGCTCGAGCGTCAGCGGACCTTCGTCTTGACACGTTTGGTTCTTCTCGGTCCCGTCGACCGACTTGCACCAAATCACCGGACGCGGCGGCGTGAGGCAGATGTGCGTTTTTGGATCGACGGCTCCTGGTGGATCGGAGAGACCCGGTACCGGTGTGTTCTTGCACGGCGGCGCGACCAACTGCGATGTCGGAGTCGAGTTGATGTCCGGAAAGCTCACCTGTTGCATTGCATCCAGGTGATACAGGTATCCCCAGTATTCTTGAAATCCGTGCGCCGTCGGCAGGGCCGCGGTGTGATCGCCCAGATGATTCTTGCCGAACTCGCCGGTGGTGTAGCCAAGATCGTGCAGGAAGACGGCGAGCGCCGGCGTTCCCGGTCGCAAATACGACGGGCTGCCGGGCAACTGCGGTGGGATCATGCCCGTGCGCAGCGGATACATGCCGGTGAAGAATGCATTGCGCCCTGACGTGCAGCTTTGCTCGGCCAGATAGTCGAGGTACATCGCACCTTCGCGACCGATGCGGTCGATGTTGGGCGTCTCGCCCACCATGAGGCCGCGATGATAGATGCTCGGCTGCATCCAGCCGATGTCATCTCCCATGATGAACATGATGTTTGGTTTGTTGGCCGGGGCCTGCGCCAACGCCGCCGACGACGCTAGGGCGACCGAGGCGAGGCTTCCGCAAAGGACATTTCTGAAACTCATACTTCGACTCCTGATGGTCGGAGAACGTCGGTGGGCGCGCGCCCACGAACCGCGTGGCAGATCGGCTCGGGCGCGACACGACGCAAGGACGCGCGATCAGTGAATCAACGCGTCAGATCAGGCGCCGAACATTGGACTTTGTGCCGTTCGGTCGATCGGCTACCGAGTGCCGACAAGCGCACGCAACTGATCGGCGTACCGCTTTGCCTGCGCGCTCTCGCCGCGCGATTCGTAGAACTTGGACAGCGCCGCGAGGATATCGCCGTCTGCCGGGTGCAACGCGAGCGCCGTGCGTAGCTGCGCGATCGCCGCATCCGCTTTGCCCGCCGAGTTCAGCGCGACGGCATGAACGTACGCGAACCGCGCGTTGCCGGGTTCCAGCCCTGCGGCGCGAGCGAATTCATGCAGTGCCGTATCGCCGCGATTCAACCGAGTCAGCACGAGGCCGAGCGCATAGTGGAGTACGCCGCTCGTCGGTGCGCGCCCGAGTCCATCGCGCAACAGGCGCTCGCCCTCCGAGTCACGCCCTTGCGTGCGATACACGTCGGCGAGATCGACGTACGCGGGAATCGACGACGGCTCCATCGCAATCGCCGAGTTCAGTTCTGCCTCCGCTCCGGCCGCGTCGCCGCGCTCCGCCAGGAACACGCCGAGACTGACGCGCGCCTCGGCGCGATCGGCGTTGTAACGCTGCGTGTCGACGAACTCGTCGGCCGCGCGTTGAAAGACGGCTTGCTGCTCGAGATTCAGTTGCTGCGGTGGCACGGCGGCGAGCAGTCGCGCCGCCTCGATGCGAATGGCCTTCAACGGATCGGAGAGCAGCGGCTCCGCCACGCGCAATCGCACATCGAGGGGAAGGTGTTCGACCGATTGCAGCGCGCCAAGTCGGACGAGCGCGCTCGGATCGCGCACACCAGTGTTGAGCACCGCGAGCGCGGCGTCGTTGGGAGGCAGATTCAACTCGGCGTAGGCCGTCGCGCGCGCGATGGGCGACTGCGTGGTGTCGCCGGCCAGCGCCCGCAGAAGCTTCTGTGCCTCGGGTGCGCTCGAATCCGCGGCAGTAAACGTGATCGCCACTCGCTCGTGCGGACCGGGCGCTGGGCTCGGACCGTACCAGGCGCGTGTGCGCGTCGCCGCCCAGCGCGCATCACGGTTGGCATGACAGGTCGTGCACGCATTGGGAGTACCGAGCGCCACGGACAAGTCCGGACGCGGAATGCGCAAACTGTGATCGCGCCGCGGGTCGACTACCATATATGTCGTCGCGGGCATGTGACAGCCGACGCACGTTGCGCCCGCGCTCGCCGTCTGATGATGATGGTGCGCGGGCGTGTCGTACTTCGCCGGCAGATGACAGGTCGCGCACACGGCGTTGCCGTCCGCCCGGAGTTGCCCGCTGTGCGGATTGTGGCAATCGCTGCACGTCACGCCATGCGCGTACATGCGGCTCTGCAGGAACGAACCCCAGATGTAGACCTCGTCTCGCTGCTGGCCGTCGGCGTGGTACAGCGGACGACTGAGCAGCGCCGGGCGGTAGTAGTCGAGGAGCGGCTTGCCTGCCTCGTAGCCGTCGGCGATCTGGCCGCGCCGCGAGTGGCACTGCGCGCACGTCTCGATCTCATGCTCGGTGGTGCGCGGACGCGAGCGCACGGCGTTGCCGGTCACCGCACTCACACTCCAGGCAACGCCGCGTCGTTCATCGAGCTGCGTGTTGAGCCCTTTGGTCGAGTCGCGCCGCGCCGTTCGCTTGGCCGCCGGCAACGCAGCCCATTCTACATGACGCGAGCCCGGCCCGTGACAGGCCTCGCAGCCCACGCTGAGTTCGGACCAGGCCGTCTGAAATTGATCGGCCGCGCGATCGTAATTCTTGCGGAGCCCGGTCGAATGGCAATCCGCGCACATGTAATTCCAATTCTGTGACGGATGCGTCCAGTGCAGCTCGTCGTCGTGCGTGATGTGATCGTTCGGATGGAGATGGAACCATCGCTGGCCGTTCTGAGTCTTGGGCCGCGAATCCCAGGCGATCGACAGCGCTTGCAGTCGCCCGCGCGGCAAGGCGATCAGGTATTGCTGCAGTGGCTGCACGCCAAACGTGTACTTCACCTCGAAGTCGGCGAGCGTGCCGTCAGGTCCGTCCGTTTGCACGAAGTACTTGCCGTCGCGTCGCACGAAGCTACTCGTCGTGCCGGCGTAGGCGAAGTGCGCTCCATTAAAGTCGCCGCGCACATTCTGCTCGTTCGCGTCCGCCATGGCCGCGCGGTGGTGCGATCGGTCCCAGTCGGCGGACTCGGCGGCGTGGCACGAAACGCACGTGCGGCTGCCGACGAACGAGGCGACGGGCGCTTGCGGAGTTGCGTGAAGCTGCCGCGCGCTTCGGCCGACGAGACGCACGCCGATCACCGCCGCTACGCTGGTGACGAGAACGGCTGCGGTGACGACGCTCGCAGTGCGACTTACGCGCCGCCGGCGCGGTACGGCGACGGGGCGAACCTCCCGGCGCGGCGAACGCGGCGCATGCTTTTTCTTGCGGCCCACGAAGTCTTCTGTCCCGAGTCAGTGTACCCGCGCAGAATGCTGCGAGTAGGCTGAGCTGCGTTCCATGAGACTTAGGGCGGATGCTCTAAGTAAAGCGCATGCACACGGGGTCGAGTGCTTCTCTCGCGAGTTGCAGCACTCTGTCACGCACCGGCACCCATCGCATCTCGCCCGAGATCAACGAGGGCCGGTCGGCACCGCAGGCGCGTCCTGTGTCTTCGACGAGGGCACTGAGGACGTCGAGCACTGCTTGATCACCGAGCCCGGCGGCCTGCAACTCCAGGCTGGCGTCGCCCACCGCGGTTCGCAGCGCCTCGGCAGAGGCGTGGCGGTGGCCCCGCAGCGCGTGAATGAACGACCGCTCGAGGCGTCGGCGCGTGCCCTCCGAGATCCGATGCGCGACGTGAAGCAATCTCGGAAGATGCGCGACTTGCATCATGCGTTGGCCCTTTTCTTCGCGGCGGCATTCCAGTCCAACATCCTCGTCGGCGCCATGCCCGGCGAAGCATCGGTGGCCGCGGGGAGCGTAAGGGTGAACACCGAACCAACACCCTCCTCACTTTCCACCGTCAAGTCACCGTGCATCGAGCGAGCAAGGTCCCGGCTGATCGAAAGCCCGAGGCCGATGCCCTGCTGCGTCGGCGCGGTGAGGTGCCGGTCGATCTGGACGAACGGTTCGAACACACGATCGAGATCCGCGGGGCGGATTCCGATTCCCGTGTCCTTCACGCGAACGCGCGCCATGGTGCCGTCGCCTTCGCAGCTAACGTGGACGCTGCCGCCACTCGCCGTGAATTTGATCGCGTTCGTGACGAGATTGAGGAGGATCTGCTGCAGACGCTCGGCATCGGCCGTCATGACAACGTCGGTGTCCGGCGGCGCGATCGAGAACGCCACGCCCTGCATCTTGGCTTGCAACGCGCACAGGTCCTGGACCTCGCCGAGAGTGTGGGCGACGGTGTTCGTCGTCAGTCGAAGCGGCCTGGCCCCTTCGAGGCGCGCGACTGTCAGCACATCGTTGATCAGCCGAACGAGATACGCCCCTGCGCGTTTGACACGATTCAGGTCTGCCGCCTGCTCGGGATTGACGGTGCCGCGAACGCCGAGTAGCAACAGATCGGTGTATCCCACGATGGCGTTCAGCGGTGTACGCAGCTCGTGACCCATGGTGCGCAAGAAGTTCGTCTTCGCGTTGTTGGCGTGTTCCGCCAACAGCCGTGCGTCATGCGCTTCGGCCAGCGCCGCGGCGGTCTCGATCCGAAGGTTCACGCGATCCATCGCCTGCGCGCAGTAGCGTGACACCGTGTCCGCGAACTGACGATCGAGTGCGGAGAACTTACGGGGAGCGGAGAAGGCGAACGCCAGGGCACCGGCCACGACTCTGTCGATTTCGAGCGGAAGAAAGATCCACGCGCCGCTCAAGTCCGCCTTGGCCACATGCCGAAACGTCGGATATCGAACGAGCATTTCCTCGAACGACTCTACATATACGGGGCTGCGCTGCTCGAGCGCATCGGCGTACGGCCCGCGAGGCGAGCCGGCGTCGACCTGCGTGAACGATCGCATGCACTGATCGAGTGAACCGGCCTCGCGCAGCAGCGCGAGGCTCGTCCCGTGCGGGCTGGCGGCGACGACGACCGCGCCCGCGTCACATTCGAGCGCCACAATCGCTTCCCGAAGTACCGCATCAGCGACCCCTTCGAGTGTCACGCTGTTGCTGAGCGCCGCGGTAATGCTCTGCAGGCGCGTCAGGCGCGCCGTCGCCGCGTCGGCGATCTCCTGCGCCGCGGCGATCTCGCCGGCGCCGCGATCCAATTCCTCGTTCGCAAAGTCGAGCGCCGCGAGGGTGCCGCGCAGCTTCCGCGCCTGACTTGCGAGCTCGCGCGCGCTCTGTTGGAATTCGCGCGCCAGGTTGGCGATCCGCTGCGCATCCTCGGCAACGGCGTGCGCGCGGCGACGATCATACCCAGTGGCCTGCACCGGTGTCATTCGGGGCTCGTCGAGGCGAGACGGCATCAGTAGCCCGCGGATTTCTTCGCGTTGGCGTTCGCGAATATCGCAACCTCGACGCGCCGGTTGAGTTGGCGACCGGCGTCGGTGTCGTTCGTCGCCACCGGTTCGCTCTCGCCGCGGCCCACCGTGCTGAGCCGACTGGCGCTCACGCCGTGTCCGATCAGATAGGCCGAAGCCGCGGCGGCACGTCGGACCGACAGCCCCTGATTGTACTTCGCGAGACCGGCGGCGTCGGTGTGCCCAACGATGACCAAACTGGTATTCGGAAACTCTCCGAGGCTCGACGCGAGATGACCCAGATTGTTCGCGGCGTCCGGTCGCACTTCATCGGAATCGTAGTCGTAGAGGAGGCCGGAAGCGAAGGTGACTTCGATGCCTTCGCCGACCCGCTCGATCGTGGCGCCCGCGATGGTCTGTCGCAGTTGCTTCGCCTGCTGATCCATCTGATTGCCGATGATCAAGCCAGCCGCGCCACCGACGACAGCTCCGATGATTGCCCCGCGAGCCGTCGACCCGGTCTGATTGCCGACGACAGCACCCACCGCACCACCGGCACCCGCGCCGATCACTGTCCCTTCTTCGCGCCGGTTGAGCACGGCGCACCCGGATAGTACGAGGGCAAAC
>CAWFOG010000017.1:0-14016 GCA_963817445.1 uncultured Gemmatimonadaceae bacterium
TCCGCGCCTCCTCAGCAACGTCGGCGACGTGATTTCGTTGACGTATACCGTGCGCGTCGTGCCGCCCACCAGCGATTCGCTCGTCAGCTTCATCGTCGACGCGCCTACCATCGCGACCGTCGGTCTTCCCGGGCCGCGAGCCTGGCGGCTGACCATCAGCAGGTGGCGATCGCGGCCCATCGCATCGTGGGACTCGGCTCGATGTGTTCACCGGCGCCGGCGATTTCGACGCCGGCCTTACCCATGTCGGCACACGGCGTCATCGGCATCGTGCCATACTGGGCCGAGCGCAACGCGCCGATGGATAGTGTCGTTACAGATCTCATATCGGATACGGCGTCCGCGGTTGACACGCGCATCGTCGTCAACGGCGCGCACGGCTCGACGATCGGCGTCGTACCATTCCCGGCAGATCTTATCACGTGCGGCGCTGGCGACTCGACTGGCCGGGCTCGTCGACGAGGCGTGCGCCCTCGGCTGGATCGACGATCACGACACGTGCAACAGCCTCAAGGTCAAGGCAATCCCGGCGTCCGGTCCCGCCTGGCGCGATGCTCACCGAACTGAACGCGCAACGTGGAACGCATGTGGCGGAATCCGCATATCTGCTATTGTCGGAGTAACGCAGCGCTTTCTGCTCGCTCGACCGTGACGCATCGCGAGGGCGGCTCCGCACGCGGGCGCTGCGAACTCCCATTTCTTGCAGTGCAGCGCCGCCATGCTGCACCGACACATAATTGCATTCTCGATCGCCTTCTCGCTCGCGGTTGGCACAGGCGCGGTGAGACCGCCCGCCGTTGAATTGAACGGCAGTTGCGCCGACGTGTACCATGGCCGCGTGTGCACGTGGGCGACGACGCAGAACGGCCATCTGCTGGAGGTTGGCGCAACGATACCGTTCGCGAGCATCGAGAACGCGCCGAAGCAGAATCCGAACGCCATGAAGTGGCCACCCGTCGCCGTCGCGTCGCTGCGACCTGCCCGAGCCCGCACGGCGGGCGAGCAGTTTCACGCAGCTGACGATGTACTGGAATCCGTGCGGACATCCGCCCGCCTCGTACATGACGCCGCATTTCGACTTCCACTTCAATACCATCTCGGCCAACGACCGACTCGCGATCGACTGCAAGCGCGCAGACCGCCAAGCCTGCTGCGGTGCCTGTCGCCTACCGTCTTCCGAACATTCCGCTTCCGCCCGACATGGCCAAGATGATGGGTGCGCCCGTGCTCGTTGGCCTATGCGTTCCGAAGATGGGGATGCACGCGCTGCTCGATTCCGAAATCGACCGCACGGACATGTTCCGCGGCAGCATGGTGCTGGGCTACTGACCACGGGAAAGTCGGATCTTCCTCGAGCCGATGCTCACCAGGGCGAAGCTGCTCGAAAAGAAATCGTTCGATCTTCCGATCCCCATCGACCCCCGGAGTCGCCGCGCAGCCCACCAAATTTCACGCTGAGTACGACGCGGCGAGAAGTCCGGATCGCTTCGCGTTCTCGGGGTTTTCCGCGACGGCGGCATCCCCGCCGGCAAAGTGAAAGGCCTCGGGCGGCGTCAGTCGCTGACTCACGTCAACTACGGCAGCAACTTGAGCAGCCGGTGCGCGGGTCGATCCGGGGCCGGCGGTCCTCGCCGCGGCCGTTTTCATCGCCAATCCCTGCATCGGACCCGTGAGCGGCGGCACGCAGCGCGTCGATCGTCGCACGAAACGCATCGCGATCGACGGGGAACGTGAGCCACGCGGCATGATCCGGGAAGCACGAGCCCTGCGCGCGTGCTCGTCGTGCTCCTCTCGAGGCCACGCCATCAGCAACGGGAGATGGCGGGCGCAGACTTCGGCGATCAAGCGCTTGATCGTCGGCTGCGGGCATGCCGGAATCGCAGATCACGAGCGCGGGTTGTGTTCGCGTTACCGAAAGCCACGCTGCTTCGGACGCCGCGGGATGAGCGGTCTCGAAGCCACAGACGGTGAGCATGTCGCCAACAATGCTCATGAACAGACTGCTACTGGACGCCACGAGCACCGCACCGCGGCTGTCGACGAATCCATCGGCGGACCGATTCATCGTGCTCTCCGAACAACGAAAGGAGGAAGCTGACCGGGAGGGCTCGCGAGAGTCCGGTGCGCGATGACGCGACAAGAGACGCGGGGAGGAGCGGTGCGATACACCACTCACAGTTCTTTGAAAACTAGTCGGGTCGGCCCGTCGCCGCCGATTTCAGCCGAACGCGTGATGGATCAGGTCGCGCACGGGTGTCGCGCGTTGCGACGCACGACCGTCGTCGCTATGTTCCCTGTAGCGACACACGCGCCGTGCGCGAAGACAAGTTCCGATAATTCAGGGGCCTGCCGAAATTGCGAGCAGGCCCTTTGTGCGTGCTGTCGCGCCCGCCATGAGATCAGAGGCGCCCTGTCCCGGCACGGAATCCCGAGCGCCGCGTGACGAATGATCCACGCCCCCTGAACACCGGGGGCGTGGACGCGTTCGACCACCGGCCGATCAAGGGAGGTTTTCGGGGCGACGCGCCTCGCCTCACACGCACGAAAGCTCGCGCGCCGGCACGTCGTCGCACCGAGCGGCGCCGCCGAGCTGGATCACGCCGCCGCTCCCGGCCCACTGCTCTCGCGACTCGACGCGACCGAGCGGCGCTCGATCGCCGCGCGCGACACGCTCGCCGCCGCGTCCGCCGCCGGCGCCGACGTCGGTCCGGCCGGCGCGTGGCTGCTCGACAACTTCTTCGTCGTCCTCGAGCAGCTGCCGGAGATTCGGGCGATGCTCCCGGCGGGCTACTACCAGGAGCTGCCAAAGCTCGCCGGCGACGGGCCGCGCGCCGGCTATCCGCGCATCTACGACATCGTCGTCGAGCTGATCGCGCACACCGACGGCCGGCTCGACGAGGCGAGCGTCTCGCTCATGATCGCCGAATACCAGCGCGTGACGACGCTGACGCTGGGCGAGCTGTGGGCGATTCCGGCGATGTTGCGCATGGGATATCTCGAGAACGTGCGCCGCATGGCGTTGCGCGCGGCGCGCGACGTCGCCGACCGCGCGTCGGCCGACAAGTGGGTGTCGCGCCTCCTCGCCGGACACGTCGGGCGCCGCCGCGATGGCGCTCTCGCGTTCGTGCATCGCGGGCCGACGCTCACGCCGGCGTTTCTCACGCGATTTCTGCAGCAGATTCGCAGCCGTCGCTCCGACTTCACGCCACTGCTCTGGCTCGAGCAGTGGATGGCCGAAGACGTGATGAGCGTCGAAGAGGCGGCGCAACGCTCCGTTCAGGAGCTGGCGCTCACGCAGCTCGTCATGGCGAACTCGATCGCCAGCCTTCGCCTCGTTGCCAACATCGACTGGACCGCTTCGTCGAGCGCGCGAGCGCGGTCGAGGCGAAACTGCGCGAGGATCCCGCGGGTGCGTATGCGGCGATGACGCGCACGACGCGCGATCGCTATCGCCATGCCGTCGAACGCATTGCAAAGGACGGAGCTGACCTCGACGAGTCGGCCGTCGCCGGAGCGCGCCGTCGTCGCGCGCGGCTCGCGTCAGCCCCGGGCGCAGACGCGCGCGACGCGCACGTCGGCTACTACCTGATCGGCGACGGACGCGTGGCGTTCGAGCGCGCGTGCGGGTTGCGCGTCGATTGCGGACGCGCGTGCGCGAGCGATCGTGGCGCATCCCGCGCGTTCTACTTCGGCGCGCTCGCGCGTCACGCTCGTCGTGACGCTGCCGCCTTGCCCGCCGCTCATTTCGCGCCGCCGCCATCGCAGCTTCGCTGGCTCGTCGTCGCAATCCTGCTCGCGTTCTTCCGGCGGTCGACGTCGCGGTCGCGATCGTCCATCAGATCGTGAACATCGTCATTCCCGCCGCTCGACTGCCGCGCCTCGACTACGAGCACGCAGTCCCCGAGCGCGATCGCACCACGGTGGTCGTGCCGCTGTTGCTCGGCAGCCTCGAGGCAGTCGCGCACGCGCTCGATCACCTCGAGGTGCAGTACCTCGCCAATCGGGACCCACAGATTCGGTTCGCGCTGCTCAGCGATTTGCTCGATGCGCGACGGAATGCGCCGGGCGACGCCGCGATCGTCGCCGCGGCGGTCGCCGGCATTCGCGCGCTCAACGCCGCGTACGGCGATCGCGGATCGGAAACCGGTGAGACGCGCGACGAGCCGCCGTTCTATCTGTTGCACCGTCCGCGTCGCTGGAACGCCGCCGACGGCGTGTGGATGGGCTGGGAGCGCAAGCGCGGCAAGCTCGTCGACTTCAACGCGTTCATCAGCGGAGCGGACGACGGCGCATTCGCGGTCACCGAAGGCGATCTGCCCTGGCTGCGCGGCGTGCGCTACGTCATCACGCTCGACGCCGACACGATGCTGCCGCGTTCCGCGGCGGCGGCGCTGATCGGCACGATCGCGCATCCGCTCAATCGCGCCGAGTACGACGCCGCGCGCGGACGTGTCGTTCGCGGCTATGGCATTCTGCAGCCGCGCGTCAGCGTCTCGCTCGCGAGCGCGAGTGAATCGAGGTTCGCCGCCGTCTACGCCGGTCATCCCGGCGTCGATCCGTACACCACCGCCGTGTCCGACGTCTATCAGGATCTGTTCGGCGAAGGGACGTTCACGGGAAAGGGCATTTACGACGTGGAGATGTTCCGCCGCGCCACCGACGGGCGTTTTCCCGACAACAGCCTCCTCAGCCACGATCTTCTCGAAGGAACCTTCGCGCGCGCGGGACTCGTCACCGACATCGAAGTGTTCGACGACTACCCAACGCGCTATCTCACGTCGACGCGTCGAACGCACCGATGGATTCGCGGCGACTGGCAGTTGCTCCGCTGGCTGACGCCGCGCGTTCCGGGACGTGTCGGCGCGAATCGCGATCCGCTCTCGACGCTGTCGCGCTGGAAGATCGCGGACAACATGCGACGCAGCACGACGCCGGTCGCGCTACTCATCTGGTTCGTCGCCGCCTTGACGCTGCTGCCCGGGCCGTGGGCTGCATGGGTCGCGGCCGCGCTCGTGGCGTTCGGCACTCCGTGGATCGTGCCGCTCATTTTCGCGGCGGCGCGTCCGCCGCGCGCGCAGGCATGGCGTCCGTACTATGTCGCGATCGCCCACGACGGATCGCGGGCGCTGCAGCAATTCGGTCTGGCGGTGGTTCTCCTTCCCGATCAGGCGCTGCTCGCGACTGACGCGATCGTTCGAACGGTGTTCCGTGTGTTGCGGAGCCGGCGCAGAATGCTCGAGTGGCAGACGGCGTCGCACACCGAGGAAACGACGGGCAGCAGCCGGCTCTCCGTCTGGCGGCGCATGTGGCCTGCGGTCGCGCTCGGAACGGCGATTCTGTCGTTCGTCGCCTGGCGCGGCGAGAGCGATTCGACACACGGAGCCGCGTGGTGGCTGTCGGCCGTCGCATGGGCGGTCTTGTCGCTCGCGTGGTTGTTCGCGCCGGAGACGGCGATCGCGTTGAGCGCACCGCTCACGCGCCGGAGCCTCGTGCTCGACACCGATGAGCGCGCGGTCGCGCTGCGTTACGCGGCGCGTCACTGGCGGTACTTCGAGCGTTTCGTCACCGCGGAGACGCATTGGCTGGTCCCGGACAACTTCCAGGAAACTCCCGAGCCGGTCATCGCGACGCGCACGTCACCGACGAACATCGGCCTGCAACTGCTCGCCACGGCGTCTGCCTGCGACCTCGGCTTTCTCACGCGGGGAGAGATGATCGACCGGCTGGAGCGCGCGTTCGATTCAATCGATCGACTTCCGCGTGTGCGAGGGCACTTCTTCAACTGGTATGACCTCGAGAATCTCCGCGTGCTCGATCCACCATACGTCTCGACGGTCGATTCGGGGAACTTCGCTGGACATCTCATCGCGCTCGCTCAAGGCTGTATCGACATCGCGAGTGCGGCCGTAGACAGCAGACGCGTCTGGGCAGCGATCCAGGCCGAAGGAGTGCGCCACGCGAGGACCGACGCCACGTTCGACGTCCACGGCGCGTCGCTCGGTGCCGGGTCCGACGCCGGAGATGCATGGGTCGGCGAGCGCTTGTTGACTTATCAGGCGGCGATCCTCGATCTCCGTCGTCGAGGACCGACGAGCGCGACAACGCCGGCTGCCGCCGCGACGACGCTGTGGGCGCGACAACGATTGGAGGCGGCGGCCGCCGAGTTGTCGCACTTCGAGCTCGACGCGGAACAGGACGCATCGGCGTCGTTGCGGATGATCGCGCATACCTCAATCGCCGCGGCCGCGATGGTCGGTCGACTCGACACACTCGCGAGTCGCGCGCGCGCGATGGCCATGGCGATGGATTTTCGACTCGTCTACGAATCGCAGCGGCGCCTCTTTGCGATCGGCTACGACGCGCGGTCGGGCACGCTCGACGAGTCGGTGTATGATCTGCTCGCGTCAGAGTCGCGGCTGGCGAGTTTCGTTGCCGTCTCGAAGGATGACGCCGCGGTGGAACACTGGTTCCGCCTCGGCCGGTCGCTCACCGTGGCCGACGGCGCGACGGCGCTCGTGTCGTGGAGCGGCACGATGTTCGAGTATCTGATGCCATTGCTCGTCATGCCTCCGCGGCCGTTCTCGCTCCTCGATCAAACCTGTCACTCGGCGGTGCAGCGTCAGATCGCGTACGCCCGCGCTCGCGGCGTGCCATGGGGAATCTCGGAGTCCGCGTACAACGTTCGCGACCGCCACGAGACGTATCAGTATCGCGCGTTCGGCGTGCCTGACCTCGCCCTCAAGCGTGGTCTGGCCGCGGATCTCGTCGTCGCGCCGTACGCCACGGCGCTCGCGTTGGCCGTCGACGCACACGACGCGCTGAGCAACCTCGCCGAGCTCGAGCGGCGCGGCGCACTCGGCGCGTACGGGTTCTACGACGCACTCGACTACACGCGCGTGGACCCCGACGACCGAGTCGCGATCGTTCGCACGTTCATGGCGCATCACGTCGGGATGAGCCTCGTCGCGCTCGACAACGCGCTGAGCATCGGGGACCGCGAGAGCGAAGGAATCTGGCAGCGGCGGTTCATGGCCGACGCCGCAGTCCGCGCGACAGCCCTGTTGCTCGACGAGCGCGTACCGCGCCGGTATGTGCCGCGCCCTCCACAGATAGACGCGCCGGTCACGATCGTCGAGGCTGCGACACCGACACGAATCGGTGTACACGAAGTCGATACGCCGCACACGGTCGAACCACACGTCGCGCTGCTCGGCGGCGACGGGTATCGCGTGTTGCTCACGAATACCGGCAGCGGCCACAGTCGCGCGAACGACGTCGACGTGTTTCGATGGCGCGCCGACGCAACGCAGGACGACACCGGTCACTGGATCTACATCAAGGATCTCACCGCGGGCGCGCTCTGGTCGGCAGCGTATCAGCCGGTGCGCGCGATGCCGTAGTCGTATCGCGCGACGTTCGCGGCCGATCGCGTCATCTTCACGCGGCGCGACGGCGCCGTCGATACGCGCACCGAGATCGTTGTCGTCGCCAGTGAGCAGGCGGAGATACGACGCGTGACGCTCGTCAACCGATCGGAGGTGACGCGCGAGCTCGAGCTGACGAGTTATGGCGAGGTCGTCCTCTGCCCCGCGGCGGCTGACCGCGCGCATCCCGCGTTTCAAAAGTTGTTCGTGGAGACGGAGTGGGTGCCGGCGCCCGCGCTTCTCGCGAGCCGTCGCCCGCGTTCGGCCGACGAAGTCTGGCCATGGTGCGTGCACGTCGTGGCGGCGGGCGCCGAGCGCGTCGGCGACGTCACGTATGAGACGGACCGCGCGCGCTTCGTCGGTCGTGGGCGTACCGTTCACGCCCCGCGCGCACTCGACGCCGGTGTCTCGCTGTCCGGAAGCGTCGGCGCCGTGCTCGATCCGATCGTCGCCCTCCGCGTTCGCCTTCGCATCGAACCAGGCCGATCGGCCACGGTGGCGTTCACGACGGCCGTCGCTCCCACGCGCGACGCAGCGCTGCAACTCGCGGATCGCTACCGCGACGGCGCCGGCGCAGATCGCGCGCTCAGCTTCGCGCGCACGGAGGCCGAGGTGGAATTGCGCGATCTCGATATCGCGCTCGCCGATCTCGCGCTCTACCAGGAGTTGGCGGGAGCGCTGGTCTATCCGCATGAGGCACTTCGCGCTGTGTCGAGCGAGCGAGCCGCCGTCACGCGGGGGCAGTCGGCGCTGTGGGCGCAGGGAATTTCCGGTGATTGGCCGATCGTGCTCGCGACGATCCGTGCGCCGGCCGGCGTGGCGAGCGTGCGCCAACTGCTCGTCGCGCACCGGTACTGGCGGACGAAAGGCATTCGTTCCGATCTCGTCATTCTGAACATGAAAGCTCACTCCTATGCACAGGAGCTTCACGATCAACTCACGACGATCGCTATGGCGTCGGGTGAAGGCGGCGTTCTGGAGCGCCCCGGCGGCGTGTTCATTCGGCGCGCGGACGTCCTGTCGACGGAGGAAATCGCACTGCTCAAAGCCACGGCGCGCATTCACGTGATCTGCGACGGCGTTGGGCTTGGTGAGATCGTCGCGGCGAACATGCTGAGTCACGCGAGGCTCGTTCCGTCGGAATCGATCGTGTCGGCGAGCGCGATCCTCAGCGCGACGCGCGCGGGCGGGGACGACCTGTCGCCGGCGGCGCCGCACCCCAACGGATATGGCGAATTGACCGATGCCGATGATTTCGTAGTCTCCGTCGCCGGCGAACGCGTTCCGCCGGCGCCGTGGGCGAACGTCATCGCAAATCCCGCCATGGGCTTCTGCGTCACCGAACGCGGCGGCGGATTCACGTGGGCGGAGAACAGCCACTTCTTCCGGCTGACGCCGTGGTTCAACGATCCGATCTCCGATCCGTGCGGCGAGGTTCTGTATCTCCAGGACGTCGACAGCGGCGCGGTGTGGACGCCGACGCCGGGACCCGCCCCGGCGATCGGAGATCCACGGCACTCGCCGCAGTACACGGTCACGCACGCGCCGGGCGTGACGCGCTTCGCGCACACGCGCGGCGACATCGACACGGAGCTGACGCTCGGCGTTCCGCGCGCCGATGCCGTCAAGATCACGCACCTGCGAATGACGAATCGAGGCGCGACCCGCCGACGACTCTCGCTCACCAGCTACGTCGAATTGGTGCTCGGCGCCGAACACGAGCAGACGCGGCATCAGCTGCACACGCGCTACGACGCGGCGTCTGGCGCGCTGTTCGCGCAGAATTTCTTCGCGCCGGACTTCACGACTCGCGTGGCGTTCTCGTGGATCAGCGAGACCGTGACGAGCTACACGGCGCGGCGCGATCACTTCATCGGACGGAACGGCGATCTCGCCGCGCCCGCGGGGCTTCGCGCGGAACGACTCTCGGGCGCCACGGGAGCCGGATACGACGCCTGCGCCGCACTGCGGTGCACGATCACGCTCGATCCGGGGGAGACGAAAGAGATCGTCATCCTGCTCGGCGCCGCGGCCGACGACGCCGACGCGCGCGCGTTGATCGAGCGGCATCGCACACCGGCCGCCGCCGCCGACGCGATCGACGATGCGATCGGCGCATGGGAACAGCGCCTGTCCGTGATCACCGTGCGGACGCCCGAGCCGGAGTTCGACGTGCTCTTCAATCGCTGGTTCTTGTACCAGGCGCTGTCGTGTCGAATGTGGGCGCGATCGGCCCTCTATCAGTCGGGCGGTGCGTATGGCTTTCGCGATCAGCTCCAGGACTGCATGGCGTTCGTGTACGCCGAACCGGCCGTCGCGCGCGCGCATCTGCTTCGAGCCGCCGGCCGACAGTTCGCCGAGGGCGACGTGCAGCACTGGTGGCACGAGCCATCGGGACGCGGCGTGCGCACGCGATTCTCCGACGATCTGGTCTGGCTGCCGTTTGTCGCCGATCACTACGTTCGCGTCACCGGCGACACCGCCGTCTGGGATGCGCGCGCGCCATACCTCAGCATGCGCGATCCTGCGCGCCGACGAGCAGGAGGCGTACGACCAGCCAGCGGTGAGCGACGAATCCGGCACGCTCTACGAGCACTGCGTGCGCGCGATCGATCGCGCCTGCACCGTCGGCGTGCACGGACTGCCGCTCATCGGCGCGGGCGACTGGAACGACGGCATGAACCGCGTCGGCGCGAAGGGCAAGGGCGAGAGCGTGTGGCTCGCCTGGTTCTTGACGACGACACTGCGCCGATTCGCAGTGCACGCCGACGTGCGAGGCGACGCGAAGCTCGCCGAGAGTTGGCGCGCGCGCGCCGATGCATACGCCGCGGCGGTGGAACGCAGCGCGTGGGACGGCGGGTGGTACCGCCGCGCCTTCTATGACGACGGCACACCACTCGGCACAGCCACGGACGACGAGTGCCGCATCGACGCGATCGCTCAGAGCTGGGCTGTTCTCTCGGGCGCGGCTGATCCGGAGCGTGCACGGACGCCATGCAGGCGGTCAACGAGCGCCTGGTTCGTGACGGATGCACGGGTGCTTTTGCTTCTCACGCCGCCGTTCGACCGATCGCCGCGCGATCCAGGCTACATCAAAGGCTACCTGCCCGGCGTTCGCGAGAATGGCGCGCAGTACACGCACGCCGCGCTCTGGACGGTGCTGGCGATGGCGAAGCTGGGCGACGGCGATCGCGCCGGCGAGCTTATGCGAATGCTCAACCCTCTCACGCGAGCCCGGACGCCCAACGACGCTCGCACGTACATGGTCGAGCCCTACGTCGTGGCCGGCGACGTCTACGCCGCGCCGGGCACGAAGGCCGCGGCGGGTGGACGTGGTACACGGGCTCGGCGAGCTGGAGCTACCGCGCGGCGCTCGAGGGAATGCTCGGGTTCGAGAAAGCGGGCAGTCGTCTTCGTTTCGATCCGTGCATTCCGGCGACCTGGCCAGGATTTACGCTCGACTACCGGCACGGTACAGCGTCGTACGCGATCGACGTTCGGAATCCGGACGGCGTCTCGCGCGGAGTGGCGACCGTGACCGTCGACGGAATCGAGTTAAGTGATGGATGGATCACCCTGATGGACGACGGCATGCGGCACGCGGTCGTGATCGCGCTCAGTGCTGGCCAGCCTGTCGGCGCGATGCCACACGGCGAAGATCTCGCCAGCCATAGCCACCGTGAAACTCTCCCTCGGGGCTGAACAGCCGCTCAGCGCCGAGTCGTTCGTAAAAGCCGTTCGACGAACTCCGCGCGTCGCCGAACAGCAGCATTGAACTGGCGCCCTGCGTGAGAAATCGTCGCGCCACATGCTCGACCAGTGCGCGACCGATTCCCTGCCGATGCCATTGGCGCAACACATAAATCTTGTTCGAACTCGGCCTGGAAGCCGGGTATCCCGCCGTCGTGGAGCGTGCCTTTCGCGAACCCGACGAGGCGACTGTCCGGCGTCTCGGCGACATAGCAGAACCAGTCGGTCTCGCGCTCGAACGCGTTATGCCATTGAGTCTCGCGGAGCTCCAGACTCGGGGCACCAAACCGTCCGTGCGCTTCCTTGAACGTGGCGACGTGAAGTGCCGCCAGCGGAGCGACATCGTCCGGCCGCGCTTCGCGAATTCGAAACGACGCGCGCTCGCGAGTCACTGAACTGGAGTTCGGCGGGCCGCGCCGGAGCGTGTGTCCCCTTGTATCCTGAGACGTGTCATGTGTATTCTCTCAATCGCGACGGAGGCGTCGCCCGCTCCAGAGCACGATCAGTTCAGTCAGAATTCCGGCGGCAACGAGGGCAAGTGCAGCCGGAACCCATGGCGCGCCGCTGATCCCGCCGCACCTTCGATGGACTCCCGCGCCGGTGATGATCACCGGCGCAGCTCCGCACGGAGCGTAGCCACGGTTCATCACGCCGATACGCAGACAAATGGCGCCCGTTCCTACCACCGCGCCGATCGCCGAAAGAATGACAGACAGTTCAATACTGTCCATGTCTCAGCGTCCTCGTATCGCCCGTCCGTACAGTCGTGTTGGACCGCCGACGTCAGAAGCTAGAACTGCACGCCGGTCATGATCGGAACCGTCCACCGCGGCAAGCCGCGAGTCGAGGGGGCGACCTGCATTCGTGCGCTGATGCGCCAACTGGCGGCGCCGATCGGCATCGCGATACCCGCGCCGAATTCTGCATAGGGCCGAGTCTCGCTGCTCTGCTCCGGCGCCTCGCTGAGGTAGCGAACGCCGGCGCCGGCGAGCAGGATCGGCGCAACGTGCGACGACGACGCCGTGTAAATCGCGTTCCCGCCGAACGTGATCACGTGCACCGGGCTTGGAGCAGGCGGGCTACACGGAACGACGCCGAGACAACCGCCCGGACTAATGGATTCTTCCGCCGCTCCGAATCGCGCCCCGCCCACACTCGCTTCAACGGCGAGACCCCCCGCGAGCCGGCGGCCAATGGTAGCGGCCAGAGCCACGCCGATGTCAGATCGCACACCAAGCTGCGCCCGTTCGGCCGCCATGCCCGCGTCCATCGCAAAATAGAACGTGTGCGGCGTCGACTGTGCCTGTGCCGGCAACACCACTATGCCAGATACTGCCGCGACTAGTGCCAGTTTAATCATTGAACTACGCATATCGATCTCCCATGGAGACGCATCGACGGTTCCCCAATCAGAGTATCCGTCGACGCGTGACACAATCATACCGCGCCGCGCTCAATAGCAATCCCGTTCCCAGCGTCAACGTTCTTCCGGTGGCCGCCTCGCGCTGTCGAACGGGGCGAGCGTCCCGACCTCGATCGCGACGAGACCGCGAATCCATCGCGCATGCCGCGCCTCGTCAGGAACGATGATTCGCCAGGGGCCCTCGGTCGCATCGAGCGGGTGGCCGGCGCGCTGATCGGCGACGAGAACCGTTTTGCGAGAGAAGCCAGGATCGAGTTCGACGAGAGCGAAGATCGCGGTTTGGCCATCGGCTCCAACGGCGCGAACCCACGTTGCCGCTCGCTGCCGCCCCGAGGCCTCGGGCGACGGAACGCCCGCGCTTTGGAGAATGCTCCAGAGCGATACGCCGGCGATAGCTACAGAGTCCGATGAGCCCTCGGCGACGACACGTACATGCTGGTGCGGTAGCGCGGCGAGCTCGGCGGCGCTGAGCGATCGATCACGCTGCTCGGCGCGAATGCGGAGCGCGGCGGATGCCGGAGCTTGAGCTCGCGCGGCCGGATGAGAGCCGAGGGTGGCCGTTGCGACGGCGAAGACACAAACAAGGCGTTGGTTCACAAGTCGTCGGGTCGTATGGGGGTTCGTTGTTCGCTAGCCAGCCGGATATTGCGCCACAGACAACAGATTGCCGTCCGGATCTTTGAACCACGCCACACGCGCTCCGCTCGGCGCATCCCAAACACCAAGCGTGTCTTGCTCCAACCACGGGTATCGTTCGGGAACGACATCGTGGTTTGTGAGACGCTGAACAACGCTCGCAATGTCTGACACTTGCCAGCCAAGCGCAGTGAACGGCTGGGGAGTAAAGCGCTCGAGTTTTTGTAGTCGGATCTCGACGCCCGCCGCGTCGAAGGCAATCGCGAAGTCGTCCTCGGAGCGGACGAGTAGGCCCAAGACGCCACGATAGAACTCCGCGGCTCGAGCGCCGTCGGTCGTGGCGGCAAACGCAACTAGTTTGGCATCTGATAGCATAGGGGTTTCGTGTGGTTGCGCGGGTAGAGTCTACCGCAGGTAATAGTCGATGGTCGCCACCACGCGAACGAGTTTGGCGATCTGGCTCGACTCGTTGATGCCAGGCGCTTGATCTCGCGGGAGAATCTCGAACACGCCTTGATTGGCCTGGCGGATCCCGTCGACTTCACTGTGTGAATCTCGAGCAAACTGGGTTGCGGCCTCACGGGCCCGGGCAGTCGCGTCCGCGATCATTGCAGGTTTGAGCTGATTGAGACCCGAGAAAACGAACGTCGGGCCGCCTCCCGCCGCGCCGTATTCGCCGGTCCCGGACGAGATCACGACGCCGATAGCCGCCAACTCGCCGATCTGTTGACTTGCCGCCAAGACTTGATCGGGGTGAGTCGAACGAACCAAGACCGTTTGGGT
>CAWFOG010000018.1:0-9150 GCA_963817445.1 uncultured Gemmatimonadaceae bacterium
GGACACGGCGACGGAATTGCCGACGTCGACGATGCCGGCGGACCGAGCGGCGGGAGTGAGTCGGGCCGCGGAGTCGTAGCTGGCGGGCGTGAGCTGGCGGCTAGGCTAGAACCGTTCAGGCACCGAGCGGCGGAATGACGGGTCGTCCTGGTCGCGGCCACGCACGGTCAGTCCCCAACAATAGAGGATGTTCTGCACCGTGATCGCGCACGCATGCCCTCCGCCCACGCTCACCGCGCGGAAGCGCTTACTGCTGGCCACTGGCCGTGGTATCGGTGAGATCCCGCCGACCGCGCCTCGTCCGCCCTGCCCGGCTTCATTGCTGCCCCAGCAGAGGATGCGTCGTTCCGTCGTTAGTCCGCAGGTCGTCAAAGCGCCGGCGCTCACGGCCAGGTATCGAGCATCACCGGGCACCGGCGTGGTGGGGCGGTCGGTGCGGGCCACGGAAAGCGGCAGCCCGAGCTGGCCCTTCTGGTTGAGACCCCAGCAGAACACCTGATTCCCGCTGCTCACCGCGCATGTGTAGTCGGAGCCGGCGGCGATGTCGAGGAACCGACGGTCGGTCGCTACGCGGGTCGGCGCCCGCCGGTTGATGGTATCGCCCGTGCCGAGCCCGCCCCGTGCGTCTCCCCAACAGTACGCGAGGGAGTCCACGGCAATGCCGCAGGGCGTAGCGTCCGCACCTGCGGTGAGGAGCCGAAAGCGGATTCCGCCCGCAACCGGCGTGGGCGCGAAGTGCGACAGCGTGTCGCCGGTGCCGAGTTGCCCGTACTCGTTGTCACCCCAGCAATAGACCGCCTCTGATCTCGCGAGGCCGCAGGCAAAGCGGTCGCCTCCCGACACGGAGGTAAACGCGATCGTTCCGGCGGCGCGCGTCGGTACGGTGGGATACGCCTTCGGCGCGCCGACGCCGATCTGGCCCATGTCCCCGTTGCCCCAGCAGTACAGGGCGCCGGATTCGATCACGCCACAGACAAAGTCGCCGGAGGCCGCGGCGATGGAGGTCGTGTGCGCCGCCGGATCACCGATTGGGGCGTGCACGTAGGTGGGCGTGCGGACGACGCCACCCTCCCGCCCGATGCCAATCTGTCCGTCCTCGTTGGAACCCCAGCATTGCACGCGTCCACTGCCGCGAATGGCGCAGGTGGCGGACCACCCAGCGCTCACCGCGAGGGTAAGCGAGTCGCGCGCCGCCGCCGGAGTACGCTGCGCGGCGGCCGACGTCACTAACGACGCCGACAACAGGGCGATGCGCGTGGCGTCGCGAATGTCGCGCAGGAAATGGTGTGGCATGCGGTGGCCTCGCGCAAAGAGAGCGTTGAACCAGCTCAGGAGCAGCCCGGCGGCGCGGGGGCGCGCGCGATCACGCGACCGTGGTACTGGATGCTGAGCGTTCCGTGCGTCGTCGTCGTGAGCTTCGTACGGCTGTATGATTTGCCGGCCGGGCGAGCCGGCAGCAAGACGGCGCCAGTCTCACCTGTCTCCTCGACCAGGTAGGTTGCCGCGAGGTCCACGTCGTTGGCATTGCGCACCTGATGCGAGAGGCCGCACGACGCGGTGATGTCGACCTCGCCCGTAATGAGGGGGGATGCATCCACCACCCCGGCGGTGTTCGTGATCTCGAACAGCACCGGCGTGCCGGCAATGCCGTCGTAGTAGAACGTCTTGCTCGGGAAATCCGAGCCGTCGGTGCGGGCGAGCATGACGAGCGCACTGTCACGGCCCGACACCATCGGGACGATCTGCACCGTGTAGAACGCGCTATCCACACTCGGCACACCCACCGTGCTGCTCTGCTCCGTCGCCACCGCGAAGGGTTCATCGTCATCGTCGAGCATGTCGGTGAAGGCGAATGAGCCCGGTATCTGCTGCACGGAGACCGCACCACCGGTCGCAGCCGATAGCCCAGCGTTGTCCGTGAGCGTGATCGACGCATTGCGCACCAGCACTGCAAGGACGTCTGGCCCGCTCACGGCTGCGAACGAGAGCAGCGTGCCGGGCGTTGGTGCATGTGTTAGCGCTCCCTGGATAGCCGGAGCGTTCACTGGCTTGATAACGCCACGGTACTGATACACCGGGTAGGTCTGCTTGAGATCCAGCTCAACCCCGCTGCCATGTCTCGGGTCCGTGATCCAGAACGTGCTGTCTGCCTTGACCTGGTTGACCAGTACGAAGTGGTGAGGCGTTCCCTTGCTGTCGATGTCCACGCCAACCACGGCCGGATTCCCGGCGCAGATCTCCTTCTTCATCTGGTCATCCGATGATATTTGTTCGTAGCGCAAGGTCCTGTTCGAGCCCGCTGGCACGTCTGTGAGCCAGTTAAGACCCAGACCCTTGAACCCACCCGGTGTCACCTTGAGCGTGTTGTTGAGCACGCGCGGGTCGGTGGCGATCCCGAATCCCGTGAGCCCCATCGCTACTGATGTCAGCGCGCATCCCCTCTGTTTAATCGTCACGGTGGGCGAGTGGTCAAGAACATCCAAGGCCCACGGAAGCTGCCCCTGCCCCATGCTCGTGACATTCACCTTGCAGCCCGCGGACTGGAATACGACCCGCATGCTGTACGCGACAAAATCGGCGGGGGCGGCGTCGAGGGTGATCGAGGCGATCCGGCCACTGTGCGTCGCACTTTGCACCGTGGTCACGCCGGGTTGACCGTTCCCCGGAAATGCCGTGAAGGCAACCTGAGCACCAGCCGAGTCGAACGTCGTGAAATTGTTTCCCGGAAAGGTGGGATCGTAGATGGTCATCTCTACGCTGGACACCGGGCGGCTGAATTGAATCGTGATCTGATGGGATTCCGCGTGTCCCGCATCGCTCTGAAACTCCGCCCCTTCGGCAAGAAAGGCGTCGGCCGGAGCGACCTGACTGAACTGCACGTTGGTGGTGCAGACGGTGGTGTTCGCCGAAACGTCGATGGGCGAACCACAGTCGGGACTTGCCACTAGATCGCCCGAACGAGGAATGATCGAGCGCGCGGAGACCCACGGCGCGCGCATTCCCTCCACGCGAGCGGAGGTTTCCTGCGTGAGCACTACGCGGCCGTGCGGAAGCCGCTCGAGTGAGCGGCTCATCTCGTAGCGGGCGAGCACTGGCGCTCCATCCGCGAACTCGTGCACGACGACGCCGCGCGTGAGTTCGCGCAGTGACAACACCATGGTCTCGTCGCCAATGTGGGCCGTGATCGTCTCGCTGGCAGGCAGATCCGCCAGCAGCGACGCGTCGGCGGAAAGGTGCAACGTGACGTTATCCCCGGCGGTGCCGGTGAGCGTTTCGCTGGCGAGGAGGAGAGGTCCGCGACCCGAGTCCGCGATTGCCAGTGCGGACGCGAACGGCGCGGTGCTGTTCAAGAGGACGCAGGAGTGGCCGCTGCACGTTTACCCCTGCTCCAGGACGGGAATCGAGAACCGTGAGGTCGGCACGGTGGAACCATCCTGACATGCGCTCGCGCAAATCGCCGTGACGAGGCAACCGATGCGGAGAAGGGAGCGGGGAGAGCGATTGGGCATCGGGAGACCTCCGCGAATCCATTGTCGGACCGCGCTGAGTGGATGGTGCTGGTCGGGGTGGGGATCTATGGCCTACGACAGGCGAGCCGAAGCTGGCCGCACCAGTGAAAGGATCATCGGCTTACGGCACAAGCACCGTGGAACGCCCCTCCACCGTGCGTACCGGTCCCGGTTACCGTCTCAGTCGCTCATCGCTCGTGAGCAGTGTGATTCCTTCGGTAAGGGCCTGAGGAAACAGCAGCCTCGGCTGAACACGGCAACCGTCAGCCGCAGGCCGCGTTTGATCGCGAACTCCCAGAGACTGGCCGAGATGAAGAGTAACTCGTTCTGCGGATTCCGCAACAACCCCTCTCAAATCAGCGTTTGGCGCATAGCAGAGGTTAACGACCAAACGCACATTCGGGATGAACGCGAGGTACATCTTGACCAGAGGCCGTCTGACGAGATCGCCGATTGAGTTGATAACGAGAATTGGCGCCGACGCAATAGACCGCGAGCGCCATGTGGCGGCCTAACGAGGCTGTAGGAAAACCTGGTATGGATCTTGGCACGATCGGTCGAACCTCGCAACGCCGAGGATCGCGCTACGTGGGGGCCGGGGGGAACGGGTGAGGACGCGGGACGAGGCCGAGGGTCTGTCCAGCCCGGCCATGCGTAGGCGATGATGAACATTCTTGTACAACGCGCGCGGCTGAGGCGGCGTATTGGAGTGGTCGCCCCCTCTGCCCTCGGCTCATGGCCCGCCACAAGTACATCGATACGAGTCCGCGGTTCTTGCCCGTCGACTCAATGCTTATCCGTAAATAATGTTGGCCCGCCCCGAGACACGGCGAAGGCAGATGATGGCGGCGGCCAGCATGATGAGGGCGACATACGCGGGATGCGTTTTCTCATAGCGGACCAACAGCTTGCGAAAGCGATGGAACCAGGAAGGCGTGACCTCGACGACCCAGCGGCGGGCGCGTTTGCCTTGGGTCCGTTCGGTCCGTTCCTCCCCGCGCGGCCGGACATGCGGCGTATAGTCCTGCATGAGGATTTCGTTGAGGGCCGGCTCGCCGACGACTCCGGCGTCGGCGCACAGGTGTTGCGGTGGGCGAGTGGTCACGAGTGGGCGTGGGACCACGATGGCGTCGAGGGTGGCGCCGAGTTGGCTGACATCATGCCGATTGGCGCCGATCACGATGAGCGACAGCCGGATGCCATGCGCGTCCACGACCCGCATGCGCGTGCTCCCATTTTTTTCCCCGGTCGGTCGGATTGGCTCCGACCGACTCACGAGCGAGTGGCGCCTTCACGAGCGCCCGATCAACGCTTTGCCAACGCCACGCGATGCCCTCCATGGCGTCGTACTCGGCCAACCCCGCCTGCCACAGGGCGCGGAACACGCCGGCCTGCTCCCACTCCAGAAATCGTTTGTGGATCGCACTGGCGCTCCCAAACCGGTCGGGCGGCAGCGCCTTCCATTGGCACCCGGTCCGCAACACGTACACGATCGCTTCGAACACCAGTCGCGCCTCCTTCGGTTTGCGTCCGCCTCCCGGCTTTCGCCGGTATTGGCCCCGTGGCGCCCGTGGCGCCCGTGGCGGAATCAGCGGTTCGACCCGCGCCCAAAATGCATCGGGGACCTCCCATGCCGGCCGTCTGGATTTTGCCATTGCCTTCCTCCCGTCCGATCGAGGTGAGGAAAACAATGTACATCTTTATTTACGGATAAGCACTAAGTCGCTACAATATCAAAACCACAGTGACTGACATCTAGGTAGCGACGGCTGTCGGCTGCATGCACGGCTGTCGGCTATCAGCAGGGCAGGTGCCGCCGCCCCGCACTCCCCGTCCCACGCCCCACGCCCCACGCTCACCGCCAAAGCATCGACACCAGATAAATCGCCGTACCGGCCAGCCCGCCGACGATCGTCCCGTTGATCCGAATGAACTGCAGATCGCGGCCGATCGCCAGCTCGATGCGGCGAGATGTAAGGTCGGGATCCCAGGCGGCAACCGTCGACGCAATGAGATCGGCCACCTCGTCCTGGTAGCGTGCGACGAGAAACACGGCGACGTCGACGACGAATTCGTCCATCTTCGCCATCAGTTCCGGATCGTCGAGCGCTTTGCGGCCGAACCCTGTGAGTGCGTGCTCGAGCACACCCGGCGCTTTCGACTCGGGATCGGCGGCGTAGCGCGCGAGAGCGTCCTTGGCGTCGCTCCAGAGCGACGCCGAGAAGCGGCGCGCGGCGTCGTTGTCGAGAAAGTCCTCCTTCCACGCGTCGACGCGCGCCGCGAATTCCGGCGATGTGTTGAGCCGTTCGATGAATCGATGCAGTGATTCGTCAAAGCGCGTCCGCAGCGGATGCTGCGGGTCGGCGTTGAGCTCGGACAGGAGTCGCTGGATCGCGCCGAGCACGCGTTTGAAGATCTTGTCGTCGATGGCGGACGGAATCCACCAGGGCGTCTCCTGCTCGATGCGTTCGCGAATGAGCTCGGCGTTGTCGTTCACCGTGCGCGCCGCGAGATGAATCACCTCGTCGAGCACCTCCTGATGCCGATCGTCTTCCGTCATCACGGCGAGCACGCGGCCAAGCAGCGGCGCGAGATGCAGCGCGCGCACGCGACCGGCGAGGCCGCGATCGATCGCGGCTTGCACATCCTCGTCGTCGAGCATCACCGCCGCGGAGCTCATCGCGGTTGCGGCGTTGCGCGAGATCATCCGCGCGTTCGCCGGATCGGCCAACCACTCGGCCAGGCGCCGTCCGACTTCCATGCTTCGCAACCGGTGCTCGATCACGTCGCGCGTGAGAAAGTTGCGCTGCACGAACGCGCCGAGCGTTCGGCCGACGCGATCCTTGCGCGCCGGAACGATCGCGGTGTGCGGAATTGGAATTCCCATTGGATGACGGAAGAGCGCCGTCACGGCAAACCAATCGGCAAGCCCGCCGATCATCGCGGCTTCCATCGTCGCGCGGATGATGCCGACCCACGGGTAATGCACCTCGAACGTGCGCGCGACGACGAACAGCACCGTCGCGCCGACGAGCAGCAGCGTGGCGCGGCGCTTCATCTGGTCGAGCTGCGCCTGGCGCGTGGCCTCGTCGTGCAGAATCTGCATCGCGCGCGGACCGGGCGGTCCGGCCGCGGGAGCGGGTTCGCGCGCCGCCGGTAGCGTCACCGCGGCGTGACCTTGACCTTCGCGAAGTCGACGAGGTTCATGCTCGATCCCGCGGGCACGTCGACATACAATACGACGGGACGGCCGTTCACGTCGCGGACCTCGACCTGTATATCGCGCGTTTCCGAATTGAAGATCCGTCGCTCGCCGACGACGCGCGGCTTGATGTTGAATCGGTTTTGCATCACCGCGTCCATCGCGGATACGAACTCCGACGCGTCACCAGGTGTGTCCCACACGGTGACCCACACGAGCGCGTGGCCCGTCGGCGTCTTGACGAGCGCGTACCGATCGCCGTCCCACCCGTTCGACGCGCGAATCGCCTGTTCGCGGTCTTTGGTGT
Source organism: uncultured Gemmatimonadaceae bacterium (assembly GCA_963817445.1). Classification (GTDB taxonomy): domain Bacteria; phylum Gemmatimonadota; class Gemmatimonadetes; order Gemmatimonadales; family Gemmatimonadaceae; genus JAQBQB01. Next base: position 7,019 of record CAWFOG010000018.1, read on the forward strand.
GCTGATAGATGACGAGCCGCGTCCCGAATTCCCCGAAATCGTTTTCGTCGATCGTGCCGGGGATGGGCGGGAGCACGATCGTGCTCGGGACGTCTCGCGTCGGCGTGAAGTACGCGGAATCGTGCATCACCTGCTCGGTCGAAATCGGCAGACTGTCGAGCGGCAGCACGTTCTTGTGATGCAATTTGAAGCGGCGCACGAAGTCGGCGCCGTTGATGTACGGAAAAAGCAGCGTCTCCTGGATCACCATCGGCGCCGACGCGAAGATGGGCTGCGTCGCTTGCGCATCGCGAATTGTTTGCCGCATCGACTCCCAGCCGCCGGGCAGCTGCGCGGCGATGTTCCCGGCGCCGCCGGCCATGATGTACACCTGCTCGTACGTGGCTTCGCCTTCCACGACCGCTTGCGCCGCGGCAGCGCGATCGTCGTCGCCCGTGATGTGCTCGAGCGAATCGAGATTCACGTACTGATCCTGCAGCGCATGCACGAGTTCGTGCATGATCGTGATGCCGACGTACTCTTCCGGCGCTCCATCGACGACGTACAGGACTTTCGTCTTCGGGTCGTAGAACCCGATGATCTGCTCCGTGAGCACGCGCACGAAGAAGTCGGCCAGATGCATCGTGTCCGGCAGCATGCCGAGCAGCTTGTACGTGATTTCCTGGTTGGCGATTTCCTTCTGCGCTTCCGGCGTCTTGAGTCTATCGAGGAGGAAGGCGCGAACCTGTTCGCGTGACCGGATCGCGAGCTTCGGCGGCGTCTTGAACTTGACGCCAAGCGCGTGCTCGATGAGCGGCACGTCTTCAGCGACTTTATCGGCGTACGGCCCCGTGCCGACCTTGGTGCGCGTGCCGCACGCGAGCGCGCTCAGCGAAACGAGCACGAACCACGAGACGTGTCGATTCATCGCGCCGTGTCGTCGTTCCAGGCGACGTCGGCGCCGGCCATGAGCCCGACGACGCGCGCAATGTCATGACCGCGCACGACGATGCCCGCCTCCATCAGTTCACGAGCCAGATCGGACTCGAGCGGCGCGAGCGCCGGACGCGGCGCTGCCGACTGGTGCTGCACATCGGCGCGCGTCGCATGCGCGCCATCGCCAACCGGCGCCGGCGTGCCGACGAACAGCGCCTCGATCTCCGCGCCGAACCGCTCCAGCGCGCCGAACGCTTCGGAGTTCTTCTGTTCCGGCACCTTGCGAGATTCTTCCCGCTCGACGCGCGCGAGATCCTTGATCAGCGCGACTCGCCGCTCGATCAACACTTCGATGTGAGGCGGATACGTCGTCACGGCTTGCATGTGCGCGCACGCTTCGTCGATCGCGTCGATCGCCTTGTCGGGCCGCATGCGGTCGGACACATGGGCGTCCGTGAGCTTGACCGCCGCTCGCAGCGCCTCGTCAGAGATGAGCACATTGTGATGGCGCTCCAACCGCTCCTTGCGCACGGTGAGGATCTCCATCGTCTCGAGCTCGCCGAGTTCGCGCACGACGACCTTCTGAAAACGCCGCTCGAGTGCCGGGTCGCCTTCGACCCAGCGTTCGTACTCGGCGCTCGTCGTTGCGCCAATGACGCGAAAATCGCCGCGGACGAGTGCCGGCTTGAGCATGTTGGCGGCGTCCATCGCCGTGCCCATCGCTGTGCCCTGCCCGATCAGATTGTGGAGCTCGTCGACGAACAGGATGACGTCCGAGGCCGCGGTCGTCTCCGCGACGAGGAGGCGAACCCGCTCTTCGTACTGGCCGCGATAGGTCGTCCCGGCGAGCATCGAAACGTGATCGAGCGACAGCAACCGCACATCGCGCAACACGACCGGCACGGCGCCGAGCGCGATGCGCTGCGCGAGCCCCTCGGCGATCGCCGTCTTGCCGACGCCCGCAGGCCCAACGAGAGTCGGATTGTTCTTGCCCTGGCGCAGCAAAATATCGATGACGCGCGACACCTCCTGTTCGCGACAGCGCACCGGCTCGAGCCGATTGGCGCGCGCGTCGGCGGTCAAGTCGCGCGTGAACCGCGCGAGGGCGCCGGTGGAGGGTTCGGATCTTAGGTAGTCACCGATCATGCGGTGGGACGTGGACGTGGGACGACTGTGCAAAGGAAAGATACCTGCGGAAGTCTCGCGAGCGCGGCCTA
>CAWFOG010000019.1:0-22031 GCA_963817445.1 uncultured Gemmatimonadaceae bacterium
CATTCGCGGCGACCTCGTCGTGGAGCCGATGACCGACGACGCCGATGCCGTGTTTTCCGTCGGCCGTCGTCTCGTCGCCGGCACGGCGTCGGGCGACCCCGCCAAGGGCCGCCCGACGCTGCGCATCGAGTCGTCGACGCCGTTCAAGGGCGGATACATCATCCACTTCACGGAAATTACCGATCGTGATCTGGCCGACGCGTGGCGCGAACGATATTTCCTTGCGCCCGCCGACGAGCTTCGTCCCCTCGACGCGGGCGAAGTGTACCTCCATGAGTTGACCGGTATGCGCGTCGAGTTGGAGTCGGGCGACCTCATTGGCACCGTCTCGACCGTGTACGAACTGCCGCAGGGGCTCACGCTCGATGTGGCGCGCGCGCACGACAGCGTGTTGATCCCGTATGATCGCGTGGTGACCGTCGTCGATCGCGCCGCCCGCGTCATTCGCGTCGATCCACCCGCCGGGCTTCTCGACTAGCGTCGCCATGCTGCGCATCAACGTCGTCACCATCTTCCCGGACTTTTTCGCCACGCCGCTCGCGCTGAGTATTCCGTCGCGCGCGGCGAGCGCCGGCGGTGTGGAGTACCGTGTCGTCGATCTGCGCGAGTTCACGCACGACAAGCATCGCTCGGTCGACGACTATCCGTACGGCGGCGGCGCCGGCATGGTCATGCGACCGGGTCCGTTCTTCGAGGCCGTCGAATCACTCGGCGCGCGCGCGCCGATCGTGCTGATGTCCGCCCGCGGCCGTCCGTTCTGCCACGCCGACGCCGTGCGGTTTTCCGGGGGCGACGAGCTCACCCTCCTCTGCGGACACTACAAGGACGTCGACCAGCGCGTCGCCGATTTCCTTGCCACGGAAGAGATCTCGCTCGGCGATTTCGTGCTCAGCGGTGGCGAGCCAGCGGCGCTCGCCATCATCGACGCGACCGTGCGACTCCTGCCCGGCGCGATGTCTGACCTCGACAGCGCGCGCGGCGATTCATTTTTCGATCGGACGCTGAGTGCACCGAGCTACACGCGTCCGCCGGACTTTCGCGGACACGCGGTGCCGGATGTTCTCCTCTCGGGCGACCACAAGAAGATCGCCGAGTGGCGCGAGATGCGCGCGCGCGAAATGACGGAGGCGCGGCGCGGTTTGGGGCGCTAGCGCTCGCGGTTCGAGCGCGAGAGGAGGCGACTCACGGCGGCGCCGGCAGACCCTGCACGCCGCGCCGCGCCAGATCGTAATCGGGATGGGCGGAAAGCACCGCGCGCAGCAGCGAGTCCGCCTCTGACTGATCGCCGAGCGCCGCGTCCGCGATTGCCAAGCGCGTCTCGGCTTGCGGATCAGACGGCGACAGCATCACCGCGTGTTCCAGCAGTCGCTTGGCACCACTCGCGTTTCCGTCATCGAAGAGCGCGCGGCCGGCGAGTACGAACACGGCCACGTCCGCCGACTGCGCGCTCGTCGCGAGCGACTCGGCCGCCACCGATTCGCGAACCCGCCCATTTTCGGCGTACGCCACGCCAAGCAGCGCGAGGTCGAACGACGCATCGCGCTCGCGCGCAACCGCGTCTTCGAGAACGGCCGCCGCCGCGGCGCCGGAATCCTGCTCGACGAGCGCGCCGCCGAGGCTGCTCATCGCGTCGACGCGCGACGTGTCGAGCGCGAGCGCGCGACGCAGCGTCGCGGCCGCTGGCCCGAGCTGTCCCGCCGACAGATAGGCGTTGCCGAGGTCGACGAGCGAGCTGGCGGTGGGTGCACGGTCCGTCACACGGCGGAGATATGGTAGCGCGCTGTCCGGCTCGCCATTCGCCAGGAGCACGCGTCCCATTTGCGTCATGGCAATGGAATCGCGCGGCGCGAGGCGCAGCGATCGCTCGAGCCAGTATTGAGCAGTATCTAATTTGCCTTCGCTAATGGCGATGGTTCCCAGCCTGGTGATCGCGCGGACGTAGGTGGAGTCGATCGCGATCGCGTGACGCAGCAGCGACTCGGCCGCGGCGACCCGCGGCGGATGTTCGAGCAGTTCGCTCGCGGCGAGATTGTCGAACGCGCGCGCATCGGTCGGCATGACGTGCGTCGCGTCCGCCCACAGCGCTTCGGGAGAGCGGTACATCGCGCTGCGCTTGGCGGAGACGACGACGAGAGCAGTTGCGAGCGCGATCACCGAGCCGACGACGGCGCCGCGACTCGCGAGCCAGGGAACGCGAGCGGCCAATCGCCGCCGACCCGCGTCGGCGCCGATCACCAGAGCGGCGAGCACGCCGGCCAACGCCAGATACACCCGTCGCTCCGCCGCGATCTCCGTTTGGATCGGCACGACACTCGACGAAGGCGCGAGGAGTAGAAAGAACCACGCGCCCGCGAAGCCGAGCCAGCGCGTCGATGGCCGCATCCACGCGACGATCGTTGCCGCGCCGAGGAGTGCCAGCACCACCATGCCTGGAACGACACGCGCTCCGCCGATCGCCGCGAGTCCGTAATCGTAAGAGAACCCGCTCGGCCACAATACGAGGCGGAGGTAGTGCGCAACCGCCCACGCTTGCGAGAGCGCGTACTGATACCAGCGCACCGTGCCGTGAAAACTCACCGTCTCGCCGCGCGAACCGATCGCGACGAACGCGAGGCCGACCAACAGCGTCGCGAACAGTCCGGCGTACATGCGACGGCGCGCGGTGAACTGTTTCGCGCCGAGCAGATCGCGCCACGACTCAACGCGGAACGCGCGGTCGTACAGAACGACCATGATTGGCGCGGTGAGCATGACCTCCTTGCTCGCCATGCCGATCAACGACGCGACGATGGCCACCACGCTCCAGTTGCGTCGTGACGTAGCGGATGTATCAGATGCACCAGGCGTCGCTCTCCCTCGATCGGCGTCGCCCCAGGCGCGAATTGACGCGTAGATGACGGCCGCGAAGCACGCCGAGACGAGAAGTTCAGTGCGTTGCGAGAGGTAGTCGACCGCCTCGGTTTGGATCGGATGGACGAGCCAGAGGAGGGCGATCACGCCCGCGAGAGGCTCCGATCGCTCCGACCAGTCGCCGGGGATTCCCGGTCCGCGAAGCGTTCGCGCAACGATTCCGAACAGCAACAGCGCGGTGCCGACGTGGAGGAGGATGTTCGCCAGATGAAAGCCGATCGGCTCCGCCGGGTCGTCCATGGCGCTGCGGTCGTCTATGCCGAGCGCGCGATTGAGCGCGTAGTTCAGGGCGAACGTGGCGTTCACGGCGGGCCGCCCCGACACGGGAGTTCCATCTCGTGGTGGGGACAGCGGAATCGACGGCGGCCAGATCGATCGTATCGACTGGTTCGCCAGAATACTGACCTCGTCGTCGAAGGCGAAAGGTGCCCGGATTGCGGGGCCGAACGCGAAGAGTGCGATTGTAACGGCGAACGCCACGAGCAAGACTCTGCGAAGCGTTCGGGGCGTGCGAGACGACATTGTACTCCTGCGGTTCGGCCGAAGGGCTAAGTCGAGATCTCCACTGGATTTCGATGCAGGGGTCCAGTAGCTTGCATGTCTGCCTTCGGCCACTTTCGCCAACCCGGGCCCCTACTGCCCAGAGCGTCATATGCATGCCTTTATCGAAACCCAGAAAGAATGGATACGCGACGTACCCGCATTCCGTTCCGGCGACACCTTGCGGGTCAACGTCCGCGTTCGTGAAGGTGAAAAGGAGCGCATTCAGGCGTTTGAAGGCGTGTGCATTGCGCGGCGCGGCAGCGGCGTGAGCGAATCGTTCACGGTTCGCAAGATCTCGAACGGCGTTGGCGTAGAGCGCATCTTCCCGGTGCATAGCCCAATGCTCGCCGAGATCATCGTTGTTCGACGCGGGCGTGTGCGACGGGCCAAGCTCTATTACCTCCGCAACCTGACCGGCAAGGCGACGCGTATTCGCGAGCGAAAGGTTCGCGTCCCAGAGACGGGCACTCCGGGAACCGAATAGTTCTCGGGAGACGCAGGCCGTGTCGCGGGATCGGTGGAAGCCGATCGAGCGTGAACTCCGCGGTCTGATTGGGCCACTCATCGCCGGCGTCGACGAAGTTGGCCGGGGTCCACTTGCGGGCCCCGTTGTCGCATGTGCCGTCGTCATGCCGCCGGAGCTCCGCGCTATTCCCGGAGTGGACGACTCCAAGCAATTGTCCCCGGCCGAGCGAGAGCGCCTGGCGGTCAAGATTCGCGCGCGAGCGGTCAGCATCGGGCTCGGGGCGGCGTCGGTCCGCGAAATCGACCGGGTGAACATCTATCACGCCACGGTGATGGCCATGCGCCGCGCCCTCGCGCGGCTCGCCGTCCAGCCACATCACGTCCTGATCGACGGCAAACCGATTCGAACACTCGACGTGGTGCACACTGCCATCGTCGGCGGGGACGACGCGTGCTACACCATCGCGTGCGCGTCGATTATCGCCAAGGTGACGCGTGACCGTTTAATGCGAAGCCTTGCCGGTCGGTACCCCCAATATTCATGGGAGAGCAACGTCGGGTACGGGACCCAAGCGCATCTCGACGGGATTGCGGCGCACGGCGCCACGCGCCACCACCGGCAGTCGTTTGTCCCCGTACGGCAACTGGGGTTCGAATGGGGAGGAGCAGGGGTGGAGTTGCAGCAGAACGCTACGACCTGACGGGATACGAAGCGGTGCGAATCGTTCCGTTGTCTCGACATTGGTGTGGGCCGCCTTGCGGCACGTCTGCACACCTTATACAATCGAGCTACTCTCACAGTGGTTCGTGAGTTGGGTCTGACCGCCTGGGAACGCGATCGCGCTCTCGGTGGTTTCTGCGATGTGACGGGTGGGCGCGCTCCAGGGGTTACAGGGTCGAGCGGGTTGGAGGGGCGCATAGTTGACACGTCAATCGCACGTAGTTGCACGGGGTTGCCGTTTTCGCGGTCTATAGTTCCCTCCGTTTCGCGAGCGGTCGTTCAGCAGTGATTCGCGTTCGAGTTTGGAGCCGTCTGGCCACACACCTTGTGTCGCCTGGCGCGCAGGTGATGGTCGACGCGACCTGCAGAATGTTTTAGCAAGTAGTGTGAGTCCGTAAGAAGTCCCCAAATCGGTTCAGGCGTACGCATCGCGGTGCAGTGCTATGCGGCGTCACTGGTTCCGGCGCGTTGCGTCTATGCTGACGCATCGCGTGGTCGTGCGAGTATGTGGTTGTTGGTGATGTACCGAAGTAGCGGAAGCAGGTCGATCGTGAGGTTCTAAGGCGTTGTCCTTTTACTTCCCCGAGGGTCGAACATCATGAGTGCAAAACGGACGTGGAGCGTTGGGACGTTTGTGCGTTCCGCAGTAGCCGCGCTCGCGCTAGTCGCGCTACCAGCGGCGGCTCAGGCGCAGCAGGCGACGATCAGTGGCCGCGTAACAGCGACCGGGACGAATGAGCCGCTGGGCGAGGCGCGGGTGATGCTGGTCGGATCGAGCATCGCCGCGACATCAAATTCCGATGGGCGCTATACGCTGCGCGGTGTGCCATCCGGCACAGTCGAAGTCCGCGTCATTCGCGTGGGCTACACGGAATTGAAGAAGGCGGTCACCGTCGCGTCCGGTGTGGCGTCGACGCTCGACTTCTCATTGACGCCGGCAGTGGTCAAGCTGCAGGAAATCGTCACGACGGCGACGGGTGAACAGCGTCGCGTCGAGCTGGGCAACTCCGTCACGACCCTCGGCGACGTTGGCCAGAAGGTCGAGACGCAGCCGGTCACGAACATCGCCGACCTGCTCGTTGCCAAGTCAGCCGGCGTCACCGTGCTTCCCGGCTCAATGACGGGCGCCGCTCCGGTCGTCCGCGATTCGCGGCCTCGGCTCGCTCGCTACCGGCGGCAGCGGCATCTCGAACGACCCGATCTACGTGATCGACGGCGTTCGCATGGCGCAGTCGACCCTCAACCTCGGCACCGGCGGCACCTCGGCCAGCGTGCTCAATGACATCGACCCGAACGAAATCGAAGACATCGAAATCGTGAAGGGCCCGTCGGCCGCGACGCTCTACGGCACCGACGCCGCCAACGGCGTCATCGTCATCACCACCAAAAAGGGTCACGCCGGCGACACGCGGTGGACCTGGTACGGTGAGAGCGGCAACGTCGACGATCGCAACACTTACCCGACCGACTACGCCATCGTGGGGCCATGTTTTGGCCGCCGGCGCGACGCCGACGCTTCCCGTCGGCACGATCCAGCGTTGCACGCTGGTCACGGAGAGCCAGGGCAAGTGCGGCTTCGACAGCCTCACGTCGTTCAGCGTGCTGAACAACCCGGCCACGACGTCCATTCGCATGGGCAGCTCGAACAACGTCGGTATGAACGTCAACGGCGGAACGGACCAGGTCCGCTTCTTCGTCAGCGGCGACGTCCGCAACGAAGGCGGCCCGATCCAGATGCCTGGCTTTGCCAAGGCGACGCTCGATTCGATGGGCACGACGCTCCAGGACAGCTGGACGCATCCCGAGTCCTTCCAGTCCGAGGGTTTCCGTACGAACCTCAGCGCCGCGTTCAGCCCCAAGTTCGACTTCAACGCGAACGCTGGTTTCTCCAACACCAACCAGCGCCTGCCGCAGACGGACAACAACACGTTCAGCTTCATCTACAGCGCGCTGAATAACCCGGGCTTCAACCGACCGTCACCGGAACCTCGGGCTTGAACTTCAACGAGATCGGTACCCTTGGCGAGAACCGGAACGGCTACGGCGGCTTCAGCCCGGCGCAGATCTTCCAGGTGCTCCACGAAGTCGGCACGCAGCGCTTCATCGGTTCCACCGACGCGGCGTGGCGTCCGTTTGAATGGATGCAGAACCAGGGCACGGCCGGACTCGATCTGTCGAACATCGACGGCTACAACATCTGCCGCTTCAACGAATGCCCGAACTCGGGCACGCAGCGTCAGGGCACGGTGAGCGCGTCGCAGAACAACCTGCGCAATTTCTCGGCGAAGTTGGTCAGCAACTCGACCTGGAACGCCCGCTCGAACTTGAACCTCAAGACGACGGTCGGCTCCGAGTACACCAACCTCGAGAACGACAACGTTTCGAGCAACGGCTCGAACCTGCCGCCGGGCGCGCAGAACGTTGGTCAGGCCGCGACGAGATCTGGTTCCAACCAGTTGCAGGTCGTGAGCAAGACGCTCGGCTTCTACGCGCAGGAACAGGCGTCGTTCCGCGACCGCATGTTCTTCATCGTCGCCGCGCGCCAGGACCAGAACAGCTCGTTCGGTACGCACTTCAAGAACATCTTCTACCCGAAGGCGAGTCTCTCGTGGGTCCTTTCGGACGAGAGCTTCTTCCCGCATCAGGATTGGCTGAACAGCTTCCGCCTGCGGAGCGCATACGGTCAGTCGGGCGTGTCGCCTGGCGGCACGGTTGCACTTCAGACGTTCCAAGCAGCAACGGCGAACGTCGCGGCTAGCCAGTCGGCGTCCACGACCGGCACGGACTCGCCGGGCCTCGTTGCCAACGCGCTTGGCAACCCGGACCTCAAGCCGGAAGTCTCGGCGGAGTTTGAGAACGGCTTCGAGTCGAGCGTGTTCAACAATCGCGTGCACGTCGACTTCACGTACTACAACAAGAAGACGCACGACGCGATCATCAGCCAGCCGATCGCTGCCTCGTCAGGCGCTGCCGCGCTGTCCGTGCTGCGCAACCTCGCGCAGGTCCAGAGCTCCGGTCTCGAGTTGAACGTCAACACGACGATCGTCGACAACCGGATGATCGGTTGGGACATCACCGCCGCCGCGTCGCATAACAGCGGCAAGATCCTCTCGCTCGGCACCGATCCGACGACCGGCAAACCGCTGGGCATCATCGGAACGGGCACGACGCGCGATTCGATCGGCCTGCCGATCAACGGCTTCTTCGTTCGCCCGTACTCGTACAAGGACACCAACGGCGACGGCATCATCACGCCGGACGAAGTCACACCGCTGCCGACCAACACGCCGGGAACGTCGGCCGGCGCTGTCTACTACGGCTACTCGGTCCCGCGCGATATCGTTTCGATCACCAACGGGTTCGATCTGTTCAGCCGCAAGCTGCGCATCACCGTCCTGACGGACTACAAGGGCGGCTACAGCCTGTACAACCAGACAGGTCAGTTCTACGCCTCGAACTTCGCCACGTGGTACTCGGAGAACTTGAAGTCGACCCCGCTCTGGGATCAGGCACGCACCGTTGCCACGTCCAGCGCAGTCAATCCGAGCTACGGTCGGCGGGCTACATTGAGAACGGCCAGTTCTGGAAGCTCCGCGAGATGTCGGCCGCGCTCACCCTGCCGCAGACCGTTGCCCGACATGTCCGGGCGCGCGACGCACAGCTCGTCTTCTCGGCGCGCAATCTCCACACGTGGACCAAGTACACGGGTACCGATCCGGAAGAGAATTACGGCACGGGCGACTTCCAGACCGATTTCTCGACCCTGGCGCCGCGGACGTATTTCCTCCTTCGCGCCAACCTCCACTACTAAACCGTCTTCGAGGACGATACTACGATGCATAGACTCACTCATCGCGCTCGAGGAACGGTCGCCGCTGCGGCGGTTACCGTTGGTGCAGTTGTTCCTCGGCGCTTGCAATGTGAACCAGGATCTGCTGACGCCACAGCAGCCGCAGGTCATTGCTCCATGCGTCCGTGACGAACAACACGGCGGCAGACGCGCTGTACGTCGGCGCGCTCGGCCGCTGGAAGAATTCCATGAACGGCAACGGCAACAACACCGAGTCGCTCTGGAACTGGGAGGCGTTGTTCACCGACGAACTCCGTTCGGCGGACACGTTCTCGCAGCGCAACGACGCCGATCAGCGCCAGTTGCAGACGAACGACGGCGTGCTGACGCCGATCTATCAGAACGCGCAGCAGGCCCGCGGCCGAGCGCAGGATGCGATCACCGCGCTCAAGACGTATCGACACGACGCCCCTCGGCGTGCAGCACGTCGGCGAGATGTACTTCATGCTCGGCTCCATCGAGGAGCAGATGTCGGAAGTGTTCTGCAACGGCATTCCGTTCGGCTCCACTGAACGGCCGCAACCCGGTGTACACGGCTCCGCTCACGAACTCCGACGGCTTCAAGCTCGCCATCGCGCGGTTCGATACGGCGCTCACCTTCCTCACCGCGACCGACTCGGCCACGCTCAATATCAAGTGGGCGGTGCAGACGGCTCGCGCGCGAGCGCAGGTGGATAACGGCGACTTTACTGGTGCGGTTGCCACGGTTGCCACGGTTCCCACGAGTTTCCAATACACGTTCGACTACTCCATCACCACGTTCGACAACGAGTGGTGGATCATGGGCCCGAGCGTGAAGCGTTATTCCGCCGGTGATAGCGTTGACGTTGCTGGACAGATTCTCAACGCAATTCCGTTCGCGCGCCTTAACGACCCGCGGGTGGGCATCACCGATACACACACCAAGGCCGAAGACAACATCTCGGACTTCGTGCAGGTCAACAACTGGGGCCGCGATGATCCAACCCCAGTTGAGACTGGCATCGACGCGCGTCTGATCGAAGCCGAAGCCAGGCTCCAGGCGAACGACATTGCCGGCATGACGACAATTCTGAATGCGCTGCGCACCAGTCCACAGAAGATCGGGATCTGGGCCGTCACGGCGATGCCTGCGCTCACGCGCCGGCCGATCAACCGTCCGCGGTCGCTCTGTTCTTCCGCGAGAAGGCGCTCTGGCAGTTCGAGCGCGGAATGCGGATGGGCGATCTGCGCCGCATGGTTCGGCAGTACGGACTTGCGCAGGGCTCGGTGTTCCCGTCCGGCGTATTTGCCCGCAACCAGACTCCATCGGGCAACTACGGCACGCAGGTGGCGTTCCCGGTGCAGGACACTGAACGCAGCAACCCGCTCTTCCACGGTTGCCTCGACAACAACGCCTGATCGTTCTTAGCCAGGTGGTAGTAGGCGCGGGGGATGCCAGTCGGCATCCCCCCGCGTCGTTTGTTGGGTTCGCTGTACGCGATTGGCGTGTTGACTTCCTGTGCCGGGCGCACCAAGCTGCACAAACGGCGCAAGCGAGGTCGATGCCAGCTAAACGTGTTGGAGTGATTGGTGGCGTGCTGCTCTGCGTAGGGGCCGGCGTGGTGTCGGCCCAGGTGCCAACGCCCCAGGCTGTTGAACTGCGCTACCTGGTTGAAGGCACCGTGGCCGATCCGAGCGGCAACGTGCTTGCCGTCGCCGAGCTCGAGGTGCTCCAGGCTGACTCGATCGTGCGCCGGCTCAAGAGTGACGCGGGCGGCCGATTCCGTTTGGATTCGCTCTCGTCGCCTCACGTCGTGCTCCGTGTTCGTCACGTCGGCTTCGCGCCAGCCACCGTGTCGGTCGACGTCACCGCTCCGGACCACCGAGCCAGCGTTGTCATCAAGCTCGAAGCCGCCGTGGCGACGCTCGATACCACGCGAATCGTAGACGCGCCGCCGGAGAATCTGAGCCCGCAGCTACAGGGGTTCCACGAGCGGGCCAAGACCAACCACTTCGGCCACTACGTCGACGGGAAACGCCTCCAGGAGCTCAAGCCACAATACACGAGCGACGCGCTCCGAGGCGTGCCTGGCGTGTCCGTCACACCCGGGCGGCGGATTGGCAATCAGGTGCTCATCCGCGGCTGCGCACCGCTTGTGTGGGTCGATGGACAGCGAATGCTCAATGCGCAGCTCGACGATGTAACGACCGGTGGGGACGTCGCTGCGATCGAGGTCTATAGCTCGTTCGCGGGGATCCCGGCGCAGTTCTTTGACCGAACGGCTACCTGCGGCACGATCCTCGTCTGGATGAAGTGATGCCGCGTGACCGGACAAGCAAAAAGCTCCCGGCTATCAGACCTTCCTGATAGCCGGGAGCTTTTTGATGTTGGTCGGTCGCTAGTGCCCGATTACTGGCAGGTCGGCGCGGCCGATGACTTGTCCCACCAAACCGGCGTGTTGTTGGCGTCGCCACCCATGCGCGTCGCCGCGGTCTGTACCTGCGCGTCGTTGGCCGAAACCTCCGACGAAGGATACTTGAGGCGGCGTGGGATGTAGTTGAAGATCGAAACCTGCGCCTTCACGAGCGCCGGCATGCACGTCCGCCGCCATTCAAACCAGGCCTGACCGGCGTCGCCGTACAGCGCGATCCACTTCTGAATCGCGATCTGCTTGAGCCCCGGTGTGCCGGCCTGCAGCGCCACCTGCGCCTGCGCGAGATATGCCGCGATTTTCACTCCATCGGTCACGCCCCACTGGTTCATCGACGCCGTGATACCGGCGTTGTAGAAGCCAGCTGCCTGTGCGGCGGTGAGGCCGCCCAAGCCGCGTTGCGCTGCCTCGGCCTCGATGAAGTTGACTTCGGCGTACGTCATCATGTACGACGGGAAGCTGTTGCCCGCACCACCCAGGTTACCGGGCGCGTAGGCGATCGGGCCAGGGTAGAAGACCGCCCCTGGGCGCGATGAGCTATCCGAGTATGCCACCGCCGTCGCGTTCGTGAGACCGTTCGGCTGGCCGGCGTACAAGCCGGTTGCCGCGGCAGGGAGTGCGTAGATCGATACGCGAGGATCGTTGAAGTGATTCAGCGTATCGATCAGCGTCTTCGACATCCGATCGTCGTCGCGGCTGGAGAAGTTCACCGCCCACGGATTGTTGAACACGCCGTCGCCCGGCCAGTTGAGCTGCGCGTTGTCGGCGTTGGACGCCAACAGTCCGCCCGCGGCCGTAAACGCCGCCTTCAGCTCATTGCTCGCCGTCGTCGGATCGATGTTGACGATGCGAAGCGCGTCGCGAGCGTGCAGCGAATTGGCGAACTTCTGCCACTTCGCCGGGCTGCCCTGATACACCGGATCTGCAGCGCCGAGAACCCCAGTCGCGCCTTGGAGCGCCGCCGAGGCGGCACCGAGCTTGGCCAGCATGCCCGCGTACACGGCCTGCTGTGTGTCATAGCCCGGAAGGAGCACTGCAGTCGTCGAATCGGCGGCAAGTGCCTGCGAGTAAGGAATATCGCCCCACGAATCCGTGAGGTACCCGAAGACCCACTGCTGCATGATGCTCGCGGGTGCCCAGAGCCCCGGGCTGTTCGCCGCCTTGCCGGCGCGAATCACGATCTGGTAATCCTCGAGATCGTTGGCGTACGCGCCCGTCCAGTTCCCGTTCAGCGCCGTTGGACCGACGCCCTGGTACTGATCGTTGCTGATGTACTGGTTCTCGGCGAAGTGCTGGATGATCAGGCCGATGTCGCGCAGGTCGTACCCCGAACCAAGCCAATTGCCGATGGACGTCTGCGCGGCGTTGGTGAATACCGCCGACGCCGGCGCCGACGTTGGCGAGTTTGGGTTGTTGTTGATCGATGTCAACTTGTCGTTGTTGCAGCCGGCGGCCACCAGCGCTGTGAGCGCCGCGGCAGCTGCAATCGGAATGATGCGATGGGTGCGTGTCATTGGAGTCATGATTTACGGCGTGACGCGCACGCTGAAGCCGAAGCTTCGCGGCACGGGGAGACCGGCGTACTCGAGACCCTGATTGGCGCCGGTGCTGTACGCGATTTCGGGATCGATGTTCGGCACATTCGTGTGCGTCCACAGGTTGCGACCCACGAGGGCGATGTTGACCGCGCTTGCGTTGAAGCGGGTCGCCATCGTCGGTGGCAGGTCATAACCGATGCGGAGTTCGCGAAGCTTGATGAAGCTGTCGTCATACACATACGGCTCAGCGATGCCGTTGTACGACAGCGACTGGAAGTACTGCTCCGACGTGATGTTCGTCGTGTTCTTCTGGCCGGTCGCTTCGTCGATGCCGTTGATGACGACGCCCGGCTTGTTCCAATCCACTTCGCGGCCGAGCATCGTGCTCGCGAGCGTGCCGGTGGCCTGACCGTAGAAGTTGGTGCCGCTGAACAAGCTGCCGCCGTGACGGATGTCCAACGTACCGGCGAACGTGAAGTGCTTGTAACGCACGCTGTTGACCCAGCCGCCGGTCCACTTGGGCTGAATGTTCCCCAACGTGATCATCGTGTCGGTCGGCTCGTACGCGCCGCCGTTGAGCAGCGGGAGACCCGTCGCGTCATCGCGCTTGATGCCGTAGCCGCGGATGTTGCCGTACGGTGCGCCCACTCTCGCCTCGACCTGCACCGCCCCTTGGAATCCACCGAAGGTGATGTTCTGGAGGCCCGGGTTGAGTGAAATGACTCGTCCCTGGTTGTGCGAGAAGTTGAATGTCGTGCTCCAATCCCACTTGTTGTTGTGGATCGGTTCGATCGTGATCAACGCTTCGTAGCCGCGGTTGTCGATCTTGCCCGCGTTGACCAGCTTGTTCGAGTAGCCGGTGCTCGCCGGAATCGTCACGTTCGTGATTTCATCCGTCGTGTACTTGTCGTACACGCTCGCGTCGACCGACACGCGGCTGCCCCACAACCCGAGTTCGAAGCCGCCTTCGTTCGAGACGGTCGTCTCGGGCTTGAGGTCTGGATTGAGCAGCGAGTTGCCCAGCGAGAACAGCGGCTCGCCGGCGAACTTGCTCGAGCTGCCCGAGTACGTCGTGTACAACGAGTACGGCGCCGCATCGTTACCCACGCGCGCCGAGCCGCCGCGCAGCTTGAGGTAGCTGACGGGGCCGCGACGAATCGACGGGAGCAGGTCGCTCAACACAATCGACGTGTTCACCGACGGGTAGAAGTACGAATTCTTGCCCTGCGGCAACGTCGACGACCAGTCGTTGCGCGCCGTGCCTTCTACCGTCCACCAACCATCCCACGTGAACGAGCCGGAGCCGTACGTGCTGTTCACGGCTTGATTGGTGATCGTCTGTCCGTTCACCGGAGCAAGACCGGCGTTCGCGACGTTGTAGATGTTGGGAACCGTGATGCCGTTGACCGCGACCGTGTTCTCATTGAAGTCGCTGTAGCGGCGATTGCCGCCGAACGTTCCGTTCACCGACAAACGGTTCGTGAGATCCTTGTTAGCCACGAGCAGTACGTCGGTGTTGTTCTCGGTGTACGTATCGCCGACGAGCGTGAACGCGCCCGCGAACGCCGGGTTCACCGTGGTCGAGCCGTTGTTCAACTCGATGTTTCCCTGCGCGTAGTCGGTGTTGATGTTGTAGCGATACGTGTCCGTTCCAGAGCGGAGCGAAGCGCTCAGCCAGTTCGTCAGCTTGTAGCTGGCCGACCCGCTGGCGATGACGCGATCGCGCGTGTCCTGTTCCGGATTCTCGAGCTGCCACCAGTACGGATTGTTGTGGTAGCTGTAGTTCCAGTTGAACTCGCGATTGGCCGGACCGTTGTTGAGCGTCGCGGACTGGAGGTAGTTCGCCTTGAGCGCGTTCATGTCGACCTGGCGGCCGAACCACACATACAGGCCCTCGACGACGCTCGCCGTGTAGCCCTGGCCCGGACGGTTGGTGGCGCCGTTGCGGCCGTAGTTCACCGAGCCGTTCAGCGTCAACCGGTCGTTGACAGAGAGTTCGCCCGACGCCACGCCGCCGATGCGACGCAGGAACTGATCGGGGACGATACCGGCGGTGTTCTCGCCGGAGAATGACAGACGCGCGTTCGAGCGATCGTTGCCGCCCGACACGGCGACCGTGGCGTCCTGCGTGTGTCCCGTATTGAAGAACGACGAGACGTTGTCCGGATGAGCGATCCACGGCTGCTGCTTGCCCGTGAACTGGTCGATCAGTCGGCCATCGAGTCTCGGTCCGTAGCTCTGATCGTTGCCGTCGAGCGGGCCGCTGCCGTTGACCCATTCGAAAGCGCCGCCGGAGCCCTGGCCGTACGAATTCTGGAACGACGGAAGAATCGACGCCTTGTCCATCGTGTACGACGTGCTCACCTGCATGTTCGACGCGCCGGGCGCGCCGCGCTTGGTCGTGATGAGGATGACGCCGTTTGCCGCGCGCGAGCCGTACAGCGCCGCCGCGTTCGGGCCCTTGAGCACCGAGATCGACGCGATGTCGTCTGGGTTGATGTCCTGGATCGCGTTGCCGAAGTCCTTTGAGCCGAGCATGCCACCGCTCTGCGCGGAGGAGCCGCGATCGGCGTTGGAAACCGGAATCCCGTCGACGACGAACAACGGCTGGTTGGTGCCGGTGATCGACGTGTAGCCGCGGATCGAGATCGTGGTCGAGCCGCCTTGCGTGCCGTTGCCAACGATGTTGACGCCGGAGACTTTGCCCTCGAGCTGGTTCTCGACGTTGGGCGCGAAAGTGGTGTTGAGCTCCTCGGTCGAGATCTGTTGCTGCGCTGTGCCGAGTTGGCTCTTCTCCTTTGCCTGACCCAGCGCGGTTGTGACGACGCCCGTCAATTGAATCGGCGCCGCATCGAGCTGGAAGTCTTGCGTCATCGCTTCACTGTTCAGCGTGACGGCGATCGTCTTGGCTTGATAGCCAAGGCGCCGCGCGGTGAGCACCACGGTTCTTCCGTGCTGCGCCGACGGGACGTTGATGGTGTACCGACCTTCTGCGTTTGTGCTGACAACGATGCTGAGCGTGCCAATCGAGACGCTCGCCGCGTCCAATGGCGAGCTGACCTCGCTGAGCACGCGGCCGGTGATCGTTGTCCGCTGTGCCTGTGCCGCCGCGGGGAGAATCCCCAGCAGCAGGCCGACACAAGCGAGAGCACGGTGGAGGCTCCTCGTCATGACGTGTGTCTACCTCTCGTGAGTGACTGGAACGCTGCCTCGCACCACCTGCTGCACCCGGCGTGGCGAAGCATTCCAGATTTGGACTCGCATGCTCGTGCATGCGAGTGACGGATCGGCGCGGCGGAATTCGGGCGGGGGGTCCTGTCTCGGCGTGCAGCACCGGGTGGGTTGTTCAAGGGACAACCCGGCCGAATTCTCGTGGCGCGACATAAGTAACGATGCGGTCAAACTCTAGTCAACAGCGGGTTCGGCGAAGACTTTGTTTGGATAAGTTATTCAATACCTGATACTTAACGTGTTAACTAATTGTCATCTCCTACATTAGATAGCACTAATGCGATCGCGTGATCTGCCTCACAATGAGCGACCTCAATGATCAACCGGCGCGATTCAGGGACGGGATTCAGCGAGCTCGACAGATAAAAAAGAGGCGCGTCATCGGTTCGACGCGCCTCCACAATGCTCAGGCCGCTCCAGTCCGGCTGCTTACCGAGCCGCCCGCAAGCTCTGCTTAGGGTTCGTCACGAACGGCGCGCCGAGCGACAACAGATCCGCTGGATCGATTGTCAAAGCTCCAAAGCGCGCACTCCAGTGAAGGTGCGGCCCGGTGACGCGGCCCGTTGCTCCCACAAGGCCTATCTCCTGGCCGCGCTCCACCGTGTCCCCAACCGCGACCTCCGGCTGGCTCATGTGGAAGTATCCCGTCAGGATGCCGTTGCCATGATCGATGTACACCACGTTCCCCGCGAGGAAAAACGTCGCGACGAGTGCGACGACTCCGCGGTTCGCCGCGTGAATCGGGTCGCCGAGCGCCCCACGATAGTCCACGCCCAAGTGGCTGCTCGACACTCGGCCGTTGAACACGCGCCCGCTCCCGAATCGGCTCGTCACTCTCGACTGCCTAGGCCGCAGGAAGGGCAGCGTCCACAGCTGCGGCGTGTCCTGCGACTTCCGGCCTACCTCGCGCGCGAGTTCGTTCTCGTCCTCGATGCGCGCCTCGGTGGCCGAATCCATCCGCTGCGTGAACCGCTTGTCGACGTGAAGGCGGCTCGCTCCGCGCGGGCGCGAATGCGACGGCGCATACGACACAGTCGACGTCGGGTTGTGGGCGTACTTCAGTTTGATGCGGAGGGTGTCGACGGCCCCGGATTGGCGCCCGATGTGCACGAGTGCTACAACAGAATCGGAGACGTCAACCGGAACGGCGCCGAGCGCCTCGACCGTGCCGGCTCCAGCGGCGAGAAAGTGCAACGGCTCGCCGGCCATGGTGCCCTCTACCGTTGTTACCGAGTCGCCGTACCTGGCGAGCCGATCGATCGTCAATCGGGCAAGGACACCGCCCTCGGGGTGGCGCGGCTGGATCGCAAGGCGTGGGATCTGGCCCCACGCCGCGTTCGCGGCGCCGGCCAGGAGCGCGGCAAGCGGGATGAATCGATGGATGCGCATCATGTGATAGACGGCACAGAGGCCTCACCGGCAACTCGACACCTCTCAGCGGGTACGAGTCAACGATGGACGTAGTTCGCCGCTTTTCTCTCGTGTTCACGACCGCCCTGCTGGGCGTCGCGGTGCTGCTCGGTTGGGTCCACGAGCGCCCATCGATGAGCGCCAGTGACGCCACGCAGCTCGATCGCGCGACGGCCTACTTTGATTCAACAATCGTTCTCGCGCGCGGCGCACGGCCGCGGGGCGAGCGTGGGGATCAACTCGCACTCGCGCTGGGCTACCTCGAGCGGTCTCGCCTGGGACTTGGCGATCCCTTTCGCCTGGCCGACGAGGCGCTCGACGATCCGCGGCTCGATGCGCGCATGCAGCCGCGCGTCGCCTGGTCACTCCTGGGCCGGCTGCGCCGGGGCGACGCCTATGTTGTTGACCCGTCGGTACTCGACGGCTCAGGCCCATGGTCTGGCGATGGCCGGGGAGCGACCGGGGCCGCTCATCTCGGGCTGATCGAGCGAACGATCGCGACTGCGTCCGACCCGCGCGCCGGCGAGCTCGCTGTGCGCCTCGCCTATCAGATTTCGGCGAGCAAGGGCACCATCACCGCGACAAGCGCGTCGGTTGCCTCAGAAGTCGCTGCCCTGCTGCGCGACCGCGCCGTCGCCACCGCCGATCTTGCCGATCTATTGGCAGGCGCGCGCGAAGACCACCAAGACGTCCTGGCGGCACTCGAAACGCGACGTGCGACGCGCGG
Organism: uncultured Gemmatimonadaceae bacterium; assembly: GCA_963817445.1. Taxonomy (GTDB): domain Bacteria; phylum Gemmatimonadota; class Gemmatimonadetes; order Gemmatimonadales; family Gemmatimonadaceae; genus JAQBQB01. Next base: position 17,789 of record CAWFOG010000019.1, read on the forward strand.
CTTTCGCGTCGAACAGCCGCTGCTCACGCCCCTCGATGGCGCGTTGCAGATCGAAGCGATGAACGCCGTGCCGGCGCTCGTGCGAGCGATCGATACGCTCGATCGAGTGGCCGTGTCCGAACGACCTAATATGTCCGGCAGCGTGATTGGCACCTGGTTCGCCGCGCGTCTCGCCGTACTCGGTGCGTCGCGGCCCCCGCAACCTCCAGTCGTCGTCACGCTCGGTGCGCACTCCAGGACGTTGCTTCGCGCCACGAATGACGAAACGCTCGCCGCCGAATACGCGCTCCTCGGAGCGCGCGACGACTCGTCGCGTCGCGCCACGGCGATTCCGCTGCTGTCTGCCGCCGTTGCACTGCGCGCGCTCGCGCAATCGGAGCCCTGGTTTGCCGGCGATCCAGCACCGACGCCGGGCGACATCACCGCGGAATTTGGCGTGGCCAGCGTCACGTTCGGCCACGATGTGCCGGCGGAGTGGCGCCCGTTCTATGTGCGCGAGTTGCGCGACGCGTTACGCGACATGCAGCTCGCGCTTCCGGCGGTCCGGTTCAACGATCTGCGTGTGCGCTTTGGCGCTGGAGCGCTTCCCGACTCGGCGCTCGCCATGCATGACCCGCGCACCCGCACGCTCGATTTGTCGATCATGACGTCGGGCGGCACGCTGGCCCACGAGTTGGCGCACGATCTCGATTGGCAAACGGCGCGGCGCCTATTCGCCTCCGCTGGGGGCTACAGTACTGACCGCGCCATGCGTGAACAACGCGGTCCCCTCGCGCGGTCGGTGCGCGGTTTGGCCGAGGCGCGATTGCTGCGCCCAGTCGCCGGCGTCACCTCGCCGCCAGCCGCCGATCGGCCCGCGGAGTTGTTCGCTCGCGGGGCCGATTGGTTTGTCGCGACGTCGCTCGCGCTGCAGGGGAGATCGAACGGCTTTCTCACCGCTGTCGAGGACGCGACACTCTCGGGCTACGCCGCGGGTGCACCAGCGGCAGTTGGGTCGGCGGGGGTGACGTCGCTCATCGCGGCGCTCGAGCAGATGACATACCTCCCCGACACGGCGCGCGCAGCGTTCGAGTCGCAGTGGGCCGACCCCAAAGTCATCGATCCCGTTGTCGTCATCCGCCGTGTGTTGCAGGCGCCAGTTCCACTGCGCGGCGTGTTGTTGGGACGCGCGAGCGCGATTTCATCGCTCCCGGCAGCGCGACAACTTTGCACGGTCGACGGTTCGCCCCAATCCATCGCCCGCGAGCGCTTGCTTGCGCTTGCGATTGACGCGCGCGCACGCGGCGTGGCCACGCGGCGAGCGCTGTATCGGGCGCCGGGCGCGCGCGGCGGGTGGGCCAACGGTCTCCTTGGCATTGCCCCCTGGTCACCCGACGATGGCCAACGCGTAATGAACGCACTCAGCTCGGCGATTGCGGCTGACGTGACAACCGCGCTCGGCGATCAGGGCGTGGTACCGGTCGTTCCCGCAATCTTCCGTTCCAGCGCGGCCAACTGCTCGAGCGTTTCGCGCTGACGCCGGTCGAGTTGGGCGAGAAGCCCGATCGTTTCGTGATGACGGAGATCTTCGTCGGTCGGCGTCTTGGCGACGAAGGTGAGCGCACCACCGGTTTCCAGACGGCACTGGTGTACGTGCGCGAGTGATTCGATCCCCTGTTTGCGCGCCGCCGCTTCCAGCTCGTTGACCGTGATCAGCTCGCGCTCGAGATGGTGTCGCAACAGCCGGCCGTTCCGAATCAACGTGTCCGGCCGCCCCTCGATCGCGTCCAGCTTGCCGTAGTGGTAGAGCGTGCGCACGACGACCGAATTGAGAATGAGCAGCGCGGCCGCGCCGATCAGTCCGCCCGTGAGCGAATTGTCATTGCCAATGATCGCGTTCTGCACCGTGTTCGACAGGAGCAGCAGCACGACGAGGTCGAACGGATTGAGCTGCGAAAGCTCTCGTTTGCCGGCGAGGCGCAGCCCCACGAGCAGGAACACATAGACGAGAATCGTCCGCACGATTTTCTCGCCGAACGGAATGCCCGGAAGCAACAAGGACTGCCACATGAATCGAAGGGGACGAGGGAGTGCGGTCGCGCGATTGGCGACGGCCGATCGGCTTGATTCTGCGTCGCCGACCGTCCCTCTGTCTACCCGCGCGTCGTCACTTCCGTTCTTCGATGCCTCGTCGCGACGCGCGCGCGGGCCTGTGTCTCGGTCGCGGACTCGCTTCCCACTGGTCGACGTGCCCGAGCAGATGGTCGAGGGAAAAGGCGTGGCGCGTGCCGTCCCGGTCGCGACGAAGCACGACGTGCGACCAGCCACGCATACCGACCGGCGTGTACCAGCTTGCTCCCATGCGGAGGCGCTGGCGCGAGATCGCGCGAATGAACAGGCGCTCGTAGCGCGAGCGAGCGAGCGCACGAACGGGGAACAGGTCTGCCCAACTGCACAGATGTCCGACACTTTCGTACGCCGGCGGCCGATCGCTGAGCTCGAGCAACGACGGCGTGCGCCCGGCCATCACCGAATCGATCAGCCGCAGCGATCGTGGATCACCAAGTCGCACGATCGACGGCCAAAAGTAGCGAGTCACGCGCGCAGCGATGTCGCGCAGCGACAGCGTCTCGCCGCCGCGGGTCGTCCAGCGCCGCTCGTTGACGTCGGCAACGAAGGGGTTGTCCGAGAACGACGAGAATCGCGCGACCCAACCCTGACGCGAACTGTGGGGCTCGGGCTGGAACTCGCGCATCACGGGGAAGCTGTGTTGCGCCAGGACGTCGAGTTCGAACGAGGGCCATGTCATCACTTCGCGCACCACACCGACGATCACCGTCGCCGCGGCGATCATCAGCGCGGGATCCGGCGTAAAGTCGGCGGTGATCTCGATTCGATTGCCGCGCGGCCGGGCGCCAATGCCGGTCGAACGGCAGTTGGCGCCGAGCAACATCACCGGCATCGGGACGATGTGCGTCAGTAGCATCGCCAGCTTTTCGACACTCCGCTCGGGACCGCGTGCGTTGCGCGGCAACTCGAACGACACGTTGTAGTGCGTGCTGAAGCCGGCGAGATGAACCGAGCGGCCTTCACGCGCCTCCCATGCATCGAGCTCGGTGCGTAGAAAACGAATGCTCTCCCACAGCGAGCGTCCGGCCCGTGCCGCGCATCCCGGCTCGATCTCGATCACCGGCGTCGCCAATTCGATGACACCCGTGTCGAAGTACATCGCGCCGCCCGTCGGCAAGTGATACGATCGACCCGTGCGGTGCATCATCGGCGCGCGGACGATGTGCGTTGGACTGCCGAACACCTGCTCGGGTTTGACATTTTCGCCGTCGACGGTCACGGCGAACTCCGCTTCGAGCCCGATTGCCGCCAATCCCGTCGTCGTGGATCGCGGGCGCTCACCCGCGCCTTTCTGCTGCTTCCGTCGCTTCACCGCGCGACCGGCGTCGCGATCCTTCTCCGCGGTAATCATGTTATTCGTCGCTCGGCGCTGAAGCCCAGTGCTTCGTCGGGCGTACCGTGCGGCAGCGACAGCACGTAGCCAAGGTCGATGTGGAGGTGATCGTCCGTCTGGCCGCGATCGGGACCGAACGGGCGCGTCCACGCGCCGGGGAGCGTCTGTCGCGCGAGCGCGCCGTATCTCTCGATCGACTCACGGTCGTCGAGAAAAACGTCGCCAATCCGATAGATGTTCACCGCCGTGCCCCAGCTGTGCGGTGTGGCGTTCGCACTCAGCGCGTGGCGCGGCGAGCGATAGCCGCCGTTGGCAGCAATGTGCACGAACGTACCGCACGCCTCGCGAAACCGGTCGACGCACTGTGCGAGCATTGTGATCGCGCACGGCACGTACCGCGGAAAGCTCCGGAGCGGTGCGGCTTCGCGAATGTCCGTCTGAATGAATTCCCAGAGCGCGAAGTTGGGTGACAGGTGGATGTTCATCGCCTGCTCCCACGATGGGATTTCATACAGATAGCGCGGCAACCGGCGCGCGTTTCCCGCATCGTCGTTGACGATGCGATCGGGCAGTAGCGCATCGCGGAGCGATTTCTCGAGGCGCAGTCCGTCCACGATGTGGAGCGGAAACTGGTACGCTTCACCCATCGGTTGGCACCCGCGAGCCGGCGAGCGCGTCGTACACGGCGTGCGACACGTCGGCGATCGTCGCCGAGCGACCCGACGCGTCCGGCGACCACTCCGTGAGGACGGCGATCACGTATGGTTTGCGCCCCGGCGGATAGACGACGCCGGCGTCGTG
>CAWFOG010000020.1:0-47111 GCA_963817445.1 uncultured Gemmatimonadaceae bacterium
ACTCGCTGGGGGGATTGAGTGAGGCGACCATGCGAAGAGAGTGTTCGGGCAAAAGACTTGATTTGACGCGCAGCGCTGTCGAATATAGCGGCGCGCTGGAACGGGAACGCGCCGGCGCGATCGTGGTGACTTCACCGACATTTTGATCATGCCCACTTACGACGACGTTCTCCGCTGGGTAAGGCCCGGGCACGAATATCATCAGCATCGGTATGCGCGCGGCTTGGCCGCATCGGTGCCGGTGGGCGCCCGCTGGCTCGATCTTGGTGCAGGAACGCAGCTCCATCACGGCTGGATCGGCCCTTCCTGTGAGAATCTCGCAGCGCGCGCGGCGACCTTGGTCGGGTGCGACGTCGTGGAAGAGCACATTGCGACCAATCGCTCGTTGACGGCGGCCGTAGTGTCTGATGCGAACGCGCTTCCGTTTGCGACGGACTCCTTCGACGTCGTGACGGCCAACATGGTGCTCGAGCATCTCGAGCATCCACACCTCGTGTTCGCGGAAGTCGCGCGCGTGTTGTCGCCGGGGGGCCTTTTCCTGTTCGTAACTCCGAACGTCCTCAACCCGATCGTGGGCGTGTCCGCGCGATTGCTTTCGCAGCGGGCGCGACAATCGCTCGCGGCGTTCGTGGATCGCCGAGAACCCGAGCACATCTTTCCCACGTTCTATCGCGCCAATTCGACGCGTGCACTCCACCGCTTGGGGGCTGATGCGTCACTCCGACTCCGCGAGCTCGACCACTTTTGCACGCATCCGATTCTCAGTCGACCATGGCCGCTAACGCTTGTCGAGGCCGTATGGATCAAGTTGATTCGGCGAGGCCCGCTTCAAGGGCTGGGCACCAACCTGTTTGGCGTCATGGAACGAGTTTAGTGGCCCACCGATGCGCGCGTGCCGCGGCTCCGCGACAGGCTGTTGCGCCCACGCCCAGTTCGCTGCGCCCTCCCCGGTGCCGCATTTCGCAAGCCGAATAAGCGATTGTCGAGTAGGGAGATACGCGACGCTCGAAACTCCGCGCTGTGGCATGCCGGCTGCGTTCTCTCTTCGCACATCCCAAGCTTGGGCTCGGTGAGGTTAGCGATCGTGTAACGCTCGCCGACTTACGAATTCGGGGACGGGTCCATTCGATGAGCGCCAACCGACGTCGCTTACGCGGATGGGTCCGCCCCCACAAGTCGCTCCCTACCGATATCTTGTTACGGCGAGCGCGATTCAGCGTCGCAGAGTAGGCCAGATGCATGACTTCTCGGGGTGTCAGTAGGTCGCCCCAGCGAGAGCCGCTTGGCACCGCCAGAGATCGGCGACGCGACCAACCGCCAGGAAGTGCATCCGATTACCCACCTGCCCACCCACCCCGGACGCAGTCCTGTGCCCCCGCAGACGACCACACCACCCGACACATCGTCGATCTCGAACGCATTCGCGCGCGCCACTGGCGCGCCGGCGATTCCTTTGCCGGTGACCGTGTCGGCTGGCCTGACCGTGATTGCCTTCGGTGTACTCTTTTACCAGCCGTTCGTCACGCTGCTGAGCGACTGGTGGCATCTCCCAGAGGCGGGCCATGGGTTGCTGCTCGTTCCAGTCGCGATCTGGCTGGCGTGGCGATCGGGACTGGTCGCTGACGCAAGGCCGGCGATGCGATCAGGCGCGGCGATCGTCGCCGCCGCCGTTGTCGTGCGGTGCGCATCCGGACTTGCTGCCGAGCTTTTCACCATGCGCGTTTCGATGGTGATGGCGCTCATTGGAGTGGCAGTCTATTTCCAAGGGTTCAGCCAACTCAGGCGATGGTGGCTTCCGTTTCTGCTTATCGGCCTCTCGATCCCGCTTCCAGAGATCGTGACTCAAGCGCTCGCGCTGCCGCTCCAATTCAAAGCGTCGCAGATGGGGGCCGCGCTACTCTCGTTGCGCCATGTGCCCGTCAGACTCAGCGGGAACATCATCCGACTGCCGGGCCACGAACTGTTCGTGACTGAAGCCTGTAGCGGACTTCGCTCGCTCACAGCCTTGCTCAGCACGACGATCCTTGCCGGGGAACTGGTGCTCGAGACCGCCGTCGGGCGCATCCTGCTTCTCAGCGCGGCCATCCCAATTGCCATTGCCGTCAACGGCGTCCGGGTGTTCCTGACCGGGTTTCTTGTGTTCTTCGTAAGCCCATCGTTTGGAACCGGGTTCATGCACGCGACCGAGGGTTGGCTTCTCTTTCTGGTTTCATTGGCATCGCTCGCGCTCGCCGCGTGGGTCGGCATGTGGGGCGAACGCGCGGTGAAATCCTGGCGGCGCAGCCATGCGTAGGAGTGCGACGTATGTCCCGGCTGCCCTGTTGATCGTTGGCTGCGCATTCTTGGCGCGGATGAGGGCACAAGTCGCGGTCCCGCTAACGGCGCCGTTGACGACAGTGCTGGGAACGCTTCCCGGCTACACCGTCGAGAATGTGATTCTGAGTGCGGACGAGCAGCGGGTCGCGGGAATGAGCGAATACGTGGCCAGGGTATTCCGGCGCGACACGACCGTCGCATTCACCACGTTCGTTTCGTACTACGATCGGCAATCTCAGGGGCGAACCATTCACTCGCCGCGCAACTGTCTTCCCGGCGCGGGCTGGGAGATCGTGCGCGCGGGCGTTCGCAACATCACAGCCGGCGAAGCGCAGTACGCCGTCAATCGAGACGTGCTGAAGAACCGCAACTCGAGCGCGCTCGTCTACTATTGGTACCAGGGGCGGGGCCGAGTCGTGGCCAGCGAGTATACAGTGAAGTGGAACCTGCTTCGCGACGCCGCGCTTCTCGGTCATTCAGAGGAGGCGCTTGTGCGCATCGTCATTCCAGTTCCAGCGTCGACATCCTGGCTCGCGGACGGATCGCCGGCAATCATGGAATCTGACTCCGCCGCGACTCGCATCGCGACGCAGCTGATTGAGGCCGTGTCGAAAGTACTTCCACCGCGCTCGGCCGTTGGCTCATAGCGACGTAGTGCCGATTCGTCATCACTTCACGGTAGACGTCGAAGAGCACTTTCAAGTCTCTGCGCTCGAGCCCTACGTGCCACGTGCCTCGTGGGACTCGTTGCCGAGTCGGGTCGAACACAACACGCGGCGGTTGCTCGAGCTTCTCGCCGAGCGAGGTGCGACCGGAACGTTTTTCACGCTCGGCTGGATTGCGCGGAGACATCGTGACCTGGTGCGTGAGATCGCGTCGGGCGGTCACGAAATCGCGTCGCACGGCTGGGGGCATGAACGCGTGACGACGCTCGATCGGTCTGGCTTCCAGCGATCTGTTCGCGATGCCAAAGCGATCCTGGAGGATACGAGTGGCACCGCCGTCCACGGCTATCGAGCGCCGAGCTTCTCGATCGTTCGGGGAGGCGAGTGGGCGCTCGATGTTCTTATCGAGGAAGGATATCGCTATGACTCGAGCCTGGTCCCGGTACGACGCCGTGGATACGGGTACGCTGGCGGTAAGCGTGATCCGTATCAGCTAGTCCGCCGGAGCGGTTCGCTCACCGAAGTGCCACCGGCTACGCTGCGCATGCTCGGCGCGACGCTCCCCGCCGGCGGGGGTGCATACCTGCGCTTGCTTCCGTATTTGTGGGTGAAGAGCGCGATCGCAGCGTCGGAACGTCGGAGCGTGCCGGCGACGTTCTATATCCATCCGTGGGAGGTAGATCCCGACCAGCCTCGCGTTGCGGTGTCGGCGTTCACGCGCGTGCGTCACTATCGCGGTCTCGAGCACACCGAGGACCGGATCCGAGCGCTGCTCCGCGATTTCTCGTTTCAGCCGATCGCAACGACGCTTGCTTTGCGCGAGGCGCGGATCTAGCGGCGCGTTGGCGAGCGAGAAATCTTTGTGTCATCGTCGGATGTGTCGCGAGCTCGAGGCGAGTATATGTGCGATGTCCTCGGTCGAGCGCCGAGATCGTGCGCCCTGGCGCGCGAATGGCTTGCTGCGTTGCTGACTTGGTTGTCCGATTGGTGAAGTAGCCGCGCGCGGTTCGTGGCTCCCACTCGCCCGAGGAGATGATACGCGTGCTTCGCCGCATCTTGGCCGGAACGTCGACGGCGATTGTCGTGGCGATTGCGATTGTGTCGAGCTGCTCCGACGCGGCGGGCACCGCAGCGATGTCGACGCCGCCGCCGCCCCTACCGCCGCCGGGGACGTCGCCGCTACCGGGGGCGAGCGACGTGATCTTGATGGACCTGCGCCAGTCGCTGCAGCAGCAGACGACGGTGACGGGGGCGCTGAATTTATTCGACCCGGTGCACAACTCTCCTGACGTGAGCGCGACGCAGCCCAGCGCCGGGGCCGAGGGCTGGAGTTTTTCGACGAACATCGACGGGAACGGGACGCACGCGCTGGTCTGCAACTACATCGGCGCGGTGCGCGATCACGATTGCTTCGCGCGCCAGGCGTGGCCGTCGCATCCGACGGAAGTGTTCATCCAGTGGAAGGGTCGGTTCGGCCGGATGGCAACTGACGCGGCGTCGAACGGGGCAGTGAATGCGTTCGCGTGGGACCCGGCGCACGGATTCAAGCGAGTATTGATTCACCGGCCGGGCGACGGCGATCGATTGGATTTTGACGGGTCGGATCCGGACAACGGCATCATCCCGCACATCGAGAACGCGGATCGGAATTGGATTCGCGAAGGGTCGCTGACCGGCTGGACGTTCCGGACTCCAGTGGGCGGGGCGCCGTTCACGACGACGTTGTACTTCAAGACCGCGTCGACGAACACGGCGACCGACGGAATCTTCAGGGTGTGGATCGACGGGACGCTGGTGTTCCAGCGGACGGACGTGCCGGCGGGGAATCTGCCGTTCGATCAGTGGGAAATCTTTGCGACGTGGCCCAATGTGCCGCAGGCCCAATGCGAGTACATGTGGGATGCTCTCGTCTGGGTTCCCAAGCCGTGAGCCCGCGAACGGACCGCCGGCTGCCGACGCGCTGGTGACACGGCGCACCGGTTGCGACTGGGTTGCGACTGGGTTGCGACTGGGTTGCGACTGGGTTGCGCCTTGGTCGCAACTCGGTAACGCCGCTGACGCTGTCCAAACGGCGCTGATACGCGCGGCTCACGATTCGGATATCATCGAGACCCATCCCGCAGCTCGTGCAAACGTCGAGCCGCTATCTGACGACCGCGGCGCACGCGCGTAGCGCGTTAGGAATCGCGGGCGGGTGGAGATTAGAGAATTATAATTAGTGCGACAAAGATCTCGTCATTGGTGATGCGAATCACAGGATGAACACCACCGCCGACACTAGGAATTCGGCGCACGTCGCGTCATTATGTCCGAGGGTATCGACCGCGGAATGCGTTCGTCACTTAGCGGCGAGATTGCAGCGCAGAAGTGATGTACGAATTCGTGCGAACGTCGGTCGTTCCGTCTGTACTGCGCTGAGGAACGTAACGAATCGCGAGTGAGGCGTTGCCCGATCATGGTTGGTTTGGTCGGACGTGAGCCGGTGCGGCGATGAACAGCGAAGTACCCGGTGTACCCAACGCGATTGCTGCGCCCTGGCGCGCTTCATGACAATGGCAACGCGTTTTCAGCGTGAGACACTGCGACGCTCTCGATGACGAGAGCGGGAGATGCTCTAGAATGCGTATGTCTTTTTCGAAGTTCGCGACCTGTGCAGCGGCCATCGCCGTCATCGCGTGCAACTCTGACGCAGGGACTGGCGTCAGTTCGCTCAATCGAGTTGCGCTAATCGCGATCAGCCTCACGGCGACCCGGCTCAGTATCGGACAGACAACGCACGCCACCGTCGTCCTGAAGGACGCGTCGGGCGCCACGCTTGCCGCTACGCCCGTGACGTGGACGAGCGCGAACAGTGCCGTGGCCACCGTCGACCAGAATACGGGAACGATCACCGCCATGTCGGTCGGCGCGACGTCGATCACCGCGCACGCCGACCAGGTGACTGGATCCGCGGACGTGACAGTGCTCGCCGGCCCACCGCCGGTGCAAACAGTCAGCGTTGCGCTGGCCGACTCGTCGATCGCCGTCGGAGCGAATACCCAGGCGACCGCGCAAGTTGCTGATGCTAACGGTAATCCGCTCACTGACCGCGCCGTAGTTTGGAAAACGTCCGACCCGAACGTCGCGGGCGTCGATCCGACGTCGGGCTTTGTCGTCGGCATCACGTCGGGCACGGTTATGATCACCGGCACGAGCGAGGGAGTCACCGGTTCGGTGTCGCTCACGGTATTCGTGCCGACCAATCCGGTCGCGGTAGTCGGCGTAAGTCTCGCGTCGTCGAGTATCGGCGTCGGCGTCAGCACCCTGGCGTCTGCCCGTACCTACGATGGAAACGGGAATCTGCTCACGGGCCGCGCCGTTACGTGGTCGACGTCGAACCCGCAGGTTGCGACCGTTGGCGTGACCGGTGTCGTGACAGGCGTGGCTGCTGGAACCGCCACCGTCACGGCGAGCAGCGAGGGGCAGAGCGGTAGTGCCAGCATCACGGTCACGGCCACCCAACCGGGAGCGGCGCCCGTCGCGACAGTGAGTGTGAGCCTCGGCGCATCGAGTGTCGCCGCTGGCGGCACGACACAGGCAACGGCAGTCGCACAAGACGCGAACGGAAACGTCCTCACCGGCAGGACGGTGAGCTGGTCGAGCGCGACGCCAGCCGTGGCGACGATTGACGGCGTCACGGGCGCGATCACCGCGGTGAGCGCCGGCACGACGCTCATCACGGCAACGATTGAGGGTCATGCCGGGACCGCAACCTTGACCGTGACAAGTGGCGGCGGGTCGCCGCCACCTCCGCCTCCACCGCCGGTGCCGGTTGCTAGCGTGACCGTCGGCCTCGGCGCGTCGAGCGTTGTCGTCGGAAGCACGACGAAAGCAACAGCGACCACGCGCGACGCGAATGGGAAGGTCCTCACGGGCCGCACCATTACTTGGACTAGCTCGAATACGTCGCAGGCGACGGTTTCGGCGACGGGTGTTGTGACCGGCGTTGCGGCCGGTACAGTGAACATCATCGCGATGAGTGAAGGCAAAACAGGCAGCGCGACACTCACCGTGACGGCGGCGCCTCCGCCGCCAGTGGCCACTGTGTCCGTCAGCCTCGCTACGTCGAGCATTACCGCGGGTACGACGACACAAGCGACGGCCACGACGAAGGATGCCGGCGGCAACGTGCTCACGGGCCGCAGCGCGACCTGGTCGAGCTCCAGCCCGAGCGTGGCGACCGTGAATGCCCTTACGGGCGTCGTGACGGGAGTAGCCGCGGGGACCGCGAACATCGTCGCCACGAGCGAGGGAACGACCGGGAGCGCACCAGTGACTGTAGCCGGCGCGCCACCGGTGCCGGTTGCTACCGTGACAGCGACACTCGTTGCTTCGAGCGTCGTGGCGGGTAGCACGACCCAGGCGACTGCCGTTACGAAGGACGCGAGCGGGAACATTCTCTCGGGCCGCGTCGTGAGCTGGTCAAGCTCGAATACCGCCGTGGCAACGGTGAATGGCACGACCGGCCTGGTCACTGCCGTGTCCGCCGGCGCGGCGAACATCATCGCCACGAGTGAAACCAAGACGGGAAGCGCGCCCCTCACTGTCACCGCCGCGGCTCCGCCGCCGCCACCACCGCCGCCGGCCGGGCCCGCGCCGGTTCCGGGGGCGAATGATCTGATCGTGCTCGATACGCGACAGTCGTTGCAACAGGCGACGAACGTTACGACGGCGATCAACCTGTTCGACCCGGTGAGTCATAGCGACGACGCATCGGCCGTCCGCACCGCTGCGACGAACGCGGGCGAGGGCTGGACCTTGGCCACCAACATCGACGGTCTCGGCACGCACGCGCTCGTGTGCAACTACGTCGGCGCGGCGCGCGATCACGATTGCTATGTCCGACAAGCGCTGCCAACGAAGCCGAGCGAGATCTACATCCAGTGGACTGGCCGCTTTGGACGAATGGCCACCGATAGCTCAGGCTCGAATGGCGCGGTGGATGCCTTTGCGTGGGACCCGGCGCATGGGTTCAAGCGGATCAACATGCACCGCCCCGGCGACGGCGATCGCCTGGACTTCGACGGCTCCGATCCGGATAACGGCGTCGAGCCGCACATCGAGAACTCGGATCGTAACTGGATTCGCGAAGGGACGATCACGGGCTGGAAATTCCCGCAGGAGGCAGGCGCCAAGCCGTTCGTGTCCACGGTCTACTTCAAGACCGCATCGACGAATACGTCGAGCGACGGTGTGTTCCGCCTCTGGATCGACGGCGTACTCGTGTTCGAGCGCACCGACGTGCCAGCGGGCAACTTGCCCTTCGACCAGTATCAAATCTTTTCGACGTGGCCGAGCGTGCCGCAGGCACAGTGCGAATACCTATGGAATTTGATCGCGTGGGTACCGCAATCCTAACGAAAGCGGCCCAAGTACCGCCGTCGATCGACTGACCCGCGCCGTCTCACGGGTCGACGCCAGAGAGCGCCGCGCGGCCACGGCCGCGCGGCTGCGGTCGAGGGCGCTGCCCGCGTCGAGCGCACGCGTCAAGTCGAGCAGGCCGTTGCGTTTGGCGACCGTGACCCGTCAAAGAGCAATGCAGGGTCAAGCCATTTATCGGCTCACCGTGGCGGCGCCAGGAACGCTCGCATCGAATCCGTGTATTGCACTAGATTTCCCCGCGCTGAGCGACTGGGGACGCTGTGCGTTCGTGTGTTTTGATCTTCCGCTCGCGTGCGCGATCTAGAGCCGCTCTCCTAAATACGGCGCGCCGCCAACCGTGCGTCGAGTCCGTACAATCACGTGCGCGACGGTCCCACTTTCTCGCGAGTTGCAGCCTGCGCGTCAGATACAGCGTTAGATGATTGACCGTACCCGACCGCCAGCACCGAGGCTGCTCGTTGGGAGTAGCGACACGGCGACGGCCCGCGCGCCCATTCATCCGGTCGCGAACCTCGGGGCACCACGCGGTGCGCGCAGGCACGCGCCGCGGGCCGCGACGCCGGTTCGCTACAAGCCGGATTTGCTCGTCGTTGTCGCGAGCACCGTCATTCTCACGTCGGTCTGGCGTGTTCACGATCTCATCCCGCCGCTAGGCATCCTCAAAATCGCCTTGCTCGCGACGCTGGTCGGGCTGCTCATGCTGTTGTTCGACGGCAAGCGCAGCAAGATTGGCGAGCTGCTGCGATCGCCGCTGTCGATCCTCATGCTGTGCCTTTTCGTGCAGCTCACCTTCAGCGCGGAATTCGGGATCGAGCCAGCGGCCAGTCGCAGCTTTCTCGTGCGCGACTTTCTCCAAAACGCGGTGGGACTCTTCATCGTCGCGGCGGCGATTCGCACGCCGCGCGATATGCGGTGGCTCGCCGGAATGCACGTCGTCGGCGCCGTCATCTACTGCCTGTTCATTCTGCTCTTCGACCGGCACATGGACAGCTCAGGGCGCCTCGCAAACCTGATCTACTACGACGCGAACGATCTCTCGCTGGCCATCGTGTGCGTCATTCCGTTCATGCTTGCGTTCCTGCGACGCTCCATGCCACCCGGCGTCAGATTGATGACGCTCGCGAGCTTCGTTCCCATCATTCTCGTTTTCCAGCTCGCGGGCTCACGCGGCGGGTTCCTCGGCCTCGCGGTCGTCGCGGTTGCGGCGCTGTTTTTCTACCGCGGCATCTCGGTGCGCACTCGCTTCCTCTCGCTGGCGGGCGGAATTCTCGTGCTCGTCGCCATCGGCGGCAGCTCGTATCGAGACAAGCTCGACTCGATCATCCATCCAGAGGACGACTACAATATGACCGCGGCGGGCGGTCGCGTGCAGGTCTGGAAGAACGCCCTGTCGCTCGTGCGCCAGCGGCCGATCGCCGGATTCGGACCGCGCACGTTTTCCGAGGCCGACGGACTGTATTCGGATCTCGCGCTACAGAGCAACGGCATCGCGTGGATGCGCGCACACGATTCCTATCTCGAGATGGCGGCGGAAGCGGGTGTATTCGGTGTCCTTTGCTTCGTCGCGCTCCTACTCGTTGGACTGCGCGTTGCGTGGAAATGCAGAAGCCGTGCGTTTGCGCTCGGCCCGCCAGGCGCCGATCTGGCCGTGTTGTCGCAGAGTGTCGTCATCGCCATCCTCGGCTACCTTGTGTCGGCGACGTTCCTGTCGTCGGAGTATCTCGCGCTCATTTACTTCCTGATCGGGATGATTATCGCGGCCGAGCGACTCCTTCGCCACGCTCCGCGGGTCGCCGGGGCCGCGCCACAATATCGGAGACGCGCTGCGCCACGAGTGAGCACCGCTCGGCAACCCGGTGCGGCGCCGGCCTGACGTGACGACCGCACAGAGTTCGCCAGACAATCTCCGAGGCCACGACGCGCCGCGAGGGGAGGCGCCCGCCGATGTGCGCGCCGGTGAGTCTCGTCCGCGCCTTCTCTTTCTCTGTCAGACGCTTCCGTACCCGCCCGATGGCGGTGTGCAGATTCGCACCTACAACGTGCTGCGCCTTCTGGCGCGCGAGTTCGATGTTACGGCGTTGTGCTTCTACCGGACCGGTCTCACCCGGAGCCGCGGCGCTGTCGAAGAGAGTACGCAGGCCCTGGGCCGATTTGCGACGATGCACGTCTTCCGGATTCCGCAGGAACACAGTCGCGTGCGTCTGGTGTGGGATCATTTACGCAGCGTGATGACCGGACGCGCATACACGTTGTTCGCGTACGATTCTCGCGAGTTCCGCGCTCGGCTCGCGTCGCTACTCGAGTCCGAGACGTTCGACCTCGTGCACCTCGACAGTCTTGATCTCGCCGGCTACCTGCCAATGCTCGGTGCGCAGCCCGTCGTCTGCGTTCATCACAATGTCGAGTCTGCGCTACTCAGAGGCCGAGCGCTCACCTATCGCCAGCCTCTCCGCGCGTACTATCGACTTCAGGCGCGGCTCACCGAGCGCGAAGAGCGTCGCGAATGTCCGCGCGTCGCGATCAACATCGCGGTCTCGGAGCAAGATGCGCAGGACTTCAGACGCATTGCCCCGTCCGCACAGTTCGTCGTGGTGCCGAACGGTGTCGACACGGTGGCATTCACTCCGGCGGGCCCGGGTGAGCGCGCAGGTCTCGTGTTCGTCGGCGGCCACTCGTGGCAACCGAATCGCGATGCGATGCGGTACTTTTGCGATGAGATCCTCCCGCTGCTGCGAGCGGCCGGTTCAGATCCGGAGGTCGTGTGGGTCGGGCAGGCGAGTGATGCGGCGAAGGCGGAATACGCAACTCGATATCGCGTACGCTTGACAGGCTACGTCGACGACATTCGGCCCGTGGTGACGCGAGCCGCATGTTACATCGCACCGCTCCGTGCCGGCGGCGGTACCCGCCTCAAGATCCTCGATGCGTGGGCG
The DNA here is from genome assembly GCA_963817445.1 of uncultured Gemmatimonadaceae bacterium. Taxonomy (GTDB): domain Bacteria; phylum Gemmatimonadota; class Gemmatimonadetes; order Gemmatimonadales; family Gemmatimonadaceae; genus JAQBQB01. The sequence continues at coordinate 11,336 of CAWFOG010000020.1, forward strand.
ATGGGGCAGGCAGTCGTGAGCACCAGCGTCGGTTGCGAAGGACTCGATGCGCGCGACGGCGACAACATTCTCATTCGCGACGAGCCAGCGGCGTTTGCCGAGGCTGTGCGCGCTGTGTTGACCGACGCCGATCTCCGAGCACGGCTCGGCGCGGGCGCTCGCCAAACGGCCGTCGCGCGATACGATTGGGAAGTCATCGGGCGAGACATGCTCCGAAGCTACCGCGCATTGCTGCGCGCGGATGATCGAACCACGGAGGTGCACACATGAGCGCGTCGGCAAAGGTGACTCGGTTTTTCGACGGCCACGTCGACGATTACGCCGCGAAACACTACGGCGCTGGGGTTCGCTCATTCATGAGCGTTCGGCAGGTGCGGATTCTCGAGTTGGTCGATCGATTGGAACTCCCGCGTGGCGCGAAGGTCCTCGACGCTGGGTGCGGGCCTGGCTTTTTGCTCGAGGCGCTCGCGCATCGAGGGTTCGCGATCGTCGGGCTCGACGCGTCTCCGGAGATGATTCGCCTGACGCGACAGCGGCTCGCGGGCGTCGAAGGCGATGTCGAGGCATCGCTGGATGTCGGGAGCATCGAGCGACTGCCGTTTCGCGACGCATCGTTCGACCTGGTCTGTACAGCGGGGGTCGTCGAGTATCTACCAAACGACGACCTGGCGCTGTCGGAACTCCAGCGCGTGCTGCGACCATCGGGGCACGTGATCTTCCCCGTGACCAACCTATGGTCACCGGTGAACTACTTCGATTTTGCGATCGAGTTCATCAAGCGCAGGCGCGTGTTGCTCGCGGCGTTCAACGCTGTTTGGACGCGGCTTGGGAACGGCCCGGTCCTGCCGCGACATTTTCAGGTGCGGCGCCATCGCCCGGCTGCGCTACGACGAACGCTCGCCAAGCACGGACTCGTATTGGAGGACGCGCTGTATTTCTTTTTCTGCCCTGGCCGCGTCCGTTCGACAAGCTCGTTCCGCGTCTGACCCACCGGATCGGCGCCCGCCTCGAGCGCTTCGGCCGATCGACTCTCGGTCCGCTCGCCGAAGGCTATCTCACGCTGTCTCGCAAGCCTCGCTAGTCGGCGACTGGCGTTAGTGGTGGCTCCAGCCGAACCACACCTTCCAGTCGTCGACCGCCGACAGCTCGTGTGCCATTGGGTGGTCCGGACGCCAGAGCGCCGACCAGGCGGTCGTACTCTCCGTTTCACCCCCCAGGGCGCGTTTGAGACTGCCGGCGTGAGTGAACCTCTGCGCCATGCTCGATCGGGGCAGCAATGGGATCAACGCCGTTTCGCATTCTTCAATGCACGAAATGGATAAATCGACCGCGTCCGGCTCGGCGAGACGGTCGACATTGATCTGGCAGTCCCACACTTTGACGCGTTGTGCGCCCTCGGTGATGACGTAGCCCTCGAGGCGGCCCGTTGTCTCGTCGAAAATCCCGAAGCAGCGTGATGCCCGAAAGGGCGACATCAGATAGCGGTGCAGTACGAACCGCGCGCTGTCGTCCGAGACGAGTCCTCGCGGGGGTTGCGCCCAGTGTGATCGATCCATCGCGAGAACTTCGTCGGGCGAGAGTTCGCGAGCCATGAGTCCGACGGCACGGGGGGCCCGGCCCCTGCGAGCGATCGCCTTGCGCGCCGCGTCCGCCGCGCGCGCGATCGGACCGAGAAGCGATCCGCCGGGAAATCGGTTTCCGAGCACGCGATCCCATCGGCGAACGTCAATGAACATTTGCATGTGCCCGATCTCGCGAAAGCCGAGACTCGTGAACAGTGCGTGTGCGACGGGATTGCCATAGCCGAGTACAACGTCAAGTTCGCCGCTCAGCGCGAGTGCTTTCGTCGCGCCCGCCAGCTTGACGCCGACAAGAGGGTGTCGAAATTCGGGATCGACGATGAAGTTGCCGGGAATTGCGCCGCGGACGCTCTCGCCGTGCAGGCGAAAGCGTCGATGATGCAGCGCGATATGACCGATCAGCCGGTCGCCATCCATTGCTATCCACGCCGTCTGATCCCCATCGGCGAGCGACGAGTAGCGCCAATCCCAGTACCGGTAGTAATCCTCCTTCGTCGACTGCGGCCACCGGCGGAGTCGCCAGAACATCTCGACGACCGCGTCTCGAACATCGGTGGGGTTTACGCGGCGAATGGCGAGCGGCATGGGCGGTATTGGAAGTGGCGTGCCGAACGGGGGCGCGGTGACGAACAGCAGAAACTCAAACGGGCGGTCCGAGAAACCTTGTTGGGCGATGCAGGAATTGGGAGTGGGGAGCGGTGGTCGGGCGCACGCCGATTGCGCCGACGGTAACGCGCTGTAGCTTTGCCGGCCGATACTGCCTGTGTCGCGCGCAGCGCTCAACGATCGAGCGCGTTCGAACGACGCTCTTCCGCGAGGAGACAGCTTGGGATCTATCGCAGTGACCGCGAAGTCGCTGCTTGGACGCGGGATCGGTGCAACGCGCCTCCATCGCCGAGCCCTCGGTCGCGACGGTGTCGTCGTGGCGTTCCATCGCGTATCCGACGCGATTCCCGAGGATGCCCTTACGCGCAGCTCGCAGGCATTCGACAGGTTTTGCCGATTCTTTGCCGCGTACTTTGACGTGGTACCCCTCGCCGAGATTGTATCGCGACTCAATTCGGGACGCGATCTCGCGGGCGCGCTCGCGATAACGTTCGATGACGGCTACCTCGACAATTTCGAGGTTGCCGCGCCGATCCTCAAGCGGTTCGATCTGCCCGCGACGTTTTTTGTTGCGACCCGATTCATTGAGACGACGATCGTGCCTTGGTGGGACGCCAATCTTCCGCGGCAGCCGGGTTGGATGAGCTGGACACAAGTGAGCGAAATGGCGCGCGAGGGATTCGATATCGGCGCACATACCAGAACCCACGTCGATTTGGGCAAGGTCGACGGTGATGCCGCGAAGGTCGAGATCGAAGGATCGAAGCAGGACCTGATCGACGCGCTCGGCGCGGCTCCACGCCACTTTGCTTATCCGTATGGACGGCGCGACAATCTCCTCGACGCCAATCGCGCCAGGGTGCGGGCGGCCGGCTTTCAATGCTGTGTGTCGTGTCACGGCGGCCTGGCGCTCGCCGGGGATGATCCACTGATGCTGCATCGCGTGCCGATCTCGACCTGGTATCAGTCTCCGGCTCAGCTGATGTTTGAGGTCGCGACGCGTCGCGCGTGATGGTGCGTCTCGATCAACGCGGGCGGACGGCGTCGTATAGCTCCAGGTATGAGATCGTCATCGCGTCGATTGAAAAACGCTCCTCGGCTCGTCGTCGCGCCGCCGCGCCGAGACGGTGTCGCAGCTCGGGTTGTGCGGTCAGCTCGAGCAGGCGCTCAGTCAACGCCGGGATGTCGCCCACGTCGACGAGAAAGCCGGTGTCGCCGTCCACGACGAGCTCTGGATTGCCGCCGACGCGCGTCACAATCGCCGGTAGCCCCGACGCCATTGCCTCGAGAACACTGCGCGACAGACCTTCGGTCGACGACGTCAGCACGAACAAATCGCTCGCGGCCAGAAGCTGCGGCACATCGTTGCGACCGCCGAGGAAGTGAACGCGATCGCGGATTCCCAGTTCCGCCGCCCGCCGTTCGAGTTCCTGCTGAAGCGGACCACCGCCCGCCACGAGTAACGTTATCGGCGCACGGCCGCCCGTGGCCGCGAGCGCGGAGAGTACGTCGCGCTGCCGCTTGAGTTCAACGAGTCGTCCAACACAAATCACGACGCAGTCGCCGGCATCGATCCCCAATTCGGCGCGGAATTTCTTTGCGTCGTGCGTGCGTGGAATCGCGACGCCGTTGTAGATGCACCGCAACGCGTTCGCGTCAAAGCGCGCGCGCGCGCGATAGAAATTGAGCATGTCGTCCGATACCGCAACGAGTCGCGTGCCGCACAACGCCGCGGCCTGCAGAAGCCGGACGCGAATGGGACGCTCGGCCACGACGTAGACATCGTGCAGAGTGCCGACGTGCCCCACACCGGCCAAACGCGCGGCGGGCGCCGCGGCGGTGATCGGTCCGAACAGATGCGAATGCAGGACGTCGATCCGCTGCCGCCGGAGGAAACCCCGAAACGAAACCGCGAAGCGCGGGAGCGTTACGATCGACTTATACAGATCGAGTCTCGGAACCGTCTGCTCCTCGAATCCGAGCTCGCGACAGCGAGCGCGAAGATATTCACTGCCGAAGTGCAGGACGATCGGAACATGCGACCGCTCGCGAAGCGCATGGCACAAATCGAGCACGATCGTTTCCGCTCCGCCGTGCGTGTCTGTGTCGATGAACTGTCCGACGCGCATGTATCAGCGTCCGCCTCGAGACCGGGCGGATTCGAGCAGCTGATCGTAAATCTCGCAATACCGTCGCGTCATCTCGCGCGACGAGAATCGCGATTCCACGATCTCGCGACCGCGCTGGCCCATGGCGCGGCGCCTCGCTGGGTCGGCGAGCAGCGGACGGAGCGCCTCGACGATCGCGTCGACATCTCCGGCTGGCACGAGGGCGCCGCTTTCGCCAGGTTCGATCGCCGTGCCGACATCGCCGACGCGTGACGCAACGGCGGGCAGCGCTGCAGCCATTGCTTCGAGCAGCGCCATTGGCAAACCCTCTGCGGTCGACGGCAGCAGAAAGACGTCGAAGGCGCGCAGCACATCAGGCATTCCGCTTCGGCGCCCGCATAGCACGACGCGCGACTCAATTCCCAGCCGCCGTGCGTCTGCGGCGATCGCGTCGCGCTCGGGACCGTCGCCAACGACCGCCAGTATCACGTCCGGGAACGACGGCGCGAGCGCGGCGATCGCCATGAGCGCAAAGCGATGGCCTTTTTCGACCGTCAGGCTGCTCGCCATACCGATCACGAGCGCATCGGCCTGCAGTCCGAGTGCGACACGAGCGGTGGCGACGGGACGCGAATCCGCGGCCCGGAATGGCTCGACGTCGACCCCGTTCGCGACGTGGCGCAGTTTCGCCGTGGGTACTCCGAGTTGCTGCATCTCACGCAGGATCGGATCCGATACGGCCACGACGCTGTCGAACCGGCGGATCAAGCGCGCGTCGAGCCAGCTGTACGCCCGAAGCGCCAACGTCGTTCGCTTCCACAGATGATTTGTGGCGACGGTCGGAATCCCGGCGCCGCACAGCAATCCATAGAAATTCTCTTTGTAACCGTGTGAATGCAGCAGCCGCGCGCCCCGTGCATCAATGAATCGTCGCAGGCGGCCGAAGAACGACAGATCGAGACGGCCGCCGCACGGCAACGTCTCTGCAGCGACGCCGCTCGCACGAGCTTCGCGAATGAACTCCGGCTCGGCGGCACCGGCATCGTTCGGGGCGACAATCACTGCTTCGTAGCCGAACGACGGCATCCAACGCGACAGCTCGAGGACGACGCGCTCTGCGCCGAGTAGAGCACTCGAGCCGCGAAGGTGCACTACGGGAGTTGCCATAGCCGAAGTGGGAGGGCGACGTCGCGCGAGGTAATGGTGTCGGGCACGCCGCGCCAACGGTGCACCGGCGGCGCGTGGTGCGCGACGCGCCGGGAATGCAAATTCGCGTACGGCGCCCGACAGTCAGATCGACTGGGGCAATACTAGCACGGCACACGATCGTGCGCACATGGAGAGCGGCGCGGCAATCGTCATGAGAACGATGGTCATGACCAAAACTCCAACTGCGGTGCTGGTGCACGGTGTCGCATGGTGCCTCGGTGGAGTTGATTGCAACGCGGATTCTAGCCATGTTGCGCAGCGTCCTCCGTCGGCCGACGTCAGTCTGCAACTTCAACTTCCGCCTGGATAGGCCCAATCGATGGCTGACCACGAACCACGATCGGTGATCGCGGACCGTTTCGGACGGCACGCCCCGCTGGCGGCGCCCCCGAGCGTGGGGGCCTTGGGCTTGCACGCCGCCGCGTGGCGCATCTCGGGTGCGTGCATCGTGGCCGTGGCGTTGGTGCTGCGCGTCATTTGCGCGATCGTGCTGCCGTACGATCAGGATGAGCTGTACACGGTGCTGGAAGCGCGCGATCTCTTTGCGACCAAGCTACTGCCCGGAATCGATGCGCGGCCGCTGTTCTATCTGCTCGAGCATCCGCTGCTCGCCGTGCTGCCGCGGACGCCAATGATGCTCCGGCTGCTTCCGGTCATCTTCGGCGTCGCCGGCGTGTGGGCGACGTGGCGCCTGGCTCGCCGGTGGTTCGGTGAACCGGCCGGCGTCGCGACTGCGCTGCTCATCGCTGTGTCGCCGTGGCATATGTATGCGTCGACGACGGCACGCTACTACTCCCTAGTCTACCTGTGCACCGTGTGGGCGCTGTGGGCGCTCACTGAGGCGTACGACCTCGAGTCGCCTCGATATTATCTGCTTGCGCTTGCTGCGTTCGTGATCGGCACGCTCACGCACCCGTCGTTCGTCATCGGTACGGCTGGCGCTGTCATCGGACTCTCACTCGTCGCCAGCTCTGGCGAGTTTGCTTGGCGTTGGCCCAGCCGAAAAGCCTGGGGCTATCTCTGGCTTCCGTACCTCGCGTTTCTGTTGCTCGGCGTTGTGGCGTTGAAGCTCGTTGGGCGCTCGTCGGCAATGGGGAATGTCGCAACGCGCGGGTCGGGCGCCTCCGTTCGCCTCGTTCCGGCGATGATCGACTGGATGACCGTGAGCGTGTTTGCCGCGGCGGTCCTCGGATCGCTGACGCTCGCGTGGCGCCGCTCGCCGCAGCGGCGCGTCGGTGTCATGACCCTCGCGTCGCTCACCTTTGCGTTCACGCTGCTCTTCGCCGTGTCGCTTCGCACCGGCGTGTACGCGGACTACGGCGTCGGCGTGCTGGTGCTCGTCTTCGTTGCGTGCGGCGCGGTCGTAACCGGTGTACCGCGTGAGGCTCAGCATCAGTACTGGTGGCCTGCCGTGGTGCTGCTGTTGATTCTCGCGGGAGGCGCTCCGTCGGTGATCTCCTATTTCTCCGACGGGATGCGATTCGACTATCGGCCGGCGTACGCCAGCATCGCGCGCGATCCGTCGAACTTGGCGGTGATTGGCTGGCCGGCAATCGTGCAGGATCAGTATGCGCCGAAGATGCGGCGGTACGAGCTACGCCCGGACGTTGCGTATTTGGATCGGATACTTGAATCAGAGCACGAAGTGTGGGCCGTCGTCTCCGTCAAGCGCTACGGAATCGCGTCGGACCTGGGCAGTGTGACGGCAGGCTGGCTTGCACATCACTGCCGGATCGTCGCCGCATACGAACGACCGCGATTCGACTTTCGGATGTACCGCGTTGAGTTGCACCGATGTGGGCTCGCGCAAGCGAGTCCGGCACCGGTTCGCTGACTCGGGCGGAGTCCAACGCGGTTCGCGCGACGTCAGTCCGAAGCGCGACCGACGTCGGCGCAGCGACGTGTCAGTGTCTCGTCCGCGAGGAGGCGCTCGGCGAGAATGCGAGCCGCCAGCGCATGACCGTTTGCATTCCAATGCTGATCGAGCGCGTAGTATAGCCGCTGCGACTCGCGGCTCATTGAATCCGCCGCCGTGCGATACGTCGCCGTCGGCTCGATGCAGCTGAGCGCGTCGTGGGCGCAAATCTCGAGCAGGTTTCGGCTCACGCGCCCGAGATCCCATCCGGCGGTCGAGAGTTGCGGCGCTCCGCCTCGTGCTGCGTCGGGGTACACTTGCGGTCGAAACGGAACGTAGAAAACAAGAAACTGACCTTTCTCGCGCCGAACGTCGGTGTTCATCTGCCCAAGGAGACGGTCAGTCATCTGCCATGCGGCCTGCACCTGGGGCGACTCCGTCGTGCGAAACACGCCGAATTCCACGGGAACGTCGTGAGAATTCCCAACGGTGGTGTACGTCTCAGGCGGCGCAGGCATGAGGCCGACGCGGAGCGCGATGTTCCGGAGCGGCGAATACCGCTTGGCGACGCGCTCGGCAAGTCGGTAGATCTTCGAGTGCGCCTTCAGTTGCTGGATGAGCCCATGCGGAGTCCCGCTCTCGAGCATTTCGTCGCCCTTGCGCGGCCGCAGTGGAACGTTGCCCGCAGCAAGCGAATCCGGCGTCGGTTGGAAGAGCGGCTTCGGCGTTCCGATATACGTCGACTGCGTGTTGTACCAAACGTCGTTGTAGTAGAAGAACAGGACGGTCGCATCGGGGTGAAAGCGCAATCCGATGTTTTGGAGCACCACCAACTCTTGATCGGTGCTGTAGCCCGCCGTGCCGAGAGGAATTACCTCGAAGTGACATGGCGCGCCCCGACCGTTGAGGTCGCGTTCCAACGCCTCCGATACTCGGTCGTTCTGCGCGACCGAGTAGGCGTCAATAAACGAATCGCCCACGAGAACGACGCGGACCGTCTTGCGCGGAGTTGCGAACGGATGCTCCGCGCCTCGGAACCCGAGTGAGTTGTAGCTGAGCGAGTGGGCGTATTCGTCGCCCACGTAGTCGCCGTGCGCGTTCGGGATATTTCGCCAGCCGCGCAAGGAGTCGAACTGCAGAAATTGCGACAGTTCAGTGATCGGCGGCGGATAGTTGACGACGTGAAGCGCCGTCTCGACCGCGACCAGCATGATGACGATGGTCCCGGCGAGCAGGACCAAGGAACCGCCAACGTTGCGACTAGTTGACATCAAGACGTGGGAAGAGAAGGGCTCGGGACGGCGCTCCCCGCTGGACGCGCGGTATGCGGCCGTGTCACAGCCTGACCCTCCGAGAAATGGCGGATCGCACCGCCGTACGTGGAACCGCCGCCGCTATTCCGCGCGCGCCAAAGCGAACTCCGCGTCCGTAGCGTCCCGAAAGGCAATGCCCAGCGACGATAGCCGAGCGCGGAACGCGTCGCTACTCGCGAACACTGCACAGCCGTTCGCCGCCAACGCGAGCACTTCGCGATCGTCACCACGCTCTGCGTAGACTACTCCACGTCGGTCTCGCCCGAAGCGCGATACCACAGGATCGAGCACTCTATCGACTTCATCACGCGTAACAGAGTCGAGCACGAGAAGCACGGCAGCGGAGCGGCTTGCCAAGTACGCAGAGGAGATCAGCGGCGCCGGAAGCTCGCCGCTGGGGAGACGTCGAACCTCGAGGATCGTCGCGATGGTCGGTAGCACAGGAAGCATAGACCGTGTCGAGTAGCAACGGTCGTGCCCGTTTGCGAACGCGATAACTGTCGCGTAACTAGCAGTAATATATTGAGTTACACTACACCGACCGAGGCTGCGCCGAGCACCGGACCGGATGCTGTTGCGACGCTGCGTCAACCCGTCGGCGAACCGCAACGATCTGCCGCCGGAATCGCTAGGCCGTGTCCCGGCATGCGGTCCGTGACTCGCGAGGCGGCCATGAGATCGCGCGCGAGCCACGACGCGACAATCTCGTTCCCGCGCGGCGAATAGTGGCCCCCGGCCGCGAACCAGGCGCCCACGCTCGGGTTACCAGGCACCGCCTTGAACGCGCCGACGGCGTCAATGCAAGGCAATCCACGCCGCACCACCTCGGCGACGAGGTTCGCGTACAGCGTCGGCTGTCCGCGCCGCGCCCGATCGACGGAGTCATGATCCGGGAAGAACAACACCAGCGGTTCGATGCCGAGCGAGTCGGCTGCCCGCACGAACCGAGAAAAAATCTCCGACTGGATGCGAAATGCATTCGATTCCGGTCGCATCGTCGGTCCGCGCCAGATGCGTTGTGGATCGAGATATCGACGATAGACGCGATTCCAGAGAAAAGAAACCACGCGGACTGTCGCGGAATAATCGTACAACGGGTCGGCGTACACGAGCGGCTCGTACCATTGGTCGTTCGCCCCGACGGTGCGGACGGAGGCTGGGTCGTTGGCGAAGCGGAGATAGCTGCGCAAATTCGGCGTCGGATTCGGCAGCAGTACCAACGAGCCGTTGTTCAGGGCGTATCGCGGCTTGAACAACGGGACTTCGAGATTCGAGACGAATCGACGATACACATTCACCGTCCGTCGCAGATCGTCCGTCACGAACCCGATGATCGCAATCTTTGGCGCTAGGCCGCGGCCCACCGCAAGAAACCGTAAGTACGCTTGGTCGTCGCCATAGCCGCCAACGCCATAGTTTAGGAGTTCGATGCGCGGCTGCAGGTGCTCGACTTGCGCCGCCCACGCGTTGTCGTTTCCCACTTCGTTGCTGTACACGAAGGAGTCGCCAAACGCGGCGACGCGAAGCACGGAGTCCGCGGATTGCGCGCCGTATTCGCGGTCGCTGCGAAGTCCTTGCGCATTGATCGTGTCGCGCGGTCCGTGGAAGCCCGCTCGATACGTCCATCCCACCACGGAATCCAGCTTCACTTGGCCGGTCGAGCTATCGGCGATGCGATGGATCCACGCTCGCTGCTCTGCGTAGATCGCCGCCTTGCGCCGAATTGGCTCGCTGAACAGCCGGGGCGACAAAAGGATGATCACGTACGATCCAACCTCGAGCACGACCAGCATGACGATCACGGCAAGCGCCGCGAGTAGGAGCGGCGAACGGGTGCTCTCCGCAGGCGGCTGAGACGGGGCCGTCGCGAAAGGAGATGGTCGTGCCTGTTCGATCATCAGTGTCCGGGTGTGGTATCGCCTGGCATGCTTGCCTGCATCACAGATCGCCGAGCATCCCAAACTTCGTGCAAAGCTCGCCCATGGGCAACGATTGTCGCCTTTTGACGCCATGCATGGTCGTGCGTGGCATCGGTGCTAACATTGTGTAGCCGAATCCCAGCCTGCGGCGCGCTCGCGCTGCTCGTCCCGTTTCCCGCCGCCCGACGCGTACATGCGTCTGAAAACTGCCATCACGCTCGCGCGACAGCGCGTGTTCGAGCGCCCGGTGATTGTGAATGCGCTGCTCATCCCGTTTCTCATCCGGGGTCGAGTGGCCGCGCTCCTCGGCAACCGCCGACGCGCCGTGACGTTGCTCTCCCAAGTCCATCGTTCGACGCGGATGGCGGCGATGCGCCGGCTGGTCGAGCCTTATGTCGCCGCAAATCGTGATGTCGTATTCCCGCGGCCCGTTGCCGCATCGGGCGACGACATCTCGCGCTTCTTCGGCAGTCGCCTCGTGGTACTCAAGGCACCGGGGCCGAACGGCGAGCGGGGCGTCTTGTACGTCATGTTCAGCGAACTCTTCCGGCTGTTGACGGCGCAGATGGATATGCCGCGGCTGCTCGCGGATTACACGCTCGTCCTCGAGCCGTCCTGGTCGGGCTACTGCGACGAAGATTTTCTCCGCTACACACAGTTCGAGGAGGAAGTGTTCGTTCTTGCCGCGGAGCGGGGCGACTATGCGTTCCTGCAGCGGTTGAAATCGAACCTGGTACCCGTCGATCTGGGGCCGTGCGACTGGGTCGATCCTGCGGTTGCGGCGCCGTATGTCGACACCGAGAAACGGTTCGACATCGTGATGAACGCCAACTGGGGAAAGTGGAAGCGTCACCACGTGTTGTTTCGAATGCTGCGGCACAGCAAACGTCGCTATCGCGTTGCTCTCATTGGTATGCCCTGGTCGGGTGCGACGCTCGCCGATGTCGAGGCGCTCGCCGCGTACTACGGTGTGGCCGATCAGTTGACGTTTTTCGAGAAAATTCCCTTTTCGGAGGTCATGCGCATTACCTGCGCCGCGCACGTCTCGATTCTTCTCAGCCTCAAAGAGGGGAGTAATCGCGCCATCGCCGAATCGATCTTCTGCGACGTGCCTGTGGTGATTCTCAAGGACCATGTCGGCGGCATTCACAAGAATGTCGTGGCCGAGACTGGGGCCGTCGTACGCGAGCCGGAACTGGAGTCCGCAATCGCTCGCTTGCACGACGGCAAGCTCAAACCGCGCGCGTGGGGCATGGCGCACGTCAGCTGCTTCAAGTCCACGGTCCGTCTCAACGCGCTCTTACAGCAGCACGCCGTCGCCGCGGGCCGCCCGTGGACCCGTGACATCGCGACGCGATCGAACAGTCCGGAATCACGCTACGTCGACGCGAGCGACGGCGCGCGCCTGCAGCCGTGGAATGAGCAGCTTCGTGACTATCTCGCCGTAAGCCGTTGACCGTTCCGTCGTCCCGGGTCAATTTCGCGCGAATCGCCAGCGGACTGGACGCTGCTGTGGTTATGAGAGAACAGTCATTTTATCGCATGACTTTTCGACTCACGTGACCAACATCACGACTTCGTTGCTGTCCAGCGCACGGGGATGAATGCGCGCGTGTGTCATAATGACCGCGTCGTATCGCGCACATGCGCGAGTCGTCGAATTTGAGGCATGAATTGCGGCCGAAGCCCATGGAAACGTCGTGCGCTGTCGGACCAAATGGGACGGTCCTTGCCTGGCGACATCGGGTCGGCTGCCTGAGGGTCAGGTCGAACGGACCATACGTCAGTTCTCTAGCGCGTGCCGCGTGTCTGCGCATCGACGCAGGCCATGCTGGTGATCGCAGCAGTGATCGTCGTGTTGTCGATATGATGTTCAGATGCATCCTAGTCGTACAGGAGCGGAGAGTAGCTATGCGTAAATCGCTGTGGAGCATGGTCGGATGGTTCGCTGCCGTCGCTGTCGTCGCGTGCAGCTCCGACGCCGTGTCGGGCGTCAAGGGAGCAGACTCGGTCGCGATCATCGCGGTTTCATTGGGATCGACCACGCTGCGGGTTGGGCAAACGACCCACGCGTCGGCTCTACTCAAGAATGCGGATGGCGTGCCGCTCACCGGTAAGCCTCTCACCTGGTCGACGTCGAATATTGCCGTTGCATCGGTCGATCCGAGCTCCGGCGACGTGACGGCGACTGGCGGTGGATCGGCCACGATCACCGCCGCTGGCACTGGGTTCGCTGGCTCGGCGATTGTAACTGTACTCTCCGATACCGTGGCGAGCGTTTCGGTGACCGTCGCCTCCCCAGACCTGTTGGAAGGCGACGCCACTCAAGCCGTTGCGGCAATCAAGGACGATGCCGGGAACCTGTTGCAAGGTCCGATGATCACGTTCACGAGCGACGACTCCACGATTGCCAAAGTGGATTCGCTGAGCGGCCAAGTGACGGCGATTACCGAAGGTTCTGCATCCATTTGGGCTGCGAGCGAAAACATCCGCGGTCACGCGCCCATCTTTGTACACCGGGCTCCGGTTGCCACAGTGATTGTCAGCGTCGTTGGAAGCGTTGCGGTTGGCGCAACCACGCAGGCGTCGGCCATAGAAAAAGATTCGCGCGGAAACGCGTTGAGCCGACGAGTCGTGGCGTGGACCACTTCGAATCCCCAAGTCGTCGCGATTGATGGGAACACCGGCGTAGTCACCGGGATGAGCGTAGGCAGCGGAACGATTACGGCGACGAGCGAAGGGATGACGGGCACGGCGACGGTAACGGTAACGAGCGCCGGTGGGACCACTCCCGCTGCAGTTGCGACCGTGACAGTATCCTTGGGCGCGTCCAGTGTCGTCGCTGGCGGTTCGACGCAAGCAACGGCCGTTGCCAAGGATGCCGGCGGCAACATTCTCACGGGTCGCACAGTCATTTGGTCGACGTCGAGCTCGGCCGTCGCCACTGTGAACGGCACCACTGGGGCCGTGACCGCGGTCGCGCAGGGCGCAGCGAACATCATTGCGACGAGCGAAGGAATGTCCGGAAGCGCGGCGCTGACTGTGACGGCAGTACCCGTCGTGCCGGTGGCAACGGTGACAGTGAGCCTCGGCGCTTCGAGCGTCGTGGCTGGCGGCACCACACAGGCAACGGCAGTCGAAAAAGACGCGAACGGCAACGTGCTGACTGGTCGATCGGTTGTGTGGTCGACTTCGAACGCGAGCGCGGCCACCGTAAACAGTGCGACTGGTGTCGTGACAGCGGTCGCCGCGGGAAGCGCCAATATCATCGCCACCAGCGGTGGCAAGTCTGGCAGCGCGGCGGTAACCGTGACGGCGGCAGCGCCACCGCCGCCGGCACCGGTGGCCACAGTAGCGGTGAGCCTCGGTGCGTCGAGCGTCGTGGCCAGCGGAACGACACAGGCGACGGCCGTCGAAAAGGACGCGAGCGGCAACGTGTTGACCGGTCGCTCGGTTGCATGGTCGAGCTCAAATACAAGCGCCGCGACCGTGAGTGCGACCACCGGATTGGTGACCGCGGTCGCCGCTGGAACCGCGAGCATTACGGCCACGAGTGAGGGCAAGACTGGCAGCGCGACCGTGACGGTCACCGCCGCGAGCCCGCCGCCATCTGGCGATCTCGGCTGCGCGAACCCGCAGGCGGGCTACATCTGGTGCGATGACTTCGAGACCGATCACAGCGCGAAATACTTCGAGGATGTCGCGAGCAACGGTGCGTTCGTCCGCCAGGCCGGCACGGGCTTCAATGGCTCGACGTCGATGCACGTGCACTGGAACGCCGGCCAAGTCGACGCGGGAAGCCTGAAGCTCGCGTTCGGAAAGACGCCGGATCCGTACTTCCGCGCCGTTGACGCGGGCACCGCGAACTATCGCGAGATCTACTGGCGCTTCTACTTCATGAACTCCTCTGGTTGGACGCCGAACGGCAACGACAAGATGACGCGCGCGGTGGTGTTCGCCGGAAGCAACTGGCAGGAAGCAGCTGTCGGCCATATGTGGGGTGGTCCGGATGCCTCGACGCAGAACTTCATCATCCTCGATCCGGCGTCTGGCACCGATCCGTCGGGCAACCTCGTGACGACGGAATACAACGACTTCAACAACCTGACGTGGCTCGGCCAGTCGGCCGGAACCACGTCGCTGATGGACGCCGCGCACTCAGGGGTTTGGAACTGCGTGGAAGTGCATATGAAGCTCAACGACGCCGGCAGTTCCAATGGCATCTTCGAGTATTCTGTGAACGGCGTGAGTCAGGCTCGCCACACTGGCATGAACTGGCTGGGCAGCTACAACGCATTCGGCATCAACGCGGTGTTCCTGGAGAACTACATCAACAACGGAGCGCCGAATGCGCAGGATCGCTACTACGACAATTTCGTGGTGAGCACGCAGCCGATCGGTTGCAACCCATAGCCGGGAAGTCGCGTTCGAGGACGGCGCACGCACGAGCGCTTCTGCCGCCGCCGCGCCGTAGGTAATTTGAGAGTCGCATGGCGACCACCGGGCACACAGCTCGGTGGTCGTCGCGCTGTAGGCGCCTTCTGCGGCCGGCCAAGGGTGAGCCCCCGCCAAGGGTGGCTGTGCCCCTATGATTCATGGTTCGTCTAGCGGCTGGGTCGAGCGTTACCCTCGGAGCCCACGCCGCCGCTCGGTCAGATAGTTTTCTGCTCAGGACGCTATGCCGACCACCACACTTGTCGTCCCGTGCTACAACGAGGCCGCGCGACTCGATGTCCGCGAGTTCACGCGATTCGCCGCGACGAACACGGATACGTCGCTCATCCTCGTCAACGACGGCAGCCGGGACGACACGCTGCGCGTCCTGGACCAGGTGCGTGCCTCACAGCCGGACCGTGTTTCGGTCTACGACCTGCCGAAGAATTCGGGCAAGGCTGAGGCGGTGCGCCTCGGTATGCTGCAGGCGCTCGATACGAACGCGGATCTCATCGGCTTCTGGGACGCCGACCTAGCGACGCCGTTCGACGCGCTCGCGACGTTCATCGATCTGTTCGCCTCTCGAGCGGCGTTGGAGATGGTGATTGGTTCGCGCGTCCGCCTTCTCGGTCGAACGATCGATCGTCGGGCGATTCGGCACTATGCCGGCCGTGCCTTTGCCACGGCCGCGTCGCTCACGCTTCAACTGCCGGTCTACGACACGCAGTGCGGTGCCAAACTCTTTCGGGCGTCGCCACGCCTTCGCCAGGTGCTCGCGAACCCGTTTCTGTCGAAGTGGGTGTTCGACGTCGAGATTATCGCGCGGTACGGGGCGCTCGCTGGGCGATACGATCCGACCGCGCTTCGCGACGCGATCTATGAATTCCCGTTGCTCGAGTGGCGGGACGTAAAAGGCTCAAAGTTGCGCTCGCGCGATTTCGTCAAGGCCGGCCTCGATCTCGTGAAGATCTACGGCGCGTACATCGTGCCTCGTCGCCCCGCAGCGCTCACCACGGCTCAACTGCCGGTTCGCGAGGGCGACCGGCGGGTCGGCTCCCACAAGTGATCCTCGTGGCCTAGCGCCACACGCAGCAGCGCGTGCACGACGGCGACGTTCGCTGCCGCCGAGAACATGAGTATCGCCACGAGTCGCGGCACGGGCCGCGCACTCGGCCACCGAGTGCCGACACCTGCCACTAGAGCGAACGCGAGGCCCACGGTCAACAACACTCCGGCCCACGTGTGCACCGTTGCGAGGATCGCGAGTCCCACGACGGCCAGCACGCCGAATGGCGGAAGCATCCACCGACAAACCTTGTGGCTCAGCAACTTCCACGAGAACAGACCAAAGAGCGTCGGGTCGAGCAAGTAGCGGGAGTGAAGCAGCGTCTCGACGCCGCGCGCAATGGTGCGGACCTTTCGGCGATACTCAACCTTTAGCGACGACGTGCGCGGCACAAAACAGAGCGCGTCATCCACGGACACGGCGATGTAGCCGTGCTTGCGCGCGGTGAGAGCGGCGGAGAAATCACGGCTCAAGTCAGCTCGCACCGGGATGCGGTGAAGATGGGCGCGGATGGCGTACCCTGACCCCGATGCGCCGACGATTCCGCCACTCAGCGTTTCGAGCTGTCGAATGCGCATCTCGTAGTCGACGTACCCCGCTTCGGCGACGTTGGGCGAGTCCACGTCGCGGGTCACGCTCACGTCGCGAGACGACGCGACGCCGACATGCGGATCGGAGAGCGCCTCCACCAGTCGGCGCACAGCCGTCGGGTGGAGACGAACTGATGCGTCGGAGTTCACGATGATGTCACCACGAAGCAAGGCGCACGACGCGTTTTCAGCCGCCGTCTTTCCTCCCCGGACGGGCATCCGCAGCAGCTCGACGCCCTGGTCGCGGTATTCACGCACAATCGCGTCGGTTCGGTCGGTCGAGGCATCGGACAGGATCATGACTTGGCGGCGTTCTGCCGGGTAGTCCTGCCCGATCAGCGCCTGGATCGTGTCGCGAATTTGTGCCTCTTCATTGTACGCAGGGATGACGATACTGACGATCGGAAGCCCAATGGACTGGTGTTCGGCGGCATGCCCGGCTCGGCGAAGGGCACGTAGGAGGAGTGGGTACAGCGCGTACGCGTACGCCGCGAGCACGATGGGGGCGAGAACGAGTATCCAGCCAATGGTTATCACTGTTCAGGTCATGAAGTTAGGTTTCGATTCGCCGGCGCCGCGCGTCCAATCGGCCAGACGTGCTTGTGCGACAGACGCAACGCATGAAGTGTCACCGCGCCTCGCGAACATGGGTGCGCGGGACCGCGCTCGGTCACCGTACCGTCCGGAGTGGGACAGAGAATGATAGGGCTTGCCGTCAGCCAATTCGATGGTTCGGCTGCAGAGTGGGACGAGTTTGTACGGGCCCAAGCGGGCTGGACGCACTTTCATCTCTATGGCTGGCGTTCGGTAATCGAGCGCGTCTTTCGGCACGAATGTCTGTATCTCGTCGCGCGCCACGTTCAGAGCGGCGCTATCGCCGCGGTGCTGCCGCTCGTCCGCGTCCGCAGCTTCGTGTTTGGTCACTACCTGGTGTCCATGCCGTTTGTGAATTACGGCGGCCCACTTGGAAGCGACGCGGGTATCGTCGCCCTCACGAATGAGGCGATTCAGATCGGCACGCGCTCGCATGTGAAATTGCTCGAGCTCCGCAGCCGGACTGCGTTGCCGATCGAATTGACGGCGTCGCATCGCAAGGTGACGGTGCTTCTCGATCTTCCAACGAGCTCGGACGCACTGTGGACGTCGCTCCCCGCCAAGCTACGTAGCCAGATCAAGCGTCCGAGGAAGGACGGCGTGACGGTTCGATTCGGCACCGACCAGTTGCCGGCCTTTCATGCTGTGTTCGCGCAGCACATGCGCGACCTCGGCAGCCCGGCACAGCCGCGCAAGTTCTTCGAGGAGATTGCGCGGACGTTCCCAAACGATGTCCAGTTCGCAGTCGCCTACCACGAAGGGCAGCCCGTGGCCTGCGGTTGCGGCTTCATGTGGAACGATGAATTCGAAATCACCTGGGCATCGGCGCTTCGGTCGCACAACGCAATGTCTCCGAACATGCTGGTGTACTGGGAGCTCATGGAGCGCGTCATCACCGCAGGGGCCCGGCGGTTCAACTTCGGGCGTTGCTCGCCCGACAGCGGAACCTATCGATTCAAGATGCAGTGGGGTGGGCGTGCGGAGCAGCTGTGGTGGTATCACTTTGTGCCCGGCGCGGCGCCGCAGACTGAGGCGGCGACGCCATCGCCGGACCACGGAGTGTTCTCGCTCGCGACTCGGGTCTGGCAGCGGCTCCCCGTCGCCGTCACGACGCGCCTGGGGCCGTCGATTGTGCGCCTCATTCCATGATCGCGCGGCGCCAGCCGCCGGTCGCGCCGCCTGTCTCGCTCGCCGCGCTCATGCGCGCGGCGGGCGAATGCGCGGTGCCCCGCGCCGCGACGATCGAGCTGGCTAGCCAATTGGTGAAAGACCGGCTAGCCGCCTCGGCCGTGACGCTCACCGATACCGGGACATCCGCGCTGATTCTCGCGCTCCGACTGGCCGCGCCGCCGGGTGGCATTGTCGCGCTGCCCGCATACTCATGCGTCGATCTCGTTGCCGCAGCGCAGTTCGCCGGCGTTCGCGTGCGCCTGTACGATCTCGACCCGCAAACGCTAAGTCCCGATTTGGAGTCCGTCGCCGCTGTGCTCAAGCTGGGCGTGAGTGCCATCGTCGTAGCGCATTTGTTCGGCTATGCCGCTGATGTGACTGCGGTGCGGGCGCTTGCCGTCCGCGAAGGGGTCGTCGTCATCGAAGACGCCGCACAAGGCGCGGGCGCGCGACTCGCCCAGCGCCCGCTTGGCAGCCTCGGAGACCTCGGTGTGTTGAGCTTTGGAAGAGGAAAGGGCCTCTGCGCTGGCGGTGGCGGCGCGCTCGTCGCCCGCCGAGAGCCGTGGGAAGCACGTGTCGACGCGCTTCGCGTGGGCGGCGGCCGGCGCGGCTGGACCCGACTGGCGGCGACGGGCGTCCAATGGATGTTCGGGCGCCCCGCGCTGTACGCGTATCCGTCGGCGATTCCCTGGCTCCATCTTGGCGAGACGGTGTACCATGCCGCGCACGAACCAGCATCGCTTTCTCGCGCATCGGGCGTGTTGCTCGCGGCGGCGATCCAGCTCGAGGTGCCCGACATCGATCGCCGCAGTGCGACAGCGAGAACGTTGCGCGGTGTCGCATCCGAGTCGCCTCAACTCAGCGCGATCACACCGATCATCGGCGCACAACCGAGCTATCTCCGCTACGCCGTTCGCGATCTGGGTAAAGGACGTTCGCCAGCTCCTGGTCTCGGCATAGTCCGCCCATATCCCGTCCCGCTGAACAAACAACGTGAAATGGAGTCCTTGTTGCTGTCGCGCGACCACACGCTTCCCGGAGCTGCCGAACTGTCGCGCTCACTGTTCACGTTACCCACGCATCAGTACGTCAACGCCGCGGACGTTCGGCGACTCGCCGCTTGGCTGCGTGAACCGGCGTCGGCCGAGTCCAAACCGCCGACGCACAGTTCCGAGCGGGCAATGTCGTAACGGTGAACTCAAGACAGCACAACGGCGACGCTGCGAACTCAACAATGTGAGGCAAATTCTTCGCGCCGACATGTTACGCCTTGCGTCGTTCGGCGTTTGATATGTGCACGGATCTCCATGTGGCGCCGCGTGTTGCGCTGGCACGACAGAAAGCTCCCGACCGACTGCACCAGCGGTCTGCCGGAACGCAATGTAAGTAATTTATTCTCAATCGCTTAGCTGCTTGGTCGCGGCCGCGCAGTGCGCAGCCCGGCTCTTGCACCCTCCTGCCACGCACGCACCCCACCTGCGTCAACTCCCTTTCATGTCCGACGAATTCATCCTTGGCATTTCAGCGTTCTATCACGACAGCGCCGCGGCGATCCTTAAGAACGGAGAGATTCTCGCGGCGGCGTCCGAAGATCGTTTCACGCGCAAGAAGGGCGATTCCGACTTTCCTGCGCGTGCCGTGGCTTACTGCCTCAAGACTGCCGGAATTGCCGTCGGCGATTTGGCGGCCGTGGGTTTTTACGACAAGCCGCTACTCAAGTTCGAACGGATTCTCGAGACGTACCTCGGTGTTGCGCCCCAAGGCTTCCGGTCATTCCTCAAGGCCGGGCCGCTGTGGATCAAGGAAAAACTCTACACCGACCGCATGCTCCGGGAGTCGCTTGGCGACTACGACGGCGAGCTACTGTACTCCGAGCACCACGAGTCGCACGCCGCGAGTGCGTTCTTTCCCTCGCCGTTCGAGGAAGCTGCGATTCTGACGATGGACGGTGTCGGCGAATGGGCGACCGCGTCGATCGCCGTTGGCCGTGACGCCGACATCTCCATCCTCCGTGAGCTGCGTTGGCCCGATTCGCTCGGCCTGCTGTACTCGGCGTTCACCTACTACACCGGCTTCAAGGTCAATTCTGGCGAGTACAAGGTCATGGGTCTCGCGCCGTACGGCGAGCCGAAATACGTCGACCTGATTTACCGGCACCTGCTCGACCTCAAGGAAGACGGGTCGTTCACGATGAACCAGAAGTATTTCAACTATCTGGGCGGCCTCACGATGACGAACGCGGCGTTCGACGATCTGTTCGGCGGACCGCCGCGCGAACCCGAGATCGAAGCTCACGCAGCGGGAGATGGATCTCGCGCGGTCAGTTCAGGTCGTCTGCGAGGAGATCATGCTGCGCATGGCGCGCAGTGCTCACCGTGAGACCGGCCTCCAGAATCTCGCGCTCGCCGGCGGCGTCGCGCTCAATTGCGTCGGCAACGGCCGTCTGCTGCGCGAGGGTCCGTTCAAGCGCCTGTGGATTCAGCCCGCAGCGGGCGATGCCGGCGGCGCGCTTGGCGTCGCACAGTTGATCGCACATCGTCACTTCAAGCGGCCGCGCGTCCTCAAGCGTCGGCGGACCACGCCGTGGCATCTGTCGGCGCGCGCGCGGTGCCGAGTGGCGGCGGCGGCGCCGTTCATAGTGGCGGCACCGTCGTCGACGCGCCTCCGCGTCAGTTTTCAGGCAGCGCTGCGTCGGGCTCGTCGACGGACGCGTCGCCGTACGTCGACGCGATGCAAGGCGCCTATCTCGGTCCGGAGTTCTCGACCGCAGGAGATTGAGAGTTATCTGAAAATCCGCTGGCGCCGTCGTACGTGCGAGCTGGACCGTGCCGCGCTCATCGACCGCGTCTCGTCGCTCATGGCCGATGACAAAGTCATCGGCTGGTTCAACGGCCGCATGGAGTTCGGACCCCGGTCGCTCGGCAATCGCAGCATCATCGGCGATCCGCGCAGTCCGCGCATGCAGGCGCAGATGAACCTCAAGATCAAGTTCCGCGAGAGCTTTCGTCCGTTCGCGCCGAGCGTGCTGCGCGAGCGCGTGCACGACTACTTCGAGATGGATTGCGACTCGCCGTACATGCTCCTCGTCGCTCCCGTGAAGAAGGAGCGCCAGATCCCGATGACGTCGGCGCAGCAGAAGCTCTGGGGAATCGAGCAGCTCAACGTCGTCCGCTCCGACATGCCTGCGATTACGCACATCGACTACTCGGCACGCGTGCAGACGGTCAGTCGTGACACGAATCCGGACTACTACGATCTCATCGCGGCGTTCGAGGCCAAGACAGGCTGCGCGGTCATCGTCAATACGAGCTTCAACGTGCGTGGCGAGCCGATCGTGTGCACGCCGCACGACGCGTACGTCTGCTTCATGCGCACGCACATCGATTACCTGGTCCTCGGACCATTCTTGCTCGACAAGACGGATCAACCCGAATGGAAGGAGACGACAGATTGGCGCACGCAGTTCCAGCTCGATTGAGCGGCAGCGCGTACAGCGCAGCGATGGGCCGTAAGTTCGGCCTCACCGTCGGTGTGGCGTTCGTTGTGTTATCGGCTATCGCCCGGTGGCGCGGCCATCCGACGAGCTTCCTCGTCTTCGGAGTGGTCGGCGGTCTGCTCGTCGTCGCGGCGCTTCTCGCGCCGACGGCGCTCGGTCCAGTCGACCGTGCATGGATGACGCTTGCCGGCATTATCTCGAAGGTGACGACGCCGATTTTCATGGGCGTGGTCTACTTCGTCGTCGTCACGCCGATCGGCTGGGTGCGTCGCGGCCTCGGCGGCAATGCACTGGTGCACAAGGCCGCGTCGCACGGTTTCTGGGTCGACCGGTCCGCGTCGTCTCGCAGCTCCCTCACCCGCCAGTTCTAAACAATCATCATATTCGCGTTCCGGCGCACACAGCTTGGAGAGTCAATCCTATGGCAAGTTCGAGTCTCGGCAGAGAGCTCTGGCAGTTCATGCGCGTCCGCAAGAAGATGTGGCTGCTGCCGATCATCGTGATGATGGTGCTGGTCGGGGCGCTGCTCATCTTCGCTCAGGGCTCGGCGCTCGCGCCGTTCATCTACACGATCTTCTGATACATCCTTCTGCTTACAACGCGTGCAGCGATGATCCAACACCCGCGGCCGCGAACTCAGTGGTGATGACCGCGCCATATCGCAGGGTCAGCACCAATCCGCGCCTCGGCCGATGCCGAGCGTGACCGAGCTTCCGTTCGACCCAGCCAGCCGCGATGTCCTCGGGTTGAGCGAGGTCAAAGACGAGGCGGCGATCGACGGCGGAGTTCGCGCGGCCTCGCTGGCGTCGACAGCGTCGCTCGATCGGTCGTTCGTTCGCGGCATCGCCTGGCTCGGCGGCGTGAAGTGGATCGTGCAACTCGTGACGTGGGCGACGACAATTGTCGTCGCTCGCATCCTCACGCCCGAGGACTACGGCCTGCTGAGTATGGGCACCGTGCTCCTCGCGTTCATCACGCTGCTCGGCGAGTCGGGTATCGGGATGACGATCGTGACGGTCCGTGACATCACGCCGGAGCAGATCCGCCAGGTGAACGGGGGCGCCGTGCTTCTTGGCGTGGCGAGCTTCCTGCTCGCCGTGCTGGCCGCGTACCCCGTCGGCCGGTTCTACCACGCACCGGCGCTTCCGGCGGTCGTGATCACAATGAGCGTGACGATGGTCATCACGTCATTTCGGATCGTGCCCGGCTCGTTGATGCAGCGGGATCTGCGGTTCGCGCGACTGGCCGTGATCGACGGCACGCAGGGAATTGTTCAGTCGCTGACGACGCTGATCCTTGCGCTCCTCGGATTTCGCTACTGGTCGCTGGTCGTCGGCGCGTTATTGGGAACGACACTCAGTACGATCGCGATCGTCTTGTCGCGGCCTTACCCATTTCAGCGGCCGCGCTGGGATACGCTCAAGCCAGTCCTTCCGTTCACGCGACACGTCGTTGTCGGGCGGGTGCTCTGGTACGCGTACACGAATTCGGACTTCATCGTTGCCGGTCGGATGCTCGGTAAGCAGGCGCTTGGCGCGTACAGCTATGCATGGACGCTCGCGAGCATGCCGGTCGACAAGATCACCGCGCTGGTCGGCGGCGTCACGCCGCCGATGTTCGCCGCGGTGCAGCACGACATTCCAACGCTGCGGCGCTACTTCACCACGGTGACCGAGGGCCTCGCCACAATCGTTTTTCCGCTGACGATTGGCATTACGCTGGTCGCCCCCGAGTTCGTGCCCGTCGTCTTTGGGCAGCACTGGGTGTTCATGACCGTGCCCCTCCAAGTACTCGCTGCGTACGCTTCGGTTCGCGCGATCGTGCCGCCGGGATCGCAGGCGTTGCTCGTCACGGGTGACCACCGGTATCAGATGTACCAAACGGGCGTTGCCGCTGTGGCCTTGCCGGCGGCGTTCTATGTCGGCAGTCGCTGGGGCACCATCGGCATTGCACTGGCGTGGGCGATCGTGCATCCGATCGTGGTCTACATCCCGTTCACCGCGCGCGTGCTGAAACGTCTCGACCTGTCGGTCCGCGGATATCTACGCGCGCTCTGGCCGGCAGTCTCGGCTTGCGTGGCAATGACGGCCGCGGTGATGGCCGTGCGATTGTTCGCGCCACCGTCGTTGGCGATCGTCGCCAAGCTTTGCAGCGAGATCGCGGCCGGCGGGGCGGCGTACGTCGCAACCGTATTCGCGTTTCATCGCCGCCGACTCGCGCTCTTTCTTGCGCTGTGGCGGCAAGCCGCTTAATCGTCTAATCATGCAAGAACTCTATATCACGGCTCCCCGACACCGAGTGAGCCCGTCGTCGACGAGGGCTGACCGGTGAAACTTCTGCACGTAGTGGGCGCCCGCCCGAATTTCCCCAAGCTCGCGCCCGTGCATCGCGCGGGTGCGGCGGTCGGCGTCGACCAGCTCGTCGTCCACACCGGCCAGCACTACGACGACGCGATGTCCGCGGCGTTCTTTCGCGACCTTGGAATCGGCGAGCCCGGCGTGAATCTCGCGGTCGGGTCTGATACGCACGCCGTGCAGACGGCGCGCATCATGGAGCGCCTCGAGCCAGTGTTCCAGTCAAATCGGCCCGATTGGATCGTCGTCTATGGCGATGTCAATTCAACGATGGCCGCGGCGATCGTCGCGGCGAAACTCGAGCTGAAGGTCGCGCACGTCGAGGCGGGCCTGCGCAGCTTCGACCGCAGCATGCCGGAGGAGATCAATCGTCTCGTCACCGATCGGCTGGCGAACCTGCTCCTGACTCCTTCGCGCGACGCCGACGTCCAACTACGGCACGAAGGCGAGCCGTCCGACGAGATCGTATTCGTCGGCAATGTGATGATCGATAGCCTGTTTTACGCGTTGCCCATGGCGCGAAAAACGGGAATTCGCCAAAGGTTGGGTATCGACGGCGCCGCCGTCGTCGTGACCCTCCACCGTCCGTCGAATGTCGACGATCCGCGACGCTTGCGCGCCCTCATCGACGCGCTCGAGGAGATCGCGCGTGTTCGGCCGGTCGTGTTCCCGGCGCACCCTCGCACTCGACAGCGAATCGCGGAGCAGGGCATCACCCTGTCGCGCGTTCGACTGCTCGAACCGGTCGGGTATCTCGAAATGCTCGATCTCGTCGAGCAGGCGTACGCCGTCGTCACCGATTCAGGTGGACTCCAGGAGGAGACCACCGCCCTCGGCGTCCCGTGCTTTACGTTGCGGCCAAACACCGAGCGCCCGATCACCATCTCCGAGGGGACGAACCAGCTCGTGCTCGATCCGACGGAGCTCGCGCCGCTGGTCCGCGACGTCGTTCGCGCGGGGACATCGCGCCGCCCGGAGGGTTGGGATGGCCACGCGGCCGAGCGCGTGATCGCGGCACTGTGCGCGCGCTCGTGAGCCGGCAGTCTCCGTCGCGGCGCTGACGATGCGCCGACCACTTCGATGGCTGATCGGCCGATCGATTGACGCGGCGGCCTGGCGTCCGTCGCACGCTCGGCTCATGCACGATCAAGTCCTGGGCCTTCGCCAGAACCAGTTGCGCGGCTACACGGACGACGAGCATATCGCCGCCGCGGCGCAGTGGCTCGCGCACGCCCAAGACGTTACGTCGGACGGAGGCGTGAGCGGCCGGTATTTGTTGAACGGCGGCTGGACGTCCTCCTATCCTGAAACGACTGGCTATATCGTGCCGACGTTTCTCGCCCTTGCTCGCACGCTGGACCCGACCTTCCGCGCCCGCGCTGAGCGATGCGTCCGATTCCTGCTAAACCTTCAGCTCGCCGACGGTGCGTTCCCGGGTGGCGAGGTCGCCGAAAACCGTACACGCCCATCCGTCTTTAACACCGCGCAGATCATCAACGGACTGGTCGCGTGGCACCGTGAGACGGGGGACACAGCCGCGGCACAGGCGGCCGCTCGCGCGGCCGACTGGATGGTGGCGCAGCAGGACGACGACGGCGCGTGGCGGAAGCACATCTACGGAAACGTCACGACATACACGGCGCACGCGTCGTGTTGGCTCGCCGAAGCTGGTCGCCACTTCGGGAACGAAAAATGGTTGCGCGCCGCGGAGCGGCATCTCGATTGGGTGTTAACAAACGTTGACGCCGACACGGGCTGGATTGCGCTCGCCGGGTTCGGCAATCGTGATCATGAGCAGCATCGCGCCGTAACGCACACGCTGGCGTACACGATCTGGGGCGTGCTGTATCTCTCGCAACTCCTCGGACGCGACGATGGACTCGCTGTCGCTCGGCGCGCTGCTGAGCGCGTCATGCGCCGGCTCGAGCTGAGTGGTTGGTTGCCGGGCGAAATCGATCATCGTTGGAAGGCAGCGCGATCGGATTACGCGTGTCTGACCGGAAATGCGCAAATGGCGCTCATCTGGTTTCGCTTGGCGGAGCTGACCGGTGACATGCGCTTCTGCAACGCGGCGCTCAAGGCGATTGATCTTGTGAGCGCGGCGCAACCGATGGACAACAGCGATCCGGGCATTCGGGGCGGGATTCCAGGCTCCGCGCCGATTTGGGGCGGGTACATCACGATGGGTGTCCCGAATTGGGCGGCGAAATTCTATGTCGACGCTCTATTGGCCAAGCGAGCGGCCCTGGCGTCGATGTCAGCTCGCGCTCCCACGTCGTCAGACGATCGATCAACGGCGCCATCGCGCGTTGACCCATCGGTCGAGTCGCCGATAGTAACGAACGCGCAGTCGGGTGACGCACCGCTTCGAGTCGTTTTCCTCACGAGCCCGGACTCGCATAAAGTGCCGCAAATGGTGCGTGCCTGGCAGTCGTGGGGCTTTAAGCCAGCGGCCGTGGTCGTCGAGCATCGGCCAGTGGCGACGGTTGCGTCGCGGCTGACCACGAGGGCGAGGGAAGACGGAATTGCTCGGATGCTAGCCGGCGCGACGATGCGCCGAATCCGGCGGCGCCCCGCGACAGTGCCTACTGCGGTTGCGCCCGCGTCGCCCGATGTTCACTCCCTATGCGCCGAAGCGGGAATTCCCGTGGTGCACGTCGGCCTTCTGTCGGATCATGCGTCAGTCGTCGCCGTGGCTCGCACGGCGCCGGACGTGCTAGTACACGCCGGGGCGGGAATACTCCGAAAGCCGTTGCTGGCGACGGCACGCCTCGGCGCGCTGAACGCGCATATGGGAATCCTGCCTCGATATCGCGGAATGAACGTCACCGAGTGGGCGCGGTTTGAACGCGGCGCGGTTGGCTGCACCGTGCATCTCGTCGACGAAGGGATCGACACCGGCGACGTCCTCGCGACGTGCACCGTCGATCCGGACCAGGCCGAGTCGGTTGAGCACCTTCGTGCGCTCGTTGACGAGGCGCAGATCGGTCTGCTCGGACGCGTGCTCCGATTTGTCGTCGAGACCGGGACCCTTCCATCACGGAAGCCACAAGCAGGCGACCAGGGACGACAGTATTTCAGGATGCACCCGCGGCTCAAAGCCGTGCTGGAGCGTGAGCTCGCGGCGGCGTATCGGACGACGTGACTCAATCCGGAAATTGCTCGTCCTTGAAATGATCCGATACAGTCCCTTCCAAACGAAGGCGAGTGAGCCGATTGGAGATGAAGGTGCGCTCGCGACGGGCGCTGAATCGGCGTTCTCGCCAATGGCGGCGAGTTACATTGTCCAGAGGCAACGTAACCGTGCCTCGCGGCCCTTAGCGCTCGCGAGACGCCAACCTCGACGGCCTTGTCCACCCGCACCGCCCAGCGAGCGCGACCCATGACGGCTTTGGATTCTACCCTGTCACAAACCATTACACCGCCCGCGGTTGCAGATCTGCGCGCGCGCACGAACGCCGCCGCGGCGGCAGCGGCAGCGGCAGCGGAGTCGGTCGACAGGGAGTCGCGCTTCCCACGGGAGGCGTTCACGGCCATCCGCGAGAATCGTTTGCTGAGCATGCTCGTTCCGCGCGAGTTCGGAGGCGACGGCGCCAAGGTATCTGACGTGGTCGACGTGTGCTACGCGCTTGGGATGTCGTGCGGCTCCACGGCGATGATCTTCGCCATGCACCAGATCCAAGTGGTGATCCTTGTACGACACGCGCGAAATAGCCCGTGGCATCAGCAGCTGCTTCGCCGGCTGAGCGCCGACCAACTTTTGTTCGCGTCGTCGACCACGGAAAACCAGACGGGTGGTGCCGTTCGGGCGAGTGCATGCTCCGTGGAACGCGATGGATCGCGGATGTCGCTCGTGAAAAACGCGACCGTCATGTCGTACGGCGCCGAAGCCGACGGCGTGTTCGTCACCGCGCGCAGGACATCCGAATCGCAGCCGTCCGATCAGGTCCTGGTGTCGCTAGTCAAAGGCGACTACGAGCTCGAGAAGATCAAGGAGTGGGACACGATGGGAATGCGCGGCACGTGCAGCACGGGGTTCACGTTGCGCGGCAATGCCCACGTCGACCAGATCCTGCCCGTGTCGTACGAGCGCATCCACCCGCAGAGCATGGTGCCGATCGCGCATCTGACTTGGAGCGCCGTGTGGTGCGGGATCGCCGCGGGAGCCGTTGCCCGAGCGCGCCGTTTCGTGCGAAAGGGCGCCGCGCAGGCCAATGCGCAGGCTGTGCCGGGCGCCGCGCATCTGACGCGCGCCATGATGTCGCTTCGTGCACTCCGTGGCAGCATTGCGTCGGCGTTGGCCGCCTATGAGATGGCTGCCTTGACGGAGGATCGCCTCG
Organism: uncultured Gemmatimonadaceae bacterium; assembly: GCA_963817445.1. Classification (GTDB taxonomy): domain Bacteria; phylum Gemmatimonadota; class Gemmatimonadetes; order Gemmatimonadales; family Gemmatimonadaceae; genus JAQBQB01. Next base: position 39,970 of record CAWFOG010000020.1, read on the forward strand.
AAGCAATTGATTTTCAGACGGGGATGAATCTCCTCAAGGTCAACTCGTCGGAAGCAGCGATCGACACGGTGATGAGCGCGCTCCAGGCGTGTGGTTTGTCCGGATACCGCAACGACGGAGAGTTCAGCGTCGCGCGAAATCTCCGCGATGTTCTCTCGTCGTCGATCATGATCAACAACGAGCGCATTCTCGCGGGCGCAGCGAGTTCGCTACTGCTGTTCGACGTTCCGCCGCTTCTCAGGGACTGATAGTCGCTCTTCAACGAGACTGCATCGACCAATGCCCACCAACGAGCTCTCCGGCGATCGCCTCGAGGCGATCACACTTACACTCCTCCAGCCTACTGCGGCCAACGGTGTGCAGGCGAGAACTGGCCTGTTCGAACAGGTGATCAGCGGTCTGACTGCGCTCATTACACGCCACCGCGAACCGGGCACCGAGATACTTCGCTTTCCGCCGGTCATGAGTCGGGCACTCCTCGAGAAGTCCGGCTACCTCAAAAGCTTTCCGCATCTACTTGGATGCGTCAGCTCGATGCATGGCACCGAGGCGGACATTCGCGCCCTGGTCGAGGGACGCGCGGGTGGACGCAATTGGGTCGACGCGCTCAGCGCCACTGATCTCGTTTTGACCCCGGCAGCCTGCTATCCGGTTTATCCGATCGTCGCGGCACGCGGAGACGTCGCCAAGGCGGGTGTGATGGTTGACGTCGAGTCGTACTGCTTCCGTCGCGAATCCTCCTCCGAACTCGGGCGCATGCAGGCGTTCCGCATGCGTGAGTACGTCTGCATTGGCTCCGCCGAGACAGCGCTTGCATTTCGCGAGCGCTGGAAGGCGCGCGCCGAAAAGTTGGCACATGAACTCTCGGTGCCGTATACCCTCGCGCCGGCGAGCGATCCGTTCTTTGGCCGTGCCGGCAAGCTCATGGCGATGAACCAGGTCGAGCAGGCACTCAAGTTCGAGCTACTCATTCCTGTAAACTCGGAACAGGAGCCGACCGCCTGCATGAGCTTCAACTATCACCAGGATCACTTCGGTTCTACCTGGGGTCTCCGCTGCGACGACGGCGCCGTCGCGCACACCGCGTGCGCGGCGTTTGGGATGGATCGCCTCGGCGTTGCCCTGTTCGCCACACACGGCCTCGATCTTCGGGCCTGGCCGTCGACGGTTCGCGAGGCGCTTTCGCTTTAGAGATCCAATGCGAAACGAAACGATCGCACTGCACCACGGCTACGACACCGAACCAACGACGAAAGCCGTTGCCGTTCCGATCTATCAGACGGCGGCGTACGAGTTCGACAGCGCCGAGCACGCCGCGGCGCTGTTCAACCTCGAACAAGACGGGTATCGCTACTCGCGCATCAGCAACCCGACGAACGTCGTGCTCGAACGTCGAGTCGCCGCGCTCGAGGGCGGCATCGACGCGCTGAGTGTCAGCTCAGGCCAGGCGGCGATGCACTTCGCCACGCTCAATGTTACGGAGCTCGGCTCGAACATCGTGTCCGTTCCGCAGCTCTACGGGACGACCTTCACGTTGTTCGCGCACATCTTCCCGACGTTGGGTGTCACGGTGCGATTCGCGGCCGATGATCAACCCAAGTCGATCGAATCGCTCATCGACGACAAGACGCGGGCAGTGTATTGCGAGAGCGTCGGGAATCCGGCAGGGAACATCTGCGATCTCGAGGCGCTTGCTACCGTCGCGCATCGCCATGGTGTGCCGCTCATCGTCGACAACACAGTGCCGACGCCCATTCTGCTCCGGCCGATCGAGTATGGGGCCGACATCGTCGTGCATTCGCTGACGAAGTTCATGGGCGGCCACGGCACCACGATGGGCGGAATCATCGTCGACAGCGGGAAGTTTCCGTGGGCTGAGCACGCCGACCGGTTTCCGATGTTCAGCAAGCCGGATGCGTCGTACCACGACCTCGTGTACACCGATCACTTTGGCGACGCTGCATACATCGGTCGCTGCCGAAGTGTCTACCAGCGCACGATGGGCTCGGTTCTGTCGCCGATCAGTGCCTTTCTCCTCCTCCAGGGTATCGAGTCGGTTGCGGTTCGCGTCGATCGTCACGTCGAGAATGCGCGTCGGGTGGCCGAGTTCCTGCGCGTCGATCCGCGCGTCGACTGGGTGAATTTCGCCGGCTTTCCCGACAGTCCCTACTACGCGCTGGCGAAAAAATACTTCGACGGCCGCGCCTGTTCGCTGATGACGTTCGGCATTCGCGGTGGGTTCGCCGCGGGAATGAAGTTCTACAACGCCCTGGGCCTGATCAAGCGCGTCGTCAATCTGGGCGACTCCAAATCGCTTGCCTGCCATCCTGCGTCGACCACGCATCGCCAGATGTCACCAGCCGAGCAAGCGACCGCGGGAGTCACGCCGGAAATGATTCGTCTGAGCATCGGGATCGAGCACATCGACGACATCGTGGCTGACGTCGATCAAGCGCTTGACGCGGCCGTGCTGAGCGCCGCTGCGCCGCCGGCCCCGACTCACGCCCGATCACATAAGGGCGCGAAGCGGGCACCGGCGAAGTGACGCCGAACACCGGAGCACCGACGCCGGAAGCCGAAGAGCGTCGCGAGCCGATCGTCATCGCGCTCGTCAACAACATGCCCGACTCCGCGCTGCACCAAACGGAGCGTCAGTTCCGAACGCTCCTCGCGGCAGCGGCGGCGGACCGTGACGTTCGATTGCACCTGTTCTCATTCCCGGAGTTGATCCGCGAAGACGCCGGCCGCGCGTACGTTGCAGAGAACTATGAGAACATCGAACGACTGTGGACCGGTCGCTTCGACGGTTTGATCGTCACCGGCGCCGAGCCGCGCACCGCCGTGTTGTCCGACGAATTGTATTGGCGTTCTCTGGCGCGTCTCGTCGATTGGGCGGAGGAGCATACTGTCTCCACCATCTGGTCCTGCCTTGCCGCGCACGCGGCGGTGCTGCATCTCGACGGTATTTCTCGCGAGCGATACGCTGCCAAGCTTCACGGCGTGTTCAGCTGCGAGCGGATCGGCGACCATCAGCTCCTGGCGGGCATGCCATCGTCCTGGGGTACGCCCCATTCGCGACTGAATACGCTCGACCCCGATACTCTGCGCGCCGCGGGCTACGACCTCGTGTCGATTTCCGCTGACGCCGGAGCTGACGCGTTCCTCAAGCAGCTGGGTAGTCTGTTCGTGTTCCTCCAGGGACATCCCGAGTATGACCCGGGTGCGCTCTTGGGCGAGTATCGGCGTGACGTCGGCCGATATCTCGCCGGAACGTCGAACACCTACCCGGACATGCCGCGCGGGTATTTCGACGATGAGACGACGCGCGCGCTCGACCTGTTCCGTCAGAGCGCGGTCCGCGATCCCAAGCGGGAACTGCTCGAGCGGTTCCCTGTCGCGGAAGCCCGCGAGAATTTGTCCCACAGCTGGCGCGCGGCCGCAATCCAGCTGTATTCGAACTGGCTCGAATACCTCACGTCTCATCGAAAAACGACGCCGCCATCCTCGGCGGCTCGTGGTTCCGTAGTTGCGCGGTCGCGCTAGCGCCTGCGCCGACCAGCATCGCACGACAAGCCAATGACAGTGCGCGCGTGGACGAGCCGCTACTTCCGGATCCGCGTCGCTCGACGAGGCGTAGCTCGATGACCCGCGACGTGCCCGCGCCCCCCGTGTCGGCGCTCTTCCCGCCACTGGACGTGCGCGCGAAGTGGGATGACTTTCTGACTCGCGAACTCGCACGCGCCAACGAACGAATCGCGCGCGGGTCGGTCGTGCCGACGATCGACATGGAGAAGCTTCGCGCGGAACTGCTGCGCTTCGATTTCGTGTCGCCACGCGGCTTGGATGAGCTCCTGCCCTGGACGATTGCGCAGATCGAACACGGGGTAGTCCACATGACGAACCCTCGGTATTTCGGACTGTTCAATCCGGCGCCGTCGTTTCCAGCGCAGTGCGGCGACCGACTCACCGGCGCGCTCAACCCGCAGCTCGCAACGGCGACAACGTCACCCGCCGCCGTGGAGATCGAGTCGCATGTCATCCAGGCCGTCGCGCGACGCGCCGGTCTTCCGGCGGATGCGACCGGCCATTTCACCTCGGGCGGCTCAGAGGCGAACTACACCGCCGTCATCTGCGCGCTCACGCACGCCCACGAAGGGTTCGCTGCCGAGGGCGCCCGTGCGTTCGCTGGACAACCGGTATTCTACATCTCGCGTGAGAGCCATCTGGCCTGGGTCAAGATCGCGCACCAGGCCGGGATCGGCCGCTCGGCGGTGCGCCAGGTTGCGACTGACGGCACTGGGCGAATGGACGCGCGTGCGCTCGCAGCGATGATCGCCGACGACAAGGCACGAGGGTGTGTACCGGTGCTGATCGTCGCGACGGCCGGTACGACGAATGCGGGAATGGTCGATCCGCTTGCGGCCTGCGCCGCACTCGCCCGAGAACACGGCCTCTGGCTGCATGCCGACGCGGCTTGGGGCGGGGCGGTCATCGCGTCCGACCTCCACCGCGCGCTTCTTGCCGGAATCGAACTCGCCGATTCGGTCACGATCGACGCGCACAAATGGTTCGCGACGACGATGGGGTGCGGCATGTTCATGACGCGGCATGCGCCGATCCTGTCGACGGTGTTCCAGGTTACGACCGGATTCATGCCGTCAAACGCGGCGACGGTCGATCCCTATGTTACGACGGCGCAATGGTCGCGCCGCTTCCTCGGGGTGCGTCTTTTTCTCTCGCTCGCGGCCGCGGGTTGGGAGGGCTATGCCCAGCACATCGAGCGATCGATCGATCTCATTTCCGTCCTCGAGCGCAAGTTGGCCGCAGACGGTTGGACGATCGCGAACGAGTCCGAGCTAGCGGTGCTGTGCGTAGAGCCGCCGGACGGCGCTGCCCCCGTCCGAACGATTGCCGCGCGGGTGCTCGCCTCCGGGCGAGCGTGGGTGGCAGTGGCGAAGTTCGAGGGGCGTGATACGATTCGCATCTGTCTCACGCATGGCGAGGCGACAACAGACGACATCGACCAACTGGTCGGCGCGATGAATGCCGCGCGCTGACACAGATCGATCGTAAACCCATCGGAGGCTTATCAATGTCCGTGAACGTCAGAACCACGATCGTTACGCAGTTCGAGCAAGTGGCGAAGGAGCAGAACAAGAAGCTCGCGAAATTGAACGACGATATGCCGTTGATGGATTCCGGCCTCGACTCGCTCTGCTTCGCGATCGTCGTCGCGCGGCTCGAAGATGCGCTGGGGTACGATCCGTTCAGTCTGTCCGAGGACGCGCAGTTCCCCGTCACCCTCGGCGACTTCGTCAAGTTCTACGAGAATGCAGCGCGGTAGCACACCGTCGTTGTCGGCAGTGCTGAGCGCCGCGCCGAATCAATCGGCGCGGTCCCTTTGGGCGCCCGACGCGATCGTGGCTCTTCGCGATTTCCAGACCGGCACGAGCCTCGGCGGGCGACTCGAGGAGCTGCGCGGCCGCTCCGTGCTGCTCACCATGTCGAACCAGCTCACCGCCGCGCTCGCGCTCCTCGAGATCGACGGCATCGCGCGCCGAATCGTGCTTTGCCCGCCCGATCTCGCGGCCGAACACATTCCGTTTGTCGTCGACACGGCGGAGGTCGATGCTGTCGTCTCCGATCGTCCCAAGTCCGAGAGTGGCGCATCGCAGGTGAGCCGCTTCGTTCAGTGCTCGAGCGTGATTTCGAGATGCGAGACAAATCGGGCACAGAGCCACGAGACGGAGTGGATTCTATTCACCTCCGGCACGACGGGCGTGCCGAAGATGGTCGTGCACAGCTTGGCCAGTCTCGCTGGGGCGATCGCGCCAGCCGCGAGCGGCGCCAGTCCGGTCGTCTGGGCAACGTTCTACGACATTCGGCGTTACGGCGGATTGCAAATTCTCTTACGAGCGATCCTTGGCGGCGGCTCACTCGTCTTGTCTGGCCCGACCGACACCACGGACGATTTTCTTTCGCGCGCGCAATTGCACGCGGCTACGCACATCACGGGAACGCCATCGCATTGGCGCAAAGCGCTCATGAGCCCCGCGGCGCGCCACGTCAAGCCGCAGTACGCACGGCTCTCCGGTGAAATTGCTGATCAGGCAATTCTTGATCACCTCCAGGCCTTCTATCCGCACGCGAGCATCGCGCACGCCTTCGCATCGACCGAGGGCGGCGTGGCCTTCGAGGTTGGTGACGGCCGCGCGGGATTTCCGGCGACCTTCATTGGCCGCGCGGATTCGGGAGTCGAACTCAAGGTTGAGAATGACACGCTGCACATCCGATCGCCGCGCGCCGCCCGCCGGTACGTTGGCAACGAAACCGAATCACTGCTCGATCCGGACGGTTTCGTCGACACGGGAGACGTGCTGGGCTGCGTGGCGACCGTTACCACTTTGTCGGACGTCGCGGGGGAATCATCAACGTGGGCGGGTTAAAGATTCATCCCGAAGAGGTCGAAGCGGTGATCAATCGCCAGCCGGGAGTGCGCATGTCCCTCGTGAAGGCGCGGAAAAGCCCGATAACCGGCGCGATCGTCGCCGCCGACGTCGTGCCGATGGCAACGCTGGACGGGCCCGCGGCTGTACAGATGATGGACGCGCTCAAGAGCGAGATTCTCGACGCCTGTCGACGCGCCCTGGCACCGCACAAAGTGCCGGCGGCGCTTCGCTTCGTTCCGTCGCTCGAGGTGACCCCGTCCGGAAAGATGGTGCGGCGCGATGCATAGTGTCATCGTCACCGGTGGAAGTCGCGGACTCGGGCTCGGCATCGCGCAGCTGCTGTGCGCCGAAGGCTATCAGGTCATCGCCGTCGCGCGGGGTGAGAGTGAACCACTCGCCGCGGCGATAGCGGAGAATGACGCGAAGTCTGGCGCGATCCACTTCCGCGCCTGCGACCTGGCCGACACCGCGGCCATTCCCGATTTCGTCAAGAGCGTCGCAAGGATTTCGGCGCCATTTATGGTCTTGTGAACAACGCCGGCATCGGCACCAGTGGCTTGCTGGCGACCATGCGTGACACTGACATCGAAGCGCTCGTTCGACTCAACACGCTGTCGCCCCTTCTGCTGACGAAGTATGTCGTGCGCTCAATGATGACAGGTGGCGGTGGCCGCATCGTCAACATCTCGTCGA
>CAWFOG010000021.1:0-20535 GCA_963817445.1 uncultured Gemmatimonadaceae bacterium
TGGCTTGGCCTGGATCGACCTGACGTTTCAGCGGCGGGGGTAGCGCAGAGACATCCTTTGGGGCGTCTGTTGGCGAAGGTTGTGGGTTTAGCTCGGCGAGTTCGGCAATTTTTTCGGCCCGCTGACGCGGCTTCACCTGGGCCGCCGTCTTTTCGCCCTTCGTAATTTGATTGAATTGTTGGGCGCGAGACTTATCTGCAACGCTCTCCTGTGCCTCGTCGAATTGAGGTAACCGTGACAACCAAAACAGCGCTAACGCGAGCACGCCGATATGCGCGCCGCCCGAGACTGCGAAGCCAGGATTTTCGGGCAAGGCACGGCCGTTTAATTCTTGTTGGGATTGGTGACCAGCGTGAATCTTTTCTGATCCCGGCCGCGGTGATGATCGACATGACCTCGGCGATCCTGTCCGTAATTCACCTGATTTGCGCCGCGGACAGCAGATTGGTCGTCGACACCCGTGGTCGCCGCCTCCTTCAACTTGTCCGCCAGCTCGGTGATTTCCACCAGCTGGTCCATGACGTAGACCAGACCTTCGTCATCGACGGCGACCGAGATCCGGCTTCTGCTCAATGGTCAGCGCCGCCGCCTTCGTCCGCGGCAAATCGATCGCCACGCCTGTCGCGAATAGCGGCGCGGCCACCATGAAAATGATCAAAAGCACCAGGATGATGTCGATGAAGGCGTCATATTGATCTCGGCCATGGCGCGATAGCGCGGCACGCCACGCCGCCCGCGCCGGCCCCTTGTCTGGTGTACTGCAATGCCCGACATGCCCATGTTCAAAATCTCCAGCGCATGGTTCAAAATTCCCGGCGCAGGAAAACGCCGGTTTCTTTGGTGTGCAATGATCAGGCCGCCCGGTCCTTAACGGAGTGCTGATCGATTTGACGCGACAGAATCTCGGAAAACTCGTCCGCGAAACCCTCAAGCCGCGCCCGTCTGGCGACATCGCCTTGGAATTTGTTATACGCGATCAGGGCCGGGATCGCCGCGAAGAGCCCGATCGCCGTCGCGAAAAGCGCCTCTGCTATGCCCGGCGCGACGACCGCAAGCGGAAGCATTCCGCGCGACGCCGCGATCGAGCGAAACGCGGTCGATGATGCCCCAGACAGCGCCGAACAGGCCGATGAGGGACGGGCCGAGGACGGTTGCCGACACCAGAAGGCTGGATTCGAGCTTTTCAACTTCGCGGGCGATCGAAACGTAGGACTTTGACGGCGCCTGCAGGCCCATGGGCGACCAGGCCGCGCCTTGCACCGAACGCCGCCATTCCCGCATCGCCGCGACGAACAAGGCCGCCATGCCAGACGCGGGCGCGACGATAAGGTCGCATAAAGTTCGTCGAGCGAGGCGCCCGACCAGAAAATCTCCTCGAACTGTGCCATGGCGGTGCTGGGTTTTGGAAAATAGCAACATTTTGTTGACGACCATGGCCCAGCACCAAACCGAGCGCCGAGCAACCCCAGCATGACGAGCTTGACCACGAAATGGGCCGACGAACAACATGCCCTGGAGAAGAATACCTCCATGGTGGGTGATGCGAATCCGGAAGCTGCAATATCGGCAGGATTCATGACAATTATTCCTTCTGAAATTTAAGCGAGGGTCGTGCCGCGAGTTAAAACCCATTTCAGTCATCTTTTGCCTGGGAAATCGGTCATTTCTGGGGCTTTACGCGCCCGAGCCTCTCCCGTGGGCCGGCCGGTCGCCAACGCGTAGTGGGATGGACACGGGCGTGAAAACTTAGTCTCGATCAAGGTTAACAATCCATTACCATTTTGTTTAAGGTCATTTTTAACCTGCAGCCCCTGCACCTCTGACGCCAGCTTTGCCCAAAATTCTGGTGGGAATCCGCTCTGGCTTGCTGCCTGGTGCACAACGGCTATTTGGATTTTCGCGGCCAAAAGGACTTCGCTGCTGTGCTGGATTTTCTGCGTCATATCAATCGAGGTGCCCCTGTAGTCGTGGGAGGTGTGTCTCGACGGAAGCTCATTGTCCATCAGGTGGGCTGAGACCGATGGTCATGGCACGCACCACGAAATGAAGGCCGTCCGCCCCGCCTCCGGGGGCTCCCCGGGTGCGCGATACCGAGTGCGCGCAAAAACGGGGTGGCTGCGTTCAAGGAAACGCAAATAGGAGGCGTGATAGACCACACCGGAAAAATCCGTGTCCTCGTAATAGACCCGCACGGCGAGGCGGTGGGGTGCCGCTGGGGAAGCCGGTTCTCCGCGGGGCCACTCGCTTGGATGGGGCGCCATCCTAGGCATTTAGACACGCTGGCTCCACATAACCGCCAAGGACGCTGCCACCACCCAGTCGGCTACGGCGAAAATGGAGGGTACGACATAGGGCATAGCGGCGAGCCAAGGGCATGGATGCCAGCCTTGATCCCGTGCCAAATGCCATGCGCCGCCCCAGACCCGCCAAAGCAGCAGCCAAGAATCCCATAGCGACCGTCAAATCGGTTGCAATCTGGCGCGGATGCCCTTTTGCAGGCTGAATCCGACGTATATCGCGCAGTTACGGCGAGGAGCACTGCGGCAAATTGTTCTGACTGCATCTTCGACAAAGGCAAATGAAAGCGGAATTGTGGCTGCGGCAAGCAGTGTGCCGATTCCGGAGATCGCGAGAATGAATTTGTCACGTGACCAAAAATTACCCAATTCGTTCCGAACCGCCGCCGACAAGATTTCCTTGCGGCCATAGCAAAGTCTATCTCCTATTGTGTAGGCCGATCTAGCCACAAAGTCGCCGTTCGCGTCAAGATCATCGCGTGGCCGGACAATGAAGTAGATGGGCATGTTGGGCATCCGATTGGTCCGCCCAGTGGAGTACGACGTAGTGCGGCTCGAGGGAATCGCCCACGGCACAATGGATCTCATCGAGCGCATCGAAGAAGTCGGTTTATTTCGATGAGGCCGTTGCTGATTGCGTCTTGGTGTTTGGTCTTACTGCCGTTGCCGCGCTGCTAAATCTTCGCGTCATTGACCGGACGTGGTCGTGATCCAATCGCTCGCCGCCTCCGTCACGGCCTGTTGCGCTCGTGTTGGTCGGCGAGAAGACAGCGGATTGCCCAACGACGCCCCATCGCGTGCACGCGGCGGTGACGATTCCGATGATGGACCACGGTGTCGCTCAATTTGGTGCAGGCCGCGCTGATCGGGATGTACGAGCTACACCTCGCCGCCGCGGACGCGACGCGCACGTTGGCGCCGCCGCGCAAGATGCGCCGCCGCCGACAAACGCGCAGTTCGAGCAATTTTTTGACGATGCCGAGCGATTGCTGGCAGCCATCGAGTTCTTCAAAACGCGCTATCCCTGAACACATCATGGTACGCTGCTCGCTTGTGTTTCGCGCGGAGCGCCGAACGCGCGGTGAGCGTCCACTGATTCGCGCGATGGCGTTCGAAGTCGTCAACTTCATCGATCCATCGTGCTCGCGGGGTTGACGGCGCCTACCGACGGATTCTTCTTCCGCTCATGCCATTTCGCCGTTTCTTCGAGCGCGGCGGCAAGGGTGCGCCGTCTACCGACGCACCGACCGAGCCCGATGACGACATCGAGTCTCGCGCCGAGGCCGACGACGATTTTGCCGACGATGGCACGACCGACCCAGACGCGCACGTTGAACCAGACTGGATGACGCGTGCGCGTGCCGTGATGCCGACCGGTGCGTCGACCGGCAGCAAGCGCGTTGAAGCCCTCTACGGGTCGGGCGGTACCGACCGGGCCGACTCACTTCACGCAAGCCGCCGGCTGCCACGTCATCGACGCCGACGGAAACGACTACATCGATTGTACGATGGCGCTCGGCTCTGTCGCGCTCGGGTACGCCGAGCCGAACGTGACGCGAGCGGTCGTCGATGCCGATTGCCGCGGGTACGGGTGTGGGTCTGTCGAGCGTGCTCGAGGTCGATCTCGCCGAGCGGTTATGCGGATCATTCCGTGCGCCGACCGCGTTCAATTCTTGAAGACTGGCGCCGAAGCGATCGCCGCCGCGGTTCGTATCGCGCGCACCTACACGGCGCTGATGTCGTGATTGGCTGCGGACTTCTTTGGCTGGCTCGATTGGTCGGCGGACGCGGTTTCCGGTGTTCCGGCGGGCACGCGCGCCGCGTTTCGCCGCGTCCCGTTCGACGATATCGCGGCGCTCGAGGCCGCGGTGTCCGAAGCGGGCGCTGCGCTCGCGGCGATCGTCATCGAACCGGTGATCGAGCGGCTGCCGTCGACGGAGTGGATCGCCCGCGCGCGGGAACTGGCCACTTCGTCCGGCGCCGTAATCATCTTTGACGAAATCAAGACCGGGTTTCGCCGCGCACGGAAGGGTATCAAGCGTACGCCGACGTGACGCCCGATCTCGCCGCCTTCGGCAAAGCCATGGCGAACGGCTACCCCTCGCCGCGGTGATGGGCGATCGAGACGTGATGGACGCGGCGCGCAGAACGTGGATCTCTTCGACGTTGGCGAGCGAATCATCCGCGCTGGCCGCGCTCGCGCGGTGCTCGCCTGGCACGACGCGGCCGATGTCCGCGAGTCGCTCTGGTCGATCGGCGCGGAGATGCGACGCGGCGTCGCGGCAGCGATCGAGGCGAGCGGCGTGAAGGGCGTGACCGTCGACGGAATCGATCCGATGTGGATGCTTCGCTTCGATCGCCCCGAGCGTGAGCAGCGATTCCTCGAACTCGCCGCGCGCAACGGCGTACTGTTCAAGCGCGGCGCATACAACTATCCGGCGCTCGCGCACGACGACGACGCGCTCCGGTTGATCGAAGGCGGTGCGAGCGACGCACTGGTGAATCTGCACGAAGAGGAAGCGCGAGCGTGACCGTCAGCCGCGGCGCGAACCCGCTCGCCGGCGAACCGCTCATCGACGCGCACGCGCACTTCTATCACGCAACGGCCGGCCGCGCCGATTGGGCGGACGTCAACGCCGCGCGGTTTCGCGCCGGCGACACGATCGGCATCACCTATCACGTTGCGTCGGTGCTCGGCACGTGGGGCTTCTCGTCGCCGAGCATTTTCCGTCGCCGCCGGATGTCACGCTCGGCAATGACGCCATGCTCGAGTTGTGCGCGCGGAACCAAACCGCGCGCGGATGTTCGTGACGGTGAACCCGAACTATACCGATCACGCGCTCGGGGAGATCGAGCGATGCGTTGCGCAGGGCGCGATCGGCATCAAGCTCCTCGCCAGCCGCCGCGCGGACGACCCGCTACTCGATCCGATCGCCCGCGCCGCGGTCGCTGGTCATTTGCCCGTCCTCCATCACATCTGGCAGCATCGGCGCCGTGAATGGCCGACGCAAGAGATCTCTGATGGCGCCGATCTGGCGCGACTCGCGCGGCGGCATCCGTCGGCGTCGTTCATTCTCGCCCACATCGGCGGCGGCGACGACTACATGCACACGTTTCCCGCGGTCGTCGATTGCCCGAACATATTTCGCGACCTCTCGGGAGCGGCGTCGATCGCGGCATGTTGGACGCCGCCGTCGGCGCACTCGGCGCGTCGCGCTTGTTGTGGGGATCCGACCTGACGATGTGCACGGGGCTCGCCAAGCTGCGCGCGCTCGACGTGATCGGACTGCAGCCAAGACGAACTCAGCATGATCCGCTGGCGCAACGCCGCCGAATCTTTCCGGCGGGAAGTTTTCCGCGCTGTGAAGCGGAGCGCACCAGCGCCGTCTGTCGCTCGCGCGACCGCACGCGCATGATCGACGTCGTACGCGCTGATCGGGCCGTATCCCTTTCGACACGTTCCGCACCCCGATCCGGACGTGTTGCTTCGCGGTGCTCGATCGTGAACAGCTCGACGGCGTGGGTCGGACATCTGCCGTCGGCATTTTTTCGCGAGCCGAGTGAAGGGAATCGCGAGCTGATCAAGCGGCTCGAAGGCACGGGCGATCGATTGCGTCCAGTGCCAACCGTGCGCCCCGACTGGCCAAAGTGGGAACAGTCGCTGGCCGCGGCCGTGAGTGCCGGCGCGCGGCGGTTCGTGCCTATCCTCCGCAGTGGGGACTGGGGCCGCACGATTCGTCTGTGCGCGAGCTTGCGGTCGCCGCGGGAGAGCAGGGGCTCGCACTGCTGCTCACCGTGAGATTCGAGGATCTCCGCCAACGACATCCGATGGATTCGGCCGGTGACTTGACGGCGGCGGCGGTGCGATCGCTCGCGCGCGCGGGGGGGACGCGGTGCGCCTGGTCGTGACCGCGGCGAGCCGCGACATGATCGAAGAGGTGCACTGGGGCCTCACCCTAGACGAAGAGCGGCGCGTTCTGGGACATCTCGTGGATTTGGGGTCGCCGGAAGACCATTTGGCGAAGCTGCTGCGCACTGTGGGGGGGGAGCGGTTCGTCTTGGGACGCAGTGGCCGTTGCGATTGACGCAGACGCCGCGCGAATCTGGATCTGTTGCCGGACGACGTACGTGGAGCTCGCCTTGCGGATGCGTCGGCGATCTGTCGAGGCGCGGCGGCGCCAGCGCGTCGTGGTTGATCGTTACTAGTGGCCCATCACGCAGGCTGGCCGATTAGGATTCCAGTCGAACGTCGGACACGTTAGCTGTGACCGGGCAATGATTTGCTTGCGCCCAAACACTTGCGCGGGTTTTCAGGTCCGTTCAGATTTCCGTCCGAATGCTTGTGAAGTTATTCACAAGCATTCGGAGACTCGAGCTCGTCGTCCCATCGCGATGACCAAGCGAAGGAAGTGGACCGCTATCCAGGGCTCCTCGCTCTGGCAATCGGCGCCGTGATGTTATCCGCGTACAGCGGCGCTTCCTCTTCTCAACACCGCTCACCCATTCAGCCGATCAACTTTCCGCACCCGGTGCACGTGCAGAAGCTCGGCATGAATTGCCTGTCTGTTGTCACAACGCCGCGAACAAGTCGATGGACCCGGGCCTCCCGGCCGTGTCGACGTGCATCGGCTGCCACAACATGATCGGCCCCGATCGCCCGGCCTCGGATCTCGGTCCGAAGCGCCACAGCGACGAGATCGCCAAGCTGTATAAGTTTGCTGATGTCGCGGGCATGGGCGCCGGTATGGGCCCCAAAGCCAAGCCGATTCCGTGGATTCGCATCCACAAGCTCCCCGAATACGTGCACTTTCCGCACACGCGGCATATCAACGCCGGTGTGACCTGCCAGACGTGCCACGGCCAGATCCAGAAAATGGACCGCGTCAACCAGTTCGCGTCGCTAAACATGGGCTGGTGCGTGAGTTGTCACGTCAACGGCTACAGCCCGAAGGAAGGGCTCGAAGCGGCCGGGTACGCCGAGGCGCAATCGCCTTCCGGTTCTGCGGTCACCCCGATGATGACGGCCGCGCTCGCGACGCCCGAACGCAAGAAGGCGCGCTACGACTGCGCGAACTGCCATTACTAACATGACCCAGGACACGAAGACGGCGGGCGTCAAACGCCGCGACTTCCTCAAGGTGCTGGGCGCGTCCAGCGCCGCCCTCGCGGTCGCCGGCTGCCAGGAAGATACTGGAAAGCTCATTCCATATCTCGTATCGCCGGACGACCGTCCCGGGCGTATCCGCCTACTACGCGACGACCTGTCGCGAATGCTCGGCGGCGTGCGGCCTGATTGCGGAAACGCGCGACGGCCGGGCGATCAAGCTCGAAGGCAACCCGGATCATCCGCTGAACCGCGGCGCGCTCTGCGCGCGCGGGCAGTCGGCGCTCCAGGGCCTGTACAACCCCGACCGCTTCCGTGGACCGATGGTCAACGCGAACGGCCACTGGACGCCGATCAGCTGGGACGACGCCATCACGCGCCTCAGCCAGGCGATCGCGCAAGCGCGTGCGAACAGCCATGCCACCGACTCCGTCTTCATCAACCAACATGAAAGCGGCAGCTTCCCCAGATTCCTCGACTCGTGGCTCGCGGGGTATGGCATGCCTCCGGCGCTCAACGTCGACTTCGAGGCTGACGCAGCGGCAATCGAGGCGAATCGTCGCACATACGGCGTCTCATGGCCTGCGCTCAGCTTTGCCAACGCGAAGTTGATCATCTCCTTTGGCGCCGACTTCCTCGACGGTTGGGGTGCGAGCGTTCCACAGCAGCTCGACTTCGCCGATGCCCGCGCCAAGCTCGATGGCGCACCGCGATTCGTGTACGTGGGCGCACGGCGCTCGCTGACAGGGTTGAACGCCGACGAATGGCTCGCGTGCAAGCCGGGCTCGGAGTTGGCGATCGCCAACGCGCTGGCGGGTCGCGGCTCGATTCAGCAGGCAGCGACCGAGAGCGGCGTCGACGCGGCGGCGTTGCAGCGCCTCGCCACGGAGCTTTCGGCGTCGCATCCGGTGCTCGCGCTCTCCGGCGTGACCGGCAGCGACGCACTCGACGTCGCGCTCGCCGTCGGCGATCAACCAGGCCGGCGGCGCCGTCGGAACGACGATCAAACCGGCCGAGGCGATCACGTCATTCGACGGCATGGCGACGACGGGGCAGTTGCTCGCCGCGCTCGACCGCATGCGCACGGGTCACGTTGGCATCGCGTTCATTCGCGGGGCGAACCCCGCGCACTCGCTGCCGCAGTCGGCCAACTTCCTCGAGGCCTTCGTCAAGGTCGGGTACCGGGTCAGCTTCTCGAGCTACCCCGATGAGACGACCGAAATGTGCAATCTGGTAATTCCGGATTTGCACGCGCTCGAGTCGTGGGGAGACGCCGAGCCGATGCGCGGCATCATCTCTCTCCAGCAGCCGGCGATGGATCCGGTGTACTCGACCATCAAGGGGTCGACCGCGGATCTGCTGATCGCGGTGGCCAAGAAGGACACGGCGCTCGCCGCGAAATACCCGGTCGATGACTATCGCTCATGGCTGATCGCCGGCTTCCCTGGCGGAGCGGCGGGATTGGGTGCGGCGCTGCCAAAGGGAATCGCCACGGGGACGATCGCGGGCGGTGCGCCGGCGTCAGTCGTCGCGCGCGGTGCGAGCCCGGCGGCATCGGTTGCCTCCGCGTCGAACATGGCCGGTGCGACGGGTGACTTCTTCCTCATCACATATCCGTCACCGTTGCTCGGCGACGGACGCGGCGCAAACAAGCCGTGGCTGCAGGAACTGCCGGATCCGGTCACGAAGATCTGCTGGAGCTCGTGGGTCGAGATTCATCCGGAAACGGCCCAGCGACTCGGCATCGATCGCGGCGACATCCTCGAGGTGAAGACGTCGAGTGGCACCGTGCGCGCGCCCGCGTATCCGTATCTCGGCGTGCACAAGGATGCCATCGCCATGCCGAGCGGGCAGGGGCACCGCTCGATCGCGAAGCTCCCGATGTTCGAGCCCAAGCATCACGACGCGTGGCGCAGGTGCAGTGGGGCTACGGTCGCTACGCGCGCGATATCGGCGTCAACGTGCTCGACTTGATGCCCACAGGGACCAACGCGGCGGGTGGCTTTGCCTGGACAGCGACCAAGGCCTCGCTGTCGAAAACGGGCGACAGTCGCATTCTTCCGAGCACCGAAGGGTCGGCGCGTCAGCATGGCCGCGGTATCGCGCAGGCAATCAATGCATCAGACCTGACCACTCCTCCGCGCGGAGATTCGCCCGAAGGGTTGCCGGGTGGTGCGAGCCACGAATTCCTGCCGGGCTTGCGTTCACCGGTTGCGGCGGATGCGCAGGGCGAATTTGGTGCGCCCACAGCCGCAGATCAGGGAACGATGAAGGGCATGTACAACCCGAACGATCCGCGCGGCATGACGCGTCGGCGTTGGGCGATGACGGTCGATCTCGCGCGGTGTACCGGGTGTTCGGCGTGCGTCACGGCGTGCTACGCCGAGAACAACATCCCGACCGTCGGCGCGTACTGGCAGAATGCCACGTTCTTTGCCGACGCGCGCCCGGGGTTCAACATCGAGCGCGGACGCGAGATGAACTGGATTCGTCTCGAGCGCTACTTCGAGGGGAATCTCGACGGCAAATTCGGCGTCGACTTCGAGACACGCTTCGTGCCGATGCTGTGCCAGCACTGCGGCAACGCGCCGTGTGAGCCGGTGTGTCCGGTGTATGCGACCTATCACTCGCCGGACGGGTTGAATGTGCAGGTGTACAACCGCTGCGTCGGCACGCGCTATTGCTCGAACAACTGCCCGTACAAGGTCCGCTACTTCAACTGGTTCGGATATGGCGAGTCGGATCGCAAACAGTATGCGTTTCCCGAGCCGCTCAACTGGCAGCTGAATCCGGACGTGACGGTGCGCGGCAAGGGCGTGATGGAGAAGTGCAGCTTCTGCGTCCAGCGCATTCGCGAAGCGGAGAATCGCGCGGCGCTCGAGCATCGCGATCTCGTGCCGAACGAATTCACCGTCTCATGTGCGCAAGCGTGCCCGTCGCGCGCGATCACCTTTGGCGACGCCGCGGATCCGAATTGGACGGTCGCGCAACTCGCGCACGACCGGCGCGCGTACCACGTGTTCGAAGAGCTCAACACCTTTACCGCGGTGGTCTACTTGAAGAAGGTCAACCATCCGGCAGCCGGCGCGACAGCGCCGCGGGCATAAGGAGGCGCGGCGATGGCAACGACTGCGACTCCACTTCCCGGCGGTGAGCGGCCGAACATTCCCACGGCGGCGATCCGTTTCCCCGCCGTTCGCGACTACGCGCAGGTCGATCGCGAGATCGCCGGCACGCTCGGGCCGAGCCTCGGCTGGTTCGCCGCGCTGGGCATCGCGATCCTCTGCATGCTCATCGGCGCGTCGGCATGGACATATCAGATTCATGAAGGCCTGGGCGCCGCCGGCTACCAGCCGCCGGTGATGTGGGGCGTCTACATCGTCACCTTCGTGTTCTGGGTCGGCATCGGTCACGCGGGCACGCTCATTTCGGCGATTCTCTATCTGTTCCGCGCCGGGTTCCGCACGAGCATTTACCGCGCATCGGAAGCGATGACCGTGTTCGCGGTCATGACGGCGGGTCTGTTCCCGATATTGCACCTCGGGCGGCCGTGGAAGTTCTTCTACCTGATTCCGTATCCGAACTGGCGGCTCATCTGGCCAAATCCCAAGAGCCCGCTGGTGTGGGACGTATTCGCGATCCTCACATACCTCACGATCTCGAGCACGTTCTTGTACGTCGGGCTCATTCCAGACATCGCGATTTTGCGCGACCGGGAGAAGAATCCGATCCGCAAAGCGATCTACGCGCAACTCGCGCTCGGATGGCGCAACTCGGATCGCGAGTGGCGGCACTTCACGCGCGCGTACCTGTTCCTTGCCGCGTTCGCGACGCCGCTGGTGCTGTCGGTGCACTCGGTCGTGTCGTTCGACTTCGCGATGGCACTGACGCCGGGGTGGCACGCGACGATCTTCCCGCCGTACTTCGTGGCCGGCGCGATCTTTTCGGGCATCGGGATGGTGTTCACGATCGTCATCCCGCTGCGAAAGTTCTTCAAGCTCGAGCACTACATCACGCTCAACGATCTGGACGCGGCGGCCAAACTCTGTCTGTTCACGTCGACGGTGGTCGGGCTCGCGTATCTGACCGAATTCCAGGTCGCGTGGATGAGCGGCAACCGGTTCGAGCAGGATTATTTTTGGAACCGCGTGTTCGGCCAATGGGCATGGGCCGCGTGGATCATGCTCATCTGCAACTGCGTGCTCCCGCTGTCGCTCTGGTCGCAAAAGCTGCGACGCAACCCGATGTGGCTGTTCTGGCTGTCGCTGACGATCAACCTCGGCATGTGGTTTGAGCGTTTCGTCATCGTCGTGCCGTCGCTGTCGCACGAGTTTGAGCCGTGGCAGTGGGGCACGTACCGGCCGACCTTCGTCGACTACAGCATTTTGCTCGGTAGCTTCGGCTGGTTCTTCATGTGGTTCCTGTTGTTCATCAAGCAGTTGCCGGTAATGGCGATGAGCGAGATCAAGGAGATCGTGCCACCGCGAATGCGGTTCAGCCACGATCCGACGGCCGACATGACGGAAGGCACCGTGTACCCTGACGAGACGGGGGCGCCGCACTGATGCAAGGCGTTCTTGGAGCATTCGATGAGATCGACTCGGCGGTGCACGCGATCGAGGATCTCAAGAAGGAACGGTTCGGCGACATCACCGTGTTCACGCCGACGCCGCGCCACGAGTTCGAGCACGTGATGAAGCACGCGCCGAGCCGGGTGCGGATCTTCACGCTCGTCTTCGGGCTGTGCGGCGTGACGTTCGGCTATTGGATTCCGGTGTGGATCTCGGATTACTGGCCAATTGTCGTCGGCGGAAAGGCCATCGCGAGCTGGGTGCCGTTCACGATTCTCGGATTCGAAGTCATGGTATTGATCGGCGGACTCGCCACTGTGTTCGCCATGTTCGGCCTCTCGCACATTCCGCGACTGACGACCACGGTTGGCTACGACGCGCGGTTCAGCGGCGATCAGTTCGGCGTCTGGGTCGTGACCGATCCCGACCGCGCCGACCAAGCCATGAGTGTTCTCAAACAGCACGGTGCGGCGGAGGTGCGGCGTGAGCGCTAACGGCGTCGACCGCGCGAGGCTCGCGCGAATGGTGCGCTTCACGCCCGTGCTGCTGGTGTGCGCGTGCAGCTGGTTCACCGACTTCAAGCAGCAGCCCAAGATCGACCCGTGGGAGACCGAGGCGGACACCATTCCGTTCCGCGGCAACCCGCAGTCGTCGGTGCCGATCAACGGCAGTGCGGCCCCGGGGTTCGAGTTCAATCGGTTGCCGACGCCGCAGAGCGTCGTGGCGATGTCAAAGATTCCGAATCCAATTCCGGCCGATTCGGCGTCGGTGAGTCGCGGCCGAATCAACTTTCAGATCAATTGCGCGCCGTGCCACGGCCCGTTGGGCATGGGCAATGGTCCGGTGACACGATACGGGTTTCCGCCGATGCCGATTGGCGCGGGCTCCGCTGCGGCGACGCAGTACACCGACGGCTACATCTTCGGCATGATCCGCAATGGTCGCGGGCTGATGCCGACGTACAATCGCATCGAAGAGCCGGACCGCTGGGACATCGTCAACTACCTGCGTTCGATCCAGGGGAGGGGCACCATCCCCGCCGACACGTCGCACGGCTTGCCCGGACAAACGGGCATCTACGTTCCCGGCGCGACGCAGATGGGACCAACGCGCCCGTCGCCATACTACGGAAGTCCTGGGGCGAGCGGCGCGGTCACGAGCCCTGACACGACCAAGCGATCGCCATCCGACACGACGAAAAAGCCGGAGCACCAGCCGTGACCTTGCATGAAGTGCGCGTTCCGTCGCCGAGTGAAGTGCTCGCCGCGACGGACAAGGAGATTCCGAAGTCGATCAGGACGATGTTCGCCGCGTTGTTCGCCATCGGAACGCTCGTGTTCATCATCGGGCTCTTCATGGCGCCGGATCGCGTGTGGCGCGCGTTCCACGCGAACTGGCTGTTCTTTGGCGCCTTGTCGAGCGCGGGCACGGTGTTCGTGGCCGTGCAGCGCATTACGACGGCGCGTTGGTCGCGCCACGTGATCCGGTTCATGGAAGGCTACGTGGCGTTTCTTCCCGTGGCGTTCGTCTTTCTGCTGCTCACACTGTTCGCTGGGAAGCACTCCGTCTTCCCGTGGACGCACGAGCCGTATCCGAATCCGGAAAAGGCCGAGTACTTCAACCCGATCTTTCTGTCGACGCGCGACATCGTGATTTTCGGGTTGATGACCGGGCTCGCCATCTGGTACATGTACACGTCGATTCGCCTCGACGTGGGACTCGTGCCCGAGCGTGGGGCGGCGTGGGCGGCTAAGATCCGCGCGCGCATGCGCAACGGCTTCGGCGAGGAGCGTCGCGAACTGCACTCGACGCATTCGCTCCAGGGCAAGCTCGCGGTGTTCTCGGTGCTCTTGTTCGGCTTCGGCTGGTCCGTGCTGTCGTGGGATTTATCGATGGGCCTGTCTCTGCACTTCCAGAGCACGCTGTACAGTTGGTGGTTCTTCATGGGCGCGTGGCTCTGCGCCCTGATGCTCTTTTCGCTGATCGTGATGTCGTGGGACCGGTTCCTTGGGTCGGCGGATGGACTGATTCAAGAAGTCCATTATCACGACATTGGTAAGCTCTGCTTCGCGTTTACGGCGTTTTGGGGCTACCTCACATTCGGTCAGTATCTGGTGATCTGGTACGGGAACTTGCCGGAGGAGACGTTCTTCATGCGTCTTCGGCTCATCTCGCCCTGGAAATGGGTGACGATCGCGTCGGTCGTTCTCGTCTTTGTGGCGCCGTTCTTCGGATTGCTCTCCCGCGCGGCGAAGGTGTTCCGCCCGACGATGGCACTGTTCGCGCTATGCAGCCTCATTGGCATGTGGCTGATGCGCTACATCGAGGTCTATCCGTCGGGCTACGGCGTGATTGGCGCGCTGCCCTTTGGCGCCTGGGAGATTGGCGTGCTGCTGCTCTACATCGGCGCGTGGGGCTGGTGCTACGTCCAGTTCATGAACGCGTTCCCGCGGATGCGCGTCACGCTGAGTACGTCGCCGTATCGCGACGAGGTGCAGGTGCCCGTCAATCCTGAGACGATGGAGCCGCTGCCGGCGCACGAGTAGACGCCGGCGGACTGGGCTCCGGGGACTCAGGCGCGAGCGAGCAGGTCTTCGAGTCCCTTTTTCGGCATCGAGCCGGACTGTCGCGCGACTTCCTTTCCGGCGCGAAACACGATGGTTGAAGTTCACCCGGTTTAGTGGACACCTCCAACGCTTCGATGGAAATTCGAGGCAGGAGGTGGGACATGAAGAAGAGAGGACGACGCGGGTTTGATGAGCAGTTCCGGCGGGAAGCGGTGCGCCTCGCCGAGGCGGGGACGATGCCGCTCGCGGAGGTCGCGCGCCAGCTCGGGGTGCATCTCGAGACGCTGCGCAACTGGCGGCGCCAGGCGCGCGCGGCGGGCGATGCGGAGGCCGCGACGGTGCCGTCGCTCGAGGAGGAGAATCGCCGGCTGCGGCGCGAGAACGCGCGCCTGCTCGAGGAGCGCGAGATCTTAAAAAAAGCGACGGCGGATTCAACCGGTCGGTGCAACACCCTCGGCAAGTATAGCAGCCGGGGTACGGAAGCCGAGGGTTTTGCGCGGACGGGTGTTGAGCTGCAAGGCGATTCGGTTGAGCGCCTTTTGCGTGTAGGTCGACAAGTCGGTGCCATCCGGAAAGTATTGGCGGAGCAGGCCATTCGTGTTTTCGTTGGTGCCACGCTGCCACGGACTCTTCGGATCGCAGAAGTAGACGGCAACATCCGTGGCGACTGAGAAGCGATGATGTTGGGCCATCTCCAGTCCACGATCCCACGTCAACGACGCCATCAAGCCGGCTGGGAGTTGCTGGACTTCTCGAATGAGCGCAGTGACAACGGACGTTGTGTCCTTCGCAGTGAGCTGCACTAAGTGGACGTAGCGCGACTGGCGTTCAACGAGAGTGGCGATATGAGTGTTCTTGGCACCAGCCAAGAGATCGCCTTCCCAGTGGCCGGGTACGGCGCGGTCCTCGATGCACGGCGGACGGTCCGCAATCGACACGGCGTCAACAATCTGCCCACGGAGCTGGCCCGCCTTGGTTGCCCGCTTGCTCCGTCGTATCGGCCGACGTGTGCGCAGATGCGCGGTCAGTTCGCGCTTCAGGACACCGCGTGCCTGCACGAAGAGACTTCGATAAATCGTCTCGTGCGACGCCCGCATCGTCGCATCATCCGGATAGGTGCTCACGAGCCAGCCGGCGATCTGCTCCGGCGACCAGTTGGCGCGGAGCTTCGCGTCGACCACCACTCGGAGTGGAGCGATGATCGCCAGACGACCGAGCTTGGGCCGCTTCGCTTGATGCCACGCACGGGCATCCGCATCAAGGGCACGGTACTGGTGAGGGCCAGCATTCCGAGCAATCTCGCGACTGATCGTCGACGGCGCTCGTCCCAGCGATCGGCTCAACGCGCGCGCGGACTCCCCCGCCGAAAGCCCCCGCGAGATGGCTTCGCGCTCGCCGCTGGTCAACGCACCAACCGCCCGGTGACGGACCGGCGGTGCAATCCCACCGTGCCCACGGACGACGCCATAAATCGACCCGGCCGGTTTCCCGAGCGCCCGCCCGATGGCAGTGAACGACTCACCCGCTTTGAAGCGCGTCCAGAGCTCCGCCTTCTTGGTTGCCGACAGTCCAGGACGTCCGATCTGCGCCATTCACAACCTCCCGATGAGTACATGCAATCAACCCACTGTTGCACTCACCGGTTGAATCCGCCACGGCCTTCTTCGCCAAGGATACACGATGAGATTCGTGTTCATCCGCGCGCACGCGAGGACCTTTCACATCGCGACCATGTGTCGGGTCTTGCGGGTGTCGAGGGCCGGGTTCTACAAGTGGCGTGCGCAGCCGCTCAGCGCGCGAGCGAAGGCCGATGCCGTGCTCGCCGCGCGCATTCGCGCGCTGCACACCGGGCGCCGGCGATCGTATGGCAGTCCGCGCGTGCATCGCGAGCTGCGGGCGCAGGGGATTCGGTGCGGGGAGAAGCGCGTCGCGCGCGTCATGCAGCACGCGGGCATTCGCGCACTGGCCGCGAAGCGGTATCGGGTGACGACGCAGTCGGGCCATCGCGCGCCGGTCGCGCCGAATCATCTCGCGCGATGCTTTGGCGTGCGCGCGCAGCCGGGCCTCGACCGCGTGTGGGCGGCCGACATCACATACATCCCGACGCGCGAGGGCTGGCTCTACCTCGCCGTCGTGCTCGATCTCGCCTCGCGGCGGGTCGTGGGGTGGGCGGTGCGCACGCGGCTCGATCACGAGCTCGCCCTCGGGGCGTTGCGCATGGCGCTGCGGCATCGCGGGGCCCGGGGTGGCCTGCACCACTCGGACCGCGGGGTGCAGTACGCGAGTCAGGCCTATCAACGTTTGCTCATGGACGCGGGCCTCACGCCGAGCATGAGCCGGATCGGCGATTGCTGGGACAATGCGGTGGTGGAAAGCTTCTTCGCCACGCTGACGAAGGAGCTGCTGGTCGAGGGCCTGTTCGAGGACCGCGCGCACGCGAGCCGCGCGCTGTTCGAGTTCATCGAGATCTGGTATAATCGGCAGCGGCGGCATTCCTCGCTCGGCTACCGGTCGCCCGTGCAGTTCGAAGCGACGCTCGAGAGCATCAGTTAAACCAGGTGTCTACTAAACCGGGTGACGTTCAGGTCGTCGGGATGCCGCGAATGTCGAACTGCTGCGCGACGCGCGGCGCGCGATCGGTGTCGAGCTTGGCGATGAGCACCGCACCCTGTTTTTCCCGGGCGAGCTCGTCGACGAATGGCGCCATCATTTTACACGGGCCGCACCAGTCGGCGTAGAAGTCGACGAGCACAGGAACGTCCGCGCCGGCGATGGTGCGCGCGAACGTGTCGTCGTTGAGCGCGACGGGCCGGTCGAGGAGCATCGGCTTGCCGCAACTGCCGCACTTGGGGCGATCCGCGGTCCGCGCGGCATCGATGCGGTTCCAAGTGTCGCAGAATTGGCAGCGGATCGTCACATGACGGGTCGCGTCTTCGTGTGCGCTCGCGTTGGCTGAGGTCATGCGCGTGTCCGCTCCGGACGGATGCTCGGCGTTCGAACGTTCGGTCGTTCGGTTGTTTGTTCGATTCACACCCCGTACCGGCGCCTGCGCGGGACGGGGTGTGAATCGAACAAACGACCGAACGTTCGAACGCCGAGCATCCGTCCGGAGCGGAGCACGCGCATGAGCCTCAGCCAACGCGAGCGCACACGAAGACGCGACCCGTCATGTGACGATCCGCTGCCAATTCTGCGACACTTGGAACCGCATCGTCCGCGCGGAGGAACCACAGATCGCCCAAGTGCGGCAGTTGCGGCAAGCCGACTGCTCCTCGACCGGCCCGGTCGCGCTCGACGACGACACGTTCGCGCGCACCATGCCAGCGCCTGCCTGTGCTCGTCGACTTCTACGCCGACTGGTGCGGCCCGTGTAAAATGATGGCGCGATTCGTCGACGAGCTCGCCGGGAAAAACAGGGTGCGGTGCTCATCGCCGAGCTCGACACCGATCGCGCGCCGCACGCGTACGGCGCGGCACTTCGACATTCGCGGCATCCCGACGACCTGAACGTCACCCGGTTTAGTAGACACCTGGTTTAACTGATGCTCTCGAGCGTCGCTTCGAACTGCACGGGCGACCGGTAGCCGAGCGAGGAATGCCGCCGCTGCCGATTATACCAGATCTCGATGAACTCGAACAGCGCGCGGCTCGCGTGCGCGCGGTCCTCGAACAGGCCCTCGACCAGCAGCTCCTTCGTCAGCGTGGCGAAGAAGCTTTCCACCACCGCATTGTCCCAGCAATCGCCGATCCGGCTCATGCTCGGCGTGAGGCCCGCGTCCATGAGCAAACGTTGATAGGCCTGACTCGCGTACTGCACCCCGCGGTCCGAGTGGTGCAGGCCACCCCGGGCCCCGCGATGCCGCAGCGCCATGCGCAACGCCCCGAGGGCGAGCTCGTGATCGAGCCGCGTGCGCACCGCCCACCCCACGACCCGCCGCGAGGCGAGATCGAGCACGACGGCGAGGTAGAGCCAGCCCTGGCGCGTCGGGAGGATGCGATGTCGGCAGCCCACACGCGGTCGAGGCCCGGCTGCGCGCGCACGCCAAAGCATCGCGCGAGATGATTCGGCGCGACCGGCGCGCGATGGCCCGACTGCGTCGTCACCCGATGCCGCTTCGCGGCCAGTGCGCGAATGCCCGCGTGCTGCATGACGCGCGCGACGCGCTTCTCCCCGCACCGAATCCCCTGCGCCCGCAGCTCGCGATGCACGCGCGGACTGCCATACGATCGCCGGCGCCCGGTGCAGCGCGCGATGCGCGCGGCGAGCACGGCATCGGCCTTCGCTCGCGCGCTGAGCGGCTGCGCACGCCACTTGTAGAACCCGGCCCTCGACACCCGCAAGACCCGACACATGGTCGCGATGTGAGGTCTCGCGTGCGCGCGGATGAACACGAATCTCATCGTGTATCCTTGGCGAAGAAGGCCGTGGCGGATTCAACCGGTGAGTGCAACAGTGGGTTGATTGCATGTACTCATCGGGAGGTTGTGAATGGCGCAGATCGGACGTCCTGGACTGTCGGCAACCAAGAAGGCGGAGCTCTGGACACGCTTCAAAGCGGGTGAGTCGTTCACTGCCATCGGGCGGGCGCTCGGGAAACCGGCCGGGTCGATTTATGGCGTCGTCCGTGGGCACGGTGGGATTGCACCGCCGGTCCGTCACCGGGCGGTTGGTGCGTTGACCAGCGGCGAGCGCGAAGCCATCTCGCGGGGGCTTTCGGCGGGGGAGTCCGCGCGCGCGTTGAGCCGATCGCTGGGACGAGCGCCGTCGACGATCAGTCGCGAGATTGCTCGGAATGCTGGCCCTCACCAGTACCGTGCCCTTGATGCGGATGCCCTGCGTGGCATCCGGCGAAGCGGCCCAAGCTCGTCGTCTGGCGATCATCGCTCCACTCCGAGTGGTGGTCGACGCGAAGCTCCGCGCCAACTGGTCGCCGGAGCAGATCGCCGGCTGGCTCGTGAGCACCTATCCGGATGATGCGACGATTCGGGCGTCGCACGAGACGATTTATCGAAGTCTCTTCGTGCAGGCACGCGGTGTCCTGAAGCGCGAACTGACCGCGCATCTGCGCACACGTCGGCCGATACGACGGAGCAAGCGGGCAACCAAGGCGGGCCAGCTCCGTGGGCAGATTGTTGACGCCGTGTCGATTGCGGACCGTCCGCCGTGCATTGAGGACCGCGCCGTACCCGGCCACTGGGAAGGCGATCTCTTGGCTGGTGCCAAGAACACTCATATCGCCACTCTCGTTGAACGCCAGTCGCGCTACGTCCACTTAGTGCAGCTCACTGCGAAGGACACAACGTCCGTTGTCACTGCGCTCATTCGAGAAGTCCAGCAACTCCCAGCCGGCTTGATGGCGTCGTTGACGTGGGATCGTGGACTGGAGATGGCCCAACATCATCGCTTCTCAGTCGCCACGGATGTTGCCGTCTACTTCTGCGATCCGAAGAGTCCGTGGCAGCGTGGCACCAACGAAAACACGAATGGCCTGCTCCGCCAATACTTCCGGATGGCAGCGACTTGTCGACCTACACGCAAAAGGCGCTCAACCGAATCGCCTTGCAGCTCAACACCCGTCCGCGCAAAACCCTCGGCTTCCGTACCCCGGCTGCTATTTTGCCGAGGGTGTTGCGCTATTTCCGGTTGAATCCGCCGTCGCTTTTTTTAAGATCTCGCGCTCCTCGAGCAGGCGCGCGTTCTCGCGCCGCAGCCGGCGATTCTCCTCCTCGAGCGACAGGCGCCGCTGCGCGGCCTCCGCATCGCCGCCGCGCGCGCCTGGCGCCGCCGGTGCGCAGCGTCTCGAGATGCACCCCGAGCTGGCGCGCGACCTCGAGCGGCATCGTCCCCGCCCTCGGCGAGGCGCACCGCTTCTCATCGAACCCGCGTCGTCCTCTCTTCTTCATGTCCCACCTCCTGCCTCGAATTTCCATCGAAGCGTTGGAGGTGTCCACTAAACCGGGTGAACTTCAACCATCGTGTTTTTCGCGCCGGAAAG
>CAWFOG010000022.1:0-1312029 GCA_963817445.1 uncultured Gemmatimonadaceae bacterium
ACGATGCGCCGAATCCGGCGGCGCCCCGCGACAGTGCCTACTGCGGTTGCGCCCGCGTCGCCCGATGTTCACTCCCTATGCGCCGAAGCGGGAATTCACGTAGTACACATCAGCCTTCTGTCGGATCATGCGTCAGTCGTCGCCGTGGCTCGCACGGCGCCGGACGTGCTAGTACACGCCGGGGCGGGAATACTCCGAAAGCCGTTGCTGGCGACGGCACGCCTCGGCGCGCTGAACGCGCATATGGGAATCCTGCCTCGATATCGCGGAATGAACGTCACCGAGTGGGCGCGGTTTGAACGCGGCGCGGTTGGCTGCACCGTGCATCTCGTCGACGAAGGGATCGACACCGGCGACGTCCTCGCGACGTGCACCGTCGATCCGGACCAGGCCGAGTCGGTTGAGCACCTTCGTGCGCTCGTTGACGAGGCGCAGATCGGTCTGCTCGGACGCGTGCTCCGATTTGTCGTCGAGACCGGGACCCTTCCATCACGGAAGCCACAAGCAGGCGACCAGGGACGACAGTACTTCAGGATGCACCCGCGGCTCAAAGCCGTGCTGGAGCGTGAGCTCGCGGCGGCGTATCGGACGACGTGACTCAATCCGGAAATTGCTCGTCCTTGAAATGATCCGATACAGTCCCTTCCAAACGAAGGCGAGTGAGCCGATTGGAGATGAAGGTGCGCTCGCGACGGGCGCTGAATCGGCGTTCTCGCCAATGGCGGCGAGTTACATTGTCCAGAGGCAACGTAACCGTGCCTCGCGGCCCTTAGCGCTCGCGAGACGCCAACCTCGACGGCCTTGTCCACCCGCACCGCCCAGCGAGCGCGACCCATGACGGCTTTGGATTCTACCCTGTCACAAACCATTACACCGCCCGCGGTTGCAGATCTGCGCGCGCGCACGAACGCCGCCGCGGCGGCAGCGGCAGCGGCAGCGGAGTCGGTCGACAGGGAGTCGCGCTTCCCACGGGAGGCGTTCACGGCCATCCGCGAGAATCGTTTGCTGAGCATGCTCGTTCCGCGCGAGTTCGGAGGCGACGGCGCCAAGGTATCTGACGTGGTCGACGTGTGCTACGCGCTTGGGATGTCGTGCGGCTCCACGGCGATGATCTTCGCCATGCACCAGATCCAAGTGGTGATCCTTGTACGACACGCGCGAAATAGCCCGTGGCATCAGCAGCTGCTTCGCCGGCTGAGCGCCGACCAACTTTTGTTCGCGTCGTCGACCACGGAAAACCAGACGGGTGGTGCCGTTCGGGCGAGTGCATGCTCCGTGGAACGCGATGGATCGCGGATGTCGCTCGTGAAAAACGCGACCGTCATGTCGTACGGCGCCGAAGCCGACGGCGTGTTCGTCACCGCGCGCAGGACATCCGAATCGCAGCCGTCCGATCAGGTCCTGGTGTCGCTAGTCAAAGGCGACTACCAAGCTGGAGGATCAAGGAGTGGGACACGATGGGAATGCGCGGCACGTGCAGCACGGGGTTCACGTTGCGCGGCAATGCCCACGTCGACCAGATCCTGCCCGTGTCGTACGAGCGCATCCACCCGCAGAGCATGGTGCCGATCGCGCATCTGACTTGGAGCGCCGTGTGGTGCGGGATCGCCGCGGGAGCCGTTGCCCGAGCGCGCCGTTTCGTGCGAAAGGGCGCCGCGCAGGCCAATGCGCAGGCTGTGCCGGGCGCCGCGCATCTGACGCGCGCCATGATGTCGCTTCGTGCACTCCGTGGCAGCATTGCGTCGGCGTTGGCCGCCTATGAGATGGCTGCCTTGACGGAGGATCGCCTCGAAGCAATTGATTTTCGAGACGGGGATGAATCTCCTCAAGGTCAACTCGTCGGAAGCAGCGATCGACACGGTGATGAGCGCGCTCCAGGCGTGTGGTTTGTCCGGATACCGCAACGACGGAGAGTTCAGCGTCGCGCGAAATCTCCGCGATGTTCTCTCGTCGTCGATCATGATCAACAACGAGCGCATTCTCGCGGGCGCAGCGAGTTCGCTACTGCTGTTCGACGTTCCGCCGCTTCTCAGGGACTGATAGTCGCTCTTCAACGAGACTGCATCGACCAATGCCCACCAACGAGCTCTCCGGCGATCGCCTCGAGGCGATCACACTTACACTCCTCCAGCCTACTGCGGCCAACGGTGTGCAGGCGAGAACTGGCCTGTTCGAACAGGTGATCAGCGGTCTGACTGCGCTCATTACACGCCACCGCGAACCGGGCGCCGAGATACTTCGCTTTCCGCCGGTCATGAGTCGGGCACTCCTCGAGAAGTCCGGCTACCTCAAAAGCTTTCCGCATCTACTTGGATGCGTCAGCTCGATGCATGGCACCGAGGCGGACATTCGCGCCCTGGTCGAGGGACGCGCGGGTGGACGCAATTGGGTCGACGCGCTCAGCGCCACTGATCTCGTTTTGACCCCGGCAGCCTGCTATCCGGTTTATCCGATCGTCGCGGCACGCGGAGACGTCGCCAAGGCGGGTGTGATGGTTGACGTCGAGTCGTACTGCTTCCGTCGCGAATCCTCCTCCGAACTCGGGCGCATGCAGGCGTTCCGCATGCGTGAGTACGTCTGCATTGGCTCCGCCGAGACAGCGCTTGCATTTCGCGAGCGCTGGAAGGCGCGCGCCGAAAAGTTGGCACATGAACTCTCGGTGCCGTATACCCTCGCGCCGGCGAGCGATCCGTTCTTTGGCCGTGCCGGCAAGCTCATGGCGATGAACCAGGTCGAGCAGGCACTCAAGTTCGAGTTACTCATTCCTGTAAACTCGGAACAGGAGCCGACCGCCTGCATGAGCTTCAACTATCACCAGGATCACTTCGGTTCTACCTGGGGTCTCCGCTGCGACGACGGCGCCGTCGCGCACGCGCGTGCGCGGCGTTTGGGATGGATCGCCTCGGCGTTGCCCTGTTCGCCACACACGGCCTCGATCTTCGGGCCTGGCCGTCGACGGTTCGCGAGGCGCTTTCGCTTTAGAGATCCAATGCGAAACGAAACGATCGCACTGCACCACGGCTACGACACCGAACCAACGACGAAAGCCGTTGCCGTTCCGATCTATCAGACGGCGGCGTACGAGTTCGACAGCGCCGAGCACGCCGCGGCGCTGTTCAACCTCGAACAAGACGGGTATCGCTACTCGCGCATCAGCAACCCGACGAACGTCGTGCTCGAACGTCGAGTCGCCGCGCTCGAGGGCGGCCTCGACGCGCTGAGCGTCAGCTCGGGGCAGGCCGCGCTGCACTTCGCCACGCTCAATGTTACGGAGCTCGGCTCGAGCATCGTGCCCGTTCCGCCGCTCTACGGCACCACGCTCACGCTGTTCGCGCACCTCCTCCCGTCGATGGGCGTCACGGTGCGGTTCGCGGCGATGATCAACGCGTCGGTCGTATCGCCATCGACGACCACACGCGCGCCGTGTTTTGCGAGAGCGTCGGGAATCCGGCGGGGAACATCTGCGATCTCGAGGCGCTCGCTAGCGTCGCGCATCGCCATGGCGTGCCGCTCATCGTCGACAACACGGTGGCGTCACCCATACTGCTGCGGCCGATCGACTTCGGCGCCGACATCGTCGTCCACTCGCTCACGAAGTTCATGGGCGGCCACGGCACCACGATGGGCGGCATCATCGTCGACAGCGGGAAGTTTCCGTGGCTGAGCACGCCGAGCGGTTCCCGATGTTCAGCGAGCCGGATGCGTCGTATCACGATCTGGTGTACACCGACCACTTTGGTGACGCTGCGTATATCGGTCGGTGCCGACGTGTCTACCAGCGCACGATGGGGTCGGTTCTGTCGCCGCTAGCCATCCTCCTCCTCCAGGGTATCGAGTCGGTTGCGGTTCGCGTCGATCGTCACGTCGAGAATGCGCGTCGGGTGGCTGAGTTCCTGCGCGTCGATCCGCGCGTCGACTGGGTGAATTTCGCCGGCTTTCCCGACAGTCCGGGTTCTTTACGCGCTGGCGGAAGTACTTCGACGGCCGCGCCTGTTCGCTGATGACGTTCGGCACTCGCGGTGGTGTTCGCCGCGGGAACGAAGTTCTACATACGGCTGGGCCTGATCAAGCGCGTCGTCAATCTGGGCGACTCCAAATCGCTTGCCTGCCATCCTGCGTCGACCACGCATCGCCAGATGTCACCAGCCGAGCAAGCGACCGCGGGAGTCACGCCGGAAATGATTCGTCTGAGCATCGGGATCGAGCACATCGACGACATCGTGGCTGACGTCGATCAAGCGCTTGACGCGGCCGTGCTGAGCGCCGCTGCGCCGCCGGCCCCGACTCACGCCCGATCACATAAGGGCGCGAAGCGGGCACCGGCGAAGTGACGCCGAACACCGGAGCACCGACGCCGGAAGCCGAAGAGCGTCGCGAGCCGATCGTCATCGCGCTCGTCAACAACATGCCCGACTCCGCGCTGCACCAAACGGAGCGTCAGTTCCGAACGCTCCTCGCGGCAGCGGCGGCGGACCGTGACGTTCGATTGCACCTGTTCTCATTCCCGGAGTTGATCCGCGAAGACGCCGGCCGCGCGTACGTTGCAGAGAACTATGAGAACATCGAACGACTGTGGACCGGTCGCTTCGACGGTTCTGATCGTCACCGGCGCCGAGCCGCGCACCGCCGTGTTGTCCGACGAATTGTATTGGCGTTCTCTGGCGCGTCTCGTCGATTGGGCGGAGGAGCATACTGTCTCCACCATCTGGTCCTGCCTCGCCGCGCACGCGGCGGTGCTGCATCTCGACGGTATTTCTCGCGAGCGATACGCTGCCAAGCTTCACGGCGTGTTCAGCTGCGAGCGGATCGGCGACCATCAGCTCCTGGCGGGCATGCCATCGTCCTGGGGTACGCCCCATTCGCGACTGAATACGCTCGACCCCGATACTCTGCGCGCCGCGGGCTACGACCTCGTGTCGATTTCCGCTGACGCCGGAGCTGACGCGTTCCTCAAGCAGCTGGGTAGTCTGTTCGTGTTCCTCCAGGGACATCCCGAGTATGACCCGGGTGCGCTCTTGGGCGAGTATCGGCGTGACGTCGGCCGATATCTCGCCGGAACGTTCGAACACCTACCCGGACATGCCGCGCGGGTATTTCGACGATGAGACGACGCGCGCGCTCGACCTGTTCCGTCAGAGCGCGGTCCGCGATCCCAAGCGGGAACTGCTCGAGCGGTTCCCTGTCGCGGAAGCCCGCGAGAATTTGTCCCACAGCTGGCGCGCGGCCGCAATCGCAGCTGTATTCGAACTGGCTCGAATACCTCACGTCTCATCGAAAAACGACGCCGCCATCCTCGGCGGCTCGTGGTTCCGTAGTTGCGCGGTCGCGCTAGCGCCTGCGCCGACCAGCATCGCACGACAAGCCAATGACAGTGCGCGCGTGGACGAGCCGCTACTTCCGGATCCGCGTCGCTCGACGAGGCGTAGCTCGATGACCCGCTGACGTGCCCGCGCCCCCCGTGTCGGCGCTCTTCCCGCCACTGGACGTGCGCGCGAAGTGGGATGACTTTCTGACTCGCGAACTCGCACGCGCCAACGAACGAATCGCGCGCGGGTCGGTCGTGCCGACGATCGACATGGAGAAGCTTCGCGCGGAACTGCTGCGCTTCGATTTCGTGTCGCCACGCGGCTTGGATGAGCTCCTGCCCTGGACGATTGCGCAGATCGAACACGGGGTAGTCCACATGACGAACCCTCGGTATTTCGGACTGTTCAATCCGGCGCCGTCGTTTCCAGCGCAGTGCGGCGACCGACTCACCGGCGCGCTCAACCCGCAGCTCGCAACGGCGACAACGTCACCCGCCGCCGTGGAGATCGAGTCGCATGTCATCCAGGCCGTCGCGCGACGCGCCGGTCTTCCGGCGGATGCGACCGGCCATTTCACCTCGGGCGGCTCAGAGGCGAACTACACCGCCGTCATCTGCGCGCTCACGCACGCCCACGAAGGGTTCGCTGCCGAGGGCGCCCGTGCGTTCGCTGGACAACCGGTATTCTACATCTCGCGTGAGAGCCATCTGGCCTGGGTCAAGATCGCGCACCAGGCCGGGATCGGCCGCTCGGCGGTGCGCCAGGTTGCGACTGACGGCACTGGGCGAATGGACGCGCGTGCGCTCGCAGCGATGATCGCCGACGACAAGGCACGAGGGTGTGTACCGGTGCTGATCGTCGCGACGGCCGGTACGACGAATGCGGGAATGGTCGATCCGCTTGCGGCCTGCGCCGCACTCGCCCGAGAACACGGCCTCTGGCTGCATGCCGACGCGGCTTGGGGCGGGGCGGTCATCGCGTCCGACCTCCACCGCGCGCTTCTTGCCGGAATCGAACTCGCCGATTCGGTCACGATCGACGCGCACAAATGGTTCGCGACGACGATGGGGTGCGGCATGTTCATGACGCGGCATGCGCCGATCCTGTCGACGGTGTTCCAGGTTACGACCGGATTCATGCCGTCAAACGCGGCGACGGTCGATCCCTATGTTACGACGGCGCAATGGTCGCGCCGCTTCCTCGGGGTGCGTCTTTTTCTCTCGCTCGCGGCCGCGGGTTGGGAGGGCTATGCCCAGCACATCGAGCGATCGATCGATCTCATTTCCGTCCTCGAGCGCAAGTTGGCCGCAGACGGTTGGACGATCGCGAACGAGTCCGAGCTAGCGGTGCTGTGCGTAGAGCCGCCGGACGGCGCTGCCCCCGTCCGAACGATTGCCGCGCGGGTGCTCGCCTCCGGGCGAGCGTGGGTGGCAGTGGCGAAGTTCGAGGGGCGTGATACGATTCGCATCTGTCTCACGCATGGCGAGGCGACAACAGACGACATCGACCAACTGGTCGGCGCGATGAATGCCGCGCGCTGACACAGATCGATCGTAAACCCATCGGAGGCTTATCAATGTCCGTGAACGTCAGAACCACGATCGTTACGCAGTTCGAGCAAGTGGCGAAGGAGCAGAACAAGAAGCTCGCGAAATTGAACGACGATATGCCGTTGATGGATTCCGGCCTCGACTCGCTCTGCTTCGCGATCGTCGTCGCGCGGCTCGAAGATGCGCTGGGGTACGATCCGTTCAGTCTGTCCGAGGACGCGCAGTTCCCCGTCACCCTCGGCGACTTCGTCAAGTTCTACGAGAATGCAGCGCGGTAGCACACCGTCGTTGTCGGCAGTGCTGAGCGCCGCGCCGAATCAATCGGCGCGGTCCCTTTGGGCGCCCGACGCGATCGTGGCTCTTCGCGATTTCCAGACCGGCACGAGCCTCGGCGGGCGACTCGAGGAGCTGCGCGGCCGCTCCGTGCTGCTCACCATGTCGAACCAGCTCACCGCCGCGCTCGCGCTCCTCGAGATCGACGGCATCGCGCGCCGAATCGTGCTTTGCCCGCCCGATCTCGCGGCCGAACACATTCCGTTTGTCGTCGACACGGCGGAGGTCGATGCTGTCGTCTCCGATCGTCCCAAGTCCGAGAGTGGCGCATCGCAGGTGAGCCGCTTCGTTCAGTGCTCGAGCGTGATTTCGAGATGCGAGACAAATCGGGCACAGAGCCACGAGACGGAGTGGATTCTATTCACCTCCGGCACGACGGGCGTGCCGAAGATGGTCGTGCACAGCTTGGCCAGTCTCGCTGGGGCGATCGCGCCAGCCGCGAGCGGCGCCAGTCCGGTCGTCTGGGCAACGTTCTACGACATTCGGCGTTACGGCGGATTGCAAATTCTCTTACGAGCGATCCTTGGCGGCGGCTCACTCGTCTTGTCTGGCCCGACCGACACCACGGACGATTTTCTTTCGCGCGCGCAATTGCACGCGGCTACGCACATCACGGGAACGCCATCGCATTGGCGCAAAGCGCTCATGAGCCCCGCGGCGCGCCACGTCAAGCCGCAGTACGCACGGCTCTCCGGTGAAATTGCTGATCAGGCAATTCTTGATCACCTCCAGGCCTTCTATCCGCACGCGAGCATCGCGCACGCCTTCGCATCGACCGAGGGCGGCGTGGCCTTCGAGGTTGGTGACGGCCGCGCGGGATTTCCGGCGACCTTCATTGGCCGCGCGGATTCGGGAGTCGAACTCAAGGTTGAGAATGACACGCTGCACATCCGATCGCCGCGCGCCGCCCGCCGGTACGTTGGCAACGAAACCGAATCACTGCTCGATCCGGACGGTTTCGTCGACACGGGAGACGTGCTGGAGCTGCGTGGCGACCGTTACCACTTTGTCGGACGTCGCGGGGGAATCATCAACGTGGGCGGGTTAAAGATTCATCCCGAAGAGGTCGAAGCGGTGATCAATCGCCAGCCGGGAGTGCGCATGTCCCTCGTGAAGGCGCGGAAAAGCCCGATAACCGGCGCGATCGTCGCCGCCGACGTCGTGCCGATGGCAACGCTGGACGGGCCCGCGGCTGTACAGATGATGGACGCGCTCAAGAGCGAGATTCTCGACGCCTGTCGACGCGCCCTGGCACCGCACAAAGTGCCGGCGGCGCTTCGCTTCGTTCCGTCGCTCGAGGTGACCCCGTCCGGAAAGATGGTGCGGCGCGATGCATAGTGTCATCGTCACCGGTGGAAGTCGCGGACTCGGGCTCGGCATCGCGCAGCTGCTGTGCGCCGAAGGCTATCAGGTCATCGCCGTCGCGCGGCGTGAGAGTGAACCACTCGCCGCGGCGATAGCGGAGAATGACGCGAAGTCTGGCGCGATCCACTTCCGCGCCTGCGACCTGGCCGACACCGCGGCCATTCCCGATTTCGTCAAGAGCGTGCGCAAGGATTTCGGCGCCATTTATGGTCTTGTGAACAACGCCGGCATCGGCACCAGTGGCTTGCTGGCGACCATGCGTGACACTGACATCGAAGCGCTCGTTCGACTCAACACGCTGTCGCCCCTTCTGCTGACGAAGTATGTCGTGCGCTCAATGATGACAGGTGGCGGTGGCCGCATCGTCAACATCTCGTCGATCGTGAGCTTCACGGGGTACACCGGACTTTCGGTGTACAGCGCGACCAAGGCATCGATGTCGGGCTTCACGCGATCGCTCGCGCGCGAGCTCGGCCAGTTGAACATCACCGTCAACGCGGTCGCTCCTGGCTTCGTCGACACCGAGATGACCGACGACCTTGGCGATCGCCAACGCGACCAGATTGTTCGCCGCAGCGCGCTGCGCCGCCTCGCCAGTGTCTCGGATGTGGCGAGCGCCGTGGCCTTCTTGCTTGGCGACGGAGCGAGGAACATCACCGGTACGACCGTCACGGTCGATGCGGGCAGCACGGCGTAGCTTCCGCCCGATTTCGGCGCGCTAGAGCGTGGCGCCGAGATAGGAGGCAAGGCGCAACAGATCGGCGAACACGCCGGCCGCCGTGACCTCGCGCCCCGCGCCGGGTCCTTGCACGATGAGCGGATTCTCGTTGTATCGACTCGTGCGGAACAGGACGATGTTGTCCGTCAGCTGGATCCGCGCGAATGGATGGGTGGTGGGATAGCTTCGCAGGGCGACGCTCGCGTTGCCGTCGCGGCCGACACGCCCAACGAAGCGCAGGACTTCGCCTTTCAGAGCTGCCTCGGTCCGCAATCGCTCCATGTCCCCGTCGTAACTCGGCAACTCAGCGAGGAAATCCGACACGGCTCCCTGATTGAGCGCGTCGGGCACGAGGCTCGTCAGTTTGACGTCGGAGAGCTCAACGGTCATGCCGATCTCGCGCGCGAGAATCACGACTTTTCGCGCGACGTCCATTCCCGAGAGGTCGTCGCGCGGATCGGGCTCCGTGTATCCGAGCTCGCGCGCCTGCGCGACGAGTGACGAGAACGACCGCGACCCGTCGAAGCTGTTGAACAGGTAGGAGAGTGTGCCCGAGAAAATACCCTCGATATCGAAGATCTCATCTCCCGTCTGCACGAGATCGCGGAGGGTCTGGATGATCGGCAGCGCCGCGCCGACGGTTGTCTCGTACAGGTAGTGTGCGCCGACGGTGCGGTTCGCCTGCCGCAGGCGGCGATAGTATTCGAGCGCGCTCGTGTTCGCGCGCTTATTCGGCGTGATGACGTGAATTCCACTCTCCAACCAATCGCTGTACAGGCCGGACACGTCGTCACTCGCCGTGCAGTCGATGAGCACAGCATGCGGCAAGTGATCGGCGTGTACGTGTTCGGCGAATCGCGCCAAATCAGTCGGTATCCCGTGAGCATCGAGCTCTTCGCGCCAACGCTCGAGGTCGATCGGCCGGTTTGAGAGCAGCATACGCTTCGACGTCGCGATAGCCCGCACGCGAAGATCGACGTCGAATTCGTCCTTGAGTCGTCGCGACTGATGCGATATCTGGCGTAACAGCGTGCTGCCGACATTTCCCGCGCCCACGATCCCGATCGAGAGCGTCTGGTTCGACAGGTAGAAGCCGGAATGCGCTGCCCGCAACGCACGCTGGGTGTCGGCCGCGTCGACGACCACGGAAATATTTCGCTCCGACGAGCCTTGCGCGATCGCACGCACGCTGATGCCCGCTTTGCCGAGTGCGCTGAAGAACTTCGCCGCGATCCCCGGCTGGCCGGCCATTCCCTCGCCGACGACTGCAAGAATGCTGCACCCCGACGTCACATCGACTCGCTGAATTTGACCGTGATGTCGCTCGGCGAAGAAGACCCGCTCCACCGTCTCTCTCGCCTGATCCGCCTGTGCCGCCGGCACCGCGAAGCAGATAGAATTGCCCGAACTGCCCTGTGAAATCATCACGACGGACACGTTTTCATCGCGCAGTGCCGCGAATAGGCGCTGCGCAATGCCGCGGACGGCGGTCATGCCAATGCCTTCGACGTTGACGAGGGCAATCGACTCGACCGTCGCGAGCCCTTTCACGTGCTGACTGGACGACGAGTGCGCGTGGATCCGTGTCGCCTGCCAGTTGCGGCCGAAAAGTATTTCGTATGAAGATTGGCAGATTTCGCTCGACGGCCGTCGAGATCGTGTTCGGATGGATGACCTTCGCGCCGAAATACGCCAATTCGATTGCTTCGTCGTACGACAGCGAGTCGAGCGTCACCGCCTCACTCACCAGCCGTGGGTTCGCGCTCATCACGCCGTCAACGTCGGTCCAAATGTGAATCTCCTGCGCGTCGAGCAGTGCGGCAAAGACTGATGCGCTGACGTCGCTGCCATTGCGTCCGAGCGTCGCCGCGATTCCGTCCGCCGTCGAGGCGACGAACCCGGTGATGACGAGCGTCGACGGCAGTCCGCCTCGCTGTGCGATCCACTGTTCAGTCTTTTCCCGTGAGGCCGGCCAGACGACATCGGCCCCCGTGTCGTTGCGCACCACGACGAGCACGTCCCGGGCGTCGAGCCAGTCCACGCTGGGTTGCTGTTCGGCGAGTAGCGCGGCGAGGATACGCGCGGACCAGATTTCTCCGTATCCGGAGACGAGTTCCAGACCGTTGCGCGAGTAGCCGTGCAGCACGGTCGTCACGTGCAACACCTCTTCGACCTCGGCGAGGTCGCGCGTCAGCGACTCGTACAATCGCGCGGCTGAATCGGGCGACACGAGTTCGGCAATCGTCTTGCGATGGCGCGCGCCCACCGCCTCCATGATCTCGCGATACCCGAAGTCGCGCGTCCCGGCGACATGCACGGCGCGTACAAGGTCGTCGGTCACGCCGCCCATCGCAGACACGACGATCAATCGACGCTCTTCCTTGCGTCCGTCGATGATCTTGGCGACCTGACGAAAGCAGCTCGCGTCGGCGAGACTACTGCCTCCGAACTTGTGGACGACGCACGTTGGATTGTCGCCGTTCATGACACGGCTCTCGGTATGGCGGAGCTCATCTCTCGAAGTGTCGAAGACCGTGAGGGAACTGGCTGCCCGTGGCGGAGCGCCCGAATGCCATACAAGGACGCTCGAAGGGCGAAAAGCGCAATGCTCGCTGGCGCCGGCTGTGCCGCGTGAACGGTACCGGCCTTAGAGTCGGACATTGCCAGCTCGGATACGATCGTAGCCGCTGGCGTCGAGAGGTCGAAAAGCCTCGTCGACGCGGTCGTACCAGAAGAGCGGGTCGGCGACCACCCCGGGATCGTATCCCTCGCGGACGAGGTCCTGCTTTTTGGGCTTGAACGTACCGGTCGTTTCGATCGCGACGAGCGTTCGGATGAACACGGGCCGCGCATACTCCGGCAAGCGTCCGACAAACCGCTGGAGCGCCGCTATGTCAAAGGCATCGTCTGTGACGAGTGCCGCCATGCCAGCCCGGCCATCCATTCCCGGCACAGTGACGCCGTACACGATCGCATCGCTCACGCCGGGGCAGGCCGCGACCGCCTCCTCCACCTCGGTCGTCGACACATTTTCGCCCTTCCAGCGGAATGTATCGCCAACTCGATCAACGAAGTGATAGAAACCGCTCGCATCACGCCGCATCAAGTCGCCGCTACGGAACCACGAATCGCCTGCTTTGAACACGTCGCGTAGAACCTTCCGCTCAGAGGCCGAGCGGTCGGTATAGCCGTCAAACTGCCCGTCGGAGGATGCCCCGTCGGCAGCGATTCTACTGATCGCCTCGCCAACCTCGTCCGGCGCGCAGCGTTGACAGAAACCATCGTCGCCACGTACGGGCGCACCAGCGTCCACGTCGAACTTGACGAGTGCGATAGGGAAGCGATGCGCGAGAAACGGCGGAACGCGACCGATTGCCCCAACCACTCCCTCACAGTTGTACAGCGAGAAGTTCGCCTCTGTCGCCGCGTAAAATTCGAGAATCCTCGGAATACCGAACCGCTCTTGAAATGGCTTCCAGACATCCGCACGAAGGCCGTTGCCGCAGCAGATCCGCAGGCGATGGTCTCGTTCTCGTGGATGCACCGGGCTGTTGAGCAGGAATCGACAGAGTTCGCCAATGTATTGAAACAGCGTGCAGCCTTCGTCGACGATGTCATCCCAGAATGCACGCGCCGAAAATCGCCGGCGCACTATCACCGTGCCGCCGTGAACGAGCGTCGACCCGATGGCCGCGACGCCGCCGATGCTGTGGTACATCGGCAGGCAGTTGTACATGCGATCGCTCGGCTGCGTGTCGAGTAAGCCGGCGAACCAGTAGCTCCACTGCATGACGCGATGATGGCTGACGTTCGCCGCCTTTGGCAGTCCCGTCGTACCCGACGTGTAGATGTACAGCGCTCGATCCCGGATCGACGGTAGCGCACACTCGGCCGCGGTCACCGGATCGGTCGGCACTCGTTCGATCGCGCGCTCGATTCGCTGGAAGTCGCGCTGATCGGTGCCGTGGGCCCACCAGCGAACGTCGGAGCCGATCTTCGAGCGAACCTCCGCGACTTCGGCGACGAGATCTGCGCCAGCGATGACGCACTTGGGCGCCGCGATCTGGATCGCGTGGATGAGCGACTCGCCGGTCAGGTTCGTGTTCAACAGGGAGACGATCACGCCCGTGCGCGAGATCCCGAGCCAGATCGCGAAATACTCGGGGCAGTTGAGCATTGCGAGACAGACGACGTCGCCGCGAGCCATGCCCTGGCTGATCGACCAGCGCGCGTACTGGTTTGATCGTGCCGCGAGTTCGCGATACGTCAACTGAGCGTGTTCGCCGATGAGCGCCGGTGCGTCGCCATATCGGTCCGCCAACTCTTCGACTCGGGTCGGGAGCGTCACCTGCGGTTCGAGCGCAATCGGTGCGGTTGCCTCGAGCGCGCGCACCCAGGTCTTGAGCGGCGACTCGATCGTCGAATCAGGCATCGTCAGCTCGGGCGCTCGATGCGGTCGATGCTGCCCAAGCGCCATGCAGCCGCGCGCTTGGCCGACTATCTTGAAGGCGCACGCGCGGTTGCTCAAT
Organism: uncultured Gemmatimonadaceae bacterium; assembly: GCA_963817445.1. Classification (GTDB taxonomy): domain Bacteria; phylum Gemmatimonadota; class Gemmatimonadetes; order Gemmatimonadales; family Gemmatimonadaceae; genus JAQBQB01. The sequence continues at coordinate 13,802 of CAWFOG010000022.1, forward strand.
CGCGCGTGCGCTGCGAAGCTTGAATCGCTCGACGGCCATCAGTGGGTTGGGACTCGAAGGCATCAACCTTGAGCGGTGGGAGAGATCACGCCATGACGGAACGGCACGAGACCGAACGGCTCCTGCACGGGTTGTACGCGGCACGTGTGAGCGGCGACTTGGCGAATGTGTGCGACAAGTTCACCACGGACGCCGTCTTTCAAATTGCCGGCGCCAGCAACGCCAGTCCGGTCGCGCTCACCGCGCGCGGCATCGGCGAGTACCGGCCACTCCTGGCGATCATGATCAAGACATTCAAGCTGACCGACGCCCAGATTCTCTCGTTGCTCGTTGATGGGTCGAAGGCCGCGGTGCACTGGCGGGTGAGCATTCTCTCCAAAATCACTGGAATGACGGTGCTCACCGAACTCGTAGACATGATCGAGATTCGCGACGGTCGCATCGCGTCGTACATCGAGTTCTTCGCGCCGCACTGAGATGTGTGCGGAATTGATCGAAGCGTCGTGTGCCGCGGTAGCCACTGACACTAGCGTGCCGACTCCGGCCTGGGCGACAGCATCGCAGCAATCTCGGCGCCGAGATCGCCGATCGCGGTTCGCGCGTGCGAAATGATTCGCCCCATGCAGTAGAAATGATGGATCATCCCCGAGTGGCACACATAGCGAACTGACACTCCGGCCCGCTCGAGCGCCTGCGCGTACGCAGCTCCTTCATCGCGCACGGGGTCGTACTGAGCGGTGTGGATGATTGCCGGCGGAAGACCACTGAAACTGTCCGCTCGGATCGGTGAAATCCGAGGGTCTTCGAGGTTGGTGCCCGGAGGACAATACTGGGCCTTCGCCCACTCGAGCACCGCTCGATCGATGAAATATCCACTGGCGAATTCCCGGCGAGACGCCGACTCCGCGCCCAGATCGGTGACGGGACACAGCAGGACCTGAAGCGCGATCCGAGGCTCGCCGGCCGCCCGAGCGAGCTGACAGACAACACTGGCAAGCGTTCCCCCCGCGGAATCTCCCGCGACACCAATTCGCCCGCGGTCGGCATTCAGTTCAGTTGCATGGTCGAACACCCACTGCGTCGCCGCCATTGCGTCATCGATCGCGGCAGGGAAGGGGTGTTCCGGCGCAAGGCGATAGTCGACTGACACGACTCGGCAGCCGCTAGCGTTGGCGAGCATCCGACACACACCATCGTGTGTATCGAGATCGCTGAACACCATCATTCCGCCGTGAAAGTAGACGAGGGCACCTGGCAGCGATTCGCGATCCCGTGCGGGCGAATACACTCGGATCGCCATGTCGCCGCTCGGCCCCGGAATCGTGCGATTCTGAATCGAGTCGATGGCGTCGGTGACGTCGGTGTCCCGGGCGAGCTGGCGAATCGCCTCGCGCATCTTCGGCGCCGATAGCTCCGCTGCCATCGGCGCGCGGCCAATGGCGACGATGTCCAGGAGTCGCTTTGCGCGTGGATCCAGCGGCATCTTCGAGCCCTTGGAAGCTTCGGAACGAACGGGAGCCGGCGTCGCGAACGTCGCGTTCAGAGCTTGTGCAGCAACTCAGCGATGAGCGCCGTGATTGCCGAAACCGATCGAAAGTGCGCCGGCGTGATGCTCAATTCCGGAACGAGCACGTCGAACTCCGCCTCGACGGAAAGCACGAGGCTCACCATGTCGAGCGAACTCAATCCCGCTTCGCGCAGGTCATCGTCGGGCGCAACCGAACGGACGATCGAGCGCTCGGCGAGTAGCCGTTGCACGACGCCAATGACCCTCGATTGTGATTCGTCGTTCTTGGATTCCGCCATGATCGGTCTACGGCGCGGGGAATGGCACGACACATCCCAGCGACTGGCGACGCCGACCGCTGCGCTCACGGCGTGTTCGTGAGACTGCGAATGATACCCGTCCCACGCGCGCCAGAAAAGCGCCCAACGACGACAAGGCGATCTCGTTCATCGCGAGAACCGACGCGCCAGGGCGCTGGCCACTCGTGCGACGGCGGCGCGGATCGCTCGCGGTTCGAGCACCCAATCGTCGCCGACGTCGACCGCGGTTTGACAGAAAAACCGCTTGAAGTCCGAGATACCTCCGAGCGGATCGTCAGCACTTTCCTTCGTGCCGGCGGTGATGCCGCCGAAGTCGAACCAGCTCGCTGTCGTGCCCCCAGCCCAGGTGACCAGATCCCACAGCGGAGCGTAGGCGAGCGGAGTTCGGCCAAGCGACGCGCGGCGTGTCGAGGCGCCGGCTTCATACGTGACATAGCTACCGTGCAGAGCGCCCCAGGCGAACGCCACCAACGCCTCTGGGCCGTCGCTTGTCGGATCGAACAATCCGCCAATGCGCGAGCGATTTGGTTCCCGGTGCGAAAGAGCGATCATCGTTTGCCAGGGCAGCGGCGGCGCACTCCCGCCCGTGCGTTGATACGTTTCCGCCATGAGCGCCTCGAGGCGAGGTGCGAGCGCCGCATCGGTGATGGAGCGAAGCTCGAGCCCTCGTTTGACCGGTTCACGGATGTTGCGCCGTACTTTGAGGTTTAGCGCCGCTAAGAGCGCCGGTTCACCCGGAGCCAAGTCGAGCGCCAGCGTCCGTGCATACGACCGCTGGGACTGTCGATGTACGAAACCGAGAGCTCGAAGCGACTGCGCCAGGCGTTCGCGTGCCGCGATATCTCGCTCAAAGGTCTCGATCGTTAGGCGCAGGCACCGGGAATCACGCCGCGCGACGTCGACGATATGCGACAGAAGCGCGTGGTCTACGCGGTCGTCCGCCGTCGACGAAAAGCGCTCGACGCGGTAGAGGCTGTGCCCGGGCAGCGCCCGGCTCGGCGCGATCTCTACGCCCATGGCCCCACGCACGCGGTCCGCCGAGTCGCGCGCGATGACCAGCAGCGAATCGTCGCATCCGACGGCCTCGCACCATTCCGCGCGCTGCGAAATCGGAAATGCGACGCCGGCCAGAGCAACCGCACCTTCATCGGCCCTCCGAGCGTCGCCGAATCCGCGACGGTGCGTGACCGACAAGCCACCGTCGTCCGAGTCGGCGTTGAGTTGTCTCATTGGCAAACTATCATCGCCACGCGGCTCGCACTCGACGCAGCGCTGACGTGGCGAATTCCGGCAGGGCGCACCGCACCAGCATCGCGGCGCGGCGGTCGACTCTCGGCAACTGAGCGATGCTCTGCCCGAGTCGCCGCGCGGCCGCGAAACGGTTTCCCGCGTCGAGTTCGGCCTCGCCCACCCACGCGAACGACGCGGCGATCCGCTGCCGAATGAGCGCGGGGGATAGCGTCAGGCTGGCCGCCGTGTGCGGAAGCCACTTCTGGACCGTGCGGAGATTGTTGCGCGCGATCTCGAGCATCATCGACGGCCGCGTCAGCTGATCCGCTGCGCCAATCCGATAGAGCGTCGACGCGGCGTCGATAAATATGCTTCGCGACGCAGAGCACAGTCGCACGTAGAACTCGTAGTCCTCGCCCGTGCGTACGAACGATTCGTCAAATCCCCCGGTGGATTCCACGCACGCGCGCCGGAAGAGGACCGTCGACGTATGCAGGAGATTCCCGAGTAGAATCGCACTATAAAGATCGCCCTCGAGTACCGGTGACCTGGCGTCGGCGCTGGGAGCACTCGACGTCAGCTCGCCCAAAGTTGCGACCTGAGCAAGCGTTCGCGCGATGTCGACCGACTGGTACGCCATGTACATCACGCGTAGATGCCGATCGCGCAGCACCTTGTCCTGCTCGTCGATCGCCGTCATGTCGGTCCAAACGATCCCCGCCGTCGCGAACCGAGTCAGTGCCGTGACCTGCGCTTCGATCTTCCAAGGCAGCCAGCGGTCGTCCGAATCGAGGAACGCGATGAACTCGCCGCGCGAATGCCGCATGCCCAAATTGCGAGCAGCCGAGACGCCGCGATTGGGCTGAGTCACGCACGTAACGCGGGGGCCAAAGCGCTTCACCACGGCCTGAGTATCGTCAGTCGAACCATCGTCCGCGACGACTACCTCGATGTCTCGGTAAGTTTGGCCGAGAACACTTTCGATCGCCCGTCCAACAATGTGCGCGCGATTGAAGGTTGGTATGATCGCGCTGACCAGTCCGCTCACCGCCGGCTGCTCGATCCGCATTGGATGGCTCAACGACCTGATTTGTCGTGCCGCAAGCTGAGCCCGAACAGTCATACGGTTCCACGCTTGCGTTGACGTGGCTGCTTCACATCTGCTTGGCGCCGCCAGTCCATTCGGATCGTCTGTAGGCGCAAGAGTGGGCGGCGGAGCTGATGAGACGGTGGGCGTGGCTCGGGCTTGATACTTCGTAAGCCCGGTCTTCTTAGTAAGTTAGAGCGTTGACGTGCAACTTCAAACTCGCATCGAATGCCGACGAAGCCAATCGTCCGTCGTTTGCTCGTTCTTACCTATCACTTTCCGCCGGACGGCGCTGTTGGGGGGCTTCGGTGGGCTGGCCTTTCGAAGTACCTCGCGCGCCTTGGCTGGGAGGTTCACGTCGTAACGTCAGCGATTGATGCTGACAAGAATGAGATCCAAGGGGTTCATGTCCACGTTGTCCGGCGCCGCCGGACACTCCTCGATCGCTACAACCAAGGGGTTCGAGGCCTCAAGGCAAAGTCGACCCGCGTGCGTCAAGCGGTCACCACGTTGAACAGCCCCACGCGCCAGTCGCTTCCGATTCGCGCAGCGGTCGGTTTGCGAACGATGGTCGACCTGTCGATGATGTTTCCCGACGTGGCGCGCGGCTGGATTTTTCGGGCTGGGTTCGCGGCTCGCGATCTCCTGGCGCAACAGCCGTTCGATCTCGTCGTCACGAGTGGTCCACCACACTCGGCCCATCTCGCTGGCGTCCTGGCCACACTTGGGCGCAGCGAACCGCTCTGGGTCGACATGCGCGATCCGTGGGTCGGACGCGACGGCAAGTTTGCCGCGTATGGGTTCAGCTTTGTCGGACTGCAGCGCGCGCTACAAACCATTGAAGCGTTCATTCTCAAGCGCGCTTCGCGTTTGCTCGTGAATACTCCAGAGTTTGCCGAAGACATGCGAGGCGAACACCCGGACATGTCCGTGTCGGCGATCTCGAACGGAGTCGATCTGGAACGCGTCCGGCGGCCCGTCGCCACGTCGCCGCGAGACTGTTCACTGGTCCACGTCGGCACGTTCTACGCGGGCCGCAGCCTGTCCGGTGTATTGACGGCGATCGCCGAGTTCGCGCGAGAACGACCCGAGGTGTTGACGCGTCTCAAGCTTCGGCTCGCAGGCACCATGAGTGCCGTCAATCAGGCGCAGCTCGAAAGCGAGATCGCCGCGCACGGACTGAGTGGCCTCGTCGAATTTCTCGGCGTGATACCACCAAACGAAGCCCTCGATCTGCTCAGTCGCTCCGGAATTGCACTCGTCCTCGCGCAAGACCAACCGCTTCAAGTGCCAGCCAAGCTGTACGAATGTCTTGGGATGGGGGTGCCGGCGCTCGTTATCGCCGAGAAAAACAGTGCGTCGGCGCGCACCGCGAGACAAGTCGGCGCGATGGCCGTGGAACCGTCGGATACGGCTGGTCTGCGCGCAATTCTCGATGACCTCCTGCAGGGCAAGATCCTCGCACCCGTCGGCGCAGCGGCCTCGATCTCGTACGCGACCCGTGCAGGCGAGTTGGACGATCTCGTACGCGCGGCTCTCGGCGCCGCTACGGTTCCACAAACGCTGACGTCGCTCGAGATGTAGGGCGACTCGGGGCGGTCGGCCGCGGCATCACGCCGAGCGTAACCGTCATGCTCCGTCGCGAGCACTACCTCGCTCGGTGTCTAGCTTCGCTACGGAGCGCGCGAACCGACGAGCCGCGGCAGGTTGAGCCTGAGAGTCGGGACGCGTCGCACGCCCAAGGTGAGAATTCGGTTCAGTCCGCGAGCGTCCCACCACCGAGCGAACAACATTATGCTCGCGAGCGACGCGAGAAATATGAGCGGCCAGAGAGGCGTCGGGCCGAACCGAATGTGCGGCAGAATGGTGAAATACACGTAGAATTGCACGGTGAACACCGCCAGCGAACAGCGCCCGAGCACGGCAAGCTGCGCGATGATCCACCGGAGTCGTGCGCGATGACTCGTGTACGTCACCGCGGCCATCATGATCAGGCCCAATCCGCCAAAGAACAACACGTACTCGGGACTCGGGGGCAGCTTGGACCACGGGGAAAAGAACATTGACCAATACGCCGCCGATCGCGGGTCGACTGCGGGATGCGCCTCAACAATCCAACCGACGCAGCGCATTGCGACTGCCAGCGAAGTGACGCCCAGCCCAGTTAGCGCCAGCGCACGCTCTACGCCTGCCTGATTCCCACGTCGATACAAATCGCCAAGAAATTCCCCAAACGCGGTGGCCGTGATGTAGACACCGAACCACGGGAGAATTGGAACCGTGTACGGAAGTACATGATCGGGTGTGCTTCCGATCAGCACTTCTTTGGTTAGCTCGACGAAGGTCTCATACGGCGTCCAGAGATAGAGTAGCCGCCAAGCCAGTGCGAAGCAGGCAACGCCAAGTACGCACCGCGTTGTCCTCGACGTCTGGTCGATCAAAAAGATCCCGGCCACGACGCAAATGCCGATCGTGTCGGTCATGAACGTCATTCGCAGCGCGTCGAGTGGATGTGCCTGATAGGACAGGCGCGAGCACGCGATGAGCACGTGCGCGACCGTCAGTAAGAACAGCGCACGATCCACGAGCTTTACGCGAAGCGACGAGAAGCTCTGGCGCTTGACGACGAACAACAAGCCCAGCACCGTGCCGCTGACGGCGACGAAGGTGGGGGAGGCGATCATCCCGATCGCGTAGAGATAGGGGATGTCCGCTACGGCAACGTGCTTCGGCGTGTCCAGGTACACTTGTGTAAAGTGTGACAGACACACAAGGACCATCGCGGCTCCACGAGCCGCGTCCAAATTCGTTATGCGGTGAGTCCCACGATCAGACGACATGTACCTTCCACCGCCTAAGGCTTCGCGGAAGCTCGCACGCGCCGACAGCGAGTTCCATAGTGTTCGATGACTGCTTAAGTCGTGTTATTATAGTTATTTGCGCACTCAGTCAAGCTAATTTTCCCGCAAGTTGTGTCGCGCCCACTACATCTGTTGCATGGGCGCAATAGTTGTGCGACCATGAATTCGCCAGATGGTGGTTATCCAGAGCGGCCGTACATTAAGTGTCGGCTGTACCCCGCGCTAGCTAAACGGGTTCGGATCCTAGCGACGGATGCCGTTCATCCCATTGGCCTGTGCCGCGGCGACGTCCTGCCAGATCGGGGCTGACGCAGGGCGGCGTGCGTGAACTGGCTCGCCGGGGCAATGAGGGGCCAACGCCGAGGTGCTCGGCGGTGCAAGGCAGACCCTAAGACTGCGCGCGGATCGCCACCGCGCGGCCGCGTCAGTGACTACCAGCCACCCCGCCGAAACAACATCACCGGCAGCGTCAGCGACATGATACGGAGATCCTCGATCAGGCCTTGGCGCCGAAGATACTCGAGGTCGAAATGGACCTTGCGGCGCACATCGTCGACGCATGCGTCGTACGACTGGTTGATTTGCGCCCATCCGGTGATCCCAGGCTTTACTCGCTGACGATACGGATAGTCCGCAATATCCGACCGCAATTGGTCGAAGATCGTCGGTCGCTCAGGGCGCGGGCCAACAATGTTCATGTCGCCGCGCAGCACGTTGTAAAGCTGCGGCAGCTCGTCCAGGCGCGTCTTTCGAAGCACGCGACCAACGACCGTCGTGCGCGGGTCCTGCTTTTTCGCCCAGACCGCCTGACCGTCTGCTTCGGCGTCGACACGCATCGTCCGGAACTTGTACATCCGAAAAAGGCGTCCGCCGTAATCGTGGCCCCGTCGATCGCTCGACGCGCCATGCCGGAACCGTCGATCGACTCCGACTCGGGTTTGCGAATAGAGCACAGGACCCTTCGACGTAAGCCGTACCGCCAGTGCAACCAACGCCATGATCGGCGCGGCCACGACAAGCCCGATGCTCGCGATGATCACGTTGGTGGCGCGGCTAGCAGCTTCGGAACGTTCCCGTGGCAGAACGCCAAGCGGCGTCTCGCTCCGCAACGTGAGCTCGCGCACAGCCTGGTGGGGGGCTGGGTGCGAGAAATCGCGGCCCGTCGCCCCAAGAGAGGGCACGGTGTGCCGGCGCGCGCGGCGGGTCCGCTGCGGCGCGGATACTGAGCTCTGGATATACTGCAACGGCTGGGAAGCCTCGGCCTGCATTCCTGACGGTCCTCCTGATGGACTCGGTAGTCGTCGAGATGCGTCGGGCCAATGCAGTCCGTGTGCTCGCCTCTTCTGTTTTCATTTATTCACGTAAGTTGATGTACTGTATTATCTTATGCGGTAATATTGGTCCGCATTCGAGTGTCCGCCTGTGGGCAGCTGTTGCGGCGAAACGACAGATTTCGGCACGTGCGCAACAGAAGTTGTGCTGTGCGTCACGCGCAATGAGTGGAATAGAGCACAAAAGTGGGGGAGTCGCTGAGCGACTCCCCCACTTTTCGACCCGCGACGGCGCCGTCAGCTAAGGGCGCAGCAGTGCCGGTTCTTGCTCATCCTCAACGTCATAGCCGCGAACGTAGCCGTAGTACTGGAACTCGCCGTCGAGCTGAACGGCATTGAGTACAGTGCCAATGACGTCGATCGGCAATCGGTCCAGCATCACCATTTTCGCCGCCGCCATGCGCCGTAGGGTCTTGCCAACCCTGAGAACCACCACGAGTCGCTCGGCTGCCGTGGCAATCGCATAGGCATCAATGCCTGCGGCAAAGGGCGGAGTGTCGCAGATGACAACGTCGTACTCCGACTTGAGCGCCTGGATCAGCTCTTTGAGCATTGGCGACGACAGGAATTCTGGGCTTTGCCTGCGCCGCATGCCCGACGGAATCATCCACAGATTTTGGTGCGGCGTTGAGTACACGATCGACTCACGGTCGGCAGCACCTGCCAGGAAGTCGGTCAGACCAGGGCTCCGGCGCAACGAGAACATGTCGTGCAGGTTTCCGCGGCGCGTGTCTCCGTCTATCAGCAGGGTCTTGAACCCTCCCTCGGCGAACGACATCGCCAAATTCGACGAGATGAACGACTTGCCGTCAGCCGGTGACGGGCTTGAGACGGCCAGCGAAACAGGGAGCGAACCAGCGTTCATGACGCTCATTCGCAACGACCGAAACGCCTCGACGAGCTGATAGACCTGCTCTGGCGATTTAGGATCCACCCCACCCTTCGGGAGCCGCGGAACTGCCCCAGCGATCGGCAGACCCAGGTCCTGAGTCGCCTGCTCGGGGTATTGAATCCGGCGATCGAGCCGGTCAAGAAGCAGTGCGAGACCAAGGCCGCCGCCGAGCCCGGCGGCGAGGGCAAATCGAATGATGACGGGTTTTGTGTTCTTGGTTGGCGCAATCGGGGCGATCGCCGAATCGAGCACGCTGACATCGGGGACTGCGCTCGCCTCGGCGAGCTGCGCCTCTTGATAGCGCGTCTTGAGCGTCGTGTACAAACCTTCCGACACCGTTACCTGGCGGCGGAGACGCATCTCCTCGATCGTTCGTGCCGGGATGGCCTGCAGGTCCCGCGACTCGCTCGCGATTCGCGTGTCGTACTGAGATTCGCGTTGCGCCAATTGGTCGAGAATCTGTTTGACCAATTGTGGAATCGTCTGCGTCTGGAGCGTGCTCAACGACGCGATCATCTGCTTGACGAGCGGATACTCGTCCTTGTAGACCAGTCGGGCGTTCGCCAGCGCCGCCTGTGATTCGTATTCCTGTTTGAACGCATCCCGGAGTGCTTCGGCCGCCGGGCTCTGCGCCACGCTTGGGATCAACAGGGCCGACTCCCAACGCACGGCGCCCTTGTTCGCATCGTCCACGATTTTTTGCAGGCTCTCGCGATCGTTGCGGACGTTGTCGTACTCGGTCCGCTGCTCGAAGAAGAACTTGAGCGCGGGGTCTCGCGTGTCCTGAACGCCGGCCGCGACCGGTCCGCCCTCCGTCGGCAGCGTAATGACACGCGCGCGGAACTGTTCGAGCGCGGTTTCCGCGTCGTGTAGCGACTTCTCCGCGTACGCCAGCTGACCATCCAAAATGCTCGCGACGTCAACGAGGTTTCGCTTCTTCAGTTCGCCGGCAACCGACAAGAACTCTGTTACCCAAGCATTCAGCACGCCGGCGGCGAGCCGTCGATTCGGATCCTGCAACGACAACTGTAGAAAGCTGCTCTGTGGCACCAGCTTGGTGTTCAGTCGGTCACGAAGCGCAACCGCGACTTCACGCGGGATCGACACCGAAAAATCGACCGTGTGACTTGACGTTCCGATGAACGCTCCGGCCGGTATGACCCAGCGGAACCCGAAGGCGCGTCCGGCTGAGTCGGTGACCGCGCCGCTGTCCGACGTCGCGAATTTTGTCGAGGCCAACACCCAGCGCTTGTGGTTGGGGTCGATCGTCAAGCGGTACGGCCCAGGAACAAACTTTTCGGCGAGCGCGAACTTCGTGAATAGCGGAGCGTCCTGCGGAGTCGCCGGTTTGAGATACAGCGCCATCTCGCGAACAACCGAGTCGGTTACGCGATAGCTCTTGAGGAGCTCGACCCACGCGCCGGAGTTGAGTAACTCGGCCGACCGAATCGGTCCGCTCTTGGTGTCGAGCGGCGTCTCCGACTGAATCCATATCGTGGCGTGCACTTCGTACTGCGGCGTGACTAGCCGTGTTGCAGCTACACCGGCGGCCGCGGCGAACAGCACCACACCGATCACAAGAAATTTGTAGCGCCGAATAGCGGCGAGCGCCCGCTCCAACGGCGACGTCGATGCTGGTGGCGCCGACGGTTCAACTCCTTCCCACGCCTGTAGGCCGGCGGACAAGTTCGATTGGACCGTAGGGAGTTGCGAAGAGTTATCAGACATAACCGCGTGTCGAGTTCAAGAGCTGACGAGCGTCAAAAGGCAAAAGTCGAGTCGAATCGTCGCCGGTTTTCACTTGAACCGGATGAGCAGGGCAACAACAGCCGCCAACGTCCCGGCGACTTGCGCCGCCGCGATCCAGGAAAACTGATGCTGGGTTCCCACGTCGATCTCATCGCCCGCGCGAAGGTGCAATCGATCGAGCGATAGCCCGTCCGACAGCGCGGTGCGGATGTCGCCCGACTTCCAGATTGCGTCCGACCCTCGTCGAACGGTCACGTCTCGCAGATCCCCATCGGGCGCTGGACCGCCGGCCTGCATGATTAGGTCCGTCAGGAGAACATCCGCCGACGTGTAGTAGTATCCCTGCCGCACTACCCGCCCGAGCACACCGATTCTGAGCAGCGGTGTCACGCGGACGACGGGATCGCGAAGGTACTCGGCGAGGTGACTTTGGATCCGTTCCGTGACTTCTGATCGCAGGACACCATCAAGCGAGAGATCGGTCATCTGCGGAAACTGGACGACCTTGCCGGCCCGAACGATAAGGGTATCGACTTGATTCGCCGACGCGGGGAAGCCGATGACCTGATTGCCACCCTGGAGACTCAAGAGAATGCGATCACCTTCTTGGAAGTCGCCCTCCTTGAGCCTCGTCCGAAGCAACCACGCCTCGCCCGACCGATGCTGAGCCTCGGCCTGTTGTGCCTCGGCTTCCAGATCGGCGCGGGTCTCGAGGTGCCGAGTGCCGTCAGGGGCCAGCGCTTGTGCAACCAAGCGGCCGCTGCTCGCCAATAGCGTGAGTAGCACAATGGCGCCCACAGTCGACGTACCGCGGACTGTGGCCGCGCGAGTGAATCCAGAAACCGTCACGAATTGACCTGTAGCAAGCCGTTGCTCGCCGGCATGGGGTAGGGTGGGGTCTTTTCCCAAAAAAAGTGATTCGAAGCACGGCAAACGCTGACCCCATGCTACGACTCAATCTATTTACCGCAACTGATATTAGAAGGTGCCATCATGAGCGCCGGCCACGTGTTGCATGCTGACCGCGGGCGTTGCCGCTCTTTGGTTCCGCGCATATCGTTCGGCCGCAGCGCCGTCGGCTTGCTTTAGCCGTGGCCGCCTCAGCTGGCCTCGTGACGCGCGGCGTGCCTCAACAATCATTCCACGTCCTTATCGTCCTTCCTTCCGGACGGTGATGCGCAGTCCGCGTCCAATCGCTCTCTCGAGACCCTTGAATGTCGCTTGTCAGCCATCGGCTCCGTCACGTCGCGAACGAACCGAGCGCTGCCGCTCAATTCTTGAGTTTCTTGGTCGCCACCGGCGCCATCGTCGGCCTGGTGAGTTGCGGCGGGAGCGATACGACCGGCGTCATCAGCACCCCTTCAGTCGCCTCGATCAGTATCGACACCGCATCCTTCGCGATCGAACGCGGCCAGCACAAAATCTTGACTGCAACAGCCAAGGATGCCAAGGGAAATGTTGTTACAGTGCCCTTTGCCTGGCAGAGCAGTGCCGACTCGATCGCCGTGTTTGGGCCTAACGGCAGACTGCTCGCGCAAGATACTGGTATTGCTGCTGTTACAGCCACATCGCTCGGCGTGGCAGCCCCTCCGATTGGCGTTCACGTCGTCTGGCTCGGCGCCGCGCAGATCGCCGCGGTCAATTGGACCGCTCCCGCCGCAGCGACGCCGTCAACGCAAATCGCCGATTCCATCCGGGTCGTTGTCACAAATCGGTTCGGCGCGCCCGTTTCGGGCTCGGCCGTCACCTTTTCGGTCACGGCCGGCGGCGGCAAAGTCTCGACGGTCAAGGACACGACGAATGCGGCCGGGCGGGTCGCAACGGCGTGGACGCTCGGTCCATCGAACGGGCTGAACACTGTTTCGGCCACCGTCGTTGATGACGACGGCAACCGCATCCCGTGGGTTACTTCCAATCCCGCCCAGTTCTCAGTAACCAGCTTCACGGCGCTCGCGGTCGTAGCCGGAGACCGCCAAACCGGCGTGATCTTGTCGGCCTTGCCCGTTGTACCGTCCGTGAAGCTCGTGGACTCACTTGGCAATCCTCGACAGGGCGTGCCCGTGACGTTTACACCCACGAGCGGCGGCCGCGTGACTACACCGATCGTGTCGACCGGCGCCGACGGTGCGGCGTCGCCTGGCACCTGGACCCTTGGCGATTCTCCGGGCGCGCAGTCGCTCATCGTCCAGGTCGAGAGCGCCGAGTTGTCGCTCAGCGCCACGGGAACCGGCTCTCCAATTCACTTTATGCCGTCGCTTGTAAGCTCTGCAGGATCTGCCACTTGTGGTATACTAGTGAGTGGGCCTGTGAGCTGTTGGGGGCAGGAGCCACTCGTTGGCGACGCCGGGTCGGCAAACACTCCGACCCCAACCCCAACGATCGGCGGCGTCGTGTTCACTTCGGTCGACGGTGGGGTCAGCCACTACTGCGGCGTCTCGTCCGGCCATACCGTGTACTGCTGGGGGATCAACGCCCTGGCCGATACATCCGGCAAGGTGACGACCTCCGTCCAACCCACGCTCCTGGCCAGTTCCTTAGCGTGGTCACAGGTCACGACCGGGTCGGCGTTCAACTGCGCCATCACGACCGATCAGACGCCCTACTGCTGGGGGAACAACAGCGTCGGCCAGCTTGGTGACGCAGATACGGTGACGAGCTTCGTGCCGGTTCGGGTCTCCGGCGGTTTCTCGTTCTCGAGCGTCGCGGCTGGCAGTGCACACGCCTGCGGTCTCACCGTCGACCACGCGGCCTTCTGTTGGGGTCTCAACGGAAATGGCGAACTGGGCGACGGAACGACGAGCAGTCGCGTCGCGCCGACCATACTCGCCACCGCGCTCTCGTTTCAATCGATTGGCGCCGGCGACGCGTGGACCTGCGGCTTGACCATCGACGGCAAAGCATACTGCTGGGGTGGCGTCGCGGGGGTGAGCTCGGCTCAAACGACGCCTCAGACATACGCAAACGCGCCGACCTTCACGTCGCTATCCGTGGGAGGAGCGCACGCCTGCGCGCTAACGGCCGACGGCACCGCGTACTGCTGGGGGGCAAACAACTTCGGCCAAGTTGGTGACAGCAGCCTGGTTACCCGTGCCGCGCCCACGGCCGTCTTTGGCGGATTCAAGTTCGAGTCGATCAGTGCTGGAGAAGCCCATACGTGCGGTCAAATTCTCGACGGATCCGTCCTCTGTTGGGGCCAGAACCGCGCGGGGGAGCTCGGCAACAGCACGGCCGCGTTCCAAGTCACTCCGCGATTCATTGTGCTTGGCGTCAATCCGTAGAGCGCACCCACCCACCACCGTACACTTTGGAGAGCGAGTGACGCTTCAATCCCCGTCCGTCGGGGCGCCGGCCGCATTGCCCGCGCGCGCCTTCGTCTTGGCGATCGGTCTGTTCTGCGCGATCAATTCCGCCGCGGCGCAAACCACCGAGACGATCAGCGGTCACGTGTCCGCCGGCAACATGCCCTTGCGAGACGCGAGCGTTCGCTTGCCGCAGCTCAATCTGGGTGGCACCACCGACGCGGACGGACGCTACAGCTTCATCGTCCCTTCGTCCCGCGTGCGTGGCCAGACCGTGTCGCTTGTGGCGCGCCATGTTCGATTCGCCGATCAATCGGTCGACATCGTTCTCGTCGGCGGTTCGCTGGTGCAGGACTTCAACCTCTCGGCCGCGTCGAGTGAACGCCCGGTGGCGGCCAAGTCCCCGACGCCGTCAACGAGTGTCACGATCGCGCCGGTGGTGGTGACACGTCAGATCGCTCGGGTGGGCGGGAGACTCGTCGACAGCACGGCGTTCGACGAGGCCGCCGGCCCACTCGATCTTTCCACAGCGATTGCCGGACGCGTGCCTGGCCTGACCGTGCGCTCAGACGCGGCCCTGGGCGGGTCGTCGTCGATCGTTCTCCGAGGTTCGCGCTCGATCGCGGGCGCAAGTCAACCGTTGATCGTCGTCGACGGCATTCCGATCGACAATTCCACCGTCACGACATCGGCACAGCGATTCGGTTTCGGTGGGCTCGACTACGGGACGGCGATCCAAGATCTCAACCTCGGCGACATCGCCACGGTTCGCGTCCTCGAGGGAATTAGCGCCGCCGCGGCGTACGGCGATCGTGGAGCAAACGGCGTGATTCTCGTGACAACAAAGTCTGGCCGCGGCCTAAATGGGTTCGACGTATCCGCGAGCCAGCAGGTGACGGCAGATTCGCCCGTTCGGCTCCCGTCGTACCAAAACAGCTACGGTCAGGGTTCAGGCGGTCAATTCGAGTTCTTCAATGGTCGTGGCGGTGGGGTGAACGACGGCGTCGCAGAAAGTTGGGGACCGGCGCTTCAGGGGCAGGCAATTGCCCAAGCCAGCTTGGTTCAAAGCGGAAAACCGGACGTTCGCGCGTGGCTCGCGGCACCGAACAATGTGAGCGACTACTTCGATCGCGGGCGCACGCTCACGACCGACGTGGCAGCGCAGGGCTCGTATGAGCACGGCGGTTTTCGCGCCTCGCTCAACAACCGCGACTTTGCTGGATTGACGCCTGGCAGCTCGGTGACGCGGCGCGGCGGCACCGTGACGGCGACCGCGCAGCCGACCGCGCCGCTCGCGTTGCAGGGAACGATGACATTCGCGAGCGACGAAGGGAGTGATCTCGCGGGCACGGGCTTCGACGAGAGCAATCCCGTCGCCGAGTTCAGCCGCTTTGGTCGTCAAGTGGATATCGCGGCGCTCCGGACACACTTGAGGGACGCATCGGGTAACCAGATCAGTTGGAATTACGCCGGCCAGAACAATCCCTTTTTCCAATCGTTGGAGAACTCGAACGACAACCACGGTTCGCGTTGGATGGGCGGTGCTGGCGCCGACTACCAGTTTACATCGTGGCTCGCCGCCAGCTTGCACGGGGGGGCCGACCACTTCGACGCCACGCGCAACTTCGACGTCGCGTCTGGCTGGATGGGGGGATTCCCCGACGCTTCCGGCCGCGGCGATTTCTCGGCTGGTGGATCGCAGGCGCAATTCCTGAGCAGTGGGGAGTCGAATCTCGATGTCGTGCTGCGGGCCGAGCCGCATGGGGCCTTGTCGCCAATGTCATTCGCGGTGGGAGCGAACCTGCGCGCGAATTCGCTGACCAACGACGCAACCATCCGAGACAGCGCGCTCACCGCGCCGGCCTCTGCGTCGAGTGACACGGTGCTCAATTCGACGACGACTACTCACGCGCACTCATTATTCGCATCAGCACGATTTGCCGCGACGGACTACGCCACGGCCACGTTCGTAGTGCGCAACGAATGGTCGTCGGTGTTCGCGCCGGGGCATGATTCAAATCTCTATCCAGCCGCGTCACTCGACTTCGATGTGAAACGCGCACTCTCGGGTGCACCGGCACCGGCGCGGGACGTGAATCGCCCGGCCGCCGACGGATCGGTTACCGCGGCAGTCCTTCACGCCGGATGGTCGAAGTCAGGAACCGATCTGACGCGTTACGACGTTCAGAACACCTATTCCGGATATCAGGCCAAGGATTCTGTATCGCTCGCGCCAGCACCAGCCGTGAACGCGAGCCCGACACTTGGTCCGGAGACGACCACGAACCTGGAGTTCGGTGGACGACTGGGGCTGTTCAACGATCGAGTTGGCGTCGACCTAACGTATTATCGCGAACGCACGAATGGCCTCATCGTCGCGGAACCGTCGGGTCCAAGCTTTGTCGCAACGAACGGCGGCTCGTTGACTAACGCCGGTGTCGAAGGAGCGTTCAACGTCGACATTCTGCGCAGACGACTCCTCACATGGCAGGCATCAGTTGTCGTCGCTCGCAACGACAACACGGTCCAGTCGCTCAATGGTGGTGCGTCGTCAATCGCGCTCACCCCGTCGCGCTTTGGTGTCGACCTCGAGGCGCGCACCGGCCAGCCGCTCGGCGTCATTGTCGGCGACGGATTCCTGCGCAATCAGAGCGGCGCACTCATTCTCGCGAACGGTCTCCCGCTGCCGGACACGCTGACCGGCCCCAAGACATTGGGCGATGCAACGCCGTCGTGGACCGGTGCTCTGAGCAATCGAATTACGTATGGATGGCTCGAGGTATCGGCGCTCGTGGACGCGAGCTTCGGTGGAAGGATTTTTGGCGCAACCAATATGTTGGGCGCTACATCAGGTGTGCTCGCGGAGACCGCGTTCCGCCCTGACAGCGGCTTGCTCATCGCCGGCGTTGACGCAACGAGCGGGCAAGCCAATACCCAGCACGTCACCACAGAAGCGTACTACCACGCCTTGAGGCTAATCCCTGAACGTTGGGTGTACGATGCCAGCTTCGCGAAGCTTCGCGAAGCGCGTGCGACCGCCACCGTCCCCGCTCGGTTTGTTCCCGGATTCCGCGTGCAGACGATTCGCGTTTCGTTGATCGGCCGCAACCTATGGATGTGGGCCAATGCGCCGAACATCGATCCCGAGATGGCGCTTTCGGCGATTGGATTCCAAGGCCTTGAGCTAGGGCAGTTGCCGACCGTACGGAGCGTCGGTGTGCAGCTCACCATCACCCCTTGATGGCTGGGTGTGACACGCAATTGCCGAATGTCACCAACGTGTCGCGCACTGTCACGGTTGCAACGATTTGTTGCGACAGGTTGCGGCATTTCCGCGACACTCACTGAGCTTTGGCGGGATGCTTGTCCCTTGTATCCAATATAAAGTGTGATTTCCCATGCTCTTACTGATCTGGAGCAACTGGTACGCATGGGAATGGAAGATGCCTTCGGAGCGCGGCACGTGCCCAACTCCGAATGATCAAGATCTCATCATACTCGCCCTATCAGCAGCTGCGTGAGGATATCCTCGCGGCTCCGCGCGTTTGGCTCGTCACTGGCGCCGCGGGATTCATCGGCTCGAACTTGGTCGAGGAACTCATCGGCCTGGGCCAGATCGTCGTTGGACTCGACGACTTTTCAACGGGCTACCAGCGCAACATCGACGACGCGCTCGCGTCGCATCCGGATGGAGCCGCGCGCTTCCGGCTGATTCGTGGAGACATTCGCGACCTCGCGACGTGTCGAGCGGCGTGCGAGGGCGTCGATTACGTATTGCACCAGGCCGCGCTCGCGTCGGTGCCGCGTTCGATTCATGATCCGATCGCGACGAACAGTGTCAACGTCGACGGGTTTCTCAACGTGCTCGTGGCGGCGCGCGACGCGGGCGTGCGGCGTGTGGTCTACGCGTCGTCGAGCGCTGTCTACGGCGACGCGACTGACGTGCCGCAAGTCGAGCACCGCGTTGGCCGAGCGATGTCGCCGTACGCGGCCTCGAAGGCGACCAACGAAGTATTTGCCGCCGTCTTTCAACGAACCTACGGGCTCGAGACGATCGGGCTGCGCTACTTCAATGTGTTCGGCCGCCGGCAAGATCCGAACGGGGCGTACGCCGCCGTGATTCCACGTTGGATTTCGGCGCTGCTCACCGGCGAGTCGTGCGAAGTGTACGGCGACGGCGAAACGAGTCGTGATTTCATCGACGTGGCAAACGCCGTGCAGGCCAATCTCCTCGCGGCGGCAAGCGCAGCGGTGAGCGCGACGGGCGATGCGTACAACATTGCGTGCGGTCGCGAGACATCGTTGAATGAGCTTTTTCGAATGATTCGTTTGGGCCTGGCAGGGTTCGAGCCACGCGTCGCGAAGGCGAGACCTGCCTACGCGTCGGCTCGCGCCGGTGACGTTCGCCGGTCCGTCGCAAACATCAACAAGGCGCGAGAATCGCGCGGCTACGAGCCGACGCACACGATAGAGCAGGGGCTTGGACTGGCGATCGAGTGGTATGTCACCGGCGACGACGCGGACACGCCAGTGGGTGCTGTGGTAGGACCCGATGGGACTTTGACTCGATAGCGGGGCGCAATTCACCAACACTGAACACGCGACAATGACAGGGTCTTCGAGACGCTCTCCGTCGGTGCTGGTCGCTAGCGAAGGTGAATGGTTTGGACGATCGCTCGAAAGCGTGCTCGAACTCAACGGGTACGCCGTGACGCGCGTCGCAGGTGGCGCGCCCGCGCTCGATGCGGCGCGTGACATTCGCCCTGACGCGGTTCTTCTCGACGATTCGCACGCCGACTTGAGCGCGGCCGCCGTGTGCCGGGCGCTCCGCGACGATCCCTCATTCGATCATGCCACGCCGCTGATCGTGACGTCAGCGTCTCCGTCGCCGCATCGCGTTCGGACGGAGGCATATGCTGCAGGCGCGTGGGACTTCTGCAGCCAACCGCTCGACGTCGAGACGTTTCTTCTCAAGTTGGCCACCTTCATTCGCGCGCGGCGCGAACTGGCGCTCGCCCAGTCGTTGGTCGATCCAGCTACGGGCCTCTATACGCCGGCGGGTCTCGAGCAGTGGGCCAACAAGCTGGGCGCACGCGCCACGCGCAAGCACGAACCGCTGTCATGTGTCGCGGTCATGGCGGCTGACGCGCCAACAACCGGCCTTAATCCGTCGCACGACGGCAACGCAGATTCCGAAGCACTGGCGCGCGTTGCTGACCTCTGCCAGGCACAGAGCCGCCGGTCCGACGTCGTCGGCTATCTGGGGCGTTCCCAGTTCGTGATTCTCGCACCCGATACCGACGCGCCTGGGGTTCAGCGCCTCGTGACGCGACTGCGCGATGGGCTGGCGTCAGCGGTCGGAAGTGGTGCAAGCTCAACTCTACGAGCTGGTTACTGCACCGTCACCAATCTGGCGTCTGTCGCTATCGATCCGACCGAGCTGCTGCGTCGCGCGCAAGCGGCGCTGCAGTACTCGCAGCTTCCGGGGTTTGAGCAGCGCGCCTTCAGCTTTGACGAGCTGCCCGTGGCCCTTTAAGGGCCCCCAAGTTGTAGCGGTCTCGGGTAGCTGAGACCGTGCTGATGCGACAGGTCCCTGTGGGGTCACCGCCACAACCTTGGCGCGAGGCGCGCCACGAGGTGTTGCGCCGGCCCGACGCCAACCGGATTCAGCTTTGGATTGGCCATGCCGATCCTTCTTTTGGGGCGGCGTGTAACGCGCTGTCTCCCAATACACAACGTTTTGATCCAGCCGCTTGACACTGAGTGTCAATGCTGCATTATGTGACGAGCGTCACTGCTCAACGGTTGTTGTTGCGCACGTCCAACACCTCTCGCTCCCGACTCCCTCCGCCGATGAAGACGGTTAGATCCGATTTTGGCACCTTTGCTCATTCTGGTGGCTCCACCGCGTCCCTAGTGGACGATGCCGAAGTGCTGCTTCAGTCAGACGACGACGGTTTTGGTCCGTCGGACTCAGCGGGACCCACGCGCGAGCGCCGTTCATCGATTCGGGTGCTCGTCGTCGACGACGACCGCACGCTTCGGGAAGGGAGTGCGAGCGTTCTCCAGGTCGAGGGCTACAACGTCACGGCGATCGGCCGCGGCGACGAAGCGCTTGAATTGCTTCGCCGCACGCATTTCGACGTTGTGCTGTGCGATCTCTATATGACGCCGGTCTCGGGCATGGATATCCTCAAGTCCGTGATGGCATCGCGGCCGAGCACGATCGTCATCATGGTCACGGGCAACCCGAGCGTCGCCTCGAGCGTCGAGGCGCTGCGCGCGGGCGCTTGGGACTATCTCCCGAAGCCATTCTCGGGCACACACCTCCAGCTCCTGTTCGGACGCGCTGCGTTCGCGGTCGCGACCAATCGCGAGCGGGAACAGTCGCGCGCTGCCCTGCTGAGTGACACAGGCAACAGCGACAAGCTCACCCTGCTCGGCACTTCGCCGTCGTTCCGCCGCGCGATCGACTTGGCTCGCCGCGTCGCGGCGACGAATGCATCCGTGATGATCGTTGGCGAGAGCGGAACTGGAAAGGAACTCATCGCCCAGTTCGTCCACCGCCATAGCCGTCGTGCGAATCAGAAGTTGGTGCCGCTCAACTGCGCCGCACTGCCAGAGCATCTCCTGGAGTCCGAGATGTTTGGCCACCGCAAGGGTTCGTTCACGGGCGCGGACCGCGAAAAGGTCGGGCTGCTCGAGGTTGCGAACGGGGGAACGTTCTTCCTCGACGAACTCACCGAGATGCCGCTTCCGCTGCAGGCGAAGCTGTTGCGCGTCGTGCAGGACGGTGTTCTGCGTCGCGTCGGCAGCGAGCAGCAAGATGCGGTTGTCGACGTTCGATTCATTTCGGCGATGAACCGCGATCCGCGCGAGGCGATTGGCAACAAGACGCTGCGCGAGGATCTGTTCTACCGCCTGAACGTGTTCCCGATCGCGCTGCCGCCGCTTCGCCAGCGTGTCGAAGACATTCCGATTCTCGCCAATCACTTTCTCGCCCAATTCTGGCACCGCCACCGGTCGGTGAAGGACGAAGTGCCGCGGTTCAGCGAGTCGGCGATGGACTTCTTGGCGTCTCGTCCGTGGCAGGGCAACGTTCGCGAGTTGCAGAATGTCGTCGAACACGTCGTCGTGCTCGCTCAACCGGGGTTCGAGATCGCCGTAGAGGACATTCCGGCGCATCAAGACTGGTCGCGCCCGGTGGACAATCGCGCGAACGCGCACACGGCGGTACTGAACGACGCCTATCACCTGGCGAAGGAGCACGTGCTCGCGAGCTTCGAGAAGGAATATGTAACGCGCCTGGTCGCGCGCGCCTCCGGCAACATGTCTCGGGCCGCGCGGTTGGCGAGTGTCGATCGAACCACGCTGTACCGGCTGCTCGAACGGCACGGATTCAGACGCGACGCGGCCGAGCCGTCAGTGCTGTAACCCGACGACGCCGTCGGCGGAGACCGTTCGCAAAGCGTGGAGCGGTCGCCGGCGATCAGTGTATCGACTAGGATACCTGTAACCGTCAGTTACCAGTCAACGCACTTGAAGTCATCGGTCGGTCCGTCGCGTCCATTGTCGCCAATCGCCTGGTCGGTGCTGCGCACCGCGGGCGATCGCGCAGCGGAGCGCTTGGCTAAGACGGAGCATGCGGCGCCAGACGACATGCGCGCGCGGATCGACCGCCTCGTCGACCTCATTCGGCGCGCTGCGGCAAACATCGACCAGCTCGATCGATTTGAACAGGACGAGGCGTCGACGGTGATCGTCCCGCGCCACCACGTCGACTGTCTTCGCAGCGAATTTCTGTCGGAACTCGAGCGGCTGGATGGCGGCTCCGCCGACTTCGACGACGCGGCGTCGATCAGTCGGTCGGAAATCATCAGCGTACTCTCGGCGATCGAGCGCGCCGGAGGTGAACTCTCGTTCGGGAGACGCAGCGATTTCATCGACCGACTGTCGAGTCCCGGTGCGCTCGAAGCGGTGATCGAGGTTGCGCATGACATGCGCTCGCCGCTCGCGTCGATCCTTTTTCTCGTCGACACGATTCAGCGCGGGCAGAGCGGCCCGACGACCGCCGTGCAGAGTCGACAGCTCGGTCTCATCTATGGAGCCGCGCTCGGGCTGAGCAACATGGCGTGCGACGTCATCGATGCGGTGCGAGGACACCGGTTGATCGATGGACAACCGGAGCCGTTCTCGATCGAGGAACTGATCGCCGACGTGTGTGCTGTCGTTCACCCGGTCGGTGAGGAGAAAGGGCTACCGATTCACGTCGTGCTGCCACGCGCCGATGGTCGAATAGGCTACCCGATTGCCGTCAGTCGGGTGCTGCTCAATCTGACGAGCAACGCACTTCGCTACACGGAGAAGGGCTCGGTGACCGTGGGATGCACCGAGCTGGCGAACGACGTCGTCGAGTTCTGGATCCAGGACACCGGGTCCGGGATCCCAGACTCTGTGCTGTCGATGCTGTACACGGGCTTTCGCCCGGCGTCGGACGGACTTCGATTTTCGAGCGCGGGATTGGGATTGGCGATCTGCCGATCGTTGCTCGAGGCAATGAGCAGTGCGCTCGTTGTAGAAACGTCGCGCGAGAAGGGAACTCGGTTCTCCTTCCAATTGTCACTGCCGCCTGCGTAGGACCGCGCGCAGCGAGCGCGTAGGTTCGGCATCGCTGGTCTCGGCTGACTCGCTAGTCAGCTCGCGTACGCGGACCGCTGGGCAACAGCGCAAACGTCGACGCCACGGCCTCGCTGCGCCGGAGGAGGATTTGCGCGGCTGCTGGCGCACGCGCATGCGCCTCGGCCGCCAAACGCGCCAGGTAGTCCATGAGCTCGTGCGCGGAGAGCCCGTGCACGCCATCGCGCCACAGGGTCACCGTTCGCCACACGCCGCGCAACGTGCGATCCGAAAGGATCTTGACCTGCTCGTGTTCATCGACGACGAGCGTTCCGTGTAGCTGCTTGATGGTCGATGTTGCAACGTCAGATAGGCGCCCACCAACGAGCATCCAATGCTCGATTCGCGCTTGGCGAGAGGGAAGGCGACGGGAGGGAATCGGCTTCAGCTCGAGGACCTCACGCATCGTGAGAATTCCTGCGGCGAGCGCGGCAATGCGCGCCTCCTCCGCTGCGGTCAACTGACGCGCGAACCGACTGATCTGAGTGCAGCGCGCGACCAGATCGGCCAGCGCCTGCGGAGTGGGTGCTTCGACGGACTGCTGCATGTTCTGCCAGAAAACACTTCGTGACGCATCTGCGCCGTGCGCTAAGTCACGACGACCGAATACTTTGATTATTGAGTTACAAACTGGCCGGTTACGGCCGAATCCAGGGCATTTGACGGAAGATCTCTCCTTCCGTCTTGTAGACGCCGCGTTGCTGCTGAGCCTGACCGCGAACGGGCTGGGCAATGGGCGCGGGGTCGCTTGGCACCGGCGCACTCGCGGTCGGGGCCGCCGGCGCAGTCACCGCTGCTACGACGGGTGCAGGGGCCGGGTTGATCGCAGGCTTGTCGGCAACGCGAGTGGTCGGCTTGGATGAGGCCTGCGGCGTGCGCTTGGGCGCAGCGTGTGTCAGCGACGCCGTGGGCGAAGCTTCGAGCGGCGAGATCACGAGTTGCGGACTCACGCCGTTGGCGACGCCGCCGCCGGCGGCCTGGAGATCCGCTTTGAGCGACGCGTCTACGGTCGGGCTCGAACGGTTGCACGCCGAGGCGGCGACGAGCATGGCAGCGGCCAAGGATCTAATCCGGCGCGGCGATTCGCGAATAGGGCAGCGGGCATGATCTCTCCTCTCATCGACATGGACCTCACGCCGAGTGAAACACCATACTCGCGCGAATGATCCCGCGCTACCGCTGAGGCAAGGCCGACGCTCGAATGCCCGGTCCGTCCCCAGCGGGGTCCAGCGCAGCCCGCCTCGAGGTCGTCTGCGTCGCTCCTGTTGCCTTTCGACAGGACGGACCCTACTATCTGTCGAAAGCCGACAGAAGGGGCCATGCCGCACGATCAGCCGGACGTCCTGCGAGGAACGCTCGACCTCCTAATCCTCAAGACACTCACCCTCGAGCCGATGCACGGCTGGGGCATAGGCGCGCGCATGCAGCAGGTTTCGCGCGGCGTGCTCGAGGTGAACCAGGGCTCTCTCTATCCCGCGCTGCAGCGGCTCGAGCAGCGCGGTTGGATTCAGAGTGAGTGGCGCGTGACCGAGAACAACCGGAGAGCCAAGTACTACCGCCTCACGGCCGCCGGTCGCCGGGCAGTCGGCGACGAGACGACGAACTGGCGCCGTTACACCGCAGGCGGTCGAGCTCATTCTTGATATCGGTCGAGGTGTGTCATGAGCTATTTCGGCGGCCTTCGCGCGCGCTTTCACGCGCTCACACGCCGGCGCGCATCCGACGACGAACTCGGCGAAGAGATCGGATTTCACATCGATCGCGAAACGGAGAAAAACGTTGCGCAGGGCATGAGTCCCGCCGAGGCGCGGCGGGTCGCCGTCGCGCACTTTGGCGGCGTGCAGCGCGTGCGCGAAGAACATCGCGACGTTCGCCGACTGCAGTGGGTCGAAGACTTCGTGGGCGACGTGCATTTCGCGCTCCGCGCGATGCGGCGGACGCCCGCGTTGTCCGGCGCCGCGATTCTGACGCTCGGACTCGGCATTGGCGCCAACGTCGCCATCTTCTCCGCGGTCAACGCGGTTGTGCTGCAGCCGCTTCCGTTTCCCGCCGCGGATAGACTCTACGTCATCGGTGAAGACAATCCGGAAAAAAAGTGGCACATGGAAGTTGCCGCGCCGGCGAACCTACTCGACTGGCGCTCCGGAGTCGGCGCGTTTCAAGACGTCATGGGGTACGTCGAGGGAGTTGGCCACGCGACGCTCACGGGCGGCGACGAGCCACGGTTGTTGAGCGCGTCGGCGGTGACGGGGAATTTCTTCACGACGCTAGGCGTGCGTCCGGAGCGCGGTCGCGTCTTTCGCGATGATGAATCGTGGCGCACCGGCACGCACGTCGTCGTGATCAGCGACGCGGCGTGGCGCCGGCGATTTGGCGGCGCCGAATCGGTCGTGGGAAAATCGATCGTACTCGGCGGACGGACGGCGCAGATCGTCGGCGTGATGCCGCCTAGGTTCAGCTACCCGGCGGAAGGCGTGGATGTGTGGTATCCGGTCGAGTGGGATCCGGCGACACGTGAGGGCGTGAATTTCAGGCGCGCGCACTGGATGCGAGTGGTGGCACGACTCAAGCCCGGCGTCACGCGCGACCAGGCGAACGCGCAGTTGCAGTCCGTCGTCGACCGACTGAAGCACGACTTCCCGGCGACGAACAGGGTGATGGGCGCGGAGATGGTGCCCATGCACGATTTTCTCGTTGGCGACACGCGACTGCCGTTGCTCGTGCTCCTGACGTCGGTGGCGTTTCTACTCCTCATTGCCTGCGCGAACGTCGGCAATTTGCTGCTCGTGCAGGCGGTCGGCCGAGCGCGAGAGACGGCGCTTCGTCTGGCGCTCGGTGCGGGACGCGCGCGATTGGTAC
The DNA here is from genome assembly GCA_963817445.1 of uncultured Gemmatimonadaceae bacterium. Lineage (GTDB taxonomy): Bacteria > Gemmatimonadota > Gemmatimonadetes > Gemmatimonadales > Gemmatimonadaceae > JAQBQB01. The sequence goes on from CAWFOG010000022.1 coordinate 39,613, forward strand.
GCCAGGCCATCGCCGAGAGTCTTGCGCTCTCCGCGCTCGGCGGTGCGTTTGGACTCGCCCTTGGCTGGGCCGGGACGCGAGCGTTGGTGAAGCTGCAGCCCGACGGCATGCTTCGCGTCCATGACTTTGGGGTCGACCAATCGGTGCTGTTGTACATCGTCGCGATCAGTGTGATGAGTGGACTGATATTCGGGATTGCGCCAGCGGTATGGATGCGCCAGCGCGATCCGGTGGAATCGTTGAAAGGCGGCGGGCGCGGAGCCGCGCAAGGCGCGCGGACGAGACGCTGGGCGGAGGCGCTGGTCGTCGGCGAGGTTGCACTGGCGCTCTTGATGACGGTCGGCGCTGGACTCCTCGTGAGGAGCTTCTGGCAAGTTCGCCGCGTCGACCCAGGGTTTGACAGTCACGGTGTCCTCGCGGTGAGCATCGGCCTTTCGTCCGCGTACGACTCCGTGACCAAGGTCGAGTCGTTCATGAACCAGCTCGAGGTGCGTGCGCGCGCGATTCCCGGTGTCTCGAGTGCTGCGATCGCGACGGACGTGCCGTTCACCGGTACGTCGTACACGAGCGACTACATCGCGTGGGGACGGCCGAACGGCGGATACGGCACGGAAACGGGCAACCGAACTGTCTCGCCAAGCTACTTCGCCACGATGAAAGTTCCGGTGATGCGCGGACGTGCATTCACGAACGATGATCGGCGCGATGGCCCGCCGGTGATCATGATCAACGATGCATTGGCAAAGGCCTATTTCCCGGGCGAGGATCCGGTTGGCCAGCGCCTCGCGTTCGACAAAGTGCCAACGCCGCAGACGCAGTGGTACACCATCATCGGCGTGGCGGGCAACGAACACGTCGACGCCCTCAACATCGCGCCGCGAACCGAAGTACTGCACTCGTCCGTCCAGGAGCCAACGTCGCCGGTCACTCTGCTCCTGCGCACGTCGACCGCGCCAACCACGCTCGTGCCGGGCGTGCGCGCCGTGATGCACGATCTCGACGCGCGCCTCGCTCCGTTGCGCGTCACCACCATGGACGAGTTGCGCGAGCGATCACTGGCGCGGATTCGATTCATGACGACGCTGCTGCTGGGCTTTGCACTCGTCGGCGTCGTGCTGTCGATTGTCGGCGTGTACGGCGTGCTCGCGCAAACGTCGCGGAACAGAACGCGTGAGATGGGCATTCGCATCGCGCTCGGCGCCCAGTCGACGCAAGTGCGTTGGCTGGTCGTGAGTCAGGGATTGCGACTTACGGCGGTCGGTCTCGTCGCCGGCAGCGCAGTGGCTATCGTGGCGACACGGGCGATGGCGTCGCTGCTGTTCAACGTGACGCCAACCGATCCGGCCACGTTGGTGGTCGTGGCGCTACTGTTGGCCGCGACGAGCGTCGTTGCCGCGTGGATTCCGGCGACGAACGCGAGTCGCGCCGATCCCGCCGTGGCCCTGCGATCCGACTGACGCGCGCTACGAAACCGGCGGTACGCGATCGTCGGGCGGGACGAAGTTCGAGAGAAACAGTCGCTCCTCGGCGGTGAGACTGGCGAGACCCTTGGCGCTGATCTTGTCGAGGATGCGATTCACTTCGTCGCGGTTGACCACGTGGATCGACTTGGGGTCGACACTCCGCCAGTTGGTGAGCGAGTCCTTGGCGATTTTCGACGTGACCTTCGATCGAAATTTGCGCGTGCCCTGGCGACGGTCGAGCCAGGTGAGATACAGCCACCCACCGACGAAACCGCCGAGGTGCGCGAAATCGGCGACGCCGCTGCTCGAGCCACGGAAGCCGCTGTAGAGCGAAAAGATCACCATGAGGATCACGGCGACGCGCGCTTCGATCGGCAGGACGCCGAAAATATAGATCTGCGCCGTCGGCCAGAAACGAGCGAAGGCGAGCATGACGCCGAACACCGCGGCGGAGGCACCGATGATCCCGGCATATGGAGCAAAGATCAGCGAAACCATCGCACCGAACACGCCGCTGATGCCGTACAGCGCGATGAATCGGTTCGAGCCGATCCGTTCCTCGACGCGCGGGCCAAAGAAATACAGCGCGATCATGTTGAACGCGATGTGCGTGATGCTGGCGTGCGCGAACATGTACGTGATGATCGTCCACGGCCGCGACAGAGCCGTCGGCCGGCACGAACTCGAGGGCACGGGTCAAGCCGCCGACCGTCTGCTGCAGGAAGTACACGATGACGTTCGCGATGAGCAGCCGGCGTACCCAGGGGGTCACGAACCACACTCCTGTGAGGCGGAGACAAGCGTTAGCTTACGAGATGTGTCCGAGGGCCAGATCCTGCGGGGTCTGGCCCTCGCTGCGTTCCGGACGAACGACTCTCCATCAATCTAGACGGTTCCGTTGTCGCCCGATCTCGAGACCCAAATACGGAACGCCGTGCGCACCCGCCGCACGTTTGCCATCATCAGCCATCCGGACGCCGGTAAGACGACGCTCACGGAAAAGCTGCTGCTGTACGGCGGCGCCATCCACCTGGCTGGGTCGGTCAAGTCGCGCCGTGCGGCGAGGCATGCGACTTCGGATTGGATGAAGCTGGAGCAGGAGCGCGGCATTTCCGTCACGTCGAGCGTCATGCAGTTCGAGTACGACGGCTATCAAATCAACCTGCTCGACACGCCGGGCCACGAGGACTTCTCCGAGGACACGTATCGCACGCTGGTTGCAGCCGACAGCGCGGTGATGTTGCTCGACAATCGTCGTGGCGTCGAGGATCGGACACGGCAGCTGTTCGCGGTTTGCAAACGCCGGCGGATGCCGATCTTCACGTTCGTCAACAAGTGCGATCGCGTTGGCGAGGATCCGCTCAAACTCGTGAGCGACGTCGAGGCCGATCTCGACATTGCCTGCCATCCGATTACCTGGCCGATTCATCGCGACGGCGTGTTCGTCGGCGTCTACGATCGGCGTCGGCGACAGGTGCATCTGTTCGAGCGCGCGGACGACCACGGCGCGAGCCGAGCTGGCGTGCACGTCGGTTCGCTGCGCGACGCGGTGCTGCGCGACCTGCTCGGCGAGGCGTCGCACGAACGACTCGTGCAGGACGTGGCGCTGCTCGACGAAGCCGGCCATGCGTTCGACGAAGAGGCCGTACTCGCCGGCGAGCTCTCGCCGGTGTTCTTCGGAAGCGCGCTGACCAACTTTGGCGTCGAGCCGTTCTTGCGCGAGTTTCTCGAGCTCGCGCCCGAGCCGGCACCGCGCGACTCGTCGGCCGGCGTGATTCGGCCAACGGACGAGCAGTTCACCGGCTTCGTGTTCAAGATTCAGGCGAACATGGACGCCAAGCATCGCGATCGTGTCGCGTTCGTCCGCGTGTGCTCCGGACGGTTCGAAGCGGGGATGCAGGTGAAGCACGTGCGCAGCGGAAAAATGATTCGGCTGGCGTCGCCGCAGCAGTTCATGGCGCGCGAGCGAACGGCGATCGAGGAAGCGTGGCCGGGCGACGTGATCGGCGTGATGGATCGGGGAACGCTGCGCATCGGCGACACGCTGTCGGAGCGCGACGATGTCGAATTCGGCGACATTCCGCGCTTCGCGCCGGAGCATTTCGCGCGTGTCGTGCTGACCGATCCCATGAAGCGGAAGCAACTCGACGCCGGCCTCCGTCAGCTTACGGAAGAGGGCGCCGCGCAGGTGTTCTTCACGTCAGGCACGGAGACGTCCGGGCCCACGCCGATCGTCGGCGCGGTCGGACTGCTTCAGTTCGACGTGATGCTGCATCGGCTCGAGCACGAATACGGCGCCACGTGTCGGCTCGAGCGGATCACGGCGCGATATCCCCGTTGGGTCACCGGTCCGGAGGCGGAGATCGAGCGAGTGGCGCGTGATCGCGGACGGATGCTGCTCTACGACGCCAAGGGGAATCCGCTCATTCTGTTCGAGGACTCGTGGGGGCTGCGGTGGGTGCTGGAGCGAGAGACCGCCGTGCAGTTTCACGAGGTCGCGCCTTGAAGCGTGGGGCGTGATGCGCGGGGCATTGGACGCTGAGGGTCGAGAATAGAGGCGAGAGCGTTGGCGCAGGGCACTTCCAAGTGGCGGCGTTTCGTCGCACTTTGAACAACCTATGACACAGCGCGTCTCTCGCATGGCCATGGGCCTGCGCGGCTCTGCAATCCTCGGCATCGCCGGCGAAGTGCGCGGGCTGGTGAAGGAAGGGAAACAGATCGTCGACATGACGGTCGGCGACTTCAGCTCGAAGCAATTTCGCATTCCGCGCGAGTTGGAAGACGCCATCGTCGATGCGCTGCGTGCCGGTGAGTCGACGTATCCGCCGCCGATTGGAATGGAGTCGCTGCGGCAGGCGGTGCGCGATTTCTACAGCCGGCGCTTGGGGCTCGACTTTCCCATTGAGTCGGTACTGATCGCGTCCGGGGCGCGGCCCGTGATCTATGCGGCGTACCGCGCGCTGATCGATCCGGGTGACCGGGTCGTGTTTGGCGTGCCGTCGTGGAACAACGACTACTACTGTCAGTTGATTGGAGCCGAGGCAGTGACGGTCGACTGCGGCCCATCGACCGGTTTCTTACCGACGGCAGATCTGTTGCGGCCCGTCATTGCCGGCGCGCGAATGCTCGCGCTGAACTCGCCGCTGAATCCCTCCGGAACATTGCTCGACGAGCGGCAGCTCGGCGCGATCTGCGATCTCGTGCTCGAGGAGAATCGGCGCCGGAGCGCCAACGAACGACCGCTGTATCTGTTGTACGACCAGGTGTACTGGATGCTCACGGCCGGCGGCGCCAAGCACGTCGACCCCGTGTCGCTTCGCCCCGAAATCGCGCCGTATGTGATACTCGTGGACGCGATATCCAAGGCATTCGCGGCGACCGGCCTGCGCGTGGGCTGGGCGGTGGCGCCGCGCGACATCATCAAAACGATGAACGACGTCATCGGCCACGTTGGCGCGTGGGCGCCGCGACCGGAGCAGGTGGCGACGGGTCGGCTGCTGAACGACCACGCGGCTGTCGACGCGTACATCGACAATATGCGCCGTGAAACGGCTCAGCGATTGGACGCTGTGTACGATGAATTGACGGCGATGCAGCGAGACGGCTTGCCCGTCGAGTGCGTGCGTCCGGAGGGGGCGATCTACGTGAGCGCGCGCTTTGCGCTGCACGGGATGCACTCGCCAGCGGGCGACGTGCTGCGCACCGACGACGACGTGCGCCGATATCTGCTTCACGCCGCCGGGTTCGCGGTTGTTCCGTTCAGCGCATTCGGCGCGACGGGCGACAACGGTTGGTTCAGACTGTCGATCGGCACCGTGTCCATGGACCAGATTGCGTCGCTTGCTCCGCGCGTCCGGCAGGCGATCGAGTCGCTCAGTCCTGCGCTCGTGTCGTCGTAACGCCGCGGGCGCGAGCTAGAACGCCGAACTCCAGGCCAGCGACGCAGCGCCGTGGTCCATGCCAATTCGCAAATGATCGACCGAGCCCAGGAAGATGTGATCGACCGGCGTCGTCGGGTGTGAGTGCGAATAGTCGACGATGCGCCACCCATAAAACGTTCCCAGCGCCGCGCCGGAGAAAATGTCACTCGCCCAATGCTGGCCGAGGTACATGCGCGAAAGTCCGGGCGTGAGCGCAAGCGCATACGCGGGCACGGCAACGTACCAGGTCGCATGCGGATCGCGGCGCTTGACCTCGGCGACGATTGCCGATGCGAACGCGAACCCCGACGCGGAATGAATCGACGGGAACGACCGCTGCTCGAAGTTGGTGAACCCCTTGAAGAAGTGGAATTCGTACTGGTCGTCGTACGGTTGGTCGGCGTCGAGCGGGCGTGTGCGGCCGAGTGGACCGCGAATGATCTGGCTCGTCAGACTCGCCGCGGCGACCGATTCTGCCGCGTGAAACGCCACGTCGGCCACCGTGTGTGCTTGGAGCAAGCGCGCGACGGCCCACACCGCGAGCCCGCCGACGGTCAGCGTCGATTCGTTAATGTGGGTGAAGTATCCGTCGAGCCGTTCGCCTGCGCGAACATGGGCGAGCGACGTGTCGCGAAAGAAATGCGCGATGCGTGGGTCGAACACGCTGATGCCCGCGCTCACGGCAAGGAACCCCGCGGCGATGGCTCCGTCGCGAGGGATGAAGAACGTCTTGTGTGTCGCGGAATCCGCGGTTTGCGCGGCGGTGGCTGTCGAGCCGAGTGCGCAGAGCGCGGCGGCAATGATCCGAGTGCGAGTCACTCAAAGAGGTCCGGTCGTAGGCGACACGGCACCTTGCACCGGCTGTGCCGCCACCGTCGAGCGGCCAGCGGCGGCGCGCAAAACTGGCGCGCCGTTCCTCGAACGGTCGGGCAGACCAGATCGTAATCCCGCCATGGACCCAAAAGATCTCACCTGCTACATCGGCCTCGGCGCGATCTATCTGCTGAGCGTCAACGTGTTGCTCGGACAGCTGATGGCGGCACGATATAACCCGTGGACCCGCTGGCCCCACCGTCGAATCAATCTGCTCAAGCTGCACAACTGGACGGCCTACGTTGGGCTCGCGCTGGGCGTCATGCATCCGATTCCGTTGCTGTTCGTCGACAAGCCGCGGTTTGGCATCGGCGACATCCTGTTTCCGGTGTCATCGCCGGAGCAGCCTTTCGTCAATTCGCTCGGCGCGATTGCGCTCTATCTGCTGGCGTTCACTGTCGTCACGTCGATCTACCGGGCCGAAATTGGCCGTCAACGGTGGAAGCCATTGCACTACCTGACGTACGCGCTCGCCTTGATATTCATCGTGCACGGAACGCTGACCGACCAGAATCTCGATCACTCGCCGCTCGACCTGCTGGATGCGGAGAAGGTTGGAATCATGGCGTGCGGCGTGGGAATTCTCGCCGCGACCGTCGCGCGATTTCGCTGGACGGCCAAGCATCCAAAATTTCAGGTTCGCCAATGACCGGCTGGGCTCGCTGACGGCGCGGCCAGGTCAGTTTGGTGGCATCAACCCTGCGAAATACGGCGTGTGCACTTAACGCCGGGTTCGGCGATGTTGGCTTGTCGCCGCGCCTATTGCGGGAGGCAGACTATGTCGTTTCGCACGTTCATGGACACATCCGGGGTCGAGTGGCACGCATTTGACGTCGTGCCCCGTTCCGACGATCGTCGCCACTACGACCGCCGAGGCATCGCAGAGCGAGACGATTCGCTGAGCGAACGCATGCACGGTCCCACACGCAAATCAGCGCAGACGTCGGCGTCCGACCGCCGTGACACCGATCGACGGATTACCGTCGATGCCGGGATATCAGTGCAGAAGGCGGTGGCGGGCGGCTGGCTTTGCTTTGAATGCGATGGGGAACGGCGACGGCTCGCTCCCATTCCCAGCGACTGGATGCAGTGCAGCGACGCGCAGCTCGGACTGTATTGGCGTCTCGCGCGAGTCGTACGCATCACGGCCGCGGGTGGGCGGCAGTATTAGACGTTGGTGCACGAACGCCGGCGAATCATCGCCCAATGAGCGTCCGATAAACAAAGCGCCGCGGTCAGCCCGCGGCGCTCAGCAGCATCGACACTCGTTCACGAGTGGGACGTCCAATCGGGCGTCCGGCGCGATCAGTGACGCGCTGTGCCCGGCGACTCTGCCGAGCCGCGTCAGCCGCCGATACGAGGAGCGCGCGCAATTCGCGCTGGCGTCCTCCGTCGACTTCCTGGGTTTCATCGCTCTCGCGAGCGAGCTGTTTGTTCGACATACATTGCCTCTGCGCGATGCCGTATTCCAAATTGTCGTGCGCCTTGCGCCTTCCCTAAAGGCAAGCCGAGTGCCGGCTGGGCGTATCGGCCAAAAAGGCCGGCGGGTTACCTTTTTTTCATGACTGGCCCTCAATTAAGCCCCGCAGCGCACCCGCCCGAGACGCTCGAGGGTTGGTATGCCCTGCATCAGATATATGCGTTGGACCACGCGGTACTTTCGGCCGTCACCCAGCGGGTACACCCGGCGGAATCAGCACGCGTCCAATCGACACGCGGTGCCGACGAGCCGGCCGATGCAAACGCCGGCCGCGGCTGGAGTGCATATGCCGCGTTGGTCGGATCGACGGCGGACCTCATGGCGGTTCACTTTCGTCCGTCGCTGGAATTGCTCGCCGATGCACAACGTGAGTCGCAACGGCGCGTCGTCGCGCACGGACTCCGGCTGGTGTATTCGTTCTTGAGCGTGACCGAGGCGGGACTGTATCACCTGACGGCGCAGCTCGCGCGCGAAGCGGCGGAACGTGGCGGTGCGGTGGGCGACGAGAAGTACGCCGCAGACTTGGCGGCGCGAATCGTTGCCGAGCGAGAGAGTCCGAATGTGAAGCGGCGGCTGTATCCGCCGCTGCCGGATGCGATGCCGTACGTCTCGTTCTATCCGATGACCAAGCGGCGCGACGCCGGTCAGAACTGGTATTCGCTGTCGCTCGACGAACGGAGCAGGCTGATGTACGCCCACGGGCTCACCGGTCGTCGATACGCCGGCCGCGTCACGCAAATCATCAGTGGCGCCATCGGGCTCGATGCGTGGGAGTGGGGCGTGACGCTGTTCGCCAAGGATCCGCTCGACCTGAAGAAGCTGGTCACCGACATGCGATTTGATGAGGTCAGCGCCAAGTACGCCGACTTTGGCGATTTCTACGTGGGGAAGGTGATCGCGCCTGAGGCATTGCAGCGGACGCTCGAAACCTTCTCACAGGCCTCACCGTAAGCCCATTCGTCACGATCCCCGAGGCTGGACGGCATGTGGTCGGCAATCCGGTGGTTGGCGCTGCGGTTGGTTGCGCTGCGGTGGTTCTTCAAGTTCGGCTGGTTCGCGCTTCTGTTTCCCATCGCGATGCTTCTCAAGGTGATCGGGCTACCGCTGCTTGCGGTGCTCTCGATCCTCGCGCTGCCCGTGCTCTTTTTACTGCTGCTGTTCGGCCTGCCGATCTTTCTCGTGGTGATTTTTTCCGGCGTCGTCATGGGCGCGATCGGTTTCGTGTTGACGATTGGAATCGCCGCGATCAAGCTTGGCCTGTTCATCGTGCTCCCAGCGTGGCTGATCTGGATGCTCATCTCGAAGCTGTGCAGTCGAACGTCTCCGCGCCCCGGTGACGACCCCGGGCCAATGGACGGCATCCCGCTGATCCCGCCGATCCCGCCTGATCCCGCCGACCGCCGCATCCCGAACCCCGCACGGAGACTCGCACGGACAATGTTCGCGCTCATTCGCTTCGTCTTTCTTGGGGCGCTGTCGCTTGTGGTGTTGATCCCACTCGGCATTGTGCTCGCGGCGGTCGGTCTGCCGATCGTCGCGGTGCTCGGCGTCCTGGCGATGCCAGTGTTGCTCGTGCTCTTTCTCGTCGGGTTGCCGGTGATCGTGGTGTTCGCCGTTCTCACGGCACTCGTCGGCTCGGCGTTCGGAATCGTGGTCGCGTTTCTGTCGCTCGGCGCGGTTGTGCTCAAGTTCGCGATTGTCGCGATCGTCGCCGTCCTCGTGCTCTGCTGGGCTGCGCGCCGGGTGTTCGCGCCGAACGAGCACATGCGAATCGAGACGTAGCTCGCGCCGAACCTTTGCGTTCCACGCTAAGGTTCCTTAGTCAGCCGCGCGCCATTCACAAGCAGACCGCGCGTCGCGCGCATCAGTCGTAACAATTTGCGCTAGACACGCGAGTCGAGCTCGGCTCGCGTCGAATCGCGGCGTGCACAACGTCGTCGCGGTCTCGGTTCTGCAATTGTTCGGGCCGGATGATGCACGATTCGACGGCTCCGATCGCTCCTGTGTTGCGGAACGTGTGGCGACTGACGCGCCGCACATGCGCCGCATCAATTCTCATATTGAGCTGCGCAACGCCGGGAACGCCGCGGATCGATGGCGCTCCGGGTGCGCCGTCCAGTCCGTCGACGCCGTGGATCGCGCCCGCGGCGGTGCGCACTCCGCCACCACTTGCTGCGCCACCGACAGCGACGAACGCGACGGCCGCGCTCGTCGCCGACTCGGCCACGACCGGTTCGGTTCAACTGTCGCTGACCAACGTCGTCGACCTCGCGCTGCGCAACAATCCCGCGACGCGCCAATCGTGGGCGCTCGCGCAAGCGTCGGCGGCAGAGTACGGATCGGCACGAGGCGCGCTGTACCCGGACTTCAGTGCATCCGTAAATCTGGCGCTCACGTCGAACAGTGCGGGAAGTTTCGGCGGCGGCAACGGTGTCGTAATCACGGACTCCGTCGGAGCGGGAACTGCGAATCGGTCGACCGGAGGCACGACGACGACGCGTACGCAGCTCACGCCAGCGCTGATGCTTTCATATCTGGTATTCGACTTTGGTGGTCGGGCAGGCACGATCGAGGGCGCGAAACAGCAAGCGATCGCCGCGAATCTGACGCATAACGCCACGATCAATGATGTCGTCCTGCAAGTCGAATCGGCGCTGTTCTCGTACCTCGCGACTCGCTCGCTGCGCGACGCGCAGATCACCGCCATCGAGGAAGCGCGTGCCGATACGGCGGCGGCCGAGGCTCGCCTGCGTGTTGGTGTCGGCACGCTGCAGGATGTGTTGCAAACGCGCACGGCGCTGGCGCAGGCACACTTTCAACTCGAGACGTTGGAGGGGATCGCTGTTGTCGTCGCGCGGTAGTCTCGCCGCGGCGATGGGGTTGCCCGCGAACGCGCGGTTCGACATTCCCGACGTGAAGGCGAGCGATTCGGTGGCGAATGTCTCCGCGTCGGTCGACACGCTGATCAACCGGGCGATCTCACTGCGCCCCGATCTCGCCGAGTCGCGTGCTCAAGCCGCGCAACTGGCTGCACAAATTCAGATCGCTCGATCGGCGGGCTACCCCTCGCTCACGGTCACATCGCTGAACAGCTACGCCAGCACGCTGCTGGGTCCGACGTCCAGCGGTCGGAATTCGTCGCTCGTGCTCGGCCTGCAGATTCCAATTTTCAACGGATGGTCGCGCGAATTCGACGTGCGGGCGGCACGCGCGCAGTACCAGGCCGGCCTCGCGCATGTGGCATCGACCGAACAGCAGATCACCGTGCAGGTGTTCGCGTCATACGCGGCGCTCCAAACGGCGCGCGAGGCGCTTACCGCGGCGGTGGAGTTGTTGACTGCTGCCGTTCAGTCGGCCGACGTCGCCATTGGCCGCTACCGCGAAGGCGTTGGCACGATCGTCGATGTACTGCTCGCCAGATCGGCGCTCGATCAGGCCCGCGCCGAGGACATTCAGGCGCGCTGGGAATGGCGAATCGCTCTCACGCAACTCGCGCACGACGTCGGCTCGCTCGATACCGGCGGGCATCCGCACGTGCCGCTCGCGGCACCGGCACCATGAGACCGATGATGACGCGTCGTTCGCCGCTGTTCCGGCTGTGCGTGGCAACCGCCGCGAGTGCCGCGTTGCTGTTGGCCTCGTGCAAGAGCGCTCAGCCCGCGCGCAAATCGAGCGCGACTCCAGTGCGCGCCGTGGCAGCGTCGCGCATCGACGCGCCGGTGACGATTGTCGCGAGCGGAGTCGTCGAGCCGATGCAAACGGTGGCGGTGACGACGCAGGTCAGCGGCACACTGCTCGACGTGCTGTTCAAGGAAGGCGACTTCGTGCAGAAGGGGCAATTGCTCTTTCACATCGACCCGAGGCCATTGCAGGCGGCGGTCGATCAGGCGCGCGCAACGCTGGCTCGCGACGAAGCGCAGGCGGACGCGGCCCGTCGCGACGACGCGCGCTACAAGACGCTCGCCGACATGGGCTACGTGAGCCGATCACAATCGGATCAGATGCACGCGACGGCCGTCGCACAGACCGCGACGGCGGAGGCGGATCGCGCGGCACTTCGCGCGGCGCAAGTAAACCTCGGCTTCGCGACGATTCGCGCACCAATCGCCGGTCGTTCGGGAAGTCTGCTCGTACGACGCGGCAACAACGTGAGCCCGAGCGGCGGACCGCTCGTCGTGATCAATCAGTTGAATCCGGTGCTCGTGCGCTTTCCAGTGCTCGAGCAAGACTTCACCGCGATGCAGCGCGCGGTGGCGAGCCATCCGCTTCCCGTGTCCGCGGCATCCGCCGACAGCACGCAAGCGGCCGAACACGGTCAGCTCAGCTTCCTCGACAATACTGTTGATTCGCTCACTGGCACGGTGACAGGCAAAGCAAACTTCGCCAATTCGTCACGACGGCTGTGGCCTGGCGAACTCGTGTTCCTGACGATTCAACTGCGCGTCGAGCGAGGCGTAGTTGCCGTTCCCACCGACGCGATTCTCACCGGGCAGCAAGGGACGTACGTGTTCGTCGTCGACTCGAGCAACACGGCGCGAATTCGTGCGGTGGCACCCGGGCTTCAGGTCAACGACCTCACCGTGGTGCAGCGTGGACTCAGCGCCGGCGAACGAGTCGTCGTGGACGGACAGTCGCGTCTCAACGCCGGAACGCGCGTCGCGCTGATGACGACCGCGACGGACACTGGCGCGGCAACGCTCGGCGCCGGCGTCGACTCGAGTGGCGTCGCGGGCGCAACGTCGGGCGGCGAGATCGTCGCCGGACGAGCTGGCGGGGCAGGGAGCGCGACAGCGTCGCCGACAGTCGGCGGTTCGGGCGTCGCGCCGGTGAACTCACCTCCGCCGGTGCAGGCACCGGCGCCTGCGTCGGCATCGCAGACGTCGCCGACGACGAATCCATCCGTCACACCGTCGACAACGCCGACACCGACGCCGACAATGTCGCCAACGATGGCACCGGGGACGGCAAAGCCACCGACAACGCCGGTCACGCCGGCCAAGCCGCCGGGCGGCGGATCGGGCGGGCGATGAACATTTCGGAGCGATTCATCCGCCGGCCCGTGATGACGATTCTCGTCATGGTGGGAATCGTTGTGTTCGGCGTCGTCGCGTATCGCAGTTTGGCGATCAGCGACTTACCGACGGTCGACTATCCGACGATCAGCGTCAGCGCGAGTCTGCCCGGCGCCAGTCCGCAGACGATGGCCGCCGCCGTGGCGACACCGCTCGAGAAGCAATTCGCGACGATCGCCGGCATCGACAACATGACCTCGACGTCGAGTCTGGGAGCGACGTCGATCACGCTGCAATTCACACTCGACCGCGATATCGACGCGGCCGCGCAGGACGTCCAGGCGGCGATCGCGAAGACGCTGCGCCAGCTTCCGCTGGGGATCACACCTCCGTCATATCAAAAGGCAAATCCCGCGGCGTCGGCGATTCTGTACTACACGCTCACGTCGCCGACAATGCCGCTCACGCAACTCGACGAGGTCGGCGAAACGCTGATCGCGCAGCGGCTGTCGATGGTGGACGGCGTGGCGCAGGTGCAGGTGTTTGGGTCGGCCAAGTACGCGGTGCGCATCCAGCTCGATCCCACGGCGCTCGCCTATCGAAACATCGGCATCGATGAAGTGGCCACGGCGGTGAACGCGCAGAACGTCAGCGAGCCGACCGGTGTGCTCTGGGGACCGACGACGGCGTACACCCTCCAAGCGAACGGGCAGCTCTCGGACGCCGCGGAATTTCGGAACCTGACCGTCGAGTACCGCAACGGCGCCGCCGTGCAACTCGGCGCGCTCGGCCGCGTGCTCGACGACGTCGAGAACAACCGCAACGCGAGCTGGTTCAACGGTGACCGTGCCATCGTGCTCGCCGTGCAGCGCCAACCCGGTACGAACACCGTGGCGGTCGCCCAGGCCGTCAACGCCGAGCTGGACTCGATGCACACGCAGATTCCGAGCGGCGTGCGGCTCCAAACGTTGTTCGATCGATCGGTCGGCATCGAGCAGTCTGTGGGCGACGTCAAGCGCACGCTCCTGCTGACGCTCGCGCTCGTCGTCATCGTCATTTTCCTTTTTCTCCGCAACGTGTGGGCGACGCTGATCCCGAGCCTGGCATTGCCGCTCTCCGTGATTGGCACGTTCACGGTGATGTATCTGCTCAACTACAGCCTGGACACGCTGTCGCTCATGGCGCTCACGCTCGCCGTCGGCTTCGTCGTCGACGACGCGATCGTGATGCTCGAGAACATCGTTCGCCACATGGAGATGGGCGTGGCGCCAATGCAGGCCGCAATCGACGGAGCCGCCGAGGTGGGCTTCACGATTCTCTCAATGACGCTGTCGCTGACCGCGGTGTTCATTCCGCTGCTGTTCCTCGGCGGAGTCGTCGGCCGGCTGTTTCGTGAATTCGCCGTGGTGATCGCGACGGCGATTCTCGTCTCGGGCGTCGTGTCGCTGACGTTCACGCCGATGTTGTCCAGCCGGTTCCTCCGCGCGCAGCCCAAGGACAAACACGGCAAACTCTACATGGCGTTCGAACACGGCTGGGACTGGGTGCTGGGACAGTATTCCTGGACCCTGGATTGGACGATGCGCCATCGTGCGACGACGATGCTGTTCTCCCTGCTCGTGCTCATTGGCACGGGCATCCTGTTCAAGGCGATTCCCACCGGCTTCATACCGGACGAGGACATCGGCCAGATCAACATCACGACGGAGGCAGCGCAAGGCGCGTCGTACGAGGACATGGTGCGGCGTCAACAGCGCGTTGCGTCGATCGTGCAGGAAGACTCCAATGTCGCGTCGCTCATGTCGAGCGTTGGCGGGAGCGGCTCGTCGAGCTCGAACACCGGACGGTTGACGGTCGTACTCAAGCCACTCGGCACGCGATTGTCGGCTCCGGACGTCGTGAACGAACTGCGCGGCAAGCTATCGCACGTTCCCGGCGTCGTCGCGTACCCATCGCTTCCTCCCGCCATTCAGATTGGCGGACGCACGTCGAAGAGCCAGTACCAATTCACGATGCAGGGGTCGGATGTCACCACCCTGTTCGCCGCCGCGCAGAAGCTGCTCGACGCCGTGAAGCAGTCACCGCTGCTCGCCGACGTGACGAGCGACATGCAGAACAACAATCCGCAGGTGAACGTGGCGATCGATCGGACGCGCGCCGCGGCGTTCGGCTTGACCGCGGATCAAATCGAGAGCGCGCTGTACGATGCCTACGGTTCGCGCCAGGTGTCGACGATCTTCACGCCCGGCAATGAGTATCAAGTCATCCTCGAAGTCTTACCGCAATACCAACAAGACCTCTCGGCGCTGGGCCTGCTGTACGTGCGGTCGCAATCGGGGCCGCTCGTGCCGCTCAAGACGGTGGCGCTGCTCAGTAAGACGGTCGGGCCGGTGACGATCAACCATTCGGGCCAACTGCCGTCGGTCACGCTCTCGTTCAACCTGGCGCCCGGTGTGTCGCTGGGCGCCGCGACGGCGGAGGTCCAGCGCATCGCGTCGCAGAGTCTGCCCTCCGGGATCACGACCGCATTTTCGGGAACGGCGCAGGTCTTTCAATCGACGGAGGCCGGGCTCCTCGTCCTCGTCGTGCTCGCGGTGTTCGTCATCTACATGGTGCTCGGCGTGCTGTACGAGAGCTTCATTCACCCGATCACGATTCTGTCGGGCCTCCCGTTCGCGGCCTTCGGCGCCCTGCTCGCGCTGTGGCTCTTTCACATCGAGCTGACCGTGTTCGCCTTCGTCGGCATCATCCTCTTGATAGGAATCGTGAAGAAGAATGCGATCATGATGGTTGACTTCGCCGTCGAGTCGGAGCATAAGGAGCACACCACGGCGGCCGAGTCGATCGTGCACGCGGCGCATGTGCGATTCCGGCCGATCATGATGACGACGGTCGCCGCGCTGGTGGGCACGCTCCCGGTGGCGATGGCGACGGGGATGGGATCGGAGACGCGGCGCCCGCTGGGAATCGCCGTGGTCGGCGGCCTCGCCTTCTCGCAGCTGATCACACTCTACGTGACGCCGGTGGTCTATACGTACCTCGATCCGCTGAACAAAAAGCTCGAGCGGAAACTGGCGCGCGAGAAGAAAAAACAGGCGAGCGGGGACGGTGAGCAGATCGAGTTTGGGCTCCCGGGCGCGGCGCCGGGGCGCGGCGGGGCCTGATCGGGAGCCGTAGCGCGCCGTAGCTACTCGACCGGTTCGCGCACGCGGCGCGACATCGTGATGCTCGTAGTCGCGTGGAGGAGTGCCAGGCCGCCGAGGCCCACGCCGATCGGGATGTTGAAGCGGAACCCCGTGACGGCGAAGTAGGCAGCGACGAGACCGAAAGCCACGTTGGCGATCATCGCTCCGCCGGCGCGGCGCTGAGTCGCGATGGCCCGCATGCCGGCGAGCAGGGCGAGGCCTGCTCCGCCAAAGAAGCACAATTCGTATAGGCCGAAATGCATGTTCGCTCCGTGAGAGTGCGCGGCATTCGGCTGCGCGTTCTGCTTTGGTAACGTGCTGGCGGTGTACGGAGAAGGTGGTGGTCCGGATTCATACCGGGCAAGTCGACGACTCCGCGGACAGTGGCGTGTGGTTGTACGAGGGCGGGGCGACGACTATACTCATCGGTCTGCCCGTTTGAGCGACGTCGGCTTTGACGGCGGGCGGGACGTAGCGCAGTCCGGTAGCGCACCTGAATGGGGTTCAGGGGGTCGCGGGTTCAAATCCCGCCGTCCCGATTTAAGGCATTGCGATTGAACGACTTACGGCGACTTCGGTCGCCGTTTTCGTTTCGGGTGAACTTACACCATAACTCAGCGTCGCTAAGTGGCTCAAGGGCAAACGATTAGAGAATCGTAAAACACGCGACGCCGTGTTCGCACCCGAAAGTTCGCTCGATTCTGGTGTAAGTTTCGCGGCATTTCGCGTGAATTCAGCGCCCGTTGGACCGCGAGTTCAGATCTCACGATTTCTCAAGTCATTGATCGACAGCAGTTTCGACGATGTCAGGATTGTTGAACGCTGGCGCCCCTGAACGGCTATCAGGTGAGGTTGGCAACACGCCGCGCGACTGTTGGCCGGGATGGATTTCGACACCAGCTGAAGCCCTTATAGGATCGGCCAACGATTCAGCGGGCTGGCGCCAATCCCCTTCGACAGGAGCCGGGCCGTCAACTGTGAAATCGTGAGGCCCTACAGCGGGAGCGAGACGACGACACCGAACGTCATGTCGCTCAGGAGGGTGCGTTGAAGAAAACCGGCCGGAGTCACAGTTCCGCCCCTGCGCGCGTGGCTCGGGATGCGTGGGACCCGTATTCGCGCCTGAAGTCGTCGTCAGCGCTCGGGGCCAACCGCTGACGCGCGGCGGTTTCGAGTACATCCTCGCCAAGCATGTCCAGACTGCCGCCAAATCCTGCCCTTCAGTATCGCCCAAGCGCGTATCGCGACAAGTGCTGCGGCACACATGCGCGCTTGCCGTACTGCAAGCGACCAACGATTTGCCCAAGGTCTCTCTCCGTCGGGACAAGCCCACACGAACACGACCGAGATGTGAACGCGTGCAGATCCCTCGGTGAAACTGGAAGTTCTCGAACCGCCGAAGCTGCGATCCGGCCGCTTCAAGGCCCTGATAAACTGACTGCCTCGTTGACGTCCCGCTTCGCAACGCGGTGTTAGCACCGGTTGTAAATGGAACACGTCGCCGGTTGAAAACGGAACACATTTCCTGAGCCGCCGTGGTGCCAGGCGGCTCTCCGTTTCCGACCTTAGGGCTCTCGATCGCCTGCGAGCCCGGTATGCACGGAGTGTTCACGCGTATGTTGCTCCATCAATTGCTGGACGAAGCCGACGGTGATCGCGCCGAAGCCGCGCGCCGCGTTGGCGTTGGGCGCACGACGCTGTACCGCTGGATCAAGGACGGGCTGCTGGATCAGCCGATCGAGACCATTCGAGCGCGTTATGGTCCGCGTCCGCCGAAACATCGCAAGCTCGAGCCGGTGCGGGCGATCATCGAAACGCGCCTGGCCGAATTCCCACGGCTGAGCGGGACCCGGCTCTTGGCCGAGTGTCGCGCGGCCGGCTACGAGGGCGGTGTCACGCAGCTGCGGGATTTCATTCGGACGTTGCGCCCACCGCCGGAGCCCGAGATCCGCTTCGAGACCGAGCCGGGTCGCCAAGCCCAAGTGGACTTCGCGCATTGCCGATTTCCCTGGGGCGTACGGTACGCGCTCGTCATCGTGCTGGGCCATTCGCGCTTGCTCTGGGTGCAGTTCTATCGTCGCCAAGATCTGCGCACGCTGCTCCAGGGGCTCGAGGCCTGCTTCACGAGCTGGGGCGGGGTGCCCCGCGATCTGCTGTTCGATCAGATGCGGTCCGTCATCACGCGCGATGAGCGTTTCCTCGGCGGGACGATCGTGACGAATCTCGAGCTCGCGCGCTGCGGGCAGCACTTCGGCTTTCGGGTACGCGCGTGTCGCCCGTACCGCGCGAAGACCAAGGGCAAAGTGGAGCGGCCGATTCGCTATCTGCGGGAGAGTTTTCTCTACGGCCGCACGTTTCTCGGCGACGACGATCTCAATGCACAAACGCTCACGTGGCTCGCGACGCTCGCGAATGTGCGCGTGCATGCGACCACGAAGTGGCAGCCGGCCGAGCGCTTCGCCACGGTCGAGCAAGCCACGCTGCGTCCGCTCCCCGCCGCGCCCTACCGCTCGCTCCTCCTGCCGCTCGCGGCGGTGAAGAGCGACGACACGACGATGCGGAGTGTCCCGCGGATCGCCGTCGAGCGCCGCGGCCTCGAGGCGTATGCGGCGCTGGCCGCGGGCGGTGAGTCATGACGCGGCGCGCCACATCAGCGACGAGCGACTCGCTGCGCGAGCGTCTCCGCACCCAGCTTGCGGATCTCAAAATGCCGGGGGCGCTCGAGGCGCTGGACGACGTGCTGCGGCGCTGCGATTCCGGCGCGGTCAGTGCGGCCGACGCGATCGAACAACTACTCGGCGCGCACATTCAGCTCCGCAATGCGCGCCGGCTCCAAACCGCGATGCGCTCCGCGCGATTGCCCGTCGTCAAGACCCTCGAGCATTTCGATTTCAGCTTTCAGCCCAGCATCAAGCGCGAGCAGATTGAGAGTTTGCATACGCTCGGCTTTCTCGAGCGCAAGGAGAATGTCGTGTTACTCGGACCGCCGGGCGTGGGCAAGACACATCTCGCGCTCAGTCTCGCGGTCGCCGCCGCCGAGCACGGACGCCGGGTCTACTTCACCACGCTCGCCGATCTCCTGCACTCCCTCGAAGAGGCGCAGAGCGGCGGTCGCCTCGCCCATCGGCTGCGCACTTTGGTCTTTCCCAGCTTGATGATCATCGACGAGATCGGCTATCTCCCGATCACGCGCACCGGGGCGATGCTCTTCTTCCAACTCCTCACCCGGCGCTATGAACACGCCTCGACGATTCTCACCAGCAACAAAGGCTTCGAGGACTGGGGCGAGATCTTCGGCGACGAGGTGATGGCCGCGGCGCTGATCGACCGGCTCGTGCACCACTGTCACATCGTCAACATCCGCGGGAACAGCTACCGCCTCCGGCAGCATGCGGAGTTACAACGCCGCCTCCAATCGGCTCCACCCCCGACCCCCGATCGACGGGCCCGCCGTCAGGAGGCTGCACCACCGACGTAGGGTTTGGCCCCCGCCGTGTGTTCCATTTTCATCCGGTGATCGTGTTCCGTTTTCAACCGGTGTTGACACGCGGGCGCCCTACCACATTGAAATGACGTTATTGCGGGCCTCGCCGCGCGTGGCTCCGCATAACAATCCGCTCCGCGTTAAATCCGCCAGTCGACGATTGGGCCAAACTCCTTCGCGGCGCCGTCTCGATCACGGTGCTCCTGTATCGCTGGCCAATCACGTGCACATCAGTCCGCCGCATCAACATCCCGCTCACCGATTTAGGAAACGCCTCGGAAGCCCATCAAGGCTTGCGAGATCCACCTCCAATCCCGTCCACACGCCAGTGCGAGTCTTGACCTGCACGCCGATGGCGAACACACCGAAGGCGTTCCAATCCTGCAAGACCGCCTGGCCCGCGGCGATACGACGAATGGTGATCACACTTCGCGGATAGCTCGAATGCAGGTGAAAAATCACCGGCGCCTCTAACGGCGACTCGTCTGTCGACTCGACGACGATGCTGAAGTAGAAGAGATCCCGCTCCACTGACTCGAGCACGGCGCGCGCGATACGGCCGTCGCGCTCCGCGCTGCCTCCCCAGCGCCCGCGCTGCGGATCATCCTCGTCCAATATCGGGCGCGGCTCCGGAGGCCTTTCGCTAACGCGCGGACGCGTCTCGACCTCGAGTGGTTCGTTGTCGGCGATGAGGTCTCGGATTCGCAGCGACCAAAGCTCACGGTAATCCATCAATCGCTGAAGCTCGGCGGTCGCGGGTGCATCCGGAGCGCAGTCCGCGCGCCTAGCGGCCAAGAACTCGGGGAGGTCGCCCGCCTCGTCCGCGGTTCGGGTTGCGTCGAGCAGATCAGAGGGTTGTAAAGACCTGGTCTGCGGCTTGACGCCGCTCTCGCGCGACGTGTAGACACGCACGCGCCGCGCGACTTCAAGATGACCGCCGGGCAGCGCACGTGTCAGCGCATACGCGATAGGTATGATCCAGTCCTCGTCCCGAATGGCAAACATCCTCGACACCGCCTTTGATACCGCCTGGTCCGTGTCACCGCTCGTCAACTGGTCGAGCACTTCGCTGAGGGCTCGGTGCGCCGCGTCGACAACGTGAGGCGCCGCGAAGCGCGCGGGTCGATCGTCGCCCTCTGCAAGCGCGATCAGCTCGGTCGCTGCTGGGTAGATCCTTGCAAGCGCCCGTATTTCGCTTAGCGCGAACGTTGTTTCCTCGCGACCCTTCTGCCGGACGCGCCGACGCCGGCTGGCTAGCCATGCTCCGAGCGCCGGACCCCGCGAAGATCGTCCAAGCACGATCGCCAGGCGCAGCGCCGCTTGCGTCGATGGCGTGGGGTTGGGCTTCAGCCGCTGCAGGATGTCGGCGACGAGCCGGTCGACTCTGAAAAATTGCTCCTCGGAGCCGTACATCCTCGCCAGTGTCATCGCCTGCACTGCCATTCGAACGCCGTTGCGATCCGTGTCTCGGAGCACCATCGCGACCGCTCGTTCGATGAAGACGGCTCGCAACTCGTCGTTAAACGCGGGGGCCGCGCGCGCGGCCCAGTAGGTGAGGGCTCGCGCCGTGACCGCAGGTGCATCGAATACGTATTGCGGTGAGCTCGGCATCGCGGACCATCGGCCCGTCTTGATCCAAAGCGCACGGGCCCATGGCATGAGGTCCCGCCCCAGATCCTGACGCGGTAGGCGATCGGAAAGCTCGAGAGCTACCTGGTCGATGGTGGAGTCCTCGAAGGTGAAAACTTCCGACGCCGTGGCGCTGAGATGATAGAGTGCGTCGGTCGGCGAGAGCGCGCGCACACGCGGCGGCGGAAGCCGAGTCGGCGCGCTTTGCGCGGCGAGGAAGCTCGCGGCGGCGGTGCCCTCGGCGAAGTCGCCCTTGGCGCGTGCGAGAAGCGACAGCTCGCCCGGCCGGACATCACGTGCAACCAACGAGGGCGATTCGTCGGCGAGCAAGCGGTGATACAGCCACTCCAGGTGGTCGTCGTCCGACGCGTCCTTACGCTGCGCGAAGTAGTCGACGGCAGCGTGAGCGACCTCGTTGAAACGCTCGCCGCTCTTGCGCCGCATGAGCGGCAGTGTGCGTGAACGAAGCTCTTGGTTGTGCCGGAGCGCGTCGCCCTCGCGCGTAACGAGCCACACCTCGCGCTCCAGCGCCTCAAACGCGGAATCCGCGGCGCTTTGCTCGATGCCGCACAAAGGAGCCAGCAAGTTGCGAACGATCTCGCGCGTGACGCGTCGAATAGCCAAGCCAGGCCAGGCGAGCGCCTTAGCGTTTGGATCGCGGACGTGGTTGAGGATGCGCAGCTCGTAAATCCGCGCCACAAAATCGCCACCCGCCATGGCGTCTGGTCCCGCAATCTCGCGGAGAATTTCGACGCGCCCCGATGGGCTTTCGCGGGCGATCGTATCCACCGCCACTCGCACCGAAAGCGGTTCTCGACGTGCAGGGTCATCGAGCGGCTCCCCCGCAATCGTCCTGGACCAGCGCGGCGACCACTCGGACGCGATGATTGATCGGCCGAGGGACGTTGCCAGCTCCGTCGCCTCATCCACTGCCAAGGGCGCCAACGCGCTGCTTTCGTAGGCCAAGTCGCTCCCTTCCCAGACTCGCAACTCAGGAATGTCGGCGCGCCCCGATGCGACCACGCGGAGCTCGGCCAGCCCGCGCGCGCGAAGCTCGTCCACAAACTCGGCCAGCCGCCGCACGGCCGCCGCGTTCCACTGAACCGACTCGAGCGTATCTAGCACGAGTAGGAACGCGCGTGTCTTTTGCGTCGCGTGCTCGCGAAGAATACGCGCGAAACGAGAGAACGGGTCGGACGTTTTCGCCTGCGCCGTCGGACCGGCAAGCAGATCCGAGCGGATGTCCTGCGCTAGGACGGAAAGCTCGGCATGCGCTGACGGGAATTGCGCGCCGACCTGTCGCGCGACCTCGATGAGGAGCTGCAGCGGCTGCGACGCATCGATGCCCGCGCGGTCGAAGTCGAGATACGCGAAGGGAAATGGGCGCAGCTGATCGAGCGCGTGGTCGAGGACGAACTTGGCCAATAGCGTCGACTTGCCGAGGCCGCCGCGCCCGTATACCATGAACACGGACGGAGCTGCCGACCGGGTCACGGCGCGTTGGGCCCGCCCTCGCAACCGCTGAAATGCTTCGCCGATGCTAGTTGACCGCTGCTCATCGACGAACGCGCGCAACTGACGGAGCTCCGCCCCGCGTCCGATGAAGCGGTCGCGGCGCGGGTTTCCCTGCCAGCCTCCGCGCTCGCCCGTTAGAATTCGCAAGGGCTCGAGAAGCGCGGCGAGATCCACCCGACGCCGCAGATCGGTGACCGACGGCAGATTCGTCGGCAGCGGCTCGACCCCAGCGATCCGCTCGCGTGCATCGAGCGCCGCGCGCAACTCGGTGAGAGGAGCGCCATCGAGCCCGCCGAACTGGCCCGCGAGAAAGGAGCGCATCCAAGCTGACGGAAGCCGCACGGGGTCGGCGCTGATCGCCTCGAAGTTGCGCACGTCATCGGTGACTTCGTTCGCGAGAAGCCGATCGTACGACTCCGAGCCGATCGCGTCGCTGAGAACAGCGGCTCGCAAGTCATTGCGCAGACGCAAGCGCCGCTGTCCCCCAATCGTTACGAGATCGGACTCCTCGACGAGGAGCTCTCGCTCCGTCTCGGTCGCTTGGATTTGTCCGACGTCGAAGGTATCCTCAAGCGCCGCCCGCAATCCGACTCTCGTCCCGACGAGGGTCCGCGGGCTTCGATCCGTGTTCTTAGATTTCGCAGCTAGTCCGTCCGATGCGGCCGGCTCTGCGCGGCCAAACAGAAATCCGTCGAACAGACTTCGCGCGACTGTGTGTTGCAATGCCTGCTCCTTCGTCAGCTCGGGCATGTCGAGCTTTCGACGGATGGCATCGATTACGACGGCCTCAAGCTCGGCGTCGGTGGCCATTTCTAGCTGCCCATTTCCTTGAGGAGCTTCGCCGTCTGCTGGTTTGCCCAATGCTGCAGAACTACTAACCGAGGCTCGCCGCTGGGCACACGGTCAGAGATCTCGACGACCAATTCCGCGAGGGTCTGCAGGCCCACGACATTCTCCATCGGGAAACACGCATTGCTGATGCGCTGAAAGACCGAAAGCACGTCGGCTGGCCCTAGCGTGCCGGGGCTCAGCACTTCTCTCGTCGCGCCACCATGGTCGCCGTCATTGCCGAGGACGAAATCCGGAAGATAGCCGAGGAACATCCAGCGAAGCCGCCGCAAACCGCCGCGGGGGTCCGCTGGCCGCCCCCTCACGAGTCCGGCGAGCAGGCTGGTGATCTCCGCAGTCATTTCGGTGCGAACGCCGCCGGCAGGATAGCGATGAGAGCGAAGATCGTCGACGACGATGTAAGCCACGTCCCACGCGTGCGGACGCACGAGAATCGCGTCGGCGGCCTCCGCGAACTCCTTCAGCTCGGCAGGTGGCTCAAGCGATTGTTGCGTGTAACTCTCAACGGCGGTGCGTGCCGCCACGCGCACGTCGACCACTCGCTCCACGTGCGCATTTAGTACGCGGCCGAGCCACGCGGGTAACTCGTCGGAGAGCCATCGTTCCAGCTTGTCTACTTCTCCGACCATGACCGGCACCGCACCGACACCATCCCCAAGGCCAGGTCGTCGTGGAATGCTCTCCATGACAGTTGGGTCGGCGATCCCCAATTCGCGCAGCAGCGAACGGAGAAAGTCCTCTGCGCTCGATGGTAATAGCTGGCCACGTTGCCCGTAGATCGGGCGAGGCGATTTGGAGTCTCGCGTCTCAGCGGCAAGAACATCCACCGCGAAGGTGCAGCCAGATTTGGGAGCGTCCGCCTGCGCTGCATACACCCGATGGGCGAGCTCCGTTGCTTGCGGGTTCGCCGACTTACGCAGCCAATCCAGGAGAATGTCGCGACCGATAATGACGTTTGGTGGTTCATCGTCGCGCGAGAGGGACCATCGAGTAACCGCCGAGTCGTCCGACAAAGAGATCTCCGGATCGCCAGCGATAATCTCCGCGATGCGGTCGAGACGCACTGCTTGATTGGCGCTCGGATCGTGCTCGGGCCCGACATACGCGTTGTGAACGCCGACGAGCTGGAATTTCTCATCGAAGCGGGTGAAGCAGGGCGCGCCCGAAGAGCCTCGCGCCGCGTTGACGCGATAACGGATGCGCGTCGCCGTCTGATCGGGCTCTCGAAAACGACCGATGTCGATCTGCAATGGAAATCCGCCCGGATGCTGCGGGATGATGATTGGATCGTCGAACGCTAGGCCTTGAGGGATTGCCGCGGGCGGGAGGTGAATCCATCCGCGTCGCTGGCCACCGCCGCGCCGCGCGGGCTGGCGTCCAACTGGCTCGGCAAGCCGCAACAGCATGAAATCGAGCGACGTGCTGATGACGGCTGACTGCTCCGGTGTGAGTACGCCCTCCAACCCATCAGGGACCGCTGACTCACTGCTCGCCACGCGCCAGTTCTTAGCGAGGGCGACTTTTCTCGCCATCGGCCGCGCGGCGCCGATCTGCTCGATCGGAGCGCCGTGTAGGAAGTCAAAGTAGATCTCCACCGCCGTACCGTGCGGGAGCTGCGTCGGCGGCAGCGGCCATGGAAGGACATGTCGGCACGTCAGCACGTAGCTCGGAGCGACGAGGAACCCCGTGCCTCGGATGGCTCGTCCAGTCGTACCGACTCGGCTCACGATCAGACACACTCGACGCTTGACGGCGGACAAGAACTGGTCGAGATCGTCCGCTGGGATAGTTGGAAAGCGCGCAACGAAGCTGGCTTCGTGATTGGTGTATCCTCGCCCCGGCTGGGCCCGAAAATGCGGTGCCAGCGCCTGACCAGCGCCGAAGTCGTAACGCGCGACCTGGTCGTAGAGCGCGTACGCAAGGAGATCCGTTCGGCTGCCGTATGCGGCGACGAGTCGCTCGGCGACGTCGAGCGCGGAGAGGTCGGGCGATTTAAACAGCGTTGTGCGAACACCATCGTCGACCACACCCTGGTCGATGACGATTCGCTCCAGCATTGCAAGCGAGATGTATCGCGCGATGACCTGCGACAGCTCCGTCATGAAGCGAAGGTGTAGCGAAAAGATTCGTGCGCGCGAATCGTACGCACGTCCACCGCACGATTTCCGACGGCAGGATCTCCATGGTAGTGAAGCCCGACTACGCGATTGGTATCGATGCTCGTGACCGGCCCGCCGGAATAGCCGCCGATCGTCGATGCGTCATGGGTGAGCACGCCGTTGCGGGCGGCCGCCATGATCTTTCCGAAACTCACGCGTTTGCGCCCGTCCGGGCGCCCGAAGACTGCTTCAACATCGCGATACTTCTCGCTCAGCGGCGCAGGGTGACCGACGACGTACAGATTTTCCACCGTCTCGTCGCCGCCGATCGCCCATTCAAGCGGAACTATCTCGGCGACCGGGTCGATCTCGAGCACGGCGATGTCGACGGGATCGCCGGCCGCGGCTACGTACGCGACCCCCTTCACCCGGACGGCGCGGGTAGTCGACGGATCCCGATTGTCGAACGAGAAGTCGACGCTTAGGGTGAATCCTGGGCGCGTTTGAAACCCGCCCGCCGCGTCACCCTCGACGAGCGGAGTGCTCCCGTTGCTCGGCAGCAGTACGTGTCGGTTCGTCACCAGCTTTCGCGGCGATGCGAGCCATGCGGTGCCTTTCAGGTATGGCGGCACCTTCGCGGTCGCGACCATGATCGCGCCGGTCGCCGACGCCACGCCCGCGATGCGCGCCTCGGCCCGCGCCACGTACAGTTGCCAGAACTCCGAGCCCGGATGTTGCGCCAACGACTCTAGTCGACTACCCAACACCCGCAACGCCGGGCGTCCGCGCACGTGCATCACCGATTCGAGCGCGCATACCTCACAGTCCGTCAGCGATGAGCCGTCGGGCTGCGCGTCGATCTTGGGGAGCGCGCGCTCTGCCTCCGCGACGAGTCGCTTTGCATGCGCTCTTGCGCCCGCGGCATCGAGCGCGCCTGTCAATTGAAGCCGGCGGGCAATCTTCCGAACGTCGTCGTCCCCGAGGGGCGGCGGCGCATCGGCGGAGCTCTCTGCCCGAGTCGGCGAGTCTGACGTAGCCGGCCTTCCGATCAGCGATCGCGCGCGCGACGCTGTCAGGAGTGGCTCCTGTGGGTTGCCAGGCAGTTCGAACATGGACGCTCGACGTAGTTACGCGGTTGGTTGCTGCTCGTCGGCGCGGTTCGCGAGCCATTTCGCAATGGCGCCGACAACGACGGCACCGGCGACAGCGAACGGCAACCGCGAACTGGCAGATACGTGTTGGGCGAACCACGTCGCGTCGAATGCCGTTGGCCGTTGCAGCATCGTCCACAAGACGAACGCGGCGGGAGGCATAATCATTCGCAGTACGTCGGTCCGCCAATGCCAACGCTTCACTATTTTCTTGCCGCTCGTGAAAACGTAACCGATGAGGAATAACAGGACGCTAAACACCAGCAATTGGTAGAACCATCCGCCGAGGGCGGCTGGATCGGAGATGGTGGTAATAAGCTCTCCCTTCTGGTTCTTGGCCGTGGTCGTGGTGGTGGACATCGCCACCCATGCAGCGCAAGCACCTCCGCTGGAACCAGCGCCGCAACCATATCAACGTACCCGCTTACGTTGGGCGCCTGCGCCGCGTTCGAGGGCCCACCTTCCTCCCTGCTTATGGGCTGCGCCAGGGGTGGGGTCTGCATTCGGCGCGCTTCAATCACGCTGTAGAGAAGTGTGCTCATCGTCTGGTCCTGGGGCGAGCGTTGCAGTAATCGACGACCGATCATGAGACGGTCAATCCCTTCGTCGCGCGACGTCCGGTCTCGATGTACAGCGGAGGAGTACCATTCATCGGTATTCCTCCTGCCGGGTGCCTTGCGATCTCTTACACGAGGTTCGCGTACACCGACGAGAGGCAAAGTATGGCAGGCCGCGGTAAGTCCTGCTAGTCGGCCATACGGACGGCGCGTGATTAGAACGTTAATGTTCGCCTAGCTTCATGGTTATCGGGTCGCGCCGATATCAAGGCAAGCGGCCAGCACTGACGGGCGTTCGTGTGATCGCTTCCAACGGAGACGATGTTAGAAAACGGGATCAGCAAATGCCGATGACGTCGATGCGAAAAACCAAGCTGGTTGCAAATTGGCCAGTTTTGCGAAAACGCATAGTTAAGCGGTCGACTCACCGGATCTCAGGTGCTACGCTTCCGGCAACCAGGGACGCCATCACTCGTGGATGCGCTTATTGATCTCTGGGCTCCCGGTGTAAACTGACGGTCGTTGCACGTCCGGCCACGCGAGGGCAAGCGACAGCTCCGCCGTGAGGCACCTGGGTTAGGACAACGACTCTCGTGGCCAATCATTTCGAAATGCCGGCCAACCCTAAGCGCCCATCAGGGACTCGTCAATAGAAGATAGGCATTAAGCTTTCCTCACAATACAAGGCATCTTCGTTTCGGAGTGCGTTTGTCTATACCAGCATTTGGAAGCCAAGGCGCGTGGATGAACGTTGTTCCAGCTGGTTTCTCGGTAGTGTAACGGGATCAATATGATCTCCTTCCATGAAGCGTTACAAACGACGAGGCCTTCGAAACGCCAATGGCGCCACGACGCATCGCCAACATGAGCGCGCTCTAATCCAAGAAAGCGCATGTGGCGAGAATTCCGGGGTCACCATATATTCGCGCCCGTCGAAGCCGTTTGTGGTCCACCATCCCTCCTTTATCGACGCGACGATGGCAAAACGCACGGACGTCCGCTCCACCGCGGACTGGCTCCAGATCAACCTCGGAATCGTGCCGGCGACTCCCGCCCCCGCCAGCACCTTCGCCGGTGAGGCCACGGCCGGCGAAGACCGAGGACTTCCAACGGGAGATCATCGAATTCGACTCCGAGGGCACCGAAGGCGCCGCCTTCAGCACCTTCGCCGTCGGAGCAACCGGCCTCTCGCAGTTTCAGGACATCCCGTGGCCCAAGGGAAAGGCACCGCGGCCCGCGGCTCGGATTTCCGCAAGAGCCGACGCGCCACTGCCCAAGGCCGATGTCCTCGTCGTCACCTGGACGGTCGACGAAGGCCACGCCCTCAGCCGCGTGCTCACGCCCGGTTTCGACAGCAGGAACGACTGGAAACACTATTCACACAACTGGCGAACCTTGTCGAAGCTCTTCCGCGCCGGCAGTCCCGCGCGGAACGCCGGCCGCCTCGGCGCGTATTGGGTAACGCACGTCGCGGGAAAGAAGGTCGTCTGCTTCAATCGGAATCGCACCTGTCCCAAGACGGACCGCAGATCCCGAACTACCGCGTGTGGAAGCAGATCATCGCCGAAGTACAGCCGTCGCTCGTGATCACGACCGGAACCGGCGGGGGGATCGGCAAACAGTGGGAGGTCGGCGACGTCATCGTCAGCCGGCTCGTGCGTTTCGACCGCCGGAAGAAATTCAAGAATGCGTTGCTGCCGCCGCCGCCGGCCAAGGGCGAGCCCAAAGTGAGCCGGGAAGGGATCGCGAAGGCCGAGTACCGCGCTCCCGCGGCGATCAATCGGTCGAATTTCAAAACGGCGCGCGAGTTGTTCCGCGCCAACGCCACGCATCTGCCGAACACGAACTCACGCAAGATTCCCAACATTGCCGTGGCGACGTCGTTCGATACGTCGATCGTCACGACGGACTTCTTCGGCTTCGACAACGTCGAGAACACGTTCGCCCTGCGCGGCCTCGGCGACCTGGGCGGGATGGGCGATGGTGTCCTGCGGCGACTCTCGTGAAGCCGTTCGGAAAGAAGGCGCCCGCGTGGGTCATCGTTCGGAACGTGTCAGACCCGCAGATCGATGAGCGGAACAAGCCAATCAAGCAGCAAGCCCACGACGCCGCGCTGATCTACAAGGGCTTCGGCAAGTGGTCGTCGGTTTGTAGCGCGATCGTCTGCTGGGCCCTGATCGCGTAACGGTGGCCGAACACGGTTGATGTGATCCGATGCGATTCCAGGGAACGCGGGTGGAATCGACTCGGGTGAGAATTTCGAAAGCATGGCCCTCCAATGCTGTGAACGCGGCCGAAGTGCGCGGGCCACGATTCCACCGAACTGGGCCTCCTGAACCCATCATCTCCATGAGCAGACTACGCACCCCCTCCATTACGCGCCGTCGCCTTGCCGGTGTGATCGCGACGCTCGCGGTTGGCATCGCCGCGCCGCTCGGCGCGCAGGCGCCGTTGAAATACGATACCGTCATCGCGATGATGGCCGCCAATCGGCCCAGTTGCGACGACAACGGCGTCGACGCGGGAACGTTCAACGCGCTGCTCGAGCGCCGGTTCGCCGCCCTCGTCAGTCCCGCCACTGAAGGACTCCCCGGAGGCTTTCTCGCCGTCGACACCAAGGACCCCGTGGCCTCTGCGGCGCAATCGTTCAATGTCGGTACGAACGCGCTCACGTTCTCGGTCCATGGCGGTTTCAACGACGGCGTCATGGCGATCTTCAACAACGCCACGCTGTCACCGAAATTTGGCGGCGGCATTCAGTTCCATCGTTTGAGCGGCGGGCGCCAGGCACTGCAGTTCGTATCGTCGACCTGCGCGGCGCTGGATGCTACGGTGCGCAGGGCCGATGCGACGCTCGCGCTCAAGCTGGCGCAGATCCGCACGCACGCCGATGACGTCCAGCGACGGGTCGATCGAATCGTCTTTGCCGAAAAAAAACGGAAGATGGACGACCTCGTGGCCGCACTCAAACCCCCGGTCACTCCGAGGGACAGTCTGTATCAGGACAGCGTGCGGGTCGAACAGGCGCAGGCCACGGCCCGGTACGAGATGCTCGATTGGGTCCGCGTTCCCGACGCCGGATCGGCCGCTCTTGCCGCCGTCAACGAACACTCAAAGGCATACCAGGATGCGCGGGCGCTGCTCGACGTCCGCGGGTTCTCGTTCGGATGGTGGTCGTTCGGCGCGACGCTCGACAACTCCAGCGTCACCCTCTTCGATCCGCAGGCCGAGCTGGTGGCGCAGATCTCCAAGCGCACGTCCGTCGCCCGAACGGCGAACATCACCTATTCACGCATCCAGCAGAGCACGTTCGATGAGGATTCGTGGTACGTCGCCTTCGCTGCCAAAGCGGGGTGGGAGGACAATCTCTCGTCCCTGACAAAGTTGAACCTCATCGACCGCAAGCAATACGCGGCGCCGCCCGCGGAGCGCGTGAGCGAAACCGCGACCACGGTGTACCAGGGCGCCTATAAAACCGACATCGCAACGATTCGCGTCGCCGCGACTTCTATAGTTTCTTCTCCCCGCAGAATCGCCTCGCCGTTCACCTCTTCCCGGCGTTCTCGGCCAAGGATGGCGAGATCGGAGAGATCGCGCTCGGCGGAGGGCTCGTGCTCACGGCCCCGGACGTGACGAAGAAGACGAGCAAGCTCAACGCCGAACTGTTCTTCAGCACTCCTGATGTGGCGAACGTGCGGCACTCGAAGGACAACCCCTGGAAGCGCGGGGCGCTCGGATTGCGTCTGACCTTTCCTATAAACTTCGCACCCGGAACCTGACCCATGGCTGCCAAGAAAAGCTCGAAGCGACGCTCGAAATCCAAATCGGTGAGCAAGAAGAAAGCGGGCAGGAAATCGCCGGCGAAGAAGGGCGCCGGGAAACGCGCCGCGAAGAAGCTTGCCACGAAGAAGCCTGCCGCGAAGAAGCCTGCCGCGAAGAACGGTGCCGCGGCGGGCGTAGTCAGGACCCAGTCGAACTTCCTCGCAGCCGGCGCGGGCTTCGGAAGCACCTTCCGCGCCAAGTGCGAGAGCGGCGACTTCCAGGGACCGGTGCGCAGCACCCATGACCAGGCGAATGCCGACGCGACTGCGCATGCGATCCAGACCAGCCACGTCGTCGACGTCATTCAGGTGCAGTCGAATTCACCACAGAACTTCATCCTCCTGCCGCCCCGCGGGATTTCCGCCGACGTCGTCGTCCCGTCGACGCCGCAAGTCTCCTCCTTTCTCCTGTCGCTGAACGCCGAGTTGACGAGCTCCGTGGCGAAACGCGCTCGGCCGCGCGGAGACAACGCGAGCAAATACACGGTGCTCGATTCGATTCATGAGAACGGCGCGAAGCTCGTTGCCATGTCCCCGCAGGACGTGTCGAAGCTTCGCGCCGAGCAGCCCGGCATTCGTGTGGTGCCCGAGGTGTTCTATCGCACGGCGCGCGCCCCGCGGGCCGGTGCCGATCGACGGCCCGAAGGCGTTGGCGGCCGGCGCCCAGCGTCTCGATCAACGTCACGGTCGTGTCGAACAGCGACGGCGCTCCAATCGCCGGCGCCACGGTCGTCGCCTTTACAGATTTCGCAAAGCGGCAGGGCGCGCAGGCAACGACCGCGAAGAATGGCGTGGCCAGCCTCGCCCTCGGCGCGAGCAGCAAGAAAGTCGAACGCCTCTACGTCTACGCGGAGAGCGGCTTCTGGAACTCGCTCGCCAACAACGTGACGTTGTCGTCGAGCACGAAGATCAAGATGCAACCCATCGACCTGTCGTTCACCGACTGTCTGCGCTTCTTCTATGGAAACGCAGCGGCGACGGGCGGCAAGTCAGTCACCGTCGGCGTCATCGATACCGGCATCGGTCCGCATCGCGATCTTACGGTCGCCGGCGGGGAAAACACCGTCGTTGGTGAAGCCCAACGGACTTCGGCGACAACGGCGAAGGACACGGCACACACGTCGGCGGAATCATCGCCGCACACGGGACACCGCCGACGGGGATCCGCGGCCTGGCGCCCGCGGTGACGCTGCGAAGCTATCGCGTCTTCGGGAAGGGCAACGGTCAGCGTCGAACTTCTCCATCGCGAAGGCGATCGACCACGCGGTCGCGGATGGTTGCGGTATCATGACATGAGCCTAGGCGGCGGAGCGCAGGATGAAGCGAGCACTCCGCGATCGCCGACGCGCGAGCCAGGGGCGCTGTCGTCATCGTGGCAACCGGCAACGACGCGGTCGCGGCCCGGTCAGCTTTCCAGCCGCGGACCCACTCGTCATCGCCGTCACCGCACTCGGCCGCAAAGGCACCTATCCCGCCGGGACGGTCGAAGCGGGCGACGTCGCGCCGCCGTTCGGCACGGACGAGGAGGACTACATCACGTCGTTCTCCGACGTCGGACCGGAGGTGCATCTGACGGCGCCGGGCGACGGAATCATCTCGACCTTCCCCGGAGACCGCTACGCAATCATGGACGGAACGTCGATGGCGTGCCCCGCCGCGACGGGCGCGGCGGCGCGTCTCCTCGCGATTCGCCGCTGCTTTCGCCGCCGAGAAATCAGGCGCGGTCGGATGCCATCGTCGACCTCATCCTCAAGGCGGCAAAGACGCTCGGGTTCCCCGCCTGTGGAAGGTCAAGGTCTTCGTTTGATATCTCCTCACGCCGTGTTAGCCTACGAGTGTGGCCCGTCTCATTCTTCGCTATAACGGTTCTGATGCTCGGCCCGCCGCGGTGTAGAGCACATCCGCGCGGCGCCGGGTCTGTCCGTTCTCGGCGACTCGGGCCGCAGTGCTGCTCGTCGACGTGCCCGAGCACGCGATTCCAAAGCTGAAGGAATCCCTCGGCGGTTGGACCGTGAGTCCGGAGACGAGCGTCCGCTGCCGGATACGAGGCAGTCGGTGAAGAAGCCGGAAACTCCCTGACGCCGGTTCCGGCATCAGGTAGTCTTCTCATCTGATTGTGCTCAGCTCGATCGGCGCCACGATGTTCGCGGGCACACAATTGTTCGAATCTGGTTGTCCTGCAAGGGCTCGCAGAGCGGTGCGCGCTCAGAGCTTCGCGAGGATCTTTGCGCCGTCCGGTGTTCCGAGGCCCGTGCACGCGTCCCACCGGATCTACATCGGAGCGGAGGCGCCCAACAGGCCGCGATACTCGACTGCACCTCGATCACGCTGTCAATCCCGAGTCCCATCAGCAGGCAGACTCGGCGCCGGTCTGGGGACCTTGGCCTTTGATCAGGTCGGGTGCGATCGCCCAGCGACGAGCGCGACCGTGCTGGTGTAAGTGGTGTAAGGTTCGCGCCTCAAAAGGCGCCAAACCCACTCGCGACTTTGGATGTAGTCAGGTGCGCTAACGTGCGATTTCGCACGACTTTCCACGCCTAGAGCACTGCAACTGTACAGAATGGGGTTCAGGGGGTCGCGGGTTCAAATCCCGCCGTCCCGATTGGTAGGACCACAAATCGACGCAGAAAAACGATGCCCCGCCCTCCGAACACGAGGGCGGGGCTTTTTTCGAGACGTGCCAACCTTGACCCAGTTGGGAGCGCTCGGTCCGCCTCGGTCTGCAACCAACGTCCAATGGGTGCACCACGGACGGAAGCTACGTTCTTCCGACCAACGCGAATCGGCTTCCGTTCGAGACGAGGATCACATGCATCGATATCTAAAGGCGTTTGCCATACTGAGCTTCGGCCTGCTGGCCTCGCGATCCGGAAATGCGCAGGCGTCGAAGGCGAGTCAGCCGAACCCGATCACGGCCATCGATATCCTGCTGGAGCCCGACGCGACGATGATCAACAAGGCACGGGCCGCCAATCAGCGTTTGCTCAAGGAATACCCTAGGGAAGGTCTGATTTAATAGAGATTTCTCTTGCGTGTCGAGGGCGTCGTTGCGGTATTGCCGCAGCGGAGCCCTCACTCTTTTTCGGAGCGCGCAGCATGGGAGAGCAACGGACGTTCGCCAGCGAGGCCTGGGCGCGGAAGAAGAAGGTGACGCGGCGCGAGCAGTTCCTGGCCGAGATGAACGCCGTGATCCCCTGGGCGCCGTTGACGGCGTTGATTGCGCCGCACTATCCCAAGGCCGGGCGCCGGGGTCGGCCGCCGATGCCGCTCGAGCGGATGCTCCGCATCTATTTCCTGCAGCAGTGGTTCAACCTGTCGGACCCGGCGGCGGAGGACGCGCTCTACGATAGCGAGACGATGCGGCGATTCGTCGGCGTCGAGCTGAGCGAGGACGCCTTCCCGGACGAGACGACGATTCTCCACTTCCGGCACCTGCTCGAGCGGCAGCAGCTGACGGAGCGCCTGTTCGCCGTGGTGCAGGAGCTGCTCGTCACAAGAGGCATCGTGCTCAAAGCGGGCACGATCGTCGACGCGACGATGATCCACGCCCCGAGCTCGACGAAGAATCGAACCCAGACGCGTGACCCCGAGATGCGGCAGGCGAAGAAGGGCAACACGTGGTACTTCGGGATGAAGATTCACGTGGGCACCGATCGCCACGGCCTGGTGCATTCGCTGACGACGACGGACGCGGCGCAGATGGATGTGGGGCAACTCCCGTCTTTATTGCACGGCGAGGAACGCGTGCTCTATGGCGATCGTGCCTACTGGAAAGAGGAGGACCGGCAGCTCTGCGAGGCGAGTGGGATTCGCTATCGCGTGAATCGGCGCGGCACGCCGCATCATCCGGTCTCCGAGCGCTGGCGGCAAATCAACCGCGCCCGCTCACGCGTGCGTGCGCGCGGCGAGCACGCGTTCCATGTGGTGAAGACGCTGTGGGGCTTCACCAAGGTGCGCTACCGCGGGCTGGCCAAGAACACGGTGCGGGCCTTCACCGCCTTTGCCCTCGCGAACCTGTATCTGGTGCGATATCGCCTCGGGGCTCGCGAGGCGAGGGCTCTCCGCTAACACCGCCATCGGCGGTCGAGCCGGGCCGAGCGCCCCGCACGGACGCAATAAACGGCCAGCCGACGCGCAGACGCGCCCGCTGGTCGCTGCATCGCGTTGAACGATTCACAAACTCTCTTATTTCAGACCTTCCCTAAGGGCTTCGTGTTGGGCAGACCCATCAACCACACATCTCGTGTCTCCAGCGGTACGTGCGGACGGCGGACCTGGACAAGGTTTACGAGGCCGTCGGCAAAGTCCTGGCCGAGGAGAAGCCGACGACCTGGAAGCTGACGGCGTACAAATACTACTACCTCCCGTGGAAGGACATCGGCCTTGCGGGGATCGTGATCGAGCCGACCGATGACCTCATCAGATACCAACAGAAACTGATCGCCGCCGTCGCCCCGTTCACGGTGAAGACGGGGACCGCGGCCGCCTTCGTCACCACCCCGGAAGACCCCGAGATCAACCAACCAACGATCGACTACGTGACGACGTTCGTACCCGAAGCGACCGGCAAGAAATTCAATCCGCACGTCACGATCGGAATCGCCCCGCAGGATTATCTGAAGAAGATGCTTGGCGAGAAGTTCGAGGCGTTCACGTTCTCGCCGGTGGGGGCGTCAGTGTACCATCTGGGCAATTTCGGGACGGCTCAGGAGAAACTGAAAAGTTGGGAGTTGAAGCCCTGAGGCGCGTGTGGGAATGAGCGTTAGTCCCTCGTGCTTACTTCTTCGCCCCCTCGACCCTCAGCGTCTCCTTCACGTCGCTCCCACGCACCGACGCCGTGAGCAGATACTCAATCGCCTTCGGCGAGAGCTTCCACGTCACCTTCGTTCGACCCTTCGCGTCGCTCACCGCGCTGGCCGGCGACACCGCGCCCGTCTTCGTCGTGAAGCGCAGCGCGGCGTCGGGAATTGGATTCCCGTAGACGTCTTTCACGACCGCGACGACCGAGCGCTCCAGCGCGTGCGCCTTGCCACTCACCAGGCTCGCGTCGAGCGTCAGCGTTTCGGGCACGCCAGGTTTCGCCTTCGCGGTCACGACAACCGGCGCGGTGTGATCTTTTCCCGTCACGCGCGCGGACAACGAGTATGAACCCATCTCGTGCCCCAGGTGCCAGCGCAGCGTCACTTGGCCGGCCGAGTCGGTGCGCATCGACGAATCGGCGAGCGAGCCCGCGGAGACCGCGAGCGTGAGCGGGGCATCGGCGACGGGGTTCCCGGCGCTGTCCACCACGCGCAGCACGACCGACTTGGAAAGCTCCGCGCCCACGCGACCTTCCTGGTGATCGCCGCTCACCACCGTCACCCCGCGCGGCGGTCCAGCCAGCACCGTCGCGCTGATCGTGAGCGGAGGCACGGATCGCCCACGGCCAACCTGCGCGCGAATGTGCTGCGTGCCCGCGCGACCGCCGAGTATCCAGCGTGCGCGAGCCTCGCCCATAGAATCGGTCCGAGCTGTGAGGCCTTCAACGTTGCCTCCGTCGAGCGCGGTCCAGGTCACGGGCACGCCGGCGAGGAGACGTCCCATCGCGTCGGTGACGCGCAGGCCAACGGGGTCGTTCACGCCCGCGCCGATGCTGCCGCTCACGTGCTCCTGAATCGCCACGAGCTTCGTGTTGCTCGCCACCGGATCTGCCTCGGCGACGATCGTGGTCGAGCTGTCCGCGCCGTCCACCGTGACGAGCAGGTGCTGCACGCCGGGCAGATCGCCCAGCGTCCACCGCGTGCGAACCCGCCCTTCGTTGTCGGTCGTCGACGTCGCCGGGTCGGCAGCGCCCATGCCGTCCACGCCGCGAAATCGCACCGTGG
Source organism: uncultured Gemmatimonadaceae bacterium (assembly GCA_963817445.1). Classification (GTDB taxonomy): domain Bacteria; phylum Gemmatimonadota; class Gemmatimonadetes; order Gemmatimonadales; family Gemmatimonadaceae; genus JAQBQB01. The sequence goes on from CAWFOG010000022.1 coordinate 76,515, forward strand.
CGCCGGGAACGAGACGTCCCTTCTTGCTGAGCACGCGGAACACCAGTTGCTGCGGGAGCAGCGTGCCGGCGTTCGCATGCTGCGACTCGCCATCAATCGCTTCCACGGCCGCGGGCGTTGCGAACACCATGACCGTTTGCACCGTCGTCAGGCCGTCCACCGTCGCATGCACCAGCGTGCGGCCGAGATCGCGGCCAGTGACGACGCCAGTCGTGTCCACCACGGCGACTGTCGTGTCATCCGACGTCCACGATACCGCACGCTCGCGCACGACGTGCCCGCGCGCGTCGAGTGCCAGAGATCTTTACGATGCCCTGCGCACCTTCGGGAACTGATACGGCGCTGTCCTGGGCTGCTCGAATGGCCGTCACGCGCTGGTGTACGAAGATGCGCGCGCGCGCAGTGCGACCGTCAACCGCGGCGACGATGGTCGTCGCGCCAGGCGACCGCGTGATCACCGATCCGTCTGCCTCGACCTTCGCGACGCTTGGCGTCTCGCTCGTCCATATGGGCTGCGTACCCAGGATGACCGCACCGTTCTTGTCGGTGACGGTTGCGGCGAGGTGAATCGTGTCACCGAGTGCGTACGACGTATCGACGAGGGGATTGAGCGCGATCCAGCTTGCGCGCAGCCCGGTCGAGAAGTGGCGCCCGACGAAGCCGGTCGAGACGAGAAACGAGAACACCGTCGCGAGCGCCGCCATGGTAGACGCCATGGCGGTGACAGAGCCGAAAATACCGGTCGATTTGACGTGTGTCGCTGGCATCACAATCAAGACTGGCAGCGGAACGGCGCGGTCACGCTCGGAGCCTGCCACGTTTTGATCGCGTGACAGCAATCACCAGCGCATTGCGACGACCGACGCTGCGGCCGTCTTGGGTAGCGAATCGGGCGCGACACATCGCGTGGTCGGTGACGGCGATGGCTTGTGCGGGCATGCGCGCCGTCGTATGATGTATACGCATCAGAGTAGATGCATACACATCAACACGAATCCCATGGACGCCGCGAGTACGAAGTGCGCCGCCGGCACCCTCCGTCGAGCGGCACGGTCGGTCGCCCGGTTGTACGACAACCGGCTCGCCCCGGCCGGCCTGACGAATACTCAGTTCTCGATCCTTCGCGCGCTGGAGCGACACGATCAGCCCGCGGCGCTGAGCCGTCTTGCGGAGGAGCTCGTGTTCGAGCGCACGTCGCTGTACCGCGCGCTCGAGCCATTGCATCGCGACGGGCTCGTGACGATCGCCAAGACCGGCGGCGGCGGTCGTACGAAGGAAGTCGCGCTCACGCGGCGAGGTCGCACTCGAATCACCAAGGCCCTTCCGCACTGGCGGAACGCGCAAGAGGCCTTCCTCGAACAGTTCGGCCGCTCGGCGTGGAGTACGCTCGCGACGAGCCTAGGTGAGATCGTCGATGCAGCGCGCGCGATTTCCGACCATTGACTCCGGCCCAATAGCGCCGTCACCGATATGACGTCGTCGCCCACTTCACGTTGTTGGCGTTGAAGGTCGCGGCCGGCGTCGCGGCGATGTTCGTGCTCGTGCGCCAGTGTCGCAAGCCGACCTGGTGGCCGGGTCGATTTTTTCTCCGGACGATGAATCTCAGCCACGCCGGTCTGACGAAATGGGGACTGAGCCATGCGTCGATTCAGGTGAACGACACGATTCTCGACATTGGCTGCGGTGGCGGACGAACGATCGACACGATGGCGAAATCAGCTCGCAGCAGGCCGAGTGTTCGGCGTGGACTATTCCGCGACGAGCGTCGACGTGGCGCGGCGCGTGAACGCCGTCGCAATCGGCGCCGGCCGTGTGGACATTCAGCAGGCGTCGGTGTCGTCGCTTCCGTTTCCCGCGGCGACGTTTGATCTCGTGACGGCGGTCGAGACGCACTACTACTGGCCCAACCTGCGCAACGATCTGCGGGAAATTCGGCGCGTGCTCAAACCGAGCGGGCGCGTCGTGCTCGTCGCCGAGGCGTATCGCGGGCGGCGCGCGGATTGGCTGTTTCGTCCTGTGATGCGCGCGCTGGGCGCGGAATACCTGACGCCGGATGAACACCGGCGGGCGCTCGAGGACGCGGGGTATGCGAACGTCGACGTACACACCGAGCCGTCGAAGGGGTGGTTGTGCGCCATCGGCAACAGTCCAATGTCGAGTTAGGTCATGATTCCAGTTGCAGCATTACCAATCGTGGGAGTGGTCGCTTGCGCCGCAGTCGTGTCATCCGTCATGAAGTGGAGACCGCGGCGGCGGGTCGGAGAGAATCAGCGATTTCTAACGAAGGTTCTTGCTGGTGAACCGGCCCGAGCGTAGCATCGCCGCAGGACAGCCGCGACGCGGAGCGACGCTGAAGGGTTGGCACCTCGCGGTCGTTCTGGTGTATGGAGATCCGTCACCCCCGCTCGGCCCGCGACATGAACCGCGTCGAATACGTCGAGCCGATCGCGCGCTGACGTGCGCCCATCGCACGCCGCAAACGGCGGCCGCGGGATGTGCGCGTTCAAACGGACTCATCGAGGAATGCATTTCATGAAATCCACCTGGCGCGCGGGGCGGACCAATCGTCCCGTTATCCTGTCGATGGCTGCGGCCACGTTGATTGCCGGTGCGGTGGCATGGCGCCCACTCACGGCGCACGCCACGGCGCTTTTGAACGACACGACGAGCGTCGTGCGCTCGGCGACCGGAACGACGCCGGGCATGGCTCGGCTCGAAGATCTCAGCGACGCGTTCGCGACCGTCGCCGCTCGAATCAAGCCGAGCGTCGTGTACATCACGGCGAAGGAAATGGCGAGACCGGCGGCACAGCATTCCGAGCGACCCGACATGGGTCAGATTCCGCCGGAGCTCCGACGGTTCTTCCCCAACGCGCCGGACGGCTCGGATTCCCCAGACGGCCCGGATGCGCCGCGCGGTGGCGGTATGGCCTCGGGCTCCGGTTTCATTGTGTCGCCGGATGGCTACATCCTGACGAACAATCACGTCGTCGACGGCGCCAGCGAAGTGCGCGTGCGGCTGCTCGACCGGCGCGAGTTCAAGGCGAAAGTCATTGGACGCGATCCGAACACGGATGTCGCCGTGATCAAGATCGACGCGACTGGACTCACGGCGGCGCCGCTCGGCGACAGCAACGCGTCGCGCGTCGGCGAGTGGGTCTTGGCGATCGGGAATCCGCTCGGCGAGAACCTGACGTTCACCGTCACGCAGGGCATCATCAGCGCAAAAGGCCGCGCCTTGGCGCTGCCGGGTCAGTCGCAACAGACGATTCAAGATTTCATACAGACTGACGCGGCGATCAATCCGGGTAACTCGGGCGGGCCGCTCGTCAACGTGCGCGGTGAAGTGATCGGCATCAACAGCGCCATCGAAAGTCCAACGGGCTACAACGCGGGCTACGGGTTCGCCGTTCCGATCAGTTTGGCGCGCGATGTGATGACGCAAATCATCAAGTCGGGTCATGTGGAACGCGCGGCGCTTGGCATTGCCGTGCGCGACGCCAGCCCCGAAGACGCTGCGTACGTTGGCCTCAAGGACACGCGCGGCGTGCTCGTGGAGGACTTCGGCGACGCGACCTCGCCGGCACAACGGTCCGGCATCAAGCCGGGCGACGTGATCGTCGCGGTGGACGGGCATGCCGTCGACTACGTGGCGCAACTGCAGGAACTGATTGCGTTCCGCAAGCCGGGTGAAGTCGTTGCGGTGCAAATCGCCCGCAAGGGAGGCGAACTCGCGACGGTGCGAGTGCCGCTTCAGCCGGTGAGCAACCCGGCGGGATCGGACGCCACGGCGTCGTCCGATGACGATTCGAGCAACGGTGCGAACGGAGCGTCGATGCAGGCACTCGGTGCTCGGGTTGCGACGCTCGATGCCGCTGCGGCGCGCGCGTTCCACGTGCCGGCTGACATGCACGGCGTGGTCGTCACCGGCGTGCAGGACGGAAGCGCTGCGGCGAGCCACCTGGCGACGCCGGAAGACGGCGGCCCAGACGTGATTCTATCCATCGAGGGAACGCCGGTGCAGACGGCTGACCAACTTCGTGCGGCGCTCAGCCACTCGAAGCCGGGCGACATCGTCACGCTTCGCGTGTACAACGCTCGCTCCAAGGAAAAGCGCATCGAGCGGGTTCGTCTCGGCGCCAGCGAGTAGCTCGAACAGGCACGACGCACGATGAACAGGGCGGGGCCGGGTCTCGACGCATTGAGATCCGGCCCCGCGTAGTTTAGCGTTCTCTCATCGGCTGCTCGGCGGGGCTTACTTGAGTTTGTCGATCGCGCCCTGGACGCTCTCGGGTACGAGCAAGTTATCGGAGATCGCCGCGACCTCTTCCGCGTCGCGCCACGCACGCTCGAGCGCCTCGAGCTCTCCATCCAGCGCGCGCCGCTCCGCTTCTTCGTGCAACGCCATCTCGAGCGCGAGCCGATGGGCTTTGGGCAGGCCGAACAGGCCGCCGTTCGAATTGCGCCGCGACGAGCGGCGGCGCTGTCCTGCCGGGGTCAGGGGCGCGTGGGTATACGCCGCGGCGAGCCGCGCGGCCCGTTCGAGATACGCTTCTGCGCCGCCGGCGTTTTCGATCTCCTGCACGGCGTCGGCGACACCCTGCTTTGCGGCGCCAAAGCGGTTCACCTTTGGCACGATGACGGCGGCGACGCGCTCGGCGTCGCGACCGACGAACTGCACGTGCCCGCTGTTGTACTGCGGATGCGTCTTGAGCATTTTGTGACGCAGATCGAGCACCATTCGCCCGTCGAGATCCAGATGCAGCGATGTCTCGCCGAGGTGCCGGCGCCGGACGTCGAGCACCATGCCGTCGTCCATCGGAATCTTGGCGACGACCGCGTTCTGGCGCCCGTTGATCAGGACGTTGCCCAGGTTGCCGTACATGCCGCCAAAGGCGCCGATGCTCACACCGGCGGCAATTCCACCGGCGACGACCGATCCGATGGCGACGACTGCCGCACCGGCGATGAGCATCTGTCGATTGCGGCGGCGGCCGAACTGGTCGCCATAGCGCCACGCGGCGAACTCCGGGCGCAACGGTTCACCGATGCGAACGAGGGTCGTGCCGTCACGAAGCTTGGCGAGTCCGACGTTGTCGGTCGATACGCGGCGACGCGCGTCGCGATACAGTTGCTCGGCGAGCTCGATCGCTTCCCACCGTTCCTCGAGCGGCGACAGGTTCCATCGCTCGCAGTGCGTGCAGACGACCCACAATCGCCCTTTGCCTGCGTCGAACGCGAGTCGCTTCCCGATCGGGAAGGTCTCGAAGGTCTCGTTCGCGCCGAGCGTCTTGTTACAGAACAGACAGGTCGAATACATACGACTGAATAGTACGTTGTTGCGCGGCCCGGGGATTCGCCGGGCGCGGGCGCGCCCTGTCACGCCGGGCTGGCACGCCGCGACTCGCGCAACTCGGCGCCCAGCTGCAGTTTCGATGCCCATGCCGACCCGCCGCGATTTTCTCCGCCAGGCTGCCGCACTCACGGGTGGCGCCGTTGCATTGAGCTCGTTTCCCGAGGCGATCGCCCGTGCGCTTTCGATCGATCCGGCGCCCGGGACGACCTTCCGCGATGCCGAACACGTCGTGATTCTCATGCAGGAGAACCGGTCGTTCGACCATGCGTTCGGCGCGCTGCGCGGGGTGCGCGGCTTTCGCGACCCGCGCACCCACCAGCAGCCGAACGGCAATCCGGTCTGGTTCCAGACGGACGCGCGGGGCGACACGTACGCGCCTTTCCGACTCGACATCGCCGACACGAGCGCGACGTGGATCGGCGGGCTTCCGCACACCTGGCCGGACCAGGTCGATGCGCGCAACGACGGCCGGTACGACAAGTGGCTGATCGCAAAACCCAAGCAGCACCTGCCGTTCACGCTCGGCCACTATGCGCGTTCGGATATTCCATTTTACTACTCGTTGGCGGACGCGTTCACGGTATGCGACCAGGCCTTCTGCTCATCGCTCACCGGAACGACGGCGAACCGATTGTTTCTCTGGAGCGGAACCATTCGCGCCGACGCGGCGGACGTGCCGCGGGTCCTCAACGCGGAGACGTATTACGACCGCGAGGCGACGTGGCGCACGTTTCCCGATCGGCTCGAGGAGGCCGGCATCTCCTGGCGCATCTACCAGAATGAAATCAGCCTCGACTCCGGATTGCCGGGCGAGGTAGCGCCGTGGGTCGGTAGCTTCACCGACAATCCCATCGAATGGTTTCCGCAGTTCAACGTGCGGTTCGCCAAGAGTCGGCGGGCGTATTTGCCGCAGTTCCTCGCCGACGCACCCGGTCGGATCGCTGCGGCGGAGCATGCGCTCGGTGCGCCGGATCTGACGGATGCGGCGCGGAAAACCGCTGAGTCGGCGCTCGCGCGGTTGAGAACTCAGGTGCAGGTCGCGGAGTCTGAGCGCGCGAACTACACCGACGCTGCGTGGAACGCGCTGTCCGCGCGCGCCAAGTCGATGCACGACCGGGCGTTCACGACGAATGCGGGCGATCCGTCGTATCGCACCCTCACGACGCTCGGGTATCAGGACGGGGCGGAGTCGCGCGAGGTCAGCGTGCCGGCGGGCGACGTGCTGCATCAATTCCGCTACGACGTCACAACGGGCGCGCTGCCGGCGGTGTCGTGGCTCGTGGCCCCGGAGAATTTCTCCGATCACCCGAGCGCGCCGTGGTACGGCGCGTGGTACGTGTCCGAGGTGCTCGACATCCTGACGAAGAATCCCGACGTCTGGAAGAAGACCGTGTTCATTCTCTGCTACGACGAGAACGACGGCTACTTCGATCATGTTCCGCCGTTCGTCGCGCCGCATCCCGCGCGCGGCGACACGGGGAAGGCGTCGGCCGGGATCGACACGGCTGTCGAATGGGCGAACGTGCACGGGCGCGAGTCGTCGATCGGGCTGGGCTATCGCGTGCCGCTGGTGATCGCGTCGCCGTGGAGCCGCGGCGGCTGTGTGAACTCGCAGGTGTTCGATCACACATCGATCATTACCTTTCTTGAACTATGGTCGGCGGCCAAGGGCAAGTCGGTCAAGGAGACGAACATCAGCGACTGGCGCCGCGCGGTATGCGGCGACCTGACGTCGGCGTTCCGCGCCTATGACGGCGAGCCAGTCGAGGTGCCGGCGGCGCTCGAGCGCGACGCGACCGTCGAGCACATCCACGCGGCGAAGTTCAAACCGGCACCGACCGGGGGCGCGGCACTCGCGCCGGGCGATATCGCCGCGGCGGATGTGCGCGCGCTACAGGAACCTGGAACGCGCCCGGCCTGTCCGTTGCCGTATGAATTGCTCGTCAACGCGGAGGCACAGGGGCCGACATTGGCGCTCGTGTTCGAGGCGCGCACCGGCGCGTTTGGCGCGCGCGCGCAGGGCGCGCCGTTCAATGTGTACTCGTATGGCAGCGAAATGACGTGCCGCGCGTACGCCGTGCGCGCCGGCGACGTCGTGCGCGACGCGATTCCCGTCGGAGCCAGCTACGTCGTTCGCGTCGACGGCCCGAACGGATTCATGCGCGACTTCACGGGCGCGGCCGACACCGGACTGTCGATCGTGGTCGACCACGCGGACGGTCGGGCGGCGAGCGGGCGCATCGAGATTCGTCTGGCGAATCGCGCCGCGACTACGCGCGACATTACGATTCGCGACGAGTCCTACGGCGCGCCGGTTCGACGCGTGGTGTTGCTCTCGGGCGGCCGATCATCGGTCATCGTCGATGTCAGTGCGACGCACGGGTGGTACGACTTCACGCTTCGGTCGGGCGAGTTGGCGTATCGTTACGCCGGGCGCGTCGAAACCGGCGAGTGGACGACCTCTGATCCGGCGATGGGGTAGCGCACGACGCGCTGGCGGTGCGCCTCGCCTCCAGCCTATCATTCGTGCTTCACCCGTTGGATCTCCACCCATGCTGGTCGAGCAGAGCGTCGTCTGTCCGGTTCTGATCGGGCGCGACGCACCGCTGTCTACCGTTCTTCATACGCTCGACCGAGCGCTGGCGGCGCACGGGAGCACGTTGCTCGTCTCGGGCGAAGCGGGGATCGGCAAGTCGCGCCTCGTGCGCGCCATGGTCGAACGGGCGCGCGCGCTCGGCTTCGTGACGCTCGCGGGCGCGTGCTTCGAGGCAGACCGGGCGCAGCCATACGCACCGGTGCTCGATCTGGTTCGCGTCCTGGCCGCGACTTCCTCGCCGGCGCTCGCGGCCCATTACTTCGCGCCAGCTGGCGCGGAGTTGGTGACGCTCTTTCCCGAGCTTCGATCGATCTATCCCGATTCGCCACGACAGGCACTCGATCCGGAAGAGGACCGCCGGCGCCTGTTCCATTCGTTCACCGAGGCGATCGTCGCACTCGGCAAGACACAGCCGCTGCTCCTGGTCATCGAAGACGTGCACTGGAGCGACGACGCGACCCTCGATTTGGTGCTGCACCTCGCGCGTCGCATCGGGTCGCAGGCGATCGCGCTGATCTTGACCTTTCGCAGCGACGAGGTCGGGCCGCGACTCGCGCGGCTTCTTGCCGACTTCGACCGAGCGCGCTGCGCGTCGGAGGTTGGACTGCGGCCGCTCGCCGCGCGCGAGGTGTCGGCGATGCTCCAGGCGATTTTCGTGTCGCAGACCTTCGCCCCGTCGTTCGTCGAGGGGTTGCACGGGCTGACGGAAGGCAATCCGTTTTTCGTTGAGGAAATGCTCAAGTCGTTGCTCGTGTCCGGCGATCTCGTTCGCGCGGAAGGCGCGTGGCGCGCGCGGCCGATCGAGCACGTTCGCATGCCGAGAACCGCGATCGAAGCGGTCGTGCGGCGACTGTCCGGATTGAGCGACGCGGCGCGCCGGGTGGCGTCCGTCGCCGCCGTCGCCGGCCGCCGCTTCGACTTCGGGCTGCTGCAAGCGTTGACGCAGCACGACGACGCTGAGCTCCTCGCGCTGATCAAAGAACTGGTCGATGCGCAGCTCGTCGTCGAGGAAACGGCCGAGCGATTCGCGTTTCGACATGCGCTAACGCGCGAGACGATGTTGACGCAGTTGCTGGCGCGGGAGCGAGTCGCGCTGCATCGCGCGATCGCGACGGCGCTCGAGCAGCAACACGACGCGCGAAGTCACGACGCCGACGAGGCGCTTGCGTATCACACGTTCGAAGCCGGCGCCTGGGAGTCCGCGCGACGCTATGCGCTCCTCGCCGCCGCACACGCGTCGACGCTCTCGGCGCCGCGCGAAGCGCTGCTACAGTACGAGCGCGCGGTGACGGCCACGGAAAATGCGGGCCAACGTCCGGATCCGGCCTTGCTCATGGCGCGCGGCCGAGCGCACGAGACACTCGGTGGCTTTCCCCAAGCGAACGACGATTTCACGGCGGCGCTCAGCGCCGCCCGCGACGCCGGCGACCGCCGCAACGAATGGGCGGCGCTCCACGCGCTCGGCATGCTGTGGGCCGCGCGCGACTACGAGCGGGCGGGAACGTACCGCCGTGACGCGCTCGAAATCGCCCGCGGTATCGGCGATCCGACGCTGATCGCGCACAGCTTGAATCGCGTCGGGAACTGGTACGTCAACCGCGAAGATCCACAGTCGGGCATTCCGTATCACGACGAGGCGCTGGCGATTTTCGAACGCGCCAACGACGCGCGCGGCGTCGCTGAGAGTGTCGATCTGCTGGCGATGTCTCATCACATTGCCGGCACGCAGAGTACAGCCGTTCGTCTGTACGAGCGTGCGATCGTGCTGTTCGAGTCGCTGGAAGACCGGCGGGGCTTGGCGAATGCGCTGGCCGTGCTGTCGGTATGCGGACCGAGTCAGCATGCGTCGCCCGGGCCGGCGCTGGCGAGCAAGCACTCTGACGATTTGCTCACCAACGAGCGAGCCGTTCGCCGCGCGACGGAGATCGGCTGGCGCGCCGGCGAGTCGTTTTCGCGGTTGTTGCTCGCCGACTGCTTGGCGTGGCGTGGGGAATACGAGCGGGCGCTCCGGCTCGCGCGCGAATCGCTGGCCATTGCCGAAGAGATTGAACATCTCGAATGGCAATGCGGTGCACGACGAGTCCTTGGCTTCATCGCGCTCGACCTCTGCGCGCCGGCAGATGCGTTGGCGCAACTCGACGCGGCGCACGGCATCGCACGCCGACTCGGATCAGCCACCTGGATTCGCTGGACGGGCGCACCGCTGGCGATCGCGTTGTCGCGCGCCGGCCAGCGCGATCGGGCGAGCGCCGTGCTCGACGCGGTCGATGGGGACGGCAGCGTCGCCGCCTTGGCGTCGTCAACTGAGCGCGCCATTCCACCAAACGGCGATCGCCGCACGTTGGGCGAGCGATATCTGGCGATTGCGCGAGCCGAGATTGCGCTCGACGGTGGCGCGCCGGACGAAGCGCTCTCGATTATTCGCGATCGCGATGCGGTAGACACGCCGCGCGCCGCGCTCCTGCGTGCACGAGCGCTGGCGGCGACGGAGCGCTGGTCGGACGCGAGCGCGTGGCTGGATGCGGCGCGTCGAGGCGCGGCGATGCAAGAAGCGCGTCCGTTGCTCTGGCGCATCGATGCCGCGCATGGCGCGGTGTACCTTGGCGAGCGCCGCCGGCTCGAGGCACGGCGGGCGTTCGATGCTGCGCGCGCGACCGCCGCCGAGCTCGTCGCCGGCCTCGACGAACCGGCGCTGGTGGCAACGTTTCGTGCGCAACTCGACGTGACGGCCCCGCCACCACCGCGACGCACGGCTGGCCAAGCCGCGAAGGCCGCGCATGGCGGCCTCACACGGCGTGAACGCGACGCGGCCGCGCTCATCGCGCAGGGAAAGTCCAACCGCGCCATCGCACGCGCGCTCGGAATTGGCGAGCGGACGGTCGAAGGCTACGTGGCGGCGGCGTTGTCCAAGCTCGGCTTCTCGTCGCGATCACAGCTCGCCGTCTGGGCCGCCGAGCAGGGGCTTGGCGCGAACGATCGGAGTACGGGTCAGCCGCGAGTATAACGTCGCGGTTCATCGGCTTGGCGCCCCGTACGCGAATCGGATTTCCCCGTACTCGCCACGGAGTTGACGTCGCCCGTTGTCGATATCCTGTCGTGCACGTACACCGTCGGCGCATCGGACGGAATCACTCGATAGGTCACAGCTTGGAGGCCACTCACATGCGACCCACGACGTTTGCCACTCCGCTGCTGGCGATTGCACTCGCCGCAGCGCCTGTTCTCGCGCAGCAATCCGGCGCATCCCCACGCGACCGGCCAGCAAGAGTTCAAATGGGGTCCTGCTCCCGCCATCTTTCCTGCCGGCGCGGAGATGGCCGTGTTGGAAGGCAACCCGGGCGGAAACGATCTATTCACCGTGCGGCTGCGTATGCCGGATGGCTACAAGATCGCGCCCCACACGCATCCGACTGACGAGAATGTGACCGTGATCAGCGGGAGCTTTAGCGTCGGGATGGGAAAGACCATGGACACGAAGACGATGATGCGATTGAACGCCGGGGGTTTCGTCACGGCGCCGGCGAACGGGGCGCACTACGCCGTTGCGCACGGTGTCACCGTAGTTCAGGTGCACGCGATCGGGCCGTTCGCGATGACGTACGTCAATCCCGCGGACACGCCGCCAGCAGCGCGGTCGAAGTAGATCGGCGCCCGGCGCGCCGATCGTGGCGCGCCGGGCCATCACCACATCACACCGACGGTCATGCCGCACAGCAGCTCGAACACGCTGGATGCTCTTGCTCGTCCAGGGGCGTCGCTCGCGCCGGTCACCGATTTGGCGTGGGATGCGGACCGCGCCCGCGCCTTGGGTTCGGAAGTCGTGGGACTGTGGGGCGAATTGCTCGACCGCCTGCCATCGATGCCTGTGGGCGGCCGAGCGACCGCGGCGGAAGTTCGCGCCGCGGTGACGCGACCGGTTCCCTCCGAACCACTTCCGATGGATGAACTGATCGCGACGCTGCGAACGATCATGTTCGAACATGCGACGTACACGGGCCACTCGGGATTCATGGCGTACATCACCGGCGCGGGCACCGTGCCGGGGGCGGCCGCTGATCTCGTCGCGGCCGCGCTCAATCAAAACGTGGGCGGTTGGCGACTGTCGCCCGCGGCGACGGAGATCGAGCTACACTTGGGCCGCTGGTTCGCGGCCCGCCTCGGACTACCGGACACCGCCGGCGGCTACGTGACGTCCGGCGGGGCGATGGCGGCGTTCGTGGCGCTCAAGGCGGCGCGCGACGCGAAGGCCGGATGGTCGATTAGAGAACTTGGAACGCGCGGCGGACCGCCGCTCACGCTGTACGCGTCCGCGGAGGTCCACGACGTCAACACGCGCGCGGCGGACATGCTCGGCTTGGGACGAGACGCGGTGCGCAGCGTGCCGTGCGACGGCGATTTGCGCATGCGGGTCGACGCTCTGCGCTCCGCCATTGCGCGAGACATTCGGAACGCGCACCAGCCGGTGGCGGTCATCGCCACGGCCGGAACGGTCGCCACGGGCGCGATCGATCCGCTCGACGAGATCGCAGACGTGTGCGCCGAGTTCGGACTGTGGATGCACGTCGACGGCGCGTACGGCGGCGTCGCCGCGCTCACGGACGCGCTGCGGCCGCTCTTTCGCGGGATCGAGCGCGCCGACTCGGTGGCGCTGGATCCGCACAAATGGCTGTACACGCCGCACTCGGGCGGCGCGGTCGTCGTGCGCGACATGCAAGTGCTCGCCAACGCGTTCGCGATCGAACCGAGCTATGTGTATGACGACAAGGAGCTGACCGGCCGCGGCGTGGATCTGTTTGCGCTCGGGCCCCAGTTCTCGCGTGGCTTCCACGCGCTCAAGATCTGGGTGTCGCTGCTCGCTCACGGCTGGTCGGCGTACGAGCGTCGCATCGCGCACGACGTGGCGCTCGCGCAATACCTGTACAGCCAGCGCGGCCGCGCACCCGGAACTCGAAGTGATTGGCCGAGCGCCGGACCTTTCGATCGCCTGCTTCCGCTATGTTCCCCTCGCACTGCGGGGCGACGCCGCGGCCGAACCGTACTTGAATCGGCTGAACGAGCGGCTCATGTCGGAACTGCAGTTGGAGGGACGAGTCTTTCCTTCGAATGCCGTTTTGGACGGGCGGTTCGCGCTGCGGGCGTGCATCGTCAACTTTCGCACGGAGGCGGAGGACATCGACGCCTTGATCGCGCACGCGGTTGAGATAGGCGCGTCGCTCCACGAGCGGGAATTGCGGTGACATCGAACGGCGCGGTGGTTTGAGTCTTTGCCGGCACGGGTCTCACAGGGTAGAATCAAGGGATAGCCTCCCCACGAGACCCTCTAGCTGTGAGACATCAGTGAGCCAACGATTCATGCTGCGCGGCGCCACCATGGCGAGCATTGTGCTCGCCTTGTGCGCCACGGTAGTCGGTGCGCAACAAACCTGTCCGGCGGTCGAGCCGGGCGCGACCATGCCGCTCAAGTATCACGGCAATCCGACGGTTGCGGCGATCACGCCGTGCGATCTCATGACACGGTTGTACATCTACGCCGACGACTCTCTGCGTGGCCGCGAAGCCGGCACGTCCGACGCGATGCGCGCGACGGAGTACATCGAACACGAAGTTCGTCGTCTCGGCCTCGTGCCGGCCGGCGACCCAGGAAGTTTTTTCCAGAACATGTCCGTCACTGCGCGCAGCGTGGCGCCGACTTCGACACTCACGGCCGGCGGCAAGACGTTCCACGTCGATCGTGACTTCGTCCTGGCTGGAGCGGCCGCCGATCGCAACGTGACGGGCACGGTGATCTACGGTGGCACGCTCGGCGACACGGTCGGCGCGTTGACTGCGGCGCAGGTCGAGGGAAAGATCGTCGTCATGATGGCGCCGGCCGCGGGCGGGCGGGGTGGATTTGGCGGCCGCGGACGCGGCGGGCCCAATCCGCTGGCGGGAGCCGCGGCGATCGTGACGGTGAGTCCGGTGCTCGCTCCGGGACGGGTGCAGTTCACGCTGAACGACACGGTACAGAACGAAGGGCGCGACGCGTACGCAGCGAGCCATCCGGATGCCGGCGGCGGTCGCGGTGGACGGTGGCGGTGGCCGCGGCGGCGGTCAGCGGTGGTGCACCGCTCTCAACGTCACAGTTTCGGAAAGTGTCGCGGCCGCGCTGCTCGGCAAGCCGGTCGGCGGCGCGTCGCGCGGTGACGTGGGCGGCTCAGCGACGATCGACGTTCATGTGCAAACGCTGGTGGCGCCGACGCGCAATGTCGTCGCGATCATTCCGGGGACCGATCCCAAGCTCAAGAATCAGTATGTCGTGATTGGCGCGCACGCCGACCATATTGGATTGTCTACCGCACGGCCCATCGTCGAGCACGACTCGCTCAAGGCATACAACGAAGTGGCGCGCGTCGAAGGCGCCGACACGCGGAACGCACCGCAGCCTACGGCGGAGCAGTGGACGCGCATCAACGCGATCAAGGATTCGCTGCGCAAGATCTACCCGCCGCGCGTCGACTCGATCAGCAACGGTGCCGATGACGACGGCTCCGGCTCGGTGTCGATTCTCGAAATCGCCGAGGCATTCGCCAAAGGACCCGTGAAGCCGAAGCGGTCGCTGATCTTCATTTGGCAGATGGGTGAAGAGAAGGGTCTGTGGGGTTCGCAGTGGTTCACGAACCATCCGACCGTGCCGCGCGATTCGATCGTCGCCGATCTCAATCTCGACATGGTTGGCCGCGGTGCGCCGACCGACGTCACGGGTCGGAACAAGGAGGATCAGGAGCTGGTAGGTGCGAACAATTATCTCCAGCTCGTTGGCTCGCGGCGTCTGTCTACGGAGCTTGGCGACATCGCCGAGCAAGTCGACAACACGGAGTCGGTGCCATTCAAGTTCGACTATTCGATGGACGCGAACGGACATCCCCAGAACATTTATTGCCGCAGCGATCACGCGAACTACGCGCGATACAACATTCCCGTCATCTTCTTCACGACGGGCGGACATGCGGACTACCACCAGGTGACGGACGAACCGGAATACATCCAGTACCAGCACATGGCGCGAGTCGACCAGCTCGTATTCGACATCGCCGTCAAGGTGGCGGATCTCGATCACCGCGTCGTCGTCGACAAGACCAAGGCGGACAGCCCGTTCGCGCGCTGCCAGCAGTAATCGGTCGCGGGCGATTGGAGCGAGTGAACCCGCGGCGCACGTTGGCCGCGGGTTCGCTGTTCGCTTTGATCGCGTTGTTTGTATCGTCGACGACGGCTCGTTGCCCAGACGGCGGCCGTGACGCTCGATCACGAAGCGAAGCATCACCTCGTGTTCGCGAACGAATGGGTGCGCGTGTTCGACGTGATCGTACCCGCCGGCGACTCGACGCGCTATCACGTGCACGCGAACGACTACGTGTACGTCAATTTCGGCGCGGCCAACCTGAAGGCGCAGCCGTTGGGCGGATCCGCGACGGATCTGCGGCTCGCAGATGGCGAGGTTCGATTCACCCCGGGGCCCATTACGCATCGGGTGGTGAACCCTTCGACCACGCCGTTTCACAACCTCACGATCGAGCTATTGAAATCAACTGGTGTGACGCTGTCGTCGTCACCCGCTGGCCAGGTCGTGCTCGACAACTCTCGCGTGCGTGTTGAGCGAATCGTGCTCGAGCCCGGTGAGTCAACTCCGCGGCATGAGCATCGCGGTCCCGGGCTGGAGGTGGCGGTTCGCGGTGGCACCGTGAGCAGCGCGAGCGTGACCGAGGTATCGCAACGTCTTACGTATCAGTCGGCTGGCTACCGATGGTACGATGCTCCGCGAATCCACACCCTTACCAACGTGGGCCCGACTACGGTCGAGATCGTGGAGATCGAGTGGCGGTGAGCAGCGCCAGTCGATAGTCCGCCGACGGATCGGTCCGCTGACGTGACGTTCGCATGACGCCCACATGACGTTCGCGCGACGCTCGCCGAGCGCGACTGGCTGGGCTAGTATCCCTGTTGCATCCGCTGCGCATCGCGACCGAGGACTCCACCAGGATTCCGTTTGCGATCGCCACCGACTCGATCAGCGCTAAGGTCTGCCATGAGCTTAGAGCGCAGAAACACGGACGAGCACCAGGCCAGTCGTCAATTCCTGTCGCTGACGACGGGCATGCTCTTCTATGTGCCGCTGGTCCTATTGGGCAGCGAGGTCGGCTCGGCGCTTCGCTTTCCCGGGTTTGGGGCAGCGATACTCTTTCCGCCGTACGCCATAGTCACTGCGGCACTCGTGGCGTCCAAGCGGCGTCACTGGATCTGGTATCTCGCGGTCGCGGTGGTCTCGCACGCGCTCGCGAGCCTGCAGCACTGGACCGTGTCGTGGGTGCTGTTCTCCGACGTGGGGAACATCGCGCGTGTCTTGGTCGCGGCCGGGCTGATTCGATGGTTGTTCGGCGGTCCGCCGCGCCTCGACAGCGTCGCTGAGCTGCTCCAGTTCGCGGCGAGTGCGGTCATCGCCGCGCCTGCGGTCGGCGCGACGATTGGAGCTGCCAATGTCGTGTGGCAGGGCGCGTCGGCGTCGTACTGGCGTCCGTGGTTGGTCTGGTTCGTGTCCGGCGGGCTGACCGCGCTGGTCATGCTGCCGGGGTTGTTCGCGGCGACACGGTTAAGTATCGCGCGTCAGTCCGTGCGCTTGTACACCCACTGCGTCGTCGAGGCGTCGATTCTCGGCACCCTCCTGGCCGCGACTTGCGCGGCTGCGTTTTTCTTGCGCTTGGAATGGCCGGGAGATCTCACGCTTCTGTTGTACGCACCCTTGCCCCTCCTGATTTGGGCCGCACTTCGCTTCGGCCACGGTGGCGCCAGCCTGGCATTGACCGCGGTGGCCGTGGCGGCGGTCGTCGGACTCGATCGTGGGATCGGACCGTTCCAGGCGGCGTCGGCGGACGACAACGTGCTCTCGCTTCAGGTTTTCATGTTCCTGACGTCGGTGCCGGTGCTGTGCATTGCGGCCATCGGCAGCGGGCGGCGCGGGGCCGTCCAGCTATACAGTGCGCTGCTCGCCTCGGTGCACGATCACGTTGCTATTCTCGATGCGCGCGGGATCGTGCTGGAGGTGTCGCGCTCGTGGGAGGAGTTCGCCAATTCGGGCCTCGACTGCCCCCTCGACCAGTCGCGTGCTGGGGACGACTACCTCGAGGCCTGCCGCGCGGCGATCAGCTGGCGGCGGGGACTGGGGACGCCAGACGAGGATATCGTCGCGGCTCAGGCACTCAAAGGAGTCCAGCGGGTATTGCAGGGAAATGGGCGACGCTTCGAAATGGAATACGAGCAGCCAACGGACGGTCCTCGCGAGTGGTTCACCTTGCGCTTCGAGGCGCTCGAGCGAGCGGACGGCGGAGTCGTCGTCACTCGAGCCAACGTGTCGGCGCGCCACCGGGCGCAGCTCGAGATCGAGGAGCAGCGACGTGAACTCTCGCATCTGGCGCGCGTCGGAGTCCTCGGACAACTCTCCGGAGCATTGGCGCATGAACTTCGGCAACCGCTGTCGTCGATTCTTGCCAATGCTGAAGCGGCGCGGCACGTGCTCAGGCGTGAGCCGATCGATCGCGACGAGTTGGGAACGATCCTCCAGGATATCGCCTCGGAAGATCGTCGCGCGGCGCAGGTGATCGATGGTCTCCGGTCGATGCTCAAGCGCGGAGAAGCACGAGTGCAGCCGCTGGATACCGCAGCACTCGTGGCCGATGTGCTCGCGTTGGCCCGCGCCGAGTTGATCACGCGCAACGTGACGGCAACGACCGTCGTCGAGCCCGGCCTGCCCCCGGTGCTCGCGGATCGCGTGCAGGTGCAGCAGGTGTTGTTGAACCTGATCCTCAACGCATGCGAGGCAATGACGGGCACGGCGGCGAGCGAGCGATCGTTGCTGCTGACCGCGTCCGTCGTGGGCACCAGCGATGTGCGTTTCTCGGTTCAGGATTTCGGCACCGGGATTCCGCCGGTCCTAATCGATCGCTTGTTCGAGCCGTTCGTGACGACAAAGCCCGAGGGCCTGGGCCTCGGTCTGTCCATCGCGCGATCGATTGTCGCGGCGCATGGTGGACGAATTTGGGCGGAGAACAATGCGACGCGTGGCGCCACGATCCATTGCGTGTTTGCCTCGACGACAATGAGCAATGATTCGCCGGAGCCTCGTGTGCTTGCGGGTGCGTCGATCTCGTGAGTGATCCCCACGCCGGCGCAAGTCGGCGGATCGCGGTGGCCATTGTCGACGACGACGCGTCCGTTCGCGTCGCCCTGCGCCGACTGTGCGACGCCATTGGCTATGCGGCCACGGCGTTTGCATCCGGTCGCGAGTTTTTGGAGCGTCTCGACGCCGACGCGTCGCGCCCGGAGTGCCTTCTCCTCGACATCCAGATGCCCGGGATGACCGGGATTGAACTGCAGCGGGAGCTCATCGCGCGCGGCGAGAGGATTTCGACCGTCGTCATCACGGCGGATGACGCACCCGAAGCACGCGCGCGCTGCGCCGCGGTCGGGCTCACGGATTTTCTTCGCAAGCCAATCAGCGAGGACGCGCTGATTGCGGCCGTGGAGCGAGCGGCTGGCTGAGGCGGAGCTCGGCGGCGCGGCTCGTCGTCGATGAAACCGTCCGCGGCAACACTCGTACGCTACTCGACTCCAACGACGAGCCGACTCGATGAGCCTTCGACACGGACTGGCCTACGCGTGGCGGTCCCTCGCCCGGGCGCCGCTGTTCAGTGCGTCCGTCATCCTCACGCTCACCATCGGCATCGGATCGGCCGCGGCGATCTTCGCCGTGGTCAACGCGGTGCTCATTCGACCGCTCCCGTACGGCCATCCGGACCGTCTTGTCGGCGCGTCGTTCGACATGCCGGCGCTCTCATTGACGCACGCGCAGCTGACCGCGGGGACTTACCGCACATTCAAGCAATTTGCACACACGATCGAAGGCATTGCGATTTATAAAGACGGATCGATCAGTGTGGCGGACCCTACGCGCGCCGGCGATTCGGAGCGACTGAGCGTCGGTTTCGCCACGGCAAATACCTACTCGCTGCTCGAAGTGCGGCCGCTGCTTGGCCGAACATTCAGCGAGGCCGAGGACACGCCACACGGCGCGAACGTGGCGATGATCAGCGAAGGCTTGTGGCGGTCACGGTATGGCGGCGACAAGGGCATCGTCGGCAAGTCGCTGATGGTCGCCGGTAAGTCGACGCAGATCATTGGCGTCATGTCGGCGCAGTTTCGATTTCCGTCCGCCGATACGAAGCTTTGGCTTCCGCTCCAGCTCGACCCCAACGATCCCTATCCGGGCGGCTTCAACTACGACGCGGTCGCCCGACTCAGAGCCCGGCGTGACGATCGACGCGGCGCAGCGGGAGTTCACGAACGTGTTGCCGCGGGTCGTCGAGCTCTCCCCGAACTTGGCGCCGGGCGTCCCCATGCAAATGGTGCTGACCCAGGCGAAACCGGCTCCGCGCCTCACGCCGATGCGCGACGACGTCGTGGGAGAGATGTCGCACACGCTGTGGATGGTTGCGGCCACCGCGCTGCTCGTGCTCCTCGTGACTTGCGCCAACGTCGCGAACCTGCTGCTGGTACGCGCCGACGCACGACATCGCGAATTGTCTGTTCGCGCTGCTCTTGGTGCCGGGCGCCGGCGAGTGCTCGCGCATTTCTTTACCGAGTCCGCATTGCTGGCCGCGGTCTCCGCGGTACTCGGCCTCGGCGTCGCGGCGCTGGGGATTCGGGCACTCGTCGACGCCGGGCCGTCGCAGATTCCCCGATTGACGGAGGTGCGAGTCGACGTTGCTGTCGTCGCGTTTACGGTGATCGTCGGCGCCCTGGTGGCGTTTGCGTGCAGCGTAATTCCGGCGATTCGATTCATGCGCAGCGATCCGATCTCCGGCTTGCGAGACGGCGGACGCGGCGGGACGATCGGCGCACACCGCCAGCGGGCGCGAAGTG
This sequence comes from uncultured Gemmatimonadaceae bacterium, assembly GCA_963817445.1. Classification (GTDB taxonomy): domain Bacteria; phylum Gemmatimonadota; class Gemmatimonadetes; order Gemmatimonadales; family Gemmatimonadaceae; genus JAQBQB01. Next base: position 96,415 of record CAWFOG010000022.1, read on the forward strand.
CGCTCGTGGCTGCGCAGATGGCATTCGCGCTCGTCGTGCTTTCGGCGTCGGGATTGTTGCTGCGCAGCTTTCAACACATGCGCGCGGTGCGACCGGGGTTCGACGCAGAGGGAGTGGCCACGCTTTGGCTGTCGCTTCCGTCGCAACGCTACGCGAGCGACACGAGCGTCGTGCAATTCTATTCGCGCTTGGCGAATCGCGCGGCGCAACTTCCCGGCGTAACCGCGGTCGGACTCACGTCGCGCCTTCCGCTCGGCGACAACGGCATGAATGAGGACCCGTTCTACCTGGAAGGCGAAACGGCGAGCCTGAGCAAGATTCCGCCGCTCGAGGTATACGTCACGGTTGACAGCGGCTACTTCGCGTCGATGGGCATTCCCATTGTCGCGGGACACGGGTTCGACGCCATGGAGCGCCAGCATGGCGAAGAAGCGGTGATCAGCCAAGAAGCGGCGAAGACTGTTTTTCCACGATTCAACCGGTCGCACGGCGCTCAACCGCCGGTTTCAGGAATTGCCGAACGGTGTGTGGCACACGGTCGTCGGAGTCGTTGGCAGCGTGCGCGATACGTCGCTCACAGCGCCGCCAACGCGAATGGTGTACCGACCGGAATCGTACGGCGGCGACAAAGTCGACGGACAGTTGTCGCGCACGATGGCGCTCGTCGCTCGGACTCGCGGAGACATCGCGGCGACGACCCGCGCCATGCAGCGCATGGTGCACGACGCCGATCCAACCTTGCCGACCTTCGATGTTCGCTCGATGCGCGCGACCGTCGACGCGTCGACCGCGCGACTCACGTTCACGATGATCATTCTTGCGGTCGCGGCTGGGGTGACGCTGATCCTGAGCGTCATCGGGTTGTACGCGGTGATCGCCTACGTCGTCACGCTTCGCACGCGCGAGCTCGGGGTACGAATCGCGCTCGGCGCGCAGCCGCGCGGCGTGGCTGTGATGGTCACTCGCCAGGGGCTAATGCTCTGCGGAGCCGGCGTTGTTGTTGGGCTCGTACTGGTCGCTGCGTCCGCGCGCTTTTTGCGCGCGTTCCTGTTCGAGGTGACACCGAGCGATCCGGTGGCGCTCGGTGCGGCGGCGACGCTTCTGATCGCTGTTCGCGTTTCTGGCGAGCTGGATTCCGGCTCGCCGAGCCGCTCGGGTGAATCCGATCGAAGCATTGCGTTCGGATTGATCGGGTTTGGCGCGCGGCGCTAGGTTTCGCGGATGTTTGTCGGCTTACGTCGTCGCATCGCGGCGCTGTTTCTGATTCTTGGCGCGGCGAATGTCGCTGCGTGGCTGTGGGCCCTCGTCGCGTTTCGCCAGCATCCGCTGCTTCTCGGTACGGCGCTGCTTGCGTACGGATTGGGATTGCGCCACGCCATCGACGCCGATCACATCGCGGCGATCGACAACGTCACGCGCAAACTGATGCAGGAGGGGAAGCGGCCCGTGGGTGTCGGGCTCTTTTTTTCGCTGGGTCACTCGACGGTCGTGGTCGCCGCCTCAGTCGCGATCGCGGCAACGGCCAGCGCGCTCGCCGGCCCGCTGGCAGCGTTTCGAAACGTGGGGAGCACGGTGGGAACGCTCGTGTCCGCGTTCTTTCTCCTGATCATCGCCGGGATGAATCTGGTCATCCTGCTGTCGATCTACCGCACCTTTCATCGCGTGCGCGGCGGCGAGGCGACTGGTCACACCGATCTCGACGCGATCTTGATGGGCGGTGGTTTGCTCGCCCGTTTATTTCGCCCGCTCTTCGGAATGATTCGTCGAAGCTGGCACATGTACCCGCTCGGACTGTTGTTCGGACTCGGCTTCGATACTGCGACCGAAATTGGACTCTTGGGAATTTCCGCGGCGGAAGCGACGAAGGGTCTGCCGATCTGGTCGATCCTCGTGTTCCCGGCACTGTTCACCGTTGGGATGTCGCTCCTCGACAGTGCCGACAGCATTCTGATGCTCGGCGCGTATGGGTGGGCATTCACGACGCCGATGCGAAAGCTCTACTACAACATGACGATCACGTTCGTATCGGTCGTCGTCGCGCTGCTCGTTGGCGGCATCGAAGCGTTGGGCCTCGTCGGCTCGACGCTCGGCCTCTCGGGTGGGTTTTGGAGCGCGATCGCGGCGCTCAATAACAATTTTGGCAACATCGGCTATCTGATCGTCGCGGTGTTCGTCGTGAGTTGGCTGGCATCGGCCATCGTGTATCGTCTGAAGGGATACCACGAGCTCGAGGCCTGACGCTCGCCGTTCGCCCGTGGATTGCGACAGCGGGCATCCAAGTCGTATACTCTCCGCCGACGTCTTTCGGAGAACGCGATGGGTCGTCATCACCTTACTGTCGGCGCGGCTGCGATCGTCATGGCCGCGGTACCTGCGTCCCTCGCGCGAACTGTCGCACCGCCGACGTTCGCGGTCGACAAGCTGTGGCCGATGCCGCTGCCCAACCACTGGATCCTCGGCTCGATCACGGGCGTAGCAGTCGACCGCCACGATCACATCTGGATCGCGCAGCGTGCCGCGTCGCTCAACACGCGGACCGAAGCGGGACTCATGACCACGCCGCCGAGCGCCGAGGAATGCTGCAGCGCGGCCCCGCCAATTCTCGAATTCGACGCGTCGGGCAAGTTGCTCGTGACGTGGCGGGGACCTGGTCAGGGCTACGATTGGCCGACGTCAATCGGCGCCATCGTCGTCGACGCCAATGACAACGTGTGGATCACGGCCGCTGGTGTTCCGGAGCCTGCGGCGGCAGCAGCCGGTGCCACGGGTGTCGTCGGCCGTGGCGGAAATCGCGGCGGCGCTGCGCCGCCGGCCGAGCCGCCGACAGACGCACACGTGATCGAGTTTTCGAGTGCGGGCGCGTTCATTCGACAAATCGGCAAGCCGGGCGACACGAGCGCCACCAATCCGGCGAACCTCGATCAGCCGGCGGATCTCGCGGTGGACGCGCAAGCGCACGAGGTGTACGTCGCCGACGGTGGGACGCACCAGCGCGTTGCCGTGTTCGACGTGACGACCGGCGCGTTCAAGCGACAGTGGTCCGGCCATGGCCAACCGTTCGCCAGGCTGAGTTCCATCGCGCTGTCCAAGGACGGACTGGTGTACGTCGGCGACCGAAAGAACAACCGCGTGCAAGTATTCAAGCACGATGGGTCGTTCGTCAGCGAAGCGGCGATTGCGCCGAATACGCTCGGGAATGGCTCGGTCTGGGACGTCGCCCTGTCGAGCGACGCAGCCCAACGATATCTCATCGTGGCGGACGGCCAGAATGAGCAAGTGCTCATGTTCGATCGGCGAACGCTGGCGCCGGTCACGTCGTTCGGCGACGGCGGGCGCTGGCCGGGCCGGTTCTATGCCGTCGATGCCGTGGCCATGGATTCGCACGGCAACGTGTACACGGGCGAAGGCTACGAAGGCAAGCGGGTTCAGAAGTTTCGCAAGCAGTAGCGCACGCGAAGACCGGAGGCCGTCATGAACACACGCATTCTCGACCGTCGCGACGACAGTCATCGTAGCCGCAGCCGGCGTCGCTGTTGCGCCGCGTCTCGCGTACACCAACGCGGCTCGCGTCGAGCCAGACAGTGTCATGGCCCCGCGCTTCGAGGTCGACCCGTCGTTCCCCAAGCCGCTGCCCAACCACTGGGTGCTCGGAATGTCGGTTGGCGTCGGCGTCGACAACCAGGATCATGTCTGGATCGTGCATCGTCCGCCGACGATTTCTGCGAACGAGCGCGGCGCCGACCAATCGCCGCCGACCGGAACGTGTTGTACCGCCGCGCCACCGGTCCTCGAGTTCGACCAGGCGGGGAACGTGCTCCGACATTGGGGTGGGCCGGTCGAGGGCGCGCCGTACGAATGGCCGGTGTCGAACCATGGCATCTCGATCGACACGAAGGGCAATGTGTGGATTGGTGCCAACGCCGCGACCGACGCGCACATCCTCAAGTTCACCGAGGACGGAAAATTCATCGCGCAGTTCGGGCACGCGGGAAAAAGCGGAGGCAGCAACGATCAGGAAAACTTCGGCGCGCCCGCCAAGATCGTGGTCGACGCGAAGACCAACGAGGCCTACATCGCCGACGGCTACAAGAACAAACGCGTTGTCGTCATCGACGCCGAGACGGGCAAGTTCAAACGGTATTGGGGTGCGTACGGCAACAAGCCGGATGACGCACCGCTCGGCACGTACAAGCCGGGGGAGACGCCGACCATGCAATTCCGCGGGCCGGTGCATTGCGCCATGCCGTCGGACGATGGCCTGGTGTATGTCTGCGATCGGCAGAGCGATCGGATCCAGGTGTTCAAGACGGACGGTTCGTTCGTGCGCGAGATGTTCATCGCAACACAGACCGGAGGCGATGGGTCAGTGTGGGACATTGCGTTCTCGCATGATCCCGCGCAGAAGTATCTCTACGTGGCCGACGGCAAGAACGAACGCGTCTACATCCTCGATCGGGCGTCGATGACCATGCTCTCGAGTTTTGGCGACGGTGGACGGCAGCCGGGCCAGTGGTTCGGGGCGCACTCGATCGCCACGGACTCGAAAGGGAACATCTACACCGCGGAAACATACGAAGGTCGCCGCCTGCAGAAGTTCGTATTCAAGGGTGTTCAGAAGGTGCCGCGATGGCAGGGTACTCCGTGGCCGCGACGCTGAATCCAGAGGGTTCCGTGTCGGCGTGGCGTACCGCCGCACGGCGCGACGCCAGCCCCCGTTCAGCGCCGCGCACGTCAACCGATTAGATTCCAAGTACAGCTGGTGAGTGGCGCGTTCGCCGCTCCCTTTGGCGTCCATGCCGCCCGTGCGAGCATTGGACCCCCGAGCCATCCGGTCAGCCCGATCCAAGTACCTGTCGGGAGCACGATGGTCGACCCGCCGGCGAAGCCCTTGAGCAACTCGCGCGCTGTGTCGCGCTTGGACTGGGGCAACTCACCGGTTATCGGCGTCGTTTGCACTGGTACTCTACTCGGAGGAAGCCGCTTGTGAAGCAACTCGAGTTTCAGGACGACGGACGCACCTTCATCTGCCTCGCCGGGACCTCGCCGGCTACACCTGGCACCGTGTGGTGGTGGGTGAGTATCACCGGCGAGTCACAGCGATACGCCGCCTTCCGAACCCGATCCGACGACACACCGGCATCGCTCAAGACGCGCGTGCTCGCGTACTACACACAATTGCTCGTCGACCGCGCTCGTCCGCGCGAAATCCGCGCAGGATGGGGCAAACGTCGCCCCGACACATCCGCCGGCCCAGCGGCCGGTGAGGCACAGAATGCTGGATAGCACGTATGCACGCGTCTCCGCAGGCACACGTGACGCCATGTGGGCGATTCGTTGACAACCGTCGCTGATCGCATTCCAACCTCCTGGATTGGCCAGCCGAGTCACGACGTCGTGATCTCGGCCGTGCCGTACGATTCGTTGCTCGTCGCCGAACTGGCGGCTCGCATTGAGCCAGCCCTCGGCGCTGCTCCGCATTGGCGTGGAAACCATGTCGGAGTGGACGAGCAGTCTGACGCGCTCGCCGACTCGACTCGCGCCGTGGTGGTTCTTCATCAACGTCTGTGGCAGCACAATGCCACGACGATGGCTGACGCGCGCGAGCTTCGTGAGCGCACGCAGTCGCCTGCGCTGCCCGTCTACGTCGTTTCGCTCGACGAGGAGCCGATCCCGAGCTGGCTCGCGGAATCGCCGCACCTGACGGTCCGCTCGATCGAAATCGGCCAAGTCGCCGACGAGCTGGAAGCTGTGTTGCTTACGGCAGAAAGTCCTCGACGCAGGGCGGCAGCGCAGACGCCGGCCGACCCCCAAGCACCGCGTCCAGAGCGTTTTGGTGAGCGGCCGCCTCCGTATCTCGATCAGCCGCGATCGCTTTCCGCGCTGCGGCGCGCTTTGGACGAAATGGGTGCCGAACTCGAGCGCCGTGTGCAGTCAGAGAAGGGGCAGACGGCTGAGCGAACGGTGGAGTTCCATAGTTCACCTGACCGGCTCGTTGTGCAGCTTGCAGAGGTTGGGTTGAGTTTTTCGTGGGTGCCTGGTCGGTCGGGAACCGTGTCCGCCGGCCGCCTGCTCGTCATCGAGTGGGAGGGTGTGGTTGTTCACGGCCGCCGTATGGGTGTGACGCGAACGGCGTCGCCGGGTCGCGAACGACTCTTTCAACCCGAGGCAACCGGTCCGGACAACCTCCGCTGGCGAGCCGCGGATTCCAACGCCGGGGCCTATTCGTCGCTTGACCTCGCCAACCAGGCGTTCGCCGGCGCCTTGCTTTCGGTCGGTGCCTAGCTGAACGAGCCCGAGCGACGTACTGTCAAAGTCCGCATGGTGCGGGCATGCCCATCGTGAGGGCTTCGATCACGGCCACGTTGTGTCGGCGCGTACGGACATCACCGCACTCCGATCACAGCACACACTTACAAGGAGTAGGACGATGCGTACGACCGGTACAGTAAAGTGGTTCAACGACGCGAAGGGTTTTGGCTTCATCACGCCAGAGGGTGGACAGAAGGATTGCTTCGTCCATCACTCGGCTATTCAGGGTGACGGCTACAAGTCGTTGGTCGAAGGCGAGAAGGTGGAGTTCGACATCGTGGCCGGCCAAAAGGGCCCGGCTGCCGAGAACGTCACCAAGGTTGCTCGGTAGACTGTTCGGCAGTTTCGGTCGATAGACCGCATTGGCGCCGCGCGTCGCGCCCCTTCATGGGGCGAGACGCGCGGCGTCTCTCGTATCGGCGTATCAGATGACGGACGCCGCTGTGAGTGTGACCATGTGCGCGTCATATTTTGATCGTTGGCGATACGGCTGAGTTCACCACTCACGGGAGAGTTCGATGATGCGTTGGACGCGTGGGGCCGCGGCAGTCTGCGTTGTTGGTGCAACCGGCGCCCTCCTGACCGCATGCTCGCGCACGGGCGACGTTGGGCGCAGGGGCTTGCTCGATCGAGTGGTGTGCGTCTCGAAGCAGATCAACGAATTCGTCTACGACATCGGCGCGGAGAGCCACATCGTCGCGCGCGATCTGACGTCGATCTATCCGAGCGCGATCACCGCGCTTCCGTCGGTCGGCTATCATCGCGCGCTGAGCGCAGAAGGCATCATCTCGATGAAGCCGACGCTGGTGCTGACCGACGGAAACGTCGGACCCGCGCCGGTCCTCGATCAGGTGCGAAAGGTCGGCATCCCCGTCGAGACGATGGCACCGGGCAACACACTCGATTCGGCGCAGCTATTGATGACGCACCTCGGCGAGCGATTCAATCGGAAGGCGGCCGCGGACAGCATCGTTGCGCAGTGGAAAGCGGGCATGGATTCGGTCTGGGCCGATAGCGCGAGGTTCGCGGGGAAGGGCCCGCGTCCGCGGGTGTTGTTCGTTCACTTTGGTCAGATCGGCAACAACTATCTGGCACTCAAGTCCGGCCAGCCGGCCGACCAGATGTTGCGTTGGGCGGGCGGCGTCAATGCGATCGATTCGGTTGGTGGAATGGCCCGCGTCACACCGGAGCTCATTGCCAAAGCAGCGCCGGACATCATCATCGCGACGGAAGTCGGGTTCGATCGCTACGGCAGTGCCGACAAATTTCTCGAGTTGCCTGGCGTCGCGCTCACGCCGGCGGGGAAGTCCAAAAAGATTTATCGCATTACTGAACAAGAAATCATGTATTACGGCCCGCGCACTCCGGCCGTGGTGCGCGAGATAGCCGAAATGATCCATCGGTGAGCGCGCAGCGGATTTATCTGCTGCTCGCGTTCCTGCTCGTCGTGGCGATGGTCGCATCGGCGTGCATCGGGGCGTTCATGTTCACTCCGGGTGAGGTCGCCCACTACCTCGCGCAGGGCCTGCACTGGCAGTCAATCGCGCCCGGCACCGACGCGCTCGGCCGCAACGTGTTTCTCAAACTGCGACTCCCGCGCGTCATCCTGGCCGGCGTAACAGGCGCCGTGCTCGGCGTCTCCGGTACGTTGATGCAGGGGTTGTTTCGCAATCCGATCGTCGAACCCGGGTTGGCCGGTACGTCCGCGGGCGCGGCGCTTGGTGCGGCGCTCGTGTTCGTGTTCGGCGAACGCACGACGCTGGCGTTCACGGCGCCGCTCGGCTCGTTTGCCGTGCCGGTCCTGGCGTTCGCCGGCGGCTTCGGCGCGACGATGTTGGTGTACCGCGTGTCATCGTCGTTCGGCAAAGTGGACGTGTTCACTCTGCTGCTCGCCGGGATCGCCGTGAATGCGGTATGCAGCGCCGGCACTGGATTCCTCTCGTACGTTGCGCGCGATCCGCAAGCGCGCAACATCACGTTCTGGAATCTCGGCACGTTCACGACCGCGGAGTGGCGCGGTGTGACGCTCGTGACCGTCTGCTTCGCGCTGGGATTCGTGTGGTGCTTGCGTTACGGCAAGGCGCTCAACGCGCTGATGCTTGGCGAATCCGAGGCGAACTATCTCGGCATCGATACGCGTCGACTGACGTTGATGCTCCTCGTGGTCAACACCGTTATGGTCGCCGTCGCCACAGCGATGGTTGGCGTCATCGCGTTCGTCGGGCTCGTGGTGCCGCATGTTCTGAGAATGCTCAAGTCGTCCGATTACACCTTTCTGTTGCCGGCGTCGGCGCTGCTCGGCGCCGTAGTGATGGAAGTGGTCGATATCGTGGCGCGCGTGCTCATTCCTCCCGCCGAGCTGCCGATTGGCATCATCACGGCCGTGTTCGGCGCGCCTGTGTTCTTGTGGATTCTGCTCCGGCAGCGGCGCGGACTCTCGGGGTTCTATGGTTGAGTTGCGAGACGTCTCGTACGTCGCCGGCGGCAAGCGCATCCTCGACGGCGTGAATGTTTCGCTGCGCGAAGGGCAGTTCAACGTGATTCTCGGGCCGAACGGCGCCGGCAAATCGACGATGCTCAAGCTCGCCACCGGATTGGCGCGCCCGACGACCGGCAGCGTGCGGTATGGAGACGTCGACCTCGGCGAGTTGAACATGGAATCGTTGGCGCGCACGCGGGCCGTGCTGTCACAGCATGTCGAGCTCGCGTTCTCGCTGCCGACAGAGGACGTCGTGATGATGGGTCGCTACCCGCACTACGGTCGCGTTCCCACGCGGCGTGATCGGGAAATCGTCGAGCGCGCGCTCGAGATTGTCGGCATGGTCGGTCAGCGCGCGCAACCCTATCCAACGCTGTCCGGCGGCGAGCAGCAAAAAGTTCAGCTCGCACGCGTGCTCGCGCAGATCTGGAACTACGACCTGCCGCGAGCGCCGAAATACCTCTTCCTCGACGAACCGACGTCCAACCTCGACATTCATTATCAGATTCATCTGCTCGATGTCGCACGCGGTTTGCTCGACGTCCAGTGCACCGTGGTGGCGATCCTGCATGACGTGAACGTGGCCCTGCACTACGGCAACTATTTCGTGCTGCTGTCCGATGGTCGCGTCGCGGCGGCGACGGATGGCGCCGGTATCTCGCGTGAACTGCTCGAGCAGGTCTTTCGTGTGCGCGCGCATCGAGTGCTGGACCCGGAAACCGGCGACCAGCTCTGGCGGTTCGCACTGTAGCGTTCGAACATCAGTCCGCCCTCGCGCGGGTCGTATCCGCGGCTAGTGGCGGAGACCCGGCATCGTTGCAATCCCGCGGCGCATCGATTGCCTCTGGAGGGGTATGTCGTTCTCCAGGAGCTTCAACATGAAAATCATCCCTCTCGTACTCTGCGGCGCATCGCTCGTCGCGTGTGCGTCGTCGCCATCGGTTCGGTCCGCGTCCGGCGACATTGCGCCGGTCGTGCCGGCCAACTCGCGCATGCTGCCCAGGGGCAGTCAGCTGCGCGCGACGTTCAACGAAACGATCGGAACGTCCATGAGCCACGTCGGTGACCGGTTCACGGCCACGGTGTCCCAGGCGCTCATCGCACAGAACGGTTCGACGGTTGTGCCCGAAGGCGCGAAGGTGTACGGCCACATCACCGGTCTGGCCGCCGGCCGCGGTTCCGGCGATCAGTCAGCCATTCGCCTCGACTTCGACAAGCTGGCGTTCGGCGGTCGCGACTATTCGTACGATGCGGAAGTGTCGGACGTGGACGCGAAGAACTCGGTCAACAATTCTCGAGTAGGCAAAGGCGCGTTGATCGGTGGCGCGAGCGGCGCAGTCCTTGGCGCGGTCATCAGTGGCGGCTCACTCAGCGCACTCGTCGCCGGTGGAGTCATCGGCGCCGCGGCGGGCACAGTGATTTCGCTCGGTACCGGGGAAACGGATGCACGCATTCCCGACGGCACTACGATGACTTTGACTTCAGCCAAGTCGATCACGCTTCGCTGACAGTGAGCGCGCGCGGCCAGTTGTTCGGCCGCGCGCGTCTTGTCGGCCATGCACGTGCCGGCTCACCGCCGGGCGGCCGCATCGACAGTGACCGTCGGATCGGCGCCGCTCCACGTGACGTCGGCTGACGGGCCGTAGATCGCCGGGACCGGCCGACCAAGCAACCGAAGATAGACGGACAGCTGCGTGCGGTGGTGCGCGGTGTGAAGCACGCGGCGCCAGAATACCCAAATGCGCTCGCGCGTCACGTCAAAGAACGGGACGGGCGCCGTCCACCACGGTGTGTCCTGCGCCGCAAGAAATTCGAGTCGCGCTACGGCGAGTTCTCGCTGCCGAATCACGCAGGCGTCGACGGTGAGCGGATTCGGCGCAACCTGATCGGCCGCCGGCTCAGCGTTCCCGAGGAATTCGCCGAAAAATCGGCGCTCCGACAACAGTTGATGTCGGAAGATCTCGCCGACGCTCGACGACTTCGCGTGCGGCCGGTAGTCGAGGTCCGCGTCGCGAAAACAGCTCCACACCGATCCAACCTTGTTCGTTTCGCTGGCGTAGGTGTCGACGGCGTGCTGGAGCAGCGGCACTCGTGCGCGTGGCACCGCTGAGTCGGCGATACCCGAAAAACTGTACGTCATCGGCATGGGCAAAGCGCTCCGATGGTGATGTCGAGCAGGAAAGTTACGCCATCATGCGCGGCGGCGCCGATGGTGACTGCTCGCCACGCCGTGCGGGTTTGCGACGTCGCAATTCGCGGCGCATACTCATGGATGCCGAAAGCAGTGGTCCTCGCCGCCGGACTCGGGACGCGAATGCGCGCCAGCGACGGCACGCCGCTCGCGCCAGCGCAGGCCGCGGCCGCGGCGAATGGCGCGAAAGCGTTGATGCCCGTCGGCGATGGACGCCCGTTCATGGATTACGTGCTCACGTCGCTCGCGAACGCGGGATTGACCGACGTCTGCGTTGTCGTCGCTCCGGGCGATCAATCCGTTCGACAGCGATACTCGTCGGACATAGCACTTCGGCGCGTCTCGATCGCGTTCGCCGTACAGTCGGCGCCCGTCGGCACCGCGAATGCGCTGCTCGCCTGTGCGTCGTTCGTCGGCAACTCACCGTTTGTCGTGGTCAATGCGGACAACTACTATCCCGCGGACGGGCTGCGTCTCCTCGCAGACGCCGGCGGCCCGGCGACGCTTGCGTTCTCACGTGCCGGCCTGCTGCGAGATGGACTGATCGACGCCGACCGCCTCGCACGCTACGCGCTGCTGGAGGTGAACGATGACGGCTATCTCACCGATGTCATCGAAAAGCCCGACGCCGACACGTTCGCGCGCTATTCGACGGCACCGATCAGCATGAATATCTGGCGGTTCGACCCGGACATCTTTCGCGCGTGTCGCGACGTACCGCGCTCAGTGCGCGGCGAGTTCGAATTACCAATGGCCGTGCAGTTCGCCGTTCGCGATCTCGGAATGCGCGTGCGCGCGCTGCCGATCGATGCGCCGGTCCTCGACCTCTCGAGGCGCGCGGACATTCCTTCAGTCGATTGCGCGCCTCGATGCCGTGCAGGTGAGTCTCTGACGTCTCTTGGCGCGAGTTTGGTGGAACGTGGCCTGAGCGACGGCGAGGCGGCGCGCAAAGTGGCGCTATTCGCGCGCGCGCTCGACGCGCTGCGTCAGTTCGCGGACCCTGACGCTGGGACCGTGATGCGCTTCTGGGTGCCCGGCAGAATCGAGTTGCTTGGCAAGCACACGGATTACGCAGGCGGTCGAAGTTTGCTGTGCGCCATCGAGCGCGGCTTCTGCGTTGTGGCGCTGCCGCGCATCGATCGCCGCGTGCGCATCTGCGATGCGCGCACCGGTGAGTTGGTCGACGGCGCGATCGATGCTGCGTCGAGCGGCACGCCTGGGCACTGGGATGCGTATCCGTTGACCGTCGCACGCCGCATAGCCCAGAACTTTGAGTCGCCGTTGGTCGGTGCCGACATTGCGTTCGCCAGCGACTTGCCCGTCGCCGCCGGAATCAGCAGCTCGAGCGCTCTCGTGGTCGCGACGTTTCTCGTGCTCGCCGAGGCAAACGCGCTGAGTGTTCGCAGCGCCTTCCGTGGGGCAATCCCAACGGCGGACGCGCAGGCCGAGTATCTCGGTGCGGTCGAGAATGGACTCAGCTACGGAATCCTGCAGCGGCGACCGCGGCGTTGGAACGTTCGGCGGAAGCGAGGATCACACGGCTATTCTGTGCGCACAGCCAAACGCCATCGTCCAGTATTCCTTCTGTCCCGTGCGACGAGAGGCAACCATTCCGCTTCCCGGCGATCAGACGTTCGTCATCGCGTCGAGCGGAGTGGTCGCCGAGAAAACGGGCGCCGCGCTCGAGAGCTACAATCGCGTCGCGTCGCTCGCCCAGGCCGCTTTGGCTCGCTGGAATCTCGCGGCTCGCCGCGCCGATCGCTCGCTGGGCGCGGCGGTGGCGGCGTCCGGCTACGACGCCGACGCGCTGATCGATCTGATGACCTCTCGTCGCACGAGCGTGGAGAGAGACGGGTTCGACGACGCCGACATCGCGGAGCGCGTGCGACAGTTCGTCGTCGAGAGCGAGACGCTGATTCCCGCGGCTGCGGAGGCGCTCGTTGCGGCGAGGCTCGACGATCTCGGAGCGATCGTCGATCGATCGATGCGCAATGCGGTGGAACTGCTGCACAACCAAATTCCTGAGACGGAGTTTCTGGCCGCGCGCGCGCGGGAGTTGGGGGCAAGTGCGGCCTCGGCGTTCGGCGCGGGGTTTGGCGGCAGTGTCTGGGCGCTCGTGGACCGAGCGGCCGGGGCGGGGATTGCCGCGCAGCTCTTGGCGGACTATCGCGAGCGATTTCCGCAGCACGTCGATCGCGCCGAATCGTTCGTGACAGGAGCGAGCGGCGCGGCGGGTCGAGTCTGAGCGCGCGGCGCGCCCGAACGGTCAGGGATTCGAGTCGCCGCCCAGTCCGCGCGTCGTGAGCAATGCGCGCATCCGGCCGATCTCCGCCGTGTGGTCCGCGGATAGGTCTGACGCAAATGTGAATATGAAGGTGTCTTGTCCGGCTCCCGGGCTCGCGAAGAGTTGACTCACCGCGGCGAGCTCACTCTGATCGTGCCGATGACGAAGGTCAAGAAAAGGCGATCGAATTCCGCCCCGTGAGCCGAGTCGAGTTGCGCCAATTCCGTCGTGCGATCCGCGTCCGGGCGGCGCCTTGGACGTCGTGCGGCGGGAGGCGTCCGTGTCGGGAACTGCCTCTCGTCGCTCGCGCAGCCAATTCCGTAGGAGCGCCGCGTCGTCACGCTCCGCAACGGCAATGCGGCCGGCGACTGACTGCACGTCTTCGCTGGCGCCGTGCGAGGGCGCCCATCCGGCCACGAGAGCGGCCTGTGCGTGTTCTACAATGATTGCTTGGACGAAGCGGACGTCCGCCGGGGTGTACGGTGAGTTCGCTGCGCTATCGGCGCCGGCTCGCTCGACGGGCGCGGGCCGCGAGCCGGCGTTCGGCGACGCGCGGCTCGCGCTACTACATGCACCGATCGCCAGGCACAGCGCGACCAGGAAACCGGTGCTGTCCGGTTGCCGAGCTGACCAACCGACCAAGCGCGCCGTTAGTGCACGATCTTGATGAACCACGTTCCAATCATTGGTCCGCGCGGGCCACGGCCACGACCGGGATTTCCGGCCGGCGGTTGGGACCCTGCCGCGGGTGCTGGCGCAGGGCCGTACTCGGGCGTGAACGCATACGCATTGTGCGTCTTTGGATCGACGGCGATCGTCTTCGCGCCGACCATCGTCGGGACGGTCGCCACGACAGTGTACTTGTCCGGGCTGTCTTCGTGCACCACGGTCACGTTGCCATCGCGGCCAGCCGGAATGTACATGAGTTTTTCACTCTGATCCCAGCCGAGCGCATCGACGCCCATGCCGTTCGCGATCTGTGCCACGACCTTGCCGGTCGATGCGTCGACGACGACGGACGTGCCGCTGCACCCCGAAAAGATGCGGTTCGACGCGCGATCCATGGCGATTCCCGTGGGGCCCTCGCACGGAGCGATCGGCCACGTCGCAATCACCTTCCACGTCTTGGTATCGACGACGTCGATGGCGTTCTTGTCCTCGAGGTTGATGAAGATGCGACCTTTGCCATCGCTCACGCCGCCTTCCGGTGCGTTTCCGCTGAGCATCACCGTCGTGACCACGTCACCCGTCTTCGCGTCGATGACAACAGCGGTACCGGTCGGATGGCTGTGATCGATCGTGAGAATCTTGTCGGTAGCGTCGTCGTACATGATCCCGTCGAGGCCGTCGATGCCCGCGTGCACTTTCTTCAGCACCGCCATTGAGGTCATGTCGAACATCGTCGACGTCGAATCGCCACCGTTCGTCGTGAACCCGTGGTTCGACAGCGGGGCGAACGCGATACCGTGCGTGCGCGGCGTGTCCGGAATGTCACCAAGGACTTTTCCCGTGGCTCCGTCGACGATCATGACGTGGGTGCCGCGCGAGACGTACACGCGACCGGTCCCGGGATCCGCGCTCAGATAGTCGGTGCCGCCCTCGCCTCCGATCGTGAATTTCTCGACTTTGAAGGTCTGCGCGGCCGCGATGCCCGGTAGCACCATCAGCGCGGCGACGAACAGACTCTCGAAACTCGTTGAACCGCGACGCATGTCGGCCTCATTGAAGTGGGAGTTGTCCTGAAGTTCGAATCAATACTACCGGCTCGACCTGACGACCCGATGACAGTCAGAGGCCACGCGCCCGCGTGCACCAGGAAAAGGCACCGGCTGTCCCGCATGCGAAAGAGGCGCGAGCAATTGCTCGCGCCTCTTGTCACCCCCGATTCGATTCCAGCAGCGAACTTACGCCAAGGCCTCAGCCGAGCGCGTGAGTCGTGACGCCAGCTTGCGGCGGCGAGCCAGCAGCGCCACCAGCCCAAGGCCGGTCGCGAACAGAACCAGCGTGGCCGGTTCCGGCGTGCTCGTCGTGCGAATGAGGAATTCCTGCGCGCCGCCCGGGTTCGTGATGTTGACGTCCGTGGCGATCCAGAAATCGTTGTAGTTCAGCGTCTGGTAGTTCGACTGCGCCTGAGCAAGCCAGTAGCTCGAACCCGGCATCGTCGGAGCGCCGTAACCAGCCGGCGTCGGGAACAGGTTCCAGATCGTCGCTTGGATGTCCGCGATTGACCCCGGATTCGACGCGTACTGCGTCGTCAACCAGGCCGCCTCTTCATAGAGCTGGACGCTCGAGTTGCGGGTCGTCGTGCCAATGTCCGCCACATCGCTCAAGTTCGTGAGATTTGCGGTCCAAACCTCACCGACCGTGACGTCGTGGAAGAAATCGACGCAATTGAGCACGACCGGGACCGGTGGGGTGCCCATCGTGCCGTTGTACGGGCCGACGTAGTAGCCGAAGGCCGTGACGGTTCCGCCGTTGAGGAACGTGAACGTCGTCTGGGCTGCCAACGGCGCGGCAGCCACCAGGGAGGCACAAACTGCTAGAGCGGGAAGTCTGAATCTCATGTGATGCTGTCTCGGAAGTCTGTCGGGGATGGGTGACCGAACGGACTCTCGGGGCGACCGAATTGTGATGCGTGACACATAATCGCTACGTGCGCAGAATCGCGCAAGGCGGAAATGTCGATCGTCCCGACGGATTCGCCGTGCGCCACAACTCTACCGCGCACGCGCATTTGCCGCGTGCATCAGATCGTTCCAGCAACCCGTGACCGCGCGAGCTGGCGACGCTACTTGCTCGGAGTCTTGTTGGCTTCGCGAGCCGACCCGCCCGACGCGCCGCTCGACGCTCCTGACGACCCACCGCTCGACACCAAAATCCCGCCGCCGCGCGTCTTGGACGAGCGGGAGGGCTTCCCGCCGCGCCAGCCGGCCATGCCGAACGCCGAGAAGGCGATCGCGCCAATGATCATTTTGCCAGCGGCGGTGATCGCCGCGACCCGGAACGAGAGCCACAGTCCGGGACGGGCATCCGCTCGCGTTTGGACAGCGTCGAGCGCAAAAAGTCCGAGCATGAGTACCGCCAGGACTGCAACAATCCATGACAGTAAACCGGTCGTGCGCAGTGTCCGCCGGTGATCGAAGGCGGTGGCGGCCGTGAGGAGGATCAACACTCCGGCTGCGGGAATCATCATCGCGTTGCTGAGCAATCCGGCCGCGCCGAAGCGCCAGTGCGGATCGCCAAAACGGAACGGGGCTACGGACATTGCGGCGTCGAACGCCGGAATGCCGATGAGCATACCGGCAACCAAATATGTGGGAGCGGCCAATCGGCGCTGTTCAGGCATGGGCAGGGAAATAAGGGGGTGAGGTGGGGGCGACGTCGACGCTTTCGGCGCAACGTCACCAATCCCAGGACGATCAGGTCAGTCAGAATGTCAGCTTTCTACGCTGCGTGCGCGGCGGACTCAGCCGCTCAGTCGTTCGCCACGAGTACGCAGACCCAGAAATAATCGCGGCTGTCCGTCCACAGGCGCGCAATCTGGAATCCGGCTGCCCCAACCAGAGTTGCCAGCCGTTCCTCGTCGTACTTGTACGACGATTCGGTCCAGATCGTCTCGCCGCGCGCAAAGTCAAACCGGCGGTCGTCAATTCGGACACTCAGCTCACGCGATGTCTCGAGATGCATCTCGACGCGGCTCTCCGCGTCGTTGAACACGGCCCGGTGACGAAAGTCGGCGAGTTCGAAGTCGGCGCCCAAGTCGCGGTTGATTCGACGCAGCACGTTGCGATTGAATTCCGCCGTGATTCCCGCCGCGTCGTCGTATGCCGCGTCGAGAATCGCTGCGCACTTCCGGCGGTCGATGCCGAGGATCAACGCGCCGTCCGCGCCGAGCGTCTCGCGAATTCGCCCGAGAAAGGCCGCGGCTTCCGGTGGATGGAAGTTGCCGATCGTCGATCCCGGAAAGAACACGAGGCGGCGTCCGTCGCCGAGCGTCGCCGGAAGTTCGATCCGGCGCGTGTAGTCGGCGCAGATCGGCTCGACGCGCAGGTGCGGGTACGCATCGCGCAAGTCGAGCGCAACGCGGTTCAACTGCTCCGTCGAGAGGTCGATCGGCACGTACGCCGCCGGCCGGTCCAACGCGTCGAACAGCACTCGGACCTTCGTTCCGGCGCCACTGCCGTATTCGACGAGCGTACAGCCGGGCCCGCCGATCTGGGCGATCTCGTCGGCGTGTGCGCGGAGAATTTCGACTTCTGCGCGAGTCAGATAATACTCATCGAGCTCGCAAATCCGCTCGAACAGTTGCGCGCCGATCTCATCGTAAAAGAACTTTGGCGGAAGCGTCTTCCGATCCGCGGACAGCCCTCGGATCACTTCGCCACGCATGTCGTCGATCTGTTCGGCGTTCATGAATCTCGCGCCAACCGGATGCCGGTGAATTGCCACTGCGCATCCGAGGGAAAGAAGTTGCGATACGTCATGCGCGCGTGCGACCGAGGGGTCGCGCAGGACGCGCCGCGCAACACCCACTGATCGCACATCCATTTGCCGTTGTATTCCCCCAGCGCACCTGCGCCGGGCGCATAGCCAGGATACGCGACGTACGGACTCTGCGTCCATTGCCACACGTCGCCGTACAACTGCTGCAATCCAGTCGCGTCGTGCTGAATGGCTGACGGATGGAAATGCCCGGCGTCGACAAAGTGTCCAGCGACCGGCTCCGATCGTGCAGCAATTTCCCACTCCGCTTCCGTTGGAAGTCGCGCGCCCGCCCAGCGCGCGTACGCATCGGCCTCGAAGTAGCTCACGTGACAGACCGGTTCAGCGGGGGCGATTGGGTGGACGCCGGCGAGGCTGAACTCCGTCCAGTCGCTGCCCGATCGCTCCCAGTAGAGCGGCGCTTCCTGCTGCTTGGCGCGAACGGCGGACCATCCGTTCGACAGCCAAAGTTCGGGGCGATGGTAGCCTCGGTCTCGCATGAACTCGAGATACTCGGCGTTCGTCACGAGGCGGGACGCGAGCTGAAACGATTCGGTGAACACGCGGTGCGCCGGCATTTCGTTGTCGAACGCGAAGTCCGCGCCGTCGTGACCGATGCGATGGATTCCTGCCTCGACGGAATGCCACCGCATAGTTGTGCTGGGCCGTGCCGCCAACCGTGCGACCGAATACGCGGGGCGCAACGGGTTCATCCAAAACACGTGCTTGATGTCCGTGAGGAGCAGCTCCTGATGCTGCTGCTCGTGATGCAACCCCAGTTCGATGATCGGGATCGCGGGATGTTCAACATCAGATTCGACTCGCTCGAGCAGCGCGAGCATTGCGTGATCGACGAACGCCCGGTACGCGAACACCTCGGCGACCGTTGGCCGCGTGACGAGTCCGCGCTGGGCGCGACAGTGGCGTTCTCCCGCCTGCACGTAATAGGAATTGAACAGGAACGCGTAGCGCGCGTTGGGAGTGACGTACGAGGCCTCGAACGGCGCCAACACGAACGTCTCGAAGAACCAACTCGTGTGCGCGAGGTGCCACTTCGTCGGACTCACGTCGCCCATCGTCGAGACGACATAGTCCTCGGTCTCGAGCGGCGCGCAGAGCGATTCCGTCTGGTGTCGAACGTCGGCGTAGCGCCGCGCCAGCGATTGAGTCAGGCTCGGTGCGGCCGGCACGCGTAGGTCGGTTGCGGTCATCGATAGAATCCTGCTGCGTTGAACCAGCATCGCAAGGTGTATTGGCTGGACTTGACGCCGCCATGCCGAGCTGGGCATTTGAGTGTACGACCTCAACCGCGTCGCCATGATTTGCATCGATCGCATCGTACTTCGCGAAATCCGTCTCGCGCTCAACGAGCCGTTTAGAATCTCGTCGGGCGTGGAACACGAACGGCGAATTCTCCTCCTCGAGCTCACCGATCGCGACGGCGCATCGGCGTGGTCGGAATGCGTCGCGGGTGCATTGCCGAATTACAGCCCAGAGACCGTCGACACGGCGTGGCTGGCGATCCGCGAATGGCTGGCGCATCGACTGCTCGGTGAGGCAATCGCCGGGCCCGAGTTGGTGCATCCACTGCTCGCTGAGAACGTTCGCGGACATCAGATGGCCAAGGCAGCGCTCGAGATGGGTTGCTGGGCACTATTCGCTCAACAGCGGCAGCTCGCGCTCGCGGTGCTGCTTGGAGGAACGCGCGATCGCGTCGCGACGGGCATCTCGCTCGGCCTGCAGTCGACTCCGGAGCGACTTATCGAGCGCGCGCAGGCTGCGGTCCACGCCGGCTATCGCAAGATCAAGCTCAAAATCCAACCCGGCCAGGACGTGGCGTACGTGCGCGCGGTTCGCGACGCACTCGGGCGTGACGTCGACATCACCGCCGACGCGAACGCGGCGTACACGTTGGCCGACGCGCCGCATCTCGCTGAGCTCGATGAATTTGGTCTTGTCATGCTCGAGCAGCCGCTCGATGCTGACGACCTGGTGCGACACGCTGAACTGCAGCGCCGCCTTGCGACACCAATCTGTCTCGACGAATCAATCACGAATGTCGAGCGTGCCCGCGACATGATCGCCCTCGGCAGCGGGCGGATCGTGAACATCAAGCCCGGGCGCGTCGGAGGCTTCGCCGCATCGAAAGCGATTCACGACGTGTGCGGCGATGCCGGCGTGCCAGTGTGGTGCGGCGGAATGCTGGAGAGCGGCATTGGGCGCGCGTACAACGTGGCCCTCGCGTCGCTGCCGAATTTCTCGCTGCCCGGCGACGTGAGCCCGAGCGCGCGCTACTGGCGCCGCGACATCGTGACGCCGCCGTGGACCATGGACCAGCATGGTCTCGTACGCGTGCCGCGCGAGCACCCGGGGCTTGGCGTCGAAGTGGACACGGACTTCGTCGGTGCGCTCACAACGCGGACTGAAACGTTGCGCGCGCACCGACCCGCGATCACCCGCTAGTTGATCGTGAACTCCTTCATCATGCCGTGGTCGATGTGCGCCTTGCCGTCCTTCGCGTCGGGCACGAAGCACATCATGAGGTAATGTCCCGGCGTCATATTGACGCTGAAGTATCCCGACATGCCCGGCATGAGCACGGACGCACCGCCGATGGCGTCGCCTGGCGGCGGGCCGACCGGCTTCGCCGTCCACGCAGTGAGATCCTTCATTGTCTTGCCCGGCGCAAAGCGGAAGATCTCCACTTCGTGCGGCTGCGGTCCGCTGTTCACGACCTTGATCGTGTGCTGGCCGGCCTTGAGCGCGGTCTTCGCCGTGAAGGCATAGTCCGCGAGTGAGATCGTCTCGTCTGCCGTCGGCTCCGTGCTCGGCGCGCCCGTTCCTGCCGTCACGGTCAGATCGTGCGCCATGCCTTTAGTGAAGTGGGGAATGTTGTCCGGAATGTCGACGAGGCAAATCAGCGCGTAGTGTCCCGGCTGTAGGTTGAACGTGCCGTCGATCGTTGCGCCGGGATTTGGCGCGTTCGGTCCGCCGACAAACGCTGCCCAGCGCGGCGGCGGCCCGGGATTCTTCATCGCGTCGACGAGCTGCGCAGCCGTCTTCCCACTGTCGAGACGCACGAGCTGAATGTGATGCAGGTTCGGCCCGTCGTTTGTCAGGCGGAACGTCGTCCACCCGGCCGTGATCGAGTCGGGTGCGTCAAATGCGAAATCCTTGGTGTGCACGACGGCGACGTGCGTCGTCGGGTCGAAGCTTGCGTGCGAAACTGGTGCGGCGGCCGGCGCCCCGGCCTGTGCGACGGGTGCTGCTGGTGTGCTGACTGGCTGTCTCTGTCGATACAACAAGAACACACCCAGCACGACTACAGCGAGTACCGCGACCAGTCGGCGCATGAAACCTCAATGATGAAGTGATGGAACGGGTGGGCGCGGCGAGGTGGGAGGGGGAGCGATGCCGCACGTCAAACAGAGCGAAGGACGGCACCGCTGTCAACGACAACGGTGCCGCGTGTTGCTTCACTCGTGATGCTTCCTCGCCAATAGGTCCCGTTACGGCCGTACTGGTTCCACTGCGGTCGCGTGGCCCGTCCAGCGCGTGAGAAAGTCGAACTCCACGCGGTTAATGAGCCCGGCGCTTTCACGACTGTACGCGGCGCCGTGCCTTCCCGGCGGATAGATCCGCTCCTCGATGTCTTTGCCCGCGTTGGTGAACGCGGTGAACAGCTGCATTGTGTTCTGCGGATGGACGTTGTCATCCATCATCGAGTGAATCATGAGCAGGTGTCCGCCCAACTTCGGCGCGTTGGTGACGACGGAGCTTTGCGCGTAGCCCGACTCGTTGTCGCCGAGCGTCGACATGTAGCGCTCTGTGTAGATCGTGTCGTACAGACGCCAGTCGGCAACACCGGAGTTTGCCATGCCGACGGAGAAGATGTCCGGGTACATCTCCATGGTGTACATCGTGCTGTAGCCGCCGTAGCTCGTTCCCATGATCGCGATGCGGGATGGATCGACGTACGGCTGGGCGCGCAGATACGTCGCCGCCGCGGCAAAGTCCTGCGCTTCGTATTTGCCGAGCTGCTTGTACACGACTTTCATAAAGTCGCGTCCATAGTTGTTCGTCCCGCGATTGTTGACGTTGACGACGATGTAGCCGTTCTGCGCCAGCCACTGCGTCCATCCCGATGCACTGAACTGATCGTAGACGCCCTGTGAGCCGGGTCCGCCGTAGATCGTGAACACGACCGGATAGCGCTTCGACGGATCGAAGTCATATGGCTTGGTCATCGACGCATCGATCTTGGCGCCATCGCTCGTCGTGAAGCTGAACAGCTCAGTGGGACTGTACGTGTGGCCTGACAGCCATGTCGTGGTCTGCGTGTTGTCTTCCATCGTCCGCAGTTTGCCGCTCGCTGTCGACCACAGTTCGACTTGGGCCGGCTGCGTCGTCGACGACCAGTCGTCGATGAAGTACTTGGCGTTCGGCGACATGTCGATATTGTGATGGCCCGCTGACGTCGTGATTCGGGTCAGGCCGGTGCCATCGAAGTTGACGCGCCAGAGTTGGCGCTCGAGGGGCGACGGGTTGGTCGACGTGAAGTAGATCGTGTGCGCGGCGGCGTCGACGCCCTCGATTCGCGTCACGCTCCAGTTGCCATGCGTGACTTGTTGAATGAGCTGGCCCGAGTAGTCGTATCGATAGATGTGCTGGAACCCGTCGCGATCCGATACCCAGAAGAACTCGTGGGCATCAGCCGGGAACGACATGAGATCCTGCACGCCGGCATAGAAGTCGTAGACGTCGATCCACGTCCTGGACGTTTCCTCGAAGACCTGCCGCGACCCACCGGTGTTCACGTCGAAGAACAAGAGCTTCAGGTCGTTCTGACGTCGATTGAGTACGAGCATCGCCAACGTGTCCGGGCGACTCGTCCAGTAGAGCCGCGGCACGTAGTACTCGCCGCTCTGGTGCGGATCGAGCCAGACTTTGCGCCCGGTCCGCACGTCGATCGCACCAATGCGCACCGTGGGATTCGTGTCGCCCGGCTGCGGAATGCGAATGTGGTCCCACGTTGGGTGTCGGCCGCTGTAGTCGGTCAGCTGCACTTCCGGCTCTTTGCGTTCATCCACCTGCCAGAAGGCGATGTGCCTGCTGTCCGGCGACCAATTCCACGCTTGCGCGAGCCCGAACTCTTCCTCGTACACCCAATCGAAGTGTCCGTTGAACACGTGCTCCGTTGCGCCTGACGTAAGGCGGCGTTCGCGGTGCGTCGCCAGGTCGACGACGTAGAGATCGCCGCCGCGCTCCTCACCGAGCATCGAGCCGTCGGGCGAGAGCTGGGCGGTGCGCGCTCCGCGCCCGGCGATCTGCAGCGCGTGCGAGGCGAGCGAATAGATGTAGAAGTCCGACGTACCTGATCGGCGATAAATCGGTTTGAAGTTCGTTTGAAAGACGATGTTCTTGAAATCGTGCGCCCACTGAAATCCTTCGTACGCGAAGGGAGTCGTCGTACCGGGAAAGGTCAGTCCGCGGCCCGAGAAGAGCAGCGTGTCGCGACCGGTGGTCGGGTCATATTGGCGAATCTCCGGTGTGCCGGTATTCGGATCGCGGGCAGTGAACGAGAATCGCGAGCCGTCTGCGAGCCACTCGACATCCGCGGGTCCTTCCGCGCCGGCGAGAATGCCCGTGGACCGGAGCGCTTCGTCGAGGCTCGTGTAGCGCTGCTTTTGTTGCGCGGAGCCCGTGGCGGCGAGCAGCGACAGCGCCGCGGCGGCGAGGGCGAGGATGCGGCGAAGGGGCATGCGAATCGGCATGACGCTGGACTCTCGAGTGAAAACTGAAGATAATCAGTGCCCATGACCACCGATTCACCTCGCCGCTGGTACACGGAACCCGAGACTTTCATCGCGGTCGCCGCGCTCGTCGTCAGCCTCTCCGCCGTCGTCGTCGGGATCTACGAAGCCTCGCTGCAGCGACACCACGACCGCGCCGAAGTGTGGCCGCACCTCGAGATCGGTCTGTACACCAAGCCGACGGCCGCCATCGTAACGCTCGAGAACACCGGCATCGGGCCGGGCATCGTCCAGTCGGTGATCGTGACGGTCGACGGGCATCCCCAGAACACGTGGCGGGACGCGCTGCGCACGCTCGACCAGCGAGAGCCAGGAGGGTTCAACAACCTCTCGGCCCTGCAGCACGGCATGCGGCCGGGTGAACGCCTCGACATGCTCGAAGTTCCGGCGACCGAACTGCCCGCGAATTTCGAGGCGGCGAGAGTACGCATCGGCGTCTCGGTCTGCTACGCGTCGGTGTTCGACCAATACTGGATCGTCGAGACCAAGCAGCTCGGCGGGACCAGTACCTGGCGCGCGGTGAACCATTGCCCGGCCCAGACGGACAGCGTCGACTTCTGATCGATTGATTGGCGCGGCGGCTGCGCACTTGCCGCCGCTGCGCGCTGCCCGCAGAATCAAGCGACGTTTGGCATCTTTCACATCAGAGGCGAGTATGCGCCGTTTTCAATCGCGCATCGCGTTGACCGCGATGCTTGTTGCGATCACACACGCCGCGGCGGCTCAGCGCGGCGGCCGCGGGGGCGACGCCGAAGGACGCGGCGCCGGATTGCCGCTCACACCGGCGACTCCGCTCAAATACACGACCGACGAGGGCACGTGGCTCTCGCTCGACCTGTCGCCCGACGGTCAAACGATCGTGTTCGAGCTGATGGGCGACATCTACTCGCTTCCCGTTGCGGGGGGAAAGGCAACGCGACTGACGAGCGGCCAGGCGTTCGACGCGCAGCCGCACTATTCGCCCGACGGCAAGTCGATCGTGTTCGTCAGCGATCGATCCGGTTCGAACAATCTGTGGCTCGCAAACGCGGATGGCACGAGGCCGCGCGCACTCACGCACGACAACGCCAACTCCAACTTTCAGTCGCCGACCTTCACGCCCGACGGGAAATACGTGATCGCCTCGCGCGGCAACGATCTCTGTCCTGTACTACGCGAACGGCGGCGGCGAGCCGCTTCGACTCACGGGCAGTGACTCGGCGGGTGCAGGCCGCGGCGCAGCACCCGGCGGTGGTCGCGGTGGCGCCGCGCCGAACGTCTTTCTCGGGCCCGCGGTCACCAAGGACGGCCGTTACGTCTACACGGCGATGCGCAACAGCACCGGCGGCGGGTACAATCAGACTGCGCTCGATTGGCAGATTGGCGTGTTCGATCGCGAGACCGGTCGCATTTTCACGAAGACGAATGCCGTCGGCAGCGGCATGCGCCCGGAACTGAGCCCCGACGGAAAGTGGCTGGCGTACGGTACGCGTAACAACGCCGACGAATCGCTGATCCTGCGCGAGCTGGCGACCGGCGACGAGCACGTGTTGTTGCCCAAGATCCAGCGCGACGATCAGGAGTCGCGCCCGAACCGCGATCTGTTGCCCACCTTCGCTTTCACGCCGGACAGCAAATCGATCGTCATCGCGCATCACGGTCATTTCTGGCGCGCAGACGTGGCCACTGGTCACGAGGCGATGATTCCGTTCTCGGCCGACGTCGACCTCATGATCGCCGGGCCGACGAAAGAAGTGTTTCCGTACAATGACAGTTCGCTCACGGTTCGGCAGATTCGCGACGTCGCGCCGTCACCGGACAACAAGCGCTTGGCGTTCGTCGCGCTCGACCGGGTGTGGGTGATGGATCTGCCGAGCGGTACGCCGCACCGCCTCGCGCCGTCCGAGAACGTCGGTGAGTTCCAGCCGACCTGGTCGCCGGATGGACGGTACATCGCCTTCGTGACGTGGAACGACGTCGACGGCGGCACGGTGTCGCGCGTACGAAGCGATGGCTCGTCGGCGTCAGAACGACTGACGACGAAGGCGGCCTACTATGAACAGCCAGCGTATTCACCCGACGGAAAACGCATCGTCGTCGGTCGCGGGCCTCGCAACATGCGCGCGGATCTCGACGAGTTGGAGCGCCCGCCCGCGCAGGCGGTCGGCGTCGAACTCGTGTGGCTTCCGGGCGCCGGCGGCGCCGAAACGCTCATTTCACCGATCTCTAATTTCGGACGCCCGCACTTCGTGTCGTCCGATACGACCCACGTCTACTTCTCCGAAGGATCGAGCCTGGTATCGATGCGCTGGGATGGCACCGATCAGAAGACGCTGCTGCGCATCGGCGGCGGCGGCCGGGGCGCCGGCGGCGGAGGCGGCGGAGGCGGCGGCGTTCTCACGATTTCGCCCGACGGTCAGAAAGTCATCGTGCAGGCCGGCGTGAAACCGTACTTCATCGAGGAGATTCCGCAGACTGGTACGGCTCCGACGATCAACGCGGCCAATCCGGCGCAGTCCGAAGTGCCGGTTCGTCGGCTGACGTCGATCGGCGGAGAGTTCTCCGCGTGGTCGAGCGACAGTCGCAATATCTACTTCGCGCTCGGCCACTCGTTGTTCACCTACGACGTCGCGGCGGCAGAAGCAGCAGTGCGCGACTCGGTCACGCAGGCGGAAGCGCGCGGAGACAGCGCGGCTGCGGGCGGAGCGAACGGTGGCGGCAACGGCGGTGGAAATGGAGCCGGGCGGGGTGGCCGCGGCAACGCCGCACCCGCGCGCCCGATCTACGAGGCGACACGCCACGACGTGGTGATCACTGTCGCGAAAGACAAGCCAAGTGGTACGGTGGCACTCCGCGGCGCGCGGATCCTGACGATGAAGGGGAGCGAGATCATCCCGAAGGGCGACATCGTCGTGAAAGACAATCGCATCGTCGCTGTCGGGCCGCAGGGGAAAGTGAACATTCCGTCTGGCGCCAAGATCATCGACGTATCGGGCAAGACGATCATCCCGGGATACGTCGACATCCATGCGCACATCTGGCCGGCGTTCGGTGTGCACCGCTCGCAGCCGTTCGAGTATCTGGTGAATCTGGCGTATGGCGTGACGACGACGCGCGATCCGCAGACGTCGACGACCGACGTGCTGTCATACACGGACATGGTGGAAACGGGCGAGTTCGTCGGTCCGCGCATTCTGACCACGGGCCCCGGCGTGTTCGCCGCGGAGAACATTCGCACGCTCGACGACGCGCGCGACGTGCTCAAACGGTATTCGGAGTTCTACAATACCGAAACGATCAAGCAGTACATGACCGGCGACCGCCGAGTGCGACAGCTGTTGATCATGGCGGCGCGCGAGCAGCATCTCATGCCCACGCTCGAGGGCGGTCTCGACTTCAAGAAGAACATCACCGAGGCGCTGGACGGGTATTCAGGGAGCGAGCACACGCTGCCGATCGCGCCGCTCTACAACGATGTGCTCCAACTCTACGCCCATTCCGGAACCACGTGGACGCCGACGCTCATCGTGCAGTACGGCGGCCCGTGGGCGGAGAACTACTGGTACGAGCACAGCGACGTCATCGACGATCCGAAGCTCAACCACTTCACGCCGCGCGAGGTCGTCGAGCGCAAGGCGCTGCGCCGGCCCGGCTGGTGGGCGCCGTCGCAGTGGTCGTTCCAACTGTTCGCTGAGCAAGCGGCCAAAGTCGTCGCGGCCGGCGGCCACGTCGGCATGGGCAGCCACGGTCAGCTGCAGGGACTTGGCGCCCAGTGGGAAATCTGGAACATCGCGTCGGGCGGCATGCCCAAGTACGACGTGCTACGCGTCGCGACGATCTTCGGCGCCGAAGCGCTCGGACACGAGAAGGATCTGGGTTCGCTCGAAGCGGGCAAGCTTGCCGATCTTCAGGTGCTCGACAAGAATCCGCTCGACGACATCAAGAACACGAACACCATCCACTACGTCATGAAGAACGGCCGGCTGTACGACGGCAATACGCTCAACGAGGTATGGCCGCGGCAGAAGGAGATGGCGCGCTTGTGGTGGTGGACTACGGGAACGCCGGTGAACGGCCAGGACAAGTAGCGCCGGCGTTGCTCATGAGTCGATGCCACGGGGGAGAAGATCGCAGTAGGCGAATCGGTCGTTTCGCAAAACGGTCTGTCCCACGTGGTATTCGATCGGCGTCGTGAACGCGGGGCCCGCGGCGACGAACGTGTGAAATTCGCCGCGCTCGCCGCACGGATCGACCGACGACGGAAGTGCGTCGAGCAGTGCTTGATCGAACGCGTGGCCGGCAAACCGGCCGTCGAGCTGTGTGGTGTCGACGCAGACCAGCCGCGCTTTGAATCCGCGGTCGATGAATTCATCCGCGAGCTCGCGCGTCGGGCGGCCCCACAAGGGAAAGAGCCCGTCGAAGCCGGCGCGCGCGAGTTGATCTTCGCGGTAGCGCCGAACGTCCTCGAGAAAGAGATCGCCGTAGGCGATACGTGCAATCGACGGATGAGCATGGCGCACGTCGGCGAGCGTGCGCGCCACGGCAACCTCGTACGCCTCATTCGTGCAGTCGGATGCGATCGTCACCTCGAATAGCGGGAGGGCGAGCGAGCGAATCTGCGCGTCGAGCAGCGCACGGCGAACGCCGTGGATGCTGATCCGCTCGTAGCCGGTCGTCACGGATGCCATGAGTGCAATGACATCGATGGCCGGATCGTCGCGCAGCGCGGCGAGCGCGAGACTGCTGTCCTTGCCACCGCTCCAACTCAGAACGACCGGTTCGCGCGTCATGCGGCACAAGGTATCGCACGTGGCGCGAACTCGCGCCGGGTTGTCGGGCGTGACGATTCTCGCTATCTTTCAGTCCATACTGAACGCACTGAATGGAGACGCCGTGTCGTTGGACCGAGCTGGACAGACATTCGCCGATCGAATGGGGCAAGCGACCGCGGCCGATGGCCTGTCGCCGATCGCCGGTCGCCTATTCGCCACGCTGCTGTTGAGCGACGCACCGCGATCGCTGGATGCCCTGGCCGATGAACTTGGCGTCAGCAAGGCCAGTGTCAGTACCGACGCTCGCCGCCTGTTCGAGCGCGGCATCGTCGAACGCGTCACGCTCCCCGGCGATCGGCGCGACTACTACGAGCTCGCCGCGGACTTCTTTGCGCAAATCATTCGCGCACGGGTTGCTCGGTGGCGTCGAATTCAAAACCTCGCCGGCGACATGCGCCGTGGGTCCCAGAATTTGCCGCCGGTCGTGCGCGCCCGATTCACCTCGATCGACGAGATCCACTCATTCGTCATCGATCGCATCGATAGCGCCTTGAGTGACTGGGAACGTGCTGGTCGCTCGCCGAAGACCGGAACGAAAGCGCCACCGCGCCGGCGGCGGTCGGCGTAGGCGACCGTGGCACACTCAGTCCGCGTAGACGAAGACGTCGCCGAGCGCGCCACACTCACGCCCGCGTCCGACGCGCCGTCCTTCACGTCGGTTGCTCCGAGCGATTCCGTCGATCGTGGCGACCCGCACAAATACATCATCGCGTTCGCCGTCGTGCTCGCGGCGCTCATGCAGGTGATCGACAGCTCGATCGTCAACGTCGCGCTGCCGGATATGATGGGCAATCTCGGTGCAGGACTCGACGAGATCGCCTGGGTGTCCACGGCGTACATCCTCGCCAGCGTGATCATCATTCCGCTCACCGGCTGGCTGGGTTCGTTCTTCGGCCGCAAACGGTACTTCGTCGGCTCGATCATCGTGTTCACGGTGGCGAGTTTCTTGTGCGGCGCCGCGCATTCGCTCGGCGCGCTCATTTTCTGGCGCGTCATCCAAGGCTTGGGCGGCGGCGCGCTCATGACCGTGTCGCAGGCCGTGTTGTTCGAGTCGTTCCCGCGCGCCGAGGCAGGAACGGCGATGGCGCTGTTCGGGCTCGGCGTGATGGTGGGTCCGACAATTGGCCCCACGCTCGGCGGATGGATCACGGACAACTACGGCTGGCCGTGGATCTTCTACATCAACATGCCGGTCGGCATTCTCGCGGCGATGATGATCGCGGGCTACGTCCACGATCCGAAGCATCAACGGAAGCCGGCGTCGATTGATTATCAGGGCATCGCGCTGCTCGCGGTCAGTGTTGGCGCGCTGCAGTACGTGCTCGAACACGGGCAACGTGACGACTGGTTCGACTCGCGGACGATTCTCTGGCTCACGGTGATCGGCATCAGCGGCGGCGTCGCGCTCCTCTGGCGGGAGCTGACGACAGATCACCCGGTGATCGACTTCCGGGTCATGCGACATCGCCAAATGTGGGTTGGGACGCTCCTCGGCGTGGTCATGGGAATCGGCCTGTACGCCATGTCGTTCACACTGCCGGTCTTCTTGCAGAGCAACTTGCACATGACGGCGGAGCAGACCGGCATTGCGATGCTGCCCGGCGCGATTGCCACCGCCATTTCGATGGCCGTTGTCGGGCGATTGACAGGACGCATCGATCCAAGAATCCTCATTTCCCTCGGCGCGCTCATCTTCGCCCTCGCGGCGTGGCAATTGTCTCGGATCACCGGCTTGAGCGGCGGCGGCGACTTCTTCTGGCCGCTCATCTACCGCGGTATCGGGCTGGGGTTGATGTTCGTGCCGCTGACGACGGTGACGCTGGCCGAGTTGGCTCCAACGGAGCTCGCGCAGGGCACCGGTTTGTACAACTTCTTTCGGCAACTTGGCGGATCGTTCGGCATTGCCGGCATCGCGACATTGCTCGCGCGCTACACGGTGCAACTCCGGTCCGTGATGGGCGATCACCTGGGTGCGGCGGATGCGTCGACGCTGGCTCGAGTCAACATGCTGACGAACGGAATGGTCGCGCGCGGAGCCGATCCGTGGACTGCGCATCAACGCGCGCTCGCGCTGCTCGACGGCCAGATGGTGGCGCAAGCCAGCGTGCTGTCGTACAGCAAGATCTACGTTCTGAGTGCGGTGCTCATACTCGCGTTGATTCCGCTGCTGTTTCTCATCCGCCAGACGAAGGGAGCCGGCGGCAGCCACGCGGTGATGGAGTAAGGACAAAGACACCGTAAACACGATGGAGCGCCGGCGATCCGGGTGGTAGATTCACGCAACTCGCCGCCGGAGTTCGCCGATCGTGACCACGGTATTTCGTCTTCTTCAGTCGTTGGTCGGCCGCCGTCACCGGCATGGTGATCATGTCCGGCGCTGCGCGAGCGCAGGACACGGCGGGCACGAAAGTGCCGCGCCTCCCGCCGGTCATTACTGTGACGCGCGACGTCGGCCAGTCCACGCTCGACGTTCCGTACGCGATCACGAGCCTTCGACCCGACAGCCTCGCGCCGGGACAGCCGCATACATTCGTCGCGCAGACGTTGTCGCTCCTGCCTGGTGTCACCGTGGCGGATCGAACGAACCCGTCGCAGGACACGCGCGTCTCGATCCGCGGCTTTGGCGCGCGGTCGCAGTTTGGCGCGCGAAGCATTCGGATACTGCGCGACGGCATGCCGCTCACGCTGCCCGATGGACAGACACCGATCGACTATCTCGATCTGGAGTCTGTGGGGAGCGTGGAGGTCATTCGCGGCAGCGTGTCGGCGTTGTACGGCAACGCGTCCGGTGGCGTCATCGATCTCCACTCGGTCGATCCGCCGACCGCACCCGCGGCGCTCCAGATGCGCTCGTGGACTGGCAGCTCGGGAATGCAACGCATCGTCGGACTGTTCGGCGGCACGGTTGGCAGCGGCGCCGCTCAGACGGGATATGAAGGCAACATTGGCCACACGCAGAGCAGCGGCTACCGGGCGTTCTCGCAGCAGCGATTGACCAACGCGTTCACGCGCGCGACGGCGAACGTCGGCGGCACGGAGCTGGCCCTCGTCGGCCTCGGAATGGACATGCCGGTGGCGCAGAACCCCGGCGCGCTCACACTCGCACAGGTCGACAGCGCGCCGCAACAGGCCGATCCGCTGTCCGTCCAGAAAAAGGCGCGGAAAGCCGTGCATCAGGTGCAGGTTGGCGTGTCGGCGCGCCATGCGCTCCTCGCGGATGGCGAGGTCGTGGCTCAGGTGTACGGCGGAACGCGATCGCTGTACAACCCGCTCACGTTCGCCGTCGTCGACGTCGACCGCCGCCAGAGCGGCACGGGGGCTCGTGCAACTGTACCGTGGACGCTGTTCGGCGTCACCAATCGCGCGAGTCTTGGCGCGGACGCACAGTGGGTGGACGACGCGCGGAAGAACTGGGCGAATTGCAATGGCGTGCTCACGCCGAACGCCGGCTGTCCCAGCGTCGGCGCGGAGAAGGGTGCGCTGTCGCTCGACCAGAACGAGTTGGTGTCGAGCTTCGGACCGTACCTGCGCGACGAACTGTCCGCCGGTCGGTTTCGCGCGTCGGCCGGCGTGCGGTCCGACGAGGTGCGATTCCAGTTGCGCGACCATTTCCTGGCCGACGGACGCGATGACTCGGGGATTCGCACGCTGCACGCGGTGAGTCCGATGGCCGGCGTCGCGTTCAAACTATCGTCATTCCATTCGCTATATGCGAACATTGGTTCGGCGTTCGAGACGCCGACGACGACGGAGTTGGGGAATCAAGCGGACGGCAGCGCGGGGTTGAACCGCGATCTCAAGCCACAGTTCTCGACGACCTACGAGTCGGGCGCCAAGGGCGTGTGGTCGAGCGGCGTGCAATACGACGTCGCGCTGTTCGACACCGAGGTGCGCGACGAGCTGATTCCGTTCGAAATCCCGAACGGCAACGGTCGCACGTACTATCAGAACGCCGGCCGCACGCGCCGCCAAGGCGCCGAGATCTCGTTGGGCACGGACATCGGCGCCGTCACCGTCGATGGCGCCTACGCGCTGTCGAGGTTCCGCTTTCGCGATTTTATCGACGGGACGGCGCAACTCGCCGGCAACGCGATTCCGGGAATTCCCGAGCAACAGCTGCAACTCGCCGCGACGTGGCACGTCCGCGGCGCATTCGTCGTCGGCGAGGGTCAACTCAAGAGCCAGGTGTTCGTCAACGACGCGAACGACGCGGCGGCACCGAGCTTCGCGGTGTTCAATGTTCGCGCCGGCGGAACGGCGGCATTCGGCCGGCCGTGGCTGTCGCCCGTCTTCGGTATCGAGAACCTGTTCGATCGGCACTACGTGGGGTCAGTCGCGGTGAACGCGTCCGGCGCGACCATCGCGTCGACGAAGTTCTACGAGCCGGCGGCCGGGCGCACGTGGTACATCGGCCTCAGCGCCGCGACGAGTCCGTGGTGAGCATTCTCTGATGCGAGACACCGTCGCGGCGAATGTCGAAATTCGAGCACTCGCCAACCGGAGCGAGTTCACCGCGGCGGTCGATCTCCAGCAGCAGATTTGGGGTCCCGCCTTCGGCGATCTTGTTCCGCCGAGCATCTTGAAGGTGACGCAGCGAATTGGCGGCATCGCGGCCGGCGCGTTCGACGCGGACGGGGAGCTGCTCGGATTCGTGTTCGGTCTCACCGGGGTGGAGGGCGGTCGGCTCGTGCACTGGTCGGACATGCTCGCCGTGCGGCCAGAGGCGCGGAATCTCGGCATCGGCCGGCGCCTCAAGCTCTTTCAGCGCGACGTGGTCCGTCCGCTCGGCGTCGAGCTGATCTACTGGACCTTCGATCCAATGATCGCGCGCAATGCACATCTCAACTTCAACCGGTTTGGCGTCTACGCCGCCGAGTATGTTGAAGACATGTACGGCGCCACGGGAAGCGCGGTCCACGGAAACGTGCCGACTGATCGTCTGGTCGTCGCGTGGCCAACTCGCGACATCGACGTCGACGTGCGGCTTGCTGAATCGCGCCGAGCACTCGAGTCCGCGGACTGTCGGCACGCGCCGATCGCCACCGAAGCGTGGATCGCGTCGGTGGAGGGCGCGACGATTCTTCCGCACTGCGTTCGCGTCGAGCTGCCAGTCGGAGGGGAATCGGTGATGACGGGAGCTGAAGGTGGCGCGGGGCAATGGCGTCAGAGCGTTCGCCATGGACTGCAATGGGGCCTCCGCGCAGGCTACGACGTTTGCGCGTTGCTGCGCGACGACTCGCAACGCCGCGCGTATTACTTGCTCACGCGACCGGTGCGCGGTGCGTAGCGCGTGCGGTGCACGTGCGGAACTCGGGATCCAGGGGGAACGTCCACTCGCGGGTCGGATTCGTATCGGAACTCGTATAGGCCTCGGGGTTACGGAATCGATCCCCGCCCGCCGTTCTCCACCATCGAGATGATTCTTCTGGGACCCAACGTTCAGCGTCGCGCCCGCGTGGCCGCCGCGATAACTGCGGTATTGCTTGGCGCGTGCGGGGGGAACGAGACCGTCGGTCCGTCCACCCACTCGCCTGCCGCTCTCGACGCGGTGAGCGCTCTGTCGCCGAGCGCGCAGGTGGGCGCTGCGGTGACGGGTGGAATCGTCGTCAAGGTCACCGATGCGTCGGGACATGCGGTACCGGGCGCGTCGGTGGCGTTCGCGGTCACGGCCGGGAACGGCGCAACGACACCGCGCATCGCCATATCCGATGCACAAGGCCAGGCGACCGCGGTGTGGACGCTGGGCACGATCGCGGGCAAGAACACGGTCATGGCGACTGTGGCGACCGTGTCGACGCCAATTGAATTCGACGCGACGGGCATACCGGGACCGGCTGCATCGATCGCCGTGTCGCCGCCAAGTGCGCGTCTAGTCGCTCCGGTCGCGTCCGTCCAATTCACGGCGCGCAGCCTCGATTCGTTCGGTAATGCGACGACCCCCGGACCGAGCTTCACCGTGCGAGATCCGACGCTCATCTCGGTGGACTCGTCGGGGCTCGTTCGGACGCTGCGGCGCGGTGCGAGTACCTATGTCGTCGTCAGCTCGGGCTCGTTGAACGACAGCGTGCAAGTCACCGTGCTGGACGTTGGCCAGTCGGTGTGCACGGGTGCAGCAAATCCAATGGAGCTTGCGGTTGGCCAGGTCATAACCGGTGTGTCAGGAGCGGGCGCGTGCATCCATGCGTCGAGCGACAACACGGAATACGCGCTCGTACCGTACTACGACAACAGCGCTCCTGCCGCGACCATTCAACTCGAGGTGCGTGGCCAGGGCCTGGGAATACTTCCGCTTCCTGTGTCGCCCATGCTCAGCGCCGTGCGGAGAGTCTCCGCCGGTCACGCCGCTGAGACCGGACGAGTCGTTCGAGGCGCGCCTGCGGGCGCGTGAGCGCGGGCATATGGCGCCAATGTTGGCTGGCGCGCGCTCGTGGTTTCGCGCGCGCAGAAACGCCGATCTCGCGGCGACGACGACCGTAGTGCCCACGGTCGGTCAGCTCGTCACGCTCAATGTGAACGCCAACGACTTCTGCGCGAATGCCGACTATCGCGTGGGACGTGTGGCCGTCATCACGAACAAAGCGATCATCGTCACGGACACGGCGAATCCGCCCGGCGGGTTTACCGACGCGGAGTTTCAATCGATCGGCGTCACGTTCGATACGCTCGTCGATCCCGTCGATCGCGCGGCGTTCGGGTCGCCGTCGGACATCGACAACAACGGCCACGTGATCATGTTCTTCACGCGTGCCGTCAACGAACTGACCGCGGCGAATTCGTCGACCGTCGTGCTCGGATTTTTCTATCAGCGCGATCTGCTCCCCACGGGTGGCGCGACGGCGTGCGCCGGAAGCAACGCCGGGGAAATGTTCTATCTGCTCGTGCCCGACACCGGGGGCGTGATCAACGGCAACAAGCGATCGAAGGCGCAAGTGGTGACGTTCACGAATGGAACGGTCGCCCACGAATATCAGCATTTGATCAACGCGTCGCGTCGCATGTACGTGAACGGCGTGGGCGAGAACTTCGAGGAGAAGTGGTTGGATGAAGGGCTGGCGCACTCCGCGGAGGAACTCAACCTCTACCAGGCCGCTGGCCGCGTGCCCCGCCAGAACCTCGATGCGTCGGCGCTCAGCGATCCGAAGTTTGCCGCCGCGTACGCGACGTTCGGGGTCAACAACGTCCGGCGGTATGAGGTGTATCTCGGAGGAACGGAGGGGCAGGCGCCGATCGGCGCCGACCCAAATGACGACGACTTGGCGACGCGTGGGCGCGATTTGGAGCTTTCTCCGGTTTGCCGCCGACCATCAGCCGGCCGGCACGGAGAATTCATTCTGGTTCCGTCTCGTGAACTCCACGACGAGTGGGGTCGCCAACCTGACGAACGTCCTGGGCACGTCTCCCGATTCGCTGATGCGCGACTGGGCCATTTCGGTGTTCCTTGACGACAACGCGGCGAACGTCGATCCGCGCTTTCAGCAATCGAGTTGGAATTTTCGCGATCTGATTTCCAACGATGGGACATCGACCGTGTTCCCGCTCGCGCCGCGCATGTTGCGGGACGGTGGTACGCAGAGTTTCCA
The DNA here is from genome assembly GCA_963817445.1 of uncultured Gemmatimonadaceae bacterium. Lineage (GTDB taxonomy): Bacteria > Gemmatimonadota > Gemmatimonadetes > Gemmatimonadales > Gemmatimonadaceae > JAQBQB01. Next base: position 132,364 of record CAWFOG010000022.1, read on the forward strand.
AATGTGGGCGCACGGCGTCTCTTTCTTGCGGTTCACTGTGCCCACTGCCCAGGATGCACTCTTGACGGTGACATCGGGCGGCCTCACCCTACCGGCGAACGTTCAGCTCGCGATCGTTCGCGTCCACTAGCCTGAGAGTGAATATGCGACGCCTTCTTCTGATGTTGGCCGGCACGCTCACGCTGAGCGCGTGCCTCGACGTGGCTCAACCAGTTGACATGCCGACCGACCCGGCGACAGAGGTGTTTGCCAGCAATTTGGGCATCGACATCTCACAAATGACGAAGACCGCGAATGGCGACTACTACCGCGACCTCGACGTTGGCACCGGTGCGGCGCTGACGGCGTCGGGCACCGTGATCATGAGCTACGCGGCATATCTGAAGGACGGGACGATCTTCGGCGAGGAGGAGAGTGTGCAAGTCGACATGCGGAACACGCCGCTCGGACTCCAGGATGCGATGATCGGAATGCACGAGGGCGGCGAGCGGATCATTGTCATCCCGTCGGAGTTCGGGTACGGAGCAGCGGGAACGACAGGTGTTCCGCCAAATTCCACCCTCGTATTCGATGTCCGGCTGCTGACCATAGGCTAGCCAGGCGCACGACCGTCGCGATCCGCGACGGCACGCGGGAAAAGCGGGAAAACGAGGGGGGATCCAGCGGGATCCCCCCTCGTTTCGTACCTTAGGGCGGCCACACACGATAGCCGCCATACGTCATGGCGCTTCGTTCCCTTGACCCGCTCAACGAATGCGCACACTCACCCGCCTCGTTCTCGGCGTCGCGCTCATCGGCGCGCCGCGCCTCGCGCCCGCGCAGACCTTTCCCACCGACGACCCGACCATCAAACGGATTTGGTCGCTCGGGATGGATAGTTCGCACACCTATCAACTGTCGCAAGCGCTCTTCGACTCGCTCGGGCCCCGACTCATGGGCGCGCCGAATCTCAAGGCGGCGCAGGACTGGTTGGTGAAGATGTACCAGTCGTGGGGGATCGACGCGAAGAACGAACAGTACGGCACGTGGCGCGGCTGGCGTCGCGGCCACTCGCACATCGACCTGATCTCGCCGCGCGTTCGCTCGCTCGAGGGCACGATGGTCGGCTACAGCCCGGGCACTGGCGGAAAGGATGTGACGGCGCAGGTCGTGATTCTGCCGCGCTTTCGCGACAGTTCTGAGTTCGTGCAGTGGCTGCCGCAGGCCAAGGGCAAGCTGATTCTCGTCGCCGCGCCGATGCCGACCTGTCGTCCGCCGGAAGACTGGGCTCAGAACGCGACCGACGCATCGCAGTTGCGCATGGATTCACTCGTCGTGGCCACGCAAGCCGAATGGAATCCACCGCGCGGTGGCGGCGGCGTGCGCGGAACGGGCTACTCGCTCGCGCTCGGCGGCGGCACCCTCGGCATGCGACTGGAGCAGGCGGGTGTGGCCGGCGTCATTACCTCGCGGCCGAAACTGTCATTCCGCATTCCGAATCCCAACGCCCAAGCGGCGGCCGGCGGTCGCGGCGGATTTGGCGGCGGCGGTCCGAACGGCACGGGTGGCTGGGGGACGATGGAGATCTTCGAGACGTACGATACGAAAGCACCGACCATCGCTTTGAGCTGCGAGGACTACGGACTCGTGTTCCGCCTGGCCGAGAATCGCCAGAACCCCGAGCTCCGGTTGAATCTCGACGCGCAATTGCTCGGCGAGCAGCCGGTGTTCAACACGATCGCGCGCCTTCCCGGCACCGAGAAGCCGAATGAGTACGTGATGATGTCCGCGCACTTCGATTCGTGGGATGGATCCTCGGGCGCGACGGACAACGGCACGGGCACGATCACGATGATGGAAGCGATGAGGATTCTCAAACAGGTCTATCCGCGCCCCAAGCGGACCATTCTCGTCGGACACTGGAGCGGGGAGGAAGAGGGCGAAGTCGGCTCTGCGGCGTTTCGCGAGGATCATCCGGAGGTCATCCACGGGCTCCAGGCGCTGTTCAATCAGGACAACGGGACGGGTCGTGTCGTCCGCATGAGCGCCGGCGGTCTGCCCGATGCCGATGCGCACGTGCGACACTGGCTCGACGTGGTGCCCGCGGAGTTCAAGAGCCAGGTACAGTATGGCGGCGTCGGTGGTCCCGCGGGCGGCGGCAGCGACGACTTCAATTTCTCCTGCGCCGGCCTTCCCGCGTTCGGGCTCGGGGCGCTCAGCTGGGATTACAACAACTACACCTGGCACACCGATCGCGACACGTTCGACAAGATCGTGTTCGACGATCTCAAAGCGAATGCGACGCTGACGGCGATGCTGGTCTATCTCGCCTCGGAAGACCCGACGATGATCGCGCACATCAATCCTGATTCGGCGCGCGCGGCGTTCGCGGCGCGTCCGCAAGACGAAGCCACGGCGGCGGCCGGGCGAGGGGGCCGCGGCGGTGGGCCGCGCGCGTGGCCCCAATGCGAGAAGGCGCCGCGCAGCACGAACCCGCGGCTTCGCTGACGCGCGCGCCGCACACCCCATGTCAACCAGGTTCTCGGTCTACTCGGTCTACTCGGCCTTCCAATGAGGGAATGCTCATGACGCGCACATGGTCGTCGATGCTCGCGGGTCGCTTCGCAGTGCTGGCGTGCGCCGCAGCGATTGCCGCGGCGTTTGCCGCTCAAGCGTTGCCGGCCCAGGCCGCACCGACAAACGATCCGGTGCTCAATCGCATCTGGACCCTGGGGATGGACAGCTCGCACACCTGGGACCTGTCGCAAGCGCTGTTCGACTCGATCGGCCCACGTCTTACGGGGACGCCGCAGGGCAACCAGGCGAGCGATTGGGTCATGAAGATGTACAAGTCGTGGGGGATAGACACGCACCGTCAGCAGTACGGTACGTGGCGTGGCTGGGTGCGCGGCTACAGCCACATCGATCTGATCAAGCCGCGTGTGCGCACGCTCGAAGCGACGATGCTCGGTGACAGCCCCGGCACGGGCGGTCAGGACGTGTTGGGGACCACGGTCATCCTTCCGATGGTCCAGGACAGCGACGCGTTCGTGAAGTGGCTGCCCAACGTCCGCGGCAAGTTCGTGCTCATCTCGCCGGCGTATCCCAACGTGCCGGCCGGAGGAGGAGTGGGCCGCGATGGCGACGCCCGCGTCGAAGGCGCGAATGGACACGACGATCGTGACGCTGGTGAACGACTGGACTACGCGCCTCCGGAACACGGGCTACCCGGTCACCGCCGGAAATCCGACCGGCGCGCTCGGCGTGCGACTCGACAAGGCCGGCGCGGCGGGCGTGATCGTCTCGAATTTCGCGAACGCGCTCGGCGAGGCGTGGGGAACGTTCACCGTGTACGACACCAAGAACCCGCGCGCGCTCGGATTGGCCATGAGCTGCGAAGACTACGGCTTGCTGTACCGCATGACGGAAAAGCGGCAGAACCCGCAGCTTCGCGTCAACACGGTGAGCCGCTCGCTGGGTGAAGTCCCGGTGTACGACACGTTCGGCGTCATTCCCGGCACGGAGAAGCCGAACGAGTACGTGCTCCTCTCGGCCCACTTCGATTCCTGGGACGGATCGCAGGGCGCGACGGACAACGGCACGGGCACGATCACGATGATGGAAGCGATGAGGATTCTCAAACTGGCATATCCTCATCCCAAGCGGACGATCATGGTCGGCCACTGGCCGGGGGAGGAGCAGGGACTGAACGGATCGCGCGCCTTCGCCTACGACCACCCGGAGATCGTGCGCGCCATCCAGGCGGGATTCAACCAGGACAACGGCACCGGGCGTATCCAGAGCACGTCCGGCGTCGGACTTCCAGACGCCGGGGCGCACATGGAGCGCTGGCTCGCCAAACTGCCGGACGTGTTTCAAACGCAGATTCGATTCAGCGGCGTCGGCGGGCCGGCGACGGGCGGCACGGACAACGCGTCGTTCGACTGCTACGGCGCGCCGGTGTTCGGGTTGAGTTCACTCAACTGGGACTACGGGAGCTATACGCACCACACGAACCGCGACAGCTTCGACAAAATCGTGTTCGACGACCTGAAGGGGAACGCGACGATCACGGCGATGCTCGCGTATCTCGCTTCGGAAGATCCGACGTTCATCACGCGCGATCGTGTGGATCTCACGGCCAACGGTGGTGGACGCGCCGGTGGCGGTGGCGGACGCGGCGGCGCAGCCGATAGTCGGCAGGCGTTGAGCGCCGCCCTGTCTGGCGGCGGTGGCCGTCGTGGCGGAGCCGGCGCGAACAACAACGACGCCAAAGGTTGGGCGCTTACCTGCCCGAAGACACCGCGGTTCACGAACGACACGTCGCACGTCACGGCGGCATCGAATCGTCCGTGAGGGTGTGGACGCCGTCGCCGGCGAACGTCGAGCGCGCGAACCTGACGCGGTTCATGCGACAGGTTCGCGCGTTGGGCGAGCGCACGGCGTCCGTCACCGACTTCAATTCACTGTACGAGTGGTCAATACACGACATCGAATTGTTCTGGAGCGAGGTGTGGCGCTTCTGCGGCGTCGTCACACCGGCGAACGAACCGAGCGCGGTCTGCGAACGAGTGCTGATCGGTCGGGAGCGCGTGGCGCCGCCCGACCCAGTGCTCGGCCCAAGATGGTTCGTCGGGTCGCAACTCAACTTCGCCGAGAACCTGCTGCGGTTTCGCGATGATCGTGAAGCGCTCGTGGCGTGGAACGAACACGGCGCACAGCAGCGGCTGACCTATCGCGAACTATTCGACGCCGTCGCGCGGCTGGCGTCGTCGCTCCGCGGAATGGGGCTTCGCGCCGGAGATCGCGTCGCCGGATTCCTTCCCAATCTTCCCGAAACCGTGATCGCCATGCTCGCCACGGCGAGCATTGGCGCCATCTGGTCGTCCTGCTCTCCCGACTTCGGCGTCGACGGCGTGTTTGACCGCTTCGGACAGATTCAGCCGCGCGTCTTGTTTTGCGCCGACGCGTACCACTACGGCGGACACACGATCGACTGCCTCGACCGCGTCCGCGAGATCGCCGCTCGCATTCCGGTGATCGAGAGAGTGGTCGTCATCCCGTATGCCGGGCGGAATGACGTTGCGTCGCGCGTATCGACGATTCGTGGTGCGTCGCTGTGGACGGAGCACGTGCACTCACGCGGCGACGTGCCGGCGCTCGTGTTCGAGCAACTGCCGTTCGATCACCCGCTGTACATCATGTACTCGTCGGGAACCACGGGGCTTCCCAAGTGCATGGTTCACGGTGCGGGTGGAACGCTGTTGCAGCATCTCAAGGAACTCGTGCTGCACACCGACCTCGTACGGGACGATCGCATTTTCTATTTCACGACTTGTGGTTGGATGATGTGGAACTGGCTCGTGTCGAGCCTCGCGGTCGGCGCCACCGTCGTGCTCTACGACGGCGCGCCATTCGCGCACCCCCGGCCGATTCTCTGGGATATGGCGGCGGCGGAGCGTGTGACGGTGTTCGGGACGAGCGCGAAGTGGCTGGCGATGTCGGAAAAGGCAGGCGTGCGCCCGATCGCGTCGCACGATCTTGGCGCGCTCACGTCGGTGTTGTCGACGGGGAGTCCCCTCGCCGAGCACAGCTTCGATTATGTCTACCGCGACGTCAAGCATGATGTGCGCTTGAGCAGCATCAGCGGCGGGACGGACATCATCTCGTGCTTCGCGCTCGGCAATCCGATCGGTCCTGTATATCGCGGAGAATTGCAGACACGCGGCCTCGGCATGCGTGTCGAAGTGTTCGACGATGCGGGCGTGCCGGTGACGGGCACGCCCGGCGAGCTGGTGTGCACCGCGCCGTTCCCGAGTATGCCGGTGCGTTTTTGGAATGACGCCGATGGCGCGAAGTATCGCGCCGCGTATTTCGAGCGCTACCCAAACACGTGGAGGCACGGTGATTGGGCCGAGTTGACGGCGCACGGTGGCGTGGTGATTTACGGTCGGAGCGACGCGACGTTGAATCCGGGCGGCGTGCGTATCGGTACGGCGGAGATCTATCGGCAGGTCGAACAGCTGCCGGAGGTCGTGGAGAGTCTGGTGATCGGCCAGGACATGCCCGGCACCGCGGGCGACGTGCGAATCGTGCTGTTCGTCCGGCTCGCAGCCGGCGTCGACCTGACCGATGCGCTCAGGGATCGCATCCGCGCACGCATCCGGAGTGGAGCAAGCCCGCATCACGTGCCGAAAAAGATCATCCAGGTGGCCGACATTCCGCGGACCATCAGCGGGAAGATTACCGAACTCGCCGTGCGCGACGTGGTGCATGGCCGGCCGGTGCCGAACGCCGACGCGCTCGCCAATCCGGAAGCGCTCGAGTTGTTCCGGGACTTGCCCGAGCTCGCGAGTTGAGATGAGATCGAGGTTGAGGTTGACGCTCGCGCCGTGCAGTTTCCCTTCGATGTCGCGGCCTAAGCTGGCAGCCCTTGGCCGTTCCCGTCGTCGGACCTACCATTTCGACACCGAGTAGACGCGCAGGCGCTCAGCGCGCACAGCTTCGGCGCAGCGATCTTCAGCCGGGAGTACAGGACCATGGCGACGCAAACGGTTCCCGTCGGGGCGGAAGCCCACGACACCTTTCCGATCAACGGCACCGACTACATCGAGTTTTACGTCGGGAACGCCAAGCAAGCGGCGCACTACTATCAGGCGGCCTTCGGCTTCGAACTCGTCGCCTATCGTGGACCTGAAACCGGCGTGCGCGACCGCGCGAGCTATCTGCTCGCGCAGGAGAAGATTCGCTTTGTATTCACGTCCCCTCTCGGGCCGGACGGCGACGTCGCAACCCACGTGCGCACACACGGCGACGGGGTGCGCGACATCGCGCTGTGGGTTGACGACGCGCGCGACGCGTACGAGAAGGCGGTCGAGCGCGGCGCCGTGTCGGCGTACGAACCGCGTACGTCGCGCGACGAAACGGGCGAGGTAGTCACGGCCGGCATCAAGATCTACGGCGACACGATCCATTCGCTCGTCGAGCGACGAAACTATCGCGGCGTCTTTCTCCCAGGATTCAAGGAGCGCGCGACGCGCTATCGCGCCAGCCCGACCGGATTGCAACACGTCGACCACTGCGTGGGCAATGTCGAACTCGGGAAGATGAACGTGTGGGTCGGCTTCTACGAGCGAGTGATGGGATTCAAGAATCTCGTGTCGTTCGACGACGACGACATCTCGACCGAATACTCATCGCTCATGTCCAAGGTGATGGCCAACGGCAACGAGCGGATCAAGTTTCCAATCAACGAACCGGCGCAGGGAAAGCGAAAATCGCAAATCGACGAGTATCTCGATTTCTATGGCGGGCCCGGGGTGCAACACCTGGCCCTGGCGACGAACGACATCGTCGCCACGGTTGGCTCGCTGCGCGACCGCGGGGTTGAGTTTCTCTCCGCGCCGCCGACCTACTACGACGAACTCAAGGATCGCGTCGGTACGATCGACGAGCCGATCGATCAGCTGCGCGAGTTGGGCATTCTCGTCGACCGCGACCCGGATGGGTACCTGCTGCAGATTTTCTCGAAGCCCGTGCAAGACCGACCGACGCTGTTTTACGAGATCATCGAACGCAAAGGCGCGCGCAGCTTTGGAAAGGGCAACTTCAAGGCGCTATTCGAGGCGATCGAGCGCGAGCAAGAGTTGCGGGGGAATCTTTAAGTCCATGCCGATTTATCACACGCTTGGCGAAGTCCCCAAAAAGCGGCACACGGCGTTCCGGAAACCGGGCGGCGGTATTTACGCTGAAGAGTTGATGGGACACGAGGGATTCACCGGCACGTCGGCGCTGTTGTACCACGTGCATCCGCCGACGACGGTGAAGTCCGTCCGGCGTGTCAAGGAACTGACGCTCGAGGCGGATCCCGATCAGGCGCTCCGGCATCGGCATTTTCTCACCGCGCGCGTCAAGAAGGGCGGCAGTCCGACACTCGATCGGATTCCGCTGCTGTTCAACGCCGACGTGTCGATGTCGTACGTCGAGCCCGACCAACAGGACGCGCACTTCTATCGCAACGCGCAAGCCGACGAGTTGGTCTACGTGGCCAAGGGTCGGGGTGTGCTCGAGTCGGTGTTCGGCGATTTGCCCTTTCACGAGGGCGACTACGTCGTCGTGCACCGCGGCATCCTGCACCGCTACGTGCTCGACCTGAGCGGCGAGCCGCCAAAGTTTCTCGTCATCGAAGGTCGCGGACACGTTCGCTGGCCCAAACGATATCGCAACGAGTTCGGCCAACTCAAAGAGGGCGCGCCGTACTCGGAGCGCGACATTCGCCGGCCGCTCGCGCTGAACACCCATGACGAAATGGGCGACTTCCGGCTGCTCGTCAAGCAATATGACGGTTTGAATGAGCTTATTCTGGATCACCATCCATTTGATGTCGTGGGCTGGGACGGATACTTCTATCCGTGGGCGTTCAACATCAACGACTTCGAACCGATCGTCGGCCGCGTGCACCAGCCGCCGCCGGTGCACCAGACGTTCGAGGGCGACGGCTTCGTCGTCTGTTCGTTCTGTCCGCGCCCCTACGATTTCGATCCCAACGCCGTGCCGGCGCCGTACAATCACAGCAACGTCGACTCCGACGAAGTGCTGTACTATGCGTCGAGCGAATTCATGAGCCGCAAGGGCATCGAGTTCGGCAGTATTACGCATCACCCCGACGGCATCCCGCACGGGCCGCATCCGGGTCGCGCCGAGGCTTCGATCGGCGCGAAGGCGACGACCGAGCTCGCCGTCATGATGGACAGCTTCCGGCCGCTGACGGTGGCGAGGCAAGCCCTGGCGATCGAGGATCCGAACTATCACAAGAGTTGGATCGACGCCCAGCACGCTGGGTTCAACCCGCCGACGACATAGTTCGTCGGCGGTGTGCGGCGAACCGGCGTGACGCCCCCCACCCGGGCAGCGTGACAGTAGTCACATTTGTGATCTCTTGCCCGCTTCTTGCACAACGTAGTTGGCGAACACCCAGGCCACCAACTACTTGAGGAGACACAAATGCGCGTCCACAGCGGAGTTGTAATTTTGTCCGCGGCTGCCGTGCTCACCGGATGCGCGACGACCGGCGCACTCCGCCGAGCGACCGAGCAGCAGCAAGCAGCCCTCGCGCAACAGAGTGCGCGCCAAGATGCAGCGCTCAGCAGCGAGCGCGCGGAGCGTTCCGCCGCAGATAGCGATCTCGCACGGAGCCTCGGCATGGTTCGCGGCGACGTGCAGGCCCTTCGCGGCGAACTTCAGACGCTGAAGACGCAGTTCAGCGCCAAGATCAGCATGCTCGAAGACGGAATGCACTTCGCGCTTCCGGTGAACTTCGCGTTCAACGACGCGACGGTGCGCCTCCAGGACACCACGGCGCTCGGTCGTTTTGCCCACGTCGTGAGCACGTACTATCCGGGCTCGAAGGTCACGATCGAAGGATTTGCTGATCCGGCCGGCTCGTCGAGCTACAACGTGATGCTCTCACGCAACAGAGCAATGTCGGTGCGCAGTTATCTCGTGACGCGCGGCCTGACGACGACCGACATGAGCATCATCGGTTACGGAAAGACGCGACTCGTGGCGCCAAACGCGTGGGGTGACATGCCCGGCGCGGACTTGAATCGTCGCGTGGTGTTCGTCATCGAAAGCCGCGGACTCGTCCGGCGTCGCATCCCTGTTGCCGGCCAGCAACTCGACCGGGGCGCGCTAGTCGCACCGCCATCGTCCGTCGTCGTGCCGATTCGCCGGACCGGCATTAGTGCCGTCCGGCGAATCCCGCGATAGCGGAACGTGCATAGTCCGACAGGACGAGTGAGCCGCTCAGCGCGGCTCGCTGCGCGAGGAGTCGCGGCCAGTCCTCGGTCCCTGCCCACGTCGTCTGCTTGATGCGTCGTACCGCGTCTGGATTTGCCGCGCCGAGCGTTCGTGCGAGGTCGTCGACGGCACGATCGAGCGCATCAATATCGGCAGTGACGCGCGCGTACAGGTCGTGTCGTTCCGCCCACGCCGCGTCGCGCCAATCCGCGTCGAGCGCCATCGCACCGAATGCGCCGACACCAATCTTGCGCTCGATGACCGGTCCAACGACGAACGGACCAATACCCACCGCCAATTCGCTCAGTCGAACCGACGCCGCCTCAGTGGCGATGGCGTAGTCCGCGGCCGCGACCAGCCCGACGCCGCCGCCCACGGTCTTGCCGTGCACGCGCGCGATGATCGGCTTGGGGCAGCGAATCATCGCGATGATGACGCGCGCGAATCCCATGAAGAACTCCGCGCCGGGAATCGGGTCGCGAATCGAGGCCAGCTCGTCGAACGATGCGCCCGCGCAAAATGGACCCGATCCGTAGCTTCGCAGCGTGACGACGCGGACGTCCTCGCGCGTTGCCAGTGCTTCGATTTCGCGCGCCAGTGCGCGCAGTACCGCGGAGGGAAGGGAGTTGCCCTTGGGATGGCCGAAGCAGACGTCGGCGAGACCGTCCGTCACGTGGCTCGACACGGATCCTTCGGCGGCGAGCGGCGTGTGCGAATTCACGGACGACACGGTTCGTGATTCATCGCCCAACGCGAACGCGCAGACCGCCGCGAATCACTCCCGCCGAGAGGTTCTTCAGCACATCGCAGCTGCCTCCCGTGCACGCCCCGCCGGGTGTCGCGAAGCCCTGGCCCAGTGATGTAAATCCGAACATGTAGAGCGCTTCGCCGAACACGGCGTATCGATCGAAGATCTGCTTGTCGAGCGCGCCGCCGATGGAGAGCTCACCGCCGTACTTGCGAGCCTGCGACGTCGTGGCGTCGCCCGTCGGCGCGGAATAGTGAATGGTCGACGGATGAAAATTGAGATACCCAAATCCAAAGACGATGCTCGGCATGATGAACGGCGACGGAATGCGAATGCGCAGGTTCGTCTCGATCGTGAGGAGCGGTGCGCTCGACGCCGTCGCCGCCGTGGCGCGCACGCCTTGCAGCGTCGTGAACGTGGCGAGAAAGTGATCTGACGTAAACGGGAGTGTGGAGTACGTGGCCCCGATCCCGAAGCCCAGCCGGTCGACTCCGCTCGATCCGGATTCCCAATTCTCCCACATCAGCGCGATGCCGCTGCCGCCGGTCCAGTCTCGGAAACTGCCCTGCGCGTTGAGCGGCGCGAGCGCTCCGCCGCTGATGCGAAGGTAGTTGCCTGCGACGAGACCATCGGCGAGCGGGTCACTCGAACCCGAATCCTGCGCCGACGCGGTGTACGCGAGCGACGAGAGTCCGACGACGACCGCGAGCCATAGTCGAGAGCGCATTCCGATCTGTCTCCTGGGGGTATTCAGCGGTGGAATCTATCCGCGCCGGTCGGCACGGCACTAGATTTCAATGTGAAAGTTTGCGGATTTCCTCGCCGTGCCGACTTTGGAATAGCAACGCATGCCAAACCAGGACACTCGTCCGGTCGAGTCACCTGACGATCCCGCGCGAATCGCGGCGTTCGAGGCTCGAATTGCCCGCGGCGAGAGCATCGAGCCGAAAGACTGGATGCCCGCGCGCTATCGCAAGCAGTTGATCCGCATGATGTCGCAGCACGCGCATTCGGAGATCGTCGGCATGCTGCCGGAAGGCAACTGGATCACGCGCGCGCCGAGTCTCCGACGCAAGTTGGCGCTGCTGGCCAAGGTGCAGGACGAAGCGGGCCATGGGCTGTACATCTATTGCGGTACTGAGACCCTCGGCATCGAGCGCGCGGAGTTGATCGACCAACTGCTCGCGGGAACGGCGAAGTATTCGAGCATCTTCAACTATCCGACGTTGACCTGGGCGGATATTGGCTGCATCGGATGGTTCGTCGACGGGGCGGCGATCGTCAACCAGACGATGCTTGCCAAGGCGAGCTACGGCCCGTATGCGCGTGCGATGGTACGCATTTGCAAAGAAGAGAACTTTCATAAGCGCCAGGGTTACGAAATCATGGCCACGCTCGCGTCGGGTACGCCGGACCAGCGGGCGATGGCGCAAGATGCCGTCAATCGGTGGTGGTGGCCGTCACTCATGATGTTCGGCCCGCCCGACGCCGCGTCGTCGAACTCGGAAGAACTGACGCGGTGGGGCGTGAAGAAAAAGTCGAACGACGAACTGCGGCAGCGCTTCGTGAACCTGACGGTGGCGCAGGCAAAAGCCATCGACGTGACGCTCCCCGATCCGAGTCTCACGTACGACGAGGCGACACAAGACTGGTCGATCGGCCCAATCGATTGGGACGAATTCTGGCGCGTGGTCAAGGGCGACGGACCATGCAATCGCGAACGGCTCGCGGCGCGCCGCAAGGCGCACGCCGACGGCGAGTGGGTCCGAGTCGCGGCGGCGGCGTACGCCGCCAAGCAGGCGGCTGTCGTGGACGCCGCGTAGCCCGGACGTCATGCCCAACACTGCGCCGGATTCCAACGACACCCAGTGGCCGCTGTGGGAAGTGTTTCTCCAGCCGCCGCAGGGTGCACCGCACGAACACGCAGGCAGCGTGCATGCGGTCACGGCCGAACAGGCGCTGCAGAACGCGCGCGATGTCTATGCCCGGCGCGGCGAGGCCGTGAGCATCTGGGTCGTGCCGAGCGGTGTGATTACCGCGTCGACGCCGGACGACATGGGTCCGTTTTTCGACCCGGGAAACGACAAGGCGTACCGTCACCCGCAGTTCTACAAGGCGCCGCGCGGCGTGCGAGTATTCTAATCCTCGCGCCAATCGCCAAGTCGACACAGACCGCACCGTGACCGAACCGCCCGCGCTCGTCCCCTATTTGTTGCGACTCGGCGACGACCGACTCGTGCTCGGGCACCGATTGTCCGAATGGTGCGGGCACGCGCCAATCCTCGAAGAGGACATCGCGCTCGCCAACATGGCGCTCGATCTCATCGGACAGGCGACGCTGTTCCTCAAGCTCGCCGGCGAGATCGAGGGCGCGGGGCGCACCGAAGACGCACTCGCCTACTTTCGCGACGCGATCGACTACCGCAACGCGCTCGTCGCCGAGTTGCCCAACGACGACTTCGCGTTCACGATCGTCCGGCAGTTTTTGTTCAGCATGTTCGCCCTGCTTCAAAGTGAAGCCCTCGAGCGGAGCGCGAACGAGACGATCGCCGGCATCGCGGCCAAGGCTGTGAAAGAGCTCCGCTATCACGTGCGCCATTGCGCCGAATGGGTCGTCACGCTTGGGCGACGGCTCCGACGAGAGCCATCGTCGCGCGCAGCGAGCGCTCGACGACCTGTGGCGCTACACGGGCGAACTGTTCGTCGCCGATGCGGTGGACGCGGAGGCGGCGGACGCTGGCATCGGTGTCGATCCGAGCATGCTGCACGCTGCGTGGGCCGCGCAGGTCGAGCCAATCATTGCGCGCGCGACGCTGACTGATTCCCGCGGTCGGCTACATGCAACGTGGCGGGCGTGAAGGGCGGCACACCGAACATCTCGGCCACCTGCTCGCCGAAATGCAAATCGTCGCACGATCACACCCGGGGGCGACGTGGTGAAGCGCGCACTCGTGTCGCGCGCGGAGTTGTTCGAGATCCTCGACACGGTGAAGGATCCTGAGGTGCCGGTGCTCAGCGTCGTGGAGTTGGGCATCATCCGCGACGCGGAGGCGACCGACGATGGAGTCGTCGTCACGATCACGCCGACCTACTCCGGCTGCCCGGCTATGCGCGCCATCGAGTCCGACATTCGGGCGGCGCTCATGGGACACGGGATCGCGAGCGTGGAACTCCGAACCGTCTACGCTCCGGCGTGGACGACCGATTGGATCGGCCCCGCCGCGCGCGAGAAGCTCGTCGCCTACGGAATTGCCGCGCCGGGCGAGCGACGAGCGGCGGACGTCGTGCCGCTCCGCCGACGCGCGCCGTCAACGGCGTGCCCGTATTGCGGATCGAACGACACGGAACGGAAGAGCGAATTCGGATCGACGGCGTGCAAATCGATCTGGGTGTGTCGCGCGTGCCGCCAACCGTTCGAGGAGTTCAAGGCATTCTAGCTACGTCGCCGCGCGTCTAGGGGCGCAGCTACGCGCGCAGCGTCGCCTCGATTCGCTCGGCGATTCGGTCGACGCTCGGCAGCACGACGTCGAGCAGCGCGGGATGGTACGGCATCGGCACGTCCGCCACTGCGAGTCGGTCGACCGGCGCGTCGAGCAACCAGAACACCTCTTTCGCCACCGTTGCCGCGATCTCGGCCCCAAATCCCGCGGTGATGTTGTCTTCGTGGACGATGAGACAGCGCCCAGTCTTGCCAACCGACGTCGAGCACGCGCGCGCGGTCCCAGGGCGCAATTGTCCGCAGGTCGAGCAGCTCGACGCGTTCGTCGAAGCGCGCGGCGGCCTCCGCGCATCGATGGACGAGCGCGCCCCACGTGACGAGGGTGAGGTCGCTCCCTTCGCGCAGCACGGATGCACGGCCGAACGGAACGATGAACTCGTCGCCCGGATAGTGAGCGCTCCCGTCGCTCGTCATCAGCAGCGAGCGATGTTCGAAGAAGACTGTCGGATTCGCGCCGCGCATCGCGCTGCGCAGGAGCCCGACCGCGTCGGCGGCGTTCGAGGGCATGGCCACTTGCCATCCGTACGCGTGTGCGAACCGCACCTCGTCGCTCAAGCTGTGCCACGGATCGCCTACGTCCTTGCCGAACCCACCCGGCATGCGGACGACGATCGGCGCGGCAAACCGATTGGCCGTGCGCCAGCGCAGCGTGCCGCAGTTGTTGAGTTGCTCGGCGGCTGGGTCGGCGTATTTCCGAAATTGAATCTCCGCCACGGGCATGAGTCCGGAGATCGCCATGCCGACCGCGCGTCCGACAATGCCTTCCTCCGACAAGCTGGTGTCGAACACCCGCGCGGCGCCAAATTTTTTCTGCAGGCCTTCCGTCACGAGATGCACGCCGCCCTTCCGGCCAACGTCCTCGCCGAACACGAGACACTTCGGATTGACCTCGAGTTCTCTCGCCAGCGTGCGGCGCACGGCCTCGGCAAAGCGAACCACGTCCGCCTGACGTCGACGGCGATTCGTCCCCGCCCAGCGCCGCGCGCTCTGTTCGCGACAGTCCGCCCAGCGCTTCTGGAGACCCTGGCGTGTCGTCGGCGTAGACCCAGCGCGACACGATCGACGGATCGGGATTCGGACGCGCACGCGCCGCGTCGAGGCCCACTTGCACGTCTCGCGCGACCTGCGCCTCGAGTTCCGACCAGTCGGCGACCGACAGCAGTGACGGCACGAGAAACGCTTTCAGCTTTGGCAGCGGATCGCGCGCCTCGTCGGCGGCAATGTCCGCGTCGGAACGGTAGCCGCGTTGATTGTCGGGTCCGGAGTGGCTACTCAGCCGCGGAACGGTGAGGCGCACGAGCGCCGGGCCCTTTCCGGCGCGCACGTGGTCGACACATTCGGCCAGCGCGCGCGCGGCGGCCGCCGGGGTCGGTGCCGTCACCGGCGCGAACGAACAGATTCCCGAACGACTCGAGGTTGCGCGCGATGTCCGCACCCGGCGTCTGCAACTCGCCGCGCACCGAAATGCCAAGCCCGTTGTCCTCGATGTAGAACATCATCGGCAGCGAGAGTGTCGTCGCCATGGTGAGTCGCCGACCAGAAGCCGTTGGTCGCCACCGACGCGTCGCCGCCGAGCACGACACCGATCGCGCCCTTCCAGCTGGGATCACCGAGGACACCGGCGTGGTACCCAATCGACTGCGCCCAACCCGCGCACGGCGTGTACTGTGACCCCACGTCGCCCGACATCGGGAGCACGACCGGCCCGTCGCGGTTCGGCAGATTGCACACGACGCCAATGTCACGGCCGTCGCTGAATCCACCCGCTCGGCCGAGCGGACTGGCGAAGGCATCCTCGATGGAAAGGCCGAGTGCGAGGAGCAGTGGGCGCGATCGATAGTAGGCGCTCGCCGCGTCGTGCGGATGGTCAATCAGCGACCCGAGAATCGCCTGCGCGACGTCGTGCCCGCGCGCCGAGAATTGGTAGAGCACGAGGTGCTCGCGCGGAACGGTCGCGCGATTCCGGTTTGTGGATTCTTCGACGTCGTCGAGCGCGCGCGACACGAGGGCGTTGTAGGCGATGGTCCGCCAATCGAAGCGTGGATCGGGCGACGACGCGCTCGCGCTGGACTTGCGCGATTTCACGGGCTGGGAGCCACGGGGTACTGGCAGGGTAGTCACGCGACGTAATCTGTCCGAACGCGCCGCGGTGGGGCCAGCGTTGCATCGCTTTGAACTGGTTGAAAAGCTGCCGGCCGTCGCCGGTGCGGCTATCTTCCGGGGCGAACCGAGTTGAACTCCCGTTCGAGTCCCGGCATTTCCGATCTCGCAGGCGAGGCGCGGATGGACGACATTCTATTCGACGCGGCGGGGGGCGTAGCAACCATTACGCTCAACCGGCCCGATGTGCTCAACAGCTTCACGCGTCCCATGGCGCGCCGGTTGCGCGAGGCCCTCGATCGCGTGCGCGACGACCGCGAGCTGCGCGCAGTGGTCGTCACCGGTGCGGGGCGGGCGTTCTGCGCCGGGACAGGACCTTGCCGAAGCCGCGCCGGCAAACGGAGTCGCACCTGACCTGGGTGACATCGTCCGCGATAGCTACAACCCGGTGATTCGCGCCATTCGTACGCTCGAAAAACCGGTGATCGCGGCAGTGAACGGCGTCGCAGCGGGTGCGGGGGCGAACTTGGCGTTTGCGTGCGACATCATTTTCGCGTCGAGCGCGGCCACGTTCGTCCAGTCGTTCGCGCGCGTGGGGCTGATCCCCGACAGTGGCGGCACGTTCATCCTGCCTCGCCTGGTGGGATTGCACCGGGCTGCGGTGATGACGATGCTCGCCGAGAAAGTGTCCGCGGATCAGGCTCGCGATTGGGGTCTCGTGTACATGGTGACCGAGCCGGACGCGCTGATGGAAACCGCCGTGGGAACCGCGCGGCAACTCGCCATGCAGCCGACCCGCGCGCTCGGACTCATCAAGCGCGGATTCAACTCCGCGCTCGGTGTCGATCTCGACGTGCAACTCGCGGTGGAAGAAGCGCTGCAACGCGAGGCGGGACGTACGGCCGACCATGCCGAGGGTGTGCGCGCGTTTCTCGAAAAGCGCAAGCCAGTGTTCACGGGCTCGTGATGGCGCTCGACAGAGACACGGTCGTCGGGGTTGTCGGCGCCGGCGCGATGGGGACGGGCATTGCACAGGTCGCAGCGGCTGCGTGCCATCACGTCGTCCTCGCCGACGCGGCGCAGGGCGCGACGCAACGCGCGCAAGCCAGCGTGGCCAAGTCGATGGAACGCGACGTGGGCAAAGGTCGACTCAGTCGCGACGCCGCCGATGAGTTGATGTCGCGCATCGACTACCAGTGGGAGCCACTCGACGGCGATCTGTCGGCGTTTCGGTCGTGCGGACTGGTGATCGAGGCAGTCGTCGAGGACATCGACGTCAAGCGCGCGATGTTCCGCCGCCTCGAGAGCGTGGTGGATGGCGACGCGGTTCTCGCGACGAACACATCGTCGCTGTCGGTCACGTCAATTGCCTCGGGATGCGAGCAGTCGGGCCGCGTGCTCGGACTGCATTTTTTCAATCCCGCGCCGGTCATGGCGTTGGTCGAGGTTGTCCCGTGGCTCGGCGGCGATCCGCAGGTCACGACGTCTGCGTACTCGTTGATGGGCAGTTGGAACAAGACAGCGGTGCTGGCGAGCGATACACCCGGGTTCATCGTCAACCGAATTGCGCGGCCGTTTTACAGCGAGGCGATCCGGCTCCTCGAGGAAGGCATTGCCGATTCGCCAACGATTGACCACGCGATGAAAGAGCTCGGCGGGTTCCGTATGGGCCCGTTCGAACTGATGGACTTCATTGGCAACGACATCAACTACGCCGTGACGCGAAGCGTGTACGACGGATTTTTCTTCGAGCCGCGCTATCGGCCGTCGTTGACGCAAAAGCGACTCGTCGAAGCGGGTTTCCTCGGTCGCAAATCGGGACGCGGCTACTACAGCTATGACTCGAGCGCGACTCCGGTGGCACCGAGCGGCGACGCCGCGACGCGGCAGCTCGTCTTCGAACGAATCATGGCCATGCTCGTCAACGAAGCGGTCGACGCGGTGCTGATGCGCGTTGCCTCGCCCGAGGACATCGATCTTGCCATGACCAAAGGGGTAAATTACCCGAAAGGGTTGCTCGCTTGGGGCAACGAACTTGGCTTGCCGCGCGTGCTTGGTTGGCTCGAGCGGTTGCAGCAGGAATATGGGGAGGATCGCTATCGGCCGAGCGCGCTGCTCAGACGCATGGTGCGCGAGGGACGGCAATTCTTTCCATGAGCGCGGAGCCCGAAGCGCAGGCACTGGCGGAACGCGTCGTGTCGTCGATGATGGCCGCTGACACTTTTAGTCAGTGGCTCGGCATCGAGGTGGTCGACGTCGCGCCGCGGCGCTCGGTCGTACGGCTGACGGTTCGCGCCGACATGCTGAACGGTTTCGGCTTGTGTCATGGCGGAATCACGTATTCGCTCGCCGATAGTGCGCTGGCGTTTGCCTGCAACACGCACGGGCGGCTCACGGTGAGCATCGAAAACTCGATGGCATATCCGAAGCGAGTTGTGCCGGGCGACGTGCTCACGGCGTTCGCCGAAGAGGAAAGTGGAACGAACAAACTCGCATTCTTTCGCGTGAGCGTACGGCGCGGCGAGGAAGTCGTCGCGCTGTTCCGCGGCACCGTATACGACACTGGCAGGCCGTTTTTCCCCGAATCCTCGAACACCGAATGACCGACGCGTTCATCGTCGATGGCGTGCGAACTGCCGTGGGCAATCTCACGGGCGGGTTGAGCGAGGTGCGGCCAGACGATTTGGCGGCGCTGGTAATCGCGCAGCTCGTGGCGCGTCACCCATCGCTCGATCCGGCGCGTGTGACCGACGTCGTGCTCGGGTGCGCGAATCAGGCGGGCGAGGACAACCGCAACGTCGCGCGTATGGCGTTGCTCCTCGCGGGACTTCCGCCGAGCGTGCCGGGCGAAACAGTGAACCGGTTATGCGCGTCGGGGATGAGCGCGGTGGTGAACGCGGCGCGCGCGGTCAAGCTGGGCGACGGCGACCTGTACATCGGCGGCGGTGTCGAGAGCATGACGCGCGCGCCGTATGCGATGTCGAAAGGGAGCAAGGTGTTCGCGCGCGACATCGAATTGTTCGACACGAGCCTCGGCTGGCGGTTCGTCAATCCCGCGCTGAAGGCGAAGTATGGAACCGACTCGATGGGGCAGACGGCGGAAAACGTCGCCGAGCAATACGGCGTGTCGCGCGCCGATCAGGATACGTTCGCGTACCGATCGCAACAGAAGGCCGCCGCGTCGCGTGCGGCGGGCCGATTCGGCGTGGAAATCGTTCCGGTGAACGTGCCGCAAAAAAAGGGCGAGCCCAAGTGCTTCGACCAGGACGAGTTTCTGCGCCCGGACACGACGCCGGAAATTCTCGCCAAACTCAAACCGGCCTTTCGCGCCAGCGGCGGCTCGGTGACGGCGGGGAATTCATCTGGGCTGAACGACGGCGCGGCCGCGCTACTCGTCGCGTCGGAGCGGGGCGTTCGCGAGATCGGCGCGACACCGCTGGCCCGCGTGGTCGCGAGCGCCGTGGCGGGCGTCGAGCCACGGATCATGGGCATGGGACCGGTGCCGTCGTCGACCAAGGCGCTGGCGCAGGCCAAGCTGTCGCTCGCGCAAATGGATGTCATCGAGTTGAACGAAGCGTTCGCGGCGCAGTCGCTGGCGTGCTTGCGCGAGTTTGGCCTGGCGGACGACGACGCACGCGTCAATCCGAATGGCGGTGCGATTGCGATCGGTCACCCGCTCGGGATGTCTGGCGCGCGGCTGCTGCTCACCGCGGCGCGCGAGCTGGAGGCAACGGGCGGTCGCTACGCACTCTGCACGATGTGCATCGGCGTCGGTCAAGGGATGGCCACGATCATCGAGCGGGTCTAGTCAGCGGGATCCGCTCGAGGAATGTGCTGCAGGTATGATGAGAGGATCATGACAACGATATCTGAGCAGTTGCGACCAATTGGATCGATCGGCGCCGAGCCTCGGCGCTTGGGAAATTACGTTCGCGGCGAATGGGTCACCGGAGCGGGGAAGGCCGTCGACCTGTATCACGCCGTCACGGGGGAGAAGATCGCCGAGGCGTCGACGGGCGGCATCGACTTCGCCGCGATGGTCGACTATGCCAAGCGCGTCGGCGGGCCGGCACTTCGCCGCCGGACGTTCCACGAGCGCGCGCTGATGCTCAAGGCAGCGGCACAGTACCTGATGGCCCGCAAGGACGAGTTCTATCTCGTCTCCGCGGCCACCGGCGCGACGAAGCAGGACTCATGGATCGACATCGACGGCGGCATCGGAACGTTCTTCGCCTACGCGTCGCGTGGGCGTCGCGAGTTTCCGAACGAGCGATTCTATATAGATGGGCCGGTCGAGCCCTTGTCGAAGGGCGGGACGTTCGTCGGACGCCACATCTGCGTGCCGCTCGAGGGCGTGGCCGTGCACATCAACGCCTTCAATTTCCCGGTGTGGGGCATGTTGGAAAAGCTCGCGCCTACGTTGCTCGCCGGAGTACCGGCGATCGTCAAGCCGGCGACGATCACGTCGTATCTCACCGAAGCCGTGTTCCGCGCGATGATCGACGCGCAGATCTTTCCTGACGGGGCGGTGCAACTGCTGTGCGGCAGCACCGGGGACCTGCTCGACCATCTCGATTGCCAGAGCGCGGTCGCATTCACCGGTTCGGCGTCGACGGGCAAGATGCTCAAGACGTCGCGCGCCATCGTCGACAACAATGTCCGCTTCAATTTGGAGGCGGATTCGCTCAACTATTCGATGCTCGGTCCCGATGCGGTGCCCGGGCACGCCCGAATTCGATTTGTTCATCAAGGAAGTCGCGCGCGAAATGACGGTGAAGGCCGGTCAGAAGTGCACGGCCATTCGCCGTACGCTCGTACCCGAGGCGGCCGTGCAGGACGTGATGCGCGCGCTCGGCAAGCGGCTCGATACCATCACGCTTGGCGACCCGTCGAACGAAGCAGTACGAATGGGCCCGCTCGCCGGCCGCGATCAGGTTCGCGAAGTGCGCAAGAGTGTCGACGCGATTGCGCGCTCAGCGGAACTGGTCTACGGCAGCCTCGACGACTTTTCCGTCGTTGGGGCGGATCGTGCACGCGGCGCGTTTTCGCCGACGCTTCTCTTTTACTCGAAGGATCCGTTCACCGCGACCGAAGCGCACGACATCGAAGCATTCGGCCCAGTCAATACGGTAATGCCATATCGCACCGTCGACGACGCGATCGAACTCGCCAAGAAGGGGCGGGGAAGTCTTGTCGGTTCGCTGTTCACGGCTGACGATCGGGTGGCGCGCGACGTGGTGTTCGGCACAGCCGCGTATCATGGCCGGTTGTTGGTGGCGAACCGTGACAGCGCGAAGGAGTCGACGGGGCACGGCTCGCCGATGCCGCACCTGGTCCACGGGGGGCCAGGGCGCGCGGGCGGCGGCGAAGAAATGGGTGGAGTGCGCGGCGTGTTGCACTACATGCAGCGCACGGCGATTCAAGGGTCGCCGACGACGCTCATGCACATCACCAATGAGTACTCGCCAGGCGCGCAGCGGACGGAGGATCGTGTCCACCCATTTCGGAAGTATTTCGAGGAACTCGAAGTTGGCGACGCGCTGGTCACGGCGCGCCGCACGGTCACTGAGGCGGACATCGTCAACTTCGCCGGCATCAGCGGCGACTTTTTCTACGCGCACATGGACGACATCGCCGCGCGCGATTCGATCTTCGAGCGCCGCGTCGCGCACGGATACTTCGTGCTGTCGGCGGCGGCGGGGTTATTTGTGGACCCTGCGCCGGGGCCAGTGCTCGCGAACTACGGGCTGGAGAGTCTGCGGTTCGTGAAGCCCGTGTATCCCGGCGATACGATCCAGGCCACGCTCACGGTCAAGCAAAAGACGGCCAAGGAGAACAAGCCGGATCAGGTTCCGCAGGGTGTGGTCGCGTGGGACGTCGACGTACGAAATCAGAACGACGAATCCGTCGCCGTTTATACAATCCTCACGCTCGTCCGGCGACACGACGCCGGCGACTGACCGGCGTCGTCGACAATTGACTCGCTGGTCAACAACTCCCGCCGAACAGCACCGGGAACGTTTGCGTGCTGCCAGGACCCACGATCAGCGGTCCCGACGGCGTCTTTCCGGCCGGCGTTGCGGACGTCGGTTGCTGTCCGCTCGTTGGCGAGCTCGAACCAGCCGGCGTGACGGGCGTCGTTGGCATGACAGGCGCGGATGATCCGCCCGCGGCAACGACTCTGCGGCCTCACTTGCGCCGACTCTCGCTTCGTCACGATCTGACGAACCGGCGCTGCCGTCGCGAACGGCGGGTTGATAGCGGAGCTGGCCGATCATGGCGCGCACCGCATCGGCGAACTGCGGGTCGGACGCCCGTACGAGACGCGCTGTTTCGACTTCGGGCAATCCGTTTTCCCCGACGACGAATTGCCACTCCGCTGAATAGCAGGGGGCCACCTCACCCGCCACGCGGAAATCAGGGTGCATGCTGGTCGTTACCAGACTCGCCGCCCGATCAACCGCGCAGTCGCGGTAGACGTCACCAGTGGCCAGGTACACCGAATCGTCGGAGCGAAGCTGACACGACTCGCGCCGCGCGAGCGAGCTCGCCGCGCGAGACCCGCCACTGGCGCATGCCGCGATCAATGTGACGACGGAGACGGCACCGATGGCACCGATGAGCACCGAGAACGACGGACGACTTGACGCGAATGTGCATCATGGCAGTCCTCCCTGTTCAATGAACTGTGATGGCCGGGAGTCGAATCTAGCTCGCTGGGAGTATTCGACAACCCGGGCAGTCCGATTGTCCAACGCTGCCGCGTCCGGTAGCGTTGGATAGGTGCGGGTGTGCGGGTCCTTCATTCAATCGTTGATCGGAGGTCGTTCTGGTGTCTGGACGTTTGAGTCGCGTCAGTCTCGCGCGTGCCGTATTCGTGGCACTGTGCGTTCCGAGTTTGCTCCTCGCTCAGCGGGGCCGCGGTCGCGGCGGCCGCGGAGGCGCCGATAGCACGAACTGCCGGTCAAGTCAGTTGGCGCGCGGTCGGCCCTGATGCCGCGGGCCGCATGGTGACGGTCGCCGGTTCCGTTGCGCGGCCGGACGAATACTACTTCGGCACGACGGGCGGCGGTGTCTGGAAGACCACCGACGCCGGCAAGACGGCCCTGCCGGTCACCGACGCGTACTTCGGCGGCAGCATTGGCGCGATCGCGATCGACGCGAAGAATCCGGACGTGGTCTGGGCCGGCGGCGGCGAGTATCCGATCCGCGGCAACGTCTCATACGGCGACGGCGTCTGGAAGACGATCGATGCCGGCAAGACCTGGCAGTACAGCGGGCTCAAGGAGACGCAGCACATCGCTCGCATCGTCCTCGATCCGAGGAACTCCGACATCGCGTACGTCGCCGCGCTCGGCCACGTTTGGGCGCCGAATCCCGGAGCGCGGCGTGTTCAAGACGACCGACGGCGGCAAGACCTGGAAGAAGATTCTCTTCCGAAACGACTCGACCGGCGCCATCGAACTGGTGATGGATCCGTCGAACCCGGACGTGCTGTACGCCGCACTCTGGCAGGCAGGCCGCAAGCCGTGGCTGCTCGTCAGCGGCGGCGCGGGCAGCGGCATCTTCAAGACGACTGACGGCGGCGATCACTGGACGGAGATCACGCACAACACCGGTTTGCCCAGTGGCATCATTGGCAACGTCGGAATGACGATCTCGCCGGCGAACCCCAACCGACTGTGGGCGCTGATCGAGAATGAGCCGAACGGCGGCGTGTATCGCTCGGACGACGCGGGCGCGACGTGGACGCTGCTCAGCCAGGACCGCAATCTCCGTCAACGCGCCTGGTACTTCTCGCGCTTGTACGCCGATCCCAAGGACACGAACCATGTCACTGGGCTCAACGTGAGCACGCTCGAGACGATGGATGGCGGCAAGACGTGGAAGAACACGACGTGGCGCGGTGGCAGCGATCATCACGATTTGTGGATCGCGCCGAACGATCCGAATCGGTTCGCCATCGCGTACGACCAAGGCATCGCTATGACGACGGACGGCGGGAAGACCATGCTTCGGCCAGGCGTGCCGACCGGACAGTTCTATCACGTGCACCTCACGAACAAGGTGCCGTACGACGTCTGCGGCGCCAAGCAGGACGCCGGCTCGCGTGTGCGGCCCGGTGCGGCAAGCCGCGGGTTTCGGGCGCGGCGGTGGTGGTGGCGGCGGGCGAGGCGGTGCGGCGGCGCCGCCGTCGCCGTATTCAGAGTTCTATGGTGCGGCAGGCGGCGAGTCTGGCTACATGGCGTCCGACCCGACGAATCCGAACGTGACGTTCGGCGGCAACTACAGCGGCGTGATCGACATGCAGGAACGCGGCACTGCGCTGCGCGCGCGTCTCGACCCGTGGCCGCTCAATCCGATGGGGCACGACGCGCAAGACTCGAAGTACCGGTTCCAGTGGACCTTTCCGATCATGAACTCTCCGCACGATCCGAACGTGCTGTACGTCGGGTCGAACGTGGTGTTCAAGTCGAGCGACAAGGGCAAGAGCTGGCAGGTCATTTCGCCGGATCTCACCAAGCACGATCCCGCGACACTCGGCGCCTCCGGCGGACCGATCACGAAAGACCAAACGTCGATCGAGTATTATGGAACTGTATTCGCGCTCCAGGAGTCGCCGATCGTGTCCGGCCTGATCTGGACCGGCTCGGACGACGGCTTGATCTATCTCACGCGCGACGGCGGGAAGACGTGGAAGAACGTGACGCCGAAGGGCCTGCCGCCGTGGACGCGCATCTCGATCATCGACCCGTCGCCGCACAATCCGGGCACGGCGTGGGTGGCGGCCAATCGCTATCAGCTCGACGACTACGCGCCGTACCTGTACAAGACCACCGACTACGGCGCGACGTGGACTCGGATCAACGACGGGATTCCGGTGGGCGAGTACACGCGCTCCATTCGCGAAGATCTCGTGCAACCGGGCCTGCTGTATGCCTCGACCGAACGCAGCATGTGGATCTCGCGCGACGCGGGCGCACACTGGGAAAGTCTCAAGAAGAATCTCCCGCCAACGCCGGTGCACGATATCGCGCTCCGCGACGACGACATCGTCATTGCCACCCACGGCCGCGCGTTCTGGGTCATGGAGAACATTGCGCTGCTGCGCGAGGCGCCCCAGGCCGAGGCCGCGGCGGCCGCGGGCAAGGACTACCTGTACACGCCGGCGCCGGCCTATCGCACGACGGGTGTCACGGTGCAGTACGCCCTCGCCCGCGCCGACCAGCCGGTGACGATCGAGTTCCTCGATCCAACCGGAAAGCTCATTCGGAAATACTCATCGACGGATACGGTGGAGGCCGCCGGCGGCCGCGGCGGCCGTGGTGGGTTCGGAGGCGCCGCGCGGGTTGGCAACCGCGCCGGGTACAGTCGCTACACCTGGAACCTGCAGTATCCGGACGCATCGTCCTTCCAGGGCATGATCCTCTGGCAGGGCTCGACCGCCGGACCGTTCGTGGCACCGGGGACGTACACCGTGCGCCTGCTCGTCGGCGACGCCGCGCCGGTCTCGCAGAAATTCATCGTTCGAAAGGATCCGCAGACTACGGCGACGGCGGCTGATTTGGCCGAACAGGAGCGGTTCGCGCTTCAGGTGCGAGATCGCGTGACCGCGGCGAACGACGCCGTCAAGACGATTCGCAATGTCGCGCGCCAGCTCGAGGCACGCGCCGCCGGAATGAGCGGGAACGCCCAATTCGGCGCGATGGCGAAGTCGTTCTCCGACCAACTCACGAACGTCGAGGACTCGTTGTACCAAACGAAGAATCGCAGCGGCGAAGACCCGCTCAACTTTCCGGTGCGAATCAACAACCAGATGGCCGCACTCCTCGGCTTCGTCGAGAGTGGTGAGCGCCGACCACCGAAGCAATCGTATGACGTGTACGCGGTGCTCGAGCCGCAACTCCAGACTGATCTCGCGCGCTACAAGCGAGTGATGGACGCGAACCTGGCGAAGATCAACGCCGCACTCAAGGCGGCAGGCCAAGCGGTCATCGTACCGAGCACGGCGGAACCGCCCGCGCCGCGCCGCGACACGGCGAGCGACGACGCCGACCCGGACGGCGGGCGATAGGGTCGGCTCGACGAATGCACTTCGGGGCCGGCGTCCGTTGTTCTGGACGCCGGCCCCGATTCACGTTGGCACCCCCCGAACATCAGGGGATCGCTTTGGTGGAATCGCGCACCGTGGGATACTTGATGCCGAGTTGGTCGAGATAGGTCTTGTACTTCGTGGGGTCGTAGTAGTACTTGCGCATTTCGGGACGATATTTGTCCATGATCGCCTTGTTCAGCCAAATGGCCGGTTTGTCGTCCGCGCGCATGAGCGGGAAATACTTGATGTCCTTGGTTTGCACATTTCTGAAATAGTCCCACGCCTGACTGACGACCGTCGGCTTGAGCATCAGGTCGATTACCGTCATCGCTTGTACCTTGGCGCCGGCCGTCACGCCTTTGTGCGCGATCGGCGTGGCCATCGAGATCGCGTTCGCCCAGTTGTGCCCCGGCAGGCCGGGAATATTCGCCGGATAGCGCAGCGTCACGGTTGGAACGTTCCACGAGATGTCGCCGATGTCGTCGCTGCCGCCGCCGCGTAGATCCTCCTCGCGCGGCGGAGCAGGGAGCTGCTGCGGCACGCGATCCGACAGGCCGCGTGGATTCTTCTGGCCAAGTTCACGCTGAATGCCGCGGGCGAGCGTCTGATCCTTGTCGTCCCATGTCGGCATGCCGATGACTTTGATATTCTCGAACATGTCCATCGCGATCGGCTTGCTGAAGTAGCCCGACCATCCTGAACCGAGAATCTGCACCGACGCGAGCTTGGTACCGGTCATCATCGCCGCGGCGCGTGCGATCGTGTCGCCGAGTTCGAACAGCGCCTGCGTCTTCGGCGCGTCGGTCTCGCGGAAATAATACCAGACGCTCGCCGTGGGCGGGACGACGTTCGGCTGATCGCCGCCGTCGGTGATCACATAGTGCGACCGCTGCGTGAGCGGCAAATGCTCGCGCCGAAAATTCCACGCGACGTCCATCAGCTCAACGGCATCGAGCGCGCTGCGCCCGGCCCAGGGCGCCGCGGCCGCGTGCGCGCTCGAACCCTGAAAATTGAATTGTGCGCTGATCAACGCGTTCTGCCCCGACGTGCCATACGACACGCCGAAGTCGGCGCTGACGTGGCAAAACAGCACGGCGTCGGCGTCCTTGAATAACCCGGCGCGCACCAGATATGCCTTCGCGGCCATCTGTTCTTCGGCCACGCCGGGCCAGATCTGGAGCGTCCCCGGAATGTGGTCGCGTTCCATCAACGTTTTGACCGCGATCGCGGCGGTGATGTTGAGTGGTTCGCCGGAGTTGTGTCCCTCACCGTGTCCGGGCGCGCCGGTGACCAGAGGATCGTGATAGCCGACGCCCGGCTTCTGATTCGCCTGCGGAATGTCGTCGATGTCGGAGCCGAGCGAGATCATTGGCTTGCCGGAACCCCACGTTGCGACCCACGCCGTTGGGATGCCGGCGATTCCGCGCGTGACCTTGAATCCGTTCTTCTCCAACACGCCGGTCAGGTAGCGCGACGTCTCTTCTTCCTGCATGCCCAACTCGCCGAAGCTGAAGACCTGATCGACCATCTGTTGGGTGAACGTCGACATGCTGTCGACGAGACGGATCGCGTCCTTCTTGAGGCCCGCGATGCGCGCGTCGTCCGCCGGCAGATTCACCGGAAAGGTGACTTCGGCTCGCGTCTCGGGGCCCTGGTTACCACGCTGCGCGTGCGCGACCGTGGAAAATCCAGGCAACGCGAGCAGCGCGAGTGTGGCGCCGACGACGACGTCGGTGCTCGAGGTTCGGAATCGCATGTGGATGATGGGGGATGGGAGGCGACGAGCGGCGATCCAACGATTACGCGGACCTTCAATTCTTCACGTCTGGTCGCTCCGTCGCAACCGCCCGCCCGCCAGCACTCGCTCGACTTCGGCGACCTGCGGCTCGATTTCGATCGGCGGATTGGCGCGCGACGGACGCGGGGTCGCGTCCTGGTGATACGTGATCACGGCGCCTGGATCCTTGAGCAGATGGCCAGTCAACACCGCCACGACCCGCGCTCCGCGATCGATGATGCCCCGCGCGCGCAGTTGTTTGACGCCGGCGACGCTCGCCGCGCTCGCCGGCTCGCAGCCAACGCCGCACGCGTCGATGACCGCCTTGGCCTCGAGGATGTCGTCGTCCGACACCGCGGCAACGACGCCGTTTGTCTCGCGAATCGTGCGCACGGCGCGATTCCACGACGCCGGCGCGCCGATGCGAATCGCCGTGGCGATCGTTTGCGGATTCACCGTGACACGCTCGGCGAACCCACCGCGAAAGCTCGCGGCGAACGGCGCCGCGCCGCTCGCCTGAATTGCCGCGATTCGCGGTACGCGCGTGATCAAGCCGAGAGCGTGAGCCTCGCGCAGCGCCTTTCCAAATGCGGCGGTGTTTCCGAGGTTGCCGGCCGGCAATGCAATCCAATCCGGCGCGTTCCACTCCAGTTGCTCGAGGAGCTCGAGCACGATCGTCTTTTGACCTTCGACGCGAAACGGATTGACGGAATTGAGCAGTTGGACACCGAGTGCTGCGCTCGAGTCGCGCGCAAGTGCCAAGCATTCGTCGAAGTTGCCGCGGACGAGCAAGGTCTGCGCGCCGTAGGCCAGCGTCTGCGCAATTTTCCCGAGTGCGACGTTGCCCGCTGGAACGAATACGAGCGCGGGCAGTCCTGCTTGCGCGGCGTAGGCGGCGAGTGACGCCGACGTGTTCCCGGTCGACGCGCAGGCGACGGCGCGAGCCGAGGTGCGAACGGCTTGAGTCATCGCGACCGTCATCCCGCGATCCTTGAACGACCCAGTCGGGTTGAGTCCTTCGTGTTTGACGCGGAGGTCGTCGACGCCGGTCCATCGCGCGATCTGCTCGCGCTCGATGAGCGGCGTGTTCCCCTCGGGATGACTCACGATGTCGCCGGACAGTGCGGTTGGCAGGACGAGTTCGTGGTATCGCCAGACGCCGGAGCGAGCGGGGCCGGCCACTGCCGCGCGCCGCTCGGCGAATCGCGCAATGAGAGATCTTGCATCATCGACGAAGGTATGCACGAGCTCGAGCAGGCCTCCGCACTCCGGACAGACCGCCGCTGAATCGAGTTCGCTGATCTCGTGTCCACACTCCTCGCAGCGCTGACGCGACGACGGCGCGCCGGTCATGGCGCGATCTCTTCCACGCGCGCGCCTTGTTCGTCGACGCGCCCAATGCGTCCCGCAGCCGGCACACCTTCCGCGGCGTACGCGGCGACCATCGCGTGCATGACGCGTTCGGCGACCACATCGCCGTCGGTCAACGCGAACGCCGACGGACCGGCGCCCGATATCGAGCAGCCGAGTGCCCCGGCGGCGAGGGCGGCCTGTTTGGCCGCGGCGAAACCGGTCAGCAACGGAGCGCGTGCCGGCTCGGCGATCCGATCGTCGATTGCTCCGCGCAGCCGCGAAAGATCGCGCGCGCACAGCGCGGCGACGAGCGAGGCAACGGCGGCCGCCTGCGCGAGTGCCGTCGCCCGAGTCACCATCGCGGGCAGCACGGCGCGAGCGTCGGCCGTGCGCAGCTGCATACGCGGATGCACGATGACAATGCGCAGGCCGCTCGGCACGGGGAGTCGCACGAAGTCGAGCGGGTCGACGGAACGAATGAGGAGAATTCCACCGAACAACGCCGGGGCGAGATTGTCGATGTGCCGACCGGCCAAACGCTCCTCGGCCACGAGCGCGGCTTCGAGCAACTCCGCGCGCCCGAGGGGCTCGTCGAGTAAAGCGTTCGCGGCTACGGCGCCGGCGACCGCGGACGCTGCACTCCCACCCTGGCCGCCCGACAGCGGCAGGCCCTTTTCGACTTCGATCGCAATGCCAACGTCGGTCGCGCCGGCGCGCTCGAGCACCGCGAGCGCGGCGATGCCCGACGCGTGTCGCGTTGGATCACGCGGAAGATCCGGATGACCTGGCGCATCGATGCGCACGCCGGGTTGACTGATTCGGCGCGCACGAACGCAGTCGCCCGGGCCGGTGACAGCGCAGCCGAGGATGTCGAGACCCGGACCCAGATTGCCGACGCCGCCCGGCGCGAACGCGTAGACGGCGCGGCTGACTCGCTCGTGCATCGCGCTATTGCTTGTAAATCGTGCCGCCCTTCATCACGAACTGAACTTGGTGCAGTGCGGAAATGTCCTTGGTCGGATCGCCCTTCACCGCGATGAGGTCCGCATACAACCCCTGCTTCACGCTGCCGAACTTGTCGTCGGAGTGGAGCATTTTCGCGTCGATCGACGTCGCCGACTTGAGCGCGGCGACGGGCGTCATGCCGTACGCGACCATCAAGTCGAGCTCGCGCGCGTTTTCGCCGTGTGTGAATACGCCCACGTCGCTGCCGCTGCAGATCGTCACACCGGCGTCGAGCGCCGCCTTGAACGACGCCTTCTTGGCAACGATGCTCGGCGGATCGGGATCGGTGTGCTTGTAGCCGCGGTATTGCAGAACCGCGTCGCCGGCTGCGAGCGTGGGAATGAGGCAGATGCCTCGATCTGCCATCATCTTGAACACTTCGGGCGTGCCGTTGTCGCCATGCTCGATCGTTTCAACGCCGGCGAGAATCGCGCGTCGCATACCTTCGGGCGTGCCCGAGTGGACGGTCACCGGTCGTCCCGAGCTCTTGGCGACGTCGACCATCTCCTTGAGTTCATCCAACGTGAACGTCGGCATGTTTTCGCCGTTCGGTCCCCAGCGGTAGTCAGCGTAGATCTTGATCCAGTCCGCGCCGTGTTTGATCTGGTCGCGCACCACGCGCGCGACGCCGTCAGGGCCGCTCGCCTCTTCGCCGCCTTGCGGAATGTCGTCCGCATACTCGGCTGAAAAGCCCTTCGGGCCATAGCTCCCCGTGGCGACGATCGCTCGTGTTACCACGAACATGCGCGGACCAGGGATGATGCCCTGGTTGACCGCTTGCTTGAGACCGACGTCGGCATAGCCGGCGCCCTCGGTTCCAAGATCTCGCACGGTGGTGAATCCCGCCATGAGCGTGGCCTTGAGATGATTGACCGCGCGCGCCACGCGCAGCGCCTCCGATTCGTGCAATACTTGATCGTCCCAGGACGTTTCGTTGTACGGATGCAGCAGCATGTGCGAGTGCGCTTCGATCAGCCCGGGCATCAGCGTCGTGCCCGGAAGCGAGATGGTCGTCGCCCCGGCGGCGGCGATCTGCGCGCGCGGGCCGACGGCTTCGATGCGCTCTCCGCGCACGAGCACTGCCCACCCGTCGTGCGGCGCATCGGTGACTCCGTCCCACACGCGGTCGGGGACGAGCAGCGTCGGCGGGCCGACCGGCGCCGCGGCGCGACCGCCGCGACCTTGCGCGGTGAGCTGGGGCGCCAAGACGGTGGCGAGAACGATTAGAGAAGTAGCACGCATGGAGAGAGACGAGGAGATGAGGTCAGCCTGCCAGATGAGCGCGACGGTCGCGAACTGAGCAACACAAGAGAATGCCTGGCCCGCGTCCTCGGCGCAACGCGGGAACGGCCGCGGCGCGATCCGTCGTCGCCAACTCAGGACGTCGAATCGTCCCGCGCGACGGGCAACCCCGCCGCTTCCCACGCATGAAATCCGCCGGCGACGTTCGACACATTGGTGAAACCGTTCGCCTGCAACAGGCTGGCCGCGATGGCCGAGCGCGTTCCGCTATGGCAATGCACGGCGACCGGCGTGTCGCGCGGAAGTTCGTCCACGCGGGCGGCCAGCTCGCCGAGAAAGAGGTGCTGGGCGCCGGGGACATGACTTGCCGACCATTCGGCGTCAGCTCGAACGTCGACGACGGTGGCCCGGCGTTCGCGCGCCAGCGTGGCGACGTCGATTTGCGGAACGTGAGCGAGCGGTCCAACGCGCGTCTTCCACGCGTTGCGCACCGAGGCGTCGGCGGTGCCGGTGACTCGATCGATGCCGATGAGCGACAGCGCGTCCCGCGCCCGACGGACTCGGTCCGGATCGTCGGCCAACAGAATGACGTCGCGGTCGTACGGAACGAGCCACCCAGCCCAGGTGAGGAACGAAGAGCCAACGGGAAGGTTGAGCGTTTTTGGAATATGCGCCGCGGCAAAATCCGCAGTCGACCGAACGTCGACGGCGATGGCGCCGGCATCGACGGCGGCGCGAAATGCCTCGAGGTCGAGCGTTGCTACCGAATGCTCGACGCGCGCCGTCGGCCCGTCGCGATTGGCGGTTTTCATCCGGGCGAAGTATGGCGGTGCTTCTGGTTGTCCTTCGAGCACCTCGCGGACGAACCGTTCCTCGTCGTCAACCTGGAACGCCCAGTTTGCCAGGCGCTCGTAGCCGAGCGTTGTCGACGGAAGCGCGCCGAGCGATCTGCCGCAGGCCGAACCCGCGCCGTGCCCGGGCCAAATCTGGAGATGATCGGGCAGCGGCGACGTGGCGCGAATTGACTGGAACAATCGGCGCGCCAGCGTTGTCGCGGTGCCGGTCGCGTTCGCGGTGCGCTCGAGCAGGTCGGGCCGCCCGACGTCGCCGACGAAGATGAAGTCGCCGGACAGCATGCCGAGCGGGCGATCACTTGCAGCACGATCGGTCACGATGAACGCGATGTGCTCCGGTGTGTGGCCAGGGGTGTGACGCACGACCAGCGACACATCCCCCACGTCGATACGTTCGCCGTCGCAGACGAGGCGTCCGGACGTGCGGTAGCGCCATTCGCCGTCGCCGTGTCCGGAGAGGAGCAGCGTCGCTCCCGTTCGCTCGGCCAACTCGCGCGCGCCGGAGATGAAGTCGGCGTGGATGTGCGTTTCGGTCACGTACGCAATGCGCACGCGCTTGTGCGCGGCGAGGCGAATGTATTGCTCCACGTCGCGGTTCGGGTCGACGACGATTGCCTCCCCGGAGGCTTCACTCGCAATCAGGTAGCTCGCTTGCGCCAGCTTCTCGTCGAAAATGCGCTCGAGAATCATTCCGGAGAATCGCTGGCCGATGTCACTTGTGCAACGCCCCCTCGCGGTCAGTCGTAACACTACATACCGTTAAGCTTCGGTTTCCCGCCCTCAACCCAGATGTGTTTATGACTATGAAACGGCTCGCTATCGCCTTGGCGGTCGTGGTCGGCCTGCCCACGCTTGCTCACGCCCAGAAGAAGGTCCTGACGCAGGCGGACTGGGACACGTGGAAATCGATCACGGCGCCCGCGCTGTCGAACGACGGCAAATGGGCGGTTTACACGCTCGTTCCACAGGTGGGTGACGGCGAGCTGGTGATTCGATCGACGTCGGGCAGCACGGAGTATCGCGTTCCGCGCGGTTTCCTTGGCCGCCCGAACAACGTGCCCGGCGGATTGCGTGGCCCGGCAGGCGGCACAGGCGAGGCCGACCCCGCGGGACCGACTGCAGCGCCCGCGCAGATCAGCGCGGATAGCCGCTACGTCATCGCGACGGCCGAGCCCAGCCAGGCCGAAGTCGAACACGCGCCTCGCGGGCGGGGGGCGACGGCGGCGCTCAATCGGACGTCGATGGTGATCGTCAGCTTGGCGGACGGCAAAGTGACGACGGTGGCCAACGTCAGATCGTTCAGACTGCCGCGCTCGAACGGCGCGTGGCTCGCGTACGTGCCGGCGCCGGACTCGGCGGCGGGTGATTCGTCGGCTCGCGGTGGCGGCGGGAATGCCGCGCCAGCCGGCCGCGGCGGTCGGGGTGGCCGTGGCGGCGGCGGCGCAGCCGGTGGACGTCGCCAGTTTGGCTCGGCGCTGGTGTTGCGGAACCTCACGACCGGCGCCGAAGAGCGGATGTCGGACGTGCTGATGTTTGCGTTCGACGACAGCGCGAAGGTGCTCGGCTACACCGTCGTGGCGCACGATTCCACCAAAGACGGTGCGTTCCTGCGCGATCTCCACGCGGGCACGTCGACCACGCTGCTCGCCGGAACCGGCGACTACAAGGCACTCGAATTCGATCGTACTGGGTCGCAACTCGTATTCCTTTCGGATCGTGACGAATTCGGGCACACCGCGAAGCCGCGCTTCACGCTGTACCAGGCGTCGTCGAAGGGCGGAGCAGCGCAAGCCATCGTGTCACCCTCGCAGGTGACGCCGGGTATGCACATCGCCGACAATTCGCCGATCGCGTTCACGCGGAGCGGCACGGTGATCACATTCAATGTGGCACCGCCGCCGATCGACTCGGTTCCCGCCGACTCTCTTGTGGGAAAAGCCGTGTTCGATCTCTGGCATTACAAGGATCCCGTACTGCAACCGACGCAGCGTCTCAATGCGACGCGCGATCGGAACAAGTCCTACGCCGCGGTCTACTTCACGTCGACGAAAAAAGTGGTGCAGCTCGCCGACGATTCCATTCCGCAGGTGAGCATTTCGGACGACGGACACGTCGCGGTGGCGAACTCGCGCGAGCGGTACATGATCGAGCAGATGTGGGGCGATGGAGGCACCGACGTCTATGTCATCGATCCGTCGACCAATGCGCGAAAACTCATCAAGGAAAAAATCAACGGGAACGCGCAGCTATCGCCGGATGCGAAGTTCGTGACGTTCTACGACCACACGCACTGGTACGCCTACAACACGGCGACGAGTAAGCTCGTCGACCTGACGGGCGGTCTGGCCGGCGTGCGCTTCGACAACGAGACGGACGATCACCCGGATGCGCCGCCGGCCTGGGGACTCGCTGGGTGGACGAAGGGCGACAAGTCGGTGCTGATCTACGATCGGTTCGACGTGTGGGAGCTCGATCCGACCGGCGCCAAGGCGCCGATCATCGTCACCGATTCGGTCGGTCGCAAGAATACGATCGAATTCCGCCTGGCTGAGGGTGGTGGCCGCGGCGGCCGCGGCGGTCGTGGAGGCGGAGCCGGCGGCGACGATCGCGACGTGATCGATCCGGCGCAGCCGCTGATGCTCAAAGCGGTGAACACGGAGACGATGGCGAGCGGGTTCTATCACGCGCAACTCGGCGTCAAGAAGGCGCCGGAGAAGATCGTGATGTCGGACCTCGCCTACGGCACGCCGGTGAAAGCCGCGAACGCCGACGAATGGATGATCACGAAGAGCACGTTCACGGAGTTCCCGAACTTGTGGGTCGGCACCTCGCTGACGAACCTATCACAGATCTCAGATGCCGATCCGCAGCAAAAGAACTACAACTGGGGAACGGCGGAGCTGGTGCGCTGGACGAGTGCTGACGGCGTGCCGCTCAAGGGCATTCTCTACAAGCCCGAGAACTTCGATCCCAACAAGAAGTATCCGTTGATCGCGTACTTCTACGAAATCCTGTCGAACAATCTCAACCAGTACGTGCCGCCGTCGGGCCGAAACGTCATCAACCCGACGCACTATGTGTCGAACGGGTATCTCGTCTTCGAACCGGACATCGTGTACGAGAACGGATTCCCGGGCCAGAGCGCGGTTCGGTCGATCGTGTCGGGCGTCGAATCGTTGGAACGCCGCGGCTTCGTCGATGAGAAGCATCTGGGCATTCAAGGACAGTCCTGGGGCGGATACCAGACCGCGTACACGATCACGCAAACGCACATGTTCGCCGCGGCGATGGCCGGCGCGCCGGTGGTCAACATGACGAGCGCCTACGGTGGAATTCGGTGGGGCACGGGCATCTCGCGCGAGGGCCAGTACGAGACGGGACAGAGCCGGATCGGCAAGTCGCTCGTCGAGGCGCCGCAGCTCTACATCCAGAATTCGCCCCTCTTCTGGCTCGATCGCGTGACGACGCCGCTGTTCATCATGAACAACGACGCCGACGACGCGGTCCCCTGGTACCAGGGCATCGAGTTCTTCGTCAACATGCGCCGGTTGGGCAAAGAAGTCTATTTCATCGACTATAACAACGACGTTCACAATCCGGCGAGCCGAGCCAACCAGAAAGACATCGCCATGCGCATGCAGCAGTTCTTCGACAACAAGTTGAAGGGTGCGCCGGCGCCGGACTGGATGGTCCACGGCATTCCGTACGTCGCCAAAGGCAAGGATCAACTTGGCCCCGCGCCGGTGCAGGCGGGCGGCGCCGTGACGCCGGAGCAGCAGAAGAAGCCCTGACGGCGGCCGATCCGATTCATGGCCGCTATCGAAACACACGCATTGCGTAAGGTCTATCCCGCGCCGCCCGCGACGAAAAAGGGGCGGCGCGGCCCCGGCGGCGCGCCCGGGTTCGGACCGCCCGGAGCAGCCGGTCCGCCCGGGGCAAACGGAACCTCGGGCAGTGCGCGCGGCGAAATCGTCGCGCTCAAGGCGCTCGATCTCGAGATCCGCGAGGGCGAGTTCTTCGGGTTGCTCGGACCCAACGGCGCGGGAAAGACGACGACGATCGGGATTCTCACGACGCGCGTGAAGCCCACATCGGGCACGGCACTCGTCGGCGGTGCGAACGTCGCGACGCACGCGGTGAATGTGCGACAGCGCATCGGCGTCGTGCCGCAGCGGCCGAATCCGGATCGCAGCCTCAATGCGATCGAGAACTTGCTGTTCCACGCGGCGTACTTTGGCATCGCGCCGGCGACGTCGCGCCCGCGCGCCCTGGCGCTCCTCGAGCAACTGGGCATTGCGGACAAGGCCAACGCGAAGGTCGACGAAATGTCGGGCGGCCAACAGCAGCGGCTGATGATCGCGCGCGCGTTGATTCACGAGCCGCAGGTCATTTTTCTCGACGAGCCGACCGTCGGCCTCGACCCGCAAACTCGCCTCGCGCTGTGGGGCATTCTTCGCGAGCTGCACGCTGAACGTCGGACCATCGTCATGACCACGCACTACATGGACGAGGCGGACAAGTTGTGCGACCGGATCGCGATCGTCGACCGCGGGGAATTGCTCGAGCTCGACACGCCGCAGGCACTCAAGCAACGCGCACCGGGCGGCACGCTCGTCGAGCTCGCGCTGAGCGGGGACGGCGCGGTAACCGCGGCCGTGGACGCGGTGCGCGCGCTACCCGGCGTGCTGCGCGTCGAATCGAAGGGCCCGCTCCTGCGCGTGTTCAGCGATCGCGGGGGCCGCGTGATTTCGCCGGTCATGCAGGTCGTCGAGGATTCGGGGACGTCGGTGACGAACATCAGTCTCACGGAGCCGAGTTTGGAAACGCTGTTTGTCGCGCGAACGGGGAGGAAGCTCGATTGAGCGCGCCGGCGATAGGCGCGCCCACGGTGCGCGCGAGTTCAGTGTTTCTCGCGCTGCTGCGCCGCGATATCCGTGTGGCGCGCAAAGAGCTGGTGTTTTTCCTCGTGCGGACGACGATGCAGCCGCTGCTGTTCGTCATCGTCTTCGGTTATCTCCTGCCGAAGATGAACTTCGCCGGGCCCGGGTATCAGACGGTGCTGCTCCCCGGCATTCTCGCCGTGAGCTTGAGTCTCTCGGCGATTCAGTCGGTCGCACTCCCCATGGTGCAGGACTTCGGGTGGACCAAGGAAATCGAGGACCGCCTCCTCGCGCCTGTGTCGACCCAACTGATTGCCGCGGAGAAAATTGTCGCGGCCATGATCCAAGGATTCATCGCCGCGGCATTCGTGCTGCCGATTGCGCGCCTCGTGATGGGGCCGATCGCCGGTCTGACGTTGGCGCATACCGGGCAGGTCATGCTCATCGTCGTGCTCGGGTCGTTCGCCTTTTCGTCGCTCGGCATGTGGCTCGGCACGGCGATCGCGCCGCAGCAGATCGGCTTGATGTTCAGCGTCATCATCGCCCCGATGATTTTTTTCGGCTGCGCCTACTATCCGTGGCGGGGGCTCGACGTCGTGCCGGTGATGAAGTACGCCGTACTGGTCAATCCCATGGTCTATGTGTCCGAAGGCATGCGTGGCGCGCTGACCCCGGCGATACCGCACATGCCGCTGCCCGTGGTCGTCGTCGCGCTGCTCATCATCGCGAGCGCGTTCTGGATCCTCGGGATGCGCAGTTTCTACAAGCGCGCCATCGGCTGATGGCGCGCGCGCAGGACGACCCGATCGAGCGATTCCAGTTGCTCCTCGCCGAGGCGAAGCGCATTCCGTCCGACGTGCTGCCCGAACCGACCGCCTGTTCGCTCGGCACGGTCGACGAGCGCGGGCAGCCGAGCGTGCGCATCGTCCTGCTCAAGCACGTCGATCAGCGCGGGTTCGTCTTCTACACGAACGCTGAGAGTCGAAAAGGGCGCGAACTACTCACCACTCGCTGTGCCGCGCTGTGCTTTCACTGGCAGCGGCTGGAGGTGCAGGTGCGCGTCGAGGGTTCGGTCGACGTCGTCACGGATGCGGATGCTGACGCATACTTTGCTTCGCGAGCGCGTGGCAGCCAGATCGGTGCGTGGGCGTCGTTGCAAAGTCGTGACCTGGCGTCGCCCGCCGATCTCGATGCGCGGGTCGCCGACGTGGAGCGCCGGTTTGCCGGACAACCGGTGCCGCGACCGCCGAACTGGTCGGGGTTTCGCGTGGTCCCGGAGCGCGTCGAGTTTTGGAAGAATATGCCGAGCCGCCTGCACGTCCGGCAGCTCTACACTCGAGCGGCGGACGGTTGGGATGTTCGCCGGCTCTATCCGTGATCGATTAGTTTCCGCGCATGGCTACCCACATCGCCGAACCCGCGCCGGCCGACAGTGAATCGCACTGGTCGATCGATGCGGCGCGCGCGTTGTACAACGTCGAAGGCTGGGGCGCCGGCTTTTTCGACATCAACGACGATGGGCATGTCATCGTGCGCCCGGACGCGGAACAGCCGGACCGGGTCATCGACTTGTACGAGATCACGAACGATCTCGAAGAGCAGGGGATCGCGCTCCCCGTGCTGCTGCGCTTCTCGGACATCCTGCGCTCGCGCATCGAGTCGCTCACCATGCGCTTCGAGCAGGCGCGTGAAGAGTTCGGTTACACCGGCGGCTATACCACCGTTTATCCGATCAAGGTCAATCAGCAGCGGCACGTCGTCGAAGAGATCGTCGAATTCGGCAAGCCGCATCGGGTCGGCCTCGAATGCGGCAGCAAGCCTGAGTTGCAGGCCATTCTCGGCCTCGCCGAGAACACCGAGCACATGATCGTCTGCAACGGCTACAAGGACGAGGAATTCATGCGCCTCGCCCTCACGGGCCAAAAGCTCGGGCACCAGGTGTACATCGTCATCGAGCAGCTCAGCGAAATCGACGTGCTGCTCCAGGTGGCCGATGAAATGGGCGTCGTGCCCATGGCGGGCGTTCGCATCAAGCTTTCGTCGCGCGGCTTTGGGCGATGGAAGGAGAGCGGCGGCGAAAAGTCCAAGTTCGGACTCAACTCCGCTCAGTTGATGCAGGCGATCGACAAGCTGCGCGCCGTCGGACCGGCTCGACATCGTCAAGCTGGTGCATTTTCATCTCGGCTCGCAGATCACCGACATTCGCTTCATCAAGCTCGGGCTCACCGAGCTCACGCGCTTTTACGTCGAGCTCCGCAACCTCGGTCTCGACATCACACACGTCGACGTCGGCGGCGGACTCGGCGTCGACTACGACGGATCGAACTCGACGTCGGACGCGAGCGTGAACTATTCCCTCCAGGAATACGCGAACGACGTGGTGTACACGCTCGCCGAAGCCTGCCGCGAGCACGAGCTTCCGATGCCGCACATCATCAGCGAATCGGGACGCGCGCTCACGGCGCACCATGCGCTGCTGCTGATCAAGGTGATCGACGTCGAGTCGCAGGGCGACCGCCCCGTGCCCGACGTCACCGACGACGACCACCAGATCTTGCACGAGATGCTGGCCGACTATCGCGACGCGTCGCGCAAGAATGTGTCGAAGCGGCGGATTCGCGAGATCTTTCACGACCTCACGTTCGACAAGGAACGTGCGCAGGAAATGTTCGGCAGCGGCGTGTTGTCACTGCGGGAGCGCGCGCTCGCCGAACAGATCTACTTTGGCTCGGTCAATGTCCTGGCGCGCTTCGTCCAGCGGCACCGCGACGACTTCGAGGACATCGTCACGGACCTCGATGCCACGCTCGTCGACCGTTACTTCTGCAACTTCTCGCTCTTCCAGTCGCTCCCCGACAGTTGGGCCATCGATCAGCTCTTCCCAATCATGCCCATCCATCGGCTGAACGAGGAGCCGGTGCGTCGCGGCACGATCCAGGATGTGACCTGCGACTCCGACGGCAAGATCGATCGCTTCGTCGGCGACAAATCAGGGAACCCGAGTCTCGAGTTGCACGAATTCCATGATGGCGAGCCGTATATGCTCGGTGTGTTCCTCACCGGTGCGTATCAAGAAATACTCGGCGACTTACACAACCTGTTTGGCGATACCAACGCCGTGCACATTCGCTTGGCGCAGAACGGCACGTACGAAGTGACGGACCTCGTACACGGCGACACGGTGACGGAAGTGCTCAATTACGTGCAGTTCCGCGGGTCGGACCTGTTGCAGACCTTCCGGCGAAAGGTGGCGGCGGCCAAGCACATCAGCCGCCAGGAAGCGAACACCTTCATCGCCGACTACGTCGCCGGCCTCGAGGGGTACACGTACCTCGAGGGCGAAGCGGCGCAGTAGTCGAGCGCGGCGGCGACTCGCGCCGCGCTTACCCGAGCCGCTTGGCCACGGCGTCCCAATTGACCACGTTCCACCACGCGGCCACGTAGTCGGGACGCTTGTTCTGATACTTGAGGTAGTACGCGTGCTCCCAGACGTCGAGGCCGAGGATGGCGGTCTTGCCGTCCATCAGCGGATTGTCCTGGTTGGGCGTGCTGGTGATCGAGAGCTTTCCGCCGTCGCTGACCAGCCAGGCCCAGCCCGAGCCGAATCGGCCGGCCGCCGCCGCAGCAAACTGTTCTTTGAATTTGCTAAAGTCGCCGAACGCGCTGCTGATCGCGTCGCCGAGCTTGCCCGACGGCTGCCCGCCCTTGCCCGGGCCCATGATCTCCCAGAACAGGCTGTGATTCCAATGACCGCCGCCGTTGTTGCGCACGGCAGTGCGCACCGACTCGGGCACCGAGTTGATCCCGCGCATCAAGTCATCGAGCGACTTGCCGGCGAGTTCGGGCGCCTTGTCGATCGCCGCGTTCAGGTTGTTGACGTAGGCCTGATGGTGCTTGTCATGGTGAATTTCCATCGTGCGCGCGTCGATATGCGGTTCGAGCGCATCGTTGGAATAGGGCAGCGGCGGTAGCGTGAACGGCATCAGGTTCTCCTGGCTCTGATCCAACCAATGATACCCGGCAGCAGCGAGAGAAAAATCACGGCGAGAATCACCGGCTCGATGTGCCGATCGATGCCTGGAATGTAGCGCCCCAGGAAGTAGCCGATGAACAGCACGCTCCAGATCCACCCGATCCCGCCGAGCACGTTGTACAGCGTGTAGCGGCGGTAGTCCATTTGTGCCATGCCCGCCACCACCGGCACGAAGGTCCGCACGATCGGCATAAATCGCGCAATGATGACGGTCTGGCCGCCATGCCGCTCATAGAACTCGTGCGCGCGATACAAATGCTTCTTGTTGAACAGCAGAGAATTCTCGCGGCTGAACAACCGAGGGCCGGTCATTTTTCCGATCGCGTAGCCCGAGGTGTTTCCGGCGATCGACGCGACGGTGAGCAGGAGCCCCAACAAATACACGTTGAACGTGCCCGTCGTCGCCGCGAGCAGGCCCGCGGTCACGAGCAGCGAGTCGCCGGGCAAAAAGAAGCCGATCAACAGTCCCGTCTCGGCGAAGATGATCACCGTGAGGCCGACGTAGCCTCCCCACGCAATCAGCCCGCGAACGTCGCGCAGGCGATGGATGAAGTCGAGCAGGGAATGCATGCGGGAGAGAAAGGGTGGAGGCCGGCCACATGAAGCTCGGAAGTTCGACGCCGGACTCGTCGGAAGCAACCAGCCGCCACCGACATGGACTCTCGCCGCGCGGCGAACGGGTGCTGGACATCGCCGGAATCGTCGTCGTCGCCCTGTTTCTCGTCGGCTGGGCATGGTCGATCGCGCACGCGAAATCACCGCTGAGCGCGGGCGGCGAAGTCGTGCCGCCGACGTCGACCATTACGGCGGCGCTCACGCACGCGGATGCGCCGACCACCGCCTATCTCACCGATGCCGCGCTCAACGCCCTCGTCAATCGAATGCTCACGACGGCGCGTGGAAAGAGCGGCAAGTTGCGCGTGGCCATCGAGCCAACACCCACGCCGATTCACACCGACACGACCGTCTCGGGCGCGAGCGTCCAGTACACGCAAGGTGGACCGGCGACGTCCGCGCCACACGGCGCGGGGATATGGAACGTCGTGCTTGCCATTGGCAACGCCATTCGGCCGATCCCGAATTTCGACGTGATCACGATGCTGCCGTTCAGCGCCAAGCAGAACGGAAAGGTCGGTGTCTACTACCTCGGCACCTGGCCGAGCGAGCACGGCAAGGTCGGCCCGGCGAAGGCGCCGGCGGGCGAATACGCCAATCCAACGGGCTTCATCGAAGTCACAGCGAAGAACGCGGACACGCCGGTCTCCGAACATTTCAAGCTGCGCGATTTTCTCACGCACGATCAGCCGAACACCTGGCCGAAGTACCTCGTGCTTCAACAAAAGCTCGTCGACAAACTCGAGCTCGTGCTGTCGGATCTCGCGGCGCACGGCTACGACGTCCACGGCGTGAAAATCATGAGCGGGTTTCGCAGTCCGCAATACAACTACACCGGCGGGAATACGGGTGGCCGCGCCAATCTCAGCAGGCACATGTATGGCGACGCGTCGGACATCTACATCGACAACGACGGCGACGGGCAAATGGACGACCTCAACCACGACGGCAAGGTGAGCATCGACGATTCACGGGTGATTCTTGCCGCCGTCGAGCGCGTCGAAGCAGCCCATCCCGAACTGGTTGGCGGTGCAGGCGTGTACACGGCGGCGCCGGGGCACGGTCCTTTCATTCACATCGACACGCGTGGCTATCGGGCGCGCTGGTCGGGGACTTCAGGAGGCTGATGTGGCGGACCAACGAAGGGTGTCTGACGACACGATCAACAAGATGGGAGATCGTGAGCTGGCGACCACGGGGCCTGACGGCAAACCCGAGCGCCTGATCGATCGCGAAATCAAGGAAGTGCGCTCGAGCGATATCGAGCCCTACACGGGGCTGCGATATCTGTCAAAGCTGTTTCGCTTCATGGCGATCATCATGGTGGTGCTACTCGCCGCCGAGGTGATCACCGGGTTTTATACGCAAGGTTCCGGGGCGTTGCCGACGCTGCTGGGCGAAGCGAGCCGTCTCATCGTGCTCGCCGGTGTGCTCTGGGGCACCGGGGATCTCGCGTTGCTGCTCGTCGACATCGGCCACGATGTGCGGGCCGGCCGCATTCTTCTCGCGCGCATCGGACATGCGGCGAAAGTGCCCCCGCTCGTTCCGAGTCGGTCTCCGGCGGACGCTCCCGTCATGGGGCGAAGAGGCGACGTGGGCTTGGTCGGGCCGGCCCGCAATCTCGCCGACCGGTCGGACGCTGACGACACGGAAGGCCCGCCGATTCCATAGCAACGGTCAAGTCCGGTACGACTGTTGCTTCTTAGGCGACCAGAAGCGTCGTACGCACTCGCATCCGGAGATCAGGGGCCATGCTTATCACGTTGGCGGTCGTTCTCATCATTCTGTGGGCGCTGGGCTTTCTCGCCTTTCACGTTACGAGCGGGTTGATTCATCTGCTGTTGGTGGTGGCATTGATCGTCATCATCATTCGCCTGGTGACGGGCCGGCGTCCCGTGGTCTGAGAGCGGGTCCCTTGCGCAAGAGGTGCGGCCGCGGCGAATTATCGCCGCGGCCGTTTCCGTTCGTGACGGTCGCGTCGCCGCTTGTCGTTCATCGCCCACCTCCCCGCCGAGCCCGTACCGAATGTCGTCGTTCGACGCGCATGTCGTCATGCACACGCATTGGGATCGGGAGTGGTATCACCCGTTCGAACGATTTCGGCAGCGCCTCGTGGCGCTCGTCGATGAGCTCCTCGACGATCCGCCTGGGTCCGATGAGAGTTTCCTCCTCGACGGCCAGGCGATCATTCTCGACGACTATCTCGCCATTCGCACCGAGCGGCGTGACGCCCTCACCGCGCTGCTGCGCGCCGGACGACTCGAGGCCGGCCCATGGTTCGTGCTCGCCGATGAACTGATTCCCAGCGGCGAGGCGCTCGTGCGCAATCTCCTCGCTGGACGCGCCGTACTCCGCCG
The DNA here is from genome assembly GCA_963817445.1 of uncultured Gemmatimonadaceae bacterium. Classification (GTDB taxonomy): domain Bacteria; phylum Gemmatimonadota; class Gemmatimonadetes; order Gemmatimonadales; family Gemmatimonadaceae; genus JAQBQB01. The sequence continues at coordinate 176,700 of CAWFOG010000022.1, forward strand.
GCTCGGCGCGAACCCGCCGCTCGTTCTGTACTGCCCTGATTCGTTCGGCCATCCGGCGGCGCTGCCGTCGCTCGCCGCGGGCTTCGGGCTGCCCGTCGTCATCGCCTGGCGCGGCTACGGCAGCGCGCGCTGGCCTGCGGGCGACACGGCACGTTGGGTCGCCCCGGACGGCGGCGACGTGCTCCTGTTCCACCTACCGCGCGATGGCTACGAGTTCGGCTCAAATTTTCCGGCCGACGATTCGTCGGCAGCCGCGCGATGGAACGCGATCCGCACCGAGCTCGGAGCGCGCACCGCGACCGGTGCCTTGCTCGTACTCATCGGCGCGGACCACCACGCTCGACAAACGGACTGGCGCGGCGCGCTCACCGCACTCGAGCGGGTGGGCCGTAGCGACGGAGTTCACCGGAGTTCGCTGCAGCACTTCGCCGACGCACTCGTCACGCGCGCCGCGTCGCGCGAGTTGCCCACGGTGCGCGGCGAGTTGCGTGATTCGTACGGCTATACCTGGACGCTGTCGGGCACACTCGCGACGCGCGCCCACGAGAAACGGCTCAACGCGCGCGCCGAACGATTGCTGTTGCGCGACGCCGAGCCGTGGAGTGCGCTTGCGGCGGTGAATGGTCGCTCGCGCCGCGCACTCGTCGACGCAGCCTGGCGTACCGTGCTGACGGCGCATCCGCACGATACGCTCTGCGGCTGCTCGATCGACGACGTCGCGCTGGCGATGGAACAGCGCCTCCGCTCGGCGATGGTCCAAGCCGCCGGCGTTCGCGACGATGCGATCATGGATCTCATCGGTCACGATCCGGTCGAGGCGCGTACCGCTCGCGAGCGGTGGCAGCCAATTGCCATCGTTCGAAACAGGGCGCCGCGGCGCCGCTCCGGCGTGGCGATTGTCGACATCGAGTCGTTTGTCGCGGACGTGCGCGTCGGGCCAGGTTCGGCCCTGAGCGGCGATCAGGATGTGGTCGTGCCCCGGCGAACGATCACCATCGGCGGCCTCGGGCGCGTGCAGGTGCTCGCGCGGAGCCTGCGACACTCACTCACGGAATCGCCGCGCCACTATCCGGACGCTGATCTCGTCTCAGCCGCGCGCGTGGCCGCATGGATCTCGGATGCCCCGCCGTACGGACTCGAGTGCCATCCGATTGGAGTTCGCGGCCCAATAGCCGCGGGCCCGCGTGAACCCGTGGTCGTTGAACGGCGCTCGATGCGGAACGCCAATCTCATCGTGACCGTCGGCGACGACGGAACGATCTCGCTCGAACAAACGGGCAGTGGCCGACGAGTCGCGTCGCTTCTCGAGTTGCTTGATGAAACGGACGTTGGAGATCTCTACACGCCGGCGCCGCGCCCACGGAGTTTCCTTGTCGAGGCGAGCGCCGTTCGACGAATTCATCGCGGACCGCTTCGCGGCGAGTTGGCGGTTCGATACCGCGTCGCCGATCCGGCCGCGTCGCGTCGCGTGGATGCCGACGTCACGCTGCACTTCATTCTCGACGCCGACTCGCCGTTTCTGCGCGTTCGCGTGCTGGGCGTGAATCGCAGCGAGAATCATCGGCTTCGACTCGTGGTGCGGACCGGCGTCGCTTCCGATCTCGACTCGAGCGTTTGGGCTGACTCGGCGTTCGGGCCAATCCGTCGCGGCGCGATTGACGTGCCGCTCAACGACGTGCTCGCCGAGCAGCCGCCGAGCACGGCGCCGCTCCATCGTTACGTGTCGCGCTTCAATCGCGAGGCCGGATGCACGCTGTTCAGCGACGGACTCGCCGAGTACGAGGCGCGCGACGACGGGTCGTTGGTCGTCACCCTCCTGCGCGCGGTGGGCGAACTGTCGCGTAACGATCTCCCCGAGCGACCGGGGCACGCGGGGTGGCCGGCGCACACGCCGCTCGCGCAGTGCCTTGGCCCGTTCAAAGCCAAACTGGCCGTCATGCTCCACGGCCCGCGCGATGCGGCGACGGTCGACGCGATCGAGCGTGCGGCGGACGACGTACTGCTCCCACTCCGCGGCTCGACGCTGCGTTCCGCGTTGACGGTGCCCGATCGCCTGGATGGCGTCGAGCTCGAGGGCGAAGGTCTTGCTTGTTCAGCCGTCAAGGAAAGCGACGACGGCGACTGGATGGTACTTCGGTGCGTGAATCTCCTCGACAGCGTCGTGCGCGGACGCTGGCGCCTGCCGTTCGAGGTAGCCGACGCGTATTACGCGCGGCTGGATGAAGCGCAATTAAGTAAACTCGAATTAACCGACAGCGCGGCCGCCTTCGACGCGCCGCCGCGAGGGATCGTGACGCTGCTCGTGCGGTGACGCGCGGGGTCGGTCTCGGAAAGCTCGACGCTAGCCGCCGACGACAAGAATTCGCGTGTCCGTCGGCGCCAAGACCGGTTGGGGAAGCTTCTCGAGATAGGCGATGAACGCCTCGAGGTCCGTCATGCTGAGGGGATCGGACGCCACGGGTGTGTTGGGAAAAGCGAGCGGGCCGTTGTTGGTCAACATGAAATCGTTGATCACGATCGAGTAGGTCGCGGTGTCGTTGAACGCTCGACCGTTTGCCAACGTGACGGCGGTGACACGAGCGCCCATCGGCCGGGTCGAGTCGACCGTGACGACAGCACCGCTCAACCAGACCTGCGGACGCCCTCCGCCCAGTATGCGCTCGAGATAAGCGCGCATGTCCGCGCCGCGCGCCGTCACCTTGTACAACACGTTGCCGAACGGTTGCACCTCGAACACTGCTCCGTACGTCGCGAGCCCCGCGTGCAACGATGCGCGAAGGCCGCCGCGATTCATCGCGCCAAAGTCCGCGTGACCGGCCTCGCGCATGGCGTCGGCGACCAGATTGCCGAGCCGCGAGTCGCCGCGGGTGTTCGGGATGTCCTCGCCAATCATAGCGATGCGCCCGGAGACTTTGCCCGCCACGGCCGAGTCGGCGATCGCGACGGCGCGCGCGATGGCCGGGTCGGCGCGAATGGAATCCGGAAGTACGTCGCGCACTTCGTGCAGTACGGGGCCCGCACTTGCGTCCCACGGCAAATCGACGACGTCGATCGCCGAGCCGCTCGAGCGCGCTTGGACGACAGGAACGCCGCCGACGATCGTATTGACGAATGTATGCGTGTGGCCGCTGACGACCGCGTCGACGTGCTGCGAGAGATGTTGCACCATGGTGATGATCTCGCCGCTGCACCGCGTGCTGCCATCCGCGTCGCAGCTCGCGCCGGCGTGCGCGACGACGACGATCTTGTTCGCGCCGTGAGCTCGCAATACCGCAGCCACGCTGTCGACAACGGGGGCGGGATCGTCAAAGCGTAGGCCGGCTATCGTACTCGCCTTCGCTGCCGTCTTTGTCGCGCGCGTCGTGACACCGATGATTCCGATGCGAAACGGTCCTCGTACGACGAGCGTGTCGGCGCGAATCCAGGGCACCGCCCGCCCGTCGTCGAATCGCACGTTGGCGCCGAGCACGGCGTAGTGTTCCTGCCGCATCCGCGCGCGAAGGGTGTCCTGTCCCCAGTCGAACTCGTGATTGCCCAGCGCGGCGGCGGTGTAGCCAAGCTCGTTGAAAATGGCCGCCACCGGTTGCCCGAACGCGAGGTTCGACTCGGGGGTTCCCTGAAATTCATCGCCGCCGTCCAGCAGTATCCACTGACACGCCGGCGCAACGCATTCGGCCTCCGCGCGCTCGATCGTGGCGGCGAGTGCCGCCGCGCCGCCTCGCATGATGCCGCGCGCATCCGGCCGCGCGTCGAGGGCGCCGTGAAAGTCATTCGTGCCAATGATGCGCAACCGCGGCGCGCTCGTCGGCGATTGGCTACGCGCTGCAGCCGCATGCAGCACGGCGATCGCGAGCAGGACGGAGACTTGGAGTTGTCGCATGGCTGAAAAATGAACGGGGAACCGCCGCTACGCACGGTCGCGCAATGTGGCGCCGGCTTCGCCGGCAAGCCGGTCCCGCAGCGTGTCGCCGAGCAGCGTGCACGCCAGTACCGTCGCGATCAACGCCAGCCCGGGCGCGATCGCTACCCACGGGGCGACGACGATCAAATCGCGCCCGCCGGAAATCATGTTGCCCCAACTCGGCTGCGGGGGCTGAATGCCGAGTCCCAGAAATGAGAGCCCGCTCTCGAGGAGAATTGCGTTGCCGACGCCGAGCGTGGTCGCCACGATCGCCGGGCCGAGCGCGTTCGGCAGCGCATGTCGCCAGAGTACGCGCGACGGAGACGCGCCGATCGCGGTGGCAGCGTCGACATACGGCAGCGATCGAACGCCGAGCAATTCCGCGCGAACGAGGCGAGACACGCCCATCCACCCGGTCGCCACGAGCACCACGACAACCGTCGAGAGCCCGGGTCGCCAGAGCGCCGCGCATACGAGCAAGAGTACGAGTCGCGGAATGGCGAGCAACGCGTCGGCGAGCGCCATCAACACGCGGTCCACTATGCCTCCGGACCAGGCGGCGACCGCGCCGGCGACCGTGCCCAACGCGCTCGCCAGCAGCGAACCGACAACGCCGACCGCCATGGAGATTCGCCCGGCCAACATCATGCGCACGAACAGGTCGCGCCCAAAGCGATCGGTGCCGAGTAGGTGAAAATCGCCGTGAACGTCGCGCGCACCGGGCGGCAAGAGCCGAAGCGCGAGCACGTCGCCGATGTCGATCGGGTTTTGATGCGATACGATCGGCACGACGATGACCGCGACCACGAGCGAGGCGAGCAATACCGTAGCTGCGCGATCGACTGCTCCCAGTCGGCGCCACGCCGTCATGAGCGCCGCCTCGGATCGACGAGCGGCAGCGCGAGATCACCCGCCAGGTTCGCGAACAGCACCAGCGTCGCGTACAGCGCCGCCGCACCCATCACGAGCGGATAGTCGCGCGCATTGATCGCGTTGACCATCAGGCGTCCCATGCCCGGCCACGCGAACACCGCTTCGACAAAGATCGATCCGGCGACGAGGCCGGGGAGCGAGAGCGCGAACAACACGATCAGCGCGGGCAACACGGTCGCGAGGACGTGGCGGAAATACAGGCGACCGACCGTCGCGCCCTTTGCACGCGCCGTGCGCACGAAATCCTGCGCGAGCAGGTCGGCGACGCTCGATCGCGCGTACCGCGCGATGCCGGCCGCGCCGATCGCCGTGAGAATACTCACGGGGAGTATCGCATGCCGCACGACGTCGAGCACGGCTTGCCACCCTCCACCCTGCGCCGCCGGAGACCGAATGCCGAACGCCGGCAGCCGGAGCGACGGCGGCAGCCCCCATGTTGCGGCGCCGTACGTGAACACCGCGACGAGGGCGAGCGCGATCCAAAAACTGGGCGCCGCGTAGACCACGGTCGTGAGCACCGTGAGCACGCGGTCGATCGGCCGGCCGCGTCGCGCGGCCTGGGCGATGCCGATCGGTACGCCAATGAGAAATGTCAGTATCAGCGACGCGATGCCAAGGCCCGCCGACACCGGCAACGCATCGCCGAGCGCGCGCACGACTGGTTCATGCAGCGAAAAGCTCTCACCGAGATTGCCGCGCAGCATGTTGCCAGCCCACCGTGCATATTGAACGCCGACCGATCGATCGAGTCCCAACTCGCCGCGAACCCGGGCCACGTCGGCGGCGCTCGCCGACGGCGGAACGAGGAACGTCGCCGCATCACCAGGAGCCAAACGGATCAGCGCGAACGTGATCGTGAGCACCAACCAGAGCAACAGGAGCGCGTCGGCGATGCGGCGCAGCACAGCAGGAGGATGCACCCGTTGAAGCTGCATCGATGCGCGCGACTGTCAATGCTCGCCGTGGCTTGTGTCGCGCTCGTCGGCTCGGCGTGCCTGTCGCCGGAGCGCACGCCCAACGTCGTCGTCTATGCGTCGGGCACGGACCTCGAGTCGGCGAACCCGCTCGTCACGACCCATCCGCTGTCGCGCCAGATCGAGCGATTCGCGCTCTTCGTCACGCTGACGACGTACGACAGCGCGCTCGGGGCCGCGCCGTACTTCGCTCGCCGATGGGATTGGTCGCCGGATCGGCGCATCCTCACGCTACATCTCGTCACCGACTTGCGCTGGCACGATGGCGCACCGACGACAGCGCGCGACGTCGCGTTTACGCTCGACGCCGCGCGCGATCCGGCGACCGGCTTCTGGCGCGTCGGCGACCTCGCCTCGATCGAACGCGTCGACGTCGGCAACGACAGCACGGTCGCCATAATCTTCCGCGAGGCACAGCAGGCGATTCCGTCGGTGTTCGCCGAGCTGCCGATCGCGCCGGCGCATCTGCTCGGTGCCGTCGCGCACGCGGATATGCAGCGCGCGGCGTTCAATCTCCACCCCGTCGGGAACGGACCATTCGAGTTCGTTGATCGGCGCCCGGGCTCCCGGTGGACGTTCCGCCGGAACCCCGACTTTCCCGCGTCGCTCGGCGGGCCACCGCGCTTGGCGGGCCTGGTCGTCGCGGTGGTCGATGAGCCGACGACGAAATTTGCCGGCCTCGCCAGCGGCGACCTCGATGTGGCCGGCATTTCACCGGCGATGGCCGCGCTCGCCGCGCGCGATCCGTCGCTGCGCGTGTTGAGCTATCCAATCCTGTTTACGACGGGATTGGTATTCAATGTTCAGAAAGCGCCGTTCGACGACGCCCGCGTCCGGCGCGCGATCTCGGCGTCGATCGATCGGCAACGCATTGTCAGCGCGGCGCTCGCCGGCTATGGCACTCCGGCCAGCGGCCCGGTACCGCCGGAAAGCCCGTTCGCGCTTGGCTTGCCCGCATCGCGCGACACCTCGCTCGCCGATTCACTCTTCGATGCGGCGGGGTGGCGTCGCGCGTCGAACGGCGTTCGTGAACGCTCCGGCCGGCCGTTCGCGTTCGATCTGCTCACCGTCGGCAGCGGCGACAATGCGCTCGAGCAACTTGTTCAAGCCGACCTGGCCGCGCGCGGTGTGCGCGTCGACATTCGCCAGGTGGAGCTGGGCACGTTTCTCACCGAAGCCCGGGCAACGCACAAGCGCTTTGATGTGCTCGTCGCCGGCGTCCCCGGCGACGTGTCGCTGTCGTTCCTCGCGGCGATGTTCGAATCGACGCAGCGTGGCGGGGCGTTGGACTACTCTGGATTCCACACGCCGGCGCTCGACACGCTGCTCGCCACTGCGCGGTCGGCGCCGAGCGGCACGTTGCGGATCGCGGCGTGGCGCGCGGTCGAGCGCTACTTGGCCGATCAACAACCGGTGGCCTGGGTATATCACTCGCGCGGCGTTCAAGGCGTGTCGGCGCGCTTGCACCATGTCGTCATGGACCTGCGCGGCGAGATGGTCACGCTCGCGCAATGGCAGCTTGGATCGATCGCGACGCCGTCGGAGGTCGCGCGCCGATGACGCTGCTCGTCGCCCCCGATGCTTGGGAGGAGCGTCGCCTTGCTGTTGCCGGTCCGCTCGCGTCCCTCGCCGAATCGTTGGCCGCCGAGCTCGAGCCGCTGTTGTCGCGCGAGTTGTATGTCCCGGCCGACAAGGCGCTGTTGTCACGCGAAGGTGGACGCTGTCCGCGCGACGGCACCATGCTCGAGTTCAATCCGTTCGAGCCCCACGTGCACCGATGTCCGCGATGCGGCGAGCAGTATCGCGGCGAACTGCACGACCGATTCTGGATCTACTGGTATCAGCTGTGGCTGGCGGAGCGCGCGGTGCACGGCGCGGCGCTGGCACGACTCGGCTACGGCGAGCGGTACGGTCGCCTGGCCACCGCGATCCTCGACGGCTACGTCGAGCGCTACACGAGCTATCCCAATCGCGACAACGTGCTCGGTCCAACGCGACTCTTCTTCAGCACATATCTCGAGTCCATCTGGCTGCTCCAAATCTGCGTCGCGGTCGACCTGCTCACGAACGAGTCAGGCCTTTCCGGCCGCGTACTCGATCAAATCGTTGCGCCGAGTCGAGCGATCATCGCCGACTATGACGAAGGCGCGTCGAACCGTCAGGTGTGGAACGACGCCGCGCTGCTCGCTGCCGCGCGCATGTTCGGCGACTCGAGTGGCGCCGAGCAGGCGGTCTACGGGCCATCGGGGGTGGCGTCGCACTTGGTCGGCGGAATTCTGGCCGACGGGACCTGGTACGAAGGAGAGAACTATCATCTGTTCGCGCATCGCGGATTGTGGTACGGCGTCACGATGGCGGAGCGCGCCGGTCTCGAACTTCCGGCGCCGTTGCTTGAGCGGTTCGCGTTGGGCTTTGCGGCGCCGTTCAAGACCGCGTTGCCGGACTTCACGCTGCCATCTCGCCGCGATTCGCAGTACGCCATCTCGCTGCGCCAGTGGCGCATCGCCGAGCATTGTGAGTTGGGAATCGCGCGCGGCGTCGATCCCGTCGTGCTTGGCGCGCTGCAGCGCATGTACGTCGACGACGTGCCGCGCTGCGACACCGGGCGTTCGACCTCCTCGGCCGACGTCGAGCGCAACGCACAGCCGAGCGCGCTGTCGCGGGCCGATCTCGGATGGCGCGCGCTGCTGTGCGCGTCTCCCACGTTGCCGTCGCTCACTGACCACGCTCCCGATTCGACATTGCTCGAGGCGCAGGGAATCGCGGTGTTTCGGCGCGACGCGGGCCGGTGTTACGTCGCGCTGGACTACGGCCATTCCGGTGGGGGACATGGACATCCGGATCGCCTCAACCTGTTGCTCGCCGTCGGCTCCCGCCGCTGGCTCGACGACTTCGGTACCGGCTCGTACGTCGATCCGTCGCTCCACTGGTACCGCAGCACGCTCGCGCACAACGCGCCGTTGGTGAATGGACGTTCACAGCGGCGTGTTGATGGAATGCTCATGGCGTACGACGAGCAGGGCGACGCCGGATGGATCGAAGCAATCGCCGACGACGTCGCGCCTGGCACGAGCGTGGCGCGCACGATCGTCGTGCTCCCGACTTACGCCATCGATCTGCTGGAATGGGAAGCGGACCAGGACGTCGTCGTCGACTTGCCGCTGCACGTCGACGCCGACATTGTCGGTGGCGGCGAGCCGTCTGAGGCGGCGCCGCTCGCCGGCGGCGACGGACTCGAAGACGGATTCGCCAGCGTTCGCGACACCACTCGCCAGCACGTCGCCGCGCACGCGGTCATTCACGCGCGAGCGACGGGTGGCACGGACTCGCTGGATCTGTGGGCGTCGTCCTCCCAGCCGGTGGAATGGTGGCGTGGCGTGGCGCCTGGTCCGCCGGGGCATGGCGACCACGTGTTCCAAGTCGTTCGCAGCCACGGCGCGCTGGGGATCTGCCGTTTCGTGTGGTCGTGGAGCGGCGACGTCACGGCCGTCGCATTCGACGACGCAATCCGCGTCACCCTACGCGATGGAACGGTGCACGAACATTGGCGCGCGGACGACGGTTGGCGCATCGCGCGCGAGAGTGGAGCTGGTCGCGCTGTCACTCGACTTGGCGGACGCGTTAACCCGGACGAGTCGGCGTCAGATGAACTCGTGGCCGCGTACGGTCTCGCCCCGCGCGATGCGCGGATTGCGCTGCGCCGAACGACCGAGATCACGATCGAGCTGGGTGAAGCGCACTACCGGCGCTCGGAGGAAAACTGGGCCGACGCTGGCCGTCCGACCGCAAGCGTTAGGATGGTCTGCAGAAACAACATGTTCGAAGTGCGCGTGCATGTGCCGCGCAGCGATCTGACGTTCGTGCCGGCCGGAGCCGTCAACTTGTACGACAACGAGCCGGCCGACATCAACGGCGACAGCGTGCAATTCTATCTGCAGTTCCACGACTCGGTCGCCGCACTGATGCTCGTGCCGGTTGCCGAGTCGAATGCGGTGCGCATTCGGCCGCTGGACGGCTGGACGGTGCCGCACGATACGGTTGCAGTATGGGAACGCGCGGGCGACGGTTACGAGCTGCGAATCGAGCTGCCGTGCGCGTCCGATCCCGTCGCAGTCGACGTCGTCGTCAACGAAATGCCGCGCGGGCGTGACCGTCGGCGTGGGCAGCTCGTGCTGAGCGGAGGGAGCGGCGAATTTGTCTATCTGCGCGGCGACCGCCACGATCCGCGACGCCTCATCGAACTGGATATCGCTGATGAGTAACTCGGCCCTCGACGCGGTCATCATCGTGCTGTACGAGCCACAAGATCCGGTCAACATCGCGGCGACGATTCGCGCGATGAAGAACATGGGTATGTCGCGCATCCGATTGGTCCGCCCAGTGGAGTACGACGTAGTGCGGCTCGAGGGAATCGCCCACGGCACAATGGATCTCATCGAGCGCATCGAAGAAGTCGGTTCATTCGACGAGGCCGTCGCCGATTGCGTCCTCGTGTTCGGCTTTACCGCCCGTCGCCGCGCCGCCAAACTTCGCGTCATCGACCCGCACGCGGCCGCGACCGAATTGCTCGCCGCCTCCGTCGACGGGCCCGTCGCGCTCGTGTTCGGCCGCGAAGACAGCGGATTGCCCAACGACGTCCTCGATCGCGTGCACGCGGCGGTGACGATTCCGACTACGGACCATGCGTCGCTCAATTTGGCGCAGGCCGCGCTGATCGGGATGTACGAGCTACACCTCGCCGCCGCGGACGCGACGCGCACGTTGGCGCCGCCGCGCAAAGACGCGCCGCCGCCGACAAACGCGCAGTTCGAGCAATTCTTTGACGACGCCGAGCGATCGCTGGCAGCCATCGAGTTCTTCAAGACGCGCTATCCCGAACACATCATGCGAACGCTGCGCTCGCTTGCGTTTCGCGCGGAGCCGAACGCGCGCGAGCTCTCACTGATCCGCGCGATGGCGTTCGAAGTCGTCAACTTCATCGATCGATCGCGCTCGCGGGGTTGACGGCGCCTACCGACGGATTCTTCTTCCGCTCATGCCATTTCGCCGTTTCTTCGAGCGCGGCGCCAAGGGTGCGCCGTCTACCGACGCACCGACCGAGCCCGATGACGACATCGAGTCTCGCGCCGAGGCCGACGACGATTTTGCCGACGATGGCACGACCGACCCAGACGCGCACGTCGAACCAGACTGGATGACGCGTGCGCGTGCCGTGATGCCGACCGGTGCGTCGACCGGCAGCAAGCGCGTTGAAGCCCTCTACGGGTCGGGCGACGCGACCGGGCCGACTCACTTCACGCAAGCCGCCGGCTGCCACGTCATCGACGCCGACGGAAACGACTACATCGATTGCACGATGGCGCTCGGCTCTGTCGCGCTCGGGTACGCCGAGCCGAACGTGACGCGAGCGGTCGTCGATGCCATCGCCGCGGGTACGGTGTCCGGTCTGTCGAGCGTGCTCGAGGTCGATCTCGCCGAGCGGTTATGCGGGATCATTCCGTGCGCCGACCGCGTTCAATTCTTGAAGACTGGCGCCGAAGCGATCGCCGCCGCGGTTCGTATCGCGCGCACCTACACGGCGCGCGACGTCGTGATTGGCTGCGGCTACTTTGGCTGGCTCGATTGGTCGGCGGACGCGGTTTCCGGTGTTCCGGCGGGCACGCGCGCCGCGTTTCGCCGCGTCCCGTTCGACGATATCGCGGCGCTCGAGGCCGCGGTGTCCGAAGCGGGCGCTGCGCTCGCGGCGATCGTCATCGAACCGGTGATCGAGCGGCTGCCGTCGACGGAGTGGATCGCCCGCGCGCGGGAACTGGCCACTTCGTCCGGCGCCGTACTCATCTTTGACGAAATCAAGACCGGGTTTCGCCTGCGCACGGGCGGGTATCAAGCGTACGCCGACGTGACGCCCGATCTCGCCGCCTTCGGCAAAGCGATGGCGAACGGCTACCCACTCGTCCGCGGTGATGGGCGATCGAGACGTGATGGACGCCGCGCGCAGAACGTGGATCTCTTCGACGTTGGCGAGCGAATCATCCGCGCTGGCCGCGGCCCGCGCGGTGCTCGCCTGGCACGACGCGGCCGATGTCTGCGAGTCGCTCTGGTCGATCGGCGCGGAGATGCGACGCGGCGTCGCGGCAGCGATCGAGGCGAGCGGCGTGAAGGGCGTGACCGTCGACGGAATCGATCCGATGTGGATGCTTCGCTTCGATCGCCCCGAGCGTGAGCAGCGATTCCTCGAACTCGCCGCGCGCAACGGCGTACTGTTCAAGCGCGGCGCATACAACTATCCGGCGCTCGCGCACGACGACGACGCGCTCCGGTTGATCGAAGGCGGTGCGAGCGACGCACTGGTGAATCTGCACGAAGAGGAAGCGCGAGCGTGACCGTCAGCCGCGGCGCGAACCCGCTCGCCGGCGAACCGCTCATCGACGCGCACGCGCACTTCTATCACGCAACGGCCGGCCGCGCCGATTGGGCGGACGTCAACGCCGCGCGTTTTCGCGCCGGCGACACGATCGGCATCACCTATCACGTTGCGTCGGTGCTCGGTACGTGGGGCTTCTCGTCGCCGACGTATTTTCCGTCGCCGCCGGATGTCACGCTCGGCAATGACGCCATGCTCGAGTTGTGCGCGCGTGAACCAAACCGCGCGCGAATGTTCGTGACGGTGAACCCGAACTATACCGATCACGCGCTCGGGGAAATCGAGCGATGCGTTGCGCAGGGCGCGATCGGCATCAAGCTCCTCGCCAGCCGCCGCGCCGACGACCCGCTACTCGATCCGATCGCCCGCGCCGCGGCCGCGGGTCACTTGCCCGTCCTCCATCACATCTGGCAGCATCGGCGCCGTGAATGGCCGACGCAAGAGATCTCTGATGGCGCCGATCTGGCGCGACTCGCGCGGCGGCATCCGTCGGCGTCGTTCATTCTCGCCCACATCGGCGGCGGCGGCGACTACATGCACACGTTTCCCGCGGTCGTCGACTGCCCGAACATCTTTCCCGACCTCTCAGGGAGCGGCGTCGATCGCGGCATGTTGGACGCCGCCGTCGGCGCACTCGGCGCGTCGCGCTTGTTGTGGGGATCCGACCTGACGATGTGCACGGGGCTCGCCAAGCTGCGCGCGCTCGACGTGATCGGACTGAGCCAAGACGAACTCAGCATGATCCGCTGGCGCAACGCCGCCCGAATCTTTCCGGCGGGAAGTTTTCCGCGCTGTGAAGCGGAGCGACCAGCGCCGTCTGTCGCTCGCGCGACCGCACGCGCATGATCGACGTCAACGCGCTGATCGGGCCGTATCCCTTTCGACACGTTCCGCACCCCGATCCGGACGTGTTGCTTCGCGTGCTCGATCGTGAACAGCTCGACGGTGCGTGGGTCGGACATCTGCCGTCGGCATTTTTTCGCGAGCCGAGTGAAGGGAATCGCGAGCTGATCAAGCGGCTCGAAGGCACGGGCGATCGATTGCGTCCAGTGCCAACCGTGCGCCCCGACTGGCCAAAGTGGGAACAGTCGCTGGCCGCGGCCGTGAGTGCCGGCGCGCCGGCGGTTCGTGCCTATCCTCCGCAGTGGGGACTGGGCCCGCACGATTCGTCTGTGCGCGAGCTTGCGGTCGCCGCGGGAGAGCAGGGGCTCGCACTGCTGCTCACCGTGAGATTCGAGGATCTCCGCCAACGACACCCGATGGATTCGGCCGGTGACTTGACGGCGGCGGCGGTGCGATCGCTCGCGCGCGCGGGGGACGCGGTGCGCCTGGTCGTGACCGCGGCGAGCCGCGACATGATCGAAGAGGTGCACTGGGGCCTCACCCTAGACGAACAGCGGCGCGTGTTCTGGGACATCTCGTGGATTTGGGGTCCGCCGGAAGACCATTTGGCGAAGCTGCTGCGCACTGTGGGGGGGGAGCGGTTCGTCTTCGGGACGCAGTGGCCGTTGCGATTGACGCAGACGCCGCGCGCGAATCTGGATCTGTTGCCGGACGACGTACGTGGAGCTCGCCTTGCGGATGCGTCGGCGATCTGTCGAGGCGCGGCGGCGCCAGCGCGTCGTGGTTGATGGTTACTAGTGGCCCATCACGCAGGCTGGCCGATTAGGATTCCAGTCGAACGTCGGACACGTTAGCTGTGACCGGGCAATGATTTGCTTGCGCCCAAACACTTGCGCGGGTTTTCAGGTCCGTTCAGATTTCCGTCCGAATGCTTGTGAAGTTATTCACAAGCATTCGGAGACTCGACTCATCATCCCATCGCGATGACCAAGCGAAGGAAGTGGACCGCTATCCCAGGGCTCCTCGCTCTGGCAATCGGCGCCGTGATGTTATCCGCGTACAGCGGCGCTTCCTCTTCTCAACACCGCTCACCCGTTCAGCCGATCAACTTTCCGCACCCGGTGCACGTGCAGAAGCTCGGCATGAATTGCCTGTATTGTCACAACGCCGCGAACAAGTCGATGGACCCGGGCCTCCCGGCCGTGTCGACGTGCATCGGCTGCCACAACATGATCGGCCCCGATCGCCCGGCCTCGGATCTCGGTCCGAAGCGCCACAGCGACGAGATCGCCAAGCTGTATAAGTTTGCTGATGTCGCGGGCATGGGCGCCGGTATGGGCCCCAAAGCCAAGCCGATTCCGTGGATTCGCATCCACAAGCTCCCCGAATACGTGCACTTTCCGCACACGCGGCATATCAACGCCGGTGTGACCTGCCAGACGTGCCACGGCCAGATCCAGAAAATGGACCGCGTCAACCAGTTCGCGTCGCTCAACATGGGCTGGTGCGTGAGTTGTCACGTCAACGGCTACAGCCCGAAGGAAGGGCTCGAAGCGGCCGGGTACGCCGAGGCGCAATCGCCTTCCGGTTCTGCGGTCACCCCGATGATGACGGCCGCGCTCGCGACGCCCGAACGCAAGAAGGCGCGCTACGACTGCGCGAACTGCCATTACTAACATGACCCAGGACACGAAGACGGCGGGCGTCAAACGCCGCGACTTCCTCAAGGTGCTGGGCGCGTCCAGCGCCGCCCTCGCGGTCGCCGGCTGCCAGGAAGATACTGGAAAGCTCATTCCATATCTCGTATCGCCGGACGAGACCGTCCCGGGCGTATCCGCCTACTACGCGACGACCTGTCGCGAATGCTCGGCGGCGTGCGGCCTGATTGCGGAAACGCGCGACGGCCGGGCGATCAAGCTCGAAGGCAACCCGGATCATCCGCTGAACCGCGGCGCGCTCTGCGCGCGCGGGCAGTCGGCGCTCCAGGGCCTGTACAACCCCGACCGCTTCCGTGGACCGATGGTCAACGCGAACGGCCACTGGACGCCGATCAGCTGGGACGACGCCATCACGCGCCTCAGCCAGGCGATCGCGCAAGCGCGTGCGAACAGCCATGCCACCGACGCCGTCTTCATCAACCAACATGAAAGCGGCAGCTTCCCCAGATTCCTCGACTCGTGGCTCGCGGGGTATGGCATGCCTCCGGCGCTCAACGTCGACTTCGAGGCTGACGCAGCGGCAATCGAGGCGAATCGTCGCACATACGGCGTCTCATGGCCGGCGCTCAGCTTTGCCAACGCGAAGTTGATCATCTCCTTTGGCGCCGACTTCCTCGACGGTTGGGGTGCGAGCGTTCCACAGCAGCTCGACTTCGCCGATGCCCGCGCCAAGCTCGATGGCGCACCGCGGTTCGTGTACGTGGGCGCACGGCGCTCGCTGACAGGGTTGAACGCCGACGAATGGCTCGCGTGCAAGCCGGGCTCGGAGTTGGCGATCGCCAACGCGCTCGCCGGTCGCGGCTCGATTCAGCAGGCAGCGACCGAGAGCGGCGTCGACGCGGCGGCGTTGCAGCGCCTCGCCACGGAGCTTTCGGCGTCGCATCCGGTGCTCGCGCTCTCCGGCGTGACCGGCAGCGACGCACTCGACGTCGCGCTCGCCGTGGCGGCGATCAACCAGGCCGGCGGCGCCGTCGGAACGACGATCAAACCGGCCGAGGCGATCACGTCATTCGACGGCATGGCGACGACGGGGCAGTTGCTCGCCGCGCTCGACCGCATGCGCACGGGTCACGTTGGCATCGCGTTCATTCGCGGGGCGAACCCCGCGCACTCGCTGCCGCAGTCGGCCAACTTCCTCGAGGCCTTCGTCAAGGTCGGGTACCGGGTCAGCTTCTCGAGCTACCCCGATGAGACGACCGAAATGTGCAATCTGGTAATTCCGGATTTGCACGCGCTCGAGTCGTGGGGAGACGCCGAGCCGATGCGCGGCATCATCTCTCTCCAGCAGCCGGCGATGGATCCGGTGTACTCGACCATCAAGGGGTCGACCGCGGATCTGCTGATCGCGGTGGCCAAGAAGGACACGGCGCTCGCCGCGAAATACCCGGTCGATGACTATCGCTCATGGCTCATCGCCGGCTTCCCTGGCGGAGCGGCGGGATTGGGCGCGGCGCTGCCAAAGGGAATCGCCACGGGGACGATCGCGGGCGGTGCGCCGGCGTCAGTCGTCGCGCGCGGCGCGAGCCCGGCGGCATCGGTTGCCTCCGCGTCGAACATGGCCGGTGCGACGGGTGACTTCTTCCTCATCACATATCCGTCACCGTTGCTCGGCGACGGACGCGGCGCAAACAAGCCGTGGCTGCAGGAACTGCCGGATCCGGTCACGAAGATCTGCTGGAGCTCGTGGGTCGAGATTCATCCGGAAACGGCCCAGCGACTCGGCATCGATCGCGGCGACATCCTCGAGGTGAAGACGTCGAATGGCACCGTGCGCGCGCCCGCGTATCCGTATCTCGGCGTGCACAAGGATGCCATCGCCATGCCGAGCGGGCAGGGGCATCGCTCGATCGCGAAGCTCCCGATGTTCGAGCCCAAGCATCACGACGCGTCGCAGGTGCAGTGGGGCTACGGTCGCTACGCGCGCGACATCGGCGTCAACGTGCTCGACTTGATGCCCACGGGGACCAACGCGGCGGGTGGCTTTGCCTGGACAGCGACCAAGGCCTCGCTGTCGAAAACGGGCGACAGTCGCATTCTTCCGAGCACCGAAGGGTCGGCGCGTCAGCATGGCCGCGGTATCGCGCAGGCGATCAATGCATCAGACCTGACCACTCCTCCGCGCGGAGATTCGCCCGAAGGGTTGCCGGGTGGTGCGAGCCACGAATTCCTGCCGGGCTTGCGTTCACCGGTTGCGGCGGATGCGCAGGGCGAATTTGGTGCGCCCACAGCCGCAGATCAGGGAACGATGAAGGGCATGTACAACCCGAACGATCCGCGCGGCATGACGCGTCGGCGTTGGGCGATGACGGTCGATCTCGCGCGGTGTACCGGGTGTTCGGCGTGCGTCACGGCGTGCTACGCCGAGAACAACATCCCGACCGTCGGCGCGTACTGGCAGAATGCCACGTTCTTTGCCGACGCGCGCCCGGGGTTCAACATCGAGCGCGGACGCGAGATGAACTGGATTCGTCTCGAGCGCTACTTCGAGGGGAATCTCGACGGCAAATTCGGCGTCGACTTCGAGACACGGTTCGTGCCGATGCTGTGCCAGCACTGCGGCAACGCGCCGTGTGAGCCGGTGTGTCCGGTGTATGCGACCTATCACTCGCCGGACGGGTTGAACGTGCAGGTGTACAACCGCTGCGTCGGCACGCGCTATTGCTCGAACAACTGCCCGTACAAGGTCCGCTACTTCAACTGGTTCGGATATGGCGAGTCGGATCGCAAACAGTATGCGTTTCCCGAGCCGCTCAACTGGCAGCTGAATCCGGACGTGACGGTGCGCGGCAAGGGCGTGATGGAGAAGTGCAGCTTCTGCGTCCAGCGCATTCGCGAAGCGGAGAATCGCGCGGCGCTCGAACATCGCGATCTCGTGCCGAACGAATTCACGGTCTCGTGTGCGCAAGCGTGCCCGTCGCGCGCGATCACCTTTGGCGACGCCGCGGATCCGAATTGGACGGTCGCGCAACTCGCGCACGACCGGCGCGCGTACCACGTGTTCGAAGAGCTCAACACCTTTACCGCGGTGGTCTACTTGAAGAAGGTCAACCATCCGGCAGCCGGCGCGACAGCGCCGCGGGCATAAGGAGGCGCGGCGATGGCAACGACTGCGACTCCACTTCCCGGCGGTGAGCGGCCGAACATTCCCACGGCGGCGATCCGTTTCCCCGCCGTTCGCGACTACGCGCAGGTCGATCGCGAGATCGCCGGCACGCTCGGGCCGAGCCTCGGCTGGTTCGCCGCGCTGGGCATCGCGATCCTCTGCATGCTCATCGGCGCGTCGGCATGGACATATCAGATTCATGAAGGCCTGGGCGCCGCCGGCTACCAGCCGCCGGTGATGTGGGGCGTCTACATCGTCACCTTCGTGTTCTGGGTCGGCATCGGTCACGCGGGCACGCTCATTTCGGCGATTCTCTATCTGTTCCGCGCCGGGTTCCGCACGAGCATTTACCGCGCATCGGAAGCGATGACCGTGTTCGCGGTCATGACGGCGGGTCTGTTCCCGATATTGCACCTCGGGCGGCCGTGGAAGTTCTTCTACCTGATTCCGTATCCGAACTGGCGGCTCATCTGGCCAAATCCCAAGAGCCCGCTGGTGTGGGACGTATTCGCGATCCTCACGTACCTCACGATCTCGAGCACGTTCTTGTACGTCGGGCTCATTCCAGACATCGCGATTTTGCGCGACCGGGAGAAGAATCCGATCCGCAAAGCGATCTACGCGCAACTCGCGCTCGGATGGCGCAACTCGGATCGCGAGTGGCGGCACTTCACGCGCGCGTACCTGTTCCTCGCCGCGTTCGCGACGCCGCTGGTGCTGTCGGTGCACTCGGTCGTGTCGTTCGACTTCGCGATGGCACTGACGCCGGGGTGGCACGCGACGATCTTCCCGCCGTACTTCGTGGCCGGCGCGATCTTCTCGGGCATCGGGATGGTGTTCACGATCGTCATCCCGCTGCGAAAGTTCTTCAAGCTCGAGCACTACATCACGCTCAACGACCTGGACGCGGCGGCCAAACTCTGTCTGTTCACGTCGACGGTGGTCGGGCTCGCGTATCTGACCGAATTCCAGGTCGCGTGGATGAGCGGCAACCGGTTCGAGCAGGATTATTTCTGGAACCGCGTGTTCGGCCAATGGGCATGGGCCGCGTGGATCATGCTCATCTGCAACTGCGTGCTCCCGCTGTCGCTCTGGTCGCAGAAGCTGCGACGCAACCCGATGTGGCTGTTCTGGCTGTCGCTGACGATCAACCTCGGCATGTGGTTTGAGCGTTTCGTCATCGTCGTGCCGTCGCTGTCGCACGAGTTCGAGCCGTGGCAGTGGGGCACGTACCGGCCGACCTTCGTCGACTACAGCATTCTGCTCGGTAGCTTCGGCTGGTTCTTCATGTGGTTCCTGTTGTTCATCAAGCAGTTGCCGGTAATGGCGATGAGCGAGATCAAGGAGATCGTGCCACCGCGAATGCGGTTCAGCCACGATCCGACGGCCGACATGACGGAAGGCACCGTGTACCCTGACGAGACGGGGGCGCCGCACTGATGCAAGGCGTTCTTGGAGCATTCGATGAGATCGACTCGGCGGTGCACGCGATCGAGGATCTCAAGAAGGAACGGTTCGGCGACATCACCGTGTTCACGCCGACGCCGCGCCACGAGTTCGAGCACGTGATGAAGCACGCGCCGAGCCGGGTGCGGATCTTCACGCTCGTCTTCGGGCTGTGCGGCGTGACGTTCGGCTATTGGATTCCGGTGTGGATCTCGGATTACTGGCCAATCGTCGTCGGCGGAAAGGCCATCGCGAGCTGGGTGCCGTTCACGATTCTCGGATTCGAAGTCATGGTATTGATCGGCGGACTCGCCACTGTGTTCGCCATGTTCGGCCTCTCGCACATTCCGCGACTGACGACCACGGTTGGCTACGACGCGCGGTTCAGCGGCGATCAGTTCGGCGTCTGGGTCGTGACCGATCCCGACCGCGCCGACCAAGCCATGAGTGTTCTCAAACAGCACGGTGCGGCGGAGGTGCGGCGTGAGCGCTAACGGCGTCGACCGCGCGAGGCTCGCGCGAATGGTGCGCTTCACGCCCGTGCTGCTGGTGTGCGCGTGCAGCTGGTTCACCGACTTCAAGCAGCAGCCCAAGATCGACCCGTGGGAGACCGAGGCGGACACCATTCCGTTCCGCGGCAACCCGCAGTCGTCGGTGCCGATCAACGGCAGTGCGGCCCCGGGGTTCGAGTTCAATCGGTTGCCGACGCCGCAGAGCGTCGTGGCGATGTCAAAGATTCCGAATCCAATTCCGGCCGATTCGGCGTCGGTGAGTCGCGGCCGAATCAACTTTCAGATCAATTGCGCGCCGTGCCACGGCCCGTTGGGCATGGGCAATGGTCCGGTGACACGATACGGGTTTCCGCCGATGCCGATTGGCGCGGGCTCCGCTGCGGCGACGCAGTACACCGACGGCTACATCTTCGGCATGATCCGCAATGGCCGCGGGCTGATGCCGACGTACAATCGCATCGAAGAGCCGGACCGCTGGGACATCGTCAACTACCTGCGTTCGATCCAGGGGAAGGGCACCATCCCCGCCGACACGTCGCACGGCTTGCCCGGACAAACGGGCATCTACGTTCCCGGCGCGACGCAGATGGGACCAACGCGCCCGTCGCCATACTACGGAAGTCCTGGGGCGAGCGGCGCGGTCACGAGCCCTGACACGACCAAGCGATCGCCATCCGACACGACGAAAAAGCCGGAGCACCAGCCGTGACCTTGCATGAAGTGCGCGTTCCGTCGCCGAGTGAAGTGCTCGCCGCGACGGACAAGGAGATTCCGAAGTCGTTCAGGACGATGTTCGCCGCGTTATTCGCCATCGGGACGCTCGTGTTCATCATCGGGCTGTTCGTGGCGCCGGATCGCGTGTGGCGCGCGTTCCACGCGAACTGGCTGTTCTTCGGCGCACTGTCGAGCGCGGGCACGGTGTTCGTGGCCGTGCAGCGCATTACGACGGCGCGCTGGTCGCGCCACGTGATCCGGTTCATGGAAGGCTACGTGGCGTTTCTTCCCGTGGCGTTCGTCTTCCTGCTGCTCACGCTGTTCGCTGGGAAGCACTACGTCTTCCCGTGGACGCACGAGGCGTATCCGAATCCGGAAAAGGCCGAGTATTTCAACCCGATCTTTCTGTCGACGCGCGACATCGTGATTTTCGGGTTGATGACCGGGCTCGCCATCTGGTACATGTACACGTCGATTCGCCTCGACGTGGGACTCGTGCCCGAGCGTGGGGCGGCGTGGGCGGCCAAGATCCGCGCGCGCATGCGCAACGGCTTCGGCGAGGAGCGTCGCGAACTCCACTCGACGCATTCGCTCCAGGGCAAGCTCGCGGTGTTCTCGGTGCTCTTGTTCGGCCTCGGCTGGTCAGTGCTGTCGTGGGATCTGTCGATGGGACTGTCGCTGCATTTCCAGAGCACGCTGTACAGTTGGTGGTTCTTCATGGGTGCGTGGCTGTGCGCCCTGATGCTCTTTTCGCTGATCGTGATGGCGTGGGACCGATTCCTCGGATCCGCGGACGGACTGATTCAAGAAGTCCATTATCACGACATTGGTAAGCTCTGTTTCGCGTTTACGGCGTTCTGGGGCTACCTCACGTTCGGCCAGTATCTCGTGATTTGGTACGGGAACTTGCCGGAGGAGACGTTCTTCATGCGTCTTCGGCTCATCTCGCCCTGGAAATGGGTGACGATCGCGTCGGTCGTTCTCGTCTTCGTGGCGCCGTTCTTCGGATTGCTCTCCCGCGCAGCGAAGGTGTTTCGTCCGACGATGGCGCTGTTCGCGCTGTGCAGCCTCGTCGGCATGTGGCTGATGCGCTACATCGAGGTCTATCCGTCGGGGTACGGCGTGATTGGCGCGCTGCCCTTTGGCGTCTGGGAGATTGGCGTGCTGCTGCTCTACGTCGGCGCGTGGGGCTGGTGCTACGTCCAGTTCATGAACGCGTTCCCACGGATGCGCGTCACGCTGAGTACGTCGCCGTATCGCGACGAGGTGCAGGTGCCCGTCAATCCAGAGACGATGGAGCCGCTGCCGGCGCACGAGTAAACGCCGGCGGCCTTGGCTCGGGGGACTCAGGCGCGAGCAAGCAAGTCCTCGAGTCCCTTTTTCGGCATGGCGCCGGACTGTCGCGCGACTTCCTTTCCGGCGCGAAAGACGATGGTCGTCGGGATGCCGCGAATGTCGAACTGCTGCGCGACGCGCGGCGCGCGATCGGTGTCGAGCTTGGCGATGAGCACCGCACCCTGTTTTTCCCGAGCGAGCTCGTCGACGAACGGCGCCATCATCTTACACGGGCCGCACCAGTCGGCGTAGAAGTCGACGAGCACAGGAACGTCCGCGTCGGCGATGGTGCGCGCGAACGTGTCGTCGTTGAGCGCGACGGGCCGGTCGAGGAGCATCGGCTTGCCGCAACTGCCGCACTTGGGGCGGTCGCGGCCCGTGCCGCGTCGATGCGATTCCAGGTGTCGCAGAATTGGCAGCGGATCGTCACATGACGGGTTGCGTCCTCGTGTGCGCTCGCGTTGGCTGAGGTCATGCGCGTGTCCGCTCCGGACGGATGCTCGGCGTTCGAACGTTCCTCAGAGTTCAATTCACACCCCGTTCCAGCGCCTGCGTGGGACGGATAGATTAGAATTTCGCGCGGGCGGGAAGTGGCCGGCGCGCGTGGGGGGGCGGTAGCTCAGTTGGGAGAGCACCTGCTTTGCAAGCAGGGGGTCACCGGTTCGATCCCGGTCCGCTCCATGTCGTAAAATGCCTGGCCGATCGCGACGCACGCGATCCGCCTGTTGAGTTAGTGACTCTTCGGACTATGCCGCTAATCAATCGGCTCATCCGAAGCGAATTGACGGAGGTCGGGCAGCCAGATCAAATGCGGGGGCGGTGATCCCGTGTCGTCGCCAAAGAACCGCGGGACAATCGCGAAAGTAGATTTCTTGCAGCGGAACTCGCACGGCGCTCGTTCGAGCGCGAGCGCGGGTACGCCAGGTGGTCTGTTGCGCGCGAACGGTGAACCCCGCTTCGAATAGGCGAAGGCGTGCACGACTCGATAGCCGCCGTCCGGTTGCTGGAAAAGCGCGACCACACGCAATGAATCATTGTCCATTCCGGCGACCGCATAGTCGACACGTCCCTGGCCTTGTATGTCGGCACGGATGAGCACCAAACCTTCGTCGGCCGACTGGTGGGCGATTGCGACGAAGATCGGCGGATACGTCGACGGGTCCAGCGGGACGAAATTGGGCGCGCTATCACGCAGGGCGGCCTGCGCGGACGCGGGCAAGGACGCCAGCGTCAACACGGCTGAGTCGACCGCAGCGCTCGGAGATTGCGATGCCGGACGGGGCAACGCGGCCGCCTGTTGGGCGGCGGAATGGGCGCTGTTCCCGGCATCGCCGGTCGCCCGTCCGCACGCAAGAATGCCCAGCGCGAGGCAGAGCCCGGCGAGATGCCTCACCACGACCGTCCGAGGAGCGTGACAAGGTCGCCGCTGATCAATGCGTACTCAGCCGCCGTAAATGTTCCATCGTTCCTCGCACTCGCAAACTTGTCCGCAACACTCGAGTAGACGTTGCGCGCCGGTCCGAACTGTCCGAGGTCGAAATGCGTCGCGGCGTTGGCCAACTGATTCGACGTCGATTGACAGAGGCCGCGGCGTTGTCCGCTCGCCGGCGAAGCACAAGCCGCTGCAGCCATTCGACCGATTGCTCGAACGAGCTCTGCGTTGCTTCGCGTCGCCGCCGCGGCCGTCAAGACGGGGAGCACATCCTCATCGAGGCGGTGAACCGTGAACAGCCCGAGACTACCCTGGGCGACGGCGACCCCACGCAGGACCTGCGACAAGGCCAGAAACGATGGGTTCTTGACGTCTCGCAGCGCCGCAGACACTCCCAGCATGTCCTCGTCGTCACCGGTCAGCGCCGACGCCGCGAGCGTTGCGATGATCGTGCTGCGCGACGCATCAGAGAGCGCGCTGCCTGTACTGTCGGACCAAAACCAGACGAGACCCAGCGTCTCCAATGCATCATCCGGGCTAAACCGCTTCGCGACCAGGTTCGCCAACGCAGCGACTACGGTGTCGCCGCCGTACCGGGCGACGCGGCGCTGTGCGGCGCCTGACACCTCGATCGCCGGAACCAGGGCAAGCGCGGCGGCTGGCGTCCGCAATCCAACGACGATGCCGACGAGGCTCGTGTAGTAATCGCTATGGTCCTCTGACAGGTCCGGCGTACCCGGGTCCGCACCAACCATCAGAGCTTGATGAACTCTGTTGAGTTCACCGATCAGCGCCTGGACGGTTAGCGTCGGCAGCGATACTGTCGGGATTCGAGAGAGGCCATCGACCGCCAATTGCTTTGCAGCGACAGTCCCCGACTGGAGGGCAACCGTCCACAATGCGACTGAATCGGTCTGCGCCCGGGCGGCTGGCGACCACCCGCAAAGAAGGACCAGACCGAAGATCGTTCGGGCAAGCGTCCGTTTCGTGGTGTGGCTCACCACCTGGCGACTAGTTACCAACCTTCTGGGCATGCGTCGGCGCTCCAATGGCTGTGGCCGTGATCAAGCGGGTGATTGTTGGCGGTGATCGTTGCCCTCGGCTCCCAACATCCATGCACCCGCGGGTCCTTTGTCAGCGCCTTCAGGCGGTCGAAGTATTGAGATGCCGTAAGATTGAGATTCGCGGGAGCGTCGGTGATCCTGACGTGACCCCCAACGCTGGTCCGGACATGATGTCAGTCCGGTGGTTGGTGCAGTGAAGGTGCAGTGTTGAGGAGTTCTTTGGCAAACTCCTCCGGGGTGCGATGGGCGAGGCCGCTGTGCGGCCGAGCGCCATTGTAGTCGATCCGCCACGCTTCGATCGTCTGCTGCGCGTCGTGCAAGCTGACGAACCAGCTCTCGTTCAGACATTCATCACGAAGGCGGCCGTTGAAGCGTTCGGCAAATGCGTTCTGCACGGGCTTCCCCGGCTGAATGAATTGCAGCGCGACGCCGTGTCGGTCCGCCCACTGATCCAGCGCTTCGCCGCGGAACTCCGGTCCGTTGTCGCAGACGATGGCGGTCGGCAGTCCGCGCGTTGCGGCCAACCGCTCGAGCACGCGCACGACGCGCGCACCGGGCAACGACGTATCCACCTCGATCGCCGGCGACTCGCGCGTGCAGTCATCGACGATCGTGAGCGCGCGGAACTGGCGGCCGTCGCCGAGCGCATCGCTGACGAAATCCATACTCCAGCGCTCGTTGGGCTTGGTCGGTGCCGGCACCGGCATCCGGGGAACGGCGACGCGCTTCCGATTGCGACGACGCACGGTGAGCCCTTCCTCGCGATAGACCCGCTGCACGAGCTTCTTGTTCACGAGCTGGCCTTCGCGCCGTCACAGGCGATACAACCGTCGATAGCCCCACCGTGGGCGCAGGAGCGCGAGCGTGTGCAACCGCTCCCGCAGCTCGGTGCGAGACGGCCGACGCGGACGATAGCGCTGACTCGACCGCGCGAACCCCGTGTAGCGACACGCCTGTCGCTCGGACACGTCGGCGGTCTCCCTCACGTGCATGACGGCCGTCCGCCGCTGCTCGGGCGTCACCACTTTTTTCCCAGCAGCTCCTTCACGACCTGGAGATTGAGCGCTTGGTCCGCGACGAGCCGCTTGAGCTGCCGATTCTCCTCCTCGAGCGCCTTCAGTCGTTTCGCCTCGCTGTGCCCTGCAGCCCGCCGTACGTCTTCTTCCAGCGATACAGCGTCTGCTCGGTCACGCCGTGGCGACGCACGAGGTCAGCGATCTTCGCGCCCGCGTCCCATTCCTGCAGGACGGCGACGATCTGTTGTTCTGAAAACCGGCTCTTCCGCATCAGTCCTCCTCGGGCTGAGGACTGACATTATATCTGGATCAGCTTTCGGGGGTCACGTCAGGCTGCCGTGCGCAAGAAGCAACGTTTGCATGTCCGGTGAGGGCGAGAGGAAAAATGAAAAATGCGATGGAAGTCACAAGAAACGATTGCGCCTCCGCGCGTTATTAAATTAGGATGAGAACCCTAACAATGCGTCGGCTCGGTGTTGTGTTTTAACTCCTCGGCAGAGTATACGCATCAACGATGGCGCGATCGAACTCCGTCCGCGGCCGAAGCGCTTTGCCCGCACCTGCTCGGGATTTGCATGGTTGGGGCATTCTGACCGTCTTGTCAGGTTGTGCCCTCTCATACGGAAACCCAGATATATCGATGCTCGCTGCACCACCTCGCCAAGTGGTCGATCACGGAAGCGTAGTGGCCCGTCGAGGCACTCACATCGCCGCCGTGATCTCCATCTCGAACACCAGCACCGCGTTCGGTGGAATGTCGTCGCCCGCGCCGCGCGACGCCGTAGCCCAGGTTCGGCGGAACGACCAGCCGTCGCTGGCCGCCCACGCGCATGCCCAGCAGGCCCTCCTCCCACGCGGCGATCGTCCCCTTCGCTCCGATCGTCACGGTGATTTCGCCGCTGTCGAACTGCTTACCGCTGGCGAGCCAGCCAGTGTAGCGGACGACCATCGATTTGCCGTGCAGCGCGATCGCGCCGGTGCCGATCTTCAGATCCTGGACGTAGAGCCCCGAAGCGCGGCGCATCATTTGATCGAGGTGGACTCCGAGTGACGGCGCGAAAGTGGTTCGCTCGACGTCGCCCGCAATCGGTTGAGGGGCTGAGGCTGAGGCAGGGACGGGTGCACCGCTGTCCGCCGCGGGCGCACGACCCGCGCAACTCACCGCCGGCCCGGCCAAAGCCAATGCACAGGCCGCCAGCAGCGTAGCGCGTCCGCGCGACACGGGGATTCTTGAATGGGTATGTTTCAACACGTCGCAGTCACTCGCCTCTCGAATCGTTTCCCCAATCGCCGATGACCGCTACCGCTACCGCCTCATCGTCTGTACCCGCCGTTGGACAGCAAGCTCCGGACTTTACGCTCTCGTCGACCTCCGGCGAGAAGGTCTCACTCAACTCGCTTCGCGGCAAGCCGGTGCTGATCGCGTTCTTTCCGCTGGCGTTCTCCAGCACGTGCACCGCAGAGCTGTGCGAAATGCGCGATCACCACGACCAGTTCGCCGGCCGCGGCGTGACCGTGCTGCCGATCAGCGTCGACTCGACCTATTCGCTCAAGGAATACAAAGCGAAATATCACATGTCCGTCGACATGCTGAGCGATTTCATGCGGACGGTGTCGCGCGCGTACGGCGTGTTGCTCGAGGACCGCGGCTACGCCAATCGCGCCTATTTCCTGCTCGACGCCCAGCGGCGTGGTCCGGTGGGAACATGTCGAGACGAATCCCAGCAATCGGCGTGAAGACGCCGAGATCTTTGCGGCCATCGACGCGCTGAAATAAGGGTGAAATAGGGCCGAAATAAGGCCGACGTAAGGGCGGGCATCGGGGCGACGTACGCGGGAGCCCGCGATGGGCCACGGACGGTTGCGATCAACTCGGTGCAGGCGTCTTACCCCTGAGTTGGATCGGTCAACTTGTCCCGCGCCGCGTGCGTGGGTCACCCACATCCGACCCCGTGTCCGAAGCGCCTGCCGCGACTCCGTCCAAAGGACGCCGAACGACCAAGCCGATGCCGCGAACGCTGACCGCGATCGCGGAAATTGCGGCTGCCTTGGCCACCGGCGACTCGGTCGGTCAGGTCGGTGCCGGGCATTTTGTCGGCCGTGGCCAACGAGCTCGATGGCGTCAAGGCGACGCTCTGGCTGCGCGGTGTGGACGGGTTGCGCCGCGCCTGGTCCGCCGGAAGCGACGACACGGTCGCCGCCGACGTCGAAGCACGATTGACCGACGCCGATGAGGATTCCCTAAACGGTCTCGTCGTCGCGCCGCTCCACGCGGGCCGCCAGGCGCTGGGCGCCTTGTCGGCGCGTCCCGGGCGGGAGCTGTCCAATCGCGACGCGCTCTTCTTTTCCGCGGTGGCCAACGTGTTGGCGCCCGCGCTGCGCGACGCCGAGTCCACGCACCGCCTCCAGTCGGAAGTGGCCGCGCGCACGCGCGAGATCGACGCCCAACGGCGGTTCACCGAAAAAATCATCGATTCGCTGCCCGTCGGCCTGTATGTCGTCGACCGCGCCTATCGTATTCAGGCCTGGAATCGCAAGCGCGAGACAGGCCTCCAGGGTGTGTCGCGCGAAGAGGCGATCGGGCGCACCATTTTCGACATTCTCCATCGCCAGCCGGCGGACGTGCTGCGCGCCGAATTCTCGAGCGTATTCGAGACGGGCGAAATGCAGCAATTCACGATCGAATCGTCGGCGTTCGGCGAAGCGCATACGTATCGCATCAGCAAGATCCCGATGCGCGCGGCCGAGAACGAGATCTCGCACGTCATCACGATCGGCGAAGACATCACCGAACGCCGGCAGGCGGAAGAGCGCTTTGCGCAGGCGGAAAAGCTCGCGGCGCTCGGCACGCTGGCCGCCGGTGTGATGCACGAGATCAACAATCCGTTGGCGACGATCGGCGCGTGCGCCGAGGGGATGTCGATCGGGCTTGACGAAGGCGCGATGGACATGGAGTCGAGCAAGGCCGACATCGTCGACTCGCTGAATCTCATTCAGCAGGAAGTACATCGCTGCAAGGGCATCATCGACACGCTGCTCGACTTCAGCCGGCCAAAGCCGAAGACGAAGACCGTGGTCGAACTGCCGGTGGTGATCGACAAGACGCTCAAGCTGGTCAAGCACCATCCGCGGTTTCGGCGCATGGAGGTCGGCGTCGAGACGAGTGCCGACGCGAAGCCGGTGTGGGCGAACGAAGAGCAGATGGTGCAGGTCCTGATGGCGCTGCTGCTCAACGCGCTCGACGCCATGGAGGAGCGCGGAGTGATCACGCTACGCACTCGCTCCGACGCGCGCGCGGGGATGACGATTACCGAAGTCGTCGACCGCGGCCACGGAATTCGCAACATCGACCGAATGAAAATCTTCGAGCCGTTCTATACCACGAAGGGTCCAAGCCGCGGAACCGGTCTCGGTCTCTCGATCTGCTACTCGATCATCACCGAGCATGGCGGCCGTATCGAGGTCGACAGCGTGGTGGGTGAGGGCAGTGTGTTCCGCGTTCTCTTGCCGATGCGAGCCGCATGATCGATCATCCGAATAGCGGGCGCGTACGCGTCCTCGTGGGCGAGGACGAAGAAAATCTCGCGCAGATTCTGTCGACCTTTCTCCGCGGACGCGGCCACCACGTGGTGTGCGTCGGCGACGGCA
Source organism: uncultured Gemmatimonadaceae bacterium (assembly GCA_963817445.1). GTDB lineage: Bacteria > Gemmatimonadota > Gemmatimonadetes > Gemmatimonadales > Gemmatimonadaceae > JAQBQB01. Next base: position 205,763 of record CAWFOG010000022.1, read on the forward strand.
AGGCGGCGCTGCAAGCCGTGCGCGACGAGGCATTCGACGTCGCGCTGATCGACATCGTCATGCCCGAAATGGACGGACTCGAGGCGCTCAAGGCGTTGCGCGCGGAGCCCGATCCACCGGAAGTCATCATCATCACCGGCAACGGCACCGTCGAGACGGCGATCACGGCGATGAAGCTTGGCGCGTACGACTATCTCGCCAAGCCATACCGGATGGCGGAAATCGACGTGCTCGTGCGGCGTGCGTGGGAGAAGCACCAACTCGCTCGCGAGAATCGGTATCTGCAAGCGCGGCTGTCGCGCGTCGATTCCACGCCGGAAGTGATCACGCAGTATGCGCCGATGCACTCGGTGCTCAAGCTGCTCGAGCGCGTGGCGACGACCGACTCTCCGGTGCTCATCACCGGCGAATCCGGCACGGGCAAGACGCTCCTCGCGCGAGCGATCCATCGCCTGTCGGCGCGACTCGGGCCCATGGTGGAAGCCGACAGCACGGTGCTCTCGGAGAGCGTGCTCGATGTCGAGCTGTTCGGTCACGAGCGCGGCGCGTTCAGCGGCGCCGTGGCGCGCAAGGCGGGGCTGATCGAGCTGGCGGTGAACGGCACGTTGTTCGTCGACGAAGTCGGAGTGCTCAGCAGCAAACTCCAATCGAAACTGGCGCGCGCACTCGAGCACGGGAGCTTCTTCCGCGTTGGCGGCACGCAAAAGGTCGACATCGCGGTTCGGCTGGTGACGTCGAGCAATCACGATCTCGAAGAAGCCGACGCGCGACGGCCGGTTCCGCGAGGATCTGTTGTATCGGGTGAATGCCGTGACGGTGGCGCTGCCGCCGCTTCGCGAGCGCTCCGTCGATATTCCGCTCTTGGCGCAGCACTTCCTCACGCATCTTGGCGGTCCGTCGGCACCGGTTCTCACGCCGGACGCGATCGCGCTGATGCAGCAGTACACTTGGCCCGGCAACATCCGCGAGCTGCGCAACGTGATCGAGCGCGTGGTGCTTCTCGCGCGCGGCGGCAGCGGCGAGATTCGTGCGCAGGATCTGCCGCTGGCGACGGTGCCGGCGTCGTCGCGCGCCGCCGTCGGCTCGACGACGACGCTCGCGGAACTCGAGCGCCAACACATTGAAGGCGTGTTGACGCAGACCCGCTGGCATCAGGGCAAGGCCGCGAAGATCCTCGGCATTTCGTCGAAGACGCTGTACCGGAAGATTCGCGAGTACGGCATGCATCGTCCGGGGCGGCTCCCCAGCCAGCACGTCGGCTTGCCAGCCGGCTCGCCGACCAGCTAACAGGCCAGCTAGCAAACAGCCCGCGAGCGATTTGATCGCGCGGCGCGGCCGCCCCTCGCCGTGCCGGGGCGTGCGCGCGTAGTTTGAGCACATGCGCATTCTGGTGATCGAGGACGACCCGACGGTCGGCCAGTACGTTCGGCGCGGTCTGGAAGAGCAGCGGTGGTCGGTCGATCTCGTGACGGACGGCGAGGACGGCGAACGCCGCGCCGAATCCGAGGCGTACGATCTCGTCATCCTCGACATGCGCCTGCCGAGCAAGTCGGGCCTCGAGATTCTGCACTCGCTGCGCGCGCGCGGATTCGAGCGGCCGGTGCTCGTGCTCACCGCTCAGGACGCTGTCGACGCGAAAGTGACGGCGTTGCGCGCCGGCGCCGACGACTACGTCACCAAGCCGTTCGCGTTCGAGGAACTGTTGGCGCGCGTCGAGGCGTTGGCCCGCCGTCCGCGCGCGCTCGCGTCGCCGACGCTCGTCGTGGCCGATCTCGTACTCGATCAGGCGACGCGCGAAGTCCGGCGCAACGGCGAGTTGATCGACTTGACGCCCAAGGAGTTCACCGTGCTCGAGTATCTCATGCGCCACGCGGGTCGCGTGATGAGCCGCACGCTGATTACAGAGTACGCGTGGGGCTACCACTTTGATCCGGGCACGAACATCGTCGATGTCGTGATCAACCACTTGCGCAAAAAGATCGATGCCAAGCAGCAGAAGCGGCTGATCACGACCGTGCGCGGTGTGGGGTACATGATCAAAGAGCCGTAGCGCGCCAGCATGGCTTCCACGCGAACCCGGCTCACGGTGTCGTATGCCGTCGTCCTGCTCGGGACGATGGTCGTGTTTGGCGGAGCGGTGTGGACGCTTCGCGCCACCGGCGCGCAGCAGCAACTGGCGCAAGAAGCGTATCGCGTGGCCGACAACGTGGTGGTCTCGATTCAGAACGCACAGGCCGCGTTGACGCGCATGACATTCGTCGACTCGACGCGCGGCGGCCCACCGGTAGTGAAGGGGACGAAGGAACTCGCCGCGGCGCTCGATCCGCTGCCGGGCTATTTCATGGTGCTCGACCCAAGCGGCAAGTTGCTCTATTCGTCGTCGCTGATGCGGCTGTTGTCTGGCGACGACCAGACGAACGTGCTGCGCGAGGTGTTGAAGCTGACGAGCGAAACGGCCGCGATCGTTCCCGTGCGCGAGGATTCGCTGCAGTTGCTGGCGATCCGCGAGCGCGGCGTCGACGTCGGTCCGAACATCTCATGGGTGGTGGCGGCGCTGCCGGTCGATCTCGCGACGATCCCGCCGCAACTGGTTCTCGGCACGCTCATCGTCGTGGCGCCAATCATCTTCGTGATTTCGATGATCGTCGCCTACCTTGTCGTCGGCAATGCGTTTCGTCCGGTCGATCAATTGATCAACGAAGTCGAGGCGATCACGGACGGACGGAGCTTGCATCGCCGGCTGCCGGCGGACGCGAGCAACGACGAGTTGGCGCGCCTCGGTCAAACGGTGAACGCCATGCTTACGCGTCTCGAGGAATCGTTCGCGGCGCTGCGGCGGTTTACCGCGGACGCGAGCCACGAGTTGAAGACGCCTCTCACCGTGTTGCGCGCCGACGTCGAGCGAGCGATGCATCCTGTGACCAACCGATCCGATCGGATGGTTGCACTCGAAGAAGCGTTGCAGGAGACGGCGCGCATGTCCGATCTCGTCGACAGCTTGCTCACGCTCGCGCGCGCGGACGAAGGTCGGTTCGACATTCACCGAACGCCGATCGAGCTCGAGCCGCTGGTGCGCGACGTGTACGAGACGGCGGTGATTCTCGGTGAAGACGCTGGGCTCACGCTGTCGCTGAGCGCGATGGAGAACGGCATCGTCATGGGCGATCGCGCGCGATTGCGACAACTGTTGCTCAATCTCGTCACGAACGCGATCAAGTACACGCCGCGCGGCGGACGCGTCGAGCTGTCGGTGGCGCGCCGCGAGCCCGACGAGACGGCGATCTCCGTGCGCGACACCGGCATCGGAATTTCAGCGGTCGATTTGCCGCACGTGTTCGATCGATTTTGGCGCGCGGATCGCGTGCGGTCGCGCGCATCGGAACGCGGCGGGTTCGGACTCGGACTGTCGATCGCGCAGTGGATTGTCCAAGCTCACGGCGGAACGATCACGGTCCAATCACGATTGGGACGCGGGAGCGTGTTCACGGTACTACTTCCGGTGCAACACGATCAGAGCGACCGGGCCGAGAGCGATCAACCGTCGGGTGATGCGGACGCGGCCACGGAATCGACGGACCGTTGATTTGCTAGGGGCATGTATGGTCGCGTGGTCGCGGCTCGCCTTCACCAACTCTTAATCTTTCCGGCATTCCGGCTCAATCATCGAACGATACCTTTTGTTTCGAGATCGATCGCCCGTCTACACCCCGCACCCGATCAGGCCTAGAGACATGTTCGACAACCTCATCGAGTCACGAGCAGCGAAGCAGAAACGCGCGGCCGGCACGCTGGTGAGTACGGTCGTCCACGCGGTTCTGATCACCGCCGCGGTCTACGGCACACTCCACGCGAGTGAAGCACTTGAAAAGCCGAAGGCGCAGAAGGTGGAATTCGTTACCGTGAAAAAGGACGATCCGCCGCCGCCGAAAGAGGCGCCGAAGCCGCCGCCGGACGTGGTCATGAAGGCACCGCCGCCGAAAGGCTTCCAGGTGCTGACCGCTCCAATCAAGATCCCCGACGTCCTCCCCGACATCGACCTCTCGAAGAAGGTGACGAGCGAGGAAGATTTCAGCGGAAAGGGCGTGGCGGGTGGTATCGCCAAGGGTGTTGTCGGCGGCACGCCGCAATCCATCAATGGCGATCAGACCTACTTCGAGTTCCAGGTCGAGAAGCAGGTCGCTCCGTACCCGACGAACCAGCCGCCGCGCTATCCGGACATGCTCCGCTCGGCGAACGTCGAGGGCGAAGTGCTCGCGCAGTTCGTGGTCGACACCACCGGACACGCCGACATGAAGGAGTTCAAGATCCTCAAGTCGACGCACGATCTGTTCACCAGCGCGGTCAAGTCGGCGCTGCCGAACATGAAGTTCTACCCGGCGGAAGTCGGTGGAAAGAAAGTCAAGCAGCTCGTCCAGATGCCGTTCCAGTTCAGTCTCAACAGCAAGTAATCCGCGTACCCCTCCCGGAGATTCGTCGAAATGGATTTCTCACTGCTTGGCCTCTGGCACCAGATGGGCCCGTTCGCCAAAGGCATTTGTATCGTCATGGCGATCATGTCCGTGTACTCGTTGACCGTCATGGTCTCGAAGTGGTGGAACCTGCGCAAAGCGCAGAAAGAAACGATCAAGTTCGCGCCTGAATTCTCGCAGTTCCTCGAGGAAGACAACCTCACCGAGGCGATCCGCCTCGCGGAGAGCTACAAGAAGTCGCACGTCGCGCTGGTTCTCGGTGGCGCGTTGGGCGAAGTGAAGCCCCTCATCGCCGACGGCTCGGTCACGGTTGCCGACATCAACTCGGCGGAGCGCGCGGTCGAGCGCAACATGCTCCTCGAGATCACGAACCTGAAGCGCGGCCTCGCGGTGCTCGCCACCGTCGGCGCCACGGCTCCGTTCGTCGGACTGCTCGGCACCACGATGGGCGTCGTCAACTCGTTCACGGGAATGGCCGCGTCGGGTTCCGGCGGTCTGGCAGCGATCGGCGGTGGTATCGCCGAAGCGCTGATCACGACGGCGTTCGGTCTTCTCGTCGCCATTCCTGCGGTGTGGGCGTACAACTACTTCACGACCAAGATCGACAACCTCACGGCCGAGATGACGTACGTGTCGAAGGAAATGATCGACTATCTCATCAAGGGCGTGTCGGGTGAGTTCGGGCGGTCGCGCTTCACGCGCGAATTCAACGCGGCGAACTCGAGCAGCGGTCCGCTCACGAAGTAATTCCACTCCGTCGCAGAGGTATTTCCCATGGCAATGTCGACGGGCGGTGGAACCGGCGTTCAATCCACGCCAAACGTGACGCCGATGGTAGACGTCATGCTGGTGCTGCTGATCATCTTCATGGTGGTCGCGCCGGCACTGTTGGCGGGATTCAACGCCGATCCACCGCAGGCGCAGAACATCAAGGACCATCCCGAAGACGAGCAGACCGACCAGGTCCTCGGCATCGACAAGGATGGCAATTACTACTTGAACAAGAAGTTGATCCACGAGGCCGACATCCCGACGATGCTTCATCACATCTACAAGGACACGCCTCGCGATGACTACATCATGTATCTCAAGGCCGACAAGAACGTCGACTACGGCAAGGTTCTCGACATGCTCGATATCGCGTCGCACAACGGCGTCGTGATGGTGGGCATGATCGGCGATCAAAAGCCGGGCACGGTGTCGACGATCCCTGGTGACGCCAAGGAAGCGAACCGCCGCTGGAGCGAAGAAATAATGTCAATGTCCAGCGGAAGTGCCGGCTTGTCGAACGAGCCGAACGTCACGCCGATGATCGACGTGCTGCTCGTGCTCCTGATCATCTTCATGGCGGTGCTCCCGTCCATGCGGAAGGCGATCGACATTCAGTTGCCGGATCCGAATCCAACCGTGGCGCCGGTCAACTCGAAGTCTGACCAGATCGTGCTCGAGATCAGCCCGGGCGGGAAGTACGCGATCAACAGCGAGCAGGTGACGCGCGATCAACTCCCGGCGCGGCTCAAGGAAATTTTTGCGCCGCGTAACGAGAAGATCATGTTCGTGAAGGGCGTGCCCGGCGTGAAATACGCCGACGTGATCGACGCGATGGACGTTGCGCGCGGCGCGGGAGTGGTCGTGCTCGGCGTGACGCCGAAGGACACTCCAGGCAGTGCGCCTGCAGCGAAATAGCGCGTTTCAAGTACGCACAAGTGAGTAGTCGTTATACGGCGGACGAACCCTTTCGGGATCGTCCGCCGTATAACTTTCCATGACACCGGGAGCGCTCGCGAGACACCGTCAGCCGCGCATGTCGTCACCAGCCGAACAAGACCAGATCGCCGACGCAGCCGCGCCAGCGCATGCGCGTGTTGCCTGCGACACGGCTTCCCGAGTTGCGGGAGAGCCGTCGCGGATCTGGTCTGGTGTCTCTGCTCCTCCACGTGCTGATCATTCTGCTGCTCGTGGTGCCGTTCGCGTCGCACACGGCGGACGTCGTGGAGCGCCCGCAGGGCGCTGGCGGCCCAAGCCCGGCGGGCGGTGGCGGCGGCGGTCACCGCGGAACCGGCGGAGTACATGAGCTCGTTCACTTCACCCGCATCGCTCAGGCTCCGACCCCGCCGGTTCCCGTCGCCAAGCCTGTAGTGAAACCGCCGCAGCCGATGATTCCCCTCCGCCGCCGAAAGTGAAGCCGCCCGAGCCGGCGACAGTCGCGAGGCGAAGCCCGAGGCAAAGGTGGAACCGCCCAAGCCGGCCGGCGATGTCGCGGCACCGATACCAGGAACTGGCGGCGGGAGTGGGCGCGACGGAACGGCGGGGAATGGTCCGGGCACGGGCGGCGGCGTCGGTTCGGGCGAGGGCACGGGACGTGGCTCGGGAACGGGACCGGGGACCGGCGGCGGCACTCAGGCGAACTACGCGCCGACTCCGACGGAGATGTTCATTCCGCCGCTGCCCATGCCGGACAAGGTTCGCGGCTTTCATCTCGTCGCCGAGTACGACGTTGATTCGACGGGCAAGGTGCTGGGGTTCGACTTCACCCCGACGCGCGACGGAGGCTACAACAAACGCCTCAAGGACGTTCTCGGAAGTTTCAAGTTCCGACCCGGCACGAAGCCGGACGGCACGCCGATCCGCATGAAGGCGCAGATCATCTACGATTTCTGATCGGGTTCCGACCTAGCTAAGCGCGGCCCCGAACCGTATCATTACGCGATCCGCCGAAAGCGCAGGGCCCATGAAGAATTCCATGGGCTTTTTTTCTGCCCCTGCCCGCAGATTACCCCAACCAAACGAATCCTGATGAGGACCACGCTCCGCCGTATCCTCCCCATCATCTGTTCAGTCGCCCTCGCCCTCATTGGCCTCCAGGTCGGCGCTGTTTCGCTCGCGGCGCAACAGGCCGCGGGAGTCGCCCTCTCCGGCGCTGCGCCCGCCCTTCACGTGGCTGCGCCGAGTGCGATGCCAGCGCCGCAGGCGCCGCAGCAAGCCGGCGGCGAAGCGAACCTCGTCATTCCGGATCTCTCGAACACGACGGTACCGGTCACGTTCTTCGGCAAGAGCGGCCGCGCGTTCCTCGTGTGGGGACTCCTCGTCTGCGTGCTCGGACTCGTCTTCGGCCTCGTGATGTACACGCGGCTCAAGAACATGCCGGTGCATTCGTCGATGCGGGCGATTTCGGAGTTGATCTACGAAACCTGTAAGACCTACCTGATCACGCAGGGCAAGTTCATTCTGCTGCTCGAAGTGTTCATCGGGATCGTGATCGCGCTGTACTTCGGCGTGCTCGTGCACTTTCCCGTCGACAAGGTCATCATCATTCTGATTTTCAGCCTGATCGGTATCGCCGGCAGCTACGGCGTTGCCTGGTTCGGCATTCGCGTCAACACGTTCGCCAACTCGCGCACGGCGTTCGCTGCGTTGCGCGGCAAGCCGTATCCGTGCTACGCGATTCCGCTCAGCGCGGGCATGAGCATCGGCATGCTGCTCATCTCGGTCGAGCTGGTGATGATGCTCGGCATTCTGCTGTTCGTTCCGGGCTCGTACGCCGGCCCGTGCTTCATCGGGTTCGCAATCGGTGAATCGCTCGGCGCCGCGGCGCTGCGCATCGCCGGCGGCATCTTCACCAAGATCGCCGACATTGGCGCCGACTTGATGAAGATCGTGTTCAACGTCAAGGAAGACGACGCGCGCAATCCTGGCGTGATCGCCGATTGCACGGGCGACAACGCCGGTGACTCGGTCGGTCCGAGCGCGGACGGGTTCGAGACGTACGGCGTGACCGGTGTCGCGCTGATCTCGTTCATCGTGCTCGCGGTCAAGGAGCCGGCGGTGCAGGTGCAGCTGCTCGTCTGGATCTTCGCGATGCGCATCATGATGGTCATCGCCAGCGGCGTGTCGTACCTGATCAACGGCGCGATTGCCAAGAGCCGGTACGCCAACGCCGACCGGATGAACTTCGAGGCGCCGCTCACGGTGCTCGTCTGGTTGACGTCGATCATCTCGGTGGTCCTCACCTACATCCTGTCCTACCTCGTCATTCCGACCCTCGGCGATGGCACGCTGTGGTGGAAGCTGTCGAGCGTCATCACGTGCGGGACGCTGGCCGGCGCGATCATTCCGGAATTGGTCAAGGTGTTCACGTCGACCGAGTCGCGACACGTCCACGAAGTGGTGACGTCGTCGCGCGAAGGCGGCGCGTCGCTCAACATTCTGTCCGGCCTCGTCGCGGGCAACTTCAGCGCGTTCTGGCTCGGCATCACGATCGTCGGCCTGATGACGGTGGGTTACCTGATCAGCACCGCGGGCCTCGAAGCACTTATGGTTGCTCCGGCGGTGTTCGCCTTTGGCCTCGTCGCCTTCGGCTTCCTCGGCATGGGTCCGGTCACGATCGCCGTGGATTCGTACGGCCCGGTGACGGACAACGCGCAGTCGGTGTTCGAACTGTCGACGATCGAGCAGATGCCGAGTGCGCCCGCCGAGATTCAGCAGCAGTATGGCTTCGCCGTGGACTTCGAGCGCGCCAAGCATTTCCTCGAAGAGAACGACGGCGCGGGCAACACGTTCAAGGCGACGGCCAAGCCGGTGCTCATTGGCACCGCCGTTGTTGGCGCGACGACGATGATCTTCTCGATCATCGTTGGCCTGACAAACGGACTCACGACCAATCTCGAAAATCTCTCGATTCTCCATGCGCCATTCCTGCTCGGATTGCTCACGGGCGGCGCGATCATCTATTGGTTCACGGGCGCGTCGACCCAAGCGGTGACGACGGGCGCGTATCGCGCGGTCGAGTTCATCAAGGCGAACATGAACCTCGAGAGCACCGCCGCCGCCTCGGTGGAGGACAGCAAGAAGGTCGTCGAGATCTGCACCAAGTACGCGCAGAAGGGCATGCTCAACATCTTCTTCACCGTGTTCTTCGCCACGCTCGCGTTCGCGTTCGTCGAGCCGTTCTTCTTCATCGGCTACCTGATCTCGATCGCGATGTTCGGGCTGTATCAGGCCATCTTCATGGCCAACGCCGGCGGCGCGTGGGACAACGCGAAGAAGATCGTCGAGGTCGAACTCAAGCAGAAAGGCACGCCGTTGCATGCGGCGACGGTGGTTGGCGATACGGTCGGCGATCCGTTCAAGGATACGTCGTCCGTGGCGCTCAATCCGATCATCAAGTTCACGACGCTGTTTGGACTGCTCGCCGTGGAGTTGGCGGTGTCGCTCACTGAAAAGAGCGGGGCCGGGTTGGGCCACGTTCTGGCCGCGGTGTTCTTCCTGATCGCGTTGGCGTTCATCTACCGGTCGTTCTACGGCATGCGCATCGAGTCCGAGGTCAAAACCCCCGCCTGAGGCGTCATGAACCAACTCTTCGCGAGGAAGTCCGTCGCCGACTTCGAGGCCGACGTCGCTACACACGGCGGTCTCAAGCGTACGCTCGGCAAGTGGCACCTCACCGCCCTCGGTGTTGGTGCGACGATCGGCGCCGGCATCTTCGCGACGACAGGGACCGCAATCGTCGGCGACCCGGCGCGGCCGGGCGCCGGCCCGGCGATCATTTTTTCGTTTCTGCTCACCGCGATCGCCTGCGGATTCGCCGCGCTGTGCTACGCCGAGTTCGCGGCGATGGTGCCGATCTCAGGATCGGCATATACGTATGCATATGCGTCGATCGGCGAATTCGTCGCCTGGATCATTGGTTGGGATCTGATCATCGAGTACGCCGTCGGCAACATTGGCGTCGCGATCGGATGGGCGGGATACTTTCGCGAGCTGCTCAATCACTTCGGGCTCGACCTGCCTGCGTGGCTGGCGACCGACTATCGATCCGCGCACGACGCGTTCAGCGCAGGTGAGTAGTGCCGCCGCCGGCACGACCGACACCCTCACGCGTTATCTGGCCGCGGCGTGGACGACGGCGCCGCACATCTTTGGTTTCCCGCTGATCATCAACTTGCCTGCCGTCTCGGTCGTGGCGGCGATCACGGTCATTCTCGTCGTCGGCATCAAGGAGTCGGCCGACGCCAACAACGCGATGGTGCTATTGAAGGTCGGGATCATCCTGTTCTTCATCGCGGTCGGTGTGTTTCTCATCAAGCCGCACAACTGGACGAATCCGACGACGGGCGGCTTCTCGCCGAATGGCGCGGCCGGAATCAGTGCTGCTGCGGCGATCATATTCTTCAGTTACATCGGATTCGACGCCGTGTCGACGGCCGCTGAGGAAACGAAAGATCCGCCGCGCGACATGCCGTTCGGCATCATCATGAGTTTGCTCGTGACGACGGTGCTGTACATCGCGATCTCCGTCGTGATGACCGGCATGGCGCCCTGGAAGACACTGGGCACCGCCGAGCCGATGATCACGGCACTCCAGTTCGCCTCTGGCCCGCCGGCGCTGCTCAGCGCGTCGCGCCTGATCATCGCGCTCGGCGCGGTGATCGCGATGGGAAGCGTGCTACTGGTCTTTCAGCTCGGCCAGCCGCGCATCTTCTTCTCGATGTCGCGCGATGGATTGCTGCCGCCGTTTCTCGCCAAGGTGCATCCGAAGTACAAGACACCGTACGTCGGGACGATTCTCACCGGCGCGTTCGTCGCGTTCTTCGCCGCGTTTGCGAACATCGCCGAAGTTGTGGATTTGACGAATATCGGAACGTTGTTCGCGTTCGTGCTCGTGTCCGCCGGCGTGATCTTCTTGCGGCGCATCGATCCCACGCGTCCGCGTCCGTTCCGCGTGCCGTGGGTACCGCTCACGCCGCTCATTTCGATCGCGGCGTGCATCTACCTCATGGTCCAGCTGCCGACGGTCACGTGGATTCGATTCGCCATCTGGCTCGTGATCGGATTGGTGTTGTACTTCACGTACGGTTACACGCATTCGACGCTGCGTCGGCGCACGACGGAGCGGGGAGCCGCGTCGTGAGTCACGCGCAGGCCGTGACCCGGCCGGACGCTGGCAAAGCGCCAAAGTCGTTCCTGCGGCGCATCACGTTGTCGCAGTGGATCGTCATCTCGATGGTCGTCGGGATCGTTCTTGGCTGGGCGTTTCCCGACGCGGCGCGCGAATCGCACGCGGGATGGGCGGCGTCGGATCTCAACATTCTGTCGTCGATTTTCCTGCGCATGATCAAGTCGTTGATCGTGCCGCTGCTGTTTGGAACACTCGTCGTCGGCATCGCGGGGCATGGCGACGACATGAAGCGTGTCGGCCGCTTGGCGTTTCGGTCGATCGTGTACTTCGAGGTCGTCACGACGCTGGCGCTTGCCGTCGGGCTCATCGCGGTCAACGTCATCAAGCCGGGCAAGGGCGTCAACCTCGGTGCGGCGTCGTCGAGTGAAGGCGCGGAGTTCGCCACCACGCATGCGACGCTGACAAGCGTCATCGAGCATACGGTGCCGCAGAGTTTCTTCGACGCGGCGGCAAAGAACGAAGTGCTCCAAGTCGTGTTCTTCGCGATCATCTTTGCCGTGGCGCTCTCGAAGGTGCAGGGGCCGAGCAAGGCGTTCATGCTCAGCGCGTGCGAGAGTTTGACGGATGTCATGTTCAAATTCGTCGGCATCGTCATGTCGTACGCGCCCATCGGGATCGGCGCCGCCATCGCGGTCACCGTGTCGAAGGGCGGCCTCGGTGTGCTGCGCAACCTGGGGATCCTCGTCGGAACGTTGTACGGGTCGCTGATCGTGTTCGCGCTGTGCGTCTTCCTGCCGATCGCGTTGATCTTCCGCGTGCCGCTCAAACGGTTTGTCCGCGCGGTGCGCGAGCCGTGGTTGATCGCGTTCACGACTGCGTCGTCCGAGGCGGCGTTCCCGCTGGCCATGGAGCGCATGGAGCAGCTCGGTGTGCCGCGCCGCATCGTCGCGTTCGTGCTGCCTACGGGCTATTCGTTCAATCTCGACGGCAGCACGCTCTATCTGGCGTTGGCGTCAGTGTTCGCCGCGCAGGCAGCCGGCATCAACATGCCGATCTCGGCGCAGTTGATCATGATGCTGACGCTGATGCTGACGAGCAAAGGCGTGGCAGCGGTGCCGCGCGCGGCGCTCGTGATTCTCTCCGGGCGCGTTGGCACAGTTCGGCTTGCCACTGCAGGCCGTGGCCGTCATTCTTGGAGTGGACGCGTTGATGGACATGGGACGCACGTCGCTCAACGTGGTCGGCAATTGCTTGGCGACGGTGGTGATGGCGCGCTGGGAGGGTGACTTCGACAAACCCGGAGCGTCGACGCCGGTCGCCGATGCGGTCGCCGGAGAGTCGTTGCGGGTTCCGCCCGTGCGCACACCCGATCTAGTCTGATCGACGAACGCGCGAGAGGTAGTCTCTCGAACAACGAGGGTTGACGCGATGGCGATCTCGTTCAAGGTCAACGGTACTTCCGCCAAAGTCGACGTGCCCGGCGACATGCCGTTGCTCTGGGTCCTCCGCGACGTACTCGATCTCAAGGGTACGAAGTTCGGCTGCGGCATTGCGCAGTGCGGCGCGTGCACGGTGCACATCAACGGCGCGGCGACTCGATCGTGTACCCGTCGCGTCGCGACTGTGGAAGGCGCGGAGATCACGACGATCGAAGGACTGTCGCCCGACGGTTCGCATCCGCTCCAACGTGCCTGGGAAGAAATCGACGTACCGCAGTGCGGCTACTGTCAGGCCGGACAACTGATGTCAGCGTCCGCGCTGCTCGCCAAGTCGCCGAATCCCACGGACACCGAGATCGACACGGCGATGAACGGGAACATCTGCCGGTGCGCGACCTATCTCCGCATTCGCCAGGCGATCCACAGGGCCGCGCAAATGCCGGCGACTGTCGGCGCGCGTTCGGGCGACTCCAACTCGTAGGAGGCGGCCATGGACACGACACTCGTAGACCGCCGCTCATTCTTGCGCGTGACCGCTCTGGCGGGCGGCGGCTTGATGCTTGGCAGCTACTTCAGAGTGCTGCACGCGGCGGACAGTCGTCGCGGTGACGGGCGAAGCGGGCGAGTTCGCGCCGAACGCATTCATCCGCATGACGCCCGATGGTCTCGTCACGATCATCGCGAAAAATCCGGAGATCGGGCAGGGCATAAAGACGATGCTGCCGATGCTCATCGCCGACGAACTGGACGTCGATTGGCAGAATGTGCGCATCGAGCAAGCGCCGCTCGACACCACGAAGTTCAGCAATCAGGGCGCCGGTGGAAGCACGGCGACGCCGACCAACTGGACGCCGATGCGACAGGTCGGCGCCGCGGGCCGAGCGATGCTCGTGACCGCGGCGGCTCAGAGCTGGGGCGTTCCGGAATCGGCATGCACAACGAAGTCCGGTGTGGTGACCCACACGCCGACCGGTCGCACACTGGCGTATGCTCGGTTGCTCGAGAAAGCCGCGACCGTTCCCGTGCCGGCGTTGGACAGCGTCACGCTCAAGGACCCGAAGGACTACCGCATCATCGGCACGCGCGTTCACGGCGTCGACAATCACGCGATCGTGACTGGCAAGCCGCTCTACGGGATCGACATGGTGCTCCCGGGGATGCTGTACGCCGCGTATGTGAAGTGCCCCGTTTTCGCGGGCAAAGCGGTGAGCGCCAATCTCGACGAGATCCGGGCTCAGCCCGGAGTGAAGAACGCGTTCATCGTCGAGGGCGGCGCGCAGCTGACCGGCCTACTGAGCGGCGTGGCGATCGTCGCCGACAACTGGTGGCTGGCGCAGAACGCGCGCAAGAAACTGAATGTGCAGTGGGACGAAGGCGCGACGAGTCAGCAGAGTAGCGCCGCGTTTGCAGCGCGCGCGGTCGAGCTGTCCAAGCAGACGCCCATGCACTCGCTGCGCCGCGACGGCGACGTCGACGTGGCGCTGCAGGGCGCGGCCAAGACAGTCGAGGCGGCATACTTCTACCCGTTCATCGCGCACGCGCCGCTCGAACCGCAGAACACCACGGCGCGCTACGCCGACGGCAAGTTCGAGATCTGGTCGCCGACGCAGCAGCCACAAGGCGGCCGCCGTCTCGTCGCGCAGACGTTCGGTGTTCAAGAAACTGATATTACGATTCACATAACGCGTTCCGGCGGCGGGTTTGGGCGCCGGCTCAACAACGACTACATGGTCGAAGCCGCGGCGGTTGCCAAGCAGATGCCCGGCGTGCCGATCAAGCTGCTGTGGACGCGCGAAGATGATATGCAGCATGATTTCTACCGACCAGCCGGGTTCCATTACCTGAGCGGCGGCGTGAGCGGCGACGGGCGGCTCGTCGCCTGGCGCGATCACTTCGTGACGTTCGGTGAGGGAGAGCGGTACGCCGCGAGCGCGACGATCTCGCCGACGGAATTTCCGTCGCGATTCATCCCGAATTTCGACCTCGGTGCGTCGACGATTCCCCTTGGGGTTCCGACCGGTGCGCTCCGTGCGCCGGGCAGCAACGCGATTGCCTTCGTCATGCAGTCGTTCATCGACGAGTTGGCACACGCGGCGGGCAAAGATCCCGTGCAATTCCGGCTCGATCTCCTGTCACATCCGCCGGTCGTTGACTCGACGCCCGACAATCGCCAAGCCGCGAGCTTGGATGCGTCGCGTATGCGCGGTGTTCTCGAACTCGTCGCTGAGAAATCTGGGTGGGGGAAGCAACAACTGCCCAAGGGAACAGGAGTCGGCGTCGCGTTCCATTTCAGCCACCGCGGCTACTTCGCCGAAGTCGTGCAAGCGACCGTGAGCAAGGACGGCGATCTGAAGGTCGACAAAGTCTGGGTCGTTGGCGACATCGGGAGCCAGATCATCAATCCGCTCAACGCCGAAAGTCAGGCGCAGGGCGCGGTGCTGGACGGAATCGCCGAAGCGCTGGGGCAGGAGATCACGATCGACAAAGGGCGCGCGGTTCAGGCGAATTTCAACACCTTTCCGCTCCTCCGGCTTCGCGACGCGCCACCGGTGGAAGTCACGTTCCGCGTGACCGACTTTCCGCCGACGGGGTTGGGCGAACCGGCGCTTCCGCCCGTCGTGCCCGCGCTCTGCAACGCAATCTTCATGGTGACCGGCAAGCGCGTGCGCTCATTGCCGCTATCGAAGCAAGATCTCCGATGGACGTGACATAACGGCTGCCGCCGTTACACCATCGCTTCGCCGAGCATGCGCAGCGCTGCGCGTACCGCTCCGCGAACCGGCACGACCGCGTCCGTCGTGAGCTGAGCACCGGGCACCGCTGATTTGAGGCGGTGCTCGAGTCGCTTTCGCAACGTGTTGCCGCGCGCGAGTAAGCCGCCGGACAGCGCGAGCGGAACAGACGCGCGTTCGTCGCCGAACAGCTGGCGAGCCAGCGCGCGCGCGTGCAGCACGAGCTCCTCCACCGCGAGACTGACGAGCGCGTTTGCACGAAGATCGCCGGCGTCGGCGACGCTCAGCACAATCGGAGCAAGTGTAGCGAGCCGCGCGGGGTCGGCGCTCGCGGCCCAACCGATGAGATCTGACGTCTCGTTCACCTCGGCGGCAGTCAGAATTGCGCCAGTGAGCGCCGTCTCCGGCTCGCGTCCGTCCGACGCCGCGGTAACGATCGACAGCGCGCGACGACCAATCCACGCGCCGCTTCCTTCGTCGCCGCATACCGGTCCCCAACCGCCGGCGCGCGCCGTCGCCCCTGTTGGTCCACGCCCGAACGCCACCGAGCCCGTGCCGCTGATGAGCAGCACACCGGGACCGTCACCGAACGCGTCATCGAGCGCGATGCTGAAATCGGACTGCACGACGAGTTCAGCGGCGAGGTCGCGGCCGACGAGCGCTTGCCACAGCTCGTGGCGCTCCGCGTCGCGCCCGGCGCCGGCGACGCCGACGCAAATGACACGCGGCGTCACATGCGTCATGTCGCACGAGGCGAGCGCGTCGCGCACAACCTCGGCGATCACCGCCGCGGATTCTTCCACGCGGCCTGGACGTACGGCGCTGCCGGGACCGACGGTCTCGGCGATCGCTCGCCCATGTTCGTCGGCCACCATGGCGCGCGTCTTCGAACCGCCGCCGTCAATTCCGATAACGATGAAGGTCATGTCACTGCGACTGGAGGGAGCGGAGCGGGGGCTGCGTGCGTGAACGACGATACGACACCGACGCTCAACGTAATCACCGTGCCAATCGCCACGTACCACGGGTATGCGATGGTCGAAGCCGGGCCGAGTGGGCCCGCGAGCGACGGAAATGCGCCGATGAGCGGCTTGGCGAACACGATAACGCTCATCACGAGAATGCCAACCGACATGCCGAGAATGGCGTCGAACTGCCGCGCTCGAGCCCAGAAAATAGCGAGAAAGAATCCGCCGAGAAGTCCGCCGTAGGTAAACGACGCGATCGAGAGCGCGACGACGACAACCGGCGTCTTGGCGTTCGCCGGGAAGAGAAGCGCTCCGCTCGTCAGCACGATGCCCCAGAGCAGCGCGAAGACTCTGCCGACGCGCAGAGTGCGAGGGTCATCCGCCGATCGACCCGTGAGCGGCAGATAGATGTCGTGCGTCGAGGCGGCGGCCAGCGAGTTGATCGCGCCGGAGTGGGTGCTCATCGTGGCGGCGAGCACCGCGGCCAGCAATAGCCCGACGAGGCCGTGCGGCATTTGATCGACGATGAACGTCGGAAAAATCGAGTCGGGAATCGGGAACGTCTGTCCACCATAGAGCGACCAGAGTCCGACGCCGAGGATCAGGAACAGCCCGAACTGAATGATGACGGCAAACCCGCTGCCGATGACTGCCGCCTGCGCCGATCTGAGCGAGCGCGCCGAGAGCAGACGTTGTACGATGAGTTGATCGGCGCCGTGCGATGCCATCGAGAGAAACGCGCCGCCGATCACACCGGCGAACATCGTGTTTGGCTGGTCGAAGCCGGTATACCAGCTGATAGCTTTGAGTTTTCCGGCCGCTGCTGCAGCGGGAAGGATGGCGCTCCAGCCGCCAGCGACGATGTGTCCGATCAATACGATCGCGGCGATGCCGCCGAACAAATACACGGACGCTTGAACGATCTCCGTCCACACGACCGCGCGCATGCCGCCCCGAATCGTGTAGATCACGGTGAGTGTGCCGAGCACCAGTACGGCGACCGGCATCACGGCAGCGTGTGGAAGCAGCGGACCGATGATCAACGCGATCGGGACCGCGGTGGCGAAGACGCGCACGGAATCCGCCATGCCGCGCGTAACCATGAACACGATCGACGCGAAGCGGCGTGTCGCGAGACCGAAACGTCCCTCGAGAAGCGCGTACGCGGTGACGAGGTTTCCGTTGTAGTACCGCGGAAGCAGCGTATACGCGACCACGACGCGCCCGACGAGATACCCCGCCGCGATCTCGAGAAATCCGAGATTGCTGATGTACGCCAGGCCGGGAATGCTGATGAACGTCAGCGCGCTCGTTTCGCTGGCGACGATCGAGAACATCACGGCCCACCAGGGAATCTCGCGATCGGCGACGAAGTAATCTTTCGCATCGCGCTGGCGCCGGCCGACGTACATGCCGAGCAGCGTGATTCCGATCAGGTAGGCGATGATGACGACAATGTCGAGCGCGTTCAGGCCGCGCATGGCCCTCCCCGTTGGGGGAAGGGCCACGCGCTACTCGACGACATACGCTTCCATCGCGAAGTACTCGGCCAGCCCGAGGCGATCGAGTTCCGCCGCCGTACCCTTGTTGCGCGCTTCGACACGCTGCCAAAATTCGCGCTCGTCGTAGCCGCCGGGGAAGGGAGCCGAGTCCTTTTGCGATTGATGCTTGAAGATCGCCTGAATCTTTCGACGCAACTCTTCTTGCGACAGCGGCACCAGCCAGGTGGCTTCGTCGATCGGCCACTCCTGCCACGCACCGCGATAGAGCCACACCTCCGGTCGCTGGCCCCGCTCGGCCAGCGCGAGATCGATCGCTTCCTTGCACATGCGATGCGTACCGTGCGGATCCGAGAGGTCACCGGCGACGAAGATCAGATCTGGTCGGATCTCCTCGAGCAGCGCGCGCACTATGGCGACGTCGGCGGGGCCGATCGGATCCTTGCGGACTTTTCCGGTTTGGTAGAATGGCAGATTGAGAAAACGCGCCGCACTGCGCGGCAGACCCAGCGTTTCGATGCCGCTCACCGCCTCGGCTTCGCGAATGATTCGCTTGATGTCCTGCACTTCAGGAATGTCGACTTCGCCGGGCGTCTTGCGCTGGAGACATTCCTCGATCTTGGCGGCGAGCGAATCGACCTTCGCGCGATCGATTCGCCCTTCGACGGACAGCCGCTCGATGAAGTCCACGTACCGTCGCACGTCATGGTCGAACACGGCAATGTTGCCGCTCGTCATGTACGCGACGGCAATCTCGTTGTCATTCTCCACGAGTTTGCGGAGAATACCGCCCATCGAAATGACGTCGTCATCCGGGTGCGGCGAAAAGCAGATGATGTTGCGACCAACCGGCAACTTGGACTTGCCGCGAATTTTCGCGCCGAGGACGTTGAACACCTTGCCGTTGACTTCACCGGGCGATCCGAACTTGGCGACGAGCGACGACATGCGGGCGTCGGCGTAGTCGCGCTGCGTCAGCTTGAGGATCGCTTTATCTGTACGGTGCGACAGCCACATCACGCCGCGGACGATCAGCTCCAACGTCCAGTGCACTTCGTCGATGAGCCAAGGCGTCTTGATGCGCGTCAGTTCGACGGCCGCGGCGCGGTCGAGATAGAATGTCGTGTTGGCGTGTCGCTGCAAGAAGGTCGCGGCGACTTCGACGTCGATGTCCCCCTCGACGGCGCGCTGCACGATGCTCGCCTTGTGCTCACCGGTGGCGATGATGGCGATCTCGCGCGCATCGAGAATCGTCGCGATGCCCATGGTGATCGCTTCGCGCGGAACGTACTCCTCGCCGAAGAAGTCGGCGGCGGCGTCCTTGCGCGTCACGGCGTCGAGCGTGACGAGTCGCGTGCGACTCTCAGGTCCCGATCCCGGCTCGTTGAAGCCGATGTGGCCGGTCTTGCCAATACCGAGAATCTGAAAGTCGATGCCGCCCGCGCGCTGGATGTTGCTTTCGTACCGGCGAGCGGCGTCCTCGATCTCGTCGCGCGGCGCGTTGCCGGGCGGTATGTGCACGTTCTCGGGTGCGATGTCGATCTGTGAGAACAGATTCTCCCACATGAACCGATGGTAGGAGTGAATGCTCTCCGTCGGCATCGGGTAGTACTCGTCGAGGTTGAACGTGATGACGTTCGCGAAGCTGAGGTGCTCGTCGCGGTGCATCCGGATCAGCTCGCGATAGATCCCGATCGGCGTCGACCCGGTTGCCAAGCCGAGCACGGTGCGTTCGCCGGCCGCGTTCCGTTCACGGATGAGCGTCGCGATGCGATTGGCGACCAGGCGCGCGATGTCGCCGTGATCCTCGACGACGACGGTGCGAATACGCTCGTGCGTGCTCGAGGTGTGTGACGGGTTCGGGACGCGAGAGGGGGGTGCCGCGCGATCACTCGGATCGCGAGCACCCCCCTCTACCACGACCCCGTCCCGGCGTGTGCCAGCGACGGATCGGTCCATGCTACCCCTGGCGTGCGGGTGTTAAGCCGAGAACGAGCTGCCGCAGCCGCAGCCGCCCGTGGAATTCGGATTCTTGAAGGTGAAACCGGAGCCCTGCATCGACGAGACATAGTCGATGATTACCCCGTTCAGGTACTGTGCCGAGAAGGGGTCGACGAACACGTTCCAGTCGCCCTGCGCGACGAGAAGATCGTCTTCAGCGGCCGCGTCCTCGATGAGCAAGCCGTACTTGAAGCCGCTGCACCCACCCGGCTGCACGCTCACCCGCAGGCCGCCCTTGGCCGGATCGACGCCTTCCACTTCCATAAACTTCCTCACCTCGACGGATGCGACCGACGTTACGGTCACCATCACCTCGGGCTGATTCATCGTGCTCATTGCGGAGCCTCCAAAAAGAGACGGCCAACCGTCCTAACGCGTGCTCAACTGCTGGCGGTCGAGGTACATACGAAGTATAGCGTCCAAGGGAAGCAGTCTCAATCCGCTGCCATGGGGACAGGCTCTCCAGCGCGCGCCGCCGGGGGCGGCACCTCGTTCCGGAATGACCGCGCGATCCACGTGAAGGCAACCGCGGCGACCGCGAGAAGGATGAGAGCGTTGCCCAGCTCGCCGAACACGAGCTTGCCGATCCCGAACAGTGTGGCGTACACCGCCACGATACCCGCGATCCAGTTCGTCCACGCGAGCGCGCCGCCCGGCGTCGATTCGCGTCCAAAGCCGAGGCGTTCGGACACCCGCGCCCAGCCCGGTCCGCCGGGGCGAACGCGCAGATAGAACGCATCGAGCGTTTCGTCCGGCTCGGGATCGGTCATGTATGTCACGGCGAGCCAGACGATGGTGCTCACCACGACCGTCACGAGCATCGTCACGGCGACCACGCGCGGGTCATTCTGTGGATAGCGCGCCACGATGAACGGATGGGCGGCGAGCGACACGACCGCTGAGATGATCATCGCGCTGATTTCCGACCAGGCATTCACGCGCCACCAGTACCAGCGCAGAATCAGCACGAGCCCCGTGCCGGATCCGAGCGCGAGCAGGAATTCCCAGGCGCCCTGCACGGAATCGAGCTGCCAGGCGACGGCCGCTGACGCGAGGAACAGTCCGATGGTCGTCCAGCGTGAAACTTTCACGTAGTGCTTTTCGGTATCGGTCTTATTGATGAATCTCTTATAGAAATCGTTCACCAGATACGACGCGCCCCAGTTGAGCTGCGTCCCCACCGTCGACATGTACGCGGCGGCGAAGCCGGCCATCATCACGCCGCGCCAGGGCGTGGGTAGTAAATCGACGAACGCTTTGACGTACGCCGCCTCGTGATCGTGCGTCGGCCCGACTCCATTGGGGTAGAGCATGATCGTCGCCA
Source organism: uncultured Gemmatimonadaceae bacterium (assembly GCA_963817445.1). Taxonomy (GTDB): domain Bacteria; phylum Gemmatimonadota; class Gemmatimonadetes; order Gemmatimonadales; family Gemmatimonadaceae; genus JAQBQB01. Next base: position 227,093 of record CAWFOG010000022.1, read on the forward strand.
ACGCCGTAATGATCCACGGCCACGGGCGAATCGCGTAGTGTGCTACTTGGAAGAAAAGCGTCGCGAGCACGCCGTCGCGTTCGGTCTTCGCCGAGAAAATGCGCTGCGCGACATATCCACCGCCGCCCGGCTCGGCGCCCGGATACCAGGCTGCCCACCACTGCACCGAGAGAAAGACGCCGAGCGCGAGGAGCGGCATCCATGTGTACGCCTCGATGCCGTGGCCGGTGAACTTGACCGGCAACACCGAGAGGCCTGCCGTTGGACTTCCAAAGTGCGCCGCAACTCCGGCCTTGAGCTTGGCCATACCGCCGACCGCTCTCACGGAGTACACGGCGAGGATGACGACCGCGGACATCTTGATCACGAACTGCACGAGGTCGGTCCACAGCACCGCCCACATGCCCGCGGCGACCGAGTACGACATCGTGACGAGGAAGCAGATGCCGACGGCGATGACTTGGCCAGAGATCGTCATGCCCGCCACGTGCACGTCTCGCAGGCCGAGCGAGATCGTGAGAATCTTGATCATCGCCCGCGTCACCCAACCGAGGATGATCAGGTTGATCGGCAGCGCGAGGTAGATCGCGCGAAAGCCGCGCAGCACGGCGGCGCGCTTGCCGCTGTACCGCACCTCGGCCAGCTCGACGTCGGTCATGACGTTGGCGCGTCGCCAGAGTCGCGCGAAGAAGAACACCGTGAGCATGCCGCTCATCAGCATGTTCCACCACAACCAATTCCCGGCCACTCCGTTCGAGCTGACGATGCCGGTGACGACGAGCGGCGTGTCGGCGGCGAAAGTCGTCGCGACCATCGATGCGCCGGCCAGCCACCACGCGACCTGACGCCCCGAGATGAAATACTCCTCGAGGTTCTCGCCGCCCTTCTTCGTGTAGAACAGGCCGATGCCGGCCGACAGCGCGAAGTAGGCGGCGACGATGAGCCAGTCGATCCAGGAAAGCGTCATGGGCGACGGGTGGAAGGTGAGGACGGCGACGGGTTGAGCGCGGGGTTCAGGATCGTCGACATCACGGCGTCGGCCAACTGGCGACGCACGCCGGTGATCTTGGTGTTGTTCCGCGTTGGGTCGACGCGATTGGTCAAGAGAATGATGAATACGTCGTGCGCGGGATCAATGGCGATCGAGGTGCCGGTGAATCCGGTGTGGCCGAACGCGCGCGATGACATGTGCTCGCCCGCCCACGACGCCGAGGGCGACGCGTATTTCATCCCTGCAAGATCGGGCTTCTGCCAGCCAATGCCGCGATCGGAAAAGGTCGAGTCGGCGTAGCGCGTGAACTCCGCGATCTCGCGCGCGGGCAATACGCGCTTTCCGTCGATCACGCCGTCGTTGAGATACATCTGCGCAAAGCGCGTGAGGTCGTGCGCACTGCTGAACAGTCCCGCGTGCGCCGAGACGCCGCCGAGGTAGTACGCGCGCTCGTCGTGCACCTTGCCGTGGAGCAAACCGCCGCGTTTGGGATCGAACTCGGTCGGCGCGATGCGCGGGAGCAGCGACGCCGGCGGGTTGTACATCGTCTCGAGCATACCCGCAGGCACGAAGACATGGTCGTGCAAGTACGCGTCGAGTGTCTGCCCGGTGATCGCCTGCAGCACGCGGCCCATCATGTACGCGCCGATGTCGCTGTAGACCATGCGCACGCCGGGCAGCGTATCGAGCGGAGTGTTGAACAAGAGCGCCGCAAGGGAGTCCGGATTGTGCGTGATCTCGTCGTACGGCTTGAACGCAGGCAGCCCCGACGTATGCGTGAGCAGATTGCGAATCGTCACGCGCTGCTTTGTTCGGCCCCTTCCACGCCGGCAAATATCGTTGCACCGGTGTGTCGAGATCGATCTTTCCCTCGGAGTGCAGAATCATGATGCCGTTCGTCAGACCGATGACCTTGGTGAGCGACGCCAAGTCCCACAGCGTGTGATCGTTTGGCGTCGGGCTCGGTTTCCAGTCGAGCGTGCCGACGGCGTACTCGGCGACGACTGAGTGCGCCGTGCCGACGACGGCAATTGCGCCGGGGAACGCGCTGTCCGCGCGGGCGCGATCCAGCACGCGGCGCACCGAGTCGCGGATCGCGGCCACGGCGCGCGCCGGCAATGGCGCCTGCGGCAATGGTGATGAACGCGCGCCGGCGCCATCTTGCATTGGCGACGCGCCGGCGCGGTGCGCAGCCACCAGCAGGCATCCCGCCGCGATACGCAGCAAGGAGACGCGAACGACGTGCATACGCTCATCCGGCTGAAAAGGGGAGTGACGGTTTTGGTCTTGTGGTCCGGTGCTCTGCTCGCGACGAGACCCGTCGCCGCGCAGGTACGGGCCATGGTGCGACCGGGCATCACGGTGCTGCTCCACGACAGCCTGTCGCTCATTCGCGGGCGTCGTATCGCGCTCATCACCAATCAGGCGGGCGTGGACGCGAGCGGTGCGTCGGACATCGAACTGCTCCGCGACGCTCGCGCACGATCGGCGGGCGTGGTGCTCGTCCGCCTGTTCTCGCCGGAGCACGGCATCCGCGGCACCGAAGATCGCGAGCACATCGCGAGCGGTGTCGACGAACGGAGCGGCTTGCCCGTGATCTCGCTCTACACCGAAACCGCCATCGCGCCGCCGGACAGCTCGCTGGCTGACCTCGACGCACTCGTGTTCGATTTGCAGGACGTCGGTACGCGCACGTGGACGTACGTCGGAACGATGGTGTACGCACTTCGCGCCGCTGCTCGGCGACGATTGCCGATCATCGTGCTCGACCGGCCGAACCCGATCACCGGCGAACATGTCGACGGGCCGATGCTCGACAGCGCGTTGTCGAATGCGAATGAGCAAACGCCCGAGCGATCCGCCAAACCGTACGCGCTGTATCCGTTCCCGTTGCGCCATGGCATGACGATGGGCGAGTTGGCGCTGTTTTACAACAGTGTCTTGGGGATTCGGGCGCCGCTCCACGTAATTCCCGTCGCCGGTTGGAAGCGCTCGATGTGGTTCGACGAAACGGGACTGCCGTGGGTTCAACCGTCTCCCAATCTGCCGACATTGGCGAGCGTGCTCCTCTATCCGTCGCTCGTCGCGTTCGAGGGCTCGAACGTGTCGGTTGGGCGCGGCACGGCCGACGCGTTTCAACGGTTCGGTGCGCCATGGCTCGACGCGGTGCGCGTCGCGTCGTCGCTCAACGCGCGACGACTGGGCGGCGTCCGCTTCGTCGTCGATTCGTTTACGCCGCACAATCCAGGCGACGCCAAGTACAATGGGCGGCGAATTCCCGGAGTGAAGATCGAGATTACGAATCGCAATGCCGTTCAATCGGGCATGGTCGCGGCCTCGATCCTCGCGGCGATCGTTGCGGTGAATCACGATTCGCTTCGCATCGAGAATCCAACGTTCGATGAGCGATTCGGCAGCAGCGCAGCGCGCGCGGCGCTCGTGCGAGGTGGCGAGCCCGACTCCGTCATGCGAAGTCAGCATGGAGCGGTCGAACAGTTCGTCAGCGCCGCGCGGCGCTATCGGCTGTATCGATAGCCAAGCTTCGGCTTCCGCGAGGACGCGCAGAGCACCGTGAGCAAGCGCGGCTGTTGCGCACACCTCTTGCAACCGACCGTTCGACCGGTCGCTCGGCGCGCCGATTCAACCGAGGAGCTGTCGATGAGATTCACCACCAAACCGATGTTGCTTGGCTTCGCCATCGTGCTCTCCAGTGCGTTGGCGTGCAGCTCGCACCAGGTGGAGGTGCGAACTGCGCCCGCGCAGCCGTCGCAGATTTCGCTGCAGGTGACCAACAAGCTCTCACAAGCGGTGAACGTGTACATCACGCTGAGCGGGAGGGATACCTTCCTGCGTCAGGTGCCGAGCGACAGTTCGGCGACGATTCCGGTTCAGGGGTTCGCGCCAGGGTCGACGGTCTCGCTCCGCGCCGTCACGATCGACGGTACGAAGACCTATAGTCGAAATAACATCGTGCTCTCGGGGACGTACCAGTTTCCACTCCCAGAGTGACTGGTCACGCGGAGGCAGGCGGCCGCCGCACGCGTGAAAGTTGACCCACCGGTGGGCGCCGCCGAGCCGGCGCCCCGTTGCTACAACTCTGTGGAGGGGATACTTTTACGCCGGAGCGGCGCTCCAGCCTCGACCGGCGTGCCGACCGATCCCGCCGCGCCGGAACGTCGACGCAGCCGTTGCGCCCTGCGCCCCTTCGGAGCCGCATGAAGCTTCTCCCGGACTGGCTCAAAAACGGATACTTGCGGGTCATCGATCCGGTCGCGAACTGGCTGGTGCGTCGCGGAGTCCATCCGAACACGATTACCGCGATTGGAACCGTCTGCACCGTCGTTGGCGCCGTCATTTATGCGACGGGTCACATTCGCACCGGCGGTTGGTTTCTCGGCATGACGGCGCTGTTTGACGTGCTCGACGGAACGGTGGCGCGTCGATCGAACAAGAGCTCCGCGTTTGGTGCGTTTCTCGATTCGACGCTCGATCGCCTGGCCGACGGTGCGCTGCTCAGTGGGCTCGCGGTGTTTTATGCCCTCAACCCGGTTCACCACAACGTGCCGATGGTTGTGGTGTGCTTGGCCGGTCTGATCGGCGCGTACCTCACCTCGTACATCCGGGCGCGTGCCGAAGCGCTTGGGCTCGACGCGAAAGTCGGGTTGATGCAGCGTCCCGAGCGCATCGTGCTGCTCTCGGCGCCGCAGGCATTTTTCGGCCTCGCGCTCAACGGCTGGGTGCTCGGCGTGATTATCGTCATTCTCACCGTGACCGCGTGGATCACCGTCGTGCAGCGAATGCAGTTCGTCTACAGACAGACGAGCGATCGCAACGGCGCTCCTGAGCTCCAGCTCACGACTGAAAAAACCTTCTGGCTCCGTCGCCGTCGCACGGCGTCGCGGCCCTAGCATCTCGAGGAGATAAACGACGTGGCTTCACCGACCATCCGCCCTGCCGGCGGCACGCTGGGAATTCTGACGCCAGGGCTTGGCGCGGTCGCAACGACATTCATGGCTGGCGTCGAGAGCATTCGCCGCGGCAAGTCGAAGCCGATCGGCTCGCTCACGCAGATGGCGACGATCCGGCTTGGCAAGCGCACCGAGAATCGTTCTCCGCTGATCAAGGAGTTCGTACCGCTCGCGTCGCTCGACAACATCGTGTTCGGCGCCTGGGACCCGATTCCGGACGACGCGTACACCGCCGCGAAGAAGGCCGGCGTGCTCGAGGACAGCGATCTGGCTCCGGTCGCGGACTTCCTCAAAGGCATCAAGCCGATGCCCGCGGTGTTCGACAACAAGTACGTCACGCGCATTCACGGCGAGAACGTCAAGAAAGGGAAGACCAAGCGCGACCTCGCCGAGCAGCTGCGGCAGGACATGCGCGACTTCAAGGCCAAGCACAAGTGCGATCGCCTCGTGATCGTGTGGTGTGCGTCGACGGAAATCTTCATCAAGCCGGGCCCGCAGCACGCGACGATTGCGCAGTTCGAGAAGGCGATGGAGAACAACGACGAGATGATCTCGCCGGCGATGCTGTATGCCTGGGCCGCGATCATGGAAGGCATTCCCTATTGCAACGGCGCGCCGAACCTCGCCGTCGACACACCCGCGCTGCAACAGCTCGCCAACGAGAAGGGCGTTCCGATCTCCGGCAAGGATTTCAAGACCGGCCAGACGTGGATGAAGACCGTCATCGCGCCGGGACTCAAGGCGCGCATGCTCGGACTCGCCGGCTGGTACTCGACGAACATCCTCGGCAATCGCGACGGCGAGGTGCTCGACGATCCGCAGTCGTTCAAGACGAAGGAAGAATCGAAGCTCAGCGTGCTGCACACCATTCTGCAGCCGGAGCAATACCCCGATTTGTACAAGGACTTCTCGCACGTCGTGCGCATCAACTACTACCCGCCGCGCGGCGACAACAAGGAAGGCTGGGACAACATCGACATCGTCGGATGGATGGGATATCCGATGCAGATCAAGATCAACTTCCTCTGCCGCGATTCGATTCTCGCCGCGCCGATCGTGCTCGACCTGGCGCTCTTTTCAGACTTCGCGCATCGCGCGGGAATGAAGGGCATTCAGGAATGGTTAAGCTTCTATTACAAGTCGCCGATGGCCGCTCCCGGACTGCAGCCGGAACATGATCTTTTCATCCAACAGACGAAGCTGAAGAACACGCTTCGCCATCTGATGGGTGAAGAACAGATCACCCATCTCGGGCTGGAATACTATCAGTCGTAAGGGAGAACGCACATGCGGCGCGGGACGATGCGAGCCGTGCAATGCGCGACGATCGCGGCCGTTGTCGGCATCGTTGCCGCAACGGGCTGCGGGCCGAGCGGGCCGCCGTCGCTGCATCAATTCACGTTGACGTACGATTTCACGATATCGCCGGACGAGGCGCCGCCGCGCGCGCGCGACGACATTCACTACACCGTCCGCGTGTTCGATCGGAAAACGCGCCAGCCGATCGAGAACGGCGAGGGACAGCTCTTCGCCGGGAAGCCGATCTACGAGGAAGCGCCGTCGGGTCCGCAGACGAAGACGTATGACGCGTTCGCCTACGGCCCGGAAGTTGGCACCTACCACGCCAAAGCTGAATTTCGTCGTTCCGGGTCTGTGGGCGGTCGCGATTCGCTTTCGGCGCGACTCACTCCATCCGCTCGAGCGAACGGACTGGATGCAGGACGTCATGGCCGAACGACCTTCCGCAACTCCCTAATGCGACATTTCTATCGGACGCAGATTGCCCTCGCCGACGTGCTCGCGGCGGCCGACCGGTTTTTCCCGAGCATTGAGCTCGTGCAGACCACGACCGCGCCAAAGACGCGGACCTACACCGGTCCGCTCGGCGCGCTCAAACTTTCGGTGAAGGCGGAGGGCGGGCACTACACGTTCGTGCAGGTCGAGACCGACCAGATGGGAGAAAGTCGGCTGGACCGCAACGTGAAGCAATTCTTCGTCAGCCTGCATCGTACCGAGAGCCCGACGCACGCGCTGACGTCGAGCTACTGATCGCTTCTCGACATGGCGCGCACCAAGAGCAACGCCTCCCCGCGACGGACGGCCTCCCGTCCGTCCGACGAGTTGCCGTCAGCGCAGCTCACGCCGCAACAGCTCGTCGATCTGTACTACTGGATGCGATTGACGCGCACGCTCGAAGAGCGCCTCGTCGCGCTCTACCGACAGACGAAAGTCGTCGGCGGCCTGTTTCGCTCGCTCGGCCAGGAGGCTGACTCCGTCGGCAGCGCGTACGCGCTCGAGCGGCGCGACATTCTGTCGCCGCTCATTCGAAATCTTGGGTCGATGCTCGTCAAGGGCGCCACGCCGGTCGAGATCCTCAAGCAGTACATGGCCAAGGGCGATTCACCGACGCGCGGGCGCGAACTCAACATTCATTTCGGCGACACCGATCGCGGCTTCATCGGACAGATCTCGCCGCTCGGCGACATGGTGCCGGTGATGGCTGGCGTCACGCTCAGCTTCAAGATGCGCGGCGAGGATCGCGTCGGCCTCGTGTACGTCGGCGATGGAGCGACATCGACGGGCGCATTTCACGAAGGAATCAATTTCGCCGCGGTGCAGCGTTGCCCGCTCGTCGTCGTCGTCGAGAACAACGGCTACGCCTATTCCACGCCCACGATCGAAGCAGACGGCCGCCAAGCAGATTCGTCGACAAGGCGATCGGCTACGGCATTCCGGGCGAACAGGCCGACGGCAACGACGTCCTCGCTGTGTACGACGTCACGAAGCGCGCCGTCGATCGCGCGCGCCGCGGTGACGGCGTGACGCTGATCGAGTTGATGACCTATCGACGCAAAGGCCACGCGGAGCACGACAACCAGTCGTACGTGCCGGCGGGCGAGATCGAGCGCTGGGAACGCGACAACGATCCCATCGCGCGATACGCGGCACGGTTGCGCGACACGCTGTCCGTCGATCAAGCGCAGCTCGATGCCGTCGACGATCGCGTGCGCCGCGAGGTAGACGACGCGACCGACGTCGCCGAGCGTTCGGGACTTCCGGATGCGCTCGACGCGTTGAACGGCGTGTACGCGGACCCGCCGCGGCAGACGCCCCTCTGGTTCCGCGAGGGGACCGGGTCGGTCGTCGACGCGCATGAACGTGCGGAAGGGTGGGGGACGTTCGATGCAAACGGCTCCGGCTCGAGGAACGCACTGATGGCCGAGATTACGTATCTCGACGCGATTCGCGAGGCGCTGTTCGAGGAAATGGAGCGCGACGTCAACGTCTTCTGCCTGGGCGAGGACATTGGCAAGTACGGCGGGGCGTTCAAGGTCACCGAAGGCTTAAGTGACAAGTTCGGCGAGGCGCGCGTGATCGATTCGCCGATTTCTGAGATCGCGATTGTCGGGGCGGCGGCGGGCGCCGCGCACATGGGACATGCGGCCGGTGGTCGAGATGCAGTTCATCGACTTCATCGCCAACGCGTACGACATGCTGACGAATTACGTCGCCACGGCGCGCTATCGTGCGTTTTTGCCCTGCCCAATGGTCGTGCGTGGGCCGAGTGGAGGCTACGTCCGCGGCGGACCGTTTCATTCGCAGAATCCGGAAGCGGGGTTCATCCACACGCCAGGTCTCAAGGTGGTGTATCCGGCGACGGCGACGGATGCGAAAGGTCTCATGAAGGCCGCGATTCGCGACGACGATTGCGTGCTGTTCTTCGAGCACAAGTATCTGTACCGTCGAATCAAGGACGAGATGCCGGCGGGCGATCATGTGGTACCCGATCGGCAAAGCGCGTGTCGCGCGAGAAGGGACGCGATCTGTCGATCATCACGTACGCCGCAACGGTGTGGAAAGCGCTCGAGGCGGCGGAGCAGGTCGAGAAGGAAGACGGGCTGTCGGTGGAGGTGATCGACCTGCGCAGCCTGTCGCCGTTGGACGACGAGGCCATCCAAGCGACGGTGCGCAAAACAAACCGCGTCCTCGTCGTGCACGAGGACACACGGACGGGCGGCATCGCGGGGGAGATCACGGCACGCATCAATGAATCGTCATTCGCCTGGCTCGATGCGCCGGTGCTGCGAGTGACGGCGCACGACGTTCCACTTCCATACGCGCCGTCGCTCGAGGATTTTGTCCTGCCGCAGGTCGGGGACATCGTGCGCGGCATTCGCGCCGTCGCGTCATACTAGCGATGGCGGACGCGGGCGAGGGGCCCACGGGTGGGCGGGTGCGCGACTATCTTGGGGTGGGTTGTCTGACGGTGGCTGCGGGCTTTGCCGGTGGTGGAATGCTCGCGGTCCTCATCGCGAAGGTTGTCGGGGGAGCGGCACGATGTCCGTCGGACGCCGAAACGGGAGCGCCGTGCAACTGGTTCACATATGCGGTGTTTGGCGCGATCATCGGAGCTGTGATTCTTCCAGTATTGTCGATTTCGTCGCTTCGTCGTGCGCGCAGGCGCGCGAGACAAGCGGAGCAGGCAGAACACTCGGAACGAGGGTGATGCGGTGGCACGCGTAGACGTCGTCATGCCCCAGATGGGCGAATCGATCGCCGAGGGGACGCTGTCGAAGTGGTTGAAGAAGGTGGGCGACCCGGTGAAGCGGGACGAGCCGATCTTCGAGATTTCGACCGACAAGGTGGACGCGGAGATCCCGTCTCCAACGACGGGCGTGTTGGCGGAGATCCTCGTCGCACGAGGGGCAGACGGTTCCGGTGCAGACAGTGGTCGCTCGGCTCGAGACTGATGTCGCGGCCGGAGTGGCGGCGGCAGCTTCCGCGCCGGCGCCAGCGGTTGCGGCGGCGAGTACGGCGGCCGCGCCGAGCGGTGGCACTGGCGCGGGGGCTCCGCCCCGCAAAGAACCTGCGCCAGCCGCCCCCTCCGCGCCCCATCCTTCCGCCGCGCCGCACATCGCCTCGCCGCAGACAAACGGCAGCAACTCGCTCGAGGAACGCCTCCGCACCAAGTCTTCGCCGCTCGTCCGGCGAATGGCGGCGGACCACGGTGTTGCACTGACTGCGCTGCACGGTAGCGGCGTCTCAGGCCGCGTGACCAAGCGCGATCTACTCGAGTATCTGGACTCTGGAGCGACCCCTCCGGGTCGCGCCGTGGCTGGCGCAGCATCGTCGCACGTCGGACCGCTTCCTGAGCCATGGCCCGGCGACAAAGTCGAGCCGATGTCGAAGATGCGGCAGCTGATCAGCGAGCACATGGTGATGTCGCGCCACACGTCGGCGCATGTGAGCTCGTTTTTCGAGATCGATTTCACTCGGATCGCGCGGATTCGGGCCAAGCATCGTGCCGAGTTCGAGCGCACGACGGGCGAAAAGCTCACCTATCTCCCGTTCATCATCAAAGCGGTGGTCGATGGGTTGCGTGCGTATCCGATTCTGAACGCGGCCGTGCGCGGCAACGAGGTGATCTATCGCAAGCCGGTCAACGTCGGCATCGCCGTCGCGCTCGACTGGGGGCTGATCGTCCCCGTGATCAAGAACGCGGACAATCTGTCGCTCACCGGGCTGACGCGGACGCTCAACGACCTCGCCAATCGTGCGCGGTCCAAGCGTCTCGACCCGCGCGAGGTACAGGAAGGCACGTTCACGATTACGAATCCGGGTGTGTTCGGCTCGCTCATCGGAACGCCGATCATCAACCAGCCGCAAGTCGGTATTCTGTGCATCGGCGCAATCGAAAAACGGCCGAAAGTCATCGCCGGGCCCGATGGCGACGATGTGATCGCCATTCGTACCTGCGCGTATCTGTCGCTGTCGTTCGACCATCGCATCGTAGACGGGGCGGACGCCGATAGGTTCATGGCCTTCGTGAAGAAGAGCCTGGAAAACTTCCCCGACGCGGTCCTCTGATCATGTCGCGCGCCATGACGATCCAGCGCACGGTGGTCACGCCGTCGGACCGCGTGAAATTCCACGAGAAGCTCCGGCGCAAGCAGGACTACTATACCAAAGCCAAATGCAAGTTTTGGGCGTTCGAAGAAGCCGGATTGCCCGGAGCGTTTTTAGAATTCTTTGAGGCCGCGGACGCCGAGACCTTGGCGCGCGCGCACGCGTCGGCGCCGGATCCGGTACTCGATCCCAATCGCATCTATACCGAGGTGGAGTTCCGATAAATGCCATCGCGCACAATTGACGCCGGCGGCAAACGCTGGCTCGTGTATCCCTCGGGTCGCGTCACGCAATATGATCGCGACGAATTCGGCCTGATGTTCATCAGCGGCGTTGGCGCGGAGCGCGAAGTGCGCGTCACGCGATATTCGCCCGTTGGCGCCCGCTCGCGCGAGCGATCGCTGCTCGAACTGAGTGAAGCCGACCTGCGGCAACTGTTCGGATTCTCCCAGCCCAGCGATACCTCGCCGGAAGCCGACTACTCGGCGTGACTGGCGTCGGCCCCGGAACTGGCGCGAGCGCGCTCGACGGGCCGTTTGTCGACTTGCACGCGCATTCGACGGCATCGGACGGCTCCCGCGCGCCGGCGGATGTCGTGCGCGCCGCGCACGCCATCGGCCTTGCTGCCATCGCACTCACCGATCACGACACGGTGGCCGGCATCGCAGAAGCGAGCGCGATGGGCGCGGAGCTGGGCGTCCGCGTCGTGCCAGGCATCGAGCTCAGCGCCGTCGAGGGCGATGCGGAGACGCACATTCTGGGGCTGCACCTCGCCGATACACTCGAACTGGAAACGAGCCTCGTAGCACTTCGCGAGATGCGTCGATCGCGCGCCGTGCGCATTGTCGAGCGTCTCAACGAGCTGGGCGTGCGCGTCGAGATGGCTGCAGTGCTCGAGCAAGCCGCCGGTGGCGCAATCGGGCGCCCGCACATCGCGCGTGCGTTGATCGCGGAAGGCTGGGCCGTCGATTTCCGAGATGCGTTCGACCGGTACCTCGGCGGTGGCCGACCCGCGTACGTTGCGAAGGAGCGACTTGCGGCCGTGGACGCGATCGCCCTCATTCATCGGGCGGGCGGGCTCGCCGTTCTCGCGCACCCATCACATGCGGGTTCGCGCGAACATGTCGAGGCGTTCGTTCGCGAAGGACTCGATGGCGTCGAGGTCCGCCATCCGAGTCATTCGGCCGAAGACGTATCGCGTTTGTCGGCCCTCGTCGAGCATTTTTCGCTGGTGCCGAGCGGGGGATCCGACTGGCACGGGGCGGCGGACGGGCCGCGCACACTCGGCATGATGCGTGTGCCGTTGGAGTGGCTCGAGCGCCAGGACCGCCGCGTACGCGCCGCGTCGCCGCGCTCGTAAGCACCGACGGACCGACACGCCGCGCGCGACCACAATAGGTGAAGGGAGAGAAGAGTATGGAACTCCGCGGGCGGGTCGCACTGGTGACGGGCGCGGGGCATCGCATTGGTCGCGCGATCGCCGTGGCGCTTGGCGGACGCGGCATGCGGGTCGCCGTGCACTACAACGCGACAGCCGACGGCGCCGAGGAAACGGTGCGCCTCATTCAAGGCGCGGGCGGCGAAGCGAGCGCGTTCGCCGCGGATTTGCGGCACGGCGACGCCGTGACGAGTCTCGTCGCTCAGGTTGCCGAGCAGTTCGGTGCGCTGGATGTGCTCGTCAACTCCGCGGCAGTCATGCTGCGCACGCCGTTCGGGTCGATTGAGCCCGAACAGTGGGACGACATCATGGCGATCAATCTGCGTGCGCCGTTTTTCCTCGCGCAGGCTGCGGCGCCGCATCTGCGCGCGGCGCATGGCGTGCTCGTGAACATCGCCGATCTCGCCGCGTTCGAGACGTGGCCCGCGTACCTGCCGCACACGATTTCAAAGGCCGGAGTCGTCGTCATGACGCGGACGCTGGCGCAGGTGCTCGCGCCCGAGGTGCGGGTCGCCGGTGTCGCGCCCGGGACTGTCATGTTGCCGGACAATTGGCGGCAGGAAGACGCGGAGCATCTCATCCGCACCACGCCATTGCAACGCAACGGCACCCCGGCTGATGTGACGTCGACAGTGCTGTTCATTCTCGACTCGGACTACCTCACCGGAGAGACGATCATCGTCGACGGCGGCCGGCATGTCCGAAAATGATGTGGACGGTCCGCAACAGTATCAGACCGTCATCGTCGTCGGCGGTGGGTGCTACGGCGGCTACTATGTCCGTCAGCTCGACCGGGCCGTGCGCGCCGGCGCGCTCGCGCTCGATCAGATCGTCGTCGTCGACCGCGATCCGGCGTGTGCGGTTGCGCAGTCGCTCGACGCCGCAGCCGAGCGCCCCGCGGCTCCCGTCGCGATCGATGCCCGCGACTGGCGCGTGTTCTTCAAAGAGTATTTGCTGAACGTCGCCGAGCATCCGGCAGCGCATGTGCGAGACGCGATCGTCCCGTCGCCGCTGATGCCGCATCTGATGGCGGAGTGGCTGGTCGAGCGAGCCCGCGCGCGATGGAGTGATCGCCCGGTCGCCGTGGAAGCGTTCGACCGACTTCCCAACGTCCCGTGGGAGCGCGCCGGCGGCGACGGGACCCACTACGTGTCGTTCGCCACGTGGACCTGCCCGATTAACTGCATCGAGCCGCGGACCTGTCCGGTGACACGCGGGCCGCGCCATTGGAGCTTGCCGACCGCGCTCGCGGAACATGCGGCCGCTGAGCGGGAACTCGGTCGGGAAATCGCCACGGCGGTGCTGCATTGTCGACATCGATCGTACGGCGTCGGGATGTTCGATACGGCGGAGGTCATCGCGGCGGACGACGCAATTCTCGCGGCGTGTGGACCGCGCGGCGGAGAGGCGATCATTGGCACGGTGTCGCACTGCCATGGCGCGCTCACGCGCCTCGTCGTCGGCCCTCCGGCCGCTGAAAGTGGTTCCCCCGGCCGCTAGATTTCGAGTATTCTACCGCGGCGGTCGCCATGGACTCGCCAGCTCTTGAGGAATGGATGTGGCCACGACCCACAACTACGATGTCGTTATCGTTGGAGCAGGCCCAGCAGGCATGTGTGCCGGCATGTACGCCGGTCGCGCGATGCTCAAGGCCGTGGTGCTCGAGCGCGGGTTCCCTGGCGGCGAGTTGCTGAATACCGAGCTCGTCGAGGACTATCCGGGGTTCGAGAGCGTCCTCGGCCACGAGCTGGCGCAGAAATTCGCCGATCACGCGGCCAAATTCGGCGCCGAGTTCAAGAACGGCGTCGGTGTCGAGTGCGTGCGGAAGCTCGAGGACGGCTCGTTCGAGACGCGCGTGGAATCTGGCGATCTCTATCTGTCGCCAACGGTGATCGTCACGGCCGGCGGCACGCCGATCAAGCTCGGCATTCCCGGTGAACTCGAGTACGCCGGCAAGGGAGTGTCGTACTGCGCGATTTGCGATGGTGCCTTTTTCCGCAACCAGACGATCGCTGTCGTTGGCGGGGGCGATGCGGCGACGGAAGAGGCCGACTTTTTGACCCGGTACGCCGACAAGGTGTACTTGATTCACCGGCGCGGCGAATTGCGTGCGTCGAAAATCCTGCAGCAGCGCTTGTTCGCGAATCCCAAAATTGAAGTCATCTGGAACACCGTCGTTGAGCGGGTGGACGGCAACGGACACGGGCTCGTCGATACGCTGCGGTTGCGCGATGTCGAGTCCAATGCCACACGCGATCTCGCAGCGACGGGACTGTTCGTGTTCATCGGTTTCCGCCCGAACACCGGCATCATCGAGGGCCATGTCGAGCATGATGACATGGGCTACCTCCGCACGGATGCGAACATGGAGACGAGCCTGCGCGGCCTGTTCGCCGCCGGGGATGTCCGCTCGCAGCTCACGCGCCAGGTGACGACCGCGGTAGGCGACGCGACGACGGCGGCTGTCGCGGCGGAAAAGTACCTCAAGGCCCTCGCCGACGGGGACAGCGCGGAGCCGATCATCAGCTCGGGCGGCTACACCGTATGAAAGTACGCATGCGTACCGTCGGCCCCTTTCAAGAAAATTCATATCTCGTCGTCGACGAGACGACGAATCGCGCGGTTCTCATCGATCCGGGCGACGAGCCAGCCCGGCTGGTCGAGATGGTGCGCGAGTCGGGCGCGCAGCTCGACGCCATCTGGCTGACCCACGGGCACATCGATCACATCGGCGGAATCGCCGGCGTGCGCCGCGTGTGGCCCGTGCCGGTGCACATGCATCCCGACGATCTGCCGCTCTATGCGCGAGGCTCGGTGCAGGCGGCGGTCTATGAAGTCGCGTTCGAGCAACCGGAGCCGCCCGACGCCGCAATCGGCGAGGGCGACCGGCTGTGGTGTGGATCCTTGGCGTTCGACGTCCTCCATACGCCCGGTCACGCTCCGGGGCACGTGGCGTTCCGGCATGGCGACGTCATGTTCGGCGGCGACCTGTTGTTCGCCGGATCGATCGGCCGCACCGACCTGCCGTTCGCGGATCCGTCGAAGATGGAAGAGTCGTTGGCAAGAGTGTGCGAATTCGACGACGCGACGCTGGTGTTCCCAGGTCACGGACCATCGACGACGATCGGACGTGAGCGCGCGACGAACGCCTTTTTGATCGGCGACGCGCGCATCGCGCGGGGATAGCGGCGATGCCCAGACGCATCAACATCGTCGTCGTCGAAAACGCCGCACTGGCGCTGTGGTTGGGAGCGTCCGTGTTTTTCAGCGCCGCGGTCACGCCCGCGCTCTTCGCGGTGCTGCCGACGCGGACATTGGCGGGCATCGTCGTGGGGCGGGTCATGCCGTCGTTGCTCTTTGCTGGCCTGACGATCGGCACGCTCGTCGCGGCGCTCGAGCTCCTCGCGAGCGGAGGCGCGTTTAGCCGTGCGCGGTTCGCGTGCGGCGTCATCGTCGCCGGCGCGTGCGCCGTCGCGCAGTTCGTTATCGTCCCGCGCATCGTGGCGCTGCGCGAATCGATTGGCGGACCGCTTGAGAGCTTGGCCGGCGACGACCCGCGGCGTATCGACTTCGGGAGGCTGCACGGCTGGAGCGTGGCGTGGTTGGGTGTGGCAATGCTCGCGTCGCTCGTTGCGCTCGTCCTTTCGGCGAGAGCTCTACAATCACGGAGTTGACCATGGAGCGAGAACCGCGCGTGACGCGCGTCGACCCGGGCGATGCGGACCCTTCGCTGCGCGAGTCGTTCGACGGGTTCATTCGGGCACGCGGCAAGGTGCCGAATCTGTTTCGAATCACCGCGCAGCGCCCGCGCATCGGTCGCACGTTGGCCGAGCATCTCGACGCCGTCACGGGGCAGGGCGAGGTCGAAAAGTCGCTCAAGGAGCTTCTCGCTGTCCGCGTATCGCAGATCAATCAGTGCGAGTATTGCCTCGCGTCGCACACGCTCCTCGCCACTCGGCTTGGCGCGACGAACGACCAGATCGCGGCGCTGGCCACGGGGGACGTCAGCAGCTTTCCCCCAGCGTGGCGGGCGGCGCTCGACGTCGCCTCGGAAATGACCACGGGCGGCGGCCGCATTGCCGACTCGTCGTTTCAGCGGCTCGCCGCGGACTGGACGCCGGCGCAAATCGTCGAGATCGTCGCCGTGATCGGCGTGTTCAACTATTTCAATCGATTCGCCAATGCGCTCGACATCCCGCCGACCACATGACCGGCCGGTGCAATTCGAGAGTGTTCATTCATCTATCATAATGCCGACTTGACTGCATGCCCATGACTGACACTCGCCGCGAAAAGGACCCACTCGGGATGCTCGACGTGCCCGCCGACGCGTTGTACGGTGTGCAGACGCTGCGCGCCAGGCAGAACTTTCCCATCAGCGGCCTGCTGCCGCTCGACACCTTCGTCACGGCGCAGATCTGGATCAAGAAGGCGGCGGCGATGACGCATCGGAAAACCGGGCGGCTCGACGCGCGGCTCGCCGACGCGATCATCGAGGCCGCCGACGAAGTGCTGGCCGGCCAGCACCTCGAACAGTTCATCATCGATCCCTATCAGGCGGGCGCCGGCACCTCGCACAACATGAACGCGAACGAGGTGTTGGCGAATCGCGCCAACGAGCTGTTGGGCGGCAAGCGCGGCGAGTACACGCCGGTGCACCCGAACGACCACGTCAACATGGCGCAGTCGACGAACGACACGATCCCGACAAATATTCGCCTGTCCTGTCTGTCGCGCCTCGAGCCGTTGACGCTCGCATTCGAGAATCTCGCGGGCGCGCTGGCCGAGAGAGGGCGCGTCTTCGACGACGTCGTTAAAGCCGGCCGAACACACCTGCAAGACGCCATGCCGATTCGCCTTGGCCAGGAGTTCGCCGCGTACGCCGAATCCGTCCGCCGTGGCCTTCGTCGTGTCACGGAGGCAGCCGACTATTTGCGCGATCTCGGCATCGGCGGCAGCGCCGTTGGGACGGGTGTCACCGTGGAGGAGGAATATCCGCGGCTCATGGTCGACAACCTTCAGGCGATTACCGGTCTCAACCTCCGCGTCGGCACCGATCGCATTCAGCTCATGCAGAGCATGGGAGACGTGGCGGCGTTCAGCGCGCAACTCCGCGTACTCGCTGTCGACCTTAGTAAAATCGCGAGCGATCTTCGATTGATGGCGATGGGTCCGCGCACCGGAATCGACGAAATCACGCTGCCAGCGGTGCAACCGGGTTCGTCGATCATGCCGGGCAAGATCAATCCGTCGATCCCCGAGATGGTGAATCAGGTCTGCTTTCAGGTAATCGGGCTCGACACGACAGTGAGCATTGCCGCGGAGCACGGCCAGCTCGAGCTGAACGTCATGATGCCGATCATCGCGTTCAACGTGTTGTTGGCGATGCGAATCCTCACCAACGCCGCCACGGTGTTCGCCGACAGGTGCGTGAAGGGGATCGAGGCCAATCGAGAGATGTGCGCGTATTGGGTCGAACGGTCGGCGGCCCTGGCCACGGCGCTCGCCCCGCGCATTGGCTACGCGCGAGCCGCGGAAATCAGTAAACAGTCGGTCAAAGAGGGAGTGCTCATTCGCGACCTGGTGCGGCGGGACAAGATTCTGCCGGACGACGAGATCGATGACGTTCTCGACCTCAAGAAAATGACCGAGATTGGCGTGCCGGGCGGCGCATTCGGCGTGTCGGCGGGGTAGATTTCCACTCGTGAGAATCACGACTCTCGCCGAATACGGCGTCATCTGCGCACTGCACCTCGCCAAGCGATCGGATGAGGGGCCGATTACCGGGCGCGAGATCGCAGATGTCGAACGGCTTCCGCCGGACTACGTCGAGCAGATCCTGCTGCGGCTTCGGCGCGCCGGGTTGGTGCGGAGTACCCGCGGCGCTCACGGTGGCTACGCGCTCGCGCGGCCGGCGGTCGACATTTCAATTCGCAATGTGATCGAAGCGTCCGAGATGACGACGTTTGATCTGCATTGCGTCTCGCATCCGGTGGAAGAGGCGCGCTGCTCGTCGTCGCACAATTGCAGCATACGTCCGGTGTGGATGCTGCTGCAGCGCAAGATTGACGATGTGCTCGACGGCGTTCACCTGTCCGACCTCCTCGTCGAAGAGAGCGAGGTGCGGATTCGCGTCGGGCTGCCGGCGCTCGATGTCGTCGCGGTCGGTGTCGCGACGGGCGCCGATGCGCGCGCGCTTCCCGTTCTCGATCGGTGACGCATGCCGCTCTTCGCGCGCTGGCGAGCCGAGCGAGAGCAGCAGCGAAAGGCCGCGGCGTACGTTGCCGTCCTGTTTGGCGAGCCTGACGCGGACGACGTGCGCTGGCTCGCTGACGTGGCGACCCGCGGCGACGTCGATCATGCCCGCTGGGAGCTTCGCTACGCTCGACGCGCCCTGGGACTGATCGCCGCGCAGCGCGACGCTCTCGACGACCGCACGGCGTCGTTGGTCGCTCGGGAAATCGCCGAGGCGTTCGATCGCGATCAAAACATCGACGCGGGACGAACCGACACGGCGGAACGGCAATTCAACGCGCGGCTGAGCGCGTACCGCGACGGATTGACCGCGCGCGCTGGATCGGCGACGCCACAGCGAATGGGGCAGACGTTGTTTGCCTTTGCCGGCGGCAGCTTCACGCGGCAGAGTGACGACATCGCCCGCGCCGGCCGGTTGCTGGCCGCGTATTCGTCGCAGGCCAACGAGGCGCTCCGGGCGACATTCGGTGTCGCGACGCTCCCGGAACACGTCCCACCGAGCGAGATGGCCTCGGTGGTCGGGGGAGAGCAAGCACACGGGGGACGGAAATCCTGAAGTGCCGAAGGGGGGACTCGAACCCCCACGGGCATACGCCCACTGCGCCCTGAACGCAGCGCGTCTACCAATTCCACCACTCCGGCAGACTGAAAAAGCTAGTCGCCACGCGCGCGATCGTCAACGTATCGCGTGTTGCTGTGCGCACATGGCACATCTAACTTGCGGCATCGCGCGAAGCGGACAACGATCGCTTCGTCGGGCCACGGCCCGCGTTCCGTGTGCACGGCGGTACGCCCCGGTTGGCCACCCCAGTCGCCCCAACGTCGTTCCGATGGCCAAGCCGGCTAAATCGACCGAGAAGACCACGGACGTTCAGTCGATCGCTCGGAACAAGCGGGCGCGCCACGAATACCTCATTCTCGACACGTTCGAGGCGGGCCTCGTTCTCAAGGGCACCGAGGTCAAGTCGCTGCGCGACGGGCGGGCGAATATCACGGACGCCTATGGCATCATCCGCGACGCCGAGGCGTACTTGCTGAACCTCCACATCTCTCCGTACGAGCGCGGCGGCTATACGAACCACGAGCCCGATCGCACGAGAAAACTGTTGCTCCACCGGAAGGAAATCCGTCGTTTGATTGGAGCCGTCGAGCGCGAAGGTCTGACATTGATCCCGCTCGAGCTCTACTTCAAAAACGGAGTCGTGAAAGTGGCATTGGCGCTCGGCAAGGGCAAAAAACTTCACGACAAGCGCGAGACGGAGCGTGCCCGCGATGCCGCACGCGAGATCGCGCGCGTGGCTCGCATCCGATGATCGGCGCCGTGCTCGCGCTGCCGCTGATCATCTGCCAGCTCGCCGCCGCGCCACTCGTGGTGCGCGACGCGCATCGCACGGTTCGCATCCCGACCGTGGCGTCCGCGGCCGGCGTGATGGTGCGTCCCGACGCACTCGCCGGCATGCTGCCGATCACAGTGCGCCACGACTCGGCGGCGTATTACACAATCGAAGTGTGGGGCGCGCGGCTGCAAGTCCAAGCGGGTACGCCGCTGGTCCGCATTGGCGGTGAGACGCAGCAGTTGGCGTCCGCCGTGTCCGTGCAGCACGGTCACTTGCTCGTGCCGCGTGCAGCTCATCTCAGAGGTGTTTCCGAGAACGGTGCCGAATACGCGGTGGGATCCGGACAGCGGGCAGCTCGTTGTGTTCGCGTCGCTGACCGCAGCGGACGCACCGATTACGGACCATGCGCCTCGGACCGTGGCATCGAACGCGCCGAGGCGCGTCGACGACGCCTCCGCAGCGGCGCCGACAGATGACAGTCGTCTGCCGGCGATTCCCGTGCATCGCCATCGACGGATGGTCATCGTCGACGCGGGGCATGGCGGCGTGGACGATGGCATGAAGGGCCCGCTGGTCGGCGGCCCGAGAATTCGAGAGAAGGACATCACGCTGTCGGTCGCGATGAAACTTGGCGATGCACTCGCGGCGCGCGGCGTAGATGTCGCGTTCACGCGAACCGCGGACACGCTGATTGCGCTTGACGATCGCGGTCGAATCGCCAATCGCGACGGCGGCGATCTGTTCATCTCGATCCATGTGAACGCCGCCAACCCGACGTGGACCGATCCCGCCGGTGCGCGGGGCTTCGAGACCTACTTCCTATCGGAGGCGCACACGGAGGATGCACGGCGCGTCGAAGAGATGGAGAACGCGGCCGTCCAGTACGAGACCACGTCCGGCACGGTGGACAAGAATGACCCACTCGGCTTCATTCTGAGTGACATGAAGCAGAACGAACATCTGCGGGAGTCGAGTGAATTGGCCGACGTCATCCAGCAGCGATTGGGGAAGATGCACCCCGGGCCAAGCCGCGGCGTGAAGCAAGCGGGCTTTCGCGTACTCGTGACGGCGTACATGCCGTCGGTGCTGGTCGAGATCGGCTTCGGCACGAACACACGCGAAGCGGCGTTCCTGTCGGATCCGGCGCACCAGCGAGCCATCGCCGCGGCAATCGCCGACGGTGCGATGGCCTATCTCCAGGGCTACGAGCGGCGCGTTGGCGCGCACGCGGGATCCGGTTCAACGCCGTGACCACGGCGTCGTCGCCGCTCCGCACGGTCGTTCACGAACTCACATTTCAAAATCCTATTGTGCTGGCGGCCGGCACCGCGGGGTACGGCGCGGAGCTGGCGGGCGTCATGCGTCTCGATGCCCTGGGCGGGATCGTGACCAAGGCGGTTTCGCGCCAACCGCGCGAGGGCGCGGCGGCGCCGCGCGTCGCGGAGTTCGAGGGCGGGATGATCAACGCGGTGGGGCTCGCCAACCCCGGGCTCGACGCCGTGCGCCGCGAGCATGTACCTTGGCTCGCGACGCACCTCTCGTCGACGCGCAAAATCGTCAACGTCGTCGGCTTCACCGTCGATGAATACCCGGCGGTCGTCGCGGGGCTGGAAGAATCGCTCGCCGGCGCCAACGCCGCGGCGGTCGACGCGTACGAGCTGAACGTGAGCTGTCCCAATACCAAAGCGGGCGGACTCGAGTTCGGCGCGGATCCGACCGCGCTCGCAGCGGTTGTCGCCCAGGTGCGGCGCGAGACGAAGCGCCCGGTGCTCGTCAAGCTGTCGCCGACACTGGCCGACATTGGTGCCGCGGCGCGCGTTGCCGCGGACTCGGGTGCCGATGGTATCAGCGTCGTCAATACGATGCCTGGCTTGGCGATTGACGTCGAACGCCGGCGTCCGATGCTGGGGTTTGGCAGCGGCGGCGTGAGCGGACGAGCGATTCTGCCGGTGGGCGTGCTCGCGACGTGGCGCGTTCGGCGCGCGGTGTCGCTCCCGATCCTCGGCGTCGGTGGGGTGTCGAGCGGGACGGACGCCGTGCAGTATGTGCTGGCCGGTGCGTCGCTCGTCGGGGTCGGCACCGCGGCGCTCAAAGATCCGCGCGCGCCGGAGCGGATCATTCGCGAGCTCGAGGACTGGTGTCGAGCACATGGCGTCGCCGAGTTGCACTCGTTGCGGGGCGCACTGGAGTGGCCGGAATGAGCCCCGCCGAGCGCGAAAGAACGAGCACGACGCCGATCGTTGCCCTCGATGTGTCGGACGCGACTGCGGCACTCGCGCTCGTCGACAGCCTTGGCGACCGTTGCCGATTCTACAAGGTCGGCAACGAACTATTCACGGCGGCCGGCCCGGCGATTGTTCGCGACATCCGCGCGCGAGGGGCAGATGTGTTTCTCGATCTGAAATTTCACGACATTCCGAACACGGTTGCGCACGGCGTGACAAACGCCGCGTTGCTCGGCGCTCGACTGGTTACGGTGCACGCGGCCGGCGGCCAGGCGATGCTGCGCGCGGCGGCGGAAGCGGCACGATCCGCGTCGCCTGCATCCCCGACGGCGGCAGTGCGCCGTGTTTGCCGTGACCGTGCTGACCTCGTTGACTGACGCGGAGATTGGCGCCGCGTGGGGGCGGACGCCGCCGTTGGACCTGGGCGCGGAGGTGGAACGACTAGCCGCCGTCGCCGCGGCCGCCGGGGTGGACGGCGTGGTGTGCAGCGGCCGGGAGGCGGCGCGAGTACGCGCTCGGTTCGGGAGCCGGCTGGGGATCCTGGTTCCCGGGGTGCGCGCGGCGGGAGGCGCGCACGACGATCAAGCGCGTGTCGCGACGCCGCGCGAGGCCGCGAGCGCCGGCGCGGATTACATTGTGGTCGGCCGGCTCGTGACATCGGCCACGGACCGCCGCGCCGCGATGGATCGCGTGATTGCGGAAGTCGCGTAGCTCGGGCAAGCCCGAGGCACCGACGTCCCCTTGATTGAAGTTACTGTCCCAATTACTGTTAGGGTCTGGCCATAAACGGCCACGCTTTTTGTTTGCCTGTTGGTCGTGTGGTATGTCGTCGTCTTTGAAACTGTTATTGAAACTGTGATTGTGTCGCGGCAATCGCGACACGGTCGGGAGCGCCTGTGAAAGTTCGCACAAGCGTGAAGCCGATCTGCGAGCATTGCAAAGTTGTGAAACGCAACGGCGTGACTCGCATTATCTGCAAACGCAACCCCAAGCATAAGCAGCGTCAGGGCTAACTATGGCTCGAATTTCTGGTGTCGATCTCCCGCGTGACAAGAAGGTCGAGATCGGCTTGACGTACATCTATGGGATTGGCCGACACGCGGCCGCGGAGATCGTCCAAAAGGCGGGGATCGACGCGTCGGTGCGTATTCGCGATCTCACCGATGCGGACGTCAACAAAATCCGTGGCGTGATCGAGCGCGATCACAAGGTCGAGGGCGCATTGCGCACCGAGGTCGCGATGAACATCAAGCGACTGATGGACATCGGATCGTACCGCGGCATTCGTCACCGGCGCGGGCTACCGGTGCGTGGCCAGCGTACGCATACGAACGCGCGCACCAAGAAAGGTCCGCGCCGCGCGATCGCCGGCAAGAAGAAAGTCACCAAGTAGTCCGCGAGAGTTCATTCAGCCATGGCAACTGGGAAGAAGGCTAAACGCGTCGTGGAAGCGGAGGGCGTGGCGCACATCAGCGCGACGTTCAACAACACCACGATTACGATCACCGACACCCACGGGAATACCGTGTCGTGGGGGTCATCCGGCAAAGCCGGGTTCAAGGGCTCGAAGAAGAGCACGCCGTTTGCGGCGACCGTCGCCGCCGAACAGGCCGCGCGCGAAGCGCTCGGACTCGGACTGAAGCGCGTGCACGTGCGCGTTCAGGGTCCGGGTTCGGGTCGCGAATCGGCGATTCAGGCGCTGGCCACGGCGGGACTGCAAGTCAAATCGATCAAGGACGTGACGCCGATTCCGCATAACGGCTGCCGTCCGCCAAAGCGTCGGAGAGTCTAAGCGATGGGTCGCTACACAGGGCCGAGCTGCAAACAGTGCCGGCGCGAAGGAACCAAGCTCTTCTTGAAGGGCACCAAGTGCTTCACCGAAAAGTGCCCGGTCGAGCGCCGGCCGTACGCGCCGGGTCAGCACGGTCAGAGCACCGCGCGCCGCCGCAAGTCGTCGGAGTACTCCAAGCAGCTCCGCGAAAAGCAGAAGATCAAGCGCATGTACGGCATCAGCGAACAGCAGTTCCGCAACACGTTCGAAAAGGTGTCGTCGCTGCCGGGCATCACGGGGCACAATCTGCTCGCCGCGCTCGAAAGCCGGCTCGACAACATGATCTATCGCATGGGCTTCGCGGCCAGCCGTAAGGCGGCGCGTCAGCTCATCCGTCATCGTCACGTCGAAGTCAACAGCAAGTCCGTCGATATCCCGAGCTACTCGGTGGCGCCGGGCGAAGAGGTGAAGGTGCGGCAGAAGTCCCGCGAGATTCCGGCGGTGCTGGCGTCGATGGAGCAATCGTCGCGCGGCGCGTCGCTCGCATGGCTCGCGGTCGACCGCGACACGTTTAGCGGCCGCATGCTCGAGCGCCCCTCGCGCCCGCACATTCCGATCGCGGCGCAGGAGCAGTTGGTCGTCGAGTTGTATTCGAAGTAGTGTCGAACGTCGGGCGTGCGAAGTTGGACGCACCGCTCAATCGAGCGGACGCGTTCAACGTTCTACGCCCAACGCATCAGGGTCGGGACCTTCACTCCCATTCGAGCCTACCGCGTGTGAAGGGCGGGGTAGGGCGATGCCGGGCGACCGGCAAGACCACAGGTAAATCATTCCAATGGCGAACACGATTGATCTGCGCGGACTCGTCCGCCCGCAGCTGGTCGAAGCGACCAAGCGCGATGACAACTACAATGTGGCCGAGTTCCGGCTGCAGCCGCTCGAGCGCGGGTTCGGGCACACCCTCGGCAATTCGATGCGGCGCATGCTGCTGTCATCGCTGCGCGGCGCGGCGGTGTGGGCATTCCGCATCGACGGCGTCGTCCACGAGCACCAGACGATTCCCGGTGTCGTTGAAGACGTCCACCAGATCATTGGCAACCTCAAGACGCTGACGCTGACCCTCCCGGAAGATGTCGAGGAGGTCGTGCTGCACATTTCCCGTTCGATGGCCGGCGCGGTCACTGCGTCCGACATCAACGCGTCGGGCGGCGTACGAATCGTCGACGGGGGCCACCACCTGTTCACGCTGCAGGACGACCGCGATCTCAACGTCGACCTGTACGTCAACAAGGGCCGCGGCTACATCGAGGCCGACCAGCACCCGATCGACCGCGGACTTCCCGTCGATCTCGTGCGGATCGATTCGATCTACAACCCCGTGCGCCGCGCCAACTTTACCGTCGCCGAGACGCGCGTTGGACAGCGCACCGACTACGATCGCCTCGTGCTGACCGTCGAGACCAACGGCACCGTGTCGCCGGAGGAAGCGGTGAGCTACGCGGCCGCGCTCGCGCAGACGCACTTCCAATACTTCGCGGACTTCGGGTCGCACTCGTCGGCGCCAATCGGCCAATCGAGTGAGCCCGGCGCGGGTGACGGCGCGCGACTTGGTTCGCTCCTTCGTACGCCGATCGACGACCTCGAGCTGTCCGTACGCTCGGTCAATTCACTCAAGAACTCGAATATCAGGACGCTTGGCGATCTCGTTCGGCAGACGGAGAGCCAGATCCTGCAGGTCAAGAATTTTGGTAAGAAATCGCTCCAGGAGATCGCCGATCTGCTCGAGCGCGAGAATCTGAATTTCGGGATGCGTTTCGAGGAGAACGGCGACGGCAGCGTGCGCGTGCTCGATCAGGGCACACCGCCCAGCCGTGCCGCCGCCGCCGCGCCCGACGACATGGAGGAGTGAGGCAATGCGGCACAGGAAAGCGGGACGGCAGCTTCGGCGGACCAGCGAGCAGAAACTCGCGCTGATGCGGAATCTCGCGTCGTCGCTCATCGAGCACGGCGCAATCGAGACAACCGAGGCCAAGGCCAAGGAACTCCGTCCGTTCGTCGAAAAGCTGATCACCAAGGCGCGGTCGGGCACGCTGCACGCCCGCCGGCTCGCCGTCCGTCACGTCCACAAGCGCGAGACGGCAGACAAGCTGTTCCAAGAGCTCGGCCCAAAGTTCGCCGCACGGCCGGGTGGCTACACGCGCATTCTCAAGACCGGCCACCGCAAGGGTGACGGCGCCGAGATGGCACGCATCGAGCTGATCGAGGGTTGAGCCATGTCCATTCCAAAGCACCGCTGCTTCGCCTGCGGGAAAGGCGTCGCCTTCGGTAACAACGTGTCGCACGCCAACAACAAGACGCGGCGTACGTGGAAGCCGAACTTGCAGGTGATGCGGACGCTCGTCGACGGCAAGATCGAGAAGGTGCGGGTCTGCACTCGGTGCATGAGCGCCGGCAAGGTGAAGCGAGCGCCACGCGGTCAGGCGGTCGCGTGACCGCACGGTTCCGAGCGAACGACCGGTAACGACGTTTCACAGGGGGAGCTTTCGGGCTCCCCTTTTTTTCGCCCGTATGCGGCCGCCGCCTGCTCGCGGCGCGGCGCAATCGAACTCCGACTCTGATCAGCGTATCTTGCAGCGCATGCCAACCGCTCTCATCACCGGCATTACCGGGCAGGACGGATCGTACCTGGCCGAGTTCCTGCTCGCCAAGGGATATCGCGTCGTCGGCATCGTTCGGCGCAGTTCGACGACGCCGTACGAGCGCATTGGCCATCTCGTCGACACGGTCGAGTTGGTGTCGGCGGACTTGCTCGACCAGACATCGCTCACCGACGTGGTCGCGGAATGTGCGCCGGACGAGATCTACAACCTCGCGGCGCAGAGCTTCGTTCAAACATCATGGACGCAGCCGGTGTTGACCGGCGAGTTCACCGCGCTCGGCGTTACGCGCATGCTCGAGGCGATGAAAAAGGCGGCGCCAAAGGCGCGGTTCTATCAGGCCAGCTCCAGCGAAATGTTCGGCAAGGTCGTCGAGTCGCCGCAGCGCGAGTCGACACCGTTCTATCCGCGCAGCCCATACGGCGTAGCCAAGGTGTACGGGCACTGGATCACCGTGAACTATCGCGAGAGCTTCGGATTGTACGCGGTCTCGGGAATCCTGTTCAATCACGAGAGCCCGCGCCGCGGCCTCGAATTCGTGACGCGCAAGGTCACCGACGCCGTCGCTCGCATCAAGCTCGGATTGGCAAAGGAAGTCCGGTTGGGGAATCTCGATTCGCGGCGCGATTGGGGATTTGCCGGCGACTACGTCGACGCGATGTGGCGTATGCTGCAGCAGGACACGCCGGACGACTATGTGATTGGCACAGGGCACACCTGTTCGGTGCGTGATCTATGTGCGGCGGCGTTTTCGCGCGTCGGTCTCGACTACCGCGACTACGTCGTGCAGGATCCCAAATTCTTGCGACCGGCGGAGGTCGATCTGCTCGTCGCGGATCCCTCGAAAGCGCGGAACCAGCTGGGATGGACGCCGCACGTTCCGTTCACACAACTCGTCGAGATGATGGTCGACGCAGATCTGGAGCGCCAACGCGCTCGCCGGTGACATGCGCGCGCTACTGACCGGCGGCGGCGGGTTCGTGGGACAATGGTTGGCGCGCTCGCTGCTCGAGCGCGGTGACGCTGTCGACCTGGCCAGTATCGGAACTCCGTTCAACGGGCCGAACGTGCTCACGGCCGGTGAACGGCGGTGCGTCCGGTGGCTCACCGTCGACATGCTCGACGCGGACGCGATCGATCGGGCCGTCGAGACCAGTGCGCCGGATGCCATCGTACACCTCGCGGGCATCAGCTTTCCGCCCGATGCCGATCGTTCGCCGGAGGCCACCTACGCGGTGAACGTGTTGGGCGTCGTACGACTCCTCGCGTCGGTGCGGCGCCGGTTCAGCGCGGGAACCCTCGATCCAGTCGTGCTGGTGATCGGCAGCGCGACGCAGTATGGACGCCACGACGCGTCGGCGATGCCGCTCGACGAGCGCGCGGAGCAGCGCCCGTCGACGACCTATGCCGCGTCGAAGTCCGCGCAGGAGATGGCCGCACTGCAGGTGTTCCGTGCGGACGGCGTTCGCGTGATTTGTACGCGCAGCTTCAACCATTCCGGCGTCGGCCACGGCGCGGAGTATCTGCTGCCGTCGCTCGTCGCGCGCGTCCGGCGCATTTCCCGCGGCGAGGCGGGCGCGCTCTCGTTGGGGAACGACGTGGTGCGCGACTACCTGCACGTGACGGACGTTGCGCGCGCGTATCTCGATCTTCTCGCTCGCGGAACTCCCGGCGAGGCGTACAACGTATCGAGCGGGCGCGGCGTCAGCGTCAAGGAACTCGCCGCCGACGTCTTGCTGCGTGCCGGCGTACGTGCCGACATTTCGATGTCGCCCGCGCTCGCTCGCTCGGGGGATATTCCGATCCTCGTGGGTTCTCCGGCGAAGCTCGCACGCGACACCGGGTGGACGCCGCTCAAGACGCACACCGACATCATCGACGACTTGTTGAATGCCGCGACGGACTGACCTACACCGCATCCTCGTGATTGGATCAGGTCCGATCATCATCGGGCAGGCGGCCGAATTCGACTATTCCGGAACACAGGCGGTCAAGGCGCTGAAGGAAGAAGGGTACGAGGTGATGTTGATCAACTCGAACCCGGCGACGATCATGACCGATCCGGAGATCGCCGATCGCACCTACATCGAACCGGTGACACCGGAGTTCGTCGAACTGCTGCTCGAACGCGAGCGGCCGGACGCGATCCTGCCGACGATGGGCGGACAGACCGCGCTCAACGTGGCGATGGCGCTGTCACAATCCGGCGCGTTGGCGAAGTACAACGTGGAGTTGATCGGTGCGACGGCCGAGGCGATTGCAATCGCCGAAGATCGGAGGCTGTTCTCCGAAGCGATGGGGCGAATCGGGTTGGCGGTCGCCGCCGGCGGAATCGCCGAGAGCTACGACGAGGCCGAAGCACTGCTCGACACGACCGGCTATCCGGCGATCATTCGCCCGTCGTTCACACTCGGCGGCACCGGCGGCGGCATTGCGTACAACCGCGACGAATTCGAGCAGATCGTCAAGCATGGGCTGGATCAATCGCCGACGCATCAGGTGCTCGTCGAGCGGAGCGTGATCGGCTGGAAGGAGTTCGAGCTCGAGGTGATGCGCGATCACGAGGACAACGTCGTGATCGTCTGCTCGATCGAGAATCTCGATCCGATGGGCGTGCACACCGGCGACTCGATCACCGTGGCGCCGGCGATGACACTGACCGATCGCGAGTATCAGACGATGCGCGATGCCGCGATCGCGATCATCCGCGAGGTCGGCGTCGACGCCGGCGGCTGCAACATTCAGTTCGCGATCAATCCGCGCGACGGCGAGATGCTCGTGATCGAGATGAACCCGCGCGTGTCGCGATCGTCGGCGTTGGCGTCGAAGGCGACGGGCTTTCCGATCGCGCGTATCGGAGCCAAGCTCGCGGTCGGCTATCGACTCGACGAAATCGCGAACGACATCACGAAGACCACGCCGGCGTCGTTCGAACCGGTACTCGACTACGTCGTCGTGAAGGTGCCGCGCTTTGCGTTTGAGAAATTCCCGTCGGCGAGTCCGTACCTCACGACGCAGATGAAGTCCGTCGGCGAGGCGATGTCGATCGGCCGCACGTTCAAAGAAGCGTTTCAGAAGGGGCTACGCGCACTGGAAACGGGACGACATGGCTGGACCACGTCGTCGCGACTGCAGGACGATCGTCTTCCGGACGACAGCGTCGCATCGTTGCGCGCCGCGCTCAGACAGCCGACGCCGGAACGCATTTTCCAGGTCAAGCGCGCGTTCGAAGCAGGCTTGTCGGTCTCCGAGATCAACGAGCTCACGGCGATCGATCCGTGGTTCCTCGAGCAGATGCACGAGTTGATCGACGCCGAACACGACTACGGCGCGCTCGACGAGGTCGACGCGTACGCCACGCGCCGCATGAAGCGCATGGGATTTTCCGACCGGCAACTCGGCGCACTGCGCGGCGAAAGCGAGTCGTCGGTGCGCGAGCGGCGTTGGACGCAGGGCGTGCGTCCCGCCTACAAGATGGTCGACACCTGCGCCGGAGAATTTCCGTCGGCGACGCCATATCTGTACGGCAGCTATGACGAAGAGAGCGAAGCACCGAGAACCGGCAAGCCGTCCGTCGTGATTCTGGGCAGTGGTCCGAATCGCATTGGGCAGGGCGTCGAGTTCGACTATTGCTGCGTGCGAGCGGTGATCGCGTTCCGCGATCGCGGGATCGAGACGATCATGATCAACTCGAACCCCGAGACGGTGTCGACCGACTTCGACACGTCGGACAAGCTGTACTTCGAGCCGCTCACGTTCGAGGACGTGCTCGAGATCGTCGACCGTGAGCAGCCGATCGGCGTCATCGTGCAACTTGGCGGGCAAACGCCGCTCAAGCTGACGCGCGCGCTCGAAGCGGCAGGCGTGCGGATCCTCGGCACGTCACCGGACTCGATCGACATCGCTGAGGATCGGCGCCGGTTCGACGAAATCGCACGCAAGCTCGGACTCGCGCAGCCGCCCAACGGCACGGTGACGAGCGTCGACGAAGCGCTGCGCGTCGCCGAGCGCGTGGGGTATCCCGTGCTCGTGCGTCCGTCGTACGTCCTCGGCGGCCGGGCGATGCAGATCGTGTATGATCGCCGCGTCGCTCGAAGGGTATTTTGCCTCGGCGGTCCGCGTCTCGGAAGAACGCCCCGTGCTCGTCGACCGTTTTCTCGAGAACGCGTTCGAGTGTGACGTCGACGCGATCTCCGACGGGTCGCGCGTCGTGATCGGCGGCATCATGCAGCACATCGAAGACGCGGGCATCCATTCCGGCGATTCGGCCTGCGTGCTTCCACCGTACCTGATCGGCGAATCGGACATGCAGACGATGCGCGAGCAAACGGTCGCGCTGGCGAAGGCGTTGAAGGTCGTTGGATTGATCAATGTCCAATACGCGATCAAGGACGGCGTGGTCTACGTCCTCGAGGTGAATCCGCGCGCGAGCCGGACGATTCCGTTCGTGTCCAAGGCGATCGGCGTGCCGCTCGCGTCGCTCGCCGCGCGTGTGATGCTCGGTGAGTCGTTGGACGACATTGGGTTCACGGAGGAGGTCGCGCCGCCGTACGTGTCGGTGAAAGAGGCTGTGTTCCCGTTCAACAAGTTTCCAGGCACTGATCCCGTGCTCGGTCCGGAGATGCGATCGACCGGCGAGGTCATGGGCATTTCGGACTCGTTCGGGTCGGCGTTTGCCAAGTCGCAGTTGGCGGCGTCGAACGGCTTGCCGCTCGAAGGCGTGGTGCTCATCACGGTCATCGACTCGGACAAGGCGACGGTGACGCCGATCGCGCGACGCTTTCACGAAATGGGATTCAAGATCATGGCAACGGCGGGTACCGCGGCCTATCTCAAGGCGCGCGGCATTCCGTCGACGCGGGTGCTCAAGATTCACGAGGGGCGTCCAAACTGTCTGGACATGATCGTCAACCACGATACACAATTGCTGATCAATACGCCGATGGGAAAGCACGCGCAGCACGACGACTATCTCTTGCGACAGGCCGCGATCGTGAATCGCGTGTCGTATACGACGACGATGTCCGCGGCGAGCGCGGCGAGCGACGCGATTCTGTCGCTTCGTTCGCGCGGGCCGCGCGTGCGATCGCTGCAGGAGTGGCAGTCGGACCTCGTGGACGAGCGGGCCGCGCTACGGTCGGAGCGGGGCGGGGTATGAGCGACGTCTTCATCCATGAATCGGCATACGTCGACGACGGAGCGCAGATCGGCGCCGGCACGAAGATCTGGCACTTCTGCCACGTCATGCCCGGCGCCGTGATCGGCGAGCAGTGCAGCCTGGGTCAGAACGTGGTCGTGATGAACGGCACGCGGATGGGCCGGAATTGCAAGATTCAGAACAATGTGTCGATCTACGAGGGCGTCGAGCTCGAGGACGACGTATTCTGCGGACCGTCGATGGTGTTCACCAACGTGACGAATCCGCGGAGCCATGTGTCGCGCAAGAACGAATATCGACGCACGCTCGTCAAGCGCGGCGCGTCGATCGGCGCCAACGCGACCATCGTCTGCGGAACGACGCTCGGCGAGTTCTCGTTCATCGGCGCAGGCGCGGTCGTGACGAAGGACGTGCCGCCGTACGCGCTCATGGCGGGCGTACCGGCGCGTCGCATCGGCTGGATGTGCCAGTGCGGCGAGCGGCTCCCAGCGTCGGGCGTCGGCGCATGCTCGAGTTGTGGCAGGACGTACGAAGCCGGCGCGAGCGGAATCACGCTGGTGGCAAACTCGGGAGCACGCCGATGACCGCGGTCTCGCCAACGTTCCGCATCGCGCTCATCGGGTGCGGGCGAATCAGCCGAAATCACTTCGACGCCATTCGCAAGATCGATGGCCTGACTCTGGCCGCCGTCTGCGACTCGAACGTGGAACGAGCGCGCACCGCCGGAGACGAACAAGGTGTGCCCTATTTCCGATCGGTCGACGACCTGCTGCGCGCCGGCGCGGGCGACGTTCCGTTCGATGTCGTGGCCGTCTGCACGCCGTCCGGATTGCACGCCGCGCAGGGAGCCGCGGCGGCTCGCGCGGGGAAGCATGTCGTCACGGAAAAGCCGATGGCGATTTCGCTGGCCCAGGCCGACGAACTCGTGCGCGCGTGCGACGAGGCGGGCGTGCATCTCTTCGTCGTCAAGCAAAACCGCCTCAATCCGCCGATTCAACTTGTCAAACGAGCGATCGATAAAGGCCGGTTCGGGCGGATCTATCTTGCGAACGTGACCGTCCGCTGGCAGCGTCCCGCCGAGTACTACGCCGCCGAGCCGTGGCGCGGTACGTGGGAATTCGACGGCGGCGCGATCATGAACCAGGCGTCGCACTATGTCGATTTGATGCAGTGGCTCGTCGGCCCGGTGGAAAGCGTGATGGCCAAGACCGCCACTCAGGCGCGACCGATCGAGGCGGAAGACTCGGGCGTCGGGCTCGTGAAATTCCGCTCCGGCGCACTCGGCGTGATCGAGGTCAACGTGCTGACCTACCCGAAGAACCTCGAGGGCTCGATCACGATCCTCGGCGAAAAGGGCTCGGTGAAGATCGGGGGAACGGCCGTCAATCGCGTGGAGCACTGGCAGTTCGCCGACTATGACGACGACGACAAGCTCGTCGAGGCGGCGAGCACGAATCCGCCCAACGTCTACGGCTTCGGGCACGAGGGCTATTACCGCAATGTCCTCGCGGTGCTCCGTGGCGAAGCGAAGCCCGAGACGGATGGCCGGGCCGGCCGAAAGTCCCTCGAATTGATTCTTGGGATGTACGAATCGGCGAAAACCGGGCGTGACGTCCCCATTCCCATGCGATCGCCGGTCTAGTCGGAATTGACGGATCTGCGTGTCACGGCGAACTTTACCTGTTGCCCGCCGTGACGTTCGCGGCCGCGCAGGCGTCGATTGCCGACGCGATCATCACCCGCATATCCCCATGCCTGTCCAACTGCTGGATCTGCGCGCACAGCACGCCGCGATCCGCGATGAAGTCGTTGCCGCCATGATGGGAGTCGTCGACTCCCAATTGTTCATCCTCGGCGCCCCCGTCGAGGCGTTGGAGCGCGAAGTTGCCACGCTGTCGCACAGTCGGTTTGCTGTCGGCTGCGCCAGTGGCACCGACGCGCTGTTGCTCGCCTTGAAGGCGCTCGATGTCGGACCGGGCGACGAAGTGATCACGACCCCATTCACGTTCTTTGCCACCGCCGGAACGATCCACAACGTCGGCGCCAAGCCGGTATTCGTCGACATCGACCCTCGGACGTTCAACATCCTGCCTCAGGCCGCGGCCGCGGCGCGGACGTCCAAGACCAAGGCTGTGATGCCGGTCGATCTGTTCGGCCAGATGGCGCCGATCGAGCAGGTCGCCGCCGCGCTGCCGGGAGTACCGCTGATCGAGGATGCCGCCCAGACGATCGGGGCACGGCGGTCGATCGATGGTGAGTGGCGCTTGGCCGGTGAAGTCGCAACGATCGGCACGTTCAGCTTTTTCCCGTCCAAGAACCTGGGCGGGTACGGCGACGGCGGAATGATGGTGACACAGGACGAGCGGATCGCCAGTCGGCTCAAGCGGCTCCGGATGCATGGCGGCGCCAAGCAGTACTTTCACGACGAAGTGGGCTTCAACAGCCGCCTCGACGCCCTGCAGGCCGCGGTACTTCAGGCCAAACTGCCTCATTTGGCCGCGTGGAGCGCCAAACGCCGCGAAAACGCCGCTTACTACGATCGCGGCCTCGCCGGCGTGCCCGGAGTGACCACGCCCTTCATCGATCCGGCCAACGAGTCGATATTCAACCAGTACACGATTCGCGTCGAGCGCCGCGACGCGCTTCAGGCATATCTGAAGGAACGCGGAATCGGCAGCGCGATCTACTATCCGCTTCCGTTGCATCTGCAGCCCTGCTTCGCGTATCTCGGCTACACCGAAGGCAGCTGTCCCGAGTCTGAGCGGGCGGCGCGCGAGGTGTTGTCCCTCCCGATCTATCCAGAACTCGCCACGTCGCAACTCGACGAGGTGATTACCGCTGTCCGAGCTTTCCATGGCCACTGAACGTCCTGCTCGTTCGATGAAGGCGCAGCTCCTCCAGCGCATCCACGACCGCACCGCCACCGTCGGCGTCATCGGTTTGGGGTACGTCGGGCTTCCCCTTGCCGTGGAGTTTGCCAAGGCGGGCTTCCACGTCATCGGATACGACATCAGCGAGCGCGTCACATCGCTGCTCATGGCCGGCGACTCGCACATCCAGGACGTCCCGGCGTCGGAGGTCGCGGCGCTCGTTCGTGAAGGCCTGTTCGAGGCGACGACCGACGAGACGAAGCTGAGCCGTGCCGACGCTATCTCGATCGCCGTCCCCACGCCGCTCTCCAAGACGCGCGACCCGGACATGAGCTACGTGATCGCGGCGGCGGGTGCGGCGACGCGCCAGGCCCATCGCGGAACGCTCGTCGCGCTCGAGAGCACGACGTACCCGGGTACGACGCGCGAAGTGTTGGCGCCCGCGTTGGCGGAGCGAGGATTCGTCGTCGGCGACGACGTGTTCGTGGCGTTCAGTCCGGAGCGAGTCGATCCCGGCAATCCGGTTTACCACACGAAGAACACGCCGAAGGTCGTCGGCGGCATCACGCCAAACTGCATCGAGATCGCGACGGCGTTGTACAGCAGCTGCATCGATCAGATCGTGCCGGTCTCGTCACCAGAGGCCGCCGAGTTGGTCAAGTTGCTCGAGAACACGTTCCGTTCGGTCAACATCGGCCTCGCCAACGAGATGGCCATCGTGTGCGACAAGCTCGGCGTCGACGTGTGGGAAGTGATCGATGCTGCGGCGACCAAGCCGTTCGGCTTCATGAAATTCACGCCGGGGCCGGGCATCGGCGGCCACTGCATTCCGCTCGATCCGCACTACCTCGCGTGGAAGATGCGGACCTTGAATTACAAAACGCGCTTCATCGATCTCGCCAGCGAGATCAACAGCCAGATGCCGGCGTTCGTCGTCGAGAAGGTGTCGCGCGCGCTGAACATCGATCGCAAGGCACTCAATGGCAGCCGGGTACTCGTGCTCGGCGTCGCCTACAAGCGCGACATCGACGATGTCCGCGAGAGCCCGGCGCTCGACGTGATTCGGTTGCTCGAAGAGCATGGCGCCGAAGTCTCATTCCACGATCCATACATCAATTGTGTTCGCGAGGATGGGCACGTGCGCGAGGGCGTTGCGCTCACGGAGACCATGCTGGCCGAGACCGACGCGGTCGTGGTCGTGACGGATCACCGCAACGTGGACTATCAGTTCGTCATGGATCACGCCTCGCTCATCGTCGACAGCCGGAACGTGACGCGCGATCTCGTGAAGACGAAGGCACGCGTCGTGTCGTTGTCCGCGGCGACGGTCAGTCTCGCCGCAACCGTCTGACGGCGACGATCACGCGATGAATATCGGAGTCGTCGGGACCGGATACGTCGGTCTGGTCGTCGGCGCGTGCCTCGCGGAGACGGGCAACCAAGTGGTTGGAGCAGATGTCGACGCGGCGAAAATCAGCGGCTTGCACGACAACGTGCTGCCGATCTACGAACCGGGGCTGGACCGGCTCGTCGAGCGCAATCAGGCGGCGGGCCGACTGACGTTCAGCACCGACGTCGCCGCGGCCATCGCCCGGAGCGAAGTTGTGTTCATCGCTGTCGGTACGCCGCCCGACGAAGACGGCTCAGCCGATTTGCGCCACGTGCTCGCGGTTGCGGAAGAGATCGGCCGGCACATGGCGCGTGAAACGGTGATCGTGACCAAGTCCACCGTGCCCGTGGGGACGGCGGCGAAGGTGTCCGACTGCGTCGGCCGTCACGCGCGCTTCCCGTTTCATGTCGTGAGCAATCCGGAATTTCTCAAAGAAGGCGCCGCGGTCGACGATTTCATGAAGCCCGACCGCGTCGTGTTGGGTGCCGAGACAGACCACGCGCGGAGCGTGATGGCGGAGCTCTACGCGCCGTTCGTGCGCACCGGCAAGCCCATCATCTTCATGGACATTCCGTCGGCCGAGCTGACGAAATACGCGGCCAACGCGATGCTCGCGACGCGCATCTCGTTCATGAACGACATGGCGAATCTGTGCGAGCGAGTTGGCGCGAATATCGACCTCGTGCGAAAAGGGATTGGCAGCGACGATCGCATCGGGCCGGCGTTTCTGTTCCCCGGACCCGGCTATGGCGGTTCGTGCTTTCCCAAGGACGTCAAGGCGCTCATCAAGACGGCGCGCGACGAGGCCAGCTGCCTGCAGATCCTCGAGGCGGTCGAGGCGGTCAACGATTCGCAAAAACACCGCATGTTTCAGAAACTGTCGGACGCGCTGCACGCGAACCTTCGTGGCGCGCGGGTGGCAGTGTGGGGATTGGCATTCAAGCCGAACACCGACGACCTCCGCGAGGCGCCGGCGCTGACGCTGATCGACGAGCTTCTCGCCGCCGGTGCGACCGTCGCGGCCCACGATCCGGTGGCGATGCCGGAAGCCAAACGCCGATTCGGCGATCGCGTCGACTTCGCGACCTCGAGTTACGAGGCGCTGGCCGACGCCGACGCGCTCGCCGTCGTGACCGATTGGAACGAATATCGGCATCCCGATTTCGCGCGCATCAAGCAAACGCTCAAGCAACCGATCATCGTCGACGGACGAAACCTGTACGCGCTGAACCGCATGACCGCGATGGGCTTCACGTACGTCTCGATCGGGCGCCCAGGCACGGCATGAAAGTCGTAATCACGGGAGCCGCCGGCTTCCTCGGCTCTCATCTCTGCGACCGGTTTCTGCGCGATGAGCACGAGGTGATCGGTGTCGACAATTTCGTCACCGGATCACGGGACAACGTTCGCCATCTCGTCGATCAGCGGCGCTTTCGACTCGTCGAGGCGGATGTGTCGTCGTCGATTCCGGTCGATGAACCAATCGACGGCGTGCTGCACTTCGCGTCGCCCGCCAGCCCGATCGACTATTACGAGCTGCCGATCGAAACGCTCAAGGTCGGATCGTACGGCACGCACAACGGCCTCGAGCTCGCGAAGCGAAACTCCGCCCGCTTCTTTCTCGCCTCGACTTCCGAGGTCTACGGCGATCCGCTCGAGCATCCGCAGCGGGAATCGTACTGGGGCAATGTCAATTCGATCGGCCCGCGGTCGGTCTACGACGAGGCCAAGCGCTACGCCGAAGCCGTGACGATGGCGTACCATCGCCACTTCGGCCTCGACACGCGCATCGTTCGCATCTTCAACACGTATGGACCGCGCATGCGGCCGCACGACGGTCGCGTCGTATCGAATTTCATCGTGCAGGCGCTGACCGGCGAGCCGCTCACCATCTACGGCGACGGCAGTCAGACCCGCAGCTTCTGCTACGTCGACGACGAGGCGGAAGGGCTGTACCGGCTGTTCATGCACGGTGACGCCCAGCCGACGAATATCGGCAATCCGGTCGAGTATACGGTGGCCGAGCTCGCGAGCATCGTCATAGAACTGACGGGTTCGTCATCGACAATCGTCCGGCAGCCGCTGCCGGCCGACGACCCGAAGGTCCGACGACCAGACATTAGCCGCGCGAAGACCACGCTCGGCTGGGAGCCGGCGGTTCCGGTGCGCGACGGGGTCGCGCGAACAGTCGAGTACTTTCGGCGGCTGTTGGCGGCTGGCCAGATCGGCGTTCGAACGATGGCGTCCGCGTCGACGTCGGCCAAACGCTGAGATTGGGCGAGCGCCTCGCGGGGCGTCCACCTGGTTACCTTTCACGGTTCGTCTGAGAACCGATGCCACCGTCCCGGGTACAACCCCCGATATGCACCGAAACTCCTGGAGACTCGCCGCAGCACTGTTGAGCGTAGCTGCCGCGGCGTGCCGGCCGGAATTCCAACTGAAGAGCTTCACGACGAACGAGGCGCTGTACACGGCGTCGATGAAGGCATTTTCGCGTCACCATTGGGACGACGCGGTCACCGGCTTCGAAAAGTTGACCACCGACCTGCCGGCGCGCGATACGCTGCTGCCGCGGTCGTACTGGTACCTGGCGTCGGCGCACGCGCATCTCGAGGAGTACTTGCTTGCCGCGCAGAGTTACAACCGTCTCGTCGAATCATTCCCCGAGGATTCGCTTGCCGACGACGCCGCGCTGGAGACGGCGCGGTCGTACCGCAAACTCTGGCGCAAGCCGGACCTCGATGCCACCAACGGTGAGACCGCGCTCGAGTCGTACAACACGCTCGTCGGATTGTACCCGTCGTCGAAGCTGATTCCCCAGGCGCAAAAGGAGATCGCGGACCTCGAGAACTGGTTTGCGCTCAAGGACTACGATGCCGGCATGTACTACTTTCGGCATAAGTTCTACGACTCGGGGCTGATCTACTTCCAGGACGCGATCACGAAATTTTCGACCGCCCCGGCCGCGCGCGATGCGGCGCTCCGGATGGTCGAGTCGTACAAGAAGATTCACTACCTCGACGACGCGTCGGACATGTGCGGCAGGCTGCGCGAGCGCTACCCGCGCGATGCCGACGTCACGCGAATCTGTACCGGCGTGCCGCGCGCGGCTGTATCCAAGGCCGACTCGGTCAAAGCGGATACGAGTACGCCGCCGATCAAGCCACCCTCGCCCTGATCCGTGCGGATCGGGCTCCTCGGGGGGAGCTTTGATCCCCCACACAACGGGCACCTGCTGGCGGCTGGCGACGCGTTCGATGAACTGCGGCTCGACCGGCTGACGTTCGTGCCCGCCGCAATGCAGCCGCTCAAGACCGCGGGAGCCGCCGCTACAGCCGCACAGCGCCTGGCCATGGTGCGGTTGCTCGTCGACGGTGACGAGCGCTACACCGTCGATCCGGCCGAAGTCGATCGTGGCGGGTTATCTTACACCGTCGATACGCTGCTCGAGTTGGCGGCGCGCTGGCCATCCGCCGAGCGATTTTTGCTCATTGGTGCCGACGTGCTGCCATCGTTTTTCAAGTGGCGTGAACCGCGGCGAATCTGCGAGCTGGCGACTCTCGTCGTGTTGCAGCGAACGGGTGACCCAGTCGATCTCACGCCACTTCCCGGACCGGCGCGAGTGCTCGCGACGCGCCGGGTCGACATTTCGTCGACCGAGATCAGACGGCGGGTGCGGGAAGGAAAGTCGATTCGAGGGTTCGTGCCCGATTCTGTCGCCGCGTTCATCGCGGCCGAGCAGCTGTACCGCTAGCCGGACCGATAGAGGATTGCATGTTCAAGCGAGTCATCAACGCCGTGCTGGGCAACCGTCACGAGCGCGAACGAAAAAAAATCCAGCCAATCGTCGACGAGATCAACGAGCACTACGCGCGGTTGCGCGACGTCTCGGACGACGAGCTGCGCGCTCAGACACCGAAGTTCCGCGAAATCATTCGTCAGCGGACGGGCGAGCTCGAAGCGCGCGTTGCCGAGCTCAGGGAAGAGAAGCGCACGGCCACCGACGCCGCGGACCGCGAGCGGATCGACGCCGAGTTGATCGGCGCGGACACCCGCAGCGGCGTGGAAGGCGCGCTGCGCGAGGCCACGGCCGATGTGCTCGATGAGCTGCTGCCGGAGGCAT
Source organism: uncultured Gemmatimonadaceae bacterium (assembly GCA_963817445.1). Taxonomy (GTDB): domain Bacteria; phylum Gemmatimonadota; class Gemmatimonadetes; order Gemmatimonadales; family Gemmatimonadaceae; genus JAQBQB01. The sequence continues at coordinate 267,183 of CAWFOG010000022.1, forward strand.
TCGCCACCGCGCGCGAAGCGGCGCGTCGCCTCGTTGGGACGGCCGTCATGGTCACCGGCCACGAGCTCACGTGGGACATGGTGCCCTACGACGTGCAGCTGATGGGCGGCATTCAACTTCACCTCGGCAAGATCGCCGAGATGGCGACCGGTGAAGGCAAGACACTCGTCGCCACGCTGCCGCTGTACCTCAATGCGCTCCCGGGCAAGGGCGCGCACCTGGTGACGGTCAATTCCTATCTCGCGCGGCGCGACTCGCAGTGGATGGGGCATGTCTACACGTATCTCGGACTCACCGTCGCGTGCCTCGACGACACCGAACCGGGCACACCGGAGCGTCGCGCGGCGTATCACGCGGACATTACGTACGGCACGAACAACGAGTTCGGCTTCGACTATCTGCGCGACAACATGGTGGTGTCGCTCGAGCAGCGCGTGCAGCGACCGCACGCCTACGCGATCGTCGACGAAGTCGACTCGGTGCTGATCGACGAAGCGCGCACACCGCTCATCATCTCGGGGCCGGTGGGCAACGAGAATGACGCGATGTATTTCGAGCACAACTCCGCGGTGGCGCGGCTCGTTCGGCGACAGACCGAACTGGCGAACTTGCTCGTTGGCGAGGCCGAGCGCGATCTGGAAAAAGGCGACCGGCAGTCGGCGGCCGTGCGCCTGTACAAGGCGCAACTCGGCAACCCAAAGAATAAGCGCCTGCTCAAGGCGCTGCAGGAGCAAGGCATCAAGCAGATGGTGCAGAAGACGGAGCTCGAGCACATTGCCGACCGTCGGTTGCCGCCGAGCAAGCAGCAATACCGCGACCTCGAAGAAGATCTGCTCTTCGTCCTCGACGAGAAGGGGCACTCGGTGCACCTGACCGATCAGGGCGTGGACTACATGTCGCCAGAAGAGCACGGCGCGTTTCTTCTGCCGGACATTTCGCAGGAGGTGCACCGGATCGACCACGATCCCGAGTTGACGCCAGAGCAAAAGATCGACGCCCGCCGGCAGATCGAGATCGCGTACGCGTCGAAGTCCGAGCGGCTCAACATCGTGCACCAGTTGCTGCGCGCGCACGCGCTGTACGAGCGCGACGTGAACTACGTGGTGCAGGAAGGCGAAGTGCTGATCGTCGACGAGTTCACCGGCCGCACGATGCCGGGACGTCGCTGGTCAGAGGGGTTGCACCAGGCGGTCGAGGCCAAGGAAGGCGTCCACGTCAAGGGCGAGACGCAGACGATGGCCACGATCACGATCCAGAACTACTTCCGCATGTACGGCAAGCTGGCCGGCATGACCGGAACGGCGGAAACGGAGGAGCGCGAGTTTTTCGAGATCTATAAACTGGAAGTCGCGGTCATTCCGACGAACAAACCGATGATCCGCGAGGACCGGCACGACCTCGTCTACAAGACGCGCCGCGAGAAATACAACGCCATCGTCGACGAAACGCGCCGGCTGCACGAACTGGGCTTCCCGGTGCTGATTGGTACGACGAGCGTCGAAGCCTCGGAGACGTTGTCGAAGCTGTTCAGTCGCGGCGGCCTGCAGCACAATGTCCTCAACGCCAAGTACCACCAGCGCGAGGCTGAAATCGTCGCTGGCGCCGGGCAGCCGGGCGCGCTGACGATCGCCACGAACATGGCCGGACGCGGCACCGACATCAAACTCGGGCCGTCGGTCACCGATCCCCATCCGTCGAAGGTCAAAGACCCCGACGGAAAAGAGATCAACATCATGGAGATCGGCGGCCTCCACATCATCGGCTCGGAGCGACATGAGTCGCGGCGCATCGACCGCCAGCTCCGCGGTCGCTCGGGCCGTCAGGGTGATCCCGGCGCATCGCAGTTCTTCCTCTCGCTCGAGGATGACCTGATGCGCCTGTTCGGTTCCGAGCGGATTGCCAGCCTGATGGATCGACTCGGCGCGCAGGAGGGCGAGATGCTCATGCATCCGCTCATCACGCGCTCGATCGAAGGCGCGCAAAAGCGCGTCGAGCTACAGAACTTCCAGGCCCGAAAGCGACTGCTCGACTACGACGACGTGATGAACCAGCAGCGCGAGGTGATCTATTCGCTGCGCAGCTTTGCACTCGAGGGCGGGGAAGAACTCAAGGGCGAAGCGCTGAAGATGATCGACAAGGCGGTCACCCACCGCGTCGAGACCAGCCTCGCCGAGTACGACGAGGTGTCGCAGTGGGACTTCGACCTGCTCCGACAAGACCTGTTGATGCACTACCTCGTGCAGGTTGTGGAGTTCGACAAGGCCGACCTCCGCCCAACCGACGAAGCCACGGCGGTCCGAGTCGCCGTCGAGTCGGCGAAGAAGGCATTTTGGGCCAAGCTCGAGGCGTTGGACGGCGTTCGCGACGAAGCAGGGCAGCCGTACGGCGGCCGCCTTTTGTCGCTCGTGATGCTCAACGTGCTCGATGAGAAGTGGAAAGACCATCTCTACGACCTCGACCAGTTGCGCAACGCGATCCACTACCGGTCGTGGGGACAGCAGGATCCGCTGATCGAGTACAAGAAAGAAGCGTACAAGATGTTCGTCGATCTGATGAACGACATTTACAGCACGTTCAGCGAGCGCTTCCTCAAAGTGCAACTCGTGTTCGAGCCGCCGCCAATGCCCGCGCCGGTCCAGCAGGCGCCCAAGCCGACGAAGAAATACAACGCACTTGGAATCCTCGAGGACGTCGCACCGGACGCCGCGGTCGCTCCGCCGCCGACCGGAACAGACTCCGCGGTTGACGTCGGCCCTGCGGAGCCGCCGGGCAAGCACGTGACGGCGCGAAAGGACCCGCTGATCGTCGGCGCCGGCCGCACGCGGTCGTTGGGCAGCGGTACGCCGCCGGCAAACACTGATTGGTCGACCGTGGGCCGAAACGACCCGTGCCCCTGCGGGTCGGGCAAAAAGTTCAAGAAGTGTCACGGTGCCGGCGCCTGATCGCGTGCGATGGCGGATACGCCCGCGCGGATTGGATGACGCTCGACAGCGGTACCGCATGCAGAGTGATTCCTCTCACAGTGGAGGAACTTCTGCATGTCTGGTCCGGGAGCGGGAAAAGGGTTAAGTATTCGAGAGTTGCCCCGGTCGGAGCGACCACGGGAACGGCTCGTTGATCTCGGCGCTTCGGCGCTGAGCAGCGCCGAGCTATTGGCCATCCTGCTCGGATCGGGCGGCGCTGGTCGGTCCGCAATCCAGATCGGTCAGTCCGTGTTGGTCGAAGCGGGCGGAGCACTGCGCTGGATCGCCCGGCAGCCGGTTGCGTTGCTCACTGCCGTTCCCGGCGTGGGAATGGCTCGTGCGGTGACTATCCATGCGTCGTTGGAGCTTGGGCGGCGAATGACCGTCGAGGGCCGGCAGGATGGCGTTCCGGTCCGATCGCCGCGCGACATTGTCGAGTACTTCGGTCCACGGATGGAGGATCTGCCGGTTGAGGAGTTCCACGTCGCCGCGCTGGACGCCCAGCATCGTCTGGAGCGCGACATTCTCGTCACGCGAGGCATCCTCAATTCGTCGCTCGTCCATCCGCGCGAAGTATTTCGAGAGGCAATCGCCGAACGCGCGGCGGCGGTGATTCTGGTGCACAACCACCCGAGCGGCGATCCGGCGCCGTCGCCGGACGATCGGACGGTGACGGAACAGTTGGTCGCGGCCGGGCGGTTACTCGACATTCCGGTGCACGATCACGTGATCATCGGTCGGGGACGGTACACGAGTTTCGCGGAGGCAGGGCTGTTGTGACGGCGACGAGCACGTCGGTGGTGCAAGAGGTCATTCCGGGATGGCGCGAGAGCGAGCTGCCGGTGCACGACAAGCTCGATCGCGAGCTACTCGTGCGCGCCTATCGGTTCAGCGAAGAGGCGCATCGCGGACAGGTGCGCAACTCCGGTGACCCCTACATCACGCACTCGGTCGAAGTCGCCAAGATTCTCGCCGACCTGCAGCTCGACTCGATCACGGTCGCGACGGGCTTGCTGCACGACGTCATCGAGGACACGCGCCTCACGCTGGCCGACGTGCAGGCGGCCTTCGGGCCGGAGATCGCGGCGATCGTCGACGGGCTGACGAAGATCGCGAAACTGCCGGCGGGTGGGTCATCGCAGGAGCGCCAGGTCGAGAGCTATCGCAAGCTGCTGCTGTCGATCGCGAAGGACGCGCGCGTGATCATCGTCAAGCTCGCCGATCGGCTGCACAACATGCGGACGCTCGAGTGGCTGCCCCCGGAAAAGCGCAAGCGAATCGCGCAGGAGACCCGCGACCTCTACGCGCCGCTGGCCCACCGGTTCGGCATGGCCAAGCTCCGCTGGGAGCTCGAGGATCTGTCATTCAAGCATCTCGAAACAGAAGAGTATAAATCACTCGCCAAGCAGGTCGCGCAAAAGCGCGCCGAGCGCGAGGCGCTGATCAAACAGCTCGCCGAGCCGCTCGTGGCCCGGCTGTCGCATGCCGGCATCAAGGACGTCGACGTCACCGGCCGGCCGAAGCACCTCTGGTCGATCTACAAGAAGATGAAGCAGCGCGAAAAGCCGTACGAGGAGATCTATGACCTCCTCGCGATTCGCGTGCTCGTCAATTCGGTCCCCGACTGCTACCACGCGCTCGGCGTCATCCATGACGGATGGACGCCGGTCCAGGAGCGGATCAAGGACTACATCGCCCAGCCCAAGTCGAACGGCTATCAATCGCTGCACACCACCGTCTTCGGCCCGGGGCGGCAGTTGTACGAAGTACAGATTCGCACCCGCGACATGCACCGCACCGCGGACTTTGGCATCGCCGCGCACTGGCGGTACAAGGAGGACGCGAAGTCCGACGAGCTCGATCGCCACCTGTCCTGGTTCCGTCAGGTGCTCGAGCTGCAGATGGACGCCAAGACGCCCGACGAATTCCTCGAGTTCCTCAAGCTCGATCTCTACGCCGACGAGATCTTCGTCTTCACGCCGACGGGCGACGTCATTCAGCTGCCAAAGGGCGCCACGCCGATCGATTTCGCCTTCGCCGTGCACACGGAGATTGGGCTGCATTGCGCTGGCGCGCGCGTCAACGGCCGGATCGCGCCGCTCTCGCGTGCGCTGCGCAACTCGGAAACGGTCGAGATCATCACGTCGACGACGGCGAAGCCGACGCGCGACTGGCTGGCGCACGTTCGCACCGGTCGCGCGCGCCACAAGATTCGCCAGATCCTGAAACGGGACGCGCAGACGTCGGCGGAGAAGCTCGGTCAGGAGATGCTCGATCGCGAGATCAAACGCCGTCGGCTCTCGAAGCCAAGCGACAGTCAGTTGGACACCGCCGCGCGCGCGCTCAGCCTCACCGACGCCACCCATCTCCTCGCGTCGATCGGCCAGGGGGACGTGAACGTCGCGCTCGCGCTTCGTCATCTCTTTCCCGACGTCGAAGAGACCGAGCCGCCGAAACCAAACGTCTTCGAGCGATTCGTCGATCGTGTCCGCGGCTCAAAGGGTGTGCGCATCCAGGGCGTCGACGGACTGATGGTGCGCTACGCGCAGTGTTGCCAGCCCGTCCCCGGCGACCCGGTCGTCGGCTACGTCACGCGCGGTCGCGGCGTGAGTATCCATCGCGCTGATTGCCCGAATTTGCTGCTCCTCGCGCATGAACCGGAGCGGCGACTCGAGATCGACTGGCAGGAGGCGCACGGCGAGCGGTTCGTCGTCCGCCTCGCGCTCGAAGGCAACGATCGTCGGGGCCTTTACGCCGACGTGGCGTCGGCGGTCAGTGCCACGGGCACGGACATCAAAAGCATGGAATTGCGCAGCACCGACGGACGCACGATGGGCTCGATGCTCGTCGAGGTCGAGAACCTCACCCATCTCGAGAAGATCATTCGTGCGGCGCGGAGGGTGAAGGGGGTCACGGACGTGGCGCGTCGGGAGAGGCTAACGGCTGACGGCTAGCGGCTAGCTGTAGCTACTGTCGGTCAACTGCGACGGCTGACGGCTGTCAGTGCGGCTCGCGGTCTGGCTTCCGGCCATCTGCTATCTGCTATAGGCGGGTCGCTGTCAGCCGTGCCGCCAGCCGCAGGCCGTCGCAGTTAGACCGGATAGCCCCAGCAACCACGAGCGCCCCCGCCAATTCGACGAGCCGGCAGCCCCGAACAAATCCCGATCCCACTATTATATTTCACCATGGCCGCGTTCGACCTCCAAGCTCCGTTCCAGCCCGCGGGCGACCAGCCCAAGGCGATCGCTGAGTTGTGTGCAGGCCTCGAGCGCAACGATCGCTTTCAGACGCTGCTCGGGGTCACCGGGTCCGGCAAGACGATGACGATGGCCAACGTCATCCAGGCGCATGGCCGGCCGACGCTCGTGCTGTCGCACAACAAGACGCTTGCGGCGCAACTCTACGGAGAGCTCAAGAGTTTCTTCCCGCACAACGCCGTCGAATACTTCATCTCGTATTACGACTACTACCAGCCGGAAGCGTACGTTCCGACGACCGACACGTATATCGAAAAGGACGCGTCGATCAACGAGGACATCGATCGGCTCCGCCTGCGCGCGACGTCGAGCTTGATGGAACGCGAGGATGTCGTGATCGTCGCCACGGTGTCGGCGATCTACGGCTTGGGCGACCCTGTCTCCTACAAAGAGCAGATGGTCACGCTCACCAAGGGCCAGCGGATCGACCGCGACGACATTCTCCGCTCGCTCGTGCGCATTCAGTATCATCGCAATGACGTCGCGTTCGAGCGCGGGACGTTCCGCGTGCGCGGCGACACCGTCGAGATTTTTCCGGCGTACGAGGAGCAGGGCGTCCGCGTCGAGATGTGGGGAAACGACATCGAGCGGATTTCCAAGATCGACGTCTTGACCGGTGAGACGATCGCCAGTCTCGATCGCGCGGCCGTGTATCCGGCGAAACACTTCGTCACACAGCGCCCGACGCTCGAGCGCGCGGTCAACCTCATGCGCGCCGAGTTGTCCGATCGACTCGTCGAACTCCGCGGCGCCGGCAAGCTCCTCGAAGCGCAACGCCTCGAGTCTCGTACGAATTTCGACATCGAGATGATGCTCGAGATCGGCACGTGCGCCGGCATCGAGAACTACTCGCGGCACCTTGCCGGGCGCACGGCTGGCGAGCGCCCCGCGTGTTTGTTCGACTATTTCCCCGAGGATTTTCTCGTCGTCGTCGACGAGTCGCACGTCTCGCTGCCGCAGATCGGTGGCATGTTCAACGGCGATCGCGCGCGCAAACTGACGCTCGTCGAATATGGTTTCCGCCTGCCGAGCGCGCTCGACAACCGGCCGTTGATGTTCGACGAGTTTCTCGCGCTCACGCCGCGTGCGGTGTTCGTGTCGGCCACGCCGTCGGACTTGGAGCTCCGGCTGTCCGAAGGCGTCGTCGTCGAGCAGATCATTCGGCCGACCGGGCTCGTGGATCCGGAGATCGAGGTGCGTCCGGTACGCGGGCAGGTCGACGACTTGCTCAATGAGATTCGCGCGCGAGAACGGAAGGGCGAACGAGTGCTCGTCACGACGCTCACCAAGCGCATGGCGGAAGATCTCACGGACTATCTGCAGCAGGTCGGTGTGCGCGTGCGCTACATGCACTCCGACATTGACGCGATCGAGCGCATGGAAATCGTGCGTGGTCTGCGGCTCGGCGAATTCGACGTCCTCGTGGGGATCAACCTGCTGCGCGAAGGACTCGATCTGCCGGAGGTGTCGCTCGTCGCGATTCTCGACGCCGACCAGGAAGGATTCCTGCGCAGCGACCGTTCGTTGATTCAGACAATCGGACGCGCGGCGAGGCACGTGCACGGCCGCGCGATCTTCTACGCCGATCGCATCACCGGTTCCATGCAGCGATGCATGGAGGAGACGGGTCGGCGGCGCGAAATACAGGTGCTGCACAACCAGACGCACGGCATCACGCCAGTGTCGGTCAGCAAGAGCGTCGACCAGGTTCGATTCAGCACCCGAGTCGCCGACGCGCGCACCGAGCGCGAAGACAAGAAAGTCGCCGAACCGACGCGTGGCTACGCGGTCATGGAGATCGAGTCGCTCGAAAAAATGCTCGATCAGCAAATGCGCGATGCGGCGGCGGCCATGGACTTCGAGCTCGCCGCCCAGTTGCGCGATCAACTGTTCGAGCTCCGTGCGCGGCGCGACACGTCGTCGAAGGGTCGAGCGGCGGCCGGCGCGGGACGCGTGCGCTAACCAGTCGTGGCACACGAGCCGATCATCCCGCCGCTGGCCGAGCACGGGCACCTCGCATGCTCCGAAGCCGAACTCGCCGCGTGGGGCGAGCGATTCGGTCGTGCGGCGACGCCGCCACTCGTCGTCACGATCGCCGGAGAGTTGGGTGCGGGAAAGACCACGCTCGTGCGCGCCATCTGCGCCGGCTACGGCGTGCGCGATGATGTGACGAGTCCGACGTTCAACCTCGTGCACCGGTATTCCGCAGCGAAGTCTCCGGTCTATCATCTCGACTTGTATCGATTGCAGTCACCGGCCGAGCTCACGAACGTTGGTTGGGACGAGTTGGTGGAAGCCCAAGCCCTCGTGTTGGTTGAATGGCCGGAGCGCGCAGGCGACCGGATTCCGCGACTCCACGTGCCGATCAGCCTGCAGCATCTTCCGCACGACCCGTCGCGCCGTTTGCTGTACGCGGGTGGGCACGTGTGATCACGCTCGCGATTGATGCCTCGACGTACGCCGGGGACGTGTGTCTGCTCGACGGCGATCGTGTCGTGGCCGAGGCACAGGTCGAAATGAAGGGTGCTGAGCACGAGCGATTGATGCCGGCCGTCGCGGCGGTGCTGGCAGATGCGTCGGTGCCAGTGTCGAGCGTTCAGCGAGTGGTGTGCGGGGCGGGACCGGGGAGTTTCACGAGTTTGCGAATCGCAGCGGGAATCGCGAAGGGCGTGGCCGTCGGCTTGAACGTCCCGATGTACGCGGTTCCGTCGCTGGCGCTGGTTGTCGCCGGCGCGGCGTTGGCGCCAGGCGACTATCTCGTCGCGCTCGACGCGCTGCGGGGCGAGGAGTATGTCGCGCTGTATCGCGTCGGCGTGGACGGCGTTGTCGTCGGTCTCGAACGGCCGCGTCTCGTCGCTGCTGGCGACGTGGCGGCGCTCGCCGCGGAGTTTGGTGCGCTGCTCGTGAGTCCGTCGCGGCGCGCGGACGCAATCGTAGCGCGGCCGCGCGCGTGTGGGGTATCGCGTCTCGACCCGAACCTCGGCTTGCGTGAACCGGTGGATGTCGAGCGGTGGGAGCCGGAATACGGCCGACTCGCCGAAGCGCAGGTGCGCTGGGAGGCCGCGCATGGACGATCGTTGTCCGGAGCATGAACGTGTCGATCGACCTGGTTCGGAGCGCGGACGTTGCGGCGATCGTGGCGATCGAGCGGCTCGCGTTCTCGGATCCGTGGTCGGCGAAATCATTCCACGACGCGATGACCCATCCAGCGATCTACTTCGCGTGCGCTCGAAGTGACGAGGGGGAGGTGCTGGGTTATGTTGTCGCCTGGTTCGTGGCGGACGAAGGTGAGATCGCCAACCTCGCGGTGGCGCCTCAGGGTTGGGGGCAGGGAATCGGGCGAGCGCTGCTCGACGCGGCGCTCAGCGAGTCGGTTCCGCGCGGCGCGTTGGCAGTATATCTCGAGGTGCGCGAAGCCAACGAGCGCGCGCGTCGCCTGTATCGCTCGCGAGGGTTCGAGGAGGTCGGTCGTCGTCGAGGGTACTATCGGCGCCCAGTCGAAGATGCGATCGTGTTGCGGCTCACGACGAACGGTGGCAAGACATGAAGTAACTTCTCAGATGTGCAACCGAAAGTATTGATTCGCGTTGATTTGCTTGCATAGAATCACAAGCCGCATGATATCGTCGATGGCGATGTCACTAACTCTCCCGCCAGGAGGAAACTGTGAGCCGTAGCTTGAACAAGGTCACGCTGATTGGAAATCTGGGTAACGATCCCGAAGTGCGCTCGACGACGGGCGGCAATCGTGTCGCCACTTTTTCGCTCGCCACGAGCCGCACGTGGAACGATGCCGCCGGAGGCAAGCAGGAAAAGACGGAATGGCACCGCTGCGTCGTGTGGAACACCAAGGGATCGCAGCTCGCCGACATCGTCGAGAAGTACGTCAAGAAGGGTGACAAGCTATTCGTCGAAGGGCGGATCGAATACCGCCAATGGCAGGACAAAGAAGGGCAGACGCGTTACAGCACGGAAATCAACGTGCGCGAACTCATCATGCTCGGTGGCAAGGGTGGCGCATCGGATTTTGAAGGCGCCGAGGGCGGCTCTCGTCGATCGGCAGCGCCGGCGTCAAAGGCCAAGGCTGGAGCAACTGGAGGGGGAGCGGCGGGCGGGGAAGAATTCGAGGATTTTCCGAACGCGTTAGCTGACGGCGACGACGATCTGCCGTTCTGACTTACGACTTGGTCGTTGGTCGGTTTATGCAGTCGTGATTCGTCGGTGTTAAGTGGTTGGTTCGTTGAGAGATGTCGAACAACGGCGGCTATCCAGTTGGATTTTGCCGCCGTCGTTTTTTGTGGTAGAATGGTTTTCGCAAAGCAGCGGCAGCAGTGCAGTTCGCTCATGAGGACCTGCACTACCTCGCAGACGCGATGTTCTTTCAGACCCACGACGTTCAAGCCTTGATGGAAGCGGCGTATGCGCCCTTCGATGCATCACTTATTGGCCAGCCGGGAGGCGCCGACGCTCTTGGTGCCGCGCGCGACGCCGCGTCGGGCGCCGCGTACGAGAACGCGTGGGACGTTGTCGTCAAGACAAACGTCGATCAGAACCATCCGGTCCAAACACCGGCATGCCAATCGCAGCAGCCATGATCCAGGCTCGGACATCTTTACTTTCCGCGAGAACTCGAATGACATCACGCTCGTTCGTCATCGTCATCGCGGTCGCGGTGATTCCGAATCTCAGCCATCCATCCAACGCGTCTGGCCAGGGAGTCGGCAACGACAGCACCGCGGCATGCCAGAAGGCTGCTAAGTTGGTTAGGGCCTACGATCAATCGGCCATCAACTCCGGCGGACACGCCGCGCAGGGTAATGGTAAACAAGAACAGCGCCAGCTCGCAGTCGCTGAACTTCTGAGTTGCGGCGCGCTCGGTGGCAGCACCGCAGCATCTACGGTCCTCGGAGCTCGTTCGCTCACTGACACCGCGACGCTCGTCGAACTTGTAGGCCCGTTCGGCAATTTCCTCGATAGCGCCGTAGTAAGCGCCGCCATGAGCGTAGCGGCCGACCCGTCCGCCAGTGTGCCGGCGCGGATCTACGCGCTGCGAACAATGTGGGTATTGAGAACTGGAAAATTCTGGATCGGCTACGACCGGTTGCTGCCGACGAGCGCGTCGACGTCGGCGAACCCCGCTGCTCCCTGCGACGATGGTCTCGAGGTGACGGACGCGAAGCCGTACTGGACGTTGGGCGCTCCGCCACCGTCCGGATTCGGGACCGCGCTCATCTCGCTCGCACGTCAATTGGTCGCGGATCCATCGCAACCATTGCCCGTGCGTAGCGCGGCGACCTGCGCGGCGCGTCAGTAGCCGGTACGCCGTGTGCCGCGACAACAGTCGCGCGGAATGGGTTGCTTTCTGATCACATCTGAAGGTGCATAGATCACAATCGGGGTCGCGGGGTCCGTCGCCCGGACCCCGATCGGATGTTTTCGGGACATTTTGAGACTTGAGGCCGGACGAATCGTCCAGCAGCAGAGGCTGGCACTGTCCGCTAGCTCGGTTGCAGCAGTATTCCACGAACTCGCCTGGAGTCGATGCTATGCTCGTGCGGGTTGTTCGCCGCCTTGGGCGCGGTCTCTGCCTCGGCGCCGTCGGAACCGCGGCAGTCGCGAGCTTCGCGCTCGCGCCTCGCGCGCTCGGCGCCCAGGACTCGACGTCGTCGAAAACGCACACCGTCAAGCGTGGTGACACGCTGTGGGACATCGCCAAGTCGTACCTCGGCGACTCCTTCCTTTGGCCGGACATCTATCGGCTGAACGTCGACGTCATCGAGGACCCGCATTGGATTTATCCAGGCGAGGTCCTCAAGATGCCGACCGAGCAGGCGACCGTAATCGCGGTTGCTCCGCCCGTTGCCGCGCCTCCGGCCGCATCGCCACCGGCGGCTCCCGTACCCGCGACTCCGGTCACGGTTGCCGTGGCACCGCAGGCGCAGCCCGCGCCGCCGCCGCCGCCGGAGCCTAGTCGCCCGGTGTTCGCTCCAGATCCCGCGCCTGTCGCGCCCGAGCGGCCCGCGCCGCCGATGTCGATGATGCAGGAGCCAAAGTCGGTCGTTCGCGTCGGCGAGTACGCCGCCGCGCCGTGGGTCGAGGTGTTCGACGGCCCGAGTTTCTCCGGCTACATCGTGCAAAACGGTGAGGCGTCGGCCATCGCGACCGCCGATCAGTCGCGCTTGAATCTCTTCGATCCCGTCATGATCGCTCCGCCGGCCGGTATGACCGCCAGCGAGCATCAGCTCTTCATTTCGTACCGCCTCGGACCGATCATCGAAAACATCGGACGGGTCGTGATTCCGACCGGCATCATTCAGATCACGCGGCCGAACCAGCCTGGGGAAGCAGCCGTTGGGCGTGTCGTGAAGATGTTCAGCGAAGTCGCACAGTATCAGCGCTTGATTCCGTACGACAGCATGCCGGCGCTCGTCTCCGGGCGGCCGAGTCGGGTTTCGAACGGCCCGATCGGGCAGGTGCTTTGGGTGGCAAGCGGCGCCGTGCTCCCGAGCGTTCAGTCGTACGTCGTCGTGAACATGTCGAGCGCGGACGGCGTGAAACCGGGTGATCAGGTCGAGTTCTTTCTCCCGGCCCAGCCGCCGGTTGATGGGCGCGACATCGCGATTCCCGAGATTTCGATTGCGCGTGCGCAGGTGTTGCGCGTGACTCCGTACGCTTCGACGGTGATGATCGAGGGGCAAGAACAGACGAAAATCGTCCAGGGAACCGCGGTGCGTATCGCCGCGAAGATGCCGTAACCTCAGGACCGGCAGTAGATTTGGGCGACCGCTATGATTGCGATCGCCCAGTTCATCGCCATCTCGTGCTATATCGGCGCCGCGGCCCTTGCCGCGGTGCCGTTTGCACGTCCAGTGAAGGCGCCCGTCGCGGGCGTCGTCGCGGCGCTTGCGGCCGGCGTCATCGCGCACATCGTGGCGCTGCTGGCGTTTGCGCATCAGTCGAGTGCGGTACCGCTGACGGGACTCGGTCCGTCGCTGTCGTTCGCCGGTCTGGTACTCGCGTCCACCTTGCTCGTCGTTGAGGCCCTCGCGCGAGATGTGAGTCTCACGCTCGTGGCCGCGCCGCTCGCCGCCATTCCAACGATCTTCGCGAACGTCGTCGGACTTACGCCCGGCCGGTCCGCGGCCGGTGTTCGCGGCGTGTGGTTGTTCTCGCACATCGCCCTGAGCTTCATCGGAATCGCGGCGTTCGCGACTGCGGCGGCGGCGGGCACGATGTATCTGGTGCAACGTCGCGAACTCAAGTCCCGGCGATTCGGCGCGATCTTTCGCTTCTTTCCGCCGTTGGCAACGCTCGATCGCGTCAATCATTTGGCGGCGATCGCGGGTTGGTTGGGCCTCACACTCGGGATCGTGCTCGCGGCGACATATTCGGTCGAGTACCGCGAGATGAACTTGCCGCAGTTAGTGTGGGGCGGCGGGGCGTGGCTCGCGGTAACGGGCATCGCGGTCGGACGGGTGGCGGGCGGGTGGCAGGCGCGGCGAGCGGCAACGTATTCGAGCGTCGCGTTCGTCGCGGTGCTCGTGCTCTACGTCGCGTTCCGAATGGCTGGCCCTGCGACCGGCCAATTTCTGTGAGCGCGCTTCCTGTCATGCTGGACGGTGCGTCGTTGTCGGCGCTGGTCGTCGGCGGGGGCCGAGTTGCGACTCGGAAAGTGGCCGCGATGCTCGAGGCTGGAGCCACGGTTCGCGTTGTCGCACCGACCGTCGCGCCGGAGCTCGAGGCGATGACGAAGACGCACTCGGCGCTTTTCATCGTGCACTCGCACTATTCCAGCGATTTGCTCGGCGACGCACTCCTCGTGGTTGCCGCGACGAGCGACGCGAGCGTCAACGCCCGCGTGGCCGCCGATGCGCGCGCCGGCGGACGTTTGGTTAACGTCGCGGATGCACCGGAGTTGGGGAATTGCGCAATGCCGGCGGTGCATCGCCGCGGAGACATTGTCGTCGCCGTCAGCGCGGGAGGAGTCCCCGGCGCCGCTGGGCGGATTCGTGACGCCATGAGCCGATCGATTGACGCGCGCTATGCCACCGCTGTGCACGACCTGGCGGCTTTGCGGCGCGCGCTCTTGGATAGCGGCCGGCGCGAACGATGGGCCGAGGCGTCGCACGCGCTCGTCGGCAGCGATTTCTGCGAGCAGGTGGAGTCGGGACAGTACGCCGCGCGGGTCGCCCAATGGCGCTGACCCTCGTCGGGATGAACCACCGCGGCGCGCCGCTCGACGTCCGCGAACGCGTCGCTTACCAGTCATCGGAAGTGATTCCCGCGTTGGACGCACTGCGCGTCGCGTCGCAGGCGGGCGAGGCTGTGCTGCTGTCCACGTGCAATCGAACGGAGATTTATCTGGTCGAGTCGCACGCAGACGCCGTCGCAGCCACATGGTCGGCGCTCTCGGCGAGGTTGGGCGGCGACGCGTCGTCGTACGGCTACGTGCGCCGCGATCGCGAAGCCGTGGGGCACCTGTTCCGTGTCGCGAGCGGCCTTGATTCCATGGTGCTCGGCGAGGCGCAGATCCATGGACAGGTGCGCGACGCGTGGGAGATGTGTCGTGCGCAGTCCGGGCCGATGCTCAATCGGTTGTTTCAGACATCGTTGTATATCGCGGGGCGGGTGCGAAGCGAGACCGCCCTATCGCGCGGCGCGGCGTCGGTCAGCTCCGCGGCCGTACAATTGGCGAAGCAGATTTTCGGTTCACTGGCCGGCAAACGTGCCATGGTCCTCGGCGCCGGCGAAATGGCGGAACTCGCGCTCGAATGTCTCGCCGCGCAGGGTGTGCGGACGTCGATCGTAGCCAATCGGACGTTCGAGCGCGCGCGTGAACTTGCGGAGCGCCACGGCGCGATGGCCGTGCGATACGACGAGTGCTGGGCCGCGCTGGCCGATGCCGACGTGCTCGTCTGCTCGACGTCGGCGCCGCACGCGATCGTCGACGTGGCGCATGTTCGCCCGGCACTGGAGTCGCGCGGCGACCGACCGCTCTGTGTGCTCGACATTGCAATGCCGCGCGACGTCGAGCCCGCGGTCGGTGAGCTCGACAACGTGTTTCTGTACAATCTGGACGACCTGCAAGCCGTGGTGTCGTCCAACCTCGAGCGCCGCGGGCGCGAGCTGCCGACGGCCGAGCAGCTCATCGACGCGGAGGTCGCCAAATATTGGGACTGGGTTTCGGGCCTCGCGGCGGTGCCGGCGTTGACGCAGATGCGGGCGCACATGGACGCGGTGCGGGAGCGAGAGCTCGCCGACGCGCTCCGGCGTCTGCGCACCCTCTCGCCGGACGATCGGGCTGTGGTCGAAGAGCTTTCCAGGACGCTCATGAATAAATTCTTACACGAACCCACCGTCCGATTGCGAGCCGCGGCGGCCAACGGCCGTGGATTGGGCGTTGTCGACACGGCGCGTTATTTATTCGGACTCGAGCACGTGCCGCCCGTTTCCGGCAATCCCACCGACGTGCCGGTTCCCGACGCTCCCGCCATTCCTCTCCCCGTCGCTCTCCCTTCCTCTTCCTTTCCTCAAAGCGAATGACCCAGCGGGCATTGATCACCGGCGGCGCGGGCTTCATCGGTTCGCACGTCGCCGAGCGTTTCTTGGCTGGCGGCTGGACGGTCGAGATTCTCGATAACCTGTCGAGCGGTAAACGGGAAAATGTGCCGTCCGCCGCGCGGCTTCACGTCGCCGACATTCAGAGTCCGGAAGCGCGGGCTCTGGTCGCCGACGGCCGGTTCGATGCGGTCGCGCATCTTGCGGCGCAGATCGACGTACGCCGCAGCGTCGATGATCCCGTGTACGATGCGCAGGTCAACGTGCTCGGCACGCTCAATCTCGTCGAGGGCGTTCGGCGAAGTGCGTCGCCCAAAGGAACGCGATTCGTCTTCTCGTCCACCGGGGGCGCGATCTACGGCGACCTGTCGGCCCCGCCAAATGTCGAGTCGATGGCCAAGGATCCGGACTCGCCGTATGGCATCGCCAAGTTGTCCGTCGAGCACTACCTCGCGTACTACGGCCGCGTCCATGGGATCGACGCAGCGGCGGTGCGCTTCTCGAATGTGTACGGACCGCGGCAGGATCCGCATGGTGAGGCAGGCGTCGTCGCGATTTTCTGCGGTCGCATTCTCGACGGCCGGCCGCTGACGGTATTTGGTGACGGGCGACAGACGCGCGACTACGTGTATGTCGTCGACGTCGCCGACGCCGTGTACCGAGCGGCAACGACGACGTTGCCCGCGCCGGGCCGTGTGGATGAGCGCGCTTTCAACATCGGTACCGGGATCGCTACCTCAGTCGTCGATCTGGCATCGACGCTGTCGCGGGCGGCCAACGCCACAGCGCCGATCGAATTCGCGCCGAGTCGTCCTGGCGAACAAATGCAATCGTATCTCCGTGTCGAGCGTGCGCGCGACGTCCTGGGTTGGTCGCCGCGCATGTCGCTCGAGCGCGGCCTCGCCGAGACATTCGCGTACTTCGCCGCTCGTGCTCGACCCACCGTCCCGTCGCGCTCGTAATCGAAATTGCCCACTCCGACCGCTCTGACCGTGCATTTTGCCCCGTTGCTGGTTCAGTCACTGCGAGGCGCCGTTCCATCAAGCCCGCTCGAGTTGATCGTCAATGCGTCGATCGTGACGCAAGTCGTCGTCGCGCTGCTCGCCGTCCTGTCGCTTCTGAGTTGGTCGATCATCCTCGGCACGTGGCGCGGGCTGGCGAAGGCGACGAAAATGGCCGAGAAATTCCGGCACGAGTTCGAGCGCGCGACGCGGCTCGACGAAGCTGGGGCGCTTGCCAAGCGCTCGCCGGCGAGCGCGTTGCCGCGGCTATTCATTCGCGCGATGCACTTTGTCTCCGACGCGCGCGTGGCGAATCAGCAAGTGCGCGAGCGATCGGCACCGACCACCGGCGACGCGCCGTCGTCGTCGACGCTCAGCGGGTCGCAGATCGAAACGCTGCACCTGCTGCTCGACTCCGAGGCGTCGGACGAACGCGATCGCATCGGCCGCTTTCTCCCGTGGTTGGCGACGATCGGCTCGGTCAGTCCGCTGATTGGATTGTTCGGGACGGTGCTCGGCGTCATCGACGCGTTCTTGGGAATCGCGATCAAAGGCTCCGGCAACCTGGCCGCCGTAGCACCGGGCGTATCCGAGGCGCTAATCGCAACGGCCGTCGCACTTGCTGTCGCGATTCCGGCGACCTTTGGCTACAACATCTTCGCCAGCCGCCTCAATCGCTTTGACTCGCGCATGGAGAGTTTCGGGGCGGCGACGATCGCGCTCCTTGTGCGCGAAGGGCGGATCTAGAACGTGTCTCGACGCCGCCACCGTGACCGCTTCGATCTGAACGCCGACGTGAACGTCGTCAGCTTGATCGACGTCATGCTGCTACTCCTCGTGATTTTCATGATCACCGCGCCGATGATGCAGGGTGGAGTCGACATCTCGCTGCCGCCGGCGGACGCCAAGCCGCTCGATGCCAAGGATGGTCTGGGCATCTCAGTTAACCGTGCCGGCGACATCTTCATTGGCACCGAGAAATATTCGCTGGCGGATTTTCGGGTCGTGTTCAAAGCGATGCCCAAGAACATGACGCGCAACGGCGTGTATCTCAGGGCAGACCAAAACGTGGGGTACGGACTCGTGGCGCAACTGTTGGCGATCATGAATGCGGACGGAGTCACGAACATCGGACTCGTCACGCAGCCAGAGGAGATTCGATAGCGTGGCGGCCGCCGCGGCGCCGAGGCTCACTGGCGGAGTCGTCGCGTCAGTGGTCTTGCACGCCGGGTTCGTCGCGGGCTTTTTTGTGCTTCGTTCGAGCGCGCCACCGCCATCGCCGCCGTTGTATCGCGTTCAGCTCTTCGCGGCGCCGCCGGGCGAGCGCGCCATCGGAGTCGTGCAGGAGGCGCCAGTCACGCCACCACCGCCGGTACCGGAGGTCGTGACGCCGCCCAAGTCCGTGCCGGTGCGACCGAAGCTGGCGCCGCCGAAGGTCAAGGCGAAGCCAGCGCCAAAGGCGGCAACGCCAGTCGAACAAGCGGCACCAGTGCGCAACCAAGACTCCGCCGCCAACGGCGGGTGGTGGTTCAACCGGCGGGCCGGGGACCGATGTCGCCAACGTCAGCACCGGCGGGATCGACTTTCCGTACCCCGGCTATGTGCGTGGCGTCGCCAACGCGATCATTCGCGCGTTCCCGTCGACTCGAATGACCTATACGGCCGAAGTTCGATTCGTCATCCGGCGAGACGGCTCGGTCGATCCGGAGAGCATCAAATTGGTGACGTCATCGGGCAATTACTCGTTCGATGAACAGGCGCTCGGCGCAGTCGAGTCGGCGGCGAACGCAAAAGCGTTTGGACCATTGCCTCCCGGATTCCGCGAAGACATTCTGCCAGTCAACTTCCGATTCTCTCCGTCGCTCATTCGATGACGCAGTTTTCCCGCACGCTACTGGTCGCCGCCACCATCCTCACGGCCACTGCGGGGGTCGCCCGCGCGCAGGACACGACGTTCCGCGGGGTGACGATCAACGGCAACTACGATCCGCTGCGCGACAAGCTTGGTATTGTCGTGCTGCCGATTGCCGGCGCGTTCGGCGATTCCGTCCGAACCATACTCCAGCGCGATCTGGACTTCAGCGACCGGTTCACGATCATTCCCGTCGACAGCAGCAACGCCGCGGCGTTTCGCGCTGCGCCAGGCGCACCGTTGACGCCGGCGACGGGATCGCCGACGGCACTCAACTACCCGCTGTTCGCGCGACTCATGGCGACGGCGGTGGTGCAGATCACATCGATTCCGGCGGGGCTACACGTCGCGCTGCACGACGTGGGGAGCGCACGGGTGGTCAATGTGAGGGAATTCACGCTGCCGGCGGCGGCTCTGTCGCGCGACTGGCGACTTGCCGTGCACTCGATCTCGGACGAGATCGAGCGCTGGGTCACCGGCCAGCGGGGCGTTGCCGCGACGCGTGTCGCCTACCTGCGCGGCCAGTCGATTCGCATCATCGACAGCGATGGCGCCGCCGAGATCACGGTGCCGACCGACGAGAACGGGATTAGCCCGGCGTGGAGTCCCGACGGCGGCGACGTTGGTCTACAGCACATTTGGCTCGGTGCGGATCCCGGTTGGTGCTGATCGACCTCGCGACAGGCCGATCGCGAACGCTGGCGGCTGCGCAGCGGAATTCACAGTACATCACGCCGGTCTTCACGCCGGATGGCAAGTCGATCGCCTATTCGCGATCCGGGGAAAACGGCTCCGACCTGTTCGTCATGGGGTTGACTGGCGATGCGCCGCGGCGGATCACCGCTGGCCAGGGGACGGAGAACACCAATCCGACGCCGAGCCCTGATGGGCAGCGATTCGCGTTTGTCAGTGGCCGCCTTGGCCGTCCGGAATTGTATATTGTTGATGCGGATGGGACGGATGTGCGCGTCCTCACCGACTATGACTTCAGCGAGAAGAATTTTCGCTCCGATCCAGACTGGTCGCCGGATGGCCGGTTTGTCGCCTACCAAGAGCTTCTCAACGACCGGTTTCAGATCGAAGTGATTCGGTCCGCCGGCGGAACACCCAAGCCGTTGACAAGTGAAGGAAGAAACGAACAGCCGTCCTGGTCACCGGATGCGCGGCACCTCGTCTTTACTTCAACACGCACGGGCGTACAGCAACTGTGGGTGATGGACACGGAGTCGGGACGTACGCGGCAACTCACCACCTCGGCCGGGTCACGATTGGCCTCCTGGTCGCCGCGCCTCCCGATGCCGTGATGAGTCGCTAAGCACCTGGCAATATCAGAACAGTGAAGGGGTTCAGTGAAGGTTCACCGAGGACTCGAGGGAGACCTGACATGATTCACATTGGACGAATCAGTGCATTGGCAATGGCGGTGGTATCTGTGGTTGTGGTCGACGCGTGCCACAAGGCGCCCCCGCCGGCGCCCGCTCCGGTGCAAGCCGCACCGCAGCCACCGGCACCGAACGAGGACAGCATTCGTCGCGCACGCGATGAAGCCGCACGCCTCGCCGCTGAAGCAGCGGCCGCGCGCCATCGCGCCGACAGCATTGCCGCTGCCAGGGCCGCCGCGGACGAAGCCGCGCGCGCGCTTGCCGCGTCGAACGATCTCCGTACGGCGATCACGACGATGGTGCACTTCGACTACGACAAGTCCGAGCTGCGCCCGGATGACCGCTCGATTCTCGATGTGAAGATTCCGATTCTCCAGGCGAATCCGAGCATCGCGATTCGGATCGGCGGACACACGGACTCGCGTGGCTCCGCGGAGTACAACCTGGCCCTCGGCCAGCGCCGCGCTGCGGCCGTGAAGAAGTATCTCACGGATCATGGCATCGCCGAGACGCGGATCGAGACGACCAGCTACGGCGAAGAGCGCCCAATCGCTCAGGGGTCCGACGAAACCGCATGGTCGCAGAACCGGCGCGCCGAGTTCGAGATCACCGGCGGCGAGCAAATTCTCCGCAAGCCATGACGCGGCGGCTGGCAGTCGTTCCGGCGATGGCGTTGTTGGCCACCGGCTGCCTCGCGTCGAAGAGCGACATTCGGCTGCTCCAGGACGAGCTGCGAGCGACACGCTCGCAGCTCGCGATGGGGGACACGTCGCTGATGCGATCCGAGGACGCGCGCCGTGCGCAAATCGCGGCGCTCTCGGTGAAGATCGACCACATGAATGATTCGCTTCGACTGCTCGCCGTGCGCTTCGCGTCGTTTCAGGCGGCGGCGAGCGGCGAGTACGACGCCATGGGCCGGCAAATGGTGCAGGTTCAGGCGTTGCTCGGGCAGACGACGAAGAACGTGCAAGACACTCGCGCCCAGCTCGAAGCGCTGCGCGAGCAGTCGAGTTCGCCCAGCACGCCAGTCATCGGCGGTTCCGTCGGGCGCGGCGAGCACGGACACCTCGCAGCACGCGACGCCGGGTCTTCCTGGTCCGTCGACGCTGTTCATCAGCGCCAAGGATCAACTCGACAATCGGGCGTATTCGACCGCGCGGTCCGGGTTCGAGCGGCTCGCTGACCGCGTACCCGAATGCCGACGAAGCGCCGCGAGCGCTATTCTACGTCGGCGAGTCGTACAAGGGAGAAGGGAACACCACCGCCGCCGACTCGGTATACCAGCTCGTCGTGACCACCTACCCGCGCGCGCCTGAGGCGGCTACGAGCCTCTATCGCCACGGAAAGAAGCTGTGGGACGAAAACAAAAAGAGCGAGGCGCGCATTGTGTTCGACCGGCTCATTCGGGACTATCCCAACTCCGATGCGGCACCGCTCGCCAAGGATCTGATGAATCCGAGGGAGTGACGGCGAAGCTGCATGCCCATTCCGAAGTCCGCTTCCGGCGAGATGCCGTTCCTCGATCACCTCGAGGAATTGCGCTGGCGCATCATCTACTCGCTGGGCGCGGTCATCATCTGTGTCGGCATCGGCTTCTGGCTGTCGATCCAGTATGACATCGTCGGCCTGCTCGCGCGGCCGATTCTCCCGCTAATTCCCGAACACAAGCTCGTCTACACGCACCCGAGCGAAGGCTTCACGGTCATCCTGAACGCGGCGATGACGTTCGGCTTCGTCATCGCCGCGCCGGTGGTCATCTACCAGGCGTGGGCGTTTCTCGCGCCCGCACTTCGCATCCACGAGCGTCGCGTCGCCGTTGGCGTGCTGTTCAGCGGCGTGGTGCTGTTCATCTCGGGCGCCGCGCTGGCGTATTTCGTCGTGGTGCCGCTCGCGCTGCCGTGGTTGTTCGCCTTCGGCGGACCGTCGCTGGTGCCGCTCATCACCGCGGAAGACTACTTCAGCTTCATCTTCGCGATGGTGCTGACGTTTGGCGTGAGCTTCGAGCTGCCGATCTTGATTCTGGGCCTCTCGGCGCTCGGCATCGTGACGCCGGCGTTCCTGTCGAAGTACCGGCGGCACGCGATCGTGCTGATCGTCATCATCGGCGCGTTTCTGACGCCGGGCGACATGGTCTGGACGACGATCGCGCTGTCGGTGCCGCTCTACGCGCTGTATGAAATGAGCGTGCTCGCGTCGTACGTCATCTATCGTCGGAGGCAGCGGCGCCAAGCCGCGCGCGAGAGCGCGGCGCAGGACGAGGCGCACGCGTGAACCGCGCCGCGATCGCGGCGGTACTCGTGATCGGCTTCGGCATCGGCAGGGCGCGCGCAACTGCCGAAGCTTCCCAGTACTCGCGGACTGCAGCCCGTTCCGCACGACTCGCTCCGCGACTCGACGCTCGGTGAAATGGCCGGCGCCCGATTCCAGTCACCGCGGCGTTGCTCGCCAAGCCGGGCTACACGGTGACTCGCTACAAGAGCGATACGGCGTTCTTTCAACGCGCAGCGTCGCACCCTCGACCTGCTCGCGGCGGCGAAGCGCACGGCCATCGTCGAGCGAGATTCGCAAATCGTGGTCAGCGACAGCGGCATCTTCTACACGCGAGGCGACGCGGCAGGTCGTCACGGGCGGGCACTACGTCATCAGGCCGCCGCGAAACAGCGGCCAAGCCGATATCCACGGCGGGCCGGGTCGAGTCGACTACAACCTGGCCGAGAACTCGGTCCTCATCACGAACGCGCGCTTGCCGGTCAACAACGGCGAGATGTGGTACATGAACATCGCGCTCGCGCGGATCGTCAACGATACGCTCGAACAACAAGCGATCGCCGACGGTGTACGGCGCCGCGGGTACGCTCACGAGCTGCGACGACACGATTCCGGATTATCACTTCGCATATCACGAAGTAAAGCGCACGTCGGGCAACACGATCGTCGCGCGGCCGGCGATTCTCTACATCAAGGACGTGCCCGTGCTCTGGCTGCCGTTCATCTTCAGCGACACGCGCGGCGGGCGGCACAGCGGAATTCTCGCGCCCCAGTTCGGTCTGAGCGACATCGTGCGCAACAGTCCGACGTACCGGCGCCATGTCGACCACGCCGGCTACTACTGGGCGCTCAACGACTACATGGATTTTTCCACGTGGCTCGATTGGCGAAGTTCAGCCGGCCGGCGCGGTCGGGCGATCCCGGCTGGACGAAACTCAACGGCGACTGGAATTACACGTGGCTCGACCGCTTTGTCGCCGGACGGATTGGAGCGTCGTACCTGGTGCAGCAAGACGGCCTTCACAACCTGGCGCTGAGTTGGACTCACAACCAGGAAATCACTCCCGACCAGCACCTTCGCGGCGAGCGCCAACTACGTCACGAGCACCGTACGCTCCAACGGCAGAACACGTTCAATCCCTACACCGCGCTCGCGACGATCGCCTCTTCGGCCACGTACACAGGACAAATTGGGACCAGCGTCGTTGTCGATTGGCGCGACGCGCACGCAGTATCCGGGGCGCATTCAGGTCGATCAGACGTTCCCCACGCTCACACTCACCACGACGCCAATCGGCCTTGGCTCGGAGTTGAGCTGGACGCCGAGCTTGAGCGTGAATCGCAGCGACGTGTTGAGCATCGACCAGCCGGGGTTGGGGTCCCAGGTGTACTCAGTGAATCCGCTCACCGGTCAAACGGACAGCACGCCGTCGAGATCGCGCAATTCGTCGACGTCGTCGATCTCGTTCGACACGCCGCTGCAGATTTTCGGCTGGGATTTCAAGAACGCGTTCCAGGTCACCCAGCAGCGCGAGAACCTCCCGCAGCTGTTTACGATTTACGACGTCAACACCGGCGCGGTGACCGATACGCGCGTGTTCGCCGCGACGTACAACACCAACGTCGACTGGACGCCGCAGTTTGCGCTGCCGCCGTTCTTCCACAACCGGTTCAACCTTTCGCCCACCGTCGCGCTGAGCAACGTCGATCCAGGCCCGTTTTGGGTCGCGTCGGAACGAACGGACGGACATTTCGTTCATCAGTCGAAGCGCATTACCGGCGGTGTGTCGGCGTCTCCCACGATCTTCGGACTGTTCCCCGGATTTGGACCGTTCACGCGACTCCGCCAAACTCTGTCGCCGACGATCGGCTATTCGTGGGCGCCGGCGAGCAACGTCAGCAACGACTACCTCATCGCGCTCGGCCGCACGCGCAAAGGCTACCTGGGCAACCTGCCGCAGAGTTCGATCACCTTCGGCCTGACGCAGGTCATTCAAGCCAAGATTCGCCCTCGGAACGATTCAAACCCGGCCGACGCCAAGCCGATCGACCTCCTTGGCATCACCTTCGGCTCGCTGAACTACGACTTCGAGCGCGCAAAGGAGTTCGCGAGAACGAACGGTCACGCTGGATTGTCCGGCATCACGACCGATTCGTGGAGCTACAGTCTAAGGTCGGATCTGCTGCCAGGCTTCGACTTTTCGTCCAACTACTCGCTCTTCCAGGGCAGCACGCTGAGCGACACGGCGAAGTTCAGCCCGTATCTCACGGGCATATCGGCGAACTTCACGATTGGGCGCGACCAGAATCCGTTCGTCGTGCTGTCTCGCCTGTTCGGCAAGGCCGTTCCCTCGCCGACGGCAACCGGCGCCCCGCAGGGGACCAACTTCGCTCCGCCCCGGTCGATACCCAGGCTGCGGCGCTTCGCCGCGCAGCCGGTGGCCGGGTCGGCGCAGACTGGCAATCGATTCCTGCTCCCGCAAGGCAAGGGATGGCGCGCCGCGTTCAGTCTCACGCGATCGAGTCCGCGGCCGCCGATTGGGACCAACGTCATCGACTTCGATCCGCAGCGAGCGCTGCGAGCAAATCGTCGGAACCAACACCAACCCGTTCTTGCTCGATCAGTGCTTGGCGCAGATGCGTGCGCAGCCGACCACGGATATTCCGGTGTCGTCGACCACGGCGGGCGGCCCCGCGTACAACATTCCGCCGACGATGTCGATGAACGTGGACCTGGGCTTCGATCTCACGCCGAAGTGGACCGCGCACTGGACGACGACGTACGATCTCGAGCTGCACCAGTTCGCCAGCCACATCGTGCAGCTCCAGCGCGAAATGCACGATTGGCGCGCCAACTTCGGCTTTACACAGGCGTCCAACGGAAACTTCGCGTTCACCTTCTCCATCTCGCTCAAGGCCGATCCCGACATCAAGGCCGACTACAATCGCTCGACGGTCCGATCGGGAGAGGTGCCGTTCTAGGAATTGGCACACCGCGGTGTCCCCCGGAAATGACGCAGGCGCCCAGCCCGTCGAATCAACGACTTCAGTGACAAGCACTTAGCGTCGGCGAAGTTCGCGGCGTAGCGTGTGCACTCCCGCCGCGCCGTCTCCCACTCGGAGTGCCGATGCGCGTGTCCCGATTGCTCGCGGCAACGCTGCCCGTCGCGCTGACACTGGTCGCTTGCCAGGAACTGGCCGGTCCGTTCACCAATCCCGATGCGCCGGCGAACCTGACGTACGAGCTCATTCCGAGCGGCGATCCGAGCACGCCGCTCGGAATATTGTTGAGTTGGGACATTCCGCGGAGCGGACGCGCGGTCGCCTTCAACGTCTACGGCCGCAACGGCGGCGCCGACTGGACGCTCCGCGCCACGACGACGTCGCCGACATTCCACGACGCCGGCCTGCCGAATGCGCAGTACTACGTCGCCACGCGCGACGGCGACGGAGACGAACTCGGCCAAACTGATGCGATCACGATCGACCTGAGCGTGCGTCTGCCGGCGCCCGGGAACTTCGCGTCGGTGTCGCTCAACACGGCAATACAGCTGATGTGGAGCGACAACGCGGTCGCTACGGCCGGCGGCACGTTCGACCACTATCGCGTCTACTCCACGATCTACGACGTGGCGCGCGGCGTTTGCACCACGAACTGGTTGCTCGAAGGCACGACAGTGTCCGACGGATTTCTCGCCGGAAATTTGCCGAACGGTCAATCGCGGTGCTTCGCTGTCAGCGCGGTGACGCACGACGGCCACGAAAGCACGTGGAGCGCCGCCCGGCTCGACACACCGAGGTTCGACGCGCGCAATGCCTTGGTGTACGCGACCGCGGCGCGAACCGACAGTTCCGGCTTCCTTTTCGCCGACGACACGACGCACCTGCTCGGCGTCGTCACGCGCTCGAGTCGTGCGGATCTCGACTTCACGATCGAGCGCCACGACGATGGCTCGCTCTGGCTGACGCCGGCGCGGACCGGGGCGACGATGATGTTGTATTCGCCAACGCCGGTTGCTGACCTCACGTCGGTGGACAAGGCGGCGCCCACAGGGTACGGCTCGACGAGTGTGCAGGCATCGCCGGGATCGGCGTACGTATTCCGGTTGCAGCACACCGACGGCATCCACTTCGCCGCGGTCCGCGTCGACTTCGTGACGAGCGATCATGTCGTGCTCGATTGGTCGTATCAGAGCGCAGTGGGAAACGCGGAGCTCTCTCGCGCGCCAGCGAAATAGCGCGCGGGGCCACGCACGATTGCGCGGTCCCTTGAATTGTCGGAGTGCTGGACTGACATTCCCGATCATGACGAACGAAGTCGTGATCGACGGAAATTCACTCACGCTGGAGCAGGTCGCCGCGGTAGCTCGCGACCGGGCGCACCGTGTCGATGGCTCCTCACGCCCGCCAGCGTGCTCGAGTGACGCGGCGCGTTGTCGAAGATCTGGTGCGCAATGGCGCCGTTGCGTACGGGGTGACGACAGGATTCGGCAAACTGTCGGACGTCGCCATTCCGACGGATCGCCTCGCCGAGCTGCAGGTGAATCTGGTGCGCAGCCATGCCGCGGGAGTCGGCGAATTGCTCCCGGAGCGCGAGGTCCGGGCGATGATGCTGCTCCGCGCCAACGTGATTACCAAGGGCTATTCGGGCGCGCGACCTGAACTTGCTGAGTTGCTGCTCGGCATGCTCAACGCCGGGCTTTGGCCGCCCGTTCCCGAGCAAGGCAGCGTGGGCGCGAGCGGCGATCTGGCGCCGTTGGCGCACCTTGCGCTCGCGGTGATCGGGGAAGGCACGCTGTCGTGTGGCGATCGGTCCGGGCCGGCCACCGACATGTTGCGCGGCGCCGGCCTCACGCCCGCCACGCTCGCGCTCGAAAGAAGGGCTGACGCTGATCAACGGGACCCAAGCGCACACCGGCATTGGCGCGCTCGCGCTCGTCGACGCGCATCGGTTGTGGCGCATGGCGCATGTCGCCGGCGCGATGTCGCTCGAAGCGCTGCGCGGTACGCCGGTCGCATTCGACCCGCGCATTCAGGAAGTGCGCGGCCAGCTCGGACAGGCCGCGTCCGCGGCGTATCTGATGCGAGTTGTTGGCCGACAGCGAAATTCGTGAGTCGCATCGCGAACACGACGCGCGCGTTCAGGACGCGTATGCCCTGCGCTGCATGCCGCAGGTTCACGGTCCGGTGCTCGACGCGCTCGACTTCGCTGCGTCGATCATTGGGCGAGAGTTGAATGCGGCAACCGACAACCCACTCGTATTTGAGAACGGAGAGCTGCTGAGCGGTGGCAATTTCCACGGTCAGTCGGTGGCGATGGTGCTGGACTTCCTCGCTATCGCGCTGACGAACCTCGCCACGATGTCCGAGCGCCGCATCGACCGACTGGTGCATCCGGATTTGAATGAAGGCTTGCCGCCGTTCCTTACGCGCGATGCCGGGGTGAATTCCGGGTTCATGATGGCGCAGGTCACCGCGGCGTCGATCGCCAGCGAATGCAAAGTGCTGTCGCACCCCGCGAGCGTCGACACGATTCCAACCGACGGCAACAAGGAAGATGTCGTGCCCATGGCGATGGCGGCCGCGTGGAAGCTTCGCCGTGTCGTGCGGAATGTTCGCTACGTGCTCGCGATCGAACTGATGTGCGCCGCGCAGGGAATCGACTATCGCGCGCCGCTCAAGCCCGGGCGCGGCGTGGCGCGGGCGCACGCGTCGGTGCGCCGGTTCGTGGCTCCACTCGAACGCGATCGTGTACTGTCGCCCGACATTGAGCGCCTGGCGAAGGCAATCGCCGACGACGAGATCTCATCTCCAACCATGGCCCGCTGATGGTGTCGACCCTTTCCAACACGATGCCGCGCGGTGTGCGCGGTGTTCGCACCATTCGCGCACCGCGCGGATCGACGATTTCCTGCAAGGGTTGGCAGCAGGAAGCGGCGCTGCGGATGCTGATGAACAATCTCGACCCGGATGTCGCCGAGCGTCCAGGGGATCTCGTCGTGTACGGCGGCACGGGGCGGGCGGCGCGCAGTTGGGACGCGTTCGACGCTATCGTCGCGACGCTGCGCCGGCTCGAGAACGACGAAACACTGCTCATTCAGAGCGGCAAAGCCGGTGGGCGTGTTCCGCACGCATCCAGGGGCGCCGCGCGTGCTGCTCGCCAACAGCAACCTCGTTGGCCGCTGGGCCAACTGGGACTATTTCCGCGAGCTCGAACGTGCGGGGTTGATCATGTACGGCCAGATGACGGCCGGCTCGTGGATCTACATCGGATCGCAGGGCATTCTGCAGGGGACGTACGAGACGTTCGGCGCCGTGGCCGACACGCATTTTGGCGGAACGCTGGCCGGGCGATTCGTGCTCACCGCGGGCCTCGGCGGAATGGGCGGCGCGCAGCCGCTCGCTGCCACGATGAATGGTGCCGCGCTGCTCGGCATCGACGTCGACGAAGCGCGAATCGATAAGCGCCTCGAGACGCGCTATTGCGATCGAAAAACGCGCAACCTCGACGAGGCGCTCGCGTGGATAGGCGACGCGGTCGCGGCGAAGCGCGCGCTATCGGTGGGACTGGTCGGCAACGCGGCGGAGATCATCCCGGAACTCGTCGCGCGCGGCGTGACGCCCGACATCGTGACGGACCAAACCAGCGCGCATGACACGCTGAACGGCTATGTACCCGCGGGACTCACCATCGAGCAAGCCGGCGTACTTCGCCGCACCGATCCCGCCGACTACGTGCGTCGCGCGAATGCGTCGATCGTCATGCACGTGCAGGCGATGTTGGCAATGCAACAGCGCGGCGCGATCGCGTTCGACTACGGCAACAACATCCGCACCGTCGCGCTCGACA
The DNA here is from genome assembly GCA_963817445.1 of uncultured Gemmatimonadaceae bacterium. GTDB lineage: Bacteria > Gemmatimonadota > Gemmatimonadetes > Gemmatimonadales > Gemmatimonadaceae > JAQBQB01. Next base: position 296,374 of record CAWFOG010000022.1, read on the forward strand.
ACGGCGTCCCGCACGCGTTCAACATTCCCGGGTTCGTTCCCGAATACGTCCGCCCGTTGTTTTGCGCCGGCAAAGGCCCGTTCCGCTGGGTCGCGCTGTCCGGCGATCCACGCGATCTCGCGCGCACCGACGAGTTGGTATTGGAGCTGTTCCCCCGCGACGAACACTTGCGGCGTTGGATCACGCTGGCGCGCGAGCGGGTTCAATTCCAAGGATTGCCGGCTCGCATCTGCTGGCTCGGTCAGGGCGAGCGGGCAAAGTTCGGCGTCGCGCTCAACGATCTCGTGGCGAGCGGCGAGCTCTCCGCGCCGATCGTCATCGGTCGCGACCATCTCGACACGGGAAGTGTCGCATCACCCTTCCGCGAAACGGAAGCGATGAAAGATGGCAGCGACGCGATCGCCGACTGGCCAATTCTCAACGCGCTGCTCAACACGGCGAGCGGCGCGTCATGGGTGTCGTTTCATCACGGCGGTGGCGTCGGGATTGGCAACTCACTCCACGCCGGGCAGGTGATCGTCGCCGACGGCACGCCGGAGATGCGTGTGCGACTCGAGCGTGTGCTGACGAACGACCCCGGCATCGGCGTCGCGCGCCACGCGGATGCCGGCTATGAGATCGCGATTCGCACGGCCGAGGAGCAGGGGATCGATTTGCCGATGATCGGGCACACGTAAGCGCGGCCGACGGCCGATGCTCTCCGCCCGATTCAAGCCCTGGCACGTCGCGCTCTTCCTCGGCAAGTACGCCTGGCTCACGGCGCGACGCCGGCCCGTGGTCGTGCACTTCGAGGTCACGCTTCGGTGTAACGCGCGCTGCGGTTTTTGCGATTATTGGAAGACCGATCCTTCGGCACGCGCGAACGAACTCACCGCGTATGCGGACGCGGCGCGCTTCTTCAACCCGATGCTCATCACCTTCACGGGCGGCGAGCCGACGCTGCGGCGCGATCTGGAGGACTTGGTCGCGCAGGTCGACCAGGCGATCTCGCTCAAGTACGTCACGCTCATCACCCACGGCGCATTGCTCAGCGCGGACCGAGCGCGCGCGCTGTGGGATGCTGGTGTTCACCAATTCAACATTTCGCTCGACTATCTCGACGAGCGGCACGATCGCGCGCGCGGCATCCCGGGGTTGGCGGCGAAGATTCTCGCGCTCGTCCCGGCAATGCGCGCGCGCGGCATCGACAACATTCGATTCAACACCGTCATCAAGAACGACAATCTCGACCAGATCCTCTCGATTGCCGACACGGCGGCACGCCTCGACGTCGGTGTGAACTACAGCGTCTACACCGACGCGAAGAACGGGAATCGGGACTATCTGATCGCCGGCCCCGAGCTCGAAGCAGTCGACGGCGTCGTCAAGCAGCTTCTCGAGTTGAAGCGCCGGCGGCGCGGCCTGATCACCAATTCGGACTACTATCTCGAGCAGATTCCGCGCTATCTTCGCGGAGAAATGCACGAGCCCTGTCAGTCCGGCATCCGCACCATCCACATCGATCCGACGGGGCAGGTGAAGCGGTGCCCTGACTTCCCGACTGATTTTCACTGGCGCGACTACCGGCGATATGAACCTGTGAATTGCAATGCTTGCTATTACGCATGTCGTGGCGAAGCCCAAGCTCCGATCCGCCTGTCGCGCGTACGGGACGTGATGGCTTGACCAATTCCGCCGACAGCACGCGGGACGTGCACGATGCGCCGGTGTTGTTCGTGAACGCGGCGCAGGTCGTCACCTGCGTCGGCCCGGCCCGTGCCCGCCGCGGCGTCGAGATGAACGACGCCGGTGTGCGCACCGGCGTCGGCGTCGCGATCGAGCACGGGCGCGTAGCCGCGGTGGATGCCGTCGACGACTTGCGGCAACGCTTTCGCGGCGCGCGCGAGATCGACTGCCGCAACGGCGTGCTCACGCCCGGCTTGGTCGACTCGCACACGCACGGGGTGTTCGGCCGTCCTCGGTACGACGAACAGGAATTGCGCGCCGCCGGTGCCGACTACATGGAGATTGCGCGGCGCGGGGGCGGCATTCATTCGTCCGTGCGCGACCTCCGCACGACCACTGAGGATCGACTGCACGAACTCACCGCCACCCGCCTGCGACGCCTCGCATCGTTCGGTACGACGACGGTCGAGATCAAGTCCGGCTACGGACTCACCCTCGACGACGAACTCAAGGCGCTGCGCGTGATCGCGCGGCTCGCCCGTGAACTTCCGCTCCGCATCGTTCCGACCTTTCTCGGCGCCCACGAAATCCCGCTCGAACACAGGGGCTCTCCGGGCGCGCGCCAGGCCTACGTCGATCTGCTCGTCCACGAGATGATTCCCGCTGTCGCGGCGGCAAAACTCGCCGTGTTCGCCGACGTGTTCTGTGAGACGGGCGTCTATACCGTCGACGAAAGCCGCACCATCCTGACCGCCGCTCGTGAATCTGGCCTGCTCCTCAAGCTCCACGCCGACGAACTGACGTCGGCTGGCGGGGCGGAGTTGGCTGCGTCGATTGGCGCGACATCGGCGGACCATCTCGCGGCCGTCTCCGACGCGGGCATCGCGGCGCTTGCCGGAAGCGCGACTGTCGCCACGCTCCTTCCGGGAACCATGCTCTTTCTCGGCAAGCCGAAACAGGCTCCTGCGCGGCGGTTCATCGAAGCCGGCGTTCCCGTTGCGCTGGCGACAGACTTCAATCCCGGGACGTCACCCACGCCGAACCTGCCGCTGATGCTCACGCTTGGCGTGAGCCAGCTTCACCTGAGCGTCGCTGAGGCAATCGTCGCCGCTACGGTGAACGGAGCGGCCGCGCTCGCATTGGCCGACCGAACCGGGCAGATCGCGCCTGGATTCGCCGCCGATTTGGCCTTATTCGACATTCGTGATGTGCGCGAGTTGCCGTATTGGTATGGGGACAACTGTTGTGTCGCGACCTTCGTGCGCGGCAAAGCTTGTTATACGAGTGACTTAGACATAACTTGAGGCACCTCTCTTTCCCTGGTTCGGCGGTCGTGATCAACTCCCCCGAATCGGTCAGGCGCTGATGCCCAACGTCGCGAAGCTAAAGAAGCAGGCTGCCGAGCTCGAGGCTAAAAAGCAGTTTGACAAGGCCTTGGCGGTCTACGTCAAGCTGCTCGAGTCGTTTGACGAACACGGCGACGAACTCGACGTCTCGCTGTTCAACAGGGTTGGCGACTTGATGTTGCGGCAAGGGAATGTCGCCGACGCGGTCGACTACTACGAGCAAGCCGTCGACAGGTACGCAGAGACCAAGTTGTTCAACAACGCAATCGCGCTCTGCAACAAGATCCTGCGACATTCGCCTGGCCGCGCGTCGATCTATTACAAGCTTGGCAAGATCGCGGCGATCAAGGGCTTCAAGAGCGACGCGAAAAACAACTTCCTCGAATACGCCGACCGAATGCAGAAGGCCGGCAAGGTCGACGAAGCGTTTCGTGCGCTCAAGGAATTCGCCGATCTCTCGCCGGATCAGGACGAGATTCGCCTGATGCTCGCCGACCACCTTCTGCGAAACGATCGCAAGAGCGAAGCACTCGAGCAGTTGCAACTCTTGCATGAGCGCTATGACTCGGAAGGCCGTCTCGCTGAAGCCACCACGACGGCCAATCGCATTCGGACGATCGATCCGACCGTCGAGCCGCGCGCCGGTGGAGAACAGCGTGAGCGGAGTCGCTCGGAACTGGTCTTCATCGACCTGAACGCGCCGCCCGTGCGGCCGAGCGGCCAGGTCCCTGCGCAGCCAACACCGTCGCTGGCGAAAACGCCGCGCGTGTCGCCGCCGAAGGACGTTCCGCCCGCGGAGCCCGCGGCCATCGAAGAAGACCCGATTGCGCTCGCGCTGCAGCGCGACCCCTCGTTTACGCCTGGAATTCCGGCCACGGCGATCGCAGCAGAGACGGAGCTCGACGACGACTTCGCCGATGACGCCGCCGATGAGGTCCCGGAAGAATCGACACAGGCGGTCCACTCGTCGCTGGACAGCATCACGCGACTTGGAGACGACGCGGCCAGGCCGAGCGAGACCCCCGCCGAATCAATTCTCGGTCTCGAGTCGACGCATCTCAGCGGTGAGATAGACATCCTGGAACTCCCGCCCCCGGAGTCGCTTCTGGACATCGAGCCGACGACGCTCGCCGACTCCGACGGTCCGCCGTTGGATCGGTCGGCCGCACCGACGCACTCGACGCACGACGACATCGAGGTCGACGAACAGACGCGCGATATTCCGATCGACGTACCAGTGCCGCGCCTGTCGCCGCGTAGCGCGCCGTCGATCGACTTCGACTTGTCGGAACTGCTCCCCGCCGAGAAGCCGCGGGCACCGAAGCCGAGCACACCGACGCCGCTCGATGGCATTCCGCTCATCGACGAATCGGCGTTTCCTGAGGCTGCACCGGCGCCGCCGTCGCCCAAGCCACGCGCTCTACCGCTCGGGCTTCCCGAGTTTGACCTGATCGCCGCCGCGGCCGAGACGCTCGATGTCGACGCCGATGTTGCGGTCGAGCCGGTCGAGGAGATTGTGGCGCCGCCCAGTCTCGACACGATCGAGTTCGTCGGTGACTCGGTCGATGCGTCGGCTGACAGCGCGCTCGCCGCAGCGGTGGGTGTCGATACGAGCACGCGTGATGCTTCGCCAAGCGGTGCCGGACCCGCCGACGGATCGTCGCTCGAACTCGTCAACGAACCGTTCGGCTCCGGCGACTATGAGCCGGTCGGCGTTCCGACGCCGTCATTCGCGAGTCGTTCGACGGCGGTGGCACTCCAGGCGGTCGAAGCACTCCGCGGTGAAGTCGCGGCGAATCCGGAGAACTGGGGCCTGCGCCGGCAACTCGCCGAGGCGATGTTCGAGGCGGGTGATCGCAACAGCGGAATAAGAGAACTCGAAAACGCGATGGCCGGCGCGGAGCGGTCGGGCGATCTCGACTTCGCGTCATCGCTGGCCGAGGAAATCGCGCGGCTCGAGCCGGAAGCCGTGAAGCATCACCAAAAGCGCGTCGAATACGCGTTCCGCACGAACGATCGGCCGCGTCTCATCGAGGCGTACGTGTCTCTCGCCGACGCATTGCTGCGCTCGGATCAGGTCGACAAGTCGCGGATCATTTACCAGCGCGTGCTCGACTTGGCGCCGGACGAGCCGCGGGCTCGCGCGGCGCTCGACACGATTGCCGTTGACGATGAGCCGCCCGTGTCTGTGCAGACGCCGCGCTCGTCCGCAACGACGCACGCGCGTCCCGCGCCAGCGCGCGCGGCCGAAGCGGCGAACGGCGCGCCGGCGGCATCCCGCGACTTCGTCAACCTCGGTGATTGGCTCCGCGACGAAGCGCTGCCGCGCGATACGCGCATGGTCGTCGCCGAGCAGGAACCCACCGGCGATGAAGAGGCGGATTTCGCCGACATGCTGCGGAAGTTCAAGCAGGGCGTCGCGGAAAACGTCGACCCCGAGGACTACCAGAGTCATTACGATTTAGCGATTGCATATAAGGAGATGGGCCTGCTCGACGAGGCGATTGCCGAATTCCAGCGCGCGCTTGGCAGCCCGACGAATCGGCTGCCGACCTTCGAAGCGCTCGGCCAATGCTTCATCGAGCAAGGGCAGTTCAAGATGGCGTCGTCGGTTCTCGGTCGCGCGCTGAACGAGCGGGCGCCGGAAGATCAAATGATCGGCGTCCTCTACCTGCTCGGCCGTGCGGCTGAAGCGCAGGGTCAGGCGGACGATGCACTCGGGTATTATCAGCGTGTATTCCTGGTCGACATCCAGTTCCGTGACATCGCCGAGCGCATGAGCGAAGTCGAACGGTCCGGCCGATGACCGGCGGGGTCGCGCGGATGGGCACGCCGACGTCGAATACGCTCCTCGACATTCAGTCGCCGGTGCGGGACCGACTCGACGATGTCGTCGCCGAGATGCGACGCGTCGTCACGGACGATCTGCCGATCATTCGCGACGTGAGCGGCCACCTGCTGCAGATGCGCGGGAAAATGTTTCGCCCAACGCTGGCGTTGCTCGCGAGTGCGGTGACGGGCGCGTCGGAAGCGCGGGCGACCACGCTCGCGGCGGTCATCGAGCTCATGCATCTCGCGACACTCGTGCATGACGACTCCGTCGATCATTCCGTGTTGAGGCGCGGGCTGCCGACGGTGAACTCGTTGTTCAGCCACCAGGTCTCCGTCATCATGGGAGATTTCCTGTATTCGCGCGCGCTGACCGCACTCGTCGCGATGGGAGATTTGCAGATTCTGACCGTCGTCACCAACGTGGCGAACGAGCTGACGATCGGCGAAATGCGGCAAATCGGCGCGGTCGACGCACTCGATTTCACGGAAGAGGATTACTACCGGCTGATTCGCGCCAAGACGGCGTCGCTCATGTCCGGCGCGTGTGAGAGTGGAGCGTTGTGCGGCGCTGTGGCGTTCCGCGCCGACCTGGCGACATATGGTGACAAGCTCGGCATGGCATTCCAGATCGCCGACGACATTCTCGACTACACCGAACACGAGTCGGTGACCGGCAAACAGGGTGGCTCAGACTTGCGGGAGCACAAAGTCACCTTGCCGCTCATCGTTGCGCTTCCGCGCGCCTCGGCCGCGGCGCGCCGCCGCGTCGATGAGCTGTTCGCCATCGAGGCGCCGCCGGACGACGTGCTCAACGATGTAATCGGCATCGTCGCCGAGGTTGGCGGAATTGAGGCGGCCCGCGAGCGCGGGGAAGCCTTTGCCAATGACGCCGAGCGCGCGTTACGCGTCATTCCTGAGAGTCCGGTCCGGTCTGCGCTGACGGATGCGATCGCTTACGTCCTCGATCGGCGGTCCTAAATGTCTACTCGTGGATCATCCAAGCACCGACCGGGGTTTCATGCCCTGGTCCTCGCCATCGGCTTCATTGCCGGTGGGGTCATGCAGCAGGCCGCCCGCTATCTGTTTCCGGCTGGAGCGGCCAAACAATTTCTCACATCTGGCGTCACACCGTCACTGGGCCCATTACCAATCGACCTGGTATTGATCAAATTCACGATCGGTCCAATTCTGCTCGATGTGTCGTTGCTCAGCCTTGTCGGCGTGCTCGTCGCCTACCTCATCGCACGATCGCTTTTCTAGGAGATAGTTATGGGTCTCGGGAATCTCGGTTTCACGGAGCTGATGGTCATCCTGGTCATCGTGCTCGTGCTGTTCGGGGCCAAGCGCGTGCCCGAGATCGGAGCGTCGATCGGGAAGGGCATCCGCGAGTTCAAGAAGAACATCAACGACGCGGACCGCGAGATTCGCGAACCGATTCGAGATGCCATGCGGTCGAACAACGACCGGCTCGGCGCCGGCGATCCTAGTGTGACCCGTCGTCAGGAAGAGGAAGCGCGCCCGGAGCCGAAGCGGTTGATCTAGCGGCGTGCGGACCGCCTGAGCGTTCATCGCGAGATTGCATACGCGGCGTCCCACCCGGCGACGAACATGGTGTCGTGACTGATCAGGGGGGCGCGGACGAATAGTCCGACGGGTGGACGGCGCAGCCAGCGCTGGGCCCCGGTCGTTAACGCGTACGCGCCAAGCGCGCCACTGTAAAACGGAACGTACGCCAGGTCGGAGTCACTCGTCACGCGGTTGAGGTTCGCCTCGGCGGAGCCCTGATCCGAGATCACGCGCCAGAGTTCGCGACCGGTATCAAAGTCATAGCCGGCAATGAACGGCGGCACTGTGCCGCCGGTGGACGTGGCCACGAGGATGTTGCCGGACACAGTCATCCGGCGATCGTCGCCAGTGGTGCCGACCACGACTCGCGCAATCGTCCAGCGCTGTGCGCCCGACGCCGCATCCAGGGCGACGATGCTGCCATCGTCGAGCACCGCTAGGAATCGCGAACCGGATGGCGTGGACGGGCTTGAGGATGGCGTCATCCGCGAGACTCGACCGGCCCAGGTCGTAGGACCAGACGACGGTGCCGGTGCCGGTATCCAACGCGTACAAGCGCGCCTGATAGAACGGCCCATCGTATCGCAAGGTCGCATACGCGCGTCCGTCGCGGACGGCGATCACGCGGACCTGGTTGTCGCTCCCGTCGGGCATGAGATCGACGCGCCACACCTGCTGTCCCGTGGCGGCATCCACCGCGAACACGGCGCCCACCACCGAACCGGCATAGACGCGCGTGCCGTCGGTGCGGAACGGATAAATGCCGACCCGCGGCTCCGTGCCGCCCGTCTTGCCGAACTCCCAGCGCCGGACTCCAGCGGTGAGCTCCATGCCGAACAGATACTCATCGCCCAGCACCCCGACGTCCGCCGCACGAACCGGCGTGTCGCGCGCCGGCGGAGCCCCGCTGATGCCCGAGAACGCGATCCATCGAACGTCGCCGGTCGCGCGGTTCACGGCGGCCAACGAATGATCGCGCGTCGCGAAGTAGACCGACTGATCATCGAGGGCTGGCGGCCCCAAGGCGGTGATCGAAGCTTGCCAGAGGACGTGGGCCACAGGAGGCAGGCCCGCGTTGATATCGGTCGGAAGGCAACCGGTCGCGTAGACGAGTCCACCGAGTGCCGCCACGACCAGGCCCGCGCGGCGGCGTGGGTTGACGGCCCGGCGAGTCATGGGTTACGACCTCGGAGCGCGCTCGAGCGGGAATGCGAACTCGCGGCTGGCTTCACGGTTTACGGGTGTGGGGCGCTTACGATAACGAGCGTTGTCATATGCGTCGACCATCGTGTACGCGGGATATTCTCAGAAGCGTAGTTTAATAAGTTATGTTCTCGGATGCCCGGCGCGCCGAGCCCAGGCGTCAGCCGACAAAATGAAACGAGGCGGGCTCGTGTTGAGCCCGCCTCGATTCACCTCAGGTCCCTCAGAGTCGTGCGGCCGACGATCAGGCGTCCGTGCGGCGCATCGAAGCATTGATCTGCTTGCGGCGATCATCGACCTTGGCGGCCTTCCGCATGTCCTGCAAGAACATCTCAATCTTCTGTTCGCGGAGCTGCTTCAGGCGCGCCGCTCGCTGCGTATCCTTTTGCGCCGCCCACGCGGCACTGTCGGCGACGACGCGTCGGTCGACGCGCAAAACGTATACGCCGTCGGTGCTCTTCACCGGTTGACTGACCGCACCGGTCGGAAGGGCGAACGCGGCACCAATCGGCTCGGTAAACTGTCCGAGTCCCGGCGCCATCGACACGCGCGTGAACATTGGTGTCTGCGTGACCTTCTTCCCGGCTTGCTGCGCCGCCGCCTCGAGCGTGCTCGCTGCCGCGGCCGACGCGAACTTCTGCGCCGCTGGCACCGCGTTGTCGATCGCACGCTGCTCGGCGACCCGCTGGCGAACTTGATCGCGCACATTCGCGAACGTCGGCGCGCCACCTTGATGCAGCGAGTCGAGACGCGCGAGGTAGTAGCCGTTGTCGTCGTCGAACAATTCGCTCGTCTCGCCGGGCTTCGCACCACCGAATGCCCAGGCGCTCACGCTCGGAATGGTCTGGCCGTTCGCGGTCGCGGGCTGGTCTTCCAACGCTTGAACGTGAACGACGGTGAGATGCAGATCGCGCGCGGCGGTGTCGAGCTTGGCCCCCGTTTCGCTCGATCCGCCAATCTTCGATAGCGAGTCCGCTTCCTTGTCGATGCGCGTCGCCGCGGAATCACTCGGCTGGATGCGCAGGAGGATGTGTCGCGTGGTGAGCGAATCACCCTTCCGCGCGTCGACGCGAATGATGTGGAAGCCGAATGGCGTCAACACCGGCTCGGAGAGCTCGCCGATCTTGAGCGCGTTGGCCGCCTTTTCGAACTCGGGCACGAAGTAGCCCTTGCCGTGCTTGCCCAGATCGCCCCCGGCCACCGCTGACGCAGAGTCCGCCGATTCGCGCTTGGCGACGTCTTCGAACTTTGCGCCCTTGAGAATCTCCTCGCGCAATGCCACGGCGTGCGCGCGCGTTGCCGCGGTGTCGGCCGCCGTCGTCGCGCGCGAGATCGTCACGAGCGAAAGCACCGCACGCCCTTGCGTCTGGAAATCCGCGGCGTGTTGGTCGAAGTAGGAGTGGAGCTCCGCGTCCGAGATGCTCTTGACCGTGTTCGAATCGATCATCGGCGCGAACGTCACGTAGCTGACTTGCGCGCTGTCGTGCTGGTCGCGCCACGCCCGCCACAGTTCAGCGTTCGTTACGTAGACGCCCGACGCGATCTCGTCGAACAGTTTTTCCTTCGGGATCTCGCCGCGATAGAAACTCTCGAGCTGGAGCAGCAGGCCACCCTCGCGCGCCTGCGGGCTCGCGAGGAGGCGCTGGTACTTGTCCGGATCAAATCTGCCTTGCGTTTGCAGCTCAGGCGCGCTCGTAATCCAGTCCGGCGGAGCGTATCGCGCAAACTCGCGGACTTCATCGTCGCTGACGACGATGCCGCGGCGACGGTATTCCTGATCGAGTAACACCTCCGAGACCATCTGATCGAAGACGTCGTTCTCGATGCGGTGCGTCTCGTCCTGCGACAGCGATTCGCCGCCGGCGCGCTGCTGCTCCGTCTGAATTCGATTTTGGACGCGCGCCGTGAAGTCCCGGTAGAGAACTTCGCGACCGTTGATGACCGCCACCGCGGTGGTCGGCGTGACCGGGGCCCGGCCCATGAGGCCAGTCGTTTCGTAGAGAAGGAAGCCGCCAACGAAGAACAGGGCGACGATCACCCAGATGTACTTCGCCAGGCTCCGCATCTGTTGCAGCACGTGACCGAACTCCGGAGTGCGTGGAGGAACGAAAAACGAGGCGCACGAGGCGCGTTGACAAGCTTGTGAAGTTAGATCGCGACACGCGCTAAAATCAAGTGAGGGTGTGACTTCTGATTGACTCGCGCCGTCTGCGCTGTGTATTATCCCCTTTCGTCCGACCCTGGGCTCCGGCCCCTCCGTCGCAGGTCCGCCTCGAGCGCATTCAATGGCCAGTTCAGCCCGAATCGACGAGCTCCGCAAAAAATTCGACGAGAATCCGCGGCGGTATTTCGCACCGCTCGCGAACGAGTATCGAAAGGCGGGCGACCTCGATCAGGCGATCCTCATCTGTCAGGAGTATCTGCCGCAGCAGCCGGGCCACATGAGCGGTCACATCGTCTATGGCCAGGCTCTGTACGAGCTGGGCTCGCCACGATGAGGCAAAGGCGGTATTCGAGACCGCCCTCTCCCTCGATCCGGAGAACCTGATCGCCCTGAAGCACTTGGGCGACATCTCGCGCAATGCAGGCGACGTGAAGGGCGCTCGCGAGTGGTACCAGCGAGTGCTCGAGGCCGATCCGCGCAACGAGGAAATTGCGCAGATCATGCTCTCGTTGCTGTCGTTGCCCGAGGGTACGCCGGCGATTGGCATACCGGTCATGCCGGCGCACTCCACCGAGGGGTCGAAGACGACTCGTTCGATGGCGCGGACGATCTGCTGTCTGCCGACGCCGCGCCGCCGCCGCCGCCGCGTCCACCCACGCCGCCAACTCCGCGGCGGCGCGTCGTCGAAGAGCACGAGTTGCTCGACATCGAGGATTTCTCGATCGGCGGTACGCCGCTGGGTACAAGCGTGGTGTCAGACGTGGCGTCGCACGCGGTATCGGACGTGGTCTCAGAATCCAATGAACTCGGACAGCCGGAAATCGGCTCGCCCGCGGACGATTCGATGGACTTCGACCGAGACGGCGACGACACGCTCGACGTTTCATTGGCCGAGTCGTCCGACACGTCGCTCGATCCACTTGGCTTTGCGTCGGCGACCGAGGCTGCGGCGGACGCGTTCGTGTCAGACTCGCCGATGGCACCGGACGTCGAGTCGACGAATCTCGGCTGCGTCGTCCACAATCTATCGGTCGCCGACGGCGACGACGACGAGCCCATGATCGAGTTGGCCGACGACATCAAGATCGGTCTGCCGAATGACGGCGCCGAGGATCGGTCGAGCGCCGAGGAAGCGCTGGATGGACTGGAGAGATTCGACGACAGCGTCGTCGCCGACGACAATGCTTCGGCAGCGAGCCGCACATACAACGCAAGCATTCCTCGATCTCTCCGATACACCGGAGAGGGATCTCGACACCGTCGATTCGCGCGACGCCGTCTCGGCATCGTCCGCCGAAGCGGCCGCCGCATTGGCGTCCGAATCGACGATCGAATCGGCAATCGACGCGATCGACGCGATCGAAGCGGCGATCCGCGACACGCCTGATGCACCCGGCGGTATGGCGCAGCTCGACGAGGCGCCAGCGACTCCAGCCTTCGTTACGGAGACCATGGCCGAGCTCTATCTCGAGCAGGGTCATTTGGAGTCCGCGCTGATGATTTATCGAACGCTCGTGGAGCAACGACCGGACGATCCGGGCCTTCGCGATCGCATGCGTGTCCTCGAGGATCGCGTGTTCGGCACGCGAGCAGAGCGCGCGAGTTCGACGCGAGCGCGCCCGACGCCAGCAGCCGGCGTCGGCCGCCCGACCATTCGCGAATTTCTCAGCCGACTCATCGCGAACGGCCAAGCGATTGCGTTTCCGCCGACGTGGTCGACGACACCGCTCGATTCAGATGTGGTGGGATCGTCGCCCGAGGACGAGAACATCGCTGACGACGCGCGTCGGTTCGATCGCGCGATGTCCGCGCCGGGTGAGGCGCACGCATCGACGCCGATGTCGAACGACACGGTGAGCGGTTCGATCGACGCGCTATTCACTGGCGCGGGTGCGGCGGAGGCCGAGGACGATTCGACCCCGCCGACCGACGCGGCGAGCATCATTGCCGGCGCGTTCAGTCCTGAAGCAGAGCAGCCGTCCGACTCCGACCAGATCCCTGGAGTTCCCTCGCGGCGTGCCGAAAACGAGTTGTCGCTCGATCACGTGTTCAAGTCGAACGCATCGCCGCGTTCGAGCGGCGATGCCGATGGCTTCTCTTTCGCGCAGTTCTTCGCCGAAGAGCCAAAGGGCGGAGCGGGCAAGACGCCGCCAACGGGCGGCGCATCGGCAAGTGGTGCGCCGGCCGGCCCACCACCCGAGGCGACGGACGACATCGCGCATTTCAACGCGTGGTTGGACGGTCTCAAGAAAAAAACGTGAGGATCGCAGTCCTGAATGGCCCGAATCTGAATCTGCTCGGGACGCGCGAACCGGAGTTATACGGTCATGAGTCGCTGGACGACATCGAGCGGTCCTTGCGGTCTGTTGCCGCGCAGCTCGGAGCGGATCGTTGAATTCTCGCAACACAACGGTGAAGGAGAGTTGATCGATGAAATTCATCGTCTGCGCGGCCGGATTGACGGCGTCGTGATCAACGCCGGCGCATATACGCACACGAGCATCGCGATTCGCGACGCGCTCACGGCGATCGACGTCCCGTTCGTCGAGGTGCATCTCACGAACGTCTACGCGCGCGAGCCGGAGCGGAGACACTCGATGCTCGCACCCGCGGCAGTCGGTGTGGTCTGCGGCCTCGGCGCCTATGGGTACGAGCTCGCCCTTCGCGGCCTGACTCGCACGCTCGCCGTCCGTGGTTGATCCGCGACCGGGGCGACTTGCCGCGCTCGCCGATGCACTCACGGCGGCGCACGTCGACGGACTGCTCGTGTCGAGCCTTCCCAACATCCGGTATTTGACCGGATTCTCGGGGTCGAGCGCGCTGCTGTTCGTCACGCGGCACGAGCGTTCTGCTCATCTCGGATTTCCGCTATCAAACGCAGATCGTCGACGAAGTCGGCGACATCGCTCGCATCACGATCGAGCCGCAGAGTCTGTGGACCGGGCTGTGGCAGCAACTGACGCAGCTCGCCGACGTCGAAGTCGCGGGGTTCGAGTCGGCGCATCTGATCCACCGCGATTTTCAGCGGCTGCTCGAGGCGGGCGCGCGCTGGCAGTGGCGACCCACGGTCGATCTCGTCGAAGCACTGCGCGAGCGAAAGGATGCCGGAGAGCTTGCGTTGATCGAGGCGGCGAACGGCATCGCGGCTCGCGCGCTCGAGCGCACGGTGCCGCAGTTGCGCGCCGGGATGACCGAGTTGGCGGTGGCCGGCGTGCTCGAAAAGGCGTTGCGCGACGAGGGAAGCGAGGGTTTCCCGTTTCCGTCGATCGTCGCGTCGGGGCCGCGCTCGGCGCTGCCGCACGCTCGTTCGACGAGCCGACGCGTCGCCTCGGGCGAATTTCTGCTCCTCGACTTCGGCGCCGAAATTGGCGGCTATTGCGCGGACGTCACGCGCACGTTCGTCGTTGGGCGCGCGGAGCCGGAGCAGCGGGAGATCTATGAGATCGTTCGTGTGGCCAACGAGAGTGCGGCCACGCAAGTGCGGGCGGGAATGACCGGCCGGGATGCCGACGCCATTGCGCGCGACTACATTGTGCAGCGCGGTTACGGCGACCTGTTCGGTCACAGCCTTGGCCACGGACTCGGTCTGGAAGTGCACGAAGCGCCGCGGTTGGCAAAGACGTCCGACGTCGCGCTCGCAGAAGGGGCGGTGGTGACCATTGAGCCGGGGATTTATCGGCCTGGCTGGGGCGGCGTGCGAATCGAGGACGATGTGGTATTGAGTGCGGCGGGACCACGAATCCTCACCCGCTTCACGCACGATCTCATTGAGCTGGGCTGACGGGCGTCGAGTGACTGACCAGGGGCCTATGATCGACCTACGCTACGTGAAAAAGCTGATCGACATCATCGACGAATCAACCGTCGATTCGATCGAGATCACCTCGGATAAAGGGCTGAAGATTCGCATCTCGAAGAGCCCGCAGCAGCGCGGCACCGTTCAAATGGCGGCGCCGATGGCGATGCCTGCGATGGTGCCGGCGGCGCCGACTGGGCGCTTGTCGCCGGCGACGGGCATGCCGGCGGTCGCCGAGCCGGAGGCCGCGGCGCCGGCGGAAGCGCCGAAGTCTGCCGCGCTCGAGGTGAAATCGCCGATGGTGGGCACGTTCTACAAGTCTCCGGAACCTGGTTCCAAGGCCTACGTCGCCGTGGGCGACCGGGTCGCGAAGGGACAGATCGTCTGCATCATCGAGGCGATGAAGATCATGAACGAGATCGAATCCGAGTACGCCGGCGTCGTGCGTGAAATCCTCGTCGAGGATGCACAGCCCGTCGAGTACGCCCAGGTCCTCTTCAGGATCGATCCCAATGGCTAATACCAAGCAGGCGCCCGCCGCGGCCGCGCCGATCCCCACGACCGCGGGCGGTTTGAACTTCAAGGGCGTTCTCCAGGAATTGATCCGGCGGAACGGCTCCGACTTGCACCTCAAGGTCGGACGCCCGCCGACGATCCGGGTCGACGGCGAGCTCGAGCCGATCGACGGGCCGCCGCTGCGCCCCGAGGATCTCAAGGCGCTGGCCGAGCAATTGATGACGCCGCGGCAGGTCAAGCAGTTCGCGGAAGAAAAGGAATGCGACTTCGCGATCGGCGTTCCCGGCATCGGACGATTTCGCGTCAATCTGTATCAGCAGCGCGGCTCGCTCTGTTACGCCATGCGCGCCATTCCGTATCAGGCACGCACGATCGCCGAGCTGAATCTGCCGACCGTGCTCGAGGAGATCGCGATGAAGCCGCGCGGTCTCGTGCTCGTCACGGGCGTCACCGGCTCGGGCAAGTCGACGGCGTTGGCGGCGATGCTCCAGCACATCAACGAGAATCGGCGCGCCAACGTGATCTCGATCGAGGATCCGATCGAGTTTCTCCATCGCGACATCAACTGCCACATCAATCAGCGCGAAGTCGGCACCGATACGGCCAACTTCGGCCAGGCGCTGCGCCGCGTGCTGCGGCAGGACCCCGACGTCATCCTCATCGGCGAAATTCGAGATCTCGAAACGCTCGATACGGCGCTCAAGGCGGCCGACACCGGCCACCTCGTGTTCTCGACGCTGCACACGACCGACGCGACGCAGACGATCAATCGCGTGCTCTCGTTCTATCCGCCGCACCAGCAGTCCGAGGTGCGCTTTTCGCTCGCCAGCGCGCTGCAGGCGGTGGTCTCACTGCGCCTCGTGCCGCGGGCCGATCGGGCCGGACGTATTCCGGCGTGCGAGGTCCTCATCAACACCGCCGCCGTCCGCGATAACATTCGCGACATGGCGAAGATGCTGAACATTCCCGATCTGATCAAAGAGGGCGCCGTCCAATACGGCATGCAGAGCTTCGACCAGTCGCTGATGCAGCACTACTCGCGTGACGTCATCTCATACGAGAGCGCCGTGTTCTACGCGACGAGCCCAGGCGAGTTCGCGCTGCGCGTCCAGGGAGTCGCGGGAACGAGCGACACGTCCTGGTCGTCGTTCGAAAGCGACACGCCGTCATAATCGGAAGTCGCCGCCCGCATGTTCAATAAGGTGTTGATCGCCAACCGCGGAGAAATCGCGCTCCGCGTTATCCGCGCCTGTCGCGAACTCGGCGTCCAGACGGTCGCCGTGTATTCCGAGGCCGATCGCGAGTCGCTGCACGTGCGCTTCGCCGACGACGACGTGTGCATCGGACCGGCACCGGCGCGCGATTCGTATCTGAACATTCCGCGGCTCATCGCCGCGGCCGAAATCACAGGCGCCGACGCCATTCATCCGGGTTACGGCTTCCTCGCCGAAAACGCGGAATTCGCCGACATCTGCGCGGCCTCGAAGATCGCGTTCATCGGACCCACCGCGGACCAGATCCGCGTCATGGGTGACAAGGCGGCGGCGCGAAAAGCGATGACTGCGGTCGGCGTGCCGATCGTTCCCGGCACACCGGGTCCGGTCGAAGACGTCGATGAGGCACTGACCTTCGCCAAGCAGATCGGATTTCCCGTCATCATCAAGGCGGCGGCCGGCGGCGGCGGCAAGGGCATGCGCGTGTCGCGCGACGTCGATGATTTTGCTCGCTCCTTTCAGCTCGCGCGTTCAGAAGCGCTGTCAGCGTTCGGAAACGGCGACGTCTACGTCGAGAAATACCTGTCGCGCCCGAGGCACATCGAGTTTCAGATCCTTGGTGATCAGTTCGGCCACGTCATCCACCTGGGTGAGCGCGACTGTTCCGTGCAGCGCCGCCATCAGAAGCTCATCGAGGAGGCGCCCAGTCCCGCGATGACGCCGGCGTTGCGCCTCGTGATGGGAAATGCCGCCGTCGCCGGCGCCAAGGCAATCGATTATGTCGGCGCCGGGACGATCGAAATGCTGCTCGACGAAGACGGGTCGTACTACTTCATGGAGATGAACACTCGCATTCAGGTCGAACATCCGGTCACCGAGATGCTCACCGGGATAGATCTCGTGAAGGAGCAGATTCGCGTCGCATCGGGCGAACCGCTCAGCATCACTGAGCTTCCACCGCTTCGCGGGCACGTGATCGAGTGCCGTGTCAACGCGGAGGATCCTGCGCGCAACTTCCAACCGTCGCCGGGAAAGATTCTCGCGTTCCATCCGCCGGGCGGACCCGGCGTTCGATTGGACACGCACGTGTACGATGGCTACACCGTGCCGCCCTACTACGACTCGTTGCTCGCCAAGCTCATCTGTCAGGGGCGAGATCGGGCCGAGGCAATTGCGCGCATGCACGTGGCGCTCGACGGATTTATCATCGAGGGAGTGACCACGACCATTCCGTTCCTCGCGCGCGTGATGCAGAATCCACGCTTCATCGCCGGAGACGTCGACACCAAGTTTCTCGAGCGTGAAACGGAGCTGTTCAAGGAGCCGGGGTAGGTGCGAATCGACGTTCTGTTTGGTGGTGGCGCGATCGGTCCGGGCGACGTCGCGGGTCAGGTCGTTGCGGTGATCGATGTGCTGCGCGCCTCGACGACGATCGCGGCAGCGCTCGCCAACGGTGCGCGCGCCGTAGTTCCGCTCGAGAACCCGGACGATGTCGTGATGCAGGCCAAGGCGTTCGAGCGCAGCGACGTGCGGCTCGCCGGCGAACGACGCATGCTCCCGATCCCGGGGTTTGATCTGGGAAACTCGCCGGCGGAGTACACTCGGCCGGCCGTCGAAGGGAAAACCATCCTGCTCACGACGACGAACGGTACGCCCGCAATCACGAACACCGCGGGCGCGCGTGACGTGGTGGTTGCTTCGTACGTCAACTACACTGCGGTGTTGACCATGCTGCGGGCCGCGCTGCGCGGTGGTGCCGACATCACGCTGGTGTGCGCGGGTCGGGACCGCCAGTTCGCCCTCGAGGACGCCGGATGCGCGGGACGGTACGTCAATCACGTGGCGCAACGCCTCGACAACGTCGAGTTGAACGACGCGGCCCAGGCCTGTGCGCTGATCGACCGGAATTACGGCGACCACGTGCGCCGGTTGCTCGAATCGTCCACGCATGGCAGGGCGCTAGTCGACGCGGGATTTGCCGATGACCTTGTGGCTTGTGCCTCAATAGATGCCTACCCAGTCATCCCGCTCTACCAGGAGCGACAAATCACCAAGCTCGGACCCGAGCGCGAGCGCTAGCCGCGTGCCCAGCACGTCGCTCAAGCGCGAGATCCTCGGCATCGCACTCCTGTTGTTCGCGGTGTTCCTCGGCGGCGCCTTCGCGGCGCTAGCCCTCGCGACGTTGCGCGCTGGTGTGAGCGTACAAGAGAGCGTTGGCGCCGTGGGTTCGTTCCTCGCGCACCCGCTCGTTCTGATGTTTGGGTGGCCGGGTGCGTTGCTCATACCGCTTGTTCCGGCCGTTCACGCGTTACGCTTGTTCGGACGACTCGAATCGCGCACCGACCGCTCGTGGATGATCTTCTTCGCGGGCGTGGTCGTGCTGTTGCCCGTGGCGCTCGCGCTCATCGTTGCCGCGCCGTCACCAGGTTTGCCGAGTGGCGCGGCTGGACTGTGGGGTGAGTTCGTTGCGTCGTGGTGGCGCGGATGGTTTGGCGGGTTCGGCGCGTGGATCGTGACGGCGCTCGCGACGTCGGTCCTCATGGCGGCCACACTCGCCTGGAACCCGGTTCGCGCCGTGGTCGGCCGCGCGGGGCCGAGGATCACCGTCGTCGATGCGAGTGACGCGGGCGCCAGACAGGCGAGCCGCGGGAAAAAGCGCGCGGATGCGGGCGAGATCCCGGACGCGTCGGGCGACGACCTGGCCCTCTCACTCGAGCCGTCGCCAGAAGAGATGCCGGGCATCGATACGACGGCGGGCGTGGCGGACATCGAACTGCTCGAGGACGATCGACTCCTCGACGAGCCGAAGCGCAAGAAGAAGAAGTCCAAAGCCGAGGCCGCGGCGCAGCACGACGCCGACATTGCCGCCGCGATCGACGCCACGGCGTACGTCGACTTGAGCGGCGACGAGCTGCCGTCGCCCGAGTTGCTCACGCCGCCTGCACCGCGCAACGGCGAAGCGAGCAAACGAGAACTCGACGCCATGGGGCTCAAGCTCATGGACGCGCTGCGGACCTTCCGTGTCGACGGCGAGCTGGTTGGGAGGACGACGGGTCCGGTCGTATCACAGTTCGAAGTTGAACCGGCGCCCGGCGTGAAGGTTCGCCAATTCGCGAACCTCTCGAACGACCTGGCGCTGGCGATGCGGGCAGCGTCGATCAGAATCGTCGCGCCGATTCCAGGGCGTGGCGCCGTCGGGGTCGAGGTTCCGAATCCGATTTCAGAAATCGTCTCGTTCCGCGAGCTCCTCGAGGCGCGCGACTACCAGGGCGCTCGTGCCGCGCTGCCGATTGCGCTCGGCAAAGATCTCGAAGGCAAGCCGGTCGTCGCCGACTTGGCCAAGATGCCGCATCTGCTCATCGCCGGCGCAACGGGATCCGGCAAATCGGTGTGCGTGAACACGATCATCACGAGCCTCGTCTACCGGCACACGCCGCGCACGCTCCGCTTCCTGATGGTCGACCCGAAGATGGTCGAGCTCTCGGTGTACAACACGCTCCCGCACCTGCGCCACAAGGTGATCACCGACAACCGCGACGCGGCATCGGTGCTCAAGTGGGCGGTGATGGAGATGCAGGACCGGTACGAGCTGCTGGCGGCGAATGGCTGTCGCAACATTCAGGATTTCAATCGGCGCGTGCAGGAGGGCGGGGCACTCAAGCAGCCGAAGCGCCCCAACGTGGCGTTCGAGGAACTGGCGTACAAGGGGAATATCCTGCCATACATCGTCGTCGTGATCGACGAAATGGCTGACCTGATGATGACGGTGCAGAATGAAGTCGAGACGCCGATTGCGATGCTCGCGCAGAAGGCGCGCGCCATCGGCATCCATCTCATTCTGGCCACGCAACGGCCAAGCGTGAACGTCATCACTGGTTTGATCAAGGCGAATTTCCCGAGCCGCATCGCCTTTCGCGTCGCCTCGCAGGTAGACAGCCGCACGATCATCGATGGCGCGGGCGCCGAGATGCTGCTGGGCAACGGGGACATGCTGTTCATTCCGCCGGGAAAATCCGAGCCCGCCAGACTGCAAGGCGCATATCTGTCGAGTGAAGAGACGGAGCGGCTGATGAACTGGTATCAACAGTCGCGCGAAGCAAAACGTGCAGCCCGCGCGGCGCAGGGCCTCGTATTCGAGGAGACGGCGGAAGAGCCGGACATTCTCGAGACGGTCCGCCAGAAAGAAGCGCTGGATGGCGCGTCAGGCGGAGACGAAGGCGGCCCTGGCGACGAAGACCGCGACAAGTTGTTTCGCGAAGCGGCAGAAGTGGTCGTGCAGAATCAACAGGGATCGACGTCGCTGCTGCAGCGGCGCCTCAAGGTTGGCTACGGACGCGCGGCTCGCATCATCGACCAATTGCATGCGGCTGGAGTGCTCGGCCCGCCCGATGGCTCCAAGCCGCGCGATGTACTCGTTGGATTGGATCAACTGGACCGGATCTGTGGTCCGCGGTCGTAGCATCCTCGTGATCGCGCGCGCCGGCCTGATCGCCGGGACGGCGATGGCCAGTGGCCTGCGAGCGCAGACGCCGGTTGTTCCCGTCGCGGCCGCGGTGCCTGACACGACTGGGCCGCATCGTTTCCACGTCAGCGCGTCCGCGCTTCACGCGGGGCAGTTCGTGTATCAAACGGTGCTCGAACGCGACGCGAGCACGACGCCGCTCGGTAGTCGCACGGTTACCGAAACGCTCACGACGTACGCCGGCAGTGCCGCGTGGCTCCTGCTCGAATCGCGTACGGGCGGCGGAGTGCCTGCGACAGATTCCCTGTTCGCCGACTCGGTGTCGCTACAGCCGCTTCACTGGAGTTCGGCGCTTGGACAGGCGCGACTCGGGATCGAGTTTCGCGGTGATACCGCGTTCGGCGCGACGAGTGCACCGCCGGGCAGGCGCTCGATCGTGACCGCCGTTCCGGCCGGCACGATCGTCAACGGCCCGATGCTCGAGACGCTGCTTCGACTTCTGCCGCTGCAGGCGGGTTGGCAGGATTCGACGATGACGCTGTCGGTGCTCCTGGGAGCGTCCGCGCTGCTGCCGACGCAGCTGTCCGTGATCGGTGAGGACCGCGTGCAGGTTCCGGCTGGCAGCTTTGACTGCTGGGTCGTGTCCGTGCGCGCCGCGTCATCGCGCGCGCTGTTTTGGGTGACGAAGCAGGATCCGATCGTCGTCCGGAGTGCGCTCGACGTTCCGTCGCTTGGCGGCGCGGAGCTCGTGAGCGCGCTGACGGCGATTTCGCGATAGCGACCACCGCTTCATTTGCTCGTCTCAACGTCGATCGTGTTGTCTTCGGCGTCACGGTCGATGAGCTTGTTGTACGGATCGATGCCGGCCCGCGTCGGGCGCTCGCTCACGATGATCGTGAATCGCTGATGCTCCTGCGTGAGCTTGACGCGATTCATATACAGCGGCCGCTCGTCATCCGCGGTTCCGTTGAACACGCCGATGTCGACATAGTCGGCCATCGGCATTCGTGATTCGGCCCCGCTGCTGTCGACCTGAACCTTCCGCGCTTGCACGTCGAGAGTGACCTCGTACTTGCCGTTCGCCAGCCGGCGCGACGTCGCGGAGATGGCCTTGTTGTCGTAGAGGACGATCCGGTTGAAGCCGTCGTCGATCAGATACTGATAGTCCGGAGGCGTCTGCGCCCGCAGCGCGTCGACGAGCATCCGCGTGTCGGGATAGGGCTGATCGAGCGACTGCGCGCCACGCGTGCTATCCGTGGCGTCGACCTGGTTGCTCGCGTTCGCATAGCGGTACTGCATGAGGAAATTGTGAAGCGCGAGATCGACCTTGTCTTCGCCGATGTAATCGGCGAGCGTGTACATGACTTGCCCGCCCTTGTCGTACCACACGTAGGCCTCTCGCTGCACCTGCGAGAGCGGGGGCTCGCGGCGAACTTCGCCGGCGCGGCCGCGCAAATAGGTGTCGAGAAAATGCCGCATCACCTTGCGCATGTAGTCCTTGCCGTACTTGTGCTGCATCACCATGTATGCCGAGTACTCGGCCAATGTCTCGGACATCATGTTCGAGCCCTCGACCTCCCCGCCGATGAGCTGGTGCCCCCACCACTGATGCCCAAGCTCGTGCGCGGTGACGAAGTACGTGAGGTCGACATCCGTCGGCTTTTTCATCCGCCCGATGAACCCGATCGCCTCCGAGAACGGCACGGTATTGGGAAACGACTGGGCGAATGTCCGATACCGCGGGTATTCCATGATGCGAAACTGCTTGAACTCGTAGGGACTGAACCGCGCCTGGTAGTAGGCCAACCCGTCGCGCGCGCTCGCCAGCATGTCGTCGACGTCGTACGGGTGCGCGGAGTCGTAATACACTTCGAGATTCACCGGGCCGCCCGGCCCTGAGTAGATCTCCTGGCGCGTGGCGTACCGGGCCGAGAGGTACGCGAAGAAATCGAGGATGTGGGCCGACCCCATGCTGTACTCGTAAAACCGGCGGCCGTTCTGCTCCCACTGCCGTTGGAGATATCCGGGCGCGATGGCGATTTGATCGCCAGACGTACTCACGACCGTGTGGTACGTGATCCAGTCGGCATGCGGTGTGAACAGGTTGATGCGGTCGTGCACCGAATCGCCGCGCGCAGCCATCTCCACGAGCGGGCCGAGATGTTCTTCGCGTCGCCGCCGCGGGTCGTCGAGCTCGAACCCCGCGTCGTAACCGAGCTGCGGAAAGTAGCCGGCGTCGAAGAACGTGCCGTTGTACGCGAATTCAGGCGGCTCGTGTCCGTCGCGAAAACCCTTGGTCGTGTGCGACACGGAGAACGAGAGTGTGACGACCTCGCCGGGAGAGAGCGGGCGCTCGAGCGCGTAGATCGCGTACAGGTCGTTCGGCGCTCGGCGGACGAGATGGAACGGGCGGTCGAAGCGCACGCTGTCGACCGATTGCTGCTCGTCGGTGAGATGAATCTCCGAGATCGGCGTCGCCGATTTGTTCTGCAGCGTGAACCGGCCCGTTCCGTCGAACGACCGGCGCGCGGGATAGATGTTGATCGTCGCGTCGACCGCGGTGATTTTGGGCTGCGGCAGCAGCTCGTACTGCTTGTAGTCGCGTTCGTAGCTGGCTTGAATGCGGCGCTGGTTGGGCGCGGAGATGAACCGATTCAACACATGCGCATTATAGAAATACCATGCACCGGAGCCGACCGCGATGCAGGCCAACAGCGCGGCCGCCGGCAGCAGTTGCGACGAGCGCTGCCAGGCCAGGCGCGTTCGCGCACTGAATGAATGCTCGGCGCCGCGTCGCGCATAGGCGATCGACACGACCCCCAGCAGGCCGAAGATCGACGTCCAATACGCGCCGGCCCAGAACAGCGCGCGCACGAAATGCCCGTAGCCGTTCATGTCGGAATACGTATAGGCGGGCGCGAATCCCGGGAGGTACAGCGTGTTCTCCCACCCAAAGTTGTAGAAGATCGGCGCGAGGACGACGATTCCGATGATGATGCCGTGGCCGACGAACTTGTTGGAGACCGCCGTTTGAATGAACAGCGCGAGCAATGCGAACCCCATCACCTGCGCGAACGTGACGACGTAGAGTTCCTTGAAGTACTGCAGGAGTTCGAAGTGGTAGTATCCCGCCAGCGCCTGCATCGAGATCCCCACGAGCATGGCGACCGTGAGCAGAACCAACTCAACGAACGCGATGGCCGTGAGTTTGGACAGCCAATCGGTCGCCTCGCCCATTGGGAGCGCGTCATGGATCCCGTCGAACCGGGTGTCGCGCTCCCGCCAGACCAGTTCCGCCGCGTACAGCGTGGCGACGATGTAGAAAAACAGTGACGCGCCGCCTTCGACCGCCTGGAGCATCAGGTACGTCACCGGCCAGACGTCCTGCTCGCCAACGCGACCGGCGAACTGTCCATTGTTGATTGCGAACACGATCATCAGGCCGACGATGCCCCAGAACGGGATCTCGCGCACGATCGTCCGGATGCGCAGCCGCGTGAGCGATACGTACTGGCGGATCGTGGTGCGGCCGTCGAACTGCTGCCGCACGCGGATCGGCCGCGCCGCGACGGCCGCCGGCCCCGGCCGCGCGTGGCCAGCATCCGCGGCGTCCTGGAGCCGAGCGCGCGCCGCTCGTTTGCCTTGCGCGCGCGCGGTGAGCGCTTCGACGGACATTGGGAACAGCGCCCACCCGGTCGCGAGCGCGATCGCGCCGATCGCCGCCCAAAGAATCCGATTGTAGAGAAAGACGCCCGGCGAGTTGCCGCTGTAGTTCCACGGCACGAGCAGCGTGTTCTTCTCGAGCACGGTCCAGTACCGCGTCACGTTGTCGAACACAATCAACCCGATGGGGTCGAGTATCCCGGACCAGAAGTGTTCGAGCGAGCGCGTGGAGAAGTACGCGGTGATGCCGATGAGGTACACCATGAACAGCGCGACGCCCTGCAGATACACAATGAAGATTCGCCGGCTGAGCGCGGCGACGACGAAAAAGAGCGAACCCAAAAAGAAGATCTGTATGACATTCACCGAGAGGAACGGCTGCAGGTACCACCAGGCGTTGTTCGATGCGATGCGCGCGTGGTCCGCCCATGGCGCGAACGTGCCGGCGAACGTGCCGAGCAACATGCCAGAGAACGCGAACACGGTGGTGACGAACGAGCCTGCCCACCGGCCCCCCAAGTACGCAAACTTGGAGACCGGTTTGGTGAAGAGCATTTGGTACGTGTCGCGCTGAAAATCGCGCAGGATCGACGTGCCAAAGATCGCCGCAATGATGATCACGCCGAACAGGCTCGCGCCGATGTCGTCGAACGTGTTGGCGTACGGCCCGTTGAGCAGGACCTTGCCGTTTGCCGCGCCGACCGGCCCAAAACTCTCGGACGCCACGCAAAAGAACGAGAACAGCAGCCAGATGAGGAAATACATGTATGTCGACACGCTCTTCGCGCGGAACTTCAGCTCGAACGTGAAAAACTCCCAGAACATCGCCATGACCTGTCCCTCGGTGTGCGCGTTAGTGAGTCGAATTCCGGGAGACACTCAGGAAATAGACGTCGTCGAGGCCGGCGGAAACGGGAGAGAACCCGGTGCCCGGCGTTGACGCGGCGAACACGCGGATCTCGTGCTGGCCGCCGATCAGGTGGCTGCTGACGACGTGATGCTCAGCCGCGACGGCGTGCATTTCCTCGTCGCTTCCCAGAACTCGCGACCAGATTCGGCCATCGAGGCTGGCGAGCGACTCAGTCGGCGATCCGTCGAGAATCACCTGGCCCGAGGCGATGATCGCCATACGCGAACAGAGCTCGCGCACATCATCGACAATGTGCGTCGATAGAATTACCGTCACGTCGCGCCCGATCGACGACAACAGATTCAAGAAACGATTGCGCTCGGCGGGATCGAGGCCGGCCGTCGGCTCGTCGACGATGACGAGGCGCGGGTTCGCCAGCAGTGCCTGGGCGATACCGAATCGCTGCTTCATTCCGCCGGAATACGTTGAGATTGCTTTCTTGCGGACGTCCCAGAGATTGGTCTGCTGCAGCAACGCGTCGACCATTTCTCGGCGCTCACCGGCCACGGCGACGCCCTTGAGCACCGCGAGGTGGGTGAGCATGTCCACTGCCGACATCTTCGGATACACCCCGAACTCCTGCGGCAAATAGCCGAGGACGCGTCGTACCTCGTCCTTTTGCGACAGGACGTCGATGTCGTCGAGCGTGATCGTTCCGGAATCAGGATCCTGTAGCGTCGCGATCGTACGCATCAGCGAACTCTTGCCGGCGCCGTTTGGTCCCAACAGGCCGAACATGCCTGTGCCGATAGTCAGCGACACGTTCTTGAGTGCGTGCACGCCATTCGAGTACGTCTTCGAGAGATCAGTGATCGTGAGGGCCACAGACGCCTCTGGTCGCGATAAGGGGAAACGCTTGAGCCGGCAGTGGGCGTAGAGTGAATGCCGATAGAGCCGAGCACAAGAAGCGTCGGTGGTTAAGCTTGCCGCGCAATGGCGTGGTTCGGCGGGCGCGAAATCGGTGACGATGCATTGTCGGAGCGTTCCTACGTTGCCCCCATGTCAGCGGCCAGGCAGGCGTTTGGCGAGTTGGGCGAGCGGATAGCTGAGCGCTGGCTCAAACGCCAGGGGTGGCGCGTGGTCCAGCGCCGTTTCCGGAGCGGGCACCGGGATATCGATCTCGTGGTCGAGCGAGAAGGGACGATTGCGTTCGTCGAGGTGAAGGCGAGAAAAGGAGCGGCATTTGGAGATCCCGTCGAAGCGGTCAACTGGAGCAAGCAAAAGGAGTTAGCTCGCTCCGCCTCAGTGTGGATCGACCGGCACGGCCGGCCTACTGAGTCGTATCGGTTCGATGTCGTTGGCGTGCTCGTCGAGGGCGAACGCGTGCGAGTTCGCCATATTCCAAATGCATTTTCGCTCGCGAATTCTGCTTGAATCTCAGACCAGGCTTTCGTATTTTATTCGGGTATCGAATCGACCGCTTTCCCGGTACGATTACGCTGCACGGCCAGAGCGGACCACGACTAACCGAGAGGATGTGTGACAAATGGCTGTGTCGACCTTGCAGGATGACAAGAAGAAGGCGCTGAATCTGGCCATCGCGCAGATCGAGAAGAGCTGCGGCAAGGGCTCGATCATGCGGCTGGGCGCAGACCAAAAGGTCCGCGTGGAGTCGATCTCGACCGGGGCAATCAACCTCGATGCCGCCATCGGCGTGGGTGGAATTCCACGTGGGCGAATCAGCGAGATCTACGGTCCGGAGTCGAGCGGGAAGACGACGCTCTGCTTGCATGTCGTGGCGAACGCCCAGCGTACCGGCGGGGTGGCCGCGTACATCGACGCTGAGCACGCGCTGGACACGGAGTACGCAAGAAAGCTCGGCGTCGACGTCGAAGCGCTGCTCATCTCGCAGCCGGACACCGGCGAGCAGGCCCTCGAGATCTGCGAAATTCTCGTGCGCTCTGGCGCGGTGGACGTGGTAGTGATCGACTCGGTCGCGGCGCTCGTGCCCAAGGCCGAAATCGAAGGCGATATGGGTGACTCGCACATGGGCCTGCAGGCGCGGCTCATGAGCCAGGCGCTTCGCAAGTTGACTGGTGGCATCGCGCGGTCGAACACGGCGGTCGTGTTCATCAACCAGCTGCGCGAAAAGATCGGCGTCATGTTCGGCAACCCCGAAACGACCACCGGCGGTAAGGCCCTCAAGTTTTACGCGTCGGTTCGGCTCGATATCCGCCGCATCGGCCCGGTCAAGGAAAAGGAAGACGTGGTCGGTTCACACGTCCGCGTCAAAGTGGTGAAGAACAAGGTCGCTGCCCCGTTCAAGCAAGCCGAGTTCGACATCATGTACGCAGAAGGCATCAGCCACGCGAGCCTCGTGCTCGATATCGCGGCGGAAGCCGGGATCATCGACAAGTCGGGCGCGTGGTACAGCTACAACGGGCAGAAGATCGGGCAGGGGCGTGAGAACGCCAAGCTCTATCTCAAGGACACGCCCGCGCTCATGACGGAAGTAGAAGAGAAGGTGAAGGTGCTCCTCGGCGTCGGCCCGCGCGAACTCGCGACCGACATCGAGGTCGTCGAAGAGTAGCGCGAACGGTCAGCACCCAACCCGCTCAATCATGTGAGCCGGGGAGGAGTAGTCTTGCGACGATGGGACCCGGAAACTCCCTTCGGAACAAGCTACGACTCCCCGGTTTTTTTCTTTCCACCGTCTCCCATGCCCCGGCTGCCCAAGGCGAAACGATCGACGTACGATCGCGCGCTCGACATGCTCGAAGCTCGTGCGCGCGGCGTGGCGGAGCTGCGGCGCCTGCTGCTGAAAAAAGGCGAACCCGCAGCCGAGGTAGACGCGGCGATCGAGCGGCTGGTCGCAGGCGGCCTGCTCGACGACGCCAACTATGCGCGGCAGCTCACCCGGTCGAAGGCGCTGGGAACCGGAATGTCGCGTCGCCGAATAGCGCAGGAGCTTGCTCGACGCGGTGTCGCGCGCGACGTGTCGGACCTGGCGATCGATACGGTGTTCGCTGAGGAATTGGTCGACGAGGGCGCCGCGATCCAACGGGTCGCGCTGAAAAAACTTCGCGTGCTCGGCAATCTGGACGCCGCGACCCAACGACGCCGGTTGTTCGGCTTTCTGGCGCGTCGTGGGTACGAGAACGACGACATCCAGCGGGTTCTGCGCGAGATGGTTGCGTCGGACGCGATCGACGAGCCTGCGTTGGAGCGCCGGTAGTCCGGACGATCAGCCTCTTGGTGTCGTGATCTCCGTTCGGGCTTCGAGAGGCCGCGGCCTCCTCGACTGCCCGCAGCGGACAGTGGGATTTCGTATATTCCACGAATGCTCGCCGCCGACATTCGCTCCCGCTTCCTCAACTACTTTGCGCGCAACGGCCACGCCGTGCGCCCCAGCTCGTCGCTCGTGCCGGCGGACGATCCAACCCTGCTGTTCACCAACGCGGGCATGGTGCAGTTCAAGAAGGTCTTCCTCGGCATGGAAGAGCCGCCTGGCGGAACGCGGCGCGCGACGACGTCGCAAAAGTGCGTGCGCGCCGGTGGCAAGCACAACGATCTCGAACAGGTCGGCCATACCGCGCGGCACAACACTTTCTTCGAGATGCTCGGCAACTTTTCCTTTGGCGACTACTTCAAGCGCGATGCAATTCGCTTCGCCTGGGAGTTCGTCACCGAGGAGCTGAAGCTCGACCCCAAGTACCTTCGCGTCAGCGTCCACCACAGCGACGACGAGGCGCGCGCGCTCTGGCGCGAGATTGCCGGACTGCCCGACTCGCGCATTTACGGGCTTGGCGATAAAGACAATTTCTGGCAGATGGCCGACACCGGCCCGTGCGGGCCCTGCTCGGAGATCTTCGTCGACGTGGCGAAGCTCGCCAAGGATTGGCGCTTCCCAGCTGGGGCGACCGGCGAGTGGACCGATCTGGACCGCGACGAGTTTTCGCTCGACGCGTTCATCGAAGGTTCCGATCGGGACCGGTTCATAGAGTTCTGGAACCTCGTGTTCATGCAGTACGACCGGCAACCGGACGGCACGCTGGTGCCGCTCCCAAAGCCGTCGGTCGACACGGGCGCTGGGCTCGAGCGCATATCATCGATCACACAAGGCGTGACGATGATCTATCACACCGATCTCTTCGCGCCGATGATCGCCGCGGTCGAGCAGGCAGTGGGCATCCCGTATTGGGGGCGCCAGAGCAACGAGATCCGAACCGGCGTGCGGTTCACGCACGGGACCCAATCCGGCACAGTCCCGAACGCGGTCGATCCGGCGTCGTTCCGCGTGCTCGCGGATCATGCCCGTGCCGTCGCGTTCCTCTTGGCAGACGGTGTGTTTCCGTCGAACGAAGGACGCGGGTACGTGCTGCGCCGCATTCTGCGGCGCGCGGTGCGCCACGCGTGGCTGCTCGGTCGCAAAGAACCGACGCTCGTGCACGTCGTGCAAGCCGTGATCGACTCGATGGGCGACGCCTATCCAGAGCTCCGCGCTCGATCGCACCACCTGCTCAACACGACGCGTGTCGAAGAACAGAGCTTTCTCGACACGATCGAAGGCGGATTGACGCGCTTCGAGCAGCTCGCGCCGACGCGCACGGCGAGTGGCGGCTCGGATATTCGCGGCACGATCAGCGGCGACGACGCGTTCCGTCTTTACGACACGTTCGGTTTCCCAATCGATCTCACGGAGCTGATGGCGCGCGAGCGCGGCTACGTCGTCGACATCGCCGGCTTCGAGTCGGCGCTCGACGCGCAGCGCAAGCGTTCGCAGGACGAACGCCGCGCCAAGCGAATCGGCGTCACGGCCGACGCGCTCGACGATCTGTCGAGTTGGGAAGTCGCGCCTGGCCACGGAGCACCGACGGCGGCGTTCGTCGGCTACGACGTGGTCGAGATCGAGACGAACGTGACCGCGATCAAGCATCTGTCCGACGGACGCGTCGCCATCATGCTTCGCGAATCGCCGTTCTACGCCGAGTCTGGCGGGCAGATTTCCGATCGGGGCGCGATCGTCGGCGACGGGTGGCGCCTGGATGTCGACGATGTCCGCAAGATCGACGGCCGGCCCGCGGCCATCGGCACCGTGACGGGCACATTCTCGTTCGGTCGAGTGGCGGCGCGCGTGCCCACCGAGCGGCGGCGCGACACGGAGCGCAATCACACGGCGACGCATCTGCTGCACGCGGCGCTGCGGCAGGTGCTTGGCGAAGCGGTGCACCAGGCCGGCTCGCTGGTCGCGCCGGATCGGCTCCGATTCGACTTTACTCATCACGGGCCTGTCGCGGTCGAGCGGCTGCGCGAGATCGAGGCCATCGTCAACCGCGAAATCTGGCGTGGCGTGCCGGTGACGTTGCGGGAAATGGCGTATCCAGACGCGCGCGCGGCCGGCGCGATGGCGCTGTTCGGCGAAAAGTACGGCGACGTCGTGCGCGTGGTGACGATCCCTGGATTTTCAATGGAGCTCTGCGGCGGCACGCACGTCCGCAACACCGCGGAGATCGGCATACTCAAGATCGTCGCCGAAACCGGCGTGGCCGCTGGCGTGCGGCGCATCGAGGCGGTCACCGCGTCGGGCGCATACGAGTTCATGAACACCGAACAGCGCACGCTCCAGCGGGTCGCCGACGTTCTGAAAACGTCCGTCGACGGCGTGGAAAAGCGCATTGGCGGCCTGCTCGAAGAGCGACGCGCGCTCGAGCGCCGGCTCGACGAGGCCATGCGGGGCGGGGGCGATCAGCTCCAGAGCCTTCTGCAACACGCCCAGGCGATCGGCGCCAACGGCTCGCGGCTCGTCACGAGTGTCGTTCGCGCCGGCGACGTCAAAGAACTGCAATCGCTCGGCGACGCGGTCCGTGAAAAGCTCGGCAGCGGTGTTGGCGTGTTGGCGGCGAGCTTCGACGACGGCAAGAACACGTTGCTCGTTGTCGTCACGGACGATTTGCGCGACCGCGGTGTCCGTGCGGATATTCTCATCAAGGACATTGCGGCGGCGGCCGGTGGGCGCGGTGGCGGCAAGCCGCACATGGCCCAAGCGGGCATTCCGGACGCGGCGCGCTTCAATGACGCGTTCGCGAGCGCGCCGGAGTTGGTGCGTGGCGCGCTGCGCGGAGACGCGCAGTGAGCGGCGAAACGGCGCCGGCGACCGGCGCGACGATCGGCGATTGGCTGCACGAGGTCCGTCCCACGCCGCCGCCGCGCTTGGCCGCTCGCGTGGCCGAGGCGATCGGAGCTCGCGCCGCAGGGCCACGTGTCGACGCACCGACGGCCTGCCTCGCGGCCGGTGAGTCGCTACTGCGCGACCTGTTGGCGCGGCCGTCTGCCGGCCGAGAATCAGCGCTCGATCTCCTAACGATCGACGCCCTCGTTACGTATGCATTCGAAGCCGCCAGCATCGACCCCAACCTCGTGCATCGCCTAGCCCAGGATGCCATGACCCGATTGGCCACGGCCGCCGTCTCGACATCGTGACCGACGACATACGCCGGCACTTCACCAGTGGGCTCCGCGAGCTCGCCGCGCTGGCGACTACTGTCGCCGACCAACTGGGCCCCGACCTCGAACGCGCGGCCACGATGATTCGCGAAACCGTCGCGCGAGGTGGCACGCTGTTCTTCTGCGGAAACGGTGGCAGCGCGGCCGACGCGCAACATCTCGCGACCGAATACGTCGTTCGATACATGCGCAACCGGCGCGCCTATCCCGCGGTGGCGCTCACGACGGACACGTCGCTGATCACCGCGGCCGGCAACGATTTCGGATTCGATCACATTTTCTCGCAGGCAGGTCGAAGCGCTTGCGCGCGCGGGCGATTTGCTCGTCATCCACTCGACCAGCGGCAACTCGCCCAACGTGCTCGAGGCCGCGAAAGCTGCCCGCGCAAAGGACGTTCGCGTGCTGGCGTTCAGCGCGCGAGACGGCGGCGCGCTCAAGGCGCTGGCGGATCATTCGGTCGTGATCCCGACGCCGCGAACGGATCGGGCGCAGGAACTCCACCTCTGCGTCGAGCACCTGATCTGCGAACTCGTCGAGGGCGACCTGTGATCGGGCTGCGAGGCAAGCGGGCGCTCGTGACTGGCGGGTCGCGTGGCATCGGCGCCGCCGTCGCCGAGTTGTTCGCCGAACACGGCGCGCACGTCGCCGTGGGATATCGCAGTCGCCAGGCCGACGCGGAGGCGTTGACCGAATCGCTCGCGGCGCGGTACGGCGTCACCGCGGTGGCGCACGCGTCGGACATCTCGACCCGGGCCGGCGCCGAGTCGCTCGTCGAACACGCCGCGCGCGAACTCGGCGGCGTCGATTTTTTTGTCGCGAGTGCGGGGATCTGGCCGTGCGACGACGTTGCGCTCGCTGACATGACGGACGGCCAATGGCGGCGAACGATGGCGGAGAACGTGGACTCGGTATTCTTCACGACGCGCGCCGCGGTCGGCCGCATGGCTGATCATGGGCGCGTCGTGCTCGTGTCGAGTACGGCCGGGCAGCGCGGCGAGGCGTATCACGCCGACTACGCGGCGTCCAAGGGTGCGATGATCTCGCTGGTCAAGTCACTCGCGCCGGAACTGGCAAAGCGCGACATCACCATCAACAGTGTCGCGCCGGGTTGGGTCGATACCGAGATGTGCGCAGGGCCGTTCGCGAACGGCGGTCGTGACCGAATTGCCGCGGCGATCCCGCTCGGCCGCATCGCCGCGCCGCGCGACATCGCCGGACCAATCGTGTTCCTCTGTTCGGACCTTGCCCGTCACATCACCGGCGAGATCGTGAATGTGAACGGCGGCAGTGTGCTCTGCGGATGATCGTTCTCCTCTTTACAGGTGGAACGATCTCAATGCGACACGATCCATCCGCTGGCGGAGCGGTGCCGACGCTGCGCGGCCGCGACATTCTCGCGCTCGCGCCGGGAATCGATCAACTCGCGGAGCTCGAAGTCGACGATTGGGGCGCGTATCCCGGTCCGCACATGACTATGGAGCGCATGTGGGCGTTGCGCGGGCGCATCCTCGAGCATCTCGTGCGCCCGAACGTCGACGGCGTCGTCGTCACGCACGGGACTGACTCGCTCGAGGAATCTGCCTACTTGGTCGCGCGCTCGGTCGCGACGCAAAAGCCCGTGATATTCACCGGCGCCATGCGCACCTCGAGTGATCTCGGATGGGATGGGCCCGGCAATCTCGGCGCCGCGGTACGTGTCGCGGTCGAGCCGGAGTCTCGCCGGTTCGGCGTACTGGTCGTCATGTCGGACCGGGTATACTCCGCGCTCGACGTGACCAAGGCGCATACGCACCTACTCGACGCGTTCGACAGTCCAGGGCTCGGGCCGGTCGGAGTGGTCGACGACGGTCGAGTGATCTATCGTCGCGCGTTGGCGGCGCCCTGGCCGGTGCTGTCGCCGCCGGAGTTGGCAACGCCTGTCGACATCGTGTACGCGTTCGCCGGCGCGGACTCGCGACTCATCGATGCGTCGCGGTCGAGCGGGGTCGCGCTCGTCGTCGCCGCGATGGGACGGGGAAACGTACCGCCGGACATGGTCGGCGGTATCGCGCGGTGGATCGCCGACGACAAGGCCGTCGTGATCACGTCGCGCGCGCAGCGCGGTCGCGTCGGGTGCACGTATGGATATGCGGGCGGTGGGCGGCGTCTCGCCGATCTCGGAACCATTTTCGCCGGAGCCCGCCGTCCGCAGCAGGCTCGAATCGACGTGATGCTCGCGCTTGGCGCGGGGTTCAACGTCGCCGAACTACGAGAACTGCTCGAGCATAACTGACGGTCGTTGAGCGTACTTGAACGAGAGTTTTACGACTCGACGCCGACGGGTTTCCAATGCTGAAAGCACTGCCAATCGTATTCCTCGGCGGCGCGGATCTGATCGGGCAGCCCGAAGCAATCGATCCACCCTTGCTCCTCGGCGCGCCAACGACAGTCCCACACGAATTCGTACGTCCGCGATCCAGACGTGGTGTGCACCTGGACGGTTCCGACGAAGTCTGAGCACCCAGATCGGCCGCGCAGCATGATCCCTTCGATCGGTAGGTGCGCCTCCGTCGAAAGAATGTGGGCGAGCAAGCGCCGAACCTTCACCTTCGGCGCGAACCCGTCGATCCGGATCCGTTCATCGACGCCAGTCGCGCAGTAACCGCGAACGGCGTTTTTGAAGGTTTCCGCTGCACTCGATCGAGCAAGGATTTGCTCCAAATCTGACAAAACGCTGCTCCCCGTGGTCGGTGTCGCGCATCATTGAAGCGGCCGCTGCGGCTCAATCCAGAATATCGTCCGCGGGTGACGGAAGTTGTAGTGGCGAGCCACCTTCACGCACGTCACGACGGCATGTATTCTCCAGCGCCCCGCCTCGTTCATTTCCCGCCCCGCCCCCAACGCCGCGCTCAACCCCGATGAACCGGCTCCATCCTCCCCCGCGTGTGCTCGAGATCGCCGACCGCCTCGAGCGGGCCGGCTTCGAGGCATGGTGTGTTGGCGGGGCGATTCGGGACGCACTGCTCGGCCATCCACACCTTGACTGGGATCTGGCCACGGCGGCAACGCCGGCGCAGGTTCGAGCGCTTTTTGGGGAGCGTCGAACGATTCCTGTGGGGATTGATTTTGGTACAGTCGGCGTGCTCGACCGCGACAACGCGATGCACGAAGTGACGACCTTTCGGCGCGACGTTCGCACCGATGGGCGGCACGCCGAGGTCGAGTTTGGAGTGTCGCTCGAGGACGATTTGGCGCGGCGGGACTTTACGATCAACGCCATCGCCTATTCGCCAAGACTCGGCGAAATCCGCGATCCGTTTGGCGGGCGCGACGACCTTGCGCGCGGCGTCGTGCGCGCGGTCGGCGACGCAGACGCGCGCATGCGCGAAGACAGGCTTCGCGCGATTCGAGCGATCCGGTTCGCGTCGCGGTTTGGCTTTGCCATCGACGAGCCGACGATGCAGGCGATTCGTGATAGCGCGCCGTTCCTCGGACGGCTGTCGCCCGAACGCGTGAAGCAGGAACTGGACAAGACGTTGGAGCAGGTCCGTCGGCCGAGTGCGGCGTTCGCGCTGTGGAAGTCATCGGGCGCGTTCGCGACACTGGTTCCGGCGCTGAACGAAGCGGGGACTGAGGATTTCGCGGTGACCGATTGCCTGGCTATGCCCGGGCTCGCGAGGCGGCCGGCGCGCCGAGCGCTGCGGTTCGCCGGACTGTTGTCCGGGCTCGACGCCGCGCGAGCGGAAAATGTCATGATCGCGCTCCGCGCGTCGAAGCAGGAAATACAAGTGGTCGCCGGCGTCATCGATCGGTGGCGGGCGATTGGTCCGCAGATGTCGGCTGCGCTCGAGGGGAGCAATACCGCGTCCGATGCCGACGTCCGCAAATGGGTTGCGGCCATCGGCCGACTGCGTATCGGTTTGGTCATGCGATTGGCGAGTGCGCGGTGGAGCGTCGCCCGCGACGCGGGGCGAGCAGCCCCCGCGGCGGTCGCGGTGCGAACGCTGTATCGACGGATGGTGGCGAGCGCGTTTCGAGATCCGATCGATCTGGGGTCGTTAGCCGTTGACGGCGACGACCTGCGACGCGCCGGCATCCCGCCGGGGCCGGCCCTCGGTAAGATTCTCCAGGCGCTCCTCGTCGCGGTCCTCGATGAACCGTCGCGCAACACCGCGGACTGGCTGTTGCAAGAGGCGCTGCGACACCACGCCGCACTGCCAGACGGTGATGGCAGCGGGCGGGGGCAGGGGCGGAGCGAACGTTCGTAGACCGGGCGACACGGAGCGCAGCACCATGTTTTTTCGCGGGCGGCAACCCGAAGCGTCCATCTGGCGTCGATTCCGAGTCAGCGCCGACGGGTTCACCTTCGAACACGAGGGCGACATCTACACCGGTCACGTCGTGGCCAACGCGGAGCGTGTCGTCGACCTGTTCTACGCGCTCAGCGAACAATTGCCGCCGGCCGTCGACGTCGTGCTCGACGATTTGCGCAGCGGCCGGTCGTGGAAGGGCGAATCGATCGCGCTGCCCGACGTTCGCGAGGCGATTGCCCGGCTCAAGCTGTTGCTTGCTCGGTACGGCGGCGTGGAACTCTCGGTCTATACGAGCGACGATCAGTTGACGCTCAACCCGTCGCTCGAATTGTTCATCTACGCGCGAACCGATCGCTGGTTGTATTTGCTCGAGGGGAAGGGACTCGAGGAGCAGCCGCGCGTGCAGACCAAGAGTTGGAAAACGAATCGGCAGCACTTTCCGGCAGCGCCGGATCTGGTCAATGCGGTGACGGCCGGAGCCGAGCGGCTCGGGCTCAAGCCCGCGTGACGCAACCGGCGTTGTTGTACGGCGCCGCGGCTGCCGCCGCGAACATCCTTGGCGCCGTCGCCGTGACGTCGCGTGCCGGCTGGAGCGTTCGCGCGCTCGACGCGCTGTTGTCGTTCGCCGCCGGGTTTCTGATTTCCGTGTCGATCGTGGATCTCTTTCCCGATTCGATCGCCGTCGCCGGACCGATCGCGCCGGTGGTCGTACTCGCGGCGTTCGTGCTCGTGCACATCACGCAGCACACGATCGGCGGGCACTTTCATTTCGGCGAAGAGACGCACCAAGTGTCCGAGCTGGTGAGCGTGTCGGCGCTCGTCGGGCTCCTCATGCACACGTTCGTCGACGGAGTCGCTGTCGCGAGCGGTTTGCGCGTCGGCGCCGGACTTGGCGCGCTCGTGTTCGTGGCGGTGCTGCTCCACAAGTTTCCTGAAGGCTTGGCGATTTCGAGTCTGTTTCTGGCGGCCGGAGCGCGCCGGTCGCGCGCGATTCTCGCCGCCACCGCGCTCGGAGCGTCGACCGTGCTCGGCGTACTGGTCACGAACCAGCTGGAATTTCTGCGCGTGTACGGCCTCGCGATCTCGGCCGGGGTGACGCTGTACGTTGCGGCGTCGAATCTCATCCCCGAGTTCCAGAATCGGCGCGGGCTCCGAATTCCAGTCAGCTTCGTCGCCGGCTGCGGCCTGTACTTCGCCGCGCGTACGTTGGCAGTCGGATGAGCAGGCGGGGCGCGTGATGGAGCGGCGAAAGCGCAGCGAGGATGAGGCGGTCAGCTCGCGCGGCACGGCGTCGCTGTTCGACCGGAGCATGCCGCAGCCGTTGGCGGCGCGAATGCGCCCACGCACCGTCGATGAAGTCATTGGGCAGCAGCACTTGCTCGCGCCGGGGAAACCGCTGCGCGAGGCGATCGAAAAAGGGACCGTCAGCTCGATGATTTTTTGGGGGCCGCCGGGCAGCGGGAAAACCACGCTCGCGCGAGTCATCGCGCAGTATACCGATCGCGAATTCGTCGCCTTCTCCGCCGTGACGGAGGGCGTTCCGCGCGTGCGCGAGATCGTCGCCGAAGCCGAGGGGCGGCGTCGGCTCGGGCGCGGAACGATTCTCTTTGCCGACGAGATCCATCGATTCAACAAGGCGCAACAAGATGCCTTTCTGCCGCACGTCGAAGCGGGAACGATCACGCTCATCGGTGCGACGACGGAGAATCCGTCGTTCGAGATAAACGGCGCGTTACTATCGCGCGTCCGTGTGTTTGTGTTGCAGCCGCTCGCGGCGACGGACATTCGCGCCCTGGCGGAACGTGCGCTCGCCGATCGCGATCGTGGGCTCGGCGATCTTGACCTTACCGTGGACGCCGACGCGCTCGAGCTCTTGGCGACGGCGGCCGACGGAGATGCGCGCCGCGCCCTCACGGCGCTCGATGCGGCCGCGGGGCACGTGGGCCGCGGCGGCGCGCTGACGGTCGACGTGATGCGCGACGCGCTTCAGCTGCGATTTGCGCACTACGACAAGCGCGGCGAAGAGACGTTCAACATGCTGAGCGCGTTCCACAAGAGTTTGCGCGGCAGCGATCCGCAGGCCGCCCTGTACTGGATGGCGAGGATGATCGAAGGCGGCGCCGACCCGATGATCATGTTTCGCCGCGCGATCGCGATGGCGGCTGAAGACATCGGACTCGCGGACCCCGAAGCGCTCAAGCTCGCCGTGGCCGCGCGCGACGCGTTCCACATGCTCGGGCCGCCCGAGGGATACTTGCCGCTGGCCGAGTTAATCGTCTATCTAGCGACGGCGCCGAAGTCGAATCGGGCGATGCGTGCGTTGCGCGGTGCGCTCGACGCGGCGCGGGAACATCCGGCGGAGCCGGTCCCACTGCACGTTCGAAACGCCCCAACCGGTCTGATGAAGGAACTGGGATATGGGGTGGGGTATCAGTACGCGCACGACGCGGCTGAGGCCTACGTTCCGCAGGAGTATCTTCCAGAGTCATTGCGCGGCTCGCGCTTTTACGAGCCG
This sequence comes from uncultured Gemmatimonadaceae bacterium, assembly GCA_963817445.1. GTDB lineage: Bacteria > Gemmatimonadota > Gemmatimonadetes > Gemmatimonadales > Gemmatimonadaceae > JAQBQB01. Next base: position 334,962 of record CAWFOG010000022.1, read on the forward strand.
GGGCCGTTCGGCTTCGAGAAGGAGATCGCGAAGCGGTTGGCCTGGTGGGAAGAGGTGCGGCGGCGGGCGAGTGGGGCAGGCGATGCCAAGCAGGGCCGGGACGCGGACGACGCGGTCAGCGAATCCGAGTAACCAGGGTATCCATGGGGAGGGGGAGATGAGAAAACTCGCAATGGCCGCGATGGCGGTCGCAGTCGTCGGCGGTGCAGGCTGTTCGATGCTCGGACGGGCGGCGTTCAAGAACCCGGTCGTCCACCTGCGCGACGTCCGCGTGCGCGGAGTCGGGCTGACGGGCGGAAGTCTCGACGTCCTGCTCAGCGTCTACAACCCGAATCACTATCGGCTGGACGCGACGCAACTCACATATCGCGTGAATCTCGCCGGAGACAGCGTGACGGTCGCGAGCGGTACGATGGATCAGCGATTCACCGTGCAGGACAATGATTCGAGCGTCGTCACGATTCCGGTCAGCTTCACCTACGCGGGCATTGGCGCCGCGGGCAGGAATTTGCTGAACAATGGCGCAGTCGACTATCACGTGCTGGGCAACGTGACGGTCGGGTCGCCAGTGGGGTCCGTCACCGTACCTTATTCGTCGACCGGCCGGTTCACGACCACGGGAATGGGTCGATAGCGATTTGACAACGAGGAATCGTATATAAGCCGATCACTGATTGCCGTCGCGCCGCCCGTTGAACGGGCGCTGCTCGTCGGCGCGCCGCTCAAGCGGCCCGGCGCGCGCCGCGCGGTCGACGAACATTTGCGCGAGCTGGCGGAGCTCGCGGACACCGCCGGCGCCATCGTCGTCGGTGAGCTCATGCAGCAGCTCGATCGCCCGCATCCCGGCACCTACCTCGGCTCCGGCAAGATCGACGAGCTGCGCGAGCGGGTGGTCGCGGACGACGCGACGCTCGTCATCTTCGACGACGAGCTCTCGCCGACGCAGGGCAAGAACATCGAGGACGCGATCGGCAAACGGGTGATGGATCGCGCCGAACTCATCCTCGACATTTTCGCCACGCGGGCGCGAACCAGTGAAGCCAAGATGCAGGTGGAATTGGCGCAGCTCGAGTACATGTTGCCGCGCCTCACGCGTATGTGGACCCACCTCGAGAAGTTCCGCGGTGGCATCGGGATGCGAGGTCCTGGTGAAACCCAGCTCGAGACCGATCGCCGGCTGATCAACGGCCGGATCAAGGTGCTCCGCGAGCGTCTTCGCGACGTGCAGCGCGGCCGAATCATTCAACGTCAGTCGCGGCAGGGTGAATTCAAGGCGTCGCTCGTCGGCTATACAAATGCCGGCAAGTCGTCGATTCTTCGCGCGCTCTCCGGCGCGCAGGACGTCGTCGTCGAAGACCGTCTGTTCGCGACGCTCGATCCGCTGACGCGCGACGTCGCCGTCGCCGACCACGCCCACGTGCTGCTCACCGACACCGTCGGCTTCATTCGCAAGCTGCCGCACCATCTCGTCGCTTCATTTCGCGCGACGCTCGAGGAGACCAGCGAGGCTGATCTCCTGCTGCATGTGGTCGACGCCAGCTCTCCGGCGTGGGAGGAGCAGCGCCTCGTCGTCGAGCAGGTGCTGGAAGAACTCGGCGTGACCGATCGCCCCAAACTGCTGGTTTTCAATAAGATCGATTTGCTCGGCCACGACGAGCTGCTGGCGCTCGAGGAGCGAATCGGCGCGCTCTTGCCGTCCGCGATTTTTGTGTCGTCGGTGGCTGACGGCGGCCTCGAGCCGCTTCGCCGGTCGCTCGCATCGGTGATTCGGACACGGCGGCCGCTCGCGCAAATTCGAATGTCGCCGTCGGACGGCAAGCTGCTCGCCGAGATACATCGCGCGGGCGATGTCATCGGGCAGCGGATGGACGGTGACCAGCTGTTGGTCGAAGCGCGAGTGGACGACGCGCTTGGCCGGGCGGCTTGCGGCGCGCAGGCGCGGAAGTGAACACCAATGGAAAGGCCCTGCACTAGCGCGCAGGGCCCTGGAACAGTACGACAGCGGTTCTGGATGGTCGCGCAGGGACTCGAACCCCGGACCTCCGGTATGTGAGACCGGCGCTCTAACCAGCTGAGCTACGCGACCGCGGTGAGAAAAACCTAACTACCGCGCGTCCGCCTGAGTAGGGTTGCGCCATGCGCGGTCCGCGCGGACCGGGATCGGCCGTCCGGTGTTGTTGTCGTCGTTCAATCGCGGTTCGATCACGGTTTGTTCGTGGTTTATTGTCGCCGATGGTCCCGGCAGGATTCGAACCTGCGATCGTCGAATTATGAGTTCGCTGCTTTAACCAGGCTAAGCTACGGGACCGGATTTGCGCGCCGTTGAACGTGCGGGAAATATGGATCGGATTGGCGGGCTTCGGAAATGGTCGTTACCGCGGGGTAGCGTTCATAGTCGTCATCGTCGGGATTGTCACTACGAGGAACCTTCGCATGTGTAAAGTCGCCGCGTTGATTCAGATTGCCGCCGTCGCGCTATTTGCGACGCAGGCCACCGCCCAGTCGTCCCCCGTCACCCCTGCCGGATCGGCCAAGCCGACGACCGGCGTGCCGGTCTACCGGTTGCGTGTCGTCGGCGTGTTCGACGAAACCAGCGGCGACCCAGTCGCCGACGTCGAAGTCGCCGATGTGCTCACCGGTCTCAAATCACTGACGACGACCACGGGCACGGTCAGCCTTCTGTTCCTCCCCGAGGGAGCAAGCCTCGTCCGGTTCCGGAAGCTCGGCTACGAGCCGCAGACCATGACGATCGCGATTTCGCCGGCCGATACGCAGCCGATCACTGTCGTCCTCAAGCCGGCGGTCACCCTTCCGACGGTGGTGGTGAAAGATTCCGCGTCGCCGAAGCATCTGTCGCCACTGCTCCAGACCTTTGAGGACCATCGCAAGACGCACATGGGGCAGTACATCACCGAAGACGTGTTCCGAAAGAACGACAACATGACGATGGCCAACCTCCTGAGTCGGCTGGGCGGAATCGAAGTGATCAACATCGCTTCGCGGTCGATGCTCGTCTCGAGTCGCACGCCGTGCAAAGGAGGCGCGCTCGCCAACTGCCGCAGACCCAACTGCTTCGTCACGATCTACACCGACGGCATCAAGACCTTCGATTCCACTATGCCGGGGACGTCCGTGCCCGACGTCTCGCATATGTCGGCGATGGACTACTCTGCGGCGGAGTTTTATCCGGGTGGCGGCGCGCTGCCGGACGGCGTGAGTCCGACGAGCGCGCAGTGTGGCACGCTGATGCTGTACACGCGACAAAACTAGTTCGCCGCAACGATGGGGCGGCGGATCGCGGCTATGCGCTGCGCGCCGCCACGTCTGGCGTTGACATGAAGCGTCGTACGCGTCGACCACTTCGTCTGCGCTGACGGTGGCTGCGCCGAGTTTTCCGACTTCGACGCCGGCCGCGAAATTCGCGATGATCGCGGCCTCCGTCGCCGTGCCCCCCGCCGCGAGCACGAGCGCGAGATAGGCCGTAACGGTATCACCCGCGCCGACGACGTCGTACACCTCGCGTGCGACGGTCGGCACGCGCTTGATCTGCCCGCCGGCCGAGATGAGCGCCATGCCCTGTTCGCCGAGCGTGAGCAACAGGTGCGCGACGCCGAGCCGGGCGAACGTCGCGGGGAGCGCTTCGGGATGCTCCAGGTCGACGGCAGCGCCGAGTGCGGCCTCGAGTTCGCGGCGGTTTGGCTTGAAGATCGTCGCGCCTCGGTACTGAAAAAAATTCCGGTACTTGGGATCGACGACGACGGGAACGCCCTTGTCGCGCGCCGCGTGCATCGTCGCCTCGATGATGCGCGGCACGAGCACACCCTTGTTGTAGTCCTCGAGCACCACGGCGTCGGCCGCGGCGACTGCGGCGCGGACGGCGATCGAGTAGTCGTTCGACTTCGTCGCCGTCGAGGTCGGCGTCTTCCTCTTCGTCAACGCGCACGACCTGCTGCGAACGGGCAACGATTCGCGTCTTGGTCGTCGTCGGTCGATCGACGATGACCAACGAATCGAGCTCAGCGTGGACCGCCTCGAGCATCCCGCGAAGCTGCCGGCCACCGCGATCGTCGCCCACCGCGGCGACCAGATCGCACCGGGCGCCAACGGCCCGCACGTTCTGCGCGACGTTGCCCGCTCCGCCGAGGGCGTGGCGGCGTTCGCGCACGCGCACCACTGGCACCGGCGCTTCAGGCGAGATGCGTTCGACGTCACCCCGCAGATAGACGTCGAGCATGGCGTCGCCGACGACGGCGACTCGACGCCGCGAAGCGGCGTCGAGGAGGGCGAGCATGCGATCGCGCGCGAGTGAGCGGGGCATTGGCGCACAAGCTAGCCGTCGGCGCGATGCGAGGTCAACCGAACCTCGCCATCGCGCGCAGCGAATCGAGCCACGGCTGCCTTCGGCACAGGCCTTGCCCCCTCCGGGCTCGACCGTCACGCCCCAGCACGTCGCAAGGCTCCGACCGCAATCGCTTGCCCGCCTTCCTCACGCACATCAACGAAGCCGCGAAGTCGAAGGTCCTGACCGTTCAGGAGTACTTCGGACTCGCCGCCAAGGCTCTGCGATTCATCTTCGCTCGGCCGTTCTACATGCAGGATGTCGTGCAGCAGATGGACGAGATCGGCGTCAAGTCGCTCGGCATCGTGATGCTCACCGGCTTGTTCACCGGCATGGTGCTCGCCCTCCAGTCGTCGGTGCAGCTCAAGACATTCGGCGCGACGATGTACATCGGCAACCTCGTCTCCGCCTCGATGATCCGCGAGCTTGGGCCGGTGCTCGCCGGACTGATGGTGGCAGGCCGCGTTGGTTCCGGCATCGCCGCGCAACTTGGCTCGATGCGCGTCACGGAGCAGATCGACGCGCTCAACACGCTCGGCACGGACCCGATCAAGAAGCTGGTCACGCCGCGCGTGATCGCCGCGCTGATCATGCTGCCCGTGCTGACGATCATCAACGACTTCGTCGGCATCATCGGCGGCAACATCATTGCGTCGTTCGTCGCCGGTTTGCCGACGACCCAGTACTGGCGCACGGTGTGGGACCAGATGGCTTCCGACGGATTTACGCTGCGGTACATCCCGAACGATTTCGTGCAAGGATTGATCAAGCCGTTCGTGTTTGGCGGCCTGATCGCGATCACCGCGTGCTACTTCGGACTGGGCACGACCGGCGGTACGGAAGGCGTTGGACAGAGCACGACGAGACTGTCGTTTCAGCCAGCATCCTGATCTTGATCGTCGACTACTTCATCACCCAGCTCCTGTTGTCCGTGCTGTCCTATGGATGAGCACCCGCCGGATGACGATCGGTCGGCCGCCGTGCGGCACGCGATCCGCTCGGAGTTGGCGACCGACGAGCGGCCGACGAACGCGGACGGCAGTCCGCGCCCGGCGAAGATTCCGCGCCCCTGTGTCGTGGAACTCGACGGCGTGTCGCTCGCGTTCGATCAGCCCGATACTCGAGGAGGTGTCATTCAAGGCGGACGATCGCGAAACGGTGGTCATCGTCGGCGAGTCGGGGACCGGCAAATCGACGGTTCTCAAACTGCTGCTTCGGCTTCTCGTGCCGGACCGCGGGCGCGTCCTCATCGACGGTCAGGACATCACGTCGTTGACATTCGAGGAAGCGCTCAAAGTACGCCAGAAAATGGGGATGGTCTTTCAAGGCGCCGCGCTGTTCGACTCGATGACGGTGTTCGAGAACGTCGCGTATCCGCTGCGCGAACATACGATCGCTGAACGAAGAGGAAATCGACGAGCGAGTGCGCGAGAAGCTGCAGTTCGTCGATCTCGACCCGGACCAGGTCATCGAACAATTTCCGGCCGAGCTGTCGGGCGGCATGCGGAAACGCGTCGGCATTGCGCGCGGGATGGCGAACAATGCGGAGATCATGCTCTACGACGAGCCGACCTCCGGGCTCGATCCGCTGACCACGGGCACGATCACGCGCCTGATCATGAAGCTGCAGCGCGAAATCGGTGTGACGAGCATCGTCGTGTCGCACGACATCCGGTCGGTCTTCCGCATGGCGAGCAAGGTGGCGTTGCTCAGCAAGCGACGCATCGTGTTCTTCGGAACACCCGAGGAGATGACGGCGAGCGACGATCGCTACATCCAAGATTTTCTCGGCGGGGCCTGACCCATGAAGCGATCGTCCTTCATCACCTGGGAGCAACTCAAGGTCGGCGCGTTGATTGTTGCGGCGCTGGGCGTCCTCGCCGTGGCGATCTACAAACTCGGCCAATCGACGAACCTCTTCTCGCAGGCGGTACGAGCTCGTGGCGTATCTGCCCAACGCCAGCGGCCTGCGGGCAGGGCGGCGCGGTGCTCGTCGCCGGTCAGTTCGCCGGCACGATCAAGTCGATCGACTTCATGCCCGTCGACAACGACACCACGCGGAATCTCAAGTTGCGGCTGGCGATCGACCATGTGTTGCAAGATCAGATTCGCACCGATTCCAAGGCGCGCGTTCGGACCGTCGGCCTCCTCGGCGACAAAGTCATCGACATATCCATCGGGACTCCGCGGTACGGCGTGCTGCAAGCTGGAGACACAATCGCCATCTCGCCGTCGCTCGACTACGAGGCCGTGCTCGCGCAGGCCGCCAGCGCCGTGAACGACATGGTCGGGCTGACGCATGACCTGCGGCAGATCACCGGGGGATTGACGCGCGGCGAAGGTACGATCGGTCAGCTCATGACGAATCGCTCGCTGTACGATCGACTCGTCGGCACGATCGGTCGCGCCAACGAAATGCTCGCGCGCTTCGAGAATCCGAAAGGGACGTTCGCGCGGCTCCTCGACGACCCGACGATGTACGACCGGTTCGTCGCCGTCATCAACTCGGCAGATTCGCTCGTCGTCGCGCTCAACGACAAGAACGGCACGATCGGCAAGTTGCTGCGCGACGATACGCTCTATACGCACATCGTGAATATTGTTGCCGCCGGCGATTCGCTTGCCCGCTCGCTGTCGAGTGGGCAGGGAGTCGTTTCGCGATTGCTCAACGATCCAACCTTGTACGATCGACTGAACAAGCTGACGACCGATCTCAGTGCAATTCTCGACGACGTGCGCAAGGACCCGCATCGATACTTGCGCGGCATGATCTGCGTCTTGAACTGCAAGTGAGGGGGCAGCGTCGCGGCGAATGTGACCGCGGCGCCGATTGACGCCTTGCGGGCGCAATCGTACACTCCCGCGCCATGCCCACGACGTTGGTATTGGTGCTGGCGCTGGTCGGAATCTCGTTCGCCGGTCCGCTCGTTCGCCTGTCGCACGCGCATCCCCTGGCGATCGCGATCTGGCGCGTTGGATTTTCACTCATCATCATCGCGATCGCGCTGGTCGCCACGGGGTCGTGGCGTCAGTGGCGGCGGCTCGAACGCGAGCGGTGTGCTCCTCGCGGCCGGCGCCGGCGTGATGCTCGCATTTCACTTCTGGGCGTGGAATACGTCGATCGCGATGACGTCCGTCGCCGCGTCGGTCGTGCTCGTGAACATGCAACCGGCGCTCGTTGCGCTGCTCTCAGCGGGGTGGCTCCGCGAGCCACCGACGCGGCGGCAATGGATCGGCATCGCCGTCGCGATGGCGGGCGCGTGCGTCGTCGCGCTCCCCGACGCTGTTGCGTCGAGCGGCAGTTCGACCAGCCGCGCAATGTTCGGCGATGCGCTCGCGCTGAGCGGCGCGGCGACCGCCGCGTGCTACTTCGTTACCGGTCGGCGTCTGCGCGCGGTGCTCGACATCTGGCCATACGTTGGACTCGTATACGGCACGTGTTTCGGCGTGTTGATCGTGCTCGCGGCGATAGTCCACGCGCCGGTGCTCGCGCAGCCGCCGCGCGAGCTCGCCATCTTCGCCGCGCTCGCCGTTGGCCCAATGCTGCTCGGACACACGGGACTCAACTGGGCGCTCAAGTATCTCCCGGCGTATGTCGTGAATCTCACATTGCTCGGCGAACCCGTGGGCGCGACGCTGCTCGCGGCGGTGCTCCCTGGAATTCGCGAACTGCCCGGCGTGGCCACGTTCGTCGGTGGCGCGTTGGTGCTCGCGGGCATTTACGTCACCGCGCGCCCGAGCCGGACCGTCCGCGCCCCCGCATAGCCACCTGCGCCCGTCGGCGCGCCGATGCGTACGCCGCAGGGACTACCCATTGGTCGCGAGCGTTCGATTAGGTTTCGACCAACGATCCGAGCGCGCACCGCTTCAGGCGCCGTCGCTTGCGATCAACGCGGACGGATACCTTCCAGATGAAATCGCTCGAGTTGGACGTCGTCGCTACTCGAGGAGCGGACATCGAATCGCGGCATCGCGTGCACGCGGCGGTCGTGGGCGATGATGACCTGCTGATCGCTGGCGCGCACGACACGCAGCTTCTCAGCTCGTGGCGGTCGTGCGCCAAGCCGTTTCAGGTCTTGCCCCTGCTCGAGTCCGGGGCGTTCGACGACTTGCACTGGGGCGACGATCAGCTCGCGCTCGCCTGTGCGTCGCACGGCGGCGAGCCGGAACATGTCGCGCTCGCTGAAGGCATGCTCGGCGACATCGGCCTGGAAGAGGGCGACCTCGCCTGCGGCCCCCACGACCCGCTGTCGTCGCGCGGCCTCAAATTGCTGCGCGAATCGGGGGCGCGCCTCACCCGCCTCCACAACAATTGCTCCGGCAAGCACGCGGCCATGCTCGCGCGCGCGCATGCGGCCGGTTGGCACACGTACGGTTATGAGCGTCGCGATCATCCCGTCCAGCGGTGCTGCCTGCAATCGGTGGCCGCGTGGGCCGGCATCGACGAGTCCGAGGTCAGTCAGGCAGTCGATGGGTGCGGCGTCGTCGCGTTCGCGCTCCCGCTCGAGAACATGGCGCGCGCCTGGTCCCGCTTGGCTCGTGCGCAGCGGGATAAGAATGGTGCGGCGAACCGCGTCGTACACGCGATGTGTACGCGGCCATTCCTCATCGGCGGGACTGATCGCTTCGATTCAGTGCTGATCGAGGAGACCGAAGGACGCGCCGTTGCCAAGATCGGTGCCGAGGGCGTGCATTGCGTCGCCGTGCCGGACCTTGGGGTCGGCTTCGCGGTCAAAGTCGACGACGGTGCCCAGCGCGCACAGTTCCCGGCGGTGCTGCGCGTGTTGCAACTCCTGGATGTGCTGCCGGCGACACTGCCGCCGCGCCTCGAGGAGTACTACCGGCGCTCCATTCGCAACACGCGCGGTGAAGTGGTCGGCGAAATCCGGCCAGTGTCCTGAGCGCCTGCCGCACGGCAATCGTTCGCCGCGCCGCGCCGACAATCGATGACGCCGTCACTTCCAATTCGGGACACGTTGCGCGAACTCGACGCGGCCACACGACAGCTCGTGCGGCTATCGGCCACCATCACCGCCGGCAATGAACAGGAGATTCGCGCGTCAATCGCCCTCGCCTCCACCGACGTTCCGCCGCTGTGGGTCGAGGAACTCTTGCTCCAGAGTCATCTGTTCGCCGGATTTCCGCGCGCGCTCAACGCCATGCGGGAATGGCGGCGCACACATCCGCACGTTCCACCGGCTTCGGCGCCCGCGGATCTCGCGCAGTGGCGCGCCGACGGTGAGTCGACGTGCGCGGCTGTGTACGGCGACATGTACGAACGCCTTCGCGAAAACATTCGCGGTTTGCACCCTGCACTCGACGACTGGATGATCACCGACGGATACGGCAAGGTTCTTTCTCGACCGGGGCTCGACCTGCAGCGACGCGAACTCTGCATCGTTGCCGCATGCGCCGCCGCGGGACAGGAGCGCCAACTGCAATCGCATCTCCACGGCGCTCGCAACGTCGGCGTCGAGCCCGAAGTCATCGAGGACGTGCTCGAGGCGATCGCCGACGACATTGGCGTCGACCGCGCGCAGGCGGCGCGGCGCCTCTGGTCACGCGTGCGAGGGAAATAGCATCATGTTCATCGATCGTGTCACGGTCAACGTGAAAGCAGGGGACGGCGGATCGGGAATCGTGTCGTTCCGTCGCGAAAAGTTCGTCCCGATGGGTGGCCCGGACGGCGGTGATGGCGGCCGCGGCGGCGACATCGAGGTCGTGGGCGACAGCAATCTCGCCACGCTCCTCGACTACACCTACCGCGACTCGTGGTCGGCGCCGAGCGGCGAGCACGGATCGGGCGCCAACAAGAGCGGTCGCGTCCGGCGGTTCGGTCGTGCTGCCGGTCCCGGTCGGAACAATCATTCGCGATCTCGGAACGTCGGAGCGGCTCGGCGAAATCCTCGAAGACGGCGAGCGCTTCATCGTTGCGCGCGGCGGTCGGGGCGGGAAGGGCAACGCTTACTTCACCACGGCCACGCATCAATCGCCGCGCGAATACCAGCCCGGCGAAGACGGCGAGCTGCGTTCGCTCGAGCTCGAGCTCAAGCTCATCGCTGACGTCGGCCTCGTCGGTCAGCCAAACGCCGGTAAGTCGACGCTCCTGTCGGTGATTTCAGCGGCGCGTCCCAAAATCGCCGACTATCCGTTCACGACACTCAGTCCGAACCTCGGCGTCGTTCAGCTCAGCGACAATCGCACCTTCGTCGTCGCGGACATTCCTGGAATCATCGAAGGCGCGCACGAAGGTCGCGGCCTTGGCCTTCAATTCCTCCGCCACATCGAGCGCACGCGACTCCTCGCGTTCCTCGTGCCCATCGACACGATGGACTGGCAGGCGGAATACGACCAACTGCGCGCCGAGATCGCGGCCTACTCGCCCGAGCTCGCGCGAAAGCCACACTGCGTGGTGTTCACGAAAATGGATTTGCTCGGCGACGATCCGCCGCCGCCGATCGACGCTCCGGACGCGTTCGCGGTATTCGCCATCAGCGCGGCGGGTCGGACTGGCCTCGAAGCTCTGGTGGCTTCCTGGTGGTCACAGGTCCTCGAAATGAAAAAGGCCCGTGTCAAGCGAGTTGATCCCATTCCGCTCCCCTGAAACAGAGAGCCGGCGCGACGAGCAGGTTTCGTCGGGCGACCTCGCGGTCACCCATCGCGGCGACGCGGACTATCCGGCGAGTCTCAACGACTTGCCGGATCCACCCAAGCGCCTGTGGAGCCGGGGTTCGTGGGCGACACTCGACGCGCCAGTCGTCGCGGTCGTCGGCACACGCCGCGCGACGGCGTATGGCCTGCGCATCACGCGCGAGTTGGTCGGTGCGCTGTCCCGCGGCGGAGCGTGCGTCGTCAGCGGGATGGCGCTCGGCATCGACGCGTGCGCTCACCGCGCCGCGCTCGACGTCGGTGGCCGAACGACGGCGGTGCTGGGCACCGGCGCCGACGTGCCGTATCCGCGGGCACACGTCGCTCTGCACGCCGAGATCGGCGCCAGCGGCCTGGTCCTCTCCGAACTTCCGCCCGGCGCTCACTCGCACGGCGGATCGTTTCCAATGCGCAATCGCATCATTGCGGCGCTGGCCAAGGTCACAATCATCGTTGAAGCGCCGATCAAAAGCGGAGCGTTAATCACCGCGCGCCACGCCCTCGACCTTGGGCGCGACGTCGCCGTGGTGCCCGGTCCAATCGATTCGCCGCAGTCACAAGGCACGAACGAACTCCTCCGCGATGGCGCCCACCCCATCACATGCGTCGCTGACGCGCTGACGCTCGCGGGTCTCGAGTCGCAGCCGCGGGGCGGACCCCAACTCGATGACGACGTCGAGATGCGAATCTGGACGGCGCTCGAGCAAGGCCCGGCCACGCTCGACGCGCTGTGCGCGCGTTCGGCACTTCCCGTCGCGCGTTGCTTGACCGCTGTGACGTCCCTCGAGCTACGCGGCGTCATCGAGTGCGCGCTCACCGGAGAAATCCGACGACGGTGAAGGCTGCACGCTCCGTATACTTCGTACGTGCTTCCTCGCCACGTGTATGTGCACGTTCCGTTTTGCGCGCGCCGATGCGCGTACTGCGATTTCTCGATCGCCGTGCGCCGCGTTGTGCCGTCCGAGGCATATGTCCACGCGATCGGGCGCGAACTCGAAATTCGCTTTGAAACGGGCTCATGGCCCGTCGACACGCTCTACTTCGGCGGCGGCACGCCCTCGCGCCTCGGCGGCGACGGTGTCGCGCGACTGCTCGACGTGCTGCGCGCACGACTCGATCTCATGCCCGACGCCGAGGTCACGCTCGAGGCCAATCCGGAGGACATTACGCCGGACGTCGGTACGAGCGTGGGGCGCGGCAGGCGTCAATCGCCTCTCGATCGGCGCGCAGTCGTTCGACGACCGAGTGTTGGCGTGGATGCATCGCACTCACGACGCCGCGGCGACCGTGCGCGCCGTCGAGGTTGCGCGCGACAACGGCATCGAGAATCTGTCGCTCGACCTGATTTTCGCGCTCCCGGTGGAAATCGAGCGCGCGTGGGAACGCGATGTCGAACGCGCCATCGCGCTCGGACCCGATCACTCTGTCTCTCTACGGGCTCACGATCGAGCCGCACACGCCACTCGGCCGCTGGCAGGCGCGCGGCGACGTCGTTGCGTCTCCGGACGAACGATACGAATCAGAGTTCTTGTATGCGCATCGTGTACTCACCGACTGGCGAAGTTCGACCACTATGAAGTTTCGAACTTCGGCCGGCCGGGACGGCGTGCGCGTCACAACTCGTCGTACTGGACGCACGCCGAGTATGCCGGCATTGGTCCGTCGTCGCACGGGTTCGATGGAACGCGCCGCCGCTGGAATGTGTCGGCATACGCGGATTGGACGCAGCGAATTGCAGCGGGCACGGATCCGCTCGACGCGGACGAGGAGACTCACGGCGCGCCAATCGAATCGCCGAGCAGGTCTATCTGGGACTTCGAACCACGGCCGGACTGTCGCTTGGCGGCGGGGAAATCGACTCGCGCCCAAAAGTGGGAGGCCGCGGGCTGGGGCAATCTGGACGCTCGCGGCCATTTAACCTTGACGGCCCTTGGCTGGTTGCGACTCGATGCCCTCGCGTCCGACTTGACACTGGTCCGAAGTCATTAGTAGCTTTAGACTTATGGCATCCGAGGAGCTCAGCAGACGAGAGCGCCGCGTTCTCGACGCGGTTATTCGGAGCTACGTGCAGACCGCCGAGCCCGCCGGCTCGCGTACGCTCTCACGCCGCTTTGGGCTCGGCGTGTCGCCAGCCACCATCCGCAACACGATGAGCGACCTCGAAGACAAGGGGTTTCTCTTCCATCCGCATACGTCGGCAGGGCGCGTTCCCACGAACAAGGCGTATCGCGCCTACGTCGACTCGCTGCTCAGCCTCCCGGCCATTCGCCCGGCCGAGACCGATCGGCTCGCCGAAGAGATCACCGCGGGCGGCGGATCCTCGCCGATCGAAACCATCTTGCGTCGCGCCGCCCAGACGCTGGGATTGTTGACGCAGGAGTTGGGAGTCGCACTCGGTCCCCGGCTGGACCTCTCGATCTTGCGCCGCCTCGAGCTGGTCCGCATCAGCAGCGAACGGCTGCTCATGGTCCTGACGCTCGAGGCGGGCGTCGTGCGCACCGTGTTCGTCGACATTCCGGGCGAGATCGCCGACAGCGCGTTGACCGCGGTGACAGTCGTCCTCAACGAACGACTGGCCGGCCTCACGCTCGGCGAGATTCGCTCGTCCGTTCCGGCCCGCCTCCGCGATACAGCGGCCGCGCCGAGCGCGGCCGAGTTGCTCAACATCTTCGTGCAAGAGGGTGAACAACTGTTCGACGCCGCACTCCCGACTGGAGGACGGACAGCACGTCGTCCTTGGCGCCGCGTCGGTGCTCGCCGAGCAGCCGGAGTTTTCGGGCGCCGACCGCCTGCGCCGGCTTCTCGCGCTCACCGAGACGCCGCAGGCGTTGGGCGACGCGATTCGCCGCCGTGCTCACGGCACCGGGAATCTCGATCACCATCGGCGCCGAGCACGACGATCCGCGATTCGAGGATTTCACCGTCGTGACGGCGGAATATCATGTTGGATCGCTCGCCGGCGTGATCGGGGTGATCGGACCTACGCGGATGCCGTACGAGAAGGTCATCTCGCTCGTCAGCCACACGTCACGGCTGTTGAGCGATCTGTTGGACTGAGCCGACTCCATGGCAGACTTCTATGCGGTCCTGGGCGTCGCGCGCGACGCGCCGGACGACGAGATCAAGAAGGCCTATCGCAAGCTCGCGATGACCCATCACCCGGACCGCAACAACGGTTCGAAAGAGGCGGAAGAGCGGTTCAAGTCGCTGACCGAGGCCTACGACGTACTGCGCGATCCGCAGAAGCGCGCGGCCTATGACCGGTACGGCGAGGCCGGCCTTCGCGGCGGTGGCGGTGGATTCCACCACGTCGATCTGTCCGAGGCGCTCGGCATCTTCATGCGCGACTTCGGCGGGTTTGGCGGACTCGATGACTTGTTCGGCGGGCGCCAGACGAGCAGCAACGGGCCGCGCTCCGGGCCCGACGTCAAGCTCAGCGTGCCGTTGACGCTGGCCGAGGTCGCCACCGGCGTCGAGAAGAAAGTTCAAATTAAACTTCTCGATCCGTGCGAGCACTGCCACGGGTCGGGCGCCGAGCCGGGCTCGAAGTCGCAGACCTGTGCGACCTGCTCCGGTCAGGGCGAGGTGCGTCGCGCGCAGCGGTCGTTCTTCGGCCAGTTCGTCACCGTCGGCCCCTGTCCAACCTGTCACGGTGAGGGGCGTGTCGTCGCCTCACCCTGCAAACGGTGCCGCGGCGAAGGGCGTCAGCGCGGCGATCACGAGATCAACGTGCAGATCCCGCCTGGGGTGGACACCGGGCAGTACATGACACTGCGCGGTGTCGGCAACGTGGGCACGCGTGGCGGCCCGCGTGGCGACATTCACGTCTTGTTCGAAGTCGCGGACGATCCGCGGTTCGAGCGCGACGGCGAGGATCTGTACACGGAATTGCTCGTCACCTATGCGCAGCTCGTGCTCGGCGCCGATGTGACCGTGCCAGTTGTGAGTGGCCACGCGATCCTCGCGTTGGGGCCGGGCACGCAAAGCGGGCACGTGTTCCATATGCGCGGTCGCGGCTTGCCTCGCGTCAACGGTGCGGGGTCCGGCGATCTGCACGTTCGCATTCAGCTGTGGACTCCGGAGCGTCTCACCGAAGAGGAACGCACGCTCGTCGGCCGCCTTGGTGAATTGCAACCCGGCGTTCCGGCCGACGGACGCGGCAAAGGGTTTTGGGCGAAGATGAAAGAAGCGCTGCGCGCGTGAGCGTCGGCGCGGGCTGGGTAACCATTCGCATTGTTCCAGGAGCGCGTGCGGCCGAGGTCTCGGCCGCGCTCTTCGGCGCGGGGGCGTCCAGCATTCAGGAACTCGGTGATTCGCTCATCACCCACGTCGAGAGTCAGACGTTGGCGGACGTCCTCGTCGCCGCCACGCTCGCCGCGAATCCGGACGCGCTGATCGAAACGACGCCGCTGCCGATCACGGATTGGTCCGCCGAGTGGCGTCGCGGCATTCGTGCACACACGGTGGGGGCGTTGACGATCACTCCGCCCTGGCTCACGGGGGAACTTGATCCGGCGGCCACGATCGTCATCGACCCGGCGATGGCATTCGGCACCGGCGAACATGCGACGACGCGTGGTGTGATTCGGCTGCTGCAAGCCGTACTCCGGCCGGGAGATCGCGTTGCCGATCTCGGCGCCGGGAGCGCGGTGGTCGCCATTGCGGCGGCGAAACTAGGTGCGGCCTCGGTCGCCGCGATCGAAATCGATCACGACGCGATTGAGAACGCCGAGTCCAACGTCGCGCGCAACGGAGTCGCTGATCGCGTCCGCGTCATCGAGGGCGACGCGGCGACGCTCCTGCCACTCGTCGCGCCGGTACGGATCATCACCGCAAACATCATCTCGTCGGTGCTCGTCGATCTGTTGCCGGTCATCGATCTCGCCATTACCGACGACGGCCGCGCGATCCTTGCGGGCATCATGTTGTCTGAGCGTGAGCACATGATCGCGGAGATTACGAGTTGGGGATGGCAAGTCGAAGCGGACGACGTCGAGGAGAAATGGTGGAGCGCGACGATCGCGCGGCCGTAGCCACTTTCTTTGCCGGCTCGGCGGCATCGCCGCTCGCGGCGGGATCGACCGTGACGCTCGACGCGTCCGTTGCGCACCATGCGCGCGTGAAGCGCCTGGAGGCTGGCGACGCCGTTCGGCTGACTGACGGCGTCGGCCACGTGGCCGACGGTGTCATTGCAGCCATCCGGCGCGATGAGCTTTCCGTGACGTTGGGTGCGACGATCGTCGACGTCGACCGCCCGACCGCGATTCACCTGTGCGTTCCCGTGGCCGATCGCGACCGGACGCTGTCGCTCGCCGAAAAGGCGACGGAACTCGGCGTCGCGAGTTGGCGGCCGGTTCACTTCCGTCGGTCGAGTAGCGTTGCGACACGCGGTGAAGGACCTGCGTTCGCGCAGAAGCTGATGGCGCGCATGATCGCCGCGCTCGAACAGTCAGGCGGCGCGTGGTTGCCGACGATTTTGCCGGAGGTCCCGGTGGATCAGCTCGCGTCGCCAGACGACGACGCGCGGCGATTCCGACTTCTACTCGATCAGGATGGACCGCCGCTATCGGACGCGATGCGACTCGCGGCCGGCCTCGAACCCGTGATACTCTTTGGCCCCGAAGGCGGCACGCTCGCCGAAGAGCGGGATCGGCTCGTCGCGTCGGGGTGGCGACGCGCGCGACTCGCCGACACGACCCTTCGGTTCGATACCGCCGGGATCGCCGCGGTCGCTGCGATCCGCGCGATGTTCCTGTCTCACGGAGTGTGACGTATGGCCGACGACTGTTTATTCTGCCGAATCGTCCGCGGAGAAATTCCCGCCAAACTGGTGTTCGAGGACGATCTGTGCATCGCGTTCCGCGACGTGAATCCGCAGGCCCCGGTGCACGTCCTCGTCATCCCTCGCGAGCACGTCGCATCGCTCAATCAAGCGACGGACGCCAACTTGGTCGGGCGGCTGTTGCTCGCCGGCGCCGCGATCGCGAAACAGGAAAATGTGGCGGACGACGGGTATCGAATGGTTATCAACACGAACCGCGGTGCGGGTCAGACCGTCTTCCATTTGCATGCACATTTGCTCGGTGGCCGCCCAATGGGATGGCCGCCCGGATGACGAATTCCTTCGTTGACAACGCACGATTACACCGCATAAAATTTAGCGGCTTGATACACTTAACGGGCGCGCGCGCCAAGAAGGGGGGAGCGAGTTTGTCTGAAGTCATCATCCACGACGATGAGAACTTCGAGCGCGCACTCAAGCGCTTTAAGAAGAAGTGCGAAAAAGCTGGGATCCTCTCGGATCTCCGCCGGCATCGGCATTACGAAAAGCCAAGCGAACGTCGGAAGCGGAAAGTGAACGCCGCAATCCGGAAAAACCGCCTGGCTCGTCACGCTTGATGTCGGCACTGATCGCACGATTGCAGGGCGACATGAACGCCGCTCGCAAAGCGCAGGACAAGCCGCGAGTCTTGCTGCTCGGCACCATCATCTCCGACGCCAGGAACCGCGAGATTGAACTCAAGCGCGCGCTCACCGACGACGACGTGATCGACGTGCTTCGCCGTGGAATCAAGAAGCGCCGCGAATCGATCGAGATGTACGACAAGGGCGGTCGCGCCGATCTTGCCGCAACGGAGCGCGCCGAAGCGACCATGCTTGGCGATTATTTGCCGGCCGCCGTGAGTGATGATGAGATCCGCGCCGCCGTGCTGGCGGCGATCGAAGGCGGGGCCGCGAACGTGGGAGCCGTGATGGGCAAGGTGATGGGACAGTTCAAGGGCCGCGCCGAGGGTGGAACCATCAACGCGATCGTGCGCGAGGAACTCGGCAAGCGGGCGTGACCGCTGACGGACGCTCCTTCGTTGCACCATGAACGCACACGCGCTCGCCGTGCTCGAGTTCCCCCGCGTGCTCGACGTGGTTGCGGGGCACGCGACATCGACGCTTGGCATGGCCGCGGTCCGCGGGCTCGCGCCACACATCGATCGTGATTGGCTGGAACGGGAGCACGCGCGCGTCGCCGCGATGCGTGCCGCCATCCGCGGCGACGATGCCTGGTATCCCGATCCGATTCCCGATCTGGGCGACGCGCTCACGCGCCTCCGCGCCGAAGGCAGCATGTGGACCGGCGCCGAACTGTTGGCCGGCGCGACGTTGCTCCGCTCCGCGCGCCGCACGCGAAGTCGCCTGGGCGACGCCCGGCGTCCGGCCATGGTTCGTGCGCTGCTGGCGCCGCTACTCGATGTGCTCATTACAGCACCGGCATTAGAAGACCTGATCGAGCGCGCCATTCTCGACGACGGCTCGGTCAAGGACGACGCATCGTCCGCGCTGCGGCGAATCCGCCGCGAACTCCGCTCGGCGCAAGGCGAGTTGATCCGCATTCTCGAGCGCGAAATGGCCCGGCTCGAGCCGAGCCATCGCGTGTCGGACATGTCGGTCACCATGCGGAACGGCCGCTACGTGATTCCGGTGCGCCGCGAGGGCCGGGCGATCACCGGTGGAATCGTGCACGACAGCTCGGCGTCGGGCGCGACGCTGTTCGTCGAACCTCCGGCGGCCGTGGAATTCGGCAATCGTATCCGCGAACTCGAATCGGACGAGGTCGAAGAAGTCGAACGCATTCTGCGCGAACTCACCGACGCCATTCGTCCGCGGCGCGACGACATGGTCGCGTCGTTGGTCGCGCTCGTGGAGCTCGACACGCTGTTCGCGCGCGCACGCTTCGGCGACGCCTTTGCCTGTTCCCCGGCGACACTGGTGCCCGCGCGCGACGGCTTCGACGTGCGCAACGGCCGGCATCCGCTCTTGCTGGCGCGAGGCGCCGAGGTCGTCCCGTTCGATTTGGCGATGGACCCGTCGGAGCGGACGCTTCTGGTGTCGGGGCCGAACACCGGTGGCAAAACGGTGCTGCTCAAGGCGCTCGGATTGATTTCCGCTCTCGCGCAATCGGGGATTCCCGCGCCGGTCGGACCGGAAAGCCGCGTCGCGATTTTCGACAACGCGTTCGCCGATGTTGGCGACGAGCAGTCGATCGAGGCGAGCCTGTCGACGTTCAGCGCGCACCTCAAGAACCTGGCTGAAATCCTGCGCCTCGCCACTGCGGATTCACTTGTCCTCGTCGACGAACTCGGATCGGGAACCGATCCCGTCGAGGGCGCCGCGCTCGGCTGGGCGATTCTCGAGGAACTTACGGCGCGTCACACCATGACGGTGGCGACGACCCACCTCGGTACGCTCAAGGAACTGGCCGGCCGTGTGCCGGGAGTTGTGAATGCGTCGTTGCAGTTCGACGCCGTTGCACTTGCGCCGACGTACCGCCTCATCAAAGGGATTCCGGGGCGCTCGTACGGCATTTCCATCGCGCGTCGGCTCGAGCTGTCCGATCGCGTCATCGCGCGCGCCGAGGAGCGACTGCCGCAGCACGAGCGTGACGCCGCCGCCCTCATCGAACAGCTCGAACGGCGAGAGGGCGAACTCTCGGAGCGAGAGCGAGAGGCCGCCGCGATCGCCGACGACGCGCGACAGCGGATCAGCTGCCGTCGCTGCTCGCGAGCGCGCAGTTCGGGAGCGTGAACGCATCGCCGAACGCGAGTCGCGGCACGACGCGCGTCGCTTCCTGCTCGACGCGCGCGCCGAAATCGAGCGCACGATCAAGGAGCTCAAGTCGCGCGGCGCCGAAACGATCGACGAGGCGGGGCGTGAAGCGCGACAGCGCGCCGAACAACTCATCGTCGATCAGAACGCGCAGTTGGATCGCCTGGCGCGCGAAGACGCCAACGTCGAGCGGCGCGTGCAGCGGTCGGTTCCTCGCGGCGACGGTCCGGTCGAGGTCGGCGACGCGGTGGAAGTGACCACACTCGGTGGGCGCGTAGGCCGAGTGCTCGAGGTTCGCGACGGCGACGCAGTGGTCGCCGTCGGCGCCATCAAATTGACCGTCTCGCGCAAATCGCTGGCGCGAGCTGCGGCTCCGCCGTCGGCCGATTCGAGTGCTATTTGGACCGGAGATCTCCCGGAAGTCCATGTTCCGACCGAGATTGATCTGCGCGGACTTCGGCCGGACGATGCCGAAGCCGCCGTCTTGCAAGCCCTCGACGCCGCGGTGCGCGCCGATCTCAAGAGCCTGCGGATCATCCATGGGAAGGGGACGGGAGCGTTGCGCGATCGGGTTGGCGAAATGCTTCGCAAGGATACGCGCGTACGAGGCTTTCGACTCGGCGCGTGGAACGAAGGTGGCGCCGGCGTCACCGTGGCGGAGCTCGCGTGATCCCCGACGACGTGGTCGAACGCGTTCGCGACGAGGCGGATATCGTCTCGGTCATTGGCGAGTTCGTCAAACTCAAACGAGTGGGCAACAGCTTTCGTGGGCCCTGTCCGTTTCATCACGGAAAAAACGACAACTTTTCTGTCGCAGCGCGCGGGGGATACAAGTGCTTCGTGTGTGGCGAAGCGGGCGACGTGTTCACCTTCGTGCAAAAACACTTGGGGCTCGATTTTGTCGAAGCAGTGAAGTGGGTCGGCGGGCGTGTGGGCGTGGAAGTCCACGAGGTCGCGCGGCGAGGCCCCGAGACAGATCTGCGCGAGCCCTTGTGGGAAGTGAACGCCACGGCCGCCGAGTTCTTTCGCACGCAACTGTGGGAGAACGCGGGCGGACGTGTGGCCCGCGACTATCTCGCCTCGCGCACCATCTCTCGCGCCGACGCCGACCGGTTCGAACTCGGCTACGCGCCGCGCGATGCCGAGACGATGCGCACCGCGCTCGCGACGCTCGGATTCGATGACGCGCGGCAGCTCGCCGCCGGCGTGCTGCGCGTAACCGACGATCGGCCTGCGCCGCGCGCGCGCTTTCGCGACCGGCTCATGTTTCCAATCCGCGACGCCGGAGGCCACGTCGTCGGTTTTGGCGGGCGAGTACTTGGTGATGGCGAGCCCAAGTATCTCAATTCGTCGGAATCGGAGGTCTTTGCCAAGCGGAATCTGTTGTACGGACTCCATTGGGCGAAGCAAGCGATTCGCAAAGCCGATCGTGTCATCGTCGTCGAGGGCTACTTTGACGCGATTCGGCTGATGCTCGCCGGCATAAACGAAGTCGTCGCGCCGCTCGGCACCGCGCTCACCGAACAGCAGGCAGCGCTGCTTCGCAAATACACGAAGAATGTGTTTCTGCTGTACGACAGCGACCAGGCCGGACTCAAGGCGACGTTTCGCGCCGGCGACGCGTTGCTCGCCGGTGGTGCGTCGGTTCGCGTGATCACGTTGCCAGATGGCGACGATCCGGACACCTTCGTCGCCAAGACCGGCGCGGAGGGGTTCGAGCAAGCGGCGGCCGCGTCGCTCGACGTGTTCGATCGGAAGATTCAGATCCTCGAACGCGGCGGCTGGTTCGGCGACTTGCGGCGCAAGCGAGAGGCGATCGATAGACTCCTGCCGACGATTCGTGCGACGGCGGATCAGATCACGCGCGATCTCTACATCGCGCGTACGAGCGAGGCCGCCGGCGTGTCGCGCGACGAGCTAGAGCGCGAGTTGCGCGCCGCGGTCCGCGAACGCCGCCCAATGGGTGAGACGGGGGCCCCGCCCGCCGACGTCGAAGTGGCGGTGCGCCGGCCAGTCCGACGGCGCGACCCCAGCGCGCGAGGAAGTCGCGCCGAGCGCGAGCTCGTGCGCATGCTCTTGCACGAGCGGCGCTACATCGAGACCTGTGCCGCCAAAGTTGACGCGACGATGTTCGCCGATGCCGCGTACCACGCCATCTTTGTCGAGCTGACCGCGCACGGAGTCGACCAGACGATCGATGAACTGGCGGCGGCGCTCGACGAAGACGCGACCGAAGTGCTGCAGGAGTTGCTCGCCGAGCAGGGTGGGCTCGAACGCGCCGAGGAAGTCGTTGGCGCGAGCATTAACGCCATGTTGTCGCGCGATTTGTCGGCGCGGCTGTATGAGATCGACCGGCTGCTTCCCGTCGCGAACGATGAGCAGAAAGACGAACTGATTCGCGAGAAAAGCCGGCTCGCCGCGGACATGCAGGCTTTGGGTCGCCCTCGTTGGAAGCACTTCAATTCCGCCCGTTCCTGATTTTCTTTCTTATGTCCCATTAGGAGGGTCCGTGCATCAGGACGTAGCCGCGCTGGTCGCTGTACAGGATGACGACGTCGCCATTCACGAGCTCGAGTCACGACTGGCGGCGCTTCGCCCGCGACTCGACGCGATGGCGACGGAGCGAGACAAGGCGGTCGTCGGGTTGCAACAGGCCCGCCAAACCGCTGAGTCGGAGGAGCGGCGCCGGCAGGAGGTGGCGGCGCGTGTTGGGCAACACCGGACGTTGCAAGAGAAAAACCAATCCGCGTTGAACAGCGTGACGTCGATGCGCGAAGCAACCGCGGCGACTGCGCAGCTCGAGCAAACGAAGCGCATGATCGACGAGGACGAGCGCGAGTTGTCGCAAATCGGTCAGCGCCTGGTCGAGGCGAATCGACTCGTCGGCGAACGCGAAGAACGCGCCGCCCAGCTTGAGCTCGACCAAGCCGAAGCCCACGAGTCACTCGCCGCGGATCAACAGCAGCTCGACGCGCAACTGTCCACGGCGCGCCACGCGCGCGAGGAAAAAGCCAAGGCGGTGCCACGCGCGTTACTGTCTCGGTACGACCGCATTCGCTCGCGAAAGCGCGTCCTGGCGGTGTTCCCGTTGCGCGGCGGCTCGTGCGCCAACTGCGACACGATGCTTCCGCTTCAACGCCGAAGTGTGATGGTTGGTTCGGGCGCCACGGAGATCTGCGAGGGATGCGGTGTGATGTTGTACGCGGCCGATTGATGGTTGTTGGCGGGCAACCCCGCTCCTAGGTTTGCCGTGTGATCGCTTCCGCAGTTCGCGCCCGACCCGCGGCGCGCTGGCTCTTGCCGCCCGACCCTGATCCCGCGCTCGTCGCGCGGCTTCAGGACGAACTTCACCTCCCCGCCGCGATCTGCCGACTGCTCGCGGCGCGCGGCTTCGCGGCACCGGAACATGCCAAGTCCTATCTTCGGCCGCGTCTCGATCAACTTCATGACCCGAGCTGCCTGACCGATCTCGATCGCGCGGTGGAGCGCCTCGTGCGCGCGCTGCGCGATGGCGAAACGATTCTCGTCCACGGTGACTACGACGTCGATGGCATTTGTTCGACGACCGTCGTCGTGCGGACGCTGGCCACACTCGGCGGCAACGCGATTCCATTCATTCCGAGTCGTCTGCTCGACGGCTACGATCTGACGAGCGCCGGTGTCGCTGCGGCGCGCGCCTGCGGCGCGACCGTCGTCATCGCGTGCGATTGCGGCACGAGCGCGGTCGAGCCGATCGCCGAATTGCAGCGCGGCGGCATCGACGTGATTGTGGCCGACCACCACTTACCGGGCGGGCCGCTTCCGGCGGCGTACGCGGTGCTCAATCCGCGGCGGCCGGGCTGCAAATCGCCGGACAAAGATCTCGCGGCGGTCGGTGTTGCGTTCAAGCTCATGCTCGCGCTCACCCGAGCGGTTGGTGGCAACGACAACGCGGTGTACAATCTGCTCGATCTTGTCGCGTTGGCGACGATCGCCGATGTTGCGCCCCTGCGCGGAGAAAACCGCGTGTTCGTGCGCTATGGTTTGAAGTTGCTCAACGAGCCGACGCGCCCGGGGATTCGCGCGATGATTCGCGCGGCGGGACTCGAGCGCAAGACGCTGACCGCCGGCCGCGTGGGTTTCATTCTCGCGCCGCGACTCAACGCCGCCGGCCGCCTCGGAAGTGCGTTGCGCGGCGTCGAACTGTTGCTCGCCGGTACGGAGCAGGAGGCGAATCCGATCGCGCGCGAACTCGAGGAGCTGAACGCCCGGCGCCAGGACATCGATCGCGCCACGCTCGACCGCGCGCGCGAGCTCGTCTTGCGCATGGATCTCTCGTCGACGTTCGGTATCGTGCTCGCGGAGCAGGGATGGCACCCGGGAGTG
This sequence comes from uncultured Gemmatimonadaceae bacterium, assembly GCA_963817445.1. Taxonomy (GTDB): domain Bacteria; phylum Gemmatimonadota; class Gemmatimonadetes; order Gemmatimonadales; family Gemmatimonadaceae; genus JAQBQB01. The sequence continues at coordinate 358,912 of CAWFOG010000022.1, forward strand.
ATCGGCATCGTCGCGTCGCGCTTGGTCGAGGAATTTGGCCGACCAACGGTGCTCGTCGCGCTCGACGGCGCCGAAGGGAAGGGGTCCGGGCGATCCATCAGCGCGTTCGATCTGCACGCCGGTCTCGCGCAGTGCAGCGATCTGTTCGTGCGCTTCGGAGGTCATCGATCGGCGGCAGGCGTGACGATCGCCACCGACCGCGTTCCAGAATTTGCGGCGCGGTTCAACGAGGTTGCCACGTCGCAGCTCACCGTCGACGATCTCATCCCCGAGTTGCGCGTCGATCTCGAGATTCCGCTCGAACAAGCGAACGAGGAACTCGAGTCGCTGCTGCGTCACATGGAACCCTGCGGCATGGGGAATCCGTCGCCGCTCATCGTCACCCGCGGCGTGACAGTCGCGGCGCCGCCGCGCGTCGTCGGCAAAGACGGACTGAAGATCGTGCTGCACGGCGGTGGCCGCGAACTCGTCGCGTTGGGCTGGGGCATGGCGAGTCGCGCGAAGGAGCTGTCAGTCGGCGCGGTCATTGACGTCGCGTACCGCTTGGAACACGACGAATGGAACGGCGAATCGCGCTTGCAGGCGCGGCTCGCCGACTTTCGCGCGTAGCGCGTGCGTATCGTCGCGGGACGGTGGCGTGGCCGTCGTATCGACGCACCCGAGGGCGGGGACGTGCGCCCGACCGGCGACCGCGTGCGCGAGGCGTGGATGAGCATCGTCAACGCCAGCTTACCTGGCTCGACGGTGCTCGACCTGTTCGCGGGCTCCGGCGCGCTCGGGCTCGAGGCGCTGTCGCGTGGAGCGCTGCGGGTCGACTTCGTCGAGAATGCCGCGGCGAGCCTCGCAACCATCCGGGCCAACGCTGAATCTCTTGGCGCGGGCGCGTCAGCCAGAATCCATCGAGCCGACGCGTTTCAGTTTCTCGACGGCCTCGGCGCGCTGGCGTACGACGTCGCGTTTGCCGATCCGCCGTACGATCGAGGCCTCGCGGCAACGATCGCGGAACGGTGGCTCGCCAACCCGTTCGCGCAACTGCTCGCCATCGAACATCGGTCGAACGAGCAGTTGCCCGAGCCCGGTGATCGCCGGCGCTACGGTGGGACGGCACTCACGTTCTATCGCGCGGTCGCACCGGGCGACTAGCGACCGCGCCAAAAGCGCACCAGGCGCTATAGCTTATAAACCGACTCTTCGCGCATTCGTTTCTCCCCTCAGCCCGTTTGCCGCTGTGCGCACCGCCATCTACGCCGGCAGCTTCGATCCGATTACACGCGGGCACGAAGACCTCATCTTTCGGAGCCTCGAGTTCGTCGACCGCGTGATCGTCGCGGTGGCGATCAACGCGTCGAAACAGCCGATGTTCACGATCGACGAACGCGTGCAGCTCGCGCGCGCGGCCATGGCTGGGCAAACGCGCGTCGACGTCAAGAGTTTCGACGGATTGTTGGTCGAGTTTGCCGCGAGCGAGAACGCACGCCTGCTCATCCGCGGCTTGCGGGCCGTGAGCGATTTTGAATACGAGTATCAGATGGCGCTCATGAACCGGCACCTGTCGCCGAAACTGGAGACGGTGTTCATGGTGCCGTCGCTCGACACGACGTACATCAGCGCCAGCTTGGTGCGCGAGGTGGCGCGGTTTGGCGGCGACGTCTCCACGCTCGTGCATCCGGCCGTCGCGACAGCGCTCCGCGGGCGAATCTCGGCGCGATGACCTTTCTCGATGACGTGCGGGCGCGTGCCTCCGCGTCCGTCCGTCGAATTGTGTTCCCCGAAGCGGGCGACGAGCGCGTGCTGGCAGCCGCTCTGGAACTGGCGCGTCGCCGGATCGTTGAACCGGTGCTCGTTCTGGACCCGCAAGCTCCCGCGTCGCACGCGGCGATTCGTGCCTCGGGCCTCGAGGTTCGAGATCCGACCGGGGATCCCGTTGCCGATCGTGCGGCCGAGCGGCTCCTCGAGCACACGCCCAGCCGGAACCTGACGGAATCGGTCGCCTTCGGTCTTGTTCACACGCCGCTGTATTTCGCCGACGCGCTCGTTGCCGAAGGACAGGTCGACGGATGCGTCGCGGGCGCGGTGCACACCTCTGCCGACGTGCTGCGCGCCGGTCGCTGGGTCGTCGGGCCGGCGGCAGGAGTTCGCACCGTGTCGAGCGCGTTTTACATGGTTGTTGCCCCGTTTCGTGGGTCGACGGGACCGGAGGTGCTAACATTCACCGACTGCGCGGCCGTTCGATACCCGACCGCTCAGCAACTCGCCGATATCACGATCGCCGCCGCCGTCGATCGGGCACGCATCGTCGGCGACAAACCGCTGGTTGCGCTACTCTCCTTCAGCACCCGCGGGAGCGCCGAGGGCGAATCGGTCGATTTGATCCGTCAGGCGTTGGCGGAGATCCGTCGACGAGCGCCTGACCTCGCAGTGGACGGAGAATTGCAAGGAGACGCTGCGCTCGCTAGCCTTGTGGCCGACCGGAAGGCTCCGGACAGCTCCGTGGCCGGCCGGGCGAACGTCCTGGTTTTCCCATCGCTCGACGCCGGAAACATTGCCTACAAGTTGGTTCAGCGTTTAGCCGCCGCGAGCGCCGTCGGTCCGATCGTGCAAGGACTACGGCGGCCATGCAACGATCTTTCGCGCGGTGCGGTTGTCGAAGACATTCTCAATGTGGCTGCCATTACCGCGTTGCAAGCCGTGGATGCGCCGATGTCAACGAATGAGTCTCGCTGAGGAACTACCGGAGCGTACGACATGAGCTTCTCGATCAAAAAGGAAGGGGAGGTTGTCGTGGTGGACGTGGAGGGGCAGCTGATCGTGGGAAACCGCCAGGAACTGAAGCAGAAAGTCCTCGACGAACTCGAGCGCGGCGAAAAGAAATTTCTGATCGATTTCTCGCAGACGGGCTATATCGACAGCTCGGGCCTGGGCGTGCTGGTCTCGCTCTCGAAGAAGATTCGAGAGCAGGGCGGTGAGTTGCGCCTCGCCAATCTCAACGACGACTTGAAAACACTGTTCGAGCTGACGAAGCTCGACACGCTGTTTCAGATCGCCGACACCCGCGATCGCGCGTTGCAGAGTTTCTAGCAGCACTGCACGTCTGAACGGGCACCGGCAGGATCGCGGCGTGCTGGAGACGCTGCCCGCCGGTGCCCGGTGTCTTATCATTCACGCATGGCCGCCCCCCTCGGAGACCAGCACTCTCCCACCGACATGCGCATCGTCGAACTCGATATTCCGAGCGACGTCCGATACATCGAAAATGTGGTCGAGCTGGTGCGCCGCGAATGCGAAGTCATGGCGTTCGCGCAGCGGCAAATCATGCTCAACGTGCCGGTGGCCCTGACCGAAGCGCTGTCCAACGCCATACTGCGCGGCAACGGCGACAACCCGGCGAAGCATGTGCACATCCGCGCCGAGGTGGACACGATTCGCCTCGTCGTGGAAGTCGAGGACGAAGGCGCGGGGTTCGACTTTGAACGGTCGCTGATCGATCCAACGACGCCCGAGAACCTCGATCGCGAGGACGGTCGCGGCTTGTTCCTCATGCGCAAGCTGATGGACCGAGTCGAATGCCTCGAAGTGGCGCGCGGCAGTGTCGTCCGCATGACGCTGAACCGCGAATGAACGATCTCTCGCGCGTGCTCGCGGCGTTTCACAACGCGACCGAATGCCAGGCTGCCCTGTGGATGCGGCTTGGCGATGCCGGCGCCGCGCCCACCCTCGAGGCAGGGACGAGCTATCCGCCTGTTCCCTCCCGATTCCCGACCGTCGCCGAAGGGCCGCAGACGGTCGCCGCGGGGCATCACAAAGTACTGATCGAGGCGGTCCCGGGGCCGAGGCGCGCGTGGCTCGCGCTCGGCCCATGCACCCGAGAGGGCATCGATCTCACAAGTTTTATGAGCTTTCTCTTACCGGTCGTGACGCAGTATCTGCAATCGGCGCTCGAGGTCGAACACGCGGCCAACGAACTCGCCGAGCGGTACGAGGAAATCAATCTCCTTTACACGATCAGCGAAATCCTCGGTCGGACCGTCGCGCTGGACGAGGCGGCGAAGACGATTCTCACCGAGGTGTCGGAGACGGTGGGCGCGCGCCGCGCGTCGGTGCTCGTGTACGACCGCGCCACGTCGACCCTTCGTGCCGTCGCCGCGCTCGGTGCCGACTTGGCATCGGTGCCCCCGATCAACATCGACGATCCGTGCAGCGTGAGCGCCAAAGTCTTTCGCTCACAACACCCGACCCTCGCCGAGGGCGACCAGAACCTGTGTCCCGAAGAGTCGAGCTACCGCCGCGGCGCCATGCTCTCCGTGCCAATCATGTGGACGGCGCCCGCACCGCGGGGCGCCGAGCCGTTGGGCGTCGTCAATCTGTCCGACCGGCGCTCGGGCCAGCCGTTCACGGCCGGTGACCAGAAGCTCATCGCGGCGATCGCCACCCAGATCGGCACGGCGATTCAGAACACACGTCTCGTGCGCGCGTCCGTCGAACAGCAACGATTCGCCCACGAGATGCAGCTCGCGCACGACCTGCAGATGAAGCTGCTGCCGCACAACTCCGTCGTCGCACCTGAAGCGACTGTCGCCGCGCGCGTCGTGCCTGCCGAGAGTGTGGGCGGCGATTTCTACAACCTGTTCCGTCTTGGTTCCACCCGCACCGGCGTCATGATCGGCGACGTGTCGGGGCACGGGTATCAAGCGGCGCTCATCATGGCGCTCACGATGAGCGCCGCGGCGATTCATTCGCAAACGACCGGTGATCCTGGTCAAATGCTCCACGCGCTCATGTCGACCCTGCGCGAAGAGCTTGCAATGACCGAGATGTTCATCTCGGCGTTCTACGCGATTGTCGATCGCCATACGGAAACGCTCATCTATTCGAACACGGGGCACCCGCACGCCTTCCTGCTGGCGGATGGCAGCGACTTTGAACGGCTCGCGGCCAGCGATCCGCCACTCGGCATGGATGAACGCGCGCCGCTCACGACGCGCCGTGATTGGAATCCCGGCCGCGATCTCCTCGTGTTGTTCACCGATGGAGTGAGCGACGCACGCAACCGCGCGGGAGAGCGATTGGGTGAGGAGCGCGTACTCGACTACGATTCGCGCGCATCGGAGCGAGGAGCCAGCGGCGATTCTCGATCGCGTCGTCGAAACGCTCGACGCACACACCGAAGGCGCGACCCGGCGCGACGATATCACCATCGTGCTGCTGCGCAGCTAGCGGCGGCCATGCCTCGCGATCGCGACGGCGGTCCGCCGGCAGGGCGCGATTTCCCGCCAGTACGCAAGAGCCTCGGCCAGCACTTTCTCATCGATCGACGCATCCTCCAGCGGATCGTCGACGCGCTCGAACTCACGGGTCACGAGACCGTCGTCGAGGTGGGTCCGGGGCGCGGCAGCCTGACGGAGCTGCTCGTGCCGAACGCTGGGCGACTGATTCTCATCGAGTATGATCGCGCACTGGCCGCGCGACTTCGCGACCGCTACGCGTCGAACCACGCCGTTCGCGTCATCGAGGACGACGTGCTCGCCGTGAACCTCGCCGACGCTGCGGGCGGGCCATATCGGCTGATCGGAAATGTGCCGTACTACATCACCACGCCCATCCTCTTTCACGCGCTCGAAGCTGCCGAGGGCCGAGCGTTGTGTCTTTCTCGTTCAGCGCGAGGTCGCCGAGCGGCTCTCGGCGGTTCCGGGATCCAGCGCGTACGGAGCCCTGTCCGTCAACGTCCAGAGTGTCGCGCATGCGAAGCTACTCTTTCGCGTCGCGCCCGGATCGTTTCAACCGCCGCCGAAAGTTGAAAGCGCAGCGGTATGCATCACGCCGCGCGCGGATCCAGTCGTGTCAATCAACGACGAGGCGGCGTTCCGGCGATTTGTTCAGTCGGCGTTCGGCATGCGACGAAAGCAATTGCGCCGCATTATCCGCGAAGTCGCCAACTTGTCCGTCGACGCTGCTGAGTCTGCGCTGCGCGCCGCCGGCATCGACGGCGAGGCCCGCCCGGAAACGCTGTCGCCCGAAGCGTTCGCGCGGTTGGCCAGCGCGAGCGGCTGTCTCAGTCGCGATTCGTCAGCGCGAAGCTGAGTCCCTCGAGCTCCATGGCCATGTTCACCGCTTTGACGGTGACGTCGGCCGGCGCCTGCAACTGCGTCGGCGCGAAGTTGAGGATCGCCTTGATGCCGGCCTTCACGACGCGGTCGACCACGGCCTGTGCCTCTTCGCCAGGAACCGTCAACACGACGATGTCCGGGTGCTCGCGGTCGAGGTCGCGTTCGAGCTGGGCGATCTCGCGCACCGGGATGCCCTCGAGCATCCGTCCAACCTTGTCGGGATTGTTGTCGTACGCGGCGACGATGGTGAAGCCGCGCTGACGGAAGCCGCGATACTGCGCGAGCGCCGCGCCGATCTTGCCGGCACCGATGATGATGACGCGCCAGTCCTTGCCGAGGCCGAGAATCTCACGCAGCCGCCCGGCGAGTTCGGGGACTGAATACCCGAGACCTCGCTTGCCGAACGACCCGAAAAACGACAGATCCTTCCGCACCTGCGCCGACGTCGTGCCACCCCGCTTGGCCAATTCCTCGCTCGATATGGTCGCTAGCCCGCGACTCTCGAAGTCCTCGAGAAATCGGAGGTATGCGGACAGGCGTCGAACGGTGGAATCAGCAATGCGTTTCACGGTCGCGGAGGCTTGTGAATTCATTCACAAGTTAAGGGAGGCCCGTTGGCTGCACCAGTTGTCGGGCGCTCATTAGCTTTGGCCCATGCCCGCCCATTCGTCGTCAGAGATCGGCCGACTGCGCAGTGTTTTGGTGCATTCTCCCGGTCCGGAACTGCTCGCCGTAACCCCGAGCAATCGGGCGGACTACCTGTACGACGACATCATCGAAGCCGATTCGGCGCAGCGCGAGCATCGCCGGTTTCTCGCCATTCTCGAGCGGTTTGCGACTGTGTATCAGGTGCGCACGCTGCTTGCCGACATCCTGAGCAGCGCGGAGTCGCGCGAATTGCTGATTCGCGAAACGATGGACATCGTTCCGTCCGAACCGCTGGCGCGCGACATCAGTGAGCTGGACGCCTCCGCGCTTGTGAGAATGCTCATCGAGGGTCGCGACGAGCCGCCCGGTCCGATCGCCAAGGCGCTCAACGAGCCAGGGCACGTCCTGCCGCCGCTGCCCAATCTGTTCTTTACGCGCGACAGCTGCATTGTCGCCGGCGATCACGTCCTCGTCGGATCGATGCGCTACGCGATTCGCTGGACCGAAGCGATCATCATGAAGGCGTTGTTCATGCACCATCCGTCACTCGCCAACGCGGGTCTGTTGTACGACGGGTCGGCCGAGCGGCGGGTGAACTACACCGTCGAGGGAGGGGACGTCCATCCGCTGCGCCGCGATCTCGTCGTGCTGGGGTTCAGCGAGCGGTCGAGTCCCGCGGCGATCGATCAACTGGCGACGGTGCTGTTTGAGCGCACTGAGGTGCGTGACGTCATCGTCATCGTGATGCCTAAAGAGCACACGGCCATTCACCTCGACATGATTTTCACCCAGATCGACCGCGAGTTGTGCGTGCTGTTTCCTCCGCATTTCATCGGACCGGAGCGGCTGCCGATTCTGCATTGGCGCAAGGGCGAAGCGACCATTCACGAACGCCCCAGCATTTTCGCCGCGCTCGCGGCGTGCGACATGCCCATTGAACCGGTCTTCTGCGGCGGCGATCGCCGCACGGTGCAAGAGCGGGAGCAGTGGGCCTCGGGCTGCAACTTCGTGGCGATGCGGCCCGGTGTCATTCTCTCGTACCAGCGCAACGAGTCGACGTTGCGTGAGCTGTCGCGCATGGGATTCCGCGTCGTATCCGGAACGTCGTTTCTGACCGGCGAGGATCGGATCGCCGAGGGCGATCGCGCGGTGATCACGTTCGAGGGCTCCGAGTTGGTGCGCGGTGGCGGTGGCCCTCGTTGCATGACCTGTCCAGTCGAGCGAGACGATCCGTGGGCGTGAGAGCCTCGTCCGCGGTGACGCTCGGCGACGCCGACTCGGTCCTCACGGAGCGCGCGCTCGAGTTTCTTGGTTCGGGACCAGCCGATTCTTCGGCGCTCATCTCGTACGTGTGCCAACTTCCGGGCGCGCCGCGCGGCGTCGCGGAACACATGGCCGCCGCACTGTTCGCCGGGCAACGACGCTTCACGCGCGCCGCCGACGGACGCTGGCAGTTGCGCGACGTCCAGGCCGAACTGGCGGACGTGGCCAAACCGCTCGACGCGACCCGCGACGTACTCGGCGAATCATTCGTCGTCGTCGACGTCGAGACCACGGGAATCAACGCGCAGCACGGCGATCGAGTGACTGAAGTGGCCGTCGTGCTTGTGCGCGACGGCGTGGCAACGCCGGTGTTCGACACGCTGATCAATCCCGAGCGCACCATTCCTCCGGCCATCGTCGCCATCACGAACATCACGTGGGAAATGGTCGCCCACGCCCCGCGATTTGCCGACGTGTGCGATCAGCTCCTTGGCGTACTCGAGGGAAACGTATTCGTGGCGCACAACGCGGCGTTCGACTGGAATTTCTTGTCGATGGAGGTGCAGCGTGTCACGCGCCGTCGACTCGACGGGCGCCGGCTATGCACCGTCCGATTGTCGAAGAAGCTCGTGCCGCAGTTGCGGCGCCGGCATCTCGACGCCGTCGCGCACCATTTTGGCGTGAACATCGAGGGGCGCCACCGCGCCGGCGGCGATGCGCTGGCCACAGCGCACATCCTCCTGCGTCTGCTCGATGCCGCGCGCGATCGCGGTTGCACGAGCATCGACGATCTCGAGCGCCTCGTGGCGACTCGATCGACGCGCGCGCGGCCACACCGTCCGTCCGCGCTGCCTGGCGCCGTAGTGGACGACACGACCGCATGAGTCTCGAACCACTCGTCGAGAGTCGTCAGCTGGGACGCTGGCGTATGCATGCGATCCAAGCCGGCGGCCAACGGCTGGACGGCGGCGCAATGTTCGGCGTCGTCCCCAAGCCGCTGTGGGAACGGCGGATCCCGGCGGACGAACGCAACCGGATTCAGCTTGGTATGCGTTGCTTGCTGATCGAACACGATATCGGACCGATTCTTATCGACACCGGCGCTGGGAACAAGGAGAACGACAAGTTCTACGAGATCTACGGCGTTGAGAACGCGGGCGACCCTGGTCCGACGCGTCTCGAGGATGGCCTGCGGCAGCTCGGTTTTCGGCCGGAAGACATCACGCTCGTGATCAACAGCCATTTGCACTTCGATCACGCCGGCGGCAATACGACCAAGGATGCGAGCGGTGCCATTCGGCCGACCTTTCCGAACGCGCGGTACGTCGTGCAGCAGGCCGAATACCACTGGGCGACGCACACGAACGAACGCACGGCGGGGAGCTATTTCCCGCACAACTTTGTTCCGCTGCACGAGGCCGCGATGTACGACTTCGTGAACGGCGAGGCGGAGATCGTTCCGGGCATTCGCGCGCTGCCGACGCCGGGGCACACGCCGGGGCACCATGGGTTGTTGATCGAGTCGGCGGGGGAGCGGGCGTTTTACATCGCCGACCTGGTCCCGACGACGGCGCACCTGCCATTGCCGTGGATCATGGGCTACGACGTCGAACCGATGGTGACGCTCGAGACCAAGCGTCGAATTCTTGCGCGGGCGGTCGCCGAGGATTGGTTGGTGGTGTTCGAGCACGACGTGGCCACGGCGTGGAGCCGGATTGGTCAGGACGCCCGGGGCTATGCGGCGCGCGGTGCTTGACGTAACCAATGGACGGACCTAACTTTAGGTCTTAGTAGGTCACAATCAGTCAAGCGGATCGGATGTCCGATCCCACCCTCTGGCCCTCGCGCGGTTCAACGAGGCGTGCTGCAGGAGTCCAAGTGCAACGCCGCCAGCCCGCGATGTGGGTCGGCGGTGGTACGCGCGGACTCGCCAGAGTCGCGCGTTTTTTGTTTCTCACTAGAGAGAGGAATTCGGTATTCAGGACACTACAAAGCGCGTGCGGGTCAATCGACAGATTCGCATCAGCCCGGTCCGCGTGATCGGGTCCGACGGTTCGCAACTTGGCATTCTGGAAGTGGATGTTGCGTTGCGCATGGCGGAAGAGCAGGGGTTCGACCTCGTCGAGGTGGCTGCAACGGCTCGCCCGCCCGTCGTCCGCATCATGGACTACGGCAAGTACAAGTTCGAGATGGCGAAGCAGGCGCGCTTGGCGAAGAAGAAGCAGCACGTGATCGAACTCAAGGAAGTGAAGTACCGTCCGGGAATTGACGATCACGACTTCGACACCAAGACGCGGCACGCGCGCCGCTTTCTCGAAGAGAAGAACAAGGTGAAGGTGACGATGATGTTTCGCGGGCGCCAAGTCGCGCACCCCGAGCTCGGCCAGGCCGTGCTCGAGCGTGTGGCCACGGCCCTCGTCGATGTAGGAAAGATCGAGAGCGCGGGACGGCTCGAAGGGAAGTCGATGACCATGATTCTCGCGCCAAAATAGACTCGGGTTGCAGATCGGCGGCCCGCGGCGTCGGTGCTCGAGACGCCCGTCGTTGATCTAAAGCCTCTTACTGGATTTTTCGCATGCCAAAAATGAAAACCCACAAGGGCGCGGCCAAGCGCTTCAAGTTGACGGGCACGGGCAAGGTGCGCCGCAACAAAGCGTTCAAGAGCCACATCCTCACCAAGAAGACCTCAAAGCGGAAGCGGCGCCTGCGCCAGCCTGGCCTCGTGGCCACCACCGGCGAGACCAAGCGCATCAAGCGCTTGATCCAGGCCTAAGGAGAGTCCCATGCCTCGTGCCGTATCGAACGTTCCGCGCTTAAAGCGGAAAAAGCAGATCATGAAAGCCGCGCGCGGCGCCTTCGGCGCGCGCAGCAAGCTGTGGAAGCCGGCCAAGGAAACGGTCGAACGTGGTTGGAAATACGCGTACCGCGATCGCAAGAACAAAAAGCGCGACTTCCGCCGCCTGTGGATCACGCGCATCAACGCCGGCGCGCATCAGAACGACATGAACTACAACGCGTTCATGAACGGCCTGCGGCTGGCCGGTATCGAAGTCAACCGGAAAATTCTCGCCGATCTCGCCGTGCACGATCCGTCGGCGTTTACGGCCCTTGTCGACAAGGCTCGCTCGGCGTTGAACGCGGCGTAAGGGTTCGCTACTCATACACGGCGGCAGCGCGACGACAGTCGTTCTGCCGCCGTCGTCGTATTCGGTCCAGCCTGTTCCAGCCTGTTCCGCCCTTTTCGCCCGCGCACGTGACCCTACAGGACTATCTCACTCAAGCCGATGACGTCGAGCGCGACGGCGCCGCCGCGATGGCGGCGGCGGTCGACGCCGACGCGCTCGAGGCGGCCCGGATCGCGTTCCTTGGCGACCGACAGGGTCGCATCAAGGCGCTCCAGGAAGCCCTCCGCACGATTGCCGCAGGCGACAAGCCCGTGGCGGGCAAACGATTCAACGAGGCACGGACGCGGCTCGAGGCGGCGCACGCACAGGCGGCCGTCGCCGTCCAACGCGCCAAAGCAGGCGCCGCGGTGGCCGAGGACCTCACGCTGCCGGCTCGCCGTGCGTGGCTGGGCGCTAAGCATCCCGTCACGCTCGTCACCGAGGACATCGTCGCCATCTTTCGCGAACTGGGATTCACGATCGCTCAGGGACCGGAAGCGGAAAGCGAGTGGTACAATTTTGCCGCGCTCAACTTCCCGCCCGATCATCCGGCGATGGATGCGCACGACACCCTCTATCTCGACGGTGGCGGCCTGCTGCGAACGCATACGTCGCCGGTGCAAGTGCGCACGCTGCAGCGGTACGCGCCGCCGGTTCGCGTGTTGATTCCCGGCACGGTCTACCGGCGCGACTTCTTCGACGCGTCGCATGCGCCGGCGTTCTACCAGATCGAAGGGCTGTGCGTCGACGAAGGGATCAGCTTCGTCGACCTGAAGTCCACGCTCACTCGCTTCGCCGAGCGGCTGCTTGGCGCGGCGCGCACGCGATTTCGCCCATCGTACTTTCCGTTCACCGAGCCCTCGGCGGAGATGGACATGCAGTGCGGCATCTGCGGCGGGTCGGGATGCGCCGCGTGCAAGGGGACGGGCTGGATCGAGATCCTCGGCGCCGGCATGGTCCACCCGGCGGTGCTCGACGCGGCCGGCGTCGACAGCGAGCGCTATACGGGCTGGGCATTCGGCATGGGGCCGGGTCGGATCGCCATCAGTCGATATGGGATTCCAGATATCAGAATTCTCTACGATTCGGACGTGAGATTCCTCGAGCAGCTCGCGCGATGAACGTGTCATTCGAGTGGCTTCGGGCGTTCGTCCCGTTCACCGAAGCGCCGACGGAACTCCGCGATCTGCTCACGGCTCATGTGGCCACGGTCGACGAGCTCATCGCGCTGCGCGAGGATCTCGCGGCGTTCGTCATTGCGCGCGTCGTCGAAGAGGCGCCGCACCCCGACTCGGATCATCTGCACGTCACGCGGGTCGACGCGGGCACGGGAACGTTGCTCGACGTCGTCTGCGGCGCGCCGAACGTCACGGCCGGGAAGCTCTATCCCTTTGCGCCGACCGGAACGCTGATGCCCAGTGGAATCACCATCCAGAAACGGCGGATCCGCGGCGCCATTTCGGACGGCATGCTCTGCTCGGCGCGCGAACTTGGACTCGGCGACGAACAGGACGGAATTCTCGAACTCGATCTCGATGTCGCGCCGGGGACGCCGTTGTTGCGTGCCCTTCCGATCGGCGACACGCGCTTCGTCGTCGACGTCGGCGCCAACCGACCGGACTTGCTGTCGCACTTGGGCGTGGCGCGAGAAATCGCTGGCATCACGCGAACGCCCTTCGCGTTACCGGTCATTGCTGGCCTGCCGACGTCGTTTCCGAACGCGGTGCCTGCCGCGGACTCGGGTCGTGCCGGTCCGCTCAGCGTCAGCATCGCGGAGCCAGGACTCGTGAACCGGTTCATGGGCGTGGTCGTTCGCGGTGTGACTGTTGGGCCGAGTCCGGAATGGCTCGTGAGCCGACTGGCCGCGGTGGGTGCACGCTCGATCAACAATGTGGTCGACGCGAGCAACTATGTCCTTCACGAGCTCGGCCAGCCGACGCACGCGTTCGACGTCGCGAAACTCGCCGGCAAGAGCATCGTCGTGCGTGGCGCGCGTGCGGGCGAGCGCATCACGACACTCGATGGCACCGAGCGCCCGCTGCGCGATGGGATGATCGTCATCGCCGACGCCGAGCGGCCGCAGGCGGTCGCCGGTGTGATGGGTGGACGCGACAGTGAAGTCACGACCTCGACGACCGATCTGTTCATCGAAGTTGCGAACTTCGACCAGCACCGCATTCGCAACGCGCGGCGTGCGCTCGGCCTCACGACCGACGCGAGTTATCGCTTCGAGCGGGGAGTCGACGTTGAGATCGCACCGCGCGCGCTCGAGCGTGTGGCGCAGCTCATCATGCTGCTCGCCGGCGGGCAAGTCGACGGGACGCCGGTCGATCTCGCATACGCATCGCGGACGCCAGTGACCATCGGCCTGCGGACACAGCGCGTGGCTGCGGTCCTCGGCGATCGAGTCGGCGTCGACGAAATGGAGTCGTGCTTGAGCGCGATTGGCTTCGGTGTGGATCGCGCGGACGATGGCCTGCGGGTCACCGTCCCCAGTTGGCGGGCCGACGTCGTCGCGGAAATCGATTTGATCGAGGAAGTCGCGCGACTGCGCGGCTACGACAGTTTCCCGGTCGAGATTCGACCGTTCCGACCCGGAACGACTGGTGACGACCCGCGTTGGCTCGCCTCGCAGCGCGTGTCCGAACGGCTCGTCGGCGCGGGTTTGCTCGAGGTCAAGCCGCTGCCGTTCGTCTCCGGCGGCGACGGATACGTTCGAGTCATGAACCCGCTGGCCGAGAACGAGGCGTATTTGCGTCGGAGCGCGCTCGAGACATTGTCGAGGCGCGCGGAGTACAATCTGGCGCGAATGCAGGGAGACCTCCGGCTGTTCGAGATCGGATCGGTGTTCGAGCCGCGCGCAGGCCAACTACCGCTCGAGCGTCTCAACGTCGGCGCGCTCGTGATGGGGCGCCGCGAGCCGCGGCACTTCACGGACGCCAAGTCGCCCGAGTTTGAGTCGTGGTCGCGCTACGGCGAGTGGGACGCCAAGGCGCTCGGTTTGTCGGTTGCGCATGCGGCATATCCCGCGGCGGCGGTGGCGGCGGTCGAGAGTCCGAACGCTGGCGTGCTTTGGGATCTGTCGGTCGACGGCCGCGTCGTTGGCCACGTAAAGCGATTGGAGTTGGACGCCCCCGTCTGGGCCGCGCCAGCATTCGGCCTCGAACTCACGCTTGGGGTTCTCGACTCGTCATCGGTGGCGCCACCCAATCGTTCCGCACATCAGGCGTTCAGCTACGAACCGGCCGCGGTTCAGCGGTACGAGGCGCTGCCGAGCAACCCGGCGGTAGAAGTCGATCTGGCGCTGCTGGTCCCTGAGCGAGTGAGCGGCGAGCAGGTGGAAATCGTGGTCCGCCGTGTGTCTGGGCGGCTGCTCGAAGGACTCGAACTATTCGATCGCTATGTTGGTCAGGGCGTTGAACCTGGTTATCGAAGCCTCGCGTGGAGGTTGACGTTCCGACACGCAGAGCGCACTCTACGGGATCGCGAGATCGACGCCCGTCGATCGGAAATCCTTCGAGCCCTCGCCGACGAGCTCAATGTCAGACAACGCGCCACCTGAACGGCGTGCTATCGCCGAGCTGGAAGTTCTCCTTCAACGCGTCGCCGAGGAACTTGCTGCGTTTCGGCGCCGGGCGCAGGCCGCGGAGGCGCGACTCAAAGAGATAGAGAATCGCGAGGGCGGAGCGGCGAGCATCGAGATGGCCGGGCGTGTGTCGAGATTGGAACGCGAAAATGGCGATCTGCGAAAACGCCTCAAGGCCGCCAGCGCTCGGACCGACCAAATGCTCGATCGCGTGAAATTTCTCCGGCAGCAGGCTCAAGGAGGCGACCGTTGACGACGAAGAAGCACACCGCCCGGGTGACGATCCTCAACGAGGAATACGCCATCCGCACCGACACGGCGCCCGAACATGCGCAGGCCGTTGCACAGTACCTCGATCAGGCGATCCGCAACGTGATGTCGACCGGAGCGGTCGTCGAGTCGAACCGGGCAGTGGTACTCGCCGCATTGCAAGTGACCGGCGAGCTCTTCGATGCGCGGACCACGCTCCTCGAGACCACCGGTGCGATCGAGACGATGAGTGAGTTCGTCCGTCCATTGCTTCCCCCGGCGAAACGCCAGACCGGTTGACGCAACGCTTAGCTCGCCACATTGCCTTTTGTGCGGGCTCAGCGTACCTTAGCCGCGGTAGCCAAGCCAGCCCGTAGGTTAAAGCGCGCTTTATAGTTAGCACGCCCACGTCAGGCCCTTCGTCGGCAGGATGTCGGAGTGCGGCTCGAGGATGCGCTACGGGTGCTGTGGTATTCCCTGTCCTGTGGCCCACCGCCGCAGTGGAGCATAGATCCCACTATGTACGTGACCGCGATTATTGCCGCGCTAGGCGTTTTCATTATTGCCGCGCCGGCTTTTTTCTTTTTAGGACGAAAGAGCGGCGCGAAGACAGAGCTTGACCGCCAGCTCAGCGCCAAGTCGACCGCCGAAGAGACCTCCCGCCGAATCGTCGGCGAAGCGGAGCGCGACGCCGAAAGTCTGCGCAAGAGCGCGCTCGTCTCGGGGAAAGAGGACGTCATCAAGCTTCGCGAGAACTTCGAGCTCGAGGTGCGCGGGCGACGCGAAGAGGTCGAACGCGACGAGCGTCGGCTCGCTGAACGCGAGACCGTTCTCGACCGGAAGTTCGAGGTGCTCGACCAGCGCGACAAGGAACTCGGCAAGCGCGCCAGCGACTTCGGCCGTCGCGAAAAGACGGTACAGGATCGCGAGCAGGAACTCGAACGCTTGGTCGGCGACGAGCGGCGCCGTCTCGAGCAGATGGCCGGCATGTCGGCGCAGGATGCCAAGAACGAGCTCATGCGCCGCATGGAAGAGGAGGCCCAGGCTGACGCAGCGAACCGAATCCGCGAGATCCGCGAGAGCGCCAAGCGCAACGCCGAGCGCGAGGGAAAGAAAATCGTCGCGCTCGCCATTCAGCGCATCGCCGCCGAGCATACGGCGGAAAGCACCGTGTCTGCCGTGTCGTTGCCGAACGACGAGATGAAGGGCCGGATCATCGGACGCGAAGGGCGAAATATTCGCGCCTTCGAGCTCGCCACAGGTGTGGATGTCATCATCGACGACACGCCGGATTCAGTCGTCGTGTCGTGCTTCGATCCCATTCGCCGCGAGACCGCGCGCCTGGCGCTCGAGAAGCTCGTGTCGGACGGCCGCATTCATCCGGGGCGGATCGAAGAGGTCGTGAACAAGTCGCGGAAGGAAATCGAGACGCAGATCGTCGAGACCGGCGAGCAGGCCGCGTACGACGCGGGCGTGCACGGACTCCATCCCGAGTTGATCAAGCTGGTCGGTCGCATGCGCTGGCGGACCAGTTACGGGCAGAACATTCTGCAGCATTCCAAGGAAGTCGCGTGGCTGGCGGCGATCATGGCGACCGAGCTCGGGCTCGACGTGGCGATGGCTCGGCGCGGCGCGCTGCTCCACGATGTGGGCAAGGTGCTGACACACGAGCATGAAGGCACGCACGTTCAGCTCGGCGTCGAGGTCGCGACGAAGTATCACGAGCATCCGCTCGTCGTGAACTGCATTGCCGCGCACCATGACGATGTGCCGCACGAGAGCGAGATTTCCGTGCTCGTGCAAGCCGCCGACGCGATCTCGGGATCGCGCCCGGGCGCGCGGCGCGAGGCGTTCGAGACGTATGTGAAACGCCTCGAGGGACTCGAGAAGATCGCGTCGAGCTACAAGGGCGTGGAGAAAGTGTTCGCCATTCAGGCCGGGCGCGAAGTGCGCGTGATCGTGCAGCCCGAGGATGTCGACGACAATCGCATGACAACGATGTCCGAGGAAATCGCGCGGCGCATCGAGGCAGAGCTCCAGTATCCGGGGCAGATCAAAGTGGTGTTGATTCGCGAGACACGCGCCGTGGACTATGCCCGCTGAGGCGGTCGACGAGCGCATCATCGACGGCGCGGTGTTAGCCGCGCGAGTCACCACGGAAGTCGCCGCGCGCGTCACGGTGCTCAAACAGCGCGGGGTGACGCCCGGCCTGACAGTGGTCCTCGTCGGCGACGATCCAGCGAGCGCGGTCTACGTGGGTGCAAAGGAGCGCACTTGCCACGAGCTCAGCATGCGAGGTGAAACGCTCCGGCGCCCGGCGACGATCTCGCAAGAGGAATTGCTGGCGATCGTCGAACAGCTCAACACGGACTCGCGAGTCCACGGTATTCTCGTCCAGATGCCGCTGCCGAAGCACATCGACGCGGACGCTGTCGTGCGTCGCATTCGGCCTGACAAGGACGTCGACGGCTTCCATCCCGTGAACGTCGGCAAGTTGTCCATCGGTGAAAGGGATGGATTCGCGCCGTGCACGCCCTCGGGCGTGCTGTACATGCTGCAGGCGACAGGCGTGCCGACGGCTGGCGCGGAGTGCGTCATCGTTGGCCGCAGCAACATCGTCGGCAAACCGATGGCCGCGCTCATGATTCAGCCGGGCGTCGACTCGACGGTGACGGTGTGTCACAGCCGCACGCGGGATGTGGGCGAGCATACGAGGCGCGCGGACATCCTGATTGTCGCGGCGGGCCGGCCGCAGATGGTGACCGCCGACATGGTGAAGCCGGGCGCGGTGGTGATCGACGTCGGCGTGAATCGCATTCCGGACGCCACGAAAAAAAGCGGCACGCGCCTCGTCGGTGACGTTGCGTTCGATGAGGTTCGCGAGGTCGCATCGCTCATCACACCGGTGCCCGGTGGCGTCGGGAAGATGACGATCGCCATGCTCATGGCGAATGCCGTTCGCGCCGCGGAGCAACTGTCGCCCGCTGGGCCGCCTGCGCGATGACCGCCCGGCGCGAGCCGCGGCGCACAGGCGACGCGCCGTTTGATTTATTTGCCGCAGCCGACAGCGAGCCCGCGTCGCGCAGTCCCTCCGTACCGGCGAGTTCCGACGAGTATCCCGGGGAATCGATGCGGTCGGCGATCGCCGTGTCGACGCTGACGCAGACGGCGAAGGATGTGATCGAGGGCGCGTTCATTCCGCTGTGGGTGCGCGGGGAAGTGAGCGACTTCAAGGCGCATCGCAACGGCCACTGGTATTTTTGCCTGCGCGACGGCTCGTCACAGGTCCGCGCGGTCGTCTGGAAACGCGATCAACGCGGCATCCCCGCGTCACCCGATGACGGCATGCAGGTCGCCGCGTTCGGGCGACTGACCGTCTACGCGGCGCGCGGCGAGATGCAGTTCACCGTCGCCAAGATCGAAGCCGAGGGCGACGGATTGCGCCGAAAGGCGCTCGAGATCACGCGCGCCAAGCTCGAAGCCGACGGTCTGCTCGCGTTCGAGCGCAAGCGTCCGCTGCCTCGCTTCCCGCGGGTGATCGCGGTGGTCACGAGCCCCGACGGCGCGGCGCTGCACGACATCGTCGCCGTGGTTCGTCGCCGCGGCGCGAACGTGCGGCTCGTCGTGGTGCCGGCCGCCGTCCAGGGCGAATCGGCGCCGGACGAGCTCTGCGCCGCGCTCGATCGAGTGAATCGCTGGGGCGGGGCGGATATGGTGATCATCGGGCGCGGCGGCGGATCGCGCGAAGACCTGTGGGCGTTCAACGACGAACGCGTGGCGCGCGCGGTGGCGGCGTGCACGCGTACCGATCGTGTCCGCCGTCGGCCACGAAGTCGATGTCTCGATCTGCGATCTCGTCGCGGACCTGCGCGCCGCGACGCCCTCCGCGGCGGCCGAAGCCGCAACGCGGTCGCGCACCGAGCTGACCAGTGAGTTGAGAAAACTCTCAACACGCCTGGCGGGCGGAGTGCGCGGCACGCTCCGCGACCGCGCCGATGCCCTTCGCCAGGTCGCGAACAACGTCAGCGCATATGGCGCCGAGCATGTCTCGCGGCGGCAGCACGCGCTTGGTGCGGTGGCCGGCCGCCTGCACGCCCTCAGCCCTCTGGCGACGCTGGCCCGCGGATTCGCCGTGGCGCGTGATGAATCCGGCGCGACGCTGAGCACGACCGCATCGTTCACCGACGACATGCCATTCGACCTCATCGTTCGCGACGGCGTGGTGCCGGCGCGTGCGGGACGGGGTGTTCACCGGCATTCAGCATGAGCACCGAGACATCGTTCGAACAACGCCTGTCACGACTCGAGGCGATCGCCGGCGAACTCGAGGCGGACGGCGTCGAGTTGTCGCGCGCCCTCGCGCTGTTCGAAGAAGGGATCGAGACGCTGCGCGCGGCGGCCGACGAACTGTCACGCGCCGAAGCTCGCGTGGAGCGTCTCATCGAGCGGGCCGACGGCACGTTCGACGCCGAGCCTCGTGAGTAGCGCCACGACGATCGACTGGACCGCCGATCGCGCCGCGGTCGACGGGGCGCTGCGCGCCGTTGCCGACCGATTCTCTGCCGCACTCGGCGCTCCGCGTTGGCGATGCAGTGCGCTACAGTCTGTTGGGTGGTGGCAAGCGTCTTCGCGCGCTGCTCTTCATGGCCGCGTATCGCGCGACCGGCGGCGATGCCGACGCGCTTCACCGCGCGATCGGAATCGCGGCGGCGATTGAAGTCGTGCACGCGTATTCTCTGATCCACGACGATTTGCCGTGCATGGACGACGACGACATGCGTCGCGGGCGCCCGACGGTGCATCGCGTGTTTGACGTACGCGTGGCGACCGCCGCGGGTGTGGCGATGGTGCCGCTCGCCGCGGCCGCTGTACTGGAGAGCGCCGCGCGCGCTCGCGCTCCCCGACCGAATCACGAGCGCGATCATCGCAGAGCTGATGCGCGCGGCTGGCGCCGGCGGCATGATTGGCGGGCAGCTGCTCGACCTCGAGGGTGAGGGACGCCCGCTCGCCGTCGCCGAGCTCGAACGAATTCACCGTGCCAAGACGGGAGCGCTCATTCGCGCGTCGGTCGTCATCGGTGGTTTGGCGGCCGGCGCTGGCGCGCGCCAGCTCGAGGCACTTGGCCGGTTTGGCGATTCGATCGGCCTCGCGTTTCAAATCGCAGACGACGTCCTGGACGTGACAGCGACGACGGACCGCCTGGGCAAAACCGCCGGGCGCGATGCAGATCTTCGGAAGAGCACGTACCCGGCGTTGCTGGGCGTCGACGGAGCCACGCAGCGCGCGGCCGCGTTGGCGGCGGATGGCTGCGAGGCACTGGGGGCGGCGGGCATTCTATCCCCAGAACTCGACGCGCTGGCGCGCTTCGTCATCGAGCGGGAGTCGTAGCATTTCGCTAGCTTTCGACGTGGATCATCCACCAGCATGAGCATCCTCGACCGAGTCAAATCGCCCGCGGACGTTCGCGGTCTTTCACGCGACGAGCTGTCGCAGCTCGCCACGGACGTGCGCGCGCGGCTCATCGACGTGTGCTCGCGCACCGGTGGGCATATCGGCGCCGGACTTGGCGTGGTGGAGCTGACGATCGCGCTCCACTATGCGTTCGACACGCCGCGCGACCAAATCGTGTGGGACGTGGGCCATCAGGGCTATCCGCACAAGGTGCTCACCGGGCGAAACGATTCTCTCGAGACGCTTCGCCAGGAAAACGGCGTGTCCGGCTTTCTCAAACGCAGCGAAAGCGAGTACGACGCCTTCGGCGCCGGCCACGCGGCGACCTCGATTTCCGCCGCGCTCGGCATCGCGGCTGGCCGCGACGTCCAGGGTGACGACTTCAAAGTTGTCGCCGTCATCGGCGATGGTGCGCTCACGTCGGGGTTGGCCTACGAAGGATTGAACAACGCCGGGCACTCCGAACGCAACATCATCGTCGTGCTCAACGACAACGAAATGTCCATCGCGCCCAACGTCGGCGCGATGTCGAAGTACCTGACCTCGATCCAGCGGAATTCGCTCTACAATCGTGTGCGCTCGGCCATCGGCGGGTTTGTCGACCATGCACCGGGGCCGCTCTCGTCGATGAGCACGATCGTGCGAAAGTGGGAGGAAGCGGTCAAGACATTCTTGACGCCGGGCGTGTTGTTCGAAGAGCTCGGGTTTCGCTACTTCGGTCCGATCGACGGCCACGATGTCCATGGAATGATCGAGACCTTCGCCGCGGTTCGCGCACTCAAGGGGCCGCGTCTGGTCCACGTCCTCACGCAAAAGGGCAAGGGATTTCCGGCGGGCGAGCGCAGCCTCGAGAAGTGGCACGCGTTGCCGCCGGGACACGATCCGTCCACGGGTGCGCCGCGCAAACCGTCGACGAGCGTGGGCTACACGAAAATCTTCGGCAACGCGCTCGCGGAACTCGGCACCGAGCATCGGGACCTCGTCGTCATCACGGCCGCGATGCCCAGCGGCACCGGCACGGACGTATTCGCGAAGGAGCATCCATCGCGGTTCTTCGACGTCGGGATCGCGGAAGGTCACGCGGTGACGTTCGCCGCCGGACTGGCGACGCAAAACATTCGGCCTGTCGTCGCCATCTACTCCACGTTTCTCCAGCGCGCGTACGACAACATCATCCACGATGTCGCCATACAGTCGTTGCCGGCGATTTTTTGCATGGATCGCGCGGGACTGGTCGGCGAAGACGGCGAGACGCACATGGGGCTGTACGACATTGCGTACATGCTCGCCGTTCCGGACATGACCGTCACCGCGCCGAAGAACGCGACTGAGATGCTCGGGCTGCTGCGCAGTGCCATCGCCCATCGCCGCGGTCCATTTGCGATTCGCTATCCGCGCGACTCGGCGCCGGACACGCCGCCAGCGCTGGCGACGATTCCCGCCGTTCCGTACGGAACGTGGGACGTATTGCGCCGCGGGACCGACGTTGCGATTCTCGCGGTTGGCGCCATGGTCCTGCCGGCACTCGCCGCGGCACAGTCACTCGCGCCGGACGGACCGAACGTCACGGTCGTGAATTGTCGTTTTCTCAAGCCGTACGACGCCGTCACACTCGCCGCCGTGCTCGCGGAACACAAACACATTCTCGTCGTCGAAGAAGGAACCGTCGTCAATGGCTTTGGCGCGTTCATGTCGACGGTGATCGACCGATACGATCCGACAGTGCGAGTGGCCGTGCACGGCGTGCCGGATCGCGTCATTCACTCTGCGCCGCGCGCGCAGCAGCTCGCCGCCTGTGGCCTGGACGCGCCGGGAATTGCCAGCCGGGTGCGCGCCCTGCTCGAGAGCGAGGCACTGGCGGGGTGATACGTCTCGGCGTCGTCGGGCACCTCGGCTATAGCGGCCTCCCAGCGGTGCTCCGGACGCTGGGCGAGCTTGCGCCGGCGCTTGGCCTCGAGCTCTACTACGAACGCGACTTGCACGAGGTGGCCGGTGACGGGCAGATGCTCGACGATCCCGGACAGCTCGACGCGCTTCTCACGCTCGGCGGTGACGGAACGTTGCTTCGCGGCGCTCGCACCATTTCGCCGCACGCGGTGCCGATTCTCGGCGTCAATCTCGGGCGCCTCGGGTTTCTCACCTGCTGCAACGCCGACCAACTGTCCAACGCGCTCATGCGCTTCGCGCGGCGCGACTACTTCGCCGAATCGCGCATGGCGCTGCAGGCGAGTGTGCTCGACGTGCGCGGCGTGACGCGCCAACAATGGATTGCGCTCAACGACGTCGTGTTGCACAAGGGCGGCTTCGCGCGCGTCGTCAGCGTGCGCGTCGCCGCCAACGGCGAAACCATCGCGTCGTACGCGGCGGACGGCGTCGTGCTGTCCACGCCGACCGGCTCGACGGCATACAGCCTGTCCGCCGGCGGGCCCGTGGTTTTCCCGACGCTCGAGACGATCGTCGTCACTCCCGTCTCGCCGCACACGCTCGCGATCCGCCCGGTGATTCTGCCGTCGAGCGTCGAAGTGACGCTGCAAGCGGATGATGGCCCCGAGGAGCTTTTGGTGACGGTCGACGGGCAGGTCGGCACCACGTTTGCCGCCGGCGAGACGCTCAGCGTCCGCCGAGCCGAAGGCGGCGTGCTGATCATTCGCTTTCCGGGAACCAACTTCTTCACCACGCTGCGCCAAAAGCTGGGATGGGGCGGATTGGCCGACCGAGATCGAGCGACGTAAATGCTCACTGAGCTGCGCATCAAGAACTTCGCGATCATCGAATCGCTGACGCTTCCGCTCTCGCGCGGCTTCAACGTTCTGTCCGGCGAAACCGGGGCCGGCAAGTCGATCGTCGTCGGCGCGCTCGGGCTGCTGCTCGGTGAACGCGCCAGCGCGGATGTCATTCGCACTGGCGCCGACCGCGCGACGGTCGAAGGGGTGTTCGACATCGGCGATCGCCCGGAACTCCGCGAGTTGATCGACGCGCGTGGGATCGACGTCGACGAATCGCTCATCGTCCTCAAACGCGAAATCGCGCCGGGCCGCGCGCGCGCGTGGATCAATGGCACGCCGGTCAACGCGGCGCTGCTCGCTGAGGTCGGGCGGTTGCTCGTCAACGTGCACGGACAGCACGAGGCGCAGACATTGCTCGATGCCGACGCACAGCGCCGCACGCTCGACGCGTTCGCCGGCGCGGACGATCTCGCCGCCGCCGTTCACGACGCACACAGCGAATTGGCCGGTGTCATCCGTGAAATTGCATCGCTCACGGCGCGGCGCGCCGAGGCCGCGCGCCGCGCCGACTATCTGCAGCACGTCGTCGCCGAACTGGGCGACGCAAAGTTGGTCGACGGTGAGGACGTGCGTCTCGAGGACGAAGCCCGGCGTCTCGAACATGCCGACGAGCTGCGCACGCTGGCGAGTGGAATCGCCAGCGCGCTCGAAGGGGAGGAGGACGCGGTGCTGCAGCGGCTGGCGGCCGTGGCGCGCCCGCTCGCGGCCATTCAGCGGATCGATCCCGTACTCACGCGTCTTCAAGAGTCGTACGACGGCGCGTACTACGCGATCGAAGCACTCGCCCGCGAACTGTCCGAGTACGAGGCGTCGGTCGATCTCGATCCGGCACGGTTGGACGACGTGCGGCGTCGCCGCGACCTGCTGTTCCGTCTCGACCAAGAAGCACGGCGGCTCGGTGGCCGCCGCGATCACAGCGCTCGCCGACGCGCGGTCCGAACTCGATCTCGTCGACTCTGCGGAGCTCGACATTCGAGAACTCGAAACGCGCGAACGCGCGGCACGGGCCACGCTCGTCGAGCGTGCGAGCGTGTTGACCGAGCTGCGGCGTGGTGCCGCCGCGCGCCTGGCGATTGCGGTTGACGACGTGCTGCCGTCGCTCGGCATGCCCGACGGGCATCTGACCGTCGTCCTCCGCGAGCGAGGAGACATCGGACCGGCCGGCGCCGAGGACGTCGAGCTACGGGTCGCGCTCAACGTCGGCCACGAGGCGCGGCCGTTGTCGCGCGTGGCGTCCGGCGGCGAATTGTCACGCGTCATGCTGGCGTTGAAGACCATTCTCGCCCGTCTCGACCACGTACCGACCCTCGTGTTCGACGAAGTCGACGCGGGAATCGGCGGACGCGTCGGCCTGCAGGTCGGCGAGACGATGCGGCGCGTGGCGAGCCATCACCAAGTGTTCGCCATCACGCATCTGGCCGCAGATCGCTGCGCGCGCGCACCACCACATCGTCGTCAGCAAGGGTGCGCCGGGCGGCGTGACGACCGCCGACGTCGCCGTCGCGCGCGACGACGCGCGAGTCGCTGAGATCGCGCGCATGCTCGGCGGCGATGCGGAGAGCGACGTCAGTCGCGCCCACGCACGCGCGCTGCTCGATTCAGCGGCCGTCGCGTCCGAGTCGTGCCGGCGACTGAGCAGCCGCCCGACGCGAGTCGGCGCGCTTAACGAGTCAGATAGACGCGCAGCTCGACCTGGTCGCGGAAGGTCTTCGGCAACGGGACCTCCGCTGCCGGCGATCGTCTCGAGATGATTGAAGATGACTTCGAAGGGGATCTCGCCCGGGCCGCGCGCGTTCGAGGCGACGGTTGAATACGAGAATCCAAATCCAATCTGCTGCGCCGTCGCCGCCGACAAACCCGGTGCGACGCCGGCCACCGTCGGGCCGCCGTATTGGTCAGCGCCAGTATGAATGACCTGGTATTCGCCATTCAACGTCAGGAAGTGCGCGAGGGCAAGTCGAGGGATGAACGACAGCGTGAGGACATTGCCGGCCGAATACGTCGAGCCCGTGGTCGGCGCGGCGAGCAGGGGCAAGAGTGCGTTACCCGGGTTCGGATCTCGCGCGACGTCGACAGTTGCCCAACTGCAGCGTGTACGAACCGAGGGTCGTCGCGGCCAAGCGGCCAAGTCGGAAATCGCCTGCGCCACCGAACTCGACTCCCTGCTGGCCGTAGCCCGTGCTGGTGTCGAACAGCTTGTTGCGACTGCCCGGCTCACCCGTGCCGATTCGGAACGATCCGTTGACGGAGAATCGATACGCGAGCCGCCGCGCGACTGCCGCCGCCGTGTCGCCGACGCCGCGCAACGCGCCGTACGTGTTGACGAGTTGCAGTGTCGCGCCCACCGAAATGTCGCCAATCGACGATCGATCGATCGATCCGAGTGTGTCGTGGCCGAGGCTCGTGAGCAAGCTCTGTAGTTGCGCGTTAGCCGCTGGAGCGCCCGCACCGGCGATGGCGCCCGTTACGACATCACTGCCTAGGAAACTCTGATATTCCCCTCGCAGCGCCAGGATCTGTGCGTCGATCCCCGCCTGCGCGGGTTCACCGGAGAGCGGTACGACCTGCTGGCCCGGGTGATCGACCCCGGTGCCGTAGAGCGCCTCCAGGCCCGACGTGAACGTGCCCGTCGTTTGTATCAAGCCTTGCACCGCCGTCTGCTGGCCGAGGATCGTCGAGCAATTCGCGCCGGCTGGATTGGCTTGACACTGCGTGAGAGCTTGCTGCAACTGTGCCGCGGCGCCGCGCAGCGACTGAACCAACGCGGCGTTCGACGCGAGCTGGCTGGCGTTCAACAGCGCCGGGTTGGGGCCAACGCTCGCCAGCCCAGTCGCGGGATTGAGCTGTGCGAAGATGGTGGTGCGCGTTTCCACGAGCGGAACGACGACGCCGACCGTTAGTCGACTGGTCAGTCCGTATTGCGCGATCAACGGCGCAGTGACCGACCGTGCACTCGCGGCCGCGATGACGTTGCCGGCCGACAGATTGAAGCTGGAAAGTCCCGACAGGTCGCGAATCATTGATTGCGCGATCGCGAAGCTGGGAACGGCCACCGGATCGAGCGATCCCGTGGCAAGCGTTGCCGCGAGGTTTTGCGGACGCCCCTGCGCGTCCGTGCCGTTGCCGAGGTACTCGTCCCAGCGCGTCCACGACGTGAGAAACCGGACGCCGAGCGCGCCGCGGGGAAGGACGGAGGCGTCCGTGACGAGACTCGTCGGCGACTGCGCGATCGAGCGCTGCGGGATGAGCCCAATGAACAGAAGCGCGCTCGATCGAATGATCAGTCGGATCGCCAATCGAAGACTCGCCTCGCGCGGTGTGTGGGAGCGGTCCTGCGGGTTATCATTCGGACAATTCGCCATCTAAGATAATCCCCGCTTCGTGACGTTGCTTCCGCCGCCGTCGATCCCGTGGCAGATGACCGGGAACCACTGGCTTTCGCTACCGTGCATTCACCCCGGTGACGCGTCCATCCACGCGGTCGGTGTGCTGCACCGCGCGTCGCGAGCGGCCATCGAGTTCGCGGGTAGTGCGGACTTCGCGTCTGGTACGGGCGCACCGCTCGCACGGCCGGCGCTCGCCATCGACGGCGTACGCCACGATCTCTCGAATGTTCCCATCGCCTGGGAACGTGCGCTCGGCTGGATTCCCACGTTTACGTGCACGGTCGCCGAGATCGTCGTCCGCGGAACCATCTTCGCGCCGTACGGGCGCGACGCCGACGTGTCGGGCGCGGTGGTTGCCATTTCGCTGGAGAATCGGCGCGCCGCAGACGCGCACGTCGACGTCTCGCTCGCGGGAGTGCTCGGCCATCGACAGCTGCGCGTGCGCACGGCGCGCGCGTTCGAAGACGCAAGCCGCGCCGTGCTCCGTTCGTCGGGCGCCATCGTACTGCAGGGCGCGTCGCTGCCCGAGATCGCCGCCCTCGCGGTCGTCGCCGATGGCGATGGCGACGCGTCGGTCGACGGAGCGCGCTATTCGATCAGCCGTTCGCTGCACGTCGCGCCGGGCGAGCGCGCGCAGGTCGCGTTCTACATCGCCGTGGGCCCGGAGCCGGACGGCGCCGAGGCGACGGCGGGCGTGCTGCGCCGCCGCGGCTGGCGCGACCTGCTGTCGTCGACGCGCGACGCCCTGCAGAGTCTCGAGCAGAGTACGGGCACGGAGGCGGTCGATCGCTTGATCAATAGAAATCTGCTATTTGCATATTTCTATGGCGTCGGGCGAGCGCTCGACGACGCGCAGTACTATCTCGTGCGAACACGCGCGCCATGGAATGGACATGGCGTCACCGTGCGCGACTGGGACGCGCTGATGTGGACGATCCCCGCCGTGCTGCTCGCCGACCCGCCGCTGGCGCGCGAACTGTTGCTTCGCATGTGCGAATTGCACGGCTACGCGCCCGGTCGCGGCGTTCACTACCTCGACGGATCGTTGTTCGAGCCGGGGTTCGCGCTCGAAGGCGTGGCCGGCTACGCGATCGCCACCGATCGCTACATCCGCGACACGGGCGACGATCGGGTGGTCGACGAACCGGCGCTCGCCGACACGCTCTACCTCGCCGCCGAGGATCTCGAAACGCGTCGCGACAAGCGCATGCCGCTGTATTCGACCGAGGTCAGTCCGTCGGGAAATCCGGTGGCGTTTCCGTTCACACTGCACGCGAATGCCGCCGTCGCGCAGGCGCTCGATGTGCTGCGCCGAACGCTGGACGAGGAGACCGCGCGCGGACTGGAAGACCCGGACGCCATTCGCGCGGCGCTCAACCGGCATTTCCTGGTCGAGAATGCCGGACACGGGACGTATGCGTCGGCGATCGATCTCGTCGGTGGCACGTCGCTCGTCGACGATCCGGCGGCTTCGGCGTTTTGGCTTCCGCTCTACGACGTGGTGCCGCGGCACGACTCGACGTATCGTCGCACCGTGAAGGCGATCGATACGGCGCCCGAATCGCTCGCGCGACAATGCGCGCGGCTCATGGGCCCCGACTCGGCGAGCGTGCTGCAGTGGTTGCGACGTGCGCCACTCGACGGTGGGTCGGCCGCCGAGGTTGTCGACGCGAACGGACGAGCGGTGGCGAACGGTGGCGACGCGTCGTTGTCCGGATTGCTCGCCTGGTCGGTGTGGTACGCGGTCAACGCGTTGGGTGAGAGACCGTAGCCACGCAGCCAGAAGTTCAGCGAGCCGATATATATTTCACCGCGCGCGGGAATAGCTCAGTTGGTAGAGCACAACCTTGCCAAGGTTGGGGTCGCGGGTTCGAGTCCCGTTTCCCGCTTTACGTCGCGCCGGGGCGAGGCGCGACCGCTCGACCTGGCTTCGTTCTACGTGCTGCGCCCGGATGGCGAAACGGGTAGACGCAAGGGACTTAAAATCCCTTTCCTGCAAAGGAGTGCCGGTTCGAGTCCGGCTCCGGGTATCACGACGTAAGCTCGGGTTGTCGCGTGGCCTGGACGACGAGCGCGCTCAACTCTTCGTCGGAGAGATGCGCCCAGCCGGTCGGAATTGGCGCGACACGGATCGTACGACTCGATCCCTGAAACGCGAGCCATCCATCGCGAAGGGCGCGAGGGATTACGAGTCGAAACTCACCCGGCTGACGACGTTCAACTCCAGCCTGAATCCCGTCGTTTCGGGGCGTGTTCATACGTCGCTCGATGGCGAGCGGATGAACTTCCCATGCTTCCCACGCGCGTCCTTCCGAATCAGTGAACCGTCGGTACGACATCGCGACCGCACTGTGGTTGGTGGACGGGACGAATTCTCAAGCAAGACGTGCGCCCAGCGTGACCGGTGAATATTTCGGAGCCTATTCGGTCACGACGGGCCACCTTTGGTGACGCGCGGACCAATGGACTAGCTTTGCCGGCATGGCTGACGTCGTTGCGCTTGCTGCGGAGCTCTTGGCACTCGATTCGACCACCGGAGCCGAGGGTGGCGCGGTGGATTTCGTGTCGAAATGGTTGGTGGCGCGCGGATGGAACGTGACGCTGCAAGAAGTCACGCGCGGCCGCGCCAACGTCTGGGCGTCGCGCGCCGGGAACGGCGTCGCGCTGTCGACGCACCTCGATACTGTGCCGCCCTATGTTGCGGCGCGGCTGACGGGCAGCAAGCTCCAGGGCCGCGGCGCTTGCGACGCGAAGGGAATTGCTGCCGCCATGCTCGTCGCCGCCGACAACCTCGCGACTGCCGGCGAGCAGCGCGTCGATCTCTTGTTCGTCGTCGGTGAAGAAAAGGGTTCAGACGGCGCGCGCGCGGCCAACCGGCTCGCGGCGACGAGTCGGTTTCTCGTCAACGGAGAGCCAACGGAAAGCAAGCTCGCCAGTGGCGCAAAGGGTTCGCTGCGCGTCATGGTGCGAACGCGCGGTCGCGCCGCGCACTCAGCCTATCCGCACCTTGGAGCGTCGGCGATCACGCCAATGCTGGCGCTCCTGCCCACGCTCGACACGCTCGACCTGCCCGTCGATGACACGCTCGGCGCGACTACGTTCAACGTCGGAACGCTGCATGCCGGCACGGAAGCCAACATCGTCCCCGCGGCGGCGGAGGCAGAAGTGATGTTTCGCCTCGTGGGCGACGTCGCGCCGGTACGATCGCAGATCGAACGCTGGGCGGCCGGCCGTGCGGAGCTCGAGTTCGGTTCGTACATTCCGACTCAGCGTTTTCATATCATTCCGGGGTTCGAGGTCGCGCCGGTGGCGTACACATCGGACATTCCGCTGCTCACGAAATGGGGAACGCCGCTGTTGTTCGGGCCGGGGTCGATTCACGTGGCGCATACTCCCGATGAATTCATCGACACCGGCGAATTGCGAGCGGCTGTCGACGCCTACGAACGGATCGTGCGGAGTCTATTGAACTCATGAGCGCCTCCAAGCCGTCGCCGAGCGCGCGCCGCCGTGTCGCCGTGTTGGGTGCAACGGGCGCGGTCGGCCAGTCGTTCATTCGATTGCTCGCCAACCACCCGTGGTTCGAGCTCGTGGAATTGGCCGCGTCCGAACGTTCGGCGGGCAAGCCGTACGCCGAGGCCGCCAAGTGGATCGGTGCGGACGACATGCCGGCACGCGTGGCGAACATGACGGTTCGCGCCTGCGAGCCCGAGCAGCTGTCGGCGGACATCGTGTTCTCGGCGCTCGATTCATCGGTGGCGGGCGACGCCGAGCCGGCATTCGCGCGCGCCGGAAAACTTGTGCTGACGAACGCGAAGAACCACCGGATGGATCCCCTGGTGCCACTGGTGATCGCCGAGGTGAATCCGTCGCATCTAAGTGTCATTGCGGCCCAACGACGCGCGCGAGGCTGGAGCGGAGCGATCGTCGCCAACGGCAACTGCGCGTCAATCGTATCGGCACTGGCGCTCGCCCCGATTCATCAGCGTTTTGGTATTACGAAAATCATGGCGATGACCATGCAGGCGGTGTCGGGAGCCGGATATCCCGGCGTACCGTCGCTCGACATCCTCGGCAACGTCATTCCCTATATTGCCGACGAAGAACCGAAGATCGAAGTCGAGCTGCAGAAGTTCCTCGGCTCGGTCGACGGCGATTCGATCCGACTCGCCGACATTGCCGTCAGCGCGCACGCCAATCGCGTTCCAGTCGAGCACGGCCACACGGTGTGCCTGTCCGTAGCACTCAAGACGAAGGCCGACGCGGCAGAGGTCGAACAAGCTATTCGCGAGTGGCGCGGCGATGAATCGGCGCGCGGGCTGCCGAGCGCGCCGGAGCGGGCGCTCGTCGTGAGCGATCGACCAGATCGGCCGCAGCCGCGTCGCCAGGTCGACACGGGCAACGGCATGACGGTCGTCGTCGGGCGCGTTCGCCCTGATCCGGTACTCGGCGTCAAGTTCGTGGCGATGGGGCACAACGTCATCCGAGGCGCGGCGGGTGCGTCGGTGCTGAACGCCGAGCTCATGGTGCACTGCGGCCTGCTCGGCGAGTCGTGATCGTCCTCAAGTTCGGGGGCACGTCGGTCGGGGATGCCGACGCGATCAAACGCACGGCGAGCATCGTGGCGACGCGCGTGGACAAGGGAGCGATTGTCGTCGTGTCGGCGTTGGCCGGTGTGACGAACGCGCTCATCGCGCTGGCCGAACAGGCGGCCCGAGGCCAACTCATCGGGGCGATCCGCGCGGTCGAAGAGTTGCGCGAACGCCATCTGATGCAAACGGAGTTGCTGCTCGGCGGAACCGCGTCGGCGGACGAGACGGCCGCCGAGTTGAGCGCGATGATCGACGAACTGGCACATCTGGCCGAGGCGCTGGCGACGCTGGGTGATTTGACGCCGCGCAGCCTCGACGCCATTTCGTCGTACGGTGAGCGGATGTCATCGCTGCTTTGCGTTGCGGCGTTTCAGCGGGCCGGCGTGCCCGCGGTCCATGTCGACGCGTGCGACGTCATGATCACCGACAGCGCGTTCAATCGGGCCGAGCCAATCCCGGAGGCGATTGCCGACGCCTGTCGGGCGTCCGTGATTCCGCGCGTTCGCGAGCGGCAGGTGCCGGTGCTCGGTGGCTTCATCGGCTCGGCGCGCGGCACGGGAATCACGACGACGCTCGGCCGCGGCGGCAGCGATTACACCGCGTCATTGCTCGGCGCGGCGGTTCGTGCAGACGCGATCGAGATCTGGACGGACGTGGACGGCATTCTCACCGCCGACCCGCGGGTCGTTCCGGCTGCGCGGCTCATCGATCAGATCGCGTTCGACGAGGCGTCGGAACTGGCGTCGTTTGGGGCCAAGGTCCTTCATCCGAACACGATTGCCCCCGCCGTTCGGCTCGGTATTCCGGTATATGTATTGAACTCGCACCGGCCGGGCGGTCATGGTACGAAGATCACGTTCGACGCGCCCAAACGGCCGGTGAGCGCGATCGCCGGCAAGGCAGGCGTCACACTGCTCAAGATCGGGTCGCCGCGCATGTTGCTCACGGAGGGCTTTCTGCGGTCGTTATTTGAGATCTTTGAACGCCATCGTACGTCGGTCGACGTGGTCGCCACGTCGGAGGTCTCCGTCTCGCTGACCGTGGACGACCCGTCACGCCTCGAGGCGATCGTCGGCGACTTGCGGGCGTTGGGCGACGTGTCCGTCGAACGCAATCGCGGGATCGTCGCCGTGGTCGGTGCGGCGATCGCCGACGGCGGCAGCACGATGGCCCGCGCCCTCGACGCGTTGGGCGGCGTGCGCGTCCACATGCTGTCGCTGAGCGCGACCGGGATCAATCTCACCATGGTCGTTGACGACGACCAAGTGCACCCCGTGATTCAACGATTGCACATGGCGTTTTTTGGAGGAGTGGCCGCGTGACGCGAAAGCTGGCGATCGTCGGCATGGGGAAGATGGGACGCGCGATCGCCGAGCTTGCGCCCGAGCGCGGGTGGGAGGTCGTCGCGCGGCTCGACGAAGCCGAAGCCAAGCGCGGGCTCTCGCGCGCGGTACTCGGCGGGGCGGACGTTGCCGTCGAGTTCACGGTGCCGGCCGCCGCGCCGGCGAATATCCGGGCGATCGTCGCCGCGGGCGTTCCGGTCGTTGTCGGCACCACCGGCTGGTACGACGAGATGGACGCCATCCGTCGCGACGTGAACGCGAAGAATGGCGCGATGGTCGCGGCGACCAACTTCTCCGTCGGTGTGAATATTTTCGAAATGGTGGCCGTGCTCGCGGCGAAGCTTCTGGCCCACGCGCATGGGTTCGATGCGCACCTGACCGAGACGCACCATGCGGCCAAGAAAGACGCGCCGTCTGGTACGGCAAGTACGCTCGAGCGCGCCACCGCGGCCGTGTGGGGCGCACCAATTCCCATCACGAGCATCCGCACCGGTTCGATGCCGGGGACGCACGAGTTTGTGTTCGACGCACCGTTCGAGCAGATCCATCTCGAACACATCGCGCGCGACCGGCGCGTCTTCGCCGAGGGCGCGCTCGTCGCTGCCGCGTGGCTCATCGGACGGCAGGGCGTGTTCGGCATGCGCGACGTTCTGGCAACCAGCGAAAGCGGAGCGGCACAATGACGGCCGTCCGACTCTGGGGTTGCGGCACGGCGCTCGTCACGCCGTTCGCGAACGACGGAACGATCGACGACGGCGCGCTGCGCGAACTGGTCGACTGGCAGATCGAGCAGGGGATTCACTTTCTCGTCCCGTGTGGCAGCACCGGCGAGGCGGCGACGATGTCGGTCGACGAACAGCGGCACGTCGTGGAGCTCGTCGTGACGCAGGCGCGCGGCCGCGTGCCGATTCTCGCCGGCGCCGCGAGCAACGACACGAAGAAGGCGATCGACCTCTCGCGCATGATGCGCGATGCCGGCGCGACGCACCTGTTGCACACGTCGCCGATGTACAACAAGCCGCCGCAGCGCGGCATCGTCGCGCACTATCGGGCGATCGCCGAGTCGACGGATCTGCCGATCGTCATCTACAACATTCCCGGCCGCACCGGCAGCAACGTCGAAGCCAAGACGACGCTCGAGATGGCGCGCACGCTCGGTATCGCAGCGGTGAAAGAAGCGTCGGGGCAACTCGCGCAGATCGCCGACATCATCCGCGGACGCCCGGAGACGTTCTCCGTGCTGTCCGGCGACGACGAGCTCACGCTCCCCGTGATGGCCCTCGGCGGCGACGGCATCGTGTCCGTGATGGCGAACGCAACGCCGAAGCTCATGGCACAGCTCTGCGAGAAAATGCGCGCCGGCGACTGGGTCGCGGCGCGCGAGATTCACCTTCGACTGCTCCCGTGGATGCGCGCGGCGTTCGTCGAGTCGAATCCGTTGCCGGTCAAAGCGGCGCTGGCGATGATGGGTCGCATGAAGAATGTCCTTCGCCTGCCGCTCGTGCCGCTCGACAGTGCGCACAGCGACACGGTGCGCGCCGCGCTTACCGGAGCGGGAGCGCTGTCATGAGTCGAATGGATGATCTTCGCCACGCAGTCGAAGCGTTCGCCAGCACGCCGGTGAATGACCCGCCGCCGCGCGATGCGCTCGACGTGTTCAACCAGCTGCTCGATGCGCTCGAAGCGGGCGAGGCGCGGGCCGCAACGCGCGCCGCCGACGGTCGCTGGTCGGCGAACACGTGGGTGAAGCGCGGCATCCTGCTCGGCTTTCGCATTGGGCAGCTGGAGAATTCCGGGGGCGCCGACCTCGCGTTCGTCGACAAGGACACATATCCCATCCGCCGGTTCGATTCGGCGAACAATATCCGGATCGTCCCCGGCGGGTCGTCGGTGCGACGAGGTGCGTACATCGCGCCGGGTGTGGTGTGCATGCCGCCGATGTACGTGAACACCGGCGCCTACGTCGACGAAGGGACGATGGTCGACTCGCACGCGCTCGTTGGCTCGTGCGCGCAGATTGGAAAACGCGTGCACATCAGCGCCGCCGCGCAAATCGGCGGCGTGCTCGAGCCGGTCAACGCGACACCGGTGGTCATCGAGGATGATGTGCTCGTCGGCGGAAACTGCGGCGTGTACGAGGGGACGATCGTGCGCGCACGCGCGGTGCTCGCCGCGGGAGTCGTTCTCACACGAGGCACGCCAGTGTTTGATCTCGTGCGTCAGAACACCTATCGCGCCACGCCAGAGCGCCCGTTAGAGATTCCTGAGGCCGCGGTCGTCGTGCCCGGAGCGCGCATGATTCGCGAAGGGTGGGGCGCCGAGCAGAAGCTCGCGCTCCAGGCGCCGCTGATCGTCAAGTATCGCGACGAGAAAACAGACCTGGCGACGACGCTGGAGAGCTGGCTCCGGTGAACGTCTCGGGGTCGATCCGCGTTCCCGGCGACAAGTCGATTTCCCACCGCGCACTCATCCTCGGCGCGCTCGGCGCCGGGGCATCGCGCATCACCGGCATTCTCGAATCACAGGACGTGCATTCGACGGCCGGCGTGCTGCGCGCCCTCGGCGCCGACGTGCCCGCACTATCGCCCGATTTCGTCATTACGGGCGCGGGCCGCGCCGGATTGAGACAACCCACGCGCGACTTGGATTGCGGCAACAGCGGCACGACGACGCGGCTGATGGCCGGCGTGGTCGCCGCCGCGCCGATTCACGCGACGTTCGTCGGCGACGGGAGCCTGAGTCGCCGACCAATGCGACGCGTGGCCCAGCCGCTCGAAGCGATGGGCGCGCGCGTCGAACTGCCGCCCCACGCCGGGCTGCCAATGACGATCCACGGCGGCACGCTGCACGACATCGAATGGACGAGCGAGGTGGCGAGCGCGCAGGTCAAGAGCGCGATTTTGCTCGCGGCACTCGTATCGGGTGTTTCGGCGACGGTGAGCGAGCCAACCAAGTCGCGCGATCACACGGAGCGCATGCTGCACGCGCGCGGCGCGGCGCTGCGCGTCGACGGAACCACGGTGTCGCTCGAGCCGCGGTCGTCGATTCGAGCGCTCGATACTGCCGTGCCGGGCGATCCGTCGTCCGCGGCGTTTTTCGCCGGACTCGCGGCGATCGCCGACCGTGGCGAGCTGCGGCTTGAAAATGTCTGCGTCAACGACACGCGAACCGGATTTCTCGCGCAACTTCGCAAAATGGGAGCGACGGTCCTCGAGGTCGACCGGCGACTTGCCGGCGGTGAATGGACGGCCGATCTCGTCGTGTCACCGGGATCGCTCACGGCGACGCAGGTTGGCGAGGCGGAGGTGCCGGCGATGATCGATGAGCTGCCGCTGCTCGCGTGCCTCGCCACGCGCGCGCATGGCGAGACGGTGATCACGGGCGCCAATGAACTGCGCGCTAAAGAGAGCGACCGCATTTCGGCGGTGGTGGCGAATCTCACGGCGATCGGCGCGATCGCGTTCGAGCTGCCGGACGGCATGCGGATCGTTGGCAGCGACCGGCCGCTGCGCGGCGATGTGACCACGCACGGAGATCATCGACTGGCGATGGCGTTCGGTATCCTCGGCGCGGCCGCGGGCAACGCGATCCGCGTCGACGATCCAGATTGCGTTGCCGTGTCGTACCCGGGGTTTTGGCGCGACCTCGAGCGCGCGCGGTCGGCATGAGTACGGCGATCCGCGGGCATGCGTCGCGCGTCCGGCGTTTGGTCATCGCCATCGACGGGCCGGCCGCGTCGGGCAAGTCGTCGACCGCGCAGTGGGTGGCGCGGAAGCTCTCGTACTTTCACGTCGATTCGGGTTCGCTCTACCGTGCGGCCACCGCGGTGCAGCTCGAAAAAAGCACGGATCCCGAGGGATGGACGCCGGCCGAGGTCCTGAATGGCGCCAGCCGTATCACCTTCGTTGCGGTCGACGGCACGTTCGTGCCGCGGATTGACGGTCGGCCCTGCGATGAGCAACTCCGTGGCACTGACGTGACGGGCGCGGTGTCGCGCGTGGCCCGAATGCAGCCGGTGCGCGACTGGGTCAATGCCCACGTGCGGCGCACGGCCGAGTCCCATGACGTCGTGGTGGACGGTCGCGACATTGGCACCGTGGTGTTCCCGGCCGCCGACCTCAAGGTCTTTCTTATTGCCGACCCGTGGGAGCGGGCGCGACGTCGGCTCGTCCAGCGGTTGGGCCGGCAGCCGGCCGACCCCGAGATCGCGGAGGAAACGGACACAATCGTGCATCGTGATGCGCGCGACGCGACGCAGACGGTGCAGGCGACGGACGCCGTGCTGATCGATACGACGTACCTGACGCAAGAGGAGCAGGTCGAGCGGATCGTGGCGCTGGCGAACGCCGTAACTCAGCGTCCCAGCGGCACTTCGACAGTTGACGGGTGAATCAATCGCACTTATCTTTTTTGGTTCACCGCTCCACACACCCAATCCACTCAACCTCGTCGCGGCGAGCCTAAACCCCCGCGGTTGGTCGGGAGATCACATCTTCAGTATGCCAGAGTTCGAATCCACCGCAACCGGCACGACCGTCTCGGAGCGCGAAAAGCGCGATGCACAGCGCGCGCAACTGCGGCCGCTTGCCAACCGACGCCCGGAATTGTACGACGAGGACGAGTACTCGTCCGCCGAGTACGAGAAAATGATGGAGCTCTACAACGGTACGCTCGCGTCGATCGACGAGGGCGAGATCGTGAAGAGCAAGGTGCTCGAGATCCGCGACAACATGGTCGTGCTCGACATCGGCTTCAAATCCGAAGGCAGCGTTCCCCTCGAAGAGTTCAAGGACCATCCGGATCTCAAGCCGGGTGACGAAGTCGAAGTCCTGCTCGAGCATCTCGAGGACCAGGAAGGCTCGGTCGTGCTTTCCAAGAAGAAAGCCGACTTCATGCGCGTGTGGGAGAAGATCCGCGTCGCCTACGAAACGGATACGCCGGTCGAAGGCACGCTCGTCAAGAAGATCAAGGGCGGCGTGGTCGTCGACCTCATGGGCGTCGACGCGTTCCTCCCGGGCTCGCAGATCGCCCTCCGTCGCGTGCCGAACATTGACGAACTCCTCGGCCAGAAGTTCGAATTCAAGATCATTAAACTCAACAAGCGCCGCCGCAACATCGTCGTCTCGCGCCGAGTGATCCTCGAGAACGAGCGCGCCGGCAAGCGCGAGAAGTTGATGAAGGAATTGGAGAAGGATCAGATCCGCAAAGGCGTCGTCAAGAACATCACCGACTTCGGGGCGTTCATCGACCTGGGCGGCGTCGACGGCCTGCTGCACATCACCGACATGTCGTGGGGCCGCATCTCGCATCCGTCCGAGCTCGTGCAGATCGGCGCGGAACTCGAGGTCAAGGTCCTCGACATCGACTGGACGCGCGAGCGCATCAGCCTCGGGCTCAAGCAGCTCCAGAGCTATCCGTGGAAGGACGTGGCCGAGAAGTATCCGGTCGGCACGCGCGTCACGGGCAAGGTCGTGTCGATCACGAACTACGGCGCATTCATCGAGCTCGAGCCGGGCATCGAAGGCCTGGTGCACATCAGCGAGATGAGCTGGACGCGCAACGTCCGGCATCCGTCCAAGCTCGTCAGCATCGGCGAGACGATCGAAGCGGTGGTGCTCAAGGTCGATCCGAACGAGGAAAAAATCTCGCTCGGCATGAAGCAGACCGAGCAGGATCCGTGGATGGTGCTGCCGCTCCGCTACCCGGTCGGCACGCGCATTTCGGGCAAGGTCCGCAACCTGACGAGCTTCGGCGCGTTCGTCGAGATCGAGGCTGGAATCGACGGCCTCATTCACATTTCCGACATGAGCTGGACCAAGCGGGTGCAGCACCCGTCGGAAGTGGTGAAGAAGGGCGACTCGGTCGATGTCGTGATCTTGAATATCGATTCTGAGAACAAGCGCATTTCGCTCGGCCTCAAGCAGGCCGAGGAAGATCCGTGGCTGCGCATCGGCGAGACGTATCCGGTGGGCACGGAGCTCACGGGCACCGTCGTGCGCCTGATGGACAAGGGCGTCGTCGTCGACATCGGGCACGATATCGAAGGCTTCGTGCCGCTGTCTCAACTCAGCCCGGCCGAGAAACCGGTCGACAGTCCGACGGACATCGTCTACGAGACCATGCGGCTCGACATGCGTGTGCTCGAGGTCGACCCGATCCACCGTCGCATCGTGCTCGGCGTGACGAACATCCCCGAGGAGCAGCCGCCGCGTCCCGAGACACCGTCGAAGATCATCCCGATGGAATCGGAGCACGACATGGGCTATCCGCCGGTGGATCTGACGGCGGGCGAGGTCGAGGTGGAGTAAGTCGCGACCGGTTCGAATGGCGGAATCAAGAGATGCCCCTCGGCGTGCCGAGGGGCATCTCTTTTCCAGTTCGATCCCCGAGATCTACGCTTTCGGCGTGATCAACTGCTCGAACGGTGGATAGCCGTGAAGTGGCCGAAGTGCGCCGTCGGCGTGCCAACCCGCCATCGACTGACCCTCGTGGGTCGATTGGCGAAGCAGAGTCACGGCTTGTTCGCGCTCGCCGAGCTGGCCGAGGATGGCGGCGCGCCAGTAGTCTCGCGCGCCCGCGGTGCGTGGAGACTGCTGCGCGCCAAGCGAGTCCGCGGTGGCACGAGCGTGCGCCGTGTCGCCCTGCTGCGCCGAGACGACGGCGAGGTAGCCCGCGAGCGGTATGGTCAGCGAGTCGTGCGCGGCGTGTCGGTAATGCGTCGCGGCGGAGTCCAACTCGCGAAGGCTGAGCCAGGCCGATCCCAACGCGATATCGCGGGCCGGCCGTGCCGGTCCCGGATGCGCGGCGTCCCATGCCGTGATTTTACGAGCGAGCGATTCGGCGGTCGCCACGTCGCCGTGCGCGCGAAACTCGTCAGCGCCGGCGACGATGAAGCCCAGAGGCGACGCGTCGACGCCGGATGCGGCGGAGATGAGCGTATCCGCGAGCGCCAACGCGGCGGCGGATTGTTTGAGGCCGGCGAACGCGCCGAATTCGAGACCGGCGTAGGTGCGATACGCAGGAAATAACTTGCGGCCGCGTTCGAGCGTGGATAGCTGGGCGCCGAAGTCTCCCGCTTCGTGATATGCGATGGAGAGCACGGAGATCTGCGGCTTCCACCCCGAGGCGATCTCCGCGGAGTCGGACGCGTGAAGCAGGCCGATCGCTTCCCGTGCTCGCAATTGTTTGGCGGCGGCGTTCCCGGCCTCGTACACCCACTCCGGCTGAGAATCCCGCGCGACGTATTGCTGCTCGAATCGCAGTTCGGCCTCTGCGTCCCCCGCCAACATGGCCTTGAACGCATCGACCTCCAACTTGTCCGCCACGGAGAGCCTGTCACGCAGGCGATCGGCGTCGGAGATCACGCGCTCGGCGGAGTCGACCTGGCCAAGGTGCATGTACGTGATGCCGAGCGCGACGTGCGCGAGTGCAAAATTCGAGTCGAGCTCCAATGCTCGACGGAGAAGAGGCAGCGCCCCGCGATCGTCTTGTCGCAGGACGAGAGCCCACCCGTCCATCATCGCCCGATAGGCTTCGAACTTCGGGGCCTCGCCGGCGAGAGAGACTCGGCGCCGCGCGTCGCCACTGGCGAACGAGCCGAGGAGTCGATCGCGCAATGCCGAAATTGCGATGAGCGGGTCCGATATTGGTCCAGCGACTGGCTCGACCACTCGAATTGGTTTGTTGGTTTGTGCGTCCACCACAGTTGCGGAAATTCGCAGCGAGTCGGCAGATCGAACGACGATGCCTGTGACGATGACGCTCGCGTGCGTGACCGCGGCCAGCCGTCGAACAACGTCGCTGCCCGCGCCCGCGCCATTCAGCGCGGCCGACACGGCGGTGCTTGGGACGACGTCGAGCGACTCGACTTGTGCGACGCCCTGGGTGATCCAGTCGGCGGCGATCCGGCCGACTTGGGCGAGTGCGGTGTCATTCGTCAGATTCTCGAACGGTGCCACCGCGACACGCCGGCTCGCGAGCGACGGTGCGCGTGTTCGCTGCCACGCGAACAGAGCAATCGCCATCACGAGTCCGGCGGCGGCAACAATTCCCGCGCCCCGAAGACGCGTCCAGGGTCGACCGTGCGGCGGAACGTTCGGCAGAGACCCCTCGCCCGGCGTGGCGACGGATTCGAGGATGCGCACGAGCTCGCGCGCGCTCTGCGGACGGTCGGCCGCGCGCTTTTCGACGCACCGCGTTACGAGCACCGCGAGCGTGTGCGGCACCGTTGGCCGGACCTGCTCGATCGGCGTCGGCTGCTCAATCGCGTGCGCGGCCAACACTTGCTGCGCCGATCGACCGTGAAAGGGTGGACGCCCGGTCAACAATTCGTACGCGACGATGCCGAACGCATAGATGTCGGCGCGATGATCGGTTGACGGATCGGCTGCGGCCTGTTCGGGCGCCATGTACGTTGGCGTGCCGAGTGCGACGCCGACGGTGGTCAGCGTCCCCATTCCGGTGGCGGCGTCGTGCACGGCCTTCGCGACACCAAAGTCGATCACGAGCGCGTGGCCGCCCGTCAACAGCACATTGTCGGGTTTGACGTCACGATGCACCACGCCGCGCTCGTGTGCGAACGCTAGCGCGTCGGCGATGTCGCGGAGAATGCGAACGGCGTCTGGCACGGTCAATTCGCCGCGCGACAGTCGGTCGCGGAGCGACTCGCCCGCGACCAACGGCATCGTGTAGTAGGGAAGCGCCGGGTCGGAGCCGGTTGCCGGCAGCTCGCCAGCGGTGAGTAGCGGGACGATGTGCGGGTGTTGAAGCGAGGCCGCGACTCGAATCTCGCGGCGAAAGCGCTCCGCGGAGACGCCCGCGGCCAACTCGGTCGGCAGCACCTTGACGACCACGCTCCGTCCGAGCGTCTGGTCGAACGCAAGAAAGACACGCGACATGCCGCCACCGGCGAGCTCGCGCTCGACGGTGTACGTCGTTCCAAGCGATGTCTGAAGTTGGCCGCGAATATCGATGATCAAGTCCGGCAGAGGCGAGAGAAACAGTACTACCTGTACCGCGAGTCGTAAACACGGGGGGTTGAAAGGCCGGTCTCCGAGCGGTAAGCGCGGCGCGAAAGCCCTTGCCTGCGCCATGCGTCCAGTGCATCTATGGTCCTCTCATTTGAGATCGAGGATGATGCGTTGGAGGGATGTGGAGGACATATCGTGATCCGTGACACAATTCGACGGCTGATGACGGCGTGCGTCGCTGGTGCCGCGGTGGCGGTGATGGCGCACCGCGTGTCCGCGCAGAGTGGTGTGCTCGCCGGCCAGGTCGTGGACAAAGAGGCCAACGTTCCGCTGCCGTATGCGGGCGTTTCCATCATCGGCCGATCCATCGAGCGGCTGACGGGCGACGAAGGGCGCTTTCGGATTCCCGATCTCGGCGCCGGCGTCATTCATCTGCGCGTGCGACGCGTAGGCTATGCGCCGATCGACACGCAGGTCACCATCCTCGCCAACGACACGACCACGATCACGCTCGCGTTGGCGCACATCGCCGTTCGACTCGCGGCGATGCACGTGACCGACGAGCCGTGCCGTTTGCCGGGAGCGCCGAGCCTGGCCGACGCCAACCTGGCGGCCGTGTTCGAACAACTGACACTCAACGCCGAGCAATTCCGGCTCGTGAATAAGCAGTATCCGTTCAACGCGACGTTCGATCGCTACTACAGCCACCTTGTCACCGGTCGTCTCGCGAGCGCCGGAGACTCGCTCGACAGCAACAGTGATACGGTGGACGTCGCCATGCGGAGCGACACGGCATGGGTCCGCAGCGATCGACCGTGGAAGTACAAACCGGGCGAAGTGATTGTGCCCGCGGGCATCGGGCTCACGGGCGTCCAATATGGCGTCGAGATTCCAACGCTCGCCGTGTTCGCGGACCCCGACTTCATCAAGACGCACTGTTTTCAGGATGCCGGCGAGGTCACGTTCGAAGGGCAAATGCTTCGTCGCATCGACTTCCGCGCGTCGGCCAAGATCCGCGATCCCGATCTCGACGGCAGCATCTATCTCGATACGTCGACGTTCGTCATTCGGCGCTCTCAGGTGTCGCTCTCGCGGCCGTCGGAGCACGCGAGCTCGTACACAAGCATCAGCGTCGAGACGTTCTTCGACGAACTGGTGCCGGGCGTTCCGGTGATCATGCGGACGAACGGCCGTAGCACGCGCACGGCGGACGCCGCGCAGCGAGACGGCTCGCAGGCGCTGCCGCAGGGCGAACGAATTTTCGCCGACGCCGAGGAACAGCGCGTGCGCGACATCCGGTTCGTCCATGGCGCACCAAATGGCAGGGACGCGGCCATCCACCGGAGCAGGCTCGTCGGCGTGTTCGACGGGGAGACCGGCGAAGCGCTCCCGCGCACCGTCGTCCGCGACTCGCAGAGTGGAAAGTCGGTGCTCACCGGCGCGCTCGGATCTGTCGGACTGACCTTTATCGAGCAGCCGAACGCCGTGATCATCATCGAACACGCGGGGTTTCAGCGCGAGGCGCTGACTGTGTCGTTGACGGCGCACGATACGGTACCGCTCACCGTCGTATTGCGCCGGTCCACACCGTAGCGGACGACGCGCAGAATCGGCGACAAGTCTAGAATGCCGCCCCCGTGGCGCATAGCTTGTCTCGCCTATGACCATGCGAGACAAGCTCGATCTGCTCGAGCGCCGAACCGCCGAGTCGGAGCAGGGTGGAGGCGAGCGGCGCGTCAAAGCGCAGCACGCCAAAGGGAAGCTCTCCGCGCGCGAGCGACTGGATCTCTTGCTCGACGAAGACAGCTTCGTCGAACTCGACCGGTTCGTCGTCCATCGCTCCACCGACTTTGGTCTCGAGCAGGAGAAGTACTACGGCGACGGCGTGGTCACGGGCTACGGGCGCATTGACGGGCGCCTGGTCTACGTGTTCTCGCAGGACTTCACGGTGTTCGGCGGCTCGCTCTCCGAGTCGTTCGCGGAAAAGATCTGCAAGGTGATGGATCTCGCTGTGCGCAACGGCGCGCCGGTGATTGGGCTCAACGACTCGGGCGGCGCGCGCATTCAGGAAGGCGTCGTCTCGCTCGGCGGGTACGCCGACATTTTCCTGCGCAACACACTCGCGTCGGGCGTGGTACCGCAGATCTCGGCGATCCTGGGTCCGTGTGCCGGCGGCGCTGTGTACTCGCCGGCGATTACGGATTTCATCTACATGACGCGCGGCACGTCGTACATGTTCGTCACCGGTCCCAACGTCGTGAAGACGGTGACGCACG
The DNA here is from genome assembly GCA_963817445.1 of uncultured Gemmatimonadaceae bacterium. GTDB lineage: Bacteria > Gemmatimonadota > Gemmatimonadetes > Gemmatimonadales > Gemmatimonadaceae > JAQBQB01. Next base: position 402,729 of record CAWFOG010000022.1, read on the forward strand.
AAGACGTGACGATGGACGAACTCGGCGGCGCCGACACGCACGCCGGCACGTCGGGCGTCGCGCACTTCGTCCATGATTCCGAGGCCGCGAGTCTCGCCGCCATCCGCGAGCTGCTCCGCTACATCCCGCAGAACAATGTCGACGATCCGCCGCGCGGCCGCGGCACCGATCCCGCGGATCGACGCGACGAAGCGCTGCTCGACGTCGTGCCCGACAACCCGAACAAGCCGTACGACATGCACGACGTGATCGCCCGCGTCGTCGACGACGGCGGGTTCTACGAAGTGCAGCACGACTACGCAGGCAACATTCTCTGCGGTTTCGCGCACCTTGGGCGGAACGAGCGTCGGCATCGTCGCGAATCAGCCGGCGGTGCTCGCCGGCGTGCTCGACATCAACGCGTCGCTCAAGGCGGCGCGGTTCATTCGGTTTTGCGACGCGTTCAACATTCCGATCGTGACGTTCGAGGACGTGCCCGGCTTTCTTGCCCGGCGTCGCGCAGGAGCATGGCGGCATCATCAAGCACGGCGCGAAGTTGCTCTACGCGTATTGTGAAGCAACAGTCCCCAAGCTCACGGTGATCACGCGCAAGGCGTACGGCGGCGCGTACGACGTCATGTCGTCCAAACACATTCGCGGCGACTACAACGTGGCGTGGCCGACGGCGGAAATCGCGGTGATGGGCCCCAAGGGCGCCGTCGAAATCCTCTTTCGCAAAGACATCAACGAGTCGAGCGACCCGCAGCGCGCGACCGACGCCAAGATCGAGGAGTACCGCGCCAAGTTCGCGCACCCGTACGTCGCGGCGGGCCGCGGCTATCTCGACGACATCATCGATCCGCGCGACACGCGTCCGCGGTTGATCGACGCGCTGGCGACGTTGCGCACGAAGCGGGATCGCAATCCGCCAAAGAAGCACGGCAACATTCCGCTGTGACGCGCCGCTGATGTCGTCGATGTTCACGAAGATTCTCGTAGCCAACCGCGGCGAGATCGCGCTGCGAATCATCCGCGCGTGCCGCGAGCTGGGTATCGCCAGCGTGGCCGTGTACAGCGACGCGGACGTGCGCGCGCCGCACGTCCGCGAGGCCGACCAAGCGGTCCGCATCGGACCGCCGCCGTCGGCGGAGAGCTATTTGCTCGGCGACCGGATCATCGAGGCCGCGCACCAGACCGGCGCGCAGGCGATTCATCCGGGCTACGGATTCCTGTCCGAGCGCGAGTGGTTCGCGCGCGCGGTGCGCGACGCCGGTTTGGTGTTCATCGGACCGCCAGCCGAAGCTATCGCGGCGATGGGAAGCAAGACCGCTGCGCGGCAGCTCGCGATTCGCTCGAACGTGCCCGTCGTTCCGGGAACGACCGAGGCGCTGCGCGACGCCGACGAAGCGCGCGCGGTCGCGGCCAAGTTCGGCTACCCGGTGTTGCTCAAGGCCGCGGCGGGCGGTGGCGGCAAGGGCATGCGCGTCGTGCGCGCGCGACGGCGAAATGCAGGCATCGCTCGACGCGGCGCGGCGCGAAGCGAAGAATGCGTTCGGCGACGATGCGGTGTACGTCGAGAAGTACATCGTCGGGCCGCGCCACGTCGAGATCCAGGTGCTCGGCGACCAGCACGGCACGATGCTCTCGCTCAACGAACGCGAATGTTCCGTGCAGCGACGCCACCAGAAGATGATCGAGGAAGCGCCGAGCGTTGCCGTCACGCCGGAACTGCGCAAGGCGATGGGCGAGACGGCGGTGCGTGCGGCGCAGGGTGCGGGCTACGTGAACGCCGGCACGTGTGAGTTTTTGCTCGACCGAGATGGCGCATTCTACTTCTTGGAGATGAATACGCGCCTGCAGGTCGAACACCCGGTCACGGAGCTCGTAACGGGCATCGACATTGTGCAGTGGCAGATTCGCATAGCGGCCGGTGAGAAGCTTCCGTTCAAGCAGCAGGATATCGTGCCGCGGGGATGGGCGATCGAGTGCCGCATCACGAGCGAGGATTCGGCGAATGGCTTTCTGCCGTCGACCGGTCGCATCAGCTATCTGCACGTGCCGACCGGGCCGGGTGTGCGCTGGGACGGCGGAGTCGAGCAGGGCAGTGAGGTTGGGCTGTATCTACGACCCGATGCTCGCCAAACTCATCGTCCACGCGCCGACGCGCGACGCGGCGATCGACCGAATGCACCGCGCGCTCCTCGAGCTCACGATCGACGGCATTGATTCATCGCGCGACTTTCATCTCCGGGTCATGGAAGATGCGGAGTTCCGCGCCGGCGCCATCGAGATTCAGTGGCTCGAACGGCGACTCGAATCGCTGGTCCATGCGCGACCGCCGGCCGAGTTGACGAAGACGGTGGCAGTTGTCGCCGCGCTGATCGCCGATCGCGATCGCCACGCGCCTGCACGACCAACCGCACCATCGAACGCGGCGGAGCGCGACGACGCGTGGCTGCGCGTCGCGCGCAATGAGGCGCTGCGGTGAACGTCGCCGACCTGACCATCGAGAGCATCGCGGTCGGCGGCGATGGCGTGGCGCGCACGGACGGTGTCGTCGTGTTCGTGCCGCGCACTGCGCCGGGCGATCGTGTCCGCGTGGAACTCGAGGCGCGAAAGCGATTCGCGCGCGGCACGCTGCAGGAACTGCTGTCCCCGTCCGATTCGCGGATTGAGCCGCTGTGCTATCACTATCGCGTTGATCGCTGCGGCGGATGCCAGCTGCAGCACATGTCGTACGACGCCCAGCTCAACGCCAAAGGCGGGATCATTCGCGACGCGCTCGCCCGCATCGGCAAGCGCTCGATCGACGTGCCCGACGTCGTGCCCAGCGAGCGGCAATGGCGCTATCGGGGCAAACTCACGCTCGCGCTGCGTCGCGCGGATGACGGACGCGGCGACTGGACGATCGGTCTCCATCCGTTCGACGATCCGGTGCGTGTGTTTCAGTTGGCCGACTGTCCGATCACCGATGAGCGCGTCGTCAACATCTGGCGCGACGTGATGGAAGCGCGTGACCTATTTCCACCGGCGACGGAACTTCGCGCGTCGGTTCGACTGCTCGACGAGGGCGCGGCGATCGTCATGGAGGGCGGCAACGAATGGCCCATGCGGTCGGCGTTCTTCGAGCGCGTTCAGTCGGCAACGGCGCTCTGGTGGAAGCCGCTGCACCGGCCGCGCGCTTTGGTGGCCGAGCGGTATTCGGTGGAGCGGCGCGGGCAGGGCGCGGTCGCCGGTGCGTCGTTTACGCAGGTGAATCCGGAAGTCGCCACGCTGCTCCACGGCTACGTCGTCGATCGCGCTCGTGGCTACCGACCGATTACGCTGATCGACGCGTATGCAGGCTCCGGCGCGACGGCGGTCCGCTTGGCCGAGCGCGGCGCGCGAGTGGTTGCGATCGAGTCGGACCGCGATGCAGCCGCCCGCTGCGCGTCGCTGCTACCCGAGGGTTCGCGGGCGATCGCCGGCCGCGTGGAAGACGAGTTGGAACGCGCGTTGCCCGCCGACGTCGTGATCGTGAATCCTCCCCGCACCGGCCTGCACGAACGCGTGACGGCGTTGCTCGAGGGCACACCAACACCGCCGCGCGCGCTCATCTACGTGAGCTGCGACCCCGCGACGCTGGGCCGCGACTTGGCGCGGATGCCGCGCTACCGAATCGATTCGCTGCGCGCGTTCGACATGTTCCCGCAGACGGCGCACGTCGAGACGGTGTGCGAACTCGTGCCTGAGGGAGGCGGGGACGCATGAAGTACCGGGTGCGGATTGGCGACGAGGATCACGATGTCTTGCTCGACGCCGAAGGCGTGCACGTCGACGGCGAAGACGTCGCGGCGCAGGTCATGCCGGTCGACGGAACGCCGGTGCGAACGGTGATGATTGGCAGCGAGGTGCATCGCGTGGTCGTGCGCCGCGGGGGCAGCGTGGGAGTCTATACCCTCTGGCTGGATGGTCATCGGTTCGAAGTCGAGGCGTTGGACGAGCGGACGCGGACGATTCGCGATCTGTCTGGCGTGTCCGCCGGGCCGAGCGGTCCCGCGCCACTGACCGCGCCGATGCCGGGGCTCATCGTGCGAGTGACCGCACAGGTGGGCGACATGGTGCAGGCTGGGCAGGGGCTCGTCGTGATGGAAGCGATGAAGATGGAAAATGAGCTGCGCGCGAGCGCGACCGGCCGTGTTCGCGCCGTGCACGCCGTGCCGGGGACGGCGGTGGAGAAGGGCGCGCTATTGATCGAACTCGAATGAGTACAGGAGAGGAAACCATGTCGTACCGAGTCAGCCTCGTCGCCGTACTCGTAGCAGCGGCACTGTCGTTCGGTCGCCGCGCGCACCAAGGTGTGCCGAGCACCGACATCTATCTCGCGCCGATCACGATCTCTGATCGCTCACCGACGGGGATCGCCATTGGATCGCCGAGCAACATTACGCGGCGCGTCGGCTACGACAATCAGCCTGCGTTTGGCGCCGACGAGAGTGGCGTGTTCTTCACATCCATCCACGCCGACGGCCAAGCGGACATCTATCGGTACGACATCGCGAGCAAGCAGGTCGCCCGCGTGACGACAACGACGGAGAGCGAGTATTCTCCAACGCTGATGCCGGGCGGAAGGCGATTCTCCGTCATCCGCGTTGAACCCGATTCTGCGCAGCGTCTCTGGAGCTTTACCCTCGACGGGCGCGACCCGCAGCTCGTGGTGCGCACGATCAAACCAGTGGGGTATCACGCCTGGCTCGACGCGACGCACGTCGCGGTGTACGTCCTCGGCAAGCCGGCCACGCTCCAGGTCGTCGATCTGCGCACCGAACACGCCGATACGGTGGCGCGCAACGTCGACCGCTCGCTCTCGACGATTGCCGCGGAGACAATCTCGTTCGTCCAGCAGCAGCCCGACGGCGGGCTCATGCTCGAACGATTGACGCTGGACGCGATGACCGGGTCGAGCCGCGTGACACCGATCGCGCCGCTACCGGCCGGTGCGGCGTTCGTCGTCTGGACTGCGGGCGGAGTCGCGCTGACGGGCGCTGGCACCAAGGTGTACGCGCTCAAGCCTGGTCAAACGGAGTGGGCCCTGGCGGCAGACTTGGCGGGAGAGGGACTGGCCCACATCACGCGACTCGCGCTGAGCGCGAACGGGCACTGGCTGGCCCTGGTAGCCGACGACGGTAGGTGAGCGCGTTGACACTCCGTAAGTGCTTGTCTACCTTACAGGTCTGTCAAAAAAGGCCTTCACTGGCTGCCGAGACCCGGGTTGCATGACGCACCGGTGAGGCGCGGGACCCACATCGTCTGACCACGCAATGAAAACGTATTCCGCCACGCCGCGCGACATCGAGCAGCGTTGGTTCATCGTCGACGCGGATGGCATGGTGCTCGGTCGCCTCGCGACCGAGGTCGCCAGAATCATCCGCGGCAAGCACAAGCCCATGTTCACGCCGCATATGGACACGGGTGACAACGTCATCGTCATCAATGCATCGAAGGTCAAGGTCACCGGCCGCAAAGCGGAGCAGAAGAATTACTTCCGCCACACCGGGTACATGGGCCACGAGCGCTTCACCCCGTACGGGGTGATGATTGCCAAGCATCCCGAACGCGTGATCGAGCGCGCCGTCTACGGCATGCTGCCGAAGACCGCGCTGGGCCGCCAGGTGTTGCGTCGTAAGCTCCGTGTGTACGCCACTCAGGAGCATCCGCACGTGGCGCAGCAGCCGGCTACGCTGACCTTCGACAAGAGTGAGAAATAACGATGGCCGACATGGAAACGACTCATGCGATCGGCCGCCGGAAAGAGGCGGTGTGCCGCGTGTACATCAAGGCGGGCTCGGGCAAGTGGGACGTGAACGGTCGCACCTTGGGCGACTACTTTCCGCGCGCGGCCCACGTCACGGCCATTCAACAGGCGTTCGTGGCGACCGATACCCTCGGCCGCTTTGACGTGAGGGCCAACGTGGATGGCGGCGGGCAAACCGGACAGGCTGGTGCGCTGCGCCTTGCCGTCGCTCGCGCGCTGGTCAAGATCGACGAAGCGCACCGTCGCAAACTGCGCGACTTGGGCCTGCTGACCCGGGACGCGCGCGCGGTCGAACGGAAAAAGCCCGGCCGGCCAAAGGCACGTAAGCGGTTCCAGTTTAGCAAGCGCTAGTTCAACACATATTCACCGTTTGTTCATCTCGCAGGATCTACCGAGCGTTCTCCCGGTGCCGGGCCAATGGCGACCCGGTGGGCGGACGTGATGACGAGATCCAACGCATAACCAACCAGGGGTACGCATCAGTATGGCCGAACAGATGTCGAACAATCAGCCGACGCTCGAGCAACTTCTCGCCGCCGGCGTCCACTTCGGGCATCAGACCCGCCGGTGGAATCCCAAGATGCGCCGCTTCATTTTCGCGGAGCGGAACGGCATCCACATCATCGACCTGCAGAAGACGCTGCGGCAGATCGAGGTGGCGCAGAAGTTGGCCCGCGACGTCATCCTGCGCGGCGAGAACGTGCTGTTCGTCTGCACGAAGCCGCAGCTCGCGGGCATTGTGCGCGCCGAGGCCGAGCGCGCCAGCGCGCTGTTCATCACCGAGCGCTGGCTCGGCGGCCTGTTGACCAACTACCAGACGGTCAAGAAGCAGGTGCGCCGTATGAAGGAACTCGAGACCGGCGGCGAAGAGGGCGGCGAGTTCGAGAACTACACCAAGAAAGAGCAGCTCATGCTCCGTCGCGAGCGTGAGAAGCTCTCGAAGTACTTGAACGGCATCCGCAACATGTCCCGCCTGCCGGGCCTGATGTTCGTCGTCGACTCGAAGAAGGAACGCATCGGTGTGAGCGAGGCGAACAAGCTGACGATTCCGATCATCGCCATCGTCGACACGAATGCTGACCCGGATCTGATCAGCGTGCCGATCGCCGGAAATGACGACGCGATCCGGTCCGTCGAGCTCATCACCAAAGCGATCGCCGACGCGATCGTCGAAGCGCGCCGCGAAGCACCGACGCGTGACGAGACCGAGGAAGGCGACGGGAGCTACACGTACAGCTCCGACCGTGGCGCCGAGCCCGCGGCTGGCGAGGAAGAACGCAAGCGTCGCCGTCGTCCGCGACGCCGGCGGGCAAAGCCGGAGGCGATTGCCGCTCGGCTCAAGGGCCCAGGTGAGGCCGAAGGCGACGTCGCGGCTGAAGGTGGGGTCGAGGCAGCAACCGAATAGGCCCGCTCGCGGGACGGAACCTCACTCGAGGTTCCGGGTGCGAGTAGACTTGATACGCCGCCGGACGAACTGCCCGGCGGCGTTTGTACGATACTGACGAGCCCGTGGGGGCTGTCTTGAAGGCACCGTTGGACCAGGGATTCTGACCATGACGACCATGATTTCCGCGAAAGAAGTTGCCGCGCTCCGTGAGAGAACGGGCGCCGGCATGATGGATTGCAAAAAGGCGCTCGAGGAGACGAGCGGCGATCTCGACAAGGCGATCGAGCTGCTTCGTTCCAAGGGCGCGGCCAAGGCCGAGAAGCGCGCCGGGCGTCAAACGAAAGAAGGCATGATCGGCACGTACGTCCATCACGACGGCAAGATCGCCGTGCTGGTGGAGATCAACTGTGAGACGGACTTTGTCGCGCGCACGGACGACTTCCGCCAACTCGGGAAGTACCTCGCCGAACAGATCGCCGCCGCGTCGCCGCTCGCGGTCGACAAGGATCAAGTGCCGCAGGACAAAGTCGAGTCGGAGCGACGCATCTTCGTCGAGCAGGTGAAGGCCGAAGGCAAGCCCGAACACATGATCGACAAGATCGTCGAAGGCAAAGTGCAGTCGTACTACAAGGACGTCGCGCTCATGCACCAAGTCTGGGTGCGCGATTCCAAGAAGACGATCGGGGATCTCGTCCAGGAGACGTCGGCCAAGACGGGCGAGAACATTCAGGTCCGCCGCTTCGTGCGCTACCAGCTGGGCGAGTAGTAAGTCGCACGCGGGCGCGGCTCACTGCCAGTAGAACGGAACGCCGGACGACCATTCTCTTTCACGCCACCCTGTGCCAGATCTGAAATACCCGCGCGTCCTCGTCAAACTCTCCGGTGAAGCGCTGGCCGGAGACAAAGGCTTTGGCTACGACTTCGACACGGTGAGCCGGCTCGCCGACGAAGTCGTCGCGGTGACGATGACCGGGGCGGCCGTGGGGATGGTCATCGGCGGCGGCAACATCGTCCGCGGTTCGCACCTGTCGAAGACCGGGATGGATCGTGTCGCCGCGGACTACATGGGAATGCTCGGCACGGTCATCAACGCACTCGCCGTGCAGGACGTGCTCGAGCGCAAGGGAATCGATACGCGCGTGATGACCGCGATTCGCATGGAAGAATTGGCGGAGCCGTACATTCGGCGGCGCGCGGTGCGCCACCTCGAGAAGGGGCGCACCGTGATCTTTGCCGCCGGCACGGGCAACCCGTATTTCTCCACGGACACCGCGGCGGTATTGCGCGCCATTCAGATCAAGGCGAACGTCATCATCAAGGCGACGAGCGTCGACGGCGTCTATTCGGCCGATCCCAAGAAGGACCCGACCGCGAAGTTCTACGACGAGATCAGCTTCCGCGACGTGATTGTGGAGGAGCTCAAGGTGATCGATCAGACCGCCATCACGCTCTGCCGAGAAAACGCGTTGCCGCTGATCGTTCTCAACATCCACCGTCCGGGCGCCATCGTCGCAGCGGTCCGCGGCGAACGCGTCGGCACCCTCGTCCGATGAGCACTCGATGAGTTCGATTCAGCAAATCCTCAAGGACGCGCGCGGCGTCATGGACAAAGACCTCGCGCACGCCAAACACGAATTCGCGTCCGTCCGCTCCGGCAAGGCGGCGCCGAGCATGCTCGAAGCGGTCAAGGTCGACATGTACGGGCAGGCCATGCAGCTCAATCAAGTGGCGACGATCAACGCGCCGGAACCGCGCGTGCTCATCGTCACGCCGTTCGACAAGAGCCAGATCAAGATCGTCGAAAAGGCGATCCGCGAATCGGGCTTGGGCCTCGAACCGTCCGCGCAGGGCGCGATCATTCGCGTTCCGCTCCCCGCGATGAACGAACAGCGGCGCAAAGAGCTCGTGAAGATTGTGCACAAGCATGCAGAAGACGGTCGCGTGGCGGTTCGCCATGCGCGCACGCACGCCCGCGAAACGCTGAAGAAACTGTCCGGCGTATCAGAGGACGACGTCAAGCACGCCGAGAAGGACATTCAGAAGCTCCACGACGACTGCATGCACAAAATCGACGAGCTGATCAAGGCGAAGGAAGCCGAGATCATGGAAGTGTGAGCGGAGAGCTCACTCGTCGTGTCGTGGTATCGGTGGTCGCGGTGCCGCTCGCGATCGCCATCGTACTCTTCGGCGGCGCTCCGCTCGCCGCGCTGCTCGCCATCGTGTCGGCGCTCGGAGCGTGGGAGCTGTTTCGCCTGGCGCGCGCGACCGGGCTGAATCCGATGGACGATGCGGGAATCGTCATCGCCGGGCTCATCCCGCTCCTCGTCCACGCGCGGTTTCTCAACATGTACAACCCCGACACGTCAATCGGTGGTCTGTCGCTCGGCGCCGTGTGTCTGCTCGCGCTCTTGGCCGCGACGATCTGGACGCGCGGCGTTGCGGGAAAGCCGCTCGCGTCCGCGGCGATAACGGTGTTCGGCGCGGCGTACGTCGGCGGAATGCTGAGCTTCGGCTACGCCATTCGATATCATGAATACGCGTTTGCGCCTGGCACCGTCTCGCTCGCCGGCAAGACATGGACGGTACCGTCCGGCGGATTGCTCCTCCTGCTGCCGCTGTTCGCCACGTGGGCGTCCGACATTGGCGCGTACGCGGTGGGTCGCACCATGGGACGGCACAAGCTCATGCCCTCGGTGAGTCCGGGGAAGACGGTCGAAGGCGCGGTTGGCGGACTCGCCGCGAGCATGTTGATTGCCTGGATTTACGTCCGGTGTGTACTGCACCCGGGAACACAGCTGGATTTTCGTTGGGCGCCGCTGGGCGTCCTGCTGTTCGGCGCACTGGTCAGCGTGGCGGCCCAGGTCGGCGATCTCGCGGAGTCGCTGCTCAAACGCGACGCCGGCGTCAAGGACAGCTCGTCGCTCATTCCTGGGCACGGCGGAATTCTCGATCGCTGCGACAGTCTGTTGTTCGTTCTCCCGATCTCGTACGTCGTGCTCGGATGGCTGTTGACCTGGTCGGCCGCATGACGGACCGAGCAGCGCCGCGCGGCGTCGCGATCCTCGGCTCGACGGGATCGATTGGGTGCACGGCGCTGCGCGTGCTCGATCGCCAGCGCGCGAATTTCCGCGTCGCCGCGCTGACGGCGTACAACAATGCCACGTTGCTCAATGAACAGGCGGAGCAATTCCGTCCGAGCTTCGTCGGCATCGTCGAGAACGGAAGCGAACCGCACGCGCATTGGAGCGTTGGCGCATCATGTCTCGTCGAAGCGGCGCAGCGTGACGACGTCGACATCGTGCTCAACGCCGTGGTCGGCGCGGTGGGACTGGAGGCAACGTTGGCCGCGTTGGCGAAAGGCAAGCGCGTCGCGTTGGCCAACAAGGAAACGCTCGTCATGGCGGGCGCGCTCGTTGGCGCGGCGTGCCTCGCCGGCGGCGGCGAAGTCGTGCCCGTCGACAGCGAACACAGCGCCATTCTTCAGTGTATTGCCGGGCGGCAGGGAGTGGACGTACGGCGGGTCATCATCACGGCGTCGGGCGGACCGTTTCGCGAATGGACTCCGGACCAGTTGGCGGAGGCAACCATCGACGACGCGCTCCGTCATCCGACGTGGAAGATGGGCCGCAAAATCACCGTCGACAGTGCGACGCTCGCCAACAAGGCGCTCGAGGTGATCGAGGCGCACTATTTGTTTGGTTTGTCTTACGACCGCATCGAAGTCGTTGTCCACCCGCAGAGCGTGGTACACTCGTTCGTTGAATTCGTCGACGGCAGTGTGCTGGCGCAGGTTGGCGTGCCGAGCATGGAGTTGCCCGTGTTGTACGCGCTCACACATCCGAATCGAGTGACCGACGAGGGCATGCCGCGCTTTGATCCGGTAGCGAACTCACCGCTCACCTTCGAACCAGTGCGCGTGCAACAGTTTCCGGCCTTCGCGCTCGGTGTCGAGGCGGGGCGGCGAGGTGGCGCGGCGCCGGCGGTGTTCAACGCCGCGAACGAGGCCGCTGTTGCGCTGTTTCTCGCCGGTCGAATTCGCTTTGGCGAGATCAGCGTCGCGATTAGTGCCGCGCTCGAGCTGCACGGCGGTGGATCCGGGAGTACGCGCGAGGCAATTCTCGCGGCGGATGCGGCGGCACGGCGCACGGTGACGGAGAGGTTCGGATGCTAGCGATCCTCGCACCCATTCTCGTCTTCGGCCTCGTGATTTTCGTTCACGAATTCGGGCATTTCCTCGCCGCGAAAGCCGTGGGCGTTTACGCGCCGCGCTTTTCGATCGGATTCGGTCCGTCGATCTTCAAGTTCCGGCGCGGCGAGACCGAATACATCCTCGCCTGGCTCCCTCTTGGCGGGTACGTGCGGATGGCGTCGCGTCACGACGCGGAGACGGCGTTTCTCGAGGGAGGAAACGAAGAACAGACGACACGGCCGGAGTCAGATCCGGACTACGACCCGAACGCGATGATTCCGTTCGGACCGAAGCCCGTGCCGGAGAACCGGTGGTTCGAGAGCAAGCCACTGTGGGCGCGCATCGTGATCATGCTCGCCGGCGTGTGCATGAACGCACTCCTGGCAATCGTCGTCGCGACGGTGCTGGCCATTCACTACGGGCAGCTGACCCTGCCGACGACCGTCGTTGGCCGAGCCGGTGCGTCGCCCGGCGCGCCTGAGCTGTCGCAGCTTCACCTCGGCGACTCGATTCGCGCGATCAACGGACATCGCGTGACCAGTTGGAACGAGGTGCGTCGCCAGATCGCGTCGAGCGATCGAGCGGTGCATTTCGTCACCCAGCACGGCGAAGTCGATGTGCCGCTGGGTCGCGCCGGCACGACGGCACAGGATGTCGCCGACAGCGTGCAGTACTTCCTGCCCGCGGTGATCGACTCGATCTTTGCCGGCGACCCGGCGGCTCGCGCGGGAATTCAGCGCGGCGACTCGATCATGAGTGTGGCCGGTGCACCGATTCACACGTGGACCGACATGGTCGATCACGTCGTGACGTCGCCCAATCGCGCGTTGTCGTTCGTCGTGCGCCGTGGCGGGGTGACCGAATCGTTGACCGTGACTCCGAAGGCGATTCGCGACACGAACCCGGAAACCGGCGCGGAAGTCGTGCTGGGAAAGATCGGCGCCGGCCCGCGCGATCCGTCGATCAAAGCACCGGTCGGCTTGGCGGCGGGGATTGGGGCGGGGCTTCGCATTACGTGGAGCAACGCCGGAGCCGTGTACAAAGTGCTGCACGACATTGGGGTCGGGCAGGTGTCAGTTCGCCAGTTGGGAGGGCCGATCGCGATCACGCGCGCATCGGTGAGCGCGGCGAGAAATGGGATCGACGAGTTATTCTATCTCATTGCTCTTCTGAGCATTAACGTCGCGGTGCTCAACCTTCTTCCCATCCCGATTCTCGACGGCGGACAGATCCTGATCAACATCCTCGAAGCGGCAAAGGGCAGCCCGTTCAGTCTGCGTACGCGCGAGTACATTCTGCGCGTCGGGCTGCTGGCAATTGCGCTACTGTTTGCGATCGTGATGTACAACGATACGCGAGCGGGGTTGGCGAAAGTGTTCGGATGGCTGGGGCACTTGTTTGGCGCGTAGCGGCGGCGGGCAAACTGAACCAGCACCCCGCGTAAGTGTCCCCTTTACATCAGTTTAGAAATCGGCTACGATTCAAAGCTAACATCGAAAAGCGTACATCGTAGACCGCCGCGGCGGCAGGGAAATCACTAGGACATGGCTTTCGTAAAGGCTTCGACCGTCGAGAAGTATCGCGTTCATGAGACCGACAGCGGGTCGACTCGCGTTCAGGTCGCGCTGCTCACGGAGCGCATCAACTACCTCACTGAGCATTTCCGCGTTCACAAAAAGGACCACCACGGCCGCCGTGGGCTCCTCAAGATGGTTGGCAAGCGCCGCCGTCTGCTGAACTACCTGAAGCGTACCGATGTCGACGGATACCGGCACATCGTCCAGGAACTGGGCCTCCGGTACTAATTCACTCATGAGCAGCACCGCGCGGGCGCAATCGTTGCAGCCCGCGCGTTTTGTCATCCCCTACAGGCTCTTTCAGGCAACCAAGCAATGATGCAACGCGTTGAGAAAACGTTCGCGGGGCGCAAGCTCGTCATCGAGACCGGTCGCATGGCCAAGCAGGCCTCCGGATCCGCGCTCGTCACCTTCGGCGACACGATGGTCCTCGCCGCCGTGACGGTCAGCGACACGCAAAGCCCGCTCGACTTTTTCCCGCTCCTCGTCGAATACCGCGAAAAGACGTATGCGGCCGGCAAAATTCCCGGCGGCTACATCAAGCGCGAAGGTCGCCCGAGCGACGCCGAGATTCTCTCGGCCCGCATCGTCGATCGTTCAATTCGCCCGCTCTTCCCTGAAGGCTTCAAGAATGAAGTCCAGGTTTTCATCTACATCATCTCCGCGGATCAGGAAAACGCGCCCGACGTACTCGCGCTGGTCGCCGCATCTGCCGCGCTGAACGCGTCGAAGATTCCGTTCACGACGCCGGTCGCGGCAACGCGCGTTGGCCGGATCCAGGACAAGTGGGTCCTCAACCCGACGTTCGAGCAACTCGCGTACAGCGACATGGAGCTCGTCGTGGCCGGGTCGGCCGACTCGATCAACATGGTCGAAGGCGGCGCGCTCGAAGTCTCCGAAGAGGACGTGGTCGAAGCGCTCACCGTCGCGCAGAAAGGCATTCGTGAATTGATCGCCGCGCAGGAAGAGTTGCTCAAGAAAATGGGCAGCGACCGTCCGGCGAAAATGCCATGGGCCAAGACCGAAATCGACAGCGCGCTGACGGCCAAGGTCAAGGATCTCGCGAACGGCAAGATCAAGGACGCGCTCAATCAAAAGGACAAGCACGGCCGCATCGAAGCCGTCGAGCGCGCGAAAAAGGAAATCGTCGAGAAATTGCTCGCCGATTTCCCCGAGAAGGGCAAGGACATCAAGGCGTTGCTGGGCGACGTCGAGTACAACCAGCTCCGGTCGCAGGTGCTCGACACCGGTCTGCGCGTCGATGGCCGCAAGCCAAATGAAGTGCGCCCGATCTCGATCGACACCAGCGTGCTTCCGCGTGCTCACGGTTCGGCGTTGTTCACGCGCGGCCAGACGCAAGCGCTCGTCGCGGCGACACTCGGTACGGCGAACAGCGTTCAACGCTACGAGTCCGTGAACGAGCCGAAGGAAGGCACGAAGTCGTTCATGCTGCACTACAACTTTCCACCGTTCTCCACGGGCGAGGTTCGCCCCATGCGCGGCACGTCGCGGCGCGAGATCGGGCACGGAAATCTGGCCGAGCGTGCGCTTCAGGGCGTGCTGCCTGCCTTTGAAGAATTCCCATACACGATTCGCATCGTGTCCGACATTCTCGAGTCCAACGGATCGTCGTCGATGGCGTCGGTCTGCGGTGGCTCACTCTCGCTGTTCGACGCAGGCGTGCCGATTCGCTCGGCGGTTGCCGGCGTGGCGATGGGCCTGATCAAAGAAGGGAAGAAGTACGCGATTCTCACCGACATTCTCGGGACCGAGGATCACTTGGGCGACATGGACTTCAAGGTCGCCGGAACGCGGCAGGGGATCACGTCGATCCAGATGGATATCAAGATCGAAGGTCTCGATCTCGGCATCATGAAGGAAGCGCTTGCCCAAGCCAAAGACGGTCGCATGCACATCCTTGGCGAAATGGACAAGGCACTGCCCGCCAAGCGCGATGATCTGTCGCCACATGCGCCGCGCATCATCACCATCCAGATCAGCCCGGAAAAGATCGGCGACCTGATTGGTCCCAAGGGCAAGACGATCCGCGGGATTCAGGACGAAACTGGCGCCGAGCTCACGGTCGACGACGCCGGCACCGTCACGATCGCCGCCGTTGGCGGCGAGTCGATGGAGCGCGCGCGACAGATGGTTCAGGCGGTCACGGCCGAGCCGGTCGTTGGCGAGACGTACGAAGGCACCGTCAAGACGACGACTCCGTTCGGCGCGTTCGTCGAGATCATGCCGGGCACGGAAGGCTTGGTCCACATCTCCGAAATGCGCCACGAGCGCACCGAGAGGACTGAGGACGTCGTGAAGAAGGGGGACCGGGTTCGCGTCAAGCTCATCGATCGCGACGAGCGCGGACGCCTGCGTCTCTCAATGAAGGCGCTGTTGCCCCGGCCAGAAGGGATGCCGGAACCCGAGCCGGGCAGTGAGAACGGCGGCGGCGAAGTCGCGGCCGCGGCGCGAAGGTGGCCGCGAAGGCGGCGGCGACCGTCCGCGGAGCGGTGGTCGAGGCGGCGGAGAGCGTTCGCGCCGCAGGTGAACAGTCGCGCGGCTGCAGGCCAGCGCTCAGCCGGACCGCTCGCGGGCGAGGCGGCGCTTCATCGCACCCTACTGCCGAATGGACTGACCGTACTCTCGGAGGCAATGCCGGGAGTGCGGTCGGTTGCGTTTGGCGTGTGGGTGCGGGCTGCATCGCTCCACGAAGTGCGCGAGCGCATGGGGCTGTCGCACCTGCTCGAGCACATGGTGTTCAAGGGCACGGAGCGCAGAACCGCGCACCAGATCGCACTGTCGCTGGAGGCGCTGGGCGGATCACTCGACGCGTATACGTCGCGCGAGCACACGGTCTACCAGGGGCGCGTGCTCGATGAGCACCTGGCGCAGGCGGCGGACGTCATCGCCGACATCGTGCTGCATCCCACCCTGCGCGAGTCGGACCTCACCCTCGAGCGGAAGGTGATACTCGAGGAGATCGCGATGGTCGACGACACCCCCGACGATCTCGTGTTCGAGCTGCACAACGAGACGTTGTGGGGTCAGCATCCCTATGGCTACTCGATTCTCGGCACCCGCGAGACGGTCAATTCCCTCGGGGTACCGGACCTGCGCGAGCTTCATCGGCGGGCCTACCATCCTGGCCAGCTCGTTGTGGTCGCTGCTGGCAATCTCGAACACGAACGCCTGCTCCACGTGCTCTCGGAGACCGGGTGGGCAGATGCCGCGCCGGGCGACGCCACCCCGCTCGTGCCGCCGCCGCCCCACACGGAACCGCCCTGCACGCGTCATATCGAACGCGATGGTGCGCAAACTCACATTGTCGCCGGAACGCGCGGTGTCGCGCACAGCGATCCGATGCGCTTTCCGCTGCTGCTCGTCAGTATGCTACTCGGTGGAGGCATGAGTTCGCGCCTCTTCCAACGTGTGCGGGAAGAGTTGGGCCTCGCCTACGCTGTCTACACCTACCAGTCGTTCCATGCCGATGCGGGCATGCACGGCGTGTACGTTGCGACAGCGCCGGAGTCGGCCAGTGCTGCTCTCGATGCGATTCGCGCCGAGTTGCGGCGCGCGATCGACGAGGGACTGCCGGCCGACGAACTGGCCATGGGACGGCAGCAATTGAAGGGGCAGGTCACGCTGTCGCTCGAGAGCGTGTCGTCGCGGATGTACCGCGCGGCATCGGTCGAGCTTTACGGCGAGCCGTACCGGACGCTCGATGAGGTGTTGGCGCTCATCGACGGGATCACGGATGACGATGTAGCACAGGCGACAGCACGGTATTTCGACCCGGATCAGTTAACAGTGGTGAGCCTCGGGCCGGAAAGCGCGGAATAGACAGGGCTCCGTTACTTTCCAATCGCAGCAGCCGCGAGACTCCACACTCAGCCTTTTGACGATGAAAGTCGGCGTTCCGAAAGAGATCAAGACAAACGAAAACCGCATCGCACTGGTGCCGGCGGGCGCGGAAATGCTCGTCGCCGCTGGGCATTCGGTGCTGATTGAAACAGGCGCCGGAATGGGGAGTGGTTTTTCGGACGAGACGTACGTTGCCGTGGGCGGCAAGATCGCGCCTGACGCGGCGACCGTGTGGCGCGACAGCGAAATGATCATGAAGGTGAAGGAGCCGATCGAGCCGGAATGGAAGCACATGCGCGCCGGTCAGCTCGTGTTCACTTATTTCCATTTTGCCGCGGACGAAAAGCTGACCAAGGCGCACCTCGCATCCAAGGCGACGTGCGTGGCGTATGAAACGGTCGAGTTGCCGTCGCGAGAACTGCCGCTCCTCACCCCAATGTCCGAAGTCGCGGGACGCATGGCGGTACAGGAAGGGGCCAAGTACCTCGAGAAGTTGTACGGCGGCCGCGGAGTGCTGCTCGGTGGCGTACCGGGTGTCGCGCCAGCCAAGGTCGTGATTCTCGGCGGCGGCATCGTCGGGATCAACGCGGCCAAGATGGCGGCGGGGATGGGCGCCAAGGTCACGATTCTCGATCTCTCGCTCGAGCGCCTGCGCTATTTGTCGGACGTCATGCCGGCAAACTGTGTACTCATTCACTCGAACCGCCACAACATTCTCGAACAGATCGCGACGGCGGATCTCGTCGTCGGCGCGGTGCTGATCCCGGGTGCTGTCGCGCCCAAGCTTGTTCGGCGCGACGACCTGAAGCTCATGCAGCCTGGCGCGGTGATCGTGGACGTTGCCATCGATCAGGGCGGCTGCGTGGAAACGATCAAGGCGACGACGCACGAGAATCCGACGTACGTCGTCGACGGCATCATTCACTATGGCGTAGCGAACATGCCGGGCGGCGTTCCGCGCACGTCGACGCTCGCGCTCACCAACGCGACGCTGCCGTACGCAATGCAGCTCGCCAATAAGGGCTGGAAAAAGGCGCTGCGGGACAACCCCGCGCTCCTCAAAGGTCTCAACATGACGGACGGCCACGTGACGTATCCTGGCGTGGCCGAAGCGTTCGGCATGAAGTACAACGACCCGAGCGCCTTCGTTGCATAGATGACAATGGGTCAACCCGCTGTGCTCGTAGCACTCACCCTTTAGGTTGGACGACTCCTCTGGACTGGATGCGCTGGCCTCTCTTTAAAGCGGGTTCGCTATTTCCCGCGAACGCGATCGGCGTCGACCTCGGCACCGCGAACACCCTCATATATGTGAAGGGTGAGGGAATCGTGCTGAACGAACCCTCGGTTGTCGCCATCGACCGCGAGACCAAGAAGATCAAAGGAGTGGGACTCGAGGCCAAGCGGATGCTCGGTCGCACGCCGGACGGCATCATTGCCGTGCGGCCGATGAAGGACGGCGTCATTGCCGACTTCGACGTGACCGAGAAAATGCTGCGCTACTTTCTCACGCTCATCATCGAGAACCACGTGTTCAAGGTGAAGCCGCGTGTGATTGTCTGCGTGCCGTCGGGGATCACGGAAGTGGAAAAACGCGCCGTGCGCGACTCCGCGCTTGGCGCCGGGGCGAAGGAAGTGTTCATGGTTGCCGAGCCGATGGCGGCGGCGATCGGCGTCGGTCTTCCGGTGGAAACGCCCACGGGCAACATGGTGATCGACATCGGCGGCGGTACGACCGAGATCGCCGTCATCGCGCTCTCTGGCATCGTGAGCGACACGTCGATTCGCACGGGCGGCGACGAGCTCGACATCTCGATCGTGCAGTTCATGCGCAAGAATTACAACTTGCTCATTGGCGAGCCGACGGCCGAGCAGATCAAGATCACCATCGGGTCGGCGGCACCGGTTGGCGACGAGCGGGAAATGGAAGTGAAGGGGCGGGATCTCGTGTCCGGCATTCCCAAGACGGTTCGCGTGCATTCGAGCGAGATCCGCGAGGCGATTCAGGAACCGATCCAGCAGATCGTCGACGCGGTGCGCCGCGCGCTCGAAATCACTCCCCCGGAACTTGCAAGCGATATTGTCGATCGCGGCATCGTGATGACCGGCGGCGGTGCGCTGATCCGCGGCCTCGACCTCCTGCTCAGCCAGGAGACGAGTCTGCCCATTCACGTCGACGAAGACCCGCTGACCTGCGTGGTTCGCGGCACGGGGCGGATTCTCGACGACGAGGAGAAATACTGGTCGGTCCTCAGCACGTGAGGTGAGCGGTGGCAAGCGCAGCGCGTTCCAGCAGCCGAGCCGACGTCGGCCTTTTGGTCGGCTGCGTCATCCTATCTCTGATCGCCATCGCGCTGCCCGCCGAGAATCGCGAGCCCATCGCCAGCGCGCTACGCCGCACGCTCGTGGCGCCGCTGGTGGGAATGCAACGCGGGGCCGAACGATGGCGGAGCGCGTGGGTCACGAGTGAGGGCCGGCAGATGGCCGTGGACTCGGTGGCCATGCGGGCGATTCAGGCGCAGGCGTTGCAATTGGAAAACGACCAATTGCGGAAGGTCATTGGCCTGGGATCGCGCCTACAATGGGGGTTCGTGCCCGCCGAGGCGCTTCACAACACCACGCCCAGCGAGGACCTGGTCACGACGCTCACGCTCACGGCAGGTAGCACAGCCGGCATCCAGCGATACAGCGCCGTGGTCGCCCCTGAAGGGCTGGTCGGCATGATCCAAAGTGCCGATCCGACGATGAGCATCGCGATCCTCTACACGAATGCGGATTTCCGAGCCAGCGCGGTAACGGCTGACGGCGTGGGATTCGGCATCGTGTATCCGCACACATCGGGCGGACGGAGCGCCGATGCGTATATGCTCGAGCTGCGCGGCGTGCCGACCCGAGTCAATCTTCGACCGGGCGCCACGATCTATACCTCGGGGTTGGGTGGCACCTTCCCGCGCGGCATCACGATCGGCAGCGTGGTGGTGGAACTCAAGACCGCGGAAGTCTGGACGCGTACCTATCTCGTGCGCCCCGCAGTGAGCCCGTCGCGCGTGACGACCGTCCTCGTACTCACGGCGCAGCGTGTCACACAGGGAACGGGCAACGTTTGGGGTGCCGCGGTCAACGCCGACTCGGCAACCCGCAAGATCGCCGCGGCTGGGGATTCGCTCGCCAAGCAGGCCGCGCTGCTCGAGGCAAAGGCCCGCGCGGCTGCGCTGGATTCGGTTCGACGGGCAACGATTGATTCGATGACTCGGGTGCTCGGCGGCGCGGCCGCGTTGGTCCCGCGCCGCGATTCGACCCGCCCGGACACCAGTCGTCCCCCACGCCCATGAATTGGTCCGTCACCGCGCGAACGGTCATCGTCTGCGCGATCCTGATCGTTCTCCACTTTACGCTGCGCCCGCTGCTCGCATGGCGTGCGTCGATCGATTTTCTCATCGTCGCGTTGCTCCTCGGTTCGGTTCGCTTGCGTCCGGGCACGGCGGCGTTGTACGGTTTTTTATTGGGATTGCTCGCCGACTCGCTGGCGGTGAATGCCTTCGGCGCGGCGGCGTTGGCAATGTCCATCGTTGGGTTCTCGGCATCGTGGCTCAAAGCAGTGTTCTTCGCGGACAACTTGGCGCTGAACGGCTTTTTTCTGTTCCTCGCCAAGTGGCTCTTTGACCTGATCTTCATGCTTGCAGGTCAGCGTGCTCACGGTCTCGAACTCGTTATGCAACTGTTCGTCTGGTCTCCACTGTCGGCGGCGGTGACCGCGGTGGCCGGCGTGATAGCGTTGTCGCTTCTCAAACCGCTGATGGACGTGCGAACGGCGTGAGCTTTCATCCGAACGACGTCGTCCGCCGCGGTCGCGCGGCGTCGGCCATCGTGTGCGGCGTGCTCGTGTTCCTGCTGGGCGCGTTTTTCCGCGCGCAGGTGCTGCACAACCAGCAATCGCTGCTGCAATCGGAAGAGAATCGACTGCGCCAGATTCCGACCGCGGCGCCGCGCGGAAAGATTCTCGATCGCAACAACAAGCCGATCGCCGAGAACGTCGTCGGATATTCCGTTGCGCTGCTCGCCCAATCGCAGGACACGCTGCGCGCGACGCTGACGCGCCTGCGCAACACGATTCAGCTGACCAATCAGCAGTTCCAGGATGCGATCAATCGCTTTCGGCGCGATCCGTCGCGGCCGGCGGTCATCATCCCGGACGCGTCGTTCGACGTCGTGTCGGTCCTCGAAGAACACCATCTCGACTTTCCGAGCCTGCTGATCCAGTCGGCGCCGAAGCGCATTTACCCGGACGGCGAAGCGGTGGGCGGGTTCGTCGGCTACATCAGCGAGATCAGCGAACCTGAGTTGGCGACGATGTCGGCGGACGGTTACAAACCGGGCCAACTCATTGGAAAGAGCGGACTGGAAAAGCAGTACGAACAGACGTTGCGCGGGCGAGAGGGGATCAACTTCGTCGAGGTCGACTCGCGCAATCGAATCGTGCCGAACGGGCAAACGCGCGAGGACGTGACGCCGGAAGAAGGGCCGCCGCTGTACACGAACATCGATCTCGACTTGCAGGAGTACATCCATTCGTTGTTCGGCGACACCGTGTCGGCCGCGGTCGTGGCCATGGTGCCGCAAACGGGCGAGGTGCTCGCGCTCTACAGCTCGCCGTCGATCGATCCCAATCGGTTCGTCGGCGGCGTGTCGCACGCGTATTACGACTCGTTGAACAACGATCCGCAGAAGCCGATGTACAACAAGGTGCTCCAGGGCGAGTACCCGCCGGGGTCGACGTTCAAGCTCGCGACGGCGTCGATGGCGCTCGAGGACAGCCTCATCACCTTCGATTCGCACATGCCGGAGCCGTGCAACGGCTTTTACTACTTTGGCAACCGCGCGTGGCGATGTTGGAAGAAAGAGGGCCACGGAAGTCTCGACCTACGCAACGCGATTGCGCAGTCGTGCGACGTGTACTTCTACCAGCTCGGCCAGAAGCTGACGCTGAGTCGCCTCGTCGCCGGCGGCGTGTCGATCGGCTTCGACAAGAAAACGGGCATCGACTTGCCGGACGAAAAACGGCCGCAGTTCCCCACGAGCGTTCCAGGGTACTTCAATCAGAAGTATCCTCGTGGATGGACGCCCGGTGAGAAAGAACTCAACCTCGCCATCGGCCAGGGTGAGAACGCGCAGACGGTGCTCAACATGGCGCGATTCTACAGCGCGCTGGCGACGGACGGCAGCGTGCCGACGCCGACGATCAAGCGCGCCGCGCCAAAGCGCTCGCCTGCACTCAGACTCACGCCCGACCAGCTCTTCCAAATTCGGAAGGCGATGATGGGTGTCGTCGCCGAGGGCGGTACGGCCGCTCGCGCGGCGATCAAGGGCGTGAACGTGGCGGGAAAGACAGGCACCGCGCAAACGCTGCGCTTCGACAAGAACGGGAAGTCGCTCTACTACGCGTGGTTCGCCGGAATGGCGCCGGCGGAAGATCCGAAGATCGTCGTCGTCGTCATGGTGCCGAACGTGACCTTCGAGGGCGCGACGTCGGCGACGTTTGCCACCAAGATCATGGCGCACTTTCTCCACGTGCAGATCAACAACACCGTGCTGAACACGGGCTGATGCCGGCAACGCGTCGAATCAACGTCGACCTTCCGCTGATTGTCGCCGCGCTGGTACTGACGGTGTACGGCATCGCCGTCGTGTACTCCGCTGGCCAAACCGACGTGCCGACACACGCGGCCGGCGCCTGGTCGCGGCAGATCGTCTGGACGATTGTCGGGTTGATCGCGGCGTACGCCGTGAGCCGGGCGTCGGTGCGCCTGATCGAATGGATGACCGTTCCGGCCTACGTCTTGACGATGCTCCTGCTGACCGCTCTGCTGGTCGGTCTCGGATCGGGCGCCGGCACAGCGACGAGCACGTCTGGCTGGCTCACGATCGCCGGCCACCGCCTCGGCCAGCCGGCGGAAGTCGCCAAGCTCACCGTCGTGTTGATGCTGGCGCGCGTACTCAGTCAGAATCGCGTCGCGCCCAAGTCGATGATCGAGCTGTGGAAGCCGATCGTCATCACCGGCGTACCGCTGCTGCTGATCGTCGCGCAGGGCGACCTGGGTACGTCGATCGTGTTCGTGGGAATCTTCTTCGCCATGCTGTTCTGGGCCGGTGTGAGCTGGGAATTGCTCGTGCTCCTCGCCAGTCCGGTGATCAGCTTGATGCTCGGGTTCGACTCGCGCATCTGGGGCGCGTGGTTCCTCGCGCTCCTCGCGCTCGTGTTCTGGTACAAGCCGTTTCTCGGCGAAAGCGTTTTCGTCGTCGTGGCGAATGTTGTGATGGGCGTGATCGGGCCGCTGTTTTGGGAGCACATGCCGCGGTATCGCCAGGATCGCCTCAAGGTCTTTCTCGATCCGTCAATCGATCCGCGCGGCAGCGGCTACCACGTTCGCGAATCAATCGTTGCGATCGGCTCGGGCGGGTGGTTCGGCCGCGGCTATCTCCACGGCCCGCAAAAGCGGCTGGCCTTTCTTCCCGAGCAGTACACGGATTTCATTTTCGCGGTCGTTGGCGAAGAGCTTGGATTCATCGGTGTGCTGATTGCCCTGTCGCTGTTTCTGTTCCTCTTTCTTCGCGTGATTCGCATTTCGGAGCGCGCGAACGATTCGTTCAGTAGTCTGGTCGCGTTCGGGCTGCTGGCCAGCTGGTTCACGCACGTGCTGGAAAATGTCGGGATGACGCTCAATGTCATGCCCGTGACCGGGATTCCGCTGCCGTTCTTCAGCTACGGCGGCTCGTTCATGTTCGCCTGTTGGTTGGCGATCGGCGTCCTGGCGCGCATTTCGAGCGAAGGCCGGGGTGGCATGGCGGCCTCGCTCAAGGTCTGACCTGGTCAGCGTTTAAAGGCAATACCGAGCTCACCTAGCACGGCGCGCCGCGCATCGCCAAATTGCGCCAATGGCTTGGTTCAATAAGAACGAGAAGAAGCCTCGGCAGCCCCGGCGCGACAGGCTCGAGATTCCGCCTGACGTTTGGGAAAAGTGCGAGGCGTGTGGGCATACGGATATTCGCGAGAAGTTTGAGCGGAATACCAACGTGTGCCCGAATTGCGACTATCACCGTCGCATTCGCGCGGCAGACTACTGCGCACTTCTTCTCGACGAAGGGACGATGGAAGAGGTGGAGGTCGACCTTCGGTCGATCGACCCGCTTGGGTTTCCGGACTACCCGCAGCGCCTGAAGAAAGCGACGAGCAACGCCGGCGAGACCGATGCGCTACTGGCGTGTACGGGTACACTCGACGCGTTGCCGGTTAGCCTTGGCGTGATGGACTTTGCGTTCATGGGCGGATCGATGGGGTCCGTTGTCGGCGAAAAGATCGCCCGCCTCGGCGTCCGCTCGCTCGAGCGCAAATATCCGTTGATCGTCATCTCCGCCTCGGGCGGCGCGCGAATGCAGGAAGGCGTGCTCTCGCTCATGCAGATGGCCAAGGTATCTGCAGTGCTCGCCCAGCTTGCCGAGCGCCGGATTCCGTTCATCTCGATTCTCACCAACCCGACCATGGGCGGCGTCAGCGCGAGCTACGCAATGCTGGGGGATGCCATCCTCGCCGAGCCGGGTGCCGTGATCGGCTTTGCCGGTCCGCGCGTGATCAAGCAGGCGCTCGGCCAGGACTTGCCGGAAGGTTTTCAAACGTCGGAGTTTCTGCTCGACCACGGCATGCTCGATTCCGTCGTGCACCGGCGCAATCTCAAGCGTACGGTGAGTCAGCTGCTGCGACATATGTCTGGGCGCCCGGCGGCGACGGGGTGGTCGTCGCCCTGAGCAACCGCACTCCCCGCGAACTCGATAGCCGAAGCAGCTATCAGGACGCGCTCGACTATCTCTTTGCGCGCACCACCGGCGGGTTCAAGTTCGGCCTCGAGCGGACCGTCGCCTTGCTCGGGGCGCTCGGCAACCCCGAACGGCAGTATCCAGCGTTCCATCTCGCTGGAACCAACGGCAAGGGGAGCACCGTGGCCACGATGGCGGCGCTGCTCGCGGCCAAGGGCCTGCGCGTGGCGACGTACACCTCGCCGCACCTCGTCGACTTTCGCGAGCGGATGGTGGTCGATGGCCATCCGATTCCGGCGCAGGACGTCGTCGACTTCATTGCGCGCTGCATGCCGCTCGTGGAAGAACACGGTGCCAGCTTTTTCGAGGCCACGACCGCGATGGCGTTCGAGTATTTCGCGCGGGCGGGCGCCGAGGTGGCGTTGATCGAAGCCGGTCTTGGCGGCCGGCTCGACTCGACCAATGTGATTGAGCCGTTGGTCGCCGGCGTGACGTCGATTGGCCTGGATCACACGGAATATCTTGGCTCGACGCTCGAGGAGATCGCCGGAGAAAAGGCAGGCATCTTCAAGCCCGGCCGCGCCGCGGTGATTGGCGAGCGGAGTCCCGCCATTCGCGACCTGCTCACGACTCAGGCGCGTGCCGCCGGCGCCTCGACCGTTCGCGTCGCCAGCGTCGAGGTCGAGCTCGAACGCATCGATGTAACCGACGGCGGGACGGCGTGCACGCTGCGCTGGAAGGGAGAGCGCGCAACGCTGCACACGCCCCTCGCCGGTCGACACCAGGCGGCAAACCTCGCGGTCGCACTCGTGATGCTCGATGCGGCCGGGCCGCCGTATGCCGTTGGACTCACCGAAGCCGCGGCGCACCTGGAGCGGGTACGCATTCCCGGGCGCTTTCAGCACACTGGCAAATTCATCTTCGACGTGGCGCACAACGCGGCGGGAATGGAAGTCGTCGTCCAAACGCTCGCCGCCGTGCGCCCGCCGCTCCCAATCGCCGTTGTGCTGTGTGTGCTGCGCGACAAGGATTGGCGTGAGATGATTCGCGTGCTCGCCGGGGCGGTCTCGCGCTTCGTGCTGACGACAGCGCCCACCGCACCGGACAGCCGCGCATGGAATCTCGACGAAGCGCTCGATTTTGCGCGCGGCCTCGCTGTCACCGTCGACGCCATTGCGAATTTCGACGATGCGCTCGCGCATGCCCAGTCGGAGGCAGCGACTGTGCTCGTCACCGGCTCGTTCCACACGGTCGGAGATGCGATGGCGCGGTTGCAGGTGTCGCCGTTTCCCGGGTAACTTTGCTGGATGGCCCAGGGCGCGCTTCCCGGTTTTCGCGATTTCTATCCAGAACAGTTCGGCGAGCGCGCACACATCATGGGAGTGTGGCGCGACGTCGCGCGCCGATTCGCGTTTGTCGAGTACGACGGCCCGCCGTTGGAGCCGCTCGAGCTGTACACGCGGAAGAGCGGTGAAGAGATCGTCGGGCAACTGTACAACTTCGTCGACAAGGGTGGACGCGAGGTCTCACTGCGTCCCGAGATGACGCCGACGCTGGCGCGCATGGCCGCCGCCAGGGCGAACGCGCTGCGCAAGCCGATCCGCTGGTTCTCTGTACCGCAACTGTTTCGCTACGAGCGTCAGCAGCGGGGACGGCTGCGCGAGCATTTTCAGCTGAACGTCGACATCATCGGTGAAACCGATGTGACCGCTGACGCCGAGTTGCTCGCCGCGGCAATCGAGATCATGCGGGGTTGCGGCCTCTCGTCGGACGACGTGCGGGCGCGGGTTTCCGATCGGCGACTGCTGCGCGCCATTCTTGCCGCGCTCAATGTGAGCGACGCCCAAACTCCGGCCGTGTTTGCCGTGATCGACAAGGCCGGGCGCCAGCCGCGCGACGTGTCGCACGCAAAGTTGGCGGAGGCGGGGGTCGGCGCCGCGGCGATCGACACGTTGTTGGGACTCATGGGCCCGGTGACGCTCGACCAGATCGACCACCAATTCGGTGACCGCGCCGACATTGCCGCGCTCATCGTCGAGTTCCGTCGTTACTTGACGTGCCTGGCGGGACTGGACGTGCTCGACTGGGTGACAATCGATCTCACGATCGTTCGCGGATTGGCGTACTACACCGGCATCGTGTTCGAGTTGTTTGACGCCAAGGGAGAGCTTCGCGCGATCTGTGGCGGCGGGCGGTATGATACACTGTTGCAGGCATTGGGCGGCGTCGATCTGCCCGCGCTCGGATTCGGGATGGGCGACGTCGTACTTGGCGAACTCCTGCGCGATCGCGGGCTGCTTCCGTCAAAGCCATCCGGGCCACAGGTGTGGGTGGCCGGAGAATCATCCGACGTCGATGACGACGTCCGTCGCGCAGCGACTGCGCTCCGGCGTCAGGGCGTAAGCGTCGAGTATGCATTGCGCGAGCAGCCGCTGATGAAGCAGGTGAAGGCGGCGAAGTCGGCCGGCGCGTCGTGGGTGTTGACGCTGCGGCGCGAGTCCGGTGCGGAGGGGCAGGGCGAGGGCAGCGTCGCGGCGCGACGCTCGACGTGGACGCCGGACCCGCTCCCCGATTGGGAGCGAGCATTGAAGGCGATCGGACTTTAGCACTCACACATCATTCGCAATGGCAGACGACAGAAAGCTCACCACGCGGGCGGCGGATTTCAGCGCCTGGTACAACGAAGTCGTGCTTCGCGCGGAATTGGCGGATTACTCGCCGGTGCGCGGCTGCATGGTCATTCGCCCGAACGGCTACGGCATCTGGGAGCGAATGCAGCGGTCGCTCGACGAGATGTTCAAGGCGACGGGACACCAGAACGCGTACTTCCCGCTGTTCATTCCCGAGAGCTTTCTGCACAAAGAGGCGCAGCACGTCGAAGGATTTGCGCCGGAAGTCGCCGTCGTCACGCACGGCGGCGGCAAGCAGCTCGAGGAGCCGCTGATCATTCGCCCCACGTCCGAGACGATCATCTATTCGATGTTCGCCAAGTGGGTGCAGAGTTATCGCGACTTGCCGTTGCTGATCAATCAATGGGCGAACGTGGTGCGCTGGGAGATGCGCACGCGGCTGTTCCTGCGGACGCTCGAATTCCTCTGGCAGGAAGGGCACACCGCGCACGCCACGCACGACGAGGCCGAAGAAGAAGCGCGCCGCATGCTCGGCGTCTATCGCGACTTCATGGAAGGTTGGATGGCGATGCCCGTCGTGACCGGCCAAAAGACCGACGCTGAGCGGTTTGCCGGTGCGGTCCGCACGTATTCGTGCGAAGCGATGATGCAGGACAACAAGGCGCTGCAGGCGGGTACGTCGCACAACCTCGGACAGAATTTCGCCAAGGCGTTCGACCTCAAGTTTCAAGCGGAACATGGTGGGCAGGAATTCGCCTGGAATACGAGTTGGGGTGTGTCGACACGACTGGTCGGTGGACTGGTGATGACGCACGGCGACGATATCGGCCTGCGCACGCCACCGCTGCTCGCACCGATCGAGATGGTGATCATCCCGATCTACAAGACCGACGACGAGCGGGCCCAGGTGCTCGAGGCGGCTGACCGAGTGACGCAGCGACTCGCCGACTGGGAGCGTCGCGATCCCGGCCGTCTCCGCGTGCACATCGACGCGCGCGACGGCATGAAGCCGGGCGCCAAATACTATGAATGGGAACTGCGTGGCATCCCGTTGCGCATGGAGCTCGGACCGCGCGACCTGGCGAACAACCAGGGCGTGCTCGTGCGGCGAGACAATCGCGAGAAGCGTCCGGTGTCGCTCGACGCGCTTGGCGAAGATGTGGCTGACCTGCTGATGCGTATTCAGGAGGACATGCTGATTGCCGCGCGCGAACGACGGGAGCAGCACAGCATTCGTCATCACATCAGCTACGACGACTTCCGCGCGCTAATGGACGGAGAGGGCGCCTTCGTCTACGCCGGCTGGTGCGGTGACGCCGCCTGCGAAAAGCAGATTAAGGAAGAGACCAAGGCAACGATCCGCGTGCTGCCCGATGAGGAGTTTCGGTCGGCGGACACGCCGACGAAATGCCTTCGCTGCGGGCACGCAGCGGAAGCCGAAGCGGTATGGGCGAAGGCGTACTAGCGACCGGTTTTTCCCGTGTCGACGGGGTGCTGCAGTGTGAAGGCGTGCCGCTCGAGCGCATAGCGCGCAACGTCGGCACGCCCGCGTACGTGTACAGCGCAGCGACGATTCGCGACCGATACGCGCGGCTCGACGCAATGCTCGCCCCCTTGCCGCACCGAATTCACTATACGCTCAAGGCCAATTCGAGCCGCGGTCTCCTCGACGTGCTGCGCGGTCTAAACGCAGGGGTCGACGTGGTGTCAGGCGGCGAACTCGCGCGTGCGCTGCACGCCGGATTTGCCCCGCGCGACATCATTTTCGGCGGCGTGGGCAAGACGGAGCACGAGCTGGCCGAAGCGCTCGACGCCGACATCCTCCTCATCAACGCCGAGAGTGAAGCCGAGGTTCGGCTGATCGACCGACTGGCACGCGAGCGCGGGATCACCGCGCGCGTGTCGCTGCGCGTCAATCCGGAGATCACGCTCGAAACGTCGCACGACTACATCAAGACCGGCGGCCGCGGTCACAAGTTCGGTATTCCGTACGACGACGTCGTGCACGTTGCCACCGTCGCCGCGGAGCTCCGCAACGTCACGCTGCTCGGTCTGGACATGCACTTGGGGTCGCAGCTCACTCGGATCGACCCGTACCACGAGGGCGTCGAGCGGCTGGCCGTGATTTTTGGCTGAACTCGTGTCGCGCGGGATTTCGACGCTCGAGTATCTCGATATCGGCGGCGGTTTGGGAGTTCGGTACGACACCGAGGAGCCGCCGGATCTGGAACGCTTTGCGTCGCTCGTGCTGCCGGCCGTCGCGCGAACCGGACTCACGCTGATCATGGAGCCTGGGCGCTTCATCGTCGGCAATGCCGCGGTGCTCCTGGCGCAGGTGTTGTACCGCAAGCGAAGCGGCGGAACCGACTACGTGGTCGCTGACGCTGGCATGACCGAGTTGCTTCGCCCGTCGCACTACGGTGCGTTCCACCGGGTGCAGGCGCTGCGGCGGCACGACGAGACACGGCGGGTCGACGTGGTCGGGCCGGTGTGCGAGAGCGGCGACTTCCTGGCGCTCGATCGCGAGCTGGACGACGTTCAGCCGGGCGACTATCTGGCTGTGTGCGACGTTGGCGCGTACGGTTACGCGATGGCCTCCAACTACAACAGCCGGCTCCGGCCGCCGGAAGTACTGGTCGACGACGGGCGATACGCCGTGATTACGGTGCGCGAGCAGTATGAGGACTTGATGCGACGCGAAGTCGCGACCCCACGCTGGCAGCGAGGAACCTGATGCGCATTGGACTGATCGCCGACACGCACGACCGATTGCCGGCGATCGCCGAGCTCGTTCGGCAGATCCAGGAGGCCGGGGCAGGAATGGTCCTGCACGCGGGCGACTTCTGCTCGCCGTTCGCGCTCAAGGCGTTCGAGGACGCGCAGATTTCCTTGGCCGGCGTGTTCGGACGCAACGACGGCGACCATGAGGGACTGTTGTCGCGCGCCCAGGCCGGGTTCGGCGCCGAACTGTTCGAGTCGCCGCACAGCTTCGAGATCGGCGGTCGTCGAATTCTTCTCGTGCACGACATCGGCGAGGTGAGTAAACGCTCGGTCTTGTCGCACGAGATTGTCATCCACGGGAGCACACACCAGCAGGAAATGAAAACCCGTGGTGAAACGCTGATCGTCAACCCTGGCGAAGCGTGTGGATGGCTATTCGGAACGCCGTCGGCGGCGGTGCTGGACCTCGATAGCCGCGACGTGCAGTTCCTCACACTTGGCACGGCCGACTGGAAACGATAGGCAGCGTGACGTCTCGCATCCTCATCATCGACTACGGTTCTCAGTTTACACAACTGATCGCGCGGCGCGTCCGAGAGGCAGGCGTATACTCGGAGATTCACCCGCCGACCCACGACGCGGCGTGGATTCGCGACTGGGCGCCGACCGGCATCATTCTGAGTGGCGGCCCAAATTCCGTGTACGAAGAAGGCGCGCCCACGCTCGACCCCGCGGCGCTCGACTTGGCCCCGGTGCTCGCCGTGTGCTACGGCATGCAGCTCGTCGCCCACTTATCGGGCAGCGACGTCTTGAGCGCCGGCCGACGCGAGTACGGTCGCGCCGAGTTGGTGGTCGAGGAGGCAGAGGGACTGTTCGATGGGTTCACACGTGGCGAATCGACCACAGTGTGGATGAGCCACGGCGACCATGTCGACGCGCCGCCCGCCGGTTTCGTCGTCACGGCATCCAGTCGCAGTGTGCCCGTCGCCGCCATGCGCCACGCAACCAAGCCGATTCACTGCGTCCAGTTTCACCCCGAGGTCGCGCACACATCGCGCGGCAGTGAGGTGATTGCCAACTTCCTCTTTCAAATCTGCAACGCGACGCCGAGTTGGACGCCAGGGGCGTTCGTTGAACGCGAGGTTGCGGCCATTCGTGAGCGGGTCGGGTCAGCACGGGTCATCTGCGGCCTGTCGGGCGGCGTCGATTCCGCGGTTGCCGCGGCGCTGGTGCATCGCGCCATTGGCGATCAGCTCACCTGCGTGTTCGTCGACACCGGACTGCTGCGGTTGCACGAGCGCGAACAGGTCGAGCGCATGGTCACCGCGCATCTCGGCATTCGACTCGTGACTGTCGACGCCTCGGAGCGGTTTCTGGCCGCGCTGTCCGGCGTCGAAGACCCCGAGGCCAAGCGGAAGATCATCGGCCACACGTTCATCGATGTGTTCGAGGAGGCGACGAGCGGGGCGGGGAAGGACGCTGCGTATCTCGTTCAAGGCACGCTCTATCCGGACGTGATTGAGTCCGCGTCGCCTCGCGGGGGACCGTCGGCCACGATCAAGACGCATCACAACGTCGGCGGCCTCAAGCCGGGGATGAAGTTCCAACTCATCGAGCCGTTGCGCGAACTGTTCAAAGACGAGGTGCGCAAGGTTGGCCGCGAACTCGGTTTAGCGAGTGAGATGGTCGATCGGCATCCGTTTCCCGGCCCAGGGCTCGGCATTCGAGTGCTCGGACCGGTCACCGAATCGGCGTTGGACGTGCTGCGCCGCGCCGACGCCATTTATCTCGAGGAGATTCGCGCCGCCGGTCTCTACGGCGTGATCTGGCAGGCGTTCGCCGTCCTGCTACCCGTGCGCAGCGTCGGCGTCATGGGCGACTACCGCACGTATGAGAACGTGGTCGCCCTCCGCGCGGTCACGAGCACGGACGGCATGACGGCCGACTGGTTCCCGTTTCCGCACGACATACTCGGCCGCATCTCGAGTCGGATCATCAACGAGGTTCGCGGTGTGAACCGCGTGGTGTACGACGTGAGCTCCAAGCCGCCGGCGACGATCGAGTGGGAATGAACGGAAGGTGGCACCGGTTGGATTGACGTCGAGCGTACTGAATCGCAGTATGTTGCACCGCCCCACCTCACTCGAGCGTCATGCCGCCACGCATCGAAGCCCCGCATGAATCGGACGCGCCGCACTTTGACGCGACCACCACCGCACCCGCAGGCCACGCGTGGGCGACCACATGCCTCAACTGCGGCACAGGTCTCACCGGCCGCTATTGCCAGGAGTGCGGCCAGCGCGCCGTCCCACCGCACCCGAGTCTGCGAGAGCTCGTCGGTGACGCGTTCGTCGAGCTGTCGGGGTGGGACGGCAAGTTCATCGAGACCTTTCGACTGCTGGCACTCAAGCCGGGCGAGCTCACGCGCCGGTTCATCGATGGCCAGCGCGTACGGTTCATCGCGCCGATCCGGCTGTACCTGGCGCTCAGCCTCGTGTATTTCGTGATCGCGGCGGCCATTCCCGTCGCCACGACGGGGCCGACCGTCACAGTCGCCGGCGTTCAGGTTGGATCAGCGGACACCGGCAATTCCGCCCCAGCGCGCGTGGCACGGAACGCGCGCGCCGCGGCGCAGTCGCAGCAGGCGCTTACCGGCGCAGCCCGGGACTCGGCGCTGCGCGATATCGCGCGCGCGCCATCGGTAGTGCGTCCGCTCCTGCGACGCGTCATACTCGACCCCGCGGGTCTCCGGCGTGGGCTACTCGAGACGATGCCGCGCGCGCTCTTCGCGTTGGTTCCGGTGTTCGCGCTGATCATTTCGCTTTTCTACCGCCGGCGAAAATTCCCGGAGCACCTGTACTTTGCGATCTACCTGCACGCGTTCACCTTTCTCGCGCTCATCGTCAACGCCTTGGCGCGACTGTCCGGCGTGCACGTGCTCGAAAACGTGACGGCGCTCGTCGTGCTCATCTGGATTCCCACGTACGCAACGATGGCGTTTCGCCGCGCGTACGGCGGGTCGATGATGCTGACGCTCGCGAAGGAAGCGGCGATCGGCACGCTCTACGTGCTGTCCGGCACCGTCGCGCTGCTGGCAACGATCTACTGGGTCGCGCTGTGGGGCTAGACGCCCTTTTCCTCGAGCAGCGCCAGGAACTGCTTTGGTTCCGTCAACTCGAGTAGGCGCGCGGGCACGTCCGGTTCCTTGCTGAACTGGGCGATTTTGCCGAGTACCGGCAAATACTGATTCGAGACCTCTAACGGCGGCGCGACGATCAGGAAAAAGAAGTGTACGGGCTTCTCGTCGATCGCTTTGAAGTCGACGCCCGACTTCTTCCTGCCGAAGGCAACACGCAGCTTGTTGACGACGAGCGAGCGGCAGTGCGGAATCGCGATCCCGCGCCCGATGCCCGTAGAGCCAAGATTCTCGCGCCGCTTGAGCATCTTGAACAGCATGCCCTCGGACTTCTCGTCGAGCTTGAGCAGTCCGATGAGCTCGCGAAGAACGTCGTCCTTCGATTCGCCGGCAATATCAAGCTTGATCGCGTCTTCGCTGAAAAACTCGCGCAATTCCATCGAGCGATGATCCCAATCGGGTTGTCGATACGTGAGCTTGCGAAGCTATCCACGCCTGGAACGTGTGTCAAATGCTGATGTTGCTTGGACTTCGGTCGACTCTTAACTTGAAGGAATGAAACGCTTTCCGTTTCCGCTCGCCCACGACGTCCCGCTGTACCTCGCGCCGATGGCCGGGGTCTCGGAATCGCCCTTTCGCCGGCTGTGCCGGCGCTTTGGCGCGGACGTGGTCGTCACGGAGTTTTTGTCCGCGGAAGGCATCCGTCGCGAGAACGAGGCGACGATCGACAAGCTGCGGTTTGGACCCGACGAGCGACCGATTGGCGTTCAGATTTTCGGCGGGGATCCAGTCGCCATGGCCGAGGCGGCGGCGTTCGTCACCGACGTGTTCGCGCCCGAGTTCATCGACATCAACTTCGGCTGTCCGGTCAAAAAGGTCGTGAAACGCAACGGCGGCTCTGGCTGCCTGCGCGATCTCGATCTCGTGCAGCAGGTAATTCGCGCCGTGGCGCGCGCGACGTCGCTGCCGGTGACGTGCAAGATTCGCAGCGGCTGGAACGAAGAGATGCGCGATCCCGTCTCGATCGCCCTTCGCTGCCAGGACGCCGGCGTGCGCGCGCTCGCGCTGCACCCGCGCACCCGCACGCAGATGTACTCCGGCGCGGCACGCTGGGAGGAAATTGCCGCGGTCGTGGCGGCACTGGACATCCCGGTCCTCGGCAACGGCGACATCAAGACACCACAGGATGCCGCGCGCATGCAGCGCGAAACGGGTTGCGCGGGGGTGATGATCGCTCGCGGATCGTTCGGACAACCGTGGATCTTCAACCAAACGCGCGACCTGCTCGACGGACGCCCGATGCGCGACGCGCCACGCGTGGAAGAGCGCTTCGCCGTCGCGCTCGAACATGCGCACATGGCGGCGGACTATGAGCCCGATCGCAAGGGCGCGGCGATCGAGTTCCGCAAGCACCTCGGCTGGTACGTCAAAGGGCTGCCGGGATCGGCGGAGCTGCGCAAGCAATTGCACGCGGTGACGTCGCTCGGCGAAGTCGAAGGAATTTTCGAGGGGTATTTGGCCACGCGCGATCGGTACGAGTCGGAGCCGACGGACATCACGGATGCAACCCTCGCCGCGGACGCCGCGTTGGAGATCGCCGAGGTATGAATCGCGAAGCCGAATCGCTTCCATACGCGACGATCGACCACGACCGCGCCAGCCGGCAAGGCTTTCCGGAAGTCATATACGGCGCAGGGAAGAGCCCGGAGCAGATCGCCGAAATTGCAATGCGGATCGCCGCGCGTGGCGACGCCGTCCTCGTCACGCGCCTGAGCGAGGCGGCAGCCGACCACCTGCTCGCCGTGCAACCAGATGTCGAGCTCAACCGGCTCGCGCGCACGGCGCATCTTCCCGGCGCAACGCCGGCCCCGCGCGGGCGCGGGACCGTGATGATCGTGACAGCGGGCACGAGCGATCTTCCGGTTGCTGAAGAGGCGGCTGTCACACTCGCCGCACTCGGCAACTGCGTGGCGCGGGTCACAGACGTTGGTGTCGCTGGCATTCATCGTGTCCTCGCCAAGCGCGATGAGTTGACGTCGGCCGCAGTCGTGATTGTGATTGCGGGCATGGACGGTGCGCTGCCGTCGGTCGTGGGAGGACTCGTTCGCGCACCGGTGATCGCGGTACCAACGAGTGTTGGGTATGGCGCTTCATTCGGCGGAATCGCGCCGCTGTTGACGATGTTGAACAGTTGCGCGGCTGGTGTCACGGTCGTAAACATCGACAACGGATTCGGCGCAGCCGTCGCCGCTTCGCGCATCACGCATTCGTGACGTGACGCCGCGGCGAGCGGCGATGTCACTCGGTCAATCGTCGTGATGGTCGCATCGGGCACGCACATTCTGCGCACGGTTTTCGTGACGATGCTGTCCGCGGCGATCGGCGCAGTCACGGCGCTCGTCGGTGCGCGCGCCTGGCGGATTCGCCGCGACGAGGAAAAGCGCCGGTCTGCCGTCACGCGTCTCGACGCCCATCTGGCCTCGTCATCGGTGGCCGGACGCGTGACACCCGCCAGCTCGATGGCGCTCCGGCGCGACGTGCAGCAAAGCTTCGAGACGAAGGAGGCGACGCGCGACCTCGAAGTACTCGATCGACTGCTGCGCGACATTCGCGATCTGTCGAGCGCCGACGAGGCGATCTTTTGGCGGTGGGTGGAGTCGCGTCAGGCGCTGGTGCCAACCGCCTGGTCCACAGAAGGCGAAACGCGGCCGACCTACTTCAACGTGCGCTCCTGGGCGGCGTTGGTCCGCTGGAGCGCCGAGGCGAACGTGGTCCAGTTCGCCGGCGATGCGGACGATTCGCCTGTTCTCGCCGCGGCACCAGTGCTCGGCGGCACCACGCTTTATGGTGTGTTGACGGTAACCGCAGCGAGCGGACTGCGCCTCGACCGTGAATCTGCGCGATCCTGGATGCCGCGCTTCGCAGCGCAGGTCGCGGGTCTCATCCAACTGTTCGACCTGCGGCGCGAGTACGGGCGACACATGCGGCAGAGCGAGGCGCTGCTCGACGCGGTCAAGCGCATGCACGGGCATCGAAGCGCTGAAGCGTTCGCGCAGGCCCTCTGTGAAACGGCTCGCGACGTCACGTCGGCATCGGTCGCCGGTCTCGTGCGGTGGAATTCGGTGGAACTGCACGGTGTGGTGCAGGCGATCTCTCCGGCATCGGACATCGAGGCCGGATTTCATGTGACCGCCGATTCACTGGTCGGCCGCGTGTGCACCGAGGGTCTTCGACTGGTGCTCGAAGACGCGGCCCCCGCGGTGATCGATGGCTGTCCGTACGGCGGACTCACACGACCGATCGGCTCGGCGGCGATCATCCCGATCATGAGCGGCGACCATGCGATTGGGGCAATCGTCGTCGAGGGAAAGCTGTCCGGCGATGTATCGCAGCACGAGGCGCGGAACGTCGGCCTGCTTGCGGCGGTCGCGCGCGGTCCGCTGGAGACCGTGTGGGAGATCGAAGAAGTATCTCTGCGTGCGCGCACCGACCCGCTGACCGGACTGTCCAACCGACGCCATTGCGACGAACAGTTGCGCCGCGTTGTCGCCGAAACTGACCGATTCGGAGGCGCGTGCTCGTTGATTCTCGTGGACCTCGATCACTTCAAGGACGTGAACGATCGATTCGGCCACGAGGCCGGTGACGCCGTTCTTCGGCACGTGGCGCAGCTGTTGGGCGACGCGGTGCGCACGGTCGATCTGTGCGCGCGGTATGGCGGGGAAGAGATCGTCATCCTGTTGCCGCAAACGGCGGCGCTTGGAGCAGTCGAACTGGCAGAGCGATTGCGCCAAGCGCTCGAGTCACGACCGGCTCAGCACGCCGGACACACGATCGCGGTCACGGCGTCGTTCGGCGTGGCCACGTATCCGGCGCCCGTTCCGAGCGGCGAGTTGCTGGTGGCGTCGGCGGACAAGGCGCTGTACGACGCAAAAGCCGCCGGAAGAAATTGCGTGAAGGTTGTGCAGTCAAGCGATGTTTCTTCAGCGCTTTATCGAGCACATGGGTAGTAATACATCAGCGACGGCTTTTGGAATGCGAGTCGAGCATCTACGGCTCAGGCCGCGAGCAGAGCGTTGATTCTGCAGCCAAATTGGCTAGATTGAATGCTACGGGGGCGACTGGCTTCGACGGGGTAAGTGAAGCTGTGGCTGCGTGCCCAGGTCGTCGAGCACCTGGTAAAACACTCGGCAACTATCCAACTGCGAACAACAACTTCGCCCTTGCCGCCTAACTTTTAGTTAGGCCCGCAGGTGCCTAGGAGGAAGCCCGCCCGGGGCGGCTTCTTAGGTATCGGAAATCCGGGATTGCTGGCGCGACCGCCTCCGGCGCGTTGGTGAAATTTAGGGGGCTCATCCGCGAGTGGGTCGTCTGCCAACCAGCGCGCGGAAACATCTAACGGCGGACTACGCACGTAGTGGCTGTGGTCGATCTATTCTCGGACCCGGGTTCAATTCCCGGCGCCTCCACTGAGAAGCAGTAGCTTTGGTCAGATCGCAAATAGACAAAACGCCCGCGCGTGATGCGCGGGCGTTTTGCTTGTCTCCGAGCGCCAGATCAACGGCGCACTATGCCACCGAGCCGCGTCATCGCTGAGCGGTGAACTGGCCAGAGGTGCTCACCGCGCCCGAGGTAAACGTCCACGTGCCCGTGATGACGTTTCCGACGAGTGTTCCGGTCGCCTGGAAGCTGGAGACCGACGTGTTCACGGTCCACGTGATGATGCCGTTCGATGAAATGGCTCCCGGAATCGGAGACGCGGTCAGGACGGTGAACTGCGCCTGCCCGTTCTCGGCGAAAGGTCGTCGACTGCATGACATTTACCGTTGCCCCGGATTGGCCAGAGATCACGAGCGACCCACTGATGGTCGAGCTCGGAGATCCGTCTATCGTTCCTGCCATCGCGAATGATCCGGTAAAATCCGGGATGAGAAGATTGTTCGTCGAGTTGTCGCTGCAGGCGGCGAGCAGAACGACGGTGCACGCGAAAAGAAGCTTTTTCATTGTTGGCTCATTTCTGTCCCGCAGGGGCGGCACGCCGGACTCGGCGTCCCACCGCGAGGAACGTGGATGTGATCGAGGCCTTCGAGCGCGCTCGTGCGCCCGCGGCGTAGGTGGGTGGGGGAAGTTCACAGATCGCGCCAGCCGCATACGATCATGCGAGTTTCTCTTGAACCACCCTCAACTCTTTTCGTTGGGTGAGACGCGCTCAGCGATCCGCCGAGCGCGTCGCGAGCGCAATCGCGAGAGGCTTCGGGTTCAATTCCCGACGCCTCTACCGAGCCGTGAATTCGAGTAGCTACGAGTGGCAGCCAGAAATGGGCGTTGTTGGCGGTTCTACGGCCTTCTGACAGCGCAAGCCGCTCTTGACCAGTCCGGTTTTGACAATAGACTCGGGGGTATCGTGTGGGGATATTGAACAACATCGAACCGCTGGAGCGCGATGGCCCGGGGTATTGGCATCAACCGGCTCACGACGACAATCGTCCGAGCGTTCGCCGCCCGCCGAGGCCTTGGCGGCAAGAAAAAGCTGTTTGATGGCGCGGGATTGTTCATCACAAAAACTCCCAAGGGCACGACGGTTTGGCGGCTGCGCTACCGACTCGGGCGCGCGGATCGCATCTATTCCATCGGTCGGTATCCAGAGATCAGCATCGAAGCGGCGCGCGCGGAGCGCGACGTCGCGCGGGCGCAGATCCGAGCCGGCATTGACCCCGTGGATGCTCGACGCGTTCGCCGAGAAAAGGCGACCGCGGTGGCCGACGCGACGTTCAAGACCGTCGCCGAATCGTGGTTCGAGAAGCATCGGCACGAGTGGAGCGACATTCATTTTCGGAAGTCGCGCGAGGCGTTCGAACGCGACGTGTATCCGTCGATCGGCCGACTTCCGGTCGATCAAGTCACGTCACCCATCATCGCGCGCGTTCTCGAGCAGATTCTCGCCCGCGGCAGTCATGACACGGCGACGAAGGTTCATCAGCACCTCACGCGAGTCTTTCGCCTCGCGAAGGTTCGGGGCATGTGCCACGAGAACCCCGCGGTCGATGCCCGAGAGGTCATGCCGAGTAAGCCCAGAGCAGCGAAGCGCGCCGCACTGCTCGACATCGAGGCACTCCGCGACGTGCTCAGACAGGCCGACGCCGCGCCGATCTCGCCGGCCGTCCGACTTGCTCAGCGGCTGTGCGCGTACACAGCGTGCCGGATCGGCAATGTCGTGGCGGCAACCTGGTCGGACATGGAGCTCGACGACCAAGCGCCGCGCTGGACGATTCCGCGAGCCCAAATGAAGGTCCGCACCCGGAAGCACGATCATGTCGTGATGCTCGGCCCCACGATCACATCGGAGCTCCGGGCGTGGAAGCGGGCGGCCGCAAACGCCCGGCACGTTTTTCCCTCAGCCGTCGCGATGACGAAGTACCCGCACATTACGCGCGAAGCCGTTGAGAAGGCGTACCGCGTGACACTGGGACTCGACGGTCGCCACTCGCTGCACGGCTGGCGATCGAGCTTCGCCGCTCTTGCACGAGAAGCCAGATTTGCCCGAGACACCGTCGATCTCGCGCTGGATCAGATGCGTACCGCCGCGCCGGCCCGACCGGCGACGGCGGCGAGCGGCTCGCCGAGTGCGCCAATCTGATGCGCTGGTGGGACGCGGAGTTGTCGTTGGCGGGGGCATAGACCACGATCGAGTCTCGAAACGCGTACAACAGGGATGACCGATCCATGCTGGAAATGACCGAAGTCGGAACGCTTCAGGCGCGCGACACGAGCGACCAGATGTTTCCAACGCTCACATCGGCGCAGATCGCCCGCATCGCGGCGCGTGGACGCTTGCGGCGCATTGCGCGCGGCGAGGTGCTGCTGGAACCCGGCGAGCCGCATTCTCGATTCTTCGTCGTAACTGAGGGATC
Source organism: uncultured Gemmatimonadaceae bacterium (assembly GCA_963817445.1). GTDB lineage: Bacteria > Gemmatimonadota > Gemmatimonadetes > Gemmatimonadales > Gemmatimonadaceae > JAQBQB01. The sequence goes on from CAWFOG010000022.1 coordinate 442,723, forward strand.
GGTCGAGGTCTTACGTCCCGCCGGCGATGGTGAAACCGTCATCGTCGTCGATCGACCGGGACAATTCACGGGTGAAGCGAACCTGTTGTCGGGGCGCCGAGGGTTCGTGCGAATCCGCGCCGCGGAAGACGGTGAGGTCATTGAGGTTGGACGCGAATCGCTGCTGGCGCTGGTGCAAACCGACAGTGAACTGAGCGAGATCCTCATGCGCGCGTTCATCTTGCGACGGGTCGAGATGATCGCGCACGGCTACGGCGACGCGGTGCTCATTGGGTCGGCGCATTGTTCGGGTACGCTGCGCGCGAAGGAGTTCTTGTCGCGCAACGGCCATCCGTATCAGTCAATCGATCTCGATCGCGACGCCGGTGTGCAGGACTTGCTCGACCAGTTCGCCGTTGCCGCCAAGGATGTTCCGGTGCTCATTTGCCGTGGCAGTGTCGTGCTCCGCAACCCAACGAACGAGCAGATCGCCGACTGCCTTGGGTTCAACGAAACGATCAATCTCAAGGACCTGCGCGACGTGGTGATCGTCGGGGCTGGTCCATCCGGACTGGGTGCGGCGGTATACGCCGCCTCAGAGGGACTCGACGCGCTCGTCATTGAGGTGAACGCCCCAGGCGGTCAGGCCGGCTCGAGCTCGAAGATTGAGAACTACCTTGGCTTTCCGACGGGCATTTCGGGACATGAGTTGGCTGCCCGTGCCTACAACCAATCGCAGAAATTCGGCGCCACGGTGCTGATCGCGAAAGGCGCTACCCGTCTCACGTGCGATCGTCGTCCATACGCGATCGAGGTGGGCGACGGTGCGCGCATCGCGGCTCGCACCGTGATCATCGCCACCGGCGCCGAGTACCGAAAGCCGGCAGTGGAACGACTCGAGAGTTTCGAGGGAGCAGGCGTGTACTACGGCGCGACGTTCATCGAAGCGCAACTCTGCGGTGGCGACGAAGTTATCGTGATTGGCGGCGGCAACTCGGCCGGTCAAGCGGCCGTATTTCTTGCCCAAACCGCGAGGCACGTTCACATCCTCGTCCGGTCGACGGGCCTTGCCGACAGCATGTCCCGGTACCTGGTGCGGCGAATCGAAGATCATCCGTCGATCACCTTACACACCGAGACCGAGCTCGTTGCCGTGGACGGGACTGGGCATCTCGAGCAGGTGAGTTGGCGGCACCAACCCACGGGCGCCGTGGAGCGCCACGACATCCGCCACATCTTCGTTATGGCGGGCGCGTCGCCGAGCACCGCGTGGCTTGCTCGCTGCGTCGTTCTCGACGACAAGGGCTTCATCAAGACGGGCGCGGATCTCTCACCCGAGGACCTGGCGAGCGCACATTGGTCCGCGGGTCGGGCACCGCTCATGCACGAGACGAGTCTTCCCGGCGTATTCGCCGTCGGGGATGTTCGATCGGGAAGTATGAAGCGCGTGGCGTCGGCGGTGGGCGAGGGCGCGGCGGCTGTTGCCGTCGTTCATCGTGTGTTGCGCGAATGAACCTGCGTCCGCCGTTCGCAGTTGCCAAAGGAGCAATCGCGGCAGCAGCAAGCACGCACGGGAGTTGATCTCATCGACGCACGCGAAGTAACCAGCATTTGGCGACCACTCCGGAACAAAACGTTTCGCGGCCTGCTCGTCGCCGACGTCGTGTCCGACGTCGGGACGTTCATGCAAACCGTCGGGGCGTCGTGGCTCATGGTGTCGCTGGGAGCCGGGCCGCTCCTTGTCGCGCTCACGCAGACGGCTTCGACGCTGCCTTACTTCGTTCTCGCTTTGCCCGCCGGCGCGATCGGCGACATCGTCGACCGGCGCAAGCTCATCCTCGTTACAGAAATCTGGATGTTCGTCGTCGCGGTCACGCTGGCCGTGCTGACGATTGGCGGCGTCATGACACCGATCCTGCTGCTGGCGCTGACGTTTGCGCTCTCCGCGGGCGACGCGATCGAAACGCCGACCTGGCGCGCGATTCTGCCGGAGCTCGTCGAGCGAACCGATTTGCCCGCGGCGTCAGCGCTCAACGGCATCGAGTTCAACCTGGCTCGGGCGGTCGGCCCGGCGTTGGCTGGGTTCCTCATTGTGTCGGCCGGCATCGGCGCGACGTTCGCTCTGAATGCGGTGACGTTCCTCGGCGTCATCTTGGTCGTCGCTCGATGGAAGCGACCGGTGCGTACGCGCACCACACCCGGCGGAGAGCATCTCCGGTGCGACGGTGGCGGCGGTCCGCTACGTTCGCCACTCGCCGTCGCTCCGAGGGCTGATGATTCGCACAGGTGCGGCGATGTTCTGTACCGCCGGACTCATGGCGCTGCTTCCCGCGGTAGCATGCGCGGCCGGTTCGAGCGCGATCGGCTACGGCGTCTTGCTCGGCAGCTTTCGGAGGCGGAGCCATCGTCGGTGCGTTGCTGCTCACGCGCGCCCGCGCGCGATGGTCGACGAACACGATCGTGTCGGTCGGCTTGGCCGTGATCGCAGCGGCGACGATGGTCACCGGCGCGGTTCACTCGCTGGGCGTGCTCGCCGTCGTGATGCTCGTCGGCGGCGCCGGTTGGATCAGCTTCATCTCGCTCACCAACGCCGTGGTGCAAAGCGCCGCGCCCGATTGGGTACGCGCACGCGTGCTCGCCGTGTTCATGTTGGTCTCGCAGGGCGGATTGGCCGCCGGGAGCGCCGTGTGGGGCGCGGTTGCGCAGCGAAGCGGTCTCTCGTTGGCGTTGCTGTTGGGAGGCGCGGGAGCGCTGGTCGTCGCCGCGTCGGGGATGGTGTTCCGTCTGCGCGATGCGCCGGTCGATGTGAGTCCGTGGAATCATTGGCGTATGCCGGTGATCGTCAGCGGCTTAGAGCCAGCGGCGAACGACGGTCCGGTATTGGTCACCGTCGAGTACCACGTCACCAGCGCGCAGATCACCGCATTCCTCGGCTTGGTCGAGGCATATGGACGTGTGCGCCGCCGTGACGGCGCATCGCGATGGGGGATCTATCGTGATCTCGAGGTCGCGGACCGGTATGTCGAGACGTTCGTCGTGAGTTCGTGGGGCGAGCATCTTCGCCAACACGACCGGCAGACCCAGGCGGACCGCGCGCTGGAAGAACGGCTGCTGAGCAACGCGTCAGGCGAACCGAAGGTGCAGCACCTGATCTACGCTTGGTCTGAGCCGTAAGACTGCGCCGGTGAAACCGCATCGGCGGCGGCGCGCGTAGGGCAGTTCGGACCACAGCCGCTTGGAGATTCGATGTGATCGACTACGAGTTCATCGCGCTGCAAGAGGCGCTGGCCGGCGACTATTCGCTCGAGCGCGAGCTCGGGCGTGGCGGCATGGGCGTCGTCTATCTCGCCCGCGAGGTGCAGCTCGACCGACTGGTCGCGATCAAAGTCCTGCCGTCGGCGCTCGCCGAGCGCGTCGACATTCGCGAGCAGTTTCTCCGCGAGGCGAGGACGGCGGCTTCGCTGTCCCATCCGAACATCGTGCCGATCTACCGGGTCGGTGAGCGCGCCGGTTTCGTGTTTTTCGCCATGGCGTACGTCAAAGGTGAAACGCTCGGTGAGCGCCTGCGCTCCCGTGGGCCGCTGCCTGCGGCGGCGGCGACGCGCCTGCTGCGAGACGTGGCATGGGCGCTCGCGTACGCGCATGGGCGAGGGATCGTCCACCGCGATGTGAAGCCGGACAACATTCTGATCGAAGCAGATACCGAGCGGGCGTTGGTGAGCGATTTTGGGATTGCGCTGGGTGTCGAGGCGACGGACGACGCACCGTCGGGGCGCGTGATGGGCACGGCTCGTTTCATGAGTCCAGAACAGGCCGCCGGCGAAACCGTCGACGGCAGGAGTGATCTGTATTCGCTCGGCGTGGTCGCGTATCTCGCGCTGAGCGGAAAGCTACCGGTCGACTCGCTACCAGTATCCGACGCGGCGTCCCAGCGTGTCGAACGGCGACCCGCGCCGCTGGCGTCCGTGGTGTCCGCTCTCCCGATGCCGCTATCGTCAGTCGTGGACCGGTGTCTAGCCAAATTGCGCGACCACCGCTGGGACTCGGGTGAAGCTCTGGCCGAAGCACTCGAACGTGCAATGGCGCCAGCGCGAATTCGAATACCGATGGCGTTGCGCGTGTGGACGCGCGCAACAGACCCGCTCAAACCGGTGTACCTGGCTTGGAGCGGAATGTTTGGTATGGGAACGATCTCCGAACTCCACCGCGGCGGAGATTGGCTCACGACCATCGCGTTCGGTCTCGCGCCGCTCGTTCCGTTGACCGTGTTCCACGCGCGCAAGACGTATCAGGCGTTCGCCGCGGGCTACACTCTCGCCGATCTTCGCCAGACGTTGCGCACGTGGCAGTCCGAGAGACGTGAGGAAATAGCGTTCGAGCACGGAGAACGCGACCCCAAATGGATGCGCGCGCTTCGTCTGATGAGCGTTACTCTGGCGACGGCATTTGTCGGAGACATGATCTGGTTCACCAACGGACCGCACCATGGCGTCCTCAGGCAGGCGATCATCTTGGCGGCGCTCGGCGTCAGCGCGGTTACGACTGTCGCCGCGAGCAGTTCGTCTGGGTGTTTCATTCCTTCCACGTCGCGTGCGGAGCGGACTGGTAGGAGCGGTTCGGTCGGCGATCTGGGGAAGCCGCTTAGGTGAATGGGCGGCCAGGCTGCTGACTCCGCGCCGTCGCCGCGCGCTGCCCGACGCCGATTTTCGTCCCACCGAGATGGCTCTTAGCGTTGCGGCCGAGGAACTGTTCGCTGCGTTGCCCAGAGCGTATCGCGAGCATCTCGGCGATGTGCCTCGAGTGATTCGCGGCCTCGAGATTCACGCGTCCGCGGCACGCGAGCGCGTGTCGCAGATGACGGCACTGCTGTCGCTCGACGTTCGCACCGGCCACGCGCATGCTGACCCGCCTGAGACCGCAACCTTGGCCGCGGCACGCGACGCGGCCGTGCGCGACTTGGCCGCTTCGGTCGCTGCGCTGGAAACAATTCGCCTCGATCTACTGCGGCTTCACGGACAAGGTGCCGCTGCCGACTTGGCGCCGATCACGACCTCGCTCGACGCGGCGCGACGAGTAGGAGATGAACTCGATGCGCTGAACTCGGCGCGCCGCGAGGTTGAGCGGATCGTGCCGCGTACGCCGTTCGACTTGACGCCGGCGACGCCCGTCTGAGCGATCTCGAGTCGGCGACCGAGGTCGCCGCGAATCGCTAGACCGCTGGCTCCTCGACGCGCGATCGAAGCTCCAGCCCTTCGTCTTCTTTCCGCACGACCTGCTTGCGCTTGAAGATGAATTCCGGCGCGAGGGCGACGCCGAGTAGCGTGACAGGAATGATCTGCTGCGTCTGGATTAGGAACGCCACGGCAATCGCTTCGTTCTTGTCCATTCCGAATCCGACGGCGGTGATGGCGTACATCGCCTGAAAGAGGCCGACATTGCCGGGCGTCGCTCGAATGGCGAACCCCAGGTTGACGGCGAGAAGCGCGGCCACCGTGCCGACGAGCGGCAGATTGAAGTGAGCCGCGCGGGCCGTGAGGCTGTACGTCCACAGCTGCATCGCCCAAATCCCCACGGATAGCGCGGTCGCGACGGCGAATCGCGGCCCGGTGGAAATGCCGGCAATGGTCTGGCCGAAGTGCTTGAGATACGCGCCGAGTCTGCCACGCCAGCTTCCCGCCGGCGCGGCAATCGTTTCAGCGGTCGGTTCGGGGCGGCGGACGAGGAAGATCATGAAGAGGACCGCGGCCGCGAGCGCGATCCACGCGACCGGCCGCATCCGTGAAATCGATGGCGGCAGCTCGAGGAACGAAACGGAGAGCGCCAACAGGATGAAGTAGCCAATGAGCTCGAACATTCGCTCGAGCGCGAGCGTAGCGAGGATCTTGGCGCTCTGCACGTGTGCCGCGCGCGCGACGAACACGACCCGTGCCGCTTCGCCGCCGTTGGCGACGAGAATGTTGTTGAGCCCCGCGCCGGCGAACGTGGCCCGGAGCGCCATGAAGAGCGAATCCGCGCCGACGGGTCGAAGGAAGATCCACCACCGAACGCCTTTGAGCGCGAGCGACAGCAGATTGACGATCGCCGCGAACGTGAGGATGAGCAGATCCGCCTCGGTAATACGTCGCCACGTGGCGTGCCAATTCACCGTGCGTGCGAACAGCACGAGTCCGGCGATGATCAGCACGCTCAGGGCGAGGCGAATCGTTCGGGATACGGCTTTTTTCATTCGGCGTCGAGAAGGTCGAACCGATACCCGTCACTCAATAGACGGTCAACTATCACAGGCACAGCGCGCGCCGTCTGCACGCGGTCGCCGCGAGGATCGTAACCGTCTCCGTCGTGCAGCAACAGGATCGACCCGGGACGAGAGCCGTCCACAGTCCTTTGGACAATTGCGTCCACGCCGGGGCGCGCAGAGTCCCACACGCCGAGCGACCACCCGACCGTGCGCTGGCCAAGCGATTTAGCAATCGCCGTCACCCAGGGACTCCGAAATCCGTGCGGCGCTCGAAAGAGCCGCGGCCGAAAGCCCGACGCGTTCTCGATCGCGCGCGTCCCGCGCTCCAAGTCGTCGCGCACGTACGCGGGCGATTTGAAGTGGAGCTTGCGATGATAGTAGCCGTGGTTGCCGATCGAATGGCCTTCGGCGGCGACACGTTCGACGAGCGCAGGCCACTGCTCTGCGTGGCGGCCAAGTATGAAGAACGTGGCGCGGACTCCGCGCGCAGCGAGTGCGTCGAGCACCAGCGGCGTCGCGTCGGGGTTGGGACCGTCGTCGAACGTGAGCGCGACAGCGCGAGCGTCGGTCGCGACTCGGGTGATTGGCCGTCCGAAGATCGGGCTGTTCCGGTGAAACGTCCCGTGCACCACTCCGCCGGCCAACACGGCGCCGGCGCCGAGCTCCAGGATCATACCCCGACTGCGACGTTCCCGAGAACTTGCTGATACACATCCAGCACGCGCGACGTGACACGGGCCCACGAATATTCCAGCGAATTCTGACGGCCCGTGGTACCAAGTTCGATTGCCAGACCTTCGTCGTCGAGCACGCGGACGAGCGCATCGGCAAGGGCATCGCGGTCGCCACACGGAACCATCAACGCCTCGCGCTCATCGGCAACGACGTCACGGAATCCAAGAATGTCCGAGCAGACCACGGGCGTTTCACACGCCATTGCTTCGAGCAGCGTGATCCCGAACGACGCTTTCGTCGTGGGGCACGCGTACACGGAGCTGTGCGCATAGTAGCTCGGTCGTCCCTCGAGGACGGCGCCAACGAAGACAATGTCCTTGTCCCCGTTCGCTTGCTTGTAGTAGTGCTCGCGAAGCGGACCATCGCCCACGACCACCAAGCGCGCCTGGCGACCACGGTCGCCGCGACCCTTTACCCGGCGGAACGAGTCGATCAGCGTGGTGAGTCCGTTGCGCGGATCGAAGCGGCCGAGGAAGAGAATCGTCGGCACATCTTTCGAGAGACCTGGCGGCGGCGGCGCGCTCGGATGAAAGACGTCGGTATCGATGCCGTTCGGAATGATCTGCCAATCGGCGTCGAAGTAGCGATTGAGCGCCACGGTGGTGCTGTTCGACACGGCGACGGCGGCGCTGAGCATGTCGAGACGCTTCTGAAAAAAGCGTCGACCCAACGTGTAGCCGATCGAGCGATCGAAATATGTATGAAAGGTTCCGACGACCGGACAATCCGCTTCTTCAATCGCGAGGATCGGAAGAATTGGCGTGAGCGGCGAGTGGACGTGGACGATGTCGTATCGCCCGTGGCGCAGTACGCGACGCATGTCGCGGCGCAGATGCCACCCGAGGGTGACCCGCGCCTGCGAGCCGTTGCAGTAGACCGGCTGGCTTCGGCCGAGTCGGATGACGTGCGGCTGCGGTTCGGCACCCGGGATGTGCGACGTAATGACGTCGACATGATGCCCGCGGCGTCTGGCCTCGCGAGCGAAGAAATGCACGTGCTCGCAAACTCCGCCCAAGTGCGGATAGTAGTACTCGGTCACCAGCGCGATCCGCAGCGGGCGCTCATCGCTCGAGAGCGGGAGCGTCGGCAGCTGGGGTAGCGCGGGGTGACTACGTCGAGAACGTCTAAGAAGCGGGCTAGCGGGCGGATTCAAGAGCGGCATGGGCTGCGGCGAGGCGGGCGATTGGAACTCGGTAGGGCGAGCAGGACACGTAGTCGAGGCCGATCGAATGACAGAACTTCACGGAGCGTGGTTCACCACCATGTTCCCCGCAAATTCCGACCTTCAAGTCGGGGCGGACGCTGCGACCGGCAGATACGGCGAATCCAATCAGTTTGCCAACTCCATCCCGATCCAGGACCTGGAACGGATCGTCGGGAAGTATACCACGATCTACGTAATTGGGTAGGAAACGGCCGGCGTCGTCCCGGCTCAAGCCGAAGGTGGTCTGCGTCAAATCATTGGTCCCGAACGAAAAGAACTCCGCACTCCGAGCGATCTCGTCTGCAGTGAGCGCGGCGCGTGGCAACTCGATCATCGTGCCGATCGTGTACGCTACGTCATACCCCATAACGCCGAGTACTTGCCTCGCGGCGTCCTCGAGAATGGCCCGCTGATTGTCGAACTCGCCAGCGACGGCGACCAACGGGACCATAATCTCAGGACGTACGTCGATGCCTCTTCGTTTCGCACGGACGGCCGCCTCGAAGATGGCGCGACCCTGCATTTCGGTGATTTCGGGATACGTGATGCCCAATCGACAGCCCCGATGCCCGAGCATGGGATTGGTCTCACGCAAAGATTCCACAAGTTTTCCCAATTCTTCGCGCGGAATGCCGAGCGTGCGCGCCAGAAGCTTGCTCTCCTCACCGCCGTGCGGCAGGAATTCATGCAGCGGCGGGTCGAGCAGACGGATGGTGACCGGCAAGCCATCCATCGCCTCGAAAATTCCCTCGAAGTCCATGCGTTGCATGGGGAGGAGCTTGGCGAGCGCGCGCCGTCGACCGCCTTCGTCGCGCGCGACGATCATCTCGCGCATCGCCGTGATGCGCTCGCCCTCGAAGAACATGTGCTCCGTGCGACACAAGCCAATTCCTTCCGCGCCAAATCCGCGAGCGACGCGCGCATCGTGAGGCGTGTCGGCATTCGCGCGCACCTTGAGCCGGCGCACTTCGTCCGCCCAGCCGAGCACGCGCGCGAACGCGCGATACGCCGGAGCGCTCGCCTCAGGCCTGGTGCCCCGGACGACTTGCACGACTTCGCTGGGGGTCGTCGGCAAATCGCCACGGTACACGTTTCCCGTCACGCCGTCGACGGTGATCCAGTCGCCCTCGACAATCGTCACGCCGCCTGTCGTGAACCGACGGTGCTCGAGGCTGACTTCGAGTTCTTTGCACCCGACCACGGCGCACTTTCCCATGCCGCGCGCGACGACCGCGGCGTGGCTCGTCATGCCGCCGCGAGCCGTGACGACTGCGCGCGCCGCGACAATTCCGTGAAAATCTTCCGGCGTCGTTTCATCGCGCACGAGGATCACATGTTCGCCGGCCGCGGTGCGTCGCTCGGCGACATCGGGGTCGAACACCGCCAGTCCACTCGCCGCACCCGGGCTCGCCGGCAATCCCGTGCATAGCGGTTTGTCGCGAACACCGGAATCGATCACAGGGTGCAGCAGCTGGTCGAGTTGTTCCGGCATAACGCGCATCACGGCGACGTCAGTCGTGATGAGACCTTCATCGACCATGTCCGCGGCGATGCGGATTGCCGCCGCCGCGGTGCGCTTGCCGCCGCGCGTTTGGAGCAGATACAAATGCCCACGCTCGACCGTGAACTCGATGTCCTGCATGTCGCCGAAGTGCGCCTCGAGGCGGCGCTCCGTCTTCAAGAGTTCCTTGTACGCCTCGGGCAAGCGTACCGCCATTTCCTCGATGTCGAGCGGCGTGCGAATTCCCGCGACGACATCCTCGCCCTGTGCGTTGACGAGAAACTCGCCGTAGAATTTTTTCTCGCCGGTCGCCGGGTTCCGGGTGAACGCGACGCCGGTGCCGGAATCGTCTCCCAAGTTGCCGAACACCATGGAGACGACGTTCACGCCGGTCCCGAGGTTCTCGGCGATGCCGTTCACGCGCCGATAGTCGACGGCCTTCTTGAGCGTCCACGATCGCCACACCGCTTCGATCGCGCCCCAGAGTTGCGTCTCCGGATCCATCGGGAATTCGGCTCCCGTGGCCGATCGAACGAGCCCTTTGTACTCGGCGACGAGCGCGCGCAGCGCATGTTCGTCGAGCTCCGCGTCGCTCTGTGCGCCCGTCGTCATGCGCTTCGTCGACAGCACCTGCTCGAAGCGAGCGATCGGTACGTTGAGGACGACGTCCGAATACATCTGAATGAAGCGTCGGTACGAGTCGAAGGCGAACCGCGCGTTGCCGCTCGCCGTCGCCAGTCCGGCGACCGCTTGATCGTTGAGCCCGAGATTGAGGATCGTCTCCATCATTCCAGGCATCGACACGGGCGCGCCGGAGCGAACCGACACGAGCAAAGGGTTCACCGAGTCGCCAAACTTTTTGCCGGTCGTTTTCTCGAGTCGCTCGAGTGCCGCGCCAACCTCGGCACGCAGCGAGTCCGGTACGCGGCGATCGCGGAGGTACGCAACGCAGAGCGAGCAGGCGATGGTGAACCCCGGGGGAACGGGCACACCAAGGTTCGTCATCTCGGCGAGGTTGGCTCCCTTGCCGCCGAGCACGGCGCGCATGTCCCTCGTGCCCTCGGCGCGGCCACCGCCGAAGAAGTAGACCGATTGCCCAGCCACGTCGCTCGCCTGTTCTGCGCCCGGCTCAGTTGCGGCGGACGACTCGAGTTTTGCGGGAGTAGCCATCAGCCTTTGAAGAGGAGCCCGGCACGGCGATAGAAGACGCTAACAGCCGCACCCAAAACGAAGTTTATCGGGGTCCGTCGGTGGTGCGGTAGGATAATCGCCGGAAAAGCAGGCATGGCAAAATCCGCCCGGTCCATCCGGTACCGACTCGAGCATCCCGTCGAGCGACAGATATCCAAGACTGTCGACGCCGAGGTGCTCGGCAATCTCTTTGACGTCGTAGTTGGCGGCAATGAGCTCTTCGCGCGACGGCGTATCAATTCCGTAATAGCACGGACCGGTGACCGGCGCCGAGCTCACGCGCATGTGCACCTCGCGCGCGCCGGCAGCGCGCACGAGAGCAACGAGGCCGCGCGTCGTCGTGCCGCGGACGATCGAATCGTCGACCATGACGACGCGTTTGCCCTGAAGGACTTCGCGCACCGGATTGTACTTCACCTTGACCTTCGCGTCGCGACCCGCCTGCGTCGGCTGAATGAACGTTCGGCCAACGTAGTGATTGCGAATCAGCGCGAGCTCGAAGGGAATCCCGCTCTCTTCAGCGAATCCGAGCGCTGCCGAATTGGACGAGTCGGGAACGCTGAACACGAGATCGGCGTTCGGCGCGGGGTGTTCGCGTGCGAGGCGCCGACCGAGTTCACGACGGGCGCGGTCGACGGAGCCGCCAAAGACCCGGCTGTCCGGCCGCGCGAAGTAGACATACTCGAACACGCAGCGGTGCGAATCGCCGGCGGGGAAGGCGCGCATCGATTTCATGCCAGCGCCGTTGACCGATACGATTTCGCCCGGTTCGACGTCGCGCTCGATCGTCGCGCCAACGATGTCGAGGGCGCACGTTTCGGACGCGAACACGAGTGCGTCGCCCAGCCGCCCCATGGCGAGCGGACGCCAGCCGCGCGGATCACGCGCGGCAAGCATGGTATCGCCAATCGAGACGATGAGGCTGTACGCGCCTTCGACACCAACGAGCGCTTCGGCCAGCCGTTCGGCGGGAGATCCAGCCGTGGAACGCGCCAGGCGGTGGACGAGGACTTCGGAGTCGCTCGTCGACGCGAATATGGAGCCTTGGTCTTCGAGCTCCATGCGCATTTCAGCGGCGTTGATCAAGTTGCCGTTGTGCGCGAGGGTGATGTACCCGCCGCGCGAGCGGGCCATGACCGGCTGTGCATTTTCGATCGTCGACGATCCCGACGTGCTGTACCGCGTGTGCCCCACCGCGGACACGCCGGTGAACGTGGTCAATTCACGCGCAAGCGCGTCGGACAACGTGCCCATGCTCCGCGCAGCACGTGCCGCGCCTGTGGAGTCGATGGCGACGATGCCAACCGACTCCTGGCCGCGATGCTGGAGCGAATACAGTCCGAGCTGGGCGAGGTGAGTCGCGTCGGAATGCCCGTGAACGCCGAAGATGCCGCACATCTGCGAGAATGATTACCGATCTGGAATTGTGCGAACGAAATGCCGGGACTATAGCTTCGCGGCCGCCGGTGCCATGATGCGCGGAATCGATTCGTGGTAGGCGTCGTCGAGCCGCGCCAGCGATACGTCCATGCGCGCAGCCGCTGTCGTAATCTGCAACGGGGCACCAAGCGCACCCACCCGTCCAATCACGCGGCCGGGCACGTGGTGCGCGCGCGCGATGCCGAGGACGGTGTCGGGCATCGTTGTCGAGAGAATCACGCGCCCCTGCGCCTCGCCAAAGAGCAGGGCGCGCGTTGGGAGCTCTCGCCAATGAGCCAGGTCGATGGTCGCCCCGCGCTTGGCCGCGCGATCCATGATGCAGCACTCGGCGAGCGCGACGGCGAGGCCGCCGTCGCTACAATCATGCGCGGAATGTACAACGCCGCCTCGGATGCACTCGAGAATCGCGTCGATCAACGCCCGCTCTGCCTCTGGCCGACAGGCTGGCGGCGCGCCGGCGACGACGCCGTGAATGCGCGCCAGGTATTCGCTCGCGCCGAGTTCGGCCGTGGGATTGCCGAGGAGCACGATTGTGTCGTGCTCATCGGCGAAGTGGGAGCGCGTAATGTGCGACAGCGAATCGATCAGACCGACCATGCCAATCACGGGAGTCGGATAGACGGCGCCGCTCGGACTTTCATTGTAGAGCGAGACGTTGCCACCGGTGACGGGCGTGCCGAGAATGGTGCACGCCTCCGACATTCCACGCACCGCTTCGCGAAGCTGGAAATACACGTCGGGCCGCCGCGGATTGCCGAAGTTGAGGTTGTTCGTAATCGCCATTGGCTGCGCGCCGGTGCAGGCGACGTTGCGCGCCGCTTCACACACGGCGATGGACGCGCCGTTGCGAGGATCGAGGTAGACGTAGCGGCCGTTGCAATCGGTTTTGAGCGCCAGCGCCCGATCCGTTCCGCGCACTCGGACGACCGCGGCATCTCCGCCCGGGCCAATCACAGTGTTGGTCCGCACGCTCGTGTCGTATTGCCGATAGACCCACGTCTTTGACGCAATCGTCGGCGACGAGAGCAACTGCTCGAGCGTCCACGCGGGATCGCTCTCTTCGGCACGTTCGCCAATGAGCGACACATCGCGCGCGCGAAGGGCGGCAACTTCTGCGCTCTCCTGCGCGTCGGGCGTGTACGTCGGACAGTCGGTGACGAGTCGCGTGCCGGGGAATTCGGCGACGACCCGGTCGCCCTCCGTCACGCGATACACGGGTTCAGCGATCACCTCGCCGATCACCGCAGCCGTCAGATCCCACTTGTGCAGAATGTCCGTGACCTCGCCTTCGCGCCCCCGCTTGGCGACGACGAGCATCCGCTCCTGCGATTCACTCAACAGAATCTCGTACGGTGTCATTCCCGTCTCACGCACGGGAACCTTCGTCGTATCGATCGTGACGCCGACATCACCGCGAGCCGCCATCTCCGCAGACGACGACGTGAGTCCTGCCGCGCCCATGTCCTGAATGGCGACGATCGCTCCGCTGCGAATGAGCTCGAGGCTCGCTTCGAGCAGCAGTTTTTCGGTAAACGGATCACCCACCTGCACTCGCGGGCGCTTGGCGTCGCTCTCGGCCGACAGATCTTCCGACGCAAACGATGCTCCATGAATGCCGTCGCGCCCCGTGCGCGCGCCGACAGCGATGATCGGATTGCCAACGCCTTGCGCGACGGCCAGAATCAATTCGTCTTCACGGAGCAAGCCAACGCACATCGCGTTGACGAGTGGATTGCCTTCGTATGACGGATCGAAGGCGATTTCGCCCGCTACCGTCGGAATGCCGACACAATTGCCGTAGTCGCCAATGCCTTTCACCACGCCGGCGAAGAGGTAGCGGACGCGCGCCGAATCGAGCGAGCCGAAACGGAGCGAGTTGAGCATCGCGATGGGCCGCGCGCCCATGGTGAACACGTCGCGCAGAATTCCGCCAACGCCGGTCGCCGCACCCTGGTACGGTTCCACGGCCGATGGATGGTTGTGCGATTCGATCTTGAACGCGACGGCCAGCCCGCCGCCAATCGAGATCACGCCGGCGTTCTCACCCGGACCCTGCAGCACGTAGGGCGCACGCGTCGGAAGAGTCTTGAGCAATGGCCGGGAGTGCTTGTACGAACAATGCTCACTCCACAGCGCGCTGACGATTCCTAGTTCTGTAAAGGTCGGTTCGCGGCCAAGCATCGCGACGAGCCGTTCGTATTCGCCGGCGGTGAGCCCGTGCTCGGCGACGAGCGCGGGCGTTACGACTGGATCGCCGGGCCGCGGTTCGACCTTGCTGGCAAGCTGCATCAATCTCAGGGTTTCTTGGGAGCGGTTGTGGCGGGCGGGGTCTTGGTGTCGGGCTTCGGCGCGACCTTGGGTGTTCCGGTCTGTTTGATGTTCTGCGCCGATTTGCCTGTGTCGCCGCCGGTCTTGGCCGCTTGTTCGGCGGTGATCATGTGCGGCGAGCTGCTCGTGCCGCTGTAGTGGCGAGCCGGCGACCGAAAGACGGCGTCGACCACCTTGCCGCTGTCGAGGACGACGAGATCGTCCATGCCGCACGTTTTTTCGCAGCCGTTGTGATACATCAGATACGTAAACCCGCCTCGCGCACTACTCGAGTAGGGCTGGCCGAGCGCGGCAACCACCTGAGCGCGTGTCATGCCGGGATCGACCGTTGCGACGGTGGCCGGTGTTGCCGGGGCCGGTGCAGCGGGCTTCGCCGTGGAGGTCGCCGCCGGCTTCGCGGCGGGTGGAACTGCTGGTTTCGTCGGTCGGTTTTTGTGCCTGCAGCGCCACGGGAACGACGACACCAGCCATCACGAGACTAATGAGTTTTCGCATAACACTCTCCTGAAGTGTTAGACCGCGACACGGGCGAGCATCGACTCGAAGATGGCGAGTCCATCGGTGGATCCGAGCAGAGAGTCGACGGCGCGTTCGGGGTGCGGCATCATCCCGAGCACGTTGCCCATATCATTGACGATTCCGGCGATGGCGTGCATCGAACCGTTTGGACTCCACCATTCGTCGGCGTCGCCCGGGCCGCCTGCGTATCGAAAGACCACACGGCCGTCGCCCTCAAGTCTATCGAGCGTCTCGGGATCCGCGGTGTAACGTCCGTCACCGTGGGCGATGGGGATGCGCACGGTGGCGCCGGTCTCGTACCGGTTGCTGAACAACGTGTCGGTCGTCTCGACGCGCAGTTGCACGACCTCGCAGACGAATTTGAGGCTGGCGTTGCGTAGCAGCGCTCCGGGCAGCAGGCCGGCTTCGCACGCGATCTGAAACCCATTGCAGATCGCCAACACCGGTCCGCCGCGATTGGCGTGCGCGATCACTTCCTGCATGATCGGACTGAATCGCGCGATCGCTCCGGCGCGCAGATAGTCGCCGTAGCTGAATCCACCGGGCAGCACGATCACGTCGCTGTGCTGGAGATCGTGGTCCTTGTGCCACAGAAACACGGCCTGCTCGCCCAGTCCTTCGGTCACCGCTTGAAACGCGTCGTAGTCGCAGTTCGACCCGGGAAAGGTGACGATGCCGAACTTCATGCGCCCTCCACGCTGGCAATCTCGAAATCCTCGGTGACCGGATTGGCGAGCAATCGCTCGCACATGTCGCGCGTCGAGCGCTCGGCGGACGGACGGTCGTGCGCCTCGAGCTCGACGACGACGTGCCGGCCGATGTGGACGTCGCGCACGGCGCCGAAGCCGAGCGTGTGCAGCGCGTCGGCGACGGTTCGCCCTTGCGGGTCGAGAATGCCTTGGCGCGGCGTGATGTGTACGGCAACTCGAAAGCGTGTCATCGGTGCAATCATTCGCTGGGACCGGGCGGCGACTCGGGGAGGGGCAGACTCGGAGGTGTGATGCCGTGCGGACGAGTGCCGCGATTCCCGCGGCGACGGCGGCGGCGGCGAGAATCGGCGGAGCCGATCACCGAGGTTCCCGTCGGCTGCGACGGTCGCGCGGGGAACGGCCGCTGATCGTCGTCGTCCGGGCCTCCGTTCGACTCCGCTTCCAAGAATAGTTCGTCCGGCGTACTGGAGCGACCAAGGAAGCCAAGGATCACCCACTTGATCGCGCCGTAGAGGACGTACGCCAGCAACGCGGGAAAGATGAATTCCGTGTGGCCGACGACGAGCAACGCGGCGCCACTGGCGACGACGAGCGAGCCGAGGACCTTGCGCACACTGCCGAGCCCAATCGACGGAACCGCGGGATACGGAATGTCGCTGATCATCAGCGCGGCGAGCATCGCCATGAGGCCGCGCAAAATCGTGTGCCAGGGGAGATCCGCCAGCGTCTTGCTGTTGGTGAAGAGGATGACCGTCTGGTTGTACAGCGGCGTTTGACTGAACCAGTAGTAGGTAGCCAGCGTCAGTCCCGCGGCGGGACTGGGTAGCCCGTGGAACTGCGCCTTCTTGCGGCCGGCCTGCTCGACGTTGAAGCGCGCCAGGCGCATGACGGC
This sequence comes from uncultured Gemmatimonadaceae bacterium, assembly GCA_963817445.1. GTDB lineage: Bacteria > Gemmatimonadota > Gemmatimonadetes > Gemmatimonadales > Gemmatimonadaceae > JAQBQB01. The sequence goes on from CAWFOG010000022.1 coordinate 459,460, forward strand.
GCACGACGTGAAGATGAAGACGAGCAGCCACTCCCACGTCCCGTGGTTGGGCAACTCGAGATACATGATGAGCGCCGGCGCGAGCCCGAACGAAATCGCGTCGACGAGCGAATCGAGTTCCTCGCCGAACCGGCTGCCGGTGCCCGTCGCTCGCGCGACGCGACCGTCCAACGTGTCGGCGATGCCGCCAAGCACGATGAACCCGGGCGCGCCGCCGAAATCACCGCGCATGGCGAGAATGATCGCGTAAATCCCGCAGAACAGGTTGAACAGCGTGAGCCCGTTCGGCATCAGGACGACGGCGCGGCGCATGCCACGCTCGCGCGGGGGAAGGCGGCGCAGTGCGCTCATCGACCCGCCAGCTGCGCGACGAGCGTGACCCCAGCGAACGTGAGGTCGCCGACGCGAACGCGCACGTTCGAATTCACCGGCACGAACAAGTCGACGCGCGATCCGAACCGGATGAGCCCCATGCGCTCGCCTTGCTGCACGTGCTCTCCGTCCTTCGAGTCGGTGACGATTCGTCGCGCGATCAATCCGGCGATCTGTCGCACCAACACGCGGCTCGAGTCCACCTCGAGACCGACCGACGCCTGTTCGTTCTCGAGACTGGCCGATGCGTCCGCGGCATTGAGAAAGCGACCCGCCTTGTGTTCGACGAGGCGCACGGTCCCGCTCACCGGATAGCGATTCACATGGACGTTGAACACGTTCATGAAAATCGAAATACGTGTCGCGCGGCCCTTGATGAACAACGGCTCGTCGACCTCGCTGATCATCACGACCTTGCCGTCGGCCGGCGCGATCACCAGCCGCGCTCCGCGTTCGCCCGTTCGGTGCGGATCGCGAAAGAAATAGGCGACCCACAACGCGACCAGCGTGAGCAGAAAGGCGACGAGCCACAACGGCCACGATCGCCGATTGATCGCAGCCGCGTACGCCGCCGCGGCAACGAGTGCGGAACCGAAGATGAAACCGAGACCTTCGCGCGCAAAGTTCATGAGTCGTCCGGTAGCGCGAGTGGGGCGCCCGTGATTCGGCGAAACGCGTCGAGATACCGCGCGCTCGTAGCACTGACGACGGACGCGGGCAGGGTCGGCGGTGGTGCGTCGCCGTTCCATCGCCCCGCTCGCCGTTCGCCGTCGAGGTAGTCACGCAACGGTTGCTTGTCGAAGCTCGGCTGACCGCGGCCCGGCTGATAGTGCTCGGCAGGCCAGAAGCGCGAGCTGTCCGGCGTCAGCACTTCGTCGATCAGCCGGATGTGCCCGTCGACGTCGCGACCAAACTCGAATTTCGTGTCGGCGATGATGATTCCGCGCTCGGCGGCAATCGTCCGACCGCGCGAATAGACCAGGCGGCTCAACCGCTCGAGTTCGTACGCGACGTGCGGGCCGATCATCGTCGACATTCGCGCCATCGTGATGTTCTCGTCGTGTCCCGCTTCGGCCTTTGTCGCGGGACTGAACAGCGGCGGATCGAACCGTTCGCTTTCGCGAAGTCCCGGCGCCAGCGATTCGCCGGCGAGCGTCGTCGTCGCGCTGTACTCTTTCCACGCCGAGCCTGAGAGATACCCGCGCACCACGCATTCGACAGGAAACACGGTCGTGCGCCGGCAGAGCATCGAACGCCCGTCGAGCGTGTCGCGATGGTCGGCGAGCACCGGTACCGCATCGATGATTTCATCGATCTCGGCAGACAGCATGTGATGCTGCACCTGGTCGCCCAACTGGGCGAGCCACCAGGCGGTGAGCTGCGTGAGCACCGCTCCCTTGAACGGGATCGCCTCGTGCATGACCACGTCGAAGGCGCTCACCCGATCGGTGGCGACGAGCAACAACCGCGCGTCGTCGACGACGTAGACTTCGCGAACCTTGCCGCGGCGCAGGTGCGGAAGCGGAAGCGGCGCGAGATTGACGATCGTCATACGCGCACTTCCTCGCGCACGTCGCGCACACCCGCCGCGGGCGAATCGTGCGCGTGGCCGGCCAGCAATGGCGCGACGACGCGGTCCAGAAAATCGTCCACCTGCTCCGGCGCGCGCCCAATGAACCGGTGCGGGTCGAGCGTTGCGGCAAGCTCGTCGAGCGGCACACCGAACGACGGATCGGCGGCGAGCCGGTCGAGCAAATCGTTCCTGTCGCGCGCCGTTCTTGAGCGCGCGCGCGGCCTCGATGCTGTGCTGGCGAATGCGTTCGTGCGCCACCTGACGATCACCACCGGCGCGCACGGCCCGAACGATCAATTCCTCGGTCGCCATGAACGGCAGTTCGTCCGCCAGTCGACGTTGAATGCGCGCCGGGTGCACCTCGAGGCCGGCGGCGATGTTCTCCATCAGCACGAGGATCGCGTCGGTCGCGAGAAAACTCTCCGGGATGACGAGTCGCCGATTGGCGCTGTCGTCGAGCGTGCGCTCGAAGAACTGCGTGCCATGGGTGAGGTTCGCATTCGGCTCGAGCGTGACGACGAACCGGGCGAGCGCGGCAATGCGTTCGCACCGCATGGGATTGCGCTTGTACGCCATCGCGGACGATCCAACCTGCTCGCGCTCGAACGGTTCCTCGATTTCGCCGACCGACTGCAGCATGCGCACGTCGCCGCTGAATTTCATGGCCGATGCGGCGATGCCGGCGACCACGGCGAGCACTTGGGCGTCGAGCTTGCGCGAGTACGTTTGCCCCGACACGGGAATGGACGCGGCGAATCCCATCTTCGCGGTGACGCGTGCGTCGAGCGCGACGACCTTGGCATGATCGCCGCCAAAGATCTCGAGGAAGCTTGCCTGCGTGCCCGTCGTGCCTTTGACACCGCGGAAGGGCAGGGTACCAATGCGATGGTCCAGCTCGGCGATGTCGAGTACGAGATCTTGCATCCACAACGTCGCACGTTTGCCCACGGTCGTGGGTTGTGCCGGCTGCAGATGTGTGGAACCAAGCGTCGGCTCGGCGCGCCACTCGCGTGCGAACGTCGCGAACGCGCGCAGCGCGCGCGTGATCTTCGCGCGCAGCAGCGTCATGCCGCGCCGCATCAGGATCAGGTCGGCGTTGTCGGTGACGAACGCGCTCGTCGCGCCATAGTGGATGAACGGCCCCGCCGCCGGGGCGACGTCGGCGAACGCGTGGACGTGCGCCATCACGTCGTGGCGGAAACGTCGCTCGTACGCCGCGACGGCATCGAAGTCGATGTCGTCGAGATGCGCGCGCATTTGCGCGAGCGCTTCGTCGGGAATGGGCACGCCTAATTCGCGTTCCGACTCCGCGAGCGCGAGCCAGAGCTGGCGCCACAGACCCATGTCGCGTTGCGGGAGACCAGAGTTCCAGCATCGCGGTGGACGCGTAGCGCTCGGCCAGCGGCGACGAATACCGATGATGTGAAGTCATCGGACAGCGAAGGTGGTGACGTACAGCTGGTTGCTGCGGTCGACGTAGACGCGGAGATACGTGCGACCGCCGTACTGCTCGATCGCTCGCGCGACATCCTGAGCGGTCCGAATCTGTGATCCGTTGATGCGGAGAATGACGTCGCCCTGCTGCAGTCCGGTTTGCTCGGCGATCGTCTGGCTGACGTTGTAGATCAGCGCGCCCACTGGCGTGCGGAGTCCGCGATCCGACGCGATGGCCGGTGTGACGTCACGAGCTCGAGCTCGCGCAGCACCTGCACCTTCGGCGCGGTCACCTCGGGCAGATCGCCCACGTCGACGTCGACGTCGAACTCGCGCGTGCCGCGACGCACGTGCAGGTGCGCCGGCGATCCAACGCGCAGATCGAGCAGCGCCGCGTTCCAGTCGAAGTCGTTGTGCACGACGCGCGAGCCTTCGCGAAGAATCACGTCGCCGGGCTGGAGCCCGGCCTTTGCGGCGGGCGAACCGGGTACGACGCTGCGCGATCACGGCGCCGCGCGAGAGCTGATCGCGCGGATTGCTCGACTGCACCTGCTGCAGCCGCACACCGATCCACGGGCTGCGAATCGAGCCGTGCGCCAGGAGATCGTCGACGACGCGCGCGACGCGGTTGATCGGAATGGCGAACGCCAATCCGATGGACCCGCCATTTGGCGTGAAGATGTTGCTGTTGACGCCGACCACGTCGCCATCGGCATCGACGAGCGGACCGCCGGAATTGCCTGGGTTGATCGCCGCGTCGGTCTGGATCATGTCGAAGTACGATCCCTGACCTTCCGTGGCGCCGACGAGATTGCGCTGCGTGGCGCTGATGACGCCGACGCTGACGCTCGGCTCGCTGTTGCCGAGATAAAATCCGTACGGGTTGCCGATGGCGATCGCCCATTCGCCGATCACCAGCTCGTTCGAGTTCCCCAGCTTGACGTCCGGCAAGTTCTTCGCGTCGATCTTGACGACGGCGATGTCGTTCGTTTCGTCGGACCCGAGAACGCGTGCGGGATACACCGTTCCGTCGCGCATCATCACCGAAATCTTCGTGGCGCCAGCGACGACGTGCGCGTTGGTGACGATGACACCGTCCGCGCGAACGATGAATCCGGTGCCGAGTCCGGCTTGGGTTCGCGGCTGCGCGCGTCCAAAGAACGCGTCGAACGGATCCTGCGGCGATTGGTCGACCGCTTCGGTCTGCACCGTGACGACGGACGGCGCCACTTTGGCGATGGCGGTCGTGATCGCGTTCTGCCGATTTGCCGACACTTGCGAGTTGCTCGGCACCAAGACGCCGGACGATTGCGCCGCCGACGGCTGCGGCGCGCGCGAGCATCCGAGCGCGGCAAACATGAGCAGCCAGCGAACGCGGGTTGCCGGCGCGACGGGACGACGGAGCAGGAACGGCAACCGAATCGCCAATGGTGCCGGGGTTGTCGAGCGCCGTACTCGTGTGATCGATGTCATACCGGCTCCAGGTACAGCGCACGCGGATACGTGACGCGGTCGAGATACAGCGCGTGCGGCGGAGCCGGGGCGGACACGTCGGCATTTGTCGCGGCGGCAAGCAAGCGCGCCAGATCGCTCGCCGCGCGCCGGCCCGTCGCGATGTCGAGCATCGTGCCGACGAGGAATCTCACCATGTGATGCAGAAATCGATTCGCTTCAATTTCGAAGACGAGCCCGCCCGTGCGGTCCCGCCAGCGCGCCTCGACGACCCGGCAGCGATGCTCGTCGTGTTCGGGGGCAGTGCCGAGCACGGCGAAGGCGCGAAAGGTGTGTTCGCCTTCCAGTTGCGCCGCCGCGGCGTCCAACGCATTCCGATCGATGGCGTGCGCGAATGCGAATTCATACCGGTTGCGAAACGGCGAATTCGCGTCGTCGTCGGTGCCGACGTAGTAGCTGTACCGCCGCGACAACGCGCTGAACCGCGCGTGGAACTCCTGTTTCATTTCAATGGCCGCGGCAACCCAGACGTCGGCGGGCAGGATCGCATTGAGGGCCCGGCGCATTTTGTCGGCATCCCACCGCTCGGGGAGTCGCACACCCACTGCCTGGCCTCGCGCGTGAACTCCGGCGTCGGTTCGGCCTGACCCCAACGCCGCGATCGGCGTGGTGCACAACCGCTCGAGTGCGTTCTCCAAGACTCCTTGAACGGTGCGTTGCTCCGGCTGGCGTTGCCACCCGCTAAATCCGGCGCCGTCATAGTGCAACACAAGCTGCACGGTGCGCTCGGCCATTGCAGGAAAACTACCAATGCCGGGGGGTGTGTCAAGCAACGAAACCACGTCGCGCAGTGACGAAAGCGATTGACTTTGCAAGACCTACGCGATCACATTTCGCCACCAATACAGTTCGTCGCCGCCGCGCTGTGCCGCCTTGAGCGCACGGCGACTCTCCCCTCCGAATGCCGCCGCGCACACTCGCCTCACTCGCCCACGCGCTGACCGTTTCCGCCAGCCCGGACGCCGCGCTGCTGGCGCTCGGCGAGGCGCTCACCGAGGTCGACCGATTCGCCCGCGTCGCGCTCATCCGATTCGACGCCCAGCAGAGCATGCTCCGCGAGCGGCAGCTGGTGAGCGAAGCACAGCTCGACGTCATCCCCACTCGAAACGACGTTCGATCACTTGCCACCGCGCGAACGAACGGCAATCGAAGCGGGCGGCCAGTTCGTCGACTTCGCTGAGGGGAGCGACGAAGCATCGCGCATCTTTCAGATTCCGTCGCTCGGCGAACCGGGGTGGTTGAGCGCGCGGGGACTGCGCTACGAAGGACAGCTCAGCGCGGTTCTCGTCCTGTACGAAGCGCGCAAGCTGTTCGGCGCGCGCACCGCCGAGCGATTCTTGCCGGCGATCGCGTTATTCGAATTGGCGTTCGTCCGATTTCTCGAGCACGAGGCACGCGCCGACGCGGTACGCACGCTCGAAGACGTGACGCAAGCCGTGCATGGCGAATACGAACGCCGCCTCGCCGATCTCGAAGCTCGTCTCACCGACGCGAACAACAACCAGGCAGTCGGCGACTCAGCGCGCGTCGTTACCCTCGAGCGCGAGCTCGCCCAGGCCACCGAGGACGGACGTCGCGCAATGAAGCGCGCCAACGCCGTCGAGGCCACGATCAGCGCGGCAGTCGAGCAACTCGAAAAGGCGCACGTCGAGCTGCATCGCCGCAATGAGTCGTTGCGGCAAAAGACGCGGTCGATCTATCTCATCGACCGCGTGCTCACGCTCGACGCGTCGACGAACGATCCCAAGCAACTTGCGGAAGGGCTGATGTCGCTCGTCGGCGACGACATGCACGCCCACCGCTGCTCGCTCATGCTGTGCACCGCGGACCGGAAGGCGTTGTATATCGCCGCGGCGCGCGGCGTCGCGCCCGGCGTGACGGAAGGTGTCCGCGTGGCGATTGGCCAGGGCGTCGCCGGACGAGTGGCGGAAACTCGCGAGCCGTTACTCGTGCGTGACGTTGGCGAAGCCAAGAGCCATCCGCTCCTTCGCGATCAATACTTCACCACCGGGTCGTTCATCAGCTTTCCGCTGGTGTATCGCGACGAATTGGTCGGTGTGGTCAATCTCGCCAATCGCGCCATGCAGGGCATGTTCGTCGAGGAAGACGTCGACCGCGTACGGCTGCTCGGACTTGTGATTGCGCTCGTCGCGTCGAACGCACGGCTGCCGGAACGGTTCGTCGAAGCGCTCAGTGTCCGCTAGCCCGCCACCCAACGCGCTGCTCCAGTCAATCCGACGGTTGACCACGGGCGGAGCGCCCGAGCTCGATGAGCTCACGGCCGCGTTCAAAGTCATCCTCGCCGGCGACGCAACGTCGGCGCAGATCGCCGCGCTGCTCGTTGGGCTGCGCGTCAAGGGCGAGACACCGGCCGAACTGGCGGCCGTTGTACGCTCGCTTCGCGACGTGATGGTCACTCTCCCCGCCGATCACCCGGAAGAATTGGTCGACACGTGCGGCACCGGGGGCGGAACGATCAACACATTCAATATTTCGACGGCCGCGGCCCTGCTCGTCGCGGGCGCTGGGGTGCGCGTCGCCAAGCACGGTAACCGATCGTTCACGACGCAGTGCGGCAGCGCCGACGTTCTCGAAGCGCTCGGTGTGTCGATCAACGCCCCCGTCGACGTGATGGCTGCCGCTCTCCGCGAGGCGGGCATCGTCTTCATGTTCGCCCCGCTCATGCACCCCGCGATGCGGCATGTCGGGCCCGTGCGCGGAGAACTTGGCGTGCACACCGTGATGAATTTGGTCGGCCCTCTGGCGAATCCCGCCCACGCCGGGCGTCAGGTTGTCGGCGTATCCGACCCAAAGCGACTGTCACTCATCGCCGGCGCGCTCCGGGAGTTGAATTCGGTGCACGCGCTCGTCGTGCACGGCGACGGGATGGACGAAGTCTCACCGTTCGCTGAGACCAACGTGCTGGAAACGCGCGCCGGCACGATGAAGGAGTGGGTGATCGACCCGGCGCGCTATGGATTGCGCGGGGGAACGCCCGCGGATCTGATCGGCGGATCGCCCGCTGCGAACGCCGAGACTGTGCTGCGGGTCCTTCGCGGCGACGCCAACGCGACGGCAATCGCCGCAGTCGTGCTCAACGCGGCAGCAGCGTTTTACGTCGCGGGCCGCGTGGCGGATTTTGGTGAAGGCGTTGACGCGTCGCGCGCGGCAATCGCATCCGGCGTCGGACTCGCGGCGCTGGACCGATTGCGCGCGGCATTTCCCAGCTGACCGCGGGACAGCGCCGCGCCTAGTACCGGCGCATCACACCCACGACGATGCCCTGGATGCTGACATCGTTCTCGTGCACGTAGATGGGTTGCATCGCCTCGTTGGCGGGCTGCAGCCGAATGCGCCCGTCGCGCTCTCGGTAGTATTTCTTGACGGTGGCCGCAGTGCCGTTGATGAGCGCGATGACCATTTCACCGTTGTCGGCGCGCTGGCGCTGATTGACGACGACGAAGTCGCCATCGCGGATTTGCTCGTCGACCATCGAGTTGCCGCGGACGCGCAGCACATAGTGACTTCCGCCGCGACTGACGAGCGCCTCTGGAACGCAGCAGGTTTCGTTCACCTCGAGCGCTTCGATCGGTACGCCGGCGGCAACGGCGCCGAGGAGTGGCAGCTCGATGGCGCGCGGCGTGGCCTCGCTGGGAAGTATTTCGATCGCGCGACTCTCGTTGTAGCTGCGCTTGATGTATCCCTTGCGCTCGAGATTCGTGAGATGCTCGTGGACCGTCGCGAGCGAGTTGTACTCGAAATTCTCGGCGATTTCCTCAAAGCTCGGAGCAAAGCCGTTTTGCTCCGTGTAGACCGTGAGGTAGTTTAGTATTTCGCGTTGGCGCTTGGTGAGCGGCATGGGCTGACGCCTGGTCGATGTATATGGTGTAGCGATCCGGGGAGCTCTCCCGAATAAGCCCCGAACACTACGTTATCCGAAGAAGGACCGAAGTGCAAGCATCTCCTGTGTGGGTCCCACCCCAAGGCACTTTGGGCGGCATCGTCGCCGAGGCGTCCGCCAGGGTTGCCGCTCTCCGCGCTCGCGAGGCTGAACTACATCGCCTGGCGCGAGGTGCGGTGGCCGTGCCGTCGCTTGCCGACGCCTTACGCGGCCGACATGTCGCCATAATTGCTGAAGTGAAGCGGCGGTCGCCATCCAAGGGGTGGATCAATCCCGGCATGTCGGCGTCCGACCAGGCGATCGCCTACGAGCGCGGCGGCGCGGCGGCTGTTTCGGTGCTCACGGAGCCCGCGCACTTTGGCGGCTCGGCTGAGGACCTCGTCGCAGTGCGCGGCGCTGTCGGAATTCCAACGCTCAAGAAAGACTTCCACGTCGACCGCGTCCAACTGCTCGAAGCCAAGGCGCTCGGCGCCTCGGCCGCGCTGTTGATTGCACGCGCGCTGTCGCCGGACGCACTCGAACAGATGGTTGGTTACGCGGGTGAAATCGAGCTCGAAGTATTGGTCGAGGTTCGCGGCGAAGATGAACTGACGCGTGCGCTCAACGCCGGCGCGACACTCGTGGGGATCAACAACCGGAATCTCGAGTCGCTCGCTATAGACCCGGAAACCGCCGTGCGTCTGTTGGCGCTCGTCCCCGCATCAGTCACGGCAGTGTCCGAAAGCGGTGTGGAGTCACGTCGGGACGTGGAGCGAGTCGCATCGGCCGGCACGGATGCGGTACTCGTCGGCTCGGTAATTTCGCGCGCCGCGGACCCGACGGCGGCGGTGCGTTCGCTGACCGGAGTAGCACGAGTCGCGCGCGCAATGACACCGAGCGTGCCGCGTGAGCGTTGACATCAAGTTCTGCGGTCTCATGCAGCCAGCGGACGCGGAGTACGCCGCCGAGCTGGGCGCGGCGTTCGTCGGCGTGATCTTCGCCGGCGGACCGAGACGGCTCGAGCCCAGCCGAGCGGCGGCCGTGTTGGCGCACGTTCCTGCATCCGTCAAGCGGGTTGGCGTGTTCGCCGATCAACGCGCAGACGAGATCGCGCGCATCGCCGGCGAGGCCGGCCTCGACGTCGTTCAGCTGCACGGAGCGTCGGATCCGGCGCGAATTGCGGAGCTACGTCGACGATTCGGCGGCCACATTTGGCCCGTGGCGCGCGTCGCAAACGGGGTGATGCCGCCTGCGCTTCGGACGACCGGTGCGCTAGGCGACGCCCTGCTACTCGACAGCTACGTGGCGGGCACGCTTGGCGGAACTGGTGTCGCGCTCCCGTGGGCGCGCCTGGTGTCCGAGTTCCGTGAGGTGCGCGCCGTGTTGGGTGCTCGCGCGCTCATACTCGCCGGTGGTCTCACACCGGAGAACGTCGCCGAGGCGATTGGCGCGCTGGCTCCGGACGTCGTCGATGTTTCGTCGGGCGTCGAAGCCGCGCCGGGCGTGAAGGATCACGCCCGGATGCGCGCGTTCCGCGACGCTGTCCTGCACGCTACAATATCAGCATGAGTACGCTTCAATTAGATCGCTTCGGGGAGTTCGGCGGGCGATATGTGCCCGAAACGCTCATTCCGGCCATCGATGAACTGACGCGCGCCTACGACGCCGCCAGAGTCGATCCGGAGTTCCGCCGCGAGCTCGACGACATGCTCCGCCATTATGTTGGGCGGCCCTCGCCGCTCAGCGACGCACCACGGTTCTCGGAGCTGGTCGGGGCGCAGGTCTGGCTCAAGCGCGAAGATCTCAACCACACCGGCGCGCACAAGATCAACAACACGGTCGGGCAGGTGTTGCTGGCGCGCCGCATGGGCAAGCGTCGAATCATCGCCGAGACCGGCGCCGGGCAGCACGGTGTGGCGACGGCCACCGTGTGCGCGCGGTTCGGTCTCGAGTGCGTCGTCTACATGGGTGAAGAGGACATGCGGCGCCAGGCGCTGAACGTCTATCGCATGCGCCTGATGGGAGCGACGGTCGTTCCGGTGACGAGCGGGACCCGTACGCTCAAAGACGCGCTCACGGAAGCAATCCGCGATTGGGTGACTAACGTCAACGGCACGCACTACATCATCGGAACCGTCGCAGGCCCGTCGCCGTACCCGCGAATGGTACGCGATTTTCAGTCGGTGATCGGGATTGAAGCGCGTGAACAGATGCTCGAGCGCGCGGGTCGCCTACCAAAAACGGTGGTCGCTTGCGTCGGCGGAGGATCGAACGCGATGGGCGTGTTCCACGCGTTCGTGGGCGATCGCGACGTCGAGCTGGTTGGCGTCGAAGCGGGGGGCGAGGGGCTCGACACCGGTCGCCACGCCGCGTCGCTGTCGCGCGGCCGCCCCGGCGTGCTCCATGGCACCTACAGCTATCTGCTGCAGGATGACGACGGCCAGGTCCACCCGGCCCACTCGATTTCGGCGGGGCTCGACTATCCCGGCGTCGGGCCGGAACTCGCGCATCTCAAGGTTTCCGGCCGCGCGGAGTTCGTCGCTGTCACGGATCGGGCGGCCCTCGAAGGCTTTCAGTTGCTCAGCCGCCTGGAGGGAGTCATTCCAGCATTGGAGACCGCGCACGCCGTCAGCTGGATCGCGTCACAGCGGGGGCGTTGGAAAGGGGATGATGCCATCCTGCTTTGCGTGAGCGGCCGCGGAGACAAAGACGTGGCGCAAGTGAGCGCAATGAATATTCTGGAATCGTGACATCTTCTCCCCCGTCCGCCATAGGATCCGGTGTGATGCCGGCATCGGAGCCGATGGAGCCGCCGTTTTCGACGGCGCCCGTCGAGGAGCTCCTCCGCCTCGTATCCAAGGCGGCGCGCGCGCACCAACTGTACCTCCCCAACAATCCGATTTACCGCGGCGCGATTACGGCGCTCTGCGCACGGGCTTCGCGCCGATCTGGGCCGAAATCGACGAGTTGGTTCTCACGATCCACGAGACGGAGATCACCTGGTACGACGCCGCGGTGGCTGGAACGTCGGCCGGCGCAAAGTCGCCCGACAATCTCGCGTGGCTGTTTTACAAGGATGGCATTAGGGAGCTCAAACTCGTCAAGGGCTTCGAGGAGGCGGAGGTCGTCGCATTCCTCGCCATCGTGCAACGCGCGCGGAAGGGAGCCCCCGACGAGGACGACCTCGTGACGATGTTGTGGGAGGCCGATTTTTCGCTGCTGACCTACAAGTACGTCGACCTGCTGCAGGACGGAGGCACGGGCGGTGAGTTGGCCGACGGCTCCGCGATCGGAGGCGGACCGGCCAGCTCGGACGAAATACAGCGCGGCACACAGGAAGCCGTCGAGGAATCGCGAACGGCCGGCGTCGTCACCATGGCGGACTTCGACGCGACGCTCTACTTCCTCGACGATCGCGAAATCGACTATCTCCACTCGGAGATCGCGCGCGAATATCAGCAAGACCTTCGCTCGAGCGTCGCCGCGGCATTGCTCGATATTTTTGAGACGCAGGCCGATCCGGCGGTGCGCACCGAAGTGCTGGAACACGTGCACGCGCTCATGGTGTTCCTGCTCACCGCAGCGCACTTCAGAGGCGTCTCGTTCCTGTTGCGTGAAAGTCGGGCGGCGTTGCAACGGTCGGTCGACGTGTCTCCCGATCAGCGCCAACAATTGGCCGCCCTCGCCGATCAGTTGAGCGCGCCCGACGCGCTCTCGCAATTGCTGCAGGCGCTCGACGAGGCGCCGTCCCTGCCGCCCCAAGCCGAGTTGGCAGAGTTGTTCGACGAGTTGCGACCCAGCGCGCTCGGCACCGTCTTCTTATGGCTTGGCAAGTCGGGGAACGACCGGCTCCGGCCGCTGCTCGAGGTTGCCGCTGGGCGACTCGCGGCGGCAAATACAGCGGAACTGGTCCGGCTCATACAAGCACCTGAGCCGGAAGTGTCGTCCGAGGCCATTCGCCGCGCTGGAGCACTCAAGGCGCAGGGTGCCGTGCTCGCGTTAGGCAAGGTGCTCACCGAGCCGTCTGCCGCGCGTCGGCACATCGCGGTGCAGGCGCTAACGGAAATCGGATCGGCCGGTGCGATGCAGGCGCTCGAGCGTGTGATTGAAGACGCGGACCGCGACGTTCGCGTCGCCGCCGTGCGCGCCGTGATGGGCCGGACGCATCGCCCCGCGTTGCCGCGCCTCGAGGCGATCGTGCAGGGCAAGGCCGTGCGCGACGCAGATCTCACCGAAAAGATGGCCTTCTTCGAGGCATACGGAGCGTTGTGCGGCGAGGGTGGAGTGCCCAATCTCGACGCTATCCTGAACGGAAAGGGCTTCCTCGGCCGGCGTGAGAATCCCGAGACCCGCGCGTGCGCAGCAGTCGCTCTTGGCCGCATCGGAACTCCGCGTGCGCAGGAGTCGCTGCGCAAGGCGTCGACCGAAAAAGACGTCATCGTGCGCAACGCCGTGAACCGCGCGTTGCGCGGCGGGAGCGGGGCCGCGTGACAGCGCCTCGCCCAGCCCGACACACGCCGGCGTCGAACGACGTCGTCGATGACTCATTCCTTCGTCGCGTTGGCCGACAGCTCATCTTCGCGACCTATGGCGCCGTCCGCGCCGTCAAGCTGTACCCGGTCGAGAATGCCGCCGTGCAAAAGGCGCTCGACGATTTGACCCGGCAGAGCAAGGAACTGATCAGCCGCGACGGTGAACTCGAGCTGCGCATCTCGGGCGAATTCATCTTCGTCAATCAGACGCGCCTTCGGCTCGACCTCGACAACTTCGCCAGCTTCAGCCATCTGTTGGCGCTGCTGCGCGCGTCCGGCATCGGCACGGCGACGGTCGCAGCCGCGGTGTCGGCCAAGGACTGGCTGGTCTTCCTGTCACTCCTGCAAACCGTTGGGTCCGACGATCCCGCCGAGCGTCTCGAGCAATTGCTGTCCAAGCTCGCATCGGCGGGCGTGACAACGTTTACGTTCGCTGGTCCCACCGATCCCGGCGAAGACAGTCGTGAAAAAAACAAGGAGCGCGCAAAGCGTACCTACGCGCAGTCGGTGGGCGCGACGCGCGAGCTCATGTCGTCCGTGCGGATGGGCGGCAGCCCGAACGTGAAGAAGATCAAACGCGTGGTGCAGGGAATCGTCGACCAGATTCTCACCGAAGAAACGTCGCTGATCGGACTGACGACGATTCGCGACTACGACGAGTACACGTTCACGCACAGCGTGAACGTGTGCATTTTCTCGGTCGCCCTCGGCAAGCGACTCGGTCTCACCAAGCTTCAGCTCTACGACCTCGGAATGACCGCGCTGTTCCATGACATTGGCAAATCGCGCGTACCGCAGGAGGTCTTGAACAAAACGACCGGCCTGACGGACGACGAATGGCGCATGATCGCCAGCCATCCGTGGATGGGCGTCCTGTCGCTGTTCCAAATTCGCGGCACGCAGGAGCTGCCGTATCGGTCAATGATTGTGGCGCACGAGCACCACATGAAACTCGACCTCACTGGCTACCCGCGAGTGCTGCGCGAGCGGACGATCAGCGTGTTCAGCAAGATCGTGGCGATTGCCGACAGCTTCGACGCGGCGACCTCGCGGCGCGCCTATCAAACCGTTCCGTTCACGCCGGCGCAGGTCATGGCCGAGCTGCGCGACAATCCGCGTCGCGGCGCCGACCCAGTCATCGTCAAGGCGTTCATCAATCTCACCGGTATTTATCCGGTTGGCACGCTGGTCGTACTGGATACGTTCGAACTGGGAATCGTTCACGCGGTGAACCCGCTCCAAGACATGCTGTCGCGTCCCATGGTTCGCGTCATCAGCGACACTCAGGGCAACTTGCTCCATCCCGGCGCGGTCGTCGACCTCGCCGACCGCGATCCAGAGGGCGTGTTCCTGCGCACCATCATCAAGACTGAGAATCCAGAGCGGTATGGCGTTCGAGTCGGTGACTACTTCATCTGACGACATCGCGCGTCGCTTTGCGACGTTGCGCGAATCCGGTAAGCGGGCGCTCGTTCCGTACATCACGGCGGGGCACCCGGACGCTGAGCGCACGGTCGATTTGATTCGTGCATTGGAGAATGCTGGAGCCGACGTCATCGAGTTGGGTCTGCCGTTCTCCGATCCGATGGCCGACGGCCCGGTCATCCAGCAAAGCTCGCAGCGCGCGCTGGAGCAGGGGATGAACTTCGATCGCCTGCTCGAGCTGGCGCGGCGCGCGGCGCCGCGCATTCCACTCGTGCTATTCAGCTATCTGAATCCGATCCTCGCCGCGGGCGCGGACGCGCTCGAGCGGGCAGCCCAGGCGGGATTCAGCGGGCTCCTCGTCACCGATCTTCCAGTCGGCGCCGATCCGGCGCTCGAGGCACGTTTGGGCGAGGGGCCGCTGGCGTTCATCCGGCTCGTCGCACCGACGACTCCCACCGAGCGGATGAAGGAGATTGCCGAGCATGGAAGTGGATTCGTCTACCTCATCAGCCGGTTGGGCGTGACCGGCGTCCAAGAGAATTTGCCCGCCGAGCTCCCGACAACGGTCAAGCGTCTGCGCGCTGCGACGTCCCTTCCGGTGTGCGTCGGTTTTGGGGTGTCGAGCCCGGAACATGCGGCAGCGGTCGCTCGTATCGCCGACGGTGTGGTCGTGGGGAGTGCGATCGTCCGCGCGGCGGGAGAGAGTGTCGAGCGTGCAGCGAGCCTGGCCGCGTCGCTTCGCGCGGCGATCGACGCGGTCTGAATCGTCGCGCGCCGCTTGCGCGACCACGCTTCGATACGCATATGACCCTGATGACGCACGAGATCACGCTGCGCGCGATGCGCTTTCATGCGCTGGTCGGCATTCTGCCGCACGAACGCATCGAAAAGCAACCGATCGAGATCGATCTGCGCGTCACGGTGAACGACGCGGCGCGAGGCGAAGGCGTCGTCGATTACCGCGCGCTGTACGACATTGCGTCCGCCGTCATTCACGCCGGGCCGATCGATTTTCTCGAAGAAGTTGCGGCGGCAATCGCCGAGCGCGCACTCGCCCACAGTGATCGCGTGCGACGCGTACACGTCGCTGTGCGGAAACCGCACGTCGCCCTCGGCGGCCCGTTGGACTACGCGGAAGTCGCGGTCGAACGCTCGGCAAATGCGTGACGTCGCCTACGTTGCGCTGGGGTCCAACCTCGGCGAACGAGATGCGTATCTCGCCCGCGCACGCGCGGCCATCGCCGCCCTACCGGAGACGACCGTGGTCGGCGAGTCCCGGGTCGAGGAGACCGACCCGCTGGGGCCGATCGCACAGCCGCGATTTCTCAATCAGATGATCGCGATCGAAACGGCGTTGACACCTCGGGAACTCCTCACGCACCTCCGCGCGATCGAAGATCGCGAGGGACGCCAGCGAAGCGTTCGTTGGGGCCCGCGCACGCTCGACCTCGACATCGTACGGTTTGATGAGCAAACGATGAACGCGGCCGACCTGGTCGTTCCGCACCCGGAACTCGCGCATCGCCCGTTTTGGCGGCGCGAACTGGCCGAACTCACCGCACGCGACGCCGCGAGCACACCCAGCGTGTCCCTTCCGCCGTGGGCGAAGGTCAGCCCGAAGCGGCGCGCGCACATCGAGCGTGTGACGACGCTGCTGTCGGCGTGGGCGGACGCGCTCCACATCTCGACCGCGGAGCGTGAGGCATGGCTGCAAGCCGGGACGTTGCACGATGCGCTCCGCGATGCGCCAGACGCGGAACTCCGCGCGTTGACCGGCGACTCGACGCGCGATGCCGAAGTGCTGCACGGCCCGGCGGCGGCAACGCTGCTCGAATCGCTGGGCGAGCAAAATCAGTCCGTACTCCTCGCGGTTCGTCATCACACGGTAGGCTCGGTGGAGTGGGATCGCGTGGGGCGGGCGCTGTACATGGCCGATTTTCTCGAGCCGGGGCGTACGTTTACGCGGCGCGACCGCGCGTTTCTTGCCGCGCACGCGCCGCACGATTTTGACGGTGTGTTTCGACAAGTCTTATTGGCGCGGATCGAGTATGCGCTGCGCGAAGGCTACGCGCTGTTTCCCGAGACGGTGTCCCTTTGGAACGCGGTCCGATGAGAGTCCCGCTGATTGCGGTTGTCGCCGCCGTTGTCGTTGCCGCCGGCGGAGGCATTGCGGTTGCGAGGCTCAGTCGCCACGGCGCTGCACGTGCGGGATCGCCGGACCTGCGCGCGCCGGTTGGCACGCGCGTGCGCGTCCAGATACTGAACGGAACAAAGCAGCATGGACTCGCGCAGCGCGCCACCGCGCTGCTCAGAAACCGCGGATTCGATGTCGTCGAAATTGGGACGGTGGCTGAGCCGCGCGACACCACCCTGGTACTCGACCTGTCTGGACACCCGGACTGGGCCAACCGCGTCGCGCGATCGCTCGAGCCGGCGCGCGTCGAATCGCGGCCGGACAGTTCACGCTACCTGGATATCGCCGTCGTTCTTGGGTCGACCTGGCGACCGCCGGCCGAGCCGTTCGACCCGTAGTTGGCCGCACGCCGCGGCAATGTCGACGCCGCGGCTTTTGCGCACAGCGACTTCCACGCCCTCGTCCCGCACTTCGCGCGCGAACGCGCGGATCCGCTGCGGCGACGTCGCCGAGAAACCGCGCGCGCCTCCCGGATGCAGCGGGATGAGATTGACGAACGCGCGGCAGTCGCGGGCGAGCGACGCCAATTGGATTGCATGTTCTTCGCCGTCGTTCACGCCGCCGAGCATCACGTACTCGAAGGTGACGCGCCGATCGAACACCTTCGCCGCTTCGATCACCTCGGCGAGCGGATATTTGGTGTTGATCGGCATCAGCTCGCGTCGCAGGCCGTCGTTTGGCGCGTGAATCGAGATCGCCAATCGAAACTGTTCCGGACGCCGGCCGAGCGCCACGATTCCGGGCAGCACGCCGACCGTGGAGATTGTGATGTGCCGCGCGCCGATGCCGAGTCCCGCTGGATCGTTGAGAATGGTGAGCGCGGTCTCGACCGACTTCCAGTTCATCAACGGCTCGCCCATGCCCATGAATACGACATTCGTCACCGCGATCGGCGGCGCGAGTAGTCGCATCTCGCGCACTTGGCCGGCGATCTCGAACGGCGTGAGGTTGCGCGTAAAGCCCATTGCGCCCGTGGCGCAGAATGCGCATTGCAGGGCGCATCCGGCCTGCGACGAAATACAGAGGGTGAGTCGGTCGCCTTCAGGGATTGCCACCGTCTCGATCGCCTCACCGTCGGACAGGCGAAGCAAAAACTTCTCGGTGCCGTCAGTCGACCGTTGCCGCGCGACAATTTCCAGTCGCGGCAGCTCGAACGCGGCACTCAATGCATCGCGCAGTGACTTCGGCAATTCCATCATTGCGTCGAAGGTGGCGGCGGCATTCAACCACAGGCGGCGCGCGACTTGATCTGCCCGATATCGCGGGTCGCCACGCTGCTCGAAGAACACCGCCAGCGCATCGTGCGCGGCGGCGGGCGTGAGATCGAGCAAATTGATCTTGTCCGGTGCGTCCATCAGCGGGGCATTCGCGTGAGAGGGTTTCGTCCCAGGAATGTCTCGATGTTCGGCGCCGGTTCAGGCGATGTGACAGCGGGGAAGATTAAGCGGCGCATATACTTGAGGTTAGACGTCGCGCGAGGCGGGGTCAAGCGAATCCCTTTCGTCGCCACCTGGGCGCGGATAGATTCGAAGACTGGAATGAACCATCCTTCGAAGCAGAGTATGCTTCCGATCCGGCCTCGGCCGGACACTCGGCCCGCCGTCCGTCGTCGCGACGAGACGCGCTGAGGCCTACGACTCCCAGACATCGATGAACTCGACGCCGTTGGCTACCAGTCTACGCACGGATCTGTGCGGGTCTCTTCGTCACGAGAACGCGGGGCAGCGCGTTCGCCTCGGCGGGTGGGTGCATCGCAGCCGCGACTTGGGCGGCTTGACCTTCGTCGACGTCCGCGATCGCGCCGGCCTGGTTCAGGTCTCGTTCGATCCCGCTCGCTGTCCCGCTGACGTGTGCGCAATGGCGGCGACCCTGGGACCAGAGACAGTCGTGCTCGTCGAGGGCGAGGTCGTGGCTCGGCCGGACTCGATGCGCAATCCCGAGCTGCCCACGGGCGACATCGAGGTCCTGGCGACCGCACTTCGCGTCGTCGGCCCGGCGACGCCTCCGGCGATTCCCGTCGCACGTGCCCGCAACGAAAACCTCGCGGCTGAAGAGTTGCGCTTGCGACATCGGTTCCTGGATCTGCGGCGACCCGAATTGCAGCAGAACCTCGTGCTGCGCCACCGTCTCATGCAGGTCACGCGGCGCTATCTGACCGACCATGGGTTCTTCGAGATCGAGACCCCGATTCTGACCAAGCCAACCCCTGAGGGCGCGCGCGACTACCTCGTGCCGAGCCGGGTCCATCCTGGCGAGTTCTATGCGTTGCCGCAATCACCACAGTTATATAAACAGTTGCTCATGGTGGCCGGTTTCGACCGGTATTTCCAGATCGCGCGGTGTTTCCGCGATGAGGATCTTCGCCAGGATCGTCAACCGGAGTTCACCCAAATCGACATCGAAGCCTCGTTCGTCACGAGCGACGACATCATGACTATGATCGAAGGACTGGTCGCCGCACTGTGGGGCGAGGCGGGACAAGCGGCGCCGACACCCTTCCCGCGGCTCACGTATGTCGACGCGATGGAGCGCTACGGGTGCGACCGGCCCGACACGCGGTACGCGCTCGAGTTGTTCGATGCAAGCGACGCGTTTCGCGGTGCCGACTTCGGGATCACGCGCGCGGCGCTGGAGCAGGGCGGGCGCGTTCGCGGGATTCGCATTCCCGGCGGTGCGGCGCTGTCGCGGAAACAGGTCGACGAAATTGAAGCTGAAGCCAAGAGCGCCGGTGCGCTTGGCCTGCTGCGGCTCAAGATGGTGAACGGTGTGTTGGAGGGCCCGCCGGCGAAGTTTCTGCCCGACGGTGCGGCGGCCAAGCTCGGACTCGTCGATGGAGAACTCGGTCTCTTCGTCGCCGGTCCGGATCGCATCTCGAACCCGGCGCTCGATCGGGTGCGCCAGGACGTCGCGCGACGACTGAGTCTCGTGTCAGCGTCGGAGGCCCGATTCCTCTGGGTAACGGATTTTCCAATGTTCGAAAAAGACCCGGTGTCCGGTGCCCTCGGCCCGGTGCACCACCCATTCACGGCACCGCATCCCGACGACGTCGCGCTGTTGGAGACGGCGCCCGAGCGCGTGCGCGCCTTGGCGTACGACTGCGTCTACAACGGAAATGAGCTGGGCGGCGGCAGCATTCGCATCAGCGATCCGGCACTCCAGCGCCGCGTGTTCGGGCTGCTCGGCATCGATGACGAAACCGCGCAGGCGCGATTCGGCTTTCTGCTCGAAGGTCTGCGCGGTGGCGCGCCGCCGCACGGTGGACTCGCGTTCGGGCTCGACCGGATCGTAATGCAGCTGTCCGGCGCCGGATCACTGCGCGACGTCATCGCCTTCCCCAAGACGACCGCGGCGCGCGCGCTGTTCGAGGGTGCGCCGTCGCCCGTCCCAACGCGCGACCTCGACGACCTCCACATCAGCCTGCAGGGTGATTCGCGTGAGTGACGACATCGTCACTCAGCGCATTTCCACCGAGGGCGCCGATCCGCTGACGCTCGCCGGTGTCAACGACGGCAACTTGGTCGAACTGTCGAAGGTGGGCGGCGTAAAGGTGACGCTTCGCGGCGACACCATGACTGTCGCCGGACCGCAGGACGCCGTCGATCGCGCCGCGGCAATCGCCGTGCGAATGATCGAAGCCGCACGCCAACGGCGTGAACTCACGCCTGACGACGTGCTGCGACTCGGCGACCGGGTCGACCGTGGCGACACGAACGAGGAAGACGATGGTGCGGCGGGGAACGGCGCCGGCGGACCGCGCATTGCGCTGCCCGGCATTCGCAAAGTCATCGTGCCGAAGACGGCCGGGCAAACAGAGTATCTGAAGAAGATTGGCGAAGCCGACATTGTGGTTGGCATCGGCCCGGCGGGCACCGGCAAGACGTATCTCGCCGTTGCCGCGGCTGTCGACGCGTTGAGCCGAAAGCGCGTTCGCCGGATCGTACTCGCGCGGCCGGCCGTGGAAGCGGGCGAGAATCTCGGATTCCTGCCCGGCGACATGCAAGCGAAGATCGATCCGTATTTGCGC
The DNA here is from genome assembly GCA_963817445.1 of uncultured Gemmatimonadaceae bacterium. Lineage (GTDB taxonomy): Bacteria > Gemmatimonadota > Gemmatimonadetes > Gemmatimonadales > Gemmatimonadaceae > JAQBQB01. The sequence goes on from CAWFOG010000022.1 coordinate 480,406, forward strand.
CCGCTGTACGACGCGCTCGACGACATGATGCCGTTCGATCGCATTCAGCGAGCGCTCGAGCAGCGTGTGATCGAAGTCGCGCCACTGGCGTTCATGCGTGGACGGACGCTCGGCGACGCGTTCGTCATCGTCGACGAAGCACAAAACGCCACGACGATGCAAATGAAAATGCTCCTCACGCGGCTTGGCGTGAACTCGCGCATGGTCATCACCGGTGACAAGACGCAGGTCGACCTGCCCAAGCGCGAGGATTCCGGTTTGATGCAGGTCGAGCGCATTCTGCCAGGGATCGATGGGATCGCGTTCCACTACTTCAATGAGACTGACGTCGTGCGCCACCGGCTGGTGCGCGACATCGTGCGTGCGTACGCCGCCGACTCGGGAGAGTGACGAGCGGTGACCCACGCTGCGGCCGGAACGGACGTCGGGCGCCCGCCAGCATCAGGCGTTCCTTCGCTTCGACGAGAGTCGTTCGGGTTTCACGCGTCGAGGATCGGCATCGCCGCCGCGCTCGCGGTGCTCACGTATCTGCTGTTTCCCGCGTCGCCGGCTGCCGACTTCCCGGTGTACGAGATTGGCTCGGTCGCGAGCGACAACGTGATTGCCCCGTTCGCCTTTCAGGTACTCAAAACGCCGAGCGAGTTGGAAGCAGAGCGAACAGCGGCGGTGCGCAGCGTCGAACCGGTATTCGATTTCGTGCCCGTGGCGCTGGACACCGCGCAGCGCGCGCTCACCTCGTTCGGCTCGGCGATCGCCGCCGCCGCGGCAAGTGGTGACGGTCGGGTCCAAGCGGCAGTTCCGGCTATTCAACGCGCCGCGCTGAGTTGGGGAATTACGCTCACTGTGCAGCAGGCGACCTACCTGGCCAACGACTCAAAGCGTGGGGCGCTGTTTGAATCACTCGGCCGCGTATTCGACCGCTGGCTCAGACTCGGGGTGGCCGCGGCGGGCGCACTCGATTCGGTGCGCGGTGCGATCATGGTGCGTTCCGGATCGACGGACCGGCGCGTGTCGTCGGACAGTGTCGCGAGCTTCAACATGCTCGTCAGCCGCGCGCGCCTCATCCATCCTGATCCCGCGTCGTCAGTTGGCGATGCACTGTACATGCGGCTCCTGGCGACATTTTTTCACCCGACCATCGTCGCCAATCGCGCCGCCACGCAATTGCGGCAGGACGACGTTCGCCGCGCCGTTCCAGCGGCGAAGTACGAGGTGCTCGCCGGCGAAAAGATCATTGGCGCGAACGAGGTCGTCGGCCGCGAACAGAACGACAAGCTGCGCGCCCTGCGCGACGCGACGGACAAATTTCGCGGCCCGGGACGCGGGTCACGACGCGTCGTTGGCGCCATCCTGTTCGACTTCCTCCTCATTTCGCTGCTCGGCATCACGGTCGTCGTATTTCGACCCGACATTTACCGAACCCTTCGCTGGTTGGTGACGGTCGGCGTTGTTGCCGCGCTTGTCTTGATCGGCGCGGCGATCGTCGCGCTGCCGAGTCCCGTGCACGCGGAGTTGATACCGGTCGCTCTGGCCGCGGTGATTCTCAGCGCGCTTTTCGATCAGCGAATCAGCCTCGTTGGCGTGATGGTGCTGGCCACGCTCATCGCCGGGCAGAGTGTGTTTCGCGGAACGAACGCGCTATTCATCAACCTCGTCGGCGGCGCCGTCGCGGCCGTGACGGTCGGCGACATTCGCCGGCGCAATCAGTCGTATCGGTGGATCATGGCGATCGGCGCGGCGTACATCGCCACGGCCGTGGCCATCGGTCTCACGCTCGACCTTCCGTCGCGCGAGATCCTCGTCTCGGCAGGATTCGGCGTGCTCAATGCGCTGGGCTGCGTGTTGCTCGCCGTGCTGCTGCTCCCAATGGCCGAAGCGTTCACCGGCATCGAGACCGATCTCACGCTCCTCGAGTGGTCCGACCTGAATCGTCCGTTGCTGCAGCGCCTGAGCCTCGAAGCGCCGGGGACATACGCACACACCATCGCGATCGCGAACCTCGCCGATGCGGCGTGTCGCGCGATCGACGCCAACCCGCTCCTCGCGCGCGTGGGCGCGTACTACCACGACATTGGCAAGATTGCTCGGCCGCAGTATTTCGTCGAGAATCAAGCCAAGGGGCGCAATCCGCACGACGCACTTGGCGCCGGCGCGAGCGCGCAAATCATTCGCGATCACGTGCGCGAAGGGCTCGCGTTGGCCGAACACCACCGGATACCCCGAGCCTTGCGCGCATTCATCACCGAGCACCACGGGACCGGCACGATCAGCTATTTCCTCGACAAGGCGCGCCAACAGGACGCCGCTGCGACCGACGAGGCGGAGTTCATTTATCCTGGCCCCGTCCCACAGAGCGCCGAGACAGCGGTCGTGATGCTCGCCGACGGCGTCGAAGCCGCCACGCGCGTGCTCCACGATCCTACACCTGACAAGATTCGCGACGTCGTCGAGCACATCGTCCGGCAGCGCGTCGATCAAGGACAACTGGCCGCGGCGCCGCTCACGTTGCGCCAACTCGAGATCGTGAAGGACGAATTTGCGCGCGTGCTCGTGGGCATGTATCACAACCGCATCGACTACCCCGTGACGGCCGGCGGCGTGACATCGACGTTCACGTCCGCGTGACCGTCGTCGTCGATGTATCGACGAGCGGCGTGCGTACGCCGCTGAGCCGCGACGCCATCGCGACTATCGCGAGCGCCACGCTCCGGCGCGAGCGCGTTCGACATGCGCTCGTGTCCATCGCGCTCGTCGACCGCGCGGCGATCGCGCGGCTCAACCGCGAGCATTTGGATCATGCCGGGCCGACGGACGTCATCTCGTTCGGTTTTTCGCGCGCGACGCCGCGTGATCCGGTTGTTGGCGATGTCTACATTGCGCCGCAAGTCGCCGCGGCCAACGCGCGCGCACGCGGAGTCGGCGTGCGTGAAGAGATTGCGCGACTGGTGATTCACGGCCTGCTGCACGTGCTCGGCCACGATCACCCGGATGGCGCGGAGCGCGAGCAGTCCACGATGTGGCGCCGCCAGGAGCGAATCCTGCGCGCCCTGGCCAAGCCGCGCGCCGTTCGCCGACGCCGCGCACGATGACATCGGCCTGGGCGGGGATTCTCGGCGGGCTCGCGGCGCTTTGCGCCGCGCTGTGCGCCACCGCCGACAGCGCGCTGCTCGCGTTCCACGCCGCGGAAGCTACGAGCCTGACGGAGGCCGCGTTCGCCGATCGCGAGCGACATCATCGCGCGCTGTCCATGGGCCGCGTCATCTCGTACATCGTCGCCGGTGCGGCACTCGCGCAGGCGCTCGGGTTGGAGGATCTCGGCGTCGGCGCACGCGCAATCGCGACGGCACTCGTCACGATCGTCATTTGCACACTGTCCGAGGGCACTGGCCGTTCGATCGGGTACGGCCACGCGCCGGCGACCTACGCTCGGCTCGCGCCGTTCGCCGCCGTCGTCTACGCCGTGTTGAGTCCCGCCGTCGCACTTGGCGCTGCCATCGATCGGACGCTGCATGCGATCATTCCGCCGGCCGCTCGCGACGCCGAAGACCGCGAGACGTCAGCCGAGCAATTCCGCGAGGTGGTCGCCGCCGAGGCGGACGTCTCGTCGGCGGAAGAGGAATTGATTCATGGCGTGTTTTCGCTCGGCGAGACCGAGGTGCAAGAGATCATGGTGCCGCGCGTCGACATCGTTGGCATCGAGGAGGCGACCCATTGGTCCGAAGTCCTCGATCGCATTCGCAGTTCGGAGCACGCGCGCCTGCCGGTGTTTCGCGACACACTCGACGAGATCGTTGGAATTCTGTACGCCAAGGATCTGCTGCCAGCCATCGTCGCCGACGACGAGCCCGCGGCCGGATGGCCGTCGCTCGTGCGACCGCCGGCGTTCATTCCAACGTCAAAGCGCATCGATGCGCAGCTCCGTGAGTTTCAGGCGACTCGCACGCACATCGCCGTCGTGAGCGACGAATACGGCGGCACGGCGGGCATCGTGACGATTGAAAACATTCTCGAAGAAATCGTCGGTGAGATTCGCGACGAGTACGACGTCGAGGAGCCGCAGATTCAGCAGGAAGGAACGGCCCGGTACTGGGTCTCGGGAAGCATGCCGGTGGACGAATTGTCCGAGCGCCTGAACGCCAATCTTGCCGTCGACGACGTCACGACGGTTGGTGGGCTGGTGTACTCGCTGTTCGGTCGCGTGCCCAGATCTGGCGAGACCCACGTGCACGCCGGATTCCGAATCGTCGTCGAGCGCGTCCGCCGTCGGCGCATCGAGCGCGTGTACTTCGAACGGCTCGACACCGCGGAATCACCCGAGGACGAATGACGCTGAGCATTCCGATCGTCGTCGCACTCGTCGTCGTCGCCTGGTTGACCGCGGGCAGCATGGCCGTGCGCTCGGTGAGCCGCATTTGGTTGCGGCATTGGGCGGAGCGTCAGTTGCGCGGCGCGGCAGCCGCGGCCACGTATCTGGAACGACCGCACCGCTTGCTCACCGCGGCCAATGCCGGAGTCGCGCTCGCGCTGCTCGTTGCCGGTCTGCTGCTCGGCAGCAGCGCGCACGGCGCGAGCGTCGTGTGGGAGGCACTAGCACTCGCTGGAATCGCCATCGTCGGCGGACAGCTCGTGCCGCGCGCCGTGGCGCGCCGTTGGCCGGTCGGGCTTGCTCCGTTTGTCCTCCCGGTACTTCGCCTGGCCGACATGGTCACGCTCCCACTCAACTCCGCAGGGCGCGCCATATCGGGCATGTTCGTCACGCAACGACGCGAGCCGCCCGTCGACCCCGATCGCGACGCGATTCAGGACTTGCTTCGCGAAGGAGAACTGGAGGGCGTCGGCGAGCGGGAAGAGATTGCCATCATCAGCGGCGTCGTGGAATTCAGCGAGAAGGTCGTGCGCGACGTGATGACACCGCGCTCCGACATCTTCGCGCTGCCGGACGGAGTCGATCCGCACACCTTCGCAAGTCAGGTTGCGCAGTCGCGCTATAGCCGCGTCCCGGTCTATCACAGCACGCTCGACGACATTGTCGGCATGGTGCACGCGTTCGACGTGATCAAGGCAGCCGGCGAAACCCCGCGCGCGCTGCGCCCGGTCGCGTTCACTACGCCCGGGGCGCCGTGCAACGAACTCCTGTTCCGGATGTTGCGCGATCGCCTGCATCTCGCGATTGTGCGCGACGACACCGGCCGCACGATCGGCCTGGTGAGTCTGGAGGATCTGCTCGAGGAACTCGTCGGCGACATTCGCGACGAGCACGATGAACCCGAACCGCCGCGCACCGCCACGTGACCGTGCTCGATCGAGAAACACGACTCATCCGTGACTTCGACGCCGGCCAACCCGCCGCGCTCGCACGCGTCGTGTCGATCGTCGAGAATCACCGCCCACGGTTCGATCACCTCCTGGCGCAATTGCAGCCGCGAATCGGTCGCGCGCGCCGCATTGGGATCACCGGACCACCCGGCGCGGGTAAGAGCACGCTGACGACACTGCTCGCGCGCGCCTATCGAGACGCGGGGCTCTCGGTTGGCATCGTGGCAGTCGATCCCACGTCGCCGTTCACTGGCGGCGCGCTGCTCGGCGATCGCATTCGCATGGAATCGATCGCGCTCGACCCGGGAGTGTTCATTCGCTCCATGGCCACGCGCGGCTCGCTCGGCGGACTCACCGCAACGACGCGCGAAGTGGCCGACGTGCTCGATGCGTTCGGGTTCGATCGCGTGCTCGTGGAAACCGTCGGCGTCGGCCAGACCGAGCTCGACATCGCGCGCACCGCCGACACGAGCGTCGTCGTGCTCGTCCCCGAGTCGGGCGATTCGATTCAAACGCTCAAGGCGGGGTTGATGGAAATCGCCGACATCTTCATCGTCAACAAGGCCGATCGTCCGGGAGCCGACCGCCTGCGCAACGAGTTGGAATTGATGCTGGGACTGCGCAACGGCGCGACACTCAAGAACGTGCCCGCGCATCACGGCGTCGATCTCGGTCGCGCGATGACGAACGAGGAACGGATGGCGATGAACCCGGCCCGCGCCGCTCGGGCCGCGGCCAAGGGGGTGCAGACGGATCACTGGACCCCGCCAGTGCTGCGCAGCGTGGCAACTCAGGGGGAGGGAATCGCCGACCTCGTCGGGGCGCTCGACCAGCATTTCAGTTATCTTGAAGGCAGTGGCGCCCTCGGTCTGCGACGGCGCGCGCGGTTGCGCGAGCGGGTTGTGGACGTCGTTTTAGAGCGAGTGAACGCGAGGCTCTGGCACGATGCCGCAACCAACCAATGGCTCGATGCGCAGCTCCCAGCCCTCGAAGCGGGGACGACCAATCCGTTCGTCGTCGCCGACGAGCTCCTGGCCAAGAGTGGTGATCTCCTGACACGGACCGAGTAATGACGTCAACGCGATCGTACACCGATACGGAATCCGAGCAGCGCGCCGAACTCGAACGGCTGCGAACCGAACTCGCCGAATGGCGCCGTCGGTACGACACCGGCGAGTTGCGCGAGATCGGGTTCACCAATTCGGCGCGCGAGGTTGAGCCGCTCTACACCGCGCTCGACGTCGAGCGCCATACGTCGGAAAACATTGGCGTGCCGGGGACGTATCCGTTCACGCGCGGCGTTCACCCGACCGGATATCGCGGCAAACTGTGGACGATGCGCCAGTTCGCCGGGTTCGGCAGCGCGCGCGACACGAACGAGCGCTTCAAGTTCCTGCTCGAACACGGCCAGACCGGTCTCTCCACGGCGTTCGACTTTCCCACGCTGATGGGCTATGACTCGGACCATCCGCGGTCGGAGGGCGAGGTCGGCAAAACGGGCGTCGCAATCTCGAGCTTGGCCGACATGGAAGTGCTGTTCGACGGCATTCCGCTCGACCAAGTGTCGACGTCGATGACGATCAACGGGCCGGCGATCATCCTCTGGGCGTTCTACATCGCGGCAGCGGAGAAGCAGGGGGTCAAGCCGGAGCAGCTGCGCGGCACGATTCAGAACGACATCTTGAAAGAGTACATGGCGCAGCACGCGTGGTGCTTCCCGATCGAGCCGGCGCTGCGTCTAATCGTCGATTGCTTCGAGTGGGGGGCCAAGCACGCGCCACTCTGGAATACGATCTCGATTTCCGGCTACCACATCCGTGAAGCGGGGTCGACGGCGGCGCAGGAGCTGGCGTTCACGCTGGCCGACGGCTTCACCTACGTCGAACGCGGCATCGCGCGCGGCATGAACGTCGACGACTTCGCGCCCAGGCTCTCGTTCTTCTGGGACATTCACAACGACTTCTTCGAAGAAATCGCCAAGCTGCGCGCTGCACGCCGCATCTGGGCGCGCCACATGAAGGAACGCTACGGCGCGAAGAGTCCGCGCTCGTGGATCATGCGCTTCCATTCGCAGACCGCCGGTGTCACGCTCACGGCGCAGCAGCCGATGAACAACGTGGTGCGCGTTGCCTATCAGGCGCTCGCCGCGGTACTCGGCGGCACGCAGTCCCTGCACACCAACTCGATGGACGAGACGCTCGCGCTCCCCACCGAAGAAGCCGTGCAGGTCGCGCTCCGCACGCAGCAGGTCCTCGCCTACGAGACGGGCGTTCCGAACGTGATCGATCCGTTGGGTGGCTCGTACTATCTCGAATCACTCACCGACGATCTCGAAGCCGAAGCCGAGGCATTGTTCGAACAGATCGACGCCGAGGGTGGCGTCGTGCGCGGACTCGAGACCGGCTGGTTCCAGCGTAAGATCGCGCAGTCCGCGGCGCGGCAACAATGGGAAATCGAACAGCACCGCCGCGCGATCGTGGGCGTCAACGAATTCGTGACTGACGAACCTGAACTCTCGATTCCGCTTCTCAGAGTGGGAGCCGACGCCGAGCGGTCGCAGCGTGAACGCATGGCGGCCATGCGCGCCGAGCGCGATGAGCAAGCCTGCACGGCATCGATTGATCGATTGCGCACCGCCGCCCGCGGAACTGAGAACGTGTTCCCGTACATCCTCGATTGCGCGCGCCGCTACTGCACGTTGTACGAAATCCGAGCGGCAATGGAGGACGTGTTCGGTGCGTATCGGGAACCGGTGTTCTTTTAGGCGTTCTGCGTCGCGCATTGGGCGTGGTGTGTTGCGCGCCGCGATCGGCGGTGCGTGCGTCCTTCAGCTAGTCCTCGCGGCGAGCGTTTCCGCGCAGCGAGTCATCGGCATCGTGCGCGACAGTGCGTCTGGAGAGCCGATTGCCGGTGCGGTCGTGACGTTGCTCGACTCCGCCGGCCGATTGGCGAGTCGCTCCGTCTCCGGGAGCAGCGGGCGCTTTTCGGCGCCGGTGGTCGGCGCGGTTCGTCGCGTCTCGTTGATCCGCATTGGCTTTCGGCCGATGGCGATTCCACTCACGATTGCCTATCCGCACGCCGACACGACCGTCGCACTCACGATGGTCGCGCTGCCAACCTTGCTGGCGAGCATGCAGGTCGTCGATCAGCCCGCGTGCAAGCGGCGCGACGATCGTTCGACTGCACTCGCTCTGTGGGAGCAGGCGCGAAGCGCGCTCCTCGCGACAGTCGTCGCCCGCAACGCGACGCCGGCGGCGGTGACGTCGATTCGATTCGATCAACACCGAGCAAGCTACGGCGATCGGATCATCTCTCAGCTGGTAACCCACGACAGCACGGACTCCAACCGCCCGTGGGTCGCGGCACGAGCCGCCAGCGAATTCGGTCGCACGGGCTACGTGGTGAACGACACTGGAGTGTCCGTCTTCTTCGCGCCCGACGCCGACGGGCTGCTCGATCCGGCGTTCGCCGCGACCCACTGCTTTTCACTCGATCGAGACGCCCGCCACCACGCCGGAGAGCTCGGCTTGTCGTTCGAGCCGATGCAGGCTCACACCGGCATCAGCGACATCGCGGGCACGATTTGGATCGATTCCACGGCGCGCGAGCTACGCACACTCGGCTTTCGATTCACCAATCTCGACCCCGCCGCGGTAGCGGAGGGCGCCGGAGGCTCGCTGTCGTTTCGCACGGCGAACGGAGTTGCGATGATCGACCGGTGGAATATTCACATTCCGCAATTCGAGCGAACGAAGCTTCGGAGCCAGCGCGACCCTGACAATATTCGCACGACCTTGACCGGGGTACACGACATCGGCGGCGAGATCACCTCCGCGTCGTGGCCGGACGGCACGTCCTGGCGCACGCCAACCGGCGAGGTGCACGGACAGGTGTCGGGTTTTTCCGACGGCAAGCCGATCGCGCGGGCACTCGTCTGGCTTCCCGGCACGGACGACAGCACGCGCACCAGTGCGGACGGATCGTTCGTTCTGCCGCGAGTTCTGCCGGGTCCCTATGTCGTCTTCGCTGCGGACAGCATGGTCGCCAGAGGCGAAATACCTGAGAACGCGCCGTTGCGCGTCGACGTGGATACCCTGCCGGCGAACGGGCTTTCGATTCGCCTGCCCGACGCGGTCGGTTTCACGCACCAATCCTGCGATTCACTAGGCGTGCATCAGCGAGCATCCTCGAACGCGGCGTCGGTGTTCGTCGTCGGTCGAATCGCGTTGAGCGACGGGACGCCGGCTGTGAACGCCGGGTTTGACGCACGCTGGCTTGGCAACGCCATGCGGGACGGAGTGCGGCAATCGGGAACGACCGATTCGACGGGGACCTTTCACCTCTGCTACGTGTCGCCAGCCGTCCCGGTGGTGATCAGCACCTGGTTGGACAGCCTTCGCCTCGAGCGGAAAGACACGCTGACGTTCGTCGACGCCCCAGTGGCGCCGGCGCGATTCGACTCTCAGTCCGCGCCGCCCGATCACGCCGTAGTGCCGTCCAGCGACCTACACCGAGCCACTACAACGCGTCGACGTACGCTTCCATTCGCTTCCGCATTGCAGCGTCGGGCAATCGGCCGCGCGCGGCGCCCATGTCGTCGGTCAGGTACTGCACCGTGCCGATCCCCGGAATCGCCGCCGTGACTTGAGGATTCGACACGATGTACTTGAGCGCAAATTGCGCCCAGCTCGCGGCGTCGAACTCCTTCGCCCAATCGGGCAGCGGCTTGCCGACCGTCTTCTGAAATATGCGATTTCGCCCGAACGGGCTGTTGATCAGCACGCCCATGCCGAGGTCGGCGGCCAGCGGAATGATCCGCTCCTGCGCGCTCCGGTTGTCAATCGCGAGATCGATCTGCACGAAGTCGTATTTGTATCCGTGCATTGCCGTTTCGAGCGCGGCGTACTGTTCTTTGAAACTGCTCGTAATCCCGGTGTATCGGATCTTCTTCGCCGCCTTCCACTCGTCGAGCACCGGCGTAATGATGGGCGGATTCGACACGTTCCAGATCTGCATCAGGTCGATCCGATCCGTCTTGAACCGGCGCAGCGATTCGGTCATCTGCGCTACGATCGCGGCGCGATCCTCCTGCCCGCGCACCGAGACCTTGGTCGCAAGAAAAAATCGGTCGCGGGTGTTGAGCTCCGCGAGCAAGTCTCCGACGACGCTCTCCGCGCGGCCGTACGATGGCGCGGTGTCGAGAACGCGGCCGCCAAGTTCGGCGAACGCGCGCAGCGTATCTCGAAGTGGAGGAATCTGCTCCGGCGTCGGATTCTGATAAATCACCGCGGTTCCCATGCCTACCACCGGAAGCCGCTCGGCGGAGGAGGGAATCGCTCGAGTGATCACGTCGCCCGCCTGGGTTGGCGTTTCAGACCCATACGCCGTGGACCGGCCGATCGCCAGCGCGACCCCGGCGCCCAATCCCAACTTCACGGCATCGCGGCGTGAAATGACACGTTCGCCCGACATGTCGGCTCCCAGGCAGGAAGTGTGGTGGACGTCGCGTGTATCTTCGTCACATGCCGAAGCGATCGCAATCCAGCGAGTGGTGGCAGAGTTACTTCGACACGCAATACCTGCTCGAGTACGAACCGATTTTCGCGCCCGACCAGGACCGGCGCGAAGTCTCGCGACTCCTCGACTTGCTCGGGCTCCCGTCTGGCGCACGCATTCTCGACGTCCCGTGCGGTCAGGGACGACACGCGCATCTGTTGGCCGAGGCCGGGTTCGACGTCGATGGGTTGGACTACTCGCGCGAGCTGCTTGCCGTCGCGAAGGAGCGCGGCGTCGGACGCACCCTGCGCTACACCCGCGGAGACATGCGCCGCATGCCGGCGCGTTGGACGGGGCGCTTCAGCGCCGTGCTGAATCTCTTCACATCGTTCGGCTTCTTCACCAACCCGGTGGACGACGGTCGTGTCCTCGCCGAATTCGCGCGCGTGCTCGAGCCGGGCGGTGTCCTCGTCTGGCATGGCGGAAGTCGCGACGGCGTGATGGCTCGATTCCTCGAGCGCGATTGGTGGCGCACGCGCGACGGAACACTCGTGGCGCAAGAACGGCGGTTCGATCCTCTGTCGGGGCAACTGACCGTCGAATCGGTGTGGTCGGGCCGCGGCGGAAGCGGTGCCCGCGAGCATCGGATTCGCCTCTACACCCCAACGCGCCTGGCAGAGCTTTGCGCCGAGGTGGGACTGATCGTCGAACAGGCGTTCGAAGGATTCACAGCCAAGCCGCTCGGGCGGCGATCGAGCGAAATGATGCTCGTCGCGCGAAAGGAACGCGCTATTCCGTTGCCCACTCGTCGGCGAGTCCGCTAACTTTTGATCGTTATGCGTCCAATTCGAGTACTAGTCGCCAAGCCGGGTCTCGACGGTCACGACCGCGGTGCGAAGGTCGTCGCCGCCGCACTCCGCGATGCCGGCATGGAAGTGATCTATACAGGGCTCCACCAAACGCCGGAAATGATCGCGACCGCCGCCGTGCAGGAGGACGTCGACGTCGTTGGTCTGTCGATACTTAGTGGCGCGCACATGACGTTGTTTCCCCGTGTCCACGAGCTGCTCCATGCGCAGGGGCGCGACGACATTCTGATCACCGGCGGCGGCATCATCCCCAAAGAGGATATGGATGCGCTGCGCGGCCTGGGCATTGGCCAATTGTTCGGGCCGGGAACGCCAACCACCGCGTTGATCGAGTACATCCGCGAGTGGTTCGCCGAACGCGAGCGGCAAGAGGCGTGACGAGCCGACTTCGAGAGCTGAGCGCCGAAGTCAAAGAGCTCGAGGAGCGACTGAGAGAGGGTGGCGGCGCCGACAAAATCGCGCGGCAACACAAACAGGGAAAGCTCACCGCGCGCGAGCGCATCGCGCGACTCTGCGACGACGGGTCGCGATTCATCGAGGTCGGCCTCCTCGTGGCCTACGACGCGTACGACGGTCAGGCGCCGGCGGCGGGTGTCGTCACAGGGATCGGTACCGTGCACGGCCGGTCCGTGGTCATCATCGCAAACGACGCCACGGTCAAGGCGGGGTCGTGGTGGCCGGAGACGATCACCAAAATGCTCCGCGCGCAGGAAATCGCGATGCGCTGCCGCATTCCGATCATCTATCTCGTCGATTCGTCCGGTGTGAATCTGCCCTACCAGGGCGGCGTGTTTCCCGGACAGTACGGCGCGAGCCGGTTGTTCTATTACAACTCGATCATGAGGAAATATCTCCGCGTGCCGCAACTCGCCGCGGTGATGGGGCCGTGCATCGCCGGCGGGGCCTACCTGCCGGCGCTGTCGGACCTCATCGTCATGGTGAAAGGCACGTCGTTCATGGGCCTTGGCGGCCCAAACCTGGTCAAGGGCGCGACTGGCCAGACGATCGACGGCGAGACCCTTGGCGGGGCGACGACGCACACCGAGATCAGCGGCGTGGCGCACTACGCGGTCGACGACGACGAAGCCTGTCTCGCCAAATTACGCGATCTCGTCGCCATGCTTCCGGAACAGTCATGTCCGGGCTCGGCGAGCGGCGTGCCGGACGATCGCCGCAGTGAACTCGAGGCGCTCTACGATCTGCTGCCCACCGACCACCGAATGTCGTACGACATGCCAGCGCTCCTTCGCGCCGTCGTCGACGAGGGCCGGCTGGATGAATTCCAGGGTCACCTCGCACGCGAGATGATCTGCGCCGACGCGCGCATCCGCGGTATTCCCGTTGGCGTCATCGCCAACCAGCGCGGCTTGATCAAAGGGCGTCCCGGCACGCAACCGCGCTTCGGCGGCATCCTGTACGCGGAAAGCGCGGAGAAGGTGGCGTTCTTCATCGACCGATGCGACCGCGAACGCCTGCCGATTCTGTTCGTGCAAGACGTGTCCGGTTTCATGGTCGGCGCCGAAGCCGAACACGAGGGCATCATCCGCGCCGGCGCGCGCTTCGTCGAGGCAATGGCCACGACGCGCGTGCCGAAAATCGTGCTCACTGTGAATCACGCATCCGGCGCGGGCTACTACGCCATGGCTGGCCAGGGCTTCGATCCGGATTTCATCTTCAGCTGGCCAACGGGACGAATGGCTGTCATGGAAGGCGAATCCGCGGTGCAGGCCGTGCACGGCCCGGCGCTCGACGCGGCGAAAGCGGCGAAGCGCGCGCCGGCGCCTGAGGTCGAGGCATCGGTGAAGGAGATGCGGGTGGACTACGAACATCAGCTCGACGCGCGTTACGCTGGTGCGCGCGGCTTCATCGACGCGATCGTGTACCCGGAAGACACACGAGACGTACTCGCACTCGCGCTCCGCGCGTCGCTGCAGAATCGCGGACCGCATCTGGGCGCGTTCGTGCTGCCGCCCTTGGGGGACACATGAGCGCGCAACGGAACGGACGGGGAGAGGGGCTGCCGGCGAACCGCGTCGTGCGTGTCGCGTCGGGGCAGGGGTTTTGGGGCGACTGGCTCGAGGCGCCGCGCCGCCAGGTGGAGGGAGGTCCGGTCGACTACCTCATGCTCGACTATCTCGCCGAAGTCACAATGAGCATTCTGCAAAAGCAGAAGGAGCGCGACCCGAACATGGGGTACGCGCGTGACTTCATTGGCGCCATCGAGAGCGTGCTGCCGGCCATCGCCACGCGCGGCGTTCGGGTCATCGCCAACGCGGGCGGCGTCAATCCCCCGGCGTGCGCCGCGGCCGTGCGCCAGGTGGCAAAGAAAAACAATGTGTCCGACGCGGTGCGTATCGGCGTCGTCACGGGCGACGACCTGCTCCCGCGGCTGGACGAATTGATCGCCAGCGGCCATCCGCTCGCCAACATGGAGACCGGCGAGCCGCTGTCTACGGTCCGCGATCGGGTCTTGTCCGCCAACGCCTATTTGGGCTCGGTGCCGATCGTCGAGGCGCTGGCCAAGGGTGCGAACATCGTCATTACCGGTCGCTCGACGGATACGGCCCTGACCATGGCGCCGCTCCGCTTCGAGTTCGGCTGGCGAGACGACGATTGGAATCTGCTCGCCGCGGGAATCATCGCCGGGCACATCATCGAATGCGGCGCGCAGTGCTCGGGTGGCAATTGTCTCGCCGATTGGCAGACTATCCCAGACCTGGCGAACATCGGCTATCCCATCGTCGAAGGGTCGGCTGACGGCACCTTCGTCATTTACAAGCACCCGAATACCGGCGGACGCATTTCCGTGCCGTCGGTGACGGAGCAGTTGGTGTACGAGATGGGTGATCCCCAGTCGTACATCACGCCCGACGTCATCGCCGAGTTTACGTCCATTCAGCTCGAGCAAGCGGGAGAGAACCGCGTGCGCGTGTTTGGCATCACCGGACGCCCGGCGACGGACAAACTCAAAGTGTCGATTGCCTATCGCGCCGGGTTCAAGGCGGTTGGCACGCTCGTCTACTCGTGGCCGGACGCGCTGCCGAAAGCCCAACTGGCCGACACCGTCCTTCGCGAACGACTCGACCGGCTCGGCCTCAAGTTCGACAAGGTGATGACCGAATTCGTCGGCGTTTCGGCGACGCACGGTCCATTGGCTGGCGAAGCGCACGATCCGCCGGAGGTGCAACTGCGCATCGGCGTGCGCGGCGAAGATCGTGCGTCCGTCGAGCGATTCACCCGCGAACTCGCGCCGCTCGTGCTCAATGGTCCGCCCAGCGTGACCGGCTTCGCCGGCGGCCGCCCCAAAGTCGAAGAGATCGTCGCCTACTGGCCCGCGTTGATCGACAAGCGCGTCGTCCACGCCAGCGTCGAGGTGCTCACGTGAACGTCCGCCTGCTCGACATCGCGCACGCGCGCTCCGGCGACAAAGGCGACACCGCCAACGTCGGGGTGATCGCGCTCAAGCCCGAGTGGTTCCCGGCGCTCCAGCGATACGTCACGCTCGATGTCGTCCGAGCGCATTTTCACGGCGTGATCACCGGGCCCGTCGAACGATATGAACTTCCGAATTTGCATGCGTTAAACTTTCTCCTGCACGGCGCGCTGGACGGCGGCGGCACGCTGTCGCTCAAGACGGATGCGCAGGGAAAGGTGTTCTCCACCGCCATGCTCCGTCTCGTGCTCGACATTCCCGACGACGAAGCCGCGGCGCTGCATCTGCCCGGCAGCAAGCACTGGCCCGCGTATACCCGGTCGCCAAAGGAATAGGACGAGTGCCGCGCAGAACGCCGATCCAGATTGCGCTGCTCGTTGTCGGCCTCGGCGCTTGGGGGTGGGGAGTGCGCATCGACGACCACCGCCTGGAATGGGTGGGGATCGCCTTTTTCGCGGCCGCAACCCTGTTGAGGGTGTTCAAGCCGCGGCATTAGGCGACGGTCGGTCGGGTCGAACGGTTATCTTTCAGTGCTTATGGTTCCCCGGCCCCGCACCGTTCCCGAACTACTCTCGCCCGCCGGTTCACTGGCTGCCGTTCGGGCAGCGGTGGCGAACGGTGCCGACGCTGTCTACCTGGGCACGTCCCGCTTCAATGCGCGGGACGAGGGCGCACAGCTCTCGATCGAGGAACTGGGCGAGGCCTGCCGGATCGCGCACGAACGCGGGCGCCGGATCTATCTCACGCTCAACATTCTCACCAAACCCGCCGAGCTCGTCGACGCGCTCATGCTTCTCGGTGAGGCCATCGATCGGGGAATCGACGCCGTCATCGTCCAGGATCTCGGGCTCGTTCGCCTGATTCAGCGACTCTATCCCGACCTCGAGATTCATGGCTCGACGCAAATGACGGTGCACGACGAATCCGGCGCGGCCGTGCTTCAGGAGATCGGCGTCGACCGAGTCGTGCTGGCGCGCGAGATTACGCTCGACGACGTGCGCGCCATTCGCGCCGCGGTGCCCGACCTTGGACTCGAGACGTTCGTCCATGGCGCGCTCTGCATTTCGTATTCGGGGCAGTGCCTCATGTCCGGCATGATCTCCGAGCGCAGCGCCAATCGCGGCTCCTGCGCGCAGTCGTGCCGCAAAGACTACGTCCTCACGGACACGGCGACGCGCGACGAGCTCGATCGCGGCTATCTCATCTCGGCCAAAGATCTCGCGGCGTACGAACATCTGCCGGCCATCGCCGATGCTGGAATCGTCTGCCTCAAGGTCGAAGGCCGAAAGAAAAAGCCCGAGTATGTGGCCACGGTGACCAAAGCATACCGCGAGTTTCTCGAGCGGCTCGAGCGCGGCGACCGCACGCCGCCAAGCGATGTCGAAGTCGAACCGCTGGTGCAGATTTTCAGCCGCGGATTCACTGGCGGGATGTTCGGCGGTCGCCAGGGACGCGACTACGTCACACGCACCCAGCCGGACAACCGCGGCGTCGTACTTGGCGAGGTGGTCGGATACGAGCGCAACGAGTTGATCGTCGACGTTGCAACGGCCATCGAGATTGGCGACGGCTTGGGCTTCGAAGCGCCGGAACAGGTCGGCGGTCCGACGATCGGGTTTAGCGTCACCGCAGTGCGTACGCTGTCGCAGCCGTCGCGCCCGACCATTCGGCAGGCGCTGGAAACACGCACGCGCGTCACACCCGGATGGCGTGTCGTGCGTTCGTCGGAGGCAAGCCTGCTCGAGCGTGCACGCGCGAGCTACGCCTCGCTGCCGGCGGAGATTCGCGCCAAGAAAACGCGCCTCGACGTCCGCCTGTTCGGCGCCGCGGGCACGCCGCTCAAGGCGTTCGTGACGACCGGGGACGAATCGGTCACCGTGCGCAGCGATGTCACGCTGTCACCTGCGAGCAACCGACCGCTCGACGCACAGACGGCGCGCGATCAGCTGGGCCGTCTCGGCGACACACCGTTCGTGCTCGGCTCGATCGACACCACCGCGCTCGCTGCTGGATTGTTCCTGCCAGTGAGCGAGCAGAATCACCTTCGCCAGCAGGCCGTCGAACAATTGATGCGTCAACGCGACTGGGCGGCGGAGGCGAAACTCACAGAACGCCGCGATCGCGCCGAGCAGGCGGTCGCAGATGTGCGTGCCGACGTCCGCATTGGTGTGGTTCGCGCGGGCCCGGAAACGCAGACGCTCCGCGCCTTCAACCTGTCAGCTCAGGTCTACCGCGTCGAAGACGCAGACGCTGCCGCAGACGCTGGGGCCACTGAGATTTGCTTCGATCCGTTCTTGCGACATCCGGCGCCGCCGCTGGCGCGCGTTCGCGCACTTCACGAGCGCCTCGTCGCCCGCGATGTCACGCTTCGCCTCCGCACGCCGACGATCGTTCGCCCTGAGGAACGGAAGAGCATTCAGAAGTGGCTCGACCTGGACCTCCCTCTGCTCAGCGGACATCTCGGTCTGATCGCCGAGCATGCCCGCGCGGGGCGCGACGTTGTCGCCGATTACGCCACCAACGTCTTCAATCCGCACAGCGCGGTCGAAATCTTTCGCCTTGGCGCGCAACGAATCGTCGCATCGGTGGAGCTCACGGTCGACGAGCTGTCGCAGCTCACTGCGCCGTGGGACGGAGAGGGCTTCGACGTGCTGTTGTATGGGCGGCCCGAGGGGATGACCATCGAGCATTGCGTGCTGTCCGCCGCGTTCAATCGCGAGCCGACGACCTGCCGCGACCTCTGCGTGAAAAAGCACCCGGTCGTCGAACTCACTGATCCCACGGGATACACCTTTCCGGTGGCAACCGACTCCGCCTGCCGCAACCGATTGCTTCACTCGCGCCCTGTCGATGGCTCGGAGTTCATGCCAAGACTCTGGCGCGCGGGGATTCGCGGCTATCAGCTCCTGTTCAACATGCCCGGTGACGACGTCGCGGCGATCGTACGACTCTACCGCGCCGCGCTCGATGCCTTGGCCGTTGGCGCCGCGCCCGACATCGACGCGGTGCGCCGGTCGTTCGGCGGCGAATTTACGCGCGGCCACTTCGCACGGGCAGTGTAATGCACCTGTGCGGAGCGGCGCGGTCACGTCGAGTGCGCGCGGACGGGCGATCGTAACCCGATGAGCCCAGCCTCCGCCGTTCCGTCGTCGCAGACACTGGATGATGCGCGCGCCGCATTGCGCACGCACTTCGGGTATCCGGCATTCCGACCGGGGCAAGAGGCCGCGGTCGAATCGGTGCTCGCCGGGCGCGATACGCTCGTCGTTCTACCGACCGGAGGCGGCAAGTCGGTGTGCTACCAGATTCCGGCGCTGATGCTGCCCAAGCTCACCGTCGTGATCTCGCCGCTGATTTCACTGATGAAGGATCAGGTCGATGCGCTCACCGCGCGCGGCCTGCCGGCGACGTTCGTCAATAGCACGCTCACGTCATCACAGATCTCTGATCGCATGGCGCGCGCGCTGCGCGGCGACGTCAAGCTGCTTTACGTCGCCCCGGAGCGGTTCGACGCTGGGTCGACCGCCGAGCGCCTGCGCGACGCCGGCGTGTCGCTGCTCGCCGTCGACGAGGCGCACTGCATCAGCGAATGGGGGCACGATTTTCGTCCCAGCTATTTGCGCATCGCCCAGGTGCGCGAACAGTTGGGCTGGCCGCCGACCGTCGCGCTCACCGCCACGGCAACGCCGCATGTGCGGACGGACATCGTCGCGCAACTCAAGCTCAACGCGCCGACGACAATCATCACCGGATTCGATCGCGTCAACCTGAGCTACTCGGTGGTGCCCACGCGAACCGAGGCGGACAAGGACGACGCGCTCGTCCACCTCCTGCAGACGCACCCCGGACTCGCCGTGATCTACGCCTCGACGCGCAAGACCGTCGAGCGAATCGGCCTGCTCCTCGAGCGCGCGCGCGTTTCGGCCGCCGCATACCACGCCGGCCTGGACGACGAGCGGCGCCATGCCGTGCAGGACGCCTTCATGGGCGAGAAGGTGCGCGCGATCGTCGCGACGAACGCGTTCGGAATGGGCATCGACAAACCCAATGTGCGACTGGTCGTCCACTATGCCATGCCGGGCACGCTCGAGGCGTACTATCAGGAGGCCGGGCGCGCGGGGCGCGACGGACAGCCCGCGTCGTGCTATTTGCTGCACTCGTTTCCCGATCGGTTCACGCACGAATTCTTCATCAAGAGCGCCTATCCGGAACAGGCGCTCGTCGATGAGGTCTACCGCGCGCTCCAGCGCGCCGCGGACTCGAGTGGTGGCGTCGACATCACTCCCGACGCGTTGGCGTCGCGCGTCAAGAGCAAGGCCGGCGCGCGCGACGTCGAATCGGTGTTGCGCATTCTCACGCATGCTGGTGCATACCGCGTCGACGTGGAGGGCGGTGCACGCGTCGTCGTGCGACTGCTCGCCACGCCGGAACGCATCAAGCGTGAGCTTGGCGCGGCGGACTCGCTCGAACTCGGCATTTTACGCGCGATGTGGCGTGTGGCCGGTGCCGCACTGAGCGACGGTGCTGCGATCGACTTGGACGGACTTCCGCCCGGGTTCGGTGGCGGTTCCGGAGCGATGCCACTGCTCGATGCGCTCCAGTCGCGTCAGTTTCTCGAATGGCGGCGACTCGGAACCGGCGCGGTGCTTCCGGCGCCGCGCAAACCGCTCGAAGCCTTTCGCATCGATTGGGCGGTGCTCGAACGCCGCCGAAAGGCCGATCTGCAAAAACTCGACGCCATGCAGCAGTACGCATATGCCAAGAATTGTCGCCGCGGTTTCGTGCTGCGGTACTTCGGCGATCCAGCCGCGCGCGCATCGTGCGGTGGATGCGACAACTGCCTTGGCACGCGCGTCGACGTGGAGAAGGGAGCCGCGCCATCGCTCCGCGGGCCCGCACCGCGCAACAAACCGCGACGACGTGATGCTGCGCCCGCGCGCGAAGTCGCGGACGATGCGCCGTCCTTGTCCGGCGCGGACGAAGCATTGTTAGCGCGACTTCGCGACCTGCGCCGCACCATCTCGAAAGAGGAGCAGGTTCCCGCGTACGTCGTATTTCCCGATCGCACACTCGCCGAGATGGCCGTGCGTCGTCCGACGAACGCCGACGCCCTCGGCCAGATTCGTGGCGTGGGCCCCGTGAAGATTGAACGCTACGGCGCGCGCTTTCTCGATGTCGTACGCGCTACCGACGAAACCGAAGCCGCCTGACTCAGACCTATGGACGACTCACTCTATTTCTCCGAGCAGCACCTCGCGACCCGCGAAATGGTTCGCCAGTACGCCCGCGATGACGTCGCACCAATCGCCGCCAAGTACGACGCCGAAGCCAAATTCCCCTGGCAATCCATTCGCAGCATGGGAGAGCTCGGCCTCCTCGGCGTACCCTGGCCCGAAGAGTTGGGCGGCGCAGGACTCGATCTGATCAGTTACATGATCGTGATCCACGAGTTGGCCAAGGTCGACGCGTCGCACGGACTGACCGTGTCCGCGCACACCACACTCGGCACATCGCCCATCGTCAACTTCGGGACTGAAGCCCAACGGCAGCGCTACGTGCCACTGCTCGCCAGCGGGCGCGTGATGGGTGGCTTCGGTCTCACCGAGCCCGAGGCCGGCAGCGATGCGGGCGGCACGCGGACGACCGCCGTGCGAAAGAATGGCTGCTACGTCCTCAACGGAACCAAGCGATTCATCACCCACGGCGGCGTCGGTGAAATCTTTGTCGTCACGGCCGTAACCCAGCCCGGGCAGGGGACCAAGGGAATCAGCTCGTTCATCGTCACGAAGCCGACGAACGATCCCGATGGCGCGCGCGAAGCGGGCGTTGGACATGACCCGTCGCTCCCAGCAATGCGCGGGTTCCGCGCAGGGAAGAAGGAGGACAAGCTCGGATGGCGCGCGTCGGACACATCTGAGTTGATCCTCGAGGACGTCGAAGTGCCGGCGGAGAATTTGCTCGGCGTCGAAGGCCAAGGCTTCGTCAACTTCATGAAAACGCTGGACAACGGACGCATCGGCATCGCCGCGCTGTCGCTCGGCATCGCCGAGGGTGCGTTCGAGCAAACGGTGCGCTACACGAGCACGCGCAAGCAATTCGGTCAGGCGATCGCACACTTTCAGGGCGTGCAGTTCCAGCTGTCCGACATCGCCACGGAGATCGAGGCCGGCAAGCACTTGATGTTCCATGCCGCGTGGCTCGCCCAGAACAAGCGACCGTTCAGCAAGGAAGCCGCGATGGCCAAGCTCTTTTGCTCGGAGCTGGCAATGCGCGCGACGATCATCGCCGTGCAGCTCCACGGCGGCTATGGCTACACCAAGGACTATCCGGTCGAGCGGTATATGCGCGACGCGAAAATCTGCGAAATCGGTGAAGGCACGTCGGAGATTCAGCGGATCGTCATCGCGCGGCATTTACTCAAAGACCTGGTGGATTGACGCTAAGTCATTGCCAAAACACCAGTTCGCCAATTAGGTATCATGTAGTGACTACGCTTGCCGTTTCTTCCGCCCACTTTCCGCTCGGCGACTCGACGCGGAATTCGGGCGCATTGCGCGCCGCGACGTTCGACGCGGTCTTGGCCGTCGTCGGCGCGCTCGTCCTACCTCCCGGGCACGGCCTGTTTCGACAGGCCGATCGCACGTCACTCCGCACTACGCCGAAGCCGGCGTCGACCATGGCTCTGCGCATGGGATCGACGCCGTCGCCCCGCCGCTCGCATCGGCCGGGGTCGACGTGGACGATCACCCGGGTGTTCTGGACATTCTTCTCGCGTGTTGCCGTTGCCGAATCCGTTCGCGCACGGCCCGCAATCAACCCTGTACACTTCCGCTACGCCCCTCCCGCTGAGTCGCCGGGACGTGGGTCGTTGGCGGACACCAATGAAACGAGAGATTTTAATCAACGCGAACCCGCGCGAAACGCGGGTCGCCATCATCGAGGACGACCAGCTCGTTGAACTTCTGGTCGACCGCCCCGAGGCCCGCCGCATGGTCGGCGACATCTACCTCGGACGCGTCGAAGCAGTGCTCCCCGGCATCCAGGCCGCGTTCGTCGACATCGGCACCGAAAAAAGTGCGTTCCTCCATTCCTCCGACCTCGTGTTTCCCGAGGATGAGGACGGCGACGCCGATGACGAGGCGGACGACGAGGACGACGACGATCGGGAAAGCGAGCGCGGCAAACGCCGCCACGCGAAAGCCCCCGCGATTCAAGATGTCTTAAAGCGCGGCCAGGACCTGATCGTTCAGGTCTCGAAGGAACCGATCTCCACCAAGGGACCGCGCGTCACAGCGCAGGTGTCTCTCGCCGGACGATTCCTCGTCTACATGCCTTTCGCCGAACGCGTGGGCGTGAGTCGAAAAATCGGCGACCGCGAGGCGAGAAAACGCCTCCGCGCTCAGGTCGAGGAAGTCCTGCCCAAGGATTCCGGCGGCGTCATCGTCCGCACCGTTGGCGAAGACGTGACCAAGGAAACGCTCGAGCGTGAACTCACGACCTTGATCGGCCAGTGGAAGAAGATCAAGCGAAAGACGCACTTCGTCCGCGCACCGGCATTGGTCCATCGCGAAACGAGCCTCACGCGCGGCCTCATGCGCGACGTCTTCAGCACAAAGGTCGAGCAGGTCACGGTCGACTCGAAGCAGCTGCACAACGAAACGCTCGAGTACCTCAAGGGCATCGCGCCCGACTTGATCGATCGCGTGAAGCTGTACGAGGAACAGACTCCGCTGTTCGACAAGGCAAACATCGAACAGGAGCTGCGCGACCTGTTCAAGCGTCGCTGCGATCTACCCTCGGGCGGCTACCTGATCATCGAACCGACTGAAGCGCTCGTGTCGATCGACATCAACTCCGGCCGCTACACGGGCAAGAAGGATCCGGAGAAGACGATTCTCAAGACCAATCTCGAGGCAGCGCGCGAAGTCGCGCGCCAGGCGCGCCTGCGCGATCTCGGCGGCATCATCGTCTGCGATTTCATCGACATGGAGACGAAGGCGAGCCGAGACAAAGTGCTCGGCGAGCTCCGCACGCACCTCGGCCGCGATCGTGCGCGAACGAAGGCATTCTCGGTCAGCGAGCTTGGCTTGATCGAAATGACTCGCCAGCGCGTGCGGCAGAGTCATTTGCAAAACATGACCGAAGCGTGCCCGACCTGTCACGGCACCGGTCGCGTGTTTACCGCGGAAACCATCGCCCGCCGCGTCGAACGCTCCGTTCGCCGCGTTGGACTCGAAGGCAAAAAGGATCCGCTCGTCGTGCGCGTGCATCCTGATGTCGCCATGTACGTACTCGAGAACGAGAAGGATCTGCTGAAGAAGCTCGAGAAGGCGGTGGGATTCGGTCTTGAATTGCGCGACGATCCGCTGCTCAAGCCGGACGATTTCAAGTTGGTCGTCAAGTCGGCTGGCAGAGATGTGACGCAGCAGTACGCGGTGGCGTAGGGGCGATCGAACGGCGAGCATTGAACTGCGCGCGACGGGCGTGGGGCGGTGTCCGTTTGCCGTTGTGCGTGACTGGTGGACCGCGACGGTTCACGTGGCGGGCTGGGGCGCGAGCAATTGCTTCTCGAACGCCCATGAGACCGTCGAAGTCCATCAGTCACGCCAAACGGCCAGCGGCAAACGCCGAACCCCACCGCGCGTCTTTGGCCGACCAACACACCGCCAGCGATGCCGTTGACACAACCCACGGCATTACCTAGCTTTACAGGCTAATCGCGCATCAACACCAGAGCATTTTATGCCCTACGCAATCATCAAAACCGGCGGCAAGCAGTTCCGTGTCGAAGCCGGCCGCACGTACAAGATTCCCTCCGTGGAAGGCGAGGCGGGCGGGAAGATTGAATTCAACGACGTCCTCCTCGGCAACGACGGGAAGAACGTTCGGACCGGAATTCCGACCCTCAAAGGTGCGTCGGTGAGCGGCGAAATCGTTCGCCACGGACGCGGCGACAAGATCATCGTCTTCAAGCAAAAGCGGCGGAAGAACTACGCCCGCAAGCGCGGCCATCGCCAAGGCTTCACCGAAGTCCGCATCAACGATATTTCCCTCGGCTGATCGAGCGACTGATACTACTATGGCACACAAAAAGGGCGTCGGTTCGTCGCGCAACGGTCGCGACTCGAATCCGAAATACCGCGGCGTCAAGAAATACGGCGGCGAGCGCGTCGTCGCCGGCAACATCATTCTTCGCCAGTGCGGTACCAAGTGGCATCCGGGCAATAACGTCGGCCTCGGCACGGACTACACCATCTACGCCCTCATCGACGGCGTGGTGAAGTTCGAGCACAAGAGCAAGGCGCGCTACAAGGTCAGCGTCTATCCGTCCGCGACGAGCGGCAACGTCAGCGCCGCGTAACGCTTCTTCGGCTCGACGTTCAGCGTGATCAAGGCCCTCGCCTCGGCGAGGGCCTTCGTCGTACTGTACCTTGGGAACGCCGCGTGCAACTCGCGGCGGCGGATTGCGTACGACTCTAACAGTCGAACCCTTCGCTCGAGGTCGCCGCCATGGCATTGCTGGACAAGTTACGCCAGGAGTTGGACCGCGCAGGCCGCACGGCACAGCGCGCACTGGACGAAGGACGTTTGCGCCTCGACGTGTATCGCGCCCGCCAGTCGGTCGACCGCTTCGCGCAGCGCTTTGGCTACGCGGTGTTCCGCGCGAAAAAGGCCGGCGCCGATCTCCCAGCCGAGGACTTCGCGGCCCATATGAACAATCTCACGGCGGCGGAAGCGGAGGTCACCAGGCTGGAGACGTTGATCGCGGAGTCGTCGAAGAGCCAAACTCTCACTGGCTCACGCGACACCAGCAAACCAGCCGAGTAACGTCACCCGATCACGGCAGGCTGTTCTTCGTCCACACAAGGGCGATGAAGCGCAGAGGTCGAGCGCAAAGCTTGGTTTGATATTCCACGGGTAGCGCTGCGTCCGAACCCTCGTGCACCTCGACTAGGGCGACATCCAATGGGTTGCGCGCTGCCACCTGCTCGAGGCTCGAGGTCACGCCATCGAGGAACCAGGCGCATATCGGACGGTTGGGTAGGGCGCGCGAGACGGCTTCCGCAGGAGTCATGAACGTCGCGAGCTGCGTCGAGTCGATGTATCGCCCCACGCCGAGGCTGCGGCGCCGATCGAGTTCTTCGCGCAGCCGTTGTCGCGATCCGGTTCCGACAATTAGCATCGGAGATAGTTCGGTCAATCGCCGCAGACGTAGCCCGACATAGCTTGTGTCGGTCGCACGCACGTCGACCAAAGCCGCGCCAGGCGAAAAGCCAATGCGCGTAACCTCGAGCTGGCGAGTACCGACTGGAACTCCATTCAAGATGAAGTGGCCCAGGCTGTCCGTACGAGACCCGCTCAGCTGCTCGCCCCCCACTCGGGCGTCGGACAGTGGCTGTCCGAGTTCGTCTTCGATGCGCCCTTGAACAACGCCCTGTACGGGATGCGCGGTTCCAATCGGCCCAAGCCAGAGGTCGATGCGGCGCGCGCGCCGACTCCCAACAACTTCGTCGAGTACCGACGTCGCCATTGAGTCCCTCACCGCTAGCAACCGCACAGCGACGTCAACCGGAACGCCGCAGGCTGCGTAGCGACCGATTGAGTCCGAATGAACTTGGCCGCCGTGTCGTTCGACTACGGCGTGCTGCGTCGAGTCGATGCCTACCGCCAGCCAAGTCAAATAAATCGTCACGTCGGCGATCGGGCTTACGCGACGCGCATCGACGACGTTGCCGAACAGAACCCCGCCGCTCGGCGGGGGCGTTCCTCCACACGCCGATCGCCACAGAGTGGCGAACGATGCGGTGGCGAGCGAGACCACGCTGTCTCGCGGAATCAGAATCTGTCGAGACAGGCCAGTAACGCCGAGCGAGTCCAACGACGGTTCGAACAAGGCAACCGTTTGCAACCCGGCGGGGACGCTGTCGATTTCGAACGTCCCGCTTGCTCCGGTCCTTACGGTGCGCAGTGAACCCGAAACAGTAATTGTCGCGCCGACAAGCGGTCGACCCAGCAAGCTGTCGTAGGCGAACCCGCGCAACGTTCCCAACCGTCCAGCTTCCTGGGCGCTGACAGCAGACGTGATCGCGAGTGCGATGGCGCACGTTGAAGTCACCAAACGCACGGTCCGGCGCACCATCACGCGAGCGTCTCCTCTCCGTAGCCGTGCATCGCCGCGCGAATTGACGAACTCGCGTGGCGATCGGCAAGGATGCGAACGACGGGACACGATGAGCATATTGAGGACCTTGATCTAGTACGAGCCGGTTGTCCTCGTCACTAGTGACCGCTCACGGCCCCAAGCGCGAACACCCGCACGTCGTCGCCACACAGCCCGTCCACCCCGACGGCGACGAGGCGCTGCGCGTCGCCGTGCGAGTTCACGGTCCATGCGATCACACGACTTCCCGCGGCGTGGACCGCCGCCACTAGCGCGCGATCAATCAGCGTCCGCTCCGGCCACACGTCTCGCGCGCCCACCATTCGGATTGCCGATTCGACGTTTTCCGGCACGCGTTCAAAGAGAATTCCACGCGGGACTTCGGGAGCGATCTCGCGCATCCTGCCAATGGCGTCGTGGTCGAACGAGTGAACGGCGCACGACGCGGCGGAGCTGCGGATCACGCTGGCGACTGCCTGCTCGATTCCGGACCCTTTGATCTCCACGTACACCGTCGCGCCCGCGGGGACGATCGCCAGCACATCGCTGAGCCTCGGAATCCCAATGTGAGCATTGTCAGGACCGGCGCCCAACTCGACCATTTGCACCTGGCGCCACTCGAGTTCGTTGATCGCGTTTGAGCCCGCCGCGAGGCCGCGCACCTCGGGATCATGGTGGACCACCACGACCCCATCCGCCGTGGCGTGGACATCGAGCTCGATCCCCGTAGCCCCGCGCTCGAAGGCGCGCTGGAACGCCGGAACGGTGTTTTCCGGAAACTCCCGCTTCGCCCCGCGATGGGCGATTCGCTCGACGATCGGGCGCGTAGCGGCCTGCCGTGGCTGTTCCATGCGGTATATATATTGTCGCCGCGGAAGGACAGGCGCACCACCTGCGTGACCCAGCGCGAGATCGCGGCGTCCAAACTGGCCCCAGATCTGACCTTAACGGCCCGAGCCTCGTGGCGTCTACCTGTTGGACCGAATGAGCGATCCGGGACGGAGCAGCGATGACCAGCGCGATCTCGAACTCATCGCACGGTGGAAGGGAGGGGACGAGCGGGCGGCGACGGAGTTGGTTCAACGACACGCCGCGGCTCTCGCGCGCTTTTCCGTCAGCGCCGGCGAGCGAAATGATGTCGACGAGTTGGTCCAGGACACCTTTGTCCGCGCGTTCAATTCACTGGACGGATTTCGTGGTGACAGTTCCTTTCGGACGTGGTTGTTTACGATCGAGCGACGCCTCATGCTCGACCGGCGTCGGGCTGAAAAACGCCGACGCGATCGCACCGAGATTCAAGAAGACGACGCGGCCACGGAGTACGACGCGCTTGATTCCGTCGTCGCAGACGAAATGCATCAGCGGTTGCAGCGCGCCATTCTGCAATTGTCACCAACGCAGCGAGAGGTATTCAGCCTTCGCGTGAGTGAAGGATTGTCGTATAAGGAAATCGCCGAGGCGGTGGGCACGACGGAAGGAGCCGCCCGGGTGCATTATCACAACGCCATGCGCGCGGTGAAGGAGTTTCTCAATGAATGACTGTGCAAACGCGGAAGTCCGCGACCGACTGCCCGACCTGCTTCACGACCGCCTGGACGCCGAATTGCGCGCCGCGATCGTGGCGCACGTCGACGCGTGCGTCGATTGTCGTGCGGAGCTCGAGCTGCTGCGCGGCGTTCGCGAGATGCTCGCGGCGAACGCGGCCTCGGTGTCGCGTGTCGACGTCAGCTGGGTCGTCGCGGCGCTGCCCAAGCCGCCGATGCGTGAACGCGCGAGGGTCGCGCGGCTCTCGTCGGCGCGCGCCGCGCGCCGGGGCGCGTGTGGAGCGACTGGCGTGTGGCGGCGGCGGTGACGATGCTCGTCGTCGGTGGAAGCTCGGTGGCGGTGCTCGATCGCGAGCCGCGGCATCGACACGATGCTGCCCGACAGCGTCCAACTGCCGCCGGAATCCACGGCTGCTCGATCGTCCGGGCCAGCGTTCCAGTCGGCACGAGCTTGCACGATCGTCACGGCGCCGGGCAGCATGGCGGCGCGTACCGTTGCCGCAGCGGAGACGGAGTCCGCTTCATCCGATCTCAGAACCGACGGCCGGCTTGACAATCTTCAGCGAGCAACAGCTTAAGAAGATTGCTGAACGATATCGGCCAGATGCAGGCTGTGCCGATCACCGATCCCGAGCCGGTGACGATTCACGTCGACAGCAAGAATTCGTCGACGCCGGAGGAAAACGCTGTGATCGCTTGCCGGCTGTCGCTCGTTGCTCACGACGGTGTTGGCGCTTGGCGGAATCGGTGGGCTATTCAACGTCGCCGACGCCCAGCGTGGCGAGGGCGCCAGGCACGTCGAGCCGCGGCCGCGGCGCGCAAGCCGACGACCGATCCGGGCGCTGCAGCGGCAGGTGCGTCAGGCGTTCGACCAGCGCGTGCGGCGGCAGCTCAACTTGAACGACGATCAGATGCGCAGTTTCCAGCAGGTCGAATCGCAAGTATGACCAGCAGCGACGCGAGGTGTTGCGCAACGAACGTGAGTCGCGGCTCGCGCTCTCGGACCGCGATGGCGGATACGCTGGATCGGATCAGGCCGAACAGGCCAAGGTTGCTCAGTCCATGGACCAACTCGTACAGGCCCAGCACGTCGCGCCGAATTACTCGACAGCGAGCAGAAGGAGTTGTCGGGCTTTCTGACGCCGTGCAGCGCGCGCAGTACTTCGCGCTCAAGGAGCGATTCAACCGACGGGTCGAGCAAGTGCAGCAGGACTCGACGGGCGCGCCCGGCGGACGTCGCGGCGCGCCGCCGCCATTGTAGCACGCCGGACCGCGCCGCGCGACGCACCGGTCAGCGTTGAGCCGCAGGCCTGCGGCGACTAGCTTTCACAGTCTGCGCCCGGGTGGTGGAATTGGTAGACGCAGGGGACTCAAAATCCCCCGGCCTTCGGGCCTTGCGAGTTCGAGTCTCGCCTCGGGCACTGTTAGACAATAGACATTGCGCTTGGCACGAACGGAGTGCGATCTCGTCAAGTACCCAAGTTGACGGGCCCACTCATGCTGCGAAGCTGACCGTTTCGAAGATTTCGGCTGCGGCTCGGACGACCAACGGTTTTTCCCCACTGTCGGGGCGCCATCGTCGACCGAGTCGAATGCCTGCCGGAGACAATTTGGGCTGCCGATTCAGCGAACTCTCAATCGTCTTGGTGTGTTGGACGGGCACCTTCGGGATCACCGGAGCACGCGAGCGCGAAGGTCCGCGTGATTGACTCGGGAATCGGGGCCGCGTCGGGGCCGGGGCGCACGCGGCTCCAGATCGCCTGGAAAGTGTCGGGACCGACCCGCGTTAAGAGTGCCCTTGTAGCGGCGTCAATCGAATCGCGAAAAAGCTCATCCACGCGATGCTCGTCGATGTACATGAGACGCAGCTCTCGGCGGTATGGTCCACCCAATTCGACGAGCGCAAGTGCCGACGTGCTCGAGAGCGACACCAAGCTGATGCTAGGATCCAATCCTGCGTCTGTGACCAACGGTGTCGGCGCATCCCACGATGTTCCGTTGTCTCGACCACGCGTCAGCCAGGCCTCCCTTTTCGCTGTGCCATGCTCTGCGCGCGCTTGCTGCCAGACCAGGAGGATCGATTGGCCGAGCGCGAGAAGCTGCGGCTCCTTAACGCCGTCCGCATCGATTTGGACGGGGTTCGACCAACTCCGGCCAGCGACAAGCTCCCGTCGAACGTAGAGGACATTGGATTCGCGCGACGGGGCTAACCCTCCGCTGACATAGGCGACCACTGGACTTCCGCCGCCGAGATAGAGGGCGGCATACGCTGAACCCGTGCCGGTTTGCGTCGGCACGAGTTGATAGCCCCACTTCCTACCCAATCTCGTTACGACGCCGAATCGGCCCTCCCCTTCGGAACTGGGCAACGGGACGGCGAAGCCGATGCTGTCGCCATTGCGACTGATCGACGAATTCACGCCTGCGCCCCACAAAAGGCCTGGAATCGTCGCGATCGCTCTTGGTACACCCCACGAGTGACCATCGTAGCTCGCGTAATACAACCTAGTGTTCGACCCGGGGAGCGCCCTTGGCCAGACAACATCTCAGGCGAGCTTCCCGTCGTACGAGACCAGCGGCGAACGAAGTGCCGTATCGCTGCCGGGAGTGCTGATCAACCCCGCCGTAGTGCTTCGAACGAGCGCGCCCACGATGGCTGCGTTTCCGCGACGAATTGGCATCCCGCCGGCGCCGTAGACCAGAACCGGCTCACCAGCAATCAGAATGGCTTGGCCGCGCGCATCCATCGACTGCGGCTCGACATGGAGTTCGAGCCCCGCTGCGGTACGGAGTACCTGTGGTCGCGTCGCGGTGACGTTGCACATGCCTCGCATCGCGGGAGCGTGGCGTGCAATAGGCACTATCGCCAGCAACAGTGCGCTGACACGGCGGACTGTGCATTTGAGAATTGTCATCTCGTGTCGGCGGTAGAACGGCGTTCCGATCGGGGCCCACGCTAGCGCCACTGTCAACTCACATCGCTAACTCGCTACCGCCGTCGATAACGCCCTCAGCCCGAGAGCATGGTAATTAACGTTGCGTCCTCGTGCAAGTATTGATTGAGTCACGAGACATCATAGTGAGTTTCCTCACATGTGATGTTATAGGGGCACAGTTATCAGCTTATACATATCTATTGTCATTGCGCTCACCGTATGACCGACCTCGACAGCGAGCGAATTGCGATTGAGGACTGAGTCAGTGATCGGAAAGCCGCCTCAGCCGTAGATACTTCCGGGTATGTCGACCGAGGCCTGCTGGCGTCGCTCGGCTAGCGGTCGTATGTAGACATCGGGGCAGAATCCGAGATGGTGCCGGTTGAACTGACAGCGGCAAAATTGGAATCGAGATCGGGCTACCGCCCATCTTCTGGGTGCACAAGCACTCGTCGGAGTCCGCCGCCTCCAATGCGCAGGAAATCACCGATGCCCGAACGCTCGAACGATTCGCGACCTTCCTCGTCGTTGCTGCGCCGCCTGTGCCGCGGCCGCTGCGTGAGCTCGGATGGGCGCACGGACTGGTAGACGCGCTCCGCCGCTGTTTCCCGATAGCGCTGCGTCAGCGCTGCCAGGCGCGCTACATTCGGAACGTCGCCGATCACGCCTCAAGCGACGTGCGACGCGATAAGATGAAGACGGACTGCAGGACGCGCCGTGCGCCGTCTCCGGTTCTCTGGCGGGGATCATGCAGCGGCGTTCGCCCCGGCGGCGACACATGCTACCTTCGCTCGCCACTTCGATCGACGGATTCGTTGCCCGCACACCGACGGTCGTCGTGCGCGGTGACGCCGTCGCCCAACTCCGACTCGAGAACACCCACATTTAGCGGTGTTGTCGCGCACTCGTCGGAATTGTCGGCGACTCGCGACTGCAAAGCCCTGCCGGCCGACCTGATTCTTGAGCTGCAGGAACGTCGTCCCGGTGATCCGGCTATCACCGCGCTTGCGCACCCCGCGCCCGTGTCTGCGCGCCAGATCCGCGCTGTCAGCACCCCGCTTCCGGTCTCGGCTTGAACGCCGCCCCAGCCGCCGGTACTATTCCAGGCTGATATCGGGTATAGCGTCCTCCAAACAAGTCTGTCATGGCCACGTATAAGTTCGCCCGAGTCCCGTCGACCGGCGAGCGGATCGCATACGAGCACGGCGCGCTGGTCGTTCCCCACAATCCTGTCATTCCATTCGTCGAAGGCGACGGCACCGGCGCGGACATTTGGCGCGCGTCGGTTCGTGTCTTCGATGCCGCCATCGAGAAGGCCTATGGCGGCGAGCGGCGTGTCGCATGGATGGAAGTGTTCGCCGGTGAAAAGGCGTTCAACCAGTGCAAGGATTGGCTGCCGCAGGAAACCGTCGACGCGATGCAGGAGTTCCGCGTCTCGATCAAGGGCCCGCTGACCACGCCCGTGGGCGGCGGCATTCGGTCGCTCAACGTCACGCTCCGGCAGGTGCTCGACCTCTACGCGTGCATTCGGCCCGTGCGCTACTTCGAGGGTGTGGGCAGCCCGATGAAGGAGCCGCAGAAGCTCAACATCGTGGTGTTTCGCGAGAACACGGAAGACGTCTACGCCGGCATCGAATGGAAAGCGGGGTCGCCGGACGCCGAGAAGCTTCGTTTATTTATCGAACGCGAATTCAAGAAGGAGATCCGCCCCAACTCGGCGATCGGCATCAAGCCGATGTCGGAGTTCGGCTCGAAGCGGCTGATCGACATGGCGATCCGCTATGCCCTCAAACATGACTTGCCCTCGGTGACGCTGATGCACAAGGGCAACATCATGAAGTTCACCGAAGGCGCGTTCCGCGACTGGGGCTACGAGGTCGCCCGCGAGCGCTTCGCCGACGTCATGGTGTCCGAGGAGGAGTTGACGAAAGGCGGTGCGGGCGCGCGCGCGGATGCGGTCATCATCAAGGATCGCATCGCCGACTCGATGTTCCAGCAACTGCTCCTGCGCCCCGATGAGTATTCCGTAATCGCGACGCCGAACCTCAACGGCGACTACGTGTCCGACGCGGCCGCCGCGCAGGTCGGCGGGCTGGGGATCGCGCCCGGGGGCAACGTCGGCGACGGCGTCGCGGTGTTCGAGGCAACGCACGGCACCGCCCCAAAGTACGCGAACCTCGACCGGATCAATCCGGGGAGCGTGATTCTCTCGGGCGTGATGATGTTCGAGTACCTCGGTTGGACGGAGGTCGCCACGATGATCGTGCGCGGACTCGAGCGGGCCATCAAGTCGCGCCGCGTGACGTACGATCTGGCCCGCCAAATGGCGGGCGCCACGGAAGTGTCCACGTCGGCATTCGGCGACGAAATCATCAAGGGGATGACGCCCTGAGACGTCGCCTCGACGGCGACCGCACCGGTTCACACTCATGACGCTAGTGCTGCACGCAGCCGCCCCGGATTTCGCCGGACTCGACACACCACTTCTCGTCGTCGCGCTCGCCGCGAACGCGGCGCTGCCCGGCGAGCTGCAACCGATCGACACGGCGACGAACGGTGCGTTGGCACGCGCGATCGCGCGGCGCGACTTTCGCGGCGCGCGCGACGAGACGCTGCACCTCGGCGTCGGCGAGCGCGGAGTACAGCGCGTGCTGCTCGTCGGCTTGGGACCCGCAACGGACCGCACGGCGGCGCTCCGGCGCACCGCGGCCATCGCCGCTCGCCAAGCTGCCCGTCTCGGCGTGGGACGGCTCGCCTTCTTCGCCGGCGCACTCACTGCGGCCGAAGTAGAAGCGGCCGGCCTCGGACTCATTGCCGGCGCGTGGGATTTTAAAGAACTCAAAACACCCCCGCCGGCCGACGAACAGCGCGCGCCGCTCGAGGCAGCGACGATTCTCGCCGCCGACCAGGCCGCGCGCGACGCCGGCGTCCGCGCGGCGAATGCCATCGGCGAGGGACACTCGCTCGCCCGGCGCCTCGGCATGCTGCCGGGCAACATCTGCACGCCCGACTACCTCGCGGACACCGCGCGCGACATTGCCAAGCGCTTGAAGATGGTCGTCACGACGCTCGATCGCGCCGCGATGGAACGCGAGAAAATGGGATCGTTCCTCTGCGTCGCGCAGGGAACGACGCAGGACCCGAAGCTGATCATGCTCGAGTACCACGGCGGGCCGAAGGGGGCCAAGCCGATCGTGCTCGTCGGCAAGGGACTGTGCTTCGACAGCGGCGGCATCTCGATCAAACCCGCGCAGGGCATGGAGTGGATGAAGTTCGACATGTGCGGCGCGGCGGGGGTTCTCGGCGCATTCGAGGCGATCGGACGCTTGGAACTTCCGATCAACGTCGTGGGTCTCATTGGCGCAACGACCAACATGCCGTCCGGCGAAGCGGTGAAACCGGGCGACGTCGTGCGGGCGTCGAACGGCAAGTACATCGAAATCATCAACACGGACGCGGAAGGGCGGCTCGTCCTCGCCGACGTGTTGGCGTTCGCCGGCCGAATGTCTCCGGCCGCGGTGATCGACGCCGCGACGTTGACCGGCGCGTGCGTGATCGCGCTCGGCCACACGGCGACTGGGGTCATGGGCAACGACGAAGCATTGGTGCAGGAAGTTCTCAACGCCGGAAAGCAGTCGGGCGAACCGGGGTGGCCGTTGCCACTCTGGGACGACTACAAAGAGCTGATCAAGTCGGACGTCGCGGACATCAAGAATTCGGGCGGACGACCTGCGGGCACGATCACCGCCGCGCTCTTTCTCAAGGAGTTTGCCGAAGGGTATCCATGGGTGCATCTCGACATCGCGGGCACCGCGTACACCGAGACGGACCTCGGCACTGTGCCGCGCGGACCGACGGGCGTGCCCGTGGGAACGTTCGTCGAATTCGTGCGAGGGCGAGCACGCTGACGAACGCCGTCGCGCGACGCGTTCGCGTCAGCGTCCGCGTGACGCGACTGCTCTCGATGCTCGGCCTCGGCCTGGTGGCCGGGGCCGTTTTGCACGCGCCGCTTGGCGCGCAGGCCGGCGGTCGCGACACGACGAGGGCGCGCGACACGACTATCAAGGTGCCTATCCAGCCGCGCCCTGATTCGCTGCTCCGGGACAGCCTCGCCAAACTCGACTCGCTCAACAAGATCAAGCCCGATACGATCAAGGCGCCGCTCGCGCATGCCGAGTTGCCGATCGTCATGGGCATTGGCCGCCGGCTCTATTGGAATCGCGATTCGGTGCTCGCCACTGGCGCGATCACGTTGGCCGATTTACTCGAGCGAGTTCCCGGTCTCATCGGGTTTCACGCCGGCTGGATCTCGGCGCCGGCCGTCGCGGGGTACATGGGCGACGTGCGCCGCGTCCGCGTGTTCTACGACGGATTCGAATACACGGCGCTGGATCCGCGCAGTAACGGTGCGATCGATTTGACGGAGATCAATCTGTGGTCCGTCGAGGATGCGTTGATCGAACAGACCGGCGACGAGATCCGCGTCTACCTCCGCAGTTGGCGCGTGCAAAACACGACGCCGGAGACTCGGACAGACGTTGGGACCGGAGACCAACAAACCAATCTGTACCGCGGGTATTTCGGCAAGCGATTGGACGACGGTGGTGCTCTCCAATTTGGAGCGCAGCAGTTCGGCACGACTCCACCGCGCGTGCTCGGCGCGAGCAGCGATCAGACGGGCCTTCTCGCGCGATTCGGATGGGCACACGCCATCTACAGCGTTGACGCGTTCGCAACGCGCACGACCCGGCACCGCGGGACGATCATCGGCATCACCTTGTTCGGCGAACCGGTGGACTCGATCCCCGATCTCGAGTCGTCACGCACCGACTCGTATCTCCGCTTTTCGGCAGGCGACCCGGACACGAGCGCGGTTTGGGGTCAGCTCATGTTGGTCGGCTCAAAGTACGACTACACCGGCGACCGCACGCTGCTCGTCCCGAACCCGAGGACGGCACAGGACTCGGCGATCGCCACCACATCGCTCGACACGACGGTGTTTCGCACACAGTACGTCGCGTCGGCGGGAGTCGTCCGCGGCCCGCTGCGCGTGAGCGCGACGCAACGCGTGTTCCTGTCAGACGGGCGAAGCCTGTTCACACCGTCAGTGCGCGCGAGCGTCGTGCTGCCACTGGTCGACGTTTCGGCCTTCATCGAGGGAAAGAGCGCGGACTCGCTGTCGCACGCCGACGTGACGGCGCAATTCACTCCCACGCCGTACCTCAGCGTGATTGGATCAGTCGGCCGGTCGACCGACGATCACGTCGCCGATAGCAGCTTTTCGACGACGTTTGCCCAGGGAGAAGTCGGATTTCGCGTGCGCAACCTGTGGCTGCTCGGCGGGCTGTTGCGGCGCGACAGCATTCGCCTCGCCGCGCCCACCGTGTTCGATACGAACCTGGTGACGTTGCGCGAGTCGGGCGCCACCGGAATCACGGCTGGAATTCGTGGTCAACTTTGGCGGCTCATCAACGCCGACGTGTCGGCCGTGCGATGGAACGACACCACTGGCTTCTACCAGCCGCGCTATCAAACGCGGAGCGAATTGTACATTCGGAGCAACTTTCTCGGGCGCTTTCCCACGCACGATTTTGGAATCATGGCGTCGGTCGTTCACGAATATCGGTCGAGCGTTCTTTTTCCCACCGCCGCAGGGCCGGTCGAGGCGGACGGCTATCGCACGATCTCGACGCTGCTCGAGATTCGGATATTGACCGCCACGATCACGTGGCAATTCAGAAACGTGCTCGGCGAACGCTACTCGCAGGTTGAGAGCTTCATCATGCCGCGTCAAACGAACTTCTACGGCGTCCGATGGTCGTTCACCGGGTGATATGCGTGGCGCGTGGATTGACAAATCTCATTGTCGTTCCGTAGGATAGGGGCCACGATATGATAAAAAGCATGACGGGATTTGGGTCCGCCGACGGTACGGTGGGTGCCGCGCGAGTGGCAGTCGAGATTCGCTCGGTCAATCATCGATTCTTCAATCCGTCGGTCAAGCTGCCGATCGAGTTTGCCCGATGGGAAGCCGAGGTGCGCGACGCGCTGCGGCGCGGAATCGCTCGCGGGCACGTCACGCTCGTCGCGCGCGTGGAGCGCGAGCAAATCGACGGCGCGCGGATCGACGAACAGGCGTTCGGCGCATACGTCGACCAAATTCGACAACTGCAACGTCGGCATGGCTTGGGCGACGCCATCGACGTCGGCGCGCTGCTTCGGTTGCCCAACATCGTCGCGACGACGACGGACGACGCGGAGGGAAGTGCGCCCGAGCTCGTCGCGATCGTCGATGCGGCGATCGTCGCGCTCGATCGCATGCGAGCGGGCGAAGGCAGTCGATTGGGCGCATATCTCGAGGAGCGTCTGTCGATCATCGAAGCGGCCGTCGCCCGCATCGCCGCGCGCGCGCCGGCGCGGCTCGTCGAACAGCGCGACCGGTTGCGAGCCGCGGTTCGCGAGTTGGCGGACGGCATTGCAGTCGACGACCAGCGACTGGCGCAGGAGATCGCCGTGCTCGCCGATCGGCTCGACGTGTCCGAGGAGATCAGTCGCTTTCACTCGCACTTCGCGGCGTTCCATGCGACCTTCGCGTCGCCGCCTGCCGACGGTGTGGGCAAACGACTCGGCTTCCTGTTACAAGAACTCTTACGCGAGGCCAACACGACCGGAAGCAAGGCGAACGACGCCGCCATCCTCCAGGACGTGATCGTGATCAAGGAGGAGCTCGAGCGAATCCGCGAACAGGTGGAAAACCTCGAGTGACTCCCTTTCCCGTAATTCTGTCCGCGCCGTCCGGCGGCGGAAAAACGACGATCGCGCGCCAACTCCTCCAACGTCGAACCGACGTGGGGTATTCCGTGTCGTGCACGACGCGCCAGCCCCGCCCAAAAGAGGTCGACGGCAAGGACTACTACTTCCTCACGCGAGACGGAATTCGTCGCCAAGCGCCTGGCGGGCGATTTCGCCGAGTCGGCGGAGGTCCATGGTCACCTGTACGGCACGCTTCGCACTGAGATTGCGCGGGTGCTGGACAGCGGGCGCCACGTGATCATGGACATCGACGTCCAGGGAGCGCGGCAGTTGAGGATCGCCTTCCCGCAATCGGTGACCGTATTCGTCCTCCCCCCGTCGGGCGAGGTGCTCCTGGAGCGCCTGCGGGCCCGGCGAACGGAGTCGCCCAAAGAACTGGCCGCCAGGTTACATTCAGCGTTGCGGGAATTGCGTGCGGTCGAGGAGTACGAGTACGTCGTGGTCAACGACGAGCTCGAGCGGGCGGTCTCCAGCCTCGGCTCGATTCTGGACGCCGAGGTCGTGAGTCGGGAGCGCGTGTCCGGACTGCGGCATCAGGTTGCCGGTCTCATCGAGCGATTGGAAGCCGAGATTCACCATCATTCATCGGGTTGATCATGCGAGTCTTTACGCCGGTCGAAATCGCCGCTCACGCCGCGAACAAATATTTGGGTGTGCTCGTCGCCGCGAAGTACGCGCGCGTGCTGAATGAGTTTCCGCGCGACCGCTCGTCGTCTCGCGAAAAGAAGCTGACGACCCGTTCGCTCGAGGAATTGTCGACGGG
Source organism: uncultured Gemmatimonadaceae bacterium (assembly GCA_963817445.1). Classification (GTDB taxonomy): domain Bacteria; phylum Gemmatimonadota; class Gemmatimonadetes; order Gemmatimonadales; family Gemmatimonadaceae; genus JAQBQB01. Next base: position 518,737 of record CAWFOG010000022.1, read on the forward strand.
TGAGATCGTGTATCACGTCGTGCCGCGCCGCCGCACCGAGTAGGAGCGCCCCAATCCGACCGTACGCCGGGGCTCGCGTCCTCCTCGGGGTCACGGGAGGCATCGCCAGTTACAAGTCGGCCTGGCTTGCGCGACTGCTGACAAAGGCCGGCGCCGAGGTCGACGTGGTCATGACGCGCGCCGCCACGGAGTTCGTCGGCGCCGTGACTTTCGAGGCGCTGACCGGCCGGCCGGTGCACACGGGCTTGTTCGAGCCGGGGCGCGCACTCGACCACATCGCCCTCGCGCGTGCCGCCAACGCAATCGTGGTCGCTCCGGCAACGGCGGATTTTCTGGCCCGAGCCGCCGCCGGCCAGGCCGATGACCTCCTCACCGCGGCGCTGCTCGCGGCGGCCTGCCCGGTCCTGTTCGTTCCGGCGATGAACGACCACATGTGGGCGCACCCACAAACGCAGCGCAATGTGGCGCACCTCCGTGATTTGGGCGGCACAATGCTCGAGCCCGAGTCCGGCGCGCTGGCCGCGGGCGAGGGCAGTGGTCCGGGGCGAATGCCAGAACCAGAAACTATATTCGCTCATATCGGTCGTCTGATCGAGCCGTCCGGTCCGCTCGCTGGACGCCGCATCGTCGTCACCGCGGGCCCTACGCGCGAGGCCATCGACCCCGTGCGCTTCATCTCGAACCACAGCAGCGGCAAGATGGGCGTGGCGCTCGCGCAGGCTTCGTGGCGCCGGGGCGCTGGCGTCGATCTCGTCGCCGGTCCGCTCGCCGTCGCCACGCCGCCGGGCGTCACCGTGCACGCCGTGGGTTCGACCGACGAGATGGCCGCTGCGGTCGGCCAATTGCTCCCCGAGTCGGACGTGTTGATCATGGCGGCGGCGCCGGCAGACTTCCGTCCCGCGACGCCGGCCAGTTCCAAGATCAAGAAGGCGAGTGCGCCGACGTCGATTGCCATCACCCCGACCCCGGACATTCTCGCGTCGACTCGCGCAAAGCGACGCCCGGGAGCGGTTATCGTCGGCTTCGCGCTCGAGACAGACGACGCGGTAGCAAACGGCAAAGCGAAGCTCGCGGCCAAGGACCTCGACCTCATCGTCGTCAACGACGCCACGGAACCTGGCGCCGGGTTCGGCGTCGACACCAACCGTGTCACGCTCCTGTCGCACGACGGACGAGAGGAGCGGCTGCCACTCATGTCCAAGGCGGACGTTGCCGATGCCATCCTCGATCGCGTGGAGCAGCTGATTCGTGGACGCTAGAGAGCAACTCCGCCGATATCTCGAGCAGCGCCGGGAGCTGGGCGAGACCGAACTCGTGCTCGACACGCTCACCGTCGACGAAACGCTGCGCATCCTCGGCGCGCCGGCGGGCGCCGCCCGCCCGAGCGAACCGTCTCGAGCGCAAAGTGATCGGCAACGCGCGCCAGCCCCGGATACCGGCGATTGGCGCGAAGCGTTGCGCGCTACCGGCGCTGGCCCCGCCGACATTCAAACCGCCGCTTCGGCCCCGGATACAGTCGCATCGCCGAACAAACCGCCCGCTGCTAACGCGCCGAAAGAAGCCGTCCAATCCGACGCTCCAGCCACCGCGGCGCCGGCGGGACTTGTCTCGGGAGCGGCTGCAGACGCCGGCGACTTGCGTGGGCTTTCGACGATCGACGCGGTTGCCAAGCACATCGCGGCCTGTACGCGCTGCGCGCTGCACGCCACGGCCACGAACTCCGTGCCGGGGGAGGGAAATCCGAGCGCGGATTTCATGTGCGTTGGCGAGGCACCAGGCGCCACTGAGGACGAGACCGGACGACCGTTCATCGGCGCCGCAGGCCAACTGCTGACCAAAATTCTGGGCGCGATCGATCTGCGGCGCGAAGACGTGTTCATCTGCAACGTCCTCAAACACCGACCGCCGGGGAACCGGAATCCGCGGCCAGAGGAAGTCGCCGCGTGCAGTCCGTACCTCGTGCGGCAAATCGAGCTCGTTCAGCCGAAGGTCATACTCGCGCTCGGCACTTTTGCGGCTCAGACACTCCTCGACACCAAGCTGCCCATCGGTAAATTGCGGGGTCAGGTACACCGGTACTACGGGGTGCCTTTAATCGTGACGTACCACCCCGCCGCGCTTCTCCGGAATCCCGGATGGAAGCGACCTACCTGGGAAGATGTCCAGCTCGCCCGTCGAATTCTCGATAGCCCCGAATCCCCAGGCCGCGTCGCTGACGCGTGACCCATACCGCGATCGGCGCCCTCCCTATTCGGAGGACGCCGAGCAAGCGGTGCTGTCGGCCATGCTGATCGACCAGGACGCGGTGCTCCGCGCGGTCGAGCATGTCGACGACACGATGTTCTACGCCGAACGCCACCGCCGAATTTTTCGCGCGATGGTGCTCATCACCGAGCGCGGCGGTGTCGTCGATCCGCTCACGCTATCCGAAGAGCTGAGTCGGCGCGGCGAACTCGACGCATCGGGCGGCAAGGATTACATCGGCTTTCTCGTCGACGCGGTCCCGACGGCAGCGAATATCGAATACCACGCGCAGATCGTGCGCGAGAAAGCCATTCTGCGCCGCCTCATCGAAGTCTCCACGACGATCGTCGCCGAGGCGTTCGAGGGAAAGGCCACCGCAACCGCTCTCCTCGACGAAGCGGAGTCGCGAATCTTTCAGGTCGCGCAGCAGCAGACCAAAGACGGCTTCATGCGGATCAAGGAGCTGCTTTGGCCGACGATGGAGCGCATCGAGGCGCTGCAGCGCGGCGGCAAGACGGTCACCGGTGTGGCCAGCGGCTTCAACGATCTCGACGAATTGACATCGGGCTTTCAGCCGGCGGAATTGGTCATTGTCGCCGCGCGCCCGTCGATGGGAAAGACCGCGTTCACGCTGAACGTGGCACAGCACGCGGCGATCGAGAACGACGTGGCGGTTGCGTTCTTCTCGCTCGAAATGAGCAAGGAGTCGCTCGTGCAGCGAATGCTCACGTCCGAGGCGCGCATCGATGCGCAGCGGCTCCGCAAAGGCATGCTGCGCGACGACGACTTTCCGCGCCTGGCGCGTGCCGCTGGAATCCTCAGCAACGCCAAGGTCTGGATCGACGACACGCCGGGCATGACGCTGCTCGAAATGCGCTCCAAGGCACGGCGTCTCAAGGCCGACGCGGGTATCGGCATGGTGATCGTCGACTATCTGCAGCTCATGCAGGGCCCCGCCAATTCCGAAAGCCGCCAACAGGAAGTCAGCCAGATCTCGCGCGGGCTCAAAGCGCTGGCCAAGGAGCTCAACGTTCCGGTCGTGGCGCTGTCACAGCTCTCGCGCGCGCCGGAGCAACGCACCGGCGACAACAAGCGTCCGCAGCTCTCGGATCTGCGCGAGTCGGGCGCGATCGAGCAGGACGCCGACCTGATCATGTTTCTCTATCGTCAGGAGTTTTACGACGGACCCGTCGACAAGGACGGCAACTCGCTCGAGGGAAAAGCCGAGGTGATCATCGGCAAGCAGCGCAACGGCCCGACCGGCATCGTGAACCTGTTCTTTCACAAGCAGTACACGCGCTTCGAGAGCTACAAGCAGCGCCCCTGATCCGTCTGATTTCACGCCTCGCCGCGCCCTCATCGAGCGAATTCGCTCCGATCCGGCATGAAGCGGCGCGATGGTCCTCCCACGCATGGCGCTAACTTTCGTTCATGGCGAAGACCAAAACGGCGTACCGTTGCTCAGAGTGCGGCGCCGAACACTCGCGCTGGCAGGGCCGCTGCGACACGTGCGCCGAGTGGAACACGCTGGTCGAGGAGATCGTCGCGCCACGACCGGCGGCGGCGAGCAGTTCGGCCCGGCGGAGCGACGGCGCCAGATCGTTGGCGGCCGGTGGAAGCGTCGCCGTCACGGCCAAGGTCCGCGACGTCACCGGATCGACCACGGCGCGCTGGCGCACCGGGCTCGACGAGTTCGACTTCGTCCTCGGCGGCGGCATCGTGCCGGGTTCGATGATTCTCGTCGGCGGTGAGCCGGGAATTGGAAAGTCGACGCTCCTGCTGCAGGTTGCGGCGCGTCTCGAAGCATCCGGCCACACGACCCTCTATGCATCGGGCGAAGAGTCGGCGCTGCAGATCAAGCTGCGCGCCGACCGCCTCGAGCACGGTGCAGGCGACGTGTCGCTCATGAGCGAAACGAATCTCGAGACGGTTCTCGCCACGTCCGCCGCGTCGTCGCCCTCGGTGCTCATCGTCGACTCGATTCAAACTCTTTTTACGAGCGATCTCGAAGGCGCCCCGGGCAATGTCGGCCAGGTGCGCGAGTGCGCCGCCCGTCTCATGCGGTACGCCAAGGACAGCGGTACGACGGTGTGCGTCGTTGGCCACGTCACCAAGGGCGGCGGGATCGCCGGACCGAAAACGCTCGAGCACATCGTCGACACGGTGCTGTACTTCGAAGGCGAGAGCACGCTCGACCATCGCATTCTGCGCGCGACGAAGAACCGATTCGGCAGCGTCGACGAGATCGGCGTGTTCCGCATGTCCGAGCATGGGCTCGAGCCCATCGCCAACCCGTCGGAACTGTTCATGGGCGATCGGGCGAGTCATGCGTCGGGGAGCGCGGTCACGTCGCTGCTCGAGGGAACACGGCCGCTGCTCGTCGAAATCCAGGCGCTCGCCGCGAAGGCGGGCTTCGGCACGCCGCAGCGCGTCGCGACGGGGTTCGACGGGCGCCGGCTCGCGCTGTTGCTCGCCGTGCTCGACAAACGCGCGGGACTTTCGTTCGCGCAGCTCGACGTCTTTCTCAACGTCGTCGGCGGCATTCGCCTCGCCGAACCGGCCGGCGACCTCGCCGTTGCCGCGGCGCTCGCGTCGAGCGTCTACGATGTCGCGCTGCCGACCGACGCGATTTTCATTGGCGAGGTGGGCCTCGGCGGTGAAGTGCGCACGGTGTCGCAAGCCGACCGCCGCGTGGCTGAAGCGGCCAACATGGGAATGCGGCGCGTCTTTCTCGCCGAGCGCGGCCATCCCAAGCGTGTGTCGAAAGACGTGGAGCTCGTCGGCGTCCGCACGATCCAAGACATGTTGCGACGCCTGTTCGCGTGAGCGACCTCACGGACGCGACGGCCCCCGCACGCGACGTCGGCGTGATCATCGTCGCCGGCGGATCCAGCACACGCACCGAGGGCGCGGAGCTGAAACAATTCCGCTGGGTGGCCGGCAAGCCCGCACTCTTGCACTCCATCCAGACGTTCATGGCGCGACGCGACGTTGCGTGCGTCGTCGTGGTCCTGCCACGCGAGTACGCGGCCGATCCACCGCCGTGGATCTTTCAGTGTGACATCGACCGGCTGATGGTCTCGACCGGCGGCCGCTCGCGCACCGAGTCGGTGCACAACGGCCTCGAGGACCTTCCCGACGACGCCCGCATCGTGCTCGTGCACGATGCCGCGCGCCCGCTCGTGGGCGAGCAGACGATTGGACGCGTCGTCGACGCCGCGCGATCAGGCCGATGCGCGATCGCCGCCGTGCCCGTGGTCGATACACTCAAAGAGGTCGACGCGGCCGGCCACATCGTCCGCACCATCGATCGCGACCGACTCTGGCGAGCCCAGACGCCGCAGGGGTTCCCGCGCGAACTTCTCGAGCGCGCGCACCGCGAGGCGCATACGCAGCACGTCGTCGCCACCGACGACGCGGCGCTGTGCGAACGGCTCGGGGTACCGGTCGAAATCGTGCGGGGCAGCGAGCGGGCGATGAAGATCACCGAGGAATCAGACTTTGCTCGCGCGGAAGCGCTCTTTACGCTTCCAGAATGAGAACGGACACACTGTCCATCCCGTTCTGGTCGCGCGAGGAGGTGGAATCGGCCATTCGCGCGGCGCTCGAGCAGATCGAGGCGCGCGGCGTGCTGGCGTATCCGACGGAAACGGTCTATGGGTTCGGCGGCGGCATCGATCGCGACTCGGTCGACGCGTTGATCGCGCTCAAACGTCGGCCGCCCGGGAAACCGTTTCTCCTGCTCATCGCCGGCCCGGACATGATCGAGCGCCTCGACCTCCGGTTGCCCAGTTACGCGGCAAACCTGGTCGCACGACACTGGCCGGGGCCGCTGACGCTCGTGCTCTCCGGCGGCGACCGGCGTGTGCCCGAGCGGCTGCGCGGCCCGGAGGGAGGCGTCGCGGTTCGCTGGACCAGTCACCCGTCGATCGAACGGCTCATTCGCGCGCATGGCGACGCGATCACGTCGACGAGCGCCAACCGGCCGGGGGTTCCGCCAGCCACATCCGCCGCCGAGATTTTGGCGCAGTGGGGCGACGCAGTCGCGCGCGGCCAGTTGCGCGTGCTCGATGCCGGGACGCTCACGCCGTCGCAGCCGTCGACCGTGCTCGATTGCACGGGTCGATACCCGCGGGTCATTCGCCCCGGGGAGATCCCGGCACGGACGCTGCGCGAAACTGTGCCAACGTTGATTGGAGACGCATGATCGCTGGAGACGCGTGAGCGCATGAAGATTCTGTTCGTCTGCACGGGCAACACCTGTCGCAGCCCGCTCGCTGAAGCGATCGCGCGCAAGATTGCCATCGAGCGCGGATTGCAAGACGTCGAAGCAGTGAGCGCGGGGACGAGCGCGCACGACGGCTCGCCGGCCAGCGACGGCGCGCTCCTCGTCGGCATGGAGCGCAACATGGACCTGGGCGGCCACCGTTCGCAGACGTTGACGCGCGCGCTGGTGAGCGACGCCGATCTCATTCTCGCCATGGGCCCGCATCACCTCGAGCGCATCGAAGCACTCGGCGGCTCCGGACGCGCGTTTCTCGTGTCGGACTTCGCGTCGCACGGCACGTCGACGCGCGCGATCGGTGACCCCGTCGGCGCGGAACTCGACGTATATCGCGCCACGGCCGACGAGTTGGAGATCGAGATTCGTCGCGTCATGGATCGCATCACCGCGGAGCGCGGCTCAGGAGCGAAGTGATGCGCCGCCCCGAGCGTCTCGTCTTGCTCGGACATCCGGTGGCGCATTCACGTTCACCGCGCATGCACAACGCCGCGCTGGACGCGGCCGGGATTCCCGTGCGCTACGACGCGCTCGACGTTGAGCCCAGCGCGTTCGACACCACCGTTGCGCAACTCATCCAAGAGCGTGCGGCGGGCAACGTCACTGTGCCGCACAAGGCGCGCATGCGCGACGCGTGCGACGTCGTCACGCCGCTCGCCGAGCGCGTGGGAGCAGTGAACTGCTGGTGGGTCGACGACGCGGGTCGCCTCGTCGGCGACAATACCGACGTCGGTGGGTTCGACGCCGCGGTCACTGAACTGCTCGGTCAGCGCCCGCGCGATCTGACCGTCGGTGTGCTCGGTGCCGGCGGCGCGGCAGCTGGCGTACTCGGCGCCGTCGAGACATGGCCGGGCTGTGTGGCGCACGTGCACAACCGCACGCCCGAGCGGGCGCGACTGCTTTGCGAGCGCTTTCGGTCCATGGCGCGACCGGCCGATGACATTGGCGTGATCGCCGGCTGCGACCTTGTGGTCAATGCCACGTCCGTTGGGCTGCATGACGACCACGTTCCACTCGACTTATCGCTGCTCGCTCCGGCGAGCGCGGTCGTCGATCTCGTCTATCGATCGAACGAAACGGCGTGGGTCCGCACCGCGCGCGCGCGCGGACACCGCGCGGCCGACGGACGCACTATGCTCGTGGAGCAGGGCATACTCGCGTTCGAGCGGTGGTTCGGCGTGCGGCCAGACCGGGCGGTGATGTGGAGGGCAATCGCCGAGGGCTGACCGCTGTCGCGCGCTGCGTCGAATTCGTTCGGCCGGTGGTCGACTTGCTGTTGCCGCGGGTCTGCGCGGTTTGCGACCGACTGCTCGATGCGGGCAGCGAGCAGATGATGTGCGGCACCTGCTGGTCGCGACTGCCGCTCTTGACGCTGCCGCAATGCAATCGCTGCGGCCACCCCACGTACGGGGAACGCTGCCGCTGGTGCGAGTTGCTTCCACCGCACGTTCGCGCCGCACGCAGCGTGTGCTGGGCGGCCGGCGCGGTTGGCCTCGGCGCGATGCACGCGCTCAAATACCAGGGATGGCCGCGCATCGCCGACGAGCTCGCGGAGCGGATGGCGCGCCTCGCGTGGCCGCCAGATGTCGTCGAAGAGCGGCGAGCAATCGTGCCCGTTCCGCTGTCGAGCAAGCGGATGCGCGAACGCGGGTACAACCAGAGTCTGTGCCTGGCGCAGGCGTTGGCGAAGCGGTGGTCGATTCCAGTGTGGACGGACGTGCTCGCCCGCGTTCGCCATACCGAAACGCAAACGCGGTTGACACCCGGGGACCGTCTCCGCAACGTTTCGGGCGCATTTGGCGCGCCCGCGTCGGCGCGGCCGATACTTCGCGGCACCCACCTCGTCATTGTCGATGACGTCGTGACGACAGCCGCCACGCTAAACGCGTGTGCGTCCGCGCTCTGCGCCGGCGGCGCCCGCATTGTTAGCTTTGTCACCTTCGCCCGAGCGCCAGCATTGGGCGACCGGTGGTAATCGCGCACTCACCCAGAGAGGAGAGCAGGCATGGGCGTTCGGGTCGGGATCAACGGATTTGGGCGAATCGGTCGCCAGGTACTGCGCGCCGCGCGGATGCAGGAGGTGGCCGACATCGAGTTCGTGGCGGTGAACGATCTCACCGACACCAAGACGCTGGCCCATCTGTTCAAGTACGACTCCGTCCACCGCACCTACCAAGGCGACGTCGAGGCCGGCACTGACTCGATCATGGTTGACGGATTCGAGATCAAAGTGTTCGCCGAGAAGGATCCGGCGAAGTTGCCGTGGAAGGCGCTCGGCGTCGACATCGTTCTCGAGTCGACCGGCAGATTTACGAGCGCAGACGGCGCCAAAAAGCACATCGACGCGGGCGCGCGCAAGGTGATCATCTCCGCGCCGGCGAAAGGAGAAGACGTCACGATTGTCATGGGCGTGAACGAGGCCGCGTACGACGCCGCCAAGCACACGATCATCTCGAACGCCTCGTGCACGACCAACTGCCTCGTGCCGATGGTGAAAGTCATTCGCGACAACTTCGGATTCGTTCGCGGATCGATGGTGACGATCCACAGCTACACCAACGACCAACTCGTGCTCGATTCGCCGCACAAGGACATTCGCCGCGCCCGCGCCGCGGCGATGTCGATCATTCCCACGACGACGGGTGCCGCCCGGGCGACGTCGCTGGTCATGCCGGAACTCAAGGGCAAGATCGACGGCATTTCCATTCGCGTGCCGACGCCGGACGTGTCGCTCACGGATCTGACCGTCGTCGTCGATCGGCCGGTGACGGTGGAGCAGGTGAATACCGCGTTCAAGGCCGCCGCCGACGGTGCGATGCAGGGGATCCTGCAATACACCGAGGAAGAACTGGTTTCATCCGACTACATCGGTAACCCGCACTCGTGCGTGTTCGACAGCGCGACGACTGGCGTGGTCGACGGGCTGCTGCTCAAGGTCTCGGGATGGTACGACAACGAGTGGGGGTACGCGTCACGGTGCGTCGATCTGCTGCGCTACGTCGGCGCGCGGCTGTGAGCGCACCGCGAGGTATGCATTCATGAATAAGAGGACGATTACGGGGCTGTCCGACGGCGAAGTTCGGGGGCGGCGCGCCCTCGTGCGCGTCGACTTCAACGTGCCACTCGACGGGCCGCGTATCACCGACGATGCCCGCATTCGCGCGTCGCTCCCGACCATTCATGCGCTGCTCGCCCGCGGGGCGCGGGTGATCCTCCTGTCGCACCTTGGCCGCCCGAAGGGCAAGCCGGAGCCGCGGTATTCGCTCGAGCCCGTCGCGCGGCGGCTCGGGCAATTGCTCCCCGAAGAGCGCGTCGTGTTCGTCGAGTCGACGGACACCGACGAAGCCGTCAAGGCGAGCCACGACCCGTCGGCTCGCGTCGTCCTGCTGGAGAACACGCGCTTTCTCGGCGGCGAAGAGACGAACGACGAACGGTTGGCGCGCGGCCTGGCCCAGTTGGGCGATCTCTACGTCAACGACGCGTTCGGTGCGGCGCACCGCGCGCACGCGTCGACCGAGGGCGTGGCGCACGTACTCAAACCGGCCGTCGCCGGGCTGCTCATGCAGAAGGAGCTCGACTTCCTGGGCGGGGCATTAGAGAACGCAAAACGCCCGTTCGTCGCCGTCCTCGGCGGCGCCAAGATTTCGGGCAAGATCGACGTCATCGAGAATTTGCTGCCCATTGTCGACCGGCTCGTGATCGGCGGCGCCATGGCCTGCACCTTCTTCCAAGCGCTCGGCGTCGAAACCGGCAAGTCGCTGGTCGAACCAGATCGCGTCGACATGGCGAAGGAACTGCTCGCGCGCGCGGGGAACAAACTGCTGCTGCCGACGGATGCGACGGTCGCGCCAGCACTCGACAGCGACGGCGGAGCGCACGCCGTGGCGCGCGACGCCATCCCCGCCGCCGAGGCGATGTACGACATTGGCCCTGCATCCGCCGCGGCATTCGCCAAAGTGATTGCCGGCGCGAAAACCGTCATCTGGAACGGCCCGATGGGCGTGTTCGAGACCAAGCCGTTCGACGCCGGCACGCGCGCTGTCGCCGAGGCCATGGCAGCGGCCACCAAGCGCGGCGCGACGACGATCGTCGGCGGCGGAGACTCTGCCGCGGCAGTCGCCGAGTTGGGCCTCGATCGCGCAATGAGCCACGTATCGACGGGCGGTGGTGCGTCGCTCGAGTTTCTCGAAGGGAAGACGTTGCCCGGCGTTGCCGCGCTCGACGACAAGCGCTGACCGACTCCGACATGCGACGCCCCGTATTTGCCGCGAACTGGAAGATGAATCACGGCCCGTCGGAGGCGCGTGCCTTCGCCGCCGCACTCGCGGCGCGATGGATCTGTCGAGACGACCGCACGACCATCGTCTTTCCTCCCGCCCTCTCACTCACCGCGGTCGCAGAAGCGCTTGGGTCGCAGACGGACATTCTGTTGGGCGTACAGAATATCTGGACGGAAGCGGCGGGCGCTTTTACTGGCGAGAATTCGGCGACGATGGCCCATGATGCGGGTGCACGCTTCGCGCTGGTTGGGCACTCGGAGCGGCGGCACATCTTTGGTGAGACGGACGATCAGACGGCAAAGAAGTGCGTCGTCGCGGTTCGCGGCGGGCTCACTCCGCTGCTTTGCGTCGGCGAATTGCTGGCGCAGCGCGAAGCGGGCGCGACCGCCAACGTGGTGCTGCGCCAATTGCGCACGGGGATTTCGGAATTGGCGCCGGACGCGATTGCGACGATGGCCTTCGCATACGAGCCGGTGTGGGCTATCGGCACCGGCCGCACCGCGACGCCCGATGACGCGGCCGCGGTCCATGAAACGCTTCGGGCGGCGTTGCGCGAGATTATCGGACCGCGCGCGGACGACGTTCCCATGCTCTACGGCGGCAGCGTCAACCGGGCGAACGCGAAGGCGCTACTCGCGGCGGATGGCGTTGATGGCTTGCTCGTCGGCGGCGCGAGCCTCGACGTGGAAGGCTGGGCAACCATCTGCGACACTTGACGCAGTGCGCTAAGTGTCGTGATATTTGAAGCTTACACCACGACCCACTGAGCCCGCGCCATGCTGTATACGTTTCTGCTCGTCCTGCTCATCATCGATAGCCTCGTTCTGATTGTCGCGGTCCTGTTGCAGGCCGGACAGGGAGGCGGTCTGGCCAGTTCGTTTGGCGGAGTGAGTAGTTCGGCGAGTTCCTTCCTCGGCACGCGCCAGACCGGGAACCTGCTCACGAAGGCAAGTTGGTGGTGCGGCGGCCTGTTCCTGGCCCTTTCGTTCATGCTCGCGCTCGCGTCGACGCGCAGTCGTGCGCCAAAGTCCGTACTCGATCAGACGTTCCAGCAGACCGCGCCAGCTCCGGTGTCCGCGCCCACGAGCGGTGCTGCGCCGACGATTCCGCTGACGCCTGCTGCGCCAGCGCCAACGACCACGGCGCCATCGGGGGCGAAAACGCCGCCGACGAAGAGCGCTCCCGCGCCTAAGAAGCCGTAAGAGGCCGTTGGTGACTCCGCGGCTCAGGCGACCAGGGTTCCTTCTTCTCGAAGACGGAACCCTTTTTCGCGGCGATTACCTCGGACAGGACGCGCCGTCGGTCGCCGAGGTCGTGTTCACGACGAACATGAGCGGATACCAGGAAGTATTTACGGACCCGTCCTATCGCGCGCAGATCGTGGTCATGACCGCGCCGATGATCGGCAACTACGGCGTGAATACGATTGATCCTGAGTCCGCGCGGCCGCAGATCGCCGGGGTCATCGCGCGCGAGATTTCGAACCGACATTCGAACTGGCGAGCCGACGGCGACCTCCTCGCCTGGCTCGACGCCGCGCAAGTTCCGTCGCTCGATCAAGTTGACACTCGCCGCTTAACGCGACACCTGCGAAGCGTTGGTGTGATGCGCGGTGTCGTGGCCGCCGGAACGGAGCCGAACCGCGACGCGTTGGCTGCGCTCGACGCGTGTCCGTCGATGGAAGGCCTCGATCTCGCGTCGGTCGTGACGACGGATGAGCAGTACAGCTGGGGCAATCCGAACGCGTCGTATCATGTCGTTGCGTATGACTTTGGAATCAAGCGCAACATTCTCCGTCTCTTCGCGGAACACGATTGTCGCGTGACGGTGGTTCCCGCCGAGACGTCCGCGACCGACGTCTTGGCCCTGCGGCCAAACGGCGTGTTTCTCTCGAACGGTCCCGGTGACCCGGCCGCGGTATCGTACGCGCCGAACGCTGTTCGCGCGATTGCCGATCGCGGCATACCAATCTTTGGTATCTGCCTCGGGCATCAGATCTTGGGTCTGACATTCGGCGCGCAGACGGTGAAGATGGCGCACGGCCATCGCGGCGGAAACCATCCCGTGAAGGAACTGTCGACTGGTCGTGTCCTAATCACGGCGCAAAACCACGGGTTCGCGGTCGCCGGCGACGAAGGGGCTATTCCTGGCGCGCCGGAACTCCAGGTCACTCACGTCAATCTCAATGACGGCACAGTCGAGGGGCTACGTCATCGCGCGAAGCCGATCTTCGCGGTCCAGTATCATCCAGAGGCCGCGCCAGGGCCCCACGACGCCCGCCCCCTGTTCGACGAGTTTCTGGAAACCGTCCGTTCGCACGTGGCTCCAAGTGGCCCAAACTCTTGACACACAACAGTTAACGGCGCTAAGTTCGGTTAGCGTCACTGGGTCCCCGGACGCCTGAACACGAGGCATTTCGCATGACCAAAGCAGACCTGGTCGAGAAAGTCACGGCTCAGATTTCGCGCACCGCTGGGCCAATGATTTCGAAGAAAGACTGCGCTCGCGTTGTCGACGCCTTTCTGGAGTCGATCAAAGAGGCGCTGCAGGGTCAAAAAAACATCGAGGTGCGAGGCTTCGGCACCTTCAAGATTCGGCATCGCAAGACCCGGATGGCGCGCAACCCGCGGACGGGCTCGCCAGTCGAAGTGTCAGCCCGGCCGGTTCCGGTGTTCAAGCCATCGAAAGAATTGCGGGCAATGGTTGCCGGTCTCGAGGTGGACGAGCTTGAAGACGATCTCGAGGAAATGTCCGAGGCGTGATAGGTGGAGTAGGCACAATCGCCGTAATCACTTCGCCGGTCCAAATCGTGTACGGCTCGATGCCCGGTCGGCGTCGAGCCGTTGTTGTCTCCCGACTCGCGTTCGTCACAACACGTTGCCTGCGCAACCGCCGATGATCGTCACCGTGCTCCTGTTTGCATCCTACGCGGATACGTTTGGCGCGAACTCCTTGGCGTTCGACTTGCGACCAGGCGCAACGGTGGCGGACGTGCTTGGCCACATTCGCCTACTTCCCGGCGCCGATCGACTGCCCCGCGAACCACTGGTCGCGGTGAACGAGGAGTTCGCGCGACCGGATCGCGTACTCGAGGCAGACGACGAGGTCGCCGTCATTCCGCCCGTGGCTGGAGGCTGATGCACACCGCTCTCGTCGACGCGCCGTTGGATATTTCCAGGCTACTCGCGATGGTGGCGAGCGGCGGGAACGGTGCGACGGTGCTGTTTGTCGGCACAGTGCGCGACGTGAACGACGGTCGCGCCGTCGACGGGATGGAGTACACGTCGTATCGGAGCATGGCCGAGCGTGAGCTCGAGGCGATCGTGCGCGAAGCGGCGGAGCGTTTTGGGACAGACGACATCGCCGTTGAGCATCGGCTGGGCGCGCTCGACCTCGGCGAGGCGAGCGTCGCCATTGCCGTCGGGCATCCGCATCGCGCCGCCGCGTACGACGCAAACCGATATGTGATCGAGCAGTTGAAGCGTCGCGTGCCGATCTGGAAACTCGAGCACTACGCCGACGGAACTCGCGAGTGGGTCGGTGCGACTCAACCGGTCGAAGTCCCATGACCGCCGCGTTGGGCGCAGCGAGTTCCATCGCCGTCGATCAGTTCGGGCGAACGATCGAGTATCTCCGCATCTCGGTCACCGACCGCTGCAATTTCCGCTGCGTGTACTGCATGCCCGAGAGCGGCATGGAGTGGCTACCCAAGTCGGAGATTCTGTCGTACGAGGAGATCGCCGACGTCGTCGCGCAGCTCGCACCGCTCGGCTTGCGCCGACTCCGCATCACCGGTGGTGAGCCGACAATTCGTCCGCACATCGACGAGTTGATCGCCATGCTGCGTCGCATTCCGGACGATCACCGACATCGCGCTGTCGACGAACGGCGCACGGTTGCCGGAACTTGGCGAGCGGCTGCGAGCCGCGGGACTCGACCGCATCAACATGAGCGTGGACAGCTTGCGATCCGAGCGAATCGCGCGCATCGCGCGGCGCGACCTGGGGTTCGATCCCGTGCGAGCCGCAGAGGCCGCCGAGCGTGCCGGCCTCGATCCAATCAAGCTGAACGTCGTCGTGATGCGCGGCATCAACGACGACGAGATCGAAGACATCGCGCGACTGACGCTCGAACATCCGTGGCATGTTCGATTCATCGAGCTCATGCCGGTCGGAGATCTCCGCGCGCTGACGTGGGACCATGTGGTGCCGAGCGACGAAATTCTCTCGCGGCTTGGCGCGATTGCACCACTCGAGCCGACGGTTGGCCCACCGCGCGGCAACGGGCCCGCCGTCTACTACCGGTGGCCGAACGCGGTCGGCACAATCGGCGTGATCACGCCAATGACCCACACGTACTGCGCGTCGTGCAATCGCGTTCGTCTGACCGCGGACGGGCGCCTGCGCACCTGTCTGTTCGCCGATCACGAAGTCGATTTGCGAACGCCGCTGCGCGCCGGCGTTCCGCTCGAAGCGCTGTTTCGACAGGCGCTGGCCGACAAGCCGAAAGAGCACGAGCTCCTGCAAATGAAGGTGGGAGGATTGCGGGCGCTGTCGCAGGTTGGGGGCTGACGTAATTAGGTTTCGCTTCGTACTCACCTCTCAAGCGAAACACGGAAACACTCATGGTCAACAAGATTACGGTCGTCGGCGCGGGGAATGTCGGCGCGACGACCGCGCAACGTGTGGCAGAAAAGGAACTCGCGCGAACCGTCGTGATGGTCGACATCGCCGAGGGCATTCCGCAGGGCAAGGGCCTCGACCAATGGCAGTCGGCGCCGATCGAAGGGTTCGACTCGCGCATCGTCGGCACCAACGGCTACGCGGAAACGGCTGACTCCGACATCGTCATCATTACGGCCGGCATCGCGCGCAAACCGGGCATGTCGCGCGACGACCTGCTCAACACGAACGCCGGCATCGTCAAGTCGGTAGCGGAAGAGGTGAAGAAGACGTCGCCCAAGGCGATCGTCATCGTCGTGTCGAACCCGCTCGACATCATGTGTTACGTCGCCAAACAGGTCACGGGGTTTCCGCGCGAGCGCGTCATCGGCATGGCCGGCGTGCTCGACACGGCACGCTTTCGCGGCTTCCTCGCTGAAGCGCTCGACGTCTCGGTGCGCGACATCCAGGCGATGGTCCTCGGCGGACACGGCGACACGATGGTCCCGTTGATCTCGTACACAAGTGTGAGCGGCATTCCGATCACGCAACTCATCGAGAAGGACAAACTCGACGCGATCGTGACGCGCACGCGCAACGGCGGCGCCGAAATCGTGAAGCACCTGAAGACTGGCTCGGCGTACTACGCGCCGTCGGCCGGCGCGGTGCAAATGGCGGAAGCGATCGTCAACGACCAGCGGCGTATTCTTGCCGTGCGCGGCGTGGCTCACGGGCGAGTATGGCATGAAGGACCTGTTCCTCGGCGTACCGTGCAAGCTCGGACGCAATGGCTTGGAGAAGATCATCGAGGTGGAATTGACGGCGGATGAACGTGCCGCCCTCGAAAAGAGCGCTGAAGCGGTACGCGAGCCAATGCGTGCCGTGAAGCTCTAGCGCCGAACGTGCTCCTCTCGTTTTACCGCTCGACGATCGGCAAGAAGATCATCATGGGAGTCACGGGGCTGATCGGCATTGGCTTCGTGATCGTGCACATGGCCGGCAATCTCCAGGTGTTCGCCGGCCCGGCCAAGATCAATGACTATGGCGCCGCGCTGCACGGACCGCTCGTCGAGCTGACCTGGGCCGTTCGCGTCGTGCTGATTGTATCGGTAGTGCTGCACGTGCTGATGGCGTACCAGCTCACGCGCATTTCTGCCGCTGCCCGGCCGATCGCGTATCAGCAGCGTGCTCCGCAGGTGTCGACGCTCGCCGCGCGGACGATGAAGTGGGGCGGGGTGCTGCTCCTCGTCTTCATCGTCGTTCACATTTTGCACTTCACCACCGAAACAATCGACCCGGGCGGTTGGCGCGGGGTCGTCGACTCTCAAGGGCATCGCGACGTGTACGGCAACATCGTGGCGAGCTTTCGCGTCTGGTGGGTCGCCGCGTTCTACATTGTCGCCATGCTCGCGCTCGGGCTGCACCTGTACCATGGCGCGTGGAGCTCGATTCGCACGTTGGGTTTCGCGAAGGCATCGCCGAATCCCCTGCATCGGCGGCTCGCGCTCGTCGTCGCGATCGTGGTGTGGCTCGGGTTCACGCTGGTTCCCGTCGGCGTCATTGCCGGCGTGCTTCGATAGGCCGCGCAATGGAGCTCAAGTCGCAGGTGCCGTCGGGGCCGATCGAGCGGAAGTGGGACAAGCACCGCTTCGAAATGAAGCTCGTCAATCCGGCGAACAAGCGGAAACACACCGTCCTCGTCGTCGGTTCGGGACTGGCCGGCGCATCCGCCGCCGCGTCGTTGAGCGAACTGGGATATAATGTTCGATGTTTTTGTTTTCAGGACTCGCCGCGACGCGCGCACAGCATCGCAGCGCAGGGCGGCATCAATGCCGCCAAGAACTATCAGAACGACGGCGACAGCATCTTTCGTTTGTTCTACGACACGATCAAGGGCGGCGATTTCCGCTCGCGCGAGGCAAACGTCTATCGACTCGCGCAGATCAGCGTGAACATCATCGATCAGTGCGTTGCGCAAGGTGTGCCGTTCGCGCGCGAGTACGGCGGGTTGCTGGCCAATCGCTCGTTCGGCGGCGCGCAGGTGTCGCGTACCTTCTATGCCCGCGGGCAGACAGGGCAACAACTGCTGCTCGGCGCGTACCAGGCATTGGAAAAGGAAATCGCCAAGGGCGGCGTGCGGATGTTTCCGCGGACCGAGATGCTCGATCTCGTCGTCGTCGATGGACGCGCGCGCGGGATCGTGACGCGCGACATGGTGACCGGCGCGATTGAAACGCATCTGGCCGACGCCGTCATCCTTGGCACCGGTGGCTACGGCAACGTGTACTTTCTGTCGACGAACGCCAAAGGGTCCAATACGACGGCGATCTGGCGCGCGTACAAACGCGGCGCTGCGTTCGCCAATCCATGTTTCACGCAGATTCATCCGACGTGCATTCCGGTGAGCGGTGAGCATCAGTCGAAGCTCACGCTGATGAGCGAATCGCTGCGCAACGACGGTCGGGTGTGGGTGCCGAAGCGCAAGGAAGATTGCCCGAAGTCGCCGCGCGACATTCCCGAGCACGACCGCGACTATTTTCTGGAGCGGAAATACCCGAGCTTTGGCAACCTCTCCCCGCGCGACATCGCCTCGCGCGCCGCCAAAGATGTGTGCGACGAGGGGCGCGGCGTGGGACCGGGCGGTCGCGGTGTCTATCTCGATTTCAGCGACGCGATCAAGCGGCTCGGGCAGGACACGATCGCCGAGAGGTACGGAAACTTGTTTGAGATGTACCAGCGCATCACGGACGAGAATCCGTATGAAGTACCGATGCGCATCTACCCGGCAGTCCACTACACGATGGGCGGGTTGTGGGTCGACTACAATCTCATGAGCACCATACCCGGGTCTCCACGTGATCGGTGAGGCGAATTTCTCCGACCACGGCGCGAATCGTCTCGGCGCGAGCGCGCTGATGCAGGGACTCGCCGATGGTTACTTCGTCGTGCCGCAAACCGTGGGCAACTACCTCGGCTCGACCAAGCTTGCCCCCGTATCGCCGGACGACCACGCGGTGCTGGCGACGGAAGCCGACGTGGGTGCGCGCACGGAACGGTTGCTCTCGGTGAATGGCGATCGGACGGTGACGTCGATCCACCGGGAACTCGGGCAGATCATGTGGGAATACTGCGGTATGGCGCGCGACGCTGCGGGGTTAACGACGGCACTCGAGCTGATCCCCAAGCTGCGCGATGAATTCTGGCATCGTGTTCGCGTGCCCGGCACCGGCGCGGAATTGAATCAATCGCTCGAACATGCCGGCCGCGTCGCCGATTTCCTCGAGCTGGCGGAGTTGATGTGCCACGACGCGCTCCAACGCGCGGAGTCGTGCGGCGCGCATTTTCGCACGGAATACGAGACGTCCGACGGCGAAGCGAAGCGCGACGACGAGCAATTCGCCTATGTGTCCGCGTGGGAATACGCCGGCGCCGATGCCGCGCCCGTGCTCCACAAGGAGCCGCTGGTATTCGAAAACGTGGCGCTCTCGCAGCGCTCGTACAAATAGCCGTGAATCGCGCGCGCGAGGCAATCGACCAATGAATCTCACGCTCTTCGTGTGGCGACAGGCGAGCGCCGACGCCGAGGGCGCGATGCAGCGCTACGACGCGCGCGACATCAGCCCGGACATGTCGTTCCTCGAGATGCTCGACGTCGTCAACGAGCGACTGGTCGAGGCGGGAGAGCTCCCGATCGCGTTCGACCACGACTGCCGCGAAGGCATTTGCGGGTCGTGCGGCATGATGATCGACGGCGTGGCGCACGGACCGATGAAGGCCACCGCCACCTGCCAGCTCCACATGCGGAGCTTTGCCGACGGCGCGACGATTCACATTGAGCCATGGCGATCGCGCGCCTTTCCCGTGGTCAAGGACTTGGTCGTCGACCGTGGCGCGCTCGACCGCATCATCGCGGCGGGTGGATTCATCACCGCGCCAACCGGCGGCGCGCAGGACGCGAACACGATCCAGGTTGCGAAACAGGATTCGGATGCCGCCATGGACGCGGCCGCGTGCATCGGCTGCGGCGCGTGCGTCGCCGCGTGTCCCAACGGATCGGCGTCGCTGTTCACGGCGGCGAAGATCTCGCACCTCGGCCTGTTGCCGCAGGGGCAGCCGGAGCGCGATCGGCGCGCGCGGCGCATGGTCGCGCAAATGGACGTCGAGGGATTCGGCCACTGCACGCTGTACGGCGAGTGCCAGGAAGCATGTCCCAAAGACGATCAGCATCGACAACATCGCGCGGATGAATCACGACTACTTGCGCGCGACGCTCACCGAACGCGAAGAGAGCAGCGGTCGCCTTTAACCGGAGTCCTGTGCGATCGTACAAAGAGTACCAACTCGCCTCGATGCGGATGGCGGACGACGGCGGACTCGGACCGGTCTTGTCGCAGCTGGTCCGCGAGACGGGTGTGACGCACGTGATCGAGACGGGCACGTACCTCGGCACCGGTTCGACTCGGATGCTCGCCGAGGCATTCCCGCGCGATCGCACGCCACGCTCGTTCGTCACGATCGAAGCAAACTGGAGCTCGTGGCGCACCGCGCGGCAGAATCTCGCGGCGTATCCGTTCGTGACCGCGCTCTGGGGCCGTACGGTGCCGCGACACGCCGCGCTCGAGTTCGTTCGCTCGGACGAAGCGCTGCTCCATCACGAGCGCTGGCCCGACATCTTCATCGACGATACGCGTCATCCGGTCAAGTCGTATTCGCGCGAACTCAAGGGTCGGCTGGGTGGGCGGCCGCGCGCACTCGGCGATGTCGTCGCGTTCGCACGCGACCGCTTCACGTCGTACGCAGGCGACGATCTGCTCGCGCGCTATTTGACCGCCGCTCGCGGCGAGCGACCGCTCATCCTCCTCGACTCAGCTGGCGGCATCGGCTTTCTCGAGTTTCAGACTGTGCTGCGCGCAATGGGCGATGCGCCGTTCACTCTCGTCCTCGACGACACGCATCACGTCAAGCACTTTCGAAGCCTGGCCCATATTCGGCGCGACCACACTTCGTCGTCCTCGCGGAGAGCGCTGCGCACGGCTGGGTGGTGGCGCGGCGCCAATAGCCGGCGAAATCGCAGTTCGGGACGATCAGCGTCGCGGTGGTCGGGAACCGGAATCAGAGCCTGGGCAGCGTCACTCCCGTCTGACTCTGATATTTGCCGCCCTTGTCTTTGTACGAGACCTCGGGTTCCTCCTCGCCGCGGAAGAACAGCACCTGCGCGATCCCCTCGTTGGCGTAGATCTTGGCGGGGAGCGGCGTCGTGTTCGAAATCTCGAGTGTGACGAAGCCCTCCCACTCGGGCTCGAACGGCGTGACGTTCGTGATGATGCCGCACCGCGCGTACGTCGACTTCCCGACCGTGACGGTGAGGACATTGCGTGGAATGCGGAAATATTCCACCGATCGCCCGAGCGCGAATGAATTGGGCGGCACGATGCACACGTCGCCTTCGTATTCGACGAACGATTTTGGATCGAACTGCTTGGGGTCGACGATCGAATTGAGCACGTTGGTGAAGATCCGGAACTCGCGCGCAACACGCATGTCGTACCCGTAGGAGCTCACCCCATACGAAATGACTCCCGTTCGCACCTGACGATCCTCAAACGGCTCGATCATTCGGTGCTCGCGCGCCATGCGCGAGATCCAGCGGTCGGACATGATGGTCATTGGGGCGACGGGGCTCAGGTCGGGGGGAGGGATCGAGCGGCGCGACAGGCGCAACGGAAGCGAGAACATAACCGGCGGCGCGCCGCGGACCAGTGACCGGGCGGGACGATCGGCGCGCGCGGTTGACCCTCTTTCTCGGCTTGGATAGCTTTCCGCGGCTGGACTTAGTGAAAGATTTCACGAAGTGGGAGACTGATGCTTCATACGTACTTCCCAGTCCTGCTCCTCCTCGGCTTCGTCATCGCTAACGCGGTGCTGATGTTGGGTCTGTCCCACCTCACGCTCCGTCCGCGGCCGAGCCCCGTCAAACAAACGCCGTACGAGTCGGGCATGCCGCCGCTCGGCAACGCGCACGAGCGGTTTTCCGTGAAGTTTTACATGGTCGCGGTGTTGTTCATCATCTTCGACATCGAGACCGTTTTTTTGATTCCGTGGGGCGCGTCGTTCCGTCAACTGTCGTGCGCCACCGCGCTGGCGAATAATATTTGCCCGGCCGGTCAACAGTCATTGTTCGGGCTGTCGGAAATGCTCGTGTTCATCGCCATTCTGCTCGTTGGGTTCGTGTACGTGTGGAAGAAGGGAGCGCTGCAATGGGATTGAGCCCGCGTCCAGACTCGACGTTCGCCGAAACCTCGGGCGACGAACCCTGGATCACGACCAAGCTCGACGCATTCGTCAACTGGGGACGCAAGAATTCGCTCTGGCCGATGCCCTTCGGCACCGCGTGCTGCGCGATCGAGTTCATGGCCACGGCCGCGAGCAAGTACGATCTCGCGCGGTTTGGCATGGAGCGACAAGCGTTCTCACCGCGGCAAGCCGATCTGCTCATCTGCGCCGGCCGCGTGCCGTTCAAACTCGCGCCCGTGCTGCGCCGCATCTGGCAGCAGATGCCGCAGCCCAAGTGGTGCATCTCGATGGGTGCATGCGCGTCGAGCGGCGGCATGTTCGACAACTACGCCGTGGTGCAGGGGATCGACACGATCATACCCGTCGATGTGTACGTGCCTGGCTGTCCGCCGCGCCCCGAAGGACTGCTGTACGGAATCATGATGCTGCAGAACAAGGTCAAGAACGAGCGGTCGGCGGATTCATCGCTGCGCAACGAAATGGAGCCCGATCCCAAGAGCCAGTTGTACGTCGCCCCGTCGGTCATCGACGAGATTTCGGAGCCGTTCGGGAACTCCGTTCACCAAACGCGATCGGGCCTGTGAGCAACGGCAGCGCAGAGGACGCGCGGGGAGCATTCGCGCCGGTGTTTGCCGGCAGCGCGCTCGACGCGGCGGCAGAGGCGCCGGCAACGCAGAGGAACGTGCCGCACCGCGGCGGATACGCCAATCCGTCCGCCGACGCGCTGCGCCGCCAGTTTGACGCCGCGATCCAGCGCGTCGACGTCGTTTGGGGCGAGACGACGATCATCGTCGATCGCGCGCGCGTGCACGACGTGATCCGTTGGTTGCACGACGACGTGTCCCAGCAATACAACTACCTCTCCGACGTGACCGCGGTCGAATATCGCGATCTCGAACAGCCGCTCGAAGTGGTGTGGCATCTGCGGTCGCTCCCGTACCGACGGTTTCTCCGGGTGAAGACGCTGCTGCATCGCGGCACGCCGCTCGATGTTCCGTCGGTGTGGGATATTTATAAAGCGGCGGATTGGCTCGAGCGCGAGTGCTATGACATGTTCGGCATCACGTTCGCCGGCCATCCGGATTTGCGGCGCTTGCTGATGTGGGAGCAGTACAAGGAAGGGTATCCGCTGCGGAAGGATTTCCCGTTGCGCGGCCGGTTCAGCCGGTCCGAGCAGTTGCGCCAGGCGCTCGCGGCAAATCCCGAAGCACGATACTCGAAAGAGGAACTCTCGATCGCCGACGCGTTCGACGATCTGCCGAAAGACATGCAGCATCGCCTCGAGTCGGGCGAGCGGACGGGGGAGTAGCCGATGGCGACCACGAAGCGCACGGTCGAAGTCTCGCTCTCCACCACCGGCGTCGACGCCGATGGCCGGCCGCAGCGCACGCCGCTCGCGGTCGACGAATCCGGCAGTCTCGTCGTGGTCGAATCGCCGCCGTCGATCGAGCCCGATCTCGAAGGTGAGCACATGCTCATCAATCTCGGGCCCCAACATCCGGCGACGCATGGCGTACTCCGGTTGGTGCTCGAGCTGGACGGCGAGACGGTGGTGCGATGCATTCCGCACATCGGCTATCTGCACTGCGGGTTCGAGAAGATCGGTGAGTACCGCCAGTACAATCAGATCATCCCGTGGACAGACCGTGAGGATTATCTAAATTCTCCCGGCAACAACGTCGCCTTCGCGCTCGGCGCCGAACGACTGTTCGGCATCGAGATCACGGAACGGTGCACGGTGCTCCGCGTGATCGCCTGCGAGCTGTCGCGCATCATCTCCCACCTAGTGTGGCTGGGAACGACCTGCATCGACATCGGCGCCTACACGCCGTTCCTCTGGGCGTTCCAGCAGCGCGAAGAGGTGTACGAGCTGTTCGAGATGTGGATCGGCGCCCGCCTGACCACGTCGCTCACGCGTGTCGGCGGCATGGGCGCCGACATTCCGGACGGATTCACCGAGAAGCTCGCCGCGTTCGTCCACAAGTTCCCCAAGATCGTCGACGAGATCGATCGCGTCATCACGCGCAACGGGATCTGGGTCGGCCGCACGGTCGGACTTGGCGTGATGTCGCCGGACGAAGCGGCGAACTACGGACTCTCGGGTCCGATGGGGCGTGCGTCCGGGCTCGCCTTCGACGTCCGCCGCGACTTTCCATATCTCGATTACGAGACCTACGACTTCGACATTCCCGTCGGCACGAACGGCGACGTCTACGATCGGTTCCTCGTTCGCATGGAGGAGTTGCGGCAGTCGACGCGCATCCTCGATCAGGCCCTCAAGCGGCTGCCCGATGGTCCCGTGAACATCAACGACCATCGCGTGATCTTGCCGCCAAAGAGCAAAGCGACGAGCGATATGGAATCCATGATCCATCATTTCAAACAAGTGATGGAAGGACCGCGCCCGCCGATCGGCGAGGCATACGTCGCCGTCGAAAGTCCAAAAGGCGAGAAGGGCTACTATATGGTATCGGACGGCTCGTCCAAGCCGGTTCGCTGGCGCATTCGCCCGCCGTCATTCGTCAACCTGTCCGCCATCCCGCGCATGGTCGAAGGCCATCTGCTCTCCGATGTCATCGCCATCAACGCGTCGATCGATATCGTGATGGGAGAAATAGATCGATGAGCGCGCGCGAAACTGGCGACATCGACTCTCCGGCGACGCTCTCGCACGCCGAGCACGGACACGAGCCGTACAAACCCGTGTTCACCGCCGGCGGCGCGCGACGCAAAGAACTCGATGACGTCCTCACGCGCTATCCGACCAAGATGGCGGCGCTGTTGCCGGCCCTCTGGATGGTGCAGCACGAACGCGGCTGGGTGAGCGACGACGGCATGGCCGAAGTCGCGGACGTGCTCGAACTCACGCCGGCGTACGTCAAGGGCGTCGTCACGTTCTACACGATGTACCATCAGCACCCCGTCGGACGCCATTTCATTCAGGTCTGCACCACGTCGCCATGCAACGTCTGCGGCGCCGAAGCGGTGGTCGACGCGCTGCTCAAGCACACCAACTGCCTCGAACTCGGGCAAACGTCGCCCGACGGGAAGTTCACGGTCACTGAAGTCGAATGCCTCGGCGCGTGCGGGTTCGCCACGCCGATCATGGTCAATGAAGAGTTCATCGAATCGGTCACTCCGGAGCACGTGCCGGAACTGCTCGCTCGATTCTCCTAAACGCGTCGTCACGCTCTCGTCACGCATGGGCTACCCGCACAAACCGCACGCACGCGAAACGCTGGTGCTCTCCAAGCACTTTGGCGAGCGCGAGGCCACGACGCTCGACGGCTGGAAGACGCGCGGCGGCTACACCGCGCTGAAAAAGGCGCTGTCCATGACCCCGGCCGACATCGTCACCGTCGTCAAGGACTCTGGCCTTCGCGGGCGCGGGGGCGCCGGCTTTCCGACGGGCCTCAAGTGGTCGTTCATGAAGCCGGGCGACGGACGGCCGCATTACCTGTGCTGCAACGCTGACGAGTCCGAACCCGGCACGTTCAAAGATCGCGAAATCATGCGATGGACGCCGCACGCGCTGATCGAGGGCTGCGCGATCGGCTCCTACGCGATCGGCGCGGAGACGTGCTACATCTACATTCGCGGCGAGTTCACTGAACCAATCGCGCGCGTCGAAGCGGCACTCAAGGAGTGCTATGCCGCTGGCATCCTCGGCAAGAACGCCATGGGGTCGGGCAAGACGGTGAACGTGTGGGTGCACCGGGGCGCCGGCGCGTACATCTGCGGCGAAGAGACGGCCCTGATGAATTCGCTCGAGGGGCGCCGCGGCAATCCGCGCATCAAACCGCCCTTTCCCGCCGTCTCCGGCGTATTCGCCCAGCCAACGACGATCAACAACGTCGAGACGCTGGCCGCGGTGCCGCACATTCTGAATCATGGAGCGGACTGGTACAAGCAATGGATGCGGGCCGACAATCCGAAGAGCACCGGAACCAAGCTCTATTCGGTGTGCGGCAACATCCAGCGCCCGGGCAACTACGAAGTCGCCATGGGTTTTCCGTTTAAGGATTTCTTATATGATCTCTGCGGCGGACCGCTGCCCGGCCGCAAGTTCCGCGCGATCATTCCCGGCGGCATCTCGGTTCCGATTCAGACGGTCGAGGAAGCCGACGCGAGTCTCATGGATTACGAGGGATTCGTCGCGCACGGCACGATGCTCGGCTCCGGCGGCGTGATCGTGATCGACGACGCGCAGAATCTCGTCAAACAGATCGCCCGCGCCGCCCGCTTCTTTGCCCATGAAAGCTGCGCGCAGTGTACGCAGTGCCGCGAAGGAACGGCGTGGACGACGAAAATCCTCGAGCGGATCGTGGCCGGCGACGGCACGCCTGAAGATCTGGACACTCTGTTGGAAATCGCCGAGAACATGACCGGCAAGACGATCTGCGTGCTCAGCGACTCGTGCGCGACGCCGGTCGTGTCCGGGATCAACAAGTTCCGCGGCGACTTCGAAGCGCTCATCAAGAAAAAGCGGCATCACCTCGTGCCGGCGGTGGCATAAATGGCTGACGCACCTACCGTCACGCTCACGATTGAAGGCCGGCCGGTCACCGTACCGGCGGGCACGTCGATCCTCGAAGCCGCCAAGCACGCCGGCGTGCTCGTGCCGCACTACTGCTACCACCCCGGCCTGCCGGTGGCCGGCGTGTGCCGCATGTGTCTCGTCGAGGTCGAGAAGGCGCCCAAACTCGCGCCGTCGTGCGCGACCGCGGTCGCCGAAGGACAGGTCGTACATGTCCACTCCGACAAAGCCCTCGACGCGCGCAAGGGCGTGCTCGAGATGCTGTTGATCAATCATCCGCTCGACTGCCCGATCTGCGACCAGGCGGGCGAGTGCGAGTTGCAGGACTATACCTACCGTGAAGGACGCGCCGAGGGCCGCTATCGCGACCCCAAGCGATTCAATCCGGTCGAGGATTTCGGCGGCGACGTGATGTACACGCCGAACCGGTGCATCCTGTGCACGCGCTGCGTCAGGTTCATGGAAGACGTGGCGCACGATCCGGTACTCAACGTCAGCGAGCGCGGAGACCGCGCGGTGATCGGCAAGTTCGAAGGGAAGGACCTCACGCATCCGTGGGCGGGCAACGTCATCGATCTCTGCCCGGTCGGCGCGCTCCTCTCGAAAGACTCACTCAACAAGGCGCGCGCCTGGGAGCTGGACCGCTCGGCATCGATCTGCCCGAACTGCTCGCAGGGCTGCAACATGATCGTCGAGACGCGCGACAACGTTGTCGTGCGCCTGCGACCGCGTCCCAATGAGGACGTCAACAAGTACTTCATGTGCGACCACGGCCGGCTCAACTATCGCTGGATGAACCGGCAGGATCGGGTCGACGTGCCGATGGTTCGCCATGGCGCGGTCCTCGATGGCACCGACTGGCAGATTGCGATCGACGCGGCGGCCAAAACGCTCGCCGGCAAGCGCGTGTTCGCGCTCGTGTCTCCGATGCTCTCGAACGAGGCGCTGTTTCTGTTGTCGGAACTGGTGAAGAAGACGGGCGGAAGCGGCGCGTTCCGTGTCGAGCAGGGCGATGAAGCGCCCCTCGCCGGTGTTTCAGATCTCTCGCTGCGTCGCGACCGCGCGGCCAATGCGCACGGCGCCGAACTCCTGGGCTTCACCCGCAGCGCGACGCCGCTGTCCGCGCTCGCGGCGGGCGACGTGCTCATTGTCGCCGACGAGGAATTGGCCAGCGCCGACGCGCGCGACGCAGCCAAGGCGTCGGCGATCATCGTTATTGGCACGACGCTGCCCGCGTGGGCTCGTCACGCCGCCGCCGTCGTCCTGCCAATCGCGAACTTCGTCGAGGAGGATGGGACGTTCACCAATCTGCGCGGCCGCGTTCAGCGGTTCATGCAGGCCAAGGCGGCGCCGGGCTTCGCGCGGCCAAGCTGGTACGCGCTAGCAGATTTGCTCGCCGCCGTTGGCGCCACAGGCAACTACTCGCTGGCGAGTGACGTGTTCGCCGCACTCGCCGCGTCGCGGAAAGAATTTGCCGGGATGAGCCACGACACGCTCGCGCTGACTGGCGCGCTGATTCGCAACGGCGCGGGCACGCCCGCTGGAGCGACGGCATGACGGTCTTCGCGCTCCTGCAAGCAGCGGTGCAAACCGCGAGTCAAGCGGTCACGCAAGCCGACGGGCTCGAACACTTGGCGCCACCGTCGAGCGAGGGCGTGTGGTTCCTCGCGACAATCGTGAAGATGCTGCTCTTGTTCACGATCTACATGATCGGCGTGATGATGGTGATCTGGGCCGAGCGCCGCATCTGCGCGTTCATTCAGGATCGGCGCGGACCCGAATCGCGTTGGCCCGCACGGATTGCTGCAGTCCGTGGCCGACGGCGTCAAGAACATCATGAAGGAAGAGACGTATCCGGGCGAGGCATATCTGCCGCTGTTCGTCCTCGCGCCGGTCATGGCGTTCATTCCGGCGTTGCTCACCTGGGCGGTGATTCCCTACGGCGCGCCGTGGGTCTCGAAGTGGGGCACGATCGACATGGCGCTCGCGCCACTGCCCATCGGCTACCTGTTCATTCTCTCCATCGCGTCGCTTGGCGTATACGGCATCGTCCTCGCCGGCTGGTCATCGAACAACAAGTACGCGCTGCTCGGCGGGTTGCGGTCGAGCGCGCAAATGATCTCGTACGAGATCTCGATGGGAATGTCGACGATTCCGGTGTTGATCCTCGCCGGCAACGTGTCGCTGAGTCAGATCGTCGGCCAGCAGGCCGGGCGCGGGCTTCATTGGAACGCGATCAACCTTACCATCGCGTTCATCGTGTTCATGATCGCCGCGTTCGCCGAGACGAACCGCGTCCCGTTCGACTTGCCGGAAGCCGAGTCCGAACTGATTGCCGGCTATCACTCCGAGTACAGCGCGATGAAGTTCTCGATGTTCTTCATCGCCGAGTACGCGAACATCATGACGGCGAGCGCGCTGATGGCGACGCTGTTCTTCGGCGGGTGGGACATTCCGTTCACTCTCTGGGACAACATCGCGCCGCACACGTTCCTGAAGACGGTCGTGACGTTCCTGTTCTTCTGGGTCAAGATCCTGTCGTTCGTCTTCGTGTTCATCTGGGTCCGCTGGACGCTGCCGCGCTTCCGCTATGACCAGCTCATGGCGCTGGGTTGGAAGGTGCTGCTCCCGGTTTCGCTCGGCTACATCGTCGTCGTCGCCAGTGCGACGCTTGGCCTCGACACGGCCGGATTCCATCCGGACTCCTGGCAGTTCGCCGTCGCCATGCTCGTGTTGAATCTCGTGATCCTTGCAATCCTGTTGGGCGTCGTCGATCGCGGACGCTTGTTGAGTCCCGCGTACTCGCGCCTCGACAAACGCAATCTCGCCAAGCTGCGCAGCGCCCGGCTCGAGCGCGTCAATTTCAAGACAGCCACTAATGACGGAGGAGCCGACTGATGTCGATCGGCGTCAAAGTGCTCGAGCGCCCGATCGCGCAAACGAGCTACGTGCGCGCCACCATCAAAGGCATGGCGCTTACGCTCAAGCATTTGCTCGATCCTGACAAGGTCACGATCCAGTACCCCGAGCAGAAGTGGCCGCTGTCGCCGCGCTGGCGCGGCACGCACCGGATGCTCACGACCGAAGACGGCAAAGCCAAGTGCGTCGCCTGCGGGTTGTGTCCTTCGGTCTGCCCGGCGAACTGCATCAAGCTCGTCCCCGGCGAGGACGAGAACGGCAATCGGTATCCGTTGGTCTTCGAGATCGATGAATTCCGCTGCATTTTCTGCGGCTACTGTCAGGAAGTGTGCCCCGAAGAGGCGATTCACGTCGGCCGGCACTATGAGAACTCTGAATACAGCCGCGAAGGGCTTCGTCTACGATCTCGAGCGGCTGATGGCGCAGACCCATCCGGTCTGCGAGATGTGGGACCCTGCCGATCCGAAAGGCGAGTGATGCTTCCAACGCACGGTTGGATGTTCCACGGCTCATCCAGGCGTATCAGCCGAACGCGATGCCGCACGGCACGCTGTCGCTGCTGTACACGTTTCATTTCTATCTGTTCGGATTGATCGCCATCGTGTCCGCGGTGCTGTTCGTCACCCGAAAGAGTCCGGTCGCCGCGGCGCTCTGGCTCGTCAACACGATGTTTTGTCTCGCCGCGCTGTACGTCCTGCTCGACGCGCAGTTCATCGGCGCGATCCAGGTCCTCGTGTACGCCGGCGCGATCATGGTCGTGTTCCTGTTCGTGATCATGCTCTTGAACCTCGGCCGCGGCGAAGGGACCGACACGCGCGGCCTGGGCTGGAAGATCACAGCGGGCGCCGTCGGCATCGCGTTGCTCGCCGAGGTGTTCGCACTGACGCGATCGCGGACGCCGGCGTTGCTCACGCTGCCGCCCGGCTATACGGCGCGACAGGTCGCGGATTCCGGCGCCATCGCGCCGATCGCGGGGCCGCTGTTCAACCAGTATCTCCTCGCGTTCGAGGTGACGAGCATTCTCTTGCTCGCCGCGATCGTCGGCGCCGTGGTCCTCGGCAAGCAACACGGAGACGCCAATGCTCGCTGAGGCGCTGTTCTTCTCCGCGGTCCTGTTCGTGATCGGGGTGGTCGGCGTGTTGATTCGGCGCAACGCGATCATCGTCTTCATGTGCGTCGAGCTCATGCTCAATGCCGTGAACCTCACGTTCATCGCGTTCGCGCAGTCGTACGGCGCGACGGGGCAGGTGTTCGTGTTTTTCGTGATGACAGTCGCCGCCGCAGAGGCCGCGGTCGGATTGGCCATCATCATCGCGCTATTCCGTCACCGGCAGACGGTGAACCTTCAGAACATCGACCTCCTCAAAGGCTGATGCTTTCTCTGTCACCTCTTCTGCAAGCGGCGGCGACGCACCCGCTCGACGGCACCGTGGCCGAATGGCTGTGGGCCGTCCCGCTGCTCCCGTTCCTGGGCTTCGTGATCAACGGGCTGTTGTCGCTCGTGACGGCCTATCACGTCGGGCCGGCCGATCCGTCGCTGGCGCACGGAGACCACGACGACGCGCACGCGTCGCACGATGCGGCACATAGTGCGGCACATGACGACGCAGATCACCACGCCGTCGTCCGCCATCGCTTTGCGGGCGTTGCGAGCATCGTGGGACCGGGCGTGCTCGTGCTCTCGTTCCTGCTGAGCGCGGCCATCTTCATCGCCATGCGCGGGGCCGGCGACATCACCACGCCGTTCATCCAGCGCTACTTCTCCTGGATGCCGGTCGGCGATCTGCACATCGACGCCGCGTTCCAACTCGATCAACTGTCGATGCTGATGACGCTCGTCATCACCGGCGTCGGCACGCTCATCCATCTGTTCAGCGTCGGATACATGCGGGACGACCCCGGCTATCCGCGCTACTTCTCGTATTTGAATCTGTTCGTCTTCTTCATGCTGCTGCTCGTGCTCGGCGGCAATTATCCGCTGCTGTTCATCGGGTGGGAAGGCGTCGGACTCTGTTCATATTTGCTCATTGGGTTCTGGTTCAGCGACAAGGCGAACGCCGACGCGGGAAAGAAGGCGTTCATCGTCAACCGCATTGGCGACTTCGGCTTCCTCATCGCGATGTTCCTGCTGTTCGCCAATCTCAAAACGCTCGACTTCGGCGGCATCCGCGACGGCGCGAGTGCGTTGCCGTTCGGCGGCGCGGTGGTAACGACGATCTGCCTGTTCCTCTTCCTTGGCTGCGCGGGCAAGAGCGCGCAGATCCCGCTCTATATCTGGCTGCCGGACGCCATGGCCGGCCCGACGCCTGTCTCCGCGCTCATCCACGCGGCGACGATGGTCACGGCGGGCGTCTACCTTATCGCGCGCAGCAGCACGCTCTTCTCGATGGCGCCCGTCGCGCAGCTCGTCGTCGTCATCATCGGCGCGCTGACCGCCATCTTCGCCGCGTCGATCGGCCTCAAACAGTGGGACATCAAGAAGGTCCTCGCGTACTCCACCGTCTCGCAGCTCGGCTACATGTTCGTCGGCGTCGGCTCGGGCGCGTACGTCGCCGGCGTCTTTCACCTCGTCACCCACGCCTTCTTCAAGGCGCTCCTGTTCCTCGGCTCCGGTTCGGTGATCTACGCCATGCACGAGGCGTATCATCACACGGGGAACCACGACGACGCGCAGGACATGCGCAACATGGGCGGGCTGAAGCAGTATCTGCCGGTCACGTTCTGGCTGATGTGGATCGCCACGCTCGCCATCTCGGGAATTCCACCGTTCGCCGGCTTCTTCTCCAAAGACGAGATTTTGGGAAGCCTCTTCGCGAGCGCGCAGCATTCGACCATCGCGCAGGCGCACCTGTTCGGCATTCCCGGTAGCGCGTGGCTCTACGTCGCGTACGTGCTCGGCCTCGCGGCGGCATTCATGACGGCGACGTACATGACGCGCATGATGTTGTACACCTTCCACGGCCCGAACCGCACGGGCGAACGAGAACGCCCGTCGCTGCACGAGGCCCCGTGGATCATGACCGGGCCGCTCGTCGTCCTCGGCGCGCTCGCACTCACTGGCGGATGGCTCAACCTTCCAGATTTTGCGTCCTTTCTCGGTCCGGTCGGGGGACTCGAACACTGGCTCGATCCGGTTGTTGGCGCGGCGGCGCAGCAGGTGACCGCTGGCGCACCGGAGATGTCGGCCGGTCTCGAGTACGGACTCGTCGGCGTCGCGGTGCTCATCGCGGTGGGCGGAATCGCGCTTGCCTGGACGCGACTGGACCCGGCGCGCCTCGTGCCAAAGCGCGAGTCGCCGCCGGAAGAAGGGTTCGAGAAAGTGCTCGCCGACAAGTACTACGTCGACGAGATCTACGACGAGACGATCGTACGGCCGATCGTTGCCACATCGCGCGGCCTGCTGTGGCGCGGCATCGATATCGGCGTGATCGACGGCCTCGGGGTCAACGGCAGCGCCTATCTGGCCAAGTTCGTGGGATGGATCGGTTCGCAATTCCAGTCCGGACGCCTCGGCACCTACGCCTGGGTTCTCGTGGCGGGCGTGCTCGCGGTACTCGGCGCGTTCAGCTTTAGATAATTACGATCAGCTTATTCATGAACGCTCTGTTGACGTCCATCGGCTACGCGCACTGGGTGCTCCCCGTGCTCCTCGCCGTACCGCTGATCGGTGCCGTCGGGATCTGGATCCACGGAGCCGCCGAAGAGTCAATCGCGGCCGTGGGCACCGACGAGGTGACGACCGGCGTCGCCCGCGTGCCGCGCGTCATGGCCCTGGTGACCTTTGCCGTCGAGTTCGTCGTCTCACTCGGGCTCTGGTGGAGCTTCGATCCCGCCGACTCCGGCTGGCAGTCGGTCGTCGACCTGCCGTGGATCTCGAGCTGGGGAATCCGCTTTACGGTGGGTGTCGACGGCATCGCAGTGATGATGGTCCTGCTCACGACCTTCATCATGCTGCTCGCCGTCGGCGGAAGCTGGACGAGCATTCGGGCGCGCACGCACAGCTATTACGCACTCCTCCTCGTCCTCACGACGGGCATGCTCGGCGTGTTCCTGGCGCTCGATCTGTTCCTGTTCTACACGATGTGGGAAGTGATGCTCATTCCGATGTACTTCATCATCGGAATCTGGGGCGGCGACCGGCGCATTTACGCCAGCGTCAAGTTCTTCTTGTACACGATGGTCGGCTCGATGCTCATGCTCGCCGCGATCGTGTACCTCGGTGTCGCTGCGCGCGATCCGATGTCCGGGCAACTCAACTTCAACTACGACTACATCCTCCAGCACGCGTTCGTCTCGTCGGCGGCCGCCAAGTGGTTGTTCGGCGGCTTCTTCCTCGCGTTCGCGGTGAAGGTGCCGATGTTTCCGTTCCATACCTGGCTGCCCGATGCCCACGTCGAGGCACCGACCGCGGGATCGGTCGTGCTGGCGAGTCTGATGCTCAAGCTCGGGACCTTCGGGTTCCTGCGCCTCGCCGTGCCGCTCTTTCCCGCCGCGGCCATGAGCCCGACGATCCGCTCGATCATCCTCGGACTCGCTGTGGTCGGCATTGTCTACGGCGCGCTGGTGTCGCTCGTCCAACCCGACTTCAAGAAGCTCGTCGCCTATTCGTCAGTCAGCCACTTGGGCTTTGTCATGCTCGGCATCTTCGCACTGACCGTGCAAAGCGTGCAGGGTGCGCTGATGGTGATGATCAACCACGGCATCTCGACCGGAGCGCTGTTCTTTCTCATCGGGATGATCTACGAGCGCCGGCACACCCGGCTGATCGACGCGTACGGCGGCATCGCGCGCGTCGTCCCGATGTTCGCGGCGGTTCTCACGATTGTCACCTTCAGCAGCATCGGCGTGCCGGGTACCAACGGGTTCGTCGGCGAGTTTCTCGTGCTCGTCGGCTCGTTCCGCACCGAGCCGGTGCTCGCGCTGATCGCCACGACGGCGGTGATCATTTCCGCCGCCTATCTGCTCTGGGCGATTCAACGCATTCTGTTCAATCCGCTCGACAAGGCGGAGAACGAGCACATCCCGGATCTCAACCGCCGCGAACTCGCCGTGATGATCCCGCTGGTCGCGGCAATCGTCTGGCTCGGCGTGTATCCGGCGCCGGTGCTTCGGCGCATGCAAGGCGCGGCGGAAAAGTTCGTCTCGACCGTCGACGCCAGGCGCGGTGCGCTCCAGGCCATGAGCACCGCGCGAACACCGCAGATCCCACAGGTCGCGGAGGGGCAGCCGTGATCACGACGCTCGACGTCAACGTTCCGGCGCAGCTCACGCTGGCGCTCGTCCCGGACCTCCTGCTGATGGGCGGTGCGATGTTGCTGCTCGTATGGGCCGCGTGGCGCCCCGACAGCGACGCGCACCAACGGCGCGTTGGCATCGCCAGCATCATCCTCGCCGGTGCGACGATGCTGCTCGTGCTCAATTGGTCGACGCGCTATAACGCCGGCCCAGGCCCTATCGCGCTCGACGGGTTCCGCTGGATGGTCGACATCGTCATTCTGCTCGGCACCGTGTTTACGATCGCGTTGAGCATGGACGACAACATGCGCACGCGCATTACGGCCGCCGAGTCGCACGTGCTCGTGCTGCTGGCGTCGTCAGGAATGATGCTGCTTGCCGCGGCGCGCGATCTGATGATTGTGTTCCTCGGCATCGAGCTGATGTCGATCGCTGTCTACGCGCTCGCCGGCATGAATCGGCGCAGCGAGCGGTCCGCCGAGGGCGCGCTGAAGTATTTTCTGCTCGGTGCGTTCTCGACTGCGTTCTTGCTGTACGGCATCGCGCTCGTCTACGGCGCCACCGGATCGACGAGCCTGACCGTGATCTCGAGTCGTACGTCGATGTTCGGGTTGTCGCGGAGTCCGCTGCTCCTCACGGGCATCGGCATGATGTTGGTCGGCTTCGGGTTCAAAGTCGCCAGCGTTCCGTTCCACATGTGGGCGCCCGACGTCTACGACGGTGCGCCCTCGGCGATCACCGCCTATATGGCGGCCACCGTCAAGGCCGCGGCATTCGCCGCGTTCATTCGCATCTGGCTCGAAGCGTTCCCGACGAGCTTCGCCGCCTGGCATCCGGCGATCAGCGGTCTCGCCATCGCGACCATGGTCATGGGCAACGCGATCGGCATTGTGCAGCGCAATCTCAAACGACTGCTCGCCTACTCGAGCATCGGGCACGCCGGCTATCTGCTCGTCGCCATCGCGGCCGGAACCATTCAGGGTTCGTCGGCGATGGTGTTCTATCTGTTCGTCTATACGCTGGCGACGTTCGGCGCATTCGCCGTGGTCGTCACGCTCACGCGCGACGGGCAGGGCGCCGTGATGCTCGACGATTTGGCCGGGTTGTGGAGCGTTCGACCGTGGTTGTCGCTGTCGATGGCTGTGCTCATGTTCGCGCTGCTCGGATTCCCGATCGTCGGCGGCGCCGGCTTTTTTGCCAAGTGGTACGTGCTCCAGGCCGCTCTGCAAGCGCCGTTGCGACAGACAACCCTCGCCGTGGTGCTCGTCCTGACGACGGTCGTATCGGCGGGCTACTATCTATATGTCATCATGCTGATGTTCATGCGCTCGCGTCCAGACGATGCGCGAGCGCCCGAACATGCAGGCGGCCTCACGCGAGTCGTGTTGGCGGTGAGCGTCGCGGTGATTCTCATCCTCGGCGTCTTTCCGGACTATGCGGTGCGTTTGGCCCGAACGGGGCTCCCCACGACCGGGCTGGTCCCGGCCATGCCGGCGCAGGCGAGTAGCAACGCCGGCCAGCCGCCGGGCAGCGGCGTCGAGCTCGCGCGGGCGGCCAGCAGCAACCGCTGATCGAACGGGGCCGCTCGAGCGGCCCCGTAGTCTTTTAGAGATCTTCTATGGCCATCGCACCGGGCATCTTTCGGCAATACGACATCCGAGGCATCGTCGGGCATGACCTGACAGCCGAGGCGGCGCGCGGCGTCGGTGTCGCTTACGCCATGTACCTCGCCGAGTCGAACCAGGGCGGGGAAGTCGTCGTGAGCCGCGACAACCGGCCGAGCGGTCCGATGCTGCACGATGCGCTTGTCGACGGGCTGACGAGCCGCGGCCTCAACGTAGTCGACGTCGGCGTCGTACCGACTCCGCTCAATTACTGGGCGCTGCATCATCTGCCGGTCGTCGGCGGCATTCAGATCACCGGCTCGCACAATCCACCCGAGTACAACGGGTTCAAGCTGTCGGTCGGCACGGGCTCGCTGTACGGCGACGCGATTCAACATCTCTACGCGCTGACGCAGCGCGCCGCGGACGCCGGCCCGTCGCGCGTCGGCAGCGTCCGGCAGGAGGCGATCATCGACCGCTACGTCGACGACATCGCCGAGCGCATCGGCACGCTCTCGCGACCGATCCGCGTGGTGTACGATTGCGGGAACGGCGCCGGTGCCCTCGTTGCCCCGGCGTTGTTCAAGCGGCTTGGCGTCGTCGATGGCGGGCGCGGGCTCTTTTGCGAGAGCGACGGCACGTTCCCGAACCATCACCCCGATCCGACCGTCCCCGAAAACCTCGCGGACCTCATCGCCGCGGTGCGACACGACGGCGCCGAGATTGGCATCGCCTTCGACGGCGACGCCGACCGGATCGGTGTCGTCGACGACGCCGGCACGATCGTGTGGGGCGACCGCATTCTCATTATCTACGCGCGCGACGTTCTCGCGCGCACCGGGCGCGGCCAGCCAATCATCTTCGACGTGAAGTGCTCGCAGGCGCTGCCGATGGCAATCGAGCAGGCGGGCGGCAAGCCGATCATGTGGAAGACCGGCCACTCGCTCATCAAGGAAAAGATGCGAGAGACCAAGGCGCCGATCGCCGGTGAAATGTCCGGCCACATGTTCTTCACGGAGGGGTTCTACGGCCACGATGACGCGCTGTACGGTGCCGCGCGCCTGCTGCGCATCCTGGCCAATTCCGGAAAGACCGTCGCGCAACTGCTGTCCGACATCCCCAACTTCGTGTCCACGCCCGAGCTGCGCATCGAGGTGCCCGAGGAGCTCAAGTTTGGCCTCGTCGAACGCGCGGTCGAGCACTTTCGCGCGAGCCACGACGTGATCGACGTCGATGGAGTTCGCGTGCTGTTCGGTGACGGCTGGGGATTGATTCGCGCGTCGAACACGCAGCCGGTCATCGTCGCGCGGTACGAGGCGGGCACGCCGGAACGCCTGGCGGCCATCCGCGGCGAAATGGAAGGGTGGTTGCGCGCGCAGGGTGTTCGCGTGTGACATGAAAACGCGTCGGCGGTGGCTCGTGCTGGTGCTGGTCGCCGTCGCGATCCTGTTGATCGCTGGCCGCGCGCTGGCCGGCGTGTACGCGGACTATCTCTGGTACGACTCGCTCGGCGCCGTGGCGCTCTGGCGCGCACGCGTCGAGTCCGTGGCGATGCTCCGCGTCGGCTCGGCGATCATCGCCGGGCTGTTCGCGTTTGCTAATTTGTATGTCGTGAGAAAGTCGGTCGTGTCACTCGTGTTTCCGCGGCGCATCGCCAATCTCGAGATCGGGGAAGAGGTTCCGGGCCGGTACCTCGTCGCCGCGGCCATCGCGTTGGCGGTGATCCTCGGCGTTTTGCTCGCCGTGCCGCAGGACGATTGGATGAGCTTCATCTTGGCGCGAACCGGTCGGCCGTTCCTCGAGACCGAAGGATTTTTCGGCGCGGATCTGGGCTTCTTCGTCTTTTGGCTGCCCTTCGAGAGCGCGATGTGGACCTGGGCGTTCGCGACGGTGATCGTCGTCGCCGCCGCGGTCGTATTGCTCTACGCGCTCACGCCCAGTCTCAAGTGGCAGCGCGGCCGCATTCACGCCACGACGTATGTGCGGCGCCATTGCACCGTGCTCGTTGGCATTCTGCTGCTGCTGCTCGCGTGGAGCTTCCGCCTCGACATGTACTCGCTGCTCGTGAACGGAAGCGGGGCGGACGGGACGTTCACCTGGGTCGACTACCGGGTCGGCGTGCTGGGAGATCTCGTTCTTTCGATGTTCACGCTTGGCGCCGCGATGATCGTCATCGGCGCCGGATATGTCGGCCGCTTGCGCTTCGCCGGCGTCGCCGTCATGACCGTCGTGGCCGCGGCGCTACTCGCTCGCGAGGTGGCACCGGCCATCGCCGAGCACGTGGGAACCGAGGCGCATCGCACGGAAATGCGACAGGCCTATCTCGGCACGCGCGCCGCGTACACACGCCGCGCGTTCTCCGTCGAAACGATCGCGCGCGATTCGTCGGTCGTGTATCCGACGCTCTCCGCCGCGTTGCCGTGGGTGTCGGTTTGGGATCCGCCGGCGTTGTCACGGTCGATTGAAGCGGGCCGCGTGGCCGACGATCACACCGTACCACCGGCGTGGCGCGCATTGCCCACAGGATTGGTCGCCGACGTCGTCGATCCGCCGCCGCCCGGAGCATCAGCGCGCGCTCCGTGGACGGTTGCGCGCGTCGTCGCTTCCGACGCCGACGACCGCGGAGCGCCGATTCGCGTCGGCGGTCCGAGCGGCGCGATCGATGACACACCGCTCGATCAGCCGCTCGTGTACCCGGGCGCGTCGACCTACAGCATCATCGCCGATTCGCTCAATCACACCGCGGGAACCTCGCTCGAGTCGTTTGTCGCGCGACTCGCGATGGCTTGGTCGCTGCAGAACATTCGTCTGCTGTCGGGCGATCTGCCGCAGTCGCACCCGACGATCGTTGCGCACCGCGACGTGCGAGACCGCGTCGGCCTCCTCGCGCCGTTCTTTGCGCAAGGTCGTACCGTCAATCCGCTCATCGTCGGCGATTCGTTGTACTGGAGTCTCGACCTCTACTCGTCGTCGTCGACGTATCCGCTGAGTCAGCATGCGTTCATCGCCGGCGATGAGCGCAGCTATTGGCGACATGCCGCGGTTGCGGTGGTCCAGGCGTCGACCGGCGACGTCGTGATCGTGCTCGACTCGACGCTCGATCCCATCGCCGCGACGTGGAAGAGTTATCTCCCCTCGACTTTCGGAACGTGGAACGGACTCCCGGCCGGCACGCGAGCGCTGCTCGCGCCGCGCGTCGACGAACTCTACGCACAGGCCAACGCGTACGGACGCTTCGGCGCTGGCGGTGAGTCCCACCCGCCGCGCCAGGTGCCAATCGTCGACGGTGCCGACAGCGCGCTCGTGTTCGACGCCACGAGCAACTTCCTCAGTGCCGATGACCTGCCGTTCGCGCTGCCAAACTCCTCGGCCACGGCTATCCCGCTGCCGCTCGTCGACGAGACCGACCGCGTGCGCGGCCTGCTGATCGGCGTCGGCGGCGGACTCGCTGAGCACTCGACGCTGTGGTACCCGCTCGCCGTGCCGGGCCCCCGTTGGACCGTCGTGCTCGAACAACTCCGCTCGCTCGACAGCGCCGGTGTCGTCGCACGAGAGGGGCCGCTCGCGCACGGGCGTGTGCGCGTCGTGCCAACGCGTTCGGGCATTGCCTATATGCAGCCTGTCTACCGGTGGCGGCCGCAAACCGTTCCGACGTTGATTCGCGTCGCCACGCTCGCCGGCGACAGCGTGCGCTCGGTTGCGCCGCCCATTGGGTCAATCGCGCGGGCCGGCGGAGACTCGGCGCTTCGCGTGCCGCGCGGCGATCTCAAGGCGTCTGTCGCTGCGCTCTACCAGGCAATGCGCGACGCGCTGCGACGTGGCGATTGGGTTGCCTTCGGACGCGCGTTCGACGCGCTTGGGCACACGATCGGCCAGCCGAGCAAGCCATGAACGATCTCGCACGGCTGACACCTTCGCACGCGCATCGCCGCACCGCGGTCGTCGCCCTCGGCGGCAACGCGCTCGCGCCGAGCGGTGAACGCGCCACGATCTACGATCAATTCCGGCACACGCGGCAAAGTCTCGGCCCGATCGTCGACCTGGCGCTCGCCGGCTGGAGCGTGTGTATCGTCCATGGCAACGGCCCCCAGGTGGGCGATGAACTCGTCCGCAACGAAGTCGCCCGCAGCGAGGCGAGCCCGCTGCCGCTCGGCGTTCTCGTGGCGGCGACGGCCGGCTGGATCGGGTATATGATTCAGCAGTCGCTGGAGAACGCGCTCAGTCGGGCCCACTCGCCCCGCAGCGTGTCGACGGTGATCACGCAGGTGCAGGTCGACCCGGCTGACCCGGCGCTCCGCGATCCGACGAAGTTCATCGGCCGCGCGCTGTCCGACGATCGCGTGCACGCGCTCGAGGCCGAGGGTCACGTCGTGAAGCGCGATGGCCACGGCCAATGGCGGCGTGTGGTCGGTAGTCCCGCACCAATGGGGATTCGCGAGCTACCGACGATCAAGACGTTGGTCGAAGCGGGAATGCTGGTCATCGCCTGCGGCGGTGGCGGCGCGCCCGTGTACGAACATCCCACATTGGGATGGGAAGGGATCGACGCGGTAGTCGACAAGGATTTGGCAGCGGCGGTACTGGCGCGCGATCTCGGCGCCGAACTGCTGCTGATTCTCACCGACGTCGACGCAGTGTACGCCGACTGGGGAACGCCCGGCCAGCGACCGTTGCGTCGCTTGTCGGCGGATCAAGCCGTCGCGATGGACGAGAGAAGGCGTTTGGAGAGGGAAGTATGGCGCCAAAGATTCGCGCCGCGGTCGATTTCGTTCGCCGCACGCGCGGGCGCGCGATCATCACGTCGCTGGACAACGGACAAGCCGCGGTCGGCGGCGATGCAGGAACCACCATCATGGCCACAACGGAACCACCGGAGAACGCGTGAACATCCACGAGTATCAGGCGAAGGACATTTTGCGCCGCGAAGGCGTGCCCATTCCACCAGGTGAAGTCGCGACCACGCCCGCCGAAGCCGAAGCGATCGCGAAACAGTACGGCGGCACCGTCGTCGTGAAGGCGCAGGTACATGCCGGCGGCCGCGGCAAGGCGGGCGGCGTCAAGCTGGCAAAGTCGCCGAGCGAGGCGAACGAGATCGCCGGACGAGATCCTCGGCATGCAGATCAAAGGGCTGACGGTGCAGAAGGTACTCGTCACGCCCGCGGCCGACATCGCGAACGAAGCGTACGTCGGCATCATTCTCGACCGCGCGTCGCGCAAGCCGGTGTTCATGGTCAGCCCGGCGGGCGGCATCGACATCGAGGAAGTCGCGGCCAAGACGCCCGACAAAATCCTCAAGCTGCCCGTCGACACACGCTACGGCCTCGAGCCGTTTCAGGCCAACCGCCTCGGCTTCTTTCTCTTCGACGACGTGAAGCGCGTGCGCGCGGCAGCGAAGATCATGCAGCAGCTCTACGCGGCGTTCATGAAGAACGGTTGCTCGCTCGCCGAGATCAATCCATTGGTGACGACACCAGGCGGCGACGTCGTCGCGCTCGACGCCAAGATGGTGATCGACGACAACGAGCTCGATCGGCATCCGGAGATCGCGGCGCTTCGCGACGAGACCGCCGAGGAGCCGAGCGAAGTGCAGGCGCGCAACGCGAACCTCACGTTCATCAAACTCGACGGCAACGTGGGCTGCGTCGTCAACGGCGCCGGACTCGCCATGGCGACGATGGATCTCGTGAAATACTACGGCGGAGAGCCGGCGAACTTCCTGGATATCGGCGGCTCGTCGAATCCGGAAAAAGTCGTCAACGCCCTCAAGATCATCACGGAAGATCCGAGCGTGAAGGCGATTCTGTTCAACATCTTTGGCGGCATCACGCGGACGGACGACGTCGCCAACGGGATCGTGACGGCCACAAAGCAGAACCCACTCAAGGTGCCGATCGTCATTCGGCTCACCGGAACCAATGAAGAGATCGCGATGAAGATTCTGACGGAGAATGGCTTCTCCGCCTCGTCGGACATGGACGAAGCGGTGCAGAAAGCGGTCGCGTTGGCCAAGGGAGGAAAGGCCGCGTGAGCATCTTCATCGACAAGAACACGACGCTGATCGTGCAGGGAATCACGGGCCGCGACGGCTCGTTCCACGCCAAGCAGATGATCGAGTACGGAACGAAGGTCGTTGCCGGCGTGACGCCGGGGAAAGGCGGCCAGAAGTTCGAGAACACGGTGCCGATCTTCAACACGGTGGCCGACGCCGTCGCGGCGACGGGCGCCAACACGTCGGTCATCTACGTGCCGCCGATGTTCGCGGCGGATGCGATCATGGAAGCGGCCGACGCGGGCGTCCGCCTCATCGTCGCCATCACGGAAGGCGTGCCAGTGCTCGACATGACGCGCGTCTACCCGTACGTGAAGGAGAAGGGCGCGCGCCTCATCGGGCCGAACTGCCCGGGCCTGATCACTCCGGGGCAATCGAAGGTCGGAATCATCCCGGGCCGCATTTGCACCCCGGGCGGCGTCGGCGTGGTGAGTCGTTCAGGAACGCTCACCTACGAAGTGGTATACCTGCTCACTCGCGCCGGCCTCGGTCAGTCCACCTGCGTCGGCATCGGCGGCGACCCGATCAACGGCACGAACTTCATCGACTGCCTCGCCGCGTTCGAGGCTGATCCGAGCACCAAGGCCGTGGCGATGATGGGCGAGATCGGCGGCACCGACGAGCAGGACGCCGCGGCGTTCATCAAACAGCACATGAAGAAGCCCGTCATCGGCTTCATCGCCGGACAGACGGCGCCCCCGGGGCGCCGCATGGGCCACGCCGGCGCGATCATCTCCGGCTCGTCGGGCACGGCGGCGGAAAAGATCGAAGCGTTCCAGGCGGCGGGGATGGGCGTGGCCAAGCGGCCGCGTGACTTCGTCGAGCTGCATCAAGGCGAAGATGTGAAGCTGGCCGAGTTTCTCGCACCCTCGCGGGTGCTCGTTCCCCTGTCGTGTGAGACACTCGACGACGCGCGTAGCGCGTTGCTCGAGCGTCTCGACGCGGCTGGCGCGATCGCCGACCTCGATCGGTTGCGCGGCCGCGTGCTCGAGGAACGCGGCGAGGACATGGTCGCCATTGCCGACTGCGCCTTTCTCTTGCACTACCGCACTGACACCGCGTCGTCGCTCCAGGTTGCACTCGGCGTCAATCAGCGCGGCATCCGACGCGTCCTCGACGACGGCGGCGAGCAGCGCGCGCCAGTTCTCGTGATGATCATCGGACCGCCGCGCCTCGCCGCGACGACAGTTGCAGGTCGTCCGCGCGTTCGGACGCCTCTTGCCGCGCCCGGAAGCGGTCGACGCGCTGCTCGATGCGCCGAGCGCCGAGGCTGTGACGATGCTGCCGATCTTTGCCGACGTCGACCTGCCCGAGCAATTGCTCGTGCGCGACCTCATGACCGAGAGTCCGCGCACCACGACGGCCGATGTTCCGCTCCGCGTCGCCGCGCGCGAGTTGATTCGTACTGGCCTCGGCGCGCTTCCCGTCATCGATGACGACCAGCGATTGCTCGGTGTGCTGAGCGAGCGCGAATTGATGCGGCAGCTGCTGACGAGTGAAGTGTTGTCGGACGGCTCCTCGCGCCACGCGCCGCGCGCGGCGCAAGGCGCGAACAAGACGGTGCGCGACGTGATGACGCGGCAGGTGCTGTGCGTCGCGCCGGAACAACCCGTCGCCGAAGTGGCGGCGTTGATGAGCAACAAGGACGTCGAGCGAGTGCCGGTGGTGCGCGAGGGCCGACTGGTCGGTTTCCTCACGCGCGGCGACATCGTTCGCAAACTTCTAGGACCGTGAGCATGGCCAAGAGCTATACGTTGACGATCATCAAGCCGGACGCATTCGCGACCGGCAAAGCGGGAAAGATCATCGCGCACCTCGAGGGACAGGGGTTCAAGGTGCGCGCTGCGCGCGTGCTGCAGATGTCACCGGCCATCGCTGGCGAGTTTTACGCAGTGCATCGCGAGCGCCCGTTCTATACGTCGCTGGTGGCCTTCATGACGTCCGGCCCGTGCATGCCGATGGTGCTCGAGCGCGACGACGCCGTCGCGGCCCTTCGGACCGCGATCGGCGCCACAGACCCGGCGCAGGCCGACGCCGGAACCGTGCGGAAGCTGTTCGCCGAGTCGAAGGAGCGGAACGCTATCCATGCCTCGGATTCGGACGAGAACGCGGCG
The DNA here is from genome assembly GCA_963817445.1 of uncultured Gemmatimonadaceae bacterium. GTDB lineage: Bacteria > Gemmatimonadota > Gemmatimonadetes > Gemmatimonadales > Gemmatimonadaceae > JAQBQB01. The sequence goes on from CAWFOG010000022.1 coordinate 562,956, forward strand.
CGCGAGGCGCGGTTTTTCTTTCCGGAGTCGGAGCTGCTTGGCGCGGGGTAGATGAACCGCGACGCCAAAACGCCCGCGACACCTCACCGAGCCCGCCGTTCAGCGCGCCGTGAGGTCGCGCCAACCATTGGAAGTATTGGCCGCGTAACGTGTTGACTTGGTGAGATCGCGAGGTATCCGAGGGATAGTATGGGGATGACCCATTACTCATCGACGGAGACCTCATCATGATTTGGATTGCGCGCGGGCTTCTGGCAGCAACTGTCTTCGCCGTTCCCGCGGCGGGGGCCCACGAGCGCGTCGCGCACCGGCGAGCGCTCAGCGCCGGCATGCTCGTCACGATCACCAGCGCCGCGCACGGCCCAATTGGCGCGGGAGCGTGCGGGGGAACCGATCTGCGCGTGACCAACTTTCCGACCGCGAACGCGATCGAACTGATGGGTTTCGACGAAACGACGTCTACGACTGCGCCGGCGGGATCCGGAACGTTCGAGCTCCAGTTTCCTTCGATTTGCCTGGCGTCATTCATCCGCGCGCTCGCCACGAACGAGGTTCTGACGGTGAACCTCGCATATTTGGAGACCGTCCCGTCGGGCAACGTGAATGGAACGGCGACGATGATTCTCGCGCTCGCAAACGCGCGGATGACGCACGTCAACATCGCGTGGGATGTCGAGGGTCGGGTCATCTTGGCCGTCGGCTTGGCGTCGCTCAACGTGACGGCGTCCACCCCAGGCGCGACGCCCGTGGCGAGCGCCGGTTCAGGCACCAGTAGCGCAAAACCCAGCGGGCAGTGCGACATCAGGCGCGATCGCGACTGGCGCGGTGCAATCACAGGTGCGTGCCGCGAGTCCGGCCGTCCTTGCCGCGGGCGGGCTCGCGACTCGCGTCCGCGTGCCATCGGTCCATCTGACGGGAACGCAGCTCACCGCTTTCAAGACTGCGAACTCTGCCGGGTCGGGCGCCTCGTGGCCCTCGCGGAACGGCAGCGTTCGTTTGAAGCTGATGAGTGATCTTGAATCGGTCGGCGCACATCCGGTGACGGCCACGTTCCAACTGCAGACCATGTCTCTTGGTGCCGCGTACACGGTCGGTGCCAATGGCATGCCGAACGGCCCGCTTCAGATCACGCTGCAACCATTGACGAAGACCCAGGATGCGAATACGGTGGCTCTCAAGTCCGCGGCGATCGCGCACGCACCGTTGAGCCGCGCGACGATTTCCGTCGTCGATGCCACGGGTGCGCCCGGCATCACGATCTCATTCAAGAACAGTCAACTCCTTGGCGACGTCGTCAACGGAGCATCGAGCGAGACGATCAGCGAAACACTCACGCTATCGTTGGGGCAAGCCACCGTGTGGGACATCATTTCCGGCGTGACCGCCGGCGTGCCGTAAGCCCTGGCGGATCGCCCTACCTCTTGGCGTCAGTCGCCGCAGACCCACCCCGAGTGGGTCAGCGGCGCAGGCGAGTAGCCCATGCGAGGCAGCGTCTGCACGGCTATCACCGTCCACGCGACGGCGATGAACAGCGCGGCGCTGCCGAACGCCCATGGCAACCGGTCGCGCCAGGCGCGAATCGCCAGCATGCCGCCGCCGACGATCACGACGAGTTGCGCGGCGAGAAAACCCGATAGCCCAACGCCGCAGCCATGGGCGTACGGCCACCAAAAGAGAGACGTCGCCAGCGCTCCGACGAGTGCGAGGCGGATCCAGATTCCGACCATCGCCAAACGCTCCTCGAACTGACCCTGGGCGATGATTTCCTGAATCTTCTGCAGGCGAATTTGGGTTCGCGAGCGCGCTCGCGGACTCGCCGGCGGTCGGACAATCGGTCGGGCGATCGGGCGCGCAGGGGGACGGACGGGCGGCCGCCGATTGCGGTCGACCTTTTCGGTCTCGACGTTCCAGATGATTTCGCTCACGTGTGGCTCGTATGATGCTTGTGATGAGTGAGGTACTTCGCTGGACGTGCTAACCCTCGGTCACGAGCGTCCCGCGGGCAGTGACGCGTGACACGGCGATGAAATCGACCGTCGTCTGACCGTTACAGATCACGCACTATTGAGACAGGAAGTCTCATCGCCGCGTCGGCGTACGATCCGCTCCGCCCAGTGCTTGAAATCCGCGCCCCAGCCGAGTCAGTTTGGCTGGCCCCGATGGAACGGACTTCTGCAACGAAAGGCGGCACAATGCGAGCCTACCTGGCGGTGACGACGGTGCTGTTCGGACTTCTCGCGCTGCTTCATCTCTGGCGCGCGATCGAGGAGCGGTCTCACCTCGCAACCGATCCGTGGTTTCTCATCATCACGGTCGTGGCGGCACTGCTATCTGTTTGGGGCTGTCGCCTGCTGATGGCGCGGTCCGCCCGGCAACTCGCGCAAGTCGTAAGAGCGCGAACGTGACTCCTACGGAGCGCACAATGGACTTTGATCTCGACCAGGGCGTCGCGATTCTCGAGCGCACGCCGCGCGTGCTGCACGCCATGCTCGATGCGCTTCCCCCTGCGTGGACCGACGCCACAGAAGGGCCGGACACCTGGAGCCCGTTCGTCATCGTTGGGCATCTCATTCACGGAGAGCGTGCCGATTGGATTCCGCGCGCGACGCTCATCCTCGACCAGGGCGCGACGCGACGCTTCACGCCGTTCGACCGCCTCGCACAATTCCGCGAGAGTACTGGGAAAGTCGCTCGCCGAGTTACTCGACGAATTTGCGCAGCTCCGCGCGCGCAGCGTGGCAACACTTACCGGGTGGCGACTCACGCGCCGCACAGCTCGCGCTCGAGGGAGAGCACCCGGAGTTTGGTGCGGTGACCCTGCGACAATTGCTGGCAACCTGGGTGGCGCACGACCTCGGCCACGAAGCGCAAATCGCGCGAGTGATGGCGAAACAATACCGCGACGCGATCGGACCCTGGCGCGCCTACCTGACCATCATGGACCGATGAGACTATGCCCATGCCAATGAACTGGCCTTACCTGCACATCCTCATCAATCATTTCCCGATCATTCTCACCGTCGTGGGAAGCGGCGTGCTCGCCCTCGCCCTCATCACGCGGCGCCGCTGGCTGTGGCTGTACTCGGTCGCCACGTTGACGCTCGCCGGCGTCAGTGTGTACCCGGTCGTGTACACGGGACATCGGGCCGCGCGCGCGCTTCACGACACCTGGTACGTCGTCCGCTCAATGGTTGCCGAACATTCCAGCGCCGCGAGTTGGGCGCTTCCGGCGATTCTACTCATGGGTGCGGTGAGCGCGTACACCTGGTGGCGACTGCTCCGTCGCGAGACGACTGGGATTCCGCCCGTCTGGTTGCGTGTGACGCTCGCCGTAGTCGCGGCACTCGGTCTCAGCATCATCACGCGCACGGCGTATCTCGGCGGCAAGATCGTGCACGACTCGCCAAAGTTGCTCAACCCGCCCGGCGTCGCGTCGCCCCAGTCGACTGGCGGCTAGTCGGACGAATCGCGACGATCGTCAGCCCGCTTCGATCTGAAACTGTTCGAGTTTTCCGTCCGGCATGGTGAACGTCGTGATCGTCACTGTCTTTCCGCCGGCGCGTACGCGAAACGCCCGAAACGTCATGCCGCCGCGGAGGTACTCGCGCGTCTGTGTCACGTCGGTCGGCGCACCGAGCGGTGCGAGTCCGGACGCAAAATCCGCCAATGCGCTGGGGCTGAAGTAGGCATTCGCGTTCGACGTAAATAGCGCGCGGTCGATCGCGCCATGCTGGAGCCCGACGAAGATCGCCCGCGCCTGCGCCACCGCCCGAATCGTGGCGGCGTCCGTCGCGCTGAAGAGGGCATCGGCTATCCGGCGCGCGATCTCTCCCGACGCGCCCGTTGCATCGAGGTTGGTGAGGACCACCACGGCCGCACGGTCATCGGGGAAAATACTGTTCTGCGCCGTGAACCCCGACACTTCGCCGCCGTGCGAGATGATCCGACGGCCGTTCACCACGCCAACGTCGACGCCGAGTCCGTAGCCGGTCGCGGTGCCGTTCGCGAGCCGCACGTCTGTCTGCTGCTCGAGGTACGACGCCGGCGTGAGAATCTTCTGATCGATCACTGAGATGTCCCAGCGCGCGAGGTCGCTGGCGGTCATCGCCAACTCGCCGGCGGCGAACATCCAGCCTCGGCCTTCTTTCGGCGCGACGCGCGGCGGGCCGAGCGCGTGGCGCAGATATCGCTCGGGATCCGCGGGGCCGAGTGCGCCCTCGTCGCTGATGAACACGGACTCCATGTCGAGCGGCGTGAATACGTTCTTGCGAAGGAAATCGACGAGCGGCATGCCGCTGACTTTCTCGACGATCAGGCCGGCAATCACATAATTGGTATTGCTATACTGCCACTTCGTTCCCGGGTCGAAATCGAGCGGCTTGCGCGCCCAATCGGTCGTGATCTGTTGCGCGGTCGTCGCCGCGAGCATTGGTGGCATGACGTAGTCCTGCGGCCAGTAATCCTGATAGCCCGACGTCATCGAGAGGATCTGGCGCAGCGATACATCATTTGCCCGCGACAGATCCGGGAGCCAGCGCGCGACTCGGTCGTCGAGCGACAACTTGTGCTGTTCCGCGAGGAGGAGAATCGCCGTCGCCGTGAACTGCTTGCTGATCGAGCCGATGCTGTAGCGCATCGCGGGAGTTGCGGGCAAGGCCGGATCGAGTCGCGCCAACCCATACGCATTCGTGTAGACGACGGCGCCGTCGCGCACGACGGCAATCGACGCGCTCGGCGTGCCCGTGGTGGCGAGGACGTCGCGCGCGGCGCTGTCGATCGTCGCTCGCATGGCCGCCGGGAGCGGCGCCTGCGCGCCGAGCGCGCCAAATGGGGACGCGAGCGCGATGGCGACGTACGCCGCACGGCGGCATGAGCGAGCGAGGGACATCAGCATGTTTAGTGGCGGCTCGGCTGTGAAATAGGTGCGGCGTGGGAATCGTCGGGGGGATCGGTAGTCCGATCACCGCCGCGATTGCCGCGACGACGCCCAACTCACGCTCAAAATGGACCGGCCGCCCGCTGAGCGCCACCTCGACCGTCGGAATCAGGCCGGGCTCGCGCCGTTCGCGAGCCCGCCCGATCCGATGTCTATAACTCGAACTATTTCACGTAGAAGAAGCCCGTCGAGGTCGAGCCGTCCGACCAGGTCGCCGTCACGAGATAGTAGTGCGACGACGCGAATCCCGACGACGACGTGCTGAGCCCGTACGAGTACGTACCGTCCGACGCTCCGTTGAACGCGTCCGCCAACGACAAGACGGTGATCGGCGCGCCCAACCCGTCCCGCCCAAGATCCTGCACGATCAAGGCACCATGCGCACCGTGGACGCCATCTCCGCGATCCGTGTGGAGCAGGCACTTGATGAGGAAACTCGAACCCTTCTTCTGATACGTGTTTGTCGACGGCTTCGACCCGTACAGCGGCGCGGCAAAGCAGCCGGATTGGACGAACAGCACCCGGAACGTCTTCGCGGCGGTGCTCGCCAGATAGTTTCCACCACCAGGGTAGTTGACCGTCGCCGTCACGAGCCCGTACAGGTTCAGCGTGTACGTCGGCGTCAAGCTCTGCGACAACCCAGGTCCGGTCACGGAGCCAGTACACGGACCGACCGGGTAGCCGGTAAAGAACACCCAATCGGGACACGAGACCGCTGCGACAGTCGATGCCGGCGCGATCGCAAACGTCGCCGATCCACCGCTCGCTTGATAGTTGCCTCCGCCCGCGTACGTCGCGCTCGCCGTCGCCGTGCCCGCGTTCACGTTTGCACTGTAGGTCAGCGCCGTGGCGGTGTTGAGCTGCGGTCCAGTCGTAGTCGCCGAACACGGCGTTTGTGCCGCGCCGGTGAATGGCACCGATACCGGGCAGCTGACGGCTGTCATGGTGTGCGCCGGCGTGATCTGGAACGTTGCCGTCGCACTACTCGGCTGATAGTTGCCGCCGCCCTGAAATGCGGCGGTCGCGGTGACCGTTCCGACTGCGACGTTCGCCGTGTACGTCGGAATCACCGCCTGCTGCAAGTTGCCTGGGCCGCTGACGCTCGCCGTGCAGGGCGTGAGCGCTGCACCAGTGAACTCCACCGCCGTCGGACAACTGATCGCGGCGGTCGTGACGGCCGGGGTAATCCCAATCGTCGCGGGCTGCGTCACTGTGACGTACAATGGATTTCCAGCGCCGCAGGTCACCGTGACTGTGTAGCTGCCGACATTCGTCGGCGTCGTGCCGTCGCCGCTGAATGACAGCGCCGGCGTGAGACCGTTCGAACATGTACCGCTGCCCGAATGCGGCAGGCCGTCGTACACGAATTGGCCGCCGGTTGCACCTGCCGTTGGCGTGATTGGGTTCGCCGTAGCCGAGAAGGTGATCGCCGCGGGACTGAACGTGACACCCGGAGGCGTGTCGCCGCCCGCGGTCGGTGTGGCAATGACCGTGTTCGCGCCCGGCGTTCCGCCGAGCGTCCAACACACACTCGCGTTGCCATTCGCATCCGTGGCAGTTGCCGCACTCGCGGCGAAGTCGCCGCACGTGTGCGCAACGGTCACCTCCGGCGCAACGATGCCGCCGCCGAGGCCGATGGCCCAGCCCACGGGCACGCTCGTGAGAATGGTGCCCTGGAACGTCTTGAGCGTGATCACCGGGCGACATTCCGTTTCGACGACCGTGCCGGCGACCGCGTCGATCGCCGTGCACGTGCCGTTGACGACGGTGTTCTGGCCGCCGGTCGGCGACAGCGACTTGCTCGACGACAGCGGCGCTTTCGACGTCGGCGACATCGACGCGTTCGGCGAGAACTTGAGAGTGTCGGCCTTCGACTTCCGCTGGAATTCCGTCGCCGTTCCGCCAATCCCGCCCGACAGACTGAGCACCGGGTCGACTGGCGCAAACGGACTGAACTCGCTCGCAAGACCACCAATGCCTCCGGCAAACGGCGGCTTCGCGTACAACGGCGTCGGCATGAACAGACTGGCCAGTCGGTGGACCCATTCAGGAATCCGACTTTGCGCAGTCGATGTCGAGCAATCGAGGAAGCTCGCGTCAGCCGCAGGTGTAATCTCGAATCCCGTGGTCGCCTGATGGCCGAGGCGGAGTCGCGCGAGGACGTCCGCTGGGATGTTCGACGCTGGACACACGCCTATGACCGCCGGCTTGCTGAGCGGCGACGACTCCGTGACTTCGATGAACCCCGGATACTGATCGAGCTTCGTATCGAGCGGCGGCGTGGTCACCGGGAGCGGTGTGATCGAGATCGTTGTCGGCTGTGCGACCGACCCCGCGTCGAGCGAGATACCCGCGTTGCCGTCGCCCGTGCGGAATACCTGCGCGCCATCGGTCGGCAGCACGAGGAACGTGTCAGGCGAAAGTCCGGCGTAGCAGAGGATGCCGCTGATCAGCGCCTGCACCTGCGCTCGTTTGTCGGGCGGCACCTTTTGCTGGACCCTGAGCAGAATGGTCGAGATGATCGTGCGCGCGCGCGTCTGCGCCGTGGACAGCTTCCCCAACCGAAGCTGCAAATCCAAGTCGGCAATGAGCACCAGCACGCTCGCGGCGTTCGGCGACCCGCCGTCGAACACGGAATGGGCGAGCGACACGAGCGAGGCAAGCGTCGGACAGTTCCTGCCGACGATGGTGGCCGATCCGGGCCCCGGGCTGAGCGTGCTCGGCGCGGTTGGCGACGGGCGATTGGTGTCGTCACCGCATGAAACTGCGAATACAACAACTGCCAACAAACCGACTACGGAACCAATGCGGCGTCGCATCCGAGTTCTCCAATGACCAGATTGTTGGCAGCGCCGACCCCGGGGGGGGATGGGGCGGCTCGCGCGCCAGGACGATCGAGGGGCCCGCGGACTGCCAATGTGGAGTTCGCTTCGCCGTGGCGCAACTGTGGCGCGCGCGCTACGGCGCGCTCACCGCACGGCGGAAGCGCGGATCCTGCGCGATGTCACGGAAGAACCAACCCGGATCGTCGCGCAGAGCCACCGCTCGACTCGGGCTCGCGGCGAGATGCTGCTTGAGCAGATCGATCGCCTGGTCTTTGTCGCCGAGCACCGTGTATACAAACGCGCCGAAATAGGCGAGGTCGCGCGTCGGATCCACCGTTGCGTCGCCCAATGAGCGCTTAAGTACACGTCGCGCGCTGTCGGCGAGAGCCGGCTGTTGCTTGCTCGCGCGTGCGATCACCGCCGCGACGAGCATGTTCTCGGTGAGTTGATCGCGCGCGCGCGCTGCTGGCGCGACCAACGCCGAGGCGGAGTCGGCGAGCCGCCAGGCGCGAGCCACGTTCGGCTCTTCGATTCGCGTGGTGAGTAGATACAGACGACATCGTACGGCACGAACGTCGCGCCGGGAAGCGTTGGCCAGAAACGTTACACCACTGCTTCGCCTTGTCGAACTGGCCGAGGTCATAGGCCGCGTCAAAGAGTCGCGTCAGGATCGTGTTCGCGTTCGAGAGAAACTCGTCGGCGTCGAGCGCATGCTGCGCCGCGAGATACACGTCGTTATTCGTCGCTCCCGGAATCTGGTTATACAAATGCGAGAGCGTCGCCCACGCGCCCGCCTGATTCCGATTGAGCAGCGTCGACCGTTCGAGATCGGCCCTCGCCGCGGCAAGCACGGCGTTCCGCTTGGCCGCGTCGGTCTCGATCGCCGATAGCCAGGTCCAGTAGAGCAAATTGCCGCGGACTTCGTAGGCGTCGGCGCTGTTCGAGTCGAGCGCGATGGCGTGGTCCGCGTATGGCATGCCGACGTCGACCCACTTTCGGACGAGCGTGGGGTCGCTGCCCACCAACCGCGACCGGCGATAGGCCAGCGCGGCGCGCATGGACGCCGGATCCGACCAGTGCGCGTCGGTGGCTTGCGCCTCGCCGTATAAAGAATCCGCAAGAGTGAATTGGCGATTGAGTCCCGCGGTGTCACCCTTGGCATTCGCGGCTTCGCCGTTTTTCTGGGCCTGCTCGCCGCGCTGGAGCAGCAGCCACGCCGCGGAGTTCTCCGTCTCCGACCGCTGCTGCTTGAGCTGGATGTCGGATCCGAGCTGCTTCCGAATGAGATCCGACGCGACCGTCGCCAACGTGTCGCGCATCAGCGAGACGTTGCTCGCGGGCACGGCGAACGCGGCGCGTTGAAGATCGACGCCGCTGCCGTCGTAGAGTCGCACGTTCACGCGCACGCGATCACCGTCGGGTTCCAGTTCGCCGCGCACGAGATAGCCCGCGCGCAACGCGCGCGCGATGCTGTCCGTCGTCGCCGACGTGCCGCGATAGCGCTCGACGCCGGAGCGGGAGATCACCGTGAGGCTGGGCGCCGTGGACAACGAGTGAATGAGCTCTTCGGTCAGACCGTCGGCGACGGGGCCGAGCGTGTGGTCGTTGCTCTTGTCGTCGAAGTAGAGCACCGCCACGCGACGCGACTCGGCGGTGAGCGGCGCCGCGCGACGCGACGGCTCGCGCCAAAAGGCGACGGCGCCGACGAGCACGACGACGAGCGCCGCAACGCCGCCGCCAATGATGACCGGCCGCCGACGCCACCACGCCACAGGCTCGGGCGGAAGCCGTTGGGTCATCCGCGGCGACATGCCGAGCGGCGAGCGCCGCGTCATCGTCGTGCGCGCGCGCATGCCGGCCGTGTGACCCGAGACGAGCCCCATGTACTCGGCGAACTGCGCCGCTGTTTGCGGGCGGTCCGCGGGAGTTTTTTCGAGCGCGGCAAAGATCGCTTCTTCGACTTCCTCGGGAACGGAACTGCGCACGATGCGAATGCTCGGCACCTGTTCCATCGCATGCCGCGCCATGATCTGCATCGAGTTCTTGCCGGTGAACGGCGGCTCGCCGGCGAGCATCTCGTACAACATGCAGCCAAGGCTGTAGAGATCCGCCGTTGGGCCGACGGTTTCACCGCTCGCCTGCTCGGGCGACATGTAGTACGGCGTGCCCATGGACATGCCGGTCGCCGTGATTTTTTGGACTGCGCCGTCTGGCGAAATGGCACGCGCGATCCCGAAATCGGCAACGAGCGCGTGGCCGCCGGACAGCAGCACATTTTCCGGCTTGATGTCGCGGTGAATCACACCCTGCGAGTGCGCGTAGCCCAGGGCGTCGTTCACCTCGAGCGCAATCGCGATGGCGTCGTCGATCGGCAACATGCCTTCGGAATCGAGGCGATCGCGGAGCGATTCGCCCTTGACGAACGGCATGACGTAGTAGAGCAGATCGCCGGCGACTCCCGAATCGTGCAGGCCAAGGATGTGCGGATGCTGGAGCTTGGCGGCAAGGCGAATTTCCCGCTCGAACCGCTCCGCCCCAACCGACGCGCCGAGCTCGGGATGCAGCACCTTGATCGCGACTTCGCGGTCATGCTTGATATCGCGCGCGAGGAATACCGCGGCCATGCCTCCACGTCCCAGCTCGCGCGAAACCGCGTACCGCCCCTCGAGCGCCTCTCTCAGGCGCCGCAGGACATCAGGCGTTGCGGACTCATTGTCGGTTGGTTCGGGCACGCGGACCCCTCCGTCGGGGATGGCTGAATAACTTGGTAGTCGTGTAAGATGAACGTCAAGCATCACCCAGCGTTCGGCACGGCCGAATACAGCCGCGCCGGCGCGTCGCCGCTCACCGCCGGCGTCACGCCGGAGAGCGAGAAGCCAAGCCGTTCGAGAAGTCTAATGGACTGGGCGTTGTGGTCGCTCGTAATCGCGAGGAGGCGGGGGAGTGCCAACGGCCCAAACGCGAAGTCCCTGACGGCGGTCGCCGACTCCTTGGCGTAGCCCAGCGACCAGAATCTTGGGAGAAATGCGAACCCGAGGTCGGGCTCGTCGAGGGTTTCGCGCTTGACCAGGCCGCAGATTCCGATCGCGCCGCGCTCATCCTTGCGCTCCACGATCCACAGACCGAAGCCATTCCGCTCGTAGCTGGCAACGAATCGCTCGTCGATGTAGCGGCGCGCGTCGTCGACGGTCCGAACGCCACGGTCGCCGATGAACTCGAGAAACGACGGTTCGTTCAGCAGTCCGAGCATGAAGTCCGCGTCGTCCAGCGACGCATGCCGCAGCGTCAGCCGTTCCGTTTCGAGCACGATCATCGGCGAGGCAATCTCACTCTTGTAGTGCGAGGCGCGCAGGGGAGCCTGCTGTGGCTAGCGCCGGGGCGGGGTTGGTGGACAAGTTAGCTGCGTTGCCGCGCGGACAGCGTCGCGGGATCCAGGTTCTCCATTCTTTTTTCTCCAGTATGCGACTTCCGACACTCCGCGCCTCGATGCGCGCCGCGTTCGTTGTACTCATCTCGTTCGGCGCGGTGTCGTCGACCCACAGAAGTGCGGCCGCGCAAGGCGCACCTCCCGCCAAGCCGACGTTCGTGAACGGAATGGCGCAGATCGTCCCGGCGTTCCAGGACTCGTCGACCTGGATTCGCCAGGACCTGTGGGTCGAAACGAATTTCGACAGCGATCACGACGGCAAGCCGGATCGCGTCCACGTCGACGTCACGCGCCCGCGGCAGACCGAGACCGAAGGCCTCAAGGTGGCCGTCGTGTATGGATCGAGCCCGTACTACGCGGGAACGGCGCGCGGCCAGGTCAATTGGAACGTGCAACAGGAGCTGAACGCCACGCCGGAGCCGCGCGGCGCAATGACGGCTCCGCCGTATTTGGCGAACCGCACGCGCATCTCGAACGCACTCGTCAACGAATGGGTACCGCGCGGGTTTGCCGTCGTACATTCGGAAGCGCCAGGCACCGGACGGTCAGAGGGGTGTCCGACGGTTGGTGACGCGCCGGAGCGCATGCCGATGAAGTTCGTCGTCGACTGGCTCAACGGTCGCGCGAAGGGCTTCACGACCGAGACAGGATCGGAAGAAGTGCGCGCGACGTCGTGGTCGACCGGCAAAGTTGGAATGATGGGGACGTCGTACGAGGGCACGCTGCCGCTCGCCGCGGCGACGACGGGAGTCGAAGGACTCGAGGTCGTCGTCCCGGTGTCGCCAAACACGTCCTACTACCACTACTACCGGTCGAACGGTCTGGTTCGGTCGCCCGGCGGCTACCTCGGCGAAGATGTCGATGTGCTGTACGACTTCATTGCCAGCGGTGACAGCGCGGGACGCGCGAACTGCGAGCGTCTGTGGAAGAACGGCATTTTCGCCGGCGCCAAGGGACAGGATCGCGCGAGCGGCGACTACAACGATTTCTGGAGCGAGCGCGACCTGCTGCCGTACGTCAAGAACATCAAGGCCGCTGTGTTGTTGGCGCACGGCTTCAACGACTACAACGTGGTGCCCGAACACAGCGTGCGCATTTACAACGAGATGAAGGCGCGCGGGCTTCCGGTGTCGATTTATCTGCACCAAGGCGGGCATGGCGGCAATCCGCCGGCCGATATGGTGAACCGCTGGTTCAGCCACTACCTGTACGGCGTCGACAACGGCGTGCAGACGGATCCGCCGGTGTGGATCGTCCAGGATGCCGCCGCGCAGGAACCGCGCGCGATGGCCGCTGCTGCGATTGCCGCGAGGAGCGATACCGGCGCGGCAGTCGCAGCTCGAGGACGAGGGCGCGGACGGGCGCCCGCCGCGCCGCCGACACCGTTCGCCTCATTCCCGGTTCCGGGGTCGGTGCCGGTCGTGCTGCATCCGGCGCCGGGCGGGCGGGGCATTGCGAATCTGTCATTCACGAACACCAATGCCGGTACCGACACGTTGATCGACGACGTGGCGATGAGCGGCAGCGCCGACGCGAGTGCCGGCCAGTCGACGCACCGGCTGTTGTACGCGACGCCCCTCCTCACGGACACCGTCCACATCTCTGGAACGCCGCGCGTGACGCTGCGCGTCGCCTCCAGTGAGCCGGCGGCCAACTTGAGCGTGTGGCTCGTCATGCTGCCGTACGATTCCGCCACGCGTGGGCTCGGCGAGCCACGCCGGGCTCATCGATCGTGGCTGGGCCGACATTCAGAATTACAAATCCCTCACGCAGGGCGGTAACTACGACTCCAAGCAACCGGGAGAAAAACTGGTGCCCGGCAAGTTTTACGATCTCACCTTCGATCTCCAACCGGACGACGAATTTGTGCCGGCCGGCAAGCGACTCGCGCTGATGATCATGTCCAGTGACCGGGAGTTCACGCTCTGGCCGCGCGCCGGGAACGACACTCACGGTCGACCTCGCGCATTCGTCGATCGCGATTCCGATCGTCGGCGGTGCGACGGCGCTCAACACCGCCGGCATGCGCTAGGTCGACCAATCGGAATCAGCGCACGCCGCCCATCAATCCCTTGACCGGCTTGATCATCAGGAAGGCGACGACCGACGCGGCGAGGCACGACGCGGCGATGATGCCGAACAGTTGCGGCAGTGGCGCGGACGAAATGAACCCCGCCGCGAGCCCGGCCACTTTGTTGCCGACCGAATCCGCGAGGAACCACACGCCGAGCATGAATCCGACGATCTTGACCGGCGAAAGCTTCGTGAACACCGAGAGACCGACCGGCGACAACGCCAGTTCGCCGAGCTCCTGGATGAAGTAGCAGCCGATCAGCCAGAACGGGCTCACGCGAATGCCCGGCGAATCCTGAAGGTGATTGGCCGGAATGAGCAGAAACACGAACGACATTCCGATGAAAAACAGGCCGATCGCGAACTTGGCGGGCGTGGACGGTTCGTGTTTTCCGAGGCGCATCCACGCCCAGGCAAACGCGGGCGCGAGGATGATCACGAAGATCGCTTGAATCGTCAGGAACCAACTCGAGGGAAAGCTGACGCCGAGGATGGACGTGCGTGTGAACCGGTCGCCAAAGAGATTCAACGTCGACCCGGCTTGCTCGTAGGCGCCCCAGAAGACGGCGGCGAACACGAAGAACACGCCCATCGCGGCCAGTCGCTTCCATTCCACTTTTGTGAATCCGGCGAACGTCGGTCCGGCGGGTAGAGCCGACCCGGGTGCGGCCTTCGCCGTCGCGCGAACCGCGCGACGTTGGGCCTCCAAGCGCTGGATCGCCGGCTCGAGATGCTTCCGCCCGCGAATGTACTGAATGAGTCCGAGCGTCATGCCCACGCCCGCGCAGGCAAATCCGAGGTGCCAGTCGACCCGCTGTGCCAGATATCCGGCAATGAACGGTCCCAGCGCCGCACCCAGGTTGATGCCCATGTAGAAGATCGAGAAGCCGGCGTCGCGCCGCGCGTCGTTGGGCTCGTACAGCGAGCCAACGATCCCGCTCACGTTCGGCTTGAGCATACCCGTGCCGACGACGATGCAGCCGAGGCCAGCGTAGAAAAAGGGCAGGGGGTGGAACGCGAGTGTGAAGTGGCCGATCGCAATGATGATCCCGCCAATGAGCACACTCTTATACTGGCCGAGCCACCGGTCGGCGATGATTCCACCAACGATCGCCGCCGCCCAAACGCTCGCCGTGTACGTCCCATACACCGAACCGGCGTGGCGGTCGTCGAACCCAAGCACCTTCCCCATGTAGAGGATGAGAAACGCGCGCATGCCGTAGTAGCTGAACCGTTCCCACATCTCGGTGAAAAAGAGCGTCGACAAACCGCGCGGATGCCCGAAGAACCCGCCCGGCATCGACCCGGGCTGCGGGTGATCGGTCAACGCACCGGATAGTGGGCCGAGCGGGGTTGTCGTCGACGTCGTGCCGGACGTGGTCGCCATCAGAGCTCCGTTGAAGCGTGATTCGCCGGGGGAGGGGCGGATTGTCTGATTATAGACGACGTGCAGTCGCCGTGTCGTCTATTGCGGAAAGATCACCGGAAAGACGACGTCGGTCGTGAACATGCACCGATCGTTGTGCCCACACTCGGGGACGATGATCGCCTTCGTCTTGGCGCCGAGCGAATCGGTCAGGTACTTGACGAACGCCTCCCCTCGCGCGCGTCGCGTCGGACCTTGCGCCATAGCGGCGGGTGACGAGTCGAATCCGCCGAGCGGCAGGACGTCGACCTGGCCCAACAGATACGTCGTCGGCCGCTCGACGAGCTGCTTGCGCAACTGCGCATCGGACATCTGCGCGGTATACCCGATCCGATTTTCGAGCCCGGCGGGCCAGCGGTCGTAGCTGGGAACCTTCGCCGCGTCGAACGGGCCATACGTGAACTGTGAATGCACCTTCTCGCCGTTGTCGCCCAGGGCCTCCTTGTCCGCCGTCGCGGGGTCGGCGTCGCCGGAGGGGAGCGGGCGGACCGAGGCGGGCCACGCATACGTCGACGGATTGGCGACGACATAGGTGATCGTCACGCCCAACGTGCCGTGAACCTTATTCGCCATCTCGTAGCGTGTGGCGAATTGGCCGCCGGCCGAATGCCCGGTGACGACGATCCTCGTCAGGTTCGGGAATGTCTTCTTATTGGCGAGCTTGCGAAGAATCTCATCCATGAAGTCGAATGCCGACAGCGTCGGGTTCGACGTCGACATGCCGCCGGAGCGCCAACTGTCGCCGCGGTTGGGCCACACCACTTCGTTCGCCTCCGGCGTGTCCGGCGACGCGATCAGGTGCGGCGCGATGATCACCGTGTTGTCGAGCGCGCCGGCCAGGAACCCCGCCGCCGTCGCCGTGGCGAAATAGTGGTCGGCGTTGCGGTTCGTTCCGTGAACCATGATGAGCGCGCGGGTCACGGCGGCATTTGGCGTGTCCAGCGAGTAGGTCGAGTAGACCATCGAGCGCGCCGGCCCGCCACCGAGCGTGACCCACTGCTCGCAAGCCGCAGTCGCCGTCGTGCACGGGGGAACGGCTGCGGCAACGGAGGTGCGGCGAGGCGCGGGCGCGGAGGTCAGAACCGCCGCGAGAGCGAAGAGAACTGGGTTTCGCATGAGCGCTGGGTCGGGTGGACGTCGGAGGAGGGAGTTGAACTCGACACGATAATACCCCCGAAGTCATCCACCCGGCCAGCGCGAGCGTTGCGTCAAGCGCCCGAGTGCGATTTCGCCGCTTTTATCACTTGCTCCTTGACCGCTTCGAGGTTGAAGCTCGCGCCCTTCTGCATCGGCGGAAAATCAACGAACGTCTGGGCGAATTTTCCAACCTCATCCTGAGCGAAGACGAATCGCCAGAATTCATATTTCATGAAATCGGTATACTGGAGCGACCCTGTCAGGCCCGTGCGTTCGAATGGGTCGAGACGAATGTTCGTGAGAATTGGCCAGTCGACCTTGACCGTCCCGCCGAGCCACCCCTGCGGCTGATCGATGAACCGATACTTGTAGTCGCCAATTCGCACCGCACCGAGCGTGCTCTCGGCGAAGTAGTACACCTCGTTGCGCTTGGACGGGCCCTTGCCCGTGATGAAATCGAGTTGGTTGTATCCGTCGAGGTGGACGTGGTACTTCGTGCCGTTGAGTTCTTTCCCTTTCTGCAAGTCCTCGACAATCGACGGGTTTCCGGCCGCCGCGACAAAGGTCGGGAACCAGTCCATGCCAGACATGACGCCGTTCTCCACCTTGCCCGCGGCGATCTTGCCCGGCCACCGGACAATGCACGGCACGCGGAAGCCGCCCTCGAGGACCGTGCCCTTGCCGCCGGCGAACGGCGTTTGACCGCCGTCCGGCCAGGTAAAATTCTCGGCGCCATTGTCGGTCGTGAATACGACGATGGTGTTCTCATCGAGGCCCGAACTCTTCAGCTTCTGCATGACTGAGCCGACCACGTCGTCGATCTGCGCCATGCCGGCCTCGTAGAGACTCCAACCATTCTCGGCCGTTCGCATCTTGTCATACTTCTCCGCTAAATGCGTGACAACGTGCATCCGCGTCGGATTGAGCCAGACGAAGAACGGCTTCTCGTCGCTCACGGCCTTGTCGATGAACTTGATCGTGTGGCTGAGAATGACCTCGTCGATCGTTTCCATGTTGTGCGTGATCCCCGCGGTGGGATGCGGGGGCAGCGGCCCTTCGTCGACGATTTTCTGTTTGCCGACTTTTCCCCATCGCGGCTGTTCGGTCGCATCGTCCGCGGTGGCAGCGAAAGTGTGCAGCAGATTTCGCGGCCCCACGGACTCTTTCAGCGCCTCTGGATAGTTGCGATGGAACGGGTCCTCCATCGCGTCGAGATGGTAGAGGTAGCCGAAGAATTCGTCGAAGCCGTGCACGGTGGGAAGAAACTCATTGCGATCGCCGAGGTGGTTCTTGCCAAACTGTCCGGTCGCATAGCCCATTGATTTGAGCGCCGTTGCAATCGTTGGCGCTTCGGCGGGCATGCCGAGCGGTGCGCCGGCCTGGCCGACGGTCGTGAGTCCGGTGCGAATGGGAAGCTGGCCGGTGATGAAGTTTGCCCGACCCGCCGTGCAACTGGCCTCGGCGTAGTAGTCGGTGAACATCATCCCTTCTGCCGCCATTTGATCGAGATGTGGCGTACGTCCGGCCATGATGCCGCGGTGATACGCGCCGATGTTGTACCAGCCGATGTCGTCTCCCATGATGAAGACGATGTTGGGTTGTTTTGTCGAACTCTTGCTTTGTGGCATGATGAGGCTCTCGACAGCGTTTTGGAATCGCCGACGCTACGCTAGAGCCGAGTCGAGTGACATAGGACTTTCGGGCCAGGCAAGAGCAGCGCATTTTGTTTGTGGGGGGGCGAACTCGTCACTTCGCATGTCGACAACTATGCGTTGGTCTCGTCTCGTCGCCGTAGTCGCCGCCGCCCTCGGCGGACTCGGGCACATCGTCGTCGCGCAGCAGGCGGCGGTTGCGATCCGGCCGCTCGGCCCCATCGTCGCCACCGCGGCGGAATCGCTCGGCGCGATGAGTTCCATTCGCGTGCTCTCGACGGGGAGCGTACTTGTCAACGACCCGCGCACGCGACGCCTGATGCTCTTCGACTCGTCGCTCCAGCACGCGACGATCGTCGCGGACACGACCAGCGGAACCGGAAAGGCGTACGGAAGCGGGCTGAACTCCCTCGTCGCGTTCGCGGGCGACTCGTCGCTAGTCACCGACCAATTGACGGACGCGTTTCTCGTAATCGATCCGATGGGTCATGTCGCACGAATCATCCGAGCTCCGACGCGCGCGAACCTCGCCACGTTCAAACTGCCGAACACGACGCTCGGCTACGATCAGGCGGGCCATCTGATGTTTCGCGCGCCGCCCCCGTTCTTCATGTCATTGCTCGACCCGGACTTCGTGGGCGACACGCTCATGGTCGGCCCGGATTCCACGGCGATTCTGCGGCAAGATCTGGCAACCGCACGCGTAGACACCGTCGCGGAACTGTACGGTCCTCGCGTTCGCCAAGCGGTCACGCGGCGAGGGCGCGGTCTCGGCGGCTCCGGACACTCCGCGTTCAATCCGATTCCGTCGGGCGACGACTGGACGCTTTTGAATGACGGGACCTTGGCGTTGGTGCGCGTGAACGAATATCGCGTCGATCGAGTCGGGCCCGACGGACGGGTCGCCATCGGCCCGCCGATCCCAACCCACCGCGAGCGGCTGACGGACAGCATGAAAGTCGCCGTCATTGCGTCGCTGCGCGCCGGCGACTCGACCTACGCCGCCGGTCGCGGCGGTGATCCATCGTCCGGGCCGCTGCGCGCGTTCGTGGAACCGTCCGATCTTCCCGACTATCGCCCGCCGTTCGTGAGCGGATTTACGCGTGCGGACGCGGCCGGCAACGTGTGGATTCGTGTGAACTCGATCACGTCCGGAGCGCCCGCCGTGGTGTACGATGTCGTCAGCCCTGCGCGCGGCCTGATCGACCGTGTCCAGATTCCGCTTGGATTCGCGGTGGCGGGGTTTGGGCCTGGCGTCGTCTATCTCGAGACCGGTACGTACGGGCCCGTGCAGCTCGTCAAAGCTCGTATTCACTGAGGCGTTGTCGCGATGCTCATGAGACATCTGGTACGCCGCGCGTTCGCTCTGCTCATCGGTACGGCGCTCGCCGGCTGCGTGCAGAGCGTGCAGGTCGCGCCAACTACGCCTTCGACGACGGGCGGCGGCTCGGCGAATCGCAATGCGCCGCTCAACGATGCCGATCGCGCCCGGCAGGCGCTCAGCCGTCTCACGTTCGGCGCGCGGCCCGGCGACCTCGCCATGGTCGAGCGCATGGGCGTGAATGCCTGGGTGGAGCAGCAACTCTATCCGGAGCGCATGGCGGATCGTGCCGCCGAGAGTGTGCTCGACGGCCTCGACATCACGCACAAGACCGCGTTCGAATTGGTCGCCGATCATCCGACGGCCCTCGAGCTCGGGCTCGTTTCGCCTCCGTCGCGCCCGGACACCATGGCCATGCGTTCCAAGGCCGCTCCGGACACGGCGTCGCCGATGGTCGAGCTGGCCGGCATGCGCGAACAAGTCGAGCGAGCGAGTCGCCGGGCGGAACAGGCGGGCAGGTTGGGGCAGCTGCGAAATGGAGCCGTGCGCGAACTCCCACCGTCGATCCTCCTCCGCGCCGCGTTGAGCGACCGGCAGTTGCTCGAGGTGATGACCGTGTTCTGGGAAAACCACTTCTCGGTCAGCACGGACAAGATGCCGAATCAGTTTACGCTGGTCGACTACGACCGGGCAATTCGCACGCACGCGCTCGGAAAGTTTCGCGACTTGCTCGGCGCCGTGGCGAAGAGCCCGGCGATGCTGTACTACCTGGACAATTTCCAGAGCGTCGTCGACAGCCTGCATCCCACGCTCGCAGAATGGCAGATCGAGCAGCGCCGCATGGCGCACCCTCCACTCGGCGACACATCGCTCGTGCACGCGGTCAAGCGCCGTCGCACCGGCGTCAACGAGAACTACGCGCGCGAGCTGATGGAGCTGCATACGCTCGGCGTCGACGGCGGCTATACGCAGCATGACGTGCAGGAGGTCGCACGTTGTCTGACGGGGTGGGGGATCGACAACTACGCCTTCGGCGGCACGTTCGCCTTTCAGTCGGGGCAGCACGACGCCGGCGAGAAGATCGTGTTGGGTGTTCGGATTCCCGGCGGCCGCGGTATCGAAGACGGCGAGCAAGTGCTCGACCTTTTGGCGCGCCATCCGTCGACGGCGCACTTCATCGCCAAGAAGCTGGTCGTTCATTTCGTGAGCGACAGTGCTCCTCCGGCGCTGGTCGAGCGTGCGGCGCAAACGTATCTGCGCACGGACGGCGACATTCGCGAAGTCGTGCGGACGATCATTACCTCGCCGGAGTTCAACAGTCGCGGTGCGTACCGGGCTAAGGTCAAAACGCCGTTCGAGCTCGTGGCGAGCATTCTTCGCACGATGAACGCGCCGCCGGATACGACAGCGCAAGGCGTCCAACTCGTCGCCCGGCTCGGGCAGCCGATGTTTGGCCGTGCCACACCCGAGGGATGGCCGGACCAAGGCGCCGCGTGGATGAACACGGGCGCGCTGTTGAACCGCGTGAACCTCGGATCGCAGGTTGGCGCGAACCAACTGTCTGGCGTTACGATCGCCAAGTGGAAGCCGACGCCGGCGTTGTTGGAGATGAACTCCGGCCAGGAGGTCGACGGCGTGATCGACGCGCTGCTCAGCGCCGACGCGTCCGTCGAGACGCGACAGGCGATGCTTGCCCTTCAGACCCCGGCGCATACGCGGCAGCATATCGGCGATTTGGTGGCGATCGCACTTGGCTCGTCGGATTTTCAGCGACGGTAGCACCCGGGTACGGCGCCTAACTTCTGATCCCTCACCGACTTGTAGTCAGCGCCTTCGCCGACTATTTTAGGGGGATGTTGTCCTTCGACATTCGGTCGCTCGAGTCGCATGCTGTCGTCGTTGACGAAGAGTTGCCCGCTACCGACGCAGTGTGGGAAGACGACGATCCGAAGCCGGCGACCACGGTGCACGTGACCGGGCGGTTGTCGTCCGCCGGGCCGGGCCGTTTCTATTGGCATGGGCGCATCGAAGGCGACGTCGTCCTGTCGTGCAGCCGCTGCTTGGCTGACGCGCACGGGCACGTGATCGACGAAGCGCATCTCATCTTCGCGGAACCGGGAGATGAGGATATCGATGACCCGGATGTCTACCAGCTCGACCCACGGAATGACGAGCTCGATCTCCGCCCGGCGATCCGGGAGGAATGGCTGCTCGCCGCGCCGTCGTTTGCGCTGTGCCGGGAGGACTGCAAGGGGTTGTGCCCGCGGTGCGGGGCGGACCTCAACGTGGGTCCGCACGAATGCAGCGAGACGGCGGTGGATCCGCGATGGGATTCGCTCCGCAAGCTCGGCAACTGACTCGTTCACGCCTGTTCACGTCTTTTCACTTTACTCATAGCGTCCCATGGCCGTCCCGAAGCGACGTACCTCGAAGCGAAAGAAGCGCGCGCGCAACACGCACAAAACGGCTCCGGCGGTCGTCATCCAGAGTTGCCCCAAGTGCGGGGCCCCAAAGCGACCACACCGGGTGTGCGGCGAGTGCGGCTACTACGCGGGTAAACAGCGGGTTGCGGCCAAGGAAGCCTAGCTTTGGCGCGCATCGCGTTGGACGCCATGGGGGGCGACTTCGCTCCCCGGGCGACCGTTGCCGGCGCACTGCTCGCTCTGCGCGAGCTCGATTCCGCACATTCCATTCAGCTCGTGGGCCGCGCGGCGGTCATCGCCGAGCAGCTCGACGCGCTTTTTAGAGATCCCGAACACGCCGCGCTTGCCGGCCAGCGCGGGCGGCTTTCGACGGTCGACGCGCCCGACGTGATCGAGATGACCGACAAGCCTGGGGCCGCCGTCCGCGGCAAGCCCAATAGCTCGATGCTCGTCGGGCTTCGCTTGCAAGCCGAGGGTGAGTCCGACGGCTTTGTGTCGGCGGGGAACACAGGCGCGCAGATGGCCGCGTCGATGCTGGCGCTGCGTCTCCACATGGGGCTGAAGCGCCCGGCGATCGCGACCCACTTTCCCACGGCGCGCGAACCGGTCGTCGTACTCGATTCCGGGGCCAATGTCGATTGCTCGGCGGACGAACTGGTCCAATTCGCCCGCCTGGGCACCGTGTACGCCGAAGACATTCTCGGCCGCGACAACCCCGCGGTCGGATTGTTGAGCATTGGCGAGGAGCCGGAAAAGGGAAACGCCGTCACGAAGGAAGCGCACGCGCTGTTGCAATCGGCGGGGCTCAACTTCGTCGGCAACGTCGAGGGGCGCGACATCCCGAACGGCGCCTGCGATCGCGGGGCGATCGACGTGGTCGTCTGCGACGGATTCGTCGGCAATGTCCTGCTCAAGTTCTATGAAGGCATCGCGCCCTTCATCATCGGACTGCTGGCCAAGTCCGGACTCGATCAGAAAACGATGATGGACGCGCTCAAGCAGCTCGACTACTCCGAGCACGGCGGCGCGCCGCTGCTCGGCGTAAAGGGTGTGAGTATCATTTCGCACGGGAA
Organism: uncultured Gemmatimonadaceae bacterium; assembly: GCA_963817445.1. Taxonomy (GTDB): domain Bacteria; phylum Gemmatimonadota; class Gemmatimonadetes; order Gemmatimonadales; family Gemmatimonadaceae; genus JAQBQB01. The sequence goes on from CAWFOG010000022.1 coordinate 585,249, forward strand.
GTCGTCGCCGCGCGCGATCAAGAACGCGATCAACGTCGCGGTTCAAGCGGTCGAGTCGCGGATGGACGAACACATCGGCCGCCGCTTGCAAGAAGGAGTGGGAGCCGCATGAAGCGTCCGATCGCGTACATCGCCGGCACCGGCCGCGGAACGCCCGCGACGGTGATGACCAACAATGATTTCGCCGCCATCGGTATCGAGACGACCGACGAATGGATCGTCGAGCGAACCGGTATCAAGCAGCGACACATCGCCAAGACCGAGAGTGCCACGGACCTCGCCGCGATGGCGGCGCGTTCGGCCATGGCCAAAGCGGAGATCCACGCCGGCGAGTTGGACCTCATCGTCGTCGCGACGGCGTCGCCCGATCGGCTCCTCCCCTCGGCCGCGGTCGATTTGCAGGCGGCACTCGGCGCTGGCCGCGCCGCGGCGTTCGACGTCGGCGCCGCGTGCTCGGGATTCATCTACGGGTCGACGGTCGCCGAAGCAATGATGGCCGCCGGCAACGCCGACACCGCGCTCGTGGTCGGCGTCGAGAAGTTGAGCGCGATCACCGATTGGACCGATCGATCGACCTGCGTCCTGTTCGGCGATGGGGCTGGCGCGGCCGTGTTCAAGCGATCGAAGCACCACAAGGGAATTCTCTCGACCTTCCTGCGCAGCGACGGCACGTTGGGCGATCTGCTCTGTCGCCCATCCGGGGGAGCGGCGCGACCCTTTTCGGCCGAGGTGCTTGCTGAACGATCGCAGTTCATCACGATGAACGGCCGCGAAACGTTCAAAAACGCCGTCCGCTCGATGTCCGAGGCCGCGGCGCGCGCGCTCGACGCCGCCAAGCTCACCGGCGCCGACATCGATTTGATGATTCCGCACCAGGCCAATGTGCGGATCATCGAAGCGACGGCGAAGCATGCGAGCATTCCAATGAGCAAAGTCTATGTGAACGTCGACCGGTACGGCAACACGTCGGCGGCGTCCGTGCCCATCGCGTTGGACGAGGCGATCGAAAAGGGAGTCGTCGGCGAGGGGTCGACCGTGTTGCTCGTCGCGTTTGGCGCCGGGTTCACGTGGGGCTCCATGGTCGTCCGACTCTAGTTCATCGCCCATGGATATCGTGCTTGTTGTTCCCAGGACAGGGTTCGCAGAAACCGGGGATGGGCAAGGATCTCGTGGACGCCTTTCCCGCCGCCGCCGACGTGTTCGAACGCGCCGACGCGGCGCTCGGGCTGCCGCTGAGCCGCATGTGCTTCGAGGGACCGGCGGACGAGCTCACGCTCACGCAAAACGCGCAACCGGCGCTGTTGACGCACGGCGCGGCGGCATGGGCTGCGACGCGCGACGTGATCGGCGCGAGCGTGGTCGCGGCCGCGGGTCACTCGCTCGGCGAATTCACGGCATATCACGCCGCGGAGTCGCTGTCACTCGACGACGCACTTCGCGTGGTTCGGCGACGCGGCGAGCTGATGTACCACAGCGGGGTCAAACGGCCGGGCGCCATGGCCGCGATCCTTGGCGACACGAATCGCCCGATCGAACAAATCTGCGCCGACGCAACCAAAGAAGCCGGACTCGTGGTGCCAGCGAACTACAACTCGCCGGGCCAAGTCGTGCTCAGCGGCGAAGAAGCGGGAGTCGAGCGGGCGATGGCGCTGTGCAAAGATGCGGGAGCGAAACGCGCCATCCGTCTCAACGTGAGCGGCGCATTTCATTCTCCGCTCATGGAAAGCGCTAAAGGCGGCCTTTCACAAGTGCTTGATACAGCGTCGTTTGATGATCCACACTTCGCTGTCTACGCGAACGTATCGGCCGAGCCAGTTCTCAAGGCGTCACGAGCCAAGCAGTTGCTGCTCGACCAGCTCGCCAAGCCGGTGCAATGGATTGATGTGGTGCGCGCGCTCGCCGAGCGTTTTCCGAGCGCGCTGTTCGTCGAAATGGGGCCGGGCAGCGTGCTCGTCGGCCTCGTTAAGAAGATCGCGCCAACGGTGAGCACGACGACATGTGGCACCGCCGCCGAGGTGGGTGAGTTGCGCGGGCTCGTCGCCGCATGAAAATCGATCTCACCGGGCGAACTGCACTGGTCACTGGAAGCACGCGCGGGATTGGGCGCGCAATCGCGGCGAATTTGGCTGGCTCCGGCGCGCGCATCGCCGTCGTCGGCCGCGATGCGGCGCGCGCGCAAGATGCCGCGTCCGCGCTCGGCGCCGACTCCAAAGGCTATGCGTGCGACGTCGGCGATGCGCTGGCCGTGGCCGCTCTCGTCGAGCGGGTCGAGGCAGACTTTGGCGCGGTCGACATTCTCGTCAACAACGCCGGGCTGACGCGCGACAATATTCTCTTCAGGCTCAAGGATGACGACTGGGACGCCGTGCTCGACGCGAATTTGCGCGGCGCGTTCGTCGCCATTCGCGCTGCTGGGCGCGGCATGATCAAACGTCGTTGGGGACGCATCATCAACATCGCCAGTGTCGTCGGACTCGTCGGCAACAAGGGGCAGGCGAACTACGCCGCGAGCAAAGCAGGACTGATCGGTCTGACCAAGTCGGTGGCGAAGGAACTCGCCTCGCGCAACGTGTTGGCCAACGTGGTCGCCCCAGGGTTCATCGAGACAGACATGACGTCGGCAATGACGGACGAGGCGAAGCAGACGCTGTTCACGCAGATCCCGCTCGCGCGACTCGGCACGCCGGACGACGTCGCATCGATCGTCGGATTTCTCGCGTCGGACCACGCAGCGTACATCACCGGACAGGTGTTCGTCGTCGACGGTGGGATGGTGATGTGACGCGGAACGACCGCCGTCACCTCACCCGGCCCCCCTATAGCTCGCTAGATTATTCGCACCATACTACCCTCATCCGAGAGAGGCACGAGTCCCATGGCTGACAACGCTCAAAAAGTGCGCGACATCATCGAGAAGGAGCTCGGTGTGGAGCGTGAAAAGCTCACCAACGAGGCCAGCTTCATCGAGGATCTCGGTGCAGACAGTCTCGACATCGTCGAGCTGGTCATGGAATTCGAGAAGGAGTTCAACATCGACATCCCGGACGAAGACGCGGAGAAGCTCCGCACGGTCGGCGATGCGGTGGGATATCTGAACCAGAAGATGGGGAGCAACGCGTAATGAAGCGTCGGGTCGTCGTCACCGGTATGGGGGCGATTACGCCAGTCGGCAACGACGTGGCGACGACTTGGCGCGCGATTACGGCGGGCGTGTCGGGCGGCGGTCCAATCACCAAGTTCGATGCGTCGAGCTTTCCGGTGCGGTTCGCGTGCGAGGTGAAGGGGTTCGACCCACTCACGTATCTCGACCGCAAAGAGGCCAAGCGGGCAGACCCGTTCGCGCAGTACGCCATCGCCGCCTCGGTCCAGGCGATGGCCGACGCGGGCCTCGACGATACGAGTCGGTACGATCCCGATCGCCTCGGTGTGATCATCGGCAGCGGCATTGGCGGCCTCAAGACGTTCGAGGAACAGCACGACGTCTACCGCGAGCGCGGCGAGAGCAAGATCAGCGCGTTCTTCATTCCAATGTTCATTTCCGACATCGCGGCCGGCTTGGTCTCGATGCGATTCAACGCGCGTGGGCCCAACTACGCGACAATTTCCGCCTGCGCCACGAGCGCGCATGCGATCGGCGACGCGTATCGCACGATTCAGTACGGTGACGCGGATCTCGTCATCACCGGCGGATCGGAGATGACGGTCACGCCGATGGCGATCGGTGGCTTCGCTAACATGAAAGCGCTCTCCGAGCGCAACGAATCGCCCGAAACGGCGTCACGCCCGTTCGATGCAACGCGCGACGGCTTCGTCATGGGTGAGGGTGGTGGCATCGTCATTCTCGAGGCGCTCGAACACGCCACGGCGCGCGGCGCGCGCATCTACGCCGAAATTGTCGGCTACGGCGCAACTGGCGACGCGTATCACCTGACCGCTCCGGCGCCCGAAGGCGAGGGCGCGCAGCGCGCCATGCGGCGCGCCATGCAGGACGCAAAGCTGTCGCCGTCGGAAATCGATTACATCAACGCGCACGGCACGTCGACGCCGGCCAACGATCTCAACGAGACCAAGGCGATCAAGGCGGTGTTCGGCGAGTACGCGACCAAGGTGAACGTCAGCTCGACGAAGTCGATGACGGGCCACATGCTCGGCGCCGCCGGCGCAGTGGAATTCATCATCGGCGCGCTGGCTGTTCAGGATTGCATCGTGCCGCCCACGATCAACTACGAAACGCCCGATCCTGACCTCGATCTCAACTTCACACCAAACGTCGCCGTCGGCCGCGACGTGCGTACCGTGTTGAGCAACAGCTTCGGATTCGGCGGGCACAACGTCACGCTCGCCATCAAGCGGTTCGAGGAATAAGGAGTCCGCCGCATGCCGGTCGCCCTGTCGTTCGACCGCACCCTGATCACCGACCCGTCACTCTCGCGCGTCGCCGATAAGGTCGCGCGCGGCGAACGGCTGTCCGCGGATGACGGCGTCACCCTGTTCGAGAGCGGTGATCTGCTCGGCATCGGGCACCTGGCGGACGCGGCGAATCGTGCCAAGCACGGCGACCGCGTGACCTTCGCGGCGAATCACCACATCAATCCGACGAACGTGTGCATCCTGCGGAAGACCTGCGTCTTCTGCTCGTACGCGCGCCTGCCGAAAGAGGAGGGCGCCTACCGCTACACGATGGAGCAGGTGTACGCGGAAGCCGCCACCGCGAATAGCACGCTGACGCGTGAGTTCCACATCGTGGGTGGGCTCGACATGAAGGCTGGGCTCGCGTACTACACGGAAATGTTTCGCGGGCTCAAGGAGCGCTTTCCGCAGGTACACATCAAGGCGCTGACCGCGGTGGAAGTCGCGCACATCGCGCGCATCGAGAAGATGACGGTGCGCGACACGCTCATCGCGCTGCGCGACGCGGGACTCGACACCATGCCTGGCGGCGGGGCGGAAGTCTTCAGCCCGGGCGTCCGCGCGACGATCGCCGACAAAAAGCTGTCGGGCGAGGAGTACATCAACGTCCATCGCGACGCGCATCAGTTGGGGATTCGTACGAACTGCACGATGTTGTACGGCCACGTCGAGACGTACGCCGACCGGATGGCGCACCTGGCGATGCTGCGCGAGTTGCAAGACGAGACGGGCGGCTTCCTCGCCTACATTCCGCTCGCGTATCACCCCGACCACAACGAACTCGGCGAGACGCTCCATCGCACAGGCACGGCGACGACGGGGTTCGACGATCTGAAGAATCTTGCGGTGGGCCGACTGTTCCTCGACAATTTCGACCATATCAAGTCGCACTGGATCATGGTCACGCCGTTCATTTCGCAGCTGTCGCTGCACTTTGGCGTCAACGATCTCGAGGGAACGGTGGTGCGCGAAAAGATCTATCACGAAGCGGGCGCGCACACGGCGCAGCAAATGACGCTCGACCAGATTCTCCGCCTCATTCGTGGGGCGAACAAGGAGCCTGCCGAGCGCGATTCGCTGTATCGCGTGCTGCGCAGCTTCGAGTCGGACGTCGCGGCCTGAAGCGCGCGCGATCATGACGATGCGCGTCGGGCGGATCCCCTACATCAACTGCTACCCGGTTTACGGGGCGATCGATCGCGGAATCGTTCCGCTCGACGCGGAATTGATCGACGGTGTCCCGACGGCGCTCAACCGCGACATGGCGGCGGGCGCGCTCGACGTGAGCGTCATCTCGGCGGTTGAATACGCACGCGACGCAACGCGCTACCTGCTGCTGCCCGACCTCTCGATCTGCAGCGACGGACCGGTGCGCAGCGTGGTGCTGTTCTCCAAGCGGCCCGCCTCTGAACTGCATGGACGCCGCGTGCTCGTCAGTCGCAGTTCGATGACGAGCGTTGCCTTGCTCGAACTATTATTCGAGAACGTGTGGGACGCGAAACCCGCCTTCGTTCCGAGCAACGCCGAGCTGTCGGACGTAGCGCAGTTCGGCGAGGAAGAACACGACGCGCGCCTGGTCATCGGTGACGCCGCGTTGCATCTCTGGTCGCGGCTCCGCTCGCCCGAACTCTACCCTGGCGGCGCGGGTATGGCCGGCTATCGCTACGCATACGACTTGGGCGCCGAGTGGAAGGCGTGGACGGGGTTGCCGTTCGTGTTCGCCGTGTGGGTGGCGCAGCGCACGGCACCGGTCGCCGAAGCACTCTCGGTGCACGCCGGCTTGATCGCATCGCGCAATTGGGGACTCGAGCACCTGGACACGCTTGCCGCGCAGGCGGCGATCGCGACGGGGGTCCATCGCGCGGTGTGCGTCGAGTACTTATCGGGACTCGACTACGGCCTCTCGTATCAGCACTTGGCCGGGCTCACCGAATTTTTCCGTCGGCTCGTCACGGCGGGCAAGGTACCAAACGGATCGCTGGCGTTTTTGCCGGCGGCGTGAATGATTGGGATCTAGGAGGCGTGCACCATGCGTGACATTCTCGACTTCTACACCAATGCGCCGCTGCTCGAATTGGGCGCGGCCGCCGACAGCGTGCGCCGTGAGAAGCATCCGCACGGCATCGTCACGTACATCGTCGATCGCAACATCAACTACACCAACGTCTGCGTCGCGGACTGCGGGTTTTGCGCGTTTTACCGTCGGCCGAAACACGCGGAAGGGTGGACGCTGTCGTACGAACAAATCGGCGCCAAGATCGACGAAGCGAAGGAAGTCGGCGCCGTCCAGATCCTGATGCAGGGAGGGCACAATCCCTACATCCCGTTCGAGTGGTATTTGGATCTGCTGCGCTACATCAAGACCTATCATCCGATCCACATCCACGGGTTCAGTCCGAGCGAAGTCGATTTTTTCGCCAAGACGTTCCGCATGGACGCGCTCGACGTCATCCGCGAACTGATGAAGGCCGGACTCAATTCGATTCCCGGCGGCGGCGGCGAAATTCTCGTGCAGCGCGTCCGGGATCAGGTGGCGAAGAAAAAGGCGGGCGCCGATCGCTGGCTCGAGATCATGGAGCTGGCGCATGGCGAAGGAATGAAGACGTCGGTCACGATGATGTACGGCATCGGTGAGACGCTCGCCGAGCGCATCGAGCACTTGGAGCGCGTGCGCGAAGTCCAGGCGAGGACGAACGGGTTCACGGCGTTCATCTGCTGGCCGCTGCAGCCGGAGAACACGCCGACGATGTCGCACATGCCGAAGACGGACGCGCTCGACTATCTGCGCACCGTTGCGATCGCGCGCATCGTGCTCGACAACGTGCCGAACCTGCAAGCGAGCTGGGTGACGATGGGACTCAAGATCGGGCAGACCGCGCTCCGGTTTGGCTGCAACGATTTCGGCTCGCTGATGATCGAAGAGAACGTCGTCTCAGCGGCGAACACGACGCATCGCACGACGACCAGCGAAATCGAGCGTCTCGTCGTCGACGCCGGGTTCAAAGTCGCCAGGCGGCGGCAGGACTACACGATACTGGGCGGGACGTTTGGACGCAGGACTCGGGACGAGTGCAATCGACACGCCCGTTTTCGCCAGTCCGGCCGCATGATATCGAGGCCGCCGGAGCCACGTCTAGCGCCCCACGCCCAACGCGCTACGCGGGTCGGCATCGGATACGACTCGCACCAATTCGCGCCGCCGGGGCCACTCATCCTTGGCGGCGTTCCCATTCCGAGCGACGTACACCTCGACGGGCATTCTGATGGAGACGCCGCCGCGCACGCGGTTACCGACGCCATCCTCGGCGCCGCGGCCGCGGGCGACATCGGCGAGATGTTTTCCGATCGCGATCCCGCCAACGCGGGGCGCGATTCGATCGACATGCTTCGGCTTGCCGTTGCGCGTATTGGCGAACTTGGCTGGAGCGTGCAGCAGGTCGACGTCGCGATTGTCGCCGAACGGCCAAAGATCTCGTCGCACCGCGAGCTGATGCGCATGCGGCTCGCCGGCGCGCTGGGCGTCGACGTCGACGCAGTCAGCGTGAAGGGAAAGACGAACGAGGGGATGGGCTGGATTGGCCGCGGCGAAGGGATTGCCTGCATCGCTGTAGCGACGATTGTCGGTACGGGCGCCGACGGCGGCCCGTGAGCACGCGACGCACTCGCATGATCGATGACGGCGCCGCGCTGCGATTTCAGCTCGATCGTTTCGGCGACTATCTGACGCTGGAGCAGGGGACGTCGCCGCGCACGCTCGAGGCGTATCGGCGCGACGTCGAGCGACTCGTCGACTTCGCCCGGGTGAACGGCACGCCGTCGCCAGTCGACATCACGAGCCGCGGACTGCGCGAATTCGTCTATCATCTCAAGGACGTCGGGCTCGCGCCGTCGTCGATTCGACGGAACATCTCCGCGGTCCGCACCTACTTTCGTTTTTTGCTCGCCGACGGCGTCGTCAATCGCGACCCGAGTGAGCGACTGGAAACCCCCAAGCGGTGGCGCACGCTGCCCGAGGTGCTGACCGTCGCTGAAATGACGCAGCTGCTCGCGGCGCCGACGCTCGACGACACGCTGGCCTTTCGCGATCGGGCCATGCTCGAATTGGCGTACGGCGCGGGGCTGCGGGTTTCGGAATGGATCACGCTCGGCGTGCGCGACGTGCTGTTCGAAGAGCGGCTCGTGCGCGTGTTCGGCAAAGGAAGCAAGGAGCGCCTCGTGCCGATCGGCCGCTCGGCGATCGGCGCCGTGGCAACGTACGTGCGCGAACTTCGCCCAAAGCTCGAGCGCGGGAACGGAAAGGGAGTTCTATTTCTCAACTCACGCGGCGAGCCGTTGTCACGCATGGGCGCGTGGAAGATTCTCCGGCGTCACGTCGAACGCGCGGGGATCACCAAGGCGGTGTCGCCGCACACGCTGCGCCATTCGTTCGCGACGCACCTGCTCGAGGGAGGCGCGGACCTGCGCGCCGTGCAGGAAATGCTCGGACACGCCGACATCTCGACGACGCAGATCTACACGCACGTCGATCGCGAGTATCTGCGGCAGGTGCACCGACAGTTTCATCCGCGGGGATAGCCCCCGTCGCGCAAAGGTCGCCGCGCGCCAGGAGCGCGCATTACTTTCCGACCAGCGTGACGGGTCGCGACCCGTCACGCAGCCCGCGCCGCCGCCCCGCCTCCCGTGCTCCTCGTCATCGACAACTACGACTCGTTCACGTACAACCTCGTCCAGTATCTTGGCGAGCTTGGCGCGGACCCCGTCGTGCGCCGGAACGACGCGATCACCGTCGACGACATCGGTACCCTCGCGCCCTCGGCCATCGTCGTCTCACCCGGTCCGTGCACACCGACCGAAGCTGGAATCACCGTCGACGCGATCCGCCGCTGGGGCGCCAGCATTCCGACCCTTGGTGTCTGTCTCGGCCACCAGGCGATCGGCCAGGCGTATGGCGGGGACGTGGTGCGCGCCGATCGCGTGATGCACGGCAAGACATCAGAAATAACTCATGACGGTACCGGCATCTTCGCCGGCTTGCCGTCGCCGATGTCGGTCATGCGCTACCACTCGCTCGTCGTCGCGCGCTCGTCGATGCCCGCGGAGCTGGAGATCATCGCCGTGGCCAAGGATGATCCGTCGGAGGTGCACGCCGTCCGCCATCGCGAAGTATCCGGTACACGGTGTGCAATTCCACCCGGAATCGATCATGACTCCCGAGGGCAAGGCCCTCCTCCGCAACTTTTTGGAGCTCGCGCGTTGACCCGTAGCGCCATGCTCGCCGCCCTACTCGCGTGGGGCGGAGCGGCGCGCGCGCAGGTCCCGGTCCTGACGCTTCGCGACGCGGGGCCGGGGCGGGGACCGCAGATACTCGCCGCCGCACTCGCTGGGCGTCACTCTGCGATCGCCCCCGCGTCGGTGCCATACCTGGTGCCGCGCGACAGCACGGTCACTGGCACGCTCATCGTGTTGGCGCGCGACGCGGTGATCGAGGGAACGGTCCGCGGCGACGTGATCGTTGTTGGCGGAGATCTCGTCACGCATCCCGGCGCCGAAATCTCCGGACGCGCGACAACCTACGGCGGTGGTGTGTACGAGTCCGCGCTGGCGCACATTGGTGGCGGGCACACGTCGTTTCGCAATTTCACGTACGACGTCACGCCGACTGCCGACGGATACGCCCTGAGCTATCGCGTACTGGCCGTGCGCTCGCGATCGATCGTCGACTGGGCGGGACCGCTTGGCTTCGCCATTCCAACCTACGATCGAACCAACGGCCTCTCCGTGCCGGTCGCGGCCACCGTCGCCGTTCCACGCACGACGGTCGAGTTCGAACCTCGCCTGACTTATCGCTCCCAGCTGGGCCGCCTCGATCCGTCCATGGCGATGGACGTGGATTTCACGCGCACCACGAGCGTTCACCTCTCCGGCGGCCGATCCACATACACGAACGATGCGTGGATCCGGCCCGATCTCTCCAACAGTGTCGACGTGCTGCTTTTGGGCGACGACATGCGCAACTACTATCGCGCCACGCGCGTTGACGGTGCGCTCTCGCACCGCTGGGAGTTTGCCACGGGTCAAATCGAGCCGTACCTCGGCGGCAGGTGGGAGCGAGCGTCGACGGTGCGTCCTGACTCGGATGCGCTCGGTGGACCGTGGAGCATCTTCGGGCGCCACGACCTCGACGACATGCTACGTCCCAATCCGGCGATCGACGATGGCGACATTGGCTCGTTCGTCGCCGGCACGTCGCTCGACTGGAGCGACCAGGGAATCGTCGCCCGCGCGCGCAGTCGACGCCGAAGTCGGCGAATCGTCGCGCATGGTCTTCGTGCCGGATCACAGCTGGTTCGGCCAAGCAACCCTGGGGGGCGAAATCGCCTTTCCAACCTTCGGCACTCAGAGCCTTCGGCTCGAGGCGCACGGGGTGTTCACGTCGCGCGGTACGACGCCGCGCCAGCGATGGGCCTTCCTCGGCGGCCCTGGGAGCCTGCCGACCCTAGACCCTCTCGAGCAGGGCGGCGATCAGCTGCTGTTCGTCGCCGGTGGCTACAACTTCCCGATCCAGAGAATCTCGCTGCCATTCGTGGGTTCGCCGGTCGTGACGCTGCGCGACATGATCGGATCCGCGGGCGTGGGAACACTACCGCAACTCGAGCAGGCGCTCGGCGTCAGGCTGTCGGTCAGCCATCTCTACGCCGAGTTGCTCGTCGACCCCGCAAATCGCCACACGGCGACGGGCATCGGCTTCACGCTGGCGCGCTAGTTCGCATCGGCGGTTTGCGCCGACTCGTCGGCACACCTACATTTTAGAACGTGATTGTTGCGGCTGTGTGCGCCATTCCCGCCGAGCGCCACGTATGAAGACGCTCGCCGTTATCCCAGCGCGACTGGGCGCCACGCGTCTCCCCCGAAAGCCCCTCCGCCAGCTCGCCGGACTGCCACTCGTCGTCCGCGTGTGGGAGCGGGTGACCGAAATCGGCGTTGCGACGCGCGTCGTCGTGGCCACGGACTCTGACGAGGTCGCGCGAGCCGCCGAGTCGCACGGGGCCGAGGCCGTACTCACGTCGCACATCCATCCGTCCGGCACGCATCGCGTCGCCGAGGTCGCCTGTCGTGAGGAATTCGCCGACTTCGACGTCATCGTCAACGTGCAAGGTGACGAGCCGTTCGTGTCGCGGTCGGCGGTGCTCGGCGCCACGCGCATGGTGATCGAGCGCGGCTTCCCGCTCGGCACGTCGGCCGTGGTCGCCGACCAGCGCGCGCTCGGCGACCCGGCCATCGTAAAAGTCGTCGCCGCCGACGACGGGCGGGCGATGTATTTTTCGCGAGCCGCGATTCCGTATTTGCGCGAGCCCGACGACGCGAAAGTGCAGCGGCCGCTCATTTGGCAGCACATTGGAGTCTACGCCTATACCCGCGACGCCTTGATGCAGTGGACCCGCCTAGCCGTGAGTCCGCTCGAGCAGGTCGAGCGACTCGAGCAGTTGCGACCACTCGCGGCAGGCATGCGTATCGGTGTCGCGCTGGTCGACGAGCCGGCACGCCCCGGCATCGACACGGAAGATGACCTCGAACGAGCGAATCGCGACTGGCTGGCTCTTACCACAGGATGAACCCGATGCAGATCGCTCAGCGACCCAACACGACCAAATACATCTTCGTCACCGGCGGCGTGGTTTCGTCGCTCGGCAAGGGAATCGCCGCGGCGTCGCTCGGACGGTTGCTCGTCGAGCGCGGTCTGCGCGTATCGATGCTCAAATTCGATCCGTATCTGAATGTTGATCCGGGGACGATGTCTCCGTTCCAACATGGAGAAGTGTTCGTCACCGACGACGGCGCCGAGACGGATTTGGACCTCGGACACTACGAGCGATTCATTGACCGAGCGCTCTCGCAGTCGAACAACGTCACGACGGGCCGCGTCTATCTCAACGTCATCACGAAAGAACGGCGCGGGGAGTTTCTTGGTTCGACCGTGCAAGTCATTCCGCACATCACCGACGAGATCAAAGCGGCCGTGCGCCGGCTGTCGCCCGAAAACGATGTCGTCATCGTCGAGGTGGGTGGAACCGTTGGCGACATCGAGTCGCTGCCGTTCCTCGAGGCAATTCGTCAATTTCGCCACGACGTCGGCCGCGAGAACGCCATCTTCATTCATCTGACGTTGCTGCCGTACATCGCCGCCGCCGGCGAACTCAAGACCAAGCCGACGCAGCACTCGGTGCGCGAACTGATGCAGATCGGAATTCAGCCCGACATTCTCATCGTGCGCACCGACCGCCCAATTTCGGACGACATCAAGCGGAAAATTGGCCTGTTCTGCAACGTGGAATTTGGCGCCGTGGTCGAGAGCCCAGACGTCCGTACGATCTACGAAATTCCACTGCGCTTTCACGAGCAGGGGCTCGATGAAAAAGTCGTGCAGAAGCTCGGTCTCGAGGGCGCGCCGCCCGCGCTCGCCGCGTGGCGTGAGTTAGTCCAGCGCGTGCTCGTGCCGCATGAGCGCGTGCGCATCGCGGTCGTGGGCAAGTACACGGACTACACAGACAGCTACAAGAGTGTGCAGGAAGCGTTGATTCACGGCGGCATCGCCAACGACGTCGGCGTCGACATTCAATGGCTGTCGAGCGAGGACTTTCTCGTGCCCGAGCGCACCGAGCAGATTCTCGGCTCGGTCGACGGACTCCTCGTGCCCGGAGGATTCGGCGTACGCGGCGTCGAGGGCATGGTCGAAGCCATTCGCCAAGCACGCGAAACGGGGCTGCCGTTTTTCGGCATTTGCCTCGGCATGCAGACGGCGATCATCGAGTTCGCGCGCAACGTCTGTGGCCTGGACGACAGCCATTCGTCGGAATTCGCGCCGGAGTGCGACAATCCCGTCATCTCGCTCATGGAATCGCAGCAGCACGTGACGGACATGGGCGGGACGATGCGGCTCGGCGCGTATCCGTGCCGGTTGGCGCGCGGGTCGCGCGCCGCCGAGATTTACGGCCAGCCAGAAGTGAGCGAGCGACACCGGCATCGCTACGAAGTATCGAACGACTACCGCGAGCTGTTCGTGCAGCACGGCATGAAGCTGAGCGGCCTCTCGCCCGACGGGCAGCTCGTTGAGATCGTCGAGCTGACGACGCATCCCTGGTTCGTGGGCTGCCAGTTCCATCCCGAGCTGCAATCGCGGCCCACGCGCCCGCATCCGCTGTTCGCCGGGTTCGTCTCCGCGGCGGTCAACACCAAGCGCCGTCGGAAGAGTGATCGCGGGTCGGCGTCGTTGGTGGAAGCCGCCGACTGACGTGACCGCGCTCTTCCGCCGCGACGCGCTGTTTCTCATTGCTGGGCCCTGCGTGCTCGAAAGTGATTCGCTCAACCTGCGCGTCGCCGAGCATCTCGCGCGGCTGGGTGAGAAGGTGCCGGGTGGCATCATCTACAAGGCGAGCTTCGACAAGGCCAATCGCTCGAACGCCGGCGCCCACCGCGGGCCAGGCCTCGACGAGGGCCTCGCTGCGCTCGATCGCGTGCGCACTGCAACGGGCCTCCCAATCCTCACCGATGTGCATCTGCCGGAGCAGTGCGCGCCGTCGGCGGCCGTGGTGGATGTGCTGCAGATTCCCGCGTTCCTCTGCCGTCAGACGGATTTGCTCGTCGCCGCCGGCAAGACAGGAAAGCCGGTGAACGTGAAAAAGGGACAGTGGATGCACCCTGAAGGCATGCGCGGCGCCGTCGAAAAGGTGCGCCGGGCACGACCAGCGCAGCGCGCCGGTGACGACGTCGCCGTGACGGAGCGCGGATCATTTTTCGGATACGGCGATCTCGTCGTCGACATGCGGTCGTTCGCGCGGATGGCGGCGGCGTGCGACGCGCCGGTCATCTTCGACGCGACGCACAGCGTGCAGCGTCCCGGGCAAGGCGCCGAGGGGTCGAGCGGCGGAGCGCGCGAGTTCGTCGCGTCGTTAACGATGGCCGCCACCGCCGCGGGCGCACACGGGCTGTTCCTCGAGACTCACCCCGATCCGGACAACGCGCCGAGTGACGGACCGAACATGGTGCCGCTCGCCGAGCTCGACGCGCTCATTCAGCGCGCCGTCGATATCTGGGATCGGGTGTCGCGGTGATCGATCCCGCGCTGGCGCGTTCGGTCAAACTCGTGGCATTTGACGTCGACGGTGTGATGACCGACGGCGGCATCTACCTCGGCGACGTCGATGGCCGGCGCGTCGAACTCAAGCGATATGAAATCCAGGATGGACTCGGCATCGCCATGCTGCGACTCGTCGGGGTGCATGTCGCGATCGTCACCGGTCGAGTGTCCGAGAGCGTGCGACTCCGCGCGCAGGAATTGGGCGTCGATGATCTCGCGCAGGATCCGGACGGCCACAAGCTGGCCGGCTTTGGCGAGATTCTCTCGCGGCGGCACGTCCAGCCCAGTGAAGCGGCGTTCGTCGGCGACGATTTTCCCGACATGTCGCTGCTTCGCATCGTCGGCCTGCCGGTGGCGGTGGGGAACGCCGTCCCCGAAGTGCGCGCGATCTGCCGGCATCAATTGGAACGGTTTGGCGGCCACGGCGCGGTGCGTGAGTTTAGTGAGGATTTTCTAAAGGCTCGCGGCGAGTGGGACACCGCGTGGCGGCGCTACGTCGACGCACGGTCGCGACCGAGACAGGAGGCCAGCGCGTGAGCGTACACTCATGAGTCGCCGCGTACCAGGCGAGCCCACGGCGGCCGACGCGGGAATCGTCGAGCGCGGCCGGCGTGTCGTGCGGATCGAGCGCGATGCCCTCGACGACGGTCGAGGAGCGCCTGGGCGCCGACTTCGCCAGCGCGGTGCGGTTGATCGCCGAGTCGTCCGGGCGCGTGATCGTGTCCGGCGTCGGGAAGTCCGGGCTGATCGGACGCAAAATTGCCGCGACGCTCACGTCGACCGGCACCCCGGCCAGCTTCCTCCATCCCGCGGACAGCGTCCACGGCGACCTCGGCATCGTTGGACGACACGACGTGGCGATTCTCATCTCGAAGAGCGGGGAATCGGACGACCTCCTCGCGCTGTTGGCGCATTTAAAGGGGTTCGGTGTACGAACCATCGCCATCACCGGGGAACCGACGTCTGCGCTCAGCCGCGACTGCGACGTATCGCTCGACGCCGGTGTCCGCGAAGAGGCCTGCCCGCACGACCTGGCGCCGACGAGCAGCACGACGGCGGCGCTCGTGTTGGGCGACGCGCTGGCGGTGGCGCTGCTGCAGGAAAAGGGGTTCCGACGCGAGGACTTTGCCCGTATCCACCCGGGCGGCGCGCTCGGCAGACAACTCGTGGTTCGTGTCGAAGAAATCATGCTCCATGATGAACTTCCCGTGCTGCAAGAGGCTGACACCGTGCGCGAGGCGATTGTCGTGATCGCCGAACGTCGCGGCATTGCCATTGTCGTCGACGTCGGCGGACACGTGGAAGGTGTACTCACCGCGGGCGACCTGAGCCGGCTGATCGAGCGCGGCGGGGACATCATGCCGATCGCGATCCGCGATGTCATGACGCGCGGACCGAAGATCGCGCAGGCCGGCGAGCTGGCGAGCGCCGTGGCCTATCGCATGGAGCAGCACGGCATCATGGCCATGCCCGTCGTCGACGGCGACGATCGCTTGGCGGGCGTCGTACACTTGCACGACTTGATGCGCGCGCGCGTCGTATGACACAATCCCGGTTTGCGCACGTCGCTCGGTCGCTCGCGACGGCACTCATCGCAACGCTCGTCGTCACGGCGTGCAAGGGATCCAAGTCGGCTCCCGTCGCCGCCGCGCCAACGGTAGCGGATAGCGCGGATCAGGTTTTCATCAAGGCGAGCTTTCTCATGTCCACAGCCGGTATTCAACGCGGCCGACTGGACGCCGACACCGCATACGTGCTCGATGACGAGAACCGGTTTGATCTGCGCCGATCACACGTG
This sequence comes from uncultured Gemmatimonadaceae bacterium, assembly GCA_963817445.1. GTDB lineage: Bacteria > Gemmatimonadota > Gemmatimonadetes > Gemmatimonadales > Gemmatimonadaceae > JAQBQB01. The sequence continues at coordinate 601,592 of CAWFOG010000022.1, forward strand.
ACGTTCACCACCGAGACCGGCGCGCCGCAGGGGACGATGGATGCCGCGCGCGGGATCTACAACCTTCGCACGCATCTGCTCGACGGAAAGGGCGACGTCGTCGTCAAGCTCATCGACGGCCGGACGCTCAAGTCGCCGCACGTCGTCTACAACGAGGCGTCGCACCAGATCTCCAGCGACACGTCGTTCACGATCACCGGACCGCAGGGCACGCAATACGGGATCGGATTCACGTCGAACGAGACCTTTTCCAAATTCAGCTGCCTGCGGAATTGCGGCGCCAACTTCTCCGTTCAACTTCCGGAGAAGTGATCGTGGGTCGTCGCGCAACCGCATTCGCGGCCCGGTGGCTCTTGCTGATCGTGCTCGCCCTCCCGGCCATTTGGTCGACCGGCCTCGCGGCACAGCAGGCGCCGCCGGCCCAACCGAATCCGGCGAAGCCGCCGCCGAAACCGACGCCCTGCGAACTGGTGCAGCAGCCGACGACGCGCCTGACGACCGATTCCATTCCCGGCACTGGTCTCGTGGTCTACATCGGCGGCGGGGTTCTGCTCAAATGCCCCAGCCGGGGCATCACACTGCGCGGTGACAGCGCACAGCAATATCCCGATCGGGATCAGATGATCGGCAACGCGGTGTACGACGAGCCGCGCCTTCATATCACATCCGACTACTTGAATTACTTTCCTGTCGATGATCGGGTGACGGCTGCCGGCAACGTTCACGCTCGCTTGCCCAGCGGCTCGACGCTCGATGGGCCGCAAGCCGAGTATCTGCACGCGGCGCCGCGCATCCGACCGCACGATCAGGTGCGAGCGGGCGGGCGGCCAACCGTCACGATCGTCGAAAAGGACTCGGCCGGGCACCCGTCGCCGCCGATGACGGTCATCGCCAACAACGTATTCGTCGACAATGATAGTTTGGTGTACGGCAGCGGGGACGTCACCATCTCGCGGCCCAATCTGTCGGCGACGGGCGACTCCGCGTTCATTGATCAGGGCGAAGAAACAATGCGCCTCATGCGAAAGCCGCAGCTCAAAGGGACGAAGGACCACCCGTTCACGCTGACCGGGACCGTCATCGACATGTTCTCCAAGAACCGCAAGTTGCAGCGGGTGCTGGCCCGGCCGAACGCGATCGCCGTCAGCGATTCGATGACGCTCAAATCCGACACGATCGATCTCCGCGTACGCGACGATCAATTGGATCACGCCTACGCGTGGAGCGGCGCCGACAGCGCCAGAGTCGAGGGCCGCGCGCAGGTGATTTCGCCGTCGCAACACTTGACCGCGGATTCACTCGACGTGGCGATGCCCAACCAACGCATTCAACTCGTGCGCGCCGTTCGTCGCGCGCTCGCGCAGTCGCGGCCGGATACGGTGCACTTTCGCGCCGTCAAACCCGACACGCTCGACTGGCTCGCGGGAGACACGATCGTCGCGCACTTCGACTCGGTCGCCGCGGGCGATACGTCGAAGAACCCGGCGATCAAACAACTCGTTGCGTCCGGGCATGCGAGCTCGTTGTATCACATGGCGGCCAGCGACACGTCAGAGCACCGGCCGGCAATCAATCACGTCGTCGCGCGCCTCATCACGATCGACTTCGATCAACGAAAGGTCGCGACGGTCACGACCGTCGACTCAGTCCAAGGCGAGTATCTCGAGCCGCAACCCGACAGCACAGCACGCAAGGCAAAGGCGGATTCGACCAAGGCAAAGGCGGATTCAGCCAAGGCACGCGATCGCAAACCGACCGCGAAGCCGCCAACATCTCCGCCAAGCGGTACACCGGTGAAGCCCCCGGCAAACCCACCCGCGACGCCAATCGATCTCCCTGAACCCGCACGTCGATGAACGGCGCACCCGAGCCTGAGCGCGTTCGCGCGATGGTCGACCGGATGGCGCGTGGCGACCGCTCGACCGCGCTCGCGCTCCACGCGCTGATCAGCGTCGCGGACGCGACCGGCGTTGCGGACTTCGATCGCGCCGTCAAGGTGTACCGTGACGACCATCTAAGGGCGCTCCGCGCCTCGGGGCGCGACGCCGAGCGCGAAGCTGGACGCCTGAGTCTCGATGAGGTGCGCCAGCACCTGGCGGCGTCGGTCTTTCCCCGGCTCGCCGCTGACGGCGTGGTCTTCTTGCCCGCGAGCGGACTGGGCGCCGGCGCCGCAGTGCGATTCACCAATCGCGTCTGGTCGGAGATCGCCGGCGCGCGCGACGAAGTCGCGGCCGCACTCCGCGAAACCGGGGAGCATCAAGGCGCCGTTGCCGACGCGGCGCAGGCAGCGCGCAGTGCGACACCGGCAAAGCCCATGGTTGGCGGTAGCACGCTCGAGGCGACGGGGCTCGTTAAGACTTATCGCCGGCGACGCGTCGTAAACGACGTGGCCCTTCGATTGCAACAGGGGGAGATTGTTGGCCTGCTGGGCCCGAATGGCGCTGGAAAAACCACGACATTTTACATGATCGTCGGACTGATCCAACCGCTGCATGGGCGAATCGTCATGGACGGTGTCGACATCACGTCGATGCCGATGTACAAGCGGGCGCGGCAGGGCATCGGCTATCTGTCGCAAGAGCCGTCGATCTTTCGGAAGCTCTCGGTCGAGGACAACATCCTGGCGATTCTCGAAACGTTGCATCTCTCGTCGAGCGAACGTCGTGCGCGCCTGGAGACGTTGCTGGACGAATTGAGCATCAAGCACCTTCGCGATAGTAAGGCTTTTGCCCTATCGGGTGGCGAGCGACGCCGCCTCGAGATTACGCGAGCGCTGGTCACACAGCCAAAATTCATGATGCTGGACGAGCCGTTCGCCGGGGTCGATCCCATCGCCGTGCACGACATTCAACAAATTGTCGGAAACCTCCGCCATCGGGGCATCGGCGTGTTGATCAGCGACCACAACGTCGAACAGACGCTGGATATCGTCGATCGCGCCTACATCATGTTCGACGGCCAAGTGAAAGTGTCCGGCACCGTCCGCGAACTGGTGTTCGACGACACGGTGGCCAATATCTACCTCGGGCCGACGCTCACGGCGCGCTTGCGCAGCCGGTTCTCTGCCGGCGGCGAGGACACCACTGACGTTAGGACCGCGTCATGAAAGCTGGACTGTCCCAGAGCACGCAACTCAAACAAGAACTGAAGATCAATCCGCGCCTCTACCAGGCGATGGATTTGTTGTACATGCCGCTGCTCGATCTGCAGCAGCACCTCAAGCAGGAGCTGTTGAACAATCCGTTCCTCGACATGGTCGAGCCGGAGGAGGACGAGGAAGAGTCAGACGACGACACGGTCGAGACCGAGACCGAAAGCGAGACCGAACCGCCCGAAGAGAAGGCAGCGGCAGACGAGATCGACTGGGAAGAGATTCTGCTCGACGGCTTCGATGCCGGTGGCCGGCGCGAAGAGCATGAAGAACGCGAGTACTACGAGCCGGTCACCGTCGACACGCGCGATTTGTCCGACCATCTCATCGACCAGATCACGCTGCTCGACCTCACGCCGCGCCAGCAGTTTCTCGCTGACGAATTCATTGGCAACGTCAACGAAGACGGCTACCTCGCCTGTCCGCTCGACGATCTCCTGCTCGCCGTCAACGACACGGTGATCAAGGCGGCCGAGTCGATGGATCGCGAGATCGACGACCTGCCGCTGTATACGCACCCGGAACTCGGCGAGATGCTCGTCATCATTCAGAATCTCGACCCGCCGGGTGTCGGCGCGCGCGATCTGCGTGAATGCCTCATGCTGCAGCTCAAGGAGGCCGGGCTCGAGCAGTCGGTGCCGTACCGTCTCGTTCGCGATTGCTTCGAGGAGCTGATCAACCATCGGTGGAGCGAAATCTCCAAACGCTTCGGCATCAGCCCCGGCGACGTACAGAAGGCCGCCGACGAGATCAAGAAGCTCGATCCGAAGCCGGGGCTCGTCTACTCGGCCGCCAGCGACAACTACATCATCCCCGATCTCATCGTCGAGAAAATCGACGGCAAGTATCACGTCTTCTTGAACGACGCCAATCTGCCGCGCCTCAAGTTGAGCCGCGCGTATCAGGAGATCGCGCGCGACAAGAAGAAGTTCGAGGGCGAGAACAAGGAATTCATCTCCAGCAAGCTCAATTCGGCGAACTGGATGATTCAAGCCATCGAGCAGCGCCGTCAAACGATGCTCAAGGTGATGAACTACATCGTCGACCGGCAGCGCGACTTTTTCGAGAAGGGCGTGCAATACCTCAAGCCGCTCACGCTGCGTGAGGTGGCCGAAGTCATCAACATGCACGAGTCGACGGTCAGCCGCGTGACGAACGAGAAGTTCGTGCAGACGCCGCGCGGCGTGCTGCCGCTCAAGTTCTTTTTCTCGTCGGGCCTGTCGACGACCGCCGGTGAAGACGTGTCCGCGCGCGGCATCAAGGCGCAGATCGAAAAGCTGGTGTCCGAGGAGGACCCCAAGCATCCGCTCACCGATCAGGCCATCGTCAACATCCTGAAGGAAGGCGGCGTTCAGATTGCCCGGCGCACGGTCGCCAAGTACCGCGACCAGTTGGGTGTGCTGTCGGCGCGCATGCGAAAGCGGGTATGACCTTCACCTCCGGAGAGAGTCGCGTGGCCTCATCTCCTTCATCGGCTCCCGCGTTTCGTCCGCCGCACACCGCGTCGCGCGAATTGGACGTCTCCATTCTCGTGCCGGCGAAAGACGAAGCCGAGAATCTCCCGCTGTTCATGGAGATGGCGGCGGAGATGATCGCGTCGCAACCGCATCGCTACGAGGTCGTCGTCGTCGACGACGGGAGCACTGATCGAACGTGGACCGTGCTCCAGGAACTCGCCGCTCGCTATCCATTTCTCAAGCTCGCGCGGCATCGCGCGCGCCGTGGAATCGCCGACGCGCTGCGCACCGGGTACCTCGTGTCGCGCGGCGACGTGCTCGTATTCTATCCCGCCGACTTGCAGTTCAAGCCTGAGGACATTCCGCGGCTCGCGGCGCCGATTCTCGCCGGTGACGCCGACATGGTCACCGGGTTCAAAGAAGGGAACTACGACAAGGCGTTCGTCTCGGGGATCTACAACGGTCTCAGTCGCGCGCTGTTCAAGGTGCCGGTCAAGGATCTCAACTCCGTGAAAGCATACCGGCGCGAGATCATGGATGTGTTGCCCGTGCGCCCGGACTGGCATCGATACATGATCGCCATCGCCGCCGCCGAAGGTTTCACCGTCGCCGAAATCCCGGTTCCGCTCTACCCGCGCAATGCTGGAAAGTCGAAGTTCGGACTCTCGCGCATTCCCGTCGGTGTGCTCGACATGCTCGCTGTCTGGTTCGAACTGCGCTTCGGCCAGAAACCGCTGCTGCTGTTTGGCATGCTCGGCGTGGGCATCGTCGCGCTCAGCGGCATCACCGGGATCTGGCTCCTGGCGATGCACGAAGGGATTCGCGCGCTGTGGACCCTCGTTCAAACCTGCTTGATCCTCGGCAGCGTTCTGTTCGCGACCGGATTGCTCGGCGAACAGGTTGCGGGCCAGCGCGCGCAATTGCGCGAGCTGCGTCGTCAGCTCGACGAGCTCGCCGTGCAACTCGCTGAGCGGACCAAAGAACGCTAATGAAAGTTCTGTTTCTCACACACAACTTTCCGCGGCAGCCTGGAGACGCACCCGGATCGTTCGTGCTTCGCCTTGCCTCGGCGCTGCACAACGAGGGCGTCGAGACGAGCGTCGTCGCGCCGGCAGCGGCCGGGTATGCGGCGCATGATCGGTTCGACGGGATTTCCGTCGAACGGTTCCGCTACGCTCCGCGCCGGTTCGAAACACTCGCCTATGGCGGCAACATGGCGACGCAGGTGCAGGATTCCTGGCAAGCCAAGGTGACGATGCTCGGCTTTCTCGGCGCCGAATTTCGATCCGCGGTGCGCGCCCGCCGTGAATTCGAGCCCGACATCGTGCACGCCCATTGGTGGTTTCCCAATGGGCTCGTCGGCACCTGGCTGTCGCGCATGGCCAACAAGCCGCTGGTCACGACGCTCCACGGCAGCGACGTTCGCCTCGCGCGAACCGTGGCCTTTTCGCGCCCAGCATTTCGCCACGTGCTCCACCATTCGGCAGCCGTCACGGCGGTATCCCACTGGCTCGCCACCGAGGCCAGCGAAGTCGTGTCCGCCCCGGCGCCGATCGTCGCGCCAATGCCTGTCGCCACCGACCTGTTTTCCCCTGGCGGAGCGCGTCAGGCGGATCGACTGCTGTTCGTCGGGCGGCTCAACAAGCAGAAGGGAATCGAGGTCCTCCTGCATGCGCTCAATCGTATTCCCGACCGGTCGATCACGCTCGACGTCGTCGGTGACGGCGATGATCGCGCGACGCTCGAGACGTTGGCGGGCGCGTTAGGAATCGCTGATCGCGTTCGCTGGCACGGCGCCGTGCCGCAGACAGGACTCGTCGAGTTTTACCGTGCTGCCACCGCGCTCGTCGTTCCTTCGATCGGCGAGGGGCTCGGGCTCGTGGCGGTGGAAGCGCAGTTGTGCGCCACACCCGTCGTGGCGTTCGCCTCCGGTGGATTGCTCGACGTCGTGCAGCACGACCGAACCGGCGTGCTCGTGAACGAGTTCGACTCCGCAGCACTCGCCGCCGCGTTGGTCTCACTGCTCCAGCGTCCCGATCGAGGCGCGTCGCTCGGCGCCGCCGGTCGCTTGCACGCGCTCGCCACCTTTGCCCCCGAGTCGGTTGCCCGACGCTACGCCGACATCTACCGCTCCGCCATCGCCAGCTCGCCGAAGTAGCCGCAAGACCCTGTGGTTCGGCGTGCAGCTCGCCGTCACCGCTGTCGTTCTCTGGTTCGTTGCGGTCAAGCTGGTCGATCAGTGGAAGGCGTTTCGCGGTACTCCCCTCGAGGTGCACCCGCGATGGGAGTACATCGCGCTTTCGTGCGTCGTCGTATTCGCCGCGTACGGCGTGCTGATCGAGACTTGGCGGCAGATGGTCGTCGCGTGGGGTGAGCAGTTGGCCTTCTCGGATGCGGCCGCAATCTGGTTCGTGTCGACGCTTGCGCGGTACATGCCATGGAGTCCGCTGTTTTCCGTCGGTGCGTTCGCCGAACTCGCACGCCGCCGCCGCCTTCCACCAGCGATCGCCGCGGGCGCGGCCGTGATCAACACAGTCGTCAGCATCGCCACGGGCGTTGTCGTCGCTCTGCTCGCCGGCTGGCGCGCGCTGGGGCAACTGTCACATGGGAACTCGGCTCTGTACGCAGCCATCGCTCTGCTGCTCATCGCGGCGTTGCTCGCGCTGCCGAGTCTGATGCCCGCGATGCTCAGCGTCGTGCGTCGCGTGACCGGGCGAGAGATCCCGCTCGGCGCGCTGCCCAGGCGCGCGGTGTATCTGTCGCTCGCTGGAAACATCATTGCCTGGGGCCTGTATGGCGTGGCGTTTCAATGGTTCGTGCACGGTGTGCTCGGCACCGCGACCGGCTCGACCATCGACTACATCGCGGTGTGGGCGGCGTCGTATGTGATCGGTTATCTTGCGCTGGCCATGCCCGCCGGAATCGGCGCGCGCGATGTTGCACAGGCCGACGCGCTGACGATGTTGGGCTTGGCGACGGTGGGGCAGGGGCTCACCGTCGCGGCAACGGCGCGGGTGTGGCTGACCGTATTAGAGATTGTACCGGCGCTCATCTATTTGGCGCGAGGCACGCGCTCACGACCTCAGGCAACTACCTCCCGCGATGGCCCCCCACCGATCTCCTGACGCAGCTGTAGTTGCCGCACCGGACATTCCCGCGCCGCGGTTCGCCACGCTGTGGGCGAGTCTGGTGTTCGCCGTGAGCACGATGCTGCTGGCATATCCCGGGTTGGCGGGGAAGTTCCTCATCAACACGCGCAGCGACCAGTACATCGCCGGCTACGCCTTTCGCCAATTCGCCGCGCAGTCGCTGAAGGCAGGGCATGGATTTCCGCTCTGGAATCCATTTCTCCAAGGCGGCCTGCCGTACGTCGCTGCCATGCACGGCGACATTTTTTACCCGACGTTCCTGCTCCGCATGGTCATGCCGACCGATTTGGCAATGACCTGGGAATTTCCCATCCACCTGTTTCTGTGCGGGCTGCTGACGTTTCTCTTCCTGCGCGCGTGGCGGTTCGGGTTCTACGCGTCGCTCGTCGGCGGGCTCGCCTACATGCTCGGCGGATCGATCGCCGGCTTCGCGTCGCCGGGGCACGACGGCAAGCTGTTCGTCAGCGCGATGCTCCCCGGCGGCGCTCCTGCTGCTCACGCGCGGCGTGCGCGACGGACGCCTGTCGGCGTGGGGTGGGCTGGCGCTCGTCACCGCGCTCGCCGCGTTGTCGCCGCATCCACAACTGTTCGAGTACATGCTGCTCGTGGCCGGCGCGTTCGCGCTGTACGTCGCGTTCGCCGAGCATCCGGCCTACGGACGCCTGCCGCGCAACGTCGCGATTCAGCGCCTCGCGCTCGCGCTCGCGTCCGTGGGGCTGGGCGTCGCGATCAGCGCCATCCAGTACATGCCGTTGTTCGAGTACAAGCCCTGGTCGCCGCGCGCGTCAGGGCATGACTACGCAACGGCCGCCAGTTACTCGTTTCCTATTGAGGAAACGCTGAATTCCTACTGGCCGCAATTTTCCGGCATCCTGGACAGCTATTGGGGTCGAAACGGCATTCACTTTCACAGCGACTATTTCGGCGTCGTCGTTCTGATTCTGTTCGGCGCGGCGTTCGGCCAGTTTCGGCAGCGGTCGTTCCGGCGCTTCTGGCTCGCCACGGGTGCGGTCGCGCTGCTCTGGGCGTACGGCGGATCGACGCCGTTCTTCCGCATTCCACTGGCGATCGTCCCATACACGAAATACTTCCGCGCGCCGAGTACGATCATCTTCGTCACGGCGTTCGCGGTCGCCGTACTCGCGGCGATTGGCATGGAGCGCGTGTTGGCACGTCGAGTTGGAATGCGCTACATCGCCGGGTGGGCGATCGCCTCGGTGGCCTTTGCGGTCCTGATGTCGGTTGGCGGCTATTCGGCCATCTCGAGCGCCTTCGCTACGGTGTTCGGTGAGGCGCGGGCCACGATGTATCCGCCGCAAGCGCATGCTCAAGTAGTCGACTATGCGCTGCAACTGGCGGCGCAAAATGCACCGGCCGCCATCTTTGGCGTCTGGCGCTCGTGCCTGTTCGCGCTGCTTGGCGTCGGTGTGCTGTGGGCGATGCTCAAGAACCGCCTCACGCCGCGGACCGCGGCCGTCGCCCTGACCGTGATCCTCGTGGCGGACCTTTGGTCGATCGAGCGGCTGTATTGGATTTATTCAGCCCGCGCGTCCGTGCTGTACGCCTCCGATCCGGCAATCGACGCAATCAAAGCCGACATTGCCGCGAACGGACCCGGACGAGTGTGGACCACCACCGCATTCGGTGGCTCCGCCGCGCCGCGCGACCCTGGGTTGGAATACGACGGCCTCATGTCGCACGACCTCCGCGTGGCCCTGGGCTACCACGGCAATGAACTCGATCGATACGATGAAGTGTCGAGCGCCGCGAACGTGTCGGGCCGACCAGACATGCTCGTATTGTCGCCGCAGTTCTGGCGCCATGAGAACGTGCGATATCTCTATACCGACTCGCCCGACTCCACGATGCAGCAGCTCGGAACCGCGCTCAAACTCTCCGGACCGTTCGTCCGACTCGCCGGGCCGGTCGCCGATGCGGCCGGCTCCACCGTGTTCGCCTATAAGATCCCCGACGCCAACCCTTACGCGTGGGTCGCGAGCGTGATCGTCAAGGCGCCGACGGAAGTGGCTCGCAATACGGTGCTCGATCCGAACTTCAATCCCGGCAACCGTTGCGATCGCCGACCCTGCGGACTCCGCAATCAAGGGCGTGTCGCTCACGGCAATGCCAGCGCCGGCCCGAGCGCGCGTTACTGTCACGTCGTACGCACCGGGGGCGATCGATATGACTCTCGATCAGCCGGCGACCGCAGGGCAGGCGCTGGTGTTGGCTGAGAACTACTTTCCCGGCTGGCGAGCAACCGTCGACGGCCACGCGGCCGTTGTCGCGCGCATGAATTTCAACTTGATTGGGATCGTTCTCCCGGCGGGAGCCAAGTCGATCCAGGTTCGCTTCGACGACGTAGCGTATGAGCGGGGAAAGGTGGTTACACTGGTATCGCTCGCCGTCGCGCTGCTGGTCTGGATCGCCGGACTCGTCGCCGATCGGCGCCGGCGGCCGACAGTGAAGAGTGGCCGCGTTGCGCAATCCGCCGGAATGACAACGGCGACCAACTCCTGATTCCCACGTAGCGCATGACGGGTGTCGCACGACCGACCGATACTCAGCAGGACGAGGGCGCGCGTCCCACCGAGCGCGCCCTCGTCATTGTCCCGACGTACAACGAGCGGGAAAACGTGGCCCGGCTCATCGAGACCGTGCTCGGCGAGGATCCTCGGCTCGAGGTGCTTGTCGTCGACGACGGATCGCCCGATGGGACGGGCGACATCGTCCAAGGCATCGCCGCGCAGACCGACCGCGTCCATCTGCTGCGGCGCGCGAAAAAGCTCGGACTTGGCACCGCTTACGTCGCCGGTTTTCGGTGGGCACTCGAGCGACAGTACGATTTCGTCTTCGAGATGGACGCGGACTTCTCGCATGACCCGACGCACTTGCCGGACTTTCTCGAGTCCATTCAGTCGGCCGACCTCGTGCTCGGCTCGCGCTACCGCGACGGCCGGGTCACGGTCGTCAACTGGCCGATCTCGCGACTGATCCTCAGCTACTTCGCCAACGTATACGCGCGGTTCGTGACCGGGCTTGCCGGTGTGGGACGGAACAGGCGGCTTTAAGTGCTTTCGCAGACAAGTGCTCGAAGCGATTGATTTGACTAAGGTTCGGTCAAACGGTTACGCGTTTCAGATCGAGATGAGCATGCGCGCGTGGAAGCGCGGATTTCGGATCGTCGAGATACCGATCGTGTTCGTCGACCGGACGGAAGGACAGAGCAAGATGTCAAAGGCGATCGTGCGCGAAGCCGTCTGGATGGTGTGGCGCTTGAGATGGTTGGCGTTGACGAATCGCCTGTAGGCCGTGAGCGCGCCGAGCATGACATCAACAATTGAGGGAAAGACGCGTTGATTCCCGCGGGACGATCATTCTACAAGATGAGCGGGTCCGGCAACGACTTCGTGATGGTCGACGCGCGGGCAGAGCCGCCAGGCCAGCTCGCCGAGCCGACGGTGATCGAGCGCATTTGCGCGCGCGGCACGGGCGTCGGCGCGGACGGGATCGTCTTTCTCGAGGCGTCCAGCCGAGCGGCAGTGAAGCTGATTTACCTGAACTCGGACGGCTCACCGGCGGATTTCTGCGGCAACGCGACGCTGTGCACGGTTCGCCTGGCGATCGAGCTTGGCGTGGGCGAACCCGAGTGGGTTCTCGATCGAGACGGAATCGGGCATCGTCGCCGCGCGGCTCAACGGCGCAATGCCGGAGATCGATCTCGAGGCCATCGATCAGGCGCAGCTGTCCGCACCCGGCATCGCTGCCGAAGCGGGCGAGTCGAAGATCGGCTACGCGGTCGCCGGCGTACCTCACCTGGTGATTCAGTGCGGCGACGTCTCGGCGGTCGATGTCGTGGGTCGCGGCCGGCCGCTGCGACGCCATGCGTCGCTCAAGGCGGGTGGCGGCGCGAACGTCAACTTTGTCTCTCGGTCGCCGCGGAGCGGGACGTCTTCCGCCGGTTCCGCGTGGCGAGTCCGGACCTACGAGCGTGGCGTCGAGGGCGAGACGCTGGCCTGCGGAAGCGGCGCGGTGGCGACGGCAATCCTGCTGACGGAATGGGGCGACGCATCGGGTCCGGTTGAGCTCGAGATGCGGTCCGGTCGAGTACTCACCGTGCGTCTGGAGCGCGACGGCACCCGGTGGAAGCCGAGCTTGTCCGGCGAGGGGCGGGTGGTATATAAAGGACAACTTTCAGAGATATAGTCTAAGTTGTTTTTTGCTATACACTTGCAGAATTAGCCGCCACCAGTCAGCCGACGCCGGTGCTCAGGACGACCCCAGGCGGTGAATACCCTTGAGCCTGGAGAAACCGTGGATAACCGAGTTCTCCACAGACTTTCCCCGGTAGTAGTTGACATAATATATCTTATACGAACCAATGCTAGACGGTGCCAGAAAGGCGCCAACTGATGCTGGCGCCTCGGTGGATCTATACTGGCGGACGACCGACGCAGCCCGGTTTGCTCCGGACTGCTTACTTCGCCGCCACGCGAGCATTCAACTCGCCGAGCCGGACCCTCGCTTCAGCTGCGACGGTCTGAGCGTCCGGATCGTTCGACAGGTTGGTCCACAGTAGCCGTGCGTTCGTCGTGTCGCCGGCCGACTGGAACGCTCGCGCCGCCTTGGCCCGATAGAACGCTTTCTCGTTTTGGAACTTGCTCGCGTCGGCCGCGGCCGTGTACTGCTTGGCGGCATCGGCCAGCTTCCCAAGCTGCGAGTAGCCGTCCCCTTCCAGGCTGCGAATCGTCGGCTCCACCTGAGCCGCGGCTCCCGACCCCGACACCTTTTGAAGCAGCGAGATGCCGTCCTGGTTCTTGCCGGCGTCGAAGTCGATTTGCGACAGAATCATGGCCGCCTCAACGCCCGCCGAGGTCGACGAATACTTCGTGTAGACCTGCTGCAGACCGTTCTGCGCCTAGCGGCAGGTTACCGGCGTTCAGCGCTTGCTTGGCGTTGCTCAGCGCTCGTTCGGCGTTTTCGGCCGTGATTTGGCGGGAACGGGTATAGAACCAGTACCCTGCGGCGGCCACGACGACCACCGTGGCGGCGACGGTGAGGAGCCTCGAGTTGCCCTTCGTCCAATCGAGGAAGGTTTGAGCGTGGTCCGCAGCGGATTCTGGATCGAGTGGCTTCGTCGGCATATCGGCGTGAAGTGGAATTGCTCGGTCAAATGCCCCTGGCGTGACTCGAACACGCGGCCAACGGTTTAGGAAACCGCTGCTCTATCCATCTGAGCTACAGGGGCGCGCCCGACCGTTCGGAACAAGCTTGGAAAGATAAGCGGACAGGCTGCTCACAGCCACGAGGGTCCGCTCCTCACGCACTGTGCTCCTCGCCGACGCGACAGAATCGTGTCGCCCAGCCGACCGTCGCGCCTGGCACGATTGCGCCGATCACGACGATGAAAAACACGACGTCGAACAGCTCGCGTGCCTCGGGGACGCCGCCGAGCACCGGAATGGTCGCCAGAATGATCGGCACTGCGCCGCGCAGGCCGGTCCACCCGATGTACGCCGTCTCGCGAAGAGGCGTCCGGAATGGGGCCAGGCATAGCAACACGCTGAGCGGCCGAGCTACGATGGCGAGGATGAGCGCGATGGCGAGCGCCGGTCCGGCCAAATGCAGCAGCCGGGTCGGAAAAACCAACAGGCCCAACACCAGGAACATGGCGACCTGACTGAGCCATCCGAGCGCGCCATGCACGCGTCGGATTTCTTTCTGTTCGGTAAACTCGTCGGCACCCAGCGTCGCACCGGCGATGTAGACCGCGAGGAACCCACTCGCGTGCGCGAGCGTCGGCAGCGCGAACGCGAGCGCGGCGATGCCGACGGTAAACGCCGGATACAGGCCCGTCGCGGGCAAATTGAGTCGCCCAATCATCCAGCGCGCTGCGTACCCGATCAGGAGGCCGATCACCGCGCCCAACACCAGCTCGCGCACGACGTCGATCTCCAACGCCCAGAACGAAAAGGCCCCAGGTCGCGCGACGTTGAGTGTCAACGCCGCGGTCAGGATCACGGCCATCGGATCGTTGAGCCCCGACTCGACTTCGAGGATGAGCGCGACGCGACGGCGCAGCTCGATCCCGCCCGACGAGAGCACGGAGAACACCGACGCGGCATCGGTGGGCGAAACGATCGCGCCGATCAGCAACGCACTGGGCCACGCGAACCCCAGGAGGTGCGCGGCCACCGCCGTGAGCAGCGCGGTGATGACCACGCCCACCGTGGCAAGCACCGTCGCCGGCACGAGCACTTCGCGAATCGAGCGGAGTGGCGTGTTGAGGCCACCGTCGAATAGAATGAGGCACAGAGCGCCGGTGCCAACTCGGAACGTGAGCCGGTAGTCCTCGAACGGTATGCGCCCGATGGCCTCGGACCCCGCCAACATGCCGATGAGCAGGAACCCAAGGGCCACCGGCACGCCGAGCCTGGCCGACGCTCGGCTGGCCGCGACGCTGACGGTCAGCAGTGCGCCGACGCCGGCGAAGACGAGCGCCGTGGCGGCGGGCTCTTCGACCATCAGCATATTCGCATGCTCGCTTTCTCATGTCCGTTGCAACGACCCGCGCCGTGCCGGCGGCGCCCTTCACTCCGGGAAGGCAGGTCGAAAGTAAGCCGGCGGCGCTACCCGCCCAAGGTCGCGTGCGCCGGATCGAGCTCACCCGTGTAGTAGCTCATCGCGGTCTCCTGCAAGACGAGGTTGTTCTTGGCCGTCGCCGCGGCGCTGGCGGCTTGAACGAGCTGTGCGCGGGCCTGAGTCACTTCGACGAGGGTCGCCGCGCCGGCCTGATACCGCGCCTGCGTCATCGTCACCGCTTGGCTGGCTGCGGCCAGCTGGGCCTGTGCCGCGGACAACTGCTCCTTGGCGGACACCTGGTCGAGATAGGCGCGACGGACCTCGAGCGCGATCGTCTGGCGATCGTCGTCGAGCGCGAGCCGTGCGTTGTCGGCGCTGATCTGCGCCTGTTGTTGTGCGAGACCAGTCGAGCCACGATCGAAAATCGGAATCGACACGCCGATGCCGATCGATCCACCGCGCCCCTGATCGAGCTGGTCCGCAATGCCGAGACTGCCGGCGCTGCTGTACGCGGTGTTGTAGCTGCCGGTCACCGAGATGGTCGGCAAGCGGCCCGCAGCCGCGGCCTTTTCCGACTGAGTCGACGCATCGACGCGAGCGGATTGCGCGCCCAAATCGGCGCGGTTGGCGTACGCCCGCGTCATGAGACTATCCAGATTATAGGACGTGAGTGTGTCCGCTGCGTCGACCGCTGGCGCGACGAAGTCGTACGCGCCCGCTGGATCGAGCTGCAACGCCTGAATGAGATCGACCTTGGCCAGCTCGACGCTGGTGTTCGCCTGCGCGATGGCGAGCCGCGCGCTGGCGACCGTGGCCTGCTGCTGGTACAGATCCGAGATCGGGCGCGTGCCGCCGTTCACCAGCGTTTGAATGAGCTGCTGCTCCGCCTGCTGCGCGGACATGTTCTGCTGTTGGACGACGAGCTGCTCCTGCTGATTGGCCAAGGCAACGTAGTCCGAGGCGACGGTGAACACCGCGGTCTGTTTGGCTCGCGCCAAATCCTTGTCGCTCGCGTCGGAGTTGGCCTCGGCCGAACGGATCGACGAGACCGTCTTGCCGCCGTCGAACAGGGTGATGCTCGTCGACAGCCCGGTGCTGACCGACTGCGTCTGTTGGTTGACGAGGGCGCCGTCGGTTTCGCTGAAGTTGCGCCCGACGTTATCGGCACCCGACACGTTGAACCGCAAATCGGGCAACAGCTGCATCTTCTGCTGCTTCACCGTCGCGTCGCCAAGGTCAGCGGTGTTCGCCGCTTGACGCACCGCGATGTTCTGCTTGAGCGCGATCCCGATTGCGTCGCTGAACGTGATCTGCTTGGCCGGCGGAGCCGGTGCTTGCTGCGCCTGGAGCGGACGCAGCGCGCCCGCCGCCAGTGCAGCGATGACGAAATATCGATATGTGGACATGATATACACCTCACTGCATGTAGGCGTGCGAGTCGCCCTGCTCACTCGTAGCGGAGCGCCTGGATTGGATTGAGACCGGCCGCCTTTCGTGCCGGATAGTAGCCGAAGAAAATGCCTACCGCCGCCGAGAAGGCGACTGCGATGACCACGGCCGACACTGGCGTCGACGTCGCCCAGCCGGTGAAATGCCCGAGGAGCGCGGCACCCGCATAACCGAACGCGAGCCCCACGATGCCGCCGAGGAGACTCATGACGACGCTCTCGACGAGGAACTGTGTGAGTACGTCGGAGCCACGCGCGCCGATCGCCATGCGGATGCCGATTTCGCGCGTCCGCTCGGTGACCGACACGAGCATGATGTTCATGATGCCGATGCCGCCCACGAGCAGCGAGATCGACGCGATGGCCGCGAGCAAGCCGGACATCACGCGCGTCGTGCTCGTCGCCGCTTGGGCGATTTCCGTCTGGTTGCGCACAGTGAAGTCGTCAGGCGCTCCGTTCAGCTTGTGCGCCTCGCGCATGATGCCGGAGATCTCATCCTGCGCCGCCGGAATGTCGTCCGACGACGCGGTGCTGACGAGGATCTGCCCCAGGCGGATGTTGCCGCTCAGGCGATTCTGCGCCGTGGTGTACGGCATGAGCACGACGTCGTCCTGATCCAGGCCGCCGGCGTTCTGCCCCTTGGTGGCCATGACGCCGATGATGGTGAACGGCACGTGGCCAATCTGCACCTGCGCGCCAACGGGATCGCTCCCCGGAAACAGGTTCGTCGCCACGGTCGATCCGATCACGGCAACCTTTCGCCCCGCGGCGAGGTCGTCGTCGGTGAAGAATTGTCCGGAGCTCGTCGTCCAGTTGCGAATCGTCGTGAAGTCCGTGGACACACCATCGATCGTCGTGCGCCAGTTCCCCTGGCCGGCAATGACCTGCGTGCGCGTCGAGACGACCGGCGATACCGCGGTGAATGTCGTGCCATCACGCTTGAGCTGTACGGCATCGGCGACGGTGAGTCGGTTGTACGAGCCGGCGCCCTGATTGACGCCGCCCGGCGTCGTCGAGCCGGGCATGACGAGAATGAGGTTCGTCCCCAGGCCGTCGATCTGCGATTGGATCATCGTCTGCGCGCCGTTGCCGACGGCGACCATGACGATCACCGCGCCGACGCCGATGACGATGCCCAACATGGTGAGCAGCGTCCGCAGCTTGTTCTTGAGGATGCTCTCACTCGCGACTTTGACCAACGTCGACTGTTTCATGCGGCCTCCAAGGCGGCGTCGGCGTCGGCCGTCTGTTCGGGATCTTCCGTCCCTTCGTCGTCGTACCTTCGGCATCGCGCACGAGTAGATCGCTCGCCGCTTGGCGTCGATCGGTCACGGCGTGATCGCGAAGGATGCGTCCGTCGCGCACTTCGACGATGCGCTTGGCGTACTGCGCCACCTCGGGCTCGTGCGTGACGAGCACCACGGTGATGCCCTGCTCATTCAACTCCTGAAAGAGCGCCATCACCTCGACCGTCATGCGGCTGTCGAGGTTGCCTGTGGGTTCGTCGGCGAGGAGCAGCCGGGGTTGCGTGACGAGCGCCCGCGCAATGGCGACGCGCTGCTGCTGGCCGCCGGACAGCTCGCTCGGCTGGTGGTCCAACCGATCGCCGAGGCCGACGCGCCCGAGCGCGTCGGCCGCGAGTGGCGCGCGTGTCGAGCTTGCGCCCGCTGCGGTCGTAGAGGAGCGGCAGCTCGACGTTGTCGATCGCGCTGGTGCGCGCGAGCAAATTGAATCCCTGAAATACGAAGCCGAGTTTTTGATTGCGTAAATCGGCAAGCTGATTTTTGGATAGGCCGTCGACGCGCGTGCCGTCGAGCGTATAGCTCCCTTCGGTCGGCACGTCGAGGCAGCCGAGAATGTTCATGAGCGTCGACTTGCCCGATCCCGACGTGCCCATGATGGCGAGCATTTCGCCGGGCATGGCCGTGAGATCGACGCCGCGGAGCGCGAACACTTTGTTCGTCCCCATGGTGTAGACCTTCTTCACGCCGGTGATGTGAATGACTGGATTCGTGGACATGGTCGTCTCCATGATTCGGCTGGTGCCCGATTAGAAGCCGCGCGGACCGCCGCGGCCTTGCGCCTGGAATGGACTCGTCGCGGCCGGCTGGGCCGGCGATGGCGCCGGTGGTCGCCACTGCCCCAACACTCGTGATCACCTGCATGCCCTCGGTGAGCCCGTTCCCTGTCACTTCTGTCTTCTGGCCATCGGTGAGGCCCGTGTGAACGCGCACGGTGTGCAGCGCTCCCGTCGAGTCGACCGACCAGAGCGTGGCCATCGATGCACGTGCGCCGCCGGTGCCTCGTTTGCTCGCGACGTTCGTACTGCGCGTACTACTCGTACCGCTCGCGCCGGCGGTGGTGCGTTGGCCAACGGTCGCTGCCTCGCGCGCTATCGCCCGCCGGCCGCGGCGCGCTCGAGACTCCAGCGTCAGCTCAACATCTCGGGCGTCGGCTTGATCCGCAGCGCGGCGTTGGGAACGGCGAGCACGTTCGACGCGCTCGCGGTGAGGAACTGCACCGTGGCGGTCATTCCGGGCAGCAGCTTGCCTCCCGGGTTTTGCACGCTGACGACGGCGGTGTAGTTCACGACGTTGTCCGCCGTGGTCGACTGCAGCCGCACCTGCTGCACCGTGCCGGTGAAGTTCTGATTCGGATACGACTGCACCGTGAACTGCACGGGCTGGCCGTTCTTGATCTGGCCGATGTCACTCTCGTCGACCGAGGCGAGGATCTGCATCTCGGACATGTCGTTCGCGATGAGAAAGAGCTGCGGCGCCGACAAGCTCGCGGCCACCGTTTGGCCGACGTCGACGTTGCGCTCGACGATCACGCCGTCGATCGGCGAATAGATCGATGTGTACGCGAGCTGCTGTTTGGCGCGGTCGAGCGCGATCTGCGCGGATTTCACCGTCGCCTGGCCGACGGAGAAGTTCGATTGGTCCGTGCCGAACTCGCTCGCCGTGATCACCTTGGCGTCGAACAACTGCTTGTCGCGTCCATATTCGTCCTGCGCCTGGGTCAACTGGGCCTGCGCCTTTTCGAGCTGCGCCTGCGCGTCTTCCACCGCCTGCTCTTCGAGCGTCGGATCGATGCGCGCGAGCAGCTCGCCCTTCTTGACCTTGTCGTTGAAGTCGACGTAGATCTGCGAGATCTGTCCGGACACCTGCGTGCCGACCTGGACGGTGCGCACCGCCTGTAACGCGCCGGTGGCTGAGACCGTCGACTTGAGTGTGGAGCGCTCGATGGGCGCCGTCTTGTAGGACGGTGCCTCCTTGCCGTCGGCGCGCCGGTAGAGCCACGTCGTTCCGCCCAGCATCGCAACCGCGACGGTGATGGCGGTAAACTTGATCTTGTTCATTGCGGCCTCGTCGGGTGAGATGTGGAAGCTTTCGCTATCGGCTCCATTGATGAGACTCCGCCCCTGATTCGAAGTTCTAGCATTGTTCCGACTTGCACTCCGACGTCACGAAATGCTCGAAACGCGCGATGAACTGCAGCGCAGCCAGCAGTACGAGCCGCCCAGCCGAGACCGCTTTCGCCTGCGGCCAAGCGAGCTCCTCGGCATCGTGCTGTTTTGGGGATTCCTCGCCACGCTGACCGCGACTGGCCGCCTGCTCGATCCGCGCATCCCCGAACTGCGGCCGGACATCAGCTCGGCGGTGATCTCGCTGGCCTTCATCGAATACTCGATCTGGGCGGCGTTGACCGTTCCGATCATCTGGCTGGTCAGTCGCTTCGCGACGGACAGCAATCGCAGCCTGTGGCGCGCCGTGCTGTTCGTCGCGCTGGGTTTGGTGATCGCGTTCGCCGTGAGCAGTGTGCTGGCCACCTTTCGCGTGCGGCTGCTGCCGCCACCGCCGGGCGCACGGCTCAGCCGGACGAGCAACATTCTGCGCGGCGAATTCGTCGGCGATCTCATCGTGTACTTCGCCGTGCTCGGCGCCGGACTCGCGCGCAACTACTTTCTGCAGTCGCAAGCGCGACTCGAGGAAACACGGCTGCTGCAGGCCCAAACGGCGCAGCTCCACGCGCAGCTGGCCGAGGCGCAACTCACGGTGCTGCGCGCGCAGCTCAACCCGCACTTCCTGTTCAACACGCTGAACGCGATCTCGAGTCTCGTCGAGCGCGACCCGCGCGGCGTGCGACGCATGATCGCTCGCTTGAGCGAGCTGTTGCGCCACACGCTCGAGCAGACGAGTGAGCAGGAAATCACGCTCGAGCGCGAGAGTGATCTGCTCCGCCGCTATCTCGACATCATGGAAGTGCGCTTTCAGGGTCGTCTCGAGATCGTGCTCGAGATCGACGACGACGTCCGCGACGCGCTCGTGCCCAACTTCGTGCTGCAACCGCTGGTCGAGAATGCGTTCAAGCACGGCGTCGAGTCGACGGAGGGCGCCGCGCGGATCGCGATTCGCGCGAGTCGGTCCGGCAACGACGTCATCCTCAGTGTGCGCGACAACGGACCAGGCGTCGTGGTCGCGGCGCCATCGAGTGGCGGCGGCGTCGGATTGCGGAACACGACGGAGCGGCTCGAACGGTTGTACGGCGCGCGCCAGCGCTTGACGCTCCGGCCGGCCGAGGCGGGAGGCACTGTCGCCGAGGTCGTCCTTCCCTACCACGTTGCGTCACCCGCGTGAGCGAGCGTCCGCGCGACTGATGCCGACACCCGCCACGCTTCGCGTCGCCATCGTCGACGACGAACCATTGGGCCGCCAGCGAGTCGCCGACCTGCTGGCGGCGCACGACGACGTTGAGATCATTGCTACGGCCGACACTGGCCCGTCGGCGGTCGAGACGATTCGGCGCGTGCGTCCCGATCTCGTGTTCCTCGACGTCCAGATGCCAGGCATGTCCGGCCTCGACGTCGCGCGCGCACTCGGCGACACCATGCCGCCGACGATCTTCGTGACGGCGTACGATCAGCATGCGCTCAAGGCGTTCGACCTCGCGGCGCTCGACTATCTGGTGAAACCGTTCGACGACGAGCGATTCGAGCAGGCGTTGCAACGCGCGCGCCGCGTCACCAACCTCGAACAGACGCGGCGCATGCATCAGAGAATACTCGACGTGCTGCACGCCACTCCCAATGCGGCGGCGAGCGCCGACGACGCGCCTGGCGAGACGTCGCCCTCCTCGGCGCCGCTCGAGCGCATCGCCGTCGAGTCGCGCGGCAAGGTCAAGTTCGTCCCCGTTGCCGACGTCGACTACATCGCGGCGAGCGGGCCTTACGCCGAAATCGTCACCGGCACGCGCCGACATCTCGTGCGCGAACCGATGCAGACGCTCGAGGAACGCCTCGACCCATCACGGTTCATCCGCATTCATCGGTCGTACATCGTGCGCGTTGATCGCATCGACACGCTGCTGCGCGGAGCCGGCGGCGACTACGAGGTTCAACTCAAGGACGGAACACGCCTGCGCGTAGCCCGGTCGCGGCGCGAAGCGCTCGAGCAGCGGCTCGGCATGCGCGAGTGAGCGACGCTACTCAGCGCGCAGCGTGATCGCTGGATCGACCCGAGCGGCGCGCCACGCCGGCACCCAACAGGCCAGCGCCGACACGCCGAGCAGGAGCACGACGACGCTGGCGAATGTTGCTGGGTCGAGGCGTGAGACACCGAAGAGCAGCGTCGCGAGCGCGCGCGTGGCGACTGCGGCGCCGCACAGGCCGACGAGCGTACCGGCGATCGTGAGCGTCATCCCCTGCCGCAGCACGAGACGGAGAATGTCGCTGGGAGCGGCGCCCATCGCCGCGCGCACTCCGATCTCGCGCGTTCGCTCGACGACACTGCCGGCCAGTACACCGTAGATCCCCACGTCCGCGAGCACGAGCGCGACCAGGCCGAATACCTCGAACAGAATGAGCGCGAAGCGTCGACCGGCTGCCTCGCGCGCCGCCAGTTGCTCCATGGTCGCGATGCGAACGATCGCTTGGTCTTTGTCGACCGACCACATCGCCGTGCGCACCGCCGACGTCAAGGGCGACGGTTCGCCTCGTGTACGCACGACGAGCGAGACGAGGTTGTCCACCCAGTGCCACTGCGACGGCGTCACGTAAACGGCCTCCGCCGCGCCAATAAGGGACGTCGCCGGCTTCACGTCGCCGACAATGCCGACGACGGTGTACCAGTCGCCTTCGTTCGAGCCGAAGCGCAGCCGCTGGCCGATCGGATCCTCGGCACCGAACAGTCGGCGCGCGTACGACTCGTTGAGCAGCACCGATCGCGGCGCGCCAAGCACATCGTGTGCGTCGAGCAGTCGACCGCGCCGCAGCGGAATGTGCATCGCAGCGAAATAGTCGGGCGTTACCGCGTAGCGAAGGGCGGCTCCGTTGTCGTCACCGCTCGTGGCGCGCTCGAGACGAACACCGTATGACTCGTAGTCACCGCTCAGCGGGAGCTGGCTGGTGAACGCCGCGGATGTCACACCGGGAACGGCGCGGACGGCGTCGAGTGCATCGACGAAATACCGAGCGCGAACGTTGTCCTGGTCGTAGCGGTGGCCGGTCACGTGGACCTGCATCGTAAGCAGATGTGATGCGTCGAAGCCGACGTCGACCGACAGAACGCGCTCGAGACTCCGCAGCAGCAAGCCAGCGCTCACGAGCAGCACGAGGGCGAGCGCCACCTCAACGACGACGAGCGCGCGCCGAGTCACGTGATGCCCGCCGGCCGTTCGTCGCGAGCTCTCCTGCAAACCGGCGAGGAGACCCTGGCGTCCCGCGTGCAGTGCCGGCAGCACGCCGACGAGCACACCGATCACCGTGGTCACGATCAGCCCCGCCGCGAGCACTGCTGCGTCGAGATGAATGGAACCGGCACGCGGCAGTTCCGGAGGACTGAGGATGACGATGGCACGAACGCCAACCGCGGCGACGAGCATGCCGACCGCGCCGCCGAGCAGCGCGAGCACGACGCTTTCCGTGATGAGCTGGCGAACGAGCCGCCCACGCTCGGCGCCGAGGGCGGTGCGCATGGCGAATTCGCCGCGCCGCTGCGCACCGCGCGCGAGGAGAAGGTTCGTAACGTTGACGCAGGCGATCGTCAGCACGAGCAGCACGGCGCCGAGCACGGCGAGCAGCGCGGGTCGTACGGCGCGCGACAGATTGGCGCGCAGCGAGGTCACGAGCATCCCGGACTCGAGCGACGCCCACGGAACGCGCGGAAAGTCCGCCGTCGGCGTGCGGGCGATCGTCGCGATCTCACGCCTCGCCTGTTCGAGTGTGGACACCCGGCCGCAGGCGAGCGACGACATCCAGCTGATGTCCCCACTCCCGGTCGTCGGGGCCGAACACAGTTCTGAACTGCAGCGGCGTCCAGATTTCGGCCGACGCCGACAGCACGTTCTCGAAGCCGGCGGGCATTACGCCGATGATGGAATACTCATCGTCGTCCAAACGCGCCACGCGGCCGATGACGCCGCGGTCGCCGCCGAACCGGCGGCGCCAGAGGCCGTCGGTGATGATCGCGACGCGCGGTCCGTTGGCGCGATCGTCATCCGCGTCGAAGTTGCGACCGAGCGCGGGCAATGACGCCGAGCGCGTCGAAGTACGTCGCGCCGACACGCTGGCCCGGTCAGTCGCTCCGGCTCACCGTCGCCGGCGATCGTCGGCCCCCAATCGCGGAACGGTGCGATCGCAGCGAACGACGTGGCTGCGCGCGGCGAGCTCGCGATACGTACCAAACGTGACGGCCAGCGGCACACCGCCTGAACCGAAATCGGAGAGCGAAAGCACGCGCTCGGCGTGCGGATATGGCAGCGGCTCGAAGAGGACCGGATTGACGGCGCTGAAAATCGCCGTCGTGGCGCCGATGCCGAGGGCGAGCGTGACCACGGCGACGATCGTGAAACCTGGGTCGAGCGCAGGCGCCGGAGCGCATAGCGCACATCGGCGACGAGCGACCAGACGGCGTTCTCCCATCCGTAGCTCCTCACCTCGCTCCCCGACGACCGTTGCATTGCCGATCTCGAGCTGTGCAGCCCGACGCGCCGCATTCGGCGAGAGTCCGCGCTCGGCATGGGCCGCGGTCGCGCGCTGGAGATAGTCGTTCACTTCATCCCGCGCGTCGGTTGAACCGCGCCCGACGAGCGCGCGGAGTCCGTACGAGAACTGGCGACACAAGCGCGCGATCCACTCGAAGCGCGGCATGGCTAGCCTTCGGCGTTGAGGAGACGCGCCACCGCCAGCACGCGACGGCGCCAGTCAGCCGTTTCGACGTCGAGCTGCTTCCGGCCGGTGCGCGTGAGCGCGTAATACTTCGCGCGGCGCGAGTTCTCCGTCTGCCGCCAGTCGGCGTCGAGCCATCCGGAGCGCTCGAGCCGCTGCAGCGCGACGAGCAGCGAGCCGGGATTAACCTTGAAGACGCCGCGCGAAATCTGCTCGACACGTCGCGCGATCCCGAAGCCATGCATCGGCTCGAGGCTGAGCGTCTTGAGAATCAGCATGTCCAGGGTGCCCTGGATGACGTCGGTGCCCGACTCCGCCCTCGACTCCGCCACGGAACCCTCCTCTCGCTTGGCCGCTTCCGTGACTTTATGGCGCTTCCTCTTGACTGTCAAGATATGACTGACAACGGGAGCACCCAAGGTGCCAGCGCCGCCCGCTCAGTATTCGACGAGGCGGGCGATGCGAGCGCCGTGCAGCCGAGCAAGGCCGGGCAAGAATCCGAGGACGATGAGAAACGAAAAGCCGACCACCGTCGCGCCAAGCGCGTCGACGAGTGTCCGCGCTGCATCCGCGGTTCCGCCGGTCGCCAGCACATCGTCGACGATCAATACGCGTGCGCCGGCGGCGCAGGCGTCGTCGTGGATCTCGAGCGCGTCAACGCCGTACTCGAGAGCGTACTCCTGCCGCCGCGTGCGCGACGGGAGCTTGCCCGGCTTGCGCACGGGCACGAATCCGGCGCCGAGTTGTTGCGCCACCGGTCCGGCGAGGATGAAGCCGCGGCTCTCGATGGCGACGACGTGCGTGATCCCTGCATCGGCGAACGGCGCCGCCATCGCGTCCGTGACCGCGCGGAACGCAGCGGCGTCGCCCAGCAGCGGCGTAATGTCCTTGAACACGACCCCGGGCTTCGGATAGTCAGACACGTCGCGAATCAATTCGCGAATGCGACGTTCGAGCACGACCGCCGACTCCGCGGCCGCATTCACCGAGCTTCGTCATCGAAGAATCGCGAATGGTCGAGCGAGAGGATCGTCGACTGGCGCCAGCTCGTCGACCGACGCGACCGACGCACCGGGCGGCCCGTCGCGGAGCACGGCCTTGAGCTTTTCGATCGCCGGTGCGCTTCCCTCCGCCGCCACTTCCACTGAGCCGTCGGGCCGATTGCGCACCCAGCCGCTCACGTCGAGCCGTCGCGCTGCTTCTCGGGCGAACCAGCGGAACCCGACGCCTTGCACGCGGCCGCGGACGGCGACATGCAAACGCATCACGCTCCCTCGCCCACGTCCCAGCCGTGATGTCCGACGAGCGGTACGAAGCGTACGGGCGCGACGTCGCGCTGGGTGATCTGTCCCTCATGCCGTTCCACAAGAACGAGTTTCTGCTCGTCGCGATCGCCGATCGGAATGAGCAACCGACCGCCCTCGGCCAATTGGTCGATGAGCGGCTGCGGTATCGACGGCGAGCCGGCGCCAACGAGAATCGCGTCGTATGGCGCGTATTCGCGCCACCCGATGGTTCCGTCGCCAAGGAGCAGCGATACGTTGTTGACTCCGACGCGCTGGATATTCTCGCGCGCCTGTTGAATGAGCGCCGGAATGCGCTCGATCGAAAAGACCTGCGCGACAAGATGCGCCAGGAGCACGGTCTGATACCCGGAGCCCGTGCCAATTTCGAGTACGCGCTCGCGCCCCGTGAGATGGAGCAGCTCGAGATAGGTCGCGTGAACCCAAGGCTGCGAGATCGTCTGCCCGCTGCCGATCGGCAGCGGTGCGTCTTCGTACGCGCGATGTCTCAAGCCGGTCGGTACGAACGAATGGCGCGGCGTCATCTCCACGGCGCGCAGCACGGCGAGGTCGCGAATGCCCTTCTCGCGCAGCGTGTCCACGAGGCGCAGGCGCGCGCCACGGAACTCGGCGTCTACAGGTCGCGCCACCACGCAGCCGCTCCTTGAAGCACGTCGTAGTGGGTGAGATCGAGATGCAGCGGCGTGACGGACACGTAGCCATCGTCGATCGCGCGAAAGTCCGAGTCCGGTTCGCCGCTCCAGCTGATCGAGCCGCCGCCGATCCAATAGATCTGTCGGCCCCACGGATCCTTCATCGGCGCAACGGACTGCGAGTACACGCGGCGGCCGAGTCGCGTGAGTCGCACACCTTTCACGGCGTCGGCCGCGAGCGGCGGAAGATTGACGTTGAACAACGTGTTGGCAGGAAAGTGCGGCAGCGACGTGAGATGTTTGAGCAGCGGCGTCAGTACGTTCACCTGCTCGCGCAGTTGCGACACGTCGGCGCGAAGATCGCCGCCGGCGAATGAGATGGCGATCGACGGCACACCGAGCGCGAGACCTTCCATGGCCGCGGCGACCGTGCCGGAGTACAGCACGTCCTCGCCCATGTTGTGGCCGTGGTTGATGCCGCTGAGCACGAAGTCCGGCCGCTCCGGCATCAGCGCTTCGAGCGCGAGCATGACGCAGTCGGTCGGCGTTCCGTCGACCTGCCAGCGCCGCTCTCCGCGCTTAATCGGCCGCACGGGATGGTGCAGCGTGAGCGAGTGGCTCGTGGCACTTTGCTCGCGGTCCGGCGCGACTACAGTCACCTCGCCCAACGGTTCGGCCGCGGCACACAGGCATTCAATTCCGTGTGCCAGAATGCCGTCGTCGTTCGTGACCAGGAGTCGCATGAGTTGTCGGTCGGCCGTCAGTCGGCGGCGGTATCTGACGCGAGCAGCTTGGCCAAATCCTTGAGGTCCGACTCGAGCGCTTCGAGTGCCTGCAGCGTGAGCGCGCCGCGCGCCACGGACTTAAGGTCTCCGCCCTTGCGGTGCTGCTCCACTCTCTGGCGCGCGCCCTCGATCGTGTACTTGTCGTCGTACAGCAAATGCTTGACGAGCATGATCAAATCGACTTCGCGCCGCTGATACACGCGGTTGCCCGAGCGATTCTTCGCCGGATTCAAGAAGCGGAACTGACTCTCCCAATACCGCAGCACGTGCGGTTTGAGACTGGTCATTTCGCACACTTCGCCGATCGAAAAGAATTCCTGAACCGGATCGTTGGCGGGGCTCATAGATCTTGCTCCGATCGAAGTTCACGAGCCATGAGCACGGGGACGGCATCCGCCGCCGCGTGTCCCTCGAACAGGATGCGATACACCATTTGCACAATCGGCATGTCGACGTCGTACGCGGCGGCGAGCTCGAACGCACTCGCCGTGGTCGCGACGCCTTCGGCGACGGTCTCCTTGCCCGCCAGCGCGCCCTCGAGCGACGCCCCGCGCCCCACCTCGACACCGATGGCGTGATTGCGACTCAGCGCGCCCGTGCAGGTGAGGACAAGATCGCCGACGCCCGCGAGTCCGGCAAAGGTCGATGCGCGCGCACCAAGCGCGACGCCGAGCCGTGTCATTTCATGCAGGCCGCGCGTAATGAGTGCCGCGCGCGAGTTGTAGCCAAGCCCAACACCTTCGACGATACCGGTGGCCACGGCCATGACGTTCTTGAGCGCGCCGCCCAGCTCGACGCCGATCACGTCGTTGTGCGTGTAGACGCGAAAGGAGCCGCTGCTCAGCGCCGTTTGCACGATGCGCGCAGCGGCGAGATCATGCGACGCCGCCACGATCGCCGTTGGATGCCGTGCAACCACTTCCGACGCGAAACTCGGCCCCGACACGCCGACGACGGCGCGACCCGGGACTTCCTCGCTGATAATTGTCGTCATCAAGGCCAACGTACCGCGCTCGATGCCCTTCGTCGCCACGGCGAGCGTTGCGCCCGGCGCCACGTACGATGCGCCCAACGTGGCGATGTGACGGAGGTGCTGCGACGGAGCGGCGTAGATGACCAAGTCCGCGCCGCGAATCGCGTCGGCGTGGTCGTTCGTGGCGCGGAGGCTTTCGGTCAGCGGCAGACCGCGGAGGAATCGGTGGTTCTCGTGCCGGGTGTTGATCGATGCGGCAACGTCGGTCTCGAGCGCCCAGATCACCGTCTCGTGGCCGTTGGCGGCGACGAGATCCGCGAGCGCCGTTCCCCACGCGCCGGCGCCGACCACGACGCAGCGCACTAGGCGAGCCTCGTCGCGATGAACACGGCGAGCACGATCACCAGGCTGATGGCGAGCGTCGCGGCCGGTCGCTTGGCGGGCACGCCGCGTTTGCCGAAGCGATGCTCCTGTCCATCGCGGAGACGCACGATATTGGCGCGATGCGTCCAGAAGACGAACCCCATGAGCAGAATGCTCACGGCGAATATTGGCGAGCGAGCGCCAAGCGTGACGCCGAGCAGCACGGGCAGCATGACCGCGCTGATGAGCGAGCCGAGCGACACGAACCCGCTGGAGAGCATCACGACGGCGAAGATGACGAGTGTGAGCAAAGTTTGAATTGGCGCCAGCGCGAGGAACACGCCGGCCGCCGTCGCCACGCCCTTGCCGCCGCGACCGAACTTGAGGTAAATCGGTCGAACGTGGCCGATGATCGCCGCCACGCCGCAGACAATCGCATAGATCGTCGGGTCGTGAAAGGGCATGAAGGCTGGCGACACCAGGCGCGGGAAGAGCGCGACGGGGACGGCGCCCTTCGCCATGTCGAAGGCGAAGACGACAATGCCGAGGCGTGTTCCCAGAACGCGAATGACGTTCGTGGCGCCAAGATTTCCCGATCCATGTTTGCGCAGATCGATGCCGCGCGAACGCCCGGCGAGGTACGCCGCGGGAATCGACCCGAGGAGATACGAGGCGATGACCGCGGCGACGGACTCGTTCATCCGGCCTTGCGACGCATCACGATGCGCAGCGGATTGCCGGTAAATCCCCAGAACGAGCGAAAGCCGTTGTGGAGGTAGCGGATGTAGTGCTCCTCGACGAGATCCGGCGCGTTGCCGAACACGACGATCGTCGGCGGCTGCGTTTCGACCTGAGTCGCGTAGTTGAGCTTGATCTCACGGCCGGCGGCCTGCGGCGGCTGTCGGCGCGCGAGCAGCTCATGCAGCTTCTCGTTCACCTCGGAGGTGTTGATGCGCTTGGCTCGCTCCTCTTCGACCTCGAGAATGACCTCGAGCACGCGGTTCACGCGCTGGCCAGTGAGCGCCGACGTGAAGAGAAACGGCACGAAGCCGAGAAAAGGCGCCTTCTCGATCGCGGCCTTCTGATACTTGGCGGTTGCTTTGTCGTCCTTCTCGGCGAGATCCCATTTGTTGACGACGAGGATCAATCCGCGGCCCGCCTCCCAGGCGAGCGCCGCGATCTTGAGATCCTGGTTCTGTATCTCGCCCTCGGTCGCATCGACCATGAGGATGCAGATGTCCGCCCGCGCGATCGCGCGCCGGCTGCGCAACGACGAGTAGAACTCGATGCCATCGTCGATTCGCGCCTGACGCCGCAAGCCGGCCGTATCGATGAAAATGAACGGACGGCCGTGATAGCGCATCGGCGTGTCGATGGCGTCGCGCGTCGTCCCGGCGATCTCCGACACGACGAGCCGCTCCTCGCCCAGCAGCCGATTGACGAACGACGACTTGCCAACGTTCGGCCGCCCGACGACGGCGACGCGCAGCGCCTGCTCGGTATCCGGCTCGGATTCCGGCAGCCGCGCGACGATTTCGTCGAGCAAGTCGCCCGACCCTTTGCCGTTGATGGCCGACACCGGAAACACGTCGCCGATGCCGAGATTATAGAACTCATAAAAATCCGTCGCGCGCGGGTCGTCGGTCTTGTTGGCGACGAGCACCCACGGCTTGTGGGAATTCCGCAGCAGCTCGGCGACCTTGTGATCGCTCGGGTGCAGGCCGACGCGCGCATCGACGACGAACAGCAACAAGATCGGCTTCACCAATGGCTTCGTCGACCTGGCGGCGGATCTCCTTGTCCATCGGCAGGCGCGGATCGTCGGCGATACCGCCGGTGTCGACGAGCCAGAAAGGATGCCCCGCCCATTCGGTCTGGGCAAAGTGCCGATCGCGCGTCGTGCCCGCTTCTTCCGACACGATCGCCGTGTCGTCTTCGAGGATGCGGTTGAACAGAGCGGACTTGCCGACGTTGGGCCGACCGATCAGTGCGACGACCGGAATCTTCACGCTGCCGCCCCGGCGACGCGCGGCGTCCCCTCGTGCACGAGGACATCGACGAAGTCGTACGACGGATACACCGGCATGGAGAGTTGCTCGCGAACTACGATGAAAGGCTCGTCGTCGAGGAATACCCCCGAGTCATTGATGCACTCGGCCGGGATCAGCGCGAGGTCGAGATCGTGACGGTCGGCGAGCGCGCGTCGAATGTCGGCGCCGACCAGCAGACCGGCCGTCGTCGTCGTTGGTCCGAACAGGGAATTCTCCATCGCGATCAACTCGAACCGCGCGCCGGTGGACGCCGCCAATTGCGCGAGTAACTCGGGCATGAGCGGCGCCATCGACGCTCCGGTGACCACGCCAATGCGGCGGCCGGTCGAGGTCGGGAAGCGAATCGAGTCCTTGGCGCACGCGCTGGCGCAGAGCCGCGACCGCGCCGACCCCGTTCTCGATCTGCGCGAACTCGCCGTAGTACTCCGCCGGCGGCAACTCCCGGCCCGCGAGGAGATACAGCTCGTCCGACCCGCACACCCACGATTCGCCACGCTCTTTGCGGGCGCGCTCCGCCCAGCGATCTACGGCGCACAGGAGGCTCTCAGACGCCTCCTGATCCATCGACTTGCCGGTGTAGAGATGGGAGAACTGCGTGAGGCCGACGGGAACCACGGCGACTGAAAGCACCGCTTCGCCAAGGGCCCACAGGTCGCGCAGCGATTGCTCCAACACGTCGCCGTCGTTGAGGCCCGGCACGATCACCATCTGACCATGAAACTGGATTCCGCCCGCGGCCAGACGCGTGAGCTGGTCGACGATGTTGGGCACGCGCGGGTTGTTGAGCAGAACCTTGCGCGCCTCCCAGGGCGTCGCGTGCACCGAGATGTAGAGCGGCGACAGCCGGTACTCGAGAATCCGCGCGAAGTCTTTTTCCTTGAGGTTCGACAGCGTCGCGAAGTTGCCGTAGGCGAACGAGAGGCGGTAGTCGTCGTCGCGCACGTAGAGCGGCTTGCGCAGGCCCTTCGGCAGTCCCTCGATGAAGCAGAACTCGCAACGATTGGCACAGCGGCGAATGGTCGGCGGCTCGAGCTCGAGGCCGAGCGTTTCGCCGTCGGGCCGCTCGATGTCGAAGATGACCGCTTCGCCGTCGGGGAGCCGGGCTTCGATCACCAGCTCGTCGTCCGCCGTCAGAAATTCCCAATCGAGAAAATCGGCGACGTCGCGACCGTTCACCGTCAAGAGCTCGGTCCCGGCGACGATCCCCAATTCCTCGGCGATGCCGCCGACCTCGATTGCCTTGACGCGAACCATTCACCCACCATTGCAATGGGGGAAGACCACGTGGAGCGATCTCCCCCCGACACACCGATTCATACGCGCCGAGCAGTCAGCGGTAGCTCATGCAATGTAGGAACTCGGTGGGTCGAAAACAAGATGACCTAGTGAGTTGGACCACGCGTGCTCGGCGTCAAGTCGAGCGCGAGACTCACCGCAAACAACGATGCCCAGCGCGGTCGCTGGGCATCGGGTCTGGTCTAACTCGGGACCGCTCTGCGACGGCGGTTAGCTGATAGGTGCGTACCGAAATGCGACGACTCCCGCCGATGGCGACGTCGCCGAGAACGGGCTGCTCTGGTGCGGCTCCACGGGGCCGACGTTTACGTCCTGCGTGGCCACCACATTCCCCGTTTTATCAAGGAATTCAATCTTCAGCACGAACGATCGCGCGGCGGTGGTCTGGTTCACCACGGTGCCGCCGAGAACGGTCTTCGCTTCGCCTGTCGTAAACTCGGTGAACTGGACCTTGGCCGGCAGCGCCATCATGATGTTGTTGTACTTGAGCGCCGAGTCGACGTACATCTTGGTCGAATCGCCATAGGCCTGGATGGGCTTGTTCAGACGCGCCGCCGAGTCGACAGCGGCCTTGATGGCCGCCGTCGACTTGGATGTGTTCGCCCGCTGACCGAGGCTACGCGCCTTTGCCTCGAGTTCCTTTTCCTTGGCGCCGTACATCTTCTGAATTGCGCCGTAGCCGACGGCAAGCAACTGGTAGCTGTCGGGGTTCCCCGGGTCGACGGCGACCAGCTGACGTCCGTAGTCGACTCCCTTGGCGAACGAGCTGTCGAGCAGGTAGAGGCGCGACAGATTGAACAGCACGTCGCGGTGGAACGGGTTCAGCGTGTACGCTGCCTGGAACAACTTGAGCGCGTCAGTCTTCTGGCCGGCTCGGCGGCGACAACCGCGGCCTGCATGAGTGAGCTGTACGAGAAGGCCGCCGGGTTCGCGAGCTGATCCGAGTACGATGCCTTGATCGCGGCGGTGTCACCCGCGGCGGTCGCGATGCCGGCCAGACCTGTGCGCGCCGCATCCGCGTACTTGGTGCCCGGGTCTTTGGAGAGCGCGTCGAACGCCAATTTGGCTTCGGCGAGCAGGCCCGCCTTGTCCGCAGGCGCCGCGGTTTCCGAGGCGCTGAGCGCAAAGTTGCCGAGCGTCATCTGCAGCTGACGGCGCATGTCGACGATTGCCGCCGACGTGTCCTTCGCCGCGTCGATCGCCTGCTTGTAGTACGAGATGGCGTCCTTCGTCTGGTTTCCCTTGGCGGCGGCCGACTGCGCCAGCACCATGTACCCGTACGGCGAGTTGTGGTACAGCTGGATAGACCGCTTGGCGAGCGCGACGGCCGAGTCGGTCTTGCCGGAGTTGGCGAGCTCGATAGCGTGGTTGATCATGTCCACCCACGCCTTCTGCTGGCGCCACGGCGCAGTCGCTGCCGTGCACTCCGGGTTCGCCGTCTCCACGATCGAAAACGAGGAATCGATACCGGCGATAATATCGTACGGCGCGGCGGTGTCGGTGACGAAGCCGACCGTTCCGCGGGTGCTCATGCCGTTCACCACGCCCGGCTGCGTCATCCACAGCACGAGCGTCTTGCCGAACACCGACGCCCGACCGGGCGCGTTCTTCTTCATGTCGCCTTCGTTCAGGAGCTTGACGGCATCCCTGAGTTTGATGGCGGCATCCGCTGGCTTTGGCGCGGCCTGCGCGAGCTGCATGTCGAGCACCGCGCGCGCGACTTGCGACGGTGTGCCCTCGTCCAGGTCGCACGCCTTCTGCTGCGCCCCGACCGTCGATGCCAACGCGATGATCAACAGCGCGGGCAACGCCCTTCCCCCCGAAACGGGCATGTGATGATCTCCTGATGAACGCACTACACTACGGCTCGAGTTGACGTTCCGCCGCTGCGGCGGCGAGTCGTGAAATATCCTGTAGCGGACGTTCCGTCGCCAGTGCAACTCGCTCGACGTCGGCGAGTTCCGGCTTGGCGCGGCGCGCACCACTGGGGAGCGTGACGATCTTCGTGGCAATCTGGTGGCCGAGCACTGTGACATTTGTCACGCTCCGCGGGAGCGCGCGCCGTCGCACTGTTCGCGAACGCACACCAATCGTCGTCGTCTCGACGAGCAGCAATTCCTCGAGGCGTGGAGCGTCGCCCGGCCGCGCCAGCACCTCGACGCGAGTGCCCGCGCGACCTCGCTTCATGGCGAGCGCAATCAGCGACACGTCGAGCGCACCAGCAGCACGCACCCGATCGATCGCCGCGGCCAGCACCTCGGCGCTCATGTCGTCAATGTCGCACGTCAGCTCGACGAGATCCTCGACGATCGACGAATTCGTACCGTCGCCGGGCCACGCGGCGCCGACGTCTGCGTCCGCTAATACAATGCGCAGCGCGTTTGCGCGCCCGACAAAATCGCGCGTACCCGCGCCAAATCCACTTCGTCGCGGCACGTACTCCGCGGGCGGCGGCCCTGACGACAACACGCGCACGAGCGCCGCGCCAGTCGGCGTGACGAGCTCTCCGGAACCGGGCGGTCCGGGGCGAACTGGGTGCCCTTCGAGGAGCTTGAGCGTTGCCGGCGCCGGTACCGGGAGAACACCGTGCGCCGCCTTGACGGTGCCGTCGCCCAACGCGATGGCGCCGCAATACACCCGCTCCACTCCGAGCTGGTCGAGCCCCCAGATCGCGCCGACGACGTCGAGGATCGCGTCGACCGCGCCAACTTCGTGCAGGTGCACCTGCTCCGGCGGCATGCCGTGAATCTCGCCCTCGGCCGTGGCGATGGCGGTGAAGGCCTGATCGGCGCGCGCACGGACATGCTCCGGCGCACCGCTCTTCGAGACAAGGTCGCGGATCTCACGAATGTGGCGGCCGTGCGGTTGCGGCGGGATATCGAAGTCGACCTTCGTGCAGACGATTTCGCCGCGTACCACTTCGCGAATCTCCACGCCGACGTCGGACAACCCGAGCGCCGCCGGGAGCGCGCGGAGCCACGCGGGGTCGAGCCCCACGTGGACCAGCGCGCCGAGCGTCATGTCGCCGGCGATGCCGCTGAACGGATCGAAGATGGCGATCCGCATCAGAATCGATACGACGCGCCGCTGCCGGTATTGAACACCACGACCTCGGCGGATTTCGGGATGCGGCCGGCCGCAACGAGTTGCTCCGTCACGGCGAGCGCACAGCCACCTTCGGGCGCCGCATCGATGCCGCTGCCGCGCGATACGCGGAGCGTCGCCGTGCGGATCGCGTCTTCGCTCACGGCGAGCGCGTCTCCCCTGCTCTCGCGCAACGCGCGCAAGATGAGGCGATCGCCGAGCGGACCCGGAACGCGCAATCCGCTCGCGTGCGTCGTGGGATTCTCCCACGGCGTCGCCTTTTCCTCACCTGCGGCGAACGCACGTACGATCGGCGCACATCCGTCGGCCTGCGCGACGATCATGCGCGGGAACTCGATGTCCTTGGGCAACCAGCCGCCGTCGCGCATTTCCGCGAACACCTTCCACATGCCGATCAAACCCGTGCCGCCACCGGTGGGATACACGATGTGCGTCGGCAGCCGCCAGCCGAATTGCTCGGCGACTTCGATGCCCATCGTCTTTTTTCCCTCGATGCGGTACGGCTCGCGCAGCGTCGACACATCGAAATAGCCGCTTTCCGCGGCGAACGCTTTCGCCTGTTTGCCGGCGTCGCCGATGTGCCCCGCGACGAGCTGCAGGTCGGCGCCGAGCGTGCGGATGGTGTCGAGAATCGGCTTCGGCGTCGACTCCGGCGCGTATACACGAACTGGCATGCCCGCGGCGGCGGCGTACGCGGTGAGTGCCGCGCCTGCATTGCCGGCAGTGGGCACGACGAATCCCGGAACACCGAGTCCGCGGGCGCGCGTCACCGCCGCGCTCATGCCGCGCGCCTTGAACGACGCCGTCGGATTGAGGCCTTCGTCTTTCACCCAGAGCTTGGCGACGCCAATCTCACGCGCGAGCTTGGGCAATTCCTGCATCGGCGTCAGCCCCTCGCCGAGCGACACCGGAGACTCGCCATCGCGCAGCGGCATGATCGGCGCATAGCGCCACATGTCCCACCGCGGCGTGACCGCGGTGCGCGGCGGCATAGGAGAATCATAACGAACGAGAAATGGCTGTCCGCATTTCGGACACACCGTGGCGCGCGCGTCGCCCGCTTCGCGGACGTCGCAGGCCGAACATTCAAGATGCCAGAGGCTCACGGGAGATCGCTGGAAGGGTCGTCGGGAGATGGCTCATCGACCGGGACGACTGCGTCACCGTCGACGGGGGAAGGTACTTCACTCGGCGTCGCGGCCGCGATGGGCTCATGCGCGATCGGCGAGGTGCTGCGCAACACGCCGTGGATTCGCTCGGCGATCTTCGCGCCGAACCCCGGCAAGCGCGGCGATTGCTTCGGGCGACGCGTCGCGAACGCCTTGGAGGCTGCCGAATGCGGCGAGCAACTGACGGCGCTTTGCGTCTCCAACGCCGGGAATGCGCAGCAGCTCCGACGTGATCGTCCGCATCGTGCGCCGCTTGCGCTGGAACGTGATTGCGAAGCGATGCGCTTCGTCGCGCGCCTGCTGCAGCACGCGCAGCGCGGGCGACCGACGCGGTAGCCGCACCGACTCGGCGCGCCCGAGGACGAAGATTTCCTCCTCACGCTTCGCGAGACTGATGATCGGCATGGCGCCGAGGCCAAGCGCATCGAGCGCGGCGTGTGCCGCGTTGAGTTGGCCTTTCCCGCCGTCGATGACGACGAGGTCGGGCAGCGCCTTGTCGTCTTCGCGGCGTCTGGTGAAGTAGCGCGACACGACTTCATTCATCGAAGCAAAGTCGTCGACGCCCTCGACGGTTTTGACTTTGAACTTCCGGTATTCGGCGCGAAACGGGCGGCCGTTCTGGAACCAGACGCACGAGGCGACGGTGTCCGTCCCCTGCGCGTGTGAGATGTCGAAGCAGACGAGCGACCGCGGTACTTTTTGCAGTCCGAGCTGGCGCTGCAGTTCATAGATTGGATCGCCGGCGCGTTCTTCGGTTTCGTCCCCGGTGAGCCGCAACTCCTCGAGCAGGTGGCGGGCGTTCTGCGTGGCGAGGTCGACGAGTTCGCGACGCGGACCGCGCTGCGGCACGGCGATACTGGTTCGCTCGAGCGACGCCTCGACCAGCTCGCGCTCCTCAGGGTCGAACGGGACGAGGAGCTCACCCGCGCGATCGTCGAGCCCGAGGTACGCGCCGGCGAGATAGGCCTGCAACACCGCCCCGTCCGACTCGCCTTCGACATGCTCGAGAAACTGGTGCTCGCGCGCGAGCAGCTTTCCGGCGCGAATGCGCATCAGGGCAACGGCGGCGTCATCGCCGTCGCGCGCGTACCCGACCACGTCGCGATCGCCGCCGTCGATGGTGAGCACGACGGTCGGCTCCTCCATGTGCTCCAGGTGGCTCAACGCATCGCGCAACTCCGCTGCGCGCTCGAAGTCCAACGCATCGACGGCGAGCGCCATCCGCTCGCGAACGCGCCGCGCCACCTCGTTCGTTCGTCCGTCGAGGAAGACCAGCACCTCGTCGATCATCGCGCGATACTCGCCTTGCGTCTGCGCGAGAATGCACGGCGCCTTGCACCGCTTGATGTAGTAGTCGAGGCACGGCCGGTCCGGCATCTGCCGCGGCATGTCGTAGTTGCACGAGCGCACGGTGAACAGCCGCTTGACCACATTGAGCGATCGGCGCATGGCGCCCACGTCGGTGTACGGACCGAAGTAACGGCTTCCGTCGTCGACGAGGCGGCGCGTCACCCAAACGCGCGGAAAGGGCTCGGCAACGGTCACCTTGATGTACGGATACGATTTGTCGTCGCGCAGCGCGATGTTGTACTTCGGGTGATACTCCTTGATCAAATTGGCTTCGAGGATCAGCGCGTGCGCTTCGCTCGGCACGACGATCGTTTCGAGGCCTGCCACCTGAAGCATCAACGCGCGCGTCTTGATGCTCTCGAGATGCTCGCCGGTGACGTAGCTGCGCACGCGCGAGCGCAGTCGCTTCGCCTTGCCGACGTACAGTACCGTGCCCTCCGAATCGCGCCAGAGATAGACTCCGGGCGACTCAGGGAGATGCGGAACTTTGTCGAGCACCGTCTGCGGCACGGCCATATGTGAATAATACGCGCCGGCGCGGCGGTGCTATGAGAACGACAGCAGGCGGCGCGCGCGCGACAACATTTGGCGGGACTCGGGAATTTTGAACGCCGCGGTGACGCCGAAGTAGGTCACGCCATACACGCAGACGATCAGCGCGCCGGCGACCATCGGACGGTCTGGGGGCATGAGCATTTTCACGCCCCACGCGACCGCGGCGGAGATGGCGGCTCCGGTCCACAACAGCGTCGCGAGCGACGCGGGCAGTCCGGTGCGGCCGATGCGGTGATTCATCTCGCGGCGCAGCAACGTGAACTCGACCCACGCGGCCATACCCGCCGACGCAGTGAGGCCAGACGCACCCCATGTGGGATCGAGATGCAACCAGCGGGGCACCCAGATCGCAAACAGCCAGCCGAGCCCGGTCGTCAGCACGACGCGAATCGTCGCGAACACCAGCGGCGTGCGCGTGTCACGCAGGACGTAGTACGTCGACGAGTAGAGACGGCCCATTGTCGAGGCAAGCAGACCCACCCCCGAGCCGGCGACGATGCCCCACGTCAACTGCGTCGCCGCGTGTCCGAAGCGGCCGCCCTGAAAGAGCAGCGCGACGACGACGCCGCCGAGGGCAAAAAAGGCCATCGCCGACGGCACGACGAAAAACGCGATCCGTCGCAGCCCGGCGTCGAGGCGGCCGCGCAGCGTCGCATGGTACATCGCGTCGTCGCCCGTGCCGCCGACATGCGACATCTCCGCCAGCTCCGCCGCCGAAATCGACATCCCGAACAAACTCACCGGGAGCATATATAAGTTCTGTGAATAGCCGAGCAGGCCCGCCATCGTGCTCGGCAGATAGCTGGCGATCCACAGATCGATGAACGCGCTGATCTGGTTCACCCCACGGCCGACGAACGCCGGGAGGAAATTGCGCATGACCACTCGAGCCGGAGCGTGCGACAGGTCGAGCGTAATGCGGAGACGCTTGACGAGCCGGAGCACGCTTGGGAGCTGGATGAGAAACTGCAGCGCCGCGCCGATGACGGACGCCCACGCCACCATGACCACGATGTGATCGAGATCGCTGTCGTGCCGGAACACGACAGGGCCACGATCATCGCGACGTTCCAGATGACGGGCGCGGCGTACGAGAGAAAAAACCGGCGGTGGCTGTTGAGAATTCCCAGACACCAGGCCGACATGACGAACAGCCCGCCGCCGGGAAAGAGAATGCGGGTGAGGCGTATCGTCAGCACGCGCGTCGCCGACTTGCCCGGGGCGTTCAGGCCACTGGCGATGAACGTGGTCACCTGCGCGGCAAAGAGAACACCAAGCAACACGATGACCGAGACGACGAGCGCGAGCACCGCGGCAACCGCGCCGGCCGTGCGACCGGCTTCGACGTCGTCGCCGTCGCGCACGAGCCCCGCGTACACGGGGATGAATGACGCCGAGAGCGATCCCTCGCCGAACAGATTATTGAGGAAATTCGGAATCCGGAACGCGTAGGTCCACGCGTCCGCGGCAAT
Source organism: uncultured Gemmatimonadaceae bacterium (assembly GCA_963817445.1). GTDB lineage: Bacteria > Gemmatimonadota > Gemmatimonadetes > Gemmatimonadales > Gemmatimonadaceae > JAQBQB01. The sequence goes on from CAWFOG010000022.1 coordinate 640,601, forward strand.
CGACTGGCCTAGTGCGACAGACAGGAAACGCGTCCGTATGAGGCCAAGCGTGCGCGAGAGAAAAATTCCCGCCGCGACCAATACCGCACCGCTGCGGCGGGGACCCGCCGCAGGGCGCGCGCCGTCTGTCATACCTGGGCCGCTGTCGTCGACGTTGCGGCCGGCACGGTGGCCGGCGGCTGATGCACGAGCCCGCGCGCGTGCGCCTGCGCCGCGACGAGCATGTCGTCGATCAACGCGTGGCCGTGCCGAGCGAGAAAGGGCGTGAACGCCAATTTGCGTTCCTGCCGCACGCCGTGCGGAACCAGCGACCCGCGCGCCGCCGTGACTTTGGCCATGACATCCGTCTCGCGTCGCTTCACGCCGGCCATGAGCCGACGCTCCAGACGCTCGATCCGATGTTCGATGTTTCGTCGAAATCCGTCGAGCGTCGCCCTGGCCACGAGGCCGTCGCCGGACGCACCGATGCGCGCCACGTCGCGATCGACGTCGCCGCGAAACGCCTTGAGCGCCGCGTCAGCGTCGGCCGGCACGCGCCGCGCCGCGACAATCCGCTCCGCGGCATGCGGATCGGCAAACGCGTCGAGGTCGAGACCCAATTCGTCGAGCGTGCGCTGCACGCGCGGCTCGACGATCGTCGCCGACCACCGAGGAACGACGAGCGGAATCGGCACGCCGAGCGATTCCGCGACGGCGCTCACCTGGGCGAAGTACGCGATCTCCCCGGGCCCGGCGACGTACGCGGCCGTCGGCAGGACCGCCCGCTCGACGACGGGCCGCAGCAGCGCGGTCGGCGACAGCGCACCCGTGCCGACCGACGACGCCTCGGCGATCGGCAGTCGACGCTTGATCCCGTCCTGATTCAAGAATACCAATGAGAGACCCGGCACTTCCTCGACTTGCGGCGCGAACCCGCCCTCGACGATGGCCCGGTTGCGCCGGTGCAGCGCGTCGCCGAGCGACGCCGCGGTCGACGCCGCGCGCGCGAGCACGGGAGCGGCCGCGCGCGCCACCGCCGGGTGCGACGCGTCGAGCACACTGATTTCGAGCGGCTCCAGCACGTCGCGCAGCAGCCCGACGTAGGCATCGCCGACGGTTGCGCCACTGCGAAAATGTCGGAGCGCCGCGTCCAGGTAGGACGCATGCGGCGCCGTTCCGCACGCCTCGCGCAGGAGTGCCGCGAGTGCTTCGACTTCCGGGCCAATCGGAACGCGGGACATTGGCGTGCCCGGCGGCGCGCGCTCGTCGAGGCGCAATTCGCGCGCTCCACGATCGAGCGCCACGGACACGACCGCCGCTTCGTCGAAATCGGCGTCGTCCGTTGCCGCCCAGAAGATCGGGGCGACGGGCATGCCGAGAAGTTCCTGCAGTTGGTCGGCGTGCGCGCGCGCGCTGAGCGCCTTGATGAACGTCATCAACGGACCGCCGAACAACCCGGGCTGCTGCCCCGTCGTGATGACAATGCCATGTCCGGCGGCGGCTCGTTGCAGACGTTCGCCGGCCGGCCCTCGACGTGCGATCGCCGGCTCGAGCTCCGTCAGCCAACGCGGCGACACACTCCCCGCGACATCGCGCGCGTACGTCGCCCACTCACCGGCGGATCGCGGCGCGGCGCGGTACCACTGCGGCAACTGCCCGGCGCGCGCCGCGCGCGACAGCGGCGATCCGCCGAGCGGTTCGGTGACGACGAGTGATTCGTCCGCCGACTTCATCGCCGCACCGTCATTTGTGGTATGGCTCGCCGCGCACGATGGTGCCGGCGCGATACAATTGCTCGGCGAGCACGAGACGCGCCAGCTCGTGCGGCAGCGTCCACGGCGCGAGCGCGAGCGATGTGGATGCGTTCACCTTGACCGCGTCGCCCAACCCGAACGCGCCGCCAATGAGCAGCGCGACATCGCGAGCGCGCTCGCGCATCTTCTGCAACCACGCCGCGAATTGCTCTGACGTCATCTGCCGGCCGGCCATGTCGCACGTCACGACGTCCGCGCCGGCCGGGATGGCGGCGAGCAGCCTCGCGGCTTCCCGCTCGCGCACGAGGTCCGCGGAGGCAGACCGTGCCGGCTCCTCGCGGACCTCGTGGACTTCCAACGGCCAGTATCGGCCGGCTCGCGTCTCATACTCGCGAATCGCTCCCGCCAGACTCGCATCGCGCGGCTTTCCGACGACCGCCACGACGAGCCGCATTCAGCACGGGCGCCGCACGTCGCGCAACGCGTCGCACAACACGTGGCGCGATCGGTCGACCTACGCATAGATCCCGCGCAACCGGTGCACCGTGGCGACACGGCTGATCGACACCATGTACGCCGCCGTGCGCATGTTCACCTTGTGCTGCTTGGACAGCTTGAGCACGTCGGCAAAGCTGCGGCGCATGATGTCCGTGAGTCGTTCGTTGACCGTCTCTTCCGTCCAGAAGTAGCCGCCGCGATCCTGGACCCACTCGAAGTACGAGACCGTGACGCCGCCGGCGTTGGCGAGGATGTCGGGAATGACGAACACGCCCTTTTCGTCGAGGATCGAGTCCGCGCCGGCCGTGGTCGGGCCGTTCGCGCCCTCGCAGATGATCTTGGCGCGCATCTTTCCGGCGTTCTTGCTCGTGATCACGTTCTCGAGCGCCGCCGGAACGAGCACGTCGACGTCGAGCAATAGCAAATCGTCATTCGAGATCTGATCACCGCCGGTAAAGCCCTCGAGCGACCGCGCATGCTGCACGTGCTTGATCGCGCCGTCAATGTCGATGCCGGCAGCGTTGTGGTAGCCGCCGGTCCGGTCGCTGATCGCGACGATCTTGCACCCCTCGCGCTGCATGAGCTGCGCGGCCACCGAGCCGACGTTGCCGAAGCCCTGCACGGCCACCGTCGCGCCCTTCATCGCCATGCCAAGGTGCGAGAGCGCTTCCTTGGTGACGATCATGCAGCCGCGACCGGTCGCTTCGCGGCGACCCAGCGAGCCGCCCATTTCGATCGGCTTGCCGGTGACGACGGCCGTCACCGTGTGCCCCATGCGCATCGAATACGTGTCCATCACCCACGCCATCACGCGCTCATTGGTATTGACGTCGGGCGCGGGGACGTCGGAGTCGGGGCCAAGCGTGTTGATGATGCCCGGCGGTGTAGCGACGCGTGAGGCGCTCGAGCTCGCCGGCGCTCATCTTGAGCGGGTCGCAGACGACGCCGCCCTTGGAGCCGCCGAACGGCAGATTGACGACCGCGCACTTCCAGGTCATCCACGCGGCGAGCGCTTTGACTTCCTCGAGCGTGACGTTGAGGTCGAAGCGAATGCCACCCTTGGCCGGCCCGCGCGACGTGTTGTAGAGCACGCGATGCCCGACGAACACCTCGACTTCGCCGTTGTCCATCATCACCGGGATCGACACGGTGATCTGTTTTTCAGGGTGCCGCAGGACCTTGTATAAGCCCGGGCTCGAGATCGAGCAGTTCCGCCGCGCGATCGAAGCGAAACATCATCGCTTCGAATGGATTTTCTTCGTCGAGAAAGCGGTCTTTGTCCGGGCGAACGATTCTATCGGTGGGAAGTCGGAGGTCGGTGGCCATGGGAGTGAAACGGGCCGGCGTCAGCCGGCGGTGCCGAAGTGTTTGGGGGCTTTGGAGCGCAGGCGGACCAGCGCGTCGAGGATTTTCTCGAGCCCCCCAACGCCGCGCTCCACCATCACCCGCTGAGAAACATACCACAATGGCGGCGCAAGGCGAGGCCAGCGCGGCGCGAGTTTCACCGCGTCCTTGAGCGTGCATACGACCCACTCCGCGTCGCCCAGCGAACCCGCAACGCGCGCGATGTCCGCGTCAGTGAACGCGTGATGATCGAGAAACACCGATGCGCGGACGCGGGCGCCATGTGCCTCGAGTTGGCGAATAAACGAGCGAGGATCGGCGATCGACAACACGGCGTGTATCGATTCGCCGTGAATCGTGTTGATCGGTCGTGTCGCGTCGGGATCGTGGGCCGCGTCGCCGACGCTGCGCGCGCCGGTCGCACTCGCTGCACCAGTCGCACGAACGAGTAAGTCCGGCTCGAGTCGCACCGACACGCGCGGCAGCGACGGCGCTACCGCGGCCACGGCCTCGTTCACGGCGTCGACCATCGATTCGCTCGCCGCCTTTCGCGTGACGACGACGAGCGTCGCGCGGCGCACGGCGCGCAACGGCTCACGCCACGGACCGGCCGGCAGCAGGCGGATGTCGGAGGTCCACCGGTCGGCGCTCACCAGGACGAGGTCCGCATCGCGCCGTGCACGACGGTGCTGAAAGGCGTCGTCGAGCACCGCGATGTCGGCGCCCAACCGGGCCGCTTCGACAACGCCCGCGACTCGATCCGCGCCGGCGACGACGGGGAGCGTCGGGTTCAGCGACTGATGAACGAGTTGCTCGTCGCCGCCGTAGCCGCGCAGCACGATCGCCGGCCGCGCGCCCCGCTGAGCGAATTCGCGCGCCAGCCACGCGGCGAGCGGCGTCTTCCCGGTGCCGCCCACCGTCAGATTGCCAATGCTCATCACCGGAATCGGCGACTCGTGCGACGCGAGCCACCCCGCGTCGTACATCACGTCTCGCGCTCCGACGACGGCGCCGAACAGCCGCGCCGCGGGCGTCAACAGCGCTCGACCCGCGCGCGCCATCGCGCCGTCGCCGTACCAGAGTTCTTCAACGACGCCGCGCTCAGCCATCGGCCCGCTGCTCGGCGCTTGCCATCAACGCGCGCATGCGGTCGACATCGTCCGCCGCGCGCCGCGCGTCCAGAGCGTCGACGTGCGCGACATCGCTGTACGCGACATGCACGCGCGCAAACGGCGCCGGGACGATGAAGCTGTCCCAGCTCTTGAGCCGCCACGCGCGCGATACGGTCACCGCGGCCGCGATCATCGGCGCGCCGGTTCGCTGCGCGATGATGATCGGACCCGGCGCGAACGACTTCGCTGGACCGCGCGGCCCGTCGGGCGTGATCGCCAGATCGTGTCCATCACGGACGACGCGCGCCGATTCCAGCAGCGCGCGCGACGCGCCGCGCGACGTTGACCCGCGGACGGTCTTGAATCCCATGCCGGTCGCGATCCGCGCGATGATCTCGCCGTCGCCGTGCTCGCTGATCAGCACGTGCACGCCCTCGCGCCGGTGATGGTACAGCAGCGGCAGGAGTTGCCCGTGCCAGAGCGTGAACACGATCGCCCGCCCCGCCGCGCGTTCGCGACGGACCGCGTCGTCGTGCGTCACGCGAAAGCGCCAGGTCCAGCCGAGCGCGCGCACCAGCCATTCGCCCGCCCGCGCGAGCCAGACGACGCGCCGCCGCGGGGCTGCGTCAGCCGGCATGCGCGGCGACTCCACCGCCGGCGAGCTCGATCGCGAGATCGGCGACGCGCGCCGCGGCACCAGGCTCGCCCAAGTGATTCGCGAACGCGTGCGAGCCCGTCGATCATCGCGCCGCGTTCGGCGCTCGCGTGGTCGAGCAGCGGCTCCAGTACGTCGGCGACCGCGTTCGGCTCGAGCGCGTCCTGGACGAATTCCGGCACGAGCTGATAGCCCGCGACGACATTCACCAAACCGATATTCGGAATCTTGACCAGCCGCTTGCCAATTTCGTAGTTGAGCTGGTTCAGACGGTACGCCACGACGAACGGACATCCCGCGACCGCGGCCTCGAGGGTCGTCGTGCCGCTCTTGCACAGCGCCGCGTCGGCGGCACGCAGCACGGTAAACGACGCGGACCGCACGAGGGGAAATGGGCAGCGCGCGGCGTCGAGCGTGACGTGTGGCGCCGCGGCCACCACGACGGTGAGCTGTGGATCGCGGCGCTGCAGCTCGCGCGCCGTGGCGACGAATGCGTCGAGATTGTGCTCGATCTCCTGTCGCCGACTCCCGGGAAACAGCGCGAGAACGCGCGCGTCGACCGCGAGTCCCAGGGTCGCGCGCGCCGCCGCGCGCGCCGGCATGGACCCAGCGCGGTCGAGCAGCGGATGGCCGACGAAGCTGACGGGCACTCCGTGCGCGCGCAGCAACGGCTCTTCGAACGGAAGGATGACGGCGGCGCGCGTCACGGTACGCGCCAGTTTTTTCAGCCGACCCGCGCGCCACGCCCAGACTTGCGGCGTGATGTAGTACAACACCGGTACGCCGGCTTTCGTCGCCGCCGAGGCCACGAGCATGTTGAAGTCCGGGTAGTCCACGAGCACCACAGCGGCAACGCTGCCACTCCGGAGCCGGCGCCGAATCTCGCGAAAGAGACGCCAGTGCTTGCCCAGGGTGCCGATCACCTCGACGAATCCCATCACCGCCAAGCGCCCGACATGTTCGATCAACTCGACACCGGCATCACGCATGGCGTCGCCGCCGATGCCGGTGAGTCGATACGGTGCGCCGCGCGCGACGAGCTCACGCGCCACGCCCGCGGCATGCAGGTCGCCGGAGACTTCCCCGGCGACGAAGAGTATCTCACGCACCGCTGTGCGCCGGCGCGTGGCCGGCCAAGCTCGGAAGCGTTCGCTCGATGTCGTGCACGATAGTCAACGCGACTGCGAGCGCCTCGCGGCCGTCGTCGCCGGTGACGGGGATGGGCGCGTCGCCGGCCACGGCGCGCACGAACGCCTCGAGTTCGAGACGCAATGGCTCGCCATCGGGGGCGTCGATCACAATGCGTTCGACGAACGCCGCCAGTTCCTGCGCGCCGCGCGCGTCGCGCACGAGGGCGGCAAAGTCGACGTCGCGACGCAGGCGGTAGTACTCGCCCGTCCCTGCCGCGAGATCGAGCGACAGATAGCCGCTCTGCTGAAAGATGCGCAGTTTTCGCATCCGCTCACGCGACACGCGGCTCGCCGTGATGTTCGCCACCGCGCCGGTTTCGAACGTGAGCCGCGCGTTGGCGATGTCGACGAATGGCGTGAGCACCGGCACACCGACCGCGGAGACCGAACTCACCGCGCCGCCGACGAACGTCCGCACGAGATCGATATCGTGAATCATCAGATCGAGCACGACCGCGACATCGGCGCCGCGCGGATTGAACGGCGCGAGCCGATCGCTCTCGATGAACCGGGCCGAATCGACGTGCGGAAGCGCAGCGCGAACGGCGCGATTGAATCGCTCGACATGTCCCGTCTGGATCACGGCGCCGGTGCGCCGCGCAATCGCCAGCAGGTCGTCGGCTTCGGCGATCGTAGCGGCGATCGGTTTTTCAATCAACACGTGGACGCCGCGCTCGAGCGCGGGCGCGGCCACGGCGTGGTGCGTCGGCGTCGGGACGACGACGCTCACCGCGTCGACGACGTCGAGCAACGCGTCGAGCGACGCGAACGCCTTGACTCCGAGCTCGGTGGCGACGTGCGCCGACCGCGCCGCGTCGCGCTCGTGGAATCCGACGAGCTGCGCGCCGGGCACGTCGCGCAGAATCCGTGTGTGATGAAAGCCGAGCGCCCCCGCTCCGACCACGCCCATTCGCACGGGCATCCGCGCTGGCATCAGGTCGCCGATCCGCGATCGCTGCGGTCGAAGAACGCCAGGAACTCCAGGATCTCCGGGTACGCGTGCAACTCGGCGACTGCACGTTCACGCGCCTGCGACAGGTTGAGCCCCGACTTGAAGAACAACCGATAGGCGCGCTTCAGTTCACGCCGCACTTCGTCGGGAAATCCGTTCCGCTCGAGACCGACGCTGTTCAACCCATACAGCTTGATCGGATTCCCGACGGCCTTCACGTATGGCGGCACGTCCTTGGCAACGCGCGAACATCCGCCAATGAAGCTGAACCGTCCGATCGTCGCGAACTGATGGACGGCGACGAGTCCGGACAAGATCGCCTTTTCGTCGATCGTCACGTGCCCGGCGAGCTGCGTGCCGTTGGAGATGATGACTCCGTCGCCGACGTGGCAGTCGTGCGCGAGGTGGACGTACGACATGAGAAAGCAGTTCTTGCCCGACCGTCGTCTTGAACGACTGCGTCGTCCCGCGGTTGATCGTTGTGTACTCGCGAATCGTCGTGCCTTCGCCGATGTCGACCGTCGTCGGCTCGCCCTTGTACTTGAGATCCTGCGGGTCGCCGCCGAGGACCGTCCCGACGCCGATCTTCACGCGATCGGCGAGCGTGACGTTGCGCTCGAGCGTGGCGCGCGACGCGATCGTGCATTCGTCGCCGACCACGCACTGTTCGCCGACGATGGCGAATGCGCCGACCTCGACGTCGCTGCCGAGGTGCGCCGTGGGGTGGACGATCGCCGTGGAGTGGACGCGCGCCGTCATTTGTCGCGCACCATGGCGCCCATTTCGGCCTCGGCGACGATCTCGCCGTCCACCTTCGCCACGCCGGACATCTTGCACATCGCGCCGCGCACCTGGAGGAGGTCGAGCTCGAACCGGATCTGGTCGCCCGGCCGAACCGGTCGTCGCCATTTCACGTTGTTCAAGGATGTGAAATAGACAACTTTGCTTTCCGGATTCGGCACGGCGCCCATCAGCAGCATGCCGCCCACCTGCGCCATCGCCTCGATGATCAGCACACCCGGCATGATCGGATGCCCCGGGAAGTGGCCCTGAAAGAAGGGCTCGTTGATCGTGACGTTCTTCATGCCGACGATTCGCTTGCCCTCCTCGATCTCGAGCACGCGATCCACCAGCAGGAACGGATAGCGGTGCGGCAGCACCTTCATGATCTCTTCGATCTCGAGCACGTTCGTCTCCTTCACAGAGGCTTCTTGCATGGCACGCACCAACTGGACGGTTCCGCGATGACTTGGTTTCACCGCCGTCACCGACGCGTGCACGCGCGCGCCGGCCAACGCCAGATCACCGACGCAATCCAACGCCTTGTGCCGCACGAACTCGTCGGGCCAGCGCAGCGTCGTCCCGAGCACTCCATTCTCGTCGAGAACGACCGTGTTGTCGAGCGACGCGCCCTGGATCAACCCCTTGCGCCCGCAGCGCCTCGACTTCGTGCATGAACCCGAACGTCCGCGCCGGCGCGAGGTCGCGCACGAACGTGTCGCGCGTCACGCGATAGCAGCCGCGCTGCACGCCGATCGACGGATGCGGAAAGTCGATCGTCACCGTGAGCTCGAGATCGCGCGCTGGACGCGCTTCATAGATCGATTCGCCGTCCGTGATCCGCACGGGCCGGCGCAGCGTCAGCACATCCGGCGCGCCGGACTGCTCGACGATGCCCGCCGATAACAGGGCCTCGACGAATGGCGCCGCACTTCCGTCCATGATCGGCGGTTCCGCGGCGTCGAGGTTGATCCGCACGTCGTCGATCTCGCAACCACCGACCGCCGCGAGCACGTGCTCCACGGTGTGCACCGACACCGGATCGTCGCCCAACTGCGTCCGGCGCTCGGTGAGCACGGCGCGATTGGCCAACGCCGGAATGATCGGCGAGTTCGCGAGATCGGTTCGACAAAACGAGATCCCCGCGCCACTCGGCGCGGGCTGAAACGAGACACGGCATGCGGCACCGAGGTGCAACCCGATTCCCTCGAGTGACACCGGCCGGGCGATGGTACGACGATTCATTCGGATTCTGGCGTGCGGTCGAGCAGGCGCTCGATGCGGCGGAGGAGGCTGGGAAGCTTGAACAGCGCGGCCTGAGCGCGGAGCGCCTCCTTGTGCGGGCGCGCCGGATACCCGGACCACGTTTCACCGGCCGGAATATCGCCAAAGACACCCGCTTGCGCACCGACTCGCGCTCCGGATCCAACCGTGTGATGCCCCGCCATACCAACCTGGCCGAGCAGCATGGCCCCGTCCTCGATGCGTGCCGACCCGGCAATGCCAACCTGCGCCATGATCAGACACGCGCGCCCGATCCGCACGTTGTGCGCGATCTGCACCAGGTTGTCGATCTTGGTCCCCGCGCCGATCACGGTGTCGTCGATACTGCCGCGGTCGATGGTCGTGTTGGCTCCGACCTCGACGTCGTCCTCGATGATGCACCGGCCGACGTGAGGGATCTTGACGTGGCCGGCATTGCCGCCCGGTTGGACGTACCCAAAGCCATCCGATCCGACGCGCACACCAGCGTGCAGCGTCACCCGCTGTCCAATCGTCGACCCACTGTAAATGGTGACCGACGGAAACAGCTGGGTTGCGGCACCGATCGCCACGCCAGCTCCAACGACACAGTGCGCGCCGATGACGACGCCGTCAGCCAGCGTTGCGCCGGTCGCCAATGACCGCGTACGGGCCGATCGATACGCCAGCGCCGAGTCGCACGCCTGAGCCGATGACCGCGGTGAAATGGACGCCAGGTGCCGCCGGCGCGACGCGATGGAAGCGCGGGAGGAGCCTGAGCAACGCTTCCTGCGGCCGGTCGACGATGATCCGCGCAAGGCACGGGCTCGGAGCTTCGGCCAACTCGGGTGCGATGAGCACCAGGCCGGCGCGCGAACCGCTGAAGGCGGCCGTGTACTTCGCCGCACCGAGAAAGCTCAGATCTCGCTCGGTGGCGCGGTCGAGCGGTGCGACACCTGTCACGCCGACGGATGGATCGCCGACGAGACGACCGCCAACGACCTCCGCGATAGCCGCAGCGGTGAGAACGAACCCGTTCTCACCGCTGGAGTGCTGCGTTGGCGGTTCCTCTCCTCCGGTCGCCGCCCGAGACGTCACAGCGACGGCGGCTTTGGCGGACGAGTCACGCCGGCCGGACCGGTCGGAGCGCCTGGCTTGGTCGCTGGTGCGGCGGTCTTTGGCGCTTGGGCCGCGAGCGTGTGCAGGCGCGCGACCACTCGATCGGTGATGTCGAGGTTCTTGTCGGCCGAGAGAATCGCGCTCTGTCCCGGGCGTGTGATCGAGAATCATCGCGTAGCCGTCCTCGCCGCGAATGTCGTCGAGCACCTTGCGCACCTCTTCCTGAATCGGCGCCATGATTTCGTTGTTCCGCTGCGTGAACTGCTGCTGGAACTTCACGTTGGCCGCCTGGTAGTCCGTTTCCAGACCCTGAATCACCTTCTGGCGAGCGTCCTTCGCCGCCGCCGTCAGCGTCGGCTCGTCCTTCTGATACTTGGTGTAGCAGCCCGTTGATCGAGTCCTGCATCTTCGCCAGCTGTTGCTGGAACCCCTGGCCTTCGCGGTTGAGCTGCGAATCCGCCGCGGCTTTCCCGGGGGCCGCGTCGAACACGACCGCCATGTTGACGTAGGCCAATTTGAGCGTGCCCTGCGCGTTCGCCGCACCGGCGACCAACGTGAGGAGGAGCGCGACCGCAGTCGCGCGTGAGATGGAACGCATGACAACTCCGATATTAGAAGATCTGACCGAACTTAAAGTGGACCTGCCAGCCGGGATCTGGTTTCCCGTTTGCGTCCGTACGGTCGAATCCATATCCCAGATCGACGCCCAACGGCCCCAGCGGAGTGACGAGCGAGGCCCCGAACCCGGCACCACGGAACAGCCTGGTCGGGTCAAAGTCGCGCGGCTGCTCCCACAAATTACCCGCGTCGTAGAACGTGTCGAGGTACAGCTGCTGACTCACCCGCAATCCAAGCTCGGCGGTCGTCCGGAAGAACGCGTTGCCGAACGACGCGCGCGTCGCCTGGAACTGGTCGGCGTTCGGAACGAAGCCGAACGGCGTGATCGAGAACTCCTCGTATCCGCGCAGCGGCTCGCCGTACTGCACGCCGCCCAGCGTAAACGACTGCGACACGAAGAACGGGCCCGGATCGCCGAACACCGCTCCGGCCCTCGCCGTCAGGCCGAGCACGAGCGTCATCGGCTGCGCCGTCAATCCTTTGCCGAACGTGAACAGCGGCTGATAGCCGTGCGTCTCCGCGGTGACGCGCTCGAACGACGCGCTGCCACCGAGCGGACCGCCGTTCAAATCGACGCGAACATTCTCGTGGACGCCGGCCATCGGGAACGGCAGTCCGAGGCGCGTATCGTGATCGAGCTGCAGGCCGAGCGTCGACCGGAAGCACCCGTTGCAGTTGATCGTCGCCACGAGGCCTGAGCCGCCGTACGACACTTGCTCGCCGCCGTAGCTCACGAAGAAGCGCGTGTAGCGCGAACTCGGCAGCGGGAATCCGAACTGGAGCTGGCCGCCCGTGGTCGTCGATTGCCCGATGTCGCGAATGACGAACCGCGACTGCGTGTGGTTGGCCGACAGCGTGCCGGAGACGTTGGACTGCTTGATGCGCGGGTCGGTGTAGCTGACGCTGAAGTCCTTGATGAACTGGCCGAAATTCCACTGCAGCGACGCGCGCTTGCACTCGCCGAACAGGTTGGGCTGGTCGAAGCCGATGAATCCACCGAGCCCGGTGCCCTGCCCGACCGACGCGCCGAAGTTGACGTTCCCCGTCCGCTTTTCCTTGACGTGGAAGATCAGGTCGATGTCGCCCTTGTCGTTCGCCTGCCGGGTGTCCGGCGGCGGCATATCCTGCTCGAAAAAGCCAAGGTTGGCGATGCTGCGATAGCTCTGAATGAGGCGGTCCTGATTGAACACGTCGCCCGGCAGGATGTTGAGCTGATCGCGAATGCACGTTTCGACCGTGACGTCGTTGCCGACGATGTCGATGCGGTTGATGATGGCCGGCGTCCGCTCCTCGATTTCCCAGCGGAGATCCACCGTGGGCACTGAATCCGGGCCAACGCGGCGACGCTCGACGACGGGCTGAATGCTCGCGTAAATGTAGCCTTCGTTGTTGTACGCTTCGCGCACCTTGTCGGTCGCGCCATCCCACGCCGATTCATCGAACACGTTCTTGTCCGCCGGCGTGCGTCCGACGAGGCCCTTGATGGATTGGGTGACCGTCTTTGGCTTTTCACCGAACGGATAGAACCGCGCGATGTCTTCGTTGGAGAAGCGCTTCGCACCATTGACCTCGAAGTCGCCGATCTTGTACTGCGGTCCCTCTTCTACCGTGAGGCGGACGAGCGCTTTGCCCTTCACGCGATCGACGATCAACGTATCCTTCACGACCTGCATGTCGATGTAGCCGTGCGCGGCGTACAGCCCAGGAATCGTCTTCGACAGGTCTTCGGTGTACTTGTCCTGGTCGAATTCGCCGCTCCGCCACCAGAAAGAATCCTTCGGGCTTGGTACCGATCGCGCTGACGATCGCCTTGGCCGTCAACGCCTTGTTGCCTACGATCTGGACTCCGGAAATCGCCAGCCGACGGCCTTCGTCGATATGGAAATCGATCGTCGTGGTTTCCTTGTCGATCGTGGTGTCGACCGTGACCTTGGCGAGAAAGTAGCCCTCGCCCTGGTACAGCGAATCGATGCGCGACACGTCCTTCGCCACCTGCGCCGGATCGATCGGCTTGCCGATGATCAGGTCGACGCGGTCTTTGACGGAGCCGGGCGACACTTTGTTCGCGCCCGTGACCCTCACGTCGCTCAGAATGCGGCGTTCACGCAAATTGAAGATGAGAATCGTCTTCCCAGGCGTGCTCTCGCACGTGACCTGGATGTCGGATTCGAACTGGTTGGTGGCGTAGAGGTCTTTCATCGCGCGCGTAAGAACGCGCGAATTGATCGTCGTTTTCGGTGTGATGCCGACGTCGGCCCGCAGCACGTCGTCGGTGAGCCGACTCTGACCCCGAAAGGCCACGCTGTCCGGTGTTGCGCACGCCCCGACTTGCGGAGCGGCTTGTGCGCCTGCGATTGAGGCGAACAGCCCAAGGGCCAGAACGGCGAGCGGCAGAGACGGTTGTCGCATAGTGCGCAATATACACAGAAAGCGGCCGGCCAGATCCCTAGGGGATCCGGCCGGCCGCCCTTCTGTCGAGATTCTTTACGCCTTAGTGCTGCTCGTCAAAACGCGGAAGTCCAGCCGTTCACCGTCCGTGGAGACGTCCACCTCGATCTCGTCCCCGCGGGAGAACTCTCCCATCAGAATTTTGTCCGACAGCGGATCTTCGATGAACTTCTGAATCGCGCGCTTCAGCGGCCGGGCACCGTACTGCTCGTCGTAGCCGTGCTTGACGAGAAAATCGGTCGCCGGATCGGTCAGCTTGAGCGTGAGCTCCTCTTCCGCCAGCCGCTTCCGAACATCCTTGAGCAGGACGGCCACGATCTGGCTGATCTGCTCACGGCTCAGCGGGTGGAACACGATCACGTCGTCCAACCGGTTCAGGAACTCCGGGTTGAATACGTTCTTCAGTTCGTCACGCACCTTGTCGGCGCGTCGCTCCCAGTTCGCCTTGTCGTCGCCGCTGGTGAAGCCGAGCGATTTGGTCTTGGTCAGGTCCCGCGCGCCGACGTTCGACGTCATGATCACCACGGTGTTCTTGAAGTCGATCACCCGGCCGTAGTTGTCGGTGAGATGACCCTCATCGAGCACCTGGAGCAGGATATTGAACACATCGGGGTGCGCCTTTTCGATTTCGTCGAGCAAGATGACGCTGTATGGCTTGCGCCGAACCGCCTTGGTGAGCGTTCCGGAATCTTCGTAGCCCACATACCCCGGCGGCGCACCGATCAGGCGCGACACCGAGAACTTTTCCATGTACTCGCTCATGTCGACGCGAATGAGCGCTGAGTCGTCGGCGAACAGGAATTTGGCCAACCCACGCGCCAGTTCGGTCTTGCCGACTCCGGTGGGACCAGAGAACACGAACGACCCGATCGGCCGACGCGGATCCTTGAGTCCGGCCCGGCTGCGTCGAATGGCCTTGGAGATAGCCCGGATCGCTTCGTCCTGACCGATCACGGTTTCGTGCATCTCCTCTTCCATACGGAGCAGACGCGACGTCTCGGCTTCCTGCAGCCGTGTGACGGGAATGCCCGTCCAGCGGCTGACGATGAACGCGATCTCTTCCTCGCCGAGCACGGGACGGTGCGACTGTCGCCGCGCTTCCCACTCCGCCTGCTTCTGTTTGATGTTGTTCTGAATCTCGCGTTCTTTGTCACGCAGCGACGCCGCGCGCTCGAAATTCTGATCGCGCACCGCGGCTTCCTTCTCGCCGTTTACCTTCTCGAGCTGTCCCTTGAGCTCCGCCACTTCCGGCGGCGGCGCCTGCGCGGCGAGCCGCGCCCGCGCGCCCGCTTCGTCGATCACGTCGATCGCCTTGTCGGGAAGGAACCGGTCGGTGATGTAGCGCTCCGACAGTTTTGAGGCCGCCACGAGCGTGGGATCGGGGATCGTCACCTTGTGATGATCCTCGTATTTCTTGCGCAGACCTTTGAGAATCTCGACCGTCTCATCCACTGAGGGCGGATCGACGATCACCGTCTGGAAGCGGCGCTCGAGCGCGCCGTCCTTTTCGATGTATTTGCGATATTCGTTGAGCGTGGACGCACCGACGCATTGCAGCTCGCCACGCGCGAGGGCGGGCTTGAGCATGTTAGAGGCGTCGATGGCCCCTTCCGCCGCGCCTGCCCCCACGAGCGTATGCAGCTCGTCGATGAACAGGATGATTTGCTTGTTTTGGGCGATCTCGTTCATGACCGCCTTGAGGCGTTCCTCGAACTGACCGCGATACTTGGTGCCGGCGATGACCGCCGCCATGTCCAGCGACAGCACGCGGTGGTCGCGGAGCGACTCCGGGCATTCGCTGTTGGCGATGAGCTGCGCCAGCCCTTCGACGATCGCCGTCTTGCCGACGCCGGGTTCGCCGATGAGCACTGGATTGTTCTTTTTCCGGCGCGTCAGCACTTCCATGACACGCTGGATTTCCTTGGCGCGCCCAATGGTTGGATCGAGCTGACCCTCGGCGGCGAGCTGCGTGAGATCGCGGCAGAAGTGGTCCAGCGCCGGCGTCTTGGACTTTTTCTCACCCTTGGGCGGCGTCTGCGGCTGTGCCGCACCGCCCTGCTGGGCCTGACCACCACCCTGTGGCATCTCCGTTCCGAGGATGCGCAGAGTCTCGGTACGGGCGGCATCGAGATTGACGCCCGCATCGGTCAACACCTGCGCCGCAATCCCCTTTTCTTCACGGAGAAGGCCAAGCAGGAGGTGTTCAGTCCCAACATAGCTGTGGCTTAGTTCGCGCGCCTCGCTCATGGCGAGCTCGAGCACTTTCTTGGCGCGCGAGGTATATGGCAGGTCGGGGCCGGTCGTTTGACCGGCTTTTCCCTTCTTGACCGTTTCCTCGATTTTTTGCTGGATGTCGTCCAGCTCGACGCTGAGGCTTTGGAGGACCGTCGCGGCGACGCCCTCCCCCTCGCGGATCAGCCCGAGCAGAATGTGCTCCGTGCCCACGTATTCGTGGTGGAGCCGCGCCGCTTCCTCGCGGGCCATTGCGAGTACTTTGCGCACTCGCTCGGTGAAGTTGTAGCCGTTCATAATTCCCTCACATCAGGCATTCGGTCAGCCGACCGAGCCCGCTTCCGCTTCTAGCGCTTTACGCACATACCGTGCGCGCGCCAAGCTGGTTTCGCTTTCCGTGAGCGCCCGGCCTTCGGCGAAGGCAAGGTGTGCGGCCTGCGAAAAAATCAGGAGCTTGTTGAGGGTATATACACTCAGGCTGGAGATCAGTTTCAGCCCGACTGCCAACCGTACGCCGCTGAGGTAGTTCATCGCCTCGTCGAACGTGAGGCTGCGTGCGTAGCGCAGCGTACCGTACGCGCGCCAAAGCTTGTCCTCGATAATATAACCCGCGTCTCGCAAGAGCACACGACGTGCTTCTGCTTCTCGCTCGACGACGTGACCGACAACCCGCAACAATTGGTCGAGCAGTTCCTCCTCGGAACGACCCAACGTCGTCTGGTTCGAAATCTGAAAAAAGTTGCCAACGACTTCGCTGCCCTCTCCATACAACCCGCGATAGGTCAGCCCCATCTGCTGCAAGCTCGCGAGGACCTTGCCGATCTCCTTCGTCAGCACCAGCCCGGGCAGATGGATGAGCACCGAGGCGCGCATCCCCGTGCCGACGTTCGTCGGGCACGCGGTCAGGAAACCAAACTCGCCATGGTACGAATAGGGCACACGCGACCCTAAGTCTCGATCCAGCTTGTCGATGGCCGCATACGCGTCCTGCAGCGCAAACCCCGAGCGCAGCGACTGCAGCCGCAGATGATCCTCCTCGTTCACCATCACGCCGAGACTGTCCGCCAGAAACACCGCCGCGCCAGCAGCGCAGCGGATGCTGCACGTCCAGTCCCGCCAACTCCTTGCTCACCAGATGGCGTTCGTGGAGCAGCGCCCGCGCCGTCGGCTCCAACTCGTCCAGGCGATACATCACCGCCTCGTGGAGCGACGGGACGGCGCTCACCGCTTCGCGGATCTGCGCCAGCACGCGGAGCCGCTCGCCGTCGCGCGCGCGCGCCGTGAAGGCGAAGCCCTCGATGTTGCGCGCCAACCGAATCCGGGTCGACAGCACGATGTCCGAATGCGTGCCCGATGCGTCGAGCCATCCGACGCCGCCGTCCGGCAACAGCGACAGATCGACGCTCATTCCATCACCCGAATGCGGTCGCGCAGTTCCGCTGCGAGTTCGAACTGCTCGCCGTCGATCGCGCGGCGAAGCCGATCCTTCAATTCGCCGAGAACGGCCGATCGCTCCAGGCTCTCCGACATTGGCGCGCGATACGCGCGGCCCACATGCCGGTAGTTGCCGTGCACCCGCCGTAAGAGATCGCGAATGACCGTGTCGAAATTCGTGTAGCAGCGCGCGCAGCCCCAACGCCCAGTGGCACGAAAGTCGGCCATGGTCGTGTTGCAAAACGTACACTTCACGCTGTCGCCGCTCGGCGTCGTCCCGGCGAGTTGCTGCTGCAGGAACTCGCCCAGCGGATGCTTCGGCGTCGCCGCCGCCGTCTCCACGCCGCGCTCGGCGGCGCACCGTTCGCACAGGTGCAGCTGATGCACGGCGTTGTTCTCGATCTTCGTGAGATACACGGCCGCGTCGCGCTCGTGGCAGTTGTCGCACAGCATCAGGGCACCGCTTCGCGGACGTCCGTGTCGACGAGGCGCCCGTCCTCCAACAACAACGTGCGATCGGCGCGCGCGGCCAGCGAGCGATTGTGCGTCGCGATCACCATCGCCGTGTTGAGATCGCGCGACAGTTCGGCGAACAAGTCGTGCAGCCGCTCGCTGTTCGTGTGATCCAGGTTGCCCGACGGCTCGTCGGCCAGCAGCACCGCCGGGTCGATCGCGAGCGCACGCGCCACGGCCGTGCGCTGCTGCTCGCCGCCCGACAGCTCCGAGGGCTTGTGATTCATCCGCCCGCCGAGCCCAACGCGATCGAGCAACGCGCGCGCGCGATCGTCGGCCCTGGCCGGCGCCCACCCGGCAATGCGCAGCGGCATCATCACGTTCTCGCGCGCCGTGAACTCACGCAGGAGATGATGAAACTGAAACACAAACCCGACGGTCCGGTTTCGCAGCGCTGAGAGGTCGTCGTCGTTCTGCGCATGCAGCACTTCTCCCGCCAGCCGGACCGTGCCGCGCGTCGGCCGGTCGAGCGCGCCGAGCAGATGGAGGAGCGTGCTCTTCCCCGCACCACTCGCTCCGACGATCGCCACCATTTCACCGCGGGCAACCTGCAGATTGGTCCCGTCGAGCACGGTGATCGTTCCACCGTCCCCGCCCTGGAACACTTTCGTCAGGTCTACCGCCTCCAGCACGATCATTCGTGGCGAATCGCTTCGACAGGGTATAGGCGCGCGGCCTGCAGCGACGGATAGATCGTCGCCAACGCCGTGACCGCGAGACTCGCCAGCACGATGAGCGTCACGTCCGTGAGCTGCGTCGCGACCGGGAGGTGATCGATGAAATATATGCTCGGGTCGAGCGGGATGAGCCGCCGCTGGCTGATCAACGCCGACGCCACGAGTCCGACGACGAGCCCCGACACGGTGCCGACCAGCCCGATGACGATGCCCTGCGCGAAAAACACTCGGCGAATGGAGCGCGCCGGCATCCCCATGGCGCGGAGAATTCCAATCTCTTTGGTCTTGTCGGTCACGACCATGATCAGCGTGCTGATGATGTTGAACGCCGCGACGAGCACGATGAGCAACAGGATCACCGCCATGCCGAGCTTTTCCAGCTGTAGCGCGTTGAACAGAGAACTGTTCTGTTGATGCCAGTCCTGAAGACTGAACGGCAACCCCAGCGTATCCTGTAGTTGGGCGCGCACTGCCGGTGCGTCGGCGCGCGTCGGAGTACGCACGTCGAGTCCGTTCACCGCGTGCCCAAGCTGCGTCAGTTCCTGCGCCGCCGAGAGCGAGATATAGACGTACGAATTGTCGTACTCGTACATGCCGGTGTTGAAGATTCCGGTGACCTCGAACTGCTCCGTGCGCGGCGCGGGTAAACCGGTCACTGGATCGATGTGACTGGCATCGATCGTCGCCAGCGTGATCGTGTCGATGCCCGGCGTCACGTTGAGCCGATCCGCGAGCTTGCTGCCAATCACCGCGCCGCGATGTTGTCCGTCCAGTGTGGCAAACGAAAAGTCGCCGGCGGTTGCGCGCGAGCGGATCGTCGTCACGTCGGGAACGTTTCGCCCACTGGGCGGAATGCCCTCGACGTGCACGCCCTCGAAATACTTGTGGCGACCTGCCCGCACGATCGCCTGCGTAAACACGAACGGACTCGCGGCGACGACACCGGGTTGTCGGGAGACTCGGTCCAGCACCGCCTGCCAGTCGGTCATCACCATGTCCTCACCGTAGGTGATGACGCGAATGTCCGGGCTGCCAATGAGAATCTTGTCGCGGAGGTCGGTCTGCAGGCCGTCCATCACGCCGATGATCACGATCAGCGCACTCACCGCGATGGCGACCCCGAGGATGGCAATCACGCTGATGAGCGAGAGCAGCCGCGAACCGCGCCGGCTGCGGAGATACCGCCAGGCCAGTGAGAATTCGAGCCGGCTCATGGGCCGATCACGACGCCATTGTATCGGCGATGCACAGGTTCACTCCGGTCGCAGCGTAGGAAACAGAATGACGTCGCGGATATTCGGCGTGTTGGTCAAGTACATGAACAGGCGGTCGATGCCGATCCCAACCCCACCCATCGGAGGCATGCCGTATTCCATCGCGCGCAAATAGTCCTCGTCGACTCCCGACGCCTCCTCGTCGCCCGCCGCCCGCAGCCGCGCCTGCGCCTCGAACCGACGCCGCTGGTCGAGCGGATCGTTCAACTCGCTGAACGCGTTCGCCAACTCGCGCCCGCGGGCGAACAACTCGAAGCGCTCGGTCAATCGCGGGTCGCCGCGCTTCGGTTTCGCCAGAGGTGACAGCTCCGTGGGATAGTCGATGACGAATGTCGGCTCGAGCAACTTCGATTCAACGTGCGCCTGGAACAGCTCGTCGAGCACCTTGGGACGACTCAGCGTCTCAGGCTTGTGTACGCCGGCATGCCGCGCCGCGTTCCGTAGCGAGGCATCGTCCAAGCCCAGCGCATCAGCGCCGAGCGCGGCGTTGAGCGCCGGCAACCACTCGATTCGCGGAAAGGGCGGCTTGAGCGCCGGCACGCCGCCGCCGCCGTGCTCGACCGCGCCAGCCGCGGTCGGCGGCGACCACACTGCCCGAATCGCCGCGGCGGCGCGCCCGACCAATCCCTCGACGCGCCCCATCATGACGGTGTAGTCCGCGTATGCCTCGTAAAACTCGAGCATCGTGAACTCGGGATTGTGCGTGCGATCGATCCCTTCGTTCCGAAAGTCGTGGCCGATCTCGTAGACGCGATCGAACCCGCCGACGACCAGCCGCTTGAGATACAATTCGTCCGCGATGCGCAAGAAGAGCGGCATGTCGAGCGCGTTATGGTGCGTGACGAACGGCCGCGCCGCCGCGCCCCCATACAGGGGCTGCAGCACCGGCGTCTCGACTTCCAAATAATCGAGCTCGTCGAGCGCGCCGCGCAAATCGCGAATCATTCGCGAGCGCGCCCGGAAGAGATCGCGCACCTCTGGATGCACGGCGAGATCGGCGTATCGCTGGCGGTAGCGCTGCTCCGGGTCAGCGAACCCTGAATGGCGCACCGTCACTCCGTCGACGACTTCCTCCTTGCCGAACGGCAGCGGACGGAGCGATTTCGCCAACAGACGCACCTCCGCGACACGCACCGTCACCTCTCCCGTGCGCGTGCGAAAGAGAGGCCCACTCACGCCAATCACGTCGCCGATGTCGAACAGGTCGAGGACGCCATACGCGTCCTCCCCCAACGAGTCTTTCTTGAAGTACAACTGAATGCGCCCGCTCTCGTCGGCGACGTGCGCGAACGTAGTTTTTCCATGCGCGCGCCACGCGACGATTCGCCCGGCGACGCGAACCGTTTCGCCTTCGTCGTGCGCGCCCTCGGGCAACAGCCCAATCGCGTCCCGCGCCTGATGCGTTCGCTCGAATCCGTATGCAAACGGCTCGATGCCGCGCGCCACGAGCGCGTCCAGTTTGTCGCGCCGCGCGCGCTGGACAAAGTTCAAGTCGCCGGCGTCGTTGACCACGTCGCCTCCGTCGCGCGATTCGCTCACGCGGCGGCGCTCCCCGGCGGACTGCCGAGTTGCGAGAGATACGCCTCGATGAACGGATCGATGTCACCGTCCATGACGCGCTGCACGTCGGGAATCTTGAGTTCCGTCCGGTGGTCGTTGACCATGGTGTACGGTTGAAACACGTAGCTGCGGATTTGATTGCCGAAGCTCACGTCGGACTTGGTGGCGTCGAGCTCGGCCTTCTTTTTCGCCTGCTTTTCCGCCTCGAGTTGATAGAGACGGTTCTTCAGCATTTTCATCGCCGTGCCCTTGTTCTTGTGCTGCGAGCGCTCCTGCTGCGACGAGACGACGATGCCGCTGGGGATGTGCGTCAATCGGACGGCGGAGCTGGTCTTGTTGACGTGCTGTCCCCCCGCGCCCGAGGCGCGGAACACGTCCATGCGAATGTCCTCGTCGCGGACCTCGATGTTGATCTCGTTGTCGACCACGGGATAAACGAACACCGATGCGAAGCTCGTATGCCGCCGCGCTTGTGCGTCGAACGGCGAGATGCGCACGAGTCGGTGCACGCCAATTTCCGCTTTCAAGAACCCGAATGCGTAGAGACCTTTGATCTCGAGCACCGCGCCTTTGATCCCCGCTTCCTCGCCGTCGCTCAGGTCGAGGATGTCGATCGCGTAGCCCTTCCGCTCGGCCCATCGCGTGTACATGCGCATCAGCATCGCCGCCCAATCCTGCGCCTCGGTGCCCCCCGCGCCGGCGCTGATTTCCAGCTGCGCGTCGCGAAAGTCGTCGGGACCGGACAACAGTGAACGAAGGCGGAACGCTTCGATTTCCCCCTCGAGCGTCTCGACGTCGCGCGCCACTTCGGCGGCCACGTCGTCGTCCGGCTCGAGCGCCAGCATCTCTTCGAGTTCCAGGCCGCTCTCGACGCGACCACTCATCGCGTCGAACGGCTCGATCCAGCTCTTGACCGTTTTCACTTGCTGCACGACGCCCTGCGCCTTCTGCTGATCGGTCCAGAACCCCGGAGCGGACATCCGCTCCTCGAGCTGCCTCAGCGTCGTCCGCTTGGAATCGAGGTCAAAGATACCTCCTCAACTCGGCGAGTCGCTCGGCGAGTTGCTTGAGATGTCGTGCGCGCTCGCTGTCGGCCATCGATTACTCCGAGTATGACACGAGCCGTCCTGCGCGGTCGGCGGACGGCTCGTGTGCGATGTGTACGCCCCGAAGAAGATAGCGCGTATGCGGCGGATCGTGTACCCCGACTCGCGACGCTGCTGCCGCGGTCCTAGAACAGTTGCTGGCCGTTGGCGAGAATGTCGTTCAGCGCGTCCTGAAAGTGCGCGGTCGATTCAGCGAATTCCTTCCCCACCTGGTCGACGTACTCCTCGTAACTCTTCTTGATCTCCTCGCGAAACAGTTCGCGGAGCGTACCGTTTCGCAGCCCTTCGTCGCGGCGCTGCGGAAAGTACGTCAGCAGATCCGAGACAAGCGCGCGCGACAGACGCCGTGCCTTCGCATTCGGATCGTTGGCGAGAAAGGGATTGATCGGCGTGCGCGCCGGCGTCGACATCGACGGACGCGCGCCCGCTCCCGCGGCACCCCCCGCGCTCGGCGGCGGCGACACGCGCGGCGTGGCGATCGGCGGCGTCATCGGCGGCGCAGCGGCTGGGACGGGGGCGGGCGGCATGGCCGGCGGAACTTGCGGCGGCGCGTGCGCGGCGCCCGGACGAATCGGCGTCAGCGCTGGGCCCGTCGGCCGGAATCCGCGAGCCGGCGGAATCGGCGGCATCGGCGGAAGCGTCGGGCGAGATCCAAACGAGGGCGAACGCGGCGGCGTCGGTGACGCAACCGGTGGCACCGACGACCCGATGCGCGGCGTGAACATCGCTGGGCGAGCGAGTGGCGTCGCCCGCGAAACATTGGGCGGAGCGGGCGGCTGTACGGGACTGCGCGACGGCGGTGCCGCGGGTGAAGCTGGACTCGGGCGCGTCTCGCTCGCACCAGCGAACGCGCCGCCGATTGGCGGCGTTTGCGTGCGGCCGGGCGTCGGTCTTGGCGCCGGCGGAACGACTCGTCCGGCTGCCATCGGTGTTGGCCAAGCACCGGGTGGAACGGGCGCTGAAGAAACGGCCGGCGTCGGCGTGCGCACAGGCACCGGGATCGACGCGGCAGGCGCGCGCGATTGAGCCGGCGCGGCCGCGGCGGCAACTGGGCGCGTCGGCGCAAATTCCTCGTCGATTGAAGCGCCGGCGCCGATCATCATCACCGCGCCGCACACCGAGCACCGCGCGCGCACGCCCGACGCCGGAATCCTCGACGGATCGACGCGGAACACCGACCGGCATTCGGGACACGAAACGTTCACTTCTCCTCCATGGCAGGCGCTGACTCGCGCGGCGTGGTCGCAACGGTGGCGTCACCCGCTGGTGCGTCGTTCCGCCGATCGATCGAGTACACGGATCCGGGAAGCGTCTTGGCGTAACTCTTCATTTCAGTGGCCAACGCACTGACCTGTGCCGCGTGGGTGAAGTGTCGGCGTTCGTTCGTCACCACGCCAATCGACACAGTCATCAATGGTACACGATGAAGTTGTCCTCGGCGATCCTTGCCGAAAAAATATCCCGCGCGTCGATCCTGATCGGAGTATTGAAACGGCGCGAGCGCGTCAAAGATCGATACGATCTCCGCGCACGCATCGCTGACGGCAGCGATCGGGATGATGAAGATGAAATCATCGCCGCCGATGTGGCCGACGAATCCTTCCTCGTGGCACAGCCCCTTGACCACGTCGTGCAGGATCTGCGCGAGAATGCGGATGACGCGATCGCCTTCGTGGTAGGAATAGCGATCGTTGAATTCCTTGAAATGATCGAGATCGGCGTAGCAGGTGGCGAACAGCGACTCCTGCGCCAGTCGCCGCGCGATCTCGGCCTCGATCTCGACCGCGCCGGGTAGCCGCGTCGACGGATGGACGTACAGGTCGCGGTCCGAGCGACGGAGCATGGCGTCGAGACGAATGCGCGTTTCGCCCGCCGGAAGATGTTCGCGTACGACCTCGTCGGCGCCCAGCCGGAAGGCGGCGTCGAACGCGGCGGCGTCGTCGGTGGTTACGGCGACGGCGGGCACAACGCCGGTGTACGAGTCGGCCTTCAACCGGCGAAGCGCGGTGAGCACCTCTTCAGGACGAACTCGCGCGTCGAACACGACGACGCGCGGCCGACCGCGGAGCGCGACGCTCATCAGCATTTCAGCGTCGCTGATGCGCAATACGGGCACCGCCAAGTCCGTTAGCCACCGTTCGACGGTCTCCGGCGGAGTGCGGTCATCGAGCGAAAACAGAATCGCGCTGGTAGTGGCCACTCTCGGCGGGAATCGGCGGTGAGGCGCCCAACTTACCGGCGCATGGAATCCAAGTCAAATGACGACGGCACTAGCAGTTGCGCAATTCTTTGGTCGTCCGCCCTACAACGGCGTGGCCTCGTCGATGAGCATGATCGGAATCCCGTCGCGAACCGGATATCGCAGCTTGCACGCGTGGCACACCAGACTCGACTCCGCGCCGCGGTACTCGAGGTCGCCCTTGCACTTTGGGCAGACGAGAATGGCGAGCAGTTGTGGCGAAACACTCATGTCGATCGATCCTCAGGTAGGTGGTAACCGAATCGGTGGAGCGCGTGGACGTTCCGGCGCCAGTTCGCCAAGACCTTTACCCACAGGTCCAGGTACACCGGCGCGTCGATCAGTGCCTCGACCTTTCGCCTGCGCCTCGCGGCCGATGTCCCGAATGCGTTGACCGCCGGCGCCGATGAGAATTCGCTTCTGACTCTCACGCTCCACATGGAGCACCGCACGAATGTACACGGGCGACTGTGCCTCGCGGAATTCCTCGATCTCGCAGGCCACGCTGTACGGCACTTCGTCGTCGAGCTGCTCGAGCGCCGTTTCGCGAATGAGCTCACTGACGAAGAAGCGGACAGTCTGCGTGCTGATCTCATCGTCCGGGTAGAGGAACGGACTGTCGGGCAGCATGGAACCGAGGTGCGCGAGCAGCGACGTCGACGCCCTCGCCCGTCGTCGCCGAGATGACGAAGGCGTCGGGATGCAGCTCGATCAGTGCATCGCGTTGCGGACCGGAAAGAAGATCGGCCTTGTTGATGGCAAGGACGATTGGCGCCGCGAGCGGGTTGCTCGAGTCGCGCCACGAAGGCGAGCGGCGGGGGCGGCCCCGACGTGCCGTCGACCAGGTAGAGGACGACATCGGCTTCGGCGAGCGTCGGAGAGCGCGACGCGGCGCATCGCCTCCTGCAGCGCGTACCGCGGATTGAGGAGCCCGGGGGTGTCGAGCAGGATGAGCTGCGTGTCGTCGTCGAGTGCGAATGCCGACGATGCGATCGCGCGTGGACTGCGGTTTGGGGCTGACGATGCTCAGCTTTTCGCCGACCACGCGATTGAGGAGCGTGGATTTCCCCGCGTTCGGCTTACCGACGACGGTGACGATTCCGGCGCGAGGCATGGAGGTGGCGGCTGCGCGTTATAGCGGTGGGAGGCGACGGGCGGTGCGAACGGAAACGACACAGCCCCTGACCGGATGGTCAGGGGCTGTGCACAGAGGTGCCGGCGACGGCCTACTCTCCCGCGCTCTCGCGAGCGGAGTACCATCGGCGCTGTAGGGCTTAACGATCGTGTTCGGAATGGGAACGAGTGTGGCCCCTACGCTCTAGTCGCCAGCGATTCGAAAACAACGACATCAACGACAACGACGGAGTTCAAACAACGAACGATCAACGAACGATCAATACCTGAATGACGTGCAGAGGCGAATGAACGCCCAAGCATGTCCAGGGAACGGAACGATGACAATGGATGACATCGGAGCGGTATGGTAGACCGTGATAATGAATCCCTAACGAGATCGTGCTGCTCTGCTTGCAGATGCTTGGTGTTCCCAAGTGCTCCACGAATGGAGCTTGGGAGTAGTCAAGCCACACGGGCGATTAGGACCGCTGCGCTTGGAACGAGTTGCCTCGCGTCCACGGGCGGCCTATCGACGG
Organism: uncultured Gemmatimonadaceae bacterium; assembly: GCA_963817445.1. Taxonomy (GTDB): domain Bacteria; phylum Gemmatimonadota; class Gemmatimonadetes; order Gemmatimonadales; family Gemmatimonadaceae; genus JAQBQB01. The sequence continues at coordinate 666,979 of CAWFOG010000022.1, forward strand.
GGTGGTCTTCCCCGGCCCTTCAGGAGGCTCAAGGCCTCGGGAGAGTTCATCTTGGGGCGTGCTTCCCACTTAGATGCTTTCAGCGGTTATCACAGCCGACCATCGCTACCCGGCGTTGCGCTTGGCAGCACAACCGGGACACGAGCGGGTCGTCCGACTCGGTCCTCTCGTACTAGAGTCCGCTCCCCTCAACTCTCCAACGCCCACGACGGATACAGACCGAACTGTCTCACGACGTTCTGAACCCAGCTCATGTACCACTTTAACCGGCGAACAGCCGGACCCTTGGGACCTTCTCCAGCCCCAGGATGTGATAAGCCGACATCGAGGTGCCAAACCGCGCCGTCGATGTGAACTCTCGGGCGCGATAAGCCTGTTATCCCCAGCGTACCTTTTATCCGTTGCGCGATAGCCGCTCCACACCGGGCTACCGGATCACTACGGCCCACTTTCGTGGCGGCTCGATCCGTCGATCTCACCGTCAGGCTGGCTTCTGCCGTTACACTCTAGAAGCGCGAGTACCGTCCGCGCTGAGCCAACCTTGCGCGCGCCTCCGTTACTGTTTCGGAGGCGACCGCCCCAGTCAAACTGCCCACCTGCCACGGTCCTAGAAGAGGTGTTCCTCCTCGTAGTGAGGGCGTCGCACGACGCAGGGTGGTATTTCACTGGTCCCTCCACCCGAGCTAGCGCCCGGGCTTCAACGGGTCCCACCTATGCTACACAGCGATGTGCAACGACCAATGGCAAGCTACAGTAAAGGTGCATGGGGTCTTTTTGTCCTGTCGCGGGGACTCGGAATCCTCACCGAGACTGCAATTTCGCCGAGCACGTGGTCGAGACAGTGCCCAAGTCGTTACGCCATTCGTGCAGGTCGGAACTTACCCGACAAGGAATTTCGCTACCTTAGGACCGTTATAGTTACGGCCGCCGTTTACCGGGGCTTCGGCTCAAAGCTTCGCGAGCAAGCCGCTAACCTCTCCCCTTAACCTTCCGGCACCGGGCAGGCGTCAGTGTGTATACGGCGCCTTGTGCGGCTTGGCACACACCTGTGTTTTTGCTAAACAGTCGCTTGGGCCGATTCGCTGCGACTCACGACAGCTTCACTGTACATGTCACCATCGTGAGCATCCCTTCTTCCGAAGTTACGGGATCATTATGCCGAGTTCCTTGACCACGTTTCACTCGTTCACCTGAGGCTGCTCGCCTCACCCACCTGTGTCGGTTTACGGTACGGACGCCAGCACACTCCCCATAAAGCTTTTCTCGCCTGTCGACTCCACAGCACTCGGTCGTCACTTGCGATCAGACCTCGCATGTCCAGGTCTCGGAGATTTTAAGGCCTCCTACACTCTTAGACGGCCAATCCACAAAGCCGCTGCTGCTTTGTTCCAGTGTCCCTCTATGGTTCGACGTGTAGTGGCGGGACGGGAATGTCAACCCGTTATACCATCGGCTACGCCTCTGGGGCCTCACCTTAGGCTCCGCCTCACCCTGCGCTGATTGCCATGGCGCAGGAACCCTTGGGTTTACGGTGTCTGAGGTTTTCACCCAGATTTGCGCGTACTCATTCCGGCATCCTCACTTCTGATCACTCCACGGCAACGTTTGCCACGGCCGCTTCACTGTTCTCAGAACGCTCCCCTACCCCTCATACAAAGTATGAAGGCCAAGCTTCGGCGGGCCGCTTAATCCCGACCATTCTCGGCGCATTCACGCTGGACGAGTGAGCTATTACGCACTCTTTAAAGGAATGGCTGCTTCTAAGCCAACCTCCTCGTTGTCACGGCACGAACACATCCTTCGCTATACTCAGCGGCCACTTCGGGGCCTTAGCTGTGGCTCTGGGTTCTTTCCCTCTCGCCGTTGGACATTATCGCTCAACGACTGCCTCCCGAGGTCCATCAGACAGGTATTCGGAGTTTGGTTGGGGTTGGTAGGCCGCTCTGGCCCCCGCGCCCATCCAGTCGCTCTACCCCCTGCTGACAATGTCTCGAGGCTCTACCTCAATAGATTTCGGGGAGAACCAGCTATCTCCAGGCTTGATTGGCCTTTCACCCCTACCCACAAGTCATCCGAGCGGTTTTCAACCCACACCGGTTCGGGCCTCCACTGGGTGTTACCCCAGCTTCACCCTGCTCATGGGTAGATCGCCCTGGCTTCGGGTCTGCACCCCGGTACTCTGGTCGCCCTCTTTTCAGGACTCGCTTTCGCTCTGGCTCCGCCGGAAACCGGCTTAGCCTCGCACCCGAGTAGCAACTCGCCGGATCATAATGCAAAAGGCACGCAGTCAGGAGACATCGCATCCGAAGACACGAGCTCCCTCCTACCGCTTGTAGGCATGTGGTTTCAGGATCTCTTTCACTCCCCGCACAGGGGTGCTTTTCACCTGTCCCTCACGGTACTCGTCCACTATCGGTCACACGGGAGTCTTTAGCCTTGGAGGGTGGTCCCCCCAGCTTCACGCCCGGACTCTCGTACCGGGCGTTACTCAGGAACTCCACCACCTGATGTGCATTGCCTTCACCTACCGGGCTCTCACCGTCTCTGGCGCCCCTTTCCAGGGAAACTTCGGCTGACGTCGTCATCCAGGATCCTGTGGGTCCTACAACCCCGCTCCCACAAGGAGGACGGTTTAGGCTTGGCCCCGTTCGCTCGCCGCTACTAAGGGCATCTCAATTGATTTCTCTTCCTCTGGGTACTGAGATGTTTCAGTTCCCCAGGTTCGCTCTCGTTCGAAAACGAGTGATTGGGATTGCTCCCAACCGGGTTGCCCCATTCGGCCATCCGGGGATCAATGCGTGTGTGCCACTCCCCCCGGCTTATCGCAGCTTACCACGGCCTTCATCGCCTCCGTGTGCCCAGGCATCCCCCACATGCCTTCGCTCGCTTGACTACAAAATCTGTGTGTCAAGCAGAGCACGCGCGATCTTACGTTACGAGTGACTTCATTTTTCATCACATACGGTCGACGAAATCGAAAGTCTCTCAATAAAGGATTCTAAATCCGCGATCTACCATACCTTCCGTTGTCAAACAGCGTCGACGCGCATCCCGGGGATTCTCGCGATCGCGTGCCGCAACCTACGCAGCAGCGCGCCCGAGCCGAGCGGCGTCTCTACCGAACAATTGAACGTGGGAATGGATGTGCAAGGCGAGCGACTTACGGACTCTTTCAATCGGACCACCGTTCGCACGGCGACCGATCTACTCGAATATTCCGTTAAGGAGGTGATCCAGCCGCAGGTTCCCCTACGGCTACCTTGTTACGACTTCGCCCCAGTCACTGCGCTCGCCTTCGGCCGCTTGCCCCCTTGCGGGTTGCGACACGGACTTCGGGCGCTCACAGCTTCCATGGCGTGACGGGCGGTGTGTACAAGGCCCGGGAACGTATTCACCGTGGCGTAGCTGATCCACGATTACTAGCGATTCCAGCTTCATGGAGGCGAGTTGCAGCCTCCAATCCGCACTGAGGTCGGCTTTATGGGATTGGCTCACTCTCGCGAGCTCGCAACCCGCTGTACCGACCATTGTAGCACGTGTGTAGCCCTAGACGTAAGGACCATGATGACTTGACGTCATCCCCACCTTCCTCCGGTTTGGCACCGGCAGTCTTTCTAGAGTTCCCGGCATTACCCGCTGGCAACTAGAAACGGGGGTTGCGCTCGTTGCGGGACTTAACCCAACATCTCACGACACGAGCTGACGACAGCCATGCAGCACCTGTGCTGGAGTCCGAAGAGAGGCTCTCCGTTTCTGAGAGAGTTTCCCAGCATGTCAAGCCTAGGTAAGGTTCTTCGCGTTGCGTCGAATTAAACCACATGCTCCACCGCTTGTGCGGGCCCCCGTCAATTCCTTTGAGTTTCAGCCTTGCGGCCGTACTCCCCAGGCGGGGCACTTAATGCGTTAGCGCCGGCACTCAGGGGGTCGCTCCCCCAAGCACCTAGTGCCCATCGTTTACGGCGTGGACTACCAGGGTATCTAATCCTGTTTGCTCCCCACGCTGTCGCGCCTCAGCGTCAGCTACTGCCCAGCAGGCCGCCTTCGCCACCGGTGTTCTTCCGGATCTCTACGCATTCCACCGCTACACCCGGAATTCCACCTGCCTCTACAGTGCTCAAGCAAAGAAGTATCGACGGCCGACTCGGGGTTGAGCCCCGAGCTTTCACCGTTGACTTTCCTCGCCGCCTACGCGCCCTTTACGCCCAGTGATTCCGGACAACGCTCGCACCCTCCGTATTACCGCGGCTGCTGGCACGGAGTTAGCCGGTGCTTCCTCACCCGGTACCGTCAGTCCACTCGAAAGTGGATGTTCGTCCCGGGCAACAGTGGTTTACACCCCGAAGGGCGTCCTCCCACACGCGGCGTCGCTGCGTCAGCCTTTCGGCCATTGCGCAAGATTCCCCACTGCTGCCTCCCGTAGGAGTCTGGGCCGTCTCTCAGTCCCAATGTGGCTGGCCATCCTCTCAGACCAGCTACCCGTCGATGCCTTGGTGGGCCATTACCCCGCCAACTAGCTGATAGGCCGCGAGCCCCTCTCAATGCCCCGGAGGTTTCCTCTCAAAGGGACTCCCCTTCGAGATCGTATGCGGTATTACCCGGCCGTTGGGCCGGCTATCCCCCACATCGAGGTAGGTTGCTCACGTGTTACGCACCCGTTCGCCGGTTGGTCTTGCGGGCCCCCGTGACTTGCATGTGTTAAGCACGCCGCCAGCGTTCGTCCTGAGCCAGGATCAAACTCTCCAAGAGTAAACGTCACATCATGAAGGTCGATGTAGCTCTTCAGACCCCGCTGTCTTCACGCTGACTTGCGGCTCGTCCAATTGCTTGAACAAACCCGCACGAAGACAGCGTGTCCGAATCACAGAAATGTTCGGTTCAAACTCTCCCCGATACTCCGAACGAGTATCGGATCGTTGAGTTCGCCTCGCACATCCAGATTCCCAAATTCAATTATCAAACAGCGATACAACAGCAAACCAACTTCAATCTGCAATTGTGGTGTCGCATCTGCGACAGCCTCTAACTATACCAAGTCGTGACCAAACAGTCAACGGGAGGCGAACGATTTCTGCCGCATCTCCCAAACTTTATTTCGCTCCAAAAGTCGAGCTCGCCGCCGCCGAAACCACCCAACTCATGATGTCGCGCTGCCTCTCGGCACAAACCATCGCGCGACTCACCACACGGCGGCTGACTCTGCCCGAATCACTCGCACCGACAAAACCCGGCCGCGAACAAAGCGGGTCCGAATAGTAAGCGAACGTCGTTTGACGTTCAAGCCCCGATTCGTCGACCGATCACAGCAATACCGACCGATCGCGCGCGCTGCAAACCGCGCTAACTACCCCGTCACCCGCCGCACGTCTTCAACGCAGCGAGCCACCAACAATTGACCATCAACGATCACCAACAAAAACCAAATGGGCCGTGTAGGAATCGAACCTACAACCTAGCGATTAAGAGTCGCTTGCTCTGCCAATTGAGCTAACGGCCCAGGGCCGACTCACGAGGATGCCTTGTGGTGCGCCAGGAGGGAATCGAACCCCCGACCCACAGCTTAGAAGGCTGTTGCTCTATCCACCTGAGCTACTGGCGCTTCATCACAATGGTGCCGCCACACGAGTGCCGCCACAGTGGTGCCGCAGGTCGGGGCGCCCGGATTTGAACCGGGGACCTCCTGCTCCCAAAGCAGGCGCGATACCAGGCTACGCTACGCCCCGCAAGCCTTCGAATGTACCCGGGCCGCGCGACAGAATCAACTGTTCGGCGTACGCGTGATGACCCGCCGCGCCGCGAACAGCGCCGACACCGCACGCGCGCGATGACTCACCAGGGCCTTCTCCTCGCGGCTCGCCTCGCCGAACGTGCGACCCAACTCGTCGCAGTAGAAATACGGATCGTACCCGAAGCCGCCCGCGCCGCGCGGCTCGGTCGTGATGTGGCCCCGCACCTCGCCGCGACGCACGGAGCACTCGCGTGATCCGATGCCTCGCCTTGACCGGCCGCACGCCCACGAAGGCCGCCGCACACACGTACGACGCTCGCCGATCCGCCACGCCGCGAAGTCGCTCCATGAGCAGACGATTGTTCTCATCGTCGAGCGCCTGACCGGTAAGATCGGTTCGCCCGCTCCATCGCTTGCTCAGCACACCCGGTCGGCCGCCGAGTGCGTCGACGACCAGTCCGGAATCGTCGGCAAGTGTCGCCAGTCCACTGCGTTCGTGAAAGTATTTCGCTTTGGCGAGCGCGTTCTCCTCGAACGTGTCGAACACCTCGAGCGCATCTTCGTCTCGCGTCTCCGCGATGCCCGCAGCGGCGAGGTCAATCACGTCGATGCCGAACGCCGCGCACAACGGGATCAGCTCGCGAATCTTGCCCGCGCTCCGCGTGGCGACGAGCAGCCGCCGTCGATTCAACTCTCGAGCGCGCGCTGCTGAGCGGCGTCGAGTTCGCGCAGTCCCTTGACGGCCAGATCGAGCAGGTCATCGAGCTGTCGCGCGAGCGAACGTGCCGTGCTCGCCGGTGCCCTGCACTTCGACGAATTCGCCCTCGCTGCTCATGACGACGTTCATATCCACCGCGGCGCGCACATCTTCTTCATAGTCGAGATCGAGACGCGCGCTCGTGTCGATCACACCGACGCTGACGGCGGCAACACGGCGCTTGATCGGCATCGTCGCGATCCGGCCGCTGTCGACGAGCCAGGTGAACGCGTCGATGACGGCGACGCATGCACCGGTGATCGACGCCGTCCGAGTGCCGCCATCGGCGACGAGCACGTCGCAGTCGAGCTTGATGGTGTGTTCACCGAAACGAAAATCGTCGAGCATCGCGCGTATGCTGCGGCCAATGAGCCGCTGAATTTCCTGCGTTCGCCCGCCGAGCTGCGACCGTTCGCGCGATGTGCGCGTACGCGTTGCGCGCGGCAACATGGCGTACTCCGCGGTGAGCCATCCTTCACCGCGGCCACGTCGCCAGCTCGGCACTCCCTCTTCGACCGATGCGGTGCACAAGCACTCGCGTCGCGCCGAACGAGACGAGACAGGAGCCTTCGGCGTACGGCGCCACACGCCGCTCGAGCGTGACGGGACGCATGTCGTCGTCGCGCCGTCCGGCGCGCGGCGGAAGTGGTTCACTTGCCACGAAGGCGCTCGAGAGTTGAAGTAGTGGAGTGGCCCGGCGTCAGCGGGACGATGACAACCGTCCCGCCCCAGGCGCGCACGTCCGGTGCACCGACAATCGACGCTTCAGTATAATCGCCACCCTTCACGAGCACGTCGGGTCGCAGCGCTCGAACGAGTTCGAGCGGCGTATCCTGTTCGAACACCACGACGGCGTCGACCATCTCGAGTGCGGCGAGCACATAGCATCGTTCGGCGGTCGACCGGATCGGACGGTCGGGGCCCTTGAGTCGGCGGACCGATGCGTCGTCGTTCACGCCAACGACGAGCGCATCGCCCGTGCGGCGCGCGCCGAGGAGCGCGTCGATGTGCCCCGGATGCAGCAGGTCGAAGACGCCGTTCGTGAACGCGACGCGTCCTTCGATCGTGCCGCGCCACTCAGCCGCGCGGGTCCAACTCATGATCTTGTCGAGCGGATGCAGCGCCGAGCGCGCCGACGCGCTCAAAGCGGGCCCTCGGCGTGCGGATGAAAGTGGATCTCGCGCACGAGCATCGGGAGTTCGACGCGGTCGAGGTAGTCCGACTCGACCATGATGGTCTTGTCCTGCCGGATGATCGAAATGTCGCTGGCGTCTTCCGGAAGTTGCAGCGAATCGGCCGCGGCCTTGAGGCGCGTCAACATCGCCTCGTTCGTGGTGCTGGCGGCGAAGCGAACTTCCTGGCGCATGTCATCCTGATACTGATAGAAGCGCCAATAGACCCCGCCCACGTTCACGCCGAAGTAAATCACCGCGGCGACGACGAGCAGAGAGAACAAGCAGCCAAGTGTGCTGGCCCCGCGCGGTCGTGTCACCAATTGCTTTGCACTCCCTCGACGATCTGTTGCACGATTTTGTCGATGGCGTCCTGTCGTCCTTCCGGCTCGCCGCGCTCGTTGTAGTCCGCTTCTTTGCGCAGGCCCTTGGCGCTGAACAGCACGCGACCGTTCGACTGCTCGACGATCTCGATGTCGATCGTGATCTGCAAGCGGCGCTGCGCCGTCACGGCCTGCTGCGGGTTGGCGCTGAAGCCGATCGGGACATCCGCGTCGTACGTCGCGATGGCGCCGCGGATGACGCGCGTCGGCGCGATCGGAGGGCGCGTCGCGCACACCGAGCCTGCGCTCGAGCTCCACGTGCATTTGGTCGTAGAGCTCCTTCGGGAGATCGGGCGACGCCGTCTGATTGTCGAACGTGCTGATGGCAACCGTGTGGATGTTGGGCGGCAAGCCACCGCCCGCGAAGCTGTAGAAACAGCCCGCGAGGCCCACAAGGGCAAGGCTAGCGACCGAACCGCCAAATCGACGCATCGAACTCAGAAACCTCATCCGTTCGTGTGACAGTGAGCTGCAACGTCCGGCGAGCGCTCGAGTTATGGTAGCGGATATGCGTTGCGTCTGTCCGCTCGACCCACTCCTGGTACCCGGTCTCCGTCTACGCGTTCGACCCGGAACAGCGTATCGCCGTGAAAGCTCAGACGCCACGCGACCGGCCGCCCCACGTCGGCCCGCAGCGTAACCCCTTCAACACGAATGACGGTGTCAGGCAGATTTGGCAACGCGACTCTTCCGAGGACCGCCCAGAGGAGGGTAGCCGGCGGAACGAAGCGCCGGATCATGTCGCTGCCGGGCGTCGAAAGCGAATCGCCAATGAGAATCGCCGCTCCGCCCCCGAATCCGCCCGCCAAGAACGAAATCGAGGCGGGCACTGTCCGGCGACGCGATGCGGGCTGCGCCGTCGCCGCGGCCGCTCATATCACGATCGTCCAGCTCCCATGTAAAGACAATTTTGTGATGCCCCGGCGCGAGCGCCGCGTGTGGCATTCGCTCGGCTGGAGCGGGCACGCCAGTCAGCGGCGTCAGCCGCGGCGCGCAGGCGACGCACAACGCGGAGACCGCGAGGCAGACGGCGGAGACGACGTGGTTTCGACTCATCGTATCAAACAGGGATCGCACAGCGGGAGGCAATGCAATCGGTCGGCCGGACGAATCGATCGAGACGAGCGTGGTGCGCGCTGTCACGAGCCGCCGTCCGTTCTCGTGGCTCGTGATCAGATAGTCGAACGTGATCGCGCGGGAGCGAATGTCGGCCAGCGTCGTGCGAACTCGCACGAGATCGTCGTAGCGTGCGGCGGCGTGGTAGCGCGCCGAGAGCTCGGACACCGCCAGGCCGATGCCGGCGCGCTCCATGTCGGCGTAGCTCATGCCGCGCGCGCGGATGAAGTCCGTGCGGCCGACCTCACACCAGATGAGATAATTGGCATGATAGACGATCGCCCATCTGGTCCGTTTCCGCGTAGCGAACGCGGAATTCGACGTCGTGATGCAGTGGGACGGGCAGCCTGGTCCGACCCCGCGGCGTGTGCGTCGTTCGTCACCTGGCGAAGATCATCGACCCAGATTGGTTTGTAAAGCGCGAGCGACGGCGGTAGACTTCGCGCGTGCTCACCGAGCCGCGCCACTCGGCGCCCTGCTATCTGATGTCCGACGCACACCTCGGCTTCGCTGGAGCCGACGTCGAGCACGCCGTGATCGGCTTTTTGCGGCACGTTGCCGCGAACGCGGCGTCGCTCGTGATCAACGGCGATCTATTCGAGTTCTGGTTCGAGTGGCGGACGGTGATTCCCCGCCGCGGTTTTCGAACGCTCGCCGCGCTCGCGGACGTCGTCGACGCCGGCGTTCCCGTCACGATGATCGCCGGCAACCATGACTGTTGGGGCGGCGACGTGCTGCGCCAGGACGTTGGCGTCGACTACCGGTTCGGCCCATGGGTTGGCGACATCGCCGGCTGGCGCACGCGCATCGAGCATGGCGACGGGCTCCGGCCGCGCGAAGACAAGCGATATCGCTTGCTCCGCCACGTGCTGCGCAACCGTCTCGCGATTCGATCGTTTCGCTGGCTGCATCCGGACCTCGCCACGCCGCTCGCGTCGCACAGCTCGAACGCGAGTCGCAGCTACGCCGCGCGCGATGGCGGCCGCGGGCTGCGCGACGCCGCAACGCGCGCGGCGGACAGCCGACGCGTCGCTCGACCTGATCGTCTTTGGCCACTCACACGTCGTCGACTCTCGAGCGGCTGCCGACAGGCACGGCGTACGGGAATCCCGGCTCGTGGCTCGACGCGCCAACTTTCTTGCGCATCACCGACGAGCGCATCGCGCTTCGTCGCTGGGATGGATCAGCCGAGAGTGCGGATCTCCACGCCCTCGATCGTTCCGCCAAGAAAGCGCTGACCTAGCTGCAGGAACTGCAGCGGGTCGTCGGACGCGATGAACCGATAGGTGGGATCTGCGTTGTCCGCGGCGGTGAGACTCGCTGTGGCGAGCGTACGCGCAGTTTCCGCGGCGGTCTCTTCGGCGCTGTCGATGAGCCGCACGCCTGGGCCGAGCACATCGCTCAACAGCGACTTGAGCAAGGGATAGTGCGTGCAGCCCAGGACGAGCGTGTCGATGTCCGCGTCGATCAGCGGCGCGAGATACTCATGCGCCACCACTCGCGTGGCCGCGTGGTCGGTCCACCCTTCTTCGACGAGCGGCACGAACAGCGGACAGGCGCGCGCCGTGATGACGAAGTCGGAATCGATCGCGCGAATGGCTCGTTCGTACGCGCCGGACTTGATCGTTCCCGCGGTGCCGATGACGCCGATCTTCCCGGTGCGCGTCGCGGCGGCGGCCGCGCGCGCGCCCGGCTCGACCACGCCGATCACCGGCATGTCGAGCTCGTCGCGCAGCGTGCCCAATGCGTGCGCGGTCGCTGTGTTGCAGGCGACGACAATGCTCTTCACGCCTTCGCCACGCAGAAACGCGGCGATCTCGCGGCTGTAGCGACGAACGGTATCCGGACTTTTCGGGCCGTACGGAACGCGTGCGGTATCGCCAAAGTAGATGACGCTTTCATGCGGCAGCTGGCGAATGACTTCCTGCGCCACGGTCAGCCCGCCGATTCCCGAATCAAACACGCCGATCGGCGCGGCCGCCTCGCTCACCATGCGATCGACGCCATGAGCACGCCGCCGCCGGGCAGCAGTCGCATCGCGAGGTGCGCTTTGACGTCCCACAGATTCGCCGCGACGAACGCATCGGCGCCGGCGAACAGATGATTGGCGACGAGCAGCGCGGCCCAGTCCTCGACGTGAGCCCGGCGGGTCTTCACGTACGTGGAGTCGAAGTGCGGTGGCTGGGTGATCGGCGTGGTGAGCGGATTGCCCAACGCGTCGATATACGAGACGACGACGCTGTCGTTCTCAAAGCGCTTCGCTTCGTGCACGTCAGCGGCCGACTCGCGGATCATACCGATCGTGATGGCCTCGAGCGAGCACGAACGCGGCCGCCGCCTTGTGTCGCCCGAGCAGACTCTGCGCGGAGCCGGGCACGAGCATCGAGTAGATGAGAGCGCGACGCGGCGAGATCGGCGAGGACACGGTATCCAAGTGCACCACGCCGGCGGTCACCGTGGTCGGCGGCGCGCGGCGCGTCGAGTCCGCGCGCTGCGCACCGGCAACACCCGACACCGCGGAGCACGCTATCGCCGCGACCAGCGCGCACGATCCACGAGCGCGTCATGAGCATTTTATGAACTCTCCGGCGCCGACGCGCAGGCCGACCTGGCGGGAGTGCATGGGAATCGAACCCACCCAACCCGACAAGGTCAGGTCGCGAACGGTTTTGAAGACCGTGAGAGCCACCAGGCTCCATCCACTCCCGTCGACGGTGCCGGCGTGATCTCGGCCGCAGGTCGGCCTCATGCGATGACGAACTCCGCGGCGCTCACGCCAGGACGATCGGGTAGCGTTGGCGCGACACGACTTCGCCAATCACGGCACTGTGTGGCACGAGCGAGACAAACTCCGCCACGCGTGTCGGCGGCATGGCGACCAGCAGTCCGCCCGACGTCTGCGGATCCATGAGCAGTGCGCGCGTGCCTGGTGTCACGGTTCCCCAATCGACGAGGGGCTCGAGGTACGCCGCATTTCGTTCCGCACCGCCGGTCCGTACGCCGGCCGCCCACGCTTCCCGCGCTCCGGGAAGCGCAGGGCACGCGCTCGGCGTCAATGCGCAGCGTGACGTTGCTCGCCGCGGCGATGTGCGACGCGTGGCCGAGCAGCGCGAAACCGGTGACGTCCGTCGCGCAGCGAGCGCCGACGGCGAGCGCCGCACGACTGGCCGCCGCGTTGAGCGCGCACATCGATGCGTGGAGCGTCGCGGCGTCGGCCGCGTCGAGCATGCCCCTTTTCTCCGCGGTGGCGAGGAGTCCCGTGCCGAGGCGCTTGGTGAGCACGAGCACGTCGCCGACCGCGGCGTTGGCGTTGCTGAGAATCCGCTTCGGATGCGCGCGCCCGGTCACGGACACGCCGAATTTGAGTTCTTCGTCGATGATAGTATGACCGCCGACGACGATCGCACCCGCTTCGTGCACCTTGTCCTGGCCGCCGCGCAGGATCTCGGTCAGCACCTCGAGCGGCAACTGCCCGGCCGGAAAGCCGACGATGTTGAGCGCCGTCAGCGGCTCGCCGCCCATGGCGTACACGTCGGACAGCGCGTTCGCGGCCGCGATCTGACCGAAGGTGTACGGATCGTCGACGATCGGCGCGAAGAAGTCGACGGTCTGGACGAGGGCAATCTCGTCGGTGAGCACGAACACGCCGGCGTCGTCGAGCGTCTCGCGTCCGACGATGAGCCGCGGATCGAACTGCAGCGGGAGAGCGCGCAGCGCCTGCGACAGATCGCCGGCGCCCAACTTGGCGGCGCAGCCCGCGCAGCGCGCGAACGCGGTCAGGCGTACGCGGTCGGCGGTGGGAACGTTGGCGATCGGCGGTTCTGAAATACTCATGAGAGTATGATCACTGTGAACGAGTCGGCGCGCCGGGTGACGATCAGGGCGCGGCGACGATGGCGTCGATCTCGACGAGCACGCCGCGCGGCAGCGCCGAGACCTGCACCGTGGAACGCGCCGGCCGCGCGTCGCCCAGGGCGCGCCCGTATACCTCGTTGACGACCGGAAAGTCGTTCATGTCGTGCAGATACACCGTGGTCTTCACGACGTTCGCCCACGTCGCCCCGACGGTGGCCAGCACCGCGGCGAGGTTCGCCATCACGCGCTCTGTTTGCGCGCCGACGCCGCCGGCGACGATCTGGCCCGTGGCCGGATCGATGGCGATCTGGCCCGCGGTATAGAGCATCCCGTTCGCGACGACGCCCTGCGAATACGGGCCGATCGCGGCCGGCGCCTTGTCGGTGTGAACGATCTTCAAGCTCACGAGTGATTCCTCAATGGAAGGTCGAACAATCGAATGGCGTTCGCCGCCGCCGCCGCGCCGAGGGCCTCGGGATCGACGCCCCGGACGGCGGCGACGCGCGCGACGGTCAAACTAACCCAGGCCGGCTCATTGCGCTTTCCGCGATTGGGTGGCGGAGCGAGATACGGCGAGTCCGACTCCACGAGCAACCGGTCGGCCGGCACGAGCCGTACGACGTCGTCTCCGTCCCACTTCTTGAACGCGACGATGCCGCTGAACGAAACGTACCACCCCACGTCGATCGCGGCCGCGGCAAGCGCCGCCGGTCCGGTGAAGCAGTGCAGCACTCCCTGCACTCCCGCTCGCCCCGCTTCGACGACCATGGCCCGTGTGTCGTCGTCGGCGTCGCGCGTGTGGACGACGATCGGGCGCGAGAGCTCGCGCGCAAGCGCGAGTTGCGCGGCGAACGCGCGGCGCTGGAGTTCGCGCGGCGAATGATCGTAGTGGTAGTCCAAGCCGCATTCGCCGATGGCCACCGCGCCGCGACATACGAGATCTCGAATGGCGCTTGGGTCCGCGTTCGGATCGTACGACGCGGCATCGTGCGGATGAATGCCGGCCGTGGCAAAGATGAAATTCGGATACACGGCGGCAAGCATGGCCGCGCGCTCTGCGGCCGCGAGCGACTCTCCGATGCAGACCACGGCCCGGGCCCCGGCCCCGCGCGCGCGTTCGACGACAGCGTCGCGATCGATATCAAACGCCGGGTCCGCAAGATGGGCGTGGCTGTCGATGAAGATGGGCATCGCCGCGGATATGGGTCACCGATACGAAAACCGCCGCGCAGGTTCGCGCGGCGGCTGGTCATACAGTCGTGCGTTAGCGGGATCCGACTGGTGCGGGCCGCTCACGTCGCCGCTCTTCGGACAGCGCACGCGCCGTCCCCTTGTTCGCTGCGGACGGATCGCGAGGCCACTTGTGTTCGATCCACAGGAGGATCGCACCGGCGACGTAGATCGAGCTGAACGTTCCGGTGAACACGCCGAATGCCATGATCCATGAGAACGGCCGGATCACTTCACCGGCGAACAGCAACAAAGCCATCGTCGCCGCAAACACGGTGGCGTGGGTCAGCACCGAGCGCGGCAGCGTCTCGTTGATCGACCGATTGAGCACTTCGCGCAGCGACTCTTTCCGCTGCTTGCGCAAGTTCTCACGCACGCGGTCGAAGATGATGATCGTGTCGTTGAGCGAGTAGCCGATCACGGTGAGGATGGCCGCGACGACGGTGAGCGAGATCTCGAGATGCATCATCGCGAGAAACGCCATCGTCGTCAGGATGTCGTGGGCCGTAGCGATCGTGGCTGCGACGCCAAAGCGCCACTCGAATCGGAAGGCGAGGTAAATGAGCGTGACGAGGAACGAGATGAGAATCGCCGTGATCGCCTTGGTCTGCAGCTCGGCGCCGACGCTCGTACCGACCGCCTCGGCGCGCACGACTTTCGCCGCGTTCTGCGGCGCGCGCTGCGCGAGCACGCGTACGATTTGCGCGCCGACGCTGTCCGCGTTCGCGGCCGCGACCTCGCCCGCCTTGGCCTGCGCTTTCACCAGGTAGTCGGTTGGGTCGCCGAACATCGTGACTTCGGCGCCGCTGAAGCCGGCTTGGTCGACCGCGCTGCGAACCAGATCCGCGGACGGCGGCTGGGCAAACTTGAGTTGCACCACGGTACCGCCGGTGAATTCGACGCTGTAGTTCAGCGCGGACCCGGTTCGAGCGTGATGGTAGCCGAGGAGCACCATGCCGAGCACGATGAACGCAATCGTGCCCAACGCGGCGGTTCGCCAGTACTTGATGAAGTCGTACTTCGTGTCGTGAAGAAGGCGCAGCATGGTGGGCTCTTAGATGCTCAGGGACTGAGTGCCGCGAGTGCGGCTCAGCCAAATCTGATAGAAGGTTCGCACGACGAAAATCGAGGTAAAGAGCGAGGCGGCGATGCCCGCGATGAGCGTGACGGCAAATCCCTTGACCGGCCCCGTGCCGTACTGATAGAGCACCGCCGCTGTCAAAAAGGTCGAGACGTTCGAGTCGATGATGGCGGGCATCGCGTGCTGGAACCCCTCGTCGATCGCCGTGCGCACCGTTTTTCCTCGATCGAGTTCCTCGCGTATTCGCTCGAAGATCAGCACGTTGGCGTCCACGGCCATGCCGATCGACAGCACGAAGCCGGCGATCCCAGGCAGCGTGAGCACGGCGTTGAACCCGGCGAGGACGGCGAGCGTGTACAGGACGTAGATGGCCAGCCCGCCGACGGCGAGCAGTCCGGAGAACCGGTAGTACACGATCATGATGATGACGACGAGCGCCACCGAAATGAGCGCTGCGCGGAACCCTTTATCGATCGAATCCTGACCCAGGCTCGGGCCGATGACGTGGCTCTCGGCGACGCGAAGCGGGACCGGAAGCGCGCCAGCATTGAGCACGAGCGCGAGATCTTGCGCGTCGGCGAGCGGCTTGCCGCCCATTGTGATTTGGCCGCGCGTCCCGATGGCGCTCTCGATCACCGGTGGCCGGCCCATGACCCGGCCGTCGAGAATGATCGCCATATAATCTTGAATGTGCTTGCCCGTCTGCTCACGGAAGTGCCGGCCGCCCTCGTTGTCGAGTTCGAATTCGACGACGGTGCCGCCCTCGCTCGTATTCTGATTCGGGCGCGCCTGTTTCAGATCGACGCCGGTGAGAATCGCTTTGGAGTCGACGAGGTAGTACGCACGGTACGTTTGTCCCTGGAGCACCGTCGAATCGGTGCTCGGCAAGAACTCTTTGCCGGGCGGGAGCGCCGCGGCGACCGCGGAGTCCGCGATATACTTGTCGAGCGTGGGAACCTTGTCGGCGGGCACGTAGAACTCGCCGGGGATGGTGCCCTGTTGCAAGAGCGAGGAGAACGCGCCACCGGCTTGCAGCTTGAGCGAGTCGGCCGACGTGTCGGGCTTTGCGCCCGCCGCACCCTTCTTCGTCGAGTCGCTCTTTTTCGTCGTGTCCTTGGCCGTCAGAAGCCCCTGGAGTCCTTTGCTCGCGGCCGATGGTGCGGCCGCAGCGGCACCGGCCGAAGCCAACGCGAGGCCGCGTTGCTTCACGACCTGATCGAGGCGTGGAAGATCGCGCTCCATCGCCTGCGACTTGTCCGTAATCTTGAATTCGAGAAAGGCCTGTTCCTGCACCAGCTTGCTCGCGCGCTCCGGATCCTCGATGCCCGGGATCTGCACGACGATGCGATCGCTGCCCTGCTTTTCGACCACCGACTCGGACACTCCGTAGCCGTCGATACGCGTGCGGACCGTCTTCAACGCGCGATCGATCGCTTCGCCCTTGCTCGACTCGGGAATCTTCTGCTTCGAGTCGTCGACTTCGAGCGCGAGATAGATGCCGCCCTTGAGATCGAGGCCTTTGCGAAGCGGCACGTGGCGCGACGTTTCGTCGCGCAGAATACCGTCGGTGCCGCGAACGCGCGTCGTCACATCGCGCGGAAAGAGCGCCCAAACCGAAGCTAGGCAGAGCGCGACGATCGTGAGGATTCGATACTTCAGGGGCATGCGACTGCGGGAAGAGGGAGGGTAGGCTCGTCGAACCTATAACGTTAACTGGCTCTTAGGCTTGCGTCAACGCAAGACGCGCGGCTTCGGCATCGCGGCCGAGTTGGGTGGTCAACGCGTCGAGGCTGGTAAATCGCGTGATGTCGCGGAGCCGGTGCATGATGTCGACGGTAACCAACTCGCCGTACCAATCACCACTCGCGTCGAACAGGTGAACTTCGAGGGTGCGGTCGAGTTCGCCGAAGGTGGGACGCCCGCCAAGGTTCATCATTCCGCTGAATTCACCGCGCGCCGTGTGCGCGCGAACGGCATATACCCCGTCAGGTGGAAGAAGTTTGCGCGCGGACGGAAGTTGAATGTTGAGCGTCGGGTACCCAAGGTCGCGCCCGCGTTGACTGCCGGGAACCACGGTGCCGCGGAATCCATGCGGCCGACCGAGCGACCGATGTGCGCGCTCGAGATCGCCGTGAGCGATGGAGGTGCGAATCGCCGTCGACGAAATCGGCACCGCGCTGTCATCGAGACGTGCGGCCACTCGCTCGACGCCGAACCCGTGCGTCCGACCCAACGCGGTGAGCGTCTCCACATCGCCATGACGGCCGCGGCCGAGACCGTGATCGTACCCGATGACGAGCTCACGCATGTGATAGCGTCGACGCAGCAGTTCGAGTACGAACGACTCCGCGGGCTGCCGCGCGAGCACGAGCGTGAACGGGAGCACCACCACGAGCAGCGGCCCGCTGTCGGCGAGCGCGTCGAGCTGTTCGTCGCCCGGCGTGAGCAGCATTGGCGCCGCCGACGGATTCACGACGTCGAGCGGGTGCGGGCGAAAGGTGACGAGCAGCGCGGGCAGGCCGGTTGCCGACGACCGCTCCTGCAACCGGTGAAGAATGTCGCGATGGCCCAGGTGGACGCCGTCGAAGGTGCCAACGGTAGCGACAGATCCGCCGGCGAGCTGCGGCAGGCCCTCGGTGTCACGCATCGGCGAGCACGATTCGTGGACGCAACTCGTCGCCGACCCGCTCGGCGACGGCAATGAGCGTTTCGTCATCGACGAGCGCTACGCGTGCCCCGTCGACGGTTGGCACGATCGCGCGACCGTGCAGAACGGCGCGCCGGTCGGCATCGTCGAGCGGCTGCGTCGCCATCGACGCCACGACGTCGCGGAGCGGCCGCAGCGGCGTGTCGCCCGCGCGCACGCGATCCAGCGTCACCGCGTCGTCGACCGAGTACTGTCCGCTCGATACGCGGCGAAGGCGCGTGAGATGCGCGCTGCTGGCCGAGAGGCGGCCCAGGTCACGGGCCAGCGCGCGAACGTACGTGCCGCCGCTGCACGTGATGCGAACCTCAATGTCCGTCGCGGACTGTGCGAGGACTTCCCATTGGTGGACGGTGACGCGCGATGGCGCGAGTTCGAGCGCGGCGCCGCGGCGCGCGGCGTCGTACGCGCGAACGCCATCGACTTTCTTTGCCGAATAGGCGGGCGGCACCTGATCGATCGCGCCGGTCAGTTGATGCATCGCGGCGGCGAGCGCGCTCGGGTCGGGGAGCGGCGTCTCGCGAACGACCTCGCCGGTCATGTCGTCCGTGTCGGTCTCGGTGCCGAAGCGAATCGTCGCGTCGTAGATCTTCGGCTCGCCGTCGACATACGGCATGAGCCGCGTCCCGCGGCCGAGGAGTATGACGAGGAGTCCCGTGGCAAACGGATCGAGCGTTCCGGCGTGCCCGGCCCGACGCGCCCCAGTGGCGCGTCGTACGATGGCGACGACGTCGTGCGAGGTGACTCCCGCCGGCTTGTCGACGAGAATCAGGCCCGTGACGTCAGTCGTTGGTGTCTCCATCGCCGTCGGGTTGCGCATCTTTGATTTGCGCCAGGAGGGACTCGATGCGCGCCGCGCGCGCAATGCTCTCGTCGCGATGGAAGGAAAATTCCGGCGCGAGTCGGAGGCGCAGCGCGCGACCGACACGCGACCGCAGAAAGCCGGCCACGCTCGCCAACCCCTCGAACGTCGTCGCCTGCTCGGCGTCGGTGCCCATGACGCTGACGAACACTTTGGCGTGACGCAGATCGCGCGTCACTTCCACGCCCGTCACCGTGGTGAGCCGCGCGATCCGTGGATCCTTGGCTTCACCGGCGAGGAAGTTTGCGATCTCCTCACGAATGGCTTCCGCCACGCGATCCGCGCGGCGATTGTCGCTCGGCATCGCCCGCTCAGGTGAGGGCGGGCGATTCGAGCGTGCGCGCAACCTCTTCGGTGCGATAGCACTCGATGACGTCGCCGACCTTGATGTCGTTGAAGTTCTCGACGCCGATACCGCACTCGAATCCTTCGCGCACTTCGCGCGCATCGTCCTTGAACCGCTTGAGCGACGCGATCGTGCCGTCGAACACCTCGACGCCATCGCGAATGACACGGACGCGTCCCTGACGGTTGATCACGCCGCTGCGGACTGAGCAGCCGGCAATGGTGCCGATGCGCGAGATCTTGAATACTTCGCGCACGGACGCCTCGCCGAGTACGACCTCGCGCTCTTCGGGGCGGAGCATGCCTTCCATGGCCGCGCGCACATCGGCCACGGCCTCGTAGATGATGCGGTACAGCTTGATCTCGACACCTTCGCGTTCGGCTGCCGTGCGCGCGTTGTTGTCCGGGCGCACGTGGAAGCCGATGATGATTGCCGCCGCCGTCTTGGCGAGCAAAATGTCGCTCTCCGTGATGGCGCCGACGCCGCGGTGCACGATGTCGACTTTGACTTCGCCGGTGGACAACCCGGTGAGCGCGTCGGCGAGCGCTTCCGCCGGTCCGCCCTGGTCGGCTTTGATGACGATGTTGAGCGTGTGCGCGACGCCGGCCGCGGCCTGCGCCATGAAATCTTCGAGCGTGACGCCACCGCGCGTTCCGCGACGACTCTTCGCTTCACGATCGAGCCGCTCGCGACGCTGCGCGACTTCGCGCGCCGCCGCTGCGTCTTCGACGACGAGCAATTGGTCGCCGGCCATCGGCACGCCTTGGAATCCAAGGATCTGGACGGGGATGGCCGGACCCGCCGACTTCACGGGCTTGCTGCGTTCGTCGAGCAGCGCGCGCACGCGGCCAGAGTACATGCCGCAGATGAAGTCATCGCCGACGTGCAGCGTGCCGTTCTGGATAAGGGCGGTCGCAACCGGCCCCTTGCCCGGATCGAGTTGCGCTTCGACGACTGTTCCCATCGCGCGCCGACTCGGATTTGCCTTGAGGTCGAGGATTTCCGCCTGCAGCAGCACTTGATCGAGCAACACATCGATGTTCGTGCCCTTCTTGGCCGAGATCTCGGTGGACAATGTCGTGCCGCCGAACTCCTCGAGGACGACGCCGTGTTGCAGCAATTCCTGTTTGACTTTGCCCGCGTTCGCCTGCGGCAAGTCGATCTTGTTGATCGCGACGACGAGCGGAACGCCGGCGTTTCTCGCGTGCGAGATCGCCTCGATCGTCTGCGGCATGACCGAATCGTCCGCCGCGACGACGAGTACGACGATGTCCGTCACCTGCGCGCCGCGGGCGCGCATGGCGGTGAACGCCTCGTGGCCCGGCGTGTCGAGGAAGGTGATGTTCTTTCCATTCGGCAGCGACACATGGTACGCGCCGATATGCTGCGTAATGCCGCCCGCTTCGCCGGCGACGACATTCGCTTTGCGGATGTAGTCGAGCAGCGACGTCTTGCCATGGTCGACGTGACCCATGATGGTGACGATCGGCGGACGCGGAACCAATTCCGACGGCAGGTCGGCTTCGGCGGCGACGCCCGTTTCATCCGCCTGATATGCGTCTTCGCGGACCGCTTGGAATCCGAACTCGCCGGCGATCAACTCGATCTGGTCGAAGTCGAGTCGCTGGTTGATCGTCACCATGAGGCCGAGATTCTTGAATGCGAACGCGACGATCTCGGTCGCGGCGATCTTGAGAATCTGCGCCAACTCGCTGACGGTGATGAATTCGTTGACGCGCACGGTCTTGCGTTCGCGCTCGGCCTCGGCGGCGCGCGCCGCTTCGACATCCTCGCGCGATCCGCGGCGCATGTCGCTCGCCGTGCGACGCGACGGCGCGCCACGAAGCGTGGCCATCGTTTTCGAGATGTTCGCATCCACCGCTTCCTGATCGACCGCGCCGCGCTTGCCTTTCTTGCGTCGGCCACCACGATCGGCAACACTGGCTCCCCCGCCACCGCCGTTTCCGCTTCCCCCGCCAGCACCGCCGCCGCCCGGACCGGACGGACGCTTGTCGTCGCGACGCGGTGGACCGCCTGGCCCGCCACCCGGTGCGGCCGACGCGATGGGACGCGGCGGATAGCCGCCGCTGCTCGCGATCGGACGCGGGCGCGGCGCGCCCGGGGTCACGGGACGCGGACGCGGACGCTCCGGCGCGCCGGGATGCGAGTGCGTCGTGGCAGGTGCGCGACCGGCGTCGCTCGCCACGGACTCCACGCACGGGCTCGGCGTCGGACTGGTGCGCGTCGGCGCGCTCTTCGGCGAGTGCTTGCGCTGCTTCGGCGATGGCGCGTTCGGCTTCCGCAGCGCGAAGCGCTTCCATGCGCACGGCCTCGAGACGCGCCGCTTCCGCGGCGATCGCTTCCTGCTGCGCGGCGAGCTCCGCGGCCACGTGCGCCGCAGCCGCCGCGACGGCGGCCTGCTCCTCGGCGGCGGCCTGGACGTCGGCGGCTTTGCGACGACGCCGGACCGGGGCTTCGTCCGGCGGCGGCGACCGGCTCGGGGACCGGCTCCGGCGCGGCGACGGCGCGGCGGCGGCGCGCCGCGGGCGCCGGGGCCGCCTGCTTCTCCGCACGCACGCGCTTTTCGCGCTCCCAGCGCGCGCGAATGCGCGCGACCTGGTCGTCGGTGAGCATACTCATATGACTGCGAATCGGAATGTCCATTTGGCGAAGAAGCGAGACGACTTCTTCCACGGACACGCCGAATTCGTTGCCCAACTCACCGACTGAAAGCTTGCTCAAACACCCTCCTCACTGGCTCCAGGTGAGCCCGATGACATCAACCCGCGCACACCGGCCGCGAGCTGCGGATCGACGATGCCCACCACCGCCGTTTGATCCCGCCCAACCGCCGCGCCCAACACGAGCGGCCGATGGAACTTCTATAAATCTAACGCGCCGTGCATTGAGCAGCGGCACGATCTTCTCCCGACTGTTGCGCGACGCGTCATGCGCAATCACCGCGAGCATGACGTTGTTTTTCTTCGCCGCCTCACGCACCTGATTCACTCCCACGACCACCCCGCGTCCGCGCATGCCAAGACCGAGCAGCCGCAGCATCCGTTGCTGCGTCACGTCATCCATGCGCGCCGTCCAACGACTGGCTCACGCTGCGGTACTGCCTCCGGCGCCCTGCCGATCGTCGTCAGCGCCACCGTCCTCGGTCGTCAACTCGTCGATCAACGCCATGATCCGATCCGCCTCTTCCGGCGCGATGCCGGGGAGCTTGAGAAAATCCTCACGCTCGAGATCGATGATGTCGTTGAGCGTGCGAAAGCCGGCTTCCTCGAGCACCGCGACGGTCGCCGGCGGCATGCCGGCAATGTCGGCGAGACGGACGTCGGCCATTTCCTCGGTCTCTTCGGGAAGCGGGGCGAAAATCTGCGACTCGCCGCCGCCCCGTTCCATCCACTCGCGACTCGAGTAGAGGTCGATCTTCCACCCGGAGAGCTCCGACGCGAGCCGAACGTTTTGTCCGTTGCGGCCGATGGCGAGCGACAGCTGATCTTCGTCGACGACGGCTTGAATCGTCTTCGTGGCCGGATCGCTGAACACGCGCGCCACCTTTGCCGGCGCGAGCGCCAGTTTGGCGAAGCGCTCCGGATCGGGCGACCAGGGGACGATGTCGATGCGTTCGCCGTTGAGTTCGTTGACCACGGCCTGGACGCGCGAGCCCTTGAGCCCGACGCACGCGCCCACCGGATCGATCGAATCGTCGCGCGAGAATACGGCGATCTTCGTCCGACTGCCGACCTCGCGCGCGGCGGCCCGAATTTCGACGATGTTCTGTTGAATCTCGGGGACCTCGAGCTTGAAGAGCGCTTGAACGAACAGCGGATCGCCGCGGCTCAGGATGAGGCGCGGACCCTTGGGGGTCTCCTCGACACGCTTCAGCACGGCGCGAATCGGCTCGCCTTGATGAAAGTGCTCGCGATGATTCTGCTCGCGATACGGAATGATCGCTTCCGCCTCACGAAACTTGTTCAGCATGACGACGAGCTTGCCGCGCTCGATCTGCTGCACTTCACCGGAGAGCAGGTCGCCGACACGCGTGGCGAACTCGTCGCGAATGCGCGTGCGTTCACCTTCACGAACGCGCTGAATGATGCGCTGTTTGGCGGCCTGCACCGCCGCGCGCCCGAACGTCGCGAAGTCGACCGGTTCTTCGAGCACGTCGCCGGGCTCGAACCCTTCGTCGTAGGCGCGCGCGTCTTCGACCGTGATCTCGCGGCTCGAGTCCTCGACCGTCACGACGACGGTTTTGAGGAGCACGATGCGGATGTCGCCCTTGCCGTCGTCGATGTGACTTCAGCCTGGACGTTCGGTCCGTACTTCTTGGCGAGGGCGGCCATGATGCCGTCCTGGAGCAGTCCGTACAGTTCCGCGCGATCGAGCTGCTTTGTGTTCGACACCTCGCGAAACGCGGCGAGAATCTCTGCAGAACTGACCATCCACGATCCCTCGGGTTGTGCGTGGCCGCGCGCGCCGATCTGTCAGCGCCGTGCGGTCGACCGTTCCAGTATGTCGCTCACATGTGGAATCACATGTGAAATGCCAGTCGCGCTTCTTTGACAGCGGCCAGCGGAATGCGGCGCTCCGTCCCTTCCTTGGGTTCCAGCACCGCAACCTCGAAACCGATGTCACCCTCCACCGCGAGAATTTTCGCTTCGATCCGCCCGCCATGCTCCGGGCTCAACACATTCGCCCACTGCCCAACGAACCGCCGCCACTCCATCGCCGTGCGCAACGGACGTTCGCCCGGTGACGACACTTGCAGCACGTACGCAGTCGCCACCATTCCGCTCCCGTCCAACTGCGCCTCCAACGCCCGCGACGCGCGGGTACAGTCGTCGACCGAGACGGCGCCCCCATCGCGCCGATCGATACGAACCTCGATCAGCGGACGAAGCCGCGTCCCTCCGCGCCTCAGCTCAACGAGGTCGAACCCGACCGCGTCAAGCACCGACACGACAACGTCTTCCAGCGCGTCCTTCACATCCAGTCGAGGAAGTCGTCCAGAACAAAAAAATGTGGGGAACCTCCCCCACATTTCACTCGCGGCCACAAGAGCCGCGCAGCATTAATAAAGTAGACGCCCGTGCAAGACGGGTCAAGGCGCACCGCGAATGACCGGCGCTAAGAGCAATCGGCGATCAGCACGCTCACCTGACGACCGCTATCGCCAGCGCGGTGGGAGTAAAACTGCCCGTTGTCGCAGCGCGTGCACGACGCGCTCGTACTGATGTGCCGCACACCCATCGCGCGGGCGTGGTCGGCAATCAGCCCGCGCAAATCGATGGTCGACGGCTGGCCGGGATGCCGGCCCGTCAGCTGCGCGTACACGTCGCCGCTCACCTCGTAGCATTGACCGCAAATCGCCGGGCCGGTATGCACGCGGAGTTCCGCGGGCGGAACGCCGCGATGCGCGAGCGCCGAGATCGCGCGTTCGACAATTCGCGCCGCCGTTCCCCGCCAGCCGGAGTGGAGCAACGCGGTCGCGCCCGACGGATGCGTGATGAACACGGGAACACAGTCGGCGACGGCGACCACGAGAGCAGTTCCGCGATCCATCGCGAGATGGCCGTCTGCTTCACTGCCGCGCAGCCACCCTTCCCATCCGGGATGGTGCACGATGATCTCCGCGCCGTGCACCTGCGTCGCTGTTGCGAAGCGCGCGCCACCCGTGCGGAGCTCGCCGCGCAACCGATCCCAGCGCCCAAGCACCTCGCGGACCGACTCATCGGTCATCACGCCGAAGCTGCCCGACGCACGCGTCGTCGTGAACGCGCGCATCCCCAATGCGTCGGCGTCGGGAACGACCTCCGACGCGGCAATGATGCTCACGGCCCGCGACGCTCGTCGTTCGTGGTGATGAGCGCGCCGAGTTGGCGCAACCGGTCGTCGATGCGCTCGTAGCCGCGCTCGATTTGCGCAACGTTGTTGATCGTGCTCTGTCCCTCAGCGCAGAGCGCGGCGATCAGCATCGCCATTCCGGCGCGGATGTCGGGCGACTCCACGGTGCCACCGCGCAAGCGCGATGGCCCGGCCACGAGCGCGCGATGCGGGTCACAGAGGACAATGCGCGCACCCATGCCGATCAGCTTGTCGACGAAGAACAGGCGCGACTCGAACATTTTTTCGTGAATGAGAATCATCCCGGTGCACTGGGTCGCCGTGACGAGCGCGATCGACATCGTGTCCGCGGGGAACGCCGGCCAGGGTTGATCCTCCAGCTTCGAAACATGGCCACCGAGATCGGTGCGAATCTGCTTGCTCTGCTCGGCGGGGACGACGATGTCCGGTCCGTCGATGATGCACGATACGCCGAGACGCGAAAACCCCATGAGCGTCGAGCGAAGATGCTCAACGCCGGCGTCGACGATTCGGATTTCCGATCCCGTGACGGCCGCCAATCCGATGAACGAGCCGACTTCGATGTGATCGGGCCCGATGCGGTGCGTCGCGCTGCCCAGCGGCCGTCCGCCATTGATCGTGACGCGATTGGTACCGATCCCCTCGATCTCGGCGCCGAGCGCGACGAGAAAATGACAGAGGTCCTGCACGTGGGGCTCGCTCGCCGCGTTGCGCAGGATCGTCGTTCCGCTCGCGGCCACGGCAGCCATGAGGGCGTTCTCGGTGCCGGTGACGCTTGGCTCGTCGAGGAACACGTCGGCCCCGCGGAGCGCTGGGGTCGTGAGATGAAAACTGTCATCGAGGTCGAACATCACGCCAAGGCGTTCGAGCGCGAGAAAGTGCGTGTCGACGCGGCGGCGTCCGATCACGTCGCCGCCCGGAGGGGGCAGCTTGATCTGGCCGCACCGCGCAAGGAGCGGACCGGCAAGCAGGATCGACGCGCGAATTTTTCGGCACAGCTGCGGATCGAGATCCGCCGCGCGCACCGTCTTCGCGTGAATGCTCAGCGTGTTCGCGCCCGTCCATTCGAGCATCGCGCCGGTCGACTGCACCAACTCCACCAACGTCTCGACGTCGCGAATGCGCGGGACGTTCTCGAGCAACACCGGGTGTTCGGTGAGCAGCGCCGCGCAAATGATTGGCAGCGCCGCGTTCTTGTTGCCCGACGGTCGGATGTCGCCCGCCAGTCGCTGCCCGCCCTGGACGATGTACTGCAGTGCGCTCATTCGTGGCCTTGCTCGATGGGTGTGTGCCGGATTGAGCGAAGAATGAACGGGCCGTCAAGTCCAAATCAATGGCTCGGCGCAGAATCCACGCGCGGTATCAGGTCGCACTTGCTTCGCCATTCTTGGCGGGATAGGATGCCTCGCAGTGCGGTGCGCGCCGCGGCTGGCCTCGCCTTTGCACTCGATCGGTTGCCAGCTCCGCGAAAGGGGCGGCCGCCGTGGCCGACCCGTTCGCATCGAGGTGTCGAGAATGAGCACCATGTTCGCGACTGTTGGAGCGCTCGTGATCAAGAGCGTCGCGGCGTCGCGTGACACGGTGTTCGTCGCGGCGAGCGGCGCAGCGGCGGTGCGTTCGCCGACGATAGCGGCAGTCACTCAGGAGATCACCGCGCTCGCACTGGTCGTGCTCGCTGCCGTGGTCGTTCCAGTGGCACTGGGGCTGCGCCGCGTCGATCGAAAGTTGAACGCGCTGCTCGATCGCGCGCAACGCGACATCGATCCGGTGATGCAACACGCCCGCGCAATCACCGACAATGTTAACGCGATCACGGTGTCGGTTCGGTCGCAGGTCGACCAGGTCAACGAGACGATCACGAAAGCGAACGAGGGCGTGCAGCAGGCACTCGGAGCAGCTGAACAGCGGATCAGCGACTTGAACGCGCTGATCGCCGTGATGCAGGATGAAGCAGAGGAGTTGTTCGTGTCGGCCGCATCAACCGTTCATGGCGTTCGCGACGGTGCGGCGTCGTACCGCGCCGGCAGCAAGGAACAGCGTCTGCGCCGTGAACGAACGTCGAACGAACGGAGTGGGACAGACCTTGCGTTTGACGAGCTCGATGCGGCCGCGTTGGCCGATGCAATCGAGACTCAGGAGGAACATGATGGCCACGACGATAGCACCGAACCGGCCGCGCAGACGCACCAGGGAACCCCGCGTCTCCAGCCCCGCGCTCGCCGTCCGCGGCGCGCATGACCACGAGTACGATCTCCTCACCGCCGCTCTGATCGGCGCGACGATCGGCGCGAGCATCACGTTCATGATGCGACGCGGCCCATCTGGCCGTCGCCCGGTGTCTCCGCTCATGCGCGGAGTCGGGCGCGGCGTTGGCCGCGGAGCGAGCTGGGCGGGCAAACACGCAGCGCAGCTCTCGTCGGCCGGCGCGCGATGGACGGCGCGGCGTGGCCACGACGCTTGGGACGCGATTCCGCGCGACGACATCCGTGAGCATCTGAGCGACTACGTCGGCCGCGCCCGCGAGGCGATTGACGACCTGGTCGAGTCCGAGCTCAAGGATTTGCGTCACGCGATTCGGCGACAGCGGAAGCGCCTTGGCATTTAGGACCCTCGCGCGGATCGGACTGCTCGGCGTCGCCTTTCTCGTCCTCGCGCCGACAGTCGCACACGCTTGGACGCCCGGTACCCACGTGTTCCTGGGCGAAGCGGTCATGCGATCGCTCGCCCTGCTGCCGCCCGCGATCGCCGAGCTGCTGCGCGAATTCCCGCGCGATTTTCTCTACGGATCGATCGCGGCCGACACGAGTATCGCCAAGAAGTACGCGCCGGTCGGTCGCCACTGTCATTCGTGGAACGTCGGCATGGAGATCTACGACCGAGCGCGCGGCGATGCGTTGCGCGCCTTCGGACTCGGGTATCTCGCGCATCTCGCCGCGGATTCCGTCGCGCACAACTACTTCGTGCCGACACAGCTCGCGGTCACGTCGAGCACCGCGGCGCTCGGCCACTCGTACTGGGAAAGTCGGTTCGAGACGCATTTGGGCACGGAGTGCGCCCGCCGCGCGCGTGAGTTGATTCTCATCGATCACGCGCCGTCCGACGGATTGCTCGACCGCGTGCTCAGCCCGACGATTTTCAGCACGCCGACCAATCGTCGCATCTTCCGCGGCATGGTCATCGTTGCCGACAACGAGTCGTGGCAGCGAATCTTTCAGCTCATGATGGACAAGAGCCGCTGGGATCTCGCCGAAAACGACGTCGGGCAATACCTCGCGCGCTCGTATGACTACATCATCGACCTGCTCCGCCGAATGGACGCCGCCGAGCCGTACCAGCTCGACCCATCGGGTGACGAAGCGCTTCGCCAGGCGAAGCGCGTGCGTCGACGCGTGCTTCGCGAAGGCGGTGAGGAACTCCTGCAAGCGGAGGCAGCGCGCCACTTCGGAATGCCGGCGACCGCACTCCCCTACTCCGCCGGCCTCGCGCGGCCGATCTACGTACCAAGCCGCGTGGCGAGCAGCTGGGCGAGCAGCTGATTCACGCGCTTCGGATCCGCGCATCCGTTCGATTTTTTCATCACGCGTCCAACGAGCACGCCTTGAAGGCGTGATTCGCCGCCGACGAATCGCGCCGCTTCGCCTGGCGATTCGGCGAACACTTCGTCGATCCACTGGGTGAGGGCCCCGTCGTCCGACACTCTGATCAGTCCGTCGCGCTGTGCAATCGTCGCCGGCGCGTCGCCGGTCTTCACCATCACGGCGAAGATCTGCTTTCCGGCCGTGTGGCTGACGACGCCGTCGCGCACGAGGCGAAGCAGCGCGGCGAGATCCGGTGCGGGCACCGAGAATTGATCGATGGTCTGACCGGTCGCGTTCAGGGCGGCGGACACCTCGGTGGTCATCCAGTTGACCGACGCCTGCGGATCACCACTCTCGCGCGCGAGTTGCTCGAAGTAGTCGGCAATCGCGCGCTGCGCCGTCAACCGATCGAGGTCCCGGTCGCTCATACGCGTGGTACGCAGCGCGAAGGCGCTCACGGCGCGCCGCCGGCAACTCGGGCATCGCACGACGGATCTCGTCGATTCGCTCGGTTGGGATGACGAGTGGCGGTAGATCGGGGTCGGGGAAGTAGCGGTAGTCGTGACTTCCCTCCTTCGATCGTGCGGCGCGAATCTGCTCGACCGCGGCATCCCAAATCATGGTTTGCTGCTCGACGTGCCCGCCGCCGTCGAGCACGGCACACTGCCGCGCAAACTCGGACTCGAGGGCGCGCACGACACCGGAAAACGAATTGAGATTCTTGATCTCGGTCTTCGTGCCGAGGTGCGTATCGCCGCGGCGGCGGGTGCTGATGTTCGCGTCGACCCGGAGACTGCCGCGCTCCATGCTCACGTCGCTCACGGCGGCGTATTCGAGTATTTGCTTGAGCACCGTGAGATACGCATGCGCATCTTCGGCCGTCCGCAGGTCGGGCTCGCTGACGATCTCGATCAGCGGCACGCCGGCTCGATTGAGATCGACCGCCGTCGCGCCGGGGAACCGGTCGTGAATCGACTTCCCGGCATCCTCTTCCAAGTGGACACGTGTGATGCGAACGTCGATCGTCGAACCGTCGGCACCTATCGCGGCGGCGAGCCGGCCGTGCTCGGCGAGCGGCCGATCGAATTGCGAGATCTGATAACCCTTCGGCAGGTCCGGGTAAAAGTAGTTCTTGCGGGCGAAGATCGACGTCTCGTTGACCGTGCACTTCAACGCGATCGCCGCACGCACCGCCAGGTCGACCGCGCGCTCGTTGAGCGCGGGCAGCGCTCCGGGCAGAGCAAGGCATACCGGACAGGTATTCGCGTTTGGCGCCGCACCGAACTCCGTTGCGCAGCCGCAGAACATCTTCGTCGCCGTATCGAGGTGCACGTGCAC
This sequence comes from uncultured Gemmatimonadaceae bacterium, assembly GCA_963817445.1. Classification (GTDB taxonomy): domain Bacteria; phylum Gemmatimonadota; class Gemmatimonadetes; order Gemmatimonadales; family Gemmatimonadaceae; genus JAQBQB01. The sequence continues at coordinate 697,000 of CAWFOG010000022.1, forward strand.
CTCGAGTCCGACGACCATCTCGTACCGGTCGGCCGCGCCCGCGCTCATCGACGCGCCTCGGCGCCGAGCGCTCGCTCGAGCGCAAACGCCGCGCTGAACATCCCCGCCTCGTCAAAGTGCGGCGCCATGAACTGGCCGCCGACCGGCATTCCGTCGACGAGGCCGATCGGCATTGAGAGCGCGGGCAGACCCGCCAGATTCGCCGGGCAGGTGAACACGTCGCTCAGATACATCTCGTATGGCTCGGTCCGAGCGCCGAGTTCGAACGCAGGTCCTGGCGTCGTCGGCGTGAAGAGAAGATCCACGCCGTCGCTGAACACTCGAGCAAAGTCGCGCGCGATGAGCGAGCGCACCTGCTGCGCTTTCCGATAGTACGCGTCGTAATATCCGGCCGACAACACGTACGTCCCCAGAAGGATCCGCCGCGTGACCTCGGGCCCGAACCCTGACGAGCGCGTCGACTCGTACATGCCGCGGAGACCGTCGCCGGCGACGCGGAGTCCAAATCGCACGCCGTCGAAGCGCGCCAGGTTCGACGACGCTTCGGCGGGCGCGATGATGTAGTAGACCTCGATCGCCAATCGCGTGTGCGGCAGCGAAACGTCGCGAATCGTGGCGCCTTCTCGCGCGAGCGCATCGAGCGCCGCGTCGCACTTGGCGCGCACTCGCGGGTCGAGATCGGCTGGAAAATATTCGGCCGGCCGCCCGATAACGACGCCGGCCAACGTGTCGCCGGCCGCCGCGCGATAGTCCGGCACGGCGACGGCGGCGCTCGTCGAGTCGAGTGGATCGTGCCCGGCGATCACCTGCAGCGCGAGCGCCGCGTCGTCGACGCACGTGCCGAACACGCCCACCTGATCGAGCGACGACGCGAACGCGACGAGTCCGTAGCGGCTCACGCGCCCGTATGTCGGCTTGACGCCGACGACGCCGCAGAACGCCGCCGGTTGGCGCACCGAGCCGCCCGTCTCCGATCCGAGCGCGATGCGCGCAATGCCCGCTGCCACGGCGGCCGCGGATCCTCCCGACGATCCGCCCGGCACACGGCGTGGGTCGAGCGGGTTTTTTGTCGGCCCGAACGCGCTGTGTTCGGTCGACGAGCCCATCGCGAATTCGTCCATGTTCGCCTTGCCGACGACAATCGCGCCGGCGCGCTCCAGTCGCGAGACGACCGTGGCGTCGAACGGACTCACGTAGCCCTCGAGCACGCGCGAGGCGCACGACGTCGGCAGGCTCGTCGTCGCGATATTGTCCTTGAGCACGACCGGAACCCCGGCGAGGGCGCCGCCGGTCGCGGCGTCGCCCCGCGCGGTCAACCGATCGACGGCGTCCGCTCGCTGCGCCGCCGCTTGATTGTCGGTATATAAAAGAATGTTCAAACCACTCCGATCGGCGGCGCCGATCGTCGCGGCGCGCTGCACGCTTGCAATCGTCGCCGCGCTCGCCGTCAGGTCGCTGCGCGCAATCGCATCGCGCAGGTCGGCCGCGGACCGCTCGAGCACGGGCGCGAGCGGCGGCATCCGATCGGGCGCCGTCACGCGCCAGAGTCCTCGTGCGTCGACAATCGCGGCACGAGGATGAATCCTTCGCGCACCTGCGGCGCGAATGCCGCGAGCGGGTGCGCCAGGGACAGCCGGCGGCCCGGCGTCGCTTCGCAGCGGCGCGCGAGTCGTGCCCGGCGCCACCGCTACCTCGACGCCTGTCGTGTCGATCTGTGCCAACACGTCCATGTGCGCAAGAATGGTATTGAGCTCGCCGACCAGCGCGTGGGCGCGCGCGTCGTCGATCGCGAGGTGCGCCAACGACGCGATGTGGCGGACGTCGCCGATCGTCACTGCCATTACTCGTCTCCGCGCTCGAGGTTGGCCTGCGCGATGACGAGCGTCTTGCGCCCGATCGATTCATCGTCGAAGTCGACTTTGACTTTGGCGTCGCGTCCGGAGCCGGCGAGTTCCGCAATCGTGCCGTTGCCGAACTTTCGGTGTTTGACGCGCGCGCCGATGATGAATAGCGGAGCGTCCTGCGATTCATCTTCCGCCGACACGGAGCCGCCAACGCCCGTCACGGGCGACCCCGGGCGCCGCATACCAGGCGACGGCCGGCTGAAGAATTCTTCGACATCGCGACCGACCTGCGGCCCGCGACCGTAGCTCCGCCCATAGGCAGCGAGATCGCCGCCAGCGCGCATCATCGCGCGGCCAGAACTGCGCACCTTGATCGTATTGCGGCGTTCGGCGAGCGACTCGGGGATCGCGTCGAGAAAGCTCGATGCGCGGGCCGGCAGCAACTCTCCGTTGCGGCGGCGCTCTTCGGCGAACGTCAGGTAAAGTTTTTTTTCGGCGCGTGTGATTCCTACGTAGAGCAAGCGCCGCTCTTCCTCGAGCAGCGCAGGATCGTCGTACGCTTTCGCCAGCGGGAACAGCCCATCTTCGAGACCGGTGACGAATACGACGGGAAACTCGAGGCCCTTCGCGTTGTGCAGCGTCATCAGCGTAACCGCGTCCGCGCCCGCCGCGAGTGCGTCGGAATCCGCGACGAGCATAGCGCGCTGGAGAAAATGATCGAGTGGACGCAGTCCAACTTCGCCCAAATCGTCTGCGACGAGTTCCGCCGCACCCGTGATGAGCTCGCGAACGTTCTCCAGGCGGTCCGCCGATTCCGGACCCTCGGCGCGCAAATAGTCGCCGTAACGGATCGCTTCGACGAGTTCGCGAAGCAATTCATCGACAGCTGCGTCGACGGCATGATCGCGAAGCATTGACACGACGCGAACGAACTCGGCGAACGCCGTGCGCGCGGCCGGGCGGAACGCGGCGGCGATATCTGAATCCTGCGCCGCTTGAAACATTGGCAGCCCGCGCTCCAGCGCGGCCGCGGCCAACTGCTCGATCGTCGTTTCGCCGAGCCCGCGCTTTGGCACGGCGACCGCGCGACGGAACGCTTCGTCGTCCGCGGGGTTTGCGATCAGCTTGAGGTAGGCCACGAGATCTCTAATTTCGCGGCGATCGTAAAAGCGAACGGCGCCGACGAGCCGGTACGGCACGGCGCGACGCCGCAGCGCCTCTTCGAGGGTGCGACTCTGGGCGTTCGTCCGATACAGCACCGCCATGTCGCTGAGTGCGGCGCCACCCGGTGCCGCGCGGCGTGTCATGACCTCGCCGACGACGAAGTCGGCCTCGTCCCGCTCGTCGAGCGCGCGCTGGATGGTCACCGGCTCGCCGCCGGTGTGCGTCGCTCGAAGCGTTTTCCCCATGCGGCCGGTGTTGACGCTGATCACGGCGTTGGCGAGCGCGAGAATCGGCGGCGTCGACCGGTAGTTCTGTTCCAGCCGCACGACGGCGGCGGCGGGAAAGTCCTTGGTGAAATCGAGGATGTTCCGAATGTCGGCCCCGCGCCAGCCGTAGATCGACTGGTCGTCGTCGCCGACGACGCAGACCTCGCCGTGCGCCCCGCCGAGAAGCTTGATGAGTTGATACTGCGCGCGATTCGTATCCTGATATTCATCAACGAGAATGAACTGGAACCGGTCGCGATAGGCCGCCAGCCGATCGGGATGCTGCTGCAGCATGCGCACGGGTAGCACGAGCAGGTCGTCGAAGTCGGCGGCGTTCGCGCGCTGCAGCTCGTCGCCCAGGGCGTGATAGATCGGCGCGATCGCCTTGGCGAACGGGTCCATCGCCAGCCGCGCGTACTCGTCCGGCGACACGAGCGCGTTCTTCGCGTCGGAGATGGCGCTCTGCACTGCGCGCGGCGCGAACTGTTTGTGCGACACGCGATAGCGTTCCATCAGCCGCTTGATGACGGACATCGAGTCGCTCTGATCGTAGATCGTGAACGCCGGCGTCCGTCCAACCAGATGCGCGGACGCGCGCAGCATTCGCGCGCCGATCGCGTGAAACGTGCCCGCCCACATCCCACTCGGTGAGACGCCGAGCAGGCGGCCGATACGGTCGCGCATCTCGCCGGCTGCCTTGTTGGTGAACGTCACGGCCAGGATGCGGCGCGCGTCCACGCCTTCGACGTCGATCAGCCGCGCGATGCGCGTCGTCAGCACGCGCGTCTTCCCCGACCCGGCCCCGGCGAGCACGAGCAGCGGTCCGTGCGTGTGCACCACGGCCTCACGCTGCGCCGGATTGAGTCCGGCGGTCAATTGATCTTCGAGCAGCATCGACATCAGTGAAGAATAATCTCGAACGTCGCGCCGGGCGTCGCCGACACCAGGGTGAGTTTGCCACCGTGGTTCTCCTCGACGATGCGTTTCGCGAGCGACAGACCGATGCCCCACCCGCTCTGCTTGGTCGAAAAGCCCGGATCGAACACACGGGCGCGAAGGTCGCGAGGAATCCCCGGTCCGTCGTCGGCGACGCGAATCACCACGGCGTCGTCCGCGCCCGGCTGCGCCGAGACACGCACGTGCCCTCCACGACCGGCAAGCGCGTCGATCGCATTCTTGGTCAACACTTCGACTGCCCATTCGAGCAACACGGGGTCGCCGCGCACGATCTGCAGCGGCGTCGACACGACGGATTCAATGGCAACGGTGTTAGCGAGCGTCGGCACGCGGGCCTGAAAGTACCGGACGACGCGTCCGACGAGCGCCGGAACATCGATTTCTTCGAACTTGCGGTTCGCGCCCAATTCGCTCGAAGCGGTTCGCCACGCGATCGAGCCGCTCGAGATCGCCGCGCATGTGCCGCACCGCGGCCTGGAGCGAATCGTCCGGCGCGCGCTCCTCGAGGAGCTCGATCCAACCGCCGAGACTCGAGAGCGGCGTGCCCAACTGATGCGCCGACTCGCGCGCCATCCCCGCCCACAGTCGTTCACGCGCCGCGTCACCGCGCGCGCGAATGATGTAGAAGCCGGCGAGCAGGAGAATCGCAGCGACGAGCGCTTGCAGCTCGGGGATCACGCGCAGCCCACGCACGACCGGCGGATCGCCGTAGTACACCTTGCCGATGAGCGAGTCGACGATCGGCGGATGTTGCGCGGCGAGCACCGCGATGTAGTTCTTGACGCGCGGGTCGTCCTGTCGAACGGGTTTCCCGGGCGCATCGAACGGAAGGTTGGCGTGACCCGCGGGCGTGTCGTGCAAGTCGGTGAGAATGAGCGGCACGCCCTGCTCCGTGATGCTGCGCGACAAGTCGAGCAGCGCGGGCAAATCGCCGCCGGGCGCGGAATCGGAGAACGCACGAAAAACGCGCGCATACATCGCACTCGATCGGCGCGCGTCCGCACGGAGATCAGCGACGACGCGCTGCGTGTACGCGATGTACGAAGCGAGCAGCAGCAGGATCAGCGTAGCGACCAGCAACTCGGGCTTGCCGCGACGCATGACGACTCAGGAGAGAATGTCGACGCCCAGATACGGCCGGAGCGCATCCGGAACGCTCACGGTGCCGTCCGGCCGCTGATGGTGCTCGAGCAGACAGGCGATCGTGCGCGGAAACGCCAGCCCAGATCCGTTCAGCGTATGCACGAATCGCGGTTTCTCACCCTTGGCCGGGCGATAGCGAATGTTCGCGCGACGCGCCTGATAGTCGGTGAAGTTGCTGCACGACGACACCTCGAGCCATGCGCCGACGCCCGGCGCCCACGCCTCGAGATCGTAGGTCATCGCCGAGCTGAAGCCAGTGTCGCCGGCGGCGAGCAACTTCCGTCGGTACGGCAACTCCAATCGCTCGAGCATCGACTCGGCGTGGCGCGTCAACAACTCGAGTTGCTCGGCCGACGACTCCGGCGTTGCGTAGCGGACGAGTTCCACCTTGTCGAATTCGTGCGTGCGCAAGATGCCGCGCGTGTCCTTGCCCGCCGACCCAGCCTCACGCCGAAAGCACTTGCTGTACGCGACGAACGCTGACGGCAATGCGGCCGCATCGAGCAATTCATCCCGGTACAGGTTGGTGACCGGAACTTCGGCCGTCGGAATGAGAAAGAGCTCGTCGGAGCGAGTGCTGTATGCGTCGTCTTCGAATTTGGGAAGCTGGCCCGTTCCGGTCATCGTCGCGCGGTTCACGAGGAGCGGCGGCCAAACCTCTTCGTAGCCGTGTTCGTCGCGATGCGTGTCCATGAAAAAATTCAGCAACGCGCGCACGAGCCGCACGCCGTTCCGGCGATAGAACACGAACCCCGAACCGGACACCTTCGATGCGCGTTCGAGATCGATGATGCCGAGTTGGGCGCCGATGTCCCAATGCGGCTTCACGCCTTCACGCGGCCGCGGCGTGCCCCACTCGCGGACGATGACGTTGTGCTCTTCCCCGCCGGCCGGTACGTCCGGCAGCGTGACGTTGGGAATCTCGAGCAGGGTGCGCTGCAATCCGCCGTCGACCGTGTCGAGCTCGCGCTCGAGCGTCGTGATCTCGTCGCCGAGCGCGCGGCCCTGCGCAATGAGTTCGTCGGCGCTTTCGCCGCCGCGCTTGCGCCGTGCAACTTCCTGCGAGTTGGCGTTGCGCGCCGCCTTTCGTTCCTCGGCCGCCTGAATCAGCGTCCGACGTTCACGCTCCAGGTCCAGTCCGCGGTCGATGACCGGCGCCATGTCATCGTGACATGCCGCGACGACGCATGCCGTCGCGCAGCAGATCGACCTGCTCGCGGAGCATTCGGAGGTCGTGCACCGATCAGTCCTTCGGAATGCCAGTGCCGAAGGAACGGAAGCCGCAGTTGGGATCGACGGTGTAGCGAATGACCATCTGCCGCGTCGCCGGATCGACCTGGTCGACCACGACCTTGGCGTACAGCGTGGTGCCGGTGACCGACGTGCTGCACGCCGTCGGATTGCTGCTCTGGACGAGGATCAGTCGCCCGGGCACCGTGACGAGCGCCGTGTCCGCGCGATACCCGTTGGCCGGCGCACGCGTGACCGATTCGTACGACGCCGTGTCTGTCTGCACACCGACCGTGTAAGTCGTACGCAAGCCCAGTCGCAACGGCCCGCTGCGGCAGGATGACGACGTGACCGACCGAATCGAGGTCGAACGCAATGTCGAACGTGAACGACGCGCTTGCCGGAAGCAGTGTCCCGCTGAACATCTCGAGCGCCGTCGGCGCACCGGGAGGGGCGCCGTTGATCGCGTACACCACACCGCTGTCCGACAGCGTGGCGAGGGACGCGGGCACGCCGAAGTCGCTGCACCCAACCACCGCGATCGCCAAGATCGCCGCGACCAAGCCGGCAGAGACGCATCGTGCGGCGAATCGATCCGTGAGTCATATGTGAGGAGGTCAAGAGCGAAGAATAGGGTGATGTATGAGATTCTTCAAGCGATTGGCGTCGCTTGACTTCGCTCACTCGCACCCCTAGCTTCGCCACGACTTTGGCAGGGAGCGCTGGAGCAGGAATGCCGAGCATTCGCGATCTCGTAGCTGCCATCCGGCAGCGGGAAGGAGTCGACGCCGCCCTGGTTCTCGGGCGAGACGGCTTGTTGATCGACAGCCAGCTTGGTCCGGGACTCGACCCCGACGACATTGCTGCCCGCATTTCGGCGATCATCGGCCCGGCGGATGAGCTTGGCGCAGTCGACCGGCCGCGGCGAATTGTTGACGGCCGTGCTCGAGCACCGCGACGGCCTCGCGATCGTCGCGGTGCTGTCCTCGGAAGCGCTTCTGCTCGTGCTCGTCACGCCACAAGCCAACATCGGGCAGCTGCTCTTCGAGCTGCGTCGCAATCGGGAACACATCGCGGCCCTCGTCTGAACCGTGCTCTCCCCTTCTTCCGGCTCGAACCCGGCGTGTCACGTGCTCGTCGCCGACGACGAACCGCACATCGGGCGCATCATCAAGATGAAGCTCGAGCAGGGGCCGTTCCGCGTGACGCTCGCCTATGACGGGCGCGAGGCGATGGAGACGCTCGAGCGCGAGAGCGACATCTGCCTCGTGCTGCTCGACCTCATGATGCCGCACCTGAGCGGCCTGGACGTGCTCACCGCGATGCGCCGCGACGATCGATGGCGCGACGTGCCGTGCATCATCCTCACCGCCGCCGGCCAGGAGCAGCAGCACACCAGCGCGATGAGCCTCGGCGCGAACGATTTCCTCACGAAACCGTTCAGCCCCAAGAAACTCTACGCTCGCGCCGCGGAGTTGGTCGGTCTCACGGCGGACGACACGAGCGGCGGCACGGCATGACGCGCTGGGCCGTCGTGCTTGCCGGCGGAATTGGATCGCGGTTTTGGCCACTCAGTACTCCGTCTCGTCCAAAGCAACTCCTGCCGCTGGTGACCGGCGAGCCGTTGCTCGCGGACTCCGTCAACCGTCTCGGACCGATCGTGTCGCCCGAGCACACGTTGATACTCACCAACGAGTCTTTGGTGCCGGCAATCGCCGAGATGCTCCCGGCCATCCCGCGCGAGAATCTGATCGCCGAGCCGCGCGCTGGCGGCACCGCCGCAGCGCTGACCTGGGGCGCCCAGGAAATCGCCGCGGCGCGACGGACCGGACGCGGTGATGCTGTCGGTGCACGCGGACTGGGCGGTCGCCGACGCGGCGGGGTTTCGCCGCGCGCTCACCCACGCCGCGGACGTCGCCGAGCGCCACGAGATGCTGGTGACGGTGGGTGTGGTGCCGACGCGACCGGACCCCGGCTTCGGCTACATCCATCCGGGCCGCGAACTCGAGCCCGGCGTGCGCGCCGTGGCGCACTTCGTCGAGAAGCCGGATCGAGCCCGCGCCGCGGAGATGTGCCGCGACGGCTTTCTGTGGAATTCGGGAATTTTCGTCTGGCGCGTCGGCGACTTTCTCGACGACGTTCGCCGTCTCACGCCCGAGGTCGCGCCGGCACTGCACGCCCACTCCGACGATATTCACGGTTTCTTTCGCCGCGGTCACGCCGATCTCGGTCGATGTCGGCGTGCTCGAACGCAGCAATCGCGTCGCGGTGCTCGCCGGCGACTTTGGCTGGGACGACGTGGGCACGTGGGGCGCGCTCAAGCGTGTGCGACCCAACGACGACGCCGGCAACGCCACGCAGGGCCACGCGTATCTCGTCGATGCGCGCGACAACGTCGTCCACGCGCCGGACACGACCGTCGTCATGTACGGCGTCTCCGACCTGGTCGTCGTGGTGGAGGATGGACTCGTGGTCGTGACGACCGTCGACCGCTCGGCCGATCTGAAAACGCTCATGGACGCATTGCCGCACGGCGTCCGCGACCGCGCATGACGACGGTCTATCTCTACGACGACGCGAACGCGCGGTCGTTCGAACCGTTCGCGTCGTGTCGTCCGCTGTCGGAAATGCGCGCGGGCGCATGGCTGATCCGCGAGCGATGGCGCGCGCTGCTCGGCGCCACGGATGCCGTCGACACGCAGTTCATCGCTGGCGAGCGCCAGCGGGATTTTGACGAACCGGGTACGACGGCGGCCGCGGGCACCGTTCCGCCCGGCTCGATTCTCGTCAACGCGCGGTGCGTCCCGGCGCTTCCGGCCGACCCGACCGCCGCCGCGCGGCGAGCAGCGGGGTGCAGCATGTGGCGGTGCGGTGATCAGCTCGCGGCGGTTCGCATCAAAGATCGGCTCGACCTTGCCGCCTTCGCCGACGGCTCGCTGAGTCTCGAGTCCATTCCCATCGGCACTGGCGCCATCGGAACCATCGAGGGCTGGTGGCTCGACGCCGTGTGGGACTTCATCCGCCTGTTGCCCGAGCAGTTGGCGTCCGATCTCCCGCGCGTCGGCGCGGCGGGAGCCGCGCGCGGCGCACCGATGACGCCACACTCGGGCGACCTGGTGCTCGGCACCCACGCCGTGCTCGTCGCGCCGAGCGCGACGATCGAGCCCCACGTGTTGTTCGACGCGAGCGGTGGACCCATCGTCGTCGACGAAGGGAGCCATCTGCACGCCTTTACGAGAATCAACGGTCCGTGCTACATCGGGCGCAACGTCACCATCATGGGCGGCGACATCACGGGCTGCTCGATCGGCGACGTGTCCAAGGTCCGCGGCGAATTGAGCAACACCATCGTCCTCGGCCACTCGAACAAGGGGCACGACGGATTCGTCGGTCACTCGTACCTCGGCCGCTGGGTCAATCTCGGCGCCGGAACGATCACGAGCAATTTAAAGAATACGTATGGCAACGTCGCGCTGTGGACGCCGAGCGGCGTGCGCGACTCGGGCATGCAGTTCCTCGGCACGCTGTTCGGCGACCACGTGAAGACGGGAATCGGGCTGCGGCTGACGACGGGCACCGTGATCGGCACCGGCGCCAACGTGTATGGGAACATGCCGCCCAAGGTCGTCGCGCCGTTCTCGTGGGGCGATGCGGCGCCGTACGACACCTATCAGGCGGAGAAGTTCGTCGCGACCGCCGCGCGGATGATGTCGCGACGCCATGTCGAACTCACCGAGCGCGCGCGCCGGCACCTGACCGCGGCACACGCCACCCGATGGACCGCCGACCACGAGTCCGAATGAAGCTCTGGACGCTCGCCAGCGGCAGCAAAGGCAACGCCATTCTCGTCGAGTGCGACGGCGCGCGCATTCTCATCGACTGCGGGCTCGGCACGCGAACGCTCGCCGGCCGACTCAAGATGATCGACGTCGCGCCCGAATCGATCGACGCGTGCCTGATCACGCACGAGCACAGCGATCACATCAAAGGTGCAGGCGCGGCGGCCAAGCGTTGGGGATGGGCCGTGTACGCAACGCCAGGCACCGCGCGCGCGCCGGAACTCGCCGACGCCAACGTGCGGCGGTTCGCGCCCGGGGAAACGATCGATCTTCCGCGAATGACCGTCTCGACGACGCCGACACCGCATGACGCGAATGAATCGGTCGGCTTCGTGATCGAGAGCCGCTCGACCGGAGCTCGCGCCGCGCTGTTTTACGACATCGGCCACGTGTCGGCGGCGATCGCCAGCGCGTGTTTGGCGCTCGACATCCTCGTGCTGGAATCCAACCACGACGACGATATGCTGCGCGACGGCCCGTATCCGCGTTGGCTGCAAGCGCGCATTGCCAGCGACACGGGCCACTTGAGCAATCACGACTCCGCCGCGTTTGCGCGCGCCGCGCTGGGACGCGAGACGCGCCATCTCGTCCTCGCGCACCTGAGCGAGAACTGCAACACGCCCGACGTGGCGCTCACGACGATGCGCGCCGCGATCTCGCGCTCGCGGTTCACCGGCACGATCACCGCTGCCCGGCAGAACGGCGTGGTCGGGCCATTTACGCCAGGCACCCGGCGCGCGGAGGCGCCGGTGCAGTACGCGTTGTTCTAAGTGCGCAGGTACATGCGCGCCGCGTCGATGAACTCGGAGAAAAAAAGCGGGCCGCCCAAAGGCGGCCCGCTTCGTTTTCGTCCGTGGATCAACGACGAGCCATCCGTCGCCTAGTACATCCCGCCCATGCCGCCGCCCGGCGGACCACCGGCGTGTGGCGCTTCCTTTTCCTTCTTCTCGACGATCAACGCTTCGGTCGTGAGCAGGAGTCCCGCGATCGACGCGGCGTTCTGCAGCGCCGTGCGCGTCACCTTGGTCGGATCGATCACGCCGGCCTGCACGAGATTCTCGTACGTGTCGGTCAGCGCGTTGTAGCCGAACGCATCGTCCTTCGACGCACGAACCTTCTCGACGACGATCGAGCCTTCACCACCCGCGTTCTGCACGATCATGCGGATCGGCTCTTCGACCGCGCGACGGATGATGTCGACGCCAATCTGCTCATCGGCATCGCCGAGCTTGAGCGTCTTCAGCACACGCTGCGCGCGGATCAATGCCACGCCGCCGCCCGGCACGATGCCTTCTTCGGCTGCGGCCTTCGTCGCGTGCAACGCGTCTTCGACGCGCGCCTTCTTTTCCTTCATCTCGGCTTCCGTCGCGGCGCCAACGTTGATGACCGCTACGCCGCCCGAGAGCTTCGCCAGACGTTCCTGGAGCTTTTCCTTGTCGTAGTCCGACGTGCTCGAGTCGATGGCGACGCGGATTTCCTTGATGCGGCCTTGGATCTTGTCCTCGTCACCCGCGCCGTCGATGAGCGTGGTGTTGTCCTTGTCGATGACGACGCGCTTGGCGCGGCCGAGATCGGTGATCACCGCGTTCTCGAGCTTGAAGCCGACTTCCTCGCTCACGACCTGACCGTTGGTCAGCACCGCGATGTCCTGCAGCATCGCCTTGCGACGATCGCCAAAGCCCGGTGCCTTGACGGCGCAGACCTTGAGCGTGCCACGCAGCTTGTTGACGACGAGCGTCGCCAGCGCCTCACCCTCGATGTCCTCGGCGATGATGAGCAGCGGACGACCCTGCTGCGCCACCTTCTCGAGCACCGGGAGCAGATCCTTCATCGACGAGACTTTCTTGTCGTGGATCAGGATGAGCGCGTCCTCGAGGACGGCTTCCATCTTTTCCGGATCGGTGACGAAGTAGGGCGACACGTAGCCGCGGTCGAACTGCATGCCCTCGACCGTCTCGAGGTTGGTCTCGAGGCCCTTGGCCTCTTCGACGGTGATCACGCCGTCCTTGCCGACCTTGTCGAACGCTTCGGCGATCAGGTCGCCGATTTCCTTGTCGTTGTTCGCCGAGATGGTGCCGACCTGCGCGATCTCCTTTTTGCCGGAGGTCGGGACGCTGATCTTCTTGAGTTCAGCGACGACCGCAGCGACTGCCTGGTCGATGCCGCGCTTGATGGCCATCGGGTTGGCACCAGCGGTGACGTTCTTCAGGCCTTCGCGAAAGATCGCCTGGGCCAGCACGGTCGCCGTGGTCGTGCCGTCGCCGGCGTTGTCGCTCGTCTTCGTGGCGACTTCCTTGACCATCTGCGCGCCCATGTTCTCGAGCGGATCCGACAGCTCGATCTCCTTGGCCACGGTGACGCCGTCCTTGGTGACCGTCGGGGCGCCGAACTTCTTGTCGATCACGACATTCCGCCCGCGGGGGCCGAGCGTGACCTTGACCGCTTCCGCGAGCTGGTCGACGCCGCGCTTGAGTGCCGCGCGCGCGTCCGTGTTGAAATGCAATTCCTTGGCTGCCATATGCGTTCAAGCCTCGTGTGGATAGTGCGTGAGTGTGTTCAGCCGTGCGGTCGAGCGATCAGTTGAGGACAGCGAGGACGTCGGACTCGCGAAGAATGAGCAATTGCTCATTGTCGATCGTCACTTCCGTGCCGCTGTACTTCCCGTACAGCACCTTGTCGCCGACTTTCACGTCCATCGGCACGCGCTTGTCCTTCTCGAAGCGACCCGGGCCCACGGCGACGATCTCGCCTTGCTGCGGCTTTTCCTTCGCGGTGTCCGGGATGTACAAACCGCCGCGCATCTGCTCGGTCTCCTCGAGCGCACGAACGACGACGCGGTCGGCCAATGGGTTGACCTTCACGCTGGTCTTTGTGGCCATACGGTGTGCTCCTCTCTGTCTGTTGCGGTGTGTCGCTGTCTGCTGCTGCGCTGACAACTGAAGTAGGTGCGTTAGCACTCATGGACTCGGAGTGCTAACAGACTTGGATCATATCCCGCCCGGGACGGCGAGTCAAGCCTCGTCACCTGGCCGTGACCGTGCCGACAAACGATTGTATTAAAACGGCTTAGACCGTTTGGGGCGCCCCGCGAAGGATTGCGTGCGCGATCTGCAACCCCTGGAGCGTGAGATGCGGCTCGATTCGGTCGAAGCTCGTACACAGGGTGCCCATCGTCTCGGCGAACCCGCCCGTTGCCACAACGAGGGGCGTACCCGCGCGCGGCCAGGCCGCCTTGATTCGCCGCACGATACCGTCGATCGCGTCCGCGGCGCCGAACATCACGCCGGCGCGAATGCATTCCTCGGTGCGCTTTCCAATGATGCGCGACGGCACCACCAGCTCCGTGGCCGGGAGCTTCGACGTACGGCGCGTCAGCGTATCCGCGGACGTTGCCACGCCGGGCGCGATCACACCGCCAAAGAACACTCCGTCCGCCGTCGTACAGTCGAACGTCGTCGCCGTGCCCAAGTCGACGACAATCGCGTCGCGCCCGAACAGCCGGCTCGCCGCCAACGTGTTGATCAGCCGGTCGGCGCCCACCGTCTGCGGCTCGTCGACGTCGAGGCGAATCGGCAGCGCGGCGTTGACGTCGACGATGAGCGGCGTGCCCACCCGAAAGTAGCGCAGACAGGCCTCGCTGAGCGGGCCGGTCACGCGCGGCACGACCGACCCGATCGCCACGCTCTCGACGACATTCGGCGAGAACTCGGCGCTCACGAGGAGTGAGCGAAGCAGCACGCCGAATTCGTCGGGCGTCCGCGGGACGTCGGTCGTAATCCGCCAGTGGCCGCGCAGCAAAGCTTCGCTGAACAGGCCGATGGTCAGCTCGGTGTTGCCAACATCGAAGACGAGGATCACGGCGCCTCCTGCTCTGGTTGAAGGACGAGCGAACCGGCACGAACCACCTGCGTCCACCCTGCGTCGTGTTCGACGAGCAGCGCGCCGTCCGCAGCGATGCCGCGCACACGCCCTGGTCCAGGCTCGACGCACCGCTTGCCCGCGGCCATGTCGCGCTGAGCGAACGCCGCGAGTTCGGCGCTGTTGAGCGGACCGGTGAGGTTCGCCGCAACGCGAACGGCCGGAATGATCGCCGCGAGTACGTCGAGGCGCGAGACGTCCTGTCGAAGCGCGGCCGGAATCGCCCCGGCTTCGATCGCCGCGGCGGGCGGGCGCACGTTCACACCCACGCCGATCGCCACCCACTCGAGCTATATCCGCCTTCCAGCGCGCTTCGACCAACACGCCGGCCAGCTTGCCGCCGCCGACGTACACGTCGTTCGGCCATTTGAGTTGCACTGGCGCGCTGGTGAATGGTTCAAGCGCCGGCGCCAGTGCCAACCCGACGCGCAGCGAGAGCACGCCCAACGCGCCGCCGTCCCGCGGCCGCTCGATGAGCGTGAGCCAGATTCCCGCCCCGGCTTCCGACTGCCAGCGCCGTCCCAACCGTCCGCGGCCAGCGGTCTGTGCATCGGCGAGAATGAGCGTCCCCGCCGGAGCGCCAGCCGCGGCGCGTGCATGCGCGACGTCGAGCGTCGACTCGACGACGTCGAATGCGACGACGACAGGCACCGCGAGTCGCTGGGCGAGTTCGTCGGCGGCGATGCCGCCGTACGCCGCGGCCAGCCTCGTGGGCTGCTCCTCAGCGGTTGAAGGCAATGATCAGGACGATCAGTCCGACGATGACCCGATAGGCGGCGAACGCCCCGTAGCTCCGTTTCACGACAAACTTGAGCAGGACGGAGATCGCCCACCATCCGCTCACCGCCGACGCCAGCACGCCGACGACGAGCGGAGCGCTCAGATCCCTCGGTCTTGAGCACGTGCGGAATTTTGACCAGCGACGCCGCGGCAATGATCGGCATGCTCATGAGAAAACTGAAAACCGCCGCGCTCTCGCGGGTCAGGCGCAACCCGCGCCCCGCGGTGATCGTCGATCCCGACCGCGACACGCCGGGCAGGATGGCGAACATCTGGGCCAGTCCGATGAGCAGCGCATCGGTCCAGCGCATGGCGGCGAGCGGACGGTCTTGCGCGGCCGCCTTGTCGACCCACCACAGCAGCACGCCCATGACGATCAACAGGAGCGCGATCAGGCGCGGATCGCGGAACGCGTTGTCGGCGTAACTCTCGAGCGCCAGGCCGGCAATCGCGCCGGGGATCGTCGCGATCACGAGAAACATCACCCGCCGCTCCTCGTCGTCAGCCACGCGACGCGTGACGACGATGCGCTTCGCCGCCCGGAGCAGCGACGTCCATTCGACGCGGAAGAACCAGAGCACGGCGAGCAGCGTGCCGAAGTGCAGCGCGACGTCGAATGCGAGACCGGGATCCGGCCAGTGGAGCAGCCAGGGCACGAGCGCGAGGTGCGCCGAACTGCTGATGGGCAGGAACTCCGAGAGTCCCTGCACGATGCCGAGGACAAGGGCGTGAAAGACGCTCACGGATCAGGGGGACGGAGGGTATGGGGCACGGCCGAGCGTGTACTCATAGAACGCTTCATATTCGGCGACAATGGCCTCGAGCGAAAAGCGCTCGCGCGCATCTCGCGCCGCAAGCGTGCTCATGGCGGTCCACCGGTCGCGATCGCGAAGAATCGCCAGCGCCGCACGCGACATGGCGTCGACGTCGCCGACGGGGCACAGCGCGCCGGTCTCGCCGTCGCGCACGACTTCCGGCAGCCCGCCCGTCTGCGTCCCGATCACCGGGACGCCGCAGGCGAGCGCCTCGAGCGCGCTCAGGCCGAACGACTCCGTGCTTGACGGGAGCAGAAACAAATCGGCTCCGGCGAGCAGGGGCGCCACCGCGTCGATCTTGCCGAGGAAAAACACTTTGTTCTCGAGGCCGAGCGTCCGCGCTTCGTCCTCGGCGTCGACCCGGTCCGGCCCGTCGCCGACCATCACGAGCACCGACGGCAGTTCGGCAACCACGCCGGCGAAAATCCGCACCACGTCACGCACCCGTTTGACCGGCCGGAAGTTCGAGATGTGCATCAGCACGCGCGCGTTCGCGTCCACCTGCTCGGCGAGAATCGACGTGTAGCGCGACCGGTCGTAGACCTCGGGATCGACGAAGTTCGGGATCACCTCGATGCGGCAGGCGGTACATCCGAACGTCGTGAGCGTCTCCGTCTGCAAATAGCGCGAGACGGCGGTGAGGCCGTCGGATTTCTCAATTGAGAATTTCGTGATCGGCCGGAACGACGGATCCTGGCCGACGATCGTGATGTCCGTCCCGTGCAGCGTCGTCACGACGCGAATGTCGGGACGCGTCGGCCGCAGCATCTCCTTGGCGATCCAGGCGCTCGTGGCGTGCGGAATGGCGTAGTGACAGTGCAGCAGGTCGAGTCCGTGCGCCAACGTCACCTCGTGCATCCGCACGGCGAGCGCCAGATCGTATGGCGGATACTCGAACAACGGATAACGTCCGACGTCGACTTCGTGGAAGTAGATCCGCGGAAGAAAGGCCGGCAGCCGAAACGGCTGCTGGTAGGTGATGAAATGGATTTCGTGGCCGCGCCGCGCCAGCGCGATGCCAAGCTCGGTGGCCATCGCCCCCGAGCCGCCGTAGGTCGGATAGCAGGTGATGCCGATCTTCACGTGCGCGGTCCGCGGTACCAACGCTCGGCGACGGCGCGCCAGTCGGGAGCGAGCGGGTCGAGCAGCGTCACGCGCCCCTCCCCCGCCGGGAGGCCCGGAAGCTGATGGCGAAACCAGGTGCGTTGCCGCTTCGCGTATTGCCGTGTGTCAATGAGAATTCTCTCACGCGTCGCTGGTCGCGACCAGGCGCCGGACACGAGTCGCCGGACGGCGTCATACCCCGTCGACTTCCACGCGGGGGCGTCAGCCGGAACAGTCTCCATCAGTCGTCGCACCTCGTCGGGCCATCCGTTGTCGAGCATCTGGTCGATCCGCGCCGCAATGCGGCCGCCCAACGTCGGACCGGGATCAACCAGAAGATAGCGGGCCCGCCAACGTCCCGGGCGCGACCGGCTCCGATGCAGATCGCTCACACGTTCGCCGGTGAGCAGTGCAATCTCGATCGCCCGCCGAAGCTGCGTGCGACCAAGGTGCGCGCGTGCCGGATCGAGAGAACGAACCCATCGACGCAACTCGTCGACATTCAGCTGGTCGAGTTCACCCGCGAGTTGCGCGCGCCGAGTCGCGTCGAGCAACGGTTCGTCGAACAGTCCGTCGACCAATGCACGCAGGTACAAGCCGGTGCCACCAACGACGAGCGGCGCGCGGCCAGCGGACCGCGCGTCGTCCACCCATCCGTCGGCCGACGCGGCCCACTCCGCCGCCGAGTACCGTGCGGTCGGATCGACGACGTCGATACCGCGATGCGGCACACATTCGCGCTCGGCGACCGACGGCTTTGCCGTGCCAATGTCGAAGCCCCGATATACCTGTCGCGAATCGGCGCTGAGAATGGTCGTGGGCGTGAGTTCCGCGAGCCACTGCGCCACGGCGCTCTTGCCCGCGGCGGTCGGACCGCAGACAACGGCCAGCTCAGCGCCGTCCGAATCGCCGCTCAATCTCGTCCCATGCCAGCTGCACGATCGTCGCGCGTCCGTGGACATCGTGCGCCGGAAGCGTGGTATCGCGCAACGCAACGAACAGCGCGCGCATTTCGCCGGGCGACAGTACGTCGCCGGCCTTGATGGCCGCCTTGCACGCCACGGTCGCGGCCAACTTTTCGTGGCGCGCATGCACTCCCGCGTCGCGGTCGCCGGTGAGGCTGGCGAGCGTCTCTCGCACGCAGCGCTCCGGGTCGAACCGCGGGTGCGGCATCGGTACCGCGCGCACGATCAGCGTGTGTCCGCCAAAGCCTTCGATCTCGAAGCCAAGTCGTTCGAGGGCATCCCGGTGCTGCTCGAAGGCGTCGCTTTCCGCGGGACCCAGGTGCAGCGTGAGCGGAAAGAGCAATCGCTGCGCCGGCTCGTCGCCGCGCTCCAGCGTCCGCATGAAGCGTTCGTACAACACGCGTTCGTGCGCCGAATGCTGGTCGATCAGCACAACGCCCTGCGCATGCTCGAACATGATGTACATGTTGGCGAGTTGCACGAGCGGCGGGACGGGAGCCGACTCGCGCGGTTCGACCGCCGGCGCGATCGTCGTCTGCTCGGACGGCACGTCCGCGAGCGGTGCGTCGTGCAATGTCGAAACATCGACGATCGGCGCGGCATCGATCGGCGTCTCAGCGGTCAGTTCCGCGCGCGTCGACGGCGTGGCGAACCACGACGGGCGACCGAATGCCGCGCTCGCGTCGAGGGTGCCGAGTGCGCGGCGCACGGCCGTTTCGACGGCGCGCTCGACCTGCCAACGATCGCGAAAGCGCACCTCCGACTTGGCCGGATGCACGTTGACGTCGACCATGTCCGCGGCGACAGTCACATCGAGAAACAGCGTCGGCCGCACGCCGGCGGGAATGGTCGATCGATACGCCGCTTCCGCGGCGCGCACGATGCCCGGGTCGCGCACCGCGCGACCGTTCACCGACAGAAACACGCGCCGGGTGCCCGTACCAACGTCGCTCGGCCGTTCGACGAGGCCGGCGACGTGCGTCGTTCCGCTCACGTCGTCCACGTCGAGCAATCCGTCGGCGAATCGCGCGCTGTACACTGCCGCGAGACGATCACGAAGCGTCGCCGACGCTGGGAGTGTCAGCACGGATTTTCCGTCGTGCATGACGGTGAGCCTGACGTCGCGGCGCGAGAGTCCCATGGTGCCAAGGACGTCGAGGATTGCTCGCCACTCGGAGCGCGCGCCGCGCAAGAATTTGAGCCGCGCGGGAGCGTTGAAGAACAAATGCGCCACACGCACCGTCGTACCGCGACGCCGCGCGATCGGCGTCACGCTCGCCAACGCGCCGCCGGAGGCGCGGACCAGCGCGCCCGCGCCGTCGTCGGGTGCAGTTTCCAGTTCGAGTTGCGACACCGACGAGATCGCGGCCAACGCTTCGCCGCGAAAGCCGAAGCTTCGAACGCCGACGAGATCCTGCGCCGTGCGGATCTTCGATGTCGCGTGGCGC
Organism: uncultured Gemmatimonadaceae bacterium; assembly: GCA_963817445.1. Lineage (GTDB taxonomy): Bacteria > Gemmatimonadota > Gemmatimonadetes > Gemmatimonadales > Gemmatimonadaceae > JAQBQB01. Next base: position 716,473 of record CAWFOG010000022.1, read on the forward strand.
TCGAGCGACAATACCGCGTCATCGCGCGACATGCCGCAGCCGTCGTCGCTCACGCGGATCGATTGCCGACCACCGTCCTCGATCTGGACGTCGATCGCGGTGGCTCCTGCGTCGAGCGCGTTCTCGACGAGCTCTTTGACGACGGACGCCGGCCGCTCGACGACTTCACCCGCCGCGATCTGATCGGCGACGGCGGCGGGTAAGATGGCGATGCGTGCGGACGAGTCGACGAGCATGCGCCAAAGTTACGAGCGCAACGCGGCACCGGAAGCATTGCGCCGCGCGCAACCCTCCGCTGTCCGCGCTTACTCGCTCACCAACGAGGCGTCGCGAACGTCCAGCGAAATGAGCGAGGAGTTTTCGAGCCAACCGTCGCGCCCGTCGTCGAGCACCACGTGACTCCACGCGCCTTGGCGGCCAGCCACGCGCACCACTTCGCCAATGATGGCCGTGGCTCCGCGCTCGGCACCCAATTCCGGATCGTGGCTCAGCGATGCGGTCTCTCGCACCACGGCCGCGCCGCGCCCTCCCAATCGGTCCGCCAGTGCGAACCCGCCAATCGCGATTACCACCGCGCCAACGGTGAGCACGACCAACGTCATTCGCATGTCGGATGCATGGCGAGCGGCGCGGTAGGCGCCGATCGCCCAACCAATGCACCACAGCAACGCCGCGATCTCGAACACGAGCGCGGCCGACAGCGGTGGCACGTACCCCGCGGAATTCCACGGCAAGCTGTGCACGAGCTCGACGCGGTCGCGCATGTCGGACGCGAGCGGCTCGAGTCGAAGTGCGCGTTGCCAGGCGGCGACACTTCGCGCGGTGTCCGCCGCCGCCCACGAGGCCGTGCCGAGGTTGGCCCATGCGTCGGGCGCGCGCGGCTCGGCGGCAGCCGACGCGATGAATCGCTCGCGGGCCGCGACGAAGTCGTGATGTTGATACGCGGCGACACCGTCGTCGAAGGCACGTTGCGCGACGCTCGCGTCATAGGCGTGGGCGGACGCGACACCAATCGCCAGCAAGCCGACAATGCACAGTGCCGGCGCAAGGATGCGCGCGCGCGACAGAGCCTCCGAGTCGATCGACGCACAGACCGCTGAGACGCGGTCGAGCGCTTCGGGCGACAACGTGCCTCCCGAGGAAAACGCCGCCTCGTCGAGCTGGCGGAGTACGCGCTCCGCTTCCTGCGCCACGTCGGTCGACACGCCGCGCCGGCGCAGAGCGCGCGCAAGTGCGCCGGCGCGCGTGAAGTTCTCCGCCCCGAGCGCGAGGCGATCCGCGAGCACCGCGGTGTACGCGTGCCGAACTTCGCGTGGATCGCGTGCGCGTGCGCCGTCGCCTTTGAGCAGCTGCAACCGCTCGACGCTCGTGGGCGCCCGCACGCCCGCGCGCCGCTTACGGTCGCGCGTGCGAAGCGATAGCGCGGGCAGCGGCATGAGCGCGAGAAACGCCCAGAAGACCGGATGCTCGTGCAGCGGTGTGCCCAACGGCCCGCGATAGCGCGGGCGGATGGCGAGCAACGTCTCCGTGCGCGCCGTGTCCGCCGACGCCAGCGTTCCCGGCGCGATCCGCACGTGCGTGGGATTGGTCGCCGTCACTTCGTAACGCCGCGCGTCGGGATTGAAGTAGCTGTAGCGGATTGGCGGCACGTCCAATTCGCCGGCCACACGCGGGGTGAGCACCCAATCGAATTCCTTCGTCCCGGCGACACGACGTGCCGTCGTGTCTACCCGGACGCGCTCGTCCCCATTCACAAGCGTCGCCCACGGCACGCCGATCGGCGGCCGGGGGAACAGCTTCACGTTGCCCGTGCCCGACACGCGGACCGTGAGCACCAACGGGTCGCCGACGCGTGTGGCATTCGTATCGAGCCGCGCCGCAACACGGAGGTTGCCCACCGCACCGCCGAAATCGATCGGACGCCCCGCCGCCGGCGGATCCACGGCCACGAGCACGGTGCTATCCGTCTCGAGTTCGTGCGTCTCCTCTCGGCTGAAGAAACTGGCCGACAGTGGCATCGAGTACACCAGCTGTGCCGGGGGAATCGTGAAGCGTCCCGACATCAGTGGAAAGAGCGCGCGCTGATAGACGAGCGCGTCGAAGCAGTGCGAGCCAAGCGCGCGTCGCTGCGAATCGCCGCGCGCCGGGAGGTCGTAGGCGAGCATTGACTGCATGTCCGGCGGGAAGAACGTCGGATTGCGGCGCAATCGGTCGCGCACAGTCTCGTTGAGGAAGACGGCCACCTCGTAGTTGGCCTGCTGGCCGACATATACCGTTTCCGGCGCGGTCACCGCCCGATAGTTGACTTCGAGACTCGTGTCGACGCGTGCGCGCGCGACGACGGTCGGAACATTCGATTTGCCGGCGGACGGACGCATCGCGATCTGAATCAGTCGCGATCGGGCCTCGCTCGTCCCGGCACGCGCCTCGAACGGCGCGATCGAAAACGTGCCGAGGTGATCGGTGGTCAACACGTAGCGATACTCGGCGACGACGCTGCCGTCGCCGCGCGAATCGTAGGTCACGTGCGGAACGGACGACGACCGAAGCACGTCGAACGGCGCGAACGACGGAACGATCAGTCGCGCCGGAACGCGCCCCGGGGTGCGCACCGCCACGCTGACTTCGATCGCATCACACGCCGAAGCTGAATCCGGCGCGTGCGCGACAATCGATAGCTGGGCTATGACGAGCAGCGCGCCAATCACCAGTCCTTTCCTCCCGGTGGCGGCTCGACGCGATTCTGCTTCTGCTTTTTCGACTGCACGTCACGCTCTTCACGCGCCGCGCTGCCGAGCAGTTGTTCCGCCTGCTGCTGGCCGAGTCCACCTTGCGGCTGCGGGGCCTGCCCCTGGGGCGACTTGTTCGAGCTGCCGCCACCGCCGCCCCCGCCTCCGCCGCCCTGTTTTTTGCGCAACGCGAGCTCGTAGTTCCACTTCGCGTCGACGTCGTTGGGGCGAAGGAGGATTGCGTTCTTGTAGACGGTGAGCGCCGAGTCGAGTTCGCCGTTGTCCTGCCCGGCAGGCGCCGCGAGGGCTGGCTTGAGATGCGCCAGACCGAGGTTGAACAGTGAGCGGAAGCGCAGCTCGTCGTTCTTGTCCTCCGCCAACCGGCCAAGCACTTCGACGGCGCTCGGATCGGAATCCGCCGCGACGAGGGCGGTGCCAAAGTCGTACAGTGTCTGCGGCGACTTGTCACCAGCGGTGATGGCGTCGCGGAACATCGAGGCCGACTGCGTGAATTGCCCGTGATGGTACGCGGCAATTCCCTGCTGCGTGTGCGTCAGCCGCGCGCAGCCGTTCAGCAACATCATCAGCACCAGCGAGGCGGCCGTGGCAATCTCCGCCGACGCAGGGCGCCGGTGGCGCCGACCGCGGCGCTCGGTGAGCGCGGTGTCGAGCAACAGCAGCGCGAGCGCCGGGAGCAGGAACCACTGATAGCGCGGCGTCTTCGATTCGCCGCCGAGACTGGCGCGCGACTGCGTGCGCAAATTGGCGAGCGCCGATTTGACGCGCGCCGCCTTGTCCGTGGCGCCGGCTTCGATGAACGTGCCGTGCGCCGCGTCCGCCGCCGCTTTGAGATATTCCGGGTGATACTGCGTCACGACTGTATTCCCGTTCTCATCCTTCTTGGTGCTCGTGGAGCCGTCAGGGTTCTTGATTGGAATTGTCGTTCCTTCGGTCGTTCCAAACCCGACGGTGACCAAGCTGATCCCTTGCTCACCGGCCCGTTTCGCTTCGGTGGCGACGTCCTCGACGGGTTCGAACGCCTCGCCATCACTCATGACGACGAGAGCGCGGTCCGCGCCACTGTTCGTCAGGGTGAGCAGGTCGACACCCTGGCGAATGGTCCGGGCGAGCGAGCTGCCGGCCTGACCGACCACCGAGGGATCGAGGTTGTCGAGGAAAAGATCGAGCGCGCCCTCATCGATGGTCAGTGGCGAAAGGACGTAGCTCCGTCCGGCGAAGGCCAGCACGCCCATTCGGTCGCCCGGGGAGAGCGCGCGCAGCCGGCGGACTTCCTCCTTCATTCGCTCCAGGCGGCTCGGCCGCTCGTCCTGCGCGAGCATGGAGAGCGACGCATCGAGCGCGAGCACCATGTCGATCCCGCGCGACCGCACGACGTCCCGCTCGTCACCCCACCGCGGTCCGGCCACGGCGACGCCGACGAGCGCGCTGGCCAGGCCCAAGCGCGTCATGCGCCACCCGGGTGCCACGAGTGCGTTGCCCGGAATGAGCCGCGACACGACGTCCATGCTGCCCAGCCGAGCGAGCCGCGCGCGCCGCTGCTGATAGGCGTGTCGCAGCACGGCGATCGCCAGCGCGGGGAGCACGAGTACGAGCAGCAGTAAATATGGATAGTCGAACACGAAGTCGCTCATGGCAGCGGTCCCCGGCGTGCGCCGAGCAGCAGCTCGCTCACCAGCAGCAGCGCGCCGAAGTACAACGGCCAGCGGAACAGCTCCGTGTAGCGCACATACGACCGGGTGCGGACCGGCTCGCGCTCGAGCTGGTTGATTTCCTGGTAGATCCGCTCGAGGGCGGCGGCATCGCGGGCGCGATAGTATCGGCCGCCGGTCGTCTTGGCGATGTCGGTCAACAGCGGCTCGTCGATGCGCACCAGGCGGTTCTCATAGCGGAGCCCAAACAGCCCGCGTCCGACCGGCACCGGCGCCATTCCCTCGGTTCCTACACCGACTGTGTAAATCTTGATGCCGAAGACAGCCGCCGCTTTGGCCGCGGTGCGCGGATCGATCGCACCGCGATTGTTCTCTCCGTCCGTGAGGAGGATGATCACACGCGAGCGTCCGGGCGCATTGCGCAGGCGATTCGCCGCCGTCGCGATCGCGGTGCCAATGGCCGTCCCGTCCTCGAGCTGGCCGGCAGCGAGGTTGTCCACGGCGGCGTTCACCACGGGATAGTCCGTCGTGAGCGGAACCTGCGTCAGCGCCTCGGCGGCGAACGCGACGACGCCGATCCGGTCGCTCGTGCGCGCGGCGATGAATCGCTTGACGACGTCCTTTGCGACTTCGAGGCGGTTCTGCGGCTGAAAGTCCTGCGCCAGCATGGAACTCGAGAGATCGATGGCCAGGACGATGTTGATGCCCTCGCTCGTCACGTCTTCGGCATGCGCACCGGCTCGCGGCCGCGACAGCGCGACGATGAACGACGCGAGCAACAGATTGCGCAACGTGAAGAGCATGAGCGTGGTCGCACGTCCCGCGCGCGGTCCCGCTGCGAGAACGCTCACGCGAGAAAAGACTATTGCCGGCGGCCGGCGCCGCCGGCGAATGAACCACCAGAGCGGAAGCAGGAGCAGCAGGAGCAGTGCCCACGCCGACGCGAACTGAATCCGGCCGATGGAAATCACGCGGCCGCCTTCGTCTGCGCCACTGGCGGCGGTTGAGACGCGGTGTGTTCGTGCACGACGATCGCACGCGCCTCACGTCCGAGTTCGCGGGCGCGGTCGGTGCTCACCGGACGGCGCGCGAACTTGATGAGGTCCGCATCGGTCAACAGCCGCGTCAAGCGTTCCTGCGGCACGAACGGCAATGTACGCGTGGAGTGCTGGAGCTCAGTGCTCGTGAGCGCCAGCGTCGCTTCCGCGTACCGCGCCGCGAGATAGTCGCGCAGCACTTCGACGGTGAGCGTCACGTGCCGGCCACGTTCGCCGGCGTCGAGCAATCCGAGCGCCTCGATGCGCTGGAACTCCGACTCGGCGCGCTCGAACGCGTTGGTCACCACGACCGCCTTGGGACGCCGGCGGCGGCGGAACCACCACCAAATCAACAAGCCGAGCGCGATGATCGCCGCCGCGATGAGCGCCCACAACCACCAGGGAAATAGACTCAACTCGAACAGTGGTCGCGGTGGTTTGGCGACGCGGAGCGCCGTGTCCGCCGGAAGCAGGCTGCGCACGAACACCGAGTCGCCGCTCAGCGGCACGCGCCGTTCAGCGCCGTTGTAATGGACGATCGCGTCGTCGAGATGGACGCGCTGTACGCCAACGTCCCATGCCGCGACTCGATAGTCGGCGTATTGCTCGACGACCGATGTGTCGGCGCTGGTCCGCACGACGACGGGATCGAGCGACTGGATCGTCGATGTCGAATCGGTCGCTCGCGGAAAGTCGATCGTCGCGCCCCGCGGCGCGCGAATGCCGACGGTGACGCGAAACGGATCGCCAATGCGCACCGAGTCCGGGGCCAGCGTAACGCCAGCCCTGATCGGAATCGTGGCTCGCGTTTGCGCCGAAAGCGCGCTCGCGAGCGCACTGCTCGCCAACACGGTGCACGCGACGACTACGCAGCGCGCCATCAGTTGCCGGGGCGTCATTTCCGCAGCCGCGTTTCGCGCGCGCGGAAAAAGCGCAGCAACGGGTCCATGATGCCGTGGTCGGTATCGACCGGGACTTCGTCGATCGCCAACCGGCGGAGCAGATGGCGGCGCTTGTCGGCGTCCTCGCGCACGCGGGCGCCGAACTGCGCGCGGACCACGGGATTGCTCGTATCGACGTCCAGCGTCGCGCCGGTTTCCGGATCGACGAGGCGAACGAGCCCGATGTCGGGCAGCACGCGCTCGCTCGGATCTTCCACCGTCACCGCGACGACGTCGTGCCGCTGGGCGAGCAGCTTGAGCGGCTGCTCGATGTTGTCACCAAAGAAGTCAGATACGAGAAAGATGATCGCTTTCCGCGAGAGCATCTTGTTGATGTACTCGGTCGCGCCGCCAATGTCGGTGCCGCGCGATGCGGGCTCGAACGCCAGAATGTCGCGAATGAGGCGCAATGCGTGGCGCCGCCCCTTGCGCGGTGGGACGACGTGTTCGATGCGATCGGTGAACAACACGCCGCCCACGCGATCGTTGTTGCGGATCGCCGACATCGCGAGCACCGCGGCCAGCTCGGACGCCACCTCGCTCTTGAAGCGGCGTCTCGTGCCGAATCGCTCGGAACCCGACACATCGACGGCGAGCATCACCGTCAGCTCGCGCTCCTCGATGTAGCGCTTGACGTACGGCCGCTGCATGCGGGCCGTGACGTTCCAATCGATGCTGCGCACTTCGTCGCCGGCCTGGTACTCCCGCACCTCGGCGAACTCCATTCCCTGGCCCTTGAACACCGAGCGGTATTCGCCCGTGAACAGCGAATTCACCAGGCCGCGCGTGCGCAGCTCGATCAGCTTGACCTGTCGCAGGACTTCCGGCGGGACTGCGGGCGCGCCATGCGTCGCCACCGCCGTCGGCCGCGGTTGGTCGTCGCGGCGATCCGGCGCGTCAGGCCGTTTTTTGCGACGAAACAGGGCGAACGCCACGCGTCAGCTCCTCGTTCCACGTCCCACGTCCAACGGCCCACTCATCAGGGCGACTCGATCTTCGCCAGGACCCGCTGCACGATTTGATCGCTCGTCACCTCTTCGGCCTCCGCCTCGTAGGTCGTGAGCACGCGATGGCGCAGCACGTCAGGTGCGATCGCTTTCACGTCGTCCGGCGTGACGAACGCCCGGCCGCGCAGGAACGCGTGCGCGCGCGATGCTTGCGCCAGCGCGATCGTGGCTCGCGGACTCGCGCCGAACTCGATCAGCGGCGCGAGATCGGCCAACCCGGCGTTCGCCGGCTCGCGCGTGGCCAACACGATGTCGACGATGTAGTCCATGATCCGGTCGTCCATGTACAGCTCCGTGATGCGATGGCGCGCATCGAGGATCTGCTGCGGCGCCGCCACGGCGTCGATCTCGATCGGGTCGCCGCTCGCCATTCGCCGCATGATCTCCTTCTCTTCATCGCGCGTTGGATAACCGACACGCAACTTGAGCATGAACCGGTCGACCTGCGCTTCCGGCAGCGGGTACGTGCCTTCCTGTTCGATGGGGTTCTGCGTCGCCAGCACGAGAAACGGCTCTTCGAGCTTGAACGTCGTCCCGCCAATCGTCACCTGCTTTTCCTGCATCGCCTCGAGCAACGCCGCCTGCACCTTGGCCGGCGCGCGATTGATTTCGTCGGCGAGAATGATGTTGGCGAAGATCGGCCCGCGCTTGACCGAAAATTGCCCCGTCGACTGATCGTACACCTGCGTTCCGACCACGTCCGCCGGCAGCAGATCGGGCGTGAACTGAATTCGGTGAAAGGTCGTGTCGATTGTTTCGGCGAGCGTGCGGACCGTGAGCGTCTTCGCCAAACCCGGCACGCCCTCGAGCAGCACGTGGCCGCCGGTGAGCAAGCTGATGAGCAGGCGGTCCACCATGTAATCCTGGCCGACGACCCGGCGCGCGACCTGCCGTGCCACATCCTGAATGAGGCGCGAGTCTGCCGCCGTTGTGACTTGTGTCGCCACGTTCAATTTGGTGAGAGTCGAGAGTGCATGTCGGCGGGAGATACGTTTGTCGCCCGCGCCGATGCAGAATCAATACCGCTGAGCCAGCCCGTCGCTGTGGGCTCCTACCCCGTCTTGAATACGAAGTGCCGGCCGCCCGCGCTGGTTCGCACGACCCGCGCCGTTCACGCTGCGTTCTGGTTGCGTCGCGTTCACTGCGTCGTGAGGGCGAGCGCGGTGCGCTCACGCGGCGTCAGCTTGCGCGTGGTACCCGTGATCAGTCCACCAAGGTACACAGGTCCAAAGCGCGTGCGCACCAGTCGCTCCACGCCCAAGCCGAGCGCGGCGCACAATCGGCGCACCTCGCGCTTGCGTCCCTCGGCGAGCGTGACCTCGAATTCCCAGCGGTCGCGCCCGAGCTTGCGCGCCGCAACCTGCTTGGGTAGCACCGGGCCGTCGTCGAGCGTCACGCCTTCGCGCGCCACGAGCGCTGCTTCGTCACCCTTGCCGATGACCGTCGCGACGTAGGTGCGTTCGATCTCGCTGCTCGGATGCGACAATCGGTGGGCGGCGCCACCGTCGGTCGTCATCAACAACACGCCTTCGGTGAGGTAGTCGAGCCGTCCAACGTACGTCAAGCCGGGAATGTCCGGCACGAGATCGAACACGGTGCGGCGTCCATCGGGATCGGACCGCGTGGTCATGACGCCCGCGGGCTTGTTGAGCACAAGCCACTCCGCGGCGCGCGGTGCCTCGAGCGGTTTTCCGTCGACGACGATGTCGTCTCGCGAGGGATCGACGACCTGACCGGTGTGCGCCACGTCGCCATTCACGCGCACGCGGCCGGCGACGATCAACGCCTCCGCTTTTCGCCGCGATGCCACGCCGGCCCGAGCCAGCGCGCGCTGAATGCGCATCGGTTCCGACATCAGGTGTCCGCCTCGGCGGTCACGATCGGTTCGACGACGCGCTCGGGCAGGCGGAGTGCGATCGCCAATTCGTCGGCGCGCGGCAGCTCTTCGAGATGCCGCAGTGCAAAATGCTCGAGGAAGACCGACGTCGTTCCGTACAGCAGCGGCCGGCCCAACCCTTCCGCGCGACCGACGACGTCGATGAGTCCGCGCTCGTGCAACGTCTTCAGCACGCCGCCGACGGCCACACCGCGAATCTCCTCGATTTCGGTGCGGCTGATCGGCTGGCGATACGCGATGATCGCCAGCGTCTCGAGCGACGCGCCGGACAGGCGCGACGGCCGCGCCGCCAACTGCGCGCGCTCGATCGCTTCGGTGTACTCGGCCCGCGTCAGCACCTGCCAGCCGCCGCCGATCTCCACCAGCTCGACGCCGTGGCCGTCGACGTCGTAGTGCTCGCGCAGGTCGTCGAGCGCCGACTGCAGCTCGGCGCGCGACGCGTCTGGATCGAGCGCCGACAGTTCTTCGGTGGCGATCGGCCGCGCGCTGGCGAACAGCGCGGCCTCAAGCAGCTTCGCTAGCGACGTCACGAGAGATTTCCACGTTGGCGAACGGCTTCAGCTGCGCGACGCGCAACTCGCCGAGCTTCGCGAGTTCGAGGACGCCGAGCAGCGTGGACAGAATCTGCCACGGTTCGGCCCCAGCTTCGACGATCTCCGTCCACAGAATGCGCGCGCGAAGCGCGAGGACTGATCGGATGATGCCGATCGCTCCCGGCACGTCGAGCGCGCGCGGAATGATTTCGTGCATGTTCGGCTCGCGCGCCGCGCGCAGCACGCGATCGACCGCGGCGAGCAGTTCGGACAGCGAGAGTGCCAGCGGCGCTTGGGCTGGAGCCGGCGCCTGCGGCAGATACGCGCGCGCGAATTGGTTGCGGCGCTCTTCACCGCGCCGTTCGAGCACGTCGACCACCTCGCGCATCTGTTGATACTCGAGCAGGCGACGCACCAGCTCGGCGCGCGGGTCTTCCCATTGTTCCACGTCGCTTCGCGGCAGCAGCATCTGTGCCTTGATCCGAAGCAGGCGCGCGGCCATCTCGAGGTAGTCAGCCGCTTCGTTGAGGCCGAGCGTGCGAATCCGGCGCACGAACTGCTCGCAGATGCGCGCGATCGGAATGTCGTAGATGTCGAGCTGCTCTTCACGAATCAACGAAAGCAGCAGATCGAGCGGTCCGGAAAACGCCGACAGTTCGACGACGAATCCGGTCGAGGATCCGTTGTACACGGCGTACGGGGCGGGGGTGTCCGTCATCGACTCCATGCGGTCAAGTCAGCCATTGGCCCAAGGTCGGCAGCGCGTACGGATTCGCCCAACGGAGCAGCAGGTCGCGGAACATGAGCGCCGGTTGAAGCCACATCGAGAGCAGATTGTTCGGCAGCGCCAGCAACACCAGGAGAATCACGATCCCGTAACGTCCGACCTGCTGGTAGCGAACCGCCCACGACACGGGCATGAGATATTTCACAACGTGCGACCCGTCGAGCGGCGGCAGTGGAATCAGATTGAACGCGACGAGCACGAGATTGAGTTGCAGCGCGACGAACATCATCGCCTGAACAATTCCGAGCGTGACCTCCGCCGCCGGCGCTACACGCCCGAGCAAACCGACGAGCACGAACACGACCACCGCGAGGAGTGCGAGTACGAAGTTCACAAACACGCCGGCGAGCGAGACGATGATGTCGCCGCGTTTGAAGTTCCGGTACTTGCGCGGATTGACCGGCACGGGCTTGGCACCGCCAAGTACTGGACCGTGCACCATCAACAACATCGCCGGCAAGATCACCGTCATGAACGGATCGATGTGCTTGATCGGATTCCAGGTCAGCCGTCCGAGCATGAGCGCCGTGTCGTCGCCCTGCTTCAGTGCCGCATAGCCATGCGCAATTTCGTGGGCGATGACCGAGAACAGCAGCACCGGCACGATGAGGAGAATGTCCTGGAAATGCAACGTCGGCGTGGCGGAACGGGTGAGGGAGAGCCAATGCGCCGGGTCGATCGTTGCGCCGGTCGCGCGCGACGGACCCCACGAGACGAGCCCGTAGGTTCGACGGTGGTGATTGGCGCGAAAGGTAGTAGAGTGGCGAAAGAGTGTCAAAGCGTTATCCTGCCTTGACTTTGGCACGGTCCATTCCTAGGTTCCTCCCTTCGTCGAAGCTCCCGAATGCCGTCGATTTTTAAACGCGTTCGGGGATCGGTTCCCGCAGTGCTCTCATCGTTCGGAGACGTCGTTTCGTGCCCAACATCGCATCCGCCAAAAAGAACATGCGTAAGTCGCGCGCGGCGACCGTGCGCAACCGTGCGCAACGTTCCGCCCTGCGGACTGCGCTGAAGAAGGCCAACGCGCCGGACGCCGCGGCCGACGCAAGGCTCGCCGCGACCAAGCTGCTCGACCGTGCCGCCCGCAAGGGCCTCATCCATCGCAATACGGCAGCGCGGCACAAGAGCCGGCTCGCCAAAGTGGCGGCGTAACGGTCGACGCACTGCTCCAACTGGCATAAACGTCAACGCCCGGCGACTGTCGCCGGGCGTTTTCGTTTTGCGGTGCTGGACGTGAGCGTTAGGTGCCGCGACGAGGCGTTAGAGCGCCGCGAGTTCGGCTCCGCACCGTTCGCAATACCACTCCGTCGGATAGTTCAGCGCGCCGCACTCGTTGCACTTGAGCGACTTCGTCTGCTCAACGGCGCCCGTTGCCCGCAACACGATCGGCGTGTTCGACGGCACATTCGCGGCGAGCGGCGCATCGCGCGGCTCCGCGACGCGGCGGATTGTCCATGCCCGCGAGCAGCGACTCGGCCGGCTCGTCGCGTCGCATTCCACCGGCCGCGGGTCCAGGCGCGGTTCCAGTCGCGCTTCGACGCGGGCCGAGTGGTGCGCGCGGCGGTTCACCGATTTCCGGCGAACGCACGATCCCACTTCCAGGTCCAGCGCCGATGACATTGCCCGCACGGTTCGGCGCGCCGGTCGACTGAGGACCACCGTTCGCGGTCGCCCACGGCTGCGATGACGGCGGCGGTGCCGCGGCCGGCGGAGCGACGACGATGGGGCGCTGACCGGCGGCGCAACGACACGAGGGGCAGCAGCCACTGGGGCGGCAATTGGGGCGGCGACAACGGGCGGCGCGACGACTGGCGCCGCCACGACCGGCGGCGCCGCAACCGGCACTGGCGCGGCCACCGGAGCGTTCGGCTTTGGCCGAGGCGCGGTCTCCGCCGCGCGGCGCGCCTCCTCGCCCACGACTTCGCTCAGGAACGCCATCTCGTCGAACGTGCCGCCGGGCGTCGCGACCGTGCCGCCCTTGGTCGCCGCTCGATCGTCCGTCGCGCTCTCCGCGGCCGGCGCCGCTTCGGGCGCAGGCGGTACAGCGGCGACGGGCTTGAAGCTGAGCAACGCGTCCAGCTCGGCGATGCGAGCCGCTGACGGCGTTCTTTTGCTCGACGAGCTGGCGTATGGTTTCGTCCACCGCATGGAACGCGGCGTCGGCCTCAGCGCCGGCGAGTTCGCCAACGTGCGAGCGCAGCTCGAGTTCGGCGCGCTCGTCGCGATGCAGCTGTTCGTCCGCGGCAATCAACGAGAGGCGTGTCTGCGAACTCGTGCGCTCTTCTTCGATCGCCTGCCGGTGCGCGACGAGTTGTTCGTCGACGCGCTGCAACCGCGCCTGATAGTCGGCCTTGACCCGGTCGAATACGTGCACGGCCGTCGACTCGCGCCGCGCCTCGAGCGCGGCAAGCCACGCGTCGTAGCGCCGGCGCTCTTCCACCAGCGCGGGCACGTCGTTGAACGAATGATTCGGTTCCGTCATCGGATGTCCTCAAGAGACGTGCGAAGCTCCTGCACATCGCCCGCGCTCAACTCATTGATCCTGCCAAGCGACCGCGCGACGAGCAGAATGCGCGCGGCGTGCTCCAAACTCTCCATGCGCTGGTGCGCCGACTCGAGCGTCGCGCCAACGGTCGTTGCACCGTGGTTCGCCATCAGAAACGCGTCGTGCCCATCGAGGTAGGGCTCGAACCGATCAGCCAGCGCGTCGGTGCCTGGTGTGGCATATGGCACGAGCGGTACCGCACCCATCTGCAAGATAACTTCGGGAAGTATCGGCGCTACGAACGATTCACCGGCGACCGCGAACCCCGTGGCGACCGGCGGATGCGCGTGCACCACCGCGTGCACGTCCGGCCGTCGACGATAGATCCTTAAATGCATTTTCAACTCACTTGATGGACGACGATCGCCATCGAGCAGCACGCCGTCGCCATCAACCAGCACGAGATCGCCCGGCTCCACGTCGACCTTCGACATGCCGCTTGGCGTCACGAGAATCGCCCCTCCGGCAAGCCGCACCGACACGTTGCCGTCCGGTCCGGCCACCAACCCACGCTCGTACAGCCGACGACAGACCCGAACGATCCCCACGCCCGCCGCAGCGGCGTCGGGCGTCCGGCTCACGATGGCGTACGATGAACGACGCGTCCCCCCACGATCGTGCAACGCGAACGCCCGGTCAGCGTCTGTCCCGTGTACGGCGTGTTCCGCCCTTTGGACAGGAACCGGCCCGGTTCCACGACCCACTTTGCCCCCGGGTCAAAGACGGTCACGTCGGCCGCCGCGCCTCGGCGCAGCGTGCCTCCGGGCAGCTTGAACACCCGCGCCGGCGCGCATGACATGCGCTCGATGAGGAGCGGCAGGTCGATCACGCCGCGCGCTACCAGCCAGGTGATGTTGACGGCGAGCGCCGTCTCGAGCCCGATGATGCCGTTCGGCGCGTCGGCGAACTCGCGCTCCTTTTCATCGTAATGGTGCGGCGCGTGGTCGGTGGCGATGAGATCGATCGTCCCGTCGCGCACGGCTTCCTGGAGCGCGGCGACGTCGGCCGCGGTGCGCAGCGGCGGGTTCATCTTCGCGTTCGTGTCGTACTCCTCGACGGCGTTCTCGGTGAGTGAGAGGTGGTGCGGGCACACCTCCGCCGTGACGTTGATGCCGCGGTCCTTTCCCCAGCGAATCAGCTCGACGGACCCGCGCGTGCTCATGTGACAGAGATGGACGTGCCCCTTGGTGAGCCGCGCGAGCAGCATGTCGCGGATCGCCATGATCTCTTCGGCTTCGGCGGGCACGCCCTTGAGTCCGAGCCGCGCGCTGACGATGCCCTCGTTCATCGCGCCGCCGGCCGCGAGCGTCGGCTCCTCGCAATGATCGGCGACCGGAATGCCGAACGTGAGCGCATACTCGAGCGCCGTCCGCATGAGATGGGCGCTCACCACCGGTTTGCCGTCATCGCTCACCGCGACCGCGCCGGCCGCCACCATCTCGCCAAACTCCGCCAGCGCATCGCCACGCTGGCCGACGGAAATTGCGCCGATCGGATACACCCGCGCGGCGTTGGCCATCGACGCCTGACGAATGATGAAACCGACCGCCGCTTGATTGTCCGTCACCGGATCGGTGTTCGGCATCGCGCACACCGCGGTGAACCCGCCGGCCGCTGCGGCGCGCGCGCCACTCATGATCGTCTCGACCTCTTCGCGGCCCGGCTCGCGCAAATGACAGTGCACGTCGATGAAGCCCGGGCTGACCACGAGTCCCGTGCAATCGATCGTTTCGATATCATCTCCGCGGCCGCCGATGTCGTTGGCCACGCGCGGACCCATCGTTTCAATCTTGCCGCCCGCAATGAGAAGATCCGCGGTCGAGTCGAACGACTGTGACGGATCGATCACGCGGCCGCCGCGCAGCAGGATCATGTCGCTCATCGGTCGCCTCCGCCGCGCTTCGCCGCTTCCGCCAACTCGGGTTTGCCGCCCGACAGCAGATACAGCACTGCCATGCGCACCGCCACGCCGTTCGTCACCTGGTTGAGAATCACGCTGAAGGGTCCGTCGGCGACGTCCGAGTCGATTTCGACACCGCGGTTCATCGGGCCGGGATGGAGGATGAGGATGTCGCGCTTGGCGCGGTCGAGCCGCTCGCGCGACACGCCGAACACGCGGTTGTATTCGCGGAGCGACGGGATGTACCCAGCCGTCATCCGCTCCAGTTGCAGGCGCAGCACGTTCAGCGCGTCGGCCCACTCGATCGCTTCTTCGACGCGGTTGAACACCGTGACGCCAAGTTCGTCGATTGCGCTTGGCAAGAGCGATCGCGGCCCGCACACGCCGACCTCGGCGCCCATCTTGGTCAGTCCCCAGATGTTCGAACGCGCGACGCGCGAGTGCAGCACGTCGCCGACGATACAGACCTTGAGGCCGTCGAGACGGCCGAAATGGTCGCGAAGTGTCAATAAATCGAGCAGCCCCTGGGTCGGGTGCTCGTGCGTGCCGTCGCCGGCGTTGATCACGTTCGACTCGATGCGCTCGGCGAGAAACTTGGCCGCGCCCGATGCGCCGTGGCGGATCACCACCATGTCGATGCGCATCGCCTCGAGGTTGCGCGCCGTGTCGACGAGCGTTTCGCCCTTCGCCACGCTCGAGTTGGACACGGCCACGTTCACCGGATCGGCGGAGAGGCGCTTTTCAGCAAACTCGAATGAGACGCGCGTTCGCGTCGACGCCTCGAAGAACAGATTGACGATCGTCGCGCCGCGCAGCGTCGGCACTTTCTTGATCGCCCGCTCGCTGATTTCCTTGAACGGCTCGGCGGTGTCGAGGATCAATTGAATTTGCTCGCCGCTCAGCGGCTCGAGGCCGAGCAGATCCTTGCCGAGCGATGGCGTCACGCCGTCGAGTCCCGCTCAGCGATGACGGCGCCGTTGCGGCCGTCCAACTCGTGGACGAGCACGTCCACGCGCTGCGATGGCCCGACGCTCACCGTTTTGCCGACGATGTCGGGTTGGATCGGCAGCTCGCGGCCGCCGCGGTCGATGAGAACGGCCAACGCGATTCGCTTGGGCCTTCCGAAGTCGGCCAACTCGTCGAGCGCCGCGCGGATCGTGCGCCCGGTGTACAGGACGTCGTCGACGATCACGACGTGGCGACCGTCGATGTCGACCGGAATCTGGGTCTGCCCGACCAGCGGTCGCGGTCCGACGGTTTGCAGGTCGTCCCGATAGAGCGTGATGTCGAGCGCGCCCTGCGGGACGTCGGCCGACTCGCGTTCGGCGATGGAAGATACAATTTGCGCCGCGAGCTGGACGCCGCGGCGCTGGATGCCGACGATCACGAGACCGTCCGTGCCGTTATTCAACTCGACGATCTCATCGGCCATACGCCTGAGCGTTCGATCGAATGCGCGCGCGTCGAGGACGGAGATCTGTTTTGGGGGTGCGGCCATGGTGGGCGCAATATGGCCGATCATGACCGCGAATGGTAGCGGCGCTGCGGCAGGCCGACGACGTACGAGCACGGACGGGGTGGGATTCGAACCCACGGTACGCTTTCACGTACACACACTTTCCAGGCGTGCGCCTTAAACCACTCGGCCACCCGTCCCGACTGACATTCGTGGACCACATCGTCCACACAACAACCGGCGCGAGGACCTGATCGAGATCAGGCCGCCGCGCCGGTCTGACGAACTGACCACCCACATTCGAACGATCGCGAGGCGGACAGGGTGAGATTCGAACTCACGATACCGGGTTCACCGGTATGCCGGTTTTCGAGACCGGTGCCTTCAACCACTCGGCCACCTGTCCGGGAGAGCCACGAAGATTAGATCGTAGGCGCTGGCGTGTCAACGAGTTGGCTGCGTACCACCCGCTCTGTTACCGACAGCTGGCCAACGTGCCGCATCGCGTGCTCGGCGCCGTGCACGAGGCAGCCGATCACCGTCGACGGCAGCTGGGACCGCCCGACGCCCCGGAACTCGCCGAGCGTGAGCGGATCGATCGAACGCAATTGTGCGAGCGCCGCCTCGACCCGCGCGTCGAGCGCCGCGAGCGCCGGTGCGATCTCCGCCGGCGCAAGCGGTTCGCGCTCGAGCCGCAGCGCGGCGAACTGCAAATCGTTCAGCATTTCGCCACGTGCATACGTGAATAAGCGATCGATCACACCCGAGATGTGTCGCACGTGGAACGCCACCGACGCTACGCCAGCCGGCCGCGCGTTGAACTGTTGAGCGGTCAACCCGGGCGTCATCTCGCCGACGCTCTCGCGAACCTGCAGCAGAATGTGCGCGACCGGCTGCAGCACCGCCGGCACGCCCTCGATTGGGCCCCGTTGCCACCATTCCGTCTCCGCCATTACACGCCTCTTGATCGCGTCAAATTCTGCTGGTGATCATCATCCGAACTACTTCCCGTCGCGCCGGTGGCCGGCCGCAGCTCGCGAAAGAACTGCGACAACAGCGCCGCGCACTCGTCGCGCGACACGCCGGCGAGTACTTCGGCGCGATGGTTGAGCCGCGGGTGCCGCAGCAAGTCCGCGACGGACCCCGCCATCCCCGCCTTGTCGTCCCACGCGCCGAACACCACGCGACTAATGCGAGCGAGCACGATGGCGCCCGCGCACATCGCGCACGGCTCGAGCGTCACGTACAGCGCACATCCGTCCAGCCGCCACGAACCCAGTCTCGCCGCGGCGTCTCGAATGACGAGCGTTTCCGCATGCGCCGTTGGGTCTTGATCGCGAAGGGTACGATTGCCAGCCCGCGCGAGAATCGCCCCGTCGCGCACCATCACGGCGCCAACCGGCACTTCTCCCTCGGCCGCGGCCGACAGGGCCTCGGCCAGGGCGGCGTTCATCCATTCGAAGTCCGCGGGTGTGGCGATCACGCTATCGTGCGCCAGCATGTGCCGTCGTCGTAGCGACGATGGCACCGTTCGCGGCGGCAGGATCGTGCGAAATCTTCATCGCCTCGGCTGGCGAGAGTGTGCGATATCCGGCGATCCGCGACGCCTGGCCGAGCGCGAGCATCGTGGCGAATTCAGTCCGCACTCCGTCGACGAGTACCAGCGGTTTGCGCGACAGCGTATCCCAATCAGACTGCGTCAGCGGCGAATGCGACAAGTCCTGCACCGGGGCATTTGGCGACGCGTGCCACATTGGTTCCGTACTCGGCGCATTTGCCGAATCCAACCCCGCGGAGAGTTCGCCGGCGGCCGGCCCGCGCAGGATGTACGGCCTGCACGCGGGCGGCCGACACCGCGCAATCTCTGCGACGGCCGCGGGGCCGAGCGTCAGATAGGCGGCAGTGTCCGCGGGGGAAACACGAGCGATTCGCTCGCGCGTATCCAGATGCACCGGCGGTCCGAAGTCGGAGGCGGTGCCGCGACCCGGCTTGAACCTCAACACGTGTACTTCGACCGAGCCCGGGCCAATCATCCCTGGGTGCAGAAAAAGATCGTCGTCCCACTGCATGGCGTGCGGATCGGCGCCGAGAAACGGATCGAAGATCGACGCTCCCTGCGCTGTGTCATAGTCGAACGCCGCCGGAAACACGGTTTGCGAACCCATCACCGAACGCGTCGGGTCCATGCCGGCGAAAAACATCTTCTCGTCGTTCTCGAACTGCGTTCGTTCGGCGACGATCTCTGGGCGCGCCGGGCCCACCGAGTCGCCGCCGTAGCGCAATGATGATTCTTTATAGAGGCGCCCGAGCGCATATCCGGCGTCCAAATCCGCCACCTTCGGTCCTGTGGCCGCGCGCACCAGGGTGCCGCGATCGTCGACGAAGAGCGAGACGAACAGGAACGGCGTGGGGCCGTTGAGAATCGCCGGGTAGTACTTGGCGACGCCGGCGCGCAACCATGCCACGGCCTGCGCATCCACGGTGTCGATGCGCACGGCGCGCGGATAGAATTTCCGCGGCGGTGCCGCAGCGCCAACCAACGACGCGGGCATGCGGCCCTCGCCGGCGAGCCTTGCCGCTGCCGACGCCGGCGTCGAAGATTTGCACGCCGCGCCAACACACACCGCCGCGGCGCCGATGAGCGTAGTCGCGAACGGTCTATGCACCGACCGTCGTCCGCGTGGGTTCATTCGAGAACTGTAACGCGCCCTTCCCGTCCGGCCGCACCACGATTACGTCGCCATCGCCGAATTTCCCTTCGAGCACAGCCATCGCCAGCGGATTCTGGATCAAGCGCTGGATCGACCGCTTGAGCGGCCGCGCGCCGAGTGCTGGATCGTAGCCCTCTTCGGCGAGGAGATGCTTGGCTTCGGGCGTGACCTCGAGCGTGATCTTGCGGTCGGCGAGCAGTTTGTCGAGCCGCGCGAGTTGCAGGTCGACGATCTTCTCGATCTGCTCCGTGCTGAGCGGGCGGAAGATGATGATGTCGTCGACGCGATTGAGGAACTCCGGTTTGAACTGCGACCGGAGTGCCGACAGCACCTGCGTCTCGACAAGCGCCCAGTCGCCGCGCGCGTGCTCGAGGATGAACGTCGAACCCACGTTCGACGTCATGATGATTACGGAATTCCGAAAATCGACGGTGCGACCCTGCGAGTCGGTGAGCCGGCCGTCGTCGAGAATCTGCAGCAGGATGTTGAACACATCCGGGTGAGCCTTCTCGATTTCGTCGAACAGGATCACCGAGTACGGACGCCGCCGCACGGCCTCCGTGAGCTGTCCGCCCTCTTCGTACCCGACGTACCCGGGCGGCGCGCCGATCAGCCTCGCTACGGCGTGCTTCTCCATGTATTCGGACATGTCGATGCGCACCATCGCCCGCTCGTCGTCGAACAGGAATTCGGCGAGCGCGCGCGCGGTCTCTGTCTTGCCAACTCCTGTTGGCCCCAGAAAAATGAACGACCCGATCGGCCGGTTCGGATCCTGCAACCCGGCGCGCGAACGGCGCACCGCGTTGGCGACCGCGGTGACCGCCTCGTCCTGGCCAATCACGCGCCGCGCCAATTCCTGATCGAGTTTGGTGAGTCGCTCGCGCTCGCTCTCGAGCATGCGCGACACCGGAATGCCCGTCCATCGCGCCACGATTTCGGCGATGTCGTCCGCCGTGACTTCCTCCTTGAGGAAGCGCGGGCGACCGTCCTCACTCACCAACTTCAGTTCCGTCTCGCGCATGCGGCGCTCGAGCGCGGGAATCCGCCCGTAGCTGATCTCGGCTGCACTCGCGAGATCGCCGCGCCGCGTTGCTTGCTCGGCTTCGATGCGCGCCTGCTCGATTTCCTGCTTGATCTTGCCGACGCCGCCCAGCATTTCCTTTTCCTGTTGCCACTGCGCCTTCATCGCCGACGACCGCTCGCGCAGTTCGGCGAGCTCGCGCTCGAGCTCCTGACGGCGCTCGATCGCCGCGCGGTCTTTCTCCTTTTGCAACGCGGTGCGCTCGATCTCGAGCTGCATCACGCGGCGCTCGACTTCGTCGATCTCGAGCGGCATTGAGTCGATCTCGATGCGAAGCTTTGACGCCGCCTCGTCGACGAGATCGATCGCTTTGTCAGGGAGAAATCGGTCGCCGATGTAGCGGTGCGAGAGTGTCGCCGCGGCAATCACCGCGTCGTCCGTGATGCGCACGCCGTGGTGCGCTTCGTAGCGCTCCTTGAGCCCGCGTAAAATGGCGATCGTGTTCTCGACGCTCGGCTCGCCGACATACACGGGCTGGAACCGGCGCTCGAGCGCCGCGTCCTTTTCAACGTGCTGGCGATATTCGTCGAGCGTCGTCGCGCCGACCACGCGCAGTTCTCCGCGCGCCAGCAGCGGCTTGAGCATGTTGCCGGCGTCCATCGATCCTTCCGCTTTGCCGGCGCCGACGAGCGTGTGCAGTTCGTCGATGAACGTGATGAACTGTCCCTCGGACTCGGTGATCTCCTTGAGCACCGCCTTGAGGCGTTCCTCGAATTCGCCGCGGAACTTGGCGCCGGCGATGAGCGCGCCCAAATCGAGCGACACGAGCCGCTTGTTCTTCAATCCTTCAGGCACGTCGCCGTTCACGATGCGTTGCGCGAGGCCTTCGACGATCGCCGTTTTGCCCACGCCGGGCTCGCCGATCAACACCGGATTGTTCTTCGTCCGGCGCGACAGCACCTGGATGACGCGGCGAATCTCCTCGTCGCGGCCGATTACCGGGTCGAGCTTCCCTTTCCGCGCTGCGTCGGTGAGGTCGCGCGTGTATCGCTGCAACGCTTGGTACTGATTCTCGGGATTCTGATCGGTGACGCGGTGCGTGCCGCGAACCGACTGCAGCGCCTCCAGCAGGTCCTTGTGGTTCGCGCCGATGCCCGTGAGAATGGCGCGCGACTCGGCCCCCTTGGTGTTCGCCAGCGCGAGCAACAGATGCTCGGTCGAGACGTACTCGTCGCCAAGTTTTTTTGCTTCGCTCTCCGAGGCATCGAAAACCTGGTTGAGCTCGCGGGACATGGTCGGCTGCGCGCCGCTCTGTTTCGGATACCGCTCGACCTCGCGCGCCACCTGCTCGCGAAGTCCGGCCACGCTGGCGCCGAGTTTCTGCAGAATGGGCGCGACGATGCTCTCGTCCTGCTCGAGTAGCGCGCCGAGGAGGTGCAGATCGTACACGAGCGGGTTGCCGACGCGCCGCGCGGTGTTGACCGCTTCGTTGAGCGCTTCGCCCGCTTTGACCGTGAGCTTTTCTGGATTGATCATGCTCGTCCGGGGAGCAACGTCAGTGCCTCGCGGCTCCGCCAATTCGACAGACCAGAGCCGGCGAAACGCCGGCCGGCCGATCACCTACTTGGCGACGACGATCTTCGAGTTGTCCGCCGATTTTCCGTCGACTGTGAGTCGAACCACGTACGTCCCCGCCGCCGCCGGCTTACCGCTGTCGAGGAGCTCGCCGTTCCAATCGGCCACGTACTCCCCGCACGGCAGCCTTCGCGTCGACATTGGGCCGGATGCCATCGGACCGGGCGTGGCTGGTTGTGCGACGGGAGCTTCGAGAACCGGAACGGCAACCAGTTGCGCCAGAATATTCAGGATCTGGATGGTGACGACATGCGACGTCGAATCCGTGCACGCGGAGTCGCCGACCGTAAATGGAATTCGAGTTTTCACCTTGTCGGGGCCCGGAACGACCTTTCCCAAGGTCCCCACGCCGCGAACCGGAGGTGGTGGCGACTGCGCCTGCGCCACCGCGTCCCTGGGCGGGAATGCACAAAGGGCGAGCACGATCACTCGTGGTGCCCATCGGTAAACCATTTTCTCTCCGCGCGAACGAAACAGGACGGTGAGCATCACTCCTGAACGAGTTGCACCAAACGCTTCGGCATGAGGAAGGCCGAAGTTCCTCGAAGCTAATGATTTACGCTCACAAGCGTCAAGCCGCTGGCCCCCTCGGCCCCGAGTCTCAATTCTCATCGTTCATCGTTGAACGTCCCACGTCCAACGCTATTTCCGCCACACCCTCACCTCCGCCCGCCGATCCGTGTACCCGACGCGGTCGCTGTATTCCAGAAACGGAATGAGAAACTTCCGTGACAGCCCCAGCGCGTCGCGCAATTCTGACGGACTGCGACCCTCCGCCGCGCCACTCTGAAGCGCGTCGCGAAGGCGGTCGACAAGCGACTTTAGGCTTCCGGTTGCATAGTACCGATTTTGTTCAACTTGTACGACGCTACCCTGCCGCTCGATAAATCGCAGCACCCCTGCAACGTCGCGACCGAGTTCGACGCTCAGCTCCTCGACCGTCGGCGGTTCTGACGCCGCCGCGACCAGCCGAGCCACCACTCTGTCCGCTACCTCCAAGTCCCGGCCGGCGAGCTGAGGATTCCATCCGCGGAGCTGAACGAAGCCTCCAGAAATCGTGAGTCGCTCCGCCGCGACCGCTGTCGACAACGCAGCGTCGGCCACCGCGGAATTCGCGCGCAGCTTCGATCGCACGAGCTGGCTCGGGATGCCGACTTCGAGCGGATGCTCCGCATGGAAGGAGGTCGCCGCGGCAACGAGTTGTTGCGCGAGTTCCTCCACCACGGTGCGAGCCACCAGCCGCTCCCCAACCACGACGACGCGAGAGCGGGCGTCCGCCAGCGTGGCACGCACCTCGTCCGGCGATTGGCCCAAACGCACCGGAAGGCTCGCGACCTCAACTCCCTGTCGGGCTGACTCGTCGACGATCTGATCCAGTCGCTCGCTCACCGTCAGTCCGCGTGCCCACTGGCGCGCGCGTTTCGGTGCGTACGGATCAGTGATCACTCCGCCGCCGACAGTGTTGAGCGGCGATGTCGAGCGGAGAACGAACCGGTCGCCCGCTCGCAGCACAACCGGCGCGTCGAGGACGAGGCGCGCCGCAAAGACGCCACCAGCTTTGGCGTCGCGCGAAACGACGCGGGCGCCAACCTCGGACGTGCCGACATGAAAGCGCAGCCACGCGCGCGGACGAAGCCACGCCTCGGCGCCTTCCACTGACGTCACGTCGGCGCGCGCCAGCGTCGTCGCATGCCAATCGCGGTCCGTCACGAGCGTCGAGCCACGCGCCACGTCGGCAACGTCGACGCCGACGAGCGCGACGGCGGTGCGCGATCCGGCGGTGCTGCTGTCGAGTTGGACTCCGTGCGCCTGGATGCCGCGCACGCGAGCGGTGCGCGCGCCCGGCAGAATTCGCACGGCCTCGTCGCGGGCGACTCGCCCTGACCACACCGTTCCAGTCACGACCGTTCCGGTGCCGCGAATCGTGAACACGCGGTCGATCGGCAGACGGAACAGGTCGTCCTGTGCACGCGATGGCACGGCGAGAGCCGCTGCGGTGAGCGCAGAGCGCAGTTCGGCGATTCCATGGCCGGTCGTCGCCGAGGTGGCGACGACGGGCGCGTTCGAAAGCGCCGCGGCCGTTGCCGCTCGCACATCGTCCATCACCAACTCGAGCCAGTCCGCGTCGACAAGATCCGACTTGGTGATCGCGACGACGCCGTTCGACACGCCCAACAGGCTGAGAATCGCCAAGTGCTCGCGGGTCTGCGGCATCACGCCCTCGTCGGCGGCGACGACGAGCAACGCGACGTCGATTCCCGTCGCGCCGGCGACCATCGTGCGGACAAACGCCTCGTGGCCGGGCACGTCGACGACACCGACTGTGCCGACGCCGTCGAGCACGAGCGGCGCGAACCCGAGTTCGATCGTGATGCCGCGCCGCTTCTCCTCCGGCAACCGATCGGTATCGACACCCGTCAGCGCATGAACGAGGGCCGTCTTCCCGTGGTCGATGTGCCCCGCCGTGCCGACAATCACGCAGCGCCGCCGGTCAGCGTTCCCTGTTCCCAGCCGTCGAACGCGCGCAGTGGGCGATCGTCGGCCAAGTGCTCGCGCACGAATTCGCGCAGCAAACGTTGATGCGCGCGCGCGCTGTTCGTGTCGACAACGACGTGATCGACGCCACCCAGCCAATCACGGAGCGCCGCGCGCGCGTCCGGGGGAAGCGTGCGTGCGCTCCGCGCGAGATGCGCGCAGCGCGCGCACAGTGCGCCTCCGGCCGGATGGCTGAACGACGCAGACTCGCCGGCGTCGATCGCGGCGTGACATTCGGCGCAGTGATCAATCGTCGGCGCCACGCCGAGGTTGGCGAGAATGCGCCACGCGCCGGCGAGGGTCAGGTCGCGCGCGCGCTCCGGCGCCGCCGACGCCAGCGCGTCGAGCGTGCTCGCCACGGTGGCGAACAATTCGGTGTCGACGTCGTCACCGGCAAAGCGCAGCGTCAGCTCGGCGATCGCGCTCGCGCCGGCAAAGCGCGCGAGATCGGCCGCGAGGTGCGGCCGAGCGCGCGTCAGGTCGAATCCACTGAGCGTGTCGAGCTCGCGACCCGGCTTGGTCTGCAACTCGGCGACGCCTTGCGCAAATAAATCGAGCGCCGCACCGAATCGGCGCTTCGATCGCCGAGCCCCTCGCGCCAGCACCGACCGAACGCCCGCCTCTCGCGTGACCAGCTTGAGAATCCGTGACGATTCCAGGTAGTCGAACGCATGCAGGACGATCGCGTCGGTCACGACGAGGGGCATGCAGGAAAGCTAGCGTGGGGCGTTGGGCGCGGGGCGTGGTCATCGCGCGCCCAACGCCCAACGCCCCACGCACCGTCAAAAACTCACGCGCGCCCCCGCGAGAATCGTCCGGCGAGGACTGAGAAAGTTGAACACCGACTGGTAGTTGGTGTCGAACAAATTCTCGACGTGCAGCGTCAGCGCGGCGCCGGAGAGTTGCGGTGCGAAGCGAGCCAGCGGCACGTCCGCGCCAACGTCGGTCCGCGTGTATGCGGGGTCCGTCACTTCGAGCGCGGGAAATGGACGGAAGTCGCGGTCGGTGCGCTCGCCCTCGTGCACGAGGCGAACGTCGAGGCTCGCGACGGAGGTGAGGTACGTACCGCCCAGATTCCAGCTCGTCGTCGGGCGACGAATGAGCTGCTCGCCCTGGTGATAGAGACCGCCCGTCGAGCTGTCGAAGCCCGCGGCGAGCACCTTGGTCTCGAGATGGGTGAGATTCGCGTCGAGCACGAGGCGCCTGACCGGCGCGACGCGGAGCTCGAACTCCTGACCGAGCGACCGGGCGCGCGCGACGTTGCAGTAGCTCGCGCCGCACGCGTCCGTCGATCCCGTGTAATCGATCATGTTGCGGAACCGCTGATCGAAGTGGGTCACGCCAACGTCGACGCGGTCGTTCCAGAACGCCTGATGAAGCCCGAGCTCCCAGCTCGCCGTGCGCTCGGGCGAGAGGTTCGGGTTCCCGGTGACGAAACCGGTTTCATAGTTCTCGAAAAAGCTCGGCTCCCGGAACGCTGTGCCGACCGAACCGCGCAGATGCAAGCCGTCGAGCACGCGCCAACTCGCGCCGAGTCGATAGGTGCCGAACTTGCCGAAGGCTTCGTTGTCGTCGACGCGACCGCCCGCGGTCACGACCACAGATTCCGGAAGCGTCGTCAGCGTTTGTAGGTAGCCCGCAGTGTTGCGTCGCGACGCCGCGAACATCGACGACGACTGCGATCCGCTGAAGATGAACTGGCTCTCGGTGCGCTCGTCCTCCTGCTCCGCCTGAACGCCCGCGGTGAACACGGTCGCGCCGGGCAGCGCGAAGTTTGCCCGCAGATCGGCGTCACGGCGGCGAATGTGGTCGAGTGTCTCATTCCCGCTCGAGGTCGGCGTATCCGGTTGGTCGTCGGTGCCGTCGGTCGTCGAGACCGAGGTCAGCGCGAGATGCGCGTCGATCCGCGGCGTGAACGTGTGGCCCAGCTCGACGGCGAGCGTCGTGCGCTCCTGCGTTTGCTGTGCGTTGCTGTCGACCGGGGTGCCGCCGCCGTCCGTGGGATAGTGGAACGCGTCGTCGTTGTAGCGCAGCGACACGCGAAGGTCGGTCCGTGGATCGAGCGTGAGGTGAAGCCCGCCGCTCGCGACGGTGTTCTGATAGGCGTTGTTGAACGCGTAGATCCCCTTCGTGTCGTGCCGCGCGAGGCCCAATGAAAAGTCACCATTGGCGAGCGCGCCCAGCACCGTGCCGTCGGCGTCCATGCTGCCGTAGCTGCCGGCGCGCACCGACGCGACGGTGTGCGGCGCCCCGTCTCCGCGCCGCGTGAAAATCTGGATGACCCCGGTCACGGCATCCGCGCCATACAACACGCTCGCCGGCCCGCGCACGATCTCGATGCGTTCGACGTTGTCCGTGGTGAGCGACGACAGGTCGATCGCGCCGCCCGGATCGTTCACCGGCACGCCGTCGACGAGCACTTTCACGTACTTGCTCTCGCCGCCGCGCACGAACAACGACGTCGTACTGCCGAACGAGCCGGATTGGGCGATCGTCACCCCGGCAATCGACTGCAGGGCCGTCGCGATGGACGTGATCCCGCGCAGCCGGAGTTGGTCGCCGGTGATCACGTCGACCGTTGCCGGCGATGCGGCGCTGCTGATTGGAACGCTCGTCGCCGTGACGACGACCGGCGCCAGTCTCGCCGTGTCCGTCTGCTGGGCGACGAGAGGGACCGCGCCGCTGAGACTCGCGACGACGCCGACGACCAGGTAGGGATGCCTCTTCATTGGGTCTTTCCTGTAAATGGTGATTTGTGTTCTAATATTATCGATTGCCCAGGCGGCCCCGCAGCGGCACGAGCGCCGGCGCGCCGACCGCCGGATCGCGTGTGACGACGAGCGGCCAGTCGTACACGCGCTCGAGCACGTCCGCGCGCATGACATCGTCCGGCTTCCCGGCGGCGGCGACCGTCCCGCGATGCAACAGCACCATGTGGTCGGCGAACCGCGCCACGAGGTTCAGCTGATGACTCACCAGCAACACTGCCTGCCCTTTCCGCGACACGCGGTGCAAGAGTTCGAACACCGACATTTCGTGCGCCACGTCGAGAAACGCGGTCGGTTCGTCGAGCACGAGCGCCTCTCCCTGCTGCGCGAGTGCGCGCGCGAGTCGCACGCGTTGCCATTCGCCGCCGGACAACGTGTCGACGCGTCGGCTGTGCAAGGGACTCACGCCGGCGGCCTCCATCGAGTCGTCCACGGCGCTTTTGTCGGTTGCGCCGGCGGCATGCCACAATCCCAAGTGCGGGAATCGGCCGAGCGCGACGTAGTCCGACACGACCGTCGGGAACGCGAGGTCCTCACGCTGCGTCACGACGGCAATTCGGCGCGCGAGCTCGTCGCGCGGCATCGTCGCCGCGCTCGTTCCGTCGACGTCGATCGCTCCGCGCGCGAGAGCCACCCGCCCGATCAACGCGCGCACGAGCGTGCTCTTTCCACTCCCGTTCGGGCCCACGACGGCCGTCAGGACGCCGCGTGTCGCGGCGAGTGACACGCCGGCGAGCGCGTCCGCGACACTGGTGGGATATCGCACGGCGACGTCACGAAAGGCGATCATGTGAGCCGCCGCAGCTTGGCGAGGAAGAACGGAACGCCAATGAGCGCCGTAACTGCGCCGAGCGGCAGTTCGGCCGGTGGACGAATCGTTCGGCCCAAGCACGTCGGCAAGCACGACGAGCGTCGCACCAGCGAGCGCACTGGCCACGAGCAACGGCCGCTGGCGACGTACGCCGGCAGACCTCACGATGTGCGGAACGACGAGACCGACGAAGCCGACCAGCCCCGCCGCGGCAACCGTTGCCGCCGCGAGAAGCGACGCGATGAGAAACACGCGACGGACCGCGGCATCGACGTTGAGCCCGAGTCCTGCGGCGGCCTCTTCGCCCAACGAGAGCACGTCGATCTCGCGGCCGAGCACGACGAGCGCCCCGCCGGCCACGGCGACGTACGCGAACAGCGCGCCGATCTGCGGCCACGTCGCATCGCTCACGGAGCCCATCATCCACCACAGCGCGTTGCGCACCGTGTTCGCTTGCGCGTTCGCCAGCAAAACCATGATCGCCGCGTTCGCGAAGGCACCGACCACGACACCGGCCATGAGAAGAATGCGCGGATCGCCGCGCCCGCCGGCCGCGCGCGCCACGACAAACGCCGCGGCAACGGCGACGATCGCGCCGGCGAATGCCGCGAGCGGAAGGATCGCGGCGCCAAGACCGAGCGCGGTCGCCAGCACCGCGCCGACCGCCGCGCCGCCCGACACGCCAAGCAAATACGGCTCGGCGAGTGGATTGCGCAGCGTCCCCTGCAGCGCCGCGCCCGACATGCCGAGGCCCGCACCGACGAGGATGGCCAACGTCACGCGCGGCACGCGCAAGGTGCGCACGACGGTGACCGCCATCGAGTCACCAGAGCCGCGCAGCGCGTCCCACAGTCCTGATATGGGAATACTGATCGTGCCGACGGCGACGGCGAGCACCGACGCGGCCGCTAGCAGCACGACGAGCAGAACCCAACGAGTGGCGGTCATCGATCAGCGCACCACGCCGGGATGGAACAGCTCGCGCCAGCGACCGAGCCGCCGCGCCGAGCATCACCGACGGGCGGCCGACGAGCAGCGTGTCGTACGCCAGAACGTGGCCGGCGCGCACCGCGGACACGGCGCGCCACCGCGCGCTCGCGCGGATGGTCGCCGCGGAAACTGGCGTGGTGAGCACGATGTCCGGATTGCGCTGGACGACGTCCTCCAGCGTCACGGTGGCCGACGGTGCCGCGACGTCGGCGTACACATTGCGCGCGCCGGCAATGTCGAGCAGTTCGCTCATGAAGCTGCCGGCGCCAATGGCGATGATCGGCCGGTCCCACGTGGGAATGAACACGCTCGGCCGCGGAAGCGCGGCGGTGGCCGCGCGCACCGCGTCGAGGACGCCGGCGATCGAGTCCGCGAGCTGCGCAGCGCGCGCGGAGTCTCCCGTCAGCCGGCCAAGGAGTCGGGTGTCGCGTTCGAACTGCGCGATGCTGTCGATCTTGAACCCGACCGTGGCGATGCCCGCCTGCTGCAGGCGGCCGAGCGCTGCACGATTGTCGTCACTCGCGTAGAGGATGACGAGATCGGGGCGCGCCGCGAGCACCGCTTCGACATTCGGCCGAAGCGCCTGGCCGACATCGGCGACGAATCGGGCTGAGTCGGGAAAGACGTCGTACGTCGAGCGGCCGGCCATCCGCGCGCCCGCGCCGATGGCGAACAGCAGCTCAGTCGTCGTGGGGTTCAGCGAGACGATTCGGCGCGCCGGGCGGCCGAACTGCACCACGTTCCCGAAATCGTCGCGTAGCGGCGCCGCCAGCGTCGATGGCGCGGCGCGCCGGTCGGCCGACTGGCAGCCGACCGAAACCACTAATGAGAATGCGACAATGAGGAAACGAAACACGGGCACCCGTTCCGTGGAGGAGGATGCCCGCAACGCGAAGACACGACAGCTCGTGAGTTCGGGTCGCCACCAGTCCTCCCCCGAGGAGCTGTGAAAGTCGTGGCGCGAACGCAGGTCGTCTCCTGGCTCCGGGCCGCGCCGTCCGCCTTCCCGACCCGATGATGCAGGTCAGTGGCATACTCGAGGGCGCGTTGATTCCCGTTACAGTGGCGGGGCCGCACCGGCATCACACCGGTTTCCGTGTCCCGCGTTCGCAATCAATTGTGAACGCGAATCTATGTCCGCGCGGTCTCAGCGGCAAGCGTGTCCGCCAATTGGCGCTTGAGCGTGGCTCGCGCGTCGACATACGCGGCCCGCGCCGCGTCGCTGGGCGATGGCGACCGCTCGAATTCGGCGTCGAGATCGGCGATCGCGCGCACGAGATCGCGCGAGGCCGCGTCGACTCGCGGCGGATTCGAGCGACACCATACCGCGCGAAGGCCGGGTCGGCGCGAAGCGCCGGCGCGAGCGACGCGCCGCAAAGAGCAGCGCAACGGCCATCGCGCCGACGACGACGACGCCAACGCCCTCGTACACGCGATCACGTTCGGCGCCGATCATGCGCGGCACGTCGACGCGAAGCACGGCGCTCGATGCGGCGTCCTGCGCGAGAAATCGCCGGAACGTGTGACCTTCGGTGCTGACGGGCGCCACTTCGCGGAACGGAATGCCCTGGACGCGCGCCGTCGGCTCCTCGACGAGCACCTCGACGACACCGGTCGCGCTCTCGAGCGGCAGCGACAGCGGGAACGCGCTCTGGGGCAGATTGTATGTGAATGCGAATTGCCGAATGCCCGGACTGATCGGAACGAACAGTCCGACCGACGAGCCGTGGCGCGCGATCGCCCCCGCCGCCACTTCGCCGTTCGGGTTGACCTGAAAATCCACCGCCGCCTCGGGCACGTGCGTCGACCAGACGGGCGACGCGCTGTCGCGCGCAATGCGTGTTACCGTACTGTCATTCTGAAGATCGAATACTTCGGCGATCGGACGCTGGCCGTTCGCCTGCGGCGCGCCGACGACGAGGTGCCGCCCGCCGACCTTGATCGGCAGCGGGCCGGACGTCGTATCGAACACCGTCAACGACGCGTCGTCGCCGGTCACGACGGGCGCACGCAGCGGCGACGTGAAATACGCGACCCCGCCGTACGACGTCGACACGAAGTAGATCGCCGTCGTGTCGCCGCTCGGTCGGTAGTGAAGCGTGTACCGCCCGTCGCCGCCTGTGCGCGTCGAATCGAGCGGGCCGGCATGGTCCGGACCGACGCGATGGAGAATCACCCACTGCGACGCGACCGGCGTCTGCCCCGCGCGCGTCCCGCGCACGACTCGGCCGGCCACGCGATGCGGCGCGCCGGTGGAATCGGCGCTCGTGTCGACGCGCTTCACAGATTGAACTTGCCGAAGTCTTCGGGCCGCAGTTGCTCGAGGTATTCCTTCAACTGCTCCGCGCTGAGCTCCGACGCGTCGCGCCCGCCCGCGCCCGGACCACCGTACACATCCGCATCGCCGTCCTCTTCGTCATCGTCCGGCAAGACCAACAACGACTCGGCGGCGAAGATCGGCGCGTCGGTGCGCAACGCGATGGCGATCGCGTCGGACGGTCGCGAGTCGATCTGGACGACCTTTCCGTTGCGCTCGAGGTGCAGCTCGCCGAAGTAGGTGTTGCTTTCGACGTGCGTGATCTGCACGCGGCGCACGTCGCGCCGACGGCGACGATGAGACTCTTGCACAGATCGTGGGTCAGCGGCCGTGCGCGCTTGATGTTGTGCATCTGCATGACGATCGATTCGGCTTCTGGATGGCCGATCAGGATCGGCAACAGCCGTGCGCCTCCCTTTTCCTGGAGCACGACGACATACGTCTGTGTGCCCGCCTCGAAGCCGAGCCGGGCGACCACCACTTCGATCATCGCGTCTCCGGTCGTCACCGGACGGCACGCTGCAACGCCGCGGCGCGGTCGGTGCGCTCCCACGTGAACGTCGTGCCCGCCGATCGGCCGCGACCAAGTTTCTTCGGCGTGCGACCGAAGTGTCCGTACGCGGACGTCGCACTGTAGATCGGCTTGCGCAAATCGAGCGCATCGATGATGGCGCGCGGAGTCAGCTCGAACACGTCGCGCACCGCTCGCATGATGCTCGCCTCCGGCACGGTCGACGTGCCGAACGTGTCGACCATCACGGACACCGGTTCCGCAACGCCGATCGCGTACGCCAACTGCACCTCGCACCGACGCGCCAGTTTGGCCGCGACGATCGTCTTCGCCACCCACCGCGCGGCATAGCACGCAGACCGGTCGACCTTCGACGGATCTTTGCCGCTGAACGCGCCGCCGCCATGACGTCCCATGCCGCCGTACGTGTCGACGATGATCTTGCGACCGGTCAATCCGGCGTCGCCTTGCGGGCCGCCAATCACGAATCGTCCGGTAGGGTTGATGTGGTATTTCACTTTTTTCATTCGCAGCTCGGCGGGAATCGACGGCTCGATGATCTGCTCGATGATCGTGTTCCGAATCGTGCGCGACGAGACGTCCTCGGAGTGCTGCGTCGCCACGACGACGGTGTCGACAGCAACGGGCCGCTTGTCTTCGTACACCACAGTCACCTGCGCTTTCCCATCAGGGCGCAGCCAATCGACGGCGCCGCTCTTTCGGCAGTCCGCGAGGGCATGGGTGAGCCGGTGCGCGAGCAGGATGGGCATCGGCATCAGCTCGTCGGTCTCATCCGTAGCGTAGCCGAACATCATCCCCTGATCGCCGGCGCCTCCCGTATCGACGCCCATCGCAATGTCGGGCGATTGGCGGTCGATCGTGCTGATCACTGCGCACGTCTTCGAGTCAAACCCGAACGCGGGATCAGTGTAGCCGATCCGCGCAATCGTCGCTCGCACGATATCCGGCACGGGCACGTACGTCGTCGTTGTGATCTCACCGGCCACGCAGGCCAGCCCGGTCGTCACGAGTGTTTCACACGCAACGCGTGCCGTCGGATCGTCGGCAAGGATGGCGTCGAGCACGGCGTCGGAAATGGCGTCCGCCACCTTGTCCGGGTGACCTTCCGTCACCGACTCCGACGTAAATAAATGACGATCGTACAATCGTCCCTCGCTGTGACGGGTAAAGACGCGACCTACTCGAGCACTCCGTCGCCGAGCAATGCTTCGCCGCCGAGGACTCCGGCTAGGTGGCGACGAAGCGCGGCCTCGGACTCCGCTGCAGACTTCGCGGCGACGGCGGCCTTTGCCGCCTCCTCGGCGACCTCGACCGAAATGCTGCGGACGATGCGTTTGACGAGCGGTACGGAGCGCGGCGCGACGCTGAGCTGTCGCACGCCGAGCCCGATGAGCGCAAACGCCATCAGAGGCTGCGACGCCATCTCGCCACACACGGCTACTTCGAGCGCGTACTGATTCGCGGTAAAGATCGTCCGCCGAATGAGCTTGAGCACGGCCGGATGGAGCGGGGTGAATCGCGTCGCAAGGTTCGCGTTCCCGCGGTCGACCGCCAGAGTGTACTGGACGAGGTCATTCGTCCCGATGCTGAAAAACGCCACGTCGTTCACGAACGTGTCGCACGCCACCGCGGCCGCCGGCGTCTCGATCATCACGCCGAGCGGAACGTCGCGGCGGAACTGCGCACCGCGCCGAGCGAGATCGTGCGCCGCTTGATCGAGCAATTGGCGTGCGGCGCGCACTTCGTCGACGGTGACGACGAGCGGCAGCATGATCCGAACGTCGCCGTGCACGGCAGCGCGCAGCAGCGCGCGCAGCTGCACACCGAACAGCTCCGGCTGGTCGAGACACATCCGAATCGCGCGCCAGCCGAGAAATGGATTCGCCTCGGTCGGATAGCCACCGACGGGCAGCTTGTCGCCACCGACGTCGAACGTACGAATGACCACCGGATGTTTTCCGAACGCCTCCACGACGCGACGATATGCGCGGTACTGCTCTTCCTCGTCGGGCATCGTTGCGCGGCCGACGACGAGGAACTCCGTCCGCATCAGCCCGACCCCTTCCGCACCGCTCGTTGCGCCAAGCTCCGCCTCTTCGGGAAGATCGACGTTCGCGCGCAGCGTAATTCGCACGCCGTCGGTCGTGATCGACTCGAGGCTCGACAAATGCTGGAGTTCGACGTCGGCCAGTTCCTCCTGGCGCGCCCGCTCGCGATACGACTCGATTTCCTGGTGCGACGGATTGATCGCCAGCAACCCGGTCGATCCATCGAGAATGGCCGTCTCGCGCCCCGTGAGCTGTTGCGTCGCCGTGCGCAGACCGACGATCGCCGGAAGTCCCAGCGACCGCGCGAGAATCGCCACATGCGACGTGCGCGTCCCTGCATCTGTCGCGATGCCGGCGATTGCCTGGCGATCGAGCTGCACGGTGAGACTTGGCGTCAAGTCATGCGTGACGAGAATCGCGTTCGCGCCTTTCGGCAGATCGACCGGATCGTGATCCGGCAGGTCGAGCAGGAGCGTCAACACGCGAATCTCGACGTCCTTGAGATCGCCGACGCGCTCACGCAACAACGGATGTGACGAACGGACGAAGCGCTGGTTCCACTCGAACATCACGATTTCGAACGCCTTTTCGGCGCCCAGATTCTGGCGGATGAGCTCCTCGACGGAACCAACGAGTTCGACGTCGTCGAGCATGGCGCGCTGTACATCGAAGATCGCGGCTTCTTGCGGGCCGGCCGTTCGCTCCACTCGATCGCGAACCTGCGTCAGCCGCTCTTTGGCTTTGCCGAGCGCGGCGCGAAGCCGCTCGAGTTCGCCGGGCACCGCGTCGTCGGGAATGATGCGGTGGCGCACCTCGGGAATCTCCCAGCGCAGGAGATGCACGGGTCCGACCGCAATGCCCGGTGACGCGGGAACACCGACGAGCTTCTGATCCACTCAGCTCTCTCCGAACTTGTTGCCGACGAGCGTTGCCAGAGCCTCGAGCGCCTGATCAGCATCGGGCCCTTCAGCGCGAAAGGTAATGCTCGAGCCATGCTCGGCTGCGAGCATCATCACACCCATGATGCTCTTTCCGTTCACGTCGAGATCGTCTTTCACGACGGTGATCTCGCTCTGAAACTTCGCCGCCAACTTGACGATCTCCGCCGCCGGCCGCGCATGCAAGCCGTTCCTGTTGACGATCTGGACGGTGCGTTCAGGCATTAGCGAATTACCGAGATGAGGACGAACAAGGCGAGCAGGATGAGCGACAGTCTCCAGCCTTCGATGCGGCCCTGCAGGCGAACAATCACGAACGATCCCAGCGCCACCGCGACGAGCACGAGCCCCAACAGGCTTCGTCCCGGTCCGATCACGCGCCCGAGCGCGACGGGAATCGCCACGCCCGTCGCCAGTGCGGCCACCCGTCCGATCTGCTGCGGACCGCCGCGAAGCACAGGATTCGCCAGCGCCGACGCGACGCGAAGACCGTGTCGCCAGCCGGTCTCGAGACCCCAAATCCGCAGCGCGAAATGGCCGGCGTTGTACGCAATCAAGAAGAACGCGACGACGGCCCACGTACTGGCGCCGAGTCCAAAAATCGCCAGCGATGCGAGCGAGCAGAACGGGAGCCAGCCTGCCCACACCAGTCGATCACCGACGCTGCCGAGCGGCCCACACAGCGCCGTTCGAAAACGCTCAATTCGGTCCGGCGGCTCGCCGTCGAGTTCCGCTCGCGCGAGTGCGCCCACCGCAATCGACGCAAGGTACGGATGCGCGTTGAAGTAGCGACTTTCACGCGCGAGCGCGGATTTGAACGCCTGCCCATGCACGCCGCCGGGCAATAGGCGCAACGCCGGCTCGATGCAAAAACCGACACCGTTGCCGAGCAGACTTTCATAGTTCCACGCACCCTGGATCGCGAGCAGCCGCACAAAGATCGCGACGCGCGTGCCGAACGGCAGGATGGGCTCTCGATCGCGAGGCGCGCTCATGGCGACGCCAACATGAAGAGTCCGAGCGCCAATCCGCCAATGAAGAACCAACGCGCGCCTCGCGTGGAGTGAAAGAGCTTCCACGCTGCCCCACCCGCGACGCTGGCCGCGAGTCCGACAACCACGCTGCGCGAAATTCGCGCATCGGCGGACCAGCGCGTAATACAGAACGTCGCGAGGGGCGCGAGCAGCGTGTAGGCGACCGCCGTGAGAAGAAAACCGCGGAGCAAGTCCGCCGTCATGCCGACGAGTTGCAGCGAAATCACCGTTCCGCGCGCGCCTGCCTCGAGGCCGGCGCGGTGCCGTCCCGCCCACACGGCATTCAACTTTCTCAATTGCACCATCGTCCAGCCGCCGACCCACGTCGTCGTTAGCGCGGCGAGCACCGCCATCGTCATCGCGCCGGCCGGATGGGTCGGATGCGAGCCGAAGATCACGCCGCCCACCACGGACGCCGACCCCCATTCGGGATAGCGAGACGCGCCAAAGGGGAGCGTCTCGAGCGCGATCAACTCGAGGATGGCGCCAATGAGCATGCCGCTCCCGGATTGTCCGATCAACGCGCCGGCCAACGTCGCAGCGACCACGGGGCGCGACACCATCGCCTGCGGAAAGCTCACGACGTCGAGGCCGAGCAGCGCGCCAAGCATCGCGATCGGAAGCAGCTCGAGCAATAGCGTCGGCGCGCCGATCATAGCTCGGCTCCCGACAGCAAATCGTCGAGCGGAACTGGCCGCGCGCCCGGCACGTCCTGCGCCGTGACTTTCACGCCGCTCGTCGCCAACTCGCGCAACGCACGCTCTTCGTCGGGCGAGAGAAACACATAGCGCGATTTCTGCACGCGACCGGCGCGCGAATGAATGCCACCAACGTTCACGGCATCGATGCCGGCGCGCTCCGTGAGCCGACGCATCGTCGCGATGTCGCCGGTGACCAACAGTCCCGGGCGGCCATCCGCGCGATACTTCGCCAGCGCCGCCACCGCGTCGTCCGCTGTATAGAAATACACATTCATGTCCGGTGGCACGGCCATTCGGTAGAGCTCCTGCTCCCAGTCGCTCGTTGCGACGGCGTCGTCGACCAGGACGATGAACCCAATGTCGAGCGGCTGTCCCCATCCAACGACGACCTGACCGTGAATCAATCGGTCGTCGATGCGATAGAGCAACAGCGTCACGCGCCCGCTCCGTGCACGGAAATGGCCGCGCGCCCACGCTCCGCGGCGTGCCGCGCCGCTTCTGGCGCCGATCGCCCCTCGGCGAACACGAAATCGAGCAGGGTCGGCAAATTGGCGCCGGCAATGAGTACGGCGTCGTCCATGCCGCGAAGAATGCGGCGCGACGCCATCGTGCAACTGCCGGCCTGAAGGTCGGTGAAGATGACGCGCACGTTCGACTCGACCATCCGCTCGTGGAGCAATTGTTCGATGTCGGCGACGGTGAGACCTTGCACGGCGATCGGAATCAGCTGCGAGCCGCGCCCGGTGATCTGCTCCACCGCGGACACGAGGCCGGACGCGAACTCGCCATGTCCGGCGACGATCGCGCGCGGCGCGTTCGACGACGGCGTTCCCGTCGCCGCGCTCGACTCGGTGTCGCTACTCATTGTCGTCCTGGAGATAGCGCTGCAAATCGCCGCGGCCGCGTGTCTGCCGCATCAGTCGCTCGTTGAACCGTTCCGCGGAATCGATGCCGCTGTACTTGAGCAAATGGTTGAGCGCGATGACTTCGGCAATGACCGTGATGTTCTTCCCCGGGTTGAGCGGCACACGCACCTTGGGCAATTCGACATCGAGAATCGTCGTCGTTTCCTTCTCGAGCCCCGTGCGATCGACCGGCATGCCGTGATCCCATTCCTCGAGCTGCACCACGACCTCCATTCGCTTTTGCTGGCGCACGGCACGCACACCAAAAATCGCGGGAATGTCGACCAGCCCGACCCCACGGATTTCCATATGGTGCCGCTGCAGTTCGTGCCCGCGGCCAATCAGCACGTCCGTCCCGCGCCGGCGCGCAATGACGAGATCGTCCGCAACGAGACGGTGCCCGCGCTCCACGAGGTCGAGCACACACTCGGACTTCCCGATCCCACTCTTGCCGACGAACAGCAACCCGACGCCGAACACGTCGGCGAGCGAGCCGTGGATGTTGGTCGTTGCCGCGAATTCCTCTTCGAGCCACGGCTTGAGCCGTGTATAGAACTCGTTGGTCTTGAGTCGAGAGCAGATCAACGGCACGCCCGATTGCGCGGCCAGCTGTTGCAGATCGGGCCCGGGTTCCTGCCCTTTCGTGACGAAGACGCAGGGAATCGGGAACGAAAAGAACGTCGTCAGGTGACGCAGCCGGACGTCGGCGTCGAGTGATTTGAGATATGTAATTTCGGTTTCGCCAAGCACCTGCACGCGGCGCGACGGAAATCGCTCGACGTATCCCGCGAGCGCGAGGCCGGGACTCGACACGTTCGGACTCTCGATCACTCGATCCAGGCCATCGGGTCGCTCGACCGGGCGAAGCTCGAGCGCCGCCTGCATGCGTTCAATCAACTGACCGACGGTGAGCTTCGTCGTCATCGGGCGCCGGCCGTCGCGCGTGCGGCGACGCGCATCAAATGCGCCTCCGTCTCCGACGCCGCGCGCTCCCAGGTAAAGCTCTCGGCGAACACCCGCGCCTCGGCCCCAAGCTGTGCGACCAGCGCGCGCGATTGCGCGATCCGCCGCATCGCATCGGCCATCGCGCCGACATCGGCGTGCGGCACGAGGAACCCGGTGCGTCCATCGCGCACCGACTCGCGAATGCCCGGTGAGTTCGACGCGACGACCGGCGTCGCGCACGCAGCCGCTTCGAGATTCGTAATTCCCCACCCCTCCTTGGGTGACGCGAACACCAGCGCCCAGGCTCGGCGCAGCAGTGCGACCTTCTGCACCTCGGAGATGCGCCCAAGAAATCTGACCCGTTCGCCAAGATCAAGCGAGCGAGCCAGCGCTTCGAGCTGCGACCGGTAGTCGCCCGCGCCGGCGATTTCCAGCGTTGCCGACGGGTCGGCCAGGGCCGCGAAGGCGCGAATCACCCACTGCACGCCCTTGTACTTCTTCAGGCGCCCGAGGTACGCGAAGACCGGCGTCGGCGACCGTTCACCCGGGTTCGGCGTGTACGCTACAGTGTCGATCCCCGGATAAATGACCTCGACGGACGCGCGCGGAATTCCGCGCCCGGCGAGATCGTCGGCCGTACTCTCGCTGATCGCTTCGAATGGCACGCCGCGGTACGCGCGGCCGAGCGGACGTTCGGCCGTCCACACGGCGGCCGCCAGCGGCGCGGCGAGCTCGGAGAACACCGTCGAGCCAAAGAGATGCGGCACGAGCGCGACGGTCGCCTTGGCGTGCCACCGCGGCGTGAACAGCGGCACTTTGTTGATGTCCTCGACGAGGATGTCAGCCCACTGCGCGAGATGCCGCGAATAGTAGCGATGTGCGAACAACGGAAAACTGTGTCGCGTGCCGACGCGGAACACGTCAATTCCGTCGAGTTGCACGCGCGCCGGCGAACCCGGCCATCCGCCGCACAGCAGGCGCACGCTGTGCCCCATCGCCGCCAATCGACCAAAGATCTCGTGCAGATGAATCTCCGCGCCGCCGGCTTGGGGATTCTCGCGGTCCTGCCAGTTCACGACCAGAATGCGCACTACATTCGTCCCATGCGGCGCGCGAGCGCGTCGAGCACGCCGTTCACGAACTTGGCGCTCTTCACCGTGCCGTAACGCTCCGCCAAACGCACCGCCTCTTGAATGACGACGCGCGGCGGCGTTTCGCCCTGCTCGAATTCGGCGGCCGCGAGCCGGAGCACGCAGCGATCGATGACGCCGAGTCGCTCGAGGCGCCAGTTGGTCGTCACGTCCGCCAACTCGGCGTCGAGCGCGCGACCGTGCTCGGCGATCGTCTGCACGAGCGGGCCGGCAAACTTGCGTTCGTCGGCGGCTACCGCGAGATCGTCCCAGATCTGCTCGGCGACACGCTCGAGGCGCTGCTCGCCGCGAAGATCCCATGCGTACAACGCTTGCAGAACGCGGGCGCGAGCCCGCGTTTCAACTCGCGTCCGCGGCATCGAGGCGATCGAACAAGTCGGCCATCTCGAGCGCGGCGAGCGCGGCGTCCCATCCCTTGTTGCCGTGGGCGCCGCCGGCGCGCGCTTCGGCCTGTTCGTCGTTGTCGCACGTCAACACGCCGAATCCGATGGGCGTGTCGTATTCCACGCTGGCCGTCGAGAGGCCACGCGACGCTTCACCCGCGACGTAGTCGAAGTGCGGCGTGTCGCCACGAATCACGGCGCCGACCGCGACGAGCGCGTCATATCGATCGGACGCGAGCAACCGACGCGCAGCGAGCGGCAGCTCCCACGCACCTGGCACCCAGACAACGTCGATGTCCGACGCCGCGACGCCGTGGCGCACGAGCGCATCGAGCGCGCCGTCGACCAGGCGGTCGACGATCGGCTGATTGAATCGACTGGCGACGACGGCGACGCGGCGCTCCGCTCCCGTCGGCGCTCCGGAGAAGTCGGCCATTACGACGCGAGCAAGTGACCGAGCTTATCCCGCTTCGTACGCAAATACTGAGCGTTCTCGTCGTGGGCGGGCTGGATGATCGGCACGCGCTCACCGAGGCGCAGGCCGTATCCCTCGAGGCCAACCATTTTGCGCGGGTTGTTCGTGATCGGCCGAATCGACTTGAGTCCCAAGGTCGAGCAGAATTTGCGCACCGATTCCGTAGTTGCGCAGATCCGGCTTGAATCCGAGCTGTTCGTTCGCTTCGACGGTGTCGGCGCCACGATCCTGAAGTTCGTACGCCTTCAGCTTGTTGAGCAGTCCGATTCCGCGGCCTTCCTGATCGAGATACACGATCACGCCGCGGCCTTCAGCGGAAATCATGTCCATCGCCGTGTCGAGTTGCCATCCGCAATCGCATCGCAGCGAGTGGAACACGTCGCCCGTCAGACACTTGGAGTGAATGCGCACGAGTACATCTTCGCCGTCGGTCACGTCGCCGAACACCAGCGCCACGTGCTCGTGTGGGTCGACGTCGTTGCGGTAGCCGACGATGGTCCACGCGCCATGTTCGGTCGGCAGCCGCGCTTCGGCGATCCGATGCACGAGCCGCTCGCTCTTGAGGCGATGGGCCACGAGCTGCGCCACCGTCACGAACGTGATGCCATGGTGCTCGGCGAACGCTTCGAGCTCCGGGCGCCTGGCCGCCGTCCCGTCCTCATTCAAGATCTCGCACACGACGCCGGCCGGAACGACGCCCGCGAGCCGGGCCAGATCGATCGCGGCCTCGGTGTGTCCTACGCGTTGCAGCACGCCGCCGTCACGAGCCCGCAGCGGAAAGACATGGCCACCGTGATGCAAATCCGATCGGACCGCGGCGGGATCGACGGCAACGCGGATCGTCGTCGCACGATCCTGTGCGCTGATGCCGGTCGTCACGCCGTACCGAGCCGACGCGTCGACGCTCACCGTGTAGGCCGTGCGGTACTCGTCCGGATTCGATTCGCTCATCGGCGACAATCCGAGCGCGTCGACGCGATCGCCCGTGAGCGCGAGGCAAATCAGGCCGCCGGCGCGCTTGATCATGAAGTTGACCATCTCGGGCGTCACGAGTTGCGCCGCGCAGATGAGATCCCCTTCGTTTTCCCGATCCTCGTCGTCCGCGACGATGACAAATCGTCCGTCGCGAATGTCGGCGATCGCCTGCTCTATCGTTCCGAAGGCCATGTCGATTCCCCGAGCAAACGCTGGACGTACTTGCCGAGCATGTCGGCTTCCACGTGCACCTGCGAGCCGGCGGTCAGCTCGTCCAGCGTCGTTTGTCGTAACGTAAATTCAATCAGCGAAAGCTGAATCATTCCGCGCGCCGGAAGGTCGTTGACCGTGAGGCTCACGCCGTCGATCGCGACCGAACCATGCTGCACCATAAGCTCAGCCAGTCCCGCCGGGAGAGCAAGGTCAATGAGACGCGCATCTCCATGTTTGCGAACGTCTTCCACGGTGGCGACGCCGTCTACGTGCCCCTGTACAAAGTGGCCGCCCAGGCGATCGCCGACGCGTAGCGCCCGCTCGAGGTTGACCCGGCGGCCGGTCCGCCAATTGTCGATTGTCGTCCGGCCGAGCGTGGTCGTCACCGCGGCCACGGTGAACCATTTCGTTCCACATTCGCGAACGGTGAGGCACGCGCCATTGACCGCAATGCTTTCGCCAATGACGAGATCCGTGTACCGGCATTCGATGCGGAACTCGCGTCCCGCTTCGCTATCGCTTGCCCGCGTGACGACGCCAACGTCGTCGATCAATCCGGTGAACACGCAACGTCCTCGAGCGCGTAAGTCGTCATGAGATCGTCGCCCAACCGTCGTCGCTCGACAACGGGTGACGATTCGAGTCGCTGCTCCGTGCCGGCGGGCGCGAAGGCGAACGCCTGCGGAGCCTCCGTGCCAAGTACGAGCGGCGACCGAAAGATAGTCACGCGCTGAGCAAGCGATTCGCCAAGCAGCGAGCCGGCCAACCGCGGCCCGCCTTCGGCTAACAGCGAGCGAACGCCGCG
The DNA here is from genome assembly GCA_963817445.1 of uncultured Gemmatimonadaceae bacterium. GTDB lineage: Bacteria > Gemmatimonadota > Gemmatimonadetes > Gemmatimonadales > Gemmatimonadaceae > JAQBQB01. The sequence goes on from CAWFOG010000022.1 coordinate 758,868, forward strand.
CTCGCGCAATGCTTGAAGCGCTCGTCGCAGGTCGGTCGTGGCAAGCTGTCCGTGTCCGGGCGCAACGATGATGTCGACCCCGGCAGCTTCGAGCGCCGCACGACGCGGCGACCGCGCACCCGAGTCGCCAGTCACGATCGTCGTCGGCACGTCGCGCGCTGTCCGCACGATGGCCGACGACGGCGGTGTGCGGAGTGCCGTATCGAACACCACGCGTCGCGGCGCAATGCGCGGCGCAGGCGCATCGCGCACCGTGAGCGACGGATCGTCGGCCAGCACCGTTCCCACACCGACGGCGACAGCGTCGACATTCGCGCGCTGCCGGTGAACCTCGGCGCGCGACTCCGCACCCGTGACCCATCGGTGCGCGCCTGTGGGATCGGCGATCGCTCCGTCGCTCGACAGCGCGAGCTTGAGCTGAACCCAGGGCAATTCGCTCGCGTGCGCGTTGAAGAACGGCGCATTGAGCTCGAGCGCTGCGTCACGCTCGACGCCAATGTCGACGCGAATTCCGGCGGCTCGAAGCTGTTCCGCGCCGCCGCGCGCGATGGCGCTCGGATCGCGCACCGGCACGACGACGCGCGCGATTCCAGCGGTGACGATCGCCTCCGTACACGGCGGCGTCTTGCCTTGGTGCGCGCACGGTTCGAGCGTCACATAAAGCGTCGCTCCGCGCGCCAGATCGGCGGCCCGTGCGAGCGCGATTCGCTCGGCGTGCGCGTCACCATAGCGCGCGTGAAACCCCTCGCCAACAACGACACCGTTCGCAACGACGACGGCGCCGACCAGTGGGTTCGGCGCCGTCTGTCCCCATCCTCGCGCGGCGAGCGCGAGCGCCCGCCGCATGAACGCCGAGTCGGCCTCGGACGATGATGCGGCGGACGATCGATTCACATTAGAAGCCGAAGCGAAGCCCCACCGACCCGTAGAGGCGCGAGTCGAGCGGCCCCTTGCCCTGGAAGGTGTTGAACGTGGGCTGGTCGAGCGATCCGCCCGAGACCTGGCCAACTTCGCCGACGATCTTGAGCACCACGAGGTTCACGGAAAGATCGGCGAACAGATTGTTGCGCGTCACATTCTGCGACGCGCTGATATTGTCCGACGTCTGCGCACCGCCCACCGTCGGTACCACGGCGGATACCGTTGCGGATGACTTGTAGGTATCGCGACCATACCCGGCAGCAATGCCGAACAGAATCAGGCTCTTGCTGGCCACGATCCGCCACGCGCTCGTTTCAAGATCGAGGTTTCTCACTGCCAGTGAATCAGTCCCCGATACCCCGGACAGCGTCATCTCCGGCAAATCGCGCTTGAGGTACGTGACCGAAACGCCGGGCATGAGCAGCGACTCCTGGAGCGCGCTCACGCGCACGCCGTAGCCGAGCTTGAGCGGATTCGACGGATCAACGGTGACGTTGTCTTCGGTGAGCTTGGGGATGTATGAAGCGTTTACGATCAAGTCGACACCGCCGACGTTCGTGAGCCCGAGCGGCAATCCCTTGAAGACCCCGATCGCGGCGTCGGCGATCGGCATGGGAATCGGCGTGTCCTTGGTCTGGAATTCGCGCGACGTAGCGCCCGTGGTGCTCGGCGCCACTTGCGAGATCTGTGGAACCGAACCCGCCACGGCATTGACGCGAAGGCCGACCACGAAGTGACCGAGCCCGCCGAGCGAGCCGCCCTGACCGAGCGTGGCGTTGCCGCCGGCGATCGCGGTGCCCAGTTGCGGCGCCATGTACTGAAACAGATCGAGTGCTTGCTGGCAGGCATCCTGGGTGATGCGCTTCGGATCGATCGCCGAGACGCCCGCGGGACATTGCGGCGACTGGGCGCGCAGCGCCGAGCTCCCAACCGTGCCGCCGGCCGCCAACAGCACGGCCAATCTGACAATACTCTTCATTCTATCCTCATTATTTAAGTATGACGGCCCCCGATCCGAGCCGCGTGTGGCCCATCGCCCATGCACCGAACCCGCCGGCGCGTGCGGCGTGCATCACATCGTCGGCACTTCCCGCATCGGTGATGACGATCATGCCGACGCCCATGTTGAACGTCCGCAACATCTCATCGCGCCCGACCGCACCTGCCCGTTGGAGCTGCTGAAACAGATTGGGAACCGTCCATGCCGCGGTGTCGACCACGGCGTGGAGCGTCGCCGGAAGCGCCCGGTTCAAGTTCCCGGGAATCCCGCCGCCGGTGATGTGCGCCATCGCATGTACCCTCGACAGTACCGGCCGCAACACCTCGAGGTAGGAACGGTGAATCGACAACAAAACGTCACCCACACTTCGCTCGTCGCCTGGAAAGGGATCATGAGCACTCAACTTCATGCGCTCATTGACGATGCGTCGTGCAAGAGAAAATCCGTTCGTATGCAGGCCGCTGCTCTCGATCCCAACGAGTACGTCGCCATCACGTACCCGACCAGGACCGAGGATAGCGTCCTCATCCACATAACCGACGATGAAGCCCGCCAAATCGTAATCCGGCGGGGTGTAAACACCTGGCATTTCAGCCGTTTCGCCGCCAAGAAGCGCACAGCCATTCTCCCGGCAGCCCGCCGCCACCCCGGCCACCACCTGTTCGACCATCCGCGGATCGAGGACACCGAACGCCACATAGTCGAGGAAGAACAGCGGCACGGCGCCCTGCACCAGGATGTCGTTCGTGCAGTGATTGACGAGATCGTGTCCGACCGTGTCGTAGCGCCCGGCCTCGATCGCGACTTTGAGCTTGGTCCCGACGCCATCGGCGCTCGACACGAGCACCGGTTTCGGGACGTCGGTCGGTACGCGAAACATGCCGCCGAATCCACCGAATTCTCCGCGCGCGCCAGCGGTCAGTGTCGACAGCACGTGCGCCTTGATGCGGTGCTTCGCGTCGTCGGCCGCGTCGATGTCGACGCCCGCACCTCGGTAGTCGAGGGGCTCGCTCACGCGATGTCCCGCTCGAAGCTCACCAGGCGATGTATGTCGTCGACGCGCTGCCGGATGTCGGCCGGGGTGATTTCGAGTAAACGCTCAATGGAGAACTTTCTCGACGGCGAACGACCCCATCGCCGAGCCATAGACCACAGCTCGGCGCAGGTTCGCTTCCGACAGGTCGCCGCTCCGCGCGAGATAGCCCATGAATCCGCCGGCGAATGAATCGCCCGCGCCGGTTGGGTCGAACACCGATTCGAGGGGATACGCCGGCGCGAAGAAAATGGTCGACTTCGTGAACATGAACGCGCCGTGTTCGCCCTTCTTGATGACGACGTGCTGTGGTCCGCGCTCCATGATCCAGCGCGCCGCCTTGACCAGGTTGAATTGCTCCGTGAGTTGCCGCGCCTCCGCGTCGTTGAGCGTGATCAAGTCGACGTGCTCGAGCAACGCCAGCACGTCGGGGCGCCGGCTCTCGATCCAAAAGTTCATCGTGTCGCAGGCCACGAGCTTGGGCTTGGCCACTTGCGTCAGCACTTCGAGTTGCAAGCGCGGATCGATGTTGCCAAGAAAGACAAACGGCGCGCTGCGGAATTGTTCGGGAATCTTGGGGCGAAAGTTGGAGAACACGCCGAGGTGAGTCTCCAACGTTTCCGCGGTGTTGAGATCGTGCCGGTAGCGACCGCGCCAGCGAAACGACGCGCCCTCCGCGCGTTCCAGTCCGGCGAGATCGACGGGCCGCGAGGCGAAGGCCTTCTTCAGCGCGTCGAGCGGATAGTCCGTGCCGATCACGCCGACGAGCTGCACCGGCGACAGATGACTGGCCGACGCGGAAAAGAAGGTGCCAGAGCCGCCGAGGACGTTGTCGGCTTTGCCGAACGGAGTTTCGACGGAGTCGAGCGCGACGGAACCGACGACGAGGACGGTCATGGTCAGGGAGGTGCGTGAGTTGATCGAGATGGACGTACGGAACGTCGCACTACATCCGCTCCGGGGCGGTGATGCCGAGCAGGTCGAGTCCGTTGCGGAGCACCGCCTGCGCGGCGCGCGCGAGCACGAGACGCGCACGCATGATGGCGTCGGGCTCGTTGAGGACGTGCGCCTTGTGGTACCACACGTGGATCTTTCCTGCCGTATCGTGGAGATACGTGGCAACGCGATGCGGCTCGAGCGCGGCGGCGGCCCCGGCGATGAGCGCGGGATAGTCGAGCAGCGCTTTGATGACCTCCTGCTCTTCTGGAAGCGCCAGCACCGAGAGATCGGCGTCCGCGCCAGTGATCGTCGCCGGATCGACTTCGCCGACGCGGAAGATGCCGCACAACCGCGCGTGCGCCATCTGGATGTAATAGACGGGATTCTCATCCGACTGCGCGCGCGCCACGTCGACGTCGAACACGAGCTGCGAGTCGCCCTTCCGCATGAGAAAGAAATAGCGCACCGCGTCGCGCCCCACTTCGTCGACCAGATCGCGCACCGTGACATAACTGCCCGCACGCTTGGAGATCTTCACCTCTTCGCCGCCGCGCATCACGGTGACCATCTGGTGCAGCACGTACTCCGGATATCCGGCCGGAATCCCCACGCCGAGCGCTTGGAGACCGGCGCGCACGCGCGTCACGGTGCTGTGGTGGTCGGCACCCTGCACGTTGATCGCGCGCGTGAATCCGCGCTCCCATTTCGCGACGTGGTAGCCGACGTCCGGCACGAAGTATGTGAACGTGCCGTCGCTCTTCCGCATGACGCGATCTTTGTCGTCGCCAAAATCGGTGGTCTGCAGCCAGAGAGCGCCGTCCTTTTCGTACGCGTGACCGGCGGCGACGAGCTGCTTCACGGTGCCGTCGACCCGGCCGTCTTCGTACAGCGACGATTCGAGATAATAGACGTCGAACTTGACGCCGAAGGCCTGGAGGTCGCGGTCCTGTTCCTTGCGCAATTCGCGCACGGCAAACACACGCACCGCGTCGAGATCGTCGGCTGACGGGTCCGACGAATGTTCGTCGATGTAGCGCTGCGCGAGGTCGCGAATGTACTCGCCGTGGTAGCCGCCCTCGGGAATCGAGACCTCCGCCCCGCCCAACTGACGCACACGCGCCTGTACGCTGAGCGCGAGATTCCCGATCTGCGCACCGCCGTCGTTGTAGTAAAACTCTCGCGTCACGCGCCAGCCGGTTGCCGCGAGGAGCGCGCTGATCGCGTCGCCGAGCGCGGCCTGCCGCCCATGCCCCACGTGCAACGGACCCGTGGGGTTCGCCGACACGAACTCCACGTTTACCGGGCAGGCGTGCCCGACGTTGGAGCGACCGTACGCGTCGCCGGCGGCGATGAGCGCGCGCAAGCCCTCGGCGAACACGTCGCTCGCGACGCGGAAATTGATGAACCCGGGGCCGGCGATCTCCGCGGAGCTGATTCCGGCGCGCGCAAAGTCGAGCCGCTCGATGATCGCCGTGGCGAGATCGCGCGGTTTTTTCCCCAACGGCTTGGCCAACGTCATCGCGAGATTCGTCGCCCAGTCGCCGAACGCCGGATCGCGCGGGCGCTCGACGTTTGCCTCGATGTCGTCGGGCGCGCCGAGCGAGTGCGCGACGCGTGCGAGCTCCGCGCGCAGCAGATCAGTCGCGTCCATTATTTGTCTGGTGAGTTGCCGCCGGACGACGCACCACCCGAGCCAGTCGACCCGCTCGAACCACTCGACCCACCGGATCCGCTCGGTTTCGCGGTGGACGGTTTTGCCTCCGACGGCTTGGACGCACCAGTCGGCGAATCAGCGCGATTCGAGTTTTGTGATTCGCGCGAGCTGCGCGGCTCTCGTGAGTCTCGTGACTCTCGTGGTTCGGCGGACTTCGATTCCGCCGACTTGCTGCTCTCGCCGCTCGGCTCCGCGCGCTTGGCTTCGCCGCCGGAGGACTCACCGCTCTGCGACTCGCCGCCGCCCTTCTCGCCGGACGCTGGTTCAGCCGCGCCAGACTTTCGGTGCGCGTTCTTGCCGTAGTCCGTCAAATAGAACCCGGAGCCCTTGAACACGAGACCGGCGCCGCCAGACAGGACCCGCGTCGCCACCTTTCCGCACACGGGACAGTGTTCGTCCGCCGGGGCATCACTGATCTTGCGGTAGAAGTGCTCGAACTCGTGGCCGTCGGGGCAGCGAAACTCGTAAGTCGGCATTCGCCTGAGACTTAGGCCAGTGAAGCGGAGCTAGTAAGTTAGCGCTCGCTGGAGCCGCGTTCAAGCGGTCGCGTCAGCTTGGTTGGTACGTTCCCCACGATGCACGCAGCGCGTCGGCGATTTCTCCCACGCTCGCGCGCGCGCGAACCGCGTCGACGATCGAGTCGACGATCGGCGGCCGCGCGCCGGCCGGCGCCAGATACGACGGCGCGATGTCGCGCAGCTTTCGCCAGCGCCGCGGTCGCACGGGCGTTGTCGCGCGCCGTGCCGCACGGCGCGAACGCGCGCCACCTGATCGTGCTCCAGCGCGGAGAAGTCGGGCGTCGCCACGATCGGCGGCGCCTTCCCGTCCGTGTACGCGTTCACGCCGACGATGATCGCGTCGCGCGACTCGACGCGCATTTGGAACGCGTACGCGCTGCGCGCGATCTCCTCCTGGAAGAACGAGGCTTCGATGGCCCGCGCTGCGCCGCCCAGTTCGTCGACGCGCGCGAGCAGTTCGAGCGCGCGCCGTTCGAGCTCCGAGGTCAAGTGCTCGACGTAGTAGCTTCCGGCGAGCGGATCGACGGTGAGCGCCGCGCCGGACTCGTTGGCGATGATCTGCTGCGTGCGCAGCGCGAGCGTCGCGGCGGTCTCAGTCGGGAGCGCGAGTGCCTCGTCGTACCCGTTCGTGTGGAGCGACTGCGTGCCGCCGAGCACGGCGGACAGGGCCTGAATCGTGACGCGCACGACGTTGTTGAGCGGCTGCTGGGCTTGGAGCGTGACGCCGCCGGTCTGGGTGTGAAAGCGGAGCCGGCAGCTCGCGTCGTTCGCGCCGAACCGCTCCCGCATGATGTGCGCGTAGATGCGACGCGCTGCGCGGAATTTCGCCGCCTCCTCGAAGAGATCGTTGTGCGCGGCGAAGAAGAACGACAGGCGCGGCGCGAAGCTGTCGACGGCGAGGCCAGCGGCGACGGCGCAGTTGGCGTACTCGATGGCGTTGGCAAATGTGAATGCCAATTCCTGTACAGCCGTCGCGCCGGCTTCGCGAATGTGGTACCCGGAGATCGAGATCGGATTCCAATTCGGCACGTCCGACGCGCAAAAGCGGAACACGTCGGCAATGAGCGCCAGGCTCGGCTCCGGCGGGTAGATGTACGTGCCGCGCGCGATATACTCTTTCAAGATGTCGTTTTGAATCGTCCCGCTGAGCGCCTGGCGGGCAATCCCCCGCTCTTCGGCGACGACGATATACATGGCGAGCAGGGTCGACGCCGTGGCGTTGATCGTCATCGACGTCGATACCTTGTCGAGCGGAATCCCCTCGAGCAGCGTGTGCATGTCGTCGACCGTGTCGATCGCCACGCCGACCCGCCCGACTTCGCCCAGCGCACGCGGTGAATCGGAATCCAGACCCATCTGGGTCGGCAGGTCGAACGCGACGCTCAACCCTGTCTGCCCGGCGTCGAGCAGCATGCGGAAGCGCCGATTCGTCTCGGCGGCGGTGCCGAATCCCGCGTATTGCCGCATGGTCCACATGCGGCCGCGGTACATCGTCGGCTGAATGCCGCGCGTGAACGGAAAGACGCCCGGATCGCCGAGATCGTGCGCATAGTCGATCGCGGCGTCAGCCGGACGATAGACGGCGTCGATCGGCAAATCCGACGGCGACGCATCCCGCCGCTCCGTCACGCGAGCACCGATCGGCACCGACTGGCGCTAGTGAACCACGCGCGCGCGCTCAGGTCGTGACGAGCTCCGGCGGCTTCTTCGCGACCAGGCGCTGCGCCAGCTCGACCTCGTTCTTGCTCCCGATGTAGAGCGGCGTGCGCTGGTGCAGTTCCGTGGGCGAGACGTCGAGAATGCGACTGTTTCCGTCGGACGCCGCACCGCCGGCTTGTTCGACGATGAACGCCAGCGGGTTCGCTTCGTAGAGAAGGCGCAGCTTGCCGCGCGTGGATTTCCGATTGGACGGATACGCGAAGATGCCGCCGCCGAGCAGGTTGCGATGAAAGTCGGCCACCAGCGAGCCCACGTAGCGCGTGCTCAGCGCCTTGTGATCGCTCTCCAGCCCCTTGTAGCACCGCATGAGCGAGCGAACGCCCTCGTCCCACAGTTCCTCGTACGAGTCGTTGACCGACAAGTACCGGCCATGTTCCGGAATTCGAATATTGGGATGCGACAACAGGAATTCCCCGATCGACGGATCGAGCGTGAACCCGTGCGCTCCCTGACCGGTCGTATACACCATCATCGTACTCGACCCATAGATCACGTAGCCGGCGGCAACCTGACGTCGGCCCGGCTGCAGGATGTCCTCCATCTCGCCGTGCCGTCCGCGCGTGATCTTTCGCACCACGGAGAAGATCGTGCCCACGGGGACGTTGACGTCGATGTTCGACGACCCGTCGAGCGGATCGAACAGCAAGCAGTACTTGCCGCACTTGAAGTGGTCGGGAATCTGGATGATGCCCGGCTCCTCTTCGGACGCCATCGCGCAGAGGCGACCGCCGTGGTCCATGGCCTTGATGATGATTTCATTGGCCATGATGTCCAACTTCTGCTGCACCTCACCCTGCACGTTCTCGCTGTCCGCCGAGCCGAGGATATCCGCCAGGCCCGCGCTGCGGACCTTGTTGGCGATCATCTTGGCGGCCAGCGCAAGATCGTACAGAATGGCCGACAGCTCACCCGTGGCCTCAGGGTGATTGCGCTCCTCTTCGATGATGAAGCGGTCGATGGTAACGACCGACGTTGCGGTGTGTTTGACCACGCTCAGTCATCCTTTCGGAGGGAGGGTCAGGGCAAACTTCAGCGGTCCGGCTCCTGCGCAGCTTGCGTTCGCGATGCGGCGTACGTGCGCGCATCGACCTCAAAGCGATTCCTAACATAGCCGTGCCTCACCGACTCCCAAAGGTACAAGAACGGGAAGGCCAGGCTCGCTTCAAACTGTGTGACGTGTCGTCGCTCATGCAAGAGCAATTCTGCCGTCGGCGTCACGTCGGGTGCGAGCCAAATTGTCCGCCAGAGCGTAATGGCCGACACAGAGCGTTGCCCGAGGCACCATCCGCCCACTCGGACCGGGAGACCGCCGCGCCGCCACCGCGCGTACCCCAGCTCGGGAAAGCGCTCGACCAGATTGTCAGGCAGCGACGTGGGGCGCCCGATCACGGCGTGCGCGGCGGCGGCAATTGCGTCGACAGCTCCCATTCATCTCCGGCGGCGGTCACAAACACGCGCGTTCCATCGGTGCGCGCCACAATCGTTCCCAATCGGTCGGTCCGCAATACCTGCGCCCCGTGCGCGGCGAGTCGCTCCATGATCGCCGGCGTCGGAAGATGATAGCTGTTTCCGGCGCCGACCGAGACCAGCGCGAGGCGCGGGCGCACGGCGTCGAGAAAATCTTCGCTGCTGCTGGTCGAGCTGCCGTGATGACCGACCTTGAGAATGTCCGCATGCAATTCGCCGGCTTCGTGCTCGAGCAGCCACTCCTCTTCCGGACGCTCGGCGTCGCCCATCATGAGCATGCGCACATCACCGTACTGCACCAGCGTCACGACGCTCGCCAGGTTGGGATCGACCAACCTCGCCGTCCAGGCCGAGTCGGGCGCAAGAAAGTGGAGCGATACACCGTCGACGATTGTGCTGTCTCCGGGGTGCGCACGCCTCCATCGAACGTGATCCACGCGCGCGGCGTCGAGCGAGGCGCGGTACGCGGTGGCGCCACCGGGAAACCCGGCGTCGACGTACGACGCCGGATGCAGTGCGTTCAGTACGCTCGCCGCGCCTCCGACGTGATCCGTGTGCGGATGCGACAGCACGAACAGGTCGAGCACACCGCCGAGTCGTCCGAGATACGGAATCACCGTCGCGCGACCTGCGTCTCCGCCGCTCCACGCTCGGCCGGCGTCGAACAGCACCCAATGTCCGTGCGGCGTGCGAAGCGCGATCGCATCGCCCTGCCCGACGTCGAGCATGTGCAGCTCGACGAGTCCGGATCGCGTCGGACCGAGAGGCAGCCAGATCAGCGCCGCCGCGGCAAGCGACGCAATGCGCGGCTGGCCGGTGCCACTCGTCCGACGCGCATGCGACAATGAGCGCGACCGATAACACGCCGGCGATCACCGCGGCGACGACGGTCGGCGCCACAGCGATCGATGCCGCGGGGAGAGACGCCGAATAAAACGCGACGCGGTCGAGCGCAAAGAGCAGCGGATGCACCGCGTCAGCGAACAAAGCGGCTACCGGATGAATTCGCGACACGAGCAATCCGCAGAAAATCATCGGCTGCGCGAGTACGATCAGCGGCGTTGCGGCCAGATTGCTGAGCGGAGCGACGAGGCTGACGCGCCCGAACACCCAGGCAACGATCGGCGCCGAGACGATCGTTACGATAGTAGAGCCGAGGAGAATGGCCGCCGGTGATCGAGCGAACCAGGGCAATCGATCGACGCCGATACGCCGTCCCAGTCGACTGGCGACGATCATCGATGTCACGCCGATCACGCTCAGCTGGTAGCCGACTTCCAACGCGGCGCGCGGAACGAACACCGGTTGGGCCGCGCCGATCGCAACGATCGCCCAACGCGATGCCGGCCGCTGCGCGAGTTGGCTCAGTCGAAACGTGGCGAGCATCGCTGCGCAGCGGACAGCCGGGATCGGCGCGCCAATGAGTGCTACATAGAAAAGCACGACGACTAGCGCCGCGAGCCGCGCCCGAGGACGCGCCATGCCGGCGAGTTGCAGCGCCAGCTCGAGGGCGAGGGCGATGATGCCGATGTGCAGCCCGGCGATGGCCAGAATGTGCGCAAGACCGGCGGCGGCGAATCGGTCGCGCGTGTCCGGGGCGAGTTCCGATCGATCGGCAATGAGCAGCGCGCGGACGAGCGGCGCATCGCCGCCGAAGGTGCGATCGATGTCGACACCGGCGCCGGCGCGCCAACGGGCGAGCAACGGCGGCCCACGTACCGTACCGATCGATGCGTGTTGCACGAGGACGCCGCGTTGCGTCGTGCTCACGACGCCGCGCGCGTCGACCACGCTACCCGCGGCGGCGGTGCCGCGCTCGACGGCCAGCGACACACTCGCGCCGTCGCAACCGTCGAGTTGCGCGCGAACATATCCGCCCGGCGCAACGCTATCCGCGACGACGACTCGCAGCGGCTGTCGCGCGAGGGCGTCGTGCAGGCAACGCGCGCTGTCGCGCCGACTCGCGGTGGCGGCGACCGCACCAGCGGCGGTCAGGGCGACAATCGTTGCGGCGGCCGCGCGTCCATGTGCGGCGGCGAGCGCGGCGACTACGACCGCCGCCAGCGCCGCGAGCGCCCACGATCCGGCGAAGCCCGCAAAGAGTCCGGCGACGTACGCGATGAGGAGGAAGACGACGAGCGGCATGCGGCGCGGAGTCTGCGCGGCGCACGCCCGTCACTCGCATCTTTGTGTTGCTACCACGATCAATCGATCGCGCCGCGCGGAGCTAGCCGGCCGCGGCAGCGGTAGCGGTTGGCGTTCGCGCTCGCGCTCGCGCACGACCTGACCGGTGAACGTCGAGCCAGTCGTCCCAGTCAACTCCACGTTCATGTACTGACCGAGCATGCTCGCGTCGCCGGGAACGAGCACGGTCTTGAAATCGCGCGTGCGGGTTTGGAGCACGTCGTCGCCGCGCCGCGACATCTTCTCGGCGAGCACCTCGTAGCGTCGGCCGAGTTGCTGCAGATTGCGATGCGCGCGTGATTCCGCGGAACATGTCTACGAGTCGCGCGAGGCGGTCGCTCGCGACGTCGTCGGGCACGGTGAGCTCCGCGGGCATCCGCGTGGCTGGCGTCCCGTCGCGCGGCGAGAACTTGAACGTGAACGCGTCGGCGAACCCCACGGCGCGCACGACGTCGAGCGTTTCCTCGAAGTCGTCATCGGTTTCGCCCGGAAATCCGACGATGACGTCCGTGGTCACCATGAGGCCGGAAATCGCGTTGCGCAGTTTGGCGACACACTCGAGGTAGCCTTCTCGCGTATATCGGCGCAGCATGCGCTTGAGCACGCTCGATGACCCGGACTGCATCGGAAGATGGACGTGCTCACACACCGCGTCGACCTCGGCCATCGCCGCGATGACGGCGTCAGAGAAATCGTTCGGGTGCGGGCTCGTGAAGCGCACGCGCCGCACGCCGGCGACCGCGCCCACCGCGCGCAGCAGATCGGCAAATCCGAATTCGCCGTCGTGATACGAATTGACCGTCTGGCCGAGCAATACGACTTCGCTCATGCCGTCGGCGACGACGGTCTCCACTTCGCGCACCACGTCCGCGAGCCGACGACTGCGCTCGGCGCCGCGCGTCGTCGGCACGATGCAGTAGGTACAGCGATAGTCGCAGCCACGCTGCACCGGGATCCATGCCTTGACCTTGTCAAAGCGCCGCGGCTGAAAATCCTCGTAGTGCTCCTCGAGGTCGAAGGTCGTGGCGATGGTGCGTTCACCGCGGCGCGCGCCATCGATCAACGCTGGAAGCGCGCGGTAGCCGTCAGGTCCGACGACGAGACTCACGTGCTTCGCGCGCGTGAGCAGTTGCGGACCGAGGCGTTGCGCCATGCAGCCGGTGACACCGACGATGGAGCCGGGCTTCATGCTGCGCCGAAGTTCGCCGAGGCGGCCGAGCACGCGCTGCTCGGCGTGCTCGCGAATCGCGCAGGTGTTGACGAGAATGACGTCCGCGCCGTCGGGTCCATCGACCGCGTCATACCCGTGCGCCGCCAGCTTGCCGAGGATGAGCTCGGAGTCGCTGACGTTCATCTGGCAGCCGTAGGTCTCGACGTAGACCGTCGGGCGGGGATCAGGCGCGCAACTCATTCAGGGAAAATAGCTTGCACGACGACCTTCGGGTAGTAACGCGCAGACGACGGGCGCTTACGCCATAGCGAGTCGACCGCGCGCGCTGCGTCGCAACGTGCCGGTGAATCGCTCGCCGCGCGCGCGAGCGCCCTGCTCGACGTCGACGTCCAAATAGTCGCCGCTCATGGCCTGGGGCGTCGGTCCGCCGCCGAACGACCACGACGTCCGCCGTGCCGCCAACGCGCGCCGCCGTGTATGCCGCGGATTTGTTCGACGCGACGCTGCGCAACTCGGCGGCGCGTTCGCCGATCAATGCCGGCGGGAGCGCCTGACCGAGGCGCTCTGCTCCGGTGCCCGGTCGCATCGAGAACGGAAACACGTGCAAGTACGTAAACGGCAGTCGCGCGATGAGCGCACGCGTCTCGGCGTGGTCGCTCGCTCGTTTCGCCCGGGAATCCCGCGATGACGTCCGCACCCAATCCGAGAATACTCATTCGTGATGCAAGTCGCTCGATCGCCGCGGCGTACTGCGCCGCCGTGTACCAGTGTCGCCCCATGCGGCGCAGCACACGATCCGAGCCCGACTGAAGAGGCGCGTGGACGTGCGGCGCAACGCGGGCCGGCGCGCCGATCAACAATTCGGCCAAGCGGTCGTCGATCTCCGTCGCCTCGATCGATGACAGGCGAAACCGAACGGCCGGAACGTCGCGGACGAGTCGATCGAGCAACTACACCGAGCGACGAGCCAATGTCGGCGCCGTACGTACCGATGTGAATGCCGGTGATGACAATTTCTGAATGCCGCTCGGCGAGCGCGGCGGCTTCGCGAACGAGTTCCGCTTCGCCGCGGCTGCGATTCGGACCTCGTGCGATGGTCGTCGCGCAAAAGGTGCAGTGCTCGTCGCACCCGTCCTGGACGCGCAACAGCGCGCGAGCCCCGGTCTGCACGCGCGTCCTGAGCATCGGTGCGTCGCCGTTCGGCAGCGGCTTGATGTCGTATTCGAGCTCGAGCGCCGCCGCGATCGCGGGCAGATCCGCGCCGGCAACGAGTTGCTCGACGGTTGGCAGCGCGCGAATGCTCAGCGCCGGGGCGCGATCTGCATCGAGCGCGGAGGCGCATCCCATGACGACGGTGCGAAGCGATGGCTGTTCGCGGGCGGCGCGCCGAATTGCCTGTCGCAAATCCGCCTCGGCGTCGGCCGTGACGGCGCAGCTGTTGAACACCGCGGCGTCGGCCTCCGCGGCCGACGCGACGACGGAATGGCCCGCGGCAACCACCATCTCGCGCACCGCTTCCGTGTCGTAGTGATTCGCGCGGCACCCGAAGGTGCGCAGATACACCTTCACACTGGTACGGCGCCTCCGGCGGTCACGCGAACCTCGCGATGCGCAGGCTTCGTCGGCAGCGAGAAATGGAACGCGCTTCCCTTGCCCTCGCCCGCGCTTTGCACCCAGATGCGCCCGCCGTGCGCGTCGACGACGAGTTTACAGAACGCGAGGCCCAGTCCCGAGCTGCGCGTGCGCGGAATGTTCGGGTTCTTCACGCGCTCGAACTTGCGGAAGATGACTTCGTGGTACTCCGGCGGAATGCCCGGGCCGTTGTCCGCGACGGTGAAGAGAATGCCGTCGCCGTCGCGACGCGCCGAGAGCTGCAGGGCGATCGCCGTCGCCGAGTGGGTGAGCGCGTTCTGCACGAGATTGCCCAAGAACGCGCTTGAGCAGCGGCTTGTCCGCCTCGAACAGCGGCGCGTCGTCCGTCACGTCGACCACGGCGCGGGCGCCCTCCTGCTGAAAGCGAATCGCCCATTCGTGCGCGATCTCGTTGAGCAGCGCCGCGGGCGCGATCGGCTGCAAATCCAGCGTCATCGTCGCTTCTTCGATCTGCGACACTTCGAGCAAATCGCCGATCAGCGCCAGCAGGTCGTCGGCCTTTCCCTCGGCGTCGGCCAGCATGCGCCGCTGGTCGGGGTTGATCTCGCCGAAGTCCCCGTCGATCAGCATCTCCATCGTGGCGAGCACGGAGGTGAGCGGTGTTTTGAGATCGTGAACGATCATTTTCATGAGATCGTCGCGCATCTTCTCGACTTCGCGCAATTTGCGGAGCGTGTCCTCGAGCGAATCGGTCGCGGCCTTGAGCTTGAGCAGGCTGCGCACGCGCGCGCCCAGCACGAGCCGATTGTGCGGCTTGGTGAGAAAGTCGTCGCCGCCGGCCTCGATCGCCTTGACCCGATCGGTCGTGTCGTTGAGCGCGGTGACGAAGATGACCGGGATGCTCTTCGTTCGCGGGTCGCGCTTGATGCGGCGACAGACCTCGAATCCGGTCGACCGATCGTCGACGCCAAGTTCGCCCGCGGGCATCGACACGTCGAGAATGCACAGGTCCGGGCGACTCTCGAAACACACGGCGAGCGCCGACGGACCGTCCGACGCCGCGATGGCGCGAAAGCCGAGCACGTGGAGTTGGTCGAACAACAGCTCGACATTCGCCGCGACGTCGTCGGCGACGAGAATCAGTGGCGCATTCGCGGGTGGTGCGATGGTGTCCACGACTGGCTCATGGCCGAACGGTTAACCCGAAGCTCAACGTCCACGCCTTCTCGGACGCCGGGATGCTCACGGTGCGCGAGGCCCGGATCACGGCAAAATCCGTGAGAATCCGGCCATTGGCGAACGTCGTTCCAAGGCCGGCCGTGACACTCCGCTCACGAACTTGCGCGTCGTCGGCTTCGAATGGAAGCGTCCGGTCGCGAAATCCCGCGCGCAGAAAGATGATCCGGTTGGCAAGCCGCGGACCGGCCACGTCGGCGCCGATGCTCGTGTCCCATGCGTCGACGCCGACGACGTTCGGCGAGCCGAGGCCGCCGAGCGACGACCAGTTGTCGTGCGACGTGCGGATGGCGATCGACGAATTCGGAATGCCCGTGTACGCGATCGACGCGCCGACCCGGGTCGGCACGCGCGCCGATCCAAGCGACGTGTCCTCGATGGCGAGGTTGAGATCACCGCCGGCACGCGCCGAGAACGCGGCCGTGATCACGTTCGACACAAACTCGACTCCGGCCGACGCGGCGGCGCCGCTGAACCCCAGGATGCGCTGCTGTGTGAACGCCGCGAACTCCGCGGAATCGACGAAGGTCTGGTGGACGGTGATGAGGTTGTGTCCAGTGATGGCGTGGGCGCCGACGCCGAACCGGAGCCAGGTTACCGGCGTCCAGGCCAACGCCAACCGAACATCGTCGATGGCGCCATTGACCTGAAATTCCGTGGTCAGCGGCACGTTCTCCACGCCGTTCAAGACCTGAACGGTACTGAACGTTGTCGTCGAGGTGCGATCGAGCAACGTCGACGACCCGAGACTCACGACCCAGCGAGAACCGAGTGGCAGCGCGCCGAACACCACCGGAAAGCGGGTCGTCGTCGTGTTGTCGTTCCCGTTGGACGTGGACGTGCGCACCGAGCGGAACTCCGGCTCGATCTGGAGGTACACGACGCGCGATCCGATCAGCGACAGCGCCGCCGGATTGACGGGCGACAGCGGATCCATCTCCGCCAGCGCGCCGCCCGTACCGTAGGCTCGCGAGCTGAACTGCCCCGTGGGGAAGCCGTACCCTTGCGTGCTGAGATTCGCCTGGGCCGCGCTCGACGCCGCGACGATCGGCCACAGTACGATCGACAGCGCGCATGCGCGAATCATCATTGCGGACCTAGTACGTGTGTTCATGCATTCACCCGGGGCATCGCTCATGGCACGCCGAAGCTGGTCTGCGGCACGTAGGTAATGCGGAGGCGTGGTCGCAGTCCCAGCGGTCCCAACGTTGAAATGAAGTCGATCTCGCCGGGCAACGAGCCTTCGGCCCCGCCACGCAAGCGCGAGGATTCGCGGACTCGTCGTCTCAGGCACGTTGTGCCATGTTCGCACGAGACCGACGATCTCGAACGAGCGCAGACCGCTATCACCCGGCGCGAGCAAGATGCGAATCGAGACCGAGCTGTCCGGTCGGCCCGAGAAATCCGAGCTGCGACGGGATGTCGTTCACCGCGGGCGACGCGATAATGGCGACGGGGTAGACAAAGACGGAATCCGTCAGGCTCACCCCGTGGTTCGGTACCTGCATCAACTGCAGCGACGCGCGGACGATGGTGGTCGAATCGACAATGCGCGACGGCAACGAGAACCGCAAAAATGTTCGTCGCGACGGCACGCCATCGACGGCAATCATCGTCGCCGGCGTCGTCGTGTTGCCGAAGAGCACAACAGTAAAGTTGGTAAGCGTCGCGGCGAGGAAGCTCGGCTCGGTCGGCGAGTTCGACACGGGCACGACGTTGACCGGGGTCGCCGCCGTGTCGAGCGACGACTTGAACTGGAGCGTGACCGGCGACCCGCTGGCGACGGTGCCGACTTGCAGGTCGAAGCCCTGCGCCGTGACCAATCGCAGTCCAACCCGCAGCCGCGACCCCGCCAACACCCGCGCGAGCACGGTGTCCGTGTTGATCGGAATGCGCAGCGTGTCCGTCAGCGCGTTGGGGGCGTACGTCATCGAGCCGAGGAACCGGTCGGCGCGGAACAGCGCGCCAATGATCGCCGATACCGTGTCAGTCGCCGCGGTGTCGACGTCGTATGCTTCGATCGTGATTGGACCGCGCGGCGGTCTGAGGCTGTCTCGCGCGATCGGCGTGATGAGAAATGCGCTGTCGACGACCGAGATCGTGCTGTCGTTGCCGGCGAACGTGAACGTCGACGGCAGCGTGTCGAACCGGATGATCGCCCGCGTCTGCAGCGTGTCGCCGTGGGACGAGAGCATCATGAACGTCGACCCGCCGATTGGCGGAAGCCCCAAGATGGTCGTATCCACGATGATCGCGTCGATCGTCGTGTCCTGCAGCGTGATCGCCTGCTCGGGACACAGCAACGGACACGTTTTCCCCGCCTCGAGCTTTTCGGCGCAGCCGATCACCGCGATCGCTGCGACCGCCGATAGAAGTGCCAGAACCTGCTTAGGCAAAACGAACTCTCCGGGTCATCGCCGGTCCAATGAGTGCGGGGTGAATGCCGATGGGAGCAACGCGTCGAGGGTCCAGCGCGCCTCGCGCCCGTGCCGCGTGACGCTGACGACGAGGAGCTGCGGCGAGAATTCTTCGAGCACCTGCCGGCACATGCCGCAGGGCGGCGTCGGCGCGTCGGCCTCCGTCGCAATCAATACCGCTTCGAACGATCGATTTCCGCGGGCCACTGCCGCAGAAACGGCGCCCCGTTCGGCGCACATACCCGCCGGGAACGCCGCGTTCTCAACGTTACAGCCTTCGGTCACACTGCCGTCCGATGCGAGCAACGCCGCGCCGACTCGGAACGTCGAGTATGGCGCGTACGCACGCTCCATCGCGGCAAACGCGCGCTCGCGCAACACGGTCAGCATTCGGTCGTCGCCAGGGGGTTCAATCGTGCCCCCTGGCCGCGCTTCGACTGCCATGCTAGCGACCAACCAACTGCGGAAGGAACGACGTGCCGCGACCGCGAAAACCGATCCCGAGCCACTCGGCCACGCTCGCACCGAGATCGGCAAACGTCGCGCGACGTCCGAGCGATGCCGAACGCACCACGCGCCCGAAGGCGAGCAGTGGGACACATTCGCGTGCGTGATCGGTCGACGGGGTTGTCGGGTCGTTTCCGTGGTCGGCGGTAATGAAGAGCAGATCGTCCTCGCGAAGTGAAGCCAACAACCCCGGCAGCGCTGCGTCAAATTCACGCAACGCTCCATAGAACCCCGGTACGTCGTTTCGGTGCCCGAATGCCTGGTCGAAATCTACCAAGTTGGCGAAAAGTAACCCACTTGCGGTGCCGGTCAGCCATTGGCTGATCGCGGCGATCCCATCCGCGTTGTCCTTGGTGTGGCGCGAGGCAATTGCCCGGCCGGCAAATAGGTCGTCCACCTTGCCCACGCCGGCTCTCTCTACGCCGGCCGCGGCAAGCGCGTCGAGAACCGTTTCACCGGGCGGCTCGAGCGAATAGTCGCGGCGATGACTCGTGCGCGTGTATGAGCCGTCCGCTCCCGGTGAACGGGCGCGCAATCACCCGCGATACATCGTTCGGCGCCACGAGCATTGCGCGCGCGATCTCGCATGCCCGATACAGCTCATCGAGCGGAATGACGCGTTCGTTCGCCGCCACCTGAAATACCGAATCCGCCGACGTATAGACGATCCACGACCCAGTCGTCTCCTGCTCCGCGGCATACCGTGCGACGACATCCGTGCCGCTCCCAACGACGTTGCCAATCACGCCGCGCCCGGTGCGGCGGGCGAATTCGGCCACGAGATCGTCCGGGAATCCGGCCGGATACGTCGGGAAGGCACGCGCGAGTTGCACACCGGCGATCTCCCAGTGGCCGGTCGTGCTGTCTTTACCGGCCGAGTGCGGGACCATCAACCCCCATGCGCCAATCGCGCGCGCCGTGCTCGCCACGCCGGCGAGCGGCGCAATGTTCCCCAAGCCCGCACGCTGGAGATTTGGTAGATCGAGACCGCCAACCGCGCGCGCGACGTTGCCGAGCGTGTCGCTGCCAACGTCGCCGTAGTCGCTCGCGTCAGGGGCTGCGCCAATGCCTACCCCGTCGAGGACGATGATTGCGGCGCGTCTCATTCCTGACTGAGCGGTTCGACATACCGCCGCGGCAGCCGGCCGCGCAAACCGGTGAGCACTTCGTACGGACTCACGCCGCCGATCGCCGCGACATCGTTGACGTCGATCCGATCGCCGCCGTCCGCGCCGATGAGCGTCGCGACGTCGCCGATCATGCACGGCGTATCGGTCACGTCGATCATCGTCATGTCCATCGTGACGGCACCAACGACCGGCGCACGCTTGCCACCGACCAGCACTGTCGCCGCGTTGCCGAACGCGCGCCGATAGCCGTCGCCGTAGCCAATGGCCAGCGTTGCGATTCGGCGCTCGGTCTCCGCGCGGAACGTGGCGCCGTAGCTGACCGTCTCGCCCGCGGCGATGGTGCGGAGATCGACGACGCGCGCTCGCACCGACACCACGGGCTCGGGCTCGATCACGGCGGAGTTGCCGCTGCCGACGCCGTAGAGAAACACGCCCGGTCGCGCCACGGTCCAGCGCGACGGACCACGGTGTTCGACCGCTGGACTGTTTTCGGCGTGCAGCATCGACGGTCGCACGGGCAATCGCGCCACCGCGTCATCAAATCGGCGCTCCTGCTCGTCGCGCGTGGCGTCATTCTGATCTGCGGAATGGAAATGCGTGAACGCGCCCTGCGGACTGTCAATCGCCAGCGCGCTGCGAAGAGATGCCACGTCGGTCCATGGCACACCGGCGCGATTCATCCCAGTGTCGATCGCCAGTTGCCACGGGCGGCCCGTGCGCTGCCAGTGCACGATCGACTCGCGGTCGCCGAGTGCCGGTGTGAGATCTGCGCGCTCGGCCGCGTCGAAATCGCCGATGAGGAGCGGAGTGAATACGACGATTGGCCGCGTGATCGCCGCGCGCCGGAGTTCTTCCCCCTCGGCGATTGTCGCGACACCGAAACCCCACGGGTCGAGCCGCTCGAGCACATGCGCAACACGAACGGCGCCGAGACCATACCCGTCGGCTTTCACCATCGGGAGCAGCGGCACACGTGCCTGCGCGGCGATCGCCGCGCCATTTCGTAACAACGCGCCGAGGTCGATATCGACCCAGGCGCGCCTCATCAAACTGTGCATTGACCCATGATTCCGCGGGCGGGTAGTATACCGGACCCGAGGAGGCTATGCAAGCAAAACCGACCCTGGACGATACACTCGCGTTGATGCGCGACTTGCGCGCGCGCTGCGAGTGGGACGCGGCGCAGACGCACGAATCGCTGCGGCCGTACTTGATCGAAGAAGCGTATGAAGTCGACGACGCGATCCGAGCGGGCGACGACGCACAGCTTCGCGAAGAGTTGGGCGATCTGCTGTTGCAGGTCCTGTTTCATTCGGTCGTCGCCGAGGAGCGCGGCGCGTTCACCATGCACGACGTGGCCGACGCGTTCGTCACGAAGATGCGCGGCCGGCATCCACACCTCTACGGCGACGGCGCGCGCCAGCCGTGGGAGCAAATGAAGGCGAAGCGCCGGACGAGCATCGTCGACGGACTGCCCGTCGACTTGCCGGCGCTCCATCGCGCGTTTCGTCTTCAGGACCGCGCCGCCGGCGTGGGATTCGACTGGCCGGACGTGGCCGGTCCGATACAAAAAGTAGAAGAAGAGTTGGATGAAGTCCGCGACGAGCTCGCGCGGCGAGAGGCGACGGCGGGCGACCGCGGGGCGCGCTACGACGAGGCGCACGCGTTGCTCGAAGGCGAACTGGGCGACTTGCTGTTCGCGGTCGTCAATTTGTGCCGGAAGGCCGACGTGCATCCGGCGCTTGCCCTCGACCGCGCGAACGTCAAGTTCGCGCGACGATTCGCCGCCGTCGAACGAACGGCCGCCGAGCGCGGGCTCGCCGTCGGCGACGCATCGCTCGAACAGCTCGACGCGATTTGGGATGAAGTGAAGCTCGGCGAATAGCTCGGGGAACTACGGACGCAGCCGGGTCATCATCCGAGGGAACGCGCTCGCCTCCCGGATGTGTGGCAAGCCGCAGATCCACGCCACGGTGCGTTCCAGTCCCAGGCCAAAACCGGAATGCACGAACGTGCCGTACTTCCGCAGGTCGAGATACCAGCCGTACGCATCGACGGGTAGTTTTTCGTCGTGAATGCGCTGGAGGAGTCGGTCGTAATCGTCCTCGCGCTGCGATCCGCCAATGATTTCCCCGTAGCCTTCCGGCGCGAGACAGTCGTCGCACAACACGGTGCGCGGATCGGCCGGATTCTCCTTCATGTAAAACGCCTTCGCCTCTTTCGGATAGTTCATCACGAACACCGGGCGATCGTAGTCGGCAACGAGCAGGGACTCATCTTCGGCGCCAAGATCGTCGCCCCACGTCACGGTGCTCCCCTTTTTCTGGAGAATCGTCACCGCGTCGCCATAGTCGACGCGATGAAACGGCGCGCACACGCGCTCGCAGCGGCGCAATGTCGCGCTCCAGTTCCGTCGAGCTCCGCCCCGCGCCGCTCCAGACATCGCTGTACGATGAACGAGACGAAATCCTCCTGGAGGCGCATGTTGTCGTTGGAGTCGTTCCAGGCGACTTCAGGCTCGATCATCCAGAACTCGGTCAGATGTCGGCGGGTCTTCGATTTTTCCGCGCGGAACGTCGGGCCAAACGTGTAGATCTTTCCGAAGGCCGCCGCCGCCGCTTCGCCATACAGCTGGCCGGTTTGCGCCAAATACGCGTTTCCTTCGTCGAAGTATTCCGTCGAGAACAATCCGCTCCGCTCGCCGATCGCCGCGGTGAGAATCGGCGTGTCGACGCGCAGAAATCCGCGCTCGTAAAAAAAATCGTGGATCGCCTGCTCGATCTCGTTGCGCACGGAGAAAATCGCCCGTTGGCGCGGGCTGCGAAGCCAGAAGTGCCGGTGATCGAGCAGAAAGTCGATGCCGTGCTCCTTCGGCTGGATCGGATAGTCGATCGGGCTGGGGCCGATGATCGTGAGCGCTGTCGCCCCCATTTCGTAGCCGCCCGGGGCGCGCGGTTCGGCGCGGATCTCCCCCGTGACGTGCACCGACGTCTCGAGGGTCAGCTCTTTGAACCGCTCCCAGGTTTCTGGAGTGAGTTGAGTTTTCACGAATACGGCTTGCATCACGCCCGTGCCGTCGCGCACGACGGCGAACGCGACCTTTCCGGATGACCGGACGTGCGTTACCCAACCGCGGACGGTGACGGTTTGACCGCTATACTCGTGGAGCTCGGCGATGCGTGGAGTTGTCTCGGCCATGGAGAACGGGCTAAGCTGCTGGCGTGGCGAGCCATAAGCCTATAGCTAACATTGAGGTGACGGTACCCCTGACAAGCGGTGTCGTCCTTGCGGTGTCGTCCTTGCAGCGTCGTTGCACCATCAGAGCGCCCCACGCACCATCATGACCTTGCGTTCGAGGCTGGCCGTCGGTCTCGTGGCCATCGCGATCATCCTCGTCGGCCCGCTCGTGTTCGCCATTCAATCGCTGCGGCGGTTGCATGACGACGCAATCGTCCTGCACGACAACGAATTCGCGGCCTCCCTGCTCCTCGGCCGCCTACGGGCCGGCCTCGCCAACTTACGCCCCGACGAGCTGGCACTGCTCTTCGCCAAGAATGCCGCCTCGCGCGACTCGATGGATCACGAGGTGGCGCACGTCGCCGCACTCGCCGATTCGCTCTCGCACTTTCAACTGCCAGACTACGCGGCGGACATCGGCACCGCGGTCCGCCAGCTCGCGACGACGGCGCCGGCCGAGTACCATGCCGCGCTTGGCGAACGACACGACGCACGCGGATTCACTCTCCGCGCACGTCTTCGTCCCCGCGCTGAACACCGCGAACTCGCTGGCTGTTCGCGCCGAGACCGAACTCCAGACGCGAACGGACGATCTCGTCGATGCGCAGGCGGCGCGGATCTCACGAATCACCACGGTGTCCGTGGTCGCCCTCGGCTTTGCCATCGCGATCGCTGGCTTGATCGCGTTCTTTCTCACGCGATCGATCAGCCATCCCATTGGCGAGCTTCGCTCGGGGATGCGCGCCGTGGCCGACGGCGACTTGACCTACCGGCTCGTCATTCCGACGGAACGCACCGACGAACTCGGGCAGTTGGCGCAGAGCTTTCGAGAAATGAGCCGGCAGCTCGCCGAGCTCGACAAGCTCAAGGCCGAGTTCGTCTCGGTCGCGTCGCACGAGCTCAAGACGCCGATCAACGTGATGATCGGGTACCTGCAGCTCCTCGATGACGGCATTTATGGTCCGCTGACCGCCAAGCAGCTGGACGTCCACAAGACGCTCGTCGTGCAGGCGAACACGCTCCTGCGCCTCGTCAAACAGCTCCTCGACGTCAGTCGGTTCGAGGCGGGCGGCGGCCGCCTCGAACCGCGACAGATCGAAATTGACCACATGCTCGCGGACCTGAGCAGCACGTTCCACGTCCTCGCGCTTCAGCGCGAGATCAAGTTCCGCGTCGACCGGCGCGACGGCGTGCCTGACGAAGTGTTTTGGGACCTCGATCGCATCAACGAAGTCATTGGCAATCTCTTGGCGAACGCATTCAAGTTCACGCCACGCCACGGAACGGTCGAATTGGTGCTCACCGCCGTGAACGGATCAGTGCGCATGGTGATCCACGACACTGGCGCCGGGATTCCCCCCGATCAGCTTCCTCACATCTTTGAGAAGTTCTATCAAGCAGACAATCAACGCTCGGCGCAGACTGTCGGCACCGGCTTGGGACTTGCCATCGCCAAGCAAATAGTCGAGGCGCATGGAGGAACGATCACGTGCGAGAGCACGCCCGGAGTCGGAACCAGATTTACAATCACGCTGCCCGCTCAAGTGGCCCGGCGAACGACCGCTCAGCGTCCGGCGGCCGCGCGCGTGCAGATCGGCGCACTGACCGACCGCTGGACGCGCCAGCACGGTTGATCCGCGCATTCGTCGCGGCCTTCGTCGCCACGACCTTGGCCGGATGCGTGACGATTCATCGCCCAGTCATGTTCGTCGACGCGCCAACGCGCGACTGGCCGCTGACGCTGGCCGACGCGCAGAGTGACGTGGCCGGCGGCAACTTCGGCACCGCGGACAGCGTGCTCGCGGGCTTCGCGGTGCGCTATCCTGGAACTCTGGAGACGCTCGAGTCAACGTACTGGCGCGCGCTCTACCGCCTGGACCCGGCCAACCGCGCCGAGTCGACGACGGTCGCCATGGCATCGCTCGACGCGTATCTCCACGATCCGCGACCGCGCGAACACGTCGCCGAGGCGTCGACGCTCAGGCGTGTTGCCGGGCAGATCGATGCACTGACCCGTCTCGCCGCGATGAGCGCGCAGTCCAAGGACTCCGTGATCGCAAAGAGCGCCGCGAGCGAAGTACATGTCGAGGGAGCGAGAAACACCGGCGAGGCTCAAGCGGCAAGCGACGCGGAGATCAAACGACTGAAGGACGAGTTGGCGAAGGCCAACGCCGAATTGGATCGGATCAAACGGCGTCTCTCACAGCCACCCAGTACGGCGGCGCCGCGACCCTAGGCGAGCGCAAGAGACGCGACGACGGCCTGCGCTTCGCCGGCCGTCGTTCGCGATCAGCGTGTCGGCGGCACTACGCCATTCGGCGTGAGTGTGTCGATCGACTGAGGCAGCACCTGCGCCAGCTTGGATGAGAGTTCTTGCGGCGTGATCCCGAGCTTGGCCGCCAGTTGGGTCATGGCGTCAGGCCCAATCGCCGCATGCAGCTGATCGGCGGACACCGGCTGATTCGGCCCCGTGGCGACCCAGGACCTGACGGTGTTGCCCAGCCCCTTCGACTCGAGCTGGTTGACGATGCCCTGCACACCGCCGTGCTGCTGGATCAAGCCATTGACGACGGTGGCCATTTCCGCGCCGATCACGCCGCCGAGTATCCCATCGAACAGTCCCATGATTCCTCCGAGTCCAGCAAGAAGTTCTCGCCGGCAGCGAACGCTATCCGACGCGAAACAATTCTAACGACCGCGCGTACCGCTCGCCGAGCACGCGTCGCAGACCGGCGTGTTCGGCGCGCTCGAGCCCGGGATCGCTCGCCAAGAGGCGCGCGGCCGCGGCCCGCGCCCGTTCGTTCAACACTTCGTCGCGCAGCGGATCGGCGATGCGAAAGGTCGCGATGCCGCTCTGACGCTCGCCGAACAGGTCGCCCATGCCTCGAATGCGCAGGTCGGCGCGCGCGATCTCGAAGCCGTCTTCGGTGTGCGTGAAGATCTCGAGACGTTCCGCCGACTCCGGCGCCACGTCGCCGAGCAAAATGCAATATGACTCTTCTGCACCGCGGCCAACGCGGCCGCGCAGCTGATGCAATTGCGAGAGGCCAAAGCGCTCCGGATGTTCGACGAGCATGATCGTCGCGTTCGGCACGTCGATCCCGACTTCGATCACGGTGGTCGCGACGAGCAGATCGATCTCGCCGGCGCGAAACCGGCGCATGATCGCATCTCGCTCGTCGGCCGGCACGCGACCGTGGAGCAGCGCCAGGCGGCGCGAGGCGAACGGTCCGGTGGCGAGCGCCTCGTACATCGTTGTCGCCGCCTTGAGATCGGTCTTCTCCGAGTCGTCGATCACCGGATAGACGACGTAGCCCTGGCGACCCAGCTCGAGCTGACGCTCGACGAACTGCAGCACGCGTGCGCGCGACGACTCGCGGCGCAGCGCTGTCGTGATCGGCCGTCGGCCCGGCGGCCGCTCGTCGAGCGTGCTCAGATCGAGGTCGCCGTACAGCGTGAGCGCGAGCGATCGCGGAATCGGCGTGGCCGACATGAGCAGCACGTCGGGCGCCGCGCCCTTGGCACCCAGCGCCTTGCGCTGCTCGACGCCGAAGCGATGCTGCTCGTCGATCGCGGCGAAGCCCAACTTGGCGAACGCGGTGCTTTCCTGAACGAGCGCGTGCGTGCCGACGACGAGCAGCGGCTCGCCGGTCGCCAGGCGCGCGGCAATCGCCTTGCGCTCGCGCGCGGGGAGGCTGCCGGTGAGCAGCAGCGGATCGATGCCCACGGGCGCGAGCAGGGCGCGCATTGTCACCGCGTGTTGTTCGGCGAGCAATTCCGTCGGCACCATGATGGCCGCCTGATAGCCGTTCTCGATCGCCACCAGCGCGGCGAACAGCGCGACGATCGTCTTTCCGCTGCCCGACGTCGCCCTGCAGCAGGCGATGCATGCGATGCTCACTCACCATGTCGCCGACGATTTCGCGAATGGCCCGCGTCTGCGCACCGGTCAGCTCGTACGGAAGCGCCTTGCGCAGCCGCGTCGTGAGATCGCGCTTGTTGACGAAGCGCACGCCCGGGCGGCGTTCGCGCGCCAGCTCCTTGGCGCGCTGCTGGAGCAACTGGACGAAGAAGAGCTCCTCGAACGCGAGCCGCGATCGCCCGGACGCGGCTTCGGCGAGCGACGCCGGCCGATGGACCATGCGGAGCGCGTCGGCCACGCCGGGCACGCCGGCCGCGGTGAGAACGTCCGCCGGCAAGTACTCGGTGACGAGAGGAAGCAGCTCGTCGAGGTGCGAATCGATGATCGACCGGATGACCTTGAACGACAGGCCTTCGGTGGCCGGGTACACCGACAGCACGCGCCCCTCGGCCGTGGCATGCTCCTCGTCGCCAAGGTTGATGAACTCGCGCGGCTGCAGCTGCCGACCGTGAAAGAATCGCACGGTACCGGCGATGAGCAGCACGTCGCCCTTGGCGATCGAGCGGTCGAGGAACGGCTGGCCCGGCCATGATACTTCTATCATGCCTGTTTCATCACGGACCACGGCCTGAAAGATGCGCAGCCCCTTGCGCGTCGGGATCACGCCCTTGGACACGACGGTGCCGATCACCGTGCCGTTCATGCCCGGCTCGAGCGCGCTGATCGGTGTGACGGTGCTCGCGTCCTCGTAGCGATGCGGCACGTGGAACAGCAGGTCGCCCGCGGTAATCACGCCAAGTTTGCGCAGCGTCGCGGCGCGCGCCGGGCCTACGCCTTTGAGGTAGGTGACCGCCGTGTCGAGGTAGAGACGCTGCTGCGCGCGCGCGCGTTCGATCACTCGGTCACTCGCCGCTCAGCAGCTCCCGCGCAAACGTCGTCGGGTCGAATGGGAGAAGGTCGGCCGCCTGTTCGCCGACCCCGAGGAATTTGACGGGCACGTCGATCGCTTCGTGCACGGCCACCACCACGCCGCCGCGCGCGGTGCCGTCGAGTTTCGTCATGACGAGCCCCGTCACGGGCACGGCCGCGGTGAAAATCTTGGCCTGCTGCACGGCGTTCTGACCAATCGTGCCGTCGAGCACGAGCAGCGTTTCGTGCGGTGCGCCGGGCAGCCGCTTGGTGATGACGCGAGCCACTTTCTTCAGCTCGTCCATCAGCCCTTCGCTCGTGTGCAAGCGCCCCGCAGTGTCGACGATGAGCACGTCGACGCCGCGCGAAATCGCCGAATCGATGGCATCGAACGCCACCGCGGCCGGATCGGAGCCGGCACTCGCCGACACGAACTCGGCGCCCGTGCGCTCGGCCCACACGCGCAGCTGATCGATCGCGCCGGCGCGAAACGTGTCGCCCGCCGCGACCATCACACGTTTGCCCGCCGCGCGGTAACGCGCGCTCAATTTGCCGATGAAGGTTGTCTTCCCCGCGCCGTTGACACCGACGATGAGAACGACCATCGGCAATGCCGGCGAGATGCGGAGCGCGGGATCGCTGTTGCCGGCCCGCAGCGCGCTCTCGATTCCCTCGGCGAGTGCGTCGTGAAATTCCGCATCGGTCTTCACCAGGCCGCGCTTGGCGCGCCGCTCGACCTCCGCCACCAGGCGCAACGTCACGGCAACGCCAAAATCCGCCTCGAGCAGCACCTGCTCGAGCTGCTCGAGCGAGCCAGCCGATACGCCGCCGCGCGCGAGCACGGTGACGTCCATCATCGCGACGTCCTTGATGCGCTGCCACAGCGAGCGCTTCGCGACGTCGCCCGATTTACGAAGCAGCCGCATCGACCCCCGTCCGCACGTTCTGGTTCACTCGAGTCAAGCCAGTCATCGCATTCCTCGCCTCCGCCGCAGAATCCATTCAATGCACAACAGCGCGATCGCCAGCGCGTACGCCCATCCCATGCCGCGCAGCCGCGGCGACGCATCCGCCGACACGGTTCCGCGCACGCGCGTCGACGCCACGCGCGGCGCGCGGGGCAGCCACTCACGCGACGCGTTGACGACGAGCAGCGCGGCCCCGCCGCGCGTCGTCACGTCGTACACGCCCGGCGCCACCGGGCGGGTCTCGACGACACTGACGTCCGGCGCGAAATGGAGCGTCAGCGAATCGATGCGTGGCGAACCACGCGAACGCAGCGTGACCGACACGACGGAGTCGGTCGGCGACCCGCGACGCCAGCGAATGGGATCGCCGGCGCGCAACAGTCGCTCGTCCGGAACCGCTGCGCGACGATCCGCGCGTTCCGCGGCGAGCCAGTCGAACACGCTTCCCCACACCGCGGTAAACGCGTCGGACGCCACGCCACCGCGAAAGCGCCAGCGCCACAGGCCCGACGCGGCAATGATCGCCACACGTCGCGGTTGGTCGCTGCCCACGAGGAACGCTTTCTTTTCATCGCCGCGTCCACGCCGCGCCTCGACGCCCTGCCACGTACCGCTCGGCGGCGTCGTCGCGATCGCGACCGGGGGCAGGCTGTCCCACGACAGTCCGCTGAGCGCGGCGGCAAGAGGTGACGCGGGCGCGCCGGATGCATACCACTCGCCCTCGGTGCCGGAAGTTACGACGAGTGCCAACGGACCAAGCGTCGCCTCTCGCGGCGGGCCGAACGCGCTCGTGTCACCGTGGATGATGGCGACCGGCGCGTCGTGCAGCGCGTGCCGCACGTCTTCCTCCGTCACGGGCGTCAGCGCGCCGTCGATGCGCCACTCGCCGGGCGCGACGCGAAAATATCCGCGCGTTGGAATTCCCAGCGAGCCGCGCAGCACCGCGAGCGCGTAGCGGGCATCGAAGTCTGGCGACGTCGAGGCGAACACCGCGCTGGCCGCGCGCGACAAATCGATTGCGACAGATACGGTGTCGTTCCGCGGTTCGGCATCGTCGGGCGACTTCACGACGGCGCGGATGATCGACGGCCCAGCGGCTCCGTCGAGTTTGACCTTGAGATCGAGCGTGCGTTCGCCGAACGGCCCGATCGAATCAACCGGCGCCGTCGCGATGATTTTGTCGCCGAGTATGAGCTGCACCGTGCCCGGCGCGCGCGCCGCCGCCACCGGCGGCGATCGCCACTCGCGCATCGACACTGTCGCCGGCAACGACGGCGCGCGGCGCGTCGAGCGAAACGAGCGCGGCGTCGCGCTGCGCCGTGTGTGGCAGCACGATGATGCGCGACCCGCCCGGCAGCGACGCCACCGCGTCCGGATCGTCGAGCTCGCCGTCGGTGATGACGGTGAGCGCATGGCCCGCGCCGAGCGCGCGGTCGACGGCGGGTCGCAGGAACGACGACACATCGCGAGGAACGGCGGAGGTGTCGGCGCGACGGAGCGAATCGCCGAATACGAACACCGAGTCGGCGCCCGCGCGCCGAAGGGAATCGCGGGCCGCGCGCCACAGCGTCGGACCGCCGCGCGCCATGCTCAGAGAACCGTCAATCGCGGCCCAACGCGCCGCCGGCGTTGCCCGCTCAGCCGGCGCATCGAGCAGCAGCGCGACGACGAGCATGATCGCGGCGACGCGCAGGAGCGCGGCGGCTCGCGCGGCCCATCCGGAGCGAAGCCCGTCCCACCCGTATTGAATGAAAGCGACGACGAGCCCGGCGACGAGCGCGAGAAACCACGGCGACATGCCCGTAAGCTAGCGGGCAGGGTCGCGCGGGTAATTCAGATCGCGGGACGGGTCAGCGCGCCGCGAGCTTCACGACGCCGTTGAGCGGCGCGTCGAGCGATGCGAGCATCCGGTCGAGTGTCTGCGTGAATGCCGTGCGTTCGGACGACCGGAACCGGATCGCCGCCCGTCGACTTGAGCACGACGCGCGGATCGCGTTGCTCGCCGTTCACGAGAACCTCAAAATGGAGATGCGGTCCCGTGGCCAAGCCGGTCGCGCCGACGTAGGCAATCGTCTGACCGATGGTGACGTGCGATCCGGAGTGAACGCCCGGCTCGAACCGACTCAGATGGCCGTAACGCGTGACGAAGCCATTGCGATGGCGAATCTCGACCACGTTGCCGTAGCCGTTGCCCCACCCTTCACGCGTGACGACGCCGTCGCCGATCGCGCGCACCGGAGTTCCCATCGCGGCGGCGTAGTCGGTTCCCTTGTGCTCGCGCATGCCGCCGAGAATTGGGTGTTCGCGCATGCCGAAGACACTGGAGATGCGTCGAAACTCGAGCGGTGCGCGGAGAAATGCCGCGCGCATCGACTTGCCGTTCTGATCGAAGAAGTCGCCCGCGGCGGATTGACTCGTGAAGCGCACCGCGTCGACAACGGTTCCCGACAGCTTGAACGTGGCCGCGACCACTTTCCCAATGCGCACGGCGCCGCTCGACGCGACCGACCGCTCGGCGATCACACGAAATTCGTCGCCCACCTGCAAGTCGCGACTCATGTCGACGCGATAGTCGTACACGTCGGCCAAGGCCCAGGCGAGCTGCTCCCGCGCGCCGGTGGGAAGATCGTTCTTCGCGCTCGCGTCCATCGCGTCGTACAGATTCGATGCGATCGTGCCGCCGACGACGATCGTGTCCGTCGTCCACGGAAGCCGCTCTTCAGTGCCGGCCCAGTCGTCGCCGCTGCGCCGCAGATGAAGTAACCGATCAGTCGAAAGCTGCAGTGTTACTTCAGACGGCGAAGAGTCCGCCGCTTCGGAGCGAATCGTCACCGGCATGCCGGCGGGGATATGTCGCTCGTTGAGGGTCGCTGTGGATGTGGCGGCTTGCATCGCACGCGTCACCGCGGCGTCGCTCAGACCATCTCGATGCAGCAGCGAGCCCAGTGATTCGCCGCGGCCGAGTGTGTCGAACCGAAGCTTCCACGACGGTGTGGCCGCCTGCTCCGCGAGAACGTCAGCCGCTTTGCGATCGGGGCTTGGCAGGTGTGGCGTGAGGCGGAGCGCGATGGCGAGAGCCACGGCCACGGCCGTGTACAGGCCGATCCGAACGAGGCCCGACTTCAATCCATCTGTCTCCGAATGAACGTCGGGATCTCCATGTCGCTGAGATCCTGCGACGCCTTGTCGGGAGACACGGCAGGACGCGGCTGGCGCGGCGCCTCGGGGCGCGGGGCGGCGGTGATGACGCGCGCCGGGCGCGTGCCCGGGAACGGAATGACCGGCGATCCCTTGGGCAGCGTGATGACTTGCTGGTCCTTTGCGCGGCGTGGCACCCACCTGAAGCGCGCGATCGAACCCAGTCGCGATGACGGTTACGCGGATCTCGCCCTGCATCGCGGGCTCGTGCACCGCGCCGAAGATGATCTCCGCGTCGTCACCGACCGCGTCGTGAATGATTTCGTTGATCTGATGAACTTCGCCCAGCGTAAGGTCGGCGCCGCCAGTGATGTTGACGAGCACGCCCGTCGCGCCGGCGATACTGACGTTGTCGAGCAAGCGGCGAACTGATGGCCTGCTGCGCCGCTTCCATCGCGCGGTTTTCGCCGCGGCCGACACCGGTGCCCATGAGCGCCGATCCGCCCGCCTGCATGACGGTGCGCACGTCGGCGAAGTCGACGTTGACGAGGCCCGTAACGCTGATGAGCGACGAGATGCCCTGCGTGGCGTGGAGCAGAACTTCGTCGGCCTTCTTGAGCGCGTCCTGGAACGGAATGCCCTTCCCGACGACGGCCAGCAGCCGCTCGTTCGGCACGACGATCATCGTGTCGACGTTCTTGCGCATGTCGGCGATACCCTGCTCCGCCTGACGCATGCGCTTGCGTCCCTCGAACAGGAACGGCTTGGTGACGATGCCGACCGTCAGCGCGCCAGCCTCACGCGCCAACTCGGCGATGACTGGCGCCGCACCGGTGCCGGTGCCGCCGCCCATGCCGCAGGTGATGAACACGAGGTCCGCGCTCGCCAGCGAGCGCCCGACTTCGTCACGATTCTCTTCGATCGCCTGCCGCCCGATCTCGGGGCGCGCGCCGGCTCCGAGGCCGCGCGTCAGCTTCTTCCCGATCTGGACTTTCACGTCGGACTTCGACGTGAGCAGCGCCTGCGCGTCGGTGTTGACCGAGATGAACTCGACGCCGTCGAGGCGCTCATCGATCATGCGATTGACCGCGTTACCGCCGCCACCGCCGACGCCCACCACCTTCATGCGGGCGTTTTGGGTCGCGCTCTCTTCGAACTCGAAGATCATTGAGAACGGTCCATACTTCAGAGTGGCTGATCGGGACGGCGGGAAGGAACTGCTCGCTCGACGAACGGGCCTGGCGGCTCGCGCCGCCGCCAATGGGCCGTTGAAAACGCTCGGGCAATATAATGCTTTCTGAATTTCCTACTACCCCTTTCCAGACGACGATGTGGATAAAGAATCACATCACCGAAACGCTGGAGTTATCCACAGTTACGCGCCGCACAGCAGCTTTTTGATTGGCGCGCTCAGCGCGAATTGTGGATTACCGCTGGCTCAAAGCAACCGTCCACCGGCGCATTCGTTGGTCACTCGTCGCCGTTAGAAGAAGTCCTGCAGCCAAAACCGGATCTTCGCGGCAATGCCATCCATCCCTTTGCCGATCGGCGTCCGCTTGGCGCTCGTCGCCCCGCCCAAGGCGATCCGGTTGCCGCCGTACTGCGCCAAACCCACCACCGTCGCGAACCGCGGCGCCTCGACCGAATCCACCAAGTCCGCCAAGATGCTCGGTTGGCACGCCGATCCGCACGCCCGTGCCGAACACGTCGCTCGCCAAGTCCGCCGCGCCTTGCATCGCCGCCGCGCCGCCCGCCAGCACGATGCCGGCGCTCAGCTTTCCGGCAAAGCCGGCGGCCGCGATGTCCCGCTGGACGAGATCGAAGATCTCGTCCATGCGCTGATGGATGATGTGTGCGAGCAACTCGCGCGGTATCTGACGGTCGCCCTGCGCGACCGTGCTCGGAAGCTGAATCACCTCGGCCGGGTCGACCAACGGCTCGTACGCGCAGCCAAACCGTTCCTTGATCCGCTCGGCGTCGGCCTGCGTCACACCCAGTCCGTGCACGATGTCACTCGTCACGTTGTTCCCGCCGTACGCGATCGTGCCCAAGTGCCGAATCTTGCCTTCGTGAAACACGGCCAGGTCCGTCGTGCCGGCGCCCATCTCGACCAGCGCGGTGCCGAGTTCTTTCTCGTCCTCGGTGAGGACGGCGAGCGCGCTCGCCAGCGGCTCGAGCACGAGCTCGCGCACCTTGTACCCGGCGCGCTCCACCGACTTGCGGAGGTTGATCGCCGGCGAGCTGCCAATCGTGACGAGGTACATCTCCGTCTCGAGACGCGTGCCGCTCATGCCGATCGGATCGCGAATGCCCGTGTTCTTGTCGACCGTGTATTCCTGCGGAATGGCGTGCAGCAGCTCGCGGTCCTGCGGAATGGCCTGCGCGCGCGCCACTTCGTTCGCGCGGTCGACGTCCGACTTCACGATCTCGTC
This sequence comes from uncultured Gemmatimonadaceae bacterium, assembly GCA_963817445.1. Taxonomy (GTDB): domain Bacteria; phylum Gemmatimonadota; class Gemmatimonadetes; order Gemmatimonadales; family Gemmatimonadaceae; genus JAQBQB01. Next base: position 792,963 of record CAWFOG010000022.1, read on the forward strand.
GTGACTCACGGCGACGATGCCCTTGCTCGTCATGGCCTGCACGTGTTCGCCCGCGATGCCGGCGTACACTTCCTGGACCTCGGCGCCCGCCATGCGCTCGGCGTCCTGCATCGCTTTGCGGATCGAGCGCGTGGTCTCTTCGATGTCCGAGACGACGCCGCGTCGCAACCCGGTCGTCCGCGCCTGACCGACGCCCAGCACCTTGATCGTCGGATGCTTGGGCAAGTCGCCCTCGACCTCGGCGATGAGGACGGTCGTCTTCGCCGAGCCGATGTCGAGTCCTGCGACGAGGCGTTCAGAGTTCATTGAAGTCTGGCGATCACTTGGTCACGGTAGCGAAGATCAATTTCGGACACGCGAAGCTGCTTGCGACGGAGATCCTCTTCGACGGGCGCGATATCGGCGAGGCGGTTCAACGTTACGTCCTGCATGACTCGCACAGGTTCAGTCTTGAGCTCGAGCAACAGCTCCGACGGTCCCGCGCGCCGAACGGCACTCACACGCCCATACAACGACGGCATTCCGAGTCGGATCGCGCCGAGGAGTTGCAGCAACGGCACATCGCGCTGCGCCAACACCGGTGCGTCGACCGCGACGCGCGTCAAATCAATCGGCAGTTGCACCCCTCGATCATCGTACACTCGAAAACCACCCACCGCCGGAACCAGCGCCACCGGAACGCGCTCCGTCACGTCGACAACGAGCGTGCCGGGAAGCTTTCGGTGGATGAGAACGCGCTGAATTTCGGGATGGGACGCCACGCGCGCGACCAACGGCGCGGTCGCGTCCCAGACGGACGCCAACGTATCGACGTGCAAGCGACTGAGAATGTCACTCGGTGCAATGTACCTCGCGCCGACGATCTCGATGCGACGCACGCGGAAAAAATCCAACCGGCGAAGCACGAGCGGCGCCCACAGCGGCGACGTGAGGAGCACGAGCACGCCGGCGCCACCGACCGCGAACTTCAGCCAGCGCCGCCTCGGCCCTTCGACAATCACGGGTTCCGCCCGAGACGCTCGAGCAGTTCGGGCCCGGTCTTCGTGATGTCCCCGGCGCCAACGGTGAGCACCACGTCACCGGCCTTGAGCGACTCCGCGAGCGCCGCGGCCAGATCAGTTCGCTCGCCGCGCCACGCCAGCGTGCCGCCGGCAGCGCGAATCGCGTCGGCAACCAGCGACGAACTCACGCCGACGATCGGGCGCTCACGGGCCGGATAGATCTCGGTCAGGAACACGGCGTCCGCCCCGGCGAGCGACGTGCCGAATTCGGAGGCGAAGTCGCGCGTGCGCGAGTAGAGATGCGGCTGGAATGCGGCCACGATCCGGCGCCCCGGAAACGCCGAGCGCGCGGCGGCGAGCGTCGCTCCGATCTCGGTCGGGTGATGACCGTAGTCGTCGACAACCGTCACGCCACGCGCGTCGCCGAGCCGTTGAAAGCGCCGCTCGGCGCCGGCGACTGTGGCGAGCCCGCGAGCCAGCGCGGCGAACGTCCGCGCCGAGCGCGAGGCCCGCGCCGACGGCCGCGAGCGCGTTGAGGAGATTGTGTCGCCCTGGCAAGGCGAGGTTGACCCGTCCGAGCAGTTCGTCGTCGAAGGCGACGTCAAAGCTCGTCGTCGTTCCCTGCCGCTCGATAGACGCGCGCGACGAGTCGCGCGTCGGGAGAGTCGACGCCGTAACGGATGATTTCCGTGCTGCTCGGCACGGCCAAGCGTATTCGCACCATCGTCGTCCGCACACAGCACGATCGAGCGAGCGCCGCGCACGAACTGGGCGAAGGTGCGTTTGATGTCGGCGAGGTCGGCGTAGATGTCGAGGTGGTCGGCCTCGATGTTCGTCACGACGGCCACGGTCGGCGTGAGCGCGAGGAACGAGCGGTCGTACTCGTCGGCTTCGACGACGTAGAGTCGGTCGCCGCCGGCGAGGAGATTCCCTTCCCATGCGGCGACACGTCCGCCGACGAGCGCCGTCGGATCGCGGCCCGCCGCGGCAAGCGCGGTCGCGGTCATCACGGTCGTCGTGGTCTTGCCGTGCGTGCCGGCGACACCGACCAACTCACGGTTGGCGGTGACTTCGCCGAGCGCCTCGGCGCGACGAATCACCGGAACGCCGCGTTCGCGCGCGCGAACGAGTTCCGGATGATCCTTCGGCATGGCCGACGTCACGACGAGCGCGCGCGCGTTGTCCACGTGCGACGGATCGTGCGGCGTGACGCTGACACCCAGGCGCGCGAGATCCGCCGCCGAGTCAGGATTGGCGTCGCAGCCGGTGATCGCGACCCCGCGGCGCAGGAACAGCTCAGCCAGCGCACTCATCCCCGCACCGGCGATGCCCACGAAGTGAATCGGACGCGCGTCGGTCGAATCGAGAAGAGGCATGAGGTTACGCGGGAATATAGAAACCCGGTCAGAGGGAGTCGAGCAGCGCGACGATGTGCTTCGCGATCGACTCGGCGGCCATCGGTCGCGCGCGCGCCGACGCGCCATCCGCAAGGCGGTGCAGTTCCGCGGGATCAGCGATCAATCGGCGGACCGTGGCGTCGAGTCGTTCGACGCTGAACTGCGATTGCGGAACGTGGATCGCCGCGTGCGCACGCTCGAGCGCGACGGCGTTGGTCGTCTGATGATCGGCCGCGGCAGTTGGGAGCGGCACGAGCACTGCGGGAATTCCCCAGGCAAATAGTTCGGCCGTGGTCATTGCGCCGGCGCGGGAGATCGCGAAGTCGGTCGCGGCGTACGCGTCGGCGATCGGCGACAGATAGTCGCGCACGCGGACGCGCGGGCCTTCACACTGCTTGAATTCGTCGTACGTGGCGTGGCCGGTGCCCCAGATGATGTACAGATCGTCGGGCAGCCCGTTGCCGATCCACTCGGCGACGACGCGATTGATCGCCAACGAACCCTGGCTGCCGCCGTACACGAGGAGCACGCGCCCGCCGGTGGGCGGCAAGTTCCAGCGCGCGCGCGCGGCCGCGCGAGTCGGACGCGGCGCCGGCGGCGGCTCGATCGGCGCGCCGGTGTCGATGAGCGAGCCAGCGTGATGCGCGGTGAGCGCGTGCGCCGCTTCGGGGAAATTCAGATAGATCTCGCGCGACCAACGACTGAACAGGCGCGCCGTGAGACCGGGTAAGCTGTCGCCCGCTTGCTGCACGATTGGAATGCGATGCGCCACGCCGTACGCGAGCATGAGACCCGCGGCGTATCCGCCGGTGCCGACGACGAGCGCCGGCCGATCTTCTCGCGCAAGCGCGCCGATGTCGCGCCACGCGCCGATGCCGCCGGCGATCGTCTTCCAATTCTTCCAGACGGCGCGGCGATACAGCGGGTGGAGATTGAGGAGCGCAAACGGAAATTCGGTTTTCGGCAGGACGGTGCGCTCGATGCCGCGCCGCGCACCGACGAAGAACGGTTCGATGGAAGGGCGTTCGCGCACCAGCGCCCTGGCGATGGCGATGCCAGGATACAAGTGCCCGCCGGTGCCGCCGCCGGCGAAAACGACGCGCGTCATGGGCGCGAATGCACCGAGCGCACGTCGACGCCTACGCCGCGGCGGCGAGCGGGTCGGTCGCGCTGCTGCCGATCACGCGCTCCCGTGTGCTGCCGATGTTCACCAAGATGCCGGTGAACAACATCGTGAGGACCAGGTTTGAGCGGCCATAGGATACGAAGGGCAACGTCAGGCCCGTCGTCGGAAGCAGGCCGATCACCACGCCGATGTGGAGGAACGCCGTCAACACGGTCGTGAATGTGAGTCCCACGGCGACGAGTTGGAGGAATGGCGTGCGCGCGCGACGCGCGATCCTGAAGCCGAGGAGCCCGTAGAGTCCGAACGCGATCGTGATGCCGGCGATGCCGACAAATCCCCATTCTTCGCCGACGTTGCTGGCGACGAAATCACTGTACGGAAACGGAACGAAGAAGGCCTGCTGCATCCCTTCGCCGAATCCACGACCGAACCAGCCACCGGAGCCAACGGCAATGAGCGACTGCTGCAGTTGAAAGCTCACGGCTTCCGGCGCGTTGCCGGGATGCAGGAACGCCGTAATGCGCGACAGCGCGTACCGCCACTTCTCGATGCGCGTGAGCGACAACGGGAGCGCCATCGTGGCAAGGACGATGAAGTGACTCATGCGCGCGCCGCCGACGAACAGCAGCAGCGCCATGAGCAACGTATAAAGCATCGCCACGGACAGGTCCGGCTCGAGCGCGGCAAGCACGTCGAGCACGCCGATGACGACGAGAAACGGCACCAAGCCTTTGGTGAGGCGCCTGAGGCTATCGCCTTTCTTGACGATCAGCATCGACACCCAGACGACGACGCCGAGCTTACCGAACTCCGACGGTTGGAACGACGCGCCGAACAGGAAGCGCCGCGATCCGTGGATCGTCGGCGCAATGCGGCCGGGGAGTATGAGCACGGCGGTCATCGTGGCGATCGTGAACCACATGATCGGCCACGCCCAGTCGTGCAGCTTTTCCGCGTCGATCTTCGCAGCCAGCCCGAACGCGACGATGCCCACGGCCACACCGCTCAACTGGTGGACGAGGAAGTATGAGCTCGAGCCGTGGTCGTGCATGGCGACGAACGCGCTCGCGCTGTATAGCACGGCGAGGCCGAACGCGATGAGCACCGCGCTTACGAGCAGCAACCCGCGCGCCTCCGCGCCCATCCGCCACCGCTCTCGAACATCCGCGGTTGCCGCGGCGCGCGGCTTTGCCGGCTGTGTCGTTAACGACGTCATGCGCTGCGCGCCTGCACGGCGGACGCGAGTTGTTTGAACACGGCGCCTCGCTGCTCGTAGTTGTCGAACATGTCGTAGCTGGAACAGGCGGGCGACAGGAGGACGACGTCGCCCGGCTGCGCGAGGCGTCGCGCCGTCGCAATGATCTCGTCGAACGACGATCCAGCGCGCGTCAGTGGTACGACTCCTTCGAGGTCGCGCGCAATGAGGGGTGCCGCTTCTCCGTACGCGACGACGGCGCGCGCCGTCCGCTCGAGTTCGCCAGCGAGTGCCGTGTACGCTTCGCCCTTGTGCCTACCGCCGAGCAACAGCACGGTCGGCTTCGTCATGCCGCGCATCGCGACGAGCGTCGATGCCACGTTTGTCGACTTCGAGTCGTTGATCCAGGTGACCCCGTTGAACTCGCCCACCGTTTCAATGCGGTGCTCGAGCGCGGCAAACGATTTGAGCGCGCCGCGCAAATTCTCGAGCGCCGTGGCCGTGCGATGGACGCGATCGGCGAGCATCACGGCGAGAACGGCGGAGAGCGCGTTCGCGACGTTGTGATCGCCGAGGAGCGGCAGGTCGTCGCGGCGGATGATTGGCTCGCCGAGCACGACCAGCATCTCGCGTTCACGGTCGAAGTACGCGTCGCTCCGCCCGCGAACGGAAAACTCGCCACGCAGTCCGCGCACGTCGGCGACCATGGCGAGCGCATCGGGATCGTCGCCATTCACCACCCAGGTCGAGTCGGCAGTCGCGTTCCGAAAGAGCAGCGCCTTGTCGCCGTAATACTCCTCGACGCTGGCGTATCGATCCAGGTGGTTGGCCGACAGATTTGTCAGGAGACCGACGCGAGGATTGATGCTCGGCGTGTCGTGCAATTGGAAGGACGACACCTCGAGCGCGATCCAGTCTGGGGGCGTGCGCGACAGCGCGAGCTCGGTGAGCGGCGTCCCGATGTTGCCAGCCGTCGCGGCGCGCCGGCCGAGCGCTTTGAGCAGGTGGCCGATGAGCGCCGTCGTGGTCGTCTTGCCGTTGGTGCCGGTTACGGCGATGTAGCGCAATTGCGGCAAGAAACGCAGGCCGATCTCGATTTCGCTGACGATGTCGACACCCGCCGCGCGCGCCGCGGCGAATGGCGGCGCGTCCGGCGGTACGCCCGGACTGGCGACGACGAGCGACGCGGCGGCAATGCGGTCGAGGTCGTGATGTCCGAGTTCGACATCGGCGCGTTCGCCGCGGAGCAACTCAGCGGTCGCATCGAGATCTGGTGAGCGTCCGGCGTCCGAGGCGTAGACGAGCGTCCCGGCACGCGCGAGCAACTGCGCCACCGCGCGACCGCTGCGGGCCAGCCCGACGACGGCGACTTCGCCGCGCCGCCACTCCGCCCGCATCGCCAGATCCGACACGCGTCCCATCACTCAGCGCAGCTTGAGCGTGCTGAGGGCGAAGAACGCGCAGAGGATGCCAATGATCCAGAATCGCACGACGACCTGGGTCTCCTTCCAACCGAGTTCCTCGAAATGATGGTGCAGCGGCGCTCGTCGAAACACGCGGTGCACTTGCGCATAGGCGAGTCCGAACCGCCGTCGACGGTACTTGAACACGTAGCGCTGCACGATCACCGACAGCATCTCGGCGACGAACACGGCGCCGACGAACGCGAGGACGAACTCCGACTTGAGCAGAATGGCCACGGCGCCAAGGCCACCGCCGAGCGCCAGCGCGCCGGTATCGCCCATGAACACTTCCGCCGGATGCGTATTGAACCACAAGAACCCGATCAACGCCCCGACCATCGCCAGGCAGAACACGGTGAGCTCGCCAGAATCCTGTAAATAGAAGATGTACAGGAACCGGCTATAGTCGACGCGCCCCATGATGTACGCGAAAATGGCGAACGTGCCGAAGGCAATCGCCGATAGGCCGGCGGCCAGTCCGTCCAAGCCGTCCGTGATGTTCACGGCGTTCGTTGTCCCAATGAGAATGAACGTCGTAAATGCGACATAGGCCGCGGCGAATCCGGGGGCGAACGTGACGAACATGTACTTGAAGAACGGCACCGTCGTCGACGCGCCGGGCAAATTGGGCGACAGCGGATGCTGCCACAGATACCACCCGACCGACAGCCCGACGACGAACTGGCCGGCCAGCTTGTACCGTTCGACCAGTCCGCGATTTTTTTCGCCGCGCTTCTTTTGCTGCAGCTTCAGGTAGTCGTCGAGCAGGCCGATCACGCCCATCCACAGCGTGACGAAGATCGCGATCAACAGGTACGGGTGGCTCAGGCTGAACCGTCCCCACAGGATGATCGAGATCAATGAGCTATTGAGGATGATCAGGCCGCCCATCGTCGGCGTCTTGCCTTTGCCGGCGTGCGACTCCGGCGTGCCCTCTCGCACGACCTGGTGCACCGACTGGCTGCGCAACGTGCGCATGATGACCGGCCCCAAGATGAACGACAGCAGAAGTGCCGTGACCGCCGCCCCGACCGCGCGAAGCGAGATGTACTGAAAGACGTTGAAGACTCTGAACTGATGCGCCAGCGGAAACAGAAAATGGTAGAGCACGAATCACAATGTTCGGGTGGACGAATGAGAACGCATCAGCCGCGCGCCGCGGGGCGAGCTTCAGGCAAACTATGGTGACGCGCTCCGTGTCGCCCATTCCGTGATCGGGTTCACCAGCCGCTCGAGTCGCATGCCGCGTGAGCCCTTGAGAAGAATGACGGCGTCCGGCGCGAGTCGCGCCGACAGTTTTGCCCACAACGCGTCGACATCATCAGCGGTAATGACGCGCGGATCGCCCGGAGCGATACGACCGAATGCGGCCGCGAATTCCCCGATCGCCGCCACGATATCGACACCGCCGCCCAGCGCATCGCGCGCCACGTCGTCGTGTAGCCGCGCCGTGTGAGGCCCGAGCTCGAGCATGGTCCCCAGCACGGCGACGCGCTGCCGCCCAGCCCCGGCGTGCTGCAACAACTCGATCGCCGCACGCGCCGATCCGGGGTTCGAGTTGTAGGCGTCGTTGATCAGCGTCGCCGAGCCGTGGTGCTCCCAGTTCACCCGCATTGGAGGGGGTGCCATCTGTTCGATGCCCCGCCCCGCATCAGCCATCGACACGCCCAGTTCGCGCGCCGCCGCGAGCGCGAGCATCGCATTCCGCAGATTGTGGGCACCGCGAAGCGGAAGGTGGATCTCGACGCCGTCCACGGTTAAGCGCCCACGGCCGTCGGGGTCGACCGTCCATGCGGACGGCTGTGGATCGCCGTCGTCGAGCCCCGTGGCCACCACCCGCCCAGCGCGCGATCGCGCCTCGTCGACGACGTCGGCCTGCGCGGCGGGCACAATCGCCACCGGCACTCCATCCGTCGCCGCCAACTCTTCGCGCAGCACGCCCGCCAGGTCGCCCAGTCCCTCGAGATGTTCTTCGGCCACACACGTCACGACAGTCATGCTCGGCTCCACGATCGCGCGGAGCCGGGGGATTTCGCCCGGTTGGTTGGTGCCCATTTCGATCACGGCAACGTCCGCGCTATCGGGCAACGCGAGGAGCGTGAGCGGGACGCCGATCAGATTGTTGAGGTTTCCGGTTGTCGCGTGCACCGCGAGCCGGCTGCCAAGAGCAGCGCGCAACAATTCCTTCGTGCTCGTCTTGCCGTTGGTGCCGACAACGCCGATCACGGGCCGATTCCACGCGCGCCGGCGATAGGTGCCGAGCGCACCAAGCGCAACGAGCGTATCGCGGACCTCGAACACCGGTACGCCGAGAGCGCGCGCTGTCTCCACCCGCGCGACGACCACGCCGGTCGCGCCCTTGGCCACTGCGTCGGCCAGAAAATCGTGCGCGTCAAAGCGTTCGCCCGCGAGCGCGACGAACAGGTCTCCAGGTTCAATGGTCCGCGTGTCGGTCCACACCCGGCCGAAGATCGCCGAACCACGCGGCAGATTGACGTCCGACAGCGCGGCGAGCGCGTCGCTCACGCGATCCGCCGTCCAGAACGATGTCCGCGTGACCGCCGGCGGGGTGGTGCTCATGAACGCACTCCGTCCGCCGCACCAGCCGATAGCTCGTCGACAATCGCCTTCTCGTCGAACGGCAGCTTCGTCGTGCCGCGGACTTGATAGGTCTCGTGCCCTTTTCCCGCCAACACGACGACGTCGTGCGGCGTCGCGATCTCGAGTGCGCGCGCGATCGCGGCTCGTCGATCCTCAATTCGTTCGTGGTCGTGGCGCGTCATTCCCGTCTCGATTTCGTCGAGAATCGTTTCGGGGTTTTCGGTGCGCGGGTTGTCGCTCGTTACGATCGCCAGATCGGCTTTGGATTCGGCGATGCGTCCCATCTCCGGTCGTTTGCCGCGATCGCGATCACCGCCGCAGCCGAACACGACGATCATGCGCTCGGGCGCGAAGGGACGGACGGCATCGAGCGCGCGTTCGAGCGCGTCCGGCGTGTGGGCGTAGTCGCGGAGCACCGTCGGCGATTCACGCAGGACCTCGAGACGACCGGGCACCTGCGGCATCGACGACAAGCGTTCGGCAACGCGCACGGCGGGAGCTCCGACGGCATACGCCGCCGCCGCGGCGCCGAGCGCATTGATGACGTTGAAGTCGCCAATGAGCGGCAGTCGAACCTTCGCCCGCTCCCTGTCGAGCATGAGCGTCCACTCACTTCCGCGCGGCGAGTACCGAACGTCCTCGGCGTGCACTTCGGCCGTCGGCACCCGTTCGCTGAACGTCACGCGACGGCGCTCCGTCGTCAGCGCCTGCCACGCTTGGTCATCGAGATTGGTCACCACGGTTCCGTGCGGCAACAAATGATCGAGCAGTCTCGCCTTGGCGGCGAAGTAGCGCTCCATCGAACCGTGATAGTCGAGGTGGTCGCGTGTGAAATTCGTGAACGCGACGACGTCGAAGAACACACCTTCCACGCGTTGCTGATCGAGTGAGTGCGACGACACCTCCATGGCCACGCGACGCACACCTCGATCGAGGAGCGCACGAAGCACGCGCTGTAGTTCGATCGGTCCGGGAGTGGTCAGCCCGCCACCGCCGTCGAGCACATCGCCCGCACTGCCGATCAAGACGCCGAGCGTACCGATCGACGCGCTTCGCGAATCGCGATCGTCGAGGAGGTGGCGCAGCATGCTGACCGTGGTCGTCTTGCCGTTGGTGCCCGTGACGCCAATGAGCTGCAGTTCACGCGCGGGCCAGTCGTTGGCCGCGGCGGCGGCGACCGCGGCGGCGCGACGACCGTCGTTCACCACGAGCGCAGGCAGCGACGTGCGCGACGGATCCTGAACGATCGCCGCCGTGGCGCCCGCGCGCGCGGCGGAATCGAGATAGTCGTGGCCGTCGTGAGCCGTTCCGCGCACCGCGACGAAGATGGCGCCCGGCGCGACGGCGCGGCTGTCGTCGGTAATACCGGTGACGTGGGGCGGCAGCGCGCCCCGGCGCTCGATGAGGAGACCTGCCTCATCGAGCGCCCGGGCGATCGTCGTCATGTCGGCGTGCATTCAGTAGTCGAAGAGCAATCGGACGAGAGTTCCGGGCTGCGCGAGCTCTCCCTGTGCCGGCGTGGTTTCCGCACGACCGGTATTGCCGCGCGTGAGCTGCACGCGAAACCCTGCACTGTGCAACGAACGCACCGCGTCGCGCAGCCCAAGTCCGCGAATGTCCGGGACAGGGCGCGCCGCCCGGGCCGGCGCGGGAGCGGGACTCAACGGAAGCGTGACAACGAAAGGCGGCGGCGGAGCGCTCGCGCCGCTGTCCCGTGGCGCCGGCGACAGGTCTGCCGATGTCTCAGCGGCGGCGAGCGTCTGCGCGGCCGGAGCCGTGCGTGGCGCAGATGCGACGCGCGGGTGGTGCGCACTGTCGTTGTGCGACGCCGCCGCGCTCGTGGCGAGCTGGCCGCGGTCGAGCGCTGCGTTGCGCGCCGCGATCGCCGCTTCGAGGATCGCCTTGGTGACAGGCGCCGCCGTTTCCGCGGCAAAGATCGCGGCCCGCGGCGCCGTCAGCTTGACGACGATCACGTACTGCGGATTGTCGCCGGGAAACAATCCGACAAAGTTGGGATTGTATCGGCCCGCCACGTAGCGGCCCTTTACCGTGCCGCGCGGCGTCCCGGTTTTGCCGGCCAACAGATAGTTGTCGAGCGCCGCCTGGAGCGCGGTGCCTTCGTCGACGACGTCGAGCAGCATGTGGCGAACCTTGGCCGCGACGGTATCCGACATCACTCGACGGACGATGCGCGGCGCGTGCCGATAGAGAACTTCGCCGTTCGGCCCAGTCACTTCCTTCACCAGCGCCGGCTCGATGAGTTCGCCACCGTTGGCGAACGCGGCGTACGCCGCGGCGAGTTGCAGCGGGGTGGCCGCCACTTCATAACCCATCGCCATCGAGTTCGCGGACTGATTCGACCAGGACTTTGGCGCGCGCAACACACCGCCGGATTCGGTCGGGTACGGAACGCCGGTCGGCATACCAAACCCAAAATCGCGGAACGTCTCGAACTCCTCGCGCGGCGAGAGCCGCTGGGCGAACTTTACGATGCCAATATTGCTCGACCATCGGAGCACATCCGCCAGCGGCGCGCGCCCGACGAGATGCTCGTCGTGAATTTCGCGCCCGTTGATCTGAAAGACGCCGTTGCCGGTGTCCACGGAGTCCCGATCCTTCACGAGGCCGCGCGACAGCAACCCGGCGGCGATGAACGGCTTCGCCGTCGATCCCGGTTCGAATGGTTCGGTGAGCACGGTCGCCGATGTCGCCCGAGGATCGAGCCGTCGGCTGGCCATCGCCAGGATCTCGCCGGTGTGCGGGTCGAGAATGACAATGTCGCCACCCTCGGCGCCCATGCGCGACACCGCGTCGGCGAGCGACTTCTCGGCGATCTCCTGCAAATCGGCGTTGATCGTGAGCACGACGTTGTCGCCGTTCACCGGCGGCGTGCCCGGAGCCGTGGGTGACTCGCGACTCTGCCCGTGCGAATCTCGAATGATTGTCGCGGCGCCGGGCGTTCCGCGGAGAATCGAGTCGAGCGACAGTTCGAGTCCGTCGACCGGATTGTCGTCGAGGTTCACGTGGCCGAGTATGCCCTGTGCCCCTTCGGAGACCGCGTACGAGCGTGCGATGCTGGCGAACGAGTGTACGCCGTGCAGCGCGATCACGGGCGCCGCGTCCACGGCCAGGAACCGCCCGGGAATCGTGAGGTAGTTCGAGCTGGTGTCGACCGCGCGACGAATGAGCGCTGGTTCAATGCCGAGGCGCGCCAGCGCGCTCCGAAGCTTTTTTGGCTCCTTAACTTCGCGCGGCGCGATCTCGAGGCGCACTTCTTCACGGCTTTCGGCGAGCACGCGATTCGTCGCGTCGAGGATTTCTCCGCGCGGCGCCGGCACGACTCGGTCGCTCGTCTGCTGCCGCTCGGCGCGCGCGCGCCAGGACCGTCCATGCACCAGTTGCACGCTCGCCGCTTTGACGAGGATCGCAACGGCGAACACGGCGAGACTGGCGTGCGCCAGCCCGATGCGTCTAGAGCGAATCATGCGGAGCGCGAGGCGTCGCGTGCGGCGGAACGGCGGGATTCGGTGAGCGCTGCAACAGAATCTGCTGGTCGGGAGTTGGGATGTGCATGTTCAGCCGCTGCTCGGCCATGGGTTGCAGTCGTTGGCGACTCGACGCTTCGCGAATCGCCGCCTCCAACCGAATCCGTTCCGCCTCGAGCGCGTCGCGCCGCTGCTGAAGCTGCCGGATGGTCCGCTGCTGCCCCACGCCGTAAACCCTGCGTGCTATGACGCCCGTCGTGACCAAGACGAAACCAACGAGCAGCATCGCGACGATCGATCGCCGACCCGCCTTTACACGCCGCTTCGCCATGCTCTCAAGCGCGCGCTTCGGGCGCGCGGGTTTCGGGTGACTTCATCGTCTCCGGCGGTGACGGCGCGGCGGGTGAGCGTCGTGCCGAGAGGCCGGCCGCGACAGGTACATATCGGTTGCTTCGGCGGGCAAATGCACGCCGCGCTCCAATCGCGAAACGCGTTCTTCGCCAGCCGGTCCTCGCCCGAGTGGTACGAGATGACGACGATCGTTCCGCCGTCGGTCAGCCGATCTCGGAGCGACGGGAGCGCGCGCGCCAATCCGGGCAGCTCGTCGTTCACGGCGATCCGCACGGCCTGGAACAGGCGGGCAAAGTCCGGCGACCCGCTGCGCGCGCCGAACACAGCACGAATTGCACCGACCAGGTCGTCGCTGGTGGCAAACGGTTGAGTCGACCGACGGCGGACGATCTCGCGGGCCAGGCGTGCGCCGCGCGGTTCGTCGCCAAACTCGCGGAACATCGTGGTCAGCACCGCTTCCGACTCGCTGTTGAGGAGCTCGGCGGCATCCGGCCCGTCGCCGCCCATGCGCATGTCGAGACGAGCGCCGCGCCGGAACGAGAAGCCGCGCTCGGCGTCGTCGACCTGGTGCGACGAGATGCCAAGGTCGAGCAGAATTCCGTCGAACCGTGCGCCGTCGAGCGCGTCAACGGTGTCGAGCGCAGCGTAGTTCGACTCGATCGCCGTGAAGCGTCCTGCGCTCGGCAAAGGACGCGAGACGCGTCGCGGCGGCGGCGAGCGCCTGAGGATCGCGATCTATGCCGACGACCGCGCCGACGCCGGCGTCGAGCAGCGCCTGGCTGTGGCCGCCGCCGCCAAGAGTGCAGTCGAGCACGCGCGTTGAGTTGCGCAGCAACTCGACCACCTCAGTGGCGAGCACAGGCGCGTGATATGCGCTATCGAGTGTCATGCCGTCCAAGCATATCGCACTGATCATCCACGGCGCGCGCGCCGAGCGTCCCGACATCCGCCATTTGGTGAATTGGGTTCGGGACAAAGGGCACTTCGTCGAGACAAGGGTCACCTTTGACGCCGGCGACGCGGCCATCGCGGCAGCCGAGGCTGCGCGACGCGGCGCCGACGTCGTCGCCGCAGCGGGAGGCGACGGGACGGTCAACGCGGTAGTGAATGGGTTGGACGGATACGACGTGCCGCTGGGAATCATTCCGGTTGGGACGGCCAACGATTTCGCGCGACAGGTAGGCATACCGGCGGATGCCGATCATGCCATGGATGTTATCCTGCAACGCAAGCCTCGTCGACTGGACACTGCGTCGCTGAACGGCCGGCGGTTTCTCAATGTGTCGACGGGCGGCGTCGGCGCGGAGGCGACAGCGGAAACGCCGCCGGAAGTGAAGGAGTCGCTCGGCGCACTCGCCTATGCGATCAGCGGCGTGCGGAAATTCGCTGGACAGCACGCACAATTCGCGCGCTTCACCGGCGATGAGTTCTCGTTCGAAGGCGATTTCCTCATGTTCGCCGTCGGCTGCACGCGCTCGACCGGCGGCGGCACGCTCGTCACGCCGATGGCCTCGGCTACCGATGGACTGCTCGACCTCTGCATCGTCGAGAGCATGTCGCGCGGCGACTTCGCGCGCATCGTGCTGCGCCTAAAACGCGGGGAGCACTTGGGGGAAGAGGGCGTCCGCTACGTGCAGGTCAAGGCGGTGACGATCGAAGGCCTTGTGCCCATCGCCGTCAATGTCGACGGCGAGATCTCGAATGCCCGGCGCCTGACGTACCGCGCGCGGGCCCGCGACTTGTGGGTACACGTCGCTCACCTGCCGGGCGAGGACCCGGCGTGAGCGAGCGTTACCGGACTACTTGCACTTGAGCGCTGTCTTTACCTGAGTGACGTACGCCCCGTACTGCTGCAGCGCGCCCATGATCGTGCCGGCGGTCGCCTTGTCGAATTGCGCTCCGGCAGGCATGGCGATGGACGAGGTCGCGAACATATCCTCGGCCACCTTGTTCTCGGCGCAGGCCTTGGCCTTGTCCTCTTTGCCGCCCTTGGCGAGCGTCTGCACGTTGCCAATCGCGTCCGCACCAACCTTGAATGCAGAAACTCCAATGAAGTACTTCGTCTCGGCCGACGGCGCGATCGAGTCGACGGTCTGCGCGATCGCCAGCGCCGCGAGCCAGTCGGCGCGCGCGTTCGACTCCTGCGCCTTCTTGAGCGCGGGCCCCGCGAGGCCGGAGACGGCGGCAGAGAGTGAATCCTTCGGTACGCCCCCGGCGATCGCCTGCTTCGCTGCCGCGAGCGCGCTGTCCGGCTGATTCATTTGGTTGAACGTGACGACGGCGATCAACGCCGCGCGCCGGATTCTTGGGATCGATCGCCGACGCGCGTCGCGCCCATTCGACCGCCTGCTGCAACTGCCCGGCCTTGTAATAGCCCGTCGCCAGAAGCAGCGCGAAGTTTATCTGCTTCGGGAATTTTTGCGCCGCGCGCGAGGCCAACTGCTGAACCGCCACCTGATTGCTGTCCTTCTGCGCGGCACCGATCTGTCGATTGAAATAGTTGGTATCCGCCGCGGCCGTGTCGGCCTTGACCAACTCCTCGCCGCTGATCAATGCGTTTTTGAATTGATTGGCGCGAAGGTGAAGCACCCATTTCGTGCGCAGCATGCTCGTGTCGCCCGCGTTCTGCACGAGCAGCGAATCGATGATCGGCAGCGCCTTGTCCGGCGCGCCCGAACCCGCAAGCTGACGCACGATCGAAGTGGCGACCGCGGTGTTGCTCGGGTCGGCCCGGTAGACGCGCAGATTGTACTCGATCGCGTTGTTCGTGTCGCTCTTCGCACGTAGGCGTCGGCAGCGTAGCTCAACGCGAGAATGCTCGTGGGATCGAGCGCGACAATCTCGTTGGCCATCTCGATGATCGAGTCGGGCGGCGCCTTGGCGTAGCCGAACGCTCGACAGCACGCACAGACGGTTGAGCGTCGACGCCGGATACGCCACGATCCCGACACGCGCGTCGCGTCTTTGCGTCGTCATACTTTTGCGCGCGCAAATCGTTCGTGCATTTGTGTACGCCGCCATGCTCTTCAGTGCGTCGGCGACACGACGTTCGACGCCCTTCGCTACTGTCGCCCACGTCCTTGCCCTCGACGCGGCGAAGCGGCTGCGAGAGCATCTGGTTCGCCGTGGAAGTCAGCAGCTGTGCGTCCAGCCGCATGCCGGTGCCTGCTCTTCTCGACGGTGCCCTGGAGCACGTAGTCGGCGTGTACTTGCTGGGCGAGCACCATGAGATCCGTCGCACTCAGCGCCGAGTCGGGCGGATAGCCCGAGGCAATGAGCGTGGCCGTGATGGTGCCCTTTGGCGTGGCGTACAGTTCCTTCGCGTTGTGCTCTTCTGGATGCGCTTTCGGACTTCGTCCGCGGCCTCGACGCCGAGCGCTTGTCGGTGCTATGAAAAACCGCGACGAGAAGTTGCGGCGTGTCCGGATTCGGCGCACCACCGCGCTGCAGCGGTTGCGCCGCCTGCGCGGCGAGCGGCGCATGTACGATCGCACCCGTGAGCGAGAGCGCCAGAAAGGCGGCGGCTGTTGCCACGTGGCGTTGCGTTGACATCACGGTGATAACCTCCCAAACGTTGAACTCAAGTTCCCGCAGCGCAGACTCGACTTCGCCGTCTCAACCGCGGTAGCTCCACCAATGGACATGGGCGAAGAGGGACTCGAACCCCCGACCCCCTGCGTGTAAGGCAGGTGCTCTAACCAACTGAGCTATTCGCCCGATCCCAACACCAGCACGACCGGACGCACGCACTAGGAATCGTCTCACCACACGTTCAAGTCACTTCGAAAGCGCGGCGACTCGCACTGAACCGCGCCAAACAGCGGGCAAATCTTACTTCAAAATCGCGATAGGCACGAGGACGCAGTAGCCAACGGCGAGCAGGATCGGGGCGATCGTCTCGCCCCCGCGCGCCAGATCCGCGAACCCGGCCAAAATCACCAGGGCAGCAATCGCCCACCACTTCCAGCCTCGCCCATGGGGCAACGTCTCGTTCTCTACCATAGGGATTGTAGTGTAGACTTGCCTCGGAAAGCTGTCAAGCAACGATGCCGCGCGAAGTTACGTGACAATGACAGTCGCGTTACGATGCGATTACGACGGAGGCGAGTCGGACGGCTCGTCCCAGGAATCCGACTCGTCATCCCCAGCGCAGGAGTGCCGCGATCGCACTCGCCCGGGCCGCGCGTTCGGCCGCTTCGTCCGCGGCACGCATCGCCACCATCCGTTGCCGATCGCGCCGTCGTCGCGCCGCGTACAGCGGCAACACGAGGACCAGCAGCACCATTCCGACGAACGCGAACGTCGCCAAGCAACGCCAGACCGCCATATCGGCGGCGCGTACGTTGCTGCCAGCGCTTCTCGAAGCCGTCGAGCGTGAGTCCGTACGCGGATCGCATGGCGCGGTCCATGTCGCCCTCGCGTTTCCAGGCAACGAAGTAGCTCGCGAGTCCGTTCGTTCCACCGAGCTCGGCGAGCTCGACCACCGCTCGATAGGCGAGCGCGTACGCATTCTGCGCGGTCGTTGCACCGGCGTCGAACTCGGAGTCGAGCGCGATCAGCGTCGGCGTGCCGCGCATCGCCAGCGCGACGTTCGCGGACAGTGCGTCTTCGCGATTCCATTCGTGGGCGGCGTAGCTCGCGTACCCTTCGTCGAACCATCGCGGCGGCAAATCGCCCAGGTATTCGTGCAGCGCGAGATGCGCGAGTTCGTGGCGCAGTACGTCGCGCGGATCGCCGGCGTCGGCGCCCGCCGACCGTCCTTGCATGACGATGCGCCGAGAGTCGGGAAAGGTGATCGCCGCACCCCACTCGGGCGCACCTGGTCCCACCCACTCGCGAAACCGCTGGCGGTCCGGCGCTATGGCGAGGAGTACGTGCGCCTGCGGCCGCGGCAGCCCGGGAAACGTGTCCGTACGAAGCGCGTCGTCGAGGAGCGATCGGGCCAGCGTCTGTTCCGACGGATAGAACACCGCCGTGAACCGGCCGCGATCGAGTCGCTCGGGCGCGTCTTGCGCGCCACCGATGCGCGCCGCGAGCAAGGCGAGCGTGAACGCGATGATCGACGCACACCGCAATCGCCACACGCGCGACGCGCGGGAGGCCGCTACGGCTCCCCGCCCCGTCCGACCGACTCGAGCACTTCCGCGCAACGCTTTCCCCACGGATTGAACTTGTTCGTGACGACGCCGGCCTTCCAGGCCTCGGTCGCTTCGCTCCGCTGACCGTTGAACCAATACGCCCGGCCCAACTCGTAGTGCGCTTCGATCAAATTCGGCCCCAGCGCCAGCGTCTTCTGAAAGAAGGTCTGCGCGTCCTCGAACATGTCACGCTCGAGATAGACCAGGCCGAGATAAAAGTGCGCGTACAGCGTGGCCTTCTTGTCGTTGTCGAGACGGATGGCGCGTGACAGATGTTCGATCGCCTCGCCAAATATGCCCTTCCGGAGGCAGATGTACCCGACGTTGATGCGCGCCAGCGCGTTGTGCGGTTCGCGAATGAGTACTTTCTGAAACATCATGAGCGCCTGGTCGAACTTGTCCTGCAGCATCAGCGCCCAGCCCAACAGCGATTCGGCTTGCAGATCGCTCGGCGACAGCGTCGAGCGCCTTCAACAACGTCTGCTCCGCGCCCTCATAGTCGGCGAGCGCGATCTTGCTCCACCCCTTCTCGATGTACGTCGACGCGCCGAGATGATCGGCGTGCACGGTCGGTTTGTCGGGCGACAGCTGCGGCGCGAGCGACGCTTCACCACCGTCGCGCAGCACCTTCCATCGGTCCACGAGCTGGAGCACGTCGGCGCGCAGCGCCGTCAGCTCCGCGATCTCGACCTCGAGCACCTTGAACAGCCCGCCGATCTCACTCTTCAGCGCCTCGAGCTCGGCGGCGGCGCGCGGTGACGCGAGGCGGACGTCGAGCGCGCGGTGCTTCGCCCGCAGCTCGTCGAGGAGCCGGTCAGCCACGAGCGGCCAACTCCGCGGTCTCGAGCGCCTTCTCGAATACGATGCGGTCTCCGCTCGCCAGCACACGGTCGACGTTGAGCACGACGACGAGCTGATCGTTCACCCGCGCGATTCCACTCACGAATTCGGCCGACAGCCCGCGGAACAGCGGCGGCGGCGGCGCCACACTCCCGCGGCAGTGAACGCGACCTCGTGCACGGCGTCGACGATCACACCCACCCAACCGTCGGACGTGGTCAGCACCAGAATGCGCGTTTCCGGCGTGATCGACGCCTCGGCGAGTTCGATACGCCGCCGCATGTCGACCACCGGAATGACCTCGCCACGATGTTCGAGCACGCCCTCCACCCACTTCGGTACATCGGGGACGCTGTTCGGCGGCGTGTAGCGCAACACGCGCTCGACCGCGAGCACGTCGGCCGCGAACAGGTCGATGCCCAATTGAAAGATCACGAGCTTCGCGCCGTCCTGTTTCATGTGCGTTGACCCTCGGTGACCGACGTGGCCGCATCGACGAGCGCGCCGGCATCGAGCACGGCGACGAGTTCCCGCCCGCGGCGAATGACTCCCATCAGCATTCCTGAAGACGCTTCAGATCCCGGCGCCGATCGCAGCTCGCTTTCGTCGGCGATGAACGCCTCGTCGACGTCCTCGATCGTCAGGCCCACGCGGCGTCCCTCGTGCTTGAACAACAGCGCGGTCTCGCCGAGCGCTCCGTCGACTCCGAGCACGGCGCGCGTGTCGTACATCGTCACCATCTCTCCACGAATCGTCGCAATGCCGAGCACCGACGGCGGCGCGTCCGGCACACGGCGGAGCGGCGGAGCGTCGAGCACTTCGTCGACCGCGGCCAACTCGACGGCGAACCGCTCGACGCCGAGTCGAAACACGAGCACGCGCGCGGCACCGTCACGAAACATGGCGCACCGCATCGACGAACTCCGCGATCGCTTCACTGATATCTCCGAGCGCCGCGACGCGGTCCGCACCGGCTTGCGCGAGCGCCGCGCCGGGCATGCCGAAGATCGTCGACGTATCGCGATCTTGAATCACCGCGCGACCGCCCGCCACGCGAACGGCGCGCGTTCCGTCCGCACCGTCGCGCCCCATTCCCGTCAGCACCACAGCCACGGTCGACGCACCGAAGACATCCGCGGCGGAACGAAACAGCAGAGTCGGCCGCGGGACGCACGCCCCACACGGGCGGAGTCTGCGCGAGCGCAATCACCGGGCCCGCACCGTCGTCGCGCACAGTCATGTGCGATCCGCCCGGCGCGACGTACACGCGGCCGTGCATCACGGATTCACCGTCCTGCGCTTCGTCGACGCGAATCGGACTCACGGCGTCGAGGCGCTGCGCGAGACTTTTCGTAAATCCCGCCGGCATGTGCTGCACCACGAGTACCGCGGCGGGCAGTGTTCTGGACAAGCGCGGCACGATGGCCGCAAGTGCGCGAGGGCCGCCGGTCGACGACGCGATGACGACGGCGTGCGTCGCCGTGCTCGCGATCGCGAGGCGCTCGGTGCCGTCGCTCGGCACGGGACGCGCCAGCATGCGAAGGCCAGCGGGGTTCGCTGCCGCCGCCGCGCGCAACGCACCAAGGAGCCGATCGGCAATGACCGGCAAATCGAGACTGATCGATCCGGACGGCTTGAGTACGAAATCCACGGCGCCCAACTCGAGCGCACGCAGCGTCGCTGTTTGACCCGACGCCGTGGTGCCGGCACTCAACATCACCACCGGCCGCGGCATCTCGCTCATGATGTAGCCGAGCGCACCCAAGCCATCGAGTTCCGGCATGTCGACATCGAGCGTCACGATGTCGGGCTCGAGCGAATGCACTTGCTTGAGCGCGTCGTAGCCGTTGCGGGCCGTGCCCGCGACGACGAAGTCGCCCGACGCGTCGATGATCTGCGACGCCATGCGCCGCATGAACGCGCTGTCGTCTACGACGAGGACGCGACGCATGCTAGAGGACACGCGATCCCTTCCGTAGCGACTTCACTTCGACGCGGCCGTCGTGCACGAACAGATAGACGCTGCGGCCGTAGTCGCTTCCGGTGTCCTGCGCGACGATTGGCACCTTGGCGACCGCCAACACGTCGCGTACCGCCGTGAGATTCCGCTGGCCGATGTTGATCCCCGTGGCCGGAAGCAGATTGCCGAACATGCTCGCGCCGCCGACGATCTTGGCGCGAACGCGATCCGCCACCGCGCCGAGCTCGCGCATCTCGCTGAGCAGCAACGGCACCGCCGTCGTCGGGAACTTCGCGGGGTTGGAGCGATCTCGCGACATCGCTTCGTTCGGCAGCAGCACGTGCGCCAGGCCGCCGACGCGCGCGACGGCGTCGTACAGCACGATGGCGACGCACGAGCCGAGGCCGATCGTCGAGATCGTTCCCTCCGATGCGACCGCGTAGTCGGCCACCTTCACACGGATTTCACGCGTTCCCGGCATCATCACGGTCATATGCGGCGAAAGATGCGCTCGCGCGCATCGACGGCAGTGAACTTTCCGCGTGCCGCGCCGAGCAGCGTCTCGACCTTGCCCAGGACGAGAAACCCGTTCGGCGCGAGCGAGCGGTGGAAACGATCGAAGAGTCGTTCCTGCGTGTCGCGATCGAAGTAGATCAACACGTTGCGGCAGACGATCATGTCGAACGGGCCGGCCGGTTCCGTATCGGCGAGCAAGTCGCGCCGCTCGAAGCGCACCATGCGCCGAATGGTCGGGCTAACGGCGAACGGCGACGACGCGTTGAAGTACTCGGCGCGCAAGTCATCGGGCGTGTCGGCGAAATCGCCGTCCTCGAACTCGCCACGTTCGGCGGCGGCGAGCGACGGCTTGTCGATGTCCGTGCCGAGAATGTCGACACGGCCGACGCGCCCAAGCATGCCGGCGTCGCCGCGAAGCGATGGAGGAGAATCGCCAGTGAGTACGGCTCGTCGCCCGACGCGCAGCCCGGCGCTCCAAATGCGGATCGCCTCCCGTCCCGTTGCGCCAGAGTTCCGGTACGACTCGCGCGGCGAGCGCGGCGTAGACGTCCCAATTGCGAAAGAGCTTGGTGACGTTGATGGTCAGCGCATCGAGCAGACGATCGTATTCGTCGGCGTCAGTATCGAGAATGCGCGCGTAGTCGACGTACGTATGCACGCCTCGCGCGCGCATGCGGACGGCAATGCGTCGCTGCAGGCATTTCTCTTTGTAGCTCGCGCATCCGAAGCCGCGGTCCGCGGAGATCTTCCGCGTCAGCTCGAGGAAATCGCCGCTCTGCGCGTCGATCATCACAACGCCTGCTTCACGGACTCGAGATTCGTTCGCACGATCGCGTTGTCCGGGTCGAGGGCCAGCGCGCGCTCCCAATGGCGCACCGCTTCGTCGCGCTGCTGCTGGCGGAGCCGGATGTTGCCGAGCTTGAGGTACACGTCGGGGCCGAGCTCCGGATTGGCTTTGACGGCGCGCAGGTACGCCTCGAGCGCTTCGTCGTAGCGGCCCGGCCGATAGTACAGGTCGCCGAGATTCTTGTGCAGCTGCGGCACCGCGGCATCCTCATGCAATCCATGCTCCACGGCGATGCGCGCCTGTTCGTGCTCGCCCATGCGCTCGAGGACAGCCGCCAGGTTGTTCGACAAGACTGCCGCGTGCGGATGCGTCGCCACGGCTTCGCGGAGAATGGCGCGTGCGCGCGCCGCGTCGCCAAGCAACGCGGCGGCGAGCCCCATGTAGTGATACCACGCCGCCGTCGGCGGCCGATTGCCAAACAGCGGGCGCGCGCCGACGAGCGCGGCATCCGCGCCGGCGAGATCGCCGGCGAGCAGGCTGACGACGCCGAGCGACGTCTGGACCATCGCGTCGTTTGCGCCGCCGCGGCGCACCGCTTCGTCGAGCGCGGCGCGCGCGTCGGCATATCGCTTCTGTTGTTCGAGGACGTAGGCGAGGTTGTGGAACACCGCGGCCTTCGCGCCCGGTTGGGCGGCCACCTCGGTGAACGTGTCCGTTGCCTCGACCCATTCGTGTTGGCGTGCGAGCACGAGGCCGAGATAGAATCGGCCGACCGTGTCGCCCGCATGGAGCTCGAGCACGCGCCGGAATTCGCGCAATGCCTCGTCGAGCATTCCAGTCTTATAGAACGCGATGCCGAGGTTGCGATGCTCGTCGACCCGCCCCGTCGTCTCGGACAACGACGGCGAAATGGACGACGTCTTGCCGATGCGGTTGACGAATCCCGCGGTGAGCAGCCCGTACAGCGCCTTGCCGACCTCGAATTCGACGAGCCCCGACGCGTCGATGATTGCTTGCACGTTGCGCGTCCCATCGACCAGCTCGAGAACGGCGCGTTGCTCGTCCGTCAACTCGACGTCGCTCGACAGGACCTTGGCCCGATCCATCTCGAAGACGAGATCGAAACTCGGAATTTTCTTCTCGACCAAGCCCCACTCGTCGACGCGGCGCGCCCCTTCGAGCAAGAGGGACTCGGGATTGATCGACACGACGTGATCCGCCTGATCGGGAACGACATCGGCTTCGAAGTTGAACGTCCCCTGATTCCAGGTGAACAGGAAGTACACGGCTTCCTGGATCTGAACCTGGATCGCGGTGTGCAGTTGCTGCATCGTGAGCGCGCCGTGTTCGATGAGCAATTCGCCCAGCCGCTTGTCGCGGCGGCGATTCTGCAGCTTGACGGCGGTCTCGAGTTGGACTTGCGACACGACGCCGTTCTTCACGAGCATGTCGCCGAGTCGGTCGCGCCGATTCACGATCGACGCGTACGAGATACGGCCCTTGTCGAAATAGATGTAGCCGAAGCTGTTCCGGTGCGTAACGCTCAAGCACCCGGTCTTCTTGCCCATGGCGAGCAACTGCAAGACGTCCGGGAGACTGGCTTCCTTGAGACTTCCGCGAATGGCCATTTATGCAGCGCTCCTCATCGCACTTCCTCGATGAGCCGTGCGGCGTCTTCCGGCCACTGCCACACGATCTTTTCCGGATCGAGAAAGAACGGGTCGGTCGCGGTGCGCATCGCCGCGGCGCGCGAGGCTTCGCTTTCGTCCGGCTCGAGCGCGGCGCGAATGAAGCCGATCGTCACCGGCACCGCCGCGACTTCCGCCGACGCGACGATGCGATTCGCCTGGCCGATGATCTCGCGCACGCTCGACACGGGCGCGGCTGAGAGGTACGTCAGCATTTCGGCGTTCGTCCCGACTCCGAGGTCGCTGAGGAAGCGTGAGTACAATCGTTCACGCAGCTCACGATCCGGCGATTCCATCTCGACAACGAGGCCGCCTTCGAAGCGCGAGCGCAGTCGCTCCTCGAGGCCCGACAGTTCGCGCGGCGGGCGGTCGCTGGCGATCACGAGCTGTTTGCCGTCGGCGTACAGCGCGTTGAAGACGTGGAACAACTCTTCCTGCGTGCGCTCTTTGCCGGCGACGAACTGCACGTCGTCGAGGAGGAGGGCCGACGCGGCGCGATAGCGCGCGCGCCACCGATCGACCGCTCCTTCTTGGAGCGCGGCGATCAGTTCATCGACGAACAACTGCGCGGGCACGCATGCGACAACACCGGAACCGGCCGTCGCCGCCGCTATGCCATTGCCGATCGCGTTGAGGAGATGTGTTTTGCCCACACCGCTCGGCCCGTGAATGAACAGCGGATTGTAGCGCGTGGCCGGCACGGCGACGATCGCGTCGGCGGCGCGCACGGCGAGCTGATTGCTGGCGCCCACGTCGAATCCGGCGCGAGTGAACGCCGCCGACGGCCCCGGCGGTGGCGACGATGAACGCAGCGCGCGTTCGAGTAACTGCTCCGCCTCGGCCAAGCGATCCGGATCGCGCAGCGCGTCGTGAGCGCCGAGCGCCCGGTCGAGGCGCACGAGCTGCTTTTCGAGATCGCGCAACTTTGACACGCTGCCGTCGAACTGACGAAGCACCGTCTCGACGCTCGTTGGCGGAGTCGCGTCGCGGAGTACGCGTTCCAATGGACCGGTGCGATACCCTTCGCTGTTCCAATAGGCGATCGCTTCGTTCAGACGGCTCCGCCACTGTTCGACGTGTTGCGCCACCGTGCTCGCGATGTCGGTCAGGAAATCGGCGAACTCACCGCTGACCGTTGGTTCGGGCAGCGCGGACGCGCTGTTCGGCGAGATCGCCAAGGATCGCCAGCACACCGTCGACCGGCACCTGCTCGCCGCCCAACGTTTGAAACGCGATCAAGCGATTGAGCGCGCCCTGCAGCTCGCGCACGTTCTTGAACTCGATCCGGCCGACTTCGTCGATGACGCCGGGCCGAAAGCGCACGCCGCGTTCGTCGCACTTGGCCTTGAGGATCGCCATGCGCGTTTCGTAATCGGGCATGCTGATGTCGACAATCAGTCCGCCGGACAGGCGCGTGATCAGGCGCTCGTCGACGTCGGCGATATCGGACGGCGGCCGATCGCTGGTCATGACGATTTGACGGCCGTCGGCGGTCAACGCGTTGAAGATGCGAAGGAGCTCCGACTGCGTTTCGCGGTGGCCGGTGAGAAACTGCGTGTCGTCAATGAGCAGGAGGCCGACCTTGAGGTACCGCTCCTGAAAGCGATCGGTCTCGCCGGCGGCGATCGCCTCGTGCAACTCCCCGACGAAATCGTCGAGCGTCACGAGTGAGACGACAAGCCCTTTGCGCTGCGCGACGTAGTTGCCGATCGCGCTCATGAGGTGTGTTTTGCCGAGCCCCGAGCCGCTGTACATGAAGAGCGGGTTGTACACGGTGCCCGGCGAATCGGCGACGGCACGCGCCGCCGCGACGGCGAGGCGATTGCCCGAGCCGACGACAAAGTTCTCGAAGCGGAGCTTGGAGTCGATGTGCACGGCGCTACACTCCCGCGGGCACGGCGGCGCGACCACTCATGCGCTTGAGGACGAGTTCAGAGATCGAGCGCAGTGTCTCGAACACGCCGGGACCATGCAGCGCGTCGGCGGTAAACTCGGGCACGCCGCGGAAGTTGAGCGCGTCGGAGAGGTCGGCTGGGCCGAGGATGAGTTCGCGCGGCAGGTCGTGCTTGTTGTACTGGAGGACGATCGGCAGCGTGCGCGCGTCGATCCCCTGGTCGGCGAGATTCGCGTGCAGGTCCTGAAAGCTCTCGACGTTTTCGTCGAGCTGGCGCGCCTGGCTGTCGGCGACGAACACCACGCCGTCGGCGCCCTGGAGGACGAGCTTGCGCGTGGTCTGGTAGTAGACCTGCCCGGGCACCGTGTAGAGCTGGAATTTCGTCGTGAAGCCGGAGATCGATCCGAGATCGAGGGGAAGGAAATCGAAGAACAGCGTGCGATCGGTTTGCGTGGCGAGCGACACCATGCGCCCTTTCCGGTCATCGGGCACCTGTCCGTAGATGTAGTGCAAATTCGTCGTCTTTCCGGACCGACCAGGCCCGTAATAGACGATTTTGCAGGTGATCTCGCGGGTGGTGTAGTTGACGAGGGACAAAGGCGCAGCGCGGTGAACGGTGAGGGATCAGTTAGAACTATTAAATGTCTATTTTACGTTACCAATTTATACGTTCAATCGACTAACCCAACAAATAGAATATCGATATTACTACGAATCGGCCTACTTCCCGAACATGGCCGCCAGGTTCCGGTGCAAGTCCTGCTCGAACGTGCCGTCGAGCAACGGCGCCCGGATCGTGACGAGCGGCGGCGCCGCCGACGCCAGCGTCCGGCAGAGCTCCGCGAAGAACGTCCGCACCAACCCCAGCGAACTCTCCTCGTCGAACACGGTCAGGCAGACGTACGCTCCTCGCGCCGTGTCCACCGCCGACAAAAAGCCCTGCTGCTCCGGACCCGCGTAGTGCAGTCCGCGAAACGGACGCCCGTCGACCTGGCGACCCAACTCCCCCGCCGTCGCATGCGCCGCAGCGGCCAACGCACACGCCGTCATCACATCGACGGCGCGCGTGAACCCCGCTTGGGCCACGACCTGTCCCGACGGGTGCAGCAACAAGACGACGCGCGCACGCGTGTCGTCCAGATAGCGCTTCAACGGCGCCTCTACCCATGGCTCGACGGTCGAAATCATCATTCGAGCCACTCCAGCGCTTTGAGTAACTCCACCCGAATCAGTCCCACATTCGCGGTGGCATCCGCGACGACCACGATCACCAGATCGTTCCGGCCGCCGACGGCGCAAATCCGCCCCCGCTCCGCGTCCAGTTGCAGAAAGGCCACCGCGCCGAGGCATGCGGCATCCGCCGATAACCGCGCCTTGCGGTACATCGACGCCGCCAACGCCGCGACTCGATCGCCGTCCTGGCCAAACCGGACGTGCGACTGGACGATGAGTCCATCCCTCTCGGAGACGAGCAAGCTTGCCCGGACGCCACGTTGGCGAGTGAGGCTATCGAGGATCGCGCTATAAGAGACCGTCATGAGCCCCTCGCCCCTTCCGGCCCCGCCCACGCGCCCGCCAAGCCAGCCCGCGGCTCGTTCGGCGCATCGGTCGAGCAAGCGCCGGATCAGCCCCAGCGGCGTCGCCCGCGAGGCCGCCACGACGATCAGGCTGGCGTCCGCCGCCGGGGCCATGGCAACAACCGCGATCTCCGTCTCGAACGTCATCGACCGCCACTCGCCCAGATCGAGATAGCGCGCCGCGCGCACGACTTCGTCGGAAATTCCGCTCAGACGAGCGCCCACTTCCTGCGACACGTCGTCGCCGTCCGCATCGATATAGATGCCACCGAGCACGAGCCCATGGGCATCGAGCAAGAGCGCGGTCTGCGTATCATCGAGCAGCAGGTCGACAAACATCCACTGAGGATCGGTCGGCGCATCGCTCGGACTGCATCGGCGCGATCGCCGAATCGGAATCGGCCGCGCGATCAGCGCACGATCGACCGTCTCGTCGTACGTGATGTCGTCGATGTGGTCGTCGGATTGATCGTCGGCTTCCGTCGTCGTCGATCGGCGAACGGTCGCCAGTGCGCCCGACACGTCGGTCCCAGCCCCGCCGGCGGCCGCTTGATTGAGATACCGCTCCGCCTCGTCGAGGCGTCCCTGCTGAAAGCAGACGTAGCCCAAGCCCTTCATCGCCCCGACGTGGTCGGGAACGATCGCCAGAGTCGCTTGCCATTCGTCGAACGCGCGCGCGAGATCGCGCCGGTCGACGGAAATGCGAGCCACGAGATCATGCGCGTCGACGTTGCGTGGGTGCCGCTCCACTCCTCGTTGCGCGAACTTGAGCGCCACGTCGAGCTCTCCCTGTCGGCGCAAGGCTTCGCCGAGCCGCAGAAACACGAGACTCGAGGGATCGCGCGCGAGTTCTTCGCTCCAGCGCCGAATCTCGTCAGCCATTGACGTGAGCCTCCACCAAACGCTGCAATTGCGTCAACGCGGCGAGCGCCTGTTCGACGATCGACGATGCGCTGTCGCCTGGCGACAGCCGCAGGAACTGCTCCCAGCTCGAACGCGCAGACGGAAAATCGCCGCTTCTCGCCGCGGCGAACGCGTAGTCGAGATGCACGCGCGGAGCGAGCGGCTCGGCTTGCAGCGCGCGCCGCAATTCGTCGACCGCCTCGGCGTGGCGTCCCGCGCGCATCAGCGCGCGCCCGGCCACGAGCCGCGACTCGACGGCGTCGCGATCCGGCTCGAGGGTCGGCCGTTCGACACGTCGAATGGTGAGAATGCCCGTCGTCGCCAGACCGTACGCAATCTTCGCGATCTCGAATTCCTCATGGCGCAGCGCGGCGGAGATCGCGCGCAAGTCGCGCACACCGTCGATCATCGTCAGCACCTGCCACTCGTGCGGCAAGAGGTCGAGCGTCGTGCCTCCGCGCATGTCCGCCGCCGTCGACTCGCACGGCGCGAGATCTGGAATCACGGCGGCATCCGGAATGACGTCGGCAATTCGCGACCACTCGTCGATGCGCCGCGCGCCTTCCATGAGCAGCGACTCCGTCGACACGGTGATGCGCGCGTCGCGCGGCAGATCTCCGCGCGCCCGTTCTTCGAACGAGAAAAACCCTTCGTGCCACGACATGAGTTCGAACACGACGCTCTCCAGCTGGTGACGAAGCTGGCGTTCGAGCTCGCGCTGCGTGATGGCGCCCGCGTCGACGAGCAGATCGACGATCGGGCGTGAGTCGCCGGCCGCCTTCTGTCGCGCGCGCGCGTGCTCGACGTCGGATTCGGTGACGCGTCCGGCCTGTACGAGCGCCGTTTCGACGGTGAGCGCTTTGCTGCGGATCGTCGCCTCGACGACACGACCGCCGTCGAAAAAGACGAGGCCCTCATCTTCGCGCATTTCGGACGACACGCGCAGCACCCCAGTCTTCCGGCTGAGATCGAGCAGCTGGAAGACGTCGTGAATGCCGAGCTCGCGAAGCGGGCCTTCGATCGCCATCGGCTAGGCCGCGGTCCGCGGTGACAGAATGCGCTGCAGATCGCTCGCCGTCCGCATTTCGCGACGCGCGCGACGCGCATACTCGGTCGTCGGCGCGAGCTCGATGACCCGCTGCCATCGTTCGATGGCGTCACGATAGCGGTGCTGCTCGGCGAGCATCGCGCCGCCGTGAAACAGCGCCCCGACGTGCGACGGATCGAAGCGAAGCACGCGCGCGAACGCGTGCAGCGCGTCGCTTTTGCGGCCGAGCGCGAGCAGCGTTTCACCAAGCGCGAGCAGCGCGTCGCAGTGATACGGATCGTGCTGGAGCATGTCGATGAGCAATGGCATCGCTTCGGCCGGTCGATTCAACGTGCGTCGCAGCGTCGCCAGTTCGAGCGCGGCCTCGGCGTATGTCGGCACGGCATCGAGCGCTGCGACGAGTTCCTGCTCCGCCTCGCGCTGCTGCCCCTTCGCCTGAAGCAGCAGCGCGAGTTGAAAGCGAACGACGGCGAAATCGTGGTCGAGTTCGAGTGCGTGACGATACGCCGCGACGGCGCGTTCGTTGTCGCCAAACGATCGCGCGATGTCGCCAATCTTTTGATGAATCTCCGCGCGCATCGGCGCGACACGCCGCGCCGTTTCGAGCGTCGACAGCGCGGGACCGGGGTCGCCGGAGTCGGCGCACGCCGTGGCGAGCAGCATCAGCACGTCGACGTCTTCGGGTCGTTCGCCGATCAGGCGCTCCGCCAACGGGCGCGCTTCGGCCGGGCGACCGAGTCGCACGAGCGACCATGCTTCGCCGACTCGCGCGGCGTACAGGTCACGATCGAGCGCCAGCGCCTCGCGATACCGTTCGAGCGCTTCGCCGAACAGCCCTTGCTTGGCGAAGATCTCTCCGTGCAGGACCAGACCGTCGGGGCGCCGGTTGCCGCGCGCGATTGCCCGGCTGATTTCGGCCGACGCCCGGTCGTACAGACCCTTGGAAAGAAAATCCGTCGCCATCGCGAACGGCGACGAATCCATGTGGTGCGATGACTCGGACGCCGGCGCGGCCGGGGTCAGCTCGGCGAACAGCGAGTCGAGCAACGACGGATCGAAGTTGAAGTCGGCGACCGTGGCGTCAGTCGACGGCCGCGCCCCGCCGAGGTCCGGTTGAATCGACGAGATCCGGATCTTCGTACTCGACATCCATCGCCAGTTCGAACTTCTGCGGCACGTAGTACGAGTCGAGCTCGAGGGCACGTTTGGTCTCGCGCAGCGCGCCCTCGAAGTCCCCGAGGTTGGACAGCGTGAAGCTCATGTTGTAGTGAGCTTCCGCGTAGTCTGGTCGCGCCTGAATGGAACGCGCGAACGCGTTGCGCGCATCGTCGAACTTGCGCAACTCGGTCAGCACGAGACCAATGCCGTTCCACGCGACCGGGTGCTCCGGCACTCCGGACAGGACCTGGCGGAACGCGTCGAGCGCCTGGGGAAAGCGTTTGCCGCGGCTCAGCAGCAGCGCGAAGTTCAACCGCGCCTTGGCGAAATTCGGCTGTTGATCGAGCGCCGTGCGCAGCGCCGCGACGGCTTCCTCGACCGCGCCGCGGTGATAGAGCGACACGCCGAGATTGTTATGCGCAATCGCATACGTCGGCTCGGCGTCGAGCGCGCGACGATAGCTCTGCTCCGCGTCGGTGAACCGGCCGTCCTGATGCAGCGCCACACCGCGCTCGTTCCAGAGCTTCGGACTGTCCGGTTGCCGCGTGAGCAATTCGTCATAGACGACGAGGGCCTCCTTCGGCTTTCGCATGAGCAGGTGCAGCTCGCCCATCGCCTGTAACACGAGATCGCGCTCCTCGCCGCGCTCGAGCGCCACGGTGTACTCGTGCATCGCTTCGGCGAAGTAGCTCTTGCTACGAAACGCGAGACCGAGGTTGTAGCGCGCGAGCTGCCCTTCACCGGAGACCTGGAGTTCCGGTTTCGCCGACGCGTGCGACCCGGCAGTGGGCGGTCGCGTGCCTCTGCCCCGCCGGTCTGCTCGATCGACAGATTCGCGTAGGCGCGCGACAGCGTGGGGTTGAGCTTGATCGCGCGCCGCGTCACGGCTTGCGCGTCGTCGCGCCGGCCCATGTCGCCGAGCACGAACCCCATGAGATACAGCGCGTCGTGGTTGTCGGGATTGAGCGCGAGCGCGCGCTCCAGCGCGCGCAGCGCTTCGTCATTCAGCCCGCGATGGTAGAGCACTTCGCCGAGCGTGACGTGCAGCAGCGAGCTCGCGGGATCGAGCACCAGTGCGCGCTCGAGGTAGTGTTGCGCTTCGTCGATGTCGCCGGCCTGCTTCTCGGCCATCGCGAGTTGCAGCAGCGCGCCGACATCGTGGCGGTTGTAGCGCAGAATCGCGCGGAATTCCGCGGCGGCGTCTTCTTGCTTGCCGAGGAGCGCGAACGTCCGGCCCAGCTCCCAGCGCGTGTCGCGGTCCTCCGGATGGACGCGCAACCGCTCCTTCAGCTCGGCGACGCGGGCATCGTAGTAGCCGGTATTGAAATACGCGATCTCGAGATTGCGCTGCGCGACCTGCATTTTCTGGTCGAGCTCGAGCGCCTTCATGAACGCGGTGACGGCCTCTTCGTACAACCCCTTGTTGTAGTAGAGCACACCCAGGTTGTTGTGCGCGCCAGCGTCCGACGGATCGATCCGTCGGGCGAACGAACGAAGAACCTGGCGATCACGTTCCGAGGTGAGCATCACCACGTCAGGCCACCCGCACCGCTTTGAGAATGGCGTGCAACGAGGCGGGATCGGGCACGAGCAGGAAGAAGCCGTGCAGCCGCTCGCCGACGTCGGTCATCGAGAATTCGCTTTCGACGCAGAAGACAAAGTCCTTGTCGCAGCCGAATTGCAGGTACGCGGTCGTCAAGACGGTGCTCGACATGTCCACCGCGAGACTCGGCGGCGACGGCAGCAGCAGCATCCCCATGAAGTCGCTCAGCGCGTTCATGTACGCCGAGCTCAGGATGTTGCCGGCCTCCTTGATCGCCGACTGCTCCATTTCGGAGAAGTCCTGCGATTTCGTCGACCGGTGCAGCAGCAGTTCGGCCAGTCGAATGGCGGTGTGGTGCGGGAAGACGAGCAGCGTGCGGCCGGTGAGATCGCCCATCATGTGCATGAGCACCGCGGCCACCGGCTCATCCTTCTCCGGCACGAGCGCCGGAATGTCCTCGAGCCGCGACACATTGATCGTCGGCACGCTGATCATGATGGTTTCGCCGATCAACTGCGACAGCGCGGTCGCGGCGTGTCCGGCGCCAATGTTGGCGACCTCGCGCAGCGCGTCGAGTTGATTGGCGTTCAGCAGTCGGAGATCGGTCATGAATCCTCTAGAGCAAACTGCTAACGTCGATAATGAGCGACGGGGTTCCGTCGCCGAGCAGGGTGGCGCCACCGAAAAACGGCAGTCCGTCGCGGACCGCTTCATACTGTTTGACGACGATTTCTTCCTGGCCGGTCACTTCGTCGATCACGAGGCCGGCGCGTCGATCGCCCAGGTCGATCACGACGACGTGTTCGAGATCGATCGGCGTCGGCGCGACGTACGCCTCGAGCCCCACGAGGTTGCGCAGGCGATACAGCGGGAGCACCTCGTCGCGGGCGACCAACACTTCGCGGCCTTTGACCGTGCGCCGATTGTCCGGCAGCAGCTCGACCGTCTCGCTCACGTGCGCCAGCGGAATCGCGTACGTCTCGTCGGCCACGCGCGCGAGCAGCGCGCGAACGATGGCGAGCGTCAGCGGCAGACGAAGCACCATCGTCGTCCCCTGACCGGGCACCGAGCGAATGTCCATCGCGCCACCGAGCGAGCGCACGCGCGTGTACACCGCGTCGACGCCGACGCCGCGCCCCGAGAGATTGGTGACTTGTTCGGCCGTCGAAAACCCCGGGCGCGCCAAGAGGCGAAGCAGTTCGTCCTCGGTCAGGTCGGTCTTGCTGGCGTCGACCAACCCATCGCGCTTGGCGCGTGCCAGCACGCGCTCGCGGTTGATGCCCGCGCCGTCGTCGCTGACTTTGATGACGATTGCCGATCGGTCGCGCGCGGCGCTCAACACGAGGCGGCCCGCGGACCGTTTGCCGGCGGCGACGCGCGCGTCGGGCCGTTCGATACCGTGGTCGATCGCGTTGCGCAGCAGGTGAACGATCGAGTCGGCGATCTCGTCGAGCATCGAGCGATCGAGCTCGATCCCCTTCCCCTCGACGACGAACTCGACCTGCTTGCCTTCGGCGCGCGCCGCGTCGCGCACGAGACGCGGAAACCGATCGAACACTTGCGATACCGGCACCATGCGGCTCGCGGTGATTTCGTCGCGCAATTCGTTGATCAGGCGCGACGACTGCGCCACGGTCTCGTCGAGGTCCTGATCACCCAAGTTGCCGGCGAGTTGCACGAGCCGGCCGCGCGCGATCACGAGCTCGCCGACGAGGTTCATCAGCGAGTCGAGGCGACGCACGTCGATGCGCACCTGACGCGCCGCGCCGATGGCTCGGCTCACCGGCTTCGCGTCGGTGGCGGCGGCAACTCGTGAGGTGCTCGGCGTTCGTGACGGATGGCACGGCGCGAGCCGCGAGCGCAGCATCGCCGAACTGGACGTCGGCGACATCACCCATGCGCCGCACGGCCGCGTCGATTTCGGCGTTCGTCGACGTCGTGGCGAGGCGAACCGCGAAGTCCGTGTCGAATCCTTCCGCCTGGATGTACTCGAGCGGCGGTTCGGTGGCGATCACTTCACCCAGCGCCTGCAACGCTTGCACGACGAGAAATGCCCGAACGCCGCGGAGCGGCGTGTCAGGGTTCAACCGGACTCGAACGACCGTGCCAGGTCCAGCGGGACTGACAGCCCCCGCGGACGGCGCAGCGGGTACGGGCGCGGGGATTCTCCACGTGGCGCTGCGTCCACCAGCGTCCGCAGCGCCCAGCGCGTGCAGCGTCGCGACGAGATCGGCCGCGACGACTTCGCCGTCGCGGCCGGCGACCGCCGCTTCGACGGCCTGCTCCAGCACGTCGGCCGCGCGAAAGAGCGCGTCCATGATCTCGCCGTCGAGCGCGAGATCGTTGCGGCGCACGCGGTCGAGCACCGTCTCGAGCTCGTGCGCCAGCTCGGCGACGATGGCGTATCCCATCGTCGCACCCATGCCTTTGATCGTGTGGACCGCGCGAAAAATCTCACCGACGGCAGCCGGTGCGCCCGGCGCCGTCGTGTCACGCTCGAGTTCGAGCAGCGCGTGATTGACGGCGGCGATGTGCTCGCGGCTCTCCGTGAGAAAGAGCTGGGCGTACTGGAGCGTGTCCACAGCGGCGTCGCCGGAGCAGTGCTCAGCCCAACACGCGTTGAACGGCTTCGAGCACGCGGCTGGGTTGGAACGGTTTGACGACGAAATCCTTGGCGCCAGCCTGAATGGCCTCGACGACGAGCGCCTGCTGGCCCATCGCACTGCACATGAGGATTCTCGCACGAGGATCCAGCTTGCAGATCTCGCGCACGGCGTCGATGCCGCCCATGTCGGGCATGACGATGTCCATCGTCACGAGGTCGGGACGCAACTGCTGATACTTCTCTACGGCTTGCGCGCCCGTTTCCGCCTCGCCGACGATCTCGAATCCCGCTTGCCCCAGGATGTCGCCGACCATCGTCCGCATGAAAATCGCGTCGTCACAAATCAGAACCGTCTGGCTCAAGAAACGCCTCCCTAAGAGAGCAGGACTTGTTGGATCAATGCGTCGAGGTCGAGCACGATGATCGCCTCGCCGTCGAGCGTCGCCGTACCGCGCACCACACCGCCTGGCACCGCGGAGGCTTCGCTCGTGTCGATGTCCATCACGCGCACGTCGACGACCGAGTCGACCATCGCGCCGACGATCCGGTCGCGGTGGCGGACGAGGAGAATCGATCCGTCGCTCGCCGTCGAACCGCCGGCGGCGTCGAGGCGCGTCGCGAGGTCGAGCACCGTGACGATGATGCCGCGCACGTTGATCAACCCGCGGACGTAGGCCGGCGCGCCGGGGAGGCGCGTCGGCGGACGAACTGGAATTATTTCTTGGGTATCGCGAATGTCGCAGCCGTAGACGGACGCGCCCACGCGAAACAGCAGCGTGGGTGAGGCCGCCGTTTCAAGGAACTCCGGGGTCGACGCGGTAGAAGCCAAAGAAGTCCAGCGAGTTGGTGTCGGCGATCGCGACGTCGGGGCCGGCGGCGGCCACGAGCGCTCGGTGCAGCGCTTCCGGCAGCGGCGAGCGAAGGTCGATCGTTTCCCCGGACACCGGGTGACGGAAGATCAACCACGCCGCATGCAAGAAGTGACGGCGCGGTGGCAGTCCCACCAGCTTGCGTCCTCCGCCTCCACCGTAGGTGTCGTCGCCCACAACCGGATGACCGATCGAGGCGAGGTGTACCCGGATCTGATGCGTGCGTCCCGTCAGCAGGTGCGCCCGCGACAAATCGGCAGAATCAAAGCGCGCAAGCCGAACGAGATCCGTCCTGGCCGGCCGTCCTGTACTGACGACTGCCATACGGGTTCGGTCTCGCGGATCCCGATCGATCGGCTTCTCGATCGTGAGGCGGTCCTCAGTGAGATGTCCCCACGACAGCACCGCGTAGCGCCGCGCGATCTGCCTCGCCGCGAGCGCGGCGCCAAGCACCCGGTGCGCCCGGTCAGACTTCGCCACGAGCAGCAACCCAGACGTTTCCTTGTCCAGCCGGTGGACGATCCCCTCGCGCCCGGGCTCCGAGCCCACCGAAAGCGGTCCGCCCCTTCCCTTTAGCGCATTTACAAGGGTTCCAGACCAATTCCCCGGAGCCGGATGGACCACCATTCCGGCGGCCTTGTTTACAACCATGACATCGCTGTCCTCGAATACGATGTCGAGCGGAATCTGCTCCGGTTCCACCGTCCGCCCAGCGACAGGCGGCACGTCGACAAGGACGATTTCGCCGACCCGCGCCCGGTAGCTGGCCTTTTCGCGCCGGCCCGCGACGGACACGTGGCCACCGGCAATCAAGGTCGCGGCTTGGTTGCGCGACACCTCGAGCCATTCCGCGATGAGCACATCGAGGCGCGGAGCGTCGGCAGGAGCTTCCAGGCGATGCGGCTCAGGCAACGTGTTCACGTTTCGCCGCGCGTGCCGTCTCGCGATCCTCCTGCCAGAGCACGTACGCCAACAGCACCGCGCCGACCGTCACCGCTGAATCGGCGACATTGAACGTCCAGAACCGCACGTCGCCGACGCCGATGTCGATGAAGTCGACGACGCCGCGCGGCGTGCGAAACCGATCGATCAAATTTCCAGCGGCACCGCCCCAAATGAGACCGAGCGACAGCACGCGCGCGAAGCTCCGCGACGAGCTCGTTCCCCGGAGCTGCCAGCTGCGATAGAGTCGCCACACGACGAACAGCGCCGCCATCGCCGTCGCGCCAAACAGCGCGCGCGAGTAGCGTCCGAGCGACATGCTGAACGCCGCGCCCGGATTGTAGACCAGCGTGAGTCGCACGACGTTGCCGACGACCGAATGCGCCACGCGCTCCGGCGTCAGGTGTCGAACGGCGAGCGACTTGGTGACTACGTCGAGGGCGATCACGAGCACGGCCGCGGTCCAGAACACGCGGCCGTTCCGCTCAGGAGGGGTCATTCGCGCGTTGGTCTTACGAGAGCTCGCGCGGTTCGCCGGATACTCTGCCCGACGCCGAAACCGCCACCGGCTCCGGCTCGGCGTCCTCGCCCCACAGCACCCACGCCAAGAGGAACGCGCCGAGGCTCACGGCCATGTCCGCGATGTTGAACGTCGGCCAACGAGAATCGCCGAATCCAATGTCGATGAAGTCGACGACGCCCGCCGTCGAGTGGATGCGGTCGATCAGATTCCCGATCGCGCCGCCGCACACGAGCGCAAGCGACAGCGTGCGCACGACGTCACCCGGGCGGGTGGCGGTGTACAAGCGGCCGAGAATGATCAACGCGAGGATCGTGAGCACCATGAAGATGCCGCGCGAATAGGTCCCGACGTGCAGCCCGAAGGCCGCACCTGGGTTGTGAACCAGCGTGAACCGAACCCACTCGCCGTACACGGCGTGCGGGAATTGAGGCACCAGTCGCGAGGCCGCGAGGGCCTTCGTGGCGGAGTCCACCACCGCCACGACCATCAGCACCGGCCAAAACAGCGCCGCATTACTTCTTTGCATCTTCCTCCCGCTGCTTGCAGTCGATGCAGTAGCGGGCGTGCGGCAGCGCGTCCAACCGATCGAAAGCGATTTCACTTCCACATTGATGGCATTTACCGAAGTTCTCGGGCGAGCGGTACAGCCGCCGAAGCGCTTCGTCGATGTGCCAGAGAAAACGTCCTTCCTGACTCGCGAACAGGAACGCCTTTTCGCGCTCCATGGCGTCGGTTCCCTGATCCGCCATATGAAACGAATAACTGCTCAAGTCTCCGTCGGCGGACTGCGGTGTGGCGCCGAATGCTTCATCGGCCCGGCCCAGCTCCTTGAGCACGCGCCGGCGTTCGTCGAGCAGGCGCTTCTCGAAGTGCTGTAGCATTTTCTTATTCATCGCCTTCGGCTTTTTCACGCTGTTCGTCGTCGGCATCGCTACTGTATCCTGGTGATGGCCACGAGGGCCGTGATCCCGTCGAGATCGATGCGCTGCGCGTGCTGCATCTGCTGCAGGTGATGATCGGCCGGCCCGTCACCACGCTCGTCCGCCCACGGCAGTACGTCGAGCTTGGTTGCCAGCACATCATCCGCGATACGAGCGCCGTGCGCCTCGAGCACGGCCTGCAGTTCACTTCCCCCAGCCACGGTCAGCGCAATGCGATCGCTGACCGCGAATCCTGCGTCCTTTCGCATACGTTGTACCCGACTAATCAGTTCGCGGGCGTGACCCTCGCGCTGCAACTCGGGGGTCACCTCCGGATCGAGCGCGACGACGAATCCACCGTCTTCTTGCACAATGAATGCGCCGGACGCTCGCCGCACGATCGTCACATCGTCCGAGTCGAGCTGGTGCGAATCCCCCTCAACGCTAACGACCAAGCGGTTCGCCGTGCTCGAACGAGCGCAACTGGTCGCTGGACAAGGTCCCGACCGCCTTCGCCGCCAACGGCGTTCGCTTGCCAAACTTCTTACCCAGTGAGCTCCAAATCGGTTTCGCTTCCAGGGTCACGAGTGCGTCGCTGGAACGCGCAAATTCGACTCGCTTGACGTTGAGTTCCGCGGCCAGCAGCGGAACGAGCGGCTCGAGCGCATCGGTCTCGCTCCGCGGCGCCACGCAGATGACGCGGCCAAGCGGCTGCCGAACGCGGATCCCGACGTCTTCGCGGGCCGCGCGACCCAGCCGCGCCAGCGTTCGAATGGCGTCCATGGCGGCGTCGAGCGTCGCGTCGGCCGGCTGCCGCACGCTCCGTCACGAAGGGCGCCAAATGCACCGACGCACCCGTGAGCTCGCGATGCACCCAATCGCTGACGAACGGCGCGAGTGGGGCGAGCAGGCGGCAGACCGAGACGAGCACCTCGTGCAGCGTGGCGAACGCCGCGCGGTTGTCGTCGGCGTCCACGTCGTAGAACCGCGCGCGGTTCATGCGCACGTACCAGTTCGCCAGGTCGTCGTCGACAAACTGCATGATCGCTCGCGCGGCCGTCGTCGCGTCGTAATCGTCGAGCGCCGAGTCCACCGTGCGCTCGAGCGACGCGAGCCGGCCCAGCATCCAGCGATCGATCGGTTGCCGGGCAGCGGGCGACGGATCGTCGGCCGACGGCGACCATCCGAAGTTCGCGTACTGGGCGAAGATGCCGCTGTAGATGTTCTTGAATGTCCTGAGGAACCGGCCGACCTGGTCGGCGAGCGCCTGTTCATCGAAGTTGCGCGGCACCCAGACGACGCTCGACGACACGAGAAAGAGTCGCACCGCGTCGACACCGTGCCGGCCGATCACCGACCACGGATCGACCACGTTGCCGCGACTCTTCGACATCTTCAGCCCGTTCTCGTCGCGCACCATGTCGTTGACGACCACGGCGCGATACGGCGCGACGGACGCGCGCACCGGCCGGTCGGGCGAACGCGCGTCGCCGCCGGCCGTCGCGAGGTCGCCGGTCGGGCCGGTGTTGTTCGGCAGCGCATTGCCCAGTCCCGTCGCGATCGCCAAGAGCGAGTAGAACCAGCCGCGCGTTTGATCGACGCCCTCCGCGACGAAATCGGCCGGAAATTGTCCGGCAAGCGCATCACGATTCTCGAATGGATAGTGCCACTGCGCGAACGACATCGAGCCCGAATCGAACCAGGTATCGATCACTTCCGTGGCGCGCGTCATCGTGCCGCCGCACCCCGCGACGCGGCAGCGCCACGTGTAGTGGTCGACGCCGGGCTTGTGTGGATCGAAGTCGTGCGGCAGCGGCGCGCCCGTGCGTTCGGCAAGGTCCGCGTAGCCGCCGACGCATTCGACGTGATCGGCATTTCCGCCGCAGATCCAGATGGGAAGCGGCGTCCCCCAATAGCGGTCACGCGAGATCGCCCAGTCGACGTTGGTGATGAGCCATTCGCCAAAACGCCCTTCGCCGATGGCGCGCGGATGCCAGTCGACACGCGCGTTGCGCGCGAGCATCGCGTCGCGGTACGCCGTGGTGCGCACGAACCACGACGTGCGCGCATAGTAGAGCAGCGGCGTGTCGCACCGCCAACAGTGCGGATACTCGTGCATGATGCGCGCGGACTTCCAGAGTACGCCACGCCGCTTGAGCTCTTCGATGATCAGTGCGTCGGCGTCCTTGACGAACAGCCCACCGACCACGGGAATCGACGGCGGAAATTCTCCCCGGCCGTTCACCGGCTGCAGAAACGGGAGATTGTGCCGCCGGCCCGCCGCGTAGTCGTCGGCGCCGAACGCCGGCGACATGTGCACCACGCCACTGCCGTCGGTCGCGAGCACGAAGTCCTCGCCGACGATGATCTCGTGGTTCGTGCCCTCCGGATACTCGAGCCAATCGAGCGGACGTCGGTAGCGCGCGCCCACGAGCTCCGCGCCCTTGATCCGGCGCACGAGCTCCCAGCGCGTTTCATAATCGTCGCCGAGGACCGCCTTCGCGCGCGAATCGGCGAGGATGAGCGTTCTCATATCCTTGCCCGGCTCGCGGCGCATCAGCTCGACGTAGTCGAGATCCGGATGCACGGCGAGCGCGGCGTTCGAGAGCAGCGTCCACGGAGTCGTCGTCCAGACGAGAATTCGTCGGCCCACGGGCGGGTGGACCGACGCGTCGCGATCGTTCTCCGGCGCAATGAGATCGAGCGCGATGTAGACGCTCGGATCTTCGACGGTCTGATAGCCCTGTTGCACCTCGTGGCTCGACAGCGCGGTGCCGCACCGCGGGCAGTACGGCAGAATCTTGTGCCCGCGATAGAGTAGCTGTTTGTCGAACAGCGTCTTGAGCGCCCACCACACGCTCTCGACATAGTCATTGCTGAACGTCACGTACGGATGCTCGTAGTCGAGCCAGTAGCCGATGCGCGCGCTCAATCGCTCCCATTCGTCGCGGTACTTGAACACGCTCTCGCGACAGAGCCGATTGAACTCGGCGACGCCGAGCGCTTCGATCTGCTGCTTGCCGCTGATGCCGAGCTGTTTCTCGACCTCGATCTCCACCGGCAGGCCGTGCGTGTCCCAGCCCGCCTTGCGCTCGACGCGGTACCCTTTCATCGCGCGATGGCGACAGAAGAGATCCTTGAGCGTGCGCGAGAACACGTGATGGATCCCCGGACGGCCGTTCGCCGTCGGCGGGCCTTCAAAGAATACGAACGACGGTGCGCCGTCGCGGCCGGCGACCGTCTGCTGAAACAGCTGCTCCTCGTTCCATCGCGCGAGCAGCTCGAGCTCGACTTCATCCGCCGGGCGCTCCGGCGGCAACAGCGCGTATTTCGTCATCGTCGGCGCGGTCACAGGCGCTCCAGGACGCCGCGCACGACGCGCGTCAGCTGCGGCTCGGCGCGATTCGCCGTGGCGATGATGCGCTCGACCGTTGCCGGCTCGAGCGCGTCGGGCAGGCACATGTCGGTGACGATCGACAGCCCGAGTACGCGCATGCCGCCGTGAACGGCGACGACGACTTCCGGCACGGTCGACATGCCGACGACGTCAGCGCCGATCGCGCGCAAAAAGCGATACTCGGCGCGCGTCTCCAGATTCGGACCGCTCACCGCGACGTACACGCCTTCGCGCAGGGGAACCTGCTGCTCCGCGGCCACGCGGCACGCGAGCGCACGGAGCGTCGCATCGTACGGCTCGGACATGTCCGGAAAACGCGGACCCAGTCGATCGTCGTTCGGACCGATCAGCGGGCTGTCGCCGAGGAGATTGATGTGGTCGGCGATCAGCATGAGGTCTCCGGCCGACCAGAGCGGATTGAGTCCGCCGCACGCGTTGGACACGATGAGCGTCTTCGCGCCGAGCGCCTGCAGCACCCGCACCGGAAAGGTGACCTGCTGAAGCGAGTATCCCTCGTATCTATGAAATCGGCCCTGCATGGCAATCACCGTCTTGCCGCCGAGCGTACCGCACAACAGTCGGCCGGCGTGCGACTCGACCGTCGAGAGCGGAAACCCCGGGATTTCACCGTACTCGATGACCGCCTCGGCGTCGATCTCTTCAGCGAGACCGCCTAGGCCAGTACCAAGAATGATCGCCGCGTCGGGGCGGTCGCTGAACCGAGCGCGCACGACTGATGCGGCCTCGTCGACGAACTCCTGCGCGTGAACGCTCGCCGGCTTCGCTCCAACGTGAGAAACAGCGCGACCCGCAGCGGGGGCGTGAGCGGAGGCGCTCATTCCTTGACGAGAGAGCCCATCCATGGTGGCGTTGCCGACGACGACTCGCGCGGCTGGACCTCGGGCATCGGAGCCTGCTCAGCCGCGGTGATCTCCGAGAGCTGGCGCTCGACGAGCATCCGGATCTGCAACAGATAGCTGCGCCGCGCGCGATCGAGTCCGGCAAGCTGATCCTCGAGACGACGGATTTCGGCGCGCGATCCGTCGAGGAGACGATCCGCTTCCAGGCGCGCTTCACGGATGATCAGCGCCGCTTCCTTGTCCGCCTGGTCGTGGATGTCGCCGCGCAGCTGCTGCGCCGAGACCAGCGCGTCGTTGATCGCCTTGTCGCGTTCGCGGAACGCGCGCAGTTGCTCGTGAAAGCTGCGCGCCTTGGCTTCGAGGTCCTGATTCACGCGCCCGAGCCGCTCGAGTTCCTCGGCGACCTGATCGCGAAACTGATTGACGCGCTCGGGATCAAAGCCGCGAATCGCCTTGCCGAACTCGTACCGGCGCACATCGAGCGGCGTGAGATGAAACGTCTCGTCGATCATGCTGATCTCGCTCCGAAAAGGATCGTCCCGAGGCGGACGTAGGTGGCTCCCTCCTCCACCGCCAGCTCGTAATCGTTCGACATACCCATCGACAGCTCCGTTGCCGCGTGCCCCGCGTCGCACAGTGCTGCGCGCGCGCGCCGGGCGCCCGAAAACACCGCGCGGAGCGTGCGTTCGTCCGCATCGAACGGCGCCATCGTCATCACCCCGCGGACCCGAATGCCTGTATGCGAGCGCAGTCGAGCCGCGGCAGTCGTCCATTCGGATTCGGCGAATCCGCCTTTTGAAGTCTCGCCGACCACGTTGATCTGCATGAGCACGTCGATCGCTCGTCCGGCGGCGACACCGAGCTCGTTCGTCGCGTCGGCGAGCCGGTCGCTGTCGAGCGCGTGTAGCAGATCAAATCGAAGGAGGGCTTTCACCTTGTTCCGCTGCAGATGCCCAATCAGATGCCAGCGTACAGGCTGTGCGACCGCGTCCATCTTCAGGGAGCGCCTCCTGCACACGGTTTTCACCGACGTCGCGCAAACCGGCATCCCAGGCCGCGAGCACGGCGTCGGGGCCGTGCGTTTTCGTCACCGCCACAATCGTGACCGCCTGGCCGTGCCCGCCGCGTGCGACCGCGGCGTCGATGCGCTGACGCACGGCGGCCAGCCGGTCCGCGAGGTCAGGAAACGGCATAACGCACTAACTTACCGGAGGTTACACGTTGAATCAAGGGAAGCGCCGTCGGGTGCTTTTGCGCGTGGAGTCAGCAGCGCCCGCGGACACGAGAGGAGCGAGTAGAATTGTGCGGCGACGGGATCCAGGGACGCTCGCACCACACGTCCTTTGGCCCACCGATCGATGCGATCCGCTGAACGGCGTGTGGCGGCAGTGTCGATCGCTATATCCATCGTACTTCTACTATTAGAGTTATTTTGGCCGGTTGTCGCTTGGTCGCGCAGCACATCGACGCCAATAACTGTCCACTGAATACCAAATCGGTTACGTTCGGCCGCCGGCATTGCGAGTGACACGGCGACCGGCCGGCCGGACGCAGCCGCTGCGATCACGATCCGCAATGCGCGTGACTCGGCCGGCGCGAACATCGTCGCGCCGCGAAAGCCCCAGCGCCTCGCCATCTCGTCGCCATACCACGCTGCCCCCAGGAGCGGCACGGTCACCACTGTCACGTCGCGACGGACATGCTCGACCTGCTGCAAATACCAGAGTGGATAGCTGTCGTTGTCCCCCGCCACGAGGAGAACGGTCCGCGGCGGCAGTGGCGATAGAAGTTCCGACGCCAGCTCACGCGGCACGCTGGCCTCAGGCTGCTGTCGTCGGCTGACCGCGTTCCAGTTGAGCGCAATCGGCAGCGCGGCCAGCGCGATACCGACTCCGCGAGACAACCCAACCGGCAGTCGCGCACGCCGCGCGAGCACCATCGCGCCGATTCCCGACCACATACCCCAGGCCCAGAAGCCGAGCACGAAGAAATAGTCGCGGTCCCGCGCCTCGTGATGCGCCGGATCGGGAATCATGTTCCACGCGAATGACGCGCCGGCTTTGAGATCGAGATAGATCAGGACGCCCAGCGACCCGGAGAGAAAGAGCAGCATCACGGCCCGCCAGCTTCGCCGATCGATCCGGCGATGC
Organism: uncultured Gemmatimonadaceae bacterium; assembly: GCA_963817445.1. Taxonomy (GTDB): domain Bacteria; phylum Gemmatimonadota; class Gemmatimonadetes; order Gemmatimonadales; family Gemmatimonadaceae; genus JAQBQB01. The sequence goes on from CAWFOG010000022.1 coordinate 836,900, forward strand.
GCGCGCGTTCCGACAATCCCCAGCGCGCCGAACAACAGCGTGATCAGCACACGTCCGACACGCGGGACGGCCGTCGGCGCGAGCGTGAGCGCGAACTGCCAGTCCGCGTACTCGAACCAGTTCGCGACCTGGAGCCAACTCGGAGCTTCGCGCGGCCACATGCCTTGCACGTCGTACTGCCGGCGCGCAACGACGTCCGCGAGTCGCGCAACTGACGACGGATTGCCCTGGTTGATCGGCGGATCAAAATGCGCGCGAATGACCATGATCGCGAGCGCGGAGAACGCGAGGCCGGTCACGGCCGCGACTGCGCCGAGCATCGAAGCCTGCGCGCGCCGTTCGGGACCGGAACTCACGAACGTTGCCGCGGCGATCAACACGACTCCGACGACAACGAGGGGCAGCGAGAGTCGGCTCACCGCGGCCACGCACACCGCGACGCCCAGCAAGCGCACGGCCGCAGGCCAGTCGTACCGCCCATCGACGCCGTCCGTCGCCAGATAGATCACCGCCGGCGCGGCAACCAACGCGCTCAGATGCAGCGGGATCGACAGCGCGAGCAGATACGCCGAGAGCACCACCCATCGCCGTTCGCGCGTGCGACCCGCGAGATCGGCCGTCGCGATTGCCGCCATCGAGAGACACAGCGACGCCGCGTAGACCTCCGTCTCGGTCGCGTTCTGCCAGACCGACGACATCCCGCCGGCGACGAGCGCCGCCGCAACGCCCAGCCATGGGTCGCGCGTTGCCCGCGAGACGACCAGCGCGACGAGGCCGCCCGCCGCGGCCGTGCAAGCTGCGGAAAACAGATTCGTCGCCGTGGCGAACGGCAGAAACCACCAGAGTCGCGCCCACGCGTTCAGCAGAACGACGAACAGCGGCGTTCCCGGCGGATGCGGAATGCCGAGCACGCGCGCCGCCGCGATGAATTCGCCCGCGTCCCAGAACGTGACGCTCGGCGCGAGCGTCGCTACGTAGACGAGCAACAGCACGCCGGCGGCGAGCCACCCGGCGCGGCGCGGCGTCATGCGCGCGCTTCGACGTCCACGTCGCGCGCCAGCTCCTGCAAGGAGCGACCGGACACCAACTCCCGCACCTGCGCGGGCGTGAAGTCGCGCCACAGCCGGCCGTTCGCCGCCACCGTGATCATGGCCGTTTCCTCCGACACCACGACCACGAGCGCGTCCGTCTCTTCGCTCAATCCCAGCGCCGCGCGATGCCGTGTGCCGAGCGATCGGTCGACGAGCGCACGCTGTGAGAGGGGAAGAATGCACCCGGCGCCGATGATGGTGTCACCGCGAATGATCACGGCGCCGTCGTGCAGCGGCGAATACGGCGTGAAGATCGTCGCCAACAAGTCGGCGGACACCTTGGCTTGCATCTCGGCGCCCGAGGGGACGTATTCGTCGAGCGATACCTCGCGCTCGATGGCGATGATCGCGCCGATCCCCGAGCGACTCAAGCGCTCGACGGCATCGGCGACTTGGTCGGCAATCTCCGCCTCGCGCATATGCGTGAAAAAGCGCGACATTGGCGATCGACCGATCTGCGCCAACGCGGCGCGCAGCTCCGGCGCGAACACGACGAGCAGCGCAATCGCGCCGTAGCTGAAGACGAGCGTCAACAGATACACGATCATGCCAAGCTGCAGCACGTAGGCAATGCCGTAGGCGACCGCGAGGACGACGATGCCGATCAACACTTGCATGGCGCGCGTGCGATGGATCAGCAACAACACGCGGTAGATCGCGAAGCTCACGATCGCCACTTCGAGCACGTCGCGCCATCCAGGGCGCAGCAGGCGCAATTGCTCGACCAAACTCATGCCGGCGCACTCCGCAGGATTGCCCACGCCACGTCGAGCGCTTCGCGCACCGGGCGGACGTCGTGGACGCGGAACAGTCGCGCCCCGCGGTCGAGCGCGGCCACGCATGCGCCAACGGTGCCCGCCACGCGCCCCGACGGCTCGGCGACTCCGGTGATCTCGCCGATGAATCGCTTGCGCGACGGACCAACGAGAACGGGAAATCCGATCGCCACGACGCGCGCGAGCTGCGCGAGCACCGCGATCGACTGCGCGCCGCGTTTAGCGAAGCCAATTCCGGGATCGACAACGATGCGCTCGCGTTCAATACCGGCGCGTACGGCGAGGTCGACCTGCGGCACCAGCTCGGCGATGACGTCGCCGGCAACGTCGGCGCCGTACGACGCATGTACGTACGTCGCCATGTCCGCGATATCACCCCGCGAATGCATCAGCACGACGCCGGCGCGCCCGGCGGCGCAGACGGCCGGCATCTCTGCGTCGAGGCGAAACGCCGACACGTCGTTCACGATCGACACGCCCGCCGCGAGGGCGTCGCGCGCGAGCGCGGCCTTGACCGTGTCGACGGACACAGGAACGTTTGGAAAACGCTCAACAACCGCCTGAGCGACGGGCAACACGCGCCGCCGTTCTTCGTCGATGTCGACGGGAACGGCGTGTTGCGGTCGCGTCGACTCACCGCCGATGTCGATCACGTCCGCCCCGCTCGCGATCATCTGCTCGACGTGGCGGCACGCATCATCAACGGTGAGCAGCCGTCCGCCGTCGCTGAAGCTGTCGGGCGTGACGTTCACGATTCCCACAATGCGCGGTCGGTCGAGCGACAGCGTTCCCGTCGCATGATGCCAGAGCATGCGTGAATACTACGCGTCCAAAACACAAAACGGGGGTCGCGTCACGCGACCCCCGTTTCACGTCTCCGATCAGGCGCTTACGCCGGACTCGGTTCCGGTCCGCCGAGGAGCGGCGGATTGCTGCGCTTCGGTTCGAGCACCGGCGTGGTCGCCGGCGCCGAAGCCGATGGCGGAGCACCCCCGGGTGTGCGGGGCGGCAGCGCTTGACCGCGCGATAAGTACTCGATGTCCTCGCGCGTTAGCGTCTCTCGCTCGAGCAGCGCGGCGGCGACCTGGTGCAGCAGGTCGACGTTCGCCTGCAGCGTGGCCTTGGCGCGATCGTACGCATTGTCGATCACGCGCTTGACCTCTCGGTCGACGAGCTGCGCCGTCTGCTCCGACACCTCACGACGATGCTGGATTTCGCGGCCGAGGAAGAGCTCCTGCTCGTTGTCGCCGACGAGAATCGGTCCAATCGCGTCGGACAGCCCCCATTGCGTGACGTACCGCCGCGCGATCGCCGTCGCCTTCTGGATGTCGCTCGCCGCTCCGGTCGTCACGCGGTCGTAGCCGAAGATCAGTTCCTCGGCCACACGCCCGCCGTACGACATGACGAGGTTCGCCTCGAGCTGCTGGCGCGTGATCGAGACTCGGTCGTCCTCAGGCAGCGTGAACGCCAAACCCAGCGCGCGGCCGCGAGGAACGATCGTCACCTTGTGCAGCGGATCGTTGCCGGCGACGCGCATGGCGCAGATGGCGTGTCCGGCCTCGTGGTACGCCGTCAAGCGGCGCTCCTCGTCCTTCATCACCATCGACTTGCGTTCGGCGCCGAGCATGACCTTGTCCTTCGCATCCTCGAGATCGGCCATGTAGATCTTCTCATGGTTGCGACGAACGGCCAGCAACGCCGCTTCGTTCACGAGGTTCGCCAGATCGGCGCCGGCCATTCCCGGTGTGCCGCGGGCGAGCGTCGTGATGTCCACATCGTCGGCGATCGGCTTGTTGCGGAGGTGCACTTTCAGGATGCCCTCGCGCCCTCTGAGATCCGGCGCGTCGACGACGATCTGACGATCGAACCGGCCGGGCCGAAGCAGCGCCGGATCGAGCACGTCGGGACGATTCGTCGCGGCGATGAGGATCACGCCGTCGTTCGACTCGAAGCCGTCCATTTCGACGAGCAATTGATTGAGCGTTTGCTCACGCTCGTCATGGCCGCCGCCCAGTCCCGCCCCGCGGTGCCGGCCGACAGCGTCAATTTCGTCGATGAAGATGATACACGGCGCGTGGGCCTTGCCCTGCTCGAACAGATCGCGCACACGGCTGGCGCCGACGCCGACGAACATTTCGACGAAGTCGGAACCGGACATCGAAAAGAATGGGCGCGCCGCTTCACCGGCGACCGCCTTGGCCAGCAGCGTCTTGCCGGTGCCCGGCGGACCGACGAGCAGCGCGCCTTTCGGGAGCCGCCCGCCAAGTTTCGTGAACTTTTGCGGATCGCGCAGGAACTCGATGATTTCCTGAAGCTCTTGCTTCGCTTCGTCCGCGCCGGCGACATCGGCAAAGGTGATCTTCGGCGTGTCGCCAGAGAGGAGCTTGGCTTTCGATTTTCCGAACGAGAACGCTTTTGCCCCGCCCGCCTGCATTTGCTTGAACAGGAACAGGTAGAAGCCGATCAGCAGCAGCCAGGGCAGGAAGTTGATCACCCACGCGCCGATCGAGACACCGGCGTCCTTGGCGTCGATCGCGACGCCGTGCTGGTTGAGCGCGGCGACCTCGAGTTCCGAGTTGGACACGGGCAGGTGAACCGAAAAGTTCTTCGCCTCCTGACCGCCGACGTTGATCGGCTGCTTGAACGCGCCGCTGACCACCTTGCCGTCGGTGATCGTCACCTGTTTCACGTTGTCGTGCTCGAGCTCGAACCGGTATTGCGTATACGTGATCGTCTTCGACGCGTCGGCCTTGGCGCCCGACAGCTGAATCAAGAAGACGGGAATGAGCACAATGATGATCCAGAAGGCGATCGTCTTCGACAGACGCGCCCAGCTGAATTCTTTCTTGTTTTTCGGAGGAAGGGCTGGCATTACTGCAGGCTCGCTATGTACGGAATGTGCCGGAAGTTTTCCGCGTGGTCTAATCCATACCCCACGAGGAACTCGTTGGGTGCATCAAAGCCAATGAAGCGCGCCGGATACCGAAGCTCTGTGGCGATATGCTTGTGCAGGAGCGCGCATATCTCCAAAGAATGCGGTTTCCGTGCCCGCAATAGATCCATCAGCCGGCTCAGCGTGCGGCCGGTATCGACAATATCTTCCACCAGCAAGATGTGCTTGCCTTCCAGCTCGGTTTCCGGATCGTAGACGAGGCGAACGTTGCCACTGGACTGCGTCGAATCCGCGTAGCTCGACGCCACGAGAAAGTCGACTTGCAGCGGCCGGCCAATTTCACGCACCAGGTCGCTCAGGAATATAAAGCTTCCCTTGAGCAGGCCGAGCACGAGGAGATCGCCTTCGGGATACGACTGCGTGATCTCCGCTCCCAATTCGCAGACTCGCGCCGCGATCTGGTGCTTGGAGTAGACAATCCGCCGCACGGTGCGACCGAGAAGCCGCGGATCAGCTGGTGGCGTGGTCAGATTTTCCAAAGGGCTGAGGCTGTTCACGTTCACACAAGAAAGCTAAACCCGGTTCGCCGCCCCGTGCGTCCAATCGATTGCTGCGGCGAACTCCCGGAATCCAGACGATTTCCGTGCCGGCGAGCACGACCGGCCACGCTTCCCGCGCACTGCCAGTCACGCCCGCCGCGGACAACAGCCCTTTGACCTTGCGCCGGGCGCCATTGGGCCCGGCGGCCATCACGTCTCCGGGCCGCCACGCACGAACCGACAAGCGACGACTCGTCGGAAGCCAGGCAACCCACGCGTCACGGTGATCACGGCCAGCCGCGTCCGACTCCGCCGTGCGAGCTGGTCGGAACGTCCATCGCCCCCAGCCCATCGTCTCCATACCGCTAGTTGGTGACACCGTCGCCGACGATCGATCAGCCGGCGGACCAGGCGGACGGAGTTCGATCGCATCACGCGAGCGCACGGCCTCCCAGCCGCCCGACAGTTGGATGCGCGAACCAACGCGACCGTTGGCAGAAAAATCGGCGAGGCGAACCGTTCCGCGGCGATCGAGCACCAGACCGGCACGCGCCGCGAGTGCTGGCCACAGTACGCACAGCGCTTCAGACTCTTGCCCCGCCAGCGCCCGTGCGAGCACGTCGAGGCCCGCGCCCGCACGACGCACTCCAATTCTCGAATCGACGTACGCGGCGACCTCGGCTCGCCAGGCAGCCGCGCGACGCGCGACGTCGACGAGTTCGGCGTCGATGTCCGGGCGCACGTTTCGGAGCGCGGGCAGCAGGTCGTGTCGTACCCGATTGCGCAAATACTGCCGCGATGAGTTGGACGGGTCCTCGCTCCATTCGATGGAGCGCGCATGTGCGTACCGACTCACGTCCCCGCGCGTATAGGCGAGCAGCGGCCGCACCACGGGGCCTGCCGCGTACAACCCGGCGAGCCCTCGCGCGCCCGCACCGCGCAACACACGCATCAACACCGTTTCGACCTGGTCATCTCGCGTATGCGCGGTCCATACCGGCGCGTCGCAGCGAGCGGCCGCCTCGCGCAAGAACCTCCATCGCGCCTGTCGCAACCGCGCCTCGGATTCGGCGCGTCCATCGGCGACTTCGCTGGCGCGCCCGACAATGCACTCGATGCCGAGCAGAGCGCAGCGCGCGGCGACCATCGCGGCCGCCGCACTGGCCGCCGCGCCGGTGCGATGATCGAACGTCGCGACGATCACGCGCCGGCGCGAACCGGCTGACGCCGCCGCGTCGAGCAACACCATCGAGTCGATTCCGCCTGACACTGCCAGGAGCGCGCGCGGCACGACTTCGAGCGCCGATGCGACCGCCGACGCGATTGTCATTGCTTGCGCTGTCCCGCCGTCACGGACGCTCATCGTCTCTAACATATGGCTGCCCCGCGCGACGCGCGCCACGCCACTGGAAGCCCGCGCCGGGCGCGAATATACTTCTCGTCGATCGGCTCACTCTCAGGAGCACTCGCTTGGAAACTCACGGTCCGCTTGGCACGCTGTGGGTCGGCATCGGCCTCGGCTTGTTTTACATCGCACTGATTTGGCTCAACACCCTTCTCGGGTTCTTTCTCACGCCGCTGTTCATCATTCCGGCAACGTGGGTGACTGATCGGCTCGGCGTGCTTCAGCAAGAGCGCCAGCGCGGAGCGGGAGAGGCGAAGGGCGGGCCACCGCGCGCCTGAGCCGTGCGCGTTGAGCCGTGCATTCGCCGAGCACCATTTCCATGATTGAGTGGCCGAGGACGGGGCGAACCCCCGTCCTTTCTTTTTTGCGCACTCGCCTGGCACGGCGCGTCAGCGCGTCCGCCGTCGGTGCGCTGGCGCTCCTTGGCGCATGGACCGCGCCCCTCGGCGCACAGTTCATCGTACGATCGTGGCTGCCCTGGCGTACGATCGAAACGCAGCGCTTCGCGTTCCACTACCCAATCGGTCTCGAGGCGTGGACGCGCAACGTCGCGTCACACGCCGACGCGATCGACTCGGCCGTGTCGGCGCTCGTCGGCTACACGCCGCCGCACCGTGCGCACGTCGTCGTCGACAATCCATATCGAGATCTCGAATGGATCGGCGTGGCCCTTTCTCAATCGCCCGGTCATCAATCTGTGGGCGTCCCCGGCCGAACCGCGCGAAGACATCGGCCAGTATCGCGACTGGGGCGAGATGCTCGTGTCGCACGAGTTCGGACACATCGCGCATCTGTCGCGGCCGTCGCGCAATCCGCTGATGCGGCTCGTTTGGCAGTTGCTCCCCGTCGATCTCGGGCCGATCACGCTCAACTCGCCCCGCTGGGTGGTCGAGGGCTACGCAACGTTCATCGAGGGGCGTGTCACCGGATCCGGGCGCCCGCACGGCAGTTGGCGTCCGGCATTTCTGCGACAGCTCGCCCTCGAAGGCCAGTTGCCCCGCTACGAACAACTCGACGGCTCGTCGGCGTACGAGGGAGGAGAGTTCGCGTATCTCGCCGGCTCGGCGTTCATCGAATGGCTCGCGGCGCGCCACGGCGATTCGAGTCTCGTGCATCTGTGGCGGCGCATGACCGCGCGCGAGACGCGCGACTTCGACCAGGCGTTCGTCGGCGTGTACGGCGAGTCGCCGCGCGCGCTGTACGGGCACTTCTCAACCGATCTCACCGCAAAGTCACTCGAGGTGGCGCGTCTCATCGCCGCGAACAGCGTCGCCGACACAGGTGAAATCATCCAGCGCCTGAGCTGGAACACGGGCGACCCGAGCATCTCGCAAGATGGAAAGCGCGCGGCGATTGTGCTCAGCTCACCGACGCGTCCCTCGCGCGTGGTACTGTGGAATACCGCCGCCGAGCCGGACACCGGCCGCGCGCGCCGAGACTCGATCTTGCTCGCGCACGATCCCGAAGACGTGCCCGCGCGTTCTATCTATCCGCCGCCCAAGCGAGCGCTTGCCACTCTGCGCGCCCGCGGCGGCAGCGGCTATGAGTCGCCGCGCTTCATGGCTGACGGGCGCATTCTGCTGTCGAGAAATACCGCGCGCGGTGACGGTTCGCTGTCGTCGGATCTCTACATCTGGTCGCCGGAGCGCGCGTCCGTCCGGCGTGTGACACGCGGTGCTTCGCTTCGCGACCCTGACCCGTTCCCCGATGGTCGCTCGGCGATTGCAGCGCGGTGTCGCGACGGCTGGTGCGACGTCGTTCGCGTCGATCTCGCGACGGGCGCCGTGGGCGTGTTGCTCCGCGGGAGTCCCACGGTGTCCTACTACCGTCCGCGCATGTCGCCCGACGGCTCTCGCTTCGTGGTCGCCGTGAATCGCGGCGTCGCATGGACACTCGTCGTCGCCGATCCATCGACAGGTGCGTCGTTCGACGCCACGCCCGATGCGCGCGTCAACTGCTACGACGCGAGTTGGGTCGACGCGACGTCCATCGTCGCCGTGTCGGATCATGGCGGAATCGCGAATCTCGAGGAGTTCGATTTGCGGAACAGCTCGTGGCGCGCGATCAGCAACGTCACGGGCGCCGCGGTCGCGCCAACCGCCAGCCGGGCCGACGGATCGATCTGGTTTCTGTCGCTCTATTCGCGCGGGTACGACGTGCGTCGTGTGTATCCGTTGCGCGACACGCTGCCAATCCTCGCGGGCCTGCCCGCCACACTCTCTCCGGCGGTGCCCGTACCGACCGTTGCCGGAGTTCAGTTTCGGACGGGGCCTGTGTCTGAGTCGCGCCCGTATGGCTTTGGACCGCGACTCGTTCGGTGGCTGCCACAGCCGCAGGTCGACGCGGACGGCGCAGCACTCGCGCTGGCCATCGTGTCCGGCGATGTCGTCGGCAAGAGCGAGTTGCTCGCCAACGGAGCCTATGGCGGTCCGGCGACTTGGCGCGGCGCGGAATTCAGTGCCGCGTGGCACGGGGCGCTAATCGCACCGCGGTTACGGCTGTTCGACGCGGTGCAGGAGCCGAGTCGTGGAGGCGAAAGCGCTCCCGCAGCGGCGGCCCTCGACGCGCGACTATCCGGGGTCGAGCTGACCGCGGACGGTACAGCGAGCTACGACACGTGGGCGGCGCGCTATCGGCTCGGGGGAACGATCGGACAAGCGCGACTCGATGCGCGCAGCCTGCTCGGCGTCGACTCCGCCGCCGCCGAGCGTTCGCTGGTGTTCGGAGATCTCTCGTTCGGCTGGCGACAGCGCGGCGACGACGCGACGGTCTCCGAGACGCTCGGCGGAAGCGCGTTGGCCGGGCGATCGTTCGACCAGTCGTTCAACCGCGGCATCGCCACGGCGTCGATTGCGACGTCAGGTCCGGCCGTGCTGCCGCTTCGAGCCAGCGCCACCTACGGCGCCAGCGGCTCGACGACCGTGCTGTTCGAGCGCTTCGCCCTTGGCGGCAGCGTTTCGCCCCTGATCAATGGCGACGAGTTGTCGCAGCGGTTCGCCATGCCGGTGCTCCCGACCGGCACGAGCATCGGATCGTCCGCGTTGACCTATCGACTCTCGCTCAACACCGAGCCGTTAGCGGTCTATTGGTGGGCCGGGAGCACCGCCGGCAACGACAATCGGTTCGACATCTGGCATCGCGTCATCGGCGTGGAGTGGACCGACGCGATCGCGGCGGTGCCCGTGATCGGGACACCTGCGGCGCGCGGGCAGATCGGCATTGGTGAATCGCTCGATGCGCCGTTCCGCCATCGCGTTCGAGCGTACGTCGGCATGGTGATTGATCCGTAAGGATCGGCGCCGGCGTACGCCGCGCCTGACTCTTGCTGCGCATTAAGCCGTTCGAGCGGCCGGTGACGGTTAAAACCCTTACATCATGGTTGTCGTTAGCAGTCATTGAATCCGGAATCCGGCCGGAAGATCGTTGACGTCTCGGCGAATCGGAACCAGTTTGGCGCTGGCATGGCACACGCAATCCGACCCGGACGCGCTGATTCACTCGGCGAACGCCACGTGACGCGATCGCCTTCATCGGAGGGTAGAGATGAGAATTCTTCGTGCCGCACAGATGGTACTCATCGTTGGAGTTGTTGCTACGCCGGCCGCGCTCGGGCTCAGGCGTTCGGCCTGAATGAGATCGGTTCCTGCGCGATCGCCCGCGGGTTCGCGACGACGGCGTCCCCGTGCCGCGACGCGTCGACCATCTATTGGAACTCGGCCGCCGCAGCGTGGCTCCCCGGCTGGAACGTGACGGCCGGTGTCGCCTGCCGTCTCGGTCAACGGAAGCTTCCACCAGGACACGACCGGCAGGCGCTTCAACGCTGACGTACCGACGTCGTGGGTGCCGCACGTCTTCGTCAACTATCACTCGCCGACGAGCAAGTTCGCGTGGGGACTGGGTGTCTACGTCCCGTACGGGCTCACGTCGCAGTGGGGGACCGATTTCCCGGGGCGGTTCGAGGCGCAAAAGGCCACGCTGTCGACCTTCTATGTGCAGCCGAATGTCGCGTGGCAGATCAATTCGAAGTGGTCGATTGGCGGAGGGCCGGTGTACGGGCACTCGAACGTCGAGCTGATTCAGGCGATCGATCTGTCGACGCAACTCACGGCAGCCACCGCCGGTGCACCGACGTTTGGCCAGCTTGGTGTCGCAACGGGAACTGAATTCGCGCAGGCGACGATCAAGGGCAGCGGCAACGCGTGGGGCGCACAGATCGCCGTCTCGGGGCACCCGACAGACCATTGGAGCGTCGGGCTGCGATTCTTGACGCCGCTCGACTTCAAGTACGACAACGCGGACGCGACGTTCGCTCAGGTGCCGACCAATCTCGTGGTTGGCGGCACGTTGCAGGCGCCCTTTGTCGCCGGTACGCCGATTGACTCGATCGTGGCGCCGCAATTCCGGTCGGGCGGGCTGCTCGTCAGCCAGAGCGCCTCGACCTCGATCACGCACCCGGCGCAACTCCAGGCGGGCATCGCCTACACCGGCTATAAGAATTGGCTCCTCGAGGGCGACTACTCGTGGGTTGGCTGGAAGCAGTTCGAGTCACTACCGCTGTCGTTCACCAATCCGGCGCTGAATCGGACGCTCATCGAGGACTACAACAACTCGTCGGCCATCCGGCTTGGCGCCGAGTACACGATCCCGAGCGACGGCTGGAAACTGCGCGCCGGATTCGTCGGCGCTGCCAGCGCCGCACCGCCGGAAACGGTGACGCCGCTCCTCCCCGAACAAGACCGCAACTACTGGACGCTGGGTATCGGCGTGCCGTTCAAGAAAACGTGGGCGATCGACGCGAGCTACGCCCACGTATCCACCCCGGGCGCGCGCGGACGAATCGTCGAACGGACCAGCCAGGCCCAGACGGCGGCCCAGTTGAACACCGGCGTGTACGACCTGTCCGCCAACATTTTTTCGTTCACGCTCAAGACGTTCTTCTAACCCAACCGAGGAGATCAACGGATGTCTCGTTCGCATGCAGTGGTTCGCTGCGCCCTCGTGTTGGGCGCCACCGCCGCGCTGTTCGCGTGCAATGACGGCGGGAAGGTCGTCGAGCCGGCGCCGGCCAGTACGCTGTTCTCGAGGTACGTTGCGCTTGGCAACAGCATCACCGCGGGCTTTCAGTCGGGCGGAATCAACGACTCGACCCAGAAGCAGAGTTATGCCGTGCTGCTCGCGGCGTCGATGCATACCCGGTTCGCATACCCGTCGCTCGTCATGCCGGGGTGCCCGCCGCCGGTGAACAATCTGCTGACGCAGACCCGTGTCACGCTCACCGGGCAGCCAGCGTCGACCGCAGCGAGCTGCTTCCTGCGGAATCCCGGGTCGGTCACGTCGGTCCTCAATAACGTTGCCGTGCCGGGCATCACGAGTTTCGACCCAACGGCCACCGTTGGACCGTCGGCCAGCGCGCTCACGCAACTGTTCCTGGGCGGCGAGACGATGGTGAACAAGGCGCTCGACGTGCAGCCCACGTTCGCCAGCGTTTGGATCGGGAACAACGACGTCCTTGGTCCCGGGACGAACGGTTTGCTTGCCGGAGCAACATCCCTACCGATTTTCACGGCCAACTACGCCAAGACGATCAACCAGCTGGTGCAGGGCGCGCCCGGACTCAAGGGTGTTTTGATCGCGGTCGCCCAGGTGCCGAATATTCCGCTGATGATTCCCGCGGCTGCGTTCACCACGGCTCCGGTACTCGCCGCCGCCGCGCAGGTCGCGGGCCGTGCAGTGGCGCTCGATCCGACCACGTGCGCGGTCGGCGCGGGGGCAACCTCGCTGATCGACTTTCAGTATCTGGCGGCGATTCGCGCACGTCCGGCCGCGTCGCCGGGCACCATATTCTGCCTGCCGATCGCCGGCGGCGGACAGGCCGACCCGGGTGACTTCCTCGTCCTCGACCCCACGGAAACGGCTACGCTGACAGCGCTGATCAACGGCTACAACGCGTACATCCATGCGAAGGCGGACAGCATTGGGTTCGCGTTCTTCGACCCGAACCCGCTCCTGGCCGGACTCAAAGCGACTGGAGCCGTCCCCGTCTTTCCAAACCTGGCGAGTACGACGCAGCCATTTGGGCAGTTCTTTTCACTCGACGGCGTTCACCCGGCGGCAGCTGCTCATGTGTTGATTGCCGACTCGCTCGCGGTGACGATCAACGCCAAGTATGGAACGACGCTCACCAAGCCTTGACCGGTGGCGTCGCGATAGATTGAGACGGGGCGGGTCGATCCTTCGACCCGCCCCGTTTGATTTTGGCCGTGTCGCGGCGCCGAGTCACGCGTCCTTGGGCCGAGCAACGGATCGCGAGCGAATTTGGCGGCGACATGGCGTGAATTCGAGCTGAACACGTCAGCTGAATATTTGTGATAAGTCTGTAACACGTTGTTTTGAATTGATGTACTACCAATCATGTCAGGCGCCTTAGCATATTGATTTCAACATGCTCCCAGTGCGCAAATTTCCGCCGTCCACGCCATCCATGACTGGCTGATGACCGTCCATCAGACCGAGTTTACTCGCCAGGTCGGCATCGATCTCCCGATCATTTGCGGCGCGATGTATCCGTGCTCCAACCCGGAGCTCGTCGCGGCCGCGTCCGACGCCGGAGCGATCGGAGTCGTCCAACCCGTCTCGATGACCTACGTCTACGGCCACGACTATCGCGAGGGATTGCGACTGATCAAGCGAACGACGACGCGCCCTTTTGGCATGAATGTGCTCATCGAGCAATCGTCCAAGCTGTATCGCGAACGCCTCGAGAAGTGGGTCGACATCTCGCTCGAAGAGGGCGTCCGATTCTTCGTCACGTCGCTCGGCAATCCGCGTTGGGTCGTCGACCGGGTCGCCCAAGTCGGAGGCATCGTCTACCACGACGTCACGGAGCGGAAGTGGGCCCTCAAGGCAATCGACGGCGGCGTGCACGGCCTCATTGCCGTGAACAACGTCGCGGGCGGCCACGCTGGCGGCCTGTCGCCAGAGGCCCTGCTCGGCCAGGTCCGAGACCTTGGCCTGCCCGTCATCTGCGCAGGCGGTGTGGGTGACCCACCCACCTTTCGCCGAATGATGGACCTGGGCTACGCCGGGGTTCAGATGGGAACGCGCTTCATTGCCGCCGCCGAGTGCCGTGCGCACGCCGACTACAAGCAGGCGATCGTGGAGGCTGAGCCCAGTGACATCGTCCTGACCGAGCGGCTGACGGGGCTTCCTGTGGCGGTCATCAACAACGAATACGTCCAGCACCTCGGTACCCGCGCCGGCCCGATCGCCCGGTACATGCTCCGGCACCGAAAAATGAAATACTGGATGCGCAGCCTGTACGCGCTGACATCTCTGCGGCGCCTCAAGAAGTCGTCGCTCACGGCGGCGGGCGCCAAGGAGTATTGGCAGGCGGGCAAGAGCGTCGGCGGCATCCACGACATCAAGTCGGTCCGCGAAATCATCGCCGAGTTCGCTGCGGCGCTTTGACCGTCTGGATGGCCGCGCAGGGGGCGTCGGCGACCGTGGCGTGAACGTATACCCAACCCTCCCCTCCCCACCCGTGTCTATGGGTTGGTTCTGAACCGCCGTGAGCTCGCGGCCCCACCGCTTGAATCAATAGTTGTGACCGAACATCCACGTCTGGCTGACCGTCAGCTCGTTGCCCGGTGTCTTGCCGGGGACGTGCCTGCAGAGCGCGCGCTGTACGACGCGCACGTCGAGCGGGTCTACCGCCTTATGCATCGCATGGCGGGCGACAGCGATCTGGCGCAGGACTTCACGCAGGACACGTTCATTCGCGCCTTCGACCGACTGGACCAGTATCGCGGCGATGCCTCGCTGGCGACCTGGTTGCACACGATTGCCGTCTCGGTGGCGCTCAACGGAATGCGCAAAGTGAAACGGATACGAACTGGCGTCGACATCTCCGAACACCCTGAGAACATCCCGGCGCTCGTCGTCGAGCCGAAAGGGTTTACGGCCGATCTCAAAGTACGGCTGTACGCGGCGATCGACGCACTGTCCGAGCGGCTTCGCCCGGTGTTCGTGATGCACGATGTGGAGGGATACACGCACGACGAGATCGCCGGTGCGCTCGGCATTCCAGTGGGTACGTCCAAGGCGCGGCTGTTCGACGCGCGGGCAAAGCTCCGCGCCGCGCTGGCCACATTCGCAAGGGATTTCATCGCATGACTGACGACTCGAGCGACGATCGTATGGACGAACTGCTCATTCACGGCGCGCGCGACTACAACGCGCCAGTCGCGGTGCCGCGCGAAGAAATGTGGTCGAGAATTCGAGAGGCCCGGACATCGGCGGCTCGCGGCCGCAAGCAAACGACGGCCTGGGTGTGGTCCAGCGCTGCCGTGGCCGCCGCGGTGATTCTTGCCGCGGGCATCGTCATCGGTCGTCGTATGGAAACGGACTCTCCGTCGCGAGTGCCGCCGGCGCAGGCGCCGGTGATCGCCGTGAAGCCGAATGTCGTGCCGCCGGCGGCACATGCTGCTGCGGCAACACGCGACACGCTCCTTGCCAAGCTCCACGAGCAGACGCGCCAGACGGACCGGCGAGTCGGCGAACTGGCGACCGCAAGTCGGACATCCGGCGCCGGCTCTGACACCGCGGCGTCCGACAATCTCGCCTATCAGCTCGTGGTGCTTCGGCATCTCGCCGGCAGCGAGGCGATGATCACCGCGTTCCGCTCCACGGCGCGGCGCGGCGAAGTCGACGCGCAGATGGCTGCCTGGTCGCGCGAACTGTTGAGCACCACGCGCACCCTCGAGGCGACGCAAGCGGCAGACGATCCGGTGATGAAACGCCTGCTCGAAGACCTCGATCTCGTGATCACGCAGATCGTGCAGTACAGCGCGCGGGGCACGACGAATCCGGAAGATCTCGATCTCATCGAACAATCCATCAAAAAGCGCGGCGTGATCACCAAGCTGCGCAGCACCCTTCCCGGCCGCACGTTCCCGGCCGGCACCTGAGGAATTCGCAATGACGAAACTCTTGTTCTTGACGATCGCGCCGGTCATGCTCGCCGCGGCTGGGGCGACGACCAGCCGCGCGATGAGCGCGCCGGCGCCCATCGCGGCGGTGAGCCGCACCGTGCTTGCATCGCCCGCGGACTCGGCCGACTCGCTCTATCGTGCCGGCCAGGCCGCACTGTCGGATCGTGATTATCGGCGCGCGGCGGCGCTGTTCAAGCAGGTCGTCGACAAGTACCCCAAATCAGACCGCGCCGGCGATTCGCTGTATTGGCGCAGCTACGCGCTCTACATGGCCGGGAACGACGCGCGGAACAAGTCGGATCTCGACGCCGCGCTGAGCGGACTCCAGACCTACCAACGCACCTACGCCCAGTCGGGATCGATGGGCGGCGATGCCGCCGATCTCGCCGGCCGGATTCGCGCCGCACAAGCGAGGCTTGGTGACGCGAACGCCACGGTCGCGATCGTGCAGGACGCCAACCACCTCCGCACAGAGCAATCCTGCGCCGGCTCGAACACTGATGAGGAAATGCGCATGGCGGCGATGGACGGACTGCTTTCCATGTCGTCCGAAGACGCCGTGCCGATTCTCAAGGACGTGCTCAAGCAGCGCGACGCCTGTCGCATCGAGCTCCGCAAGAAGGCGGTGTGGCTGCTCTCGCAGAAGAGCGCGACCGACGTCGTGCCGACGTTGCTCGACGTGGCGCGCAACGACCCCAGCAACGACGTCCGAGGTCAAGCCGTGTTCTGGCTGTCGCAAACGCGCTCCGACCTCGCCGTGCCAGCACTCGATTCGATTCTGTTCTCGAACACTGCGGACGACGATCTTCGCAACAAGGCGATGTTCGCACTCTCGCAGCAGCGCGACGACAAGGCGAGCGCCGCGCTCGAGCGCGTCGCCGGCGACGAGCATATGTCCGACGACCTGCGCAGCTCGGCCATCTTCTGGCTCGGTCAAACGCGCGTCACCGACTTCGCGTACTTCAAGACGCTGTTTCACAACACGCAGAACGACGCGATCCGAAACAAGATCATCTTCTCCGTCAGTCAAAGTTCGATGCCGGAAGCGACGACCTGGCTCCTCGATCTCGCGAAGGACAAGACGCTCGACACGGAGACTCGGAAGCAAGCGATTTTTTCCGCGGCCCAGCGCAAGTCGGTCGACCTCGACCAGCTCGAGGCGATCTACACGCAGGCCAAAGGTGAAGACGAAATTCAGAAGCAGGTCATCTTCGTGCTACTCGCAGCGCAGCGAGCCGGCGGCGGTCGACAAGCTCATGACCATTGCGAAGAGCGACCCGAACATCGAGATGCGGAAGTCCGCGCTCTTTTGGCTCGGGCAGAAGAATGACCCGCGCGTGAAGCAATTCCTCAGAGACCTGATCTACAAATGAGGCGCCTGGCGATCGCGATGGCCTCGTTCGCGACGGCCATCGGCGCCCGGCCGGCGCGCGCACAATCGCTCGCCAGCCGGGTCGACGCGGTTCGCGATGGAATCGTCGAATTCCGCTTTGCGGCGCGACCCGGCGTGTGCGGCGACGGCACGGGCAACAGCTGGTCGACGAATGGCGCGTGGTCGCGCGGGAACGGGCGCAGCGCGTGCATCACGGGACCAGTCCGCATCACAATCGGTCGCGCGGACAACCAGACGGTGAGCGTTCGCCTGTGCGTCGCGTGCGCCGTGCGCGCTGGCCATGGTGGCGACGTCGACCTGGGCGACATCGCGCCGGATGACGCGGCGCGCTATCTGATCAGTCTCGCGCGCCACATCGCCGGCACGAGCGCAGGCGACGCCGTCGCCGGTGCGAGCATCGCCGACGCCAACGTCGCGCCGGAGTTTCAGGCGCTCGTGCGCGACGACGACGCGTCGGTCGACGCGCGGAAGCAAGGGCTCTTCTGGTTTGGCCAGAGCGACGCGTCGACGCACGACGTGATCGGTGTCTACGACAGTCTCAAACCGCAGGAGCTCCGCCGGCAGTTCGTGTTTGTCGTGTCTCAGCGGCAGGACGACGAATCGGTCGACAAGCTGATCGACATCGCGCAACACGATCGTGACGGCGACGTGCGCAAGCAAGCCATGTTCTGGCTCGGCCAGAGCAAGCAGCCAAAGGCAATCAAGTTCTTTCAAACGATTCTCACGCGCTGAGCGAGGAGGAGCGAGCGATGCGTCGACTACTCGAAACTCTCGCCGTCGTGACAGTCGTCGCACCGTGGTCGGTACCACACCAGCGGCGGCACAATCGCTGTCCGAGCGCGTGGTCCTCGAGCGACGGCACGGTGCAAGTCATCTACCCGAGCCGGCCGAGCGCCTGCGGCGACGGCGAATCGTTCATCGCCAACGTATTTGGCCGGTCGACGAGCTATATAGGCAACTCGCTGTCGACGAGCGATGGCCGGTTTCGATCGCGCGTGCGTCCACGGCCCGGCGCGGGCGGTGGTCACCGTGATCGGCGGCCAAGTGACGCGCATTCGCGCGTACGTCGGTCCGGTGCCGGCGGCGCGCGATGATATCAAAACACTCAACGCGTCGGCCGACGAGGCCGCGGCCTGGCTCGGCGATCTCGTGCAGCACGGAACGACGCGCACGGCAGACGACGCCATGCTCCCGCTGATCCTCGCCGCCGCGCCCGATCCGTGGCCGCTCCTGCTTCGCGTCGCACGCGACAGCGATCGCGCGAAATCCGTCCGCGGGTCAGCGCTGATGTGGCTGTCGACCGGTGTCACGGACCACCTTGGCCTCAACGACGCCCGCGACGCGAGCGACGAAGATGAGATGCGGACACAAGCCGTGTTCGTTCTCTCACAGCGACCGAAGAGTGAGAGCGTGCCGGAGCTCGTGGACGTCGCGTTGCGCGGTACGCACGCGTCGGCGCGGCGCGCTGCAATCTTCTGGCTCGGGCAAACGGGCGACCCGCGCGCGACCGATGTGTACGCCCAGCTCCTCGGCCTACGCTAGCAGCAACAATGCGTCGTACAGTGCGTGCGTCCACGCGGTAATGCCGAAGCCGCGCAGCAAATAGAGTCCACTGAACGCCAGCCCGCTCAACGTGCGGAACACGAACGACTGCAACTGCAGTTGATCGCCGTACGGGCCGATGTAGTGGAACGCGGCGAAGATCAGCGCGCCGACCACCGCTGCCAGAGATTCCTCCGGCGCGCTTGCCCAAGCCAAAGAGCACGCGCGCGCCCGTCGCCAGCCCGGTCACGAGCAGCACGCGAAAGAACAGTTCTTCGTACAACCCGGCGCCAAGCGACAGCATCAGCCGAGTCGGCCAGCTCGTCTTCTCGATCGGGCCGAGGCTGAGCGCGTGGAACGATCCGAGCAGCTTCGCTGTCGTCAAGCCCACGACAAACCCGAACACAACCGCGAGCACGAGCGCCTCGGCGAGCATGGCGACGAACATGATCGGGCGAATGCGATCCTTGGTCCGCCGCAGGTCGCGCACGACAAAGCCGACGCCGAGCAGAATGACCGCCGCGATGAAGATCGTCGACCCGTACTGCGGGGAGACCGCAGTGAACATCGCACGCAGGATTGCGTCGGCGCCGTTGCGCAGCTCGGCCTTGCCCGGTTGCGCGAGGAACGCCGCGAGCGCCTCGTACCCAATGAGGAGCGGCAGCGCGAACAACACGCTGTAGCGAGGCGCACGACTCGCCGCGAAGTACGACTGGCGCCGCGCTCGCGGTGCCGCCGGTCTCGCCGGCGCGATCGGCATTGCGGTAGTCATACTGTCAATACGCGCAGGGGGTGGTAGAAGTTCTGTTCGCCGCGCATGCGGAAACGGCAGAGCTGGCCGACGCCGTTGCGGAACAGGCGTTCAAACATTAGGGTACGATCATCATCCGTCGCGCAGGTGGCGACGTGAGTGGCCTGTTGAACCCGCAACAGAGGAGGTGATCCATTGTCTGCTGACCTAACTGCTGGCGAGGGTCGCCGTAGCTTCTAAGCTACAACGACAACGAGGACCGGCGACCCTTTGCCGCATGGTCTGACCTGGTGGGGTTCATCGCGGCGACAAGCCACGGTGAACCCCACAATCGCATCCGGCAGCGTCAACTCCCGGTGCTGCCAAAGCCGCCGACACGAGCGGTCGTCACGCCAATCTCCGCCGCCTCGATCTCGAGCACCTCGTAGCGCGCCAGCACCATCTGCGCGATGCGCTCGCCGTGCTCGATTTGGATCGGAATCGAAAGCGGATTCCGGACGATGACCATCCACTCGTCCGGATAGTCGGAGTCGACGGTGCCGGGCGCGTTCGGAATCTGCAGTCCCTTCTTGAAGCTCGTCCCGCTCCGCGGCCGGATCTGCGCCTCGATGCCGCTCGGAACGCGCGCCTTGAAGCCGAGTGGCACGAGCGCGGCGACTCCCGGCGGAAGCGAAAACGTGTCGCCCGGCTCCGGGTCGACGTGCCAGGTGCGGCTGCCGTCCGAGCAGCGAATTGTCCGGCCACGCAGATAGGCGCAGAGGTCGTAGCCCGCGGAACCTTCCGTCGCACGACGCGGCGCCGTGGCGTCGGGGTGCAAGAGTTCAATGAGAAATGACACGCCGCAATGTACCTGTTCGCCACTCCTCTTGCCCGCGTGGTCGCGGCGGGCGTAGCGTTTCGCATGCGCTCACTCGCCCGCTTTTCCACGCTCAGCCTCGCGACCATCGGTCTGGCGGGCGCCGCTCCGCCGCACGCCGATCCACTGATGGGACCCGGCATATCCCGCGCGCTCGCCGACCGGCGAGCGCACACGCTGAGCGGCGTTCGGTACGAGCTGCATCTGTCGGTCGCCGACGCCGACACCGCGCACGGATCGGTCGTGGTGCGCTTTCGGTCCGCGGCGCGATCCGACGTAATTCTCGACTTCCGCGGGCCGAGTCTGTCGCATGTCACCGTGAACGGCGCGCCGAGCGCGACGGAGTTCAATGGCGCGCACGTGCGAATTCCCGCGACCGACGTGCACGTTGGTGAGAACATCTTCACCGCCGACTTCACGGCGCTGATCGCACCGGCGGGCGCGAGCATCATCAAGTTTCGCGACGAAAAGGATGGCGGCGTCTATCTCTACACGCTGCTCGTACCCTCCGACGCCAACGCGCTCTTCCCGAGTTTCGACCAGCCAAACCTCAAAGCGCGATTCACGCTCGCGCTCACGGTGCCGCCACGGTGGAGGGCGCTCGCCAACGGGATCACCGAGCGCGTCGACAGCACGAACGCCGGTGCGACGTATCATTTTCGTCAGACCGATCCGCTGCCGACGTATCTGTTCGCGTTCGCGGCCGGCCCGTGGCGCGAGTTCACCGGCGGCCCGCGATCGACCCATCTCTGGGTGCGCGCCTCACGCGCCGGCGAAGTCGAGGTCGACTCGCTGCAGGCGGAGGTAGGCTCCGCGTTATCGTCGCTCGCAGCGTATTTCGGGGTGCCGTATCCGTTCCAGCAGTTCCAGTACATGCTGTCGCCGGCCTTTCCATTCGGCGGCATGGAACACCCCGGCGTTACGATGTTCAATGAGGAATCTTTTATCTATCGCGAGCCGCCGACGTTGACGCAGCGGCTCGGCCGCCGCGCCACGATTTACCACGAGGTGGCGCACCACTGGTTCGGCGACGACGTGACGATGCAGTGGTTCGACGACCTCTGGCTCAAGGAAGGATTCGCCACGTACATGGCGGCGAAGATGCAGGACATCGAAGGCCTGCCGAATCCGTGGATGTCGTTCTACCTGCGCAACAAGCCAGCCGCCTACGACGTCGACGAGACCCGCGGCACGACGCCGGTCTGGCAGGCGCTCGACAATCTCGATCAGGCCAAGAGCAACTACGGCGCGATCGTCTACAACAAGGCGCCGGGCATCCTCAAGCAGCTCAACTACCTCGTCGGCGACACCGCCTTTCGCGCCGGGCTGCACGACTTTCTTCTCGCGCATGCCTACGGCAACGCCACCTGGCGCGACTTGCTTGCGTCGATCGGGACGGCGGCGCACCAGTCGCTCACCGAGTGGGGGAAGCAGTACATCCTGCGCCCCGGCATGCCGGTCGTCGAACAGCGACTATCGATCGCGAATGGCAGGATCTCGAACCTCATGCTCATACAACATCCGGCGCAGGCGCTGTCCGGCCGAGGTGTATGGCCAATGCGCACGCAGCTCGTGCTCTGGTCGCACGGCGCGCCTCCGCGCCTCATCCCCGTCGACATTCGCGCCGAGACGACGGTGGTCGCCGCCGCAACGGGTGCGCCGGCCCCGGACTTTGTATTTGCCAACGCGAACGACAACGCGTACGGCCTCGTCATGCTCGATGAGCGGAGCACGGCGTGGCTCGAGGCGCACATCGGCCAGGTCGACGACACATTTCTTCGCGCCATGCTGTGGGGTGCGCTGTGGGATCTCGTTCGCGACGCGCGCCTCGCGCCCGAACGATTCATTGCCGCGGCGGCGCGCGAGCTCCCCGCGGAACGCGACGAACAGGTCGCGTCCGGAATCGTCACGCGGATGACGCGCGCGACGTCGAGCTACCTGTCGGCCGCGCAGCAAGACACGATGCTCCCGTCGGTCGAGCACGTACTCCTCGCTGGCGCGTCCGACACAGCGCGCAGCTACGGGCTGCGCAAGAATCAGCTCGACGCGTACATCGCCATCGCGCAAACGCCCGAGGCCACATCACGCATCACCGCGTGGCTCGACAGCACATCGACCGCGGGACTAAAGCTGCGACAACCCACGCGCTGGTCGATCATCACACATCTCATCGAGCGCGGCGCGCCGAACGCCGGGACGCTCGTCGCGCGTGAGCTGCATTCCGACACCACGACGAGCGGCAAACGCAGCGCCTTCGTCGCCGCGGCTGCGCAGCCGTCACCGGATGTGAAGCGGACTTACTTCACGCGCTACTTCGCCGACTCCACACTCAACGAGGATTGGGCAACGGCGAGCCTCCGGTCGTTCAACGCCGCCGATCAGGCCACGCTCACGCTCCCCTATCTCATTCCGGCGCTCGACAGCCTTCCGTGGATCCAGCGGAATCGCCGCATCTTTTTTCTCGGCTCGTGGCTCGGCGGATTCATCGGCGGACAACGCTCTGCGGAGGCGCTCGCCGACATCGATACGTTCCTCGCGCGGCGACCGGAACTGCCGCTAGATCTGCGGCAGAAGATCCTTCAAACGCGCGACGACCTCGAACGGACTGTACGGATTCGCGCAAAGTATGCGCGCTCGGCAAAACCCAGCCCCGCGTCGACGAAGACCGCCAACAGTGCGGCGGGAATGGCGCCCGAGAGAATCATTCGCGTATCGGACAGCGCGAGACCCGCCACGATCGGTTCGCCCAATCCACCGGCGCCGATGAACGCAGCCAACGTCGCCGTGCCGACATCGATCACCGCGGCCGTGCGTATGCCGGCCATGATGACCGGGGCAGCGAGTGGAAGTCGGACATCGCGCAAGATTTGCCAATCGGTCATTCCCAGCGCGTGTGCCGCCGCCACGGCTGCGGGGTCCGCATCGCGCACGCCGGTGAACGTGTTGCGCACGATCGGATAGAGCGAGTAAAGAACGAGCGCAACGAGCGCCGGCCGTACGCCAATTCCGAGCAGCGGAATCATGAACGCGAGGAGCGCGATCCCCGGAAGTGTTTGCAACACGCCGACCCCGCGAATGACCGCCTCGGCGCCACCCGCTCGGCGCTCGAGCACGAGACCGAGCGGAACGGCAATGAGCACGGCGATGAACAGCGACACGCCGACCAATTCCATATGTCGAAGCGTCAAGCCGGCGATCGCCCGCCATCGCTCGGCGATATAGGTCGCTGCATTCGTCTCGCGCGGAACGACAGCGAACGTCGGGTGCGCGCCGCCAACCGTGGCGACGCCAACCAGGCCGAGTGAGTCGAGCGCGTCTCGCGCAACAATGGACACCGGCGTCCTGTCAACTTCGACGCGGCGATTCAATCGGCGCATGGTCGCGTCGTCGAGACGTCCGCTCAACTCCCCGAGTGCAGCGATCGCGCGCGGATTGCTCGCCGCGAGCCGCTCGCTTACGAGCGCCGCGGCCTCGTACGGTGGAAAGAACCGCCGATCGTCGGCAAGCGCGACGAGCGCGTAGCGCGCGATGAGACCGTCAGTCGAATAGCCGTCGATGACGTCGACCTGTCCGGCGGCGAGCGCCTGATATTTCACCGCCGGCCCGAGCGTGCGCACGTCGCGAAAGTGCACGCCATACGCGCGTTCGAGTCCAGGGAGTCCGTCGGCACGGCCCACAAAGTCAGGCGTGAGTCCGGCGCGCAGGCCGCCCGACGCGCGCGCGAGATCACTCAACGTTTCGAGGTGGAGCGAATCGGCGGTGGCGCGACGCACGGCGATCGCATATGTGTTCTGAAATCCGAGCGGCGCCAACCAGCGCACGCCGTATCGGCGGCGGAACTCCGACGCGACTCGCCGATACACGTCGCTCGCGTTACCGCGCGGCGATTCGCCGAGAATCGCCAACAGGCCTGTGCCGGTGTATTCGGGATACACATCAATGGCGCCGGCACGCAACGCGCGAAAGGCCACGTCCGTCGCGCCGAGCCCGGGCCGGCGGTCGACGGGAACGCCGCGCGCTTCGAGCAATTGCGCGAACATCTCGCAGAGGAGATACGATTCGCCGAACGGCTTCGACGCGACGACAACTGGCCGCTCTTGCGCGGCGAGCGGCCCGCCGAGCAAAACTCCGATCGCGAGCGCCAGCGCGGTCAGTTTCACTGGCGAACCTCGGCGCCGGCGACACCGGTAACGCGCGCACGACGAAGCAACGCGCGCACGTACTCCGTGGCCGGACGCGTGATGAGCTCGTGCGGAGCCGCGAGTTGTTCGATTCGCCCGGCGCGGACAACGGCGATTTGCGTGGCGAGCAGCATCGCTTCGTGGACGTCGTGCGTGACGATCACACACGTCGTGCCGAGCCGGCGCCGCAACTCGGCGAAACTCTCCTGCAGGTCGGCCCGCGTGATTGCGTCGAGCGCGCCGAATGGCTCGTCCAACAACAACACGTTTGGTTCGGCCGCGAGGGCGCGCGCAATCGATACGCGCTGGCGTTGGCCGCCCGACAGCTCGCTCGGCCACCGATCGGCGAATTGGTCGGGCGGCAGTCCGACGAGAGCCAGCGCGTCCCGCGCGCGCGTGTCAGCTTGCGCGTCGCCAATCAGCCTGAGGACGAGCTCGACGTTGCGTTGCACGCGCCAATGCGGGAGCAGCCCGCCGTCCTGCGGCACGTAGCCAACGCCGCGACGCAATTGAATCGCGTCGATGGTGGACACGTCGACGCGGCCCACACTCACGACGCCCGCGTCGGGGTCGACGAGTCGGTTGAAGCACCGGAGCAGCGTGGTCTTGCCCGAACCGCTTTCGCCAACGAGCGCGAGACAGGCGCCGGGCGCGACGTCGAGCGTGACGTCGTCGAGCGCGACGACGGAGCCGAATCGCTTACTGACGTGCGAAAGCCCGAGGCCTACCGCTCCTGCGTCGCGATCGTATCGTCGTGGTCGGCGTCCCGGCGCGCGAGCCACATTGGATTCACGACGCACCGGTCGAAGTCGGCACCGCGACAGGATGACTTGGCCGACTGAACCACCTGGCGGCGCACGACATCGGGATAGCTGTGGCAATCGTGCGTGTTGCGCCCGCGGACGCAGCCGTTGTAGCCAAGCAGCGCTCTCCGCCATACCGCGTCGCGGTCGTCGACGAGCGATGCGGCCCGCTCCACAACCCAGCCGAGAATGAAAATTCCATATTTCAGGTTCGTGGAATCGGCGTGGATGTTCGTCCCGAACTTGTGGGCGAGCGCCGAACGCCACGGCTTGGGATATACCTGCATCAGGCCGATGGCGCCAATGCGCGATCGCGCCGACGACTTGAGCGCGTCGTTCTCGGTGAGCATGACGCCGAGGACGAGCGCCGGCGGAATGCGCCGCATGTACGCTTCGCGCACGGCGATGTCAGCCAACGCGCGCGCGCGCTCGACGTCCACCTTGCCGGTGCGGACGAGGTCGACAGTGAACAGTTCGCGATCGAGCAGAAACTGCGGCGACTTGAGCGCTTCCTCGACGGTGACGTGCAGCCACGGCGCGCGCGTCTCGGTCGCCGAGTCCACGTACTGATGCTGGACGATTTGCTCGGCGATCGGTTCGCGATTCTCGGGATGGTAGGGACGGCTGATCCGCGACGCAACGACAATCGTCGCGGCGGCACAGACAGCCAATCCAACTTGCGACCATACAGAGCGCGTGGTCAGAATGCGGCCTCCTAGAGAGGGCAGCGCGGGAATGCACGGCGGAAGGCGCGGGACCAGAGGCCCCGATACGCTCACAACACGTCGTACAGCGTCGTACCAGGCACCGCGGGCGGAGTTCCGCCACGCAGGCCCTACAGGTACTCGGTTAAATGACGCGACGTACCCAGTCCTGTCACGGTAGCATCATAAATCGAGGCACGCAACCTGAACTATTCGTTTATTCGAGCGGCCGCGGCATCCTTTTTGTGAGCAATCGCACATATGAGGCTGTGGCGTGCCTGCGGCCATTTTTACCGATCACAACCATTAGCGAGCCTGACCATTTTCGCCGGTCTCTCAGATCGTATCGCAGGCCGCACGGCGCGGCGTGGCGAGGTGCGGCGGCATCGCGGGCACCGACGCCGCATGCAGCCGGCCAAGCTGTACGCGGTGGCATTCATCGCGCTCGTCTTATTGACGATTCTCGGTGAAATCGCCGTGCACGCGGCGCGCACGGACCCGCGCGACAGTCGCGCGATCGCCGAGCGCGAGCTGCGGCTCAACACGCTGCAGCCGAATGAGCGAGTCCTCACGTTGGTATCGGTGTTTCAGCGTCCGGCCATCAGCTATTTCCGGGCGACGCGCGGCTTGCTCGTGTTGACCAATCAGCGTTTGCTCTATCTCGGACTCGAACCGCGCGATTTGCTCGCCGCCGCCGATCTGCCGCCGACCTTTACGCAGCGCGATTTTCCCGTCGACACGCTCGTGCAGGTGACCGCGGGCCGCACCTTCTTCGGCGTCGCCAAGGCGCTCGTCATCCGGACGCCGAACGAAACGCTGCGATTGGGTGTGCCATCCGCGGCCTGGCCGGCCGCAAATCAATTGATCTCGACGATGGAAGTGCGTCACCAGCGCGTCGTGGCGTCGAGCGCGCGACAGCGAGTGTACCTCGCCAAGACCGACGCCGAACGACGCGCAGCCGAGGCGGCGCGGCATCAGCCGAAATACTACGTCGTGCAGCGCGGCGACGCGCTCGGCAGCATCGCGACCATCTGGAACACCACGCCGGACAAGCTGCGCGCCTGGAACCACCTGCCGAACAACATGATCCGCATCGGCGAATCAATCATGGTGCGGCCCGCGCTGTAGCCAACGCGCGGCGCGGCTAGTGCACGTCGATGCGCGCCGACCCGTCGAACACTACGCGCAGCACGAACGCCGACTGCGTCGTGTACAAGCGCTCGATGCGAACGCCGGGTACGCTTCCTGAGAGAGTCACCCCGGGCGCGAGCTCGCGATTGAGCTCAGCGCCAATCTGGCTGCGAACACGGTCGAG
The DNA here is from genome assembly GCA_963817445.1 of uncultured Gemmatimonadaceae bacterium. GTDB lineage: Bacteria > Gemmatimonadota > Gemmatimonadetes > Gemmatimonadales > Gemmatimonadaceae > JAQBQB01. The sequence goes on from CAWFOG010000022.1 coordinate 864,139, forward strand.
CTGCTCGCCGATTGCCAGGCGGCCGTGCCCCGTCGCGTCATCGAGGGCATGTCGAATGCGCGACGCGCCGAGCGTCGCCTTGATGCTCGACATCTTGCCGCTGCTCGCCAGCGTATAGCGAAGATCGCTGATCAACACCGAGCGCGTGGAATCGTCGTAGCTGACGCGCCCGACGAGGTACAGCGCGCCCGACATGCGACCGGCCACGTTCACTTTCACGACCGCCGTGTCGCCCACTCCCCAGACCGAAATGTCGCCGACGCGAATTCCCTTCCCGGCGATTTCGCCCGACAGGAGCGCGGTGACGCGGCGGCTCAGATCGTCGAACGGCACGTCGATCTCGAGCGGCACATGAATGCCGGACGACGATCCGGCCAGCGTGAGCGCGGGGAGCGCGCGAGTATCGCTCGACGGCTTGTCACCGATGACGACGCGCGGATGCGCGGTGAGCGCAATCGCGGTTCGAATCGTGTCGCCGGAGCCGGTGAGTGGCGCGAGACTCGCCCCGTCCGGCGACATCGACAGCCACACGGTCGACGCGCTGTCCAACGCGAGCGGACGTTGCATCAGCCGCCAGATCGAATCCGCCGCGGGACGCAGGTTGGCCACGGCCGGTACGATCGAGTCGAACTGCTGGCGCATGCTCGCCAGTTGGCCGTCGAGCAATCGCATGATCGTCGGCGTCGCGTCGACTTGCAGCACCGTCACCTGGCACGGATCGAGAATCGTCGGCGCAAGTAGGGTGGCCTTGCGACGCGAGACGCCAATCCGTTCGCCAATACAACGTCGTCGCCATGCGCATCTCGGCGCGCCGCATCGTCTCGGGCTCGTAGCCGCAACTGGCGATTCCGCCGACGCCGGGCAGCGCCACGCGCGCGCGGAAGTGGAGGCGCGTGAACAGTGAGATGCGGTCATTCACCATGCCGATGGCCAGCGTGTCGCGACGATACACGTACTGATGGCACACCAGCCCGCCGATTGCCGTACACTTCGCACGATCGAGACTGTCGGCGGGCGGGAACACCGAGTCGATGTGCGCCTCGAGCGACGACAGCACGATCGAGACAGGCACGACGATCGTCGCCTGCTCGGCCGGCGGCAACGACGCTGTCGTCGGCGCGCGAACGTCGGGTGCCGGCACAACGAACTGGCGCGAGCAGCCGACTGCAGAGCCACGCCGACGCGACGCATGCGGCAACGATTCGTGCAGCGCGATGCAGTCACGAAATGCCGCTCACCGTGCATCGAGCGCCGCCACCACTGTGCCGCGGCACTCGCCAAAGCCGATTCGCACTTGCCGGCTTCGCTCGCAATAGCCGCGGAGGATCACCTCGTCTCCATCTTCGAGAAACGCGCGCGTCTCGCCGCTCGGCAATTGCAATGGTTGCGTTCCGCGCCAGGTGCGCTCGAGCAGACACCCGCGCGAGTCGACCGATCGACCGGACACCGTGCCTGTGCCCAGCAAATCGCCCGGCTGAAGATTGCAGCCATTGCTCGTCTGGTGTGCAACCATCTGCGCAACCGTCCAGTACAAATCGGTTGCACTGCCAACACTCACGCGAACCGGATCGTCGCGTTGCTCGCGCATTCGTGCGGTCGACAGCAGCACCTCGAGCGTGATGTCGAACCCACCGGCGTTGACGTCGTCTTGCGAGAACAGGTACGGGAGCGGCGCCGGATCGGCGGCGGCGCGCGGATAGGCACGCGCGCGAAACGGCTCGAGTGCGTCGAGCGTGACGACCCACGGCGACAGCGACGTGGCGAAGCTCTTCGCGAGAAAGGGACCCAGCGGCTGGTACTCCCACGCCTGAATGTCGCGCGCCGACCAATCGTTCAGCAGACAGAGACCGAACACGTGCGATTCGGCCGCCCCGATTGGCACAGGCGCGCCGAGATCGTTTTCGGCGCCAACCAGCACGCCGATCTCCAGCTCATAGTCGAGTTGTTGGCTCGCCTCGAACGCTGGCGGACCGTCCGTGGTTCGGCGCGCCTGTCCCCATGGGCGGCGCACCGCCGTTCCGCTCGGCACGATCGACGACGCGCGCCCATGGTAGCCGATCGGCACCCACTTGTAGTTCGGCAGCAGTGGGTTGTCCGGGCGGAACATCGAGCCCACGTTGGTCGCGTGATCGAGTGACGCGTAGAAGTCGCTGTAGTTGCCGATGCGTGCGGGCAGCAACAGCTCGGCGTCGGAGATTGGGACGAGACAACGCGTCGCGGCGTGATCGGCGGTCTCGGCGGCGGGTGATCCGGCGCGCAGCAGCTCGCTAAGTGCGCGGCGCACGCCGCGCGCCGCGTCGCGGCCGAGGCTCATGAGCGGGTTGAGGGTCTCCTCGCGGCACCGTTCCAGCCCGGCCGCCGTCGCCGCGTCGTGGCGAGCCGACAGCAGCCCGGCCTCGGCGCACGCCGCCACGTCGACGATCTGATCGCCGATCGCCACACCGATCCGCGGGCGCTCGCCGCCGGCGCGTCGTTTAAATACTCCAAATGGTAAATTCTGAATAGGGAAATCACACGCGGCGGCATTGGCCGACTCGACCCACGATCGGCGCTCGGGCGCGTGCGTTTCGTCGAGCCCGCTCATACCGCGAAGAGGAGCGCCTGCAGTCCGTCGACGGGTTCACGGAACGAACACGAGCCGAATGACGCCGCGACGCGTTCGCGCGCGGCGCGGAGCTGGTCCGTGGTCAAGGCCCAGTCCCGCCAACGAATCTCTTCGCCCGCCACTCCGAACGCTGCCGCGTCCGACTCGTCCATCAACCGGCAGGCGTCGGCATCGGGCATGCCGCCGGCGACGAAGGCGGCGGCGAGAAACACATTCAAGAATCCGAACATCCGATGCGTCGCCGATGCGGGATCGTAGGTCAACGGAAACTCGGCTGTGAGCGGATGGTGCAGCCCTGCCGTCGCCTTGAACGGTACGCACGCGGCCTCGCATGCGCGAATGAATCGAATCACGTCCGGCGCGGTCGGGAACGCGTCCGCGGTCACGCCGCCGGTCCTGACCTTGGCCTTCACGCCATGGGCGGCCAACGCCGCCACGAGGGGGCCCGGATCGGCACCGATCGGCACCTCGGCGTACAACTCAAAGTCGCCGGCCGCTCCCGCGACATGCTCGAGGCGCTCGACCGACGACACGCGCGCTTCGAGACCATCGATCATGGCGGGAACCGCGTGCGCCGCGTTGAATGCGCGGGCGCGCGCCACGTCGCCTTCCACATCCTGCCCGACCAGGGCAGTCAACCGCCAATCGGGTGCGCTCGGTTCGCCGATTGCGCGCAATTCGGCCGCCAATTCGTCGAGGCGCGCAACGGGCACGACGAACCGGCCAAGCATCCACGCGTCATCGCTGGCTCGATACGCGGTGTAGTTGCGGACCGCCGCGGCCATGTCCAGCTCGGCCGGCGGGAACAGCCCAGCGTAGTCGACGATGCCGGCCAGCAATGCCTTGAGTGCCGTCACCGCCGAGATCTTTTTCTGGTCTTCACGATCGTCCCTCGACAGTTCGGCGCCCCGCACCGACACGTATAGAAGCGCAAATCTTCCTCGGTGTAGTCCGGCTCATCCTCGTACTGATAGTCGTAGACGATTTCCGTGCCGGCCGGGATCTTTCGCACCGCGTCGATCCAAATGTGCCCGCGCTCGATCACCGCTTCGGCATTGGGGTCGCACGAGTGGTTGATGAACCGGGACGCGTTGCCGTCGAACGCCGCGTCGACGCAGGTGCGGTCGTTGAGAATGAAGAGGAACGTGTGATGCCGCTTCATCGACTCGTCATCGTAGCGGCGATCGGCTTCCCGGTTTCCGATTTTCTCGCCGGTGTACTCGATCATGCGCGTGCCCTTGGGGACGTCGCGCCTCGCGAATACCCCGAGACCGTGGATCTGCGATCCGCGCGCCTCCATCCATTCGTTGATCGGCCCTGGCCGTCCGGGCGGGGAGCGGCGGTGAGTGACGGTTGTGCGACGCGCCTTCTTGCGTGACGACACCTTGCTCGACGACGCGGGGCGCGTCGTCTTTTTCTTGGTGGTGGCCATTGAGAATCGGAGTGCGGCGATGGGCATGGTGCTCGACATTTGCGTTCTGCGTGCCGCGAAAGCTAGTCGAGCCGGGAGGGTGAACGTGAAACGGGAGCGCCAGCATCGACGCCCCCGTTTCACTCTCCCCCCCCCACCCCGACACCGCCCCGTCCGTCTCACCCCATAGCTAGAAATCGAATCGCAGTCCGGCAGTGAGCGCGAAGTTGTGCGTCGTGTTTCCGTCGACGTCGAGCCCGGTAGCGTCCTGCATGTTGAACTTGCCGATGTAGTCCTTTGCCATTACGCGAAGGGCGAGACCGCTGCCGAGCGAGAAGTCCGCGCCGGCGCCGATGTTGCCCGCGAAGTTTGTCGCCTGCGTCGTCAGGATCGACTCAGCGTCGATGTTGTACTGCATCGCGCCGACACCGGCTTGCACGAACGGCGTGAATGGCGTCGAGCCGGCTTTCGACGATCCGAAGTCGTACTCCAGTCCCGCGTCATAGATCAGAATCGACGTGGTTCCGACGGACTCGCCGCCGATGAACGGAACGCCGACGCGAAGATCTGACGTCGTGTAGCCGATATTCCCGATGAGTTGGACGTTCGGCGACAGCGAGAGCCCGATCTGTGTGCCGTAGATCAGTCCGGGCGCGCTGCTCACCGACGTGCCGAGCGGGCCGTTGAGAAAGTTGCCGGAAAGCATGTAGCCCGCGTACGGCGCCAGGTGAACTGCCGACCCGGTAGTCGGCGCCTGTGCGGAGAGAGGGCCAGCGAACGCGAGGCGCAACGCGATCGACGCGAACGCGAAAACGAACCGACGAATGCTGCGCATTGGAATCTCGAGTAGAAGTGAAGGTGCGACGGACGCTAGCCACAAAGGCATGGCCGATACCGGTCGCGCTCGAGTTCCGTCGTTAGCTACAACACGTTGACTACATGGCGTTTAGCGCAGGCGTGGGTCGGCCGCACCGTTCAGAGTCGTCCGCGGAATGGGACGATTCGGCGTCCTCGACGTGCGTCGATCAGAGTTTGCGCACGGCCGCCGGACAAGAGCTCTGTCAGCGCTTCTTGTTATCGAGACGCCAGCCGAATCGCGGCAGTGACACGCGTCCCGCCGCGTTGACGATCACACCTTCGCGCGTGAGTCGCATGCGCTGCGTCATGCCGGCGCTCGACCCGACATGCTCGAGACTCAGCTTGCCTTGGGCGTTGATCACGCGATGCCATGGAACCGACGTTCCGTCGCGCAACGCACTCAGTGCATACCCAACGAGACGGGCCTGCCCGGGCAGCCCGGCAATTCGCGCGATCGAGCCGTACGTCGTGACGCGACCCGCCGGGATCTTGCGCACGGCGGCATAAATTCGCTCGTGCGACCCTCCGGCGCGCGCCAATGCGATGCGCTACGACCGCGCGGCCAGATGCCCCGCAGCCAGGCGGCCGCGCTGTTCCTGCAGCAGCGCGCGAACCGACTCACCTGCGCCAAGAATGTGTACGCGGAGGAGCTGCGTCGCCGTCGCCACATCGCGCTCGCAGGTCGCCGCGGCGATCGCGCGATGTTCTTCGTCGGCTTTCGCTCCGCCACGCGCGAGCAGTGCCTGCATACGGAAGTACCGGTCGCTGTGCTGATGGAGTTTTTGCACGACATTCATCGTGAATTCGCGCCCGGCCGCCGCATAGAGCGCCGCGTGAAAATGCCAGTTGAGCGGTCCCCAGCGGATCGCATCGCCGGCGCGGAGCGCATCGCTGAATTCGTCGAGGACTTCCGTCGCTCGCTCGAAATGCGCTCGCGTCGCCGCCGGAATCGCGCGCCGCAGCAGATCGCACTCGATCTCGGCGCGCAGCTGGAACAGCTCGTCGATCTCGTTGAGCGAGAGGCTCGACACGACCGCGCCGCGATGCGGGCTAAACGTCACCAGGCCCTCGGCTTCGAGCTGCCGCAGCGCCTCACGCACCGGAATGCGACTGACCCCGAGGTCGTCGGCGAGTGCGTCCTGACGCAGCGGCTCGCCTTCTGGAAAATCTCCGCGCAAAATCCGCTCGCGGAGCGCGTCGACCGTCATTCCAGCGATCGTCTGGCGCTGGATCGGCCCAACTCCGTGACGCGGAGTGGTGAGCGGTCCGGCCGGCGATCCGCGCGGAATGAGGCGGCCCGAGTCGGGAGCAAGGTGCGTCATTTGGGGCTCCGCTAGTTGGCGACAACGCGACTGTGGCGGAATACAGTATCCCAGGGACAAGCCGGCTGCAAGGCGAGGTCAGCCGGGAACCTCAACCAGCCCTTGGTCTTCCGATTCGACGGTCCCCGTGGCATCGTGTACTATTCCCGTCGATTTTTGGCGCCGTTCACCCCCTTTGACCCCGCCTCCCCCATGCAGCTCGCTCCAGACCCCGGATCGGATCTCGCGCGCACGGCGCTGTTCATCGCGCTCGGCCTCGCGACGCTGTATTTCGTGGTCGTCGTTGCGCGGGCGCTGCGGGACCGGGCCGCGAAGGGGGACTCGGTCCGAACGCCGACCCAGATCTCGGTCACGAGTTTCATCGCCAACTTCTTCGATACGCTTGGCGTCGGCTCGTTTGCCCCGACGACGACGATCTTTCGCCGGTGGCGGATGGTGCCGGACGAACGCATTCCGGGCACGCTGAACATCGGCTACACGCTGCCGACGATCGCCGAGGCGTTCATCTTCACCAAGATCGTGCCCGTCGACACGATGACGCTGGTGCTCATGATCGTCGCCGCGATCCTCGGCGCGTGGCTCGGCGCCGGCGTCGTCGCCTCGTGGCCACGCCGACGCGTGCAGGTGGGCATGGGGCTCGCGCTGATCGGGTTCGCCGTCGTGCTGCTCGTCCAGCAGTTGAAGCTCACGCCGGGCGGCACACTGCTGCAGCTGACGGGCACGCGGCTCGCGATCGGCATCGTCGCCAATTTCATGCTCGGCGCGCTGATGACGCTCGGCATTGGCCTGTACGCTCCGTGTCTGATTCTCATCAGTGTGCTGGGAATGAATCCGATCGCCGCCTTCCCGATCATGATGGGCTCGTGCGCGTTCCTCATGCCGTTCGCGAGCGTGCGCTTCATCCGCAGCGGCAGCTTCGACCCGAAGGCGATTGCGGGCATGCTGATCGCGGGAATTCCGGCGGTGCTGATCGCGGCCTTCATCGTCAAGTCGCTGCCGCTGTATTGGGTGCAGTGGCTGGTGCTCGCGGTGGTGGCGTATACGGCGGTGAGCCTGCTGCAGGCAGCGCGTCGCGAGCGGAGCATCGCGGCCGACGCGACGGCGGCGGAAGCGCAGCCCGCCACTGCCCTGATCGACGGCCGGCTCGTCCCCGGCGCCTTGCGCGCCGGAGACGGGCAGTAGTATTCTCTCCATAGTCTTGCCAAGGGAGAGACGCGTGGCCGCCGAATCGGGAGATCTGCTGCAAGGCACGCTCGGCATTCTCGTGCTGAAAGCGCTCGTCGCCGGGGCATCGCACGGGTACGGCATCGCCCGCTGGGTCGAAACGGCGACCGATGACGTCCTGCGCATCGAGGAAGGCTCGCTCTACCCCGCCCTCCGCCGACTCGAGGACCGCGGTTGGGTGTCGTCGGAGTGGGGCCTGTCGGAGAACAACCGTCGCGCGCGGTTCTATACCATCACGCGCGCCGGACGCGCGCATTTGCGCAGCGAAGCGGCACTGTGGATGCGCTACGCCGGCGCCGTAACGCGCGTCCTCCGCGCCGCGCCGGCGGTGGCCTGACATGCCCCCGCGCTGGCGCCGCTACCTCCGCTTCTTCGGCCCCAATCCGGACGCCGACGTCGACGACGAGCTGACGTTCCATTTGGAAATGCGAATGCGCGATTACGAATCGCGCGGACTGTCGCACGACGCGGCCATGACCGCGGCCCGCGGGCGATTCGGCGACATCGACAGCGTCGGCGCCGAGCTTCGCGATCACGATCGACACCAGGCGCGCGCGCAACATCGGAGAGATCTCGTGGAAGATCTGCTGCAGGACGTGCGCTACGCGCTGCGCAGCTTGCGCCGCGCCCCGGCGTTCACGTCTGTTGCGGTCTGCACGCTCGCGCTCGGTATCGGCGCCAACACCGCCGTCTTCTCCGTCGTCGACGCCGTCGTCATTCGAGCGCTCCCCTATCCGCATCCCGAGCAGCTCGTCGCGCTCGACGGCTCGACGCTCGCGGAGTTCACGCGGGTGCGCCAGCTCAGTCGGTCGTACGCGGACGTCGGCGCGTACAGCGCGTCGAGCGTCGGATTGGCGGGGGGCGACGACGCCGGCGGCGAACCGGAACGCGTCGCCGCGGCATCCGTCTCCGTGAGTCTCCTCTCCGTTCTCGGCGTCCCCGCCGCGCTGGGCCGCACGTTCGGCGCCGAGGAGGACGGCCGAGCGCGCAGCAACGTCGTCGTGATCGGCGACGCGCTGTGGACGCAACGCTTCGGCCGGAGCCGCGACGCCGTCGGTCGCACGGTGATGATCGACGGGGCGCCGTTCGTCGTGATCGGCGTCATGCCGGCTGATTTTCACTTTCCTAATGAGCAGACTGCGCTCTGGACTGCCGATCGTCATGCCGCCCACTGGCTCGGGCGCGTTTTGGGGATCAGGCGGGTACAAGCTCGTCGGCCGACTTCGGCCGAATGTCACGGCGGCGGCGGCGCAGCACGAGTTGCGCGCGCTGTATCCGCGTATTCGCCTCGAGAATCCGATCTGGGATCCCGGACCGAACTACTACGCTCAAGCCGCCGTTCTTCCGCTCCAGCGCGCGATCGTCGGCTCGGCGCGCACGCTCTTGCTGTTGCTGCTCGGAGTGGTGACGATCGTGCTGCTCATCGCCTGCGCCAACGTGGCGAACTTGCTTCTCGTGCGCGGTGCGTCCCGCCTGCGCGAGATCTCGATCCGCGTGGCCCTCGGCGGCGGACGCTGGCGTCTCATTCGGCAGTTGCTCACCGAGAGCATCGTGCTCGCACTCGCCGGCGGGACGGCTGGTGTTGGAGTCGCGTGGGTCGGTCTGCTTGCGCTGCGCTCCGCGCTGCCCGCCGATCTACCGCGCTCCGCCGACATCGCGCTCGACGGACGCGTGCTGCTCGTCGCGTTCGGCGTGTCGCTCGCCACCGGCGTGATTTTCGGCGCGCTGCCGGCGTTGCGCGTCAGCGGTGCGGCGATCGACGCACCAATGCGCCACGGCGGACGCGCGTCGGCGGGCGCGGCGCACCGGCGCCTGGCGCGTCTCGTGGTCGGCGGCGAGATCGCGCTCGCGCTGGTTCTCGTGATTGCCGCGCAGTTGCTCGTGCGCAGTGTGTGGGCGCTGAACCACATCGATCCGGGGTTTCGAACGACGTCAATCGTCGCGGCAACCGTGAGCCTGCCGGCCGCCGCCTACAGCGACAGCACTGTTCCGGAGTTCTACGACGTGCTGCTTTCACGACTTCGCTCGTTGCCCGGCGTGCAGTCGGCGGGGGCGGTCGACCGACTGCCGATGCGCGTCGGCTGGGGCGGCGCGCTGCGGATCGAAGGGCAATTCGACGACGTCAAGCGATCGGTGCCGACCACCGACCACTGGCAGACGATCAGTCCGGGCTATCTGGCGACGATTGAGATTCCTCTTATCGACGGGAGAGATTTCTCGCGCGACGATCGGGCGGCATCACCGCCCGTGTGTCTCGTCAGCGAGTCGTTCGCGCGCCATTTCTGGCCCGGACAGAGCGCGATCGGCAAGCGCGTCGGCTATCCGTGGGCGAGCCCGTGGATCACGATCGTCGGCGTCGTGCGCGACGCAAAGCTCGACAGCCTCACGGGAACGAGCGAGCAAACGTTTTACCGTCCGCTCGCACAAGCGCCGCGCACCGAGATGACCGTGGCAATCCGCACGACGGCGAACGAGCAGGCGCTCGCTCCGTCTATCCGTCAGATTGTGGCGCAGCTCGACCACGCCGTGCCCGTGAGCGACGTGCAGACCATGTCGCATGTCGTCGATGCATCGGCGGCCCGGCCGAGATTCACGATGGTATTGCTCGCGCTGTTCGCGTCGCTCGCCGTCACGCTCGGCGTCATCGGGATTTACGGCGTGATGTCGTACACGGTCGCGCAGCGCACGCGCGAGATGGGCGTGCGCATGGCACTCGGCGCTACGCCCGGCGACGCGATGCGCCTGGTACTGGGCGAAGGCCTCGCGCTCGCGGCCGCGGGCATCGGGGTCGGCATGGTGGCGGCCATCGGCTCGTCGCGGCTGCTGCGCGGCGTACTCGTCGGCGTGACGCCCACCGACCCGCTCACGTTCGTTACCGTGCCGATTGCGCTGGCGCTCGTCGCACTTCTGGCGAGCTATCTGCCCGCCCGCCGCGCCACCCGCGTGGATCCGACGACGGCGTTACGGTCTGAGTAGCGCGGGCGCGCCCGCCTTGAGCTCGGGCGCAGATTTGGATTGGATCGATCTTGAACCATGAACTACACGAATGAGACGAACGAACACGATTGAGCACGAATCAATCGAGGCGGGTTGTTCTTCGTTTCTTTTCGTTCCGTCGGTTTGAATCCGTTCACAATCGTTATGGCCTACATCAATCGTTATGGCCTACATCAATCGTTATGGCTTACGTCGCGCCCCGCCAAAGTGAACGGCGTTCGAAATCTCAGCGCAGGTTGCAGAACGTCTTGACCTGATCGCTGACGTAGGGCCGAAGCTTGGCCACGTAGTCGAGATACTGCTTCGCCGCATCCGGCGCGACTGAGCCGCCGCCAACCAGAGTTGATCTCGGCTTCCGTGAGTGTCGAGTCAGCGAGCTTCGACAGGTCGCAGCTCTTCGACGCCGGCGCATCGGTCGCGGCGGATTGGCTCACAGAGAGAGCCGAGGCGCCGAGGAGGAACTTGGCTTCGGGCGCGGGCGTGGTGTGCGCCGCAAGCGTGAGGAAGCGCATCGCACGCTGAAAGTCGTCGCGTTTTTGGGTCGCCGTTGCCGCCTTGAACAGAACGTTGCCACGGGCGAGCGCGAATTGACCGACGGTCACCGGGTCCTCGCCGTGCTTCGTGGCTTCCGTCAGCGCATCGAACGCGCTATCGGGCTGATTCACGTCCAGTTCGAGCTGCGCGAGCTGCAGATAGCCGTGCGGAAGCCGCGGATTCGCCGCGAGCGCGCGCTTCGTTTCTGCCAATGCTCCCGCGGAATTGCCGGCCCCCTTGAATTGCTGAGCGGCGAGCGCGTGCAACTCGGCGTTGTCGGGAAACTCGGCGAGCGCGCGAGGGAGCGCCACTTCGCTCTCGGAATGCAGCAACTGCACATACGCCATGTTCAGCGACGGGTCGTGCGGAAACTTCGACATTCCAACCGCGGCCGTGGCCAATGCCCGCGTCGGCAAACTGTCGTTGCGGTACGCGTTGGCCAGTCGCGCGTAGAAATTCGCGATCGCCCTGAGCAGCCAAGTCAGTCGCCAGCAACTTTTCGCCGGCGTCGACGGCGCCCGCCCAGTCGTTTTCGGCGAGGTGCACGAGCCAGCGCAGTTTCAGCAGCGGGAGGTTGTCCGGATGCTCGGTCGTGCCACGGTCGATCATCGGCGCGGCCAGTCGCGCATTTCCCTCGAGCGACAGCGCGTTGACGACGCGCTCGACGAGATCGGCGTTGCTCGAGTCGGTGGCAAGGAACCGAATCCAAATCGGCGCCGCCGCGGTCCCCGAGCCGGTGGCATCGAGCGCCTGCGCCAGATCCTCGAGCGCGACGGCGTTGTCGGGCGCAACGGCGAGAATCGCGCGGGCGACGCCGATGGCGCTGTCCAGCGGGACGCTCAGCTTGGCCAGCGAGTTGAGCAGACAGATGCGCGCGGGAACGGCGGATCCATAGGCGGCGACACCAGCCGTCGCTTCGAGCCGCCGCGTCGGACGGCTTTCCTTCGCGATTCGCATTCTCGCATAAACGGAGAGGAATGAGCTGGCGGCGCGCGGCGACCGCGTCACGCGCGATCGATTCCGCGGCCTCGTTGATCGTTGCGCCGTCCGCGCTCAGGGGCTGCGACAAGCGAAGGTCGCGAACCAGCGTGAGCGAGGCGTCGATGTGGACCTTGCCGCTGGCCAGGTTCACTCGCCCCGTGATGCGCTCGTCGGCGCGAAACTTCTTCGCTAATTCGTGGAGCTCGCCCTCACTGAGCACCGGATTCTCGTCGAACCCGGACAGGCGGAGCCAGCGCATCCATGTCGCCGCCCGACACGACCCGCAATTCACTCTTCGGAAATCCCCCAGCCACTCGGCCGCGCACGATGTCGGCTGCCTTCGACGCGGCGCGGCGGTCCGCGCCGTCGAACGCGGGAACGACCATGATTTGCGTCGTGAATTTCTGCTGAGCAACAGCGGCCGCGGGTAGCGACCCACGGCAAGCGATACGACGATACGGGCAATGCGTACCAGGCAAGTCGAACGCAACGACATCGAAGGAGGGCAAACTCAGGGGTGGGCACTCGGGTGGGTGCGAGCGTCCGATCCGCGGGACGCCATTCTAAAGGTAACGCGCCACGCCGAGTCGAACGTTGGAGTTTGCTCGAAAATGCCGCGTAACGAGCGGATGTAAAGAAAGACGGTCCGCGCAAGCGCGGACCGTCTCTGCCCACACGACTTTGGAGCCGTTCCGTTACGATCGGCTGACGCTGCTACTGAACCTTGATGACGCCGGTCATGGCCGTCAAATGCACGGAACAATGGTAGTTGAACGTTCCGGTGTCGCTGAAAATCCGCGTCCAAACCCCCGAGGACTGCACGGGAGAGACCAGGTCGCTGCCATCGTCGAACACGACGCCATGCGTCACGCAGACCTCCACCACCGTAGCCATCCGGAGCCAGCGCAGTCGTTCCAGTTCCAAGTCACGGTAACGCCCTTGCTGACCGTGAGTGTCGCCGGCGCAAACTGCTGGTTGATCAGAGTGACGACATTGGGATTTCCGCCACCCGTGACCGGTGGTCCCGCCGGTCGGTCCGGTGTTCAGGCCGCCGCCGCTACTGCCGCCGCTGCCGCCACAGGCGGCGAGCGTCACGAGCGCCGCTGAGAGCGCTCCACGTTTCCATTGTTGCATCATCCCCCTCCGGATCACGCGCGCGGTTTGTGCGAACAGGCGGCGCGTGGGTTGATCTGGACCGCTCTGCCAACGATGCGGGGTCTATCCGGTGGCGGATTAAATGGTTCCCGTGCGATCCGCGGAGGAGGAAGTTCCTACCGCGGCGAATTACGGCATTTCAACGATTCGTCGAGAGCCGTCGCGCGGTTGAGGTTGAGCGCGCGGACCTCCGCCGGCGCGGCCTTGTCCAACAGCGCGACGAGATCCGCCAGCTTGACCCGCGTGTGGTACACCGACCAGGTGGTGCCGGACAGCGCCGATGGCCACATATCCATGACATCCGTGGCGGCGTTGTAGCGCAACGTGCCACGATACCAACTCGTCACCGACCGAGCCGTCGCCGACTTCATGGCGCGCCAGAATGCCGGCGCCTGGAACGTCTTCCAACGGATTCCGTCCTGGCTCGTCGCGATCCAGAGGTCGCTGTTGCCGCAGGCAAGTCCACGCGGAAATGCGACAATCAGCGCGAGGTAGCCCCGGTCATTCGGCATCGCCACGACATCCAAATGCCACACGACCGCCCCCGGCACCGACATGTCAACCGTAGTCGGCTCAGACCACGTAGCGTTCTCGAAGGCGTGGCGGAGTCTGGCTGCGCCGTTCGAAGTTCGACGGTGCTCGAGGTCGCAGTGCACCCCGCGTCGCCCGAGCGCACGTCCCAAATTCGCGCGGTGCGATCGGGCGCGATGACGAGCGCCGGCGACACCGCGTCGTGGTTGGGCACCTGCCAGGCCAACACGGCCGGCGACCAGTTCCGCGCGTCGCCCGTCGACATGAGCATGATGTTGTTGTACCCGCCCGACACCACGCGATACACCTGGATGAGGCGGTGGGTCAGCGGATCGAACGCATGATCCGGATCGGAGTTGTAACTCCCCGAACCCGGCGACGGCACGAGCGGATTGACGACCGCCGGCGGTGTCGTCCACAGCGTGTCGCTCGAGGCGATGAGCAGCCCGGGGTTCTCGTACAAGGCATTCGAGTTCTTGTATGGCGTGTACATCAGCCAGCAACTCGCGCCGTTCCAGCCCGCCGGCGGACAGGCAATGTCGGGGTGCACTGCATCCGGCGACTGCGACGCGCTGTCCGGCGGAATGGAGACTTTCCGCAACGACAGCCCAATCAGCGAATCGATACGATCGCCGAGTGGAAGCGAATCGATGTGTGGTGCAACGACGAGCGATTCCTTATGCGCGCCAAAGGGCGGCTGCGATCCGTGATCCGACGGGCTCGTTGAAGTTCTCCCGTCCGCGCACGCGATGAGCCCCGTCGCCGCAGCGACAAGTAAAATGACACGCATCGATCTTTCCCCTAATCGGTGAGGTGGGATCGGCGACGGCAGGTGAAGCCGCCTCGTGGTGGACGAGGCGCGTCGCAGACGTAAAGTGTGAGTTACGTCACGCACCACGCTTATGGAAGGGCGTGGAGCGAATCTTTTCATACGCTATTTGTATACGCGAGCGTCGACGTCGATTCGTCCAACCATCGCGAGTGGTTCGTTCGCGTTCATCGAAGGCGACACGACGACATAGAGCACCACGCCATCGAGTGGCGACGTCACTTCGACAATCACGTCGCCGAAGTAATTCGTCAGGCGCCCGAGCACGTCTCCCGTTCGAACGACTTGATCTGGTACGACGTTGGGATGCCATGTGCCCGTGTCGGGGCTCGTCAACACGTCGGACTCGACAATCCATTTCGGATGCTCGACCATTTCGCGCTCGCCGGCGACCATGCCGAGGTACCGCATGACGCGAAATGCTCCACGCACGTTGAGTTCGATCATCTCTTCGGTCGGGACCCCAACAGACCCGGCTTCCGTCGTGACCGCTGGCTTGCCGCGCACGTGCGCCGTGTTCGACGTGAACAACGTCGCGCGCGGATCCTTGGGACGTCCTGTGTCGACGACGATGTGATCGAGACCGAACGCGAGCGCCAACTCGCGCGCGACTGTGTCGACGC
Organism: uncultured Gemmatimonadaceae bacterium; assembly: GCA_963817445.1. Taxonomy (GTDB): domain Bacteria; phylum Gemmatimonadota; class Gemmatimonadetes; order Gemmatimonadales; family Gemmatimonadaceae; genus JAQBQB01. Next base: position 879,209 of record CAWFOG010000022.1, read on the forward strand.
GTTCATCGACGCCGAGCTTGTTCCAGTACGAGTACGGGCGCAGTGCTTCGTTGCCGTCGCCCGAATGCATGTCGATGAGATAGTCGCACTGATCGATCACCTGCGTCGTGATCGCATGCGCGATGCGCTCCGACGTCGTGCCGTTCGGCGCGCCGGGGAACACGCGATTGAGGTTTTTGTGATCCCACGGTCCGCGGTAGATCGTGCGCTCGGCGAACGACGGCACGTTGGCGATGTGCACGATGACGACGGTGCCGACGAGCAGCGACGGATCGAGCTGCGCTCGGACGCGTTGCAGCGCGATGATCGGCGAAGGCTCTGAACCGTGCGTCCCGGCGATCAGCGCGAGCACCGGTCCTTCGCGTGCGCCGGTCACGATGCTGACTGGAATCTGCGTGCCCGGATCTGCCGCGTGCGGCACGTCGATATATCCGGAAACCGTGTGCCCCGCGCGTCCTGTTGCGGAGCCGATCTGAAGTGCGCTCATGTCGAGTGTCGTGAGGTCGAGGGTATGTGGTGCAGTCGCCGATCCCTGGTCCGCCATGGTGCCGCGGCATAGTATCTAGCATCCCCTTTGGTGGAGACGCCACATGGTTGGAATCATCGTGCTCTCCGTCGTCGCGCTCGGCGCGCTGATGGTGCTTACCAGCTCGATCAAGATCATCGGCCAAGCCGAGGTGATGGTGATCGAGCGATGGGGACGGTTCAATCGCGTGTGCCGGTCCGGCCTCAACGTTCTCATCCCGTGGATGGAGCGGCCGCGTACGATCGACGTTCGCTACTTCGAGGCCGATCCGGGCGGAGTCAAGCGCGTGACCTCCGGTTCGACGGCGCGCATCGACCTTCGCGAACAGGTGTTGAGCTTTCCCAGCCAGCCGGTCATCACCAAGGACAACGTCACGATCGATATCGACGCGGTGTTGTACTATCGCATCGCCGATCCACAGAAAGCGGCCTACGCGATTCAAAATCTGCCATTCGCGCTCGAGACACTGACGCGTACGACCCTGCGCAACATCGTCGGCGACATCGAACTCGATCAAACGCTCGCCAGTCGCGACATGATCAACAAGCGAATGCGCGAGGTGATCGAAGAGGCGTCGATCGGTTGGGGCGTTGACGTGACGCGCGTCGAGTTGCAGGCGATCGAACCGCCGCGGGACATTCAGCAGTCGATGGAATTGCAAATGCGCGCCGAACGCGAACGACGCGCCGCGGTGACGAACGCCGAAGCGTCCAAGCGCGCGGCGATTCTCGAGGCGGAGGGCGTGCAGCAATCGCAAGTCAGCCGCGCGCAGGGCGAAGCGGAAGCCGCCGTCCTTCGCGCCAAGGGATTGGCCGAGGCGCGTCTGGCGATGGCCGACGCCGAGGCGCAGGCGCTTCAGCGCGTGGCGGCGGCACTGCCTGGCGGCGACGCGGCCACGTACCTGCTCGGCATCAAATATCTCGAAGCGCTGCCGCAGCTCACGCAGGGCAAAGGCTCGACGATTTTTCTTCCCGCCGAAGCCGCTGGCGTCATGGGTGCACTCGGCGGTATTCGCGAGCTACTGACGCGACGGTCCGGCGGCGATGATGATCTGGTCAACGCCACGAGCGCACGCGCGCCTGGTTCGGCCGGAGGCGCTGCCTACACCGCCCCGCGTCCACAGCTTGGCGCCGGGTCGACTTCCGGCTCGGCGCCGTCCGCGCCGGGCACCGGCGGACGCTGAGCTTGACGAAGATCACGCAAGAACGCGCCGAGCGAATCGCCAAAGCTCACGCATGCGAAAACTGCGGCGAGTATAGCTACAAGAAGCTCAAGGTGAAGCCGGCAACAAAGGAGCAGCGCGAGCAGCTCGCGGCCGCGTGGATTGCAGCCAAAGTCTGCGGCGTGTGCGGCATGGAGCACGAAATGGGAATCGACGCGGAGGGCGAAGTCGTCTACGTGTCGTAGACGACTTCGTGGCGAGCTCACACCGCGACGGTCGCGCCGATTTCCGAGGTGCAGTTGGGGCAGCGGCTGGCCGGAATCGGAACCTGCGTGGCGCAGAACGGGCACGCCTTCGTGTTCGGCGGCGGCGGCGCGGGCCGCTTGTACATCTTGTTGGCCACGCGGACGACCAGGTACACCGCGGCGGCGACGATGAGAAATGAGAAGACGCTGTTGAGGAACAGACCGTAGTTCAGCGTCACGGCGCCCGCTGTCTTGGCGTCGGCGAGTGTCGCATACGGCCCCGGCGTTTTTCCGGCGTGGAGCAGCAAATACAACGCGGAGAAGTCGACTTTGCCGACCGCGAGTCCGAGCGGCGGCATGAGGACATCCTCGACGAGCGATTTGACGACGCTCCCGAACGCCGCGCCAATCACGACCGCAACGGCAAGATCGAGAACGTTGCCGCGCATGAGGAATGCTTTGAAATCCTGCCACATGGTCACGCTCCGCGAACGGGTAGAGTCGAGTGAGGCAGAATCTACCGACTCACGGCGTGACCGCCACGGGATGATTGGCCCGCGTCGCCCAATGGACGCGTCGTCTAGTCGGCGCGCAGCGCGACGAGCGGATCGACGCGTGTGGCCCGGCGGGCCGGAATGAGCGATGCTGCCGCGGCCACCGCCAGCATGAACAGCGACACGGCGGCAAACGTGGCCGGATCGACCGGCTTCACGCCGAACAACAGCGTCGCCGCGAGCCGCGTGAGCGCCACCGCGCCAATCAGTCCCAGGGCGACTCCGATCGCCGCCAACGTCATGCCCTGACCCAAGACCATCATCAGGACGCCGCGTTCGGACGCGCCCAGCGCCATGCGGATGCCGACTTCGCGCCGCCGCTCCGTCACGGTGTAGGCGAGCACGCCGTACGTGCCGATGGCGGACAACAGGAGTGCGACCGCCGCGAACACGCCGAGGATCGTTGCGAGAAAGCGCTGACGCGATACGGAATCTTGAAATACTTCGTCCATGCTGCGCAGTCCGACGATCGGCACGGCGGGGTCCGCGGTATGCACGATGCGCCGAATGATTGGCGAGAGCGTTTCTTTGCCGAGCGTGGAGCGAACGACCACGTTGAGATTTGGCGGCGCGAATCCGATGACCGCCGGCGCCTGTTCATAGTCGATGTACAGCTCAGTGCCGGTCTTCGAGTCGACGCCGCCCTGCTTCACATCCTTCGCTACGCCGATGATGGTGAACCAGGTGGTGGTTCCGCCGGGGCGCATGCGGTGGCCAATCGGATCTTGTTGCGGATAGTACAGGCGGGCGATCGTCTCGTTGATCACCATCACGGGATTGGAGAGCGGGCCGTCTAGCGGCCCGAACCCGCGGCCCTTGACGATCGGAATGCCCATCGTCGAGAAATAGGTCGGCGTGGCGTATTGATAGTAGTCGACGTTGGCCGGTGGACCGCCCGACTGAGGCTGCGGCATGTAGCCCTCGAAGTCAGTGTCGTTCGCGTTCACCTGTCGCTGCGGCGGAAGGCCCGTCATCGCCGCCGCGCCGGTCACACCCGGCACTGCGGCGAGTTCTCGCGTCACACGACCGAAGAATGCCGTGCGGCGCGTGCTGTCGGAGTAGACGCGCCGCGGAAGGGCGAGGCTGAACGTGGTCAGGTTTCCGCGCCCAAAGCCGGCGTCGACGCGCATGAGATTCCAAAAGCTCCGCAACAAGAGGCCGGCACCAATGACGAGCATCACCGCGAGCGATAGCTCGGCGATGACCAGTCCACGGCGAACGCGATTGCGCGCCGCCACGGTGGAGGTGCGGCTGCCCGCGTCACGCAGCGCGAGGCTCACGCTGTTGCTGCTCAAGTGCAACGCGGGTGCGAGGCCAAAGACGACGCCGGTGGCGATTGCCAGAAGAAGAGTGAACGCGAGCACACGTGCGTCGATGCCGACGGCGGCGGCCCGTGGAATGCTCGCCGCTCCCGTCGCGAGCAGCGCGCGCAGTCCAAAGTGCGCGAGTCCGACGCCGACAGCCGAGCCCACAGTCGACAGCACGAGGCTCTCGGCGATGAACTGGCGCATCAACCGCCAGCGCCCAGCGCCCAACGCCGCGCGCAGCGCGAGCTCCTTGTGCCGCGATTCGGCGCGCATCAGGAGCAGGTTCGCCAGATTCGCGCAGGCAATGAGCAGCACGAACACCACCGCCACTTGGAGCACCCAGAGCGCGCGGCCGACTCCGCCGATCATGTCGGCGGCCAGTCCGTCGTATCGCAGGCGATGATTCTTTGTGTCCGGCACGTGCACGAAACCAGGACCGCCGGGAATTGCTCCCGCCGTACCGCCGTCCGTGACCGCCCACTGCGCCAGCATGGTCTCGAGGTCCAAGCGCGCGCGCGCGAGCGTCACACCGTGCTTGAGCCGCCCGACGAGCAGCAGAAAGTGGCCGCCACGATATTGCTGTCGCTGCGACGGGTCGAGCGTGAGCGGGAGCCACACGCGCACACCCTGATCGTGCACGTCGAAGCCGGGGGGCATGATGCCGACAACCGTGCGCTGCACACCGTCGATCTCGACCTGCTGTCCGATGAGCGACCGGCTGGCGAATGCGCTTTGCCAGAGCTCGTACGACAGGACGACCGTTGGCGCGGCGTTCGGCAGCGTTTCGTCATTCGTAAATGCTCGACCGCGCGTGGGCGCGACGCCGAGCACCGTGAAGAGGCTCGCCGACGCCAGCGCCGACGTCACACGCTGCGGCATGCCATCCGCGCCGACGTTGACTGCGTTCACATTGTACGCGCCGACCGACTGGAACGACTGGTTGCGGGCTTGAAATTCGAGAAACTCCGCGGCGTCGACGGGAAACTGATCGAAGCCCAACTTGGGGAATTGGCTCGTGATGAAGACCAGATCGTCGGGCGACGGATAGGGCAGCGGTCGAAGCAGCACTCCGTTCAGCACACTGAAAATTGCCGTGTTCGCGCCAATCCCCAGCGCGAGCGTGAGAATCGCCACGAGCGTGAACCCCGGCACGCGCGAAAGGCTGCGAATCGCGTAGCGCACATCCTGCCCGAGTCGGTAGAACGCTTCGCCACTCCACATGTCGCTCGTCGTTTCGCGCACGGAAACGCGATCGCCAAAGCCCCGCTGCGCGGCGCGTGACGCGTCGGCGGCGGGCTCGCCGCGCGCCATGCGATCGCGAACGTCCATGTCGAGATGCACCGACATCTCCGTCTCGAGATCGGCCTCGCGCGAACGCCGGCTCTTCCAGAATGGACTCATACTTCCTCCGCGGTCGGTGGGACGAATAGGCCGGCAATCGCGAGCGACAACTGTTCCCAGCGCGAGCGTTCAGCGGCGAGGCGCGTGCGACCGACACGCGTCAAGCGATACTCGCGAACGCGTTGGTGATTTTCCGACGTCGTCCACTCGGCGTCGATCGCGCCCTGTCGCTCGAGTCGGTGGAGCGCTGGGTAGATCGAACCCGCGTCGACTTGGAGGACACCATTCGACCCGGCTCGTATGTGCTGAACGAGCCCGTAGCCGTGGCGCGGACCCCAGGCGAGCGACTGGAGTACGATCAGGTCGAGCGTGCCCTGAAGCACCTCGATGCGGGACAACGCGGGACTGTGGCGCGGCATGTGTCGTTTCACCCAGGGGTATAGACACTCTATACCCCGGCAGATTGACCGTCCAGATCTTTGGGACGAGTTGGCGGATTCCTTACAGCCCGGACATACCGCGCGCGTCGTTGCCACCCGTCGTCCGTATTCGTATGGTGATGGCGGCGCGCCTCCCTCCTCTCCCGCTCAACCCACACTATGACTCGTGCCGTTGCTGGTCATCTTGCAGCGAGCCTCGTCGTCGCACTGCCGTTGGCGCTCGGCGCGCAGGTCATCAACCTCACCGTGCACGACAAGGGCATCGCCGTCGGCGACAAGCCGCGCGTCATCGGCCTGCGCTTCAACTACCGCGACGCAAAGCTGCGGCAGGTCGACGGCGTGAACGCCACGATCTGGGCGCCGTACGCGCCGGCGCGCGGTGTCGTCAACGGCATCGCGCTCGGTGTTCCGGTCACGGGCGCGGGAAACGTGAACGGCATCGGCGCCGGCATCTTCGGCGTCGGCGTTGACGACCGACTTCAGGGCATCGGCGTGGGCGGCGTCGGTGTTGGCGCGGGCCGTGATTTGGAAGGCATCATGGTCGGTGGGATCGGCGTCGGGTCGGGCGGCAACATCCGCGGCTTCAGCGTGGGCGGCATCGGCGTGGGCGGTGGCGGGTCGATACGCGGCATTCAACTCGGCGGCATCGGCGTCGGCGCGGGCGGCGACGTCTCCGGCATCAGTGTGGGCGGGATAGGTGTTGGAAGCGGCGGCAACTCGAAGGGGATTTCGATCGCCGGCGTTGGCGTCGGCAGCGGCGGAAGTTTTACCGGCATCGGCATTGGCGGCATCGGCGTCGGTACCGGTGAGAACGCGACCGGGCTCCTGCTTGGCGGGCTCGGTGTCGGCTCCGGCGCAGGGCTCACCGGGCTGGCCGTGGGCGGCCTCGGCGTCGGCGGACCGACATTGCGCGGGCTGATGATTGGCGGCGCCGGAGTGGGCGGCGTGGACATTCACGCGCTCGTGCTGACCGCGGGCTACTTCAAGGTCGCCGACGACGGCCGGTTTGTCGGCGGCGCCGTCGGCGCGGTGAACAACGTCCGCGGCGAGCAACGCGGTGTGACGATCGGTTTATTCAACTACGCTCAGGAGCTTCACGGGCTGCAGATCGGGCTGCTCAACGTGTCCGACAACGACGGCCATCGGCGCTTCATCCCGATCGCCAGCGTACGCTAGTCGGAGCGAAGCGCGATCAACGGGTCGACGCGGGCGGCGCGGCGAGCCGGCACATACGATGCAGCGCACGCGGCGCCGAGCAGCAACGACGCCACGGCAGCGTAGACGACGGGATCGGCAGTCGACACGCCGAACACCAGCGTCTCGAGCGACCGCGCGGCGATGACTGCCGCGATCGTGCCGACGACCACGCCGACGCCGGCCATGCGCACTCCTTCGCCGACGACCATCAGTGTGATGCGACCTTGCAGAGCGCCGAGGGCCGTGCGAATGCCCAGCTCGCGCGTGCGTTGGCTCACCACGTGCGACACGACACCATAGATCCCGACGACGCCCAGCACGAGGCCTAGTGCGGCGAACGAGGCGAGCAACAACGCGACCGTTCGTCGCGTCGCAGTCGTGGCGACAAAGAGCTCGCCGAGCGAGCGGACCTCGGCGATCGGAACTGTTTGGTCGAGCGAACGAATCGCGGCTCGAATCTGCGGTGCGAGCAGCATGGGATTGTCGCGCCCGCGAATGACGAAATGCATGAACACGAGCCCTTGCTGTTCGTTCGGGCGATACACTTCTTCGACCGGCGGCGCGTCTGGCGACGCCGAGCGCACGGCGCCCACGATGCCGATGATTGTTGCCCACGCGTTTCGCGTACCGTTGCCGACGCGGATGCGCTGACCGATCGGATCGGCGCCTGGCCAGTGATGCTCCGCCATTGCCGCGTTGATGATCACGACCGGCGCGTTGTCGCGCACGTCGGCCGAATTGAACAGCCGACCTCGGACGAGCGGAATTCGCATCGCCGCGAAATAGTCGCCGACGATCGAGCGCCACACGACGCGCGGATGCGCCGACGTCGTGGCAATCGGCCGAGACTCGATGTCGAGATCACCCATCCAGTTGAAGCCACTGAGCGGCAAGTGCTGCGCGGCACCGACGCGTTCAACACCCGGCACGGCCGCGATGCGGCGCGCGATCTCGCTGAAGTACGCGGCGGCTCCCTGCGCCGATGTGACTTGTCCGCTCGACGGTTGCAGGCGCAACGTCATGACATTGCGCGGATCGAAGCCGAGGTCGACGCGTCCAAGGCGCCAGAGCGAATCGGTCATGAGCCCGGCACCGACGACGAGCACGACGGCGAGCGCGACCTCGACGGCGACCAACGTCCGCCGCATCGTGGCTCGTCCCACGCCGCTCGCGCCGGACGCGCCAGCGCGCAGCGCCCCTTCGGGGTCGATGCGCGACGCGAGCATCGCCGGACCGATCGCGAACGCAATGCCTGCCGCAATTGTGATCGCCGCGCACACCGCGAGCACGCCGACGTCGACGCGAACGCTCGACAGCATTGGCAACGTTGCCGGCAGGACCATCTTGAGCGCGCGCACTCCGACCATGCCCAGCGCGAGCCCGAGCAGGCCGCCGCTGATGGCGAGGGCAAGACTTTCCACGAGGAGTTGTCGCGTGATCTGCGCGCGGGTGGCGCCGAGCGCGCGACGAATCGCCAGCTCGCGGCGGCGACCGGTCGCGCGCACGAGCGTCAAGTTGCCAACGTTCGCCACGGCGATCAGCACGAGAAACGCCACGGCCCCGAACAGCACGAGCAGCGACTGTCGGACGTTGCCGACGAGGCTGTCACGCAACGCGATCACCGTCGCGCCGCGGGCGTAGTCGTTTGGATAATTGAATTGCGCGCGCATGCGCGGGGCGAGCGACGTCAGCTCCGACGTCGCGCCGGCGAACGACGCGCCGGGAGCAAGACGGCCAAGCGCCAGTGCCGTTGCCCCGGTGTAAAAGGGTGACGTTGGATCGATCTGGAGTGGAAGCCATGCGTCGACGGCGGATTGCATGGCCTCGAACCCGGCTGGCATAACGCCGACAATGCGCGTCGGTCGCGCGTCCATGTCGACGACGCGATCCACGATCGACGGATCGGCACCGAAGCGCGTCTGCCAGAGTTCGTGGCTGATGACGGCGACGTCCCAGCGACCCGGCGCCGATTCATCGGGCTGAAACGTTCGGCCCAACATCGGCCGAACGCCGAGAGTCTGAAAGAAGTTCGTCGACACGCGCGCGGCGTCGAGCTGTGTCGGCTCACCGGCGCCGCTCATCGCGATACCCCACCCGGGGCTGAACGCGGCGACCTGTCCAAGGGACCGCGACTCGCGCTGAAGAAACACGAGCTCGGCGTTCGAGATCGATCGGGTCGGCCATACGGCGGCGAGTCGATCCGGCGCGGCATACGGGAGCGGGCTGAGGAGAATGCCGTGCACGACGCTGAAGATCGCCGTGTTCGCGCCAATGCCGAGCGCGAAGGTCACGAGTGCGACGAGCGTGAACGCCGGCGCGCGGCGCGCCTGGCGATAGGCAAACAGCACGTCGCGCCGAATGGCGCTGCTCCACAGGCTCCGGTTCATAGGTCGCTCTGGCAATTGGAAGCGCGGCATTATGTGCGGCGACACCGTCCACGGCAACAGCAAATTTTCGCCGCGCGAGGTTCCAACGATTTGGCCGCCTCCGGTGTCTAATCACAATCGCCCCCGATGAGCGTTTCCTAATGCGGCTATTCCCGGACTGGCTCGCCCGTGACGCGCGGCTTGGCGTGCGCGCACTGTGCAACACGCCGCTCGTCGCTGGTGCGGCCGTCTTGGCGCTGGCCCTCGGCATTGGCGCGACGACGGCGATGCTCAGCGTCGTCAACGGCGTATTGCTGCGTCCCCTGCCCTACGCCGATGCCGATCGACTCGTCGTGCTGTTGCACGACGGACGCAATCCCGTGGCGCCGGCCAACTTCGTCGACTGGCGCCAGCAGACGCGCAGTTTCACGGACCTGGCCGCAGCCGAGTATTGGACGCCGGCACTTGCCACGAGCGGCGACCCTGAGCAGGTGAACGCGCTGCACGTCACCGCGGGCATGCTGCCGATGCTCGGCGTGCAACCGATGCTCGGACGCGTGTTCACGGCCGATCAAGAGCAGGCTGGCCGCGACAACGTGGCGATCATCAGCTACGGCCTGTGGCAGCGACGGTTCGCCGGTGATCGTGCCGCGATCGGCAAGACCGTCACGATCGACGGAAATCCGTTCACGATCATCGGCGTGATGCCGTCGTCGTTCCGGTTCGCGCCGTTCTGGGCGACGCGCGCCGAACTGTGGGCGCCGCTCGTACTCGGTTCCCGACTGCAGAGTCGCGACGGGCAGAGTCTGCGGGTATTCGCGCGGCTCCGGCCGGGCGTCACGCTGGCCCAGGCGCGAGCCGACGTGGGAGCCGTGACGTCACGACTCGAGCGCGAGTTTCCGGGGAGCAACCGAAACGTGATGGTGGTGCCACTCAAGGACAAAGTCGTCGGCGACATCCGCACGCCGCTCCTCGTGCTGCTGGTTGGCGTGGCATTCGTACTGCTCATCGCCTGCGCGAACGTGGCCCACATGTTGTTGTCGCGCGCGGGCTCCCGCGAGCGGGAACTGGCCGTACGCACCGCGCTCGGCGCCACGCGCGCGCGGATCATCGCGCAATTGCTCGTTGAGAGTTTGCTCCTGGCCATCGCGGGCGGCGTGGCCGGACTGGTGCTGGCGTGGTGGGGAGTTCGGTCGCTGATCGCGGCGGCTCCGGCGATCATCCCGCGCGTGGCGCAGGTTGCGATCGATGGGCGTGTGCTGCTCATGTCGGTCGGCGTCACCGCGGCGACAGCGATCGCGTTCGGCCTGCTGCCGGCCCTCCGCGGCGCACGCCTCAACCTCGCGGACGCATTCAAGGATGGCGACCGCGGCGCGACCGATGGTCGTCACCGACAGCATACGCGTTCCGCGCTCGTCGCGTCCGAGTTCGCGCTGGCAATGGTGCTGCTCGTCGGCGCTGGGCTCATGATTCGGAGCGTGATTGCGCTGCGGCACGTCGACCCCGGGTTCGACCCGCGCGGCGTGGTGGCGATGAGTATTTCCACAATTGGCTCAAAGGAAGCCGATTCGGCGCACCATGCGCAGTTTTACGCCGACGTGGCCTCGCGGGTCGCGGCGCTGCCGGGCGTCGAGTCCGCGAGCTTCATCAATCACCTGCCGATCGCCGGCGATGTGTGGGGTTTCCCGTTTTCTGTCGAAGGACTTCCGCATCCGCGGCCGGGCGAATCGCCAAGCGCGACGTACCGCGTCGTGTTTCCCGGCTACTTCCATACGATGCGGATCCCGCTGCTACGCGGGCGCGATGTCGCGGTCACCGACCGTGCAGACGCGCCGCCGGTGGTGGTCATCAACGAATACATGGCGCGGACACACTGGCCGACGGGCGATGCACTCGGCAAGCGCATCAGCATCGACGACTCGACGTGGATCACGATCGTCGGCATTGCCAAGAACGACGTGCGCGACTCGTGGTCCGCGCCGCCCGCGGAGGAGATGTTCCTTCCGTTCTTGCAACAGCGCGGCTACGTGCAAGGCGCAGGACCGCGCGCGTCGATGACGCTCGTGGCCCGCGCTGCGTGCCGCGGCGACGCATGCGACGCCGCGTCTCTGGCGACGCCGATCGTCAACGCGGTACGTGACATCGATCGCGCCGCGCCCATCTCCGAGGTGCAGACGATGGAACGGGTCGTCGCGACGGCGACCGCGGAGTCTCGTTTCTATCTCGTGCTGCTCGTGGCGTTCGCGTCGATCGCGCTGCTGCTCGCCGCGCTGGGGATCTACGGGGTGATGAGCTACGCCGTTTCGCGCCGCACGCACGAGATCGGAATCCGGATCGCGCTCGGCGCGGAGCCGTCACGGATGTTGTGGTCCGTCGTGCGCGACGGCATGCGATTGGCGGCACTCGGCGCGGGAGCGGGCGTCATGATTGGACTACTGCTCACGCGATTGATGGCCAAGCTGCTGTACGGCGTTGGGCCGGCGGATCCGGTGACGTTCGTCGTGGTGACGGCGGCGTTGTCCGCGGTGGCGTTCGCTGCGAGTGCGGTGCCGGCGATTCGGGCAACGCAGGTCGATCCATTGGTCGCGCTGCGCGCGAAGTAAACACTCAACGCATCGCCGCGGACGGGCTAGTCGCGGTACACTCCGATTGGCGACGCATCACCGACCGACGCAGGTGAGGCGCCGACTCCGACTCCCGGCATGTCGGTTGGCGCCCAGTGTCGTGGGGCGTCGGAAACTTTGCGCAGGATCCAGAACGAGACGAGCACCATCGCGAGAAGCGAGAGGATCGCGAACGACTCGCCTTGCACGACTGGCAGGCCACCCTTCTCCACCGTGAGCCACGTGGTCGCGCCCCACACGAGTGGACCGGTGACGGCCGAGAAGCGCCCGACCATGCCATAGAGTCCATAGAACTCACCCACGCGATTTGGTGGAGTGAGTCGCAGCATGAGCGGCCGGTCCGACGCCCACGTGCCACCGAGACAGATGCCGGCCGCGCAGGCAACGACGAAGAGCCACACGATCGGCAGATGGAGAAAGCCGACGGAGGCCGCCGCCGTGAAGGTGATGATCCATCCCGTGAGCACGATGTTGAGCGTGCGCTTTGGGCCGATGCGATCGACGAGGAAGCCCCAGAGGATGCCGCCGAGGATCGCGGCCGTGATTGCGGACATGAGGACGAGTTGCGCCTTCTGCTCGCCCGTCTCTTTGGTGAGGCCCGTCGAGATCGCAACGTTCACCGTGTAGAGCGACATGAACAAAATCACGGTGTTGATCGCGTCCGTGTAGAACGCGCGGCCGAGAAGAAAGCGCAGCAAGCCGGGATAGTTGTGGCCCGAGCGAAGCGTGCGGAGCGTTTGTTGGAGCGATTCGGTGACGGCCTTTGGCGTGAAGATCGGGCGCGGATTCGGGTTGCCCCGCTCACGCACGAACAAAAAGCACGGGACAGCGAGTGCGAAGAATGCGATCGCTACAAATAGGAAGTAGGGCGCGAACGGAAACGGCCGGCCCTTGGACGACATCCAGAGGCCCGCGCCCACCGCGATGTACGAGCCCGTGTAGCCGAGTCCAATGGCGATGCCGTTGATGCGGCCGCGGTTGGCTTCCGTGGTCACGTCGGGAAGCAGCGAATCGTAGAACTGCACGCCGGCCTGGTAGGCGCCGTTGGCGATGACGAACAAGAGCGCGCTGACAGCGAATGGGCCGCGGCCAATGAGCGCCGTGCTCGCGCAGCAGAGCAGCGTGGCCCAGACGAGAAATGGCATGCGTCGGCGCGCGCGGTCGGTCATCGCTCCCAAGAGGGGCGACAGACAGAACATGATGCCCATCGACACCGCGCTGATTCGCCCGAGCAGACTGTCGGCGCGCTCGGAGCCGACGGCGGCGCGCACGAAGAGCGAGAAATAGAGCGACGTCACGCCCATCGAGAAGATGACGTTCGCGAGATCGTAGAGAATCCAACTGACGACCGCGCGGCGCGGGATCACTCTGTCAGGTTGTGGCATCGACGCGGAAAGGGGGGGGCGAGGTTGGGCGGCGGCGCTAGGGGGTGAGGCACTGTATCATTGTGCAGTCGACAGGTCAACGCGTTCCGCAGCGCACGTTCAGAAGGCCTTCTTCAGGAGCATCGCGATGTCCTCGATCCTTGCTCGGCTGCTCACCGGCGTCCTCACGTTGGGTCTCGCCGCTCCGACGCTTGCGGCGCAGCAGCCAAATTGGACGGCGGTCGAAGACGCGTTCGGCCGGAAGGGTGTGCCGCAGCCCGGCGATGTGATGCGATTCAATTTTCCGCGCGGGGACCTCACCGTCACCGTGGGCGGAGTCACGCTCAAGCCCGCATTGGCACTCGGCGGCTGGGTGGCCTTTCTGCCAATCGGCAACGGGCAGACGATGGCGATGGGCGACCTCGTTCTACTCGACTCCGAAGTCAGCGCGGTGATGTCCGCGCTGCAGGCGGGTGGCGTGGAGCAGAGCGCGTTGCACAATCACGTGCTCAACGAAACGCCACACGTGATGTACATGCACATCATGGCGCATGGCGACCCGGTGAAGATTGCGACGACCGTTCGCGCCGCGCTGGCGACGAGCGCGACTCCGCTCGGAACGCCCGCCGCGCCGGCCGCGCCCTCCGCCGCCGATTTCGACACGGCCGCGGTGGCGCGCGCGCTCGGCGTGACCGGCCGCCTCAACGGCGTCGTGTATCAGGTGAGCGTTCCACGAAGTGAGACGATCACCGAGATGGGTCAGCAGTTGCCGCCGTCTATGGGCGTGGCGACGACGATCAACTTCCAGCCGACGGGTGGCGGGAAGGCGGCGATCACCGGCGACTTCGTCCTCCGTGGCAGCGAGGTCAACGCGGTGATTCGCGCGCTCAAGAAGAACGGCATAGACGTCACAGCGCTTCACAGCCATTTGATCGACGAGGAGCCGCGATTCTACTTCATGCATTACTGGGCGAATGACGACGCGGTGAAGCTCGCGAAAGGATTGCGCGAAGCGCTCGATCAGACGGCGTCCAAGTAGAGCCGCGCGGAGCCGATTTGGCATGGTGCGGCGTCGACTCACGGCGCACTGGAATCGATTTATCACGGTGGTGCGTGCGCCGAGCATGCTCTGTCATCGATCGAGTTCGCATGGTCGTCGATTAAGCGCGCATGGTCGTCGATCGAGTTCGCATGGTTGTCGACGTCGTGTGGTGGGGCGTCGACGGACGGCGCTGCGTTGTCCGCTCGCGTCGCAGCGCGATGAACTGAACGCGCACGATTGCGTCCTTACGTCGGTCGATTGTCGATTGTGCATACAGCGATGCAGATCGATGACGCATGGCAGCAAAGTGGTGAGGCGTGAATGCAGAGTCACGACGCTGCAACGCGAATGCGACGGACCGAATCGCGCGCTCGATGGTGACAAACGCGAAGTGGCGGCGCTGCAACGCGAGTTTGTCATGCCGATTGGGAATCGTTGGGGGGAACAGAGCGAGCTCACGTCAATCGAGAGCGCGCTGAACATCGATTGCGGCGCGGTGATTATGCGATGAAGTCGAGTCATCGGCCTGCGTTGTAGAGTTGTCGACAACGCTGATGAATTGGTGGAGCATGGCGGCAAAGTTTTCCGAGCGGCGAGTCGAATGCGGGGCTGGGGCTCAATACTGGGTTGGGGTTGGGATGGGTGCGGAGTGATGGCCCCTACTATTAATTCGCCACCGAATCGAAAAACGCACGCGCGAGTTTTGATGGGGGCGGCCGAGGCAGGGGGTGCTGGCTCGGCACGCTTGATGCGCGAATAACGCGCGATATGGGGTCACGTCGGCACGCCAACTCAGAGCAATAGAAGCCCCATTCTCGCCGCCGCGGTCACCGCTTCGGTGCGTGTCGACACGTCGAGCTTGTCGAACAACAGCTCGAGGTGCGTCTTCACCGTGTTCGTCGAAATCCCGAGCCGGGCGGCGATCTGCTTGTTCCCGAAGCCGTCGGCCAGGAGCGCGAGGACCTCGCGCTCGCGTTGCGTGAGAACCGGCGCGCTCGCCGCATTGTGGTCGAACACGTCGTTCACGCGCGATCTGCCGCGCCTCTCACGTGCAACCACCACAAGCTCGGCGTCGCCAGATACGTCCGCCACCGCGGCGCGGGCGTCGACCACCTCGAACGCTGGACTCGCTCGAAGCGCTGCTGCCAACGCCGCGCGCACATCCTCCGACTCCGCCACGACCGCGACGCGTGTCATCTCGAATGGATAATCACGCCGCGCGCACGTTGGTTGCGTCTGTCACAAACGCCTGCACGATGGCCGCGGGAATGGCAACACCCAGCCCGCCGACGATCATGCTGTTGACGCCGACGAGCCTCCCGTCGGCGTCGACGAGCGGACCGCCCGAATTGCCTGGCGCAAGTCGAATGTCCGCCGCGATGAAGCGCGGATTGCCGGTTCGCTTATCTCTGACAACGCCGTGGAGCGCGCCCATCGCCAACGAGTTACTGACGCCGAGTGGATGACCGTATGCGAAGACGAGCTCGCCCGGGTGGAGCGAGTCGACGTCGCGCAACTCGAGAACCGGTCCCCTCACTGACGGTGCATGAATGAGCGCCAGATCGTGGTCGCGCGCGATCGCGATCGATTCGGCCGAATGCGTCTCGCCATTGAGTCCGATCGTGAGCGACCCGTTCTTCCGGACACAATGCGCGTTGGTGACGATCAGCCCAGCGCCGCCCCAAATGATCCCGGCGCCGCCGCCCGCGGGCGACCGAACCTCTACCACCGCGCGGCGAAGCGCGCGCGCGAGGCGTGATGCGTCCGAGGCGATGTCGTATTGAGGAATCGCATGGATGGTCGTCATGCCGCCGCTCCTTCGCGATCGCGGTCGCGAGGTTCGATCGTCACCTCGAGCGAATTTCCGCCCCGCAACAGCGTTGCGCGAATCGAGCTGCCTTCCGAGACGCTCGAGAGCGCGTCGAGAAGATCGGACGGGCGCGTCAGCGCTTGGCCGTCGACCGCGATCAACAAATCGCCGACCAGAATGCCGGCAGCATCCGCCGCTTCACCGTCGGCGATCGACACGACGACGAGCGCGATGTCATTCGGCAGGTTGTTGCGCTTGACGAGCGCGCTCCCGAGCGCGACCGGATGCACGCCGACGCCAATGAAGGGGCGACGAACGTGGCCGCGCATGAGCAGCTCGTCGACGACGCTGTCTACGACGGAAGCAGGCAACGCGGCGGCGCCACCACGCGCGAACGCCGAGTTGTTGATGCCGATGACGCCGCCCGACGCGGCGACGAGCGGACCGCCAGAAAAGCCGTCGTACACGGCGAGGTCGAGTCGAAGCAGGTGGTCGAGCCGAGCGCCGGAGCCGCTGCGCCACCCTTCGATGTCGGCGCTGACAATCCCGAAGCTTGCGGTCACGTTGCGTCCGGGCCGGCCGACTGCTAACACAAACGACCCGACCGCCGCGGCACTTGCGTTCGCCCGAGGAGCCGGCGCCGACGTCGCGTCTGTCGCACGGAGGACGACGAGATCCGTCGCCGCGTCGCGGCCGGCGACCTGTGCGACGACCTCGTCCCCGCTTGAGAGTTTCACGCGGATGTCACTGTCACGCCGAACGGTGTGACTTGCGCTGACGATGACGCCGTCGCGCCAGACCACGCCGCTCGACGGAATGCGCCGGCGCGCGTGGATTGCTACGACGTGCTCGCCGATCTGGTCGACGGCGGCGGAGAGCCGAGACGAGAGATCCGCGAGCGCGTTGGTGTTGTTGTTCGATGCCATGCAGGTGCCTCTGAGAAAGGAGTGCACCCGAAGTGTGCGATGTAGCGCCGCATGGCGACCATCGGCCAAATGGGTGAGGCGTCGTGCACAGCGTTTCGGCGATCGGCCGGCGCGGTCAACTACGCGGTGCAGGGGGTGTTTCGTTCGATGCTGACACATCGTGCCCGACCTACAGCATGACGGTGCACGTGAGTGCCCGCGTCGGACACCTTTGGTTCGCGTGTCCGTCACGTCAAGATCGGGAACCCAAATCGAGCCGATCAAGTGCGGGTCGACAGGAGTGGGTCCGACGGATGGCCAGTCGGCCGCATCGTCGCGGCCAGATCCGGTCGAATCCGAGCAGTGAATGTGACATCGTCCATTTCCGAAACGACGCTGACGCGGCTGTCACAATCACCGCGGGCGCCTTTCGATGGAGATGGCGGGCACCTGCTTGCTCGTGGGCGACGATCGCCGTGACGCCGGCGATCAGGGAGCCGATCAACAGTCGAAGCGGATAGTGTTGCATCGTTCAAATTGGTCCGTGGGTCAAGGGCGTTCGGGTGCGCCGCGAGCCACGCGCGCGCGGCATCGCGTACGCCGTAGCGGACCGGCCTACCTGGCGCGTGCAACGACGCTGTCGTGTCGCTCGCAGCAAGCCGCTCCATGACCGGGCGGATCTCGGGGTTGTTCACCGAAAGGAACCCTTTGATAGCTTCCTCCCGTCCGGCCGAAGTCGAATCCTGGGCCTCTTTGAGCAGCGCCTGAACCGCACGCTCCGTCGATGCATCGCTCAGATGATTCTGGGCTCGGCCCGCGATCATCACCCCGAGAGTAATCACGGCCGCAAAGTGTTTGTGCTCGTCCGTGCCCTGCAGGACGGCCATGACCCGGGGAAGGAGACGTCGCCGAACGACGCGAGCGCCTCGATCGCCAAGGTAATTCCGGGCATCAACGCGGCCGCCGAGGCGGGGTCGCGCATTCGCGCGACGGTGATCTGGAGCGTGGTGTAGTAATCCTCGAGGTAATCCTGCGAGAGGGATCCGGCAGGTGCCGCTGCAACCAGCGCGTTCTCGAATTCCAGCAACTTGATCAGCGTCGCTGCGAGTGCGGGTTGAACCCGGGCGCTGTCCGCGAGAAAGGTCGTCTGCGGTTTGTCCGGATGACGGCGTCCGTCATACGCTGCCGCCTGCAACGCGTAGAACGCGTTCATCCGGACTGAATCGACCGGCGACTCGAGCCGCGCCGTGGGGATGGCCATTCCCTGCGCGATCAGAGATCCCGG
Organism: uncultured Gemmatimonadaceae bacterium; assembly: GCA_963817445.1. Classification (GTDB taxonomy): domain Bacteria; phylum Gemmatimonadota; class Gemmatimonadetes; order Gemmatimonadales; family Gemmatimonadaceae; genus JAQBQB01. The sequence continues at coordinate 897,377 of CAWFOG010000022.1, forward strand.
AACACAGAGAATGAGCGCGAGGGTGCCGAGTTTGAACGGATCCATGGTTCCATTCTCTCGAGAGTCGATCGTCCGTAGCGGCGCTTCACGGATGGCGCGCACCGACATCGTCGCCGCGCTCTCCAGTCAGTGTCACGTCGTCGCGGGTCCGTCCCCCTCATAGGATTCCGAGATCCGCGCGATCGTTCGGGCTGCCCACCATGCTGCCGCGCCGATCAAAATCCAAACCAAAACCGACGCGAGAGCAAACCCACGCTCCGTGAACAGGATGGCCCGCCACGTTGCGAATCGACCACCGCTCGTCGCCGATGACAGCACGCGCGCACCAATAACAATTGCAGCGAACCCGAACATGGCCAACCTGATTCCGTCGCCCACTCTGGTCCGCATCTGAACTGCCGTGAACGCGACGGAGATAACTGTTAGCGCAATCCAACTCGTGAACGCGATTGCCACGTCCTGCGATGGAGAAAATGCCGGGGCGCCGGCGCTCAACCCGATGAGTCCCAGCACAAACGCCGGAAAACCCAATACGGCGGCAGCGAGCGTCCGCGCGGCCACGTGCTCGGCGCCGGCGACCGGTAGCGACGCGAGGAAGCGGAGCGATCCGTCCATTTTGTCTCGCACGACCACGACCGCTTGCATCGGTGGCACCATTAGCGCGCCACCGAGGCCCCATGCCACCAGCGACATGAGGTGGACGCCATGTCTTGCGATGTCCACCGTTGCCATAGCACCTACCGCGACCAATACGGCGCCGAGTTGGCGACCGAGTCGCGACAGGAACAGACGCGCGAGGGTGAATATTCGGTCGCTGCGCATCATAGTTCAGCCTTCGATTCGATGTGCAGGAGCTCCCTTGCGGCCGCGCTTCCCGCTCCGAGTGGCAACGGTTGGTCAGGCCGCAGATGCTCGCACGCGCCATCGCGCAACAGCATCAAGTCCGTGATCGACAGATAGTCCAAGTCTTCTAAAATGTGCGTCGCAACTATTACGGTGAGGTTCGACGCGCTGGAAACCTGGCGCTCGAGTTGACCGAGGAATTCGACTCTGGCAACTGGATCCAAGCCCGCGGTGGGCTCGTCCAGCAGGAGAATCTCGGCGCGCTGACCCCACGCCGAGCACAGTGCGACTTTGACGCCCGTTCCGCGCGACAACCCTGCAAGCGGCTTGTTCAACGGCACGTCAAGGGCATGAGCAAGGTTGACAGCCGCCTCCATGTCCCAGGCATCGAAGAACTTTGCCAGCAAGGCAAAGTGCTGGCGGACGGTCATCCAGCCGTAACCTCGAACGCCCTCCCCGGTCAGCGCAGCGCATTCTCGAATATTGATTCGCGCATTGCGAATGTCGTGACCGCACACCGTGCCGGCCCCTGACTCGGGCGCCCGCTGCCCAGACAACAGGCTGAGAAGCGTGGTCTTGCCGGCACCGTTTCGTCCGACCAGCGCGCAACGAGCTCCCCTGGGCAGCGCTAGTGAGAACGGACCAAGCCGGAAGTTCGGATAGCTGTACGAAAGGGCATCAAGCGCAATTACGATAGTCCGGACCTGAATCGCCAATCGAGCCTCCACTGATGCGGCTGCGCCGTCCGAGCTACGGACATTAGCATCAAGCGGCGTCGTCAGCAAAGAAGCGACGGCGCCGGGCGCGAACTCCAGCCATTCGCCGGAGACTCCACTCGCTGGGGCTGCACGACCATTCATTGAAGTGGCAGGGCGCCGGGCAACCGAGCCCGCATCCTTTCAGTTTCTTCAATCGTCGTCGATCATGCCGCGTTTTTGCCGCCTTGAACGGCTCGCAGCCGTCGTAGCCCTGTTCACCGTCGCATGCGCCAAGGGCGAGCACAGCGGCGTCACGACACCCAAAGTGCTGACGCTGCTCACGGTCAGCGTGTCTGCGTCGACGCTGGCCGTTCAACAGACCACGACGGCAACCGCCGTGGGCGTGGATCAGGACGGCGCGGCGATCTCGCTCGGCGCCGTGGCGTGGGCATCGAGCAACCCGGCGGTGGCCGCGATATCGTCGGCCGGCGCAGCGACGGCGGTCATTACAGCAGTGGGCGCCGGCACGACGACGATCACCGCGACGTCGCAGCAGGTCAGCGGGCAGTCCGCGCTGACGGTGACGACCGCGTCATCGGTCGGCGGGACGAATCTGACGCTGACCGCGCCGGGACAGTCGGCGGCGTTCGTCGATTCGCCGAACACGGCGGTGACCCTCGCGTCGCCGAGCGGATCGCAATTCCTCGTCGCCGTGGTCAATACCGATATTTCGCCGACATCGCTCGAGGACTTTACGCTCTCGGGTTCGTCGTCCGTTCTGGCGTCGGTGTCGCCCGCAACGCCCGCAACGCCGGCGACGTCAGCGAGAGCCACTGATGGGAGCCTGTCGGCGGCGGCGCGCTTGGCGCTTCCCGCATCCGCCGTCGCCGCGCGGAACGCGATCGTCTCGCGCGAGACGAACCATCTCGCGGTGCTCGAGAGCAACCGGCAACTGTTCGCGCGGCGTGGAAATCCGCGGGGCGCGTGGGCGCGGGCGAGCGCGAGGTCGGGACGCGTCGCGCCGTTCGGCGCGGCGGTGTCGCCGTCGATCGGGCAAGTCAGCACGGTGTACGTGAAGCACAGCGTGAGCGGCTCGTGCACAGCGGTCGACTCGATCGGCGCGCGCACCGTCGCGGTGGACAACACGTGATCGTGCTCGCCGACACCGACCTCACACGGTGGCCGCAGGCCTTTTGGCCGGATTCGACGTTCTACGCGACCTTTGCCAGCGAATACGATCAGATCACCTATCCGCACATCGTCGCCAACATCGGCGATCCGCTGGCGTACGACGCATCGCTGTCGCACGTGGGAAAGATCACGGTGACGATCACGCCGGTGCTGAACAATTTCGCGAGTCCGACCGGGGGCGGGGCGATCGTGGCGTTCGTGAACGGCTGCGACTTTTTCCCCTACGCGACCAGCGGCGTGGATGCCGATTTCAGCAACCAGACGGAGATGTTCTACTGCGTGGGTTCCGTCGAGCAGCGGCGAAGACGTCGCCGACTGGGAAAAGAGCGTCCGGGCGACGGCGGCGCACGAGACGAAGCACATCGTGTCGTACACCGATCGGATTCTCAACGACAGTCCGAATTTCGAGGAAATCTGGCTCGAGGAGGGGTTGGCGCAGGAGTCATCAGAGATCTGGGAACGCCGCTTCAACGAGGCGACGTTCCGCGGCAACGCCACGTTCCTCCAAACCGCGGCGTGCGAGATCAACCTGGGCGCCGACGCGCCGTGCGACATTCAGAACGACAAGCCTCGTGCGTTGCTCGACGGGCACCTGCCGTTCTTCTTCTTGTACCTGCAGTCCGAGAGCTCGTCGCGATCCGAGGGACTCGGTCTCGATACGCCCTCCAACTACGGTGCCGGCTGGACGATCGCCCGTTGGGCGACCGATCAGTACGCGGGCGCGTCGGAGGCTGCGTTCATCAAGTCGCTCGTCAATGAGCCGAGCCTGAGCGGCCTGGCGAACCTCGCCGCGCACACCGGGCAATCGACCGCCGCGCTGCTGACTTATTGGAATCTGGCGACAGGGATCTTTGAAGTGCCGACGTTCACGTTCGCGGACCCCCGCGCGACGATCCCGAGCTTCGACTTCGCCGACATCTTCAACGTCGGCCAGACGCGATTGACGTGCAGCGGCACGCCCTGCGGCCTGTTTACGGAGTCGGGCACGCCGACGTTTCCGATTCAGCCGATCGCGCTCGCGAGTGGCGCGTTCTCGAATTCCATCGTCGGATTGCCGGGAACGTCGGCCGTGTTCTATCTCCTGTCGGCCGCGAGCAGCTTGACGCAGACGATTCGCATGACGACGAGTGCGGGCGTCGATCTGTCCCCATCGAGCGGATTGCGACTGGCTATCGTGCGTGTGAAGTAGAGATGCGCGCGAACAGAATACGCACTCTCGCGACGGTGACGGGCCTCGCCGCAGTGCTCGCAACAAGCGCGTGCCGCCACGAACCTGCCATAGGACCCGGCCGGCCGGCATCACAGCGGATCGACTCGCTCGAGGGCATTGTTCGTGTCGTCGGCTCTGGCGTTTCGTCGGAGATAATCTTGAGGACAGACGATGCGCGGTCAGTCACGCTCGTCGGCCACACGTCACTCAGTCGCTTGTCCGGATTGCGTGTTTTCGTCCGCGGCGAACGGTCGGACCATCGGATGAACGCGATTGCCTTTCGCGTGATTGCCGCGAACGGCGTGCTCGCGAACGATGGCACTCTCGTGGTCGACGGCTCACAGGCCGTGCTGCTGACCGAGGATGGGCGGCGATTGCCGGTCGTGCGGCCGAGCGCGGGGTTGCGAGCGGCGATAGGGCATCGCGTTTGGATCTCCGGTCCGCTCGACGGTGAGACCGTCGCATACGGAGTGATCGAATGACGTCTCGTGCGGCATCACAGCTGGCGCCGACTTGGCTCATGCAGGCACGACGTTTGGCGTGTGGCAGTTCGTACAAGTAACCGTGAAAGCGTCGCAGCTCAGTCATCCGGCACTCCGCACGTTGAGTTCATAGGCCCGCGCCAGCGCGTCATCGATGTCAACCGCAATGTTGGCGGCGCCGATCTCGCTGAGGGAGCCCGCCGCCTCGAGTACGGCACGAGGCTGCGGCTGTACATCAGAGAGAATGACCGCAGCCCCGCCGCGCCGGCTCCGCCGCACCACGTCACGAAGCGCGTGCATCCCCGTCGAGTCGAGCGCATGCACGCCGCGCATGCGAATGACGAGGACGCGCGGACGCTCCCCGATCCCGTCGAGCGTCTCGCGAAAGGTCTCGACGGCGCCAAAGAAAAACGGCCCGTTGATCTCGAACACGCTCACCCCCACAGGGATCTGCCTCCGCCACGCCTCGGCCGGCTCGAGCGACAGATCATCGTCGACGCCGCCGGACACGATGCTGATGTTCGTGACGCTCGCCATGCGGCGAATGAACAGGAACGCCGCGAGGACCATCCCGACGGCGATCGCCACCGTGAGGTCGACGAGCACCGTGAGACTGAACGTGGTCAACGAGCACGGCGACGTCGCTCTTCGGCGCGCGCAGCTCGGTCCGAAAGGTGCGCCATTCGCTCATGTGATACGCGACGACGACGAGAATCGACGCGAGGACCGCGAGCGGAATGTGCGCCGCGTACTGGCCGAAGAAGAGCGTGACCAGCAGCAGCGTCACCGCGTGCGTGATCCCGGCGATCGGGTGTTCGACCGCCGTTCTTGATGTTCGTTGCCGTCCGCGCGATCGCGCCCGTCGCCGGAATGCCGCCGAACAGCGGCGACGCGATGTTCGCGACGCCCTGCGCCACGAGCTCCATGTTCGACCGGTGTTTGCCCCCGATCATCCCGTCCGCCACGACCGCCGACAGGAGCGACTCGATCGCGGCGAGCATCGCGATCGTGAACGCGGGGCCGACGAGTCCAGTCACCTGGCTGAGCGTCAAATGCGGCAACTGCGGGTGTGGCACCGACGGATTGAGCGGTCCGAAGTGGCTGCCGATCGTTTCGATGGGCAGGTGCGCGGCGCTCGCGACCACGGTGCCCAGCACCAGTGCGACGAACGGAGCCGGAATCCGCTGGCTGATCCTTGGCCACGCCACGAGGATCAGCAGCGAGAGCGCCGCGACGCCGACCGCTGCGGGCGTCACGCTCGACGCATGCGCGGCGAACGCGCTCCACTTCGGCAGGAATTCCGCGGGCACGGTCCCCATTCGCAACCCGAGCAGATCCTTCACCTGACTCGAGAAGATGATCACCGCGATGCCGCTCGTGAAACCGGTGATCACCGGATGCGGAATGAACTTGATCGCGGACGCCGAGCTTCGCGAGGCCCATGATCACGAGCAGTACGCCGGCCATCAGCGTGGCCACCGTCAATCCGTCGATGCCGTACTTCTGGACGATGCCGTAGACGATGACGACGAACGCGCCGGTCGGACCACCGATCTGGACCCGCGATCCGCCGAGCGCGGAGATGATGAAGCCGGCGACGATCGCCGTCCAGAGTCCGCGACCGGGAGTGACGCCACTCGCGATCGCGAACGCGATGGCGAGGGGAATGGCCACGATGCCGACAATGACGCCGGCGGCGAGATCTCGTCCGAACTGCGCGCGGGTATACCCCTTGAGCGTCGAGACCAGCTTCGGGACGAGCATTCGCGCGCTAGTCGAGCAACTCGCTCGGCTGCACGGGCCGCACGAGCACATCCACGGTCAGCCATACGGCGCGGGATGCCGGGATCAGAACGACCATGACGAGCAGCATGCCGATCGGCACCGCCCACTTCATCGTGTCCCACGGCACACGCGGCCACCGCGCGACGATGACGATCAAGAGGACGATTCCAAAGACGAACTCGCCCATCAACAAGCCGAAAAACATCGCGCCGGAGAAGTAACTCTCGTCGCTGCGCTCAAAGCGAAAGTTGCAGCTGCGACACCGCCTGTGCACGGCACCGGACCACTTCATCACGGCGCCGTTGCCGCAGTGTGGGCAGCGCAACCAAGCGGCACGACCGACGAGTCGCGCCACCTGCCCAGCGGATGGGAGCTGCAGGGGGCTATCCGACGTCCGTCTACGCGAGGACGTCATCGGCATTCCGGGCGAACGACGGGGCGGCAAGCAACGTCTCCGCAGCCCGGAGAAAGCCGACCGTATCGAGCTGCGGCTCGACCATCGATTGCACGGCGCACCCTTTGATGAAACTGACCGCGACGGCGGCGAGATCGGCCGGGGTGGTACCGGTGAATCGATCGGGATCGGCGGCGATGACCGCCTCAGCCATGGGCCGAAACGCCGCACGATACCGATCTAGCTCGCGCTGCATGCGAACGCGGACGGCGCGGTTCCACATCCCTTCGTTCCAGAACTCGAAGAAGAGTCGATTCCGCTTCGGCTCACTCGCCAGCCGACCCATTTCCTGGCGGAGGAGCGCGATGAGCCGGTCCAAGGGATCGGGAATGCCGGCGATGTCGGGTCCGACTGCGAGGGTGGTGGTGCGCGCGAGCACCGAGTCCAACAGAGCCAGCACCAGCCGGTCCTTCGTTCCGAAATGGAAGATCACGAGGCCGGTGCTGATCTCGCCCTTCCGCGCCACGTCGCGAATCGTCACGGCACGCAAGCCGCCGCGAATCGCGAGGTCGTACGCGGCCGCGATGATTTGTTCGCGACGGAGGTGTTCGGCGATCTTTGTTCCGGGCATGATTCGGTGGGAACGTGGCGCGACGCGTATTGACCGTGCGTTCAATGTACTGTCGGCCGGTATTGAACGCTAGTTCAACGCGTATGTCGGTTCGTGCCGCGGACGGCGGTCCCGATGAACGCGACGGTCCATCGCACCACTCCGTCGCGCGCTGATGGATTCCGCCACGAGTAGTCCGCTAGACCACCCACGGCACGCCAGGCCTATCGTTGGTCGCCGAGCGCCTCTACCATCGCGAGGGGGCGAAGGAGTCGCGTTGAGGTACGCCGTGATCACTCGCGACCGGGGCGAGTTCCAAGTGCGACTCATGTGCCGCGTGCTCGAGGTGTCGCCATCGGGCTATTACGCGTCGCTCAAACGCCCGCCGAGTTGGCATGCGCTGATTGACGAAGTGCTGATGGCGCGCCTGCGGATGATTCACCGCGAGAGTGGCGACACCTACGGCGCACCACGCGTGCACCGGGAGCTGCAGGCCGAGGGCCTGCCCGCCAGTCCGAAACGCGTTGCGCGACTGATGCGGGAGGACGGACTGGTGGCGCGGCCGCGTCAGCGGCCACGCGTCTCCACGACGGAGTCGAATCACGACCATCCGATCGCGCCGAACCTGCTCGCGCGCGCATTCGATGTGAACGGCGTTGGCCTCAACCGCGTCTGGGTGGCCGACATCACGGCCATTAAATCGGGGCAAGCCCAATATCACTCTTCTTAATCGCTCGCCCCCTCCGCGCCGGAACCTCAGTCGGTGTGACACTTGCGGCGACCGACCGACGAAGCCGCGTCCGCGGTACCGCGTTCTAGCTGCGAAGAATGTCTGACGGGTTCATGCGAAGCACTCTCCAAATCGGTCTGATGAGGGCTACACCCACGGCCGCGCAAATGACCGCCTCTGAGCCAATGACAGACCCTAAGTCAAGTGGGTCGACACCATAGAGCCAGTGGCGAAGAAGTGAATCGCCCCGGGATTGTCGGAGGCTCCATCTCTTGAGAGAATGGAGTCATGGCAAAAGCAACACGCCTGTCAACGGCGGTTGAAATTGCACACTTTCGGCGGTCCAGCATTGCACACTCTGGCGTGAGGGTGCGAGCCTATGACGCGGTGTGATCCTCGGAGGTAGAGACCGATCGAGTAGTGCGCTGGGGAGTCCGAGCCGGGGGGTGGCGAGGCGTGCCCAGCGCGCGATGCAGGTCTTGGTGGTGGCGCATGCGATAACTGTTGCCGCGGATGTTCACGATGTGGCAATGATGGACGAGGCGATCGATGAGCGCGGCGGCCATCACCTCGTCGCCGAAGATTTCGCCCCACTCTGCAAAACTCTTGTTCGAGGTGAGGACCGTACTCGCGTGTTCGTAGCGCCGCGCCATGAGCTGGAAGAAGAGCATCGCCCCGGTGCGAGAGACGGGCAGATAGCCGATCTCGTCGACGACGAGGAGCGACGGGAAGCCCAGCGTCTTCATGCGGTGCTGCAGATGGCCAGCCTGCTGGGCGTCCTCGAGCGACGTGATGAGATCGGCGAGCGTGCCGTAGTAGATCCGTCGTCCGCTCTGCGCGGCCGCGACCGCGAGACTGATCGCGAGATGCGTTTTGCCGACGCCCGGTGGCCCAAGGAGAATCACATTCTCGCGACGCTCGATAAAGCCGAGCGTGTGCAAACTGTCAATTTGCTCCCGCTTGATCGACGGCTGAAACGAGAAGTCGAAGTCCTCGAGCGTTTTCGCGGCCGGTAAGCGCGACGAGCGCATCGCCGCTTGGAGTCGGCGATTATTGCGGAGGGCGATCTGCGCGCCGAGCAGGGCTTCGAGGGCGGCGGGCGCTTGCAAGGTGCCGCCGTCGATGCCGCGCAAAATGTCATCGAGCGCTTCGAGCGCGCCGGGCATCTTGAGGTCCGCGAGCTGGGCGCGCACGCGATCGCGGAGTGACGGTGGAGTGGGTTTGGCGCGCGTCATCGGACTGCTCCGCTGACAACGATATATGCATTCTCATATGGCGGCTCATACGCGAGGTCATACGTCGTCAGCGTCCGCCGCTCGACGACCACCTCCACCGTGGGACGAGGCCGGGTGGCCTTCGCCTCACGCTTCGGCGCGATGAGCACGGAGTGGTAGGGATGAATGGCGAGCGGACGTAGGACCTGCCGCTCGTCCCGCTCGAAGCGGACGCGCGGCGACTCTTTGGTCGTCCCGTGGATGCGCACATTCGCCGTGACGTCGAGCCACCGCAGGCACTGCAGGCACTGCGCATCGAGGTCACCATCGCCGAGGAACTCACGCCCGTAGCCGAAGTTGTCGCGGAGATAGCCACACGGGCCGCTCCACTTTGCCTTTCGTCTTCGCGCGATACGGCCGACACGCGCGAATGCGAAAATCCCAGTGCGCGGCGAAGCGAAGGAACTCCGCATTTTCGAGGAGCTTCCCGCCATCGACCCGCTGATCGTCGACGATGACGGCCTTCATCTGGTCGAACAGCAGCTCGGCCGGCACACCACCGAAATATGAGAATGCCTCTTCGAGTCCACTCATGACCGTCGCCATCGTCTGCCGCGGATAGAACTTGAGCCAGAGTAATCGCGAGTAGCCGAGCACGACGAGCAACGCGTAGCGCTTGCCCCACGGAAAGCGGAACTCAGCGAAGTCGACCTGCGCTTGATGCGCCGGTGGCGTCTCGAAGCGAATGATCGGCTCGGGCTCTGGCCGCGGCCGCACCTCGCGCACAAACCGCTTGAGCTGCGTGAGGCCGCCCGTGTAGCCCGCGGCGCGGCACTCGTCGAAGAGTCGCACCGCGGAGAGCTCCGGGTACGTCGCGAGGCGCGTCGTGACGATGCCCTTGTACGGCGCGAGCTTCGCGGTGGCCGGCGTGCGTGTCCGCGGCGGTGGGGCGGCTGACAGATCGCGCTCGAGCTGTCCGGTGGCGATGAGGTGATACACCAACCGACGACTGATCCCGAGGCGCTCGGCGATGGTCGTCTTCTTCAGGCCCTGCTCTCAGAGATGTTTAAGTAGCACGAGCGTGTCCCATCCATACACAGGCACGTCATCCGACAGAGGAAGACGCGCAACATGGCGGTGGTGCTGGGGCCCGTCGAACGATCAGGCCGTCAGCCGGACGATCGCCCAAGTGTGCAATTTCAACCGCCGATTCTGTGCAATTTCACGCCGCCGCTAACAGCAAGCGCGAAACGCAGCGATGGCCGCGAACGGCACGAATAGATCGGCCAGTCTGAACGGCGGCCCAGCGGTGATGTCGATTGCAATGTCGCAGATGAGCACACCGGCCATGATGGCTGCGCCCGGCCACGTGCGCCGCGAAATCAACCAGGCCGATAGTGCACACATGTATCCATATTTCCATCCTCTCAAGAATTGGGGCCCCGACAATCCCGGGGCTGTTCAACCGATTGGGATATCAGTTGATGAATACAGAGGCTCTTGCGCCGCGGTGAGACTTTAGTAGTTTCGGCGATGCGCCGCCCGAGACCGCGACAGCATCATGCTCGTGACGATGAGCCACCGCCGCCGACACGCGTACTCGTGGTGTGGGCGGTAGAGCTTGCCGCTTCGACGCTATGCAAGCGGTGGAAACCAGGGATAATCTGGCTGCTCCTGCACGGAAAAATTGGAGCGAACGGTATGGCGATCACCAACGGGGTACACCACGCGATCATCCTATATCGCGGTTTAGGATGAAATCGTGCCCACAGCAACAGCCCCAGCACGAACAGAACGTATGGGCCCGTTGAATAGAGACCCGTCAAAAAAACCAAAAACGCAGTCTTCACCAGCGCGCTTGGAGAGTCTTGATGCGATTGAAGCTCAGGAAGCGCGATCACGGCCGCACCAAGTGGGACAGCCACCGGAAGAAGAAGCGATAGCAAGTAGAAACGTCGCTCGGTCATTGTCGGAACTGAGGATTAATCAAAGGCTCGCTTACCGGTATCTCATCAACGCATCAATCTGATCGCACGGAACTCGTGCGACGTAGGCTGTCAGTGTACCATCCGGCCCACGATACCATGCGCGAAGAATGCGGCCGGCCGCGTCGATCCTGAGATATGCGGCAGAGTCATCGCCAAAACGCACGGTGACGGAATCGCCCTCAGCGAACGTAACGTTCGCGGTTGACATAGAGCTGTCGCGCAGAAGCCGGTACGTCGGCACGGTAATCGATGTCAATCCAGGTCGACGTGCGCGACGTATCATGCGTTCCTGGAATCCGACCGCGGCATCCAAGAGCGGCGACGTTCCTGTCTCAATGTGCTCCGTTCGAGTCCGCGTGACGTCGCCGACTCGAGCGACGAATATTGCGCGTTGCCCATTGATCGTCAACTGTTCTGCCTGCGTTGGCGGCGCCACGAGATACCTGGCGCCATCCTCCCACTCTTGTACGCCGACGGACTCTGCGTTCTGACGGTCGGTCAAATCGTATCGCAGAATGCTACTACTAAAAGTTTGAACTCCGATGACGCGGGTCGGCGTTGTCTCTACGCGCTCCACCGCCAACGTGTCCTTGCCGTTCGTGCGAACAAACCCGGCGGTGTCCAAGCAACTCTGTGCTTCGCACGGGACACCGGTCGCGAGTACCATCCCGATCGCTAGTACGATACTGCATGAGCCCATGCCGGTTCTCCCGGAAGCACGCGTGCGCGTTTATTGATAATAGCAGCCCGGTGGCAAACCAGCGTTCAGTTTGCGCCGCCAGGTATCAAGCGTGGAATGCTTCGTGTAAAGGTCAGTCCACTTTGTTTCCGGACTGTTGAAGACCGGTTGAAACTGGTGATTGGCGTCCTCGTTGTACACGTCCATCGTCGGAAACGGGTCACGGAGCACGTCATTGGCGGAGTTTGCAATGATCCACTGTCCGCTTCGCTTGGTGAACTTCACAACGGCATCGATGGCCGGACACACAAAGTCAGAGGAGCCAGCGCCCGGCAAGTACTGACAATAGCCGTTGTAGGCCTTGATCTGAACTGTGCGGGTCGAGTCACTCGTGGCCCAAATCCATGCTCCGCTCTGCGCGGTATCTGGGGGTGCGGTCGGGACGAATGGGAGCCAGCTCGTGCTCGAGCTGAAATACATCGTGCCACTCAATCCGTCCAAGTCGAAATATGTCTGGACTCGAGAGGCCTCATAGCCGGCGTCGGGATCGCTGTTGCGGTTGTCGCCGTTAAATGGGCCAGCCGTCTTCGCCGCAATGAACATGTCGATACAAGTCTTTTGTGAGTTGCCCTGTGATCGACACACGGAGTTATCCACGCTCTCGACTGCCGCCTCGTACCCGACCGAATCGGCGTCGAAATTTTCCAGCTCGTCTTGCTCGGTAAACCACTCATTGTTGGCGTGGTCACAGTCGACATAGTCGTCGACATTGAACGTGCCATCCCACGAGAAGTACTCTTTGATCCAACTCCATAGTTCGGAATCGTTGATGTAAAACGTGTCGCCCGAATTCCAGATGTAGACCTCGACGTCGTCGTCGAGCATTGCGGCGGTTCGCGTCATTGTCGATACGCCACCAAACATCGGCCGCATTGTCAGCGTGGCGGTGCGAGTCATCGCCGCAAACAGAAGCGGCGTTGATGAGCGTGACCCAATACTGCTGTTTCGTAAGACCCTTCGCGGCGCCGCGTCACCAATGAAGGTCTTCATGAGCGCGATGCTCGCCGTGTGCGCGTGTGTCTTGTCGAACACCACCGCTTGGCCGTTCGCCAGCGCCGCGAATGCAGTCGGAGAAAGGTGCGATCGGTCTTTGTGGGTCGTGGCGGCGAGATGCTCGTTGTGAACGCTCAGTGGCGCGAGGCAAGCAATTCCGACACTTCTCGGCGTGCCACCGGCGCTGTCGATGAACTCCGTGGCGACAACGTGCAATGAACGCGTGCCGTGCACACCGGGCCGAACTTGTTCAGCCGCCCCGAAGGACGGAAGAATCATTGATCGAGGTAGTGCCGCCTGTTTCTCGACGCCGTTGACATCTGCAGCGACAAGACATCGCGTCTCGTCGCCCTGCGCCGGAACAGCAGGGTTGGAGCGCGCCCCCGGCACGACGCTGCGTGTAGGAACTGCATCGGAACATGACGCGAGAACAAGCACGGATGCCGCGGCGAGGAATGAAACAGCGGCGAGACGCGGCGCAGATCTCTCTGCGAAAACCAGCCGATCGAGCATGCGTAGATCCTTGTCAGGTACGGGCCTGTTGGCCGTCCGTGGGGAGTCGCGATGCGCAGGGCAGCGTCGCCGAGCCATTGGAGTGATCAATCAGCCCCTGGACTCGACCGGATTCAACGCACCGGTTGGTCAGTTACCCGACGGTAACGGCCGCGAGCTAGATCTCTACTCGCCGTGATTGATCGGCTTCGTCGCGTCCGCAACCTCGAGAGTGTCCACGTCATCGCCGCCATGGTCATTGCACGTCGGCGACGTGCTTCGCAATCGGGCTCGTCGCGCTGGGCCTGCCGCACCATCGCGTGCACGACGCACGGCACTTCTACGGCGTCCGTGCGGTCCGCGCCGGCACACCGTACGAGCTCGTCGCACGGCAGCTCGGCCACGCCGACATTCAGATGGTCGCGCGTCTACGGGAAGTACGCGCCGACAAACGACGAGCGCGATCGGTGGGAGAAGATCGCGACCGAACGCGACACCGCCGACGAGCGGTCGCTCGAGCAACGCACGAAGAAAGTCGGCGAATTAGGTACCGTGGCGGGTACCACACCTCACAAGCAATCGAGCCAACCACCCGTAAGTGATTGGCTCGTTGATAGCAGGGGTGGGACTCGAACCCACGACCCCGGCATTATGAGTGCCGTGCTCTAACCACCTGAGCTACCCTGCCGACGCCGCTCCGACCAGTCTCGGTCGTGCCATCTCGGTCGTGCCATCAGCGATAGAAGTTTACGCGCGCGCGAGGCTGAATTCTAGCCGCCCCGCTGCCCGGAGCGGACTTCACGCCACGAAACGGCGAGGGGCAGAGCGTGTATCGCCCTGCCCTGCCGTCCTACCGTATACAGACGCAACCGCCCGGCGACTTACCGCCGAACGACCTGAATCAACACGCGACGGTTCTGCGCGCGCCCGGCATCCGTCGAATTGTCGGCAACTGGATTCGCCGAGCCGTCGCCCTCGGTGCTGATGCGCGACGACGCGACGCCGGAGCGCACGATGATGGCCCGCGCGTTGTCCGCGCGCTCGCGCGACACTTTCATGTCCGCGTTCACGTTGCCCGTGCTATCCGTATAACCGGCGATCTTGAACGTGGCGTTCGGAAATGCGCTGGCGATGGCCGCGATGGCGCGGAGCTGGTCGTTGGACGCCGCGCCCACGCGAGCCGTGTTGCCCTGGAACTGTGTGCGATCGAGCAGGATCCACGTGGCGTCGACAGAATTGCCCGGAGCACTCAACGCAGTGTTGAGCTGCGCCTCCGGTCCGTTCGCTGGTGCCTGAATCGATTTGCCATTCGGCAGACGAATGGCGATCACGCTCGTCGATGCGATCGGCGCGGCCGGAAGTCCCGGCGACACCGGTGACGTCGGCGTCACGACCGGCGGGGCGAGCTGGCCGGCGGCGCTGCCGATCTGCGTCGTATCGATCGAGGCAACTTGCGTGTGCCGATGCCGTGGCCACAGGCTGAACAGCAATACGACCGCTGCGACGCCGAGCGACAATCGGCCAGAAGCGGCGTCCATGCTCGGGTTCCGCCGCGGGACGATCGTGCGTGCGCGCGGGTTCCGCACGCGGCGTGTTCGTCATGAACGCGCTCGCTGTACACCGGTGCGCTCACGACGCGTTCGTCCAGGCCGAGCGCGCGGCTCACGCCCGGAGGCGCGGCGCGCTGAATGCTGTCGCGTTCGCCCGAAATCAGTCGAGTGAACGTTGACGCATTCAGACCGCCCTCACGAATCCGTTTTCCGAGCACGCCGAGCAACAACGGCGCGCCCAAGCGCAGGAGCGACACGATGGACTCGCCGCGCAATCCGCTGCTCGCGCCGATCGCATCGTTGACCGCCGAGCTCCGGTTGCCAAAAATCGCCGATGTGAATTGCCCGCCGAGCGACGACAGTGGCGAGTCCGACTGGGCGCCAATGAGCGAGGCGGGGTCGTCGAGCACTCGCCCGTCGTTCGCGCTGTTCGTGATCGTGCCAAACGTTTGCTGCATCGCCGTTGGATTGCCGGTGGTGCCGAGCAATCCCATGAGCATCGATGCCATCGAGCCGTGCATTCCCCGAGAGACGTTCTGCTCGGGTTCGCCCAGCTGAGCTGCCGCTCGCGCCACGAAAGTCCGGGCTGGCCAGCTTGCCCACCTCATCGATCAACGAAGTCGTCATGTCGCCGCAAATCCCCCATTGGTCTCATCTCGATCCCGGGAATCATCATCGACGCCACGGGTCGCGAAACGTTCGCCGTCCTCACGCTGGGGACTAGCAAGACTAAGGCTACGGCATCACCCCAGCGAGCGTATCCGGCGATCGACGCCGCGAGTTTGCGCGGCGCGGCCCAGTTCGATGGCTGGCGATGGTGTTCAAAGAACTAGAATACGAGGTTAATATCTGCGGGCGCACGTCGAGTTCGGCACCGAGCAAAACAAATCGGCCGACCCTGTGCGGGCCGGCCGATTCGGATGAGACACATAGCGGGGGCGGGATTTGAACCCGCGACCTTCGGGTTATGAGCCCGACGAGCTACCAGGCTGCTCCACCCCGCGATAGTACCCGTAAGGTAAAGTCGCCGAACACGCTGTCAAGCCGACGTACGGCCTTCGCGCGCTCAATTCGGCCGTTTTCGCGCGGAATCCGCCGGCCGTGCGACGCTATCGCTCGGCGTCGTGAATCGATAGAGCAATTCCTTGTTGCCGCGGACCATGCCGAACACTTCGCGCGCGATGCGTTCTTGTGTTGCCGGGTCGTGTTCGACCTTGTCGTCGTATGCCTTGAGCGACGCGACCACGCGCTGAATGGAATCGATCTGGCGCGTCAACGTCGCCTGCTCACGCCGCTGCCGGAACAGATCGAGCGTTCCGAACTCGCCGCCTTGCACGGCGAACAGGAGCGCGCCGGCGACGACTGCGATCGCCGCAACGCGCCTGAGCAGCGCGGAACCATCAGATGCCATACAGCGCGCCGCCCGGAAACTCCGCCGCGCCGCCCAACTCTTCCTCGATGCGCAGCAGTTGATTGTACTTCGCCACGCGATCCGTGCGGCTCGCCGAGCCCGTCTTGATCTGGCCGACGCCCGTGCCGACGGCGAGGTCGGCGATGAACGTGTCTTCCGTTTCGCCCGAGCGGTGCGACATCACCGACAGGTAGCCGGCCGCGCGCGCCATCTCGATCGCCTCGAGCGTTTCGCTCAGCGTGCCGATCTGATTGACCTTGATGAGAATCGCGTTCGCCACGGAACTCTCAATGCCGCGCGCAAGCCGCTCGGTGTTCGTGACGAACAGATCGTCGCCGACGAGTTGGCACCGGTCGCCCAGCGCGGCCGTCAACTTCGCCCAACCTTCCCAATCATCCTCGGCCAATCCGTCTTCGATCGAGACGATGGGATACTCGTCGATCCACGACTGGTACAGTTCGATCATGCCGTCGGCGTCGCGCTTGGCGCCGCCGCTCTTCTTGAACGTGTACGTCCCGTTCGAGAACAGCTCGCTCGCCGCGCAGTCGAGGGCGAGCGCGACTTCCTTTCCGGCCGCATATCCAGCCGCCTCGATCGCCTCGAGGATGACCGTGATCGCTTCTTCGTCGTCGCGCAAATCGGGCGCGAAACCGCCTTCGTCGCCGACGCCGGTCGACAGCTTGCGCTTGACGAGCACTTTTTTCAGCGCGTGAAAGACCTCGGCGCCCATGCGCAGCGCACCGGCAAAGGTTTCGCCGCCGACCGGGACGATCATGAATTCCTGAAAATCCACGGTGTTCGTGGCGTGCGCGCCGCCGTTCAGAATGTTCATCATCGGCACCGGCATCACACGCGAAAGCGGACCGCCCAGGTAGCGATAGAGCGGCAGGTGCACCGACTGAGCGGCCGCCCGCGCACTGGCGAGCGACACGGACAGAATTGCGTTGGCGCCGAGATTCGACTTGTTCGGCGTACCATCGAGCTCGATCATCGTCGCGTCGATGCCGAGTTGGTCGGTCACGTCTTGTCCGCGCAGCGCGGGCGCGATCGTGTCCTCGACGTTCTGCACGGCGTTGAGCACGCCCTTACCGCCATAGCGAGCCGCGTCGCCATCGCGCAGCTCCACAGCTTCGTGCTCGCCGGTGCTCGCGCCACTCGGCACGGAGGCGCGCCCACGCACACCGTTCGAGCAGGTGACGTCGGCCTCGACGGTTGGATTGCCGCGGCTGTCGAGGATCTCGCGCGCCGTGATCTCGGTGATGGTGATCATGAGGATTGGATGTCGTGGAGAGCGGAGGGACGTAGAGGCGATCGGACGGCGCGCCCCCGAGGCCGGATTATAATCAAAACTCGTTCATTCCACCCGTTCGCCGGTCGCGGCGATCGACGACTCCGACGTGCCTACGCCATAAATGCGGTACATGGCCTCGGCTATCCGCGTCCAGGCGGTTGTCATGAGCTCTGCGCGATGCTCGTAGTCGAACCCGATCGAGGGGACGGGTTCGAGAAAGTGCAGGTCGATCGTGCCGGGCCGCACGCGAAACGAGCCCTTCGCCATGACCTCGCGCGCGCCGTAGACAAGGGTCGGAATGACCGGCGACTGGGCCGCTATCGCCAACACGAACGGGCCCTTCTTGAACGGACGCAGGTGATAGTCGTTCCCGCGCGTCCCTTCCGGGCAGATGATGATCGCTCGCCCGCGCCGTACTTCCTCGGCCGCGGCACGATAGGACGCGAACGCCTGCTTGCGGTTGTCGCGATCGAGGAAGACGATGCCGGCGCACTGTGCGGCAAACCCGAACAGCGGGATCCGGCGGAGCTCCGACTTGGCGACGAACGTGCACCACGGCACTTCTGACGCGAGCGCGAAGATGTCGAACCAGCTCACGTGATTGCTGACGAACACCGCGCCGTGCAGGTCTCGCAGCTGATCGGCGCCGTGCACGCGGACGCGAACCCCAGCCGCGCGGCTGATCGTTCGCGCCCAGAGGCGCATGGCGTTCGCGTAGATCGAATTCGGACCCTGTGGTACGCGAAAGAGCCGTGCGACGACGACGGTCGGCCCGAGAATGAGCGTTGCTACCACTATCGCGAACGCGACGAACAGAGATCGCATCAACGCGAAAAGTGGTCGTAGCCCTGCCCGCTCGCAACGTGCGCACCGTCCACGTGCACCGCATCCGACCTATCGCCACTGCCAACGCGCCCGATCTCGGACAGCGGCAGCCCAAAGCGCAGCGAGAACGCCTCTGCGTCGAGCGCCGACGACGACGTGACGAGGAGTTCGTACTCTTCCCCGCCGTGCAGCGCGACGCTCGCGTCGACACCCGCGATGCACGGCACTCGCGCGGCGTCGATGTCGATCGACACGCCGCTCGCCGCGGCGAGATGCCTGGCGTCCGCCACCAATCCGTCGGAAATATCAATTGCCGCCGTGACGCCACGATCGGCGAGCCAGCGCGCCTCGTTGAGTCGCGCGACTGGGCGTACGAATCGCTCGCGCATCGCCGGAGTCAGGTCGCTCGAGGCGCTGCCGCGCTAGCAGCTCTTTGATCGCTGACGCCGGACCGCCGAGCTGGCCGGTGACGTAGACGCGGTCGCCTTCGCGCGCGCCGGTGCGCGTGAGCGGCGAGAACGCGGCGCCGAGCACGGTCGTCGTGATCGACAATTCGCCGCCGTCGCTCAGGTTGCCGCCGCGAATGACCGTCGCGGCCGCGCGAACAGCGTCGCCAATGCCGTCGCCGATGGCGAAGAGTTCGTCGCGCCACGCAACCGGAACCGAAAGCGCTACGAGCACGCCGAGCGGCATGGCGGCCATCGCCGCGAGATCGCTCAGCGCCGCGGTCACCGCGCGATAGCCGATCTCGCGCGGCGACAGCCAGCCGCGTTTGAAGTGGCGGCCTTCGATTGCCGTGTCGACGCTTGCCACGAGCGAATCGCCGCGCGGCACGGCGATCACCGCGGCATCGTCGCCAAGAGCCACGGCGAGCGTGCCCCATCGCGCACGCAGTTCGCGGATTGCGTCGAACTCGGCGCCGGAGCCAAGCGGCACGTCGCGCACTAGCGTTGGCCGCCGACG
Organism: uncultured Gemmatimonadaceae bacterium; assembly: GCA_963817445.1. Lineage (GTDB taxonomy): Bacteria > Gemmatimonadota > Gemmatimonadetes > Gemmatimonadales > Gemmatimonadaceae > JAQBQB01. The sequence goes on from CAWFOG010000022.1 coordinate 916,786, forward strand.
GCGGGGAGCTCAACGAGGACGGGATAGCGCAACGGACGATCGTCGAAGACCCAGCTATCGCGCAGTTCGTTGACGATGTCGTCGAGCGAGAGGCCGCGTACCTGACCGTTGGTCGACGGAACGCGCTCGGCGGCGCGGCCGTGCACCCACGCAGCAGCGGCGCCCGCGACGAACGGGTCGCCGGTTTGTGCGAGGAGCGTTCCGGCAATTCCACTCAGCACGTCACCGCTTCCGGCAGTCGCCAACGCGGGAGTTCCGCTGGCGCTGACGACGCGCGCGCCGTCGCGGCCGGTAATCACCGTCGGGACACCTTTGAGCAGCACGGCGGCGTCAAGCGTCTTTGCCATCGAAATGCCAACGTCGAATCGTGCGCGCAGCACGTTGTCCGGCGGCATGTCGGCAAGCCGCGCGAACTCGACCGGATGTGGCGTGATGAGCGCCGGGCGCGCACCGAGCGCTGCGCCGAGGTCGGCGGCGCGTCGTTCGAAAAGTGTGATGGCGTCGGCGTCGAGCAGAGTCGGCCCAGTCCAGCAGCGCAGCACGCGCTCGAGGAGCGCGCGGCTTTCCACGGTTCGGCCAAGCCCCGGTCCGATTACGACAGCGTCCGCCCACGTCGCGATGTCGTTGGTGACGGCAGCGTCGTCGGCCGGCCACGCGGCAGCGAGTGCGTACGGCTCGCTCTCCTGCACCGACGCGAGACTCTCGCGCGCGACAATGAGCTTCACCATTCCGATGCCGCTGCGGAGCGCGGCGCGCGCGGCGAGCACGGTGGCGCCGGCCATCCCCGGCGCGCCGCCGACGATGGCGAGCTTCTTTCTCTCGCCCTTGTGCGCGGTCGCCGCGATCGGCGGAACGTGTTGCGCAACCCAGCGCTCGTCGACCAATTGCGGCGCGCCGTCGTCGAGCGCTGCGTGCTGACCGAGTCCAATGTCGACGACGACGATCGTTCCGCACGCATCGCGCGCGACGAGCTGCCCGCGCTTGAGCGTGCCGAATGAGATTGTCACATCGGCGGTGACGGCGACCCCCGCCATTTCGCCCGTGGACGCATCGACGCCGCTCGGCAGGTCCAGCGCGACGACCGTCGCTCCGCGGGAACGCATGGCCGCCACGCGTTCGATCGCCGCGCCGAGCGCATCGCGCGGCGCGCCGCTCGCGCCAGTGCCGAGGAGTCCGTCGATGACGAGTGTATCGCCGGCGTCGATGGGATCAACGGTGTCAATCGGCGCGTCGATGCCGCTGTCGAGCGCGAGCGCGCGTTCTGCCTGTGCATCGCTCGACTTTGCGCTCACCGGCTCGACGACGCGAACGCGCACGCCACTCGCCGCCAGCGCGCGCGCGACGACCCACGCGTCACCGCCGTTGTTTCCCGGTCCCGCGAACACCGTGGCGCCGCCGGCGAGGCGATCGCGGTAGCGCAACGCGATCTCACTCGCGGCCGCCGCGCCGGCGCGCTGCATCAGCGTGCGCGCGGGCGTACCGGCGGCAATCGCCGTCGCGTCGCGCGTCGCCGATTCAACGCTACTGACGACGCGGACGAGTGCTCGCACGAGTTGTATGGATTCTCAGACGAATTCGCTACTTCTGCGACGTCCCGACCGTGCGACCGTAGCTCAGCTCGCCGTTATCGATGCGAATGTTGAATCCGCAGTCGGGGTTGCTGCACGCCCACGCTTTGTACATGATCGGCGCGCCGTCGCGACCGTAGTCGCTGAGCGGCAGTAGTACGCCGGTGTGACACTTCTGGCAACTTGGCCACTCCATCGGCTTATCCATGCACCCAGTCCTCCCGTCACGACACCGTCCGACGCGGCCCAGTCCGCGTCCGCATGATAACTCGCCATGCCCGCTAAACGGTCAACGCACCGCCCCACGGGTATTCGCGCTCGAAGGCGCGATCGAAGTCGAACACGTCGACGAACTCATCGCGCGTGTCGGTCGACTGACTCATGAGCAAACCGAGTTCGACGAGCGTGAATACCACATCGCCGATATCCGCGCTGCTGCGCACGCCCCAATGCTCGAGGACCACGCGGGCCATGACGCCAAACCGTTCCAGCGCCAGATCGCGGCAGGCGAGGGCCAGTTCGCGGCCCGTGATATGACGGCGCTCGTCGAGGTGCTGTTGGCAATACTCGAGGGCGGCGAGCGCAAAGAGATATGCGCGCTCGTCGAACCGCGGCTCTCGCAGCCGGATGCGGTCCATGATGCCATCGCGAAACGCCAGTTCAGCCACTGCGTACCCTCGTATTCCGTCGTTCCGACCGATATTTGGGCCTCCGCCCGCCGGCCCTGCCATGGGCGCAACGCGGCCTGCCCGCGCCGCGTCTGTCAAGAAAATGAGCACTGCACGGCGTCGCCACAACTCCCCCGGCCGCATTCGGCAAATCTTCCTGTCGGGCAGGCGCGATGACGAACTCTTTAGTAGATTAGGTATCTCACTCGCTTCCCGGATCGAATGAAGCGCGCTTTCAAGTACGACGTGGCGATCACCGCCGCTGATTTTGATGCGCTGTCCGTAGTGGAGCTCAAGCGCCGACTCGAGCCACGCCTCAGCAAGGCGGTGTTCGTCGTTCCGCGCGTCGCCGATCGCACACGACCGTCCGCGACGACCGCGGCCATTCGCAAGTCGATCGAGAAGGACGCTCGCGTGGTCGTCGTGCTCTACCAGCGACTGTGGGGCACCACGCCGGCGACCGAGGACGAAGCCGTCGCGGTCAAAACGCGCGTTGGCAAGGTGAAGCGCAAAGACGTCATTGTCGTACCGCTCGACTCGTCGCCGCTGCCGTCGTGGCTCAAGGGCACGACCGTGCGCGCGACCGGCGCGCCGACGAGCGCGGCTGTCGTCGACGCGATCATCGCGGCCGTGACGTCGGCCGGTGGTGCGCCCAAGCGAATTACCGATTCCGCAATGGCGGCACGCAAGGCCGACGACGAACAGCGCGCACGCGCGCGTACGTCGTTCCTCACGTCGCAGCGCGCGCTCGCGCTCATCAACCGCGAACTCGACTCACTGTCCGCCACGGTGTCGCGCCTGTGCGAAGCACCTGGTACGCTGCCCGCCGGATTCGCGCCCGAAGCGCGCCGGACGCCGGATCGGTACACGGTGCAGATCGGTCCCGTGGGCTTGAGCTTTTCGTGGATTCGCGGACGCTCCAACTCCATCGCCGACGGACAGCTGCTCGTCATCGAGTGGAGCGGCCAACTCGGCGATCAGCACCCGCCGGTAGCGGATGCGCGAACGGCAATGCCGGCGTTCGAGCACGTGCTGCAGCCGCACGCGACGAGCCCCGAGGATTGGCAGTGGCGTCGCGCCGATCTCGATCTCTGCTCGTACACAACGCGCGATCTGGCCGCGCAGTGCGTGGCGTCAGTCGTGCGCCGCTTGCCCGTCGCCGACTGAGTCGCGCGGCGCGCGCGCGTGGTTGTGAACCGCGCCGCCACGAGGGAGCGCGCGCAGTAACCGAACGACGACAATGCCGGTTGCAATCGCCACGATGGGCGCAATCCACCGCGCGCCGTAGTGGATGAGCGTTGCGTCCACGGTGCGATCGTCGGGGAGCAACCAGCTGAGCAGGATCGTCACGCCGTTGTGGATGACGTGGAGGATGATGCTCGCCCAGATCGACCGGGTGATCCACACGACTGTTCCCAACACCACGCCGGCCATGAAGAAGTACGGTGCGTGCCATGGATCGGCGTGTGCGGAGGCGAACGCGAGCGACGTCAGCGTGATTGCCGTCAACGGGCCCCAGCGCTTTTCCATTGGCCGCTGAAGCAGCGCGCGAAATCCAAATTCTTCAACGAACGGCCCGCCGATCACGACGATGAAGCTGATCGGCAGCCAGCCCAAGGGATGCTGCGCGATGTACGTGTCGAGAAATGACGATCCTTGATCGGGCACGTGCGCCACGTACTGCAACGTCAACAGTGCCGCGAGATCGAACACGATGAGCACGGCGGCGCAACGCAACAGCGGCCGGAGCGCCGGGCCGAGCGGGCGAATACGAAAGCGTGCGCGGCGTGCGAGCGGCACGCCCTTCGCGCCGCCGTCGAAGTAGCGCCACCAAAACGCGAGCGCGACGACGAGCAGGAGCGCCGTGGCGACGAGCGGTGGCGCCGCGAGTGGCGCCGACAGCAGGATGTACCAGCCGAGAACGAAACCGAGCGTCCGGCCGAGGACCTTCACGCGTAAAGCGGAAACGTCCCGGCGAGCGCGCGGACCTCTTCACGAACCGTCGACTTGACGCGCGCGTCGTCCGGCGCGCGGACCACGCGGTCGATCAACTCGGCGATGCGCACCATTTCGGCTTCGCCCATCCCGCGCGTCGTCACCGCCGGCGTCCCGATGCGAATGCCGCTCGTCACGAACGGCGACTGCGTTTCTTTCGGTACGGTGTTCTTGTTGACGGTGATCGCCGCTTCGTCGAGCGACAATTGCGCGACCTTTCCCGTCAGTCCGCGATTTCGCAGATCGACCAGCATGAGATGGTTGTCCGTGCCGCGCGACACGATCTCGAATCCGCGATCGGTGAGCGCGCGGGCGAGAGCGCGGGCGTTTGCGACGACGCTCGCCGCGTACGTCTTGAACGATGGCTCGAGCGCTTCCTTGAAGCACACGGCTTTCGCCGCGATGATGTGCTCGAGCGGGCCGCCCTGCGTGCCGGGAAATACGGACTTGTCGATCGCTTTCGCGTGCTCGGCCTTACAGAGAATCATTCCTCCGCGCGGGCCGCGCAGCGTCTTGTGCGTCGTCGTCGTGACGACGTCGGCGAACGGGATGGGCGACGGGTACGCGTCGCCGGCCACTAACCCGGCGAAGTGCGCCATGTCGACCATGAAGATTGCGCCGATCTCTCGCGCCACGTCGGCGAACGCGGCGTAGTCGATCACTCGCGAGTACGCGCTGTACCCGGCGAGCACGAGGCGCGGACGGTGTTCGCGCGCTTTCCGCCGCATGTCGTCGTAGTCGATCAGGCCGTCGTCGGTCACGCCGTACGAGATCGCTCGATAGAGCAATCCGGAGAAATTCACCGGCGAGCCGTGGGTGAGATGCCCGCCGTTGGAGAGATCCATTCCCAAAAACGTGTCGCCCGGCTTGAGAAACGGCGACATCGCGGCGTAGTTGGCCTGCGCCCCGGAGTGGGGCTGCACGTTCGCGTGCTCGGCGCCGAACAATTGCTTCGCGCGGTCGATCGCCAACTGTTCGACCTGGTCGACGATCTCGCATCCGCCGTAGTAGCGTTTGCCCGGCAGACCTTCGGCGTACTTGTTGTTGAGCGACGTGCCCATGGCCTCGAGCACGGCCGGCGAGATGAAGTTCTCGCTGGCAATCAACTCGAGGCCTTCGTTCTGCCGCGTCGTTTCAGCGTCGATCAACGCCGCGATCTCAGGGTCGGTTGCGCGAAGCGCTGGACCGGGCGAGCGCAGCGGATATTTCGTCCATTCGCTCATTGGCTGCTCATCAGTCGTCGTGCGGTCGTTCGATCTTGTCGACGCGGCGCGCGTGCCGCCCTCCTTCGAACGGCGTCTCGAGCCAGGTCTTGAGAATCGCGACGCCTTCACCCTCCGTCACGAACCGCGCGGGAAGCACGAGCACGTTCGCGTCGTTGTGCTCGCGCGCCAGCTTCGCGATTTCAGGACTCCATGCGATGGCCGCGCGCACGCGCGGGTACCGGTTCGCGGTGTAGCTCATCCCGAGTCCGGTCCCGCAGAGCAGCACGCCGCGCTGCACCTCGCCGTCCGACACGCGCTTCGCCAACGGATGCGCAAAGTCCGCGTAGTCCGTCGACTCGGCGCTGTCCGTGCCGAGGTCGTCGACATCGTAGCCCATGTCGCCGAGCGCGCGCTCGAGCTGTTGCTTGAGCGCGAACCCGGCGTGATCCGATGCGATGGCGATTGATTCACTCATTTGTTCGGCCACTGTGGCCACGTGCGCACCATCGAGCCCACCGCGCGAATGCGCTGCTCGGCGAGACGGTCCGCCGCCAGATACGTTGGAATCTTGTCCGCGGCGGCAATGGCGAAGACTTTGCGCACGGTGTCGTAGATCTCGTCCGCCTTGCGGAACGACCGCGCCGACGTCCAGCCGGCGAGCTCGCCGTAGACGTTGATGACGCCGCCCGCGTTCGCGACATAGTCCGGCGCGTACATGATGTGCCGCGCCTCGAGCGCATCGCCGTGGCGCTCCTCGAGCAACTGATTGTTCGCCGCACCGGCCACGATCTCGACCTTGAGCTGCGGAATCGTCGTGTCGTTGATGATCGCGCCGAGCGCGCAGGGAGCGAAGATGTCCGCCTGGGCACCGTAGATCTCTTCCGCGGTCGCCGCGCGCGCGCCGAATTCGTTGACGACGCGCTTCACCCGGTCGCCGTCGATGTCGGTGACGACGAGCTTCGCGCCGGCTTCGTGCAGCTCCTTGGCGAGATAGTAGCCGACGTGGCCGCACCCCTGAATCGCAACGGTCTTCGTGCTCAAGTCATCCGAGCCCCACCGCTCTTTCGCCGACGCCTGGATGGCGCGAAAGACGCCGTGCGCCGTGACGGGTGACGGGTCGCCCGACCGACCAGCGAGACCGCTGACGTAGTCGGTTTCCATGTGGACGTAGTCCATGTCCGCCGTGCTCGTGCCGACGTCTTCGGCGGTGATGTACCGGCCGCCGAGACTTTCGACGAAGCGTCCGTGCGCGCGGAAGATCATTTCGCGGTCGGCGGTCTTGTTGTCGCCGATGATCACGGACTTTCCGCCGCCCAGGTTGAGCCCAGCAACGGCATTCTTGTAGGTCATGCCGCGAGCGAGCCGCAGCGCGTCGACGATCGCGTCGTTGTCGCTGGCGTACTTCCAAAACCGTGTGCCGCCGAGGGCAGGCCCGAGCACGGTGCTGTGGACCGCGATGATCCCGCGATAGCCGGAGGCCGCATCCTGGCAAAGCACCAGTTGCTCGTGGCCCATGCCGGCGATCGTGTCGAAGAGCTTCATATGGTTGGGTTGTTCCGGAAGTTCAATGTGAGTTTGTGATACCGCGTCGTGCAACCGCACCTGCTGAACAAGCCGAAAGTATTTGACGCAGAGTCGCAGAGGGACACTTGAGAGACGCCGAGGACTGAGCTTACGTCTTCCACGAGAGGCTTACCTCCATGGTTTTCCTCTGCGTCTCCCCTGTACTCTGCGACTCTGCGTCCTTCTTTGCACTTCCTCCTTGTTTCCAGCAACCGTGCTAGGCCGGCCCCCGCGAGTATAGCTCGCGCGCGATGACAATGCGCTGAATCTCGGACGTGCCCTCGTAAATCTCGGTGACCTTGGCGTCGCGGAACAGCCGCTCCACCGGATACTCCTTCACGTACCCGTAGCCGCCGAATATCTGGATCGCCTGCGTCGTGGACCACATCGCCGTCTCGCTGGCCAACAACTTGGCCATGGAGCTGAACTGGCGAATATGCTCGCCGCGATCCTTGGCCGTCGCCGCGGCGTGCAACAGCGCGCGAGCCGCCGACACGCGAGTGGCGATGTCCGCCAGCTTGAACTGAATCGCCTGGAATTCCTTGATCAATTTGCCGAACTGTTTGCGCTCCGCCGCGTACGCCGCCGCGGCGCGCAATGCCGCTTCGGCGATGCCGACCGACTGCGCCGCGATGCCGAGCCGGCCGTTGTCGAGCGATTGCATGGCGTAAATGAATCCGCTCCCGACCTGTCCGAGCAATCGGTCTCGCCGGAACGCGCATGTCGGAGAAGTGAAGCTGGACCGTCGGCGACGCGCGAAGGCCCATCTTGTCCTCCTTCTTGCCGACGCTGAATCCCGGCAGGTCCGGCGTGACGATGAACGCGCTGATGCCGCGCGCGCCGCGCCGATCCTCCGGCAAGTCCGTCCGCGCCATCACGAGAATGATGTCGCCCGACGTTCCGCTCGTCACCCACGCCTTCGTGCCGTTGAGTATCCAGTCGGCACCGTCACGCCGCGCCTGCGTGCGGAGCGACGCGGCGTCGGAGCCTGCCTCCGGTTCCGACAACGCAAATGCGCCAAGCCGCTCGCCACGTGCCATCGGCTTGAGAAAACGCTCTTTCTGTTCGTCGGTGCCCCAGCGGAGAATCATCTGCGTCGGCAGCGAGTTGTGCACGCTGAGCATCACCGCCACGGACGCGTCGATGGTCGCGATCTCCTCGAGCGCCACCAGGTACGTGAGTGTATCGAGACCGAGCCCGTCGTACCGCTCGGGGATCATCATGCCAAGGAGTCCCAGCGCCGCGAGCTTCGGCACGAGCGCGGGTTCAAAGTGCGAGTCGGCGTCCCACTGCGCGCTGAACGGCGCGATCTCGCGCATCGCGAACTCGCGGGCCGTGCGCTGAATCTCGCGTTGTTCTTCGGTGAGCGGTGTTAGAGCCCAAGCCATACGTCAACCCGCGCGTGCGGGATCGCTGCGACGCACGGTGCGGCGGTCAGTATGCATGAAACCCGCGCTTGGACTTTCGCCCGAGCCAGCCGGCCGCAACGTACTTCCGCAACAGCGGACACGGGCGGTATTTCGGATCGCCCAAGCCGTCGTGCAGGACTTCGAGAATCGCCAAGCACGTGTCGAGCCCAATCAAATCGGCGAGCGCCAACGGTCCCATGGGATGATTCATCCCCAACTTCATGACCGTGTCGATCGACTCCGCGCTCCCCACCCCTTCCATCAGGCAGTAGATCGCCTCGTTGATCATCGGCATCAGAATCCGGTTCGCCACGAAACCCGGATAGTCCTGCACTTCGACCGCGGTTTTGCCCACCGCCGCGGACAGTGCCAGCACGCGCTGCGTCGTCTCGTTCGACGTCGCGAGCCCGCGAATGATCTCTACGAGCTGCATCACCGGAACGGGATTCATGAAATGCATCCCGATGACCTGCTCCGGACGCTTCGTGCGCGCCGCGATCTCGGTGATGGAAATGGAGCTGGTGTTCGTTGCCAGCACGGCGCCCTGGTCCGCGGCCGCGTCGACATCCGAGAAGATCTTGAATTTGAGATCGCGATTCTCCGTCGCCGCTTCGACGACGAGCGCGGCACCAGCCACGGCGTCGAGCCGCTGCGCCAACGTGACGCGGCCGAGAATTTCGTCGCGGTCCGCCGCGGGCAGCGCTCCCTTCTTGATTTGGCGGTCGAGATTCGACGCGATCGTCGCCTTGCCGCGCTCCAGCGCGGCCGTCGAGACGTCGATCATCGTGACCTCAAAACCATGCTGCGCGAACACATGCGCGATTCCGTTTCCCATCTGCCCAGCGCCGATTACGGCAACACGCTCGGCCATGCTCTATATCTCCTGTTCTGCTCGAAGTCGTAGTGTGATTACGTCGTGGCGTCGTTCGGCACGTTCGCTTCGTTGGCACCGCGCCGCCGCCGAACGACGACATAGAGGATTCCGGCGCACATCCCGAGGCCAGCCGGTATCCCTCCCTCCGGTCCCCAGTCGCCGCCCGTCGCCCAACCCGGCCCCGCAGGAACATAACGGTAAGCGGGCGCATCCAGCGGGTATCCGCTGACGGCGGTATGGAATAGCACCGCCATCGTCCAATTCCACGCCAAGTGGGCCATCCATGCGGCGTAGAGACTCTGCGTCACGTACAGAACGGACGCGAGAAAGAATCCGGCGAGCATGACCAGGAGGACCGGTTCGATGCTCGCGCCGTTGTTCGCGAGATGCAGCAAACCAAAGACAACGCTCGTTGCCACAATGCTCCAGCGCCAACCCCACTGCTCGCGCAGCACCGACAGGATGTAGCCGCGAGTCACCAATTCCTCGAGGAGCGCGGCGGGCGCCAAGAACAGTGTGACGCGAACGGCCGCGCCGAACCACGAGCCGGTAGGACCGCCTGCGTTGCGCAGCCAGTGGCCAGCGATGAGGAGGATGATCGGCAGACCAATCGCCGCGGCGCCAATTGCGAATCCGAACACGAAGAGGGACGGTCGCGCCGCGTCGCGACCAAGCCAAACGTCGCGCCAGGGCCGTTTGTCGATCAGTCGCAGCGACACGGCGGTGCCGGCCAGCACGCCGAGCACTTCGATCCAAGACGCGGCGGCGAGCTCAGACACGCCGACTCGGCGGAAGAGCCAAAGGACGCTTGGACCGAGGAGCACCGACACGACAATGAGGCCGGCGATCGAGGTCGCGCAAAACATTGCAATGCGCCAGGGAGCGCGCAGCGCGCCCGGGCGTGCGTAGAAAAGCTGTTCGAAATTCACGCGTCGACCCGCCGCGCCTACGCGCGGGTCTGCTTCGTCCAGGAACCGCTCACCGCTGCCGCGACGAATGCCTTCACGACATCGAACAGCGCGAACGGCGTCACGCCGAGTAGGATCGCGCGCGAAACACTCGCGTTCAACACCGCAAGCTGCGCGATTCCGCCCAGATAGATGACGCACATGCCGGCGGTGGCGGCGAGCCAGCGCACGGGCAACGAACGCACGCCGCGCGCGAGCGCTCCCGCCACGAACGCCGCCGCGGGATACGCCAGCAGATATCCGCCAGTCGGGCCGAAAAATCTCGCCAATCCCGGCGCACCCAGCGGCGTAAACACCGGCAGACCCGACGGCGCCAGCCGCGAGATAGACGAGCATACTCGCCGCGCCCGCGGCGGGACCAAGCAACAGCCCCGCAAGCACGACGAGCATTGGCTGCAGCGTAAACGGTACCGGCGTGCCCGGCAGCGGAATCGCGACTTGTGATGCCGCGGCAACCGCCGCCGCGAAGCCGACGATTCCAACGAGCGTCAATCGGTTCGACGACAGTCTGCGCGAGAGTGTGCTGGTAGTGGTCGTCATGTCAGTTCACCCGTGAGACGCTCAGCGCGACCGCGTCACCGCCGCCGAGACAGAGCGTCGCCAATCCCCGCTGAGCGCCGCGCTGCTGCATGGCGTAGAGGAGAGTCGTCAACACGCGCGCACCGCTCGCGCCAATTGGATGGCCGAGCGCGATCGCGCCGCCATTCACGTTGACGCGATCCCAATCCCATCCAAGTCCCTGCCCGTCGGCGATGGCCTGCGATGCGAACGCCTCGTTCGCCTCGATGAGATCGTAGTCGCCGATCTTCGAACCGCTTTTCGTCATCAGATTCTCGACGGCGCGAATCGGTGCGAAGAACAAATCCTGCGGCTCCGTGGCACCCGTGGCGTACGAATCAATGCGCGCCATGATCGTGAGCCCGTGCGCACGCGCATACTCCTCGCTGGTGACGACGAGCGCCGCGCCGCCATCGTTCAAGCTCGACGCGTTCCCGGCCGTGACCGAGAGATCGCTCGCGTCGCCGGTCTTTGGCGGAAAGGCCGGGCGCAATTTGGCAAGCGATTCCGCGGTCGTATCCTTGCGCGGGCTCTCGTCGGTGTCGACGGTCGTCATCCCTTTGCGTCCGGAGATTTGCACGGGCGCGATTTCATCTTTGAATCGTCCGGCGTCAATCGCCGCCACCGCCTTCTGGTGCGAGCGGGCCGCGAATTCGTCTTGCATCGCGCGCGACACAGACGCTTTCTTCGCCGTGTACTCGGCGTGGCTCCCCATGTGGACGTCGCAGAAGGCGCACCACAGTCCGTCCTTGATCATGCCGTCGACGATTGTCTGATCGCCGAGCTTGACGCCGCCGCGCATACCATAGTTGTAATACGGCGCGTTCGACATCGACTCCTGTCCGCCGGCGACGATCACCTGTCGATCGCCCGCCTTGATCGCTTGGGCGGCGAGCATCACGGCCTTGAGGCCGGAGCCGCACACCTTGTTGATCGTGAGCGCCGAGACGGTCGCGGGAATGCCGCCCTTGATCGCGGCCTGGCGCGCCGGCGCCTGCCCGACGCCGCCCTGGATCACGTTGCCCATGATGACTTCTTCGACGTGGGCGGCGTCGATGCCGGCGCGTTGAACGGCCGCGCGGATCGCCACGGCGCCAAGCTCTGGCGCGGTGAGTGGCGCGAGCGCGCCCAAGAATTTGCCAATCGGGGTGCGGGCGGCCGAGACGATCACGGCCTGCCTGGATGTATCGCTCATTGATGCTCCTATCTAAGCGGCGGGAGAAACGCACTGAAAGTTAGTGCGGCTCGCGAGAGAGGTGTGAGTCGTTGCCACTCTGGGCGTCGGCGGACATGGCGGAGGGCGGGCTGCCAAGGGGCGACGGACGGCGGACGTCCGAAGTCAGACTTCAGTCCAAGCGTGAAGGGGGCGGCGGCGCGCGGAATCGTCCGGTTGTCACGCCGGGTCTGACGTCAGATGTCGGACGTCCGACCCCGACGTCGAGCGCTCAGCCCCAAGCCGAATCGGCGCATCGAGTCCCGGAGCGGAATCCGCTGACGTCTGCCCTCCCGTCGGCTCCCTCTTGCCCCGGCCGCCCCTCCCTCGCATCTTCATCCAGACTCTCAATAGAGCATCTCGATGAGCACCCGGCCAGCCGACCCGCTTCCCGTCCTCAAAGGCACGCTCGACCTCCTCGTGCTCCGCGCCTTGAGCTGGACGCCGATGCACGGGTTCGAGATCGTCGCGTGGCTCGAACGCGCCGCCAACGGCTCGCTCGACCTCGACGATTCGGCGCTCTACCAAGCCGTCTACCGACTCGAGGAGCGCGGACTGCTCCAAGCCGAGTGGGGCGTGACGGAGAACAACCGGCGCGCCCGCTACTACAAGCTCACAGCCACCGGCCGCACGTATCTCCGCGCCGAAACGCGAAACTGGATGCGCTACGCCGGCACGGTGACGGACGTCCTCACCGCCAATCGCGACGGCCAGCCGTCGCCCGAGACCGACGTGAGCGGCCGATGATTCGCGCCGGCATTCGTCGCGCGTTTCAGCTGGCGCTCCGCGGGCGCACGCGGTGGGAGCGCGAGGTGGAAGAGGAGATTCGCCTCCACCTCTCGCTGCGCGCCGAGCAGCTCGTGTCGCGCGGCGCGAGCGCGGACGACGCGTACCGCGAAGCAGTCGCGCGATTTGGTCCTCTCGTTGAATCCCGAGCGCGGCTGATCGACGCCGCGCGCCACCGCGAGCAACGCATGCAGCGCACCGAATACTTCAGCGATTTGCGGCAGGACATCGGTTTCGCCTTGCGCACACTCGGCCGCCAGAAGGGCGTGGACGGCGGTCACGATCTTCACGTTCGCGCTCGGGATCGCCGCGACGCACGGCGGTGTTCAGCGTGGTGAGCCGGTTGATGCTGCACGCGGTCGACTATCCACACGCGGATCGCGTCGTGATGTCGAGTCAGCAGCCGAGCAACGGCAACACGACCGGTATGCGGGTGGCGATCACGCCGGAGGCGCGCGTCTACCGCGCGTGGCGCGACGAGGCGCGCGACTTCGAAAGCGTCGTCGGGTACCAAGCAAAGTCCGGTGTCGATGAAGACCGCCGGGGAGGCGGTGTCGCTCAACGGCGCGCGCGTCGTCCCGGCATTGTTCGGGTTCACGGGGCACAACGTGATCGCCGGCCGTCAGTTCACGACCGCCGACATCGCAAGCGGTGAGAACGTCGTGGTGATCGGCGAATCGTTCTGGCGCCAGCGCTTGGGATCCGATCGGGCGCGATTGGCAAGCGGATCACGCTCAATGATTCGGTGTATCACCATCATCGGCGTGGCGCCGGCCGCACTCGCGCTGCCCGGTGCGGGGCGCAGCACAACCGAGGTCTGGCTGCCGCTCGATGTGCGCAACGACAAGCACGGACTCGCCGTCATGGGGCGTCTCCGGCCAGGCGCGACGATTGCACGGGCGAGTCCGAGCTCGACACGCTCTACGCGCGCACCGACGGGTTCACGGGTGGCAAGATTCCGTTCACCGCCGTCGTGGCTCTCCCCGAGCGACGATCTGAGCTTTCACGACTCTCTGATCATGCTCGCGGCGGCGGTCGGGTTGGTGCTGCTGATCGCCTGCACGAACGTCGCGCATTTGCTCATTGCGCGCGGTGCGTCGCGCCAGCGCGAGCTCGCCATCCGCGCCGCCCTCGGTGCGGGCCGATCGAGGCTGCTGCGCCAGCTGATCACGGAGAGCCTCGTGTTGTCCGGCATGGGGAGCGCGTTCGGTGTCGTGCTCGGGTGGATCGCGCTCAAATCGATGGTCGCGCTGCGCCCCGATCGCCCTTCACGCGCTCGGCGCGGCGCATCTCGACGCGACGACGCTCGGTGTTGCGCTCGTCGTGACGGTCGCCAGCGGGATCGCGTTCGGGCTCATCGGCGCCTGCAGTCGTCGCGTCACTCGACGAACGACGCGCTCAAGACCGGTGCAGTGGGGCGAGCGCCCGCGAGTGCGGGCGCGCGTCCGCGGGTTGATCGATCGTCACGGAGATGGCGTTGTCGGCGACGCTGCTGGTTGGCGCGACGATGCTCATTCGCAGCGTCGTGCACATGCAGCGTGCCGATCTCGGATTCGACCCGGCGAATCTGTATCAGATTCCGATCCCTTGCCCAAGGGCTTTGGCGCGCCCGACGCCACGCCGCACGCGCCGCCGTTCTCGCCGGCTCGTCGACCAGCTTCGGCATGCGGGCGGCGTGGCGTCCGCGACGGTCGCGATGAAGTCGGACCGGGATCGCGTCGATTTTTCGGTTGGCCGACTCGAGATCGAGGGTGAGCCACCTCCGCCGTCGACGACGACGTCGTTCATCGACGTCAACGAAGTCGATCCAGACTATTTCACGGCGATGGGAATCTGCTCGTGCGCGGCTCGACGTTCAGCGACACGTCGACGACGACGACGCAGGTGATCGTGAACGAGGCTTCGCGGCCAAGCACTGGGCCGAACGTCGGCGCGATCGGCCGTCGCATTCGTATCGTCGCAAACGGGCGATGACCGTGGCTACACGATCGTCGGCGTCGCTGACGACGCGCGACGGCGGACGCGGCTCGTTCGAAGCCGCGACACCGATCCTCTACACACCGTTCGAGCGACCGGAGCATCGCAACGCTTCTCGTGCGCACGAGCGGCGATACGCGGCACTCGCGCACGAATGCGAACGATCGTCGCGGCGGCGACACAACGGCGGACGCCGGACGATCGACGGCGTCGCGCACGCGTATGTCCGCGACGATCGCCGGCGCCGCGGTTCGTCATGCTGCTGCTGCGCGTGTTCACCGTGCTCGCGCTCGTCCTCGCCGGCGTCGGGTTCTACGGCGTCATGGCGTTCATCGTCGCGCAGCAGACGCGCGAGATCGGCATCCGCGTGGCGCTGGGCGCGTCGCGCGGCCGCGTCGCCCGCGCAATTCTGTCGCGCGGCACCGCGCTCGCGGCGATCGGCGCGGCGATCGGCCTCGTCGTGTCGCGCTGGGGCACGCACCTGATCGAGAACCAACTCTACGGCGTGACGCGCTCCGATCCGGCGTCGCTCATCGTCGGCGCTCTCGTGCTCATGTCGGCCGCGCTGCTCGCCTGCGTCGTGCCGACGCGGCGCGCGCTCGCCGTCGATCCGATGACGGCGATTCGCGCGGACTAGAGGGCGAGTTCCGGCGGCGTGGGCGCTCAACGTGAGCGCCCGCGTGCGCTGTTCGTGCGCCACGCGCTCGACGAACGCGCCAAGGGGCACCGCGTTCGGCCGCTGTTCCTTGCCCGCGCCGCGCACGTTGACGGCGACGGTGCCCTGCTCTGCTTCGCGCTTTCCCACGACGAGCATGTACGGCACCTTGAGCCGCGCGCCCTCGGCGACGCGATACTTGAGCGTCTCGGAGCGAGCGTCGAGGTGCACGCGGATGCCGGCGTCGTGCAGCTGCTTGGTCACGTGTTCGGCGTAGGCGCGATATTCGTCGGTGATCGGCAGCACGCGGACCTGTTCCGGCGCGAGCCACACGGGAAACGCGCCGGCGAAATGCTCGATCAGAATTGCGATGAACCGCTCGAACGACCCGCTGACCGCGCGGTGGATGATGACCGGGTCGGTGATTCGTGTTGTCTTCGCCGACGTAGGTGAGATCGAAGCGTTCGGCGTTGTTGTAGTCGAGCTGGATGGTGCCCAATTGCCAAGAACGGCCGATCGAGTCGGTCACGTCGAAGTCGATTTTAGGACCGTAAAACGCCCCGTCACCGGGCTTGAGCTCGTAGGCCATTCCCGTCGCATCGAGCGCGGCGCGAAGCGACGACTCGGCCTGATCCCACAATTCGTCGCTGCCAATGCGGACACTCGGCCGCGTCGCGAAGCGCATGGCGGCGACGAGACCGAACGTCTGGTAATACTCGAGGATGAACTGCACCAGCCGATGGACCTCGGCGGTGATCTGGCTCTCGGTGAGGAAGACGTGGCAATCGTCTTGCGCGAACTGCCGCACGCGCGTCAGGCCGGACAGCGCGCCGGAGACTTCGTTCCGGTGCAGCACGTCGAACGTGGCGTAGCGAAGCGGCAATTCGCGATATGAGTGTTTTTTGTTGAGATAAAGCAAATAGTGCGACGGGCAGTTCATCGGCTTGAGCGAGAAGTCGTGCTCGCCGCTCTCGGTGTCGAGGACGAGGAACATGTTCTCGCGGTATTTGCCCCAGTGCCCGGAGATCTCCCACAGCGACTTGTTGAACAGCAGCGGCGTGCGCACTTCGTGATAGTCGTCGCGCTGCCGCTCGCGCACGAAGTCGACGATCGCGCTGTAGACGATCGACCCGCGCTCGGTCCAGAACACGGCGCCGGGCGCGAAGTGATGCATCATGAACAGGTCGAGCTGCTTGCCGACCACGCGGTGGTCGCGCCGCTTTGCTTCCTCGATCTGGTGGAGGTAGGCGTCGAGCTCCTCCTTCTTGAAAAACGCCGTGCCGTAGATGCGCTGCAGCATCTGACGCTTGGAATCGCCGCGCCAGTAGGCGCCGGCGGTGTGCGTCAGCTTGAAGTGCTTGAGGCGCGAGGTGTCGGGGACGTGCGGGCCCCGGCACAGGTCGATGAACGGCCCGTCGGTGTACGTCGAGATCACTTCGTCGTCGGCCAGCTCGGACAATCGTTCGAGCTTGAGCGGATCGTCGGCGAATCGCTGCTGGGCCTGCGAACGATTCACCTCGTCGCGCACGAACGGATACTTCTCCGCGGCGACCTTCCGCATTTCGTTCTCGAACGCCGCCACGTCTTCCGTCGTGAACGGCTCGGCGACTTCGAAATCGTAGTAGAAGCCTTCGTCGATCGAGGGGCCGAAGCCGATCTTGGCGTCGGGGCGCAGTCGTCGCACGGCGGTGGCCAGAATGTGGGCCGCCGAGTGGCGGAGCACGTCGAGCGAGGGGCGGTCGCGATCCGTGAGCACGCGAAAGGTGCCGCTCGCCCGCAACGGCGTCATCAAGTCTTGGATTTGTCCGTCGATTTCGACGGCGACCGCGGCGAGCAACAGGCGTTCGCCGATGGTCTTAACCACTTCGGCTGGCAGCGTGCCCGCCGGCACGCTGCGCTGCGATCCGTCGGGGAGCGTCAGCGTGAGTGTGGCGTCGGATGGACGATCGATCATGGTTGGTAGGTGGCCTTTTTCTTGCACCGCGAACGACCACGCCTCTCGCGCTAGTCGAAAGCGTAACCTATCATTCTGCAACAACCTCCGCCACAGGGCTCACGCGCTATGTCACCGCTTCGCTATCGGGACGACGAGTCGTCTTCCACCAGCACGGTGCTCGGCGTTGTTGTCGGCGCCGTTGCAGGATTTGCCGTCGGCATGCTCGTGGCGCAACGCGTCGGCGGGTTCGGCGCGCTGACGTCAAAGCTGCGGCGCAAAGGCGCGTCGGCGCACAACGGCTCGACGCCGCGACAGCGAGCGTCGACGAAGACGACGAGTTCGACGACATCGAAGAGGACGAACTCGAGTCGGACGATGCCGACGAAACGCTGGAGGAGCGCGTGCTCGAAGCGTTCCGCAACGACCCGATTCTCTGCGAGCGTGCGGTCGACATCGGCTCGCTCAACGCCGGCGTGATCGAGCTGGCCGGTTGGGTCGAAGACGAGTCGGAGTCGGAACACGCAGTGACGATCGCGCGCGGCGTGCCTGGCGTCGACACGGTGATCAACCGCATCGCTCTGGGCGACGACGAACGCCGGTTCGACGAAGCCGCACGTCGCACGCGCGACGGCGACCCGGCGCTCACCGAGACGCAGTGGGAGGGTGGCCGCGTCGGAATGGGCCGCCGGCGCCAGGGCAACTCGTCCGAGCCGGATCGCCACGCGACTCCGCGCGCCGATCTCGAGGAGCGCTGGTCGCAGGTCGATGACGCGGTGCGCAACGCGGCGGATGACACCGACGGTCTCGCCGAGCGGCGGACCCCGCCTAAGCGCGGCGCGCGCAGCGTGCCGAAAGCGGACCATGTCATTCAGCCGCCAGAGGCGTCCGACTGATGTGATGTCCGGGCAGCAGGCGCGATATCTTTCGCCATGCCGCTGCCCGATCGCTACGACTTTGCAACCGCCGATCCGGCGATTTATCGCGCCTGGCTCGACGCCGGGTGTTTCAGCGCGCGTGCCAGCGACTCCTCGCGCGTCGGCGGCGCGCGCGCGCCGTACACGATCGTCATGCCGCCGCCGAATGTCACGGCCATTCTCCACGTCGGCCACGGACTGAACAACACCATTCAGGACGTGGTGATTCGCTGGGCGCGAATGAACGGGACGAACGCGCTGTGGGTGCCCGGCACCGACCACGCCGGCATCGCGACGCAGAACGTGATCGAGCGTCAGCTCGGGAGCGAAGGCAAAACGCGCTTCGACGTCGGCCGCGATGCGTTCGTCCAGCGCACCGAAGCGTTCGTCACCGAGACCGGCGGAACGATTCTCGAGCAGTTGCGCGCCATCGGCTCGTCGGCCGACTGGTCGCGCACCGCGTACACGCTGTCGCCGGAGTTGTCGCTCGCCGTCCGCGAAGCGTTCGTCCGGCTGTACGAACGCGGACTGATCTATCGCGGCCATCGCGTAATCCACTGGTGCCCGCGCTGCCTCACGTCGTTGAGCGACGAGGAGGCCGAGTTCCAGGACGAGATGGGCGAGTTGTACCACATCGCGTATCCGCTCGAGGGACAATCCGGCCGGAGCCTGATCATCGCCACCACGCGGCCGGAGACGATGCTCGCCGACGTGGCGGTCGCCGTGAATCCCGACGACCCGCGCTATCGCGACGTCGTCGGCAAATCGGTGCGGCTGCCAATTGTCGACCGGGCGATCCCCGTGATCGCCGATGCGTACGCCGATCCCGAGTTCGGCACTGGCGTGGTGAAGATCACGCCGGCGCACGACGCGAACGACTTCGAGGTCGGTACGCGGCACAAGCTGAGCATGCCCGTGGTGATCGACGAGCATGGCGTCGTGCGCGAAGTGGCCGACGCGGACGGTCGCGTGCCGGCGGCGCTGTCGGGGCTCGACCGATTCGAGGCGCGCGCGCGCATCGTCGAGATGCTGCGCGCGAGCGGCGCGCTGCAGAAAGTGGAGACGCGCTCGCACGCCGTGCGCCATTGCTATCGGTGCGACACGGTGGTCGAGCCGCGATTGTCTGATCAGTGGTTCGTGAAAATGGAACCCCTGGCCCGCCCGACGTTACAAGGGGTGCGCGACGGAGCGATTCGCGTGCTGCCGGAGCGCTGGGAGGCGGTGTACGTCAATTGGCTGACGAACATCCGCGACTGGAACATCTCGCGCCAGCTGTGGTGGGGGCATCGCATTCCCGTGTGGTACTGCGACGATTGCGATCCGCCGCAGAACGTCATCGTGAGCCGCGACGATCTCACGCAGTGTCCGTACTGCGAGGGGCCCGGTGCGGCAAGACGAGGACGTGCTCGACACCTGGTTCTCGTCGTGGCTCTGGCCGATCTCGACACTCGGCTGGCCGAACGAACAGTCGGCGGATCTCGCGGCGTTCTACCCGACCGACACGCTGATCACGGCACCGGAGATCATCTTCTTCTGGGTCGCACGCATGGTGATGGCCGGATACGAGTTCATGGGCCGTTCGCCGTTCCACACGGTGTATCTGCACGGCACCGCGCGCGACACGCAGCATCGCAAGATGTCGAAGTCGCTCGGCAACGGAATCGATCCGCTCGACGTGGTGCGCTTGTACGGCGCGGACGCGCTGCGCTGGACGCTGATCGCCGGCATGGGCATGGGCGCCGACGTTACGCTCGATCCGAGCGACATCGACAAGTCGTTCGCGACGGGACGCAACTTCGGCACGAAGTTGTGGAACATCGGCCGATTCCTGCTCGAGCGCGTGGGCGACGATGCCGTGGCAACGATTTCCGCCGTGCCGCGCGACGCGCTGACCCGCGCCGATGCGTGGATTCTCGCCCGGCTCGACGTCGCGATCGACGAATGCGATCGCGCGCTGGGACCGCTGCGGCCGACCGTTCCGGCCGCGGCGAATTCGCCGGACGGCGTGGTGTGGCGCGAGGCGGACCGCGCGGCCGGGCTTCGACTCAACGAATACGCGGAGTCGGCGCGCCGATTCGTGTGGAACGAATTAGCGGATTGGTATTTGGAATCCGTCAAAGCGCGCCTCGAGACGCCGGGCGCGGACCGCGAGACCGCTCGCGCGGTCCTCGTCCACACGTTCGATCAGGCGCTGCGGCTGCTGCACCCGGTGGTGCCGTTCGTGACCGAAGCGCTGTGGCAACGGCTGCCAGGGCATCGCGAAGGCGAGTTCCTCGCGCTGGCGCCGTGGCCGGCGCGCGACGCGGCGCGTGATGCGCGCGGCGCACGGATGGCCGGCGAGTTCGATCTCGTTCGCGATGCGGTCCTGGCCATTCGCCAACTTCGCGCCGACAACGACGTGCCGCCGGGCAAAGTGATCGACGTCATCGTCCGTCCGCCCGCGGGCGAGGGATCGGCCGGCGACGTACGCGCGCTGTTCGAGCGCGAGTCGTCGGTCGTCGGTCGACTGACGCGCTGCACCGTACGAGTGGGCGAGATCGCCGCCGGCCGGTGCCGCGGCGCACGCCGTGTTGACCGGCGGAACGGAGATCGTGATTCCGCTCGCCGGCTTGATCGACGTCGACAAGGAATGCGCACGCTTGCGCGCCGAGGCGGCTGAACTCGCCAAGCAGATCGCATCGCGCACGCAACGGTTGGCGAACGCCAAGTACGTGGAGCGCGCGCCGCCGGACGTCGTGGCGAACGACCGCGCCATTCTTCAGGACATGACCGCCAAGCACGCTCAGTTGCTCGACAAGGTACGCTCGCTGTGCGGCGCCTGAGCGCCCGCAGCGTCGCATCACTGCTCGGCGCGTGCGCGCTGGCGTCCATGACGGCCTGCGCGTCGGCCGGCCCGCCGCCTGGCGGCCCGGAGGATCACGAACCGCCGGTATTGATCACCGTCACTCCGGATTCCGGGCAGGTCAACGTTCACCCGAAGGAAGTCGAGTTTCAGTTCGACGAAACGGTGAGTGGTCATCCGTCGGCCGGCGTGACGTCGCTCGACCAGCTGTTCCTCATCTCGCCTCGCAACGGCGACGTGCAAGCGTCATGGCATCGAGGCCGAATCACGGTGAAACCGGAGAAAGGGTTTCGGCCGAACACTGCCTATCGCGTCACGATGCTTCCCGGCCTCGCCGATCTGCGCGGCAACGTTCGCCACACCGGAGCAACGGTGGTGTTCTCCACCGGGCCCACGTTTCCGGCGTTCGGCATCATCGGCCGCGTGTTCGACTGGAACCTGCAGCGACCGGCGGGCGGCGCGTACGTCGAGGCGATCTCGCATCCGGATACCACCGTGGCCTACGTTGCGTCGGCGGACACCACCGGAGCATTCGATATCGGGCCGCTCCCGGCCGGCACGTACACCGTCCGCGCGTTACATCGATCTGAACCACAATCACGTGATCGATCGCAACGAAAAGTGGGATTCGACGACGGTCGTCGTGACGACGTCGCGACCCTCGGTCGAACTCGACGTGATCGAGCGGGACACGGTTCCTGCAGTATTCGCGGACGTGCGCGTCGACGACAGCGTGACGATTCACGTGGCGTTCGACAAGCCGCTCGATCCGAACATCCAGCTGCAGCCGTCGCTCATCACGATCAAGCGTGCCGACTCGACGGCGCTCACGGTGACCAAGGTCGAGTGGGCGGCGCCGTACGATCGCGCACGACAGGCGCACATCATCGACTCACTGCGCGTCATCGACTCGCTGCACAACGCCGATACATCCGCGGCTCGCCGGCCACCGGCGCCTGTGCCACCACTTCCCGCTGCGGCGCGCGCCGGGCCGGCGCCGGCGAAACCGAAGTCGCTACCGCCCGACCATGGCGTGGTCGTCACGTCTCGACGCGTCGACTCCACTTACGATCGGACCGACCTATCGCATCACGGCTCGGGGGCTGCCCAATCTCCTCGGCAGGTCGGCACGAAGTCACGCGCACGTTCACGATGCCAAAGCCGGTGCCGGTGCCGCGCGACACGACGCATCGTACGCCCGCGGACTCCGCTCGACGTCCGCCTCCTCGGCCCGGCCGTCCGCCAAATCGATCGGAACTCAGATGAGCGACACGCGTCGCACGCTGCCGAGCGTCAACACGCTGCTCGAGAGTGCGAACGTGCGCCCGTTGCTCGACCGCGCGCCGCGCTCGGTGGTCGTCGACGCAATACGCCGCACGATCGATCACGCGCGCTCCTCGCCGACCACTGCGCCTGGCGACGCCGCGGCGTGGGCGACAGCCGTGGCCGCGGCCGTCGATCGCGCGACGCAACCGTCGCTGCGCCGCGTGATCAACGCCACCGGCGTCGTGCTGCACACCAACCTCGGGCGCGCACCATTGCCCGCCGTCGCCATCGAAGCGATCGCGCGCGTCGCGGCCGGCTTTTCGAATCTCGAATACGACGTCGACGCCGGATCGCGCGGCTCGCGCTACACACATTGCGCCGCGCTGTTGCGCGAGCTCACCGGCGCCGAGGACGCGCTGGTCGTCAACAACTGCGCGGCGGCGCTCGTGCTGGCGCTCAACACGCTCGCCGACGGGCGCGAGGCGCTCGTGTCGCGCGGCGAGTTGATCGAGATCGGCGGCAGCTTCCGAATTCCCGAGATCATGAGTAAGAGCGGTGCGCGACTCGTCGAGGTCGGGACGACGAACCGCACGCACGTCGACGACTATCGCCGCGCGCTCGGCGCCGACACGCGCATCATCGTCAAGGTGCACCGCAGCAACTTCGAGCAAGTGGGCTTCGTCGCCGAGGCGTCGCCCAGCGAATTGGCGGCGCTGGCGGCGGAGCGGCAGCTCCCGTTGTTGTACGACCTCGGCAGCGGCCTCGTCGCCGCCCTCGACGACTACGGGCTGACCGGCGAACCGACTGCGCGCGACGCGGTGCGCGCCGGCGCGACGGTGGTCACGATGAGCGGCGACAAATTGCTCGGCGGCCCGCAAGCAGGAATCATCGTCGGCGCGCGCGACGCCCTCGATCGCATTCGCAAGAATCCGCTCACGCGTTCGTATCGCGTCGATAAACTGACGCTCGCCGCGCTCGAGGCCACGCTCGCCCTGTACCGCGAGCCGGCGCGCGCGCTGCGCGAAATTCCCGTGCTCGCGCAACTCACCGCCAATGTCGGTTCGCTGCGCGAGCGTGCGGATCGGATTCGCGCCATGATCGCATCCGTTGCGCCGGCTGTCGTCGACGTCGTCGAGAGCGAGGCGCAGGTTGGCGGCGGCGCGTTTCCGACCGCGCGCATTCCGTCCATCGCCCTCGCCGTTGCCGATCGGAATGGAGCGATCGAGCAGCGCCTGCGCGCGGGCGATCCGCCAGTCGTTGGACGACTCGCCGACGGCCGGCTGCTGCTCGACCTGCGCACGGTGTTCGCCACCGACGATGACCTGCTCGCGTCGCTCGTGCAGACGGCGTGCAGCGACGCGGCGGCACCGTGAGCGGACGCCCGGCCGCGTTCCTCGATCGCGACGGAACGATCATTCGCGACGCGAGCTATGTGCGCGATCCCGCCGACGTCGAGCTCTTGCCCGGCGCGGCGAAATCGATTCGCCGATTGAATGAACGCGGTGTGCCGGTCATCGTGATCACGAATCAGTCGGGGATCGCGCGCGGCTGGCTCACGGACGACGACTTTGACGCCGTGAGCCGGCGACTACGCGATCTGCTCGCCGCTGAAGGCGCGCGCATCGACGCCACGTACATGTGCCCGCACCACCCCGATCTGACGGGACCGTGCGACTGTCGCAAGCCTGGCCTCGCGCTCTATCGCCAGGCGATCGCCGAACACGGACTCGACGCGACGCAATCGCTGTTCGTCGGCGATCGATGGCGCGACGTCGTGCCCGCGTCGGTGCTCGGCGGAACTGGCGTGCTGCTCGACGTGTCGTCGACGCCGGCCGAGGATCGCGTGCGCGCCGCGAGCGATGCGGTGCGCACGGCCGGTTCGCTCGCCGACGCGGTCGACAACTTTCTTGCCGCGCTTCCCGCTTCATCGATTCCGCAATAGAATCCGCGCGATGAGATCGCGCGTGGCAGTGCTGGCATCCGGTGGCGGCTCCAATCTGCAGGCCATACTCGACCATTTGCTGCGCCTCGGCGACCGGCGCGGCGGCGACGTCGTCCTCGTGGCGAGCAGCCGGCCGAACGCCGGCGCGCTCGAACGCGCGAATCGCGCCGGAATCACGACCGGTGTCGTCGGCGGCGACGCGGAGAGTGCGGCGTCCAGCCTCGCGTCGCTGCTCGATCAGCACACGATCGATCTCATTGTGCTCGCCGGCTATCTCAAACTCGTGCCGCCGGAGATCGTCGCGCGCTTTTCGGGGCGCATGATCAACATTCATCCGGCGCTGCTGCCGGCGTTCGGCGGTCCGGGAATGTACGGCCAGCGCGTCCATCGCGCCGTGCTCGACGCCGGCGTGCGCGTGACCGGCGTGACCGCGCACTTCGTCGACGACACGTACGACCGCGGGCACATCATCGCGCAGTGGCCGGTGCCGGTGTTCGCGAGCGACGACGCGGGAACGCTGGCGGCGCGCGTGCTGCGCGTGGAGCACCTGGTGTTCCCGCGCGTCGTCGACGCGGTCGCCGCGGGCAGAACGACGCTCGCCACGTGCGCGGCGACGTCCGGCGCGCTCGTGGACGCGCGCCCGGCGTTCACCCTGCTCCCGCACGAGGATCCTCGGCTCGCGGAGAACATCGAGCTCGCGCTCGGCTGCTGACGTCACCCCCAACGATATCTATGCCTCGCGCGCTTCTCTCCGTTTCCGATAAGACTGGCCTGATCGACTTCGCCCGCGGCCTCGCCGACGCGGGATGGGAGCTGGTGTCGACCGGCGGAACGGCGCGTGCGCTTCGCGGCGCCGGGTTGACGGCGATCGACGTGAGCGACGTCACGGGTTTTCCCGAAATGCTCGACGGGCGCGTCAAGACGCTGCATCCGGCCGTGCACGGCGGACTCCTCGCGCGGCGCGACGTGCCCGACCACATGGCGGCGCTCGCCTCGCACGGCATCGCGCCGATCGATCTCGTTGCCGTGAACTTGTATCCGTTTCGCGAGACCGTCGCGCGCAAGAACGTCTCGCCCGAGGACGCGATCGAGAACATTGATATCGGCGGGCCGAGCATGCTGCGCTCGGCGGCGAAGAATTTCGCGTCGGTGTGGGTGGTCGTCGATCCGCGCGACTACGGGCGCGTGCTCGCCGCAATCCGCGCCAACGATGCCGATGAGGATCTGCGGCGTTTGCTCGCCGGGAAAGTGTACGCGCACACCGCCGCATACGACGCGGCGATCGCGGCGTGGTTCGCCCAACAGCGCGGCGACAAGTTTCCCGAAACGATCGTCGTCGCCTTCGAGCGCGCGCAGTCGCTGCGCTACGGGGAGAATCCGGGCCAGGCGGCCGCGTTCTACATGGAGCGCCCCGGCGCGGGGCTGGCGGGGCTCACGCAGCGCGGGGGCAAAGAACTCTCATTCAACAACCTGCTCGACCTCGAGGGCGCGCTCGCTCGCCAGCCGACCCGTTCGCCGAGCAGATTGCCTGCGCGATCGTCAAGCACACGACGCCCTGCGGACTGGCGGTCGGCGACACACCCGTGGCCGCGTATCGAAAGGCGCTGGCCTGCGACCCCGTGTCGGCGTTCGGCTCGGTGATCGCCTTCACCGTGCCCGTGGACGATGAAACGGCGGACGCGGTGTCGGGCTTGTTCGTCGAGTGCATCGTCGCGCCGTCGTTCAGCGCGGGCGCGGTCGAGATTCTCGGCCGCAAGAAAAACCTGCGCGTGCTCGAGGGCCGCGCGACGTGGGGGGCCGGCACGAACCTGCTCGACTACAAACGCGTGCGCGGCGGCGTGCTCGTCCAGGAGCGCGCGCCGGCGATCATCGACGACAGCGGCTGGACGGTCGTGACGAAGCGGCAGCCGACGCCGGAGGAGTACCGCGATCTGTTGTTCGCCTGGCGCGCGGTGGCGTCGGTCAAGTCGAACGCGATCGTGCTCGCGCGCGACGGCGCGACAATCGGTATTGGTGCGGGGCAGATGTCGCGCGTCGACGCGGCGTTTCTCTCGGTGCACAAAGCCGGGCTCGCCGGCCAACCCGACCGTGGGCGCCGCCCTCGGCTCGGACGCCTATTTCCCGTTTCGTGATGGCGTGGATCAAGCGGCCGACGCAGGGGTACGGGCGATCGTGCAGCCGGGAGGCTCCATCCGCGACTCTGAAGTCATCGCCGCCGCCGACGAACGCGACATCGCGATGGTCTTCACGGGGCGCCGGCAGTTCAGGCACTAGTAGCGTAACTCTAGCCTTGCCATCATCTTTCAACACTACGCCCCGCTCGATCGAGCGGGGCGCTTGTTGTCGCACACATTCCGGATCGCAATGGCGACCTCAACGACCACCGAGAGCGACTATCGCCCGACCTACTTGGCCGCGGCAATTGTCTCTCTCGTGACCCTTGTTCTGTACCTGGTGACGCTCGCGCCGTCCACCGCGATGTGGGACACGAGCGAATACATCGCCGCGGCGTACACGCTCGGCCTGCCACACCCGCCGGGAAATCCGCTGTTCGTCATTCTCGGGCGCGTCTTTTCCATTCTCCCCATCGCCCCGACAGTCGCGATCCGGATCAACATTCTCGCGGCCATCTGCAGCGCGGTGTCGGCGGGCATGTGGTTCCTCGTCACCGAGCGAGTGCTCGTCGGCTGGTTCACCGAACGGTGGCAGCGGATTCTCGGCGGCGTGCTCGCGGCGGTGATCGGAGCGACGGCATTCACAGTCTGGAATCAATCCGTCGTCAACGAGAAGGTGTACACGGTGTCGCTCGTCGGCCTGGCGATCATTTCGTGGTTGATGATTCGCTGGTCGGACGACCCCGACGGGCGCAGCGCCGACCGGCTGCTCGTGCTCGTGGCCTACCTGCTCGGGCTTGGGTACGCGAACCACATGGCGGGAATGCTCGCGGCGCCGGCGGCTGGACTCGCTGTGATCATCCGCCGCCCGCGGACGGTCCTTCGCTGGCAAGCTGCTGCTCGCCATGCGTCGGCGCGATGTTCCTCGGCCTCACGCCGTTCGCCACGCAGCCGATTCGTGCGGCGTACTTTCCGGCGATCAACGAGGGCGAGCCGACCGCGTGCCGCACCAAACTCGAGCTGTCCTGCACGTTCTCCAAAGGCACGCTCGACGCGTTCGAGTACAACTTCAACCGCGGACAGTACGGCAAGCCAGATCTGAGCGATCGACAAGCGACGATTCGGCCAGCAGATCGGCATGTGGTGGCTGTACTTCAAGTGGCAGTGGATCCGCGACGCGCACGAGGATCACGCGTTCGCCCAGGCGCTGATGGCCGCCGCGTTCCTCGTGCTCGGCCTGTTCGGCGGCTGGGTCCACTTCCAGCGAGACCGACGAAGTTTCTGGTATTTCGGTTCGCTGATGTTCACAATGACGTTAGTGCTGATCTTTTATTTGAACTTCAAGCTCGGCGCCTCGCAGGATGTGGCGTCACAGGCGCCGCACGAAGTGCGCGACCGCGACTACTTCTTCATCTGGAGCTTCTCGGCCTGGGGCGTGTGGGCCGCGCTCGGACTGCTGTTCGTGTGGGAGTCCATCGCCGCGCTGTTCGGCACGAAGACGGTCAAGGTCGGGCGCGACACGTACGTCGTGCCCGTCGACAAGGGCTGGCGATTCGGCGCACCGGTGCTCGCGCTGGCGCTCGTCCCGCTGTTCGCCAACTGGCACTGGGCGTCGCGCGCCGGCCATCGCGACACACGCGACTTCGCCGCCGACCTGCTCAACTCCGTGGAACCGTACGGCGTGCTCGTGACCGTCGGCGACAACGACACCTTCCCGCTCTGGTACGCCCAGGAAGTCGAGGGCATTCGGCGCGATGTCGTCGTCGCGAATACATCGCTGCTCAACACGGATTGGTACGTGCGGCAGCTCATCCGCCGTCCGCTGTACGACTACGACGCCGCCAAGGGCCCGGCGATCT
Organism: uncultured Gemmatimonadaceae bacterium; assembly: GCA_963817445.1. GTDB lineage: Bacteria > Gemmatimonadota > Gemmatimonadetes > Gemmatimonadales > Gemmatimonadaceae > JAQBQB01. Next base: position 945,098 of record CAWFOG010000022.1, read on the forward strand.
ACCGCAACACCCACTGGGTCAAGCCAACGGTATCGCCGATTCACATGTCGATGACGGACGCCGACTCCGTGCCGGCGTACTATCCGCTCAGCGCGCCGATGAACTTCACGTCGGGCCCGCTGCACGCCACGATCGACCCAAAGAACCTCGACCACGGTGTGCTGCAGCGCGCCGATCTGTTCGTGCTGCGAATGATTCAGGATGCGTGGCCGCAGCGCCCGATCTACTTCGCGCGCACGTCCGGCGGCTATGCGCGGTCGCTTGGCTTGGGCGACAACACGCTCACGCAGGGACTCGCCGCCAAGTTGTTCATCCCGCCCGCCGTCGGCGCGCCAAAGGACAGCATCTACGTCCAGGGCGACGGCTGGCTCGACATCGCCCGCAGCGATTCGCTCTGGAACCGCGTGTTCGCCGGACCTGCGTCGGTGCTCCACACGGGCGACTGGATCGACCGTCCGTCCGTCGGCATTCCGTATCTCTACGTCGCCACGGGGATGGAACTCGCCGAAGCGCTCAAGAGCCAGAACAAGATCGCGCAGGCCGACAGCGTGTTCGGCACGTCGAAAAAGATCGCGTCGGCAGTGCGCCTCGAGGAACTGCTGCGCCCGGCGGAAGCCGAGTTCGAACAACCGGCAACCGGCGATACCGCACGCGGCGCTCAACTCCCGGCGACCGGCGCGCCGCTCGCGCCGGCGAGGACCGAGACGGTGACCACGCCGGGTGAAAAGCCCAGCGTTCCGGCAACGAAGGCGCCTGGCAAGGGCAAGACGAAGTCCGCTCCGAAAACCAAGTCCGACTAACCGAACGCGCATTCCATGGCGCTTGACGCGATCGTCGTTGGCGCCGGCCCGAACGGCCTCGCCGCGGCGATCGCCATCGCGCGCACGGGCCGCTCGGTGCGCGTGTATGAAGCCGAGCCGACGATCGGCGGCAGCACGCGCTCGGCCGAGCTCACGCAACCGGGGTTCGTGCACGACGTGTGCGCTACTGTGCACGCGCTCGTCGTCGCGTCACCGTTTCTCGCATCGCTGCCGCTCGCGGATCACGGTTTAGCGTTTGCTCATCCGCTCGCGCCCGTCGCGCACCCATTGGACGACGGCACAGCGGTCGTCGTCCACCGCTCGATCGCCGAGACCGCGGACGGACTGTCGCGCCGCGACGGGCGCGCGTATCGGCGGCTCATCGAACCACTCGTCGAGCGCCACGCCGAATTGATGGTCGCACTGCTCCGGCCGCTCCGCCCTCGCGCGTCGCCGGTGTTGCTGCGGTTCTCGCGCTCGGCCGTTCGATCCGCCCTCGGACTCGCGCGCGCTGCGTTCAGCGACGACCGGTCGCGGGCGATGTTCTGCGGCGTCGCCGCGCACAGCATGGTGCCGCTCGACAAGCTGGGGACCGCCGGCTACGGACTCGGCCTGCTCGCCGCGGCGCACGCCGTCGGGTGGCCGGTCGTGCGCGGCGGTTCGCAGCAGTTGAGTGCCGCGATGGCGTCGTATCTCAAATCGCTCGGCGGCGAGATCGTCACCGGCGCGCGCGTCGATTCACTCACCGCATTGCCGCCGTCGCGCGTCGTGCTGTGCGATGTGACGCCGCGACAATTCCTGCGGATCGCCGGGTCGAGCGCGCCCCCGCGATATCGACGGCGACTGGCTCGCTATCGGTACGGTCCCGGTGTGTTCAAGATGGACTGGGCGCTCCACGAACCCGTTCCGTGGCGCGCGCGCGGCTGTGACGCGGCGGGCACACTGCACCTCGGCGGCACGGCGGACGAAATCGCCGCCGCCGAGCGTGGTGTGTGGGAAGGTCGTCACGCTGAGCAGCCGTACGTGCTCGCCGTCCAAGCCAGCCGCTTTGACGACTCGAGGGCGCCGAACGGGAAGCAGACGCTGTGGGCGTACTGTCACGTGCCGAACGGCTCGACGGTCGACATGCGCGAACGGATCGAGAATCAGATCGAACGCTTTGCGCCGGGATTCCGCGACTGCGTCCTCGCGACGAGCGCGCTATTTCCCGCCGACCTCGAGCGCCGCAACGCGAATCTCGTCGGCGGCGACATCGCCGGCGGCGCCGCCGATCTGAGACAGTTCATTGCGCGGCCAATTCTGAGCCGCGACCCGTACAAGACGGATGTGCGGGGCGCGTATCTCTGTTCGTCGTCGACTCCGCCCGGTGTCGGCGTGCACGGCATGTGCGGCTATCACGCGGCGCAGAGCGCGCTGCGTGCGTTCGACTAGCGTCGTGCCTGCGCCTGCGCCTTGGGCGCGGGTTCCATGAAGAGCTCGTCGACGTAGCACCAACCCCAATCTTCGCCCGGCTCGAAGCTCCGGATCACGGGATGGTGGGTGGTGTGAAAGTGTTTCGTGGCGTGTTTGTTCGGCGAGTCGTCGCAGCAACCGACGTGGCCGCAACTGAGGCAGAGGCGGAGGTGCACCCAGGTGGCGTGCATCGCCAAACATTCCTCGCAGCCGTTCGGCGTGCGCGGCGCGACGTCGTGAATCTGGTCGAGATGACTACAGCGGTTCGCCATGCCTGCTCCTCTGTCAGCGGGAGTTCAATGTCGTCGTCGGACGTTCCAACGCGGCGCGGTCCCAGTGGCCACGGTCAGCCGCCGCCGCGTAGGTGCTTTCACAAAACTCTAACAGCGCGGCGTCGGGGTCCTCGGCCGCGCGCATCGTGTCGTACGGCAAGATCCATTCGCGCATCGTCGGGTGGTACGACGCCCCCCGCGGCGCGATCGCGGCCGCGGGGTAGCCCGGCGGCTCGGGATACGCATACGCGTAGAACGCCGGCTCTTCGAGGCCGCCAATGCTGCCAGGCCACCACCCGACGCTCATGCATTCGTGGGAGTAGGCCTCGCGCGTGACGAAATCCGGGCAGTTCGGAACGCCGCCCGGATGCCGTGGCGCCGGGCGGCCGGAAAAGCGCGTACACGCGAGGTCGAAGCTCCCCCACCAGAAGTGCGACGGACTGGACTTGCCGAGGAATCGGCCGCGAAAGGCCTTGAGCACGCGATCCGTGGACGCGAGGACGCGCCAACAGCGGTGCGCGGCATCGGGGTCGTACGACGCATGCACACGGTCCTCGTCGAGCCGCAGCCTGTCCGGCAACTCGACCGGTACCGGCCAGAGATGCGTGTGAATGCCGAGCGCCTCGCGCGACGACAGGAACTCGCGATAGAAGTCGGCGACGGGGCGCGGGGCGAGCGCAATGGAACGCATGTCGCCGTCGCCGGTGCGGATCGAGAGCTGGTGCGAAATGAAGTCGAGCTCGACCTCGAAGGTGCGAGCGCCGTCGAACATTGGCGACGTCGTGAGACCGCGCGCTGTGAGATAGAGCGTCGTGTGCCACCAGTGATTCTGCATCGGTTCGCAGGCGAGTCGCGTCTTGCCGACGATCTGGAGCCAGCGATGGAGCGTGGCGTAGGTGTCGGCCCATGGCGCGAGCGGGAGCGCCGGCCACTGCTGCCGTCGCGAGAGCTGTCAGATGCTGATGTTGATGCTGATGTTGATGCCGATCTCGAGTCGCTCGCCATTTTCGTGCACGTCGCGGGACATCCCGCTCATGTCGCAACATGCCCGGGTCGGCGACGCGGGGCAACTGAATCGGCGGTGTGCGTGGCAGACGTTGCTTGCGGCCGACAGGACCGTGATCTTTCGGCGGTCGGGAGGGCTGGCAGAATGGCTATTGCACCAGTCTTGAAAACTGGCGTCCGCAAGGACTTGGGGGTTCGAATCCCTCGCCCTCCGTTGGAATTAGGCCGCCGTTCACCGTTTCTTGAACGCGTACATGTCGGGGCCCGCGCCCGCGTAGATACGATCAACATCGATCGCCGGCGCCCACAGGATGCTCTCGGACAGCGACGGGAAGTCAGATCGGGCGATCCACCAGACTGGGTTTCCGGTCGCCAGATCGGAGACAGCGAGCTGACCGTCGTCGTACACTGCGTAGACGCGCGTCGAGTCGATGATGAGGTCCCAAACGGCGCCGTCGTACAGCGAGCTCGCCCAGAGCTTGCGCTGCAGATTGCGGGGATCAAACGCCACAGGTGCGCCGTTGTACCACGTGCCAACGACGACGATCGTGTCGTTGGCGGCGAACAGGAACTCCGTGTTACTCGTCGGGCCGTAGGCGAAGCCGAGAACACTCTGCGGCACGCTGTCGACCGGAACGCCCGATTGGCGATCAAGCGCGTAGATCGAGCCATCCGGTGCCACTGTGATGACTCGCGTCGACGTGACCGCCACTCCCTGACCTTCGCTCGGAAAGGGTCCAGGTTGCTTTGCGAACGTCATCGACCAGTTAAGCTGACCAGTCGCCGCGTTGAACGACGCAACACCGGTCTCGGTGGTTGCGCCGAGCCCCCCGGTCCCATGGTCGTCTGAGAACGACACGAACACGGCAGATCCGGAGAGCACTGGATTGAACACGCGGGTCGAACTGTCGGCTGCGCCCAGCACCGGCGACGTCCAGCGTTGCGCCCCCGTGCGAGCATCGATCGCGTACACGTTGCCCCAAACGCCGCCGACGTACACTGTCGCGCCATCCGTGGCAAGCCGCTCGAACTCGCGCTCGAGGGAAAACTGTGTTCGGGGAGCAAAGCGCCAGACGATCGCGCCAGATTGGGGATCGAGGCCGAAAACATCAATGTCGCCAATGATCACCAGTCCGCCGGCGATGGCTGTGCCATAGCCCTGGTGTCCGGTATTCACATCAGGCGGGTACGTGAGCGGCGTCGACCAGAGAAGCGCTCCAGTGAGCTTGTCGACCGCGGTCACGACGTGCGACCCGAGGACATACGCCGCATGGTCGTCGAAGGTCGGCCGGGCCTCGGCGACCACGCTGGAATTCCGCCACACGAGCACGCTGCCGATCGGCACGCGGCCGCCAGGCGAACCCGTCGGGCCGGTGATGTCGCAACTGGTCGCGACGATGACACCCACAAACACCGTGACGCGCGCGAAGATGCGCATTAGTACATCAGTATTAAATAGGGCGAAGTCACCGGTCGGCGTTCACCGCTCGTGAACCAGAGCGCGCGCGACGGGAATGCTCGCACCGCGAACGCCGCGGGTCAACTCCAGCCGGATACCGCACGGCGAGCGAGGGTCGACACCGCGCGCCCCGGACGCTTACTGCGTCGCGATCCTCACCATCGAGAATGACCCCGGCGCCGCGTCCACGCCCGGCGATGCCAAGCTGTGCGTTCCGGCGATCACGACGTCGCTCGACCGGCGCCCAGTCCACGTCCACGTCGCCGTCGGATTCGGCGTCGACACGTCGAACGACACCACGCCCGAAGGCGAGACCTGCACGTTCGTGATTGCGGTCAGGGTCATCGAGTCGCCGTTGACGATGACCTTCAGGTCGGCCGTGGCCACCATGGTCGAATCCGTCACACTCACGTGCGTGAAGTTCATCGTCCCGCTCACGCTTGCCAAGTTGGTCGGCACGCCGACAAACGTCGCATTCACCTGGTACGACCCCATGAGCGGCGTGGTCGGAACCGGCGCCGTGGGCTCGCTCGCGCAAGCCGCCAACATTCCAACCAATGCTATTCCCAACACGCGACGCATCTGCAATCCCTTGGATGAGTTCGGAAGCAAGTATCGTCGACGTCGACGCATACTTGAGAGTTCGAGAGGCCTTAAGTCCTGAGCGGCGGTCGCGTGCGGCTGGACCCACTGAATCGGGCTTCGCGGCGACCAGATGTTTACCGAATCACCTCTGGTCGGTGATTCGGGTCACATTTATAACGAATTGCTATGCTTTCGCGCAAGCAGCACTTGGTCTTACCTGGCCGCGGTCTGCGCCCGGCTTCGTCAAGTGTTCCGTTCGGCCCCCTCTGGTCGGTGGGCGCGCGAAGGGCGATTTTGGATGGTGCGCCGTCCCGTTCGCCGGCCCAAGGCGGCAACCTCCGCCCATACCATCACTCGGGAGTCTCTCGTGAATCGCCGCGTTTTGATGCTCGCCAGCCTGCTCGTCCTGCCCTCAGCCCTTGTCGCGCAACGCGGCGGTGGCACGCAGACTCAGGCCAACAAGCTCAATGACATGTTCGACAAGTCCGACGCGCCCAAGGGCCCTTCGCTGCGCGTTCGCGACCTCGAGGACCAAAGTCCGCTCAAGCTGCTCCTCGACAAGCACAAGGACCTCAAGCTCACCGACGCCCAGGTCGCGCAGCTCAAGACCAATGAGCAAACGCTCAAGGACAAGGACGCGCCGATCCTCAAGTCGGCAGACTCGCTGATTCATGCGCTGACGCCGGGGAATCCGTCCGACGCCGAGCGTGACCGAGTCCGCTCGACGACGTCGGCGCTGTACGACGTGCTCGGCCAACTGCGTACGAACTACGACGCGGCCGGTAAGGACGCGGTGGCGCTGCTCGACGCCGATCAGCAGCCGAAAGCCAACGCAGATGCTCGACCAGCAAAAGCAGGACGCCAGCAAGCTGATTCGCGAAAAGCTCAACGCCGGCGGACGCTCCGGTTCGAGCTCGGGTTCGCCGCCGCCAAGCGTCTAGCCTCGCGTCACGCGGTCACCGATAGCCGGCGGCCTGCATGCCGAACAACTCGGCGTACAGGCCGTCGGCGGCGACGAGATCGTCGTGGGTGCCCTGCTCGACCACCTCGCCGTGCGTCAGCACGATGATGCGGTCGGCCATTCGCACAGTCGAAAAGCGGTGCGAGATCACGACGGCCATCCGGCCCGCCATCAGTTCGTTGAACCGCACGAACACATCGTACTCCGCGCGCGCGTCGAGCGCCGCGGTTGGCTCGTCGAGAATGAGCAACTGCGCGTCGCGCATGTAGGCCCGGGCCAGCGCGACTTTTTGCCACTCGCCGCCCGAGAGATCGACGCCTTCCTCGAACCGGCGGCCGAGCATCTGCCGATAGGCACCCGGCAGGCGCGGGAGGAGCGATGCGGCGAGTGACTTCTCGGCCGCGGAGCTGATCTCGCGCGGCGGCGCCTCGGCAAGCGCGGCGGTCACGACGTCGGGCGCCGGCGCGGTGTCGAGATAGTCGCGCACCGTTTCGACTTCGCCGACGCCGACGTTCTCGTCGAAGCGCATGTCGTAGCGCACGAAGTCCTGAAAGATGACGCCGATCGCGCGGCGGACGTCGGCCAGGTCGTAGTCGCGCAGATCCACGCCGTCGAGCAGGATTCGCCCCTCGCTCGGGTCGTACAGCCGGGCGATCAACTTGGTCAGCGTCGTCTTGCCGGCGCCGTTCTCGCCAACGAGCGCGACGCGCTCGCCGGGACGGAGCGAAAAGCTCACGTGGCGAACGGCCCAGCGCTCGCTGCCGGGATACTGAAAGCCCACGCCTTCGAAGACGAAGCCCTCGCGGATGGGACGTGGCACGGGCCGCGCATTGGGCCGGCTGTGGATGGCCGGCTGCATGTCAAAAAACGCGAACAGGTCTTTGAGATAGAGACTTTGCTCATAGATGCTGCTCGCCGACATCAGCAGCCCCTGAATGAGGTCCCGGCTCTGGCGAAACGACGCGGCGAGAAAGGTCAGCATGCCGATCGTGATCGCGCCGGTCACCGCGCGCACGAGGACGACGACGTACGCCGCGTAGTAGCCGAGGGTCCCGATCATCGACAGCCCGAAGCTGACGACCGACTTTCGCACGGCCAGCGCGCGATTCTCGTCGTAGAATCGGTCGGAGAGCGCGCGATAGCGCGAGATCAGCCACGGGCGCGAGGCCGAACGACTGCACCTCCTTCGCCGTTCGGTCGCTCGCGCCAACGTAGCGCACGTAGTCGAGCTGTCGGCGCTGCGGCGTCCACCGAAAGAGCAGCGAGTACGACAATCCGGCAAAGTGCGTCTCGCCAATGAAACTCGGCAGCACGGCGACGACGAGCAGCACGAGGAGCCACGGCGCCTGCGCGGCAAGCGCGACGCTCAGCGACGCGAGCGTGAGGACGCTCTGCGTCATGCCGAGCAGTTGCGTGAGCAGCGCGATGCGACCGGTCGTCCCCTGCCGCGCGCGCTCGAGATGATCGTAGAACGCCGGATCCTCGAACTGGTGCAGATCGAGCGTCGCCGCGTGCTCCATGATGCGGATGCTGATCCGATTCGTGAACAGGTCGCCGAGCAGGCTTTCGACAAGCCCGGACGCGCGCGCGAGGAGCTCGCCGCCAGCGGCGATTCCCATCTCGAGCGCGACGAGCACCCAGAGGTGGTGCGCGGACGTCGCGCGGTGCTGCGCGAGCGATGATGACCTCGTCGATGATCAGCTTCCCGACCCACAGGCTCGCCACGGGCACGCCCGACCGCACGACGCGGAGCACGATCATGGCGACCGTGTACGCCGGCTGCGTGTCCCACACGAGGCGGATGAGCCGCGGCACGAGACGCAGCGCGACGATGCGCTCCTTGAGCGGCGGCGGCGTCGCGCTCGCCTGCCGCCGTTTACTCGCGCCGGGGCCGACGACGAAGGGATGGGCCATTGCGATCAAAGCTATCCGCCGGAGCCATGCCCTACGCGAACACTTGTGCGACTTCTAGCGCGGCCGGTACATTGACGATGCGCTCCGTTGCACGGGCGCGGTAGACGTAGGCTTGGGGGGAGGTGGCCGAGAGGCTGAAGGCGGCGGTTTGCTAAACCGTTATACGGTCAAAAGCCGTATCGAGGGTTCGAATCCCTCCCTTCCCGTTGCAGGCAGTCGCCGATGTCGCGTGGCGATTGATTTCCACGAGGCTGATAGCTTTTTCGATATGCATCGCCTCCGCTTCGCCCCCTCCCCGACCGGCTTTCTGCACGTCGGCGGCGCGCGCACCGCGCTCTTCAATTGGCTCTTCGTCAAGAAGTACGGCGGCCAATTTCTGCTGCGTGTCGAGGACACGGACCGCGCGCGGAGCACCGACGCGAGCACGCGCGCGATCTTCGAGGGGCTCGAGTGGCTCGGCCTCGCCTGGGACGAACCGGTCGTCTACCAGGGGGCCAACCTCGCGCGGCATCAGGCCGACGCGCAACGGCTGCTCGATGCGGGCACGGCGTATCGCTGCTTCTGCACCGCGGCGGAGTTGGACGAGCAGCGCAACGCGGCCGCTGCGCGCGGCGAGGCGTTCAAGTACGACCGCCGGTGCGATCGACTCTCGCAGGACGAGGTCGCGCGCCGCGTTGCCGCTGGCATGCCGTTCGTCGTGCGCTTCCGCATGCCCGAGGGTGAGACGTCGTGGACGGATCTCGTGCACGGGCGCATCACGTTTCCGAATCGCGACATCGGCGAGGGCGATTTCATCATTCTGCGATCGGACGGCACGCCGATCTACAACCACGCCGTCGTGTCCGACGACATCGCGATGGGCATCACGCTCGTCATGCGCGGCGACGACCATGTGTCGAACACGCCGAAGCAGATTTTGCTCTACGAGGCGCTGGGCGCACCGCTGCCCCAGTTTGCGCACCTGCCGATGATCCACGGACTCGACGGGCAGAAGCTGAGCAAGCGACATGGCGCGACCGCGGTCGGCGACTACCAACACATGGGCATTCTGCCGGTGGCGATGCTCAACTTTCTCGCGCTGCTTGGGTGGTCGCCCGGCAACGACGTCGAAGTGATGACGGTCGCGCAGATGATCGAGCTGTTTTCGGCCGAAGGCCTGTCGAAGAAGGCGGCGGTGTTCGATACGAAAAAGCTCGAGTGGATGAACGGCCAGCACCTGAGCGCCATGCCGACCGCCGAGCTCGCTCCGTTGGCGACGCGGGCGATCGTCGCGGCGGGGTTAGCCACCGAGGCGGAACTCGCGTCGCGCGAGGCGTGGTACTTCTCGCTGCTCGACCTGCTCAAGGTTCGCGCGCGCACGATCGACGACATCAGCCGCCAAGCGGCTCCGTACTTTGGCGACACGATCGACTACGATCCGGCGGCCGTGACGAAAGTGTGGAAGGACGCGACCGCGTCGGCGCGACGTGCTGCGCGCGACGCACGATGCGCTTGCGGCCGTGGCGCAGTGGGACGCCGGCGCCGCTCGAGGAGTCGCTGCGGGCGCTTGCCGCGGCGCGCGGCATCGGTGCGGGCGCGCTGTTTCAACCGTTGCGCGTGGCGCTCGTCGGGACCACTGCGAGTCCTGGGATCTTCGAGGTGCTCGAGCTGCTCGGCCGCGAGCGTTCATTGGACCGCATTGATGCGGCGGTGCGGCAACTCGCCTCTCGTGCCGCCGTCGCAGGCTAGCGTTGACCGAACGCGCCGCACGCGCCTACATTAGCGTCAGCCGTGTGTTAGACCGCCTCGACGGGGAAGGCCGCGCATGCCGGAGCCACTCACGCAGCTCGAGCGCCGTGTCTATCACTATCTGATAGACTTTCTCGCGGACAACACGTACCAGCCGAGCATCCGCGAGATCGCGCGCCAGTTCCAGATCAAGTCGACAAAGACCGTGTCGGACTTGCTGCACGCGCTGGAACGGAAAGGCTACATCGAACGCGATCAATCGCGCTCGCGCGGCGTGCGTCTGCTCGGCTACGCGGCGGCCAAGGGCACGCAGCCGGTGCCATTCTACGGGCGCATCCACGCCGGCGCGCCGTCGCTGCTCGCCGAGCATCGTAAGAGTTTCATCACAGTCGATCGTCGCTTCCTGCCGGGCGACGACACCTTCTTTCTCAAGGTGACGGGGAACAGCATGGTCGGCCGCGGTATCCTCGACGGCGACTACGTGCTGATCAGCCCGTCGGCCAGCGCGAAGGACGGCGACATCGTGGGCGCGCGATTTGGCGACGTGGCAACGGTGAAGACGCTCGCGCATCGCGGAACGGCGATCGTGCTGGAGCCGGCGAACGCCGACGAGAAGTCGATGGAAGTGGCGCGCGGCGACGACTTCGCGCTGCTTGGCGTGGTGTGCGGCGTGTTTCGCCCGTACTGGGAGCAGGATCCGGCACCGACGCTCGTGACGGCGACCAGCTAGGTCAAACAGGCCGGTCGACGACCGGCCTGCGGCACCGCGGTCAGGGAACGATCGGGTTGGCGGTTTGGTGCCCGCGTTCCGGTCCTTCGCTTCCTGGTCTTCCTTTTTCTCGCGATCCTTGCGCTCGCGAATTCGCTTGACCGCGGCGCGGAAATCGTCTTCGCTCATGCCCTGCGAGTGCATGTAGATGTCGTTCTGAATCAACGACGCCTCGCGGCCTTCGATGATGACGCGTGCCATCGACGCCGTGCGGATTGAGCGGCAGCGCCGCGAGAATCGCCGACGGCACTTTGAACTTGCCGAGGTAGATGTACTGCGAATCGAGGCCGTATTTCGCTCCGTCGTGGCCGAACGTCCAGTCTTTCGGGTCGCGACCGCGATGTTCTTCCGCCGCGATTTCGGCCTCGCGATACGCCATGAAAATCGCCTTGACGGCGCTGTCGTTTCGCTCGGCGGTGCTGATTGGGACGTGCAGCGCGTTCGGACGCAGTTCGATGCGCGAATCGGGGAGCGCCGCCTCAACACCGGTGGCGATGCCGACCGGAGCGCCCGAGCCGTTCGCCGATCCGTTGACCGATCCGGAGTGCGCCGTTGGCGGCGGGATCGGCGGAAGCGCGGTTGGAATCACCGATCGGCGCGAGCAGCGCGATGGGATTGGCCGCCTTCTTGGGCGGCTTGGTGCGCGGCGAGCCGTCGCCGGCTTCGCCGCGTGGAGCGGGCGCGACCGTGACATAGTGGATCGGCGCCGGCGGTGTGGCGCGGCTCTCGAAAAACCTGGCGATCGGATATCGGAACGTGATTCCCGCGATCAACATGATCGCGAACACGTGGACGACGACCGAGAGGGCGATCGACTGCTTGTCGCCGATCCGCTTGTCGAATTGGTAGAGCTTCATCAGACCTCCGCGCCCATCGACGCGAGCACGCGTCCCGCGCGACGCGCGGCTTCCGCGATGCGCTCGGGGCTCGTGATGAACGAAATGCGGAAGAACCCTTCGCCGCCAGCGCCAAAGCTCGATCCGGCCATCACGACGACGCCCTCTTCCTCGAGCAACCGCTCGGCGAACAGCGCGCTGGGAATCTCACCCGGGAGCGCGATCCACAGATACATCGTGGCGCGCGGCGTCTCGCAGGAAAATCCGGCCTCGCGAAAGGCCGCGACCGCCGCGTCGCGCCGCTGCTTGAACATCGCCACGTTGCCCGGCACGAAGTCGTCGTAGCTCTCGAGCGCGGCCACGCCGGCCGACTGCACGGCCATGAACTGTCCCGTGTCGGTGAACGACTTGATGCGCGTCAGCACGCCGCACGTCTCGGGCAGACGCCACGGCCCAGCCGCACCGCCAGCCCGTCATGTTGTACGTCTTGGACAGCGAATGAAACTCGATCGCCACGTCGCGCGCGCCGTCGATTTCAAAAATGCTCGGCGGACGATAGCCGTCGAACGCGAGCTCGGAGTACGCGTTGTCGTAGACGAGCAGAATGTCGTACTCGCGGCACTTGGCGACCACGCGCTCGAGATAGTCGCGCGGCGCGATCGCCGCGGTCGGATTATTTGGATAGTTGAGATAGAGAATTCTTGCGCGATGCAGCGTCTCGTCGGACATCTCGTCGAGGTCGACGAGAAAGTCCGTCCGCGGGCGGAGCGCATACCGATACGGCTCGGCGCCCGCGAGCAGCGCGCCGCCCTGGTAGGCGTTGTAGCCCGGCTCCGGAATGATCGCCACGCGCCCCGGCTCGAGGTACGCGAGCGCCAGATGCGAGATGCCCTCTTTCGATCCAATGAGCGGCACGATCTCGGTGAGCGGATCGAACCGCAGGCCAAACCGCTTGCTCATCCACGCCGTGATGGCCTCGCGATACGCCACGAGACCAAGTCCGAATCCATAGCGCTGCATCGCCGGCGTATTCGCGCCCTTGGTCAGCGCGTCGATCGCCTTTTGCGGCGGCGCGAGGTCCGCATCGCCCGCTCCGAGATCGATCACGTCGACGCCGCGAGCAGCGAGTTCGCGCTTGCGCTGCGGAATGGTCGCCAGCGGATACTCGGGCAGCGTGCGGAATCGGCCGGCGAGCTGCGGCACTAGGCGTCCTTGGCGACTGGGTTGGAAACCCGGCTTAGGCCGAGCACCTCTACTTCTACCTCATCCCCGTCCGAGAGTTTCCCAACTCCTGCCGGAGTTCCCGTGAGCACGAGGTCGCCGGGCTCGAGCGTCATGACGGCCGAGACGTATGCGAGCACGTCGGGAATGGAGAACACCATCTCCGATGCGCGAGCACGCTGCCGTTCGACACCGTTGACGCGTGTCACCACTGTGAGCCCCTCGAGGTCGGCCGGCGGCACCGCCGGTTCGCCGATTGGACAGAAGGTATCAAACCCCTTCGCCCGCGTCCATTGCGAGTCGGAACGCTGCAAGTCGCGAGCGGTCACATCGTTGGCCGCCACGATCCGGCCAATTCCATCCCGCGCCTCCTTACTGCTAACGCGCCGCAGCGTCCGACCGATGACGATACCAATCTCGCCTTCGAATTCTACGTTCGCCGACTGCGGCGGCAACGTGATGGACTCCCCGTTCGCGATCAGCGTCGTGCTCGGCTTAAGAAAAATTAGCGGCTCCTTCGGAACGTCGTTGCCCATTTCCTTGGCGTGCTCGCGGTAGTTGCGGCCGACGCAGACGATCTTTCCAGGGCGCATCGAGTGTGCTAGGCGTGAGGTGAGAGGGCGGAAACGCGGTCAGCGGCCTTGTACGTAGAAGTCGCGGATGGAAGGCAAGATATCGTTCCAGCGTCCGATCAGTCGTTTGGCCGGCGGCAACCCGTCGATCAAGGCGCGCCCGTAGCCTTTCGTTACAACGCGCGGGTCCGCGATGATCACAACCCCACGGTCGACGCTGGTACGCACGAGCCGGCCAAACCCCTGCTTGAGCCGAAGTGCTGCGTGCGGCAGCATGTAGTCCTTGAACGCATCACCGCCGCGCGCCTCGATCGCTTCGCAGTGGGCGGCGGTGATCGGGCTCGGTCGGCACGCGGAACGGCAACTTGGCGATGAGCAGCCCGCGCAACGCGTCGCCCGGCACGTCGACGCCTTCCCAAAACGACGCCGTGCCGAGCAAAATCGCCTTGCCCGCATCGCGAAAACGGGCGAGCAGCGTGTCGCGCATTTCGTCGCCGTGCACCAACAGCGGCCACCGCCGGTCGATGCCACGCGCGCGCAGTTCGGCGGCCATGGCGCGCACGTCGCGATGGCTGGTGAACAGCACGAACATGCCGCCGTCGGCCGACTCGGCGAGATCGACCGTGACGCGAGCGAGCGCGCCGAAATGGCCCGACGCGTTCACGTTCGGCGCGGGGATGTCGGTGGGCACGGCGAGCAGCGCCTGCGTGTCGTAGCGAAAGGGCGACGGATAGATGCCGGTGCGCGGTTCGAGTTCGGGATCGTCGAGTCCCAAGCGCGTCGTGAGAAAATCGAAGCGGCTGTCCGTCGCCAGCGTGGCGCTGGTAACGACGGTGGTCGACACGCGCTTGAACAGATCCTCGCGAAGAATTGGCGCGAGATCGAGCGGCACCGTGGACACCGTCACCGCACGATCGCGTCCGCGCGATTCGATCCACCGCACCGTCGCTTCGCCGCGACTTGGGTCGAGCGCGCGTTGCAGTCCATCGCCCGCGAGCTGCAAGCGCCGCGTCACGGCGCGCATCTCGTTGAGCAGCGGCATCACGGAATCGTCAGGTCGTTTATTACTCTCTAATCGCTCGCGCACCAGCTGCAGTCCTTCGGCGAGCAGCGCGATCTCGCCAACCGCATCCTGCAGCGCGACGCGCAGCCCGGCGCGCCAAATCGGATGCGCGGCGAATTCTTCCGTCAGGCGAAGCACCGGGACGCCGCTGTCGCTCTCCGCGCCGAGCAGCGTCTCGAGGAGGTCGAACAGCATCGCGGACTTGTCGCGCACCGCGTGCACCGCCGGCGTGAGTCGCGCGCCGACGAGATCGAGACTGGCGACGCTGAGCAGGTCGTCGGCAGAGGCGAGGCGCGCGAGCAGCGCCGGCAGCAGCCCCTTGCCGCGCCGATCGAGTCGATTGAACAGGCGTTGCAGCGAACGGCGAGAGACGTTCGACCCGAGGTGCGCCGCGGCCGCGTCCTCGAGATGGTGGCCCTCGTCGATGACGAGGCGCGTGTACGCGGGAAGCACCGCGGCCTCGCCCCAATTGCCCGACGCGCGACGCACCGCGAGATCCGACAGCAAGCAGGTGATGATTGACGACGATCACATCCGCCTGCGCCGCTTCCTTCCGCGCCTTGAACAAGAAGCATCGCTCGTATGCCGGGCAGCGCGCCCGTTGGCACAGGTCCGGTTCGGCGGCAACTTCGTCCCACACCTCCGCGCGCGGCGCGGTTGCGAGATCGCTCAACGAACCGTCGCGCGTGCGCTCGGACCACGACTGAATGGCGTCGAGCTCCTGTTGCAGTCCGTCGTCGAACAGGGCGTTGCCCGAGGCGCGCGCCTGCTCGAGTCGCACGAGGCAGAGATAGTTGCGCCAGCCTTTGAGCAGCGCGAAGCGCACCGGTTGATCCGAGAGAGCGCGCGCGAGGAACGGCAGGTCCTTGCCGACGAGCTGTTCCTGCAGGTTGATCGTGTTCGTCGACACGATCGTGCGCTCACCGTTCGCGGCCGCCCAGCGAAGCGCCGGCACGAGATAGCCGAGCGATTTGCCGACACCCGTGCCGGCTTCGAGCAGTCCGACGCCGCCTTCGTTGTAGAGCCGCGCGATCTCGACGGCCATCGCGCGCTGGCTCGGACGGTCCTCGTAGCGCGCGTGCTGTTGCGCAATTGCGCCGCCGGGGCCGAGGTCACCGTCGATGCGCGCGAAGTCGATCGGCCGATGCGCGCTGCGCTTCGGCACTTCGACGACGACGTACAGCTCCGTCGCAGCGTTGTCGACGATGGCGAACCCGATGCCGTCGTCGTGCAGCCGCGCCGCGACGTCGAGGTCGGGCTCCGACGGGTCGAGGTCGCCCGACGGATGATTGTGGACGAGCATCTCGCCCTTCTCGGCGAACCCGGGCAGCGCGAGGACGCTGCGAACGTCGCCGCGCGCCACGAGTCGCACCGTTTGAACGACGCCGTCCTCGTCGACCGACGCGACGAAACACACTTCACGCCCGCCGGCCAGCCGGATCGCCGCGCGGATGGCGAGCGCTGCCTTCGCGCTCAGGCGTGCCGCCGTTTCGGTCGCGACAGGTGGAGCGGAAGACATGTCGCGAAATCTAACGGCGCGTACGGCGGGAAACGCCGCGTTACGTCTTGAGCGGTTTCTTCTTCGCCGCCGGGAACAGCACGTTGTTCAGAATCAGCCGATACCCCGGCGAGTTCTTGAACAGCGACAGATCGGTCGGCGGATGTCCGATCTCGTGCTGCGGGTCTTCGGGATCGTGGCCGCCGTAGTACGTCCACGTGCCCTTTCCGTAGTCGCCGTGGATGTACTTCACCCACGGCGCGCCTTCTTCGTTGGCGAGCACGATGTCGCCCGGCTTGAGCACCGCCTTGTTGAAGCTCGTCGTCACGCCGTAGAAGTCGTTGATCACCGCGCGGTGATTCTGCACGAGCATCGACGCGAACGGGATCGAACTTCGCCGAGAAGTTGAACAGCGTGAACGTGCCGAGCGGCTGCTGGCGACCCGGCACGTTGACCTGGTGTCCGTCGATGTCGCTCATCGAGTTGACGAACGGCGACTGCTCGAGATGCGCATCGTGAAACGCGAACGTGCGCGACCAGTCCATCTTGCGATCGGCGTCGGGATCCATCGGCGTGCCGTCGATGAACGCCTGCGCGATGTCGACGTTCTGGCCGGCGATCGCCAGCTCCAGCGTTTCGGTCGCGCCGCACATGGCGAACAGGAATCCGCCGCGATCGACGAACTCGCGAATCTTCTCGGCCACGTCCTTCTTGAGCGCGGGAATGTTGGCGAAGCCCGAGCCGCTTGGCCGCCGCCGTGTTCTTCTGTAGGAGATCGATGAACCAGGGCACGTCGCGATACGTCAGGTAGAACTTGTTGAGCTGCCCGGTGAAGTCTTCGTGGTGCAGATGCAGCCAGTCGTACTTGGAGAGATCGCCGTGCTCGACCTCGTCGTCGTAGATCGGCGTGTACTCGATGCCGGCGTACTTGAGCGCGAGCGTGACCGCGTCGTCCCACGGCAGCGCGTCGGACGGCGTGTACACGGCGATCTTCGGCGCCTTCTCGAGCGGGACGGCCTCCATGTTGTTGGCGGCGATCTCGCGCGCGAATCTCGCCGAGCTTCGCGTTGTCGATCGCCTCGATGGTGATGCCGGCGAGGCCGGCCTGACGGCGCAGCTCCGGCGTGTCGGCGAGCAGGAACGAGCCGCCGCGATAGTTGAGCAGCCACTCGGCCGACGCGCCCGCCTTGATCGCGGTGTACGTCAGCCCGTACGCCTTGAGGTGGTTCTGCTGCGCGTCGTCCATCGGCACGAGCAGCCGCTGCGCGGCGAGCGGCGCGCGTGGCACGAGCGCCACGAGCACCAGCGCGGCGCCACCGAGCAGTCCGCGTGATCTACTAGAGAATCGCCAATTGAACGCTCTGCATTTGTCGGAGGAATGGCGCTCTTGTTCGAGCTCGAGCTCGCGCCGCGCCTGCGGAACGAGCGCGCTCTGGGGATAAGTCAGAATCAGATGTTCGAGATGCGCACGCCGCGCCGGCTTTGTCGCCGGTCCGCCGGAGCAACCGCGCCCACTCGAGCTCCGCCTGCGGCGCTTCGGGCGTGTCGCCGTCCGAGTCGATGATTCGCTTCCAGAGCGCGATCGCGCCGGAGTCGTCGTGTCGCGCCACTTGGATTTGCGCAGCCGTGGCGAGCAATAGCGACCGTGCGCCCGGCGTTCGATCGGCCGCCAGAACGAATTGTGTCGCGGCGCCGGCGCTGTCGCCGCGCGCCAGCGCGAGAAACGCCTGCCCAATGGCCGGGGCGCTGTCGACTTTGAGTCGTGCGATCAGCCCGAGCGCGAGCGCCAGTTCGGGCGAGCTCTCGGTTCCACCGCGCAACAGCGTGCGCGCCGCCTTGAGATTTCCGTCATACAGCGCGAGCCAGCCGGCCGCGTCGCTGGAATCGCCCTCGACCCCGGTCGCCGCCAACGCCGCGCGTGCGCGAGCCATGTCGCCCGTCCGCACCCATCCCCACGCGATCGTGCGCGTCAACGATCCCCGCGCACCAGGCGTCAAGAACCGATCGTACGCGTCGACGAGGTGTTCGGCGTCGGCGGGCCGTCCAAGCGTGGCGAGTGCGCGGGCGTGCACCGGCAAATAGGCGCGCGCGACGAGCGCTGAATCGCCATGCGCGTCGCTCATCGGCGCGAGACGCAGCGCCGCCGCCGCGTCGCCAACGTTGAGCGCCGCGGTTGCGGCGCGGAGTCCGAGTTCCGGCGTTCGATGCCACCGCAGCGCCGCCTCGAGCGCTTCGCGCGCGATCGTCCAACGCTCGTCCGTTTCCGCACGCGTGGCGAATTCCGACCATGCCTCGGCGGCTGCGCTGTCGGGCGGCATGTCCTTGAGCGCATTCCAGCCGTCTTCGGGCGAGCCCCAGTTCGTCTCTAAATCGGCCAACGCGCGGCGCGCGGGAACCTCGATTGGCGGAGCGAGCATGACGTCGCGCACCTGCTGCCGCGTGGCGGACGGTGTGGGGGCGAGCGCGTATGCCGCCGCTTGCTCGAGATAGTCCGCGCTCCGCAGCGCATCGCGCCACGCGTGCGCGGACGCCACCCACTCGCCCTGCGCCGCACGAGCCTGTGCGATCTCGAGCTGCACGTCTTTCGACGTGCCCAACGTCTGCTTGGCTCGCGCGAGCACGCTGTCCGCCGCGGCGATCTGATTGCGCTGCAGCAGCATTCGAGAATACTCACGATACGGCGCCGGGCTCGCCGGCATGTCGTGCAACCACCGCTCGAACGCGCCACGGGCGTCGGCGTCGCGGCCGAGCGTCTGCAACGTGCGCAGTTGGACGGTGCGGTACGTCTCTTCGGTCGGCGCGGACGCGATCAGCGTGTCGAGCGGCTTGAGCAACGAGTCCGGCCATCCGAGTTCGGCGTACACGCGCTCGAGACCGAGCAGTGCGTTGACGCCGGTGCTGGTGTGCAGCGCCGATCGAAAGAGCGGCGCCGCCTCGCGATACTGCCCCGCCGCCTCGAGGTCGAGCGCCTTGTAGAACGACATGGTGTCCGGTACCGGCGCTTGCGCCTGCGCGCCGAGAGCCGACCGCGGCACATGGGCCGCGAGTGCCGCCGCCACGATCGCGCTCCGCGTCCAACGGCCCACGCCCCGAGCGCTACGGAGTCCCAGCATTGATCCGCTTGAAGTACTCGAGGATCGCGCGCCGCTCGTCGGCGCTGAGTCCGCGCAGCTCGTCCCAGGTCGGCTCGCGGAATTTGCTCGCCGCGCGTCCTGATGCGTTCGCGTTGTCCGGCGTGAATTCGTTGCCACCCTTGGCCGACGTCGCCTGCCGTTTGCCCGTGTCGTCGCGCTCGTCTTTTTGGAGCGAGCGCCCGGCGTCGAGCAACCGCCGGAAGAGCTGTTGTTGCCGCGCGACGGTCGCCGCGTCGAGCCGGCCACCATCGAGCGCGTCGGCGAGTTGTTTCGCTTCCTTGGCCATCTGCGCCGTGCGGTCGCCACCGGCGGATTCGCTCAACTCATCGAGTTGCTGCGCGACTTGCCGCTGCTCGCGCGCCAACGCGCGCGCCGTCGCCTGCATCTGCGACGACATCGGCTGACCTGCGCCGGGCATCAATCCCTGCGCCTGCGCGTTGATCGACCCCTGCTTCTTCGCCATGTCCTGCAACTGCTGCATCATCTCGGCGAACCCGGTCGCGGAATTCGACGAATTCGCCTTCTCGCGATCGCGCGCCAGCGACGCCGCAGCGCGATTGAGCGCGTCGGCGGCGTCACCCAGCGAACTCGCGGCCTGCTGCGATCCGCGCGAATCCGCGGTCGACTGCATCGCGTCGCCCACTTTCTGTTGCGCCTCGGAGACCGAACGCTGCGAGCGCCCGGAGAGGAGCGACGTCTTTTGTCCCTCCTGCGCCAGCTTTTGCGCCGCCTGGTCGAGTCCTTGTTTGACCGCGCTCTGCGCGCCGCGCAACTCGTCCGGTTGCGACTGGCCGCTTCGCGCTTTTTGCTCGAGCTGTTGTTCCTGCCGCGCCATCTCGAGCATTTCTTGAATCGCCTGATCGAGCGTGTTGGTCAGCTCGGACTTCCATTGATTGACCTGCGATTCGCGCGCGTCCTTCATCGACTCAGCGGCGCGGTCCATCTGCTCCGCGGCATCGCGCGCATTCTGCTGCATGCCGCCAGGCTGCTGGCCGGGGTTGGAGCCGTTTTGACCCGGCTGCTGGTTGCCGTTCTGCCCGGGCTTTTGTCCCGCGCTCTGCCCCGGACGTTGCTGGTCGCCCGTCGTGCTCTGGCCGCTCTGACTTTGCGATTGCTGCGACTGCGATTGCTGCGACTGGGATTGCTGACTTTGCGATTGCTGGGACTGCGCTTGCTGGGACTGCGCTTGCTGCGACTGCGCTTGCTGCGACTGCGATTGTTGTGATTGCGTTTGCTGTGACTGCGATTGTTGTTTGTTCGGTTGCTGCCCAGCGGCCTGTCGCATCGCGTCTTCTGACGCGTCGGCGTGTTTGCGCGCGTCTTCCGCGTGCGATGCACCGGCGTCTGCCTTTTCCTGCTCCAGTCGTTGTTGGAGTTTCTTCACGTCGTCGGAGAACCGTTGCGACCGGTCGGCGAGCTGCTTGGCGTCCGACTTTTGTGCGTCGCCCGGTTTGCCGGCACTCGAATCGGCCAACGCGCGGTCGCGATCAGCCAGCTCCTTCGCTTCATCCTTGAGCGTCTGCATCGAGCCCTCGAGCGCCGCGCGCTTGAGCATTTCGGCGCTCTTCTCGAGTTGCTCGCGCAACTTTTCCTGCATCGCTTGCAAATCCTTGAGCGACGTCTGCGCCTGCTCGCGCGACAACTGCTGCGTGGCGTTGTCGAGCTTCTGCATCTGTGCGAGGAGCTCGGGCGTGAGCGCGTCGCGCAACATCGCCTGCGCTTCTTGCAACTGCCGCGCGAGACTCGAATCGAGCGCGCCGGCCTGTTTGAGCTGCTGCTCGAGCGCGGCGGCGGTTTGCTGCAGATTCTTCACCTGGTCGGCAAGCGCTCGTTGATCCTTGGCGACGGCCTTCGCTTTTTCCGCCGCGTCGTAGCTCATCGATCCCTGCTGCTTGTCGCCGGCGCCCGACGCATTGCTCGGCGCATCGGCCGACGACTGGCGCTGGCGATCCCGCGCCGCGTCGCTCGTTCGCTGTTCGATCGACCGCTCGGCCTGCGCCGCGGAACGCACCTGGCTCACCGCCGAGTCCATCATGTCGCGCGCGATCTCGCGGCGCTCTTCCATGGTGGGAATCTTTAGTAGCACTTCGCGACTTTCTCCGCGCTGCCCCCACGGCGAATTGTCCGTGGCCACGATCTTCACATGCAGCGCGTCGCCGGGCTTCAAGCCGCGCGGCGCCAGATCGAGCACGGCACTCCCGTCCCACAAGTTCGCCGTTGCATCCGAGAGGCGTTGCGTGGTGGCCGATTGTGCGCCGCCCGCCGCGCCCTGCTTCCAACTAACTAACTCGACGCGCGTCAGGCCATGGTCGTCGCTCGCCGTCGCATGCAGCGTGACCCGATCGTCGCTCGCCACGAGCGTGTCGAGCGCCGGCGACAGCAGATCGACGCGCGGCGCCGAGTCGGGGACGACCTGGAGCTCGACGGGCAGCGGAAGGTCGGCGATCGCGCCGTTCGCGCCGTTCGCCAGCCAGGTGTACGTACCGCTCGCGCGGGCCGCGAACCGGCCCGCGAATGCGTGATCGTTCACGCCGAGTGTGACCGTGTCGTTCGCCGCCGCCAGACGGACACCGCGCAGCGTCGTCGATGCGCGTCCCGTCACGTCGATGACGGTCCCTTGCGGTACGCGCGCCGGCTCGCCGGCCGGCAGTCCTTCGGCCGGGCGCCCGAGGTACGCGGGGTACGTCGCGCGCAGCGACACGCCGCCAAGGAACGGCCGGTCCGTCACGTGAACGATGGCCGTGTCGCTCGCTGAACGTCCGTCGCTCGCAACAACGCTCAAGTCGCCGCGCACCGGCCCGACTTCGATCGACGCGGTACCGTTCCGCGGATCGACGGACACGCTTTGCGTCGACCACGCTTCGCCCGGCATGCGTTGCGACAGCGCGACCGTACCGCGCCGTGGCGCGGCGATTTGCAGGCGAACCGTCTCGCCGCGCACCACAGCGGGCGGAAGATTTTCGAAGCGAATGGGCGACAGCAGCGTGCCACGCCAGGCGCTCACCGGTTTGAGGATCGCCAACATTCCATCGTTGTAGTTCGGCGCGGCAAAGGCGAGCGCGGCGACCGCGACGGTCGCCACACCGGTCGCGCGCGCCGCGCCGCGGCGCGTTGCCGACTGTTCCGCCGGAGCGAGCCGCGCCGTCGCCGGCGCGAGTTGTTCGCTGACGACCGCCGCCGCCCGCCGGCCGAGCACCCCTGAGTTGGCCACTTCGATCGCGCCGCGCAATGCGCCGGCGCGCAACGACTGTTCTCGCTCGATCGCCATCGCCACGCGATTCCGTGTCGTTCGCCGGTCGAGCTGACGCGCGGTCCACCAGACGACGAACGCGTTGGCGCCGAAGACGAGCAGCCACACCAGGAATGGCACCGGGCGCGGGAGCGACATCCACCGCGCACCGCCAAGCACCGAGGCGCCAAGGGCGAGCAACAGACAGGTCGCGCCGACGGCGAGCGCCAGCCCGGCGATGAGGTGCAGGCGCCGCAAGCGCGCGCGTTCACGATCGACTAATTCAACGACAGTCATGCAATCACCATGTCATGGCGCGGGCCGGCTCGTGACGGCGTAGACGAACAGGTTCACGCCCATACGAAGCGCCGCCTCGTGCAATGCCGGCGGATCGTGGTAGACCTCGGGATCTTCCCAGCCGTTCCCGAGGTCGCTCGAGAAGCTGTAGTACACCGCGAGCCGATCGCCGAGAAAAATGCCGAAACCGCGCGCCGGCAGTCCGTCGTGCTCGTGGATCTTGGGAATCCCCTTGGGGAAATCGTAGACGATGTGATAGATCGGGTGCGACAACGGCACGTCGACGAGCGGCCGATCAGGAAATACCCGCTTGATCTCGCGACGAAAACTCGGATCGAGACCGTAGTTGTCGTCGACATGCAGGAACCCGCCGCGCTGCAGGTATTCGCGCAGGCGAACGACCTCGGCGTCGCTGAAATGAATGTTGCCGTGTCCCGTGACGTGGATGAACGGGTAGTCCCACAGCTTGTCGTCCATGAGCGTGACGCGCGCTTCCGTCTTGTCCACCTGGAGCGACGTACGCTGGCGGATCGCGGCGAGCAGATTGGGAAGGCTCGACGGGTTGGCATACCAGTCGCCGCCGCCGTCGTATTGCAGTCGCGCGATGGTCAGCGTGGGTGACATCGCCCTCGACGACGCGACCGGTCGTGCCCCGGCTAGCGGAACGAGTGCGGCCGCCATCAATGCGCGCGCGAGCCAGCCAACCGTCATCGTCACTCCTCCTCTTCTTCGCCGCTCGCGCCCGGCAACTGCGCGAACCGATACGCCACACGCTTGGACACGCCGAGCGAGTCGGCGACTGATGCTGCCGCATCTCGCGCGCTCATCCCGGCGTCTCGCAGGGCGCGGACGCGCGTCCGGATGAGTTCGTCGCTCACCGGTTCATTCAGCGCGCCGCCAATGAGGAGCACGATCTCACCCCGGGGAGGTCTCTCTTGGTAATACGCCCGGAGCTCGCTCAGCGTTCCTCGACGGACTTCCTCGAACTGTTTGGTCATTTCGCGGGCCACAACGGCGGATCGGCCGCCATTTCCGCGCGCCTCGAGCTCGGCGAGCGTCGCCGCCAGGCGATTCGGCGCTTCGTAGAGCACCACCGTGTGCCGCATCGTCGTAATCTCGTCGAGCGCGGCGCGCCGGTCGCTGCCGCTTCGTGTAAGGAATCCGAAAAACGTGAACCGATTGGCGTCGAGTCCGGAGGCGACGAGCGCGGCGAGCAGCGCTGACGACCCCGGAATCGGTATGACGTCGATCCCGGCGTCGATGGCGGCGCGGACGAGTCGCGCTCCAGGGTCGGACAGAAGCGGTGTGCCGGCATCGGACACGAGCGCGAGCGACTCGCCGCGCCGTGAGTCGCGCCACCAGGCCCGGCGTCATCGTCGCTTCGTTGTGCTCGTGGTACGGAGCGCTCCGCGTGGCAACGTGGTACCGGTCGAGCAAATGCCGCGTGTGACGCGTGTCCTCGGCGAGGATCAGCGCGACGCTGTTGAGCACTTCGACCGCACGAAAAGAAAAATCCCCCATGTTGCCAATGGGGGTGCTGACGACGAACAACGTGCCGGGCCCGCCCTCTGGCGTCACAGCACCTTCCACGGCATTTGATCGAAGAGTCCGGCGGATTGGAACATGTGCCGGCGATCCCACGTGAGTTCGCGGAAGAGCGCGTCGGGCGTGACGGACTCGTGGTCGACCGCGGTCCACATCACTTCGCGAATCCACGCCGCCACCGCGGCGGTGAGTCCAGGCGTGTCGGCGAGCGGATCGGTCGGCACGCGTGCGTCGAACGAAAAGCACTCGAGCACGGGGTGTGTGCTGACCAGCGTCTGGCGTGCGCGCTCGGCGAGTTCGGTCGCGCCGTCTCGCCCGTTGTCCGTCAGTCGTCGCACGAGCGTCGTGGCGAGTTCGCGATACGCTTGCACGAGCGCCGGCGCCGCCTGAACAGGCAACGGGGACGGCACTCCCCAACGAGCGACACGAAGATCGCTCGAGCGTCCGGCGCGCGCGAACAGCTTGGCCACGCGATCAATCACCGAGCCCTGTTCCGGGACGGCAAGGTATGCGCGAACGATGCTGCCGTTGCGGAACACCAGGTAGTTGACGCTTTCGTTGGCGATGATCTCGAGCACGCCGTCAAAGGTCGTCGACATGAGGTATGGAAAGAGCGCGACCGGATCTTGCGCGGCCATGCCCGCCGGCCACGGCTCGGTCGGCATGGCGTGCGTGGCGAACATGCACGCGAGCTGTTCCGGCTCCGCCTCGTGAAAGCAGATCTCGCCGTACTCAGGCTCCGGTGGAACGAGCTCGAGCGCGCGAGCAATCGCGAGAGGGCGAGCACCGTTCGCCAGCCGCACGGTCGCGTTGGCGACTTCACCGCCAACGAGATACAGGATCACCAATTCGTCGGGAAGCGACACCGCGACATAGCCCGATATGCGCGCGGCACGATCCCGCTTGGCGTCCGTCAGCAGGTTGCGAAGGTGGACATACGCGAGCCGCGTTCGCGGAAGGAGGACACGGCCGTACGGAAAGCGCAGGCTGGCGGGAAAGGCAAGCATCTCACCGATAAGAATGCATCGAGAGCGCGCCGCGCGCGAGGCGTGTCGACGTCGTTTGCGACCGCCGACTTGGCGCATGATGTGCTTTTAACGCAACGCATGGAGCCGACCTCAGAGCACCGGCCCGAGGATGGGCCCTTCCCAATTCCCGAGCCGCCGAGGTCGCCCGCTCTTCCGCCCATCGATCGGCGCGCGGTCTTTCGGCCATTTCGATTGCGAACGACTCGATCGCGCGATCATCTGCAGTCGCGCTTCCGCGAGCTCGGTCCCGGGCTGATCGCCGGCGCCGCCGACGACGACCCGTCGGGCATCGCCACGTACTCACAGGCCGGGGCCGCGTTCGGCTACGGCACGCTGTGGATTGCGCTCGTGACGTTGCCGCTCATGGCGTCTGTGCAGCTCATGTGCTCGCGCGTTGGCATCGTCACGCGGAGCGGGCTGGCGAGCGTGCTTCGCGAGCACTATCCGCGCTGGCTGCTGTGGATCGCCTGCGGTCTTCTCCTGGTCGGCAATACGGTGAACATCGCCGCCGACCTGGGCGGTATGGCGGCGGGGGCGAGTTTGCTCAGCGGCCTGCCGACGATCTGGTTCGTGCCCGCGTTCACGATTCTGATTCTCGCGCTCCTCATCTTCGCGTCGCACGAGAAAATGACGCGGTTGCTCAAATGGATGACGTTGGCGCTGTTCGCGTACGTGTTGGCCGGACTCCTGGCTCGTCCGAACATTGGCGCCGTGCTACGCGGCACGTTCATTCCGAGCATCGTGCGATCGAAGGAGTATCTCCTCACGTTCGTCGCCATCCTCGGCACGACGATTTCGCCGTATCTCTTTTTCTGGCAAGCCGCGCAGAACGCCGAGCATGATGCGTATTGGCGCGCTCGACTGCTCGACCGGCCGCCCCGCGCCGTCGAACGAGAGCTGCGTTCGACCGCGCGCGACGTGAACGCCGGCATGGTCCTGTCCAACGCGATCATGTACTTCATCATTCTCACCGCGGCGGCAACGCTCAATCGCGCCGGCGTAACGAACGTGCAATCGGCGGCCGACGCCGCTGAGGCACTTCGACCGCTCGCCGGACGGTCGGCGGCGCTGCTGTTCACACTGGGACTCGTCGGCACAGGGATGCTCGGCGTGCCGGTCCTCGCCGGCTCCGCGGCGTACGCGGTGACCGAAGCGGCGGCCTGGCGCGGCGGCATGAATGAGAAGATTCATACGGCCGCGCAGTTCTACGGCGTGATCATTGTCGCGATGATGGCCGGCATGGCGCTCAGCCTGGCGCACGTCAACGCGATCCGGCTATTGATCTGGTCGGCCGTGATCAACGGACTGCTCGCGCCGCCGCTCATCGCCATCATTCTGATGGTGTGCAACAACCGGCGCGTGATGGGCGACTACCGGAACAGCCGCACGCTCAATCTGCTCGGCGGCATCGCGACGGCGTTGATGACCGTCGCGGGGGGCGCGCTCGTCTGGTCCTGGTTTGTGGCGTGATGCGAGCGCGCCGCGGCGGCGCGGCGACTAGGCCGCCGCGCTGTGCTGCTGCAGCTTCGACTCGATCTGTGCCCGCGGCACCGCGCCGATGATCTGATCGACGACTTTGCCGCCCTTGAAGAAGAGCAGCGTCGGGATTGACCGGACGTTGAATCGCGAGCCGGTCTTGATGTTCGCGTCGACGTCGAGTTTGGTGACCTTGACCTTGCCTTCGTACTCGGTCGCCAACTGATCGAGGATCGGCGCGATCATGCGGCACGGGCCGCACCACGTCGCCCAGAAGTCGACGATCGCCAATCCGTCATGCTTCTCGACCTCCGCCTCGAAGTTGGCATCCGTGACAGCAATGATATTCGACATGGATCCTGATCTCCCTTGTGCGTTTGCAATGAGTCGGTTCAACTACTCAGACCTTTCTCTCGAGCTATGCCACACTCTTCTCAGCCCGCGCGATCACCATCCGGAACGCGTATCGCGCACATCGGCATCGCGGTGAGCGGCCTGGCGGACAGCGTGTCGTTCTACCGCGACGTGCTCGGCCTCGAGGACGTGCCGCTCGACAACGCGGACGGCGCGAAGATCGTTGGCCTCGCGGCCGGTCCGTCGCTCATCGAACTGCTCGAAGCCGAATCGCCGAATTCGCCGATCGCGAAGTTTCTCGCCAAGCGCGGGCCAGGCATTCATCATGTGTGTTTTGCCGTCGACGATTTGCCGGCGACACTCGATCGCTGTCGATCGCTCGGTATTCGCCTCATCGACGAGCATCCGCGAATCGGCGCCGACGGCAAACGAATCGCGTTCTTGCATCCCGCCTCCACCTCCGGTGTCCTCGTCGAGCTGACGGAGCACTGAGGCGCTAGACGACTACGACCCGTGCCGCGAGCAGAATCCTTCCAGGTGGGTCACGTCGACGTTTTGCACGTACCAGCGGTGCGACGGACCTTCCACGACTGTAAAGGTAGTTGTGCGCGTCAAGGGCCCCGCCGTGATCGTGACCGGAACGGCGCGAGCGCCGTTGGTCGTCGGGGCGTCGGGCAGCAGGTCGTATCGATCGTTGTGCAGGCTGCACATCATGACGAATTCGCGCTTCTCGAGTTCGTCGCGAGTGAGGCGGTCGCGCGCCGGGCCTTGATTGTCGCCCCAGATGGCCCCCATCGCCTGCAGGTCAGTCTGCTTGACCGCGCTCATGAACGCACGGACCGCCGACAGCGCATCGGGGGCACCGGTTTCGGTGCCGGACAACGCGCGCGTCGGGGTGGGAGCGGGGGCCGGCGCGACGGCCGGCGCTGGCGCGGAGGACTGGCAAGCAGCGATCAGCAAGAGCGCGCTGATTAGTTTCTTCACGTCATCCTCGATGGCGGGGGCGGGGCGGGAGAGGCGTCGCTGCAACGTACACGACTGGTTTCCGCTGCAGCAACATCGACGGAGATCTCGGTGTTTTCGGCGACAAACAGACAGGGCGGCGGACAGAGCGAATGAAGCGGCAACGGCTCTACATCAACATTGATCACATCGCTACGCTGCGCCAAGCACGGCGCGGATCGCGGCCCGACCCGGTCGAAGGGGCGCTCGAGTGCGAGCGCGCCGGGGCCGACGGCATCACGGCGCATCTTCGCGAAGATCGGCGCCACATCCAGGACGCCGACATCGAGCGGCTCGCCGTGTCGGTGTCCACGCTCCTCAACCTCGAGATGGCCGGCACCGACGAGATGGTCGCGATCGCGCTGCGGTTGCGCCCGCGCCAGGTGACGCTCGTACCCGAACGGCGTGAAGAGATCACGACCGAGGGCGGCCTCGACGTGCTCGGCGATCATCCGCGCCTCGTGGACAGCATTGCGCGTCTCAACGACGCCGGCATTCGCACCAGTCTCTTCATCGCGCCCGATCGGCGCGCGGTCGACCGGTCTCGCGAACTCGGCGCCGCGGCGATCGAGTTGCACACCGGGCAGTACGCGCACGCACCACAGTCGCCGAAAACGCTGGCCGCACTCCGTGACGCCGCACGCCACGGTGCGTCGATTGGATTGGCGGTTCACGCCGGACACGGGCTCGATGTCGAAAATGTCGGCCTCGTCGCGGCAATTCCCGAGATTGAAGAGTTGAACATCGGCCACTCCGTGGTCGGACGCGCGCTGTTCGTTGGACTTGCCGAGGCAGTTCGCGAGCTGCGTCGCGCCATGGACGCGGCCCGCGCGTCTTCCTAAGTTCGTCCTGAGTTGATCCTCAGTTCCTCGGAGTCCGAATGACGGGAGCGGGTGGGTTCCTCGAGTTTTTTATTTTGGAGGCGAGCGAGTACGTCGAGCGACTCGACGGCTTGCTCCTCGACGCCGGCATCGGCTTGCCCGACGCCGACGCGATGCAGCGCATTGCTCGCGCGCTCCGGGGAACCGCGACGATGGCCAAGCTCCCGGCGTTCGCTGAGCTGGCCGGCGCCGTCGAACGGGTCGGCCGCGCGCTGCAGGATGCCTCCCTCCCCTGGGATCAGGCGCTGCGCGGCGCGCTCGTCTCGGCGATCGACGATCTCAAGGCACTCCTCCACAGCGTCCGCGTGTGGTCTCCGTCGGACGACCAACGGTCGCACGATCGGGCGGCCGAGCTCTCGCGCTTCATCCCGGTGCGCGCCGCGGGAGCGTCGTCGACTCCACGGCGCTCGGTCGCTACGTCTTCGGCGTTCCTCGCGACCGAAGCGGCAAACATCGCGGCCGGCGTGGAGCTGCTCGCCACACGCGTCGGCGACTCTGAGACGGCGAATCAATTGCTGCAGCGCGTGCAGGCATTGCGCGGCGTGGCCGGCGTGAAAGAAGTCGGCCCGCTCGCCGACGTGCTCGAGGCGACCGAAGATGCGGTCAGCGGTGTGCAGACGGCCGGCGGCACGATGGACGACGACGTGCGCCAACTGCTCGAAGCATCGGCGGCGTACCTCCGCGCGATCGGCACCGCGTTGCGCACAGCGGAATTGGACGTGGACGCACCGAGTGCCGCGCGCGATGCGTTCGTCGCCACGCAAGACGTGTGGGCGCGGCGCGCCAGCACGCGCGAGCGGGTCGTGCCGATCGAAGAACTGTTCTATGCAGACGGCACCCCGGGGCTGATCGAGGAATCGTCCAATCCCCCAACATCGTCCGCTGAACGATTCCGTCTCGAGCTGGTGAGCTTGAGCGAGCACCTCCGCCAAGTCGTCGACGGCGCGCGAAACGCGCGCGACGAAGTGGCGACCACGCGAGCGCGCCGTGACTTGCAACGAGCGCTGCGCGCGCTGCAGGGTGCGGCCGAGAGCTTTGGCGAGCGCGACGTGGCCGAGTTCATCGGCGACCATGCCGATTCCGCGGACCACGTCGATTTTCTCGGCCTGGCGGCGCTGGAAGATCTGTCGACCGTGCTCGCGCGGCCTGGTGCGGAAGGCGAACACCTGAGCGCGCGCTTGCGCGAGATTTCCGGCGGTCGCGACCTGACGAGCGCGATTGGCGTGGGCTTCGGCAACGCAGAGATCGCGCCGATCGCGCCGGCCAACCCGACTCCCATTTTCGTGCCGGCAATGGCGGAGCCAGCGCGCGCGGCGACACCGACGCCCGAACGTGCGCCGCGGCGCGAGCCGACTCCAGCCCGTTCGTGGACTCCGGCCTTCCAGTCCGTGTTCGAACCCGAGATCGAGCCTGAGGCCGCGCGCAACGTCGAGCGCTCGAGTCCGACCCCGGACACAGACATGCCGTCGATCGCGGACATGCTGGATCGCGCGTCGGCGGCGTTGATCGACACGAGCATCGCGGCGCTCGATTCGCTCTCGCTGCATCCAATGGCGGAGCCCACGCTGCTGCCGGAAGACGCGGTCGTTCCGATCGAATCGCTGCTCTACCGCGGGCGCGCCGCGCTCGATCGCGCCGTCGAGATTCGCGACGAGATGCGCAGCGTTGGCCCGGTGCCCGACCCGGACGCGCTCGACGAGCTGTTCGATCTTCTCGAATTAGCGCGCGCGGAGTAGTGGGATGAAGATTGCTTGGCGCGGCGTAATCGGCGTCGCGATCAGTGTGCTGTTCCTCTATTTCGCGTTCCGGAATCTGGACTGGGCGCAGGCGATCGATCGAGCACGGCACGCGAACTACCTGCTGCTCGTGTGCAGCGCCGTGGCGGCGACCGGCATGTTTCCGCTGCGTGCGCGGCGGTGGCGAACGATCCTCGATCCCGTCGCGCCCAAGTTGCCGTTTGGACCGCTCTGGCGGTCGACGGCCATCGGCCAAATGGTGACCAACGTCGTGCCGCTGCGCGCCGGCGAACTGGCGCGCCCGTTCGCCCTCACGCAACAGGTTCCGTCGGTGAGCTTTCCCACGGCGTTGGCCTCCGTCGCCGTGGATCGCGTGTTCGACGGCATCGTCGTGATGGTGCTGCTGGCGATCGGCGTGGCTGCCGCCAAGTTTCCGCCCAACACCACGATCCGCGGCTATTCGCTGGCCCACGCCGCGGGCTTCGTCGTCGGCGGCGCGCTCGTGCTGCTCGTCGCGTTCTACACGCTCGTGTTCTTTCCCAGAACACTCATTCGCATGTTCGAATTGGTCGCTCGGCGCGTGTCGCCAACGGTCGAGCGGCGGGGCGCCGAGATGCTCAGCCGGTTCGCCGACGGATTGAGCGTACTGCGGACGCCGGGGCACTTCATCGCCGTGTTCGGGTGGACCGTGGCGCACTGGCTGCTGCAGCCGTTCGCGTTCTGGCTCGCCTTTCTCGCGGTCGGCGTGCATGTGCCCATCGCCGCGACGCTCATCGTGCAGGGCATCATCGTGATTCTCGTCGCGCTCCCCTCGGCGCCGGGTTTTTTCGGCGCGTTTGAATACGGCGCGACGCTGTCGCTGTCGCTCTATGGCGTCGGTCAGTCCGAGGCCGCGACGTGGGCGCTGCTCTTCCACGTTGCGTCGTTCATCCCCATCACGGTGATCGGCGCGTACTATGCCACTCGCCTCGGCCTCTCGATCGGCGACATGAGGTCGGCGGCCACGCAGCGCGCATGACGTTGCTCGCCCGCGTGGCGGCGCAGGCGAAGGTCAACCTCGTACTCCACGTGCTCGCGCGCGAAGCAAGCGGCTACCACTCCATCGAGACGGTGTTTCAACGTCTCGAATTGGCGGACGGCGTCGCCGTTCGCATCACGACAGGTCGCTCGCTCGACTGCAGCGGTCCGGCGATGCCCGCGACCGGACTCGGACCCACCGAACAGAATCTCGCCTTTCGCGCCGCGGTTGCGTACGCCGACGCCACCGGATGGCCCGGCGGATTTGCGATTGAACTCGTCAAACACATTCCGGCTGGCGCCGGCTTAGGCGGCGGGAGTGCCGACGCGGGGGCCGTGCTGCGCGCGCTCGATGCACTCGCCCCGCAACCGCTCGGCCCCGATCTGATCACGCTCGCCGTTGGCCTCGGCGCCGACGTGCCATTCATGGCGATCGACCGTCCCATCGCGCTGGGCTGGGGACGCGGCGAGCGACTGCTGCCGCTCACCGCGCTCGAGAGCCGATCGATGGTGATTCTCACGCCGGACTTTCCGATCGCGACCGCGGACGCCTATCGGTGGCTCGCGAGCGATCGGGGCGACTACGTGCCGTCGTCGCGACTCATCGATCCGGTCGCGCTCGAGAGTTGGGAAGGCGTAGCGACCATCGCGTCGAACGATTTTCAACGCGTCGCAGCCGAGCGTCATGCCGTCATCGATGAGCTGGTCGGCGCCCAGAAAGCCGCGGGCGCGCGCGTTGCACTTCTCGCCGGATCAGGTTCGAGCGTGTTCGGCGTCTTCGACGTTGCGTCCTCCGCCAACGCGCTCGCCCAGCGCGCGGGTGCTCGAGCGCGCGCCATCGTGACGCGGACCGCGGATCGCGTTGCCAGCGTAGAGCACGACCGATAGCGCTGCTGGCTCGCGCGAGCGCGCCTCAGAAGCTTTCGAACATGTTCGCAATCTCGCGTGACGTAATTGGCTCATCCACGAAGCTGAACGTGCCGTGGTCACGCATCTCGCGAGCCGCGCGCAGAAATGCCGCGAGCGCCACACGCGACAGCGCGCCGCCCACGCTGACGCGCTTCACGCCGATCGCCGAGAGTCCCGCAAGGTCGAAGTGAACTCCTTGGAGCCCGGCGAGAACGTTGACCGGGCGATCGACGGCGCGCACGAGCGTCGCGATGTCGTCCATCTTGACGAGACCCGGCGCGTACAGGACGTCGGCGCCCGCCGCCTGGTAGGCGTGCAACCGCGCGATCGTGTCAGCGAGGTCGGGCCGGCCGTGGAGATAATTTTCCGAACGCGCCGTGAGCGTGAACGGGAACGACAAGCCGCGCGCCGCGTCCGCCGCCGCGCGGATTCTCTCAACTGCATATTCAAATTCATAGATTGGGTCGCCATCGCGATTGGTACTGTCTTCGATGGAGCAGCCGACGAGTCCGGCGGCGGCGGCCATCCGCACGGTGTCGGCAACGGTCTCGGGATCATCACCAAAGCCGTTCTCGAGGTCGGCGCTCACTGGGCAATGTGTAGCCGCGACCAACTCGGCCGCGTGAACGATCATCTCGTCGCGCGACACACCGTGATCCGGCCGACCGATGGAGAACGCGTAGCCGACGCTCGTCGTCGCCAACGCCTCGAAGCCCATGCTCGCCAGAATGCGCGCCGAGCCGACGTCCCACGGGTTCGGAATGATGAAAGCTTTGTCGCGCTGGTGCAGCGCGCGAAACGCGATGGCCTTGTCAGCCTGTGTCGTCGCCGGTGTCATCTTTCATAGTATCGCGGTCCGAGCAAGACCTGGGGGGGGGGGATTCGCGTTGTGAGGCTTTGAACTTGACTCATCCAGTTTTCACCATCGGCCATTCGACGCGAACGTTGGCGGAGTTCGTCGCGCTGCTGCGACAGGTCAACGTGGACTTGCTTGTCGACGTGCGCTCGATCCCGCGCTCGCGCGCGGTGCCGCAGTTCAATGTCGAGACGCTTCCGGAGTCCCTCGCTGCGGAGGGAATCGGCTATCAGCACCTGCGTGCGCTCGGCGGACGTCGCCACCGAGCCAAGGGTGCGCCGCCGTCGACGAACACGTTTTGGCGCGTGTTGGCCTTTCGCAACTATGCGGACTACGCGGAGACCGACGCGTTTCGCGCGGGACTCGACGAACTGCTCGCACTGGCGCGCGACCACCGATGCGCGATCATGTGCGCCGAGGCCGTGTGGTGGCGATGTCATCGTCGCATCATCACCGACTATCTGTTGGCGGCCGGTGTCGCCGTCGAGCACATCATGGGATTGGGCCAGCTGACGCCGGCGTCGCTCACACCTGAGGCGCGCGTGGAGACGGACGGGACGGTACGCTATCCGCCGCTGAACTGACGTGCGCGCTTCGACGAGGTTCCCGTCGAGTACGCGCCAGACTATCATTAGCCTTCGCATATGCGCGTCTCGCTCGTGTCGCTGATACTCTCGCTGACGCTCGTTCCGGCCGCGGCCGGGGCGCAGGGCGGCACGCTGCGTGGTGTAGTTCGCGACTCGGCGAATCGTCCGCTGGGCGACGCCGAAGTCGTCGCCACGCCAGGCCCGCATCGCGCGCGCACAGATTCGCTGGGTCGGTTCGCGATGGCCGCGCTCGGCGGCGGACACTACGTGCTGCACGCTCGCAAGCTCGGCTACTCGCCCGGCGAAGCGACCGCCGATCTTCACGGCGACGGATCGCTCGACGTGACGCTGACGCTCGAGCACCGCATCGCCAACCTCGACACCGTCATGGTCAACGCCGACGGGAGTTGCCCGGTGCAATCGATCGACGGATTCCTGTGTCGGAAAAAGCGCGGCGACCGGGGCATGCTGATGGACTACCTCGACATCGACGACAAAGACGCACTCTCGACGGCCGACCTCTTTCGCGACATCCCTGGCTTCCGCGTCGACGTGCGACCAATTCGCACTGGCGCCAGGAGAATCCCGGTTGCGTCGGGGCTTCACTGCCTCGTGTCGCTGGTGGACGGCCGCCCAGCGACGGCGGCAAACTTCATTCCGGATGAGCCCGGCGACTTGATGGCGCTCGAGATATACCCGACGCCCGCCGACGTCCCCAAGGAATATCAACAATACGCGTGGACGGCGAGCGGCGGCCAGCGGTGCAGCTTGGCTGTGTACTGGGACAAATTCGCGAACCTGTCGAGCAAATAGCGGCGGGTGGACAAGGGCACGCGCGACGTGCATCGTTGCGCCATCGCACGTGAGGGGCTCGGAATCCACCGCGCTGCGGAAGGAGCCAATGGCCGTTTCCAGATTGTCCGAAGAAATCTCGCCACCCGACGTCTTTGCACCGGCGTCGCTGGAGTCGGTGATCACGACCGCGGAGCTGACTCGCCGCCCCGCGCGAGCGTGCGACCACGCGGCCGAGAATCGGGCCGTGTTGGCGTTGATGGACGAGATGGCGAGTGCCAGCGGTATCGCGGGCGCGGACAGAGTGCTGCAAAAACTCGTCGACACGGCGCTGCGACTGTGCCGCGCGCACTCGGCCGGCGTCAGTCTGCTCGAGCGAGAAGGCGAACACGAAATCTTTCGTTGGCGCGCCGCCGCCGGCCCATGGGCCAATTTGGTCGGCGGGTCGGTCCCACGGCGGCGTAGCCCGTGCGGCACTGCGCTCGATCGAAACATGGCGCTTCTCATGGCGCGTCCAGAGCGTCACTTCGGGTACGTACCGGGCGCTCCGCAGATCGTTGAGCTTTTGCTGATCCCATTCCACTACGACGGCGAGCCGGCCGGGACGCTGTGGATCGTCGCGCACGACGACACCCGCTCGTTCGACGCCGAAGATTGTCGTCTGATGACCACCTTGGCGCGATTCGCGACCACGGCCTATCAACTGTTGGTCGCGCAGGAGTTGAAGAATCAATTCGGCAAGCGGCGCCCCGCGGAGGCGCGATCGGCTGCCGATCTCGAGCAGCAGCAACAGCGCACCGAGGCCGCCGTGGGCGTCAACCAGGAACGGCTCGAGGCGGAGCTGGCCGACTCCCGCTTGCTGCAGACGATCAGCGCGGAGCTGATCACGCAGGACGACGTCGAGTTGCACGAAAAGATCCTCGACGCCGCGATCTCGATCGGGCACTCGGATTTCGCGAGCATGCAAATGTTCGTCGACGAGCCCGATGAGGGTTTCCTCAAGCTGATCGCGTACCGCGGGTTCCCGGCGGAGTCGGCTCGACATTTCGACATCGTCACGGCGCGGTCGCACAGCACGTGCGGCGAGATCCTGCGCCGCGGCGCGCGCGTGATCGTGACCGACGTGGAGCAGTGCGACTTCATGACCGGCTCGGTGGAGTTGGCGCTCTATCTCGACGTCGGCGTTCACGCCGTGCAGAGCACTCCGCTCGTCTCGCGAGGCGGCCGGCTCGTGGGCGTGATCTCGACGCATTGGCGGCGCCCGCACCAACCGTCGGAGCGCGACCTGCGACTGCTCGACATTCTCGCGCGACAGGCGGCCGATCTCATCGAGCGTAAGCAGGCGGCCGAGGCGCTGCGCGAGGCCGACCGGCGCAAGGATGAATTCATCGCCGTGCTCGCGCACGAGTTGCGCAATCCGCTCGCGCCGATTCGGAACGCCATTCAGATCTTGCAGATGACCGAGCCGCACGCACCCGAGCTGCAGTGGGCGAGCGGCGTCATCGATCGCCAGATGGGCCAGCTCACCCGGCTGGTCGACGACCTGTTGGACGTGAGTCGCATTACGCACGACCGACTGGAGCTTCGGACGGAACGCGTCGAACTGGACGCGGTGGTGCACGCGGCGATCGAGACGAGCCGGCCCGGTATTGTCGAACACGGCCACGAGCTCGCCGTCACGTATCTGCCCGAGGCAGTGATCGTCGATGCCGATCCCACGCGCCTGGCTCAGGTCTTCGCGAATCTTCTGAACAACGCCGTGAAATTCTCCGAGCCCGGAGGCCGCATCACCGTGTTTGTCGAGCGGCAGCACGCTGACGTGCTCGTCCACGTTCGCGACGAGGGAATTGGGATCGCCGCGGCCATGCTGCCGAAGATTTTCGACCTGTTCAGCCAGCTGCAACCGTCGCTCGAGCGCGACCGGGGAGGACTGGGGATCGGGCTGGCGCTCGTCAAACGGTTGGTGGAGATGCACGGCGGGAGCGTCGCTGCGTCGAGCAACGGAGTCGGCAAAGGAAGCGAGTTCGTCGTCCGACTGCCGGTCGTGGCGACGGCCCGGGAAGCGCCGCGGCCGCATGAGAAAACGCTAGACGAAACGCTGAGCGAGGCGCGCACGCCGCTCCGCATTCTCGTCGTCGACGACTATAAGGATGGCGCCACCAGCATGTGCAGGCTGCTCAAACACCTTGGCCACGAAACGCGCATGGCCTGCGATGGCCTCGCGGGACTGGAAGCGGGGCGCGAGTTTCGGCCCGACGTGGCGCTGCTCGACATCGGCATGCCGGTGCTCAACGGGTACGAGTTGGCTCGCCGGCTGCGCGCCGAGCCGTGGGGAACGAGCGTTGTGCTCGTCGCGGTGACCGGCTGGGGACAGGATCAGGATAGACAACGCACGACCGACGCAGGATTCGATCATCACCTCGTCAAGCCGGTGATGCCAGAAGAACTAATGCGAATACTGGCGTCCGTCGCCGCGCCCGAGCCGGTGCCAACAGTCTAAGAACATTGGTGCGACGTTCGGCGAGAAATCGCGAATGCAGCGCCTCGCCAGCGATTTGACCTCGACGCCACCATTGGGTTTATTTGTAGGGCTATCCTCGAACGTCAGCGGCGGCGATCAAGGCCGATGCCCGCGGGCGCGGCGCGGCCGGCGCCCAGGCCAGCACTATTCAGCTTGCAAATCTTCGTGTAAGTCATTGCTTTACAGAGCTTTGCCCCCTCGTCCAACGGCAGGACATCGGACTTTGGATCCGAGAATGGTGGTTCGAATCCACCGGGGGCAATGGCGCGTAGCTCGTTCGTTCATGCCTCCTGGTTCCCTTCCCCAACTCCCGCGATCCGCATCATGGACGGACTAGCCGTACCAAGTCACGGCCTCAAGTTGCTGTCCGGGAACGCGAACCGGCCGCTCGCCGAAGAGATCGCGGGGCATTTGGGCATCGAACTCTGCCGCGTCAATCTCGGCCGATTCGCCGACGGCGAGATTTCCGTGCGCATCGACGAGAACGTTCGCGGCAACGACGTCTTCATTCTGCAGCCGACCAATCCGCCGGCTGAGAACATCATGGAGATGCTGCTCTTGATCGACGCGGCGCGGCGTGCGTCGGCGGCGCGCATCACCTGTGTGATGCCGTACTACGGCTACGCCCGGCAGGATCGCAAAGACCAGCCGCGCGTGCCGATCGGCGCAAAGCTCGTGGCGAACATGATCATGGCGGCGGGTGTCGACCGCGTCCTTGGCGTCGATTTTCACCAGCACCAACTGCAGGGATTCTTCGACGTACCGGTCGACCATCTGTACGCGATGCCGGTGTTCACCGCGCACTACCGCAAGATGCAGCTCGTCGATCCGGTGGTCGTCGCGCCTGACGTCGGCTCAGCGAAGATGGCGCGCGGGTTCGCCAAACGGCTCAATGCCACACTGGCGATCATCGATAAACGGCGCCCGCAGGCGAACGTGTCTGAGGTCGTGAACGTGGTCGGCGAAGTCGAGGGGCACGATTGCATCCTCGTCGACGACATGATCGACACGGCGGGCACGGTGACCGAAGCGGCGCGCGCGCTCAAGAAGTTGGGCGCGCAGAGCATCTATATTTGTGCGACGCACGCGCTGCTCTCGGGCCCCGCCCGGCAGCGGCTCGACGATTCGCCGATCGACGAAGTGGCGGTCACGGACACGATCGCCATTCCGCCTGAGCGGCGTCCTCGGCAGTTGTGCATGCTCTCGGTCGGCGAGCTGTTGTCGAAGGCCATTCGCTTCACGCATGCGGAGCAGTCGGTGAGTTCGTTGTTTGATTGAGGGCGTTGGGCGTTGAACGTTGTGCGTTGTGCGCACAACGGCACAACGCATCACGCACGAGCACGGCCTCGCGGCGGTTCCATGGTAGGGAGGACGCAGCCTCCCGAGAGTAGACCGATCGTCGCGAGTGGGCTGCGAAGGAATTGGAATTCATAAACAGGTATTCGACTCATGGCATCCGCATCACTTAGCGCTACCGTCCGCACCGATCGCGGCACGGGCGTGGCACGTAAGCTTCGCCAAGCGGGCAGCGTGCCCGCCGTCATCTACGGCCACGGCCGCGAGCCGCAGTCGCTGACACTCGTCACCCGCGACGTCGACAAGCTGCTGACGCAAATCTCCGCGGCCAACACCGTCGTCGATCTGAGCATCGACGGCTCGGCGGTGCGCACGCTCATCCGCGAAGTGCAGCGCCATCCGTTCAAGCGCCACATCGTGCACGTCGACTTCCAGGAGTTGGTGGCCGGCGAGAAAGTCACGGTCAGCGTCCCGCTGCGCTTCATCGGCACGGCCGAGGGCGTGAAGAACTCGGGCGGCATTCTCGAGGAGACGATGCACCAGCTCCACGTGCGCGTCGATCCGTCGTCGATTCCCGATCACATCGATGTCGACGTCACGAACCTCACCATCGGCCACAGCATCCACATTCGCGACGTCGCGCTGCCGGCAGGATTGACGGTGCTCGACGACGTCGACGCGACGCTCTGCGTCTGCACGGCGCCCAAGGCGGTCGTGGAAGAGACGGCGGCTGCGCCGGTCGAAGGCGAAGCGGCGACCGGGGCGGCAGAACCCGAGCTCATTCGCAAGCCCAAGCCGGAAGACGAAGAGCCGGCCAAGTAGTCGGCCGAGCCATCGGCCAGGCCATCGGCTACGTGTTCCGATTTCTGTTCGGGCGTCGTCGAGCGGCGGCAGTCACATCGCCGCCGCTCGACGACGACTCGAACGAGCCAATGAAAGTCATCGTCGGCCTGGGCAACCCGGGCAAAGAGTACGAGCGCACGCGACACAACGTCGGCTGGTGGGTCGTCGACCACCTCGCCGAGGTGTGGCGCATCGACGGCTGGCGGAAGGACGGCGAAGCGCGCGTCGCGTCGGGAACGGTGGGCGCGTTCAAGGTGCGACTCGTCAAACCGCTCACGTACATGAATCTGAGCGGCACCGTGCTCCGGCCGTACATGCGGCGGCCGTTCTGGGCGGCGGCGACGGATCTCATGATCGTGGTCGACGAAGTGCAGTTGCCGATCGGACGCTACCGCTTTCGCGGCAACGGCAGCGCCGGCGGACACAACGGCCTCAAGAGCATCGAGGGCGCCGTGAAGTCGCAGGACTATCCGCGGCTGCGCATCGGCGTGGGACCGGACGATCCGACGCGGCGCGGCGAGCTGCGCGACTTCGTGCTCGACGACTTCGGCAAGCACGACGCGGCGGCGGTGCGCGAGCTCTTTCCCGAACTGACCGAGGCGCTCGAGCTGTGGATCCGCGAGGGCGTCGCCCCGGTCATGAACCGTTTCACCGGCAACCCGCGTTCTTGAATGCTTAAACTTGGAATCGTCGGCCTTCCCAACGTCGGCAAGTCGACGCTGTTCAACGCGCTGACGTCGGCGAACGTGCTCGCCGCCAACTATCCGTTCGCCACCAAGGATCCCAACGTCGGCCGCGTCAACGTGCCCGACGCGCGGCTCGACGTGCTCGAGCGGATCGTCAAACCCCAGCGCGTCGTGCCGGCGGCGGTGGAGTTCGTCGACATCGCGGGGCTGGTGAAGGGCGCGTCGCAGGGCGAAGGGCTTGGCAATCAGTTTCTCGCCAACATTCGCGAGACGGACGCCATCGTCCACGTCGTGCGCGCGTTCGACGACGACGACGTGTTGCACGTCATGGGCGCGATCGACCCGGTGCGCGACCGCGAGGTGATCGAGTTCGAGCTCGCGCTCGCCGACCTCTCCGTCGTCGAGAAGCGATTCGATCGGGTGAAGCGCTCGGCCAAGACCGGCGACAAGGAGGCGCTCGCCGAGCTCGGACCGCTCGAGCGGGCGCACGCGGCGCTGGCCGAAGGGCGCGCGCTCTGGCACATCGGACTGACGCCGGCGGAGCGCGCGGTGCTCGCGCCGCTGTCGCTGCTCACGCTCAAGCCCATTCTGTATGCGGCGAACGTGACCGACGCTGAACTCTCAGGCCACGAGGGCGAACATCTCGCAAAGTTGCGCGCCGCGGTGACGGAAAGCGGCGAGATCGCCGAGGTCGTCCCCTTCTCCGCCAAGATCGAAGCCGAATTGTCCGAGCTGTCCGACGACGACCGACGCGGCTTTCTCGAGTCGCTCGGTCTCGAGTCGGCGGGGCTCGATCGATTGATTCAGGCCGGCTATCACCTGCTCGGCCTGCAGACGTATTTCACGGCCGGCGAGCAGGAAGTGCGCGCGTGGACGATTCATCGCGGCGACACGGCGCCGGCGGCGGCGGGCGTGATTCACACCGACTTCGAGCGCGGCTTCATTCGCGCCGAGACGGTGGGGTATGACGCGTTCGTGGCGAATGATGGATGGAAGGGGGCGCGCGAGAAGGGCGTTGTGCGGTCGGAGGGGAAG
This sequence comes from uncultured Gemmatimonadaceae bacterium, assembly GCA_963817445.1. Lineage (GTDB taxonomy): Bacteria > Gemmatimonadota > Gemmatimonadetes > Gemmatimonadales > Gemmatimonadaceae > JAQBQB01. The sequence continues at coordinate 986,457 of CAWFOG010000022.1, forward strand.
GAGTATGTCGTGCAGGATGGGGATGTGATGTTGTTTCGATTTAACGTGTGAGGAGGCCCGGCGACGGCGACGCGAGGCGCTCGCCCCCACCCCCGCCCTAATACCGCGCCTGCAAATACGCCGACACCCGCGTCTGTTCCCGCGGATAAAACCCACGCGCCACATCGACGCGCACGAATCCGTCGAACATCGACAGCCCGACACCCGCGCTGCTCATCGGCCGCACGCCGGTCGTGATGGCCGATCGGTCGCCGACCCATCCAAGATCTCCAAAGAGCAGCACGCGATAGCCGGACCGGTCGGGCCCGATCTCGACGCGTGACATCCAGAAGGCGTTGCCGCTCTGCGCGGTGTCCGGACTCTCGCCGCGAATCGTTTGCGTGCCGCCGAGGAACCACCGGCGCTGCGCGGGAAGCTGCCCGACGCTCGACCCGCCGGCCAGCGTGAGCGCGGCGCCAAAGCTCTTGGGCAAGCCGGTGGACAGCGTGACGTCGAGCGCCGCGCGGCCGTACGTCGAATCGCCCGTGGCCGCTTCCGCGCGGAGGTCCGACACCGCGCGGAAACCGCGCGGGTCGACGCCGAGCGTGTGCAGCCAGCGGACGCCGGTGCCCAACGACGGACCGGTCGCGGCGACGATGTTCGGCACGAACGGGGCGCCGAACGAATAGTCGGTGCGCTGCACGGCGGTCCGTTGCTGCTCGCCGAACAGCCGCCACTCGAGCTGCGCGCGCTGGTCCGTCCATTTCAGTTCGGCGCCGCTCGCGCGATAGTAGAATCCTTCATCACGACCGAACAGCAGCGCGGACACGGACGACCCAAAGCTGAGCGGACTTCCCCAGTCGTTCGCGGCCACCAAGCGATTGTAGCCGGTGAAGGTGAGCGTCTTGGTGAGATTCGTGCGCGACAGTGACAGTTCGCCGTTCGGCTCGCGATCGGCAGCGCCGAGTCGGGCGAGCGCGGATGCCGCGTAGCCGGCGCCCAACTGCTGCTCGACGAGCAGACCGGTCGACAGACCTTCGATGCGATTGTAGCGCGTGAGCGAGAGACCGTACTGCAGGTTTGGCTTGGGGAGCTCGCTGAAATTGATCAACGCCTGCGCGCCAAACGGGAGCGCGTCGGACAACAGCGCGTCGCGCTCGGCGGTGCCGAACAGTTGTTCGTTGGCGTCGTAGAGCGGTTTGTCGAAGTCGGGCGAAGCGGCGAGCGAGGCGACGTCGCACGGAAAAGTCTCCGCAATCGCGATGTCGCCGCGCATGCGCGAGACCACGCGATGGCCGGTCGAGTCGCATGGGGCCTTCTTGAGCGAATCGGAAAACGCCGTCCGCGCCGCTTGCCGCGCGACGAGCGCGGAATCGCGCCAATGGCGAGCGGCGGAGTCCGAGAGCGAATCGGGAACTTCCAATCGGCCAATCGGCGGCGCGTTGATGGCGATCGGCGCTGACGCTCCGGGACCGTTGATCGTCGTATAGGAGAACGATTGTTCGACGTCGATCGGCAAATGGGCAAACGAAATCTGCTGCGCGCCCTCCAGCGAGCGGCTACGCGGCAACCAATAGCGTCCTTCAAACAGACCGTACTCAATGACGACCGCCGAGATTTCGATGCGAATCGGCGAGACGATCGCTTTGGCGATCGCCGCGAGGATCGGATTGGTACCGGCGCCTTCGACGCGCGGCCGGTCGTTCATCGTCGCCCACACGTCCATGGGCACGGCCAGCCGATACGCCGCGCGGACGAGCTGCCCGCTCGATGCGTCGAACCAGAGCGAGCCGACGGCCAAGTTCCACTTCGGCCATCGCGGTCGAATGGCCACTTCGCGCAGATGAATCGCGCGACCGCCGGGCAGCGTCCACGTCATCGAGTCACCGGACGCATACGTGTAGTATGCCTCCGCACCGATGGCGAGCGGGTGGACGATGTTGCGGTCGTCGACGTCGGCGCGAACGGTCGACCCGGCCGGCCAAAACGATTCTTGTCCTGGAAAGTACGGAATCGGCGTCATGCCGCCGCCTTCGGTCACGCTCGCCACGAGGCTTTCGCGCTCCGACTCGCCCGGCGCCATGGGAAGACCAACGCGCGCGCCCGTGAGTTCGACGCGAGCACCGACGCCGGCGTGCCATCCGACGCGGAATGCGCTCTCTTCGCGGTAGATCACGCGCTCCGGTCCGTGCGATCCGATCGTCAGACGCGCGGTGAAGCGCTGACGTGCGGTGGCGTCGTAGCTCGTGAGCGTGGAATCCTGCGTCAACCGCTCGCGTCGGGCACGCAGAATCAGCGTGCGTGCGCCGTCGTCGCGGTACGCGGTGCGAAGCGCTTCATCGGTCACGGCCAGTCGTCGCGGCGCGCGACGCCGCGCGGAGTCCGCCGGCGTCGAGTCGCGCACGACAGCGGCTTGTTGCCGCGGCGCGGTCTGACCGCCTTGCGACGGTGCACGGAGCATGAGCAGCGCGCCAAGAACGATGAACATCGCGGCGGGACAGGGTTCTGGTTGGTCGGTCGGCCGATCGAGTCGCGCTCCTGCTACCCGGGCAATGTGGCCGCGTTCACGAATCTTTGTGGCCCGGTTGAATCCATGCGTCGAACTCGTCCGTATAAATTCGTGGAGCGGCCTGGTCTACGCGAATTTGGCGCTCGAGCCCCTGTCTTCGCCCTCCCGGAGACTTCCCCGTGATCCTTCCGGGCCTCACCGCCGTCTGGCGCGGCGCAATGCTGGTTCTCGGTATCGCCGCGGTCATTCCAATGACCGCGGGCGACGTTGGGTCGCATCCAAACCCGGCAACGAGCTACGCCGACGCAGTCGCGCGGGCGAATCATCAGATCACTGTCGACGACTCACTCGTGGCACCGGGCGGAGAATCAATTCTCCTCACCCACGGGAGTCGCCGGCCGCGCGCGTGGTACTCCTGCACGGCTTCACCGACTCGCCGCGCCAGTTTGCGAAACTTGCCGATTCATTATATGCGCGCGGCGACAACGTGTTCGTCCCGCGTTTGCCGCACCACGCCGAGCTCGGAAGAAATGTCGGTGAGCTTTCGCACCTGACGGCGTCTGAACTGTGCCGCACGGCAGACGCCGCGGTCGACATTGCGTCCGGGCTTGGCGATTCCGTTGTGGTACTTGGACTGAGCGTGGGCGGATCGATGGCCGGGTGGGCAGCCGAGCATCGGTCCGATCGTTCGCCGCGCGGTGCTCATCGCGCCGCCGTTCGAGGTGGCGCATGTGCCGGCGGTGCTGGAGCGTCCACTCGTCAATCTCGGCGCACACGTGCCGAACGTATCGCGGCGATCGGCGACGGACAGCGGCCGCCCGGATCGCGATCCCGGCTTCGCGACGCACGGACTCGCGCAGGTGCTGCGGCTCGGCATGGCGGTACGCCGCGACGCCGTTCGCGACGCGCCGGTAGGGACGGAGATCCTGTTCCTCGTCAACGCGCACGACGGCACGGTGAAGTCGGCGCCGGTGCTGGACCTGGCGCACACGTGGAATCGCCTCTCCGTGCCGGTGAGCGTATTCGAGTTTCCTGATTCGCTGGGACTCCCGCACAACGTCGTCGACCCGATGAATCGGGCGACGAACGCGCAGGTCGTGTACGCGACGCTCATCGCGCTGGCGCACGGCGACCGCCCCCCGCACGCCGTGACCACGCGGCGAGTAACGCGGCGCCGCCGGCGACAACCAGACGGGCACGCTCGTTGCACGTTTGCAGGCGATTCGGCGTCCTCCGACGCCGCCGTCAGAGGACGTTGCGAATCCCCGCCCGCCCGATCGAATACATCGTGCCGCGCCGCATAACGGATAGCCGTGGAGTACGCTGGGACGTCTGGGAAGTGGACCGAAAGGATCTCGGCCGCTTCACGTACGACCGCCGCGGTGCCGACCGCGCCGACGTCGTCGATGCGCCACCGACCTCACTCACGTCGCAGGCGAATCCGCTCGAGGAATCGTTCCTCGAATCAATGATGGTACATCCCGAACTGCGCGACGGATGGCTCTGCTTTCAGTCGAGCACGGACCGGCGACGTCTCGCGCCGATTCCCGTCGGCTGGCACGAGGCGTCGGACGACGCACTGCGCGACCTGCTCGACGCCGCCACGCCGGTCACGCGCGGCGCCGGTGCCGCGCGGCCGGCGGTTGACAGTTAGCCGAGCCGCGATTCAAGTCGCGGTTATCGGATGTACACCGAGCTGTTCGTGAGCAACGTCCCGATTCGGAATTCCACCGTCTGTCCAGGCGCGACGATGAGCGATCCGCTCGACGCGCCGACCGCTGCCGCCAATTGGCGTGGCGAGAATGCTCACCCCTTCGGTGGTCACGGTCCCGGGCAAGAGGAAGTTGCGCGTGCTGCTGCCGGTCACCATGCCCAGCCGCGTCCTCACACCCTCGGTTAGCGCGAACACGTCAATGTCGAGGTAGTTGTCGTTGCGCACCTGGAGATCCAACGACGTTCTGCGGCGCGATGTCTCCGGCAGCCATGCCGCTATGCGCACAGGCCGTTGCTCCAGACAACAACGTCACGCTCGCGAACATGACCTACGACCAGTGTTTTCCCCCGCATACGCCTCCCCTCCCAATCCCAGAGCCCCATTGTCACGCCCTCCCCCGTTCCGCCGATCGCGCGGCTCTCGCACGGTCGGCGCCCAACGCGAGACTAAAAGCATTCCTGATGCCAGCTTGAGGCAATTTGTTGTGCTGGTTATCATTAGCTGCACATAGAACCGCGCGGCCCGCACTTAAGGCGCTGCAACGGTCCACCCGGGCGATCCGTCCGGGCTCGACATTTCCCCTCCTCCCGCCTCGGCAACCAGCGGGGGGCGGTCACGACCAAAGGGAGGATTGCCAACGCATGACACGCCAATATGAGGCGGTCTACGTCTTCGACTCGACGCTCGAAGACACCGCCATTTCCGACAAGCTCGGTCGACTCCACGGACTGCTCGGCAATCCGGGCGACCTCCACGTGAACCACTGGGGCCGGCGACAGCTCGCCTACCCCATTGGCCGCCGCGAGTCCGGCTACTACGCCGTCGCGCGGTTCACCGCCGACGCCGCGACGCTTCCCGAATACGAGCGCGCCATCAAGCTCGACGACGGAATCGTTCGCCATCTCATCACGCTGTTCGAGCACGAAGTCGGCGCACCGCCGATGTCCGAAGAGGAGCTCGCGGCCGCCAACCGTCGTCGTGAGGCAGATGACGACGAGGACGAGGAATAGCCATGCGCCGACCACAAAAGACTTGCCCGTTCTGCGAAACGCGTGTGCGCTTCGTCGACTACAAGGATGACCGCACGCTCGGCCGCTTCATCACCGACCACGGCAAGATTTTGCCGAGCCGGCTGAGCGGCGTGTGCGCTCGCCATCAGCGTCAGTTGTCGACGGCGATCAAGCGCGCGCGGTACCTCGCGATCGTGCCCTACATCCGCGGGATGCAGGCGTAACGAATGACCGAACCGGCGTCCGCCAGCTCGACGACCGCGCCAGCCGATTCGGCGGGCGCACTTCCGCCGTCCGCGCCCACCGAGCGCGGATGGGGGAAGCTGCTCATCGCGTTGGCGGCGTTCCTGTTCGTGCCGATGATTCCGCAAGTTCGCGCTCTGCTTCCGATCGAACAGACGATGATGCTGTTCGTTCCGGCGGTGGCGGCGTGCGCGCTCGTTGGTTGGTGGGCCGGCGGCCGCGCGTTTCTCGCGATCGCGTGGGTCGCCATTGCCGTGCTGCTGACGGCGCAGTCGGCGACGGGCGGTGGCGATGCACAGGCGAGCGCGTTTTACAATCTCGCCCGCGGTTGGAGCTTGCTGCTCGCCGGCGCGTTTGGTCTCGTGTGTCTGTTCGCCGAACAGCGGCCAATGTTTTCGCGCGCGCTGATCGCACTCGGCGTCACGCTTGGCCTCGCGGCGGTCATGAGTGTTCTTGGACCGGTGACGATGTCGCATGCGTCGGCCAGCGTGAAGCAGGAATTCGCACGTCGCAACGCGGAGACGATGGCGACGCTCAACACGGTGATCCAGGCACACCCCAAGGAGTGGCAGGATCTCGCGTCGAAAGTGCCGCACATGAGCGACCTCCCGGCGGAAACGGACAAAGAGTTGGGAGTACTGTCGGACGTGGGCCACGCCGTATTCCCGGCGCTGCTCGCGCTCGAGTCGCTCGCGGCACTCGCGCTCGCCTGGGCGACGTACCATCGCCTCGGCCGGGCTCGCCTTGGCGCGCCGCTCCGTCAGCTCCGTGATTTTCGATTCAACGATCAACTGGTGTGGGGCCTGATTGTCGGCCTGACGATCGTGCTCCTGCCAACGCTCACGACGTTGCGCGGCGCGGGAAAAAACCTGCTGTTGTTTTTTGGCGCCCTGTACGCGGTGCGCGGCTTTGGCGTACTCAGCTGGTTCATGGCGCCGGGAAGTCTGGGCATTACGCTGGGCGTTGGATTCCTCTTGCTGTTCACTCCCGTGCTCAACGCGATCGCGGCGCTCGTGTTCATGCTGCTTGGCGTGGCCGCGCTGGCCCTCGGCCTGGGCGACACGTGGGCCGACTGGCGCAAGCGCGCGCGTTCCACAACTTTGTAAATCGACCGGAGTCGATCATGGAAATCATTTTGCGTCAGGGCGTCGAGAACCTCGGCAAGCCGGGCGATGTCGTGAAGGTGAAGCCGGGATACGCGCGTAATTACTTGCTGCCGCACGGACTGGCGTACGAGGCCACGCCCGGCAACTTGAAGCGCATCCAGCAGGAACGCGATCGCCTCGAAGCCGCGGAAAACGAGCGGCGGAGCGTCGCACAGACCTTCGCGGAAAAGGTCGAGCAGGTGTCGCTGACCTTTTCGGCGCGCGTGGGAGACGAGGGCAAGCTATTCGGCTCGGTCACGGCGTCGGACATCGTCGCGCAGCTCGAGGCGCAGGGCATTCACGTGGAGAAGCGCCAAATCGACCTCCACGAGCCGATCAAGGCGCTTGGCGTCTATCGCGTGCCGATCCGCCTCCACGCCGACGTGAAACCCGAAGTGCGCGTCTGGGTTATCAAGCAATAGTGACCGGGCGCCAGCCCGCCGTTGGCCGATGGACGAGTAGCCTGCCGCGGGAGCGATAGCCGACCCCGCGCCCCAGCGCTATTCTTTCGGGTAGCCCGTAGTGCAGACCCTCGCCGCCGACATGCCGCTTACCACGACGTCCAACTCGCTCGCTCTCGCCCAACGCGCCGCGCAAATCGCGCTCGATAACAAGGCACAGGACGTCGTGCTCCTCGATTTGAGAGGAGTGACCGACATGACGGATTTCTTTCTCATCGCCAGCGGAACGTCCGATACGCACGCGCGTGCGGTCGGCGAGCACCTGATTGAAGAGATGAAGAAAGAAGGGTCGCCGGCTCACCACGTCGAAGGGCTTGAAAAGGGACGCTGGGTGCTGCTGGACTTCGTCGACTTCGTCGTGCACGTGTTCCATCCGACGTTGCGCAATTTCTATCAACTCGAGCGGTTGTGGTCCGACGCGGAGCAGGTTCCGCTGGAGAGCGGACAGGGGTTGAGTGCGTGACGGCGGCGGGCCGCGGACGCGTGCGGTGGCTTCTCCGCCTCGCGCTTCTCGCCGCCTGCGGCCTCGTCGCCCTGGGCGCGCCCGGCGCGGCGCAGAACTACTTCGGTCAGAACCAAGTCCAGTACGACACGTTTCACTGGCAGACGCTCGAGACCGAGCACTTCATCATCTATTTCTATCCCCAAGAGCGCGCGGCGACGACAATGGCCGCGCGCATGGCCGAGCGTTCGTATGCCCGGCTGTCGCGGATGCTGGACCATCAGTTCCGCGAGAAGAAGCCGATCATGCTCTTCTCCTCGCGCACGGACTTCGGGCAGAACAACGTCACCGGTGACCTTGGCGAAGGCACCGGCGGAGTGACGGAAGCGGAGCGGCATCGCATGCTCCTCAACTTCACCGGCGACTACAAGAGCTTCGAGCACGTGCTCACGCACGAGATGGTGCACGCGTTCCAGTACGACATCTTCGCCCGCGGCAAGGCCGGGAACGGATTGGGCGCGCTGTCGCAGTTTCTTCCGCCGCTGTGGTTCGCCGAAGGCATGGCGGAGTATCTGTCGCTCGGGCCGGCCGGACCGGCGACCACGGCGTGGATGCGCGACGCGGCGCTGAACGGAAAGATCCCGACGATCGAGCAACTCAGCGCGGACCCCGACAAGTATTTCCCGTACCGCTACGGACAGTCGCTCTGGACGTTCATTGGCGCCAAGTGGGGCGATGAAGCGATCGGGCAGATCATGAGCTCCGTGCCGACCGTGGGCGTCGAGCGCGCGTTTCGTCGGGAACTCGGTGTGTCGCTCGAGGAACTGGGCGACGAGTGGCGCGAGGACGTGCAGTCGCGGCTGCTGCCGGCCGTCGGCGGGATGGAGCGTCCGCATCAGTTCGCGCAGCCAATGCTGTCGGCGGCGAGGACCGGCGGCGAGATCTTTCTTGCCCCCGCCCTGTCGAACGATGGACGGACGATCGCGTTCTTGTCGAACGGCAATGCGCTCCGCGGGCAGGTGTTCATCGACTTATGGATTGGCGACGCGGAGTCGGGCAAGCGCACGGCGCGGATGGTCAAGAGCACCGTCGACCCGGACTTCGAGGAACTTCGCTTTCTGTATTCGCAGAGCGCGTTCTCGCCGGACGGACGGTTCCTTGCCGTGACCGCCGAGCGGCGCGGGCACGACGTGCTGTATCTGTTCGACGTCCGGACGCGCAAGCCGATTCGCCGCTTCGAACTCGGCTTGGAGACGGCGACGAGCCCGACCTGGTCGCCGGACGGGCGTCAGCTCGTATTCAGCGGCGGCCACGGAGGAACGACAGATCTCTATATCGTAAATGTTGATGGTACGGAGCTTCGCCAGCTGACCGACGACTCCTTCGGCGACTTCCAGCCGCAGTGGTCGCCGGACGGCCGAACGATCGCGTTTGCCACCGATCGCGACAGCGCCGACCTCGCCCTGCTCAAGATCAAGCCGTGGCGGATCGCACTCCTCGACGTCGCCACGCGGAAGATTACCGTGCTGCCCGGCCAGGACGGCCTGAACCTCAATCCGCAGTGGGCACCCGACGGGCATTCCGTGGCGTACGTGTCGGATCGCAACGGAACGGCCAACGTGTTCCTGTATGACTTCGACACGCGCGAGCATTTCCAACTCACCAACGTCGTCGGCGCCGTCAGTGCATTGACCGAATTCAGTCCGGCCATCACCTGGGCGCGCGAGGCCGACCGGCTGGCATTCACATACTATGAAAACGGCCAGTACACGATCTGGTCGGTGAACAACCCGCGCGCACTCCGCACTACCCCGTATCGCGCCGCACCGGTGGTGGCTCTTGCCGCCGGACCCGTGCAAGCCTCCGCTACGTCCGACGACAGCACGACGCGCCCGGTCTCTGTCGTCGCGCTCCTCGATTCGTTCGATCTGGGTCTGCCCGACACGACGCGGTTCCGTATCGTGCCGTATCGCGTTCGCCTCCAACCCGATTTCTCGGCGCGCCCCACGATCGCCTATACGCCCGACGCTTTTGGCCGAAGCGTCTTCGGCGGCACGACGCTGGTGATGAGCGACATGCTCGGCAACAACCATCTCGCGATCGCCGGCGACATCAACGGGCGCATCAGCGAGGCGCACGCGTTCCTCGGGTACACCAATCTGTCGAGCCGATGGCAGTACACGACCGGCGTGTCGCAGTCGCCCTACTATTTTCTCTCGGCGGATTCGCTCGGGCCGATCGCGGAGTCCGGCGTCGCGGTGGAACGGCAACAGATTACGACGTACGTCGCGCGGCAAGTGTTCGCGGTGACCGAGTATCCGCTCAATCGCTTTACGCGCCTCGAATTCGGCGGCGGGTTCAACAACATCGATCGGAGCCGGCTGTTCGTCGCGCGCAACGTACTGGACGGCGCGTCGGTGGGCGGGTATTCGGTCGACAGCACGCATCGCGACCCGTCACTCAACTACATCGACGGTCAGGTCGCGCTCGTGTCGGACAACACGTTGTTCGGCTACACCGGGCCGATCATGGGACGGCGCTACCGGCTCCAGGTGAGTCCCGTCGTCGGATCGTACAACTGGTGGCAATACCTCGCCGACTATCGCCGCTACGACCCGATCCTGTTCAACTATCTCACGCTGGCCACGCGTGCATACACCGACTTGTCGATCGGCCCCGACGAGACGGCGTTTCCGAAGTACATCGCTCGTCCGGATTTCGTGCGCGGCTACGATCGGAACAGCACGTTCTATCTCTCCTGTCCGGTGATCGGCGCCAACCCGACGAATTGCAGCGCCGTGCAACTGCTCGGCAGCCGCGTCGCCGTGGCCAACGCCGAGCTGCGGTTTCCGTTGTTGCGCCGCTTGGAACTCGGTTTCCTTCCCATCGAGCTGCCCCCGCTCGACGGACTGTTTTTCTACGACGCCGGCCTGGCCTGGTCGGCCGGTCAATCGGTATACGCGTCGCGTCCGTCGGACTACGACGTGGCCAAGCAGCGATATCCATTGCGCAGCTATGGGTTCGGGCTTCGGCTGAATCTGTTCAACTACGCGATCTTGCGGTGGGACTACGCGATCCCGGTGGATCAGGATGGCCACCGCGGCCTGTGGACGTGGTCGCTGTGGCCGAGTTTCTAGGAAGCTGAGCGGGTGTCATTGCTTATCTTTCGCCCCGTGCGGTCGCTCATCCTCCTGGCGCTCGCGGTCGCCGCCTGTGGCGGTGGCGACCGCTCGAATCCACCCGTCTCGCGCACGATGTCGTCGGCGCCGCACCCGCGCGGACCCGACGCGTTGCTGTTGCGCTTGCCACGGAGCGGCGGCACGGTCCGCGTCGTCAGCCTCTCCGACGTCGATTCGAGCATATGGACGGCGAGCGATGACGCTCCGGCGCTCGACCGTGTGCTGGGGTTCGATCGCGAAGCGGGAGTGATTTCGGCGATCGACGCGCGCGGCGAACCGATCTGGATCGACCTCCGATCGGGCAGCATGAGCGTCGCGACACGAAAGCCGTTGCACGACGTCACGTGGGGCGACGGCTCCACGGTCTACGGAATTGGCGCCGACGGAGCCGTCGCTCGGTTCACGCCGGCCGGCAATTGGGTGTTCACGCCGCCGCAGACGGCGCGCGCAATCTTTCCGCAGCCGAACGGCACGCTGCTCATCCTCGGCGGACGGTCCGAGGGCGCGCGCCTGTGGCGCATTCACCCGCCTGCCTCGGCGATTCTCGACTCGCTGACGGTGCCCGGTGCGATCGGCGGAACCGGCGCGCCACTAGGCGACCGAATTTATTTGACGTCGACGCAGCACCGTCTCGTGGGTGTGCGTCCTCGTGCGCTGACGATCACAGGCACCATTTCATTCGACCACGCCATCAGGGCCGTTGCCACGACGCCCAGTGGCGACCGGTTCTTCGTGACGACCGATTCGTCAAGCGACGTCACCGTCGTCAATCGGTATCAGGATCGCGCGACGGCGCGAATCGCGTTGCCAGGGCAACCGCGCGACCTGCGCATCGACCCGCTCGGCCGCTATCTGCTGGTCCGCGCCGCGTCGGGCGATTCCGCATGGGTCATTGCCGTGGGAACGGGCCACGTCGTCGGAACGGTCCGCTCGCAGTGGCGCGGCGATCTGCCATTCGTCGCGCCCGACGGTTCGATTGCCGTGTGCCAGGGCGGCGACGTCGTGTTCCTGAGCGGCGAATCGCTGCGTGAGGTTGGACACGCGCTGGATGGCGCGTCAGACTTTTGGTATGCGTTCGTGTGGGACGGATTCCGCCCGCGCGCATCGTCGCTCGACACGCTGGCGCGTTTCCCTGGCGACAGCGACACCGTCACCGCCGCGAGGGTTTCGCCGGCGGAGACGGCTGCCGTCGGCATGCCGTCGGTTGATTCGGCGAAGGTCGGATTCATCGTGTCGTTCGCGTCGCTGCTCGACGCCGCGCGCGCGCGCGACGCGGCGGGCAAGATCACCGTCGAGGGGCAGACGGCACACGTCACGACGAATACGAGCAACGGCACGACCGTCTATCGCGTCGTACTCGGTCCGTTCACCACGCGGAGTGAAGCAGATCGCGTCGGCCGCGCGTCCGGCCAGGCGTACGTTATCTACGCGGAGTCGCCGTGAGCGACCCGACGTCCGCGCCACCATTCGATTGGGAGGCGGCGGGACGCCAACTCGGCGCCACGCTCGACGGACTACACGTCATCGTTGTGACGGGGCTCGACCCCGTCGCCACGGGATACGTCGCGCTCGGCATTGGACGAGCGCAGGCCATTCATCGACGTGCGGCGGTCGGCGACCTGTTCGCCGACTCGCCGCCGATTCAAGCGCTGGTTGGCTCCGACGATCCGCATGGTTTGGTCGACAGCTTCCTGTACGGCGTGTCACTCAGCCGGATCGCCCGCGCCGTGCCCGACGCGGGTCAGCTCGTCGTCATGCCGAGTGGCTCGGAGCCGCCGACGTTCGAGGAGATGTTGCCCAATCCGCGGTGGCATCGACTCAGCGCCGGCTTTCGCGAGGCTGGCGCGCTGTTCGTTGTCGCGGTTCCGGCGAGCGCGGCGCACATCGAAGACCTTGCGGCGGTGAGCGACGGAGTCGTGCTCGTTGGCGAGGCGCATCCGGCAGCGTTGTCCGAGACGGCGGTCATCGCGGTGGTGCGCGAACCGACACAAGTTCCGATCGCGGTGCCAGTGGCGCAGGCCGCCGCCCGCGCGACTGGACGGCCGCCGCGACCAGCGCCGCCGCCGGTGCGCGCCGTACCGAGTCGCGGCGCGCGTGCGCTTGCTCAGGTTTGGACTCAGCTGCGGTCGACGTCAGCCGCCGGGCTCCTTCTCTCGGCGACGATCATCGCGGTATTTGCGTGGCTCGCCTACCGTCCGCTCGCGCGCATGGATCACACGTCGCGGGGTCCGAAGCCCGATACCGCCAGGAAGTTCGCCGGCATGGTGCCCATGTCGCCCGATTCCACGCCGATATCGGGCATCACGGCCGCGGCGACGGTGCCGACACCGATCCCGCACGCCGCGAACGTCGACGACTCGGCGCAAGCCGCGGTATACGCGGTCGAATTGCCCAAGGAAAATACTGAAGCAGGCGCTATAATGAAGCTGCAAGTAGATCGTAAGAATCTGCCGGCGGCCACATTCGCGCCCGTGTTGATCGAAAGCACCCGCTGGTTCAAAGTGATCTGCGGAGCGTTCGTCGATCGGGATGGCGCGGACTCGCTGCTCGCGGGGCTGCGGCGGCGAAAGGTGTTGGACGAGGTCAGCGGATCAGTCGTTCGCGTGCCATTTGCCTTTCTGATCGACTCGGTAATACCGGCCGCGGTGGCCGGAATGTTGACCACCTACGCCGACCAGGGCCAACCACTCTACGCCCTTCGCCAGCCCAACGGGTACGTGTGGCTGCTCGTAGGCGCGTTTCAAACGGAAGAGGAATCGTCGTTGTACGCCGAATCGCTTCGCTCGTCGGGAATTACGCCGGTGCTCGTATATCGTAAAGGGAGAACGTTCTAGTGCGCCTGACCAAGCTCGAGTTGCTGGGGTTCAAGTCGTTCGCCGACACGACGGAAATGGTGTTCAATCCGGGCGTGACGGCGATCGTCGGGCCGAACGGTTGTGGCAAGTCGAACGTGTCGGACGCCGTGCGTTGGGTCCTCGGCGAGCAGCGCGCACGGCTGTTGCGCGGCGCCAAGATGGAAGAGGTGATCTTCCAGGGCTCCTCGGCGCGGCGCGCGGTCAACGTTGCCGAAGTCTCATTGCATTTCTCGAATGAAGACGGCTCGCTCCCCGTGGCGTTCAAGGAAGTCGTCATCACGCGTCGCTTGTCGCGTTCGGGAGAGAGCGACTATTTCCTGAATCGCACGCCCTGCCGGCTGCGCGATATTTCAGATCTGTTGCGCGGCACCGGCCTCGGCGCCGACACCGGCGTCGTGATCGAGAGCAAGATGATCGACGCCCTGCTCTCCGATCGGCCGGACGATCGCCGCGAGCTGTTCGAGGAGGCGGCGGGGGTCGGGCTCTATCGCGATCGCCGCCGCACCACCGAACGGCGCCTCGAGGAAACGACGGTCGACCTGCAACGACTCGACGACCTGATCTCCGAAGTCCAGAGCCAGGTTCGTTCGCTCGCTCGCCAGCGCAAACGCGCCGAACGGCACGCGGAGTTGAGCAGCCGCCGCTTCACGATCGAAATCGCGTTGGCCAAGCGGGAAATGGAGGCGTGGCGCGACGAACTCGAACGCCTCGACGACCGCGTCCGCGTCCTCCGCGATGCGGCACCGCAAGGCGAGCAGTCGGTGCGCGACGCCGAGGCCGCGCGCGATGCGGCGCATGGCGCGCGTGCCGCCGCCGAGGCGCAGCGCGTCGAGCTGTTGCGCCTCGTGTCGAACCAGCGGGGCCAGGTGCAGCAGATCCGCGGCGAGATGGCGGTGGCCGAAGAACGCCAGCGCAATGCGCTGGCACGCCGGCAGCGCGCCGAGTTGGAAGCGAATGAAGGAGAAGCCTACGGCGTGCGGATCGCGACGGATCGCGAGCAGGCCGTGTCGGATCGCGTCGCGTACGAGCAGCAATTGGGCGAGTCGCGTGAGGCACTCACCGTTCGCCAGCGGGACGAAGACGACGCGCGACAGACGGTCGGTCGTGCCAGAGTCGCGGTCGACGACGCCGAGCGCGGATCGCGTGAACTTCAGGATCGCGCGCGCCGCGTCGAGATCGACCGCGAGCGCGCGCGACGCGAGAGCGACGAGCTGGCGCAACGCCTCGACGAACTGGCGCTCGAGCGCCAACAGCTCGCCGACGCCCTTACGTCGCTCGACCGCGAACTCGAACAAGCGGTGGCCGCCGCCGACGCCGCGCGCGTCCACGCCGCTGCCGGGTCGGAGGCGCTGAACACGGCTCGCGTGTCGGATCGCGAGATCCGCGAGCGGGAATCTGTCGCGCGCGCCGAGCTGTTTCGCGCCGACGAAGCCCACACGTCACTGCAGGGCAAGGTCAACGCACTCGACGCACTCGAGCGCGAGCGCGTCGGTCTGGCGCCGGCCGCCGCACGCTTGCTGCGCGAGCGCGATCAATTCGGCGACGCGCGCGGTTCTCGGCCCGTTGAGCGATTTCATCAGCGCGGATCAGGCGTCGGCGCTGCTCGTGGAGCGATTCCTCGGCGCCACTGTGCACGCGGTGCTCGTGCGCGACCAGGCGGTCGCTGATGCGGTACGTGCGTGGCACGCGACCGCTCACCCCGGGCCACTGTTGTTGTTGCCGCTCGATGCTCTGAGCGACACGCAATCCGGCATCCACGGCGACGCGCTGTCGCACCGCGTGGACGCGGCGGGCGCCGGTCGCGATTGGGTTCGCGCGCTTCTCGGTCACGCGCGCGCCGTGGACGACGGCGCTGCGTTCGTCGACGCGCGGGGCGCGGTCTGGCTGCCGGGCAGTGTCGCCGGCCCCGGTCCTCTGCGGCGGCGCGCGGAGTTGTTCGCGCTGCGCGCCGAACTGGCCGCAACCGAACGGGCGCGCCAGGACGCGACCATAGCGGCCGACGCGCTGCGCTCGGCGATGCAGGACTCCGAACGATTGGTCCTGGAATTGTCGGCGGCGCTCGAGTCCGCGCAGCTCGAGGCGCGTCGCGCCGCCGAGCATCACGGCGAGCTCACACGCCGCCGCCAGCGCGCCGAGCGTGAAGTCGTTGACGCCGACGCGCTGCGCGATCGGTTGACCGTACGCCGCGATCAGCTCGTCGAACAGGCAACGCAGCTCGACGAACAGGCCCGCGAGCTGGGCGAAAGCCTGTTGGCGCGTGCGTCCACCGTAGCCACGGTGCGCGAGCAGCTGCTCGGCGCCGAACGAGCGCAGGAGACCGCGCGCGAGGCGCGCACGACGGCGCAGGTCGAAGAAGCGCAGGCACAAGCACGGCTGCAGGTGGCGCAGGACCGGGAGCACCGCCTGTCGCAGGAACACGAATCGGCGGCGGCGCGCCTGAACGCCGTGCGCGTCGAATTGACGGATCTCTCACAGGCCGACGCCGCGTTGGCCGAGCAGATGGCCGAGTGGCAGCTCGATCTGGAAACGCGCGAGGCGACGCTCGCCGACGGCGAGGCCCGCCTCGAGCATTCGGAAGCGGGCGTCGTTGCCGCCGACGAGGCGCTGACGTCCGTCGAACACGCGCTCGACGACACGCGGCGCCAGACGCAGGCACTGACGGACGAGCTGCACCACGCCGAGCTGCGCCACGCGGAGCTGGGCGGGTGGCGCACGGCGATTCGCGAGCGGCTCGAGGCGCACTGGCGCCGCCCACTCGAGGACATGCTCGCCGAGGCGCCGGCCGTCGACCTCGACGACGACTCGCTGCGACACGAGGCCGAGTCGCTGCGCGACGAGATCGACCGTCTTGGCCCCGTCAACGTCTTGGCGATCGAAGAGCATGAGGAAACGCTCAAGCGTCAGGATTTCCTGACGACGCAACGCGCCGACCTCGCCGAGGCCCGGCAGTCGCTGCAGCAGGCCATTCGCGAGATCGACGGCACGGCGCGCGACCTGTTCCTGGCGACGTTCGCGCAGATCCGCGAGAACTTCCGGCAGATCTTCATGTCGCTGTTCGGCGGCGGCGAATGCGATGTGCGCCTGGAAAACCCGGACGCGCCGCTCGATTGCGACATCGAGATCCACGCGTCGCCCCGCGGGAAGCGCACGCAACGCATCAACCTGCTGTCGAGCGGTGAGCGCGCGCTCGTCGCGCTGTCGCTGCTGTTCGGCATCTTCCTCACCAAGCCCAGCCCGTTCTGCCTGCTGGACGAGGTCGACGCGCCGCTCGACGACGCCAATGTCGGACGGTTCGTGAAGATGTTGTCGCAATTCAAGTCGCGGACGCAGTTCATCGTCATCACGCACAATCCGCGCACGACGACGGAGGCCGCCGACGCGGTGTACGGCGTCACGATGCAGGAGCCGGGCGTGTCGTCGCTCGTCAGCGTGCGCATGCGCGGGCCGGCGTCGGTCGACGACCTGCTGGCCGCGGCGACGGTCGACGACGCGGTGCCGGCGACGGTATGATTCGCCGGCGCCGCGCCGCGGCCACATAGTATGCTCGTTCAAGGACAGTAACGCTGCGCCTCACCGCGCTCGGCACCGGGACGATCTCGCTGGCGCCGGCCCGCAGTTGCGCCGGATACCTGCTCGATGCGGCGCCGACGCGACTCCTGCTCGACTGCGGCAGCGGCATCACGCGACGCCTCGCCGAGCGCGGCGCCGACTGGCAGACGATCACGCACGTCGCGCTCTCGCACTTTCACATCGACCACCACGGCGATCTCCCGTCGCTGATCTTCGCGTGGAAGTACGGATTCCTGCCCGCCCGCACCGCGCCGGTCGAGATCATCGGACCAACGGGCACGATTGCGCTGCTCGAGCGGCTCGCCGCGGCCTACGGCGAGTGGCTCACGGCTCCCGGTTTTCCGCTGACAATCCGCGAAATCTCCCCCGGCGACACGGTGGAACTCCCCGGCGGCGTTCGACTCTCCTGCCTGCGGGTTCCGCACACGCCTGAGAGTGTGGCATATTCCATCGAGCAGGGCGAGCGGCGAATTGTCTATTCGGGCGACACGGGCCCGTCGGATCAACTGGCTGCGTGGGCGCGGGGGTGCGACCTGTTGCTCTGCGAGTGCTCGCTCCCCGCGGCGATGCAGATTCCAGAACATCTGACTCCCGAACAGTGCGGCGCGCTCGCGGCCGCAGCCGCGCCAAAGCACCTGGTGCTCACCCACTTTTATCCACCGGTCGAACAGGTCGACATCCGCGCGATCGTCGGGTCGCAGTACACGGGCCCCGTCACGCTCGCAATGGATGGATGGCAGGTCGAGATTGAGGACGACTGATGCTGATCGTCATGCAGAACCAAGCGACCGCCGAGCAAATCGAGCGCGTCGTCAAGACAATCGAAGAAATGGGCTACTCCGCGCGGCCGATGCCGGGCGAGACGCGCACGACCGTCGGCCTCGTCGGCAACGATGGTCGCGTCGATGGCTCGCGCGTCGAGGCGCTGCCGGGGGTCGCTGAGGTCATTCACGTCAGCAAGCCGTACAAGCAGGTGTCGCGCGAGTGGAAGGAACAGAACACGATCGTCACCATCGCGCCCGGCGTGTCGTTCGGCGGCGACGAGATCGTGATCGTCGCCGGGCCGTGCTCGGTCGAGTCGGAGGAACAGATCATCGAGGCCGCGCGCGCCGTGCGCGACGCCGGCGCCACGGCGCTCCGCGGCGGCGCGTTCAAACCGCGCAGCTCGCCGTACTCCTTTCAAGGACTCGGCAAGCGCGGGCTGGAACTGCTGGCCATGGCGCGCCAGGAAACCGGGCTGCCGATCGTGACCGAAGCGCTCGACGAAGAAGGCGCCCATGTCGTCGCCGAGTACGCGGATTGCATTCAGGTTGGCGCGCGGAACATGCAGAACTACTCGCTCCTGCGCGCCGTCGGGCCGCATTGGCAAACCAGTGCTGCTCAAACGCGGCATGGCGGCAACGATTACTGAATTGCTCATGAGCGCCGAATACATTCTCGCCGAAGGCAATGGGCAGGTTGTCCTGTGCGAACGGGGCATTCGCAGCTTCGACACGATCACGCGCAATCTGTTCGATCTCACGGCGATCCCGATCGTTCAACGCTTGTCGCATCTGCCGATCATCGGCGACCCGAGCCATGGGACCGGCCTTCGCGACAAGGTCATTCCGATGGCGCGCGCCGCCGTGGCCGCCGGCGCCGATGGCGTGATCGTCGAGGTGCATCCCGCTCCCGATCGCGCGCTGTCCGACGGCGGGCAGTCGCTGTACCCGGATCAATTCGCGCGTCTCGTCATTGAATTGCGCGCGATCGCCAGCGCCATCGGACGAAGCGTTGCGCCGACTCCCGGAACGCTCGCCGCAACGCGCGGGTAGAACGAGACATGCGAATCACCGTTGCGACTCGCCAATGGTCTGGTCATCGCCCTCGTCGCGGTGGCATCACCCGCTCGCACGGCGCGCGCGCAGGGCAACGGCGATGCGCCGATCGACCGCGCCGCGACGGCGTGGGCCAAGGTCAAGACGGTGCGCGGATCGTTCGATCAAACCGTGACGAACGCGCTCGTCGGCACGAGCGCGACGACGCACGGCCAATACGCGCAAGAGCGCCCGAACCGCCTGTCGATCCGCTTCAACTCACCGGCATCGGACGCGATCGTCGCCGACGGCCGATTCGTCTGGATCTATCTCCCGAGCAGCGCGCCCGGCCAGGTGATCAAGCGCCTCGCCTCCGAGCACGGCGCGACGCCGATCGACCTCACGGGCCAATTCCTCGAGGAGCCGCGGGCGAAGTACGACGTCCGCCCCGCCGGCACGCGCACCGTCGACGGCCACGCCACGCACGCCTTCACGCTCGTGCCAAAGGCGGGCACCGACGCACCGTTCACCACGGCCGTCGTCTGGATCGATGACGACGATTCACTCATTCGTGAATTCGAAGAGACCGAATCGACCGGCGTCGTCCGGCACATTCACCTGACGTCGGTCGAGGTGAACGCCGCTGTCGACCGATCGACGTTCACGTTCGCGATTCCGTCGGGCGCGCGCGTCGTCGACCAAACGAAACCCTGACCTCGCGGGCAAGCCGTCAGCAGACGATCAGCGACGAAGCGTGTCGCGCGCCGTCCGCTGTAACAGTTCCTGCGGCGTCGTCGCGCCGGCAGACAATGCGCAGCGCGCGCGCGACCGTCGAATCCGCGCGCAGCCGGCGCAAGAACGCCGCGTCGTCACCGAACACGTAGCGGGTGATTTCGTCGCCGAGCAGGCGGTCGACCGAGGGGGCCGACATCCGATACGTCGTCGAATCGATCGCGATACCATGTGCTTGCATCCGCCGCCACAGCTCGGCGCGCATTTCCGGCGTTACGACAAAGTCGGGCGACGTCACGGCATGCGTCGCCTTGAGCGACAGCGCGTAGTCCGTGAGCGCGTCGCGGAACTGCGGAATGTGTTTGCCGAGCGCGGCGCCAAGCGCCGTATCCGCTGGCGCGATCGCCGGGCTCGGCAGGATGATGTCCGGAGTGATTCCGCCGCCGCCGAGCACTGTGCGGCCTGCGTCGGTGCGATAGCGCGGCGGCGCTTTGGGCGCGACAGCGGCCGCGGAGTCGTCGTCCAGCCCGATTGGCCGTCGATTGATGCTCCGCCCCGAGGGCGTATACCAGAGCGCCGTGGTCAACTTCACCGCGCCGCCGTCATTCGTCGGAAACACGTTCTGCGCGCTGCCCTTTCCGTACGTCGACGTGCCGAGGAGGAGCGCGCGATCGTGATCCTGAAGCGCGCCAGCCACAATTTCGGCCGCACTCGCCGTGTTGCTGTCGACGAGGACGGCGACCGGCAGGCGCGGCCACGCTTGCGGCGCGCGCGCGCTGTATGAGCGACTCGCGTCGCTCGTCCGCCCGCGCATGCTGACGACGAGTTGACCCGGATCGAGAAACAGGTCGGCAACGCCGACGCCTTGGTCGAGCAGGCCGCCGGGATCGCTTCGCAAATCGAGGAGCAGCGTGTGCGCCCCGGCATGGATCAGCGAATCGATCGCCTGCTTCAAGTCCGGCGCCGATTGCTCGCTGAATACCGTGAGATCGACGTAGCCAACACCGTTCGCCTGCAGCGATGCGTGCTGCACCGAGCGAACGCGAATGTCGCGTCGCGTGAGCGCGAACGTGAGCGGCGCGGCCATTCCCGGCCGCTCGATCGTCACGCGCACGACCGATCCGGGCGCACCACGCAGCGCCTTCTGCGCGTCTTCGACGCTGAAGTTGTGGGTCGCCACACCGTTGACCTCGACGATGCGATCGCCCGTCTGAATGCCGGCCACGGCCGCCGGTCCACCGGGAAGCGGCGCGGCGATCATGATCCATCCATCGCGCACGTCGATCTGCGCGCCGACGCCGGCGTAGTGCCCGGACGTTGCTTCGGAGAGTTGCGACAGCAGCTTCGGCGACAAATACTCGCTGTGCGGATCGTGCAGTTCGCCGACGAGCCCCTCGACCGAGCGCGCGAACAGTGTCGAATCGGTCAGCGTGTCGACGAAATCACGTTCGACGTGCTGGAACACTTCGTCGAACAATCGTGCGCCGTCAGCTGGCCCGCGCGAGCCGCCGAGCAAGCCCCGCTCGACCAGCCAGCCGCCCGACACGAGCGCGCTGCTGAGGATGACGGCGGAAATCATCGCCCGCGAACGAACCGAATTCGCTTTCACGCCGGTGTATAGGGGAAAGTTTCGGGCCACCGCTCGTGGAGCGTCGCAAGCACCCGGCGCGATACCGCGTCCGGCTCGCCGCGCCCGTCGACGAGCACGATCGGTCCACACTCGGAGTGTAGCCGCTGCCACTCCAGCGTCGCAAAGGCGGCGAATGCGTCCGCGACGCGCTCGTGAAATGCCAAGTCGGCGCGTTCCATCCGGTCGTGCTCGCCGCGGTGCAGCGCGCGCGTCAAACCGGCTTCCACGGGCAGGGTGATCAGCAGCGTGAGATCGGGGACGAGGCCGTTGGTCGCCATCGAGTTGGCGGCGCGAAGCTCTGCCTCGTTGATGCCGCGACCAGCGCCCTGGTACGCGTACGTCGAGAGGAAAAACCGATCGACGAGCACGATGCTGCCGTCGTCGAGCGCGGGGCGAAGTGTGCGTTCGACGAGCTGCGCGCGCGACGCCATGAACAGCAGCGCCTCCGCGCGCGGCACGATGTCCGATGTTGGATCGAGCAGAATGCGGCGAATGTCGTCGCCGATCGCCGACCCTCCCGGTTCGCGGACGGTTACGACGCGGCGCCCGTGCGCATCGAGCCACTCGGCGAGCACGCGAAGCTGCGTGCTCTTGCCCGCGCCCTCGGCTCCCTCGAACACGATGAGCAGCCCGCGCGGCATGTCCGTCAGCCCAGCGTGATGATCGGACTCGCCGCGCCCTTTTCGATGCCTTCGAGAATCCAGTCGTTCACGCGGCCCATGGTCTTGTCGAAGTTCTCTTGCGCGACGAGCAATCGCTGATAGGTCGCGCGCCCCTGAATTTGACTGAGCATTCCATCGAGCTCGCGCTCCATCTCTTCCGTTGGGCGCTCGCCGCGCTGCAGCATGCGCTGCGCGTTGACGCGCAGTTGCTCCATGCGCTGAAGCAGCGCCACCGTGTCGGTGTCCTCGTTCAGCGCGTCGCTGGCGCGCTTCACGTCTTTGTACTCGCTGCTCTGTCCAATGAGCCGGCCCAGCTCCTTTGCACGATCCTCGATCATCCGTCGTCCCTCGCATGTCGTCGCGCGAGCACGAACCGCTCGCGTCCAGTGAGATCCAGCTCGACGCGCACTGTGGCGAAGCGTCGTTCGCGGCTCACGAGCTCCGCGGCAAGCGACGCGCGGCGCGCATCGACCTCGATCGCCAGCAGCCCGTTGGATTGCAGCACGTCCGCCGCCTGGCGCACGAGTCGCGCCGTTGCCGCCATGCCATCCGTGCCGCTATACAATGCGACGGCAGGCTCCCAATCGCGAACGCTCGACGGCAACGACGTCGCCTCGCCCAGCGCGATGTACGGCGGGTTCGACACGACGACGCGCGCACGCACGTCGAGCAGCGGACCCAATAGCGATCCGTGAAGGAGTTCGACGCGCGTGTGCAACAGCGGCGCGGACCGGTCGACGTTGCGCGCCGCGACGGCGAGCGCGTCGCGTGAGATGTCGGTCCCGTACACGCGCCCAAACCGACCCTCGGCCGCCAACGCGATGGCGATAGCGCCCGATCCAGTTCCGACATCGATCGCCACACCGCCGGGCTCGTCGTTCGTCGCATCGAGCACCAGATCGACGAGCTGCTCCGTTTCGGGGCGCGGGATGAGCGCGCGCTCGTCGACGTCGAGTGTGAGGTGGCGAAAGCTCGCGCGACCGACGGCGTAGGCGAGGGGCGCCCCCTGCAGTCGCCGGTCCGCCGCACGACGCGCGCGCTCGAGTGTTTGCGGATCGACGTCGACGTTTCCGTTCATGAGCGGCCAGAAGCGCGGCACGTCGTAGAGCGCGGCGACGATCTCGCGCGCCTCGGAAAACGGTTCGGCCACGCCGCGCGCGCCGAGCGTGCGAGCAAGGTCCTCGAGCAGGCGCCCGACGGTGACCGCGTGCGCCACGCCGCCCGTCGTCACGACGCCTCTCCGAGTTGCTCCTCGACGTCGGCGAGCCGGATCACTTCGATCACCGGGCCGAGGTCTCCGTCGAGAAAGCCCTGCAGGTTGTGCGTCGTCCAGCCGACGCGGTGGTCGGTGACGCGGCTCTGGGGAAAGTTGTACGTGCGAATTTTTTCCGAGCGGTCGCCGCTGCCGACTTGCGACTTGCGCATTTTGGCCCGCGCCAGCTGTTGCTCGCGCACCTTGAGATCCAGCAGGCGGGCGCGAAGCACTTCCATCGCCCTGATCTTGTTCTGGAGCTGGGATTTCTGATCCTGCTGGCTGACGACCAGCCCCGACGGCAAATGCGTGATGCGCACGGCGGAGTCGGTGGTGTTGACGCTCTGGCCTCCGGGCCCGGACGAACGGAACACGTCGATGCGAAGATCCTTATCATCGATCTTGACGTCGACTTCCTCCGCCTCGGGGAGCACGGCCACCGTTGCCGCGGAGGTATGGATGCGACCCTGAGCCTCCGTCGCCGGCACGCGCTGCACGCGGTGCACGCCGGACTCCCACCGCAGGCCGCCGTACGGGCCGTTGCCAATGACCTTGAATATGACTTCTCGAATGCCACCGAGGGTGCCGTCGGCGTACGACAGCGTTTCCAGGCGCCACCCCTGCCGCTCGCAGTAGCGCGTGTACATGCGAAAGAGATCGGCCGCAAACAGCGCGGCCTCGTCGCCCCCCGTGCCGGCGCGGATTTCGACGACGGCGTTGCGATCGTCGAGTGGATCGCGCGGCAAGAGCGCCGTGGTGAGGCGGGCCAGGAGCTCGGTGACGTGTCGTTCGAGCGTGGCTACCTCGGTGCGCGCCTCGGCGGCGAGTTCCGGATCGTCAGCAAGAACGAGCTCGCGCGCCTGCGCGAGCTCGTTCTCGGATTTGGACAGATCGGCGCCCATGCCGACGATCGGCATCAGGCGGCTGTGCTCGCGACCGAGCTCAGCGAACTGCGTGGCGTCGCGAAGCCCGACGGGGTTGGCAAGAGCGCGCTCGACCTCGTCGGCGCGGGCGAGCGCGGCCGCCAGTCTGTCGCGAAGCGCCAGAGCGTGCCAGCCTCAGGTCGTCTGCTTCGCGAACTTCTGCCGGAACCGCTCGACGCGGCCAGCGGTATCGACCAAGCGCTGCTTGCCCGTGAAGAACGGGTGGCAGGCGGCACAGACGTCCGTATGAATCTCGGCCTGCGTCGAACGCGTTTGGAATGTATTGCCGCAGGCGCACTTGACCGTGGCCGTGGCGTACTCGGGATGGATGTCGGCTTTCATTGGGTCTGACCCTCGCGGAAGTCGGGCGGGCGTCGGGGGTGGATCCACCTCGACGGTGCCGCACCGGGTTTGTGGCTAGCTGTGTAATATACTCGGTATTGGGCGTAACAGACAAGCGGACAATAGGTTGGGCCTTTGACACATCCGCCAATGTCCACTAACTTCGCGCCACGCGTGGCACTCCGTCCCCTCTCTATCGTTCCGTGACCATAACCACGATCGACTTCCTGGCGACGGTACCGCTGTTCGGCGGCCTGGACCGAATCGAACTGCAGAAGTTCGCCGAGCTGACACGGGAGAAATTCTACCCGCGCGGCAGCGTGATCCTGTTCGAGAACGATCCGGGCGATTCGCTCTTCGTCGTGCGGCAAGGTCGCGTCAAAGTCGTGTTGATCGGTGAAGACGGACGCGAAGTCATTCTCGGGGTCCTCGGCGTCGGCGAACACTTCGGTGAGTTGTCGTTGATCGACGATCGCCCGCGCTCGGCGCACGTGATCGCGATGGAAGACTCGCATCTCCTCGTGCTGCGTCGTGAGGATTTTCGAAAGCGGGTCGAGCTCTCGCCCGCCGTCGCCTGGTCGTTGCTGTCGGAGTTGTCGCGCCGCCTGCGCCGAGCCGACGAAAAGATTGGCGGCCTCGTGCTGCTCGACGTCCCCGGACGCATCGCGCGGCTGCTCCTCGACCTGGCCGACGAGGCGGGCAAGGAGACGATCGACAAGCCGCTCACGCACCAGACCATCGCGCAGATGATCGGCGCGAGTCGTGAGACGGTCTCGCGCGCGATGAAGGAATTCCAGGACGCGAATTGGGTCACCGTGGAGCGACGCCGCATCACGCTGGCCGACCGTCCCGCACTCGAGCAGCGCGCTCAAGCCAAGCTCTGAGCGGCGACCGGCCGCGGCCGATGCCGCCGCCGAGCCTGTGACGACCGTCACCCGATCATCGTGATATGACGGGTAGGCGCTCTCCGCTGCCGACTCCCATCGTTGCCACGCGCCACGAGGGCGCTGCACTCATGACACTGCGACTACGGTTCTGGGGCACCCGGGGATCGATTCCCGCCCCTGGGCCCCACACGGTTCGGTACGGCGGCAACACGCCGTGTGTGGAGGTCCGAACGGGAGCGGATTGGCTCGTCATCCTCGATGCCGGTACGGGCATTCGCGAGCTTGGGCGCTCGCTTGTGGCCGAGGGCAACGGGTCTGGGATCGCGGGCGATATCTACCTGACCCACGCGCACTGGGACCACATCCAGGGAATCCCGTTCTTTGCCCCCATCTTCCAGCAAGGCAATCATTTCACGATCTGGGGTTCAAGCACGCTCAAGACGAGCATCGACCAGGTGATTCGCGATCAGATGTCGCCGGTCGTCTTCCCGGTCACGTTCGAGGAGCTGAGTGCCCGCATCGACTTCGGCGAGATCGCCGAGGAGCGGCACGCGGGCAACGGGTACGAGGTCACGGCGTTCGCGGTGCAGCATCCCGGGGGGGCGTTGGGGTATCGATTCGCCGAAACGGACGCGACGGGGCAGCCAATGAAATCCGGCCGGTCATTCGTCTACATCTCGGACAACGAGGTCGCGGCCTGCGAAGGCTACGGCAGCGCGCCGGGATGGCGGGATCGATTGGTCGACTTCGTTCGCGGCGCGACGATTCTCATCCACGACGCGACGTACACGTCCGAAGAATATGAGCGCCATCGTGGGTGGGGACATTCGACGTACGAGGACGCGGTGAAGCTGGCGCTCGATGCGGACGTCGAAGAGGTCGTGTTGTTTCACCACCGCCCCGAGCGTTCGGATGAAGAGTTGGATCGAGCGGTAGCGGCCTGTCAGGCCGTGGTCGCCGCACGAGGAAGCCGTCTCCGCGTGACGCCAGCCGCGGAAGGGATGACGGTCACCGTATGAGGGTGTGAAGCCGCTGTTGATCGCGGCCATTGGCCGCACGTTTTCGTCCGCGCCGTTTGGCAGGCGCGAGGACGACATCGAGCTGCGTCGTGTGCCCGTGTTGCCGACGCTGGAAACGCTCGACCCAGCGCGTCCGACGGTCGTCGTGCTGGACCGAACGCTGCTCGCCGGAGCCGGAGGCGATACCGATCGCATTCGTGCACTCACCGCACGTGTTGCGTTCGTAGGCGTTGGCGACGCAGGCGACGCCGAGCCGCCGGCCGACTTTCCCGTCGATGTGTTGACGAGCTATTTGTCCGGCGATGCGCCGCCCGGCGCGATCGTGACTGCGCTGCGCGGCGCGTTCCGTCACGCCGCGGCGCTGGTGGCGCAGCACCGGGCGCAGGAGCAACAGGCCGAACGGCATCGCGAACTCAAGGAGCTCACGAGCGTCGGCGTGGCGCTGTCGACGGAGCGCGATCTGCTCGCGTTGCTCGAGATGATCTTGAGCCAGGCCCGCCGCATCACGACGAGCGACGCCGGCTCGCTGTACCTCATCGAGCACTCAGACGGCTCGGACGGCCAGGCGACGTCGTCGTCGCTGCGGTTCAAGCTCTCACAGAACTACACGCTGCCCGGCTTGCCGTTGCCCGAGTCGACCGTGCCGGTGGATCATGCGAGCCTGGCCGGATACACGGCGGCCACGGGCGAGCCGCTCGTCATCGGCGACGTCTATCTGCTGCCCGACCACGTGTCGTACAAGCAGAACCGCACCTTCGACGAAAAGTTCGGCTATCGCACCAAGTCGATGCTCGTGATCCCGATGAAGACGCATCGCGACGAGATCATCGGCGTGCTGCAACTCATCAATCGCAAGCGCGACGCGACCGTCGCGCTCATATCGCCCGACATCGTCGAGCGCGAGGTCGAGACGTACGATCAACGCGCGGTCGAGCTGGTGAGCGCGTTGGCGGCGCAGGCCGCGGTGTCGATCGAGAACAGCCGCCTGTACGAGGACATCGAGCGGCTGTTCGAGGGGTTCGTCACGGCGGCGGTCACGGCGATCGAAGCGCGCGATCCAACCACCTCCGGTCACTCGAGCCGCGTGGCGACGCTCACCGTCGCGCTCGCCGAAGCGGTGGACCGCGTCGGCGACGGACCGTACCGAGATCTGCGGTTTTCGCGCGAGCAGTTGCGCGAGCTCCGCTACGCCGGACTGCTGCACGATTTCGGCAAGGTCGGCGTGCGCGAGGAAGTACTCGTGAAGGAGAAGAAGCTCTACCCGCACGACCTCGAACTCATTCGGCATCGCTTCGCGTATCTCGCGCAACAGGCGGAGCTGGCGTTCGAGCGCCAGCGCGCGGAGCTGTTGCTCGCGCACGGCCGAAGCGCCCACGACGCGGCGTTGGGAGACCTCTGCGGCGCTCGTGAGCGAGCGCGCGATGAGCTGCGCCATGCACTCGACGCGATCGTCGAGGCGAACGAGCCATCGATCCTCGCCGAGGGGAGCTTCGGCGCGCTGCACGATCTCAATCGCCGAACGTACGTCGATTTTTCCGGCGCCGCCCGCCCGTTGCTCGAGGATCACGAGCTGCAGTACCTGATGATCCGCCGCGGCAATCTCGATGACCTCGAGCGCCGCGAGATCGAATCGCATGTCACGCACACCTTTCGCTTTCTCGAGCAGATCCCGTGGACGCGCGAGCTGCGCGGCATTCCCGAGATCGCCTACACGCACCACGAAAAGCTCAACGGCGCCGGCTATCCGCGCCGCGTGACGGCCAGCGCGATCCCCGTCCAGGCGCGCATGATGACGATTGCCGACATCTTCGACGCGCTCACGGCGACTGACCGGCCGTACAAGCGCGCCGTTCCCTGGACGCACGCCCTCGACATGCTGGGCGAAGAAGCGCGCGACGGAATGATCGATGAGCATTTGCTCAAGAGTTTCGTCGACGCTCGTATCTACGACAGCGTGATCGCCCGCGCCATCTAGCCCGGCGGCGCCGTTCGCCGTAACGTTGGGCACGATGCGCTTCACTCCGCTTGGCGACCGCGCGGTCACCGTCACGTTCGGCACGACGATCGACGAAACGACGCACCGGCGTGTGCGCGCCGCTACCGCGCGTCTCGACGACCGGCGGCCGGCGGGCGTGGTCGATCTCGCGCCGGCGTTCGCCAGCGTCGCGGTCCACTACGATCCGGCGCGCGTCGAGCCGGGGCATGGATCGCCGTACGATCGACTCGTCGCCATCCTCGAGCATCTGCTCGACGATCTGCGCGTCGAATCCATTCCCGCCCCGCGCCAGGTCGAGATACCTGTCTGCTACGGCGGCGAGCTCGGTCCGGATTTGGCCGACGTGGCGACGCGGCATTCGTTGTCTCCGGACGATGTCGTGCGCCTGCATGCGGACGCCGACTATCTCGTCTACATGGTCGGGTTCATGCCCGGCTTCGCCTATCTCGGAGGCTTGCCAGACGCGATCGCCACACCACGGCGCGCGACGCCACGTACGTCGGTTCCGGCCGGCGCGGTCGGCATCGGCGGGCGACAGACGGGCGTGTATCCACTCGTCTCTCCCGGCGGTTGGAATCTGATTGGCCGCACGCCGCTCAAGATCTTCAACATCGCGCGCGAACCGGCGACGCTCCTCGCGGCGGGCGATCGCGTGCGCTTTCGTCCAATCTCGTCCGCGGAATTTCGCGATTGGCGCGAGTGAGCATCCGCATCGCCGGCGCGGGCCTGCACACCACCGTTCAAGATCTGGGTCGCCCGGCGCACCACCGCGAAGGCATCCCGGCGGGCGGCGCCATGGACCGCATCGCACTGCGCATCGCCAACCTGCTCGTCGGCAACGACGACATGGCGGCTGGACTCGAGACCACGTTGATCGGACCGACGATCACGTTCGACGACCCGACGCTCTTCGCGCTCGGCGGCGGCGATCTCGACGCGTCGATCGACGGGAGTCCGATCGGAGTGTGGAAACCGATTGCGGTGCCCGCTGGAGCGACCCTTCGCTTCGGCAAGCCAACAACGGGCTGTCGGGCGTACGTTGCGCTCGCCGGCGGAATCGATGTGCCGATGGTGTTCGGGAGTCGAGGAACGTACGTACGCGCTGCGTTCGGCGGGCTGGAAGGCCGTGCGCTGCGCGCCGGCGATCAACTCTTCCTCGGACCACCGACGGCACTCGGCGAGCAGATCGCGCGCGCGCTCCGCGCCGACGGCCCCGGGCTGCACATCGCCAAATGGAGCGCCGGTTTGGATCTGCGCCCGCACTATTCGACGGACACCGTCGTGCGTGTGATCAACGGTGCGCACACGGATAGTCTGTCGGCGGAATCGCGAGCGAAATTTCATTCGGCGACGTTTCGCGTGTCGGCGAGTTCCGACCGGATGGGCTATCGACTCGAGGCGCAGACGCTGGCGCTGCGACAACGCGTCGAGCTCCTGTCGGAAGGTGTCGCGTTTGGCACGGTGCAGCTTCCGCCGGACGGCGCGCCCATCGTGCTGATGGCCGATCGCCAAACCACCGGCGGCTATCCGCGCATCGGCGAGGTTGCGTCTGTCGATCTGCCGCTCATCGCGCAACTCAAACCGGGCGATCCGCTGCGCTTTCGTCCGATCGACGTCGACGATGCGCAGGCGCTCTACCTTCAGCAGGAACAGGAGCTGGCGCAAGCGCGCGCGGCGATCCGACTCCGCTTCGAGCGAGGACAATCATGACCGATCGCGTCGATCTCAATTGCGACATGGGTGAAAGCTTCGGCGCGTTCCGTGTTGGCGTCGACGACGAAGTGTTTCCGTACATCACGTCGGCCAACGTCGCGTGCGGCTTCCACGGCGGCGACCCCAGTGTCATGCGACGGACGCTGGCGCGCGCGCAGGAACTCGGCGTCGCCGTCGGAGCGCACCCGAGCCTTCCCGATCTCGTGGGCTTCGGCCGACGCACGATGGACGTCACGCCGGATGATGTGTACGACATGGTCGTCTATCAGATCGGCGCACTCCTCGGCGTCGCGCGCGCGCGAAAGATGGAGATGCAGCACGTGAAGGCGCACGGCGCGCTGTACAACATGGCCGCGGCAAACGCCGCACTCGCCGGCGCCATTGCGCGCGCGGTCCGCGACGTCGACCGCGATCTCACGCTGTTCGGCCTTCCGGGAAGTCACATCGTGGCGGAAGGGGAATCCGCCGGATTGCGCGTCGCATGTGAAGCGTTCGCCGATCGCAACTACATGCCTGACGGATCGCTCGTATCGCGCCGCCGGCCGGACGCGCAGGTGCACGACGCCGATGAGGCGCTTCGTCGCGCGATCCGCATGGTGCGCGAGGGCAAAGTGACGGCGATCGATGGGAACGACATCGACCTGCGCGTCGACACGGTCTGCATCCACGGCGACGGTCCACACGCCGCGGAATTTGCGCAGCGTTTGCGCCGTGGCTTCGAGGCAGCCGGCATCGACGTGCGCGCCGTCGGCCGGCGCGTCAGCTAGAAGCGAATCTCCTTCCCTTCCTCGGCGGCCTTGTAGACCGCCTCGATCACGCGGTGGAGCACCGCTTGGTCGGCCGGTGGGTCATAGCTCGTTTCGCCGCGCGTCACGGCGACGAAATGCGCCAGCTCGGCGCGATACGACTGAATGAACGCGCTCTCGCGTCCCGCGGACCCCGTGGGAGACACGTCCGTCGCACGCCCGTTCAACTCCTTGACCACGCGCAGCGGGCCAAGCCGCGCGCTGCCGCGAGTGGCCACGACTTCGAACCACGTGCGCTCCTCTTCGCCCACGTACGCTGATGATACGTCGATCACGAACGACGCTCCGCCCGCGCACTCGAGCTGCACGACCATTGCATCCTCGACCGCGCTCGCGCCGCGGGCGCGATCCATGTGCGCCGTCACCCGCACCGGATCGGGATAGTCCGCGATCCACAGTCCGAGATCGAGGAGGGGCAGACCGTAGTCGATGAACGCGCCGCCGCCCGACTCCGGGCGCCGAAAGCGCCAGCCGTCGGACGGGCGCTTGAAGTGATACGCGCCAGCACGAATCCCCACCATCTTGCCGAGTTCGCCGCCTTGAATGAAACGCGACAGGGTCTGGACGTCCGTGCGATAGCGGTGGTTGTTCCCGACCGTCACCGTCCGATCGACACGTGCCGCGGCGGCGAGAATGCGCTCGACACCGCGAGACGTCAGCGAGAGCGGACGCTCGCAGAGCACATGTCGCTTGGACGCGAGGGCGGCAAGCACGTGCGGCTCGTGCAAATGGTTTGGCGTGGTGATGACGACCGCCTCGAGCTCGTCCAGTTCGAGCATGTCCTCGATGTCCGTGAACACGTCCGGCACGCCGAAACGGTCGGCCAGCGCTCTCGCCTTGGGGCGATCGTTGTCGCAGACGGCAACCAACTCCGCGCCGCGCATCTTCGCGAGCACCGGCAGGTGCGCGAGCTGCGCGATGGCTCCGGTGCCGACAACGCCAATTCGTACGGTATCGTTCATGGACTCTTCGGCGCGGGCGCGCCACGTAGTTTTCCGAAGTAATACAGCCCTCCCACCCTGCCCTGCACCGAACGGAATCCGCTCAGCAAATCGGCGCGGGCGCTCGCTTCGAGGCCGATGTGTGTAACCAGCCGCGCCGAGACGCCGCCGCTGAGAAAGAACCCCGCCGCGATGTCGTCAAGCGATCGTTCGACGAACGTGCCTTTGATCAACGGCCCCTCCGCGTTGATGACGTGCGCCGCGAATCCAAGGCCGACAAACGGCTTGAGTTCGCCGGAGTACGCTGGAGTGTAGCGCGTCTCGAGGCCAATGGTGGCGTCGTACAGCGTGACCGGTGACGGAACCACGTGCGCGGTGGGATCGCTGACGCTCTTTTGCAGCGAATCGACGAACGCCTGAATCACGCCTTCGCGGAAGCGTGACTCCCAATAGCTGACGCCGAACACCACCCGCCAGTTGGGCGCGACTTCGCCGTAGTCGGCTGACAGCGCGTACACGTTCGCCGGTTCGAGCTGCGACGCGTCGATTTTACCGATGAAGGCGCCAAGCGACGAGATCTGTAGCTTGTCGAAGTTCAGGCGGTGAAAAATGGATTGTGCCGCGGCTGGGCGGGCGCCGAACGTCCCGGCGGTCACGATCGCACCGGCTACCAGCGCGCGCCCAATCCTCGCGCAACCGGCGCGCGTGAGACATCGGTGATCGCTACTGCGCTGGACCAACCGTCGTTCCCGGATAGTAGGTGCGCAAAATGGTTCGAACATCCTGTCCGGCCCGCGCGCGTCCGATCGCGCCCCACTGACACATCCCCACACCATGTCCGTAGCCCATTCCGTGTAACGTTACGCGTGCGAGCGACCCGTCCGGCGCCAGGGTCGTTTCGACCGTAAAGAAGGTGCTGTTGAGAATTTCACCGCCGGGTGCGCGCAGTACAAAGCGAATGTCGTTCCCGCGCACCACGAAGTTGCCCCGGCTCGTCGTGATCGTGACTGTTCCGACGCGCCCCGACGGGGTGTGCGATCCGATCGTCACGCCCTGCGCAATGCCCGGCTGGTGTCCCGGAACTGTCGCGTAGGCCGACAGATACCTCGAGAGCGCGGCGTCGAGCACCGGTGACTCGATCGTGCGCGTCCATCGGAAGCGCGGCGATGCGTCACAGTAGTAGCGGCTCGTTCCGGGAATTCGGTCGCTCACGCGCTGGAGATAGGGCTCGTCCGCCGTATGCCACACTTCCGATGACGCGGCCGTGGACCCGCCGCACGTCGAGTGGTATGGCGCGCTGACGACGCGGCCGGCGTATTTGAGCACGAGCGTCCGCGTCGACTCCACCGCCTCCGACGCAACTGGCGTCTCAACCGCCACGCCCCCGTAGACCTGATCCAGCACGCCGCCGGTCAGATCGTATTGACGCGCGGACGCATCGAGATGCGCGTAGGCATAGCTCCGGGCGGTCACCGCCTGCGCCTGCACCGCGGCAGACTCCGCCGGTGCGCGATCCCCCATCTCGAGGGGCACGACGCCGCGCAGATAATCGTCGATCCGCACGATGTTCACGACGACCAAACCCGAGTCGCCGCCGTAGAACGCGACGTCGCCGCGATATGGTCTGCCGCCGACGCTGAGCAGCGCCATGTCCGGCGCGCGCGCAACGAGCGGGCCGTCACTCCAAATCGTGCCCACACCGTCCGGGCGAATCGCGCGCACGCGGTGTCCGTCGTGCTCGACGCGCCAGACCTGATCTCGCGCGGCGCGCGCGGCGAGCGACCCGTGCATCTCGGTGAACACGAACGCCGACGGCGACGAGACGCGCGCCACCTCACCGTCGTTGGACAGCATCACCCGAATCGTCTGCTCGCCGACGTCGGTACCTCCGTGCACCGGCGTGTGAAGAACCGTCGAGGGTTCGTCAGTCGGCCGGGTCGGCGGTGACGACGGAGCTGCCGGTCGCTCGGTCGCCGGAGTTCTCGCGGGCTGCGGCGTGTCCGTCGTCTGTGGAATCGGCCGTGGGGCCGGCGGCGGAGGCGCCGACGTGACGCACGCGGCGATCGCGCAGACCGCGAGCAGCCTGAGCCGCGTCATTTCGCGACGCTCATCGTGCGGCGCCCATCGCGGCGTCGAGTCGTTCCAGCGTTTCGGCGATGTCGGCCTCCGAGTGCGCGGCCGACATGAACGCCGCCTCGTAGGGCGACGGCGCGAGATACACGCCGCGGTTCAAGGCCTCGTGGAAGAATCGCCGAAAGCGGTCGGCATCCGCGGTCTTGGCGTCGGCGTACGAGCGCACCGGTTCGGCGCGAAAGAAAAACCCCCACATCGATCCGGCGCTGTCCGCGGTAAAGGGCACACCGCGCCGCGCCGCGCACTCGCGAAGCCCTTGGACGAGCTGCCCGGTGCGCGCGGCGATCGCGTCGAACACCGATGGCGTCAGCGCGCCAACGGTCGCCAAGCCCGCGGCCATCGCCAATGGATTTCCCGACAGCGTGCCGGCCTGGTACACCGGCCCGGATGGTGCGACGTGCTCCATCAAGTCCCGTCGACCGCCGTATGCCGCAACGGGCAGCCCGCCCCCGATCACTTTGCCCAGCGTCGTGAGATCGGCGGTGACGCCAAATCGCTCGCGCGCGCCGCCAAGCGCCACGCGAAACCCCGTCATCACCTCGTCGAATATGAGCAGCGCACCGTATTGATCGGCGAGCGCGCGCAGCCGCGGGAGAAACGCCGGGTCGGGCGGAATGAACCCCGCGTTGCCGACCACCGGTTCGACGATGATCGCGGCAACATCGTGCGACTTTAGCAAATCCTCAACCGCCACCGCGTCGTTGAACGGCGCCACAACCGTGAGCGCGGCGAGGGCCGCGGGTACGCCGGGGGAATTCGGCAAGCCGAGCGTCGCGACCCCCGAACCCGCCCGCACGAGAAATGAGTCCGCGTGACCGTGGTAGCACCCGTCGAACTTGAGCAGCACGTCACGCCCGGTGACCGCCCGGGCGACTCGCACGGCGCTCATCGTCGCTTCCGTGCCGCTCGAGACGAAGCGCAGCATCTCGACGTGCGGCAGTCGCCGCGTGATCATTTCGCCGAGGTCGACTTCCAACTCGGTGGGAATGCCGAAGCTCGTCCCACGCTCCATCGCCGCTCCAATTGCGACGAGCACGGCGCGCGGTGCGTGGCCCAGCACCAGCGGACCCCACGACAGCACGTAGTCGATGTACTCGCGGCCGTCCACGTCCCAGATGCGCGAACCCGCACCGCGCGCTGCGACGAACGGCTCGCCACCAACGCCGCCAAATGCACGCACCGGTGAATTGACGCCGCCCGGAAAGAGGGCACGCGCCCGCTTCATGATGTCGCCGGAGCGACTCGTCACCGACCGAAGCTTCCGATGGACGTGACCGCGCCGACGACAGGCAGCGCGCGTGCGCGGCGCGGCGGAGGCGCCGCCGCCGACAGCACTCGCACGAACGTCGCACTGAACTCCACGTCGTCGACGACTTCGTCCAACCTCGCCTCGATGAACGTTCCGGGCGCAAGGTCAGGCGCATCGGTGACGTACGTGATGCCGTCGATGTCGTCCGCCTGCCACTTCGTGCGCGCCTGCACGACCCCATCTTCGACGCGGTCGATCAGCATCGGGACGATCTGCCCGAGTCGCAGTTCGTTTCGCTCCGCGCTTACGATGCGTTGCAGCTCGTTCAACCGTTCGAGTCGCTCGCGTTTGACGTCATCCGGCACATCGTCCGGCAGCTCGGCGGCGCGCGTCCCTTCCTGCGGCGAATAGGTGAACGCGCCAACACGGTCGAACTGAATCTCCTCGAGAAACGCCATCAGCGTCGCGAAGTCTTCGTCCGTCTCGCCTGGGAACCCGACGATGCACGTCGTCCGAATGGCGACGTCCGGCACGACCGCGCGGATTCGCGCGACTTTCTCACGAATGGTGTGCTGGCGTTCCGGTCGTCGCATTCGGGCCAACACCGAATCCGACGCGTGCTGAATCGGCATGTCGAGATACGGCAGCACGCGCGGTTCAGTGGCCATGAGCTCGAGCAACCGCGGCGTGAGGCCGGCCGAATAGAGATACAGCATGCGGATCCACGGAATCGCGGTCTCGCGGACGAGCGCCTCGAGCACGTCAGGCAGCGACAGTCCGTCGTCGCGGCGATCGCGTCCGTAGTGCGCCAGATCCTGCGCCACGAGATTGAGCTCACGCGCGCCCTGCGCTTCGAGCAATTGCGCCTCGGCCACGATTTCATCGAGCGCGAACGATCGATGTTTGCCGCGCATGAGCGGAATCGCACAGAAGGCGCAGCCGTGGTCGCATCCCTCGCTGATCTTCAGATAGCGGACGTGCGGCAGGCCGCCGGCGAACATGCGCAGCCCGGGGTGCACGGCCGGGACGTCGTCGGCCGACAGCAGGCCGCGCTCTTCCAGCTCTGGAACGAGGCGATCCATTTCGGACGAGCCGAGAAACAGATCGACTTCGGGGAGCGCGTCGAGGAGCTCGTCTTTGTGCCGCTGGACCATGCAGCCAACGCCGACGACGGCTTTGCAGCTTCCGGTCTCCTTCAGCCGACCAGCCTCGACGAGCGCGTCGATCGACTCTTTTTTCGCCGCGTCGATGAATCCGCAGGTGTTGACCACGATGACGTCGGCGTCGGCCATCTCGCTCGTGTAAGTCGCGCCGCGATCGGCCAACTGCGCCACGTAGCGTTCGCTATCGACCGTGTTCTTGTCGCAGCCGAGGGTGATGACGGAGACTTTAAGTCCGCGGGAGGATCGAGCCGGGGGCATCGAGGAAAGGTAACCGCGCGCTCGGCGCCATTCGGCGACGCGGCAGCGGCATGACCCCGGTGCGGGCTGGACGTCGGGGGCTTGCGGTATTCGACTTTGCGTTGTAAAGTACTCCGCATGATAGGCCCACTCGAAACGACCCGACCGCGCGCGGCCACCGAACCCGCCGTTGAGCCGCCGACTTCGGCCCGCACATCGAGCGCACCAGTGCTGGCGGCGTCGCTCGCCTTCGCCACTGCGCGCATTGCGATCGGACTCGGCGTCGCCGCCGACGCGCTCTTTCACGACGGCATTGGCGCCGTCTCGTTTTCACTCTGGCTTGCGATGGTGTGCGCCGGCGTGATCGCGATGGTGGGACGAGCCGACCTCACCCTGCGGCGCGAATCGTTCGCCTGGCTGGCGACCGCGGTCGGGTTCGCCGCCGCC
Source organism: uncultured Gemmatimonadaceae bacterium (assembly GCA_963817445.1). Lineage (GTDB taxonomy): Bacteria > Gemmatimonadota > Gemmatimonadetes > Gemmatimonadales > Gemmatimonadaceae > JAQBQB01. The sequence continues at coordinate 1,023,492 of CAWFOG010000022.1, forward strand.
AGCGCCTGGCGCGATTCGGACATGCTTCAATTCGCCAACACGCTGGCCTGCCTGCTCTCGCTCGGCATTGCTGCGGCCACCATCCAGGATGATCGCCTGAGGACCTTTGCGACGCGCATCGCGAACGTGCTTTGGGCGCTGGCTCGACTGGCGATCGGCACGGTGGCCGGACTGCTCCCGTTCGTCGCGCGCGACTTTCGCGACGCCAACATTCGCGGGCGTTGGACGACATCGACGCGGCCGATCGTGCGGGTGATTGTGGTCGTCGCGCCGCTGGCCGTCGTGTTCGGATCGCTCCTGCTCGCCGCGGATCCGTTCTTCGCCAGCTTCGTCGCGGTCCCCAAGATCGATGTCGGTCCGCTGGTCTCGCATCTCCTGCTCATTGGATTCTTTTCATGGATCCTCGCCGGCGCGATGCGCTCGACACTCCTCGGCGTCGACCAGTGGCCGCGTGCCGGCTCGTCGATGCGCGTCGAACTCGGACTGTTGGAGACGACCGCCGGACTCACGACCCTCAATGTGCTGTTCGGCGCGTTCGTCGCCGCGCAGCTCGGATGGCTCTTTGGCGGCGAACGACTCCTGCAAGCGCGCACGGGTCTGACCGCCGCCGAGTACGCGAGGCAGGGATTCTTTCAGACGGTGTGGGTCGTCGTGCTCGTGGTGCCGCTGCTGGTCGCGACACGCGCGGCGTTGCGGGCGGACCCGCGTGTCGTGCGCCGGCATACCGCGCTCTCGCTGCCGGTGATCGGACTCGTCGGCGCGATCATCGTGTCGGCCGTGCTCCGCATGCGCCTCTACGTGCACTACTACGGAATGTCGACCGATCGTCTGTGCACGCTCGTCTTCATGACGTGGCTCGGCGTCGTGCTTGCGTGGCTCGCCGTGACGGTGCTACGCAAACGTGAGGGTTGGTTTGCCGGCGGCAGCGCGGTCTCAGGCCTGTTCGTCCTCGCGCTGATGAACGTGGCGTCGCCGGACCTCATCGTGGCCCGCGTGAACATCGACCGCGCCCTCGACGCGTCGGCGCCGACGCCGCTCGACTTGAGCTACCTGGCGACCCTGAGCGGTGAGGCCGTGCCGCTCGTGACGGCCGCGCTTCTCGAGCACGTGGCAACGCCCCTCGCCGGCGGAGCAACAGCATCCGATAACGAGGATTCTTGCATGGCCGCGCACGAACTCCTCCAGCGGTGGGGCCCGACATCAGGCGTCCGCGCGCGGCTGGATGAGCCAGCGGCCTGGCGGTGGTGGAACGCGGGCGAACGCACCGCCGTCCGCACCGTGGCCGCGCACGCGCATGCACTCTGGCCGATCGCGCACAGCGGGTGTGCGCGACCGACCAAGGCTGCGGCTCAGCGATAGTTGCCGAACTTGAGCTCGACGCCGAAATCCTGCTGTCGCAGCAGTGCCATGGCCCCCTGCAGTTCGTCCTTCGACGGCGAGCTCACGCGTACCTGATCGCCCTGAATCGACGCCTGTACTTTCTTCAGCTTCGCGTCCTTGATCGCCGCGGCGATTTTCTTCGCCGTGTCACCGTCGAGCGCCGTCTTGAGCTTGACCTCGCGGCGCACCGTGTCCCCGGCCGCCTGCTTGATCTCGCCAATGTCGAGGTTCTTCACCGACACGCCGCGTTTGATCAACTTCGACTGGACGACGTCGAACAGCGCCCGCATTTGAAAGTCGCTGTCGGCCACGAGGTCGAGGGTCGCTTCCGTGCGCTTGAAGTCGATCGTGGCGTGCGACCCCTTGAAATCGTAGCGCTGCGCAATCTCCTTCTGCGCCTGGTTGACGGCGTTGTCGACTTCCTGAAGGTCGACGCCGGTGGTGACGTCGAAGCTGGAGTTCTGAGCCATGGCGCGGGCGATGGTGTGAGGGTCGGCGTCTAGCGATCGTCGATCGTCGCGGTTTCGGCCGCCTTTTTTTGTTGCTTGAGCTTCGTGTCGTACCAGTCGAGCATGCGACGATTCTCATCGAGGAAGTCCTCGACGCTCGCCACACCGCCGCCGTGCCCGCCGTTCGCGTAGCTCACCCACACGACCTCTTTCCCCAGACGGCGAAGCGCGTAGTACATCTCGCGACTGTTGATCTCCGGCACGTTGGAGTCCTGTTGCCCGGTGATGAGCATGAGCGGCGTCTTGATGCGGTCGGCGAACATGATCGCCGAGTGCGCGACGTATTTCTGCGGCTGCTGCCACAGCGTCGCGCCGAGTCGATCCTGCTGGCGTTCGGCCGCCGTGATGTTGCGGACGCCGAGGCGCGGGCTGTCAGTGTAGAAGCTGATCATGTCGACTTTGCCGGAAATGTTGATCGCCGCCTTGAAGCGGTTGGTCTGGGTGATCAACAAGTTCACCGCGTAGCCGCCGTAGCTCGTGCCCTGCACGCCCAGCTTGCTCGAGTCGGCCACGCCCATCTCGATCAGTTTGTTGGCCGCCGCGAGAACGCCCTTCTCCCACGCTTCGCCCGGATAACCAATGTCGAAGTCGACGGACGGCTTGACGACGACGTAACCGTTCGCGGCGAGCACGTTCGCCGCCACGTCCCATGTGTCGTCGAAGAAATCCTCGTAGATGATGAAGACGGTCGGATATGCTTTCCCCTTTTGGTAGTCGGCCGGATACAACACAACACCGTACTTCGAGTGGCCGTCCGCGTCGAGATAGTTGAGCAGTTCCGTCGACCCAAAATGTTTGGCGGACAGCTGCGGGTTCGACTCGACGAACCGGTGCAGATTGGAGAGATCTCCGTTCGCGGCGTAGATGTCGCTCGGACGATTGCCCTCCGTCACGTTCAAGAACGCGGCGCTCCCGTCCTTGGCCAAGCGCACGCCGGCGTATGTGCGGCCGTCCTTCACGATCTCGGTCGTCTGCTTCGTAGCGCGGTCGTAGCGAACGATGCCGCGCTCCCACTGCGTGCGCGACGCTCTCGTGAAATAGAGCTTCGATCCGTCTTCGCTCCACGCGGCGAACGTGATCCGTGGCGCGGTCGGATTCGAATCGTTGGTCACGATCGCCAGGTCGCGCTGATTTGTGCCGAGATCAACAATCCACAAACTGTCACGATTGGACACGAGCAGCGCGTCACCCTTTGGACTGAACCGACTCGGCGCAAAGCGATCGGCGCGCTGCGCACCGCCGCGACCGCCCCGCCCCGCTCGGCCTCCGCCGTTGACAGTGTCGGGCGCCTCCGGCGGTGCGCCCTTTGGCGGCTCGGGCGGACCGGCCACGCGACGGGTCGCCGTGTCGCTCATCGACCCGACGTACACTCGCCCGTCCTTGGCGTACGCGTAGCGAAGTCCGTCTTGCGACCACACGACCTGCGCGCCGCGAGTCGATGCGAGTAGCGTTCGCGTCGCACCGTTCGCCACCGTCCGTTCGATCAGGCGGCCGTCGTTGCCGCCTACTTCGTAGTCGGTCTTCTTGGTTTCGTCTTCGGTGTACGCCACGGCGGACCCATCATCCGCAAGCGTGTATGCGCCGATCTCGCCTTCAGGAATCAACTCGCGATACGCGCCGGTTCTCGCGTCGACGGCGCCGACGCTCCGACGATTTCCCATGCGCCGCAGCTTGTCCCAGGCGAGAAACGGCTCGGTGCTGCTCTGCACGATGACGGGCCCGCCGGTGATGTTCGCGAACGCATCGCGCGCGGTCTTGCGCCACTCCGCCGTGTGGACGGCGAACACGACTTCCGTGCCGGCGCCGTTCCAGCGCAAATCGCTCGTTTCTGCGACGTATTTCCCGGCCGGCACTTTGAGCGTCGTCGACTTGCCCGTTGCACGAGTCCAGACGACCGGTTCGTAGACGTCGCCGTTCCACACGAGCAGCGCGAGTTGCTTGCCGTCGGGCGACCATCGCGGACTGCGAATCGCGCGCTTGTCGGCGAACACGGGCTGCCGTTGTCCCGTGCGCGCGTCGACCGACCAGATTCGCTCGGGCGTCGCGTGCACGTACGTCGGATCCCCGTCATGGCGATAGTCGTTGCCGTACGCGTCGCGACGGACGGCCTGCGTGAGCACGAGCCAGTGTCCGTCGTCCGACAGATCGGCGACGGTGTACGTGTTTACGTCGAGCGCGTCGTCAGCCGTAAAGAAGGGCGACGCGACGCCGGCGCGCGGCGCGGAGGCTTGTTGCGCCGCCTGCGCGTGGCTGCGCGCGAGGGGCGCGGTCAGGGCACACAACGCGGCCGCGATGCGCGGCCAGGCGAACACGCGGAATCCAATCATAGGAACGCTCGACTGTAGCGGGTGACCGTCTCACTTCCGCTACCAAGCTACCCCGGCAACCATGGTTGTCGAGGCGTTCGAGCGTCAGGGCGCGACTGGCCGAACGCCGGTGATTCGGGTCGTTCGCAACCCGTCACTGCACAACACGGTCATGGGACCGTTGGGCGTAGTGGCGAGCGATGCCGACGCGGCCGATGCCACGCCGGCCACGGCGCCCGTTGCGTCGAGGACGACGATGCCGCGCGTCGCACCGCCGGCGCACGACACCGACGGCCCGCTGCCTCCTTGCTGGCTCACAGCCCTCGCGAGCATCGGCGGGGCACCCGGCGCCAATGGCGCCGCGGATGGCGCCGCCGCGGCACGGGTCAATCGGACTTGACCAGCCGGCGTCGATACTGAAATCGTATCCAGCAAACTCTCAATGTCGCCCGTCGCGGGAACGGCAACCGTGAAGTGGCGAACGTCCGGCGCGTGATCGACGACAGCCGGGTCGAACCCGGCAGTAAACAACGTGCGGCCGTCGGCGCCGACGCCCGTCACGCGGTACGCGCTTGATGGGTTGGACACAGTCGGTCGTGCATCGAGCGTAAACGCGGGCTCGAGCGTGATCGCGCCATTGCCGGCAATGCTCCCGCGAATGACGACGACTCGCTGCCGCGCCAGCGGCGCATTCGGGATTCGATTCGCGAGAACCGTCGGCTGCCGGAACGCCAACACCCCGGTGTACGTGTACACGCTCGCCCACACGGGAAAGCAGTAGCCCATGACGTCGCCGGTCGTGAGAGCGACGGACGGAGCGGACGACGTGAGGCCATTGGCCCACGAGTACACGTCAAACCCCACGACGTCGAGCGTGCCACTCGGAATGGGATAGGCGGGGTCCAACGGCGCACCGGCGCCGCCGCATGGTGCGTGCAGGCGACCGAAGCTGTGGCCAAGTTCGTGCGCGAGCAGATCGCGCGACTGCGTGGGCCGCGCAAACCAGCCGGGGCCAACCCCGCCTCCTGTCCGCGTGTTCGGGCCGGCCGCCGTCCCCGACGACGGGATGTACGAGAACCCGCCGAACGCGGTGAAGTTGAACCCCGGCGGAGGCAGGACGACGCCGAACCAGTGCGCGTCGGGCTCCACAGGATCGGCGATGCGGGCGAGGTCGAGCTGCGCGATCATCGTCGTCCAAAACGTCTGATCGCCGCCGCTTGGCGGCGCGCCAAAACTCGCCGACGTCGTGAACGTCGCGCCAACGTGGGCCGACACGATGCCCAGCGGATGGATGCTCTTGAGTGTTCTCAAATAGTCGGGGAAACCGGCGGGATCGACGAACGGCACCGTGCCGCCGTTGGCGCCGAGCGCGATCGGCACGAAGCGAATCGTCAGCGCCGGCACGGTCGCCGTCGACAAGAGCTGCGTCCCGGAGCGCGGATACACGTCGTCCGCGGCGGAATCGTCGGGCAGTGCCCCCAACGGGTCGCGAACCAGTTGCCAGTGGACGCCGGGCGCGAGCCTCGCCGCTGGTACCAAGAACTGCGCAGCCGGTGTGGACGCGTTCACCGTCGCCACCAGCGTGCCCGAGGTCGTAGCAGTATCCGAATACACGAATGTCCCGCCCGCATCGAACAAGCGCAGCACGACTCGAGTCGGCGTCGCGGTCGCGGGAACAGCGGTCAAGAACACGTTCACGACGGCCGGACTGCCGCCGAGCACCATGGGGACCGAGCCCTGCGCGTCCTGCACGCCCTGAGTGAACAGCGCGCCGACGATCGCCAGGTCGTGGCCGCTGACGGAGGCCGCGCCCACGGTGATCACCGCGGTGCCGACTTTCCCTTCCGAGGTTGCGCTGATGATCGCCTGTCCGGGGCCGACACCCGTTACCTGTCCGGTCGACGTCACGGTCGCGATCGACGGGCTCGCCGTCGCCCAGGTGACGACGCGGTTCGAGAGCGGCGAGGCCTGCTCGTCGAACGTCGAGGCCGCAAGTTGCGCGGTCTGGCCGACAGACAGCGTCTCGGCGGCGGGAACAACGATGACCCTCGCCACGGGACCGGCCCCGCCAGGCGCGACCGAGCCGTGGTCGCTTCCACCGCACGCGGCGGAGAGGAGCACTCCGCCAATGGCAACGAGTCGTTGCCGACAGCCGCCGCGCGGTCACAGGGTTACGCCTGCGGCGTTACCCGAGGTAGGATTCCAGCGCGCGCGCCCGCGACACGTGCCGCAGTCGCGACAGCGCCTTTTCCTTGATCTGCCGCACGCGTTCGCGCGTGATCCCCAAGAGCGCGCCGATCTCTTCGAGCGTCATCGGCTCGCTGCCGTCGAGCCCGAAGTACAGGCGGAGAATCTTTGATTCGCGCTCTTTGAGGTGCGACAGCGCTTCCTCGATCGATTCCGTGAGCGCCTTTTCGAAGGTCAGCTCGTCGGGAGTCGGGTTGAGCGTGTCGGGGAGATAGTCGAGCAGCCGGTTGTCTTCGCCGGGCGTCATCGGCGCGTCGAGCGACAGATGCGTCTGCGAAATCGCCATGGTCTTGGCGACTTCTTCCTCGGTGATGTCCATGCCGTGCGCGATTTCGGCGTGCGTCGCGTCGCGGCCCAACTCCTGGAGGAGTGCATTGGCGCGCTTGCCGATGCGGTGCAGCGTGCCGGCGCGGTTGAGCGGCACGCGCACGATGCGCGACTGCTCGGCCAGCGCCTGCAAAATCGCCTGGCGAATCCACCAGACGGCGTAGGAGATGAACTTGATCCCCTTGGTCTCGTCGAATTTGTGCGCGGCGCGAATCAGGCCGAGGTTGCCCTCGTTGATCAGATCGGACAGCGACACGCCCTGGTTCTGGTACTTCTTGGCCACCGAGACGACGAACCGGAGATTGGAGCGCACGAGTTTGTCGAGCGCTTCCTGGTCGCCCTTGCGGATGTGCTGCGCCAGCCGGACCTCTTCCTCGCGATTGATCAGCGGGTACGCGCTGATATCGCGAAGATACTGGTCCAATGAGCCTTCTTCGTACGACGACTTCTTATTGCTGGTTGCGGCCATACGTACAGCGGCTCCTTGTGCGGCGGGTCCCGCGGCGCGAGTCAGCTAGTGCGCCCACGGGCGAACTACAGAGGTGAGGATCGTGCCAGGGTCGGTCTATCGAATTCGCTCACCCAGCCGCGACCAGCGGATGTGCGTGAGCCACGGGAACGCACCTACAGTATCGGGCGAGTAGCTGTAATAAACCACCATCGGGCGCCCTTTGAGCAAGGAGTCCGCGACAAAGCCCCAATACCGGCTGTCCAGCGAGTTGTCCCGGTTGTCGCCCAGGACGAAGTAGTTCCCTTTTGGGACGACCAACGGACCCCAGTTGTTACGGGAGGGATGGTATGCCGAGGCTGCCGCCGCGGTGCGCACGACATAGTCGCGCTGCCACCGAAATTCTTCCGGCGCGGGGTCCATGTCCGGCTCTGTGTGTTCGACGTACCGCTCGGGAATCGCGGCGCCGTTCCGAATCAGTGTCCCGTCGCGCATTTCCACTGTGTCCCCGGGCACACCGACAAGTCGCTTCACCAAATACTTCGTTACATCCTCGGGAAACTCGAACACGATCACGTCGCCAAGCTTCGGATCGCGCAGTCGCGGCAGTCGCTTGTGCGTGAACGGAATGCCGGCGCCGTAGATCAGCTTGTTCACGAGCAGGAAATCGCCGACCTGCAGCGTATTCTCCATGCTCCCGCTCGGAATCTTGAACGCCTCGACGAAGAAGGTGCGGATCACGCCGAACATCAGCACGGCGACGATCAGGATCTTCGCCCAATCGGTGAGGAAGTCGAACGTCGTTCGCCCGCGGTTCAATTCGCGCAGCGCATCGAGACGCTGCGCCGGCGTGATTGACCGCGGCGACGCGGCCGCTGAATCACCGGGCCGATCGGGAAGTGGAACTGAAGCGGACTCGTTAGGACTCATGTTCTCTCTGCACTACCTCCCACGGAGACGACCGCCCTCGGTTGAGATAACTCGGATGGGCTCGCTCCACCAGCCTCGGCCCAATCGACTCAGTCCGGCGTGCCGAGGTAATTGTCGATCTGCGCCCGCTGGAGTGCGCCCGAAAAATCGAGATAGCCAACTTTGGTCTCCGAGTAGAACTCGTAGACCTCCCAACCACCTTCACGGTGGCCATTGCCTGTCTGTTTTACGCCACCGAAGGGCAGATGTGCCTCGGCGCCGATCGTCGGCGCGTTGATGTACGTGATACCGGTGTCGAGCTCGTTCATGGCGCGCATGGCCACGTTGACGTCGCGCGTGTAGACCGACGACGACAATCCGTACGCCACGTCGTTGTTCACCGCGAACGCCTCGTCTACGCTGCGAAAGCGAACAACCGAAAGAACGGGGCCAAAGATCTCTTCTTGCTCGAGGCGCATGCCGGCGCGGACGCGCGCAAAAATCGACGGCTCGAAAAAGTGACCGTTCTCCAGACCGTTCCCCGTCGCACGACGCCCGCCGCACAGCAAGTCAGCCCCTTCTTTTTGTCCGATGTCGATATACCGCTCGACCTTGGCAACCGCTTGCTCGCTGATCAGCGGACCAACGTCCGTTCCGGCTTTGCGACCGTCGCCGAGCTTGAGCGTACGCACGCGGTCGACGAGACGCGTGAGGAATTCGTCGTGAACGCCATCTTGCACCACCAGCCGGCTCGTCGCCGTGCATCGCTGCCCCGTCGTCCCGAACGCGCCCCACAGCACGCCCTCGAGCGCGAGATCGAGATTCGCGTCGTCGAACACGAGCATCGCGTTCTTGCCTCCCATCTCGAGCGACAGGCGCTTGTGCATCCGGCCGCACGTCTCGCCGACGATTCTGCCGGTCTCGGTCGACCCGGTAAATGAGATGAGCGGAACGCGCGGATGGTTCACAATCGCCGCGCCGACCGACTCGCCGAGCCCGTGCACGAGCTGAATGACCTCGGGCGGGAGGCCGGCCTCGAGAAGAATTTCCACGAGCACGTGTCCGGTGTGCGGCACATCCTCAGCCGGTTTGAACACGCACGCATTCCCGCACACGAGCGCGGGAAACATTTTCCAGGTGGGGATCGCCATCGGAAAATTGAATGGCGTGATGATCCCCGCCACGCCGATGGGCCGGCGGAAACTCATCGCCCATTTGTTGCGCAGTTCGCTCGGCACCGTATGTCCAAACAGCCGGCGCCCTTCGCTCCCGGCATAGTACGCCGTGTCGATTCCCTCCTGCACGTCGCCGCGTGTCTCGGCGAGCGGCTTGCCCATCTCGCGCGTCATCAGCTCGGCGATCTCGTCCTTCCTCGCGGCGAGCAGATCGCCCGTGCGACGGAGCACGTCGCCCCGCGCGGGCGCGGGTGTGGAGCGCCAGATCTCGAACCCCCGGCGCGCCGATTCGACGGCGCGCTCGACGTCGTCCGCGTCGGACAACGGGAAGTGTCCGATGATGTCGGACCGATCCGCCGGATTCTGATTCTTGAAATACTGCCCGCTGGCCGGCGCCACCCAGGCGCCGCCGATGAAATTCTTGAACGTCTTCATAGTCGGATGATTGAGGTCTACGGGCACGCCCACGAGGCGGGGTGTCGCACATCGGGCTTACCGTAGCCGACGCGCGGCAACACCTCCATCGACCCGAGCACGAGTCCGTACACAATGATGAGCAACGACAGCGTGTGCGCTCGCGCGGCGCGGTGCCGCCAGGTCCACACCGAACTCCAAATGCCGCTCGCGATCAGCGCGACGACCGCGGCGAGATACCCCGCCAGACCGACGCCACATCGCACCTCGTACGGCCAGACGATCATCGCGACGCCGAGCGCCACGGTGAGCGCGACCCGCGCATATACGCCAAACGCGCTCGTCTTCCGCTCCGGCCGGGCGGCCGGCGCGTCCGCGGCCTGTTGCTGGGCTTTGCCGCGCGGCGCATTGGCCGACGCGGCCTTTTGATCGGCGCCGAACAGCTGTTCGTCCGAGAGCGACGCCAACTGCTTGTCGACCTTCGCCAGCTCCTTGTTCCAATCGCGATCGGCCATCAGGTCACCGTCTCCCGCGTCAGGCTGTAGCGCTCGATTTTCTTGTACAGATTCGACCGCGGCATGTCGAGGCCGCGCGCCGTCTCGGACACGTTCCAGTCGAACTCACGCAGCTTGGCGAGGAGAAACGCCCGCTCCGCGGCGTGCTTGAAGTCTTCGAACGTCTTGCAGTCGAGCAGCGACCCGAGCCCCGCCTGCTCCGGGTCGCGCGAGCCGACGAGGCGCACGACGTCGTCCGCCGTGACGCGCGGGCCGGCCGCCAGGATGAGCAAACGCTCGATAGTGTTCCGCAATTCACGGACGTTTCCGGGCCAGTCCAATTGCCCCAGGCGCTCGACCGCGTCCGGCGACATGGTGCGCGGGGCGACTCCTTCGCGGCGCGTGAGGACGGTGACGAAGTGCGCCACGAGCAGTGGAATGTCCTCGCGCCGCTCGCGCAGCGGGGGCACGTGCAGCGGCACGACGTTCAGCCGGTAGAACAAGTCCTCGCGAAAGCGCGACTCGGCGATCTCGGTCTCGAGCTTTTTGTTCGTCGCCGCGAGCACCCGGACGTCGACCTGCACCGGCTTCGATCCGCCGATGCGCGTGACGACGTTGTCTTGCAACACGCGCAGCACCTTGGCCTGCGCGGCGAGACTCATGTCCCCAACTTCGTCGAGAAACAGCGTTCCGCCGCTGGCCTGCTCGAACTTGCCGGCGCGGTCCGCGACCGCGCCGGTGAACGATCCCTTCATATGACCGAACAACTCACTCTCGATCAACTCGCTGGGAATCGCCGCGCAGTTCACTTCGACGAACGGCCCCTTGGCGCGCGACGACTGCGAATGAATCGCGCGCGCGACGAGTTCCTTGCCGGTGCCGTTTTCGCCGGTCACGAGCACCCGCGCCGGTGTCGGACCCACGCGCTCGATCTTGTCGATCACGGACCGAATGCCAAACGAGCGGCCGACGATTTCGTAGCGCGACTGAATCGTCTCGCGCAGCCGCGCGTTTTCCTCGTTGAGATCGAGGTGGCGCAGCGCGTTGCGCAGTGTGACGAGAATGCGATCGGTGTCGAGCGGCTTCTCGAGAATGTCGTAGGCGCCGAGCTGCGTCGCTTCGACCGCGGTCTGAATCGTCGCGTGGCCGCTGATCATTACGATCACGGCGCTCGGATCAATCTCCTTGAGCTTCTTCAGCGCTTCGAGACCGTCGATCCCCGCCATCTTGACGTCGAGGAACACGAGATCGGGGCGCACCTTGTTGTACTCGGCGATGCCGTCGACCGCGTTGCCGACGGCGCGCACCTCGTATCCCTCGAATTCGAGAAGCTGGCCGAGCGCCGCGCGAATGCCCTGCTCGTCGTCGATGATCAGGATCCGGCGCGCCATCGTCAGCCTGCCGTCTTGTAGAGAGTGACCTTCCCGTTCGCCACTCGAATGTCGCCTATATAGGCTGGGATGGGCAACGGCAGCGCGTCGGCGTCCAACCCCGCCGGTCGCGCCGTGCGGCCGAGGCGGGAGATCAACCCTGGGATCATGGCGCGCGGCACGTTGATCTCGCGCACCTTGAGGCTCTGCACCTCGAACTCCGCCAGCCCGGGCGACACGACGCGCAACGTGCCCGAGAATTCGGCGTGTTCACGATCGCCGAGCATCGACGCCAGTGGCCCCAGCGACGTGAGATCACCGAGATCGGCCGGATGCACGTTCGCCTGAATCACCACGCGATCGCCGGCGATGCTGGCGCGAATGCTGTCGGTCGACGCGGGCATTTGGTGCGCGAGCTGCCGCAGCACGTACGACGTCAGGTCCGCCGCGGTGAGTGTCTGATACGCTTGGCCGTGCGACCGGCCGAGCTTCGCGATTGCGTCCGCGGCGCGATTGGCGCCGGCATCGGTCACCGGCTGCCACGCGGGCACGGCGACCGTCGCGGAAGTCTGACGCACGCGGTGCGGCATCCACTGATCGCGCGTGAACCACGCCACGCATCCAAGAGCGACGAGCAGGAGCAGACAACCAAATCGCGCGAGGCATCCCATGCTCAGTCGCTCCGCAACGCCGCGGATACCAGCGTCGTGTATGCCGGTCCGCTCGTCGACAACTCACTCTGCATCAGATCGATCGATCGCACGATGAAGTCAGTCTTGTAATCGGTTTGCTTGGATGCTCTCGCCAGGATGCGCATGTTCTCTTCCGGCAGCGCGTGCTTGACTCGCGCCAATGTCAGGTGCGGCCGAAACGGCCGTCCCTCGAGTGCGAAGCCCAACGACTCGCACGTGGTCTCCACGTCATGGTGCAGCAACTCGAGCCGCGCCTCCGGTAGTACCCCAATCCATACGACACGAGCCCGGCGAAAGTTCGGGAACGCGCCAATCCCACCCACGGTCATCAACAACTCTCGGTGCCGTCCGGCAATCGCGGCGATCGTTGCTTGAAGCTCCGGAACGCGCTCGGCTGGCTGCTCGCCAAAGAACTTGAGCGTGAAGTGCAACCGGTCGTCGTTGACCCATGCAAGCTCCGGAGCACTTGCCCGGAGCGACGCGGTCGCGGCCGACACTTCGCGCCGAACCTCTGGCGGAAGGTTAATCGCGAGGAAGAGTCGCAAGCGATCGTCGTGCGACCTGCGCCGCGTCGTTGAGCGATCCCGAGCGAAAGCCGCGCGGGTCGATCTCCACTCGCTCGTAGCCGGCGCCGCGGACTGCCGCCGCCAGTGCGGCGCGTCGATCCTGCGTCGACCAACGCGCGAGCTCGGCGAGCGACAGCTCGACGCGCGCCAAGTCACCGTGATGCCGAACACGAAGGTCGCCCTCGACCCCGGCCGCGCGGAGCGACGCCTCGGCGAGCTCGACTCGGCGAAGTCGTCCGACCGTGACCGGCGTGCCATACGGAAGGCGGGACGACAAACAGGGCGACGACGGTTGTTGCCAGGTGGGCAGTCCACGCACGCGTGACAGTTCGCGAATTTCAGCCTTGGTGAGCTCGTGCGCGGCGAGCGGCGAGTGCACGCCCCATTCGCGCGCGGCCAGCGCGCCCGGCCGATAGTCGTGTCGATCGTCGGCGTTCGTGCCGTCGGCGACGACGTCCATGCCGCGCCCCTTCGCAATGGGCACCAACCGCGACCAGAGTTCCGTCTTGCAGAAATAACAGCGATTGGTCGGGTTGGCCGCGTATCGCGGATCGTTCAACTCGTCCGTCGCGACCTCGAGCACCGGCAAGCCGATTGAACGTGCGACGTCGCGCGCGGTCGCCCACTGGCTTTCTGGATACGACGCACTGAGCCCGATGATCGCGAGTACGCGGTCCGGCCCAAGCGCGTCGAGCGCGACCGTGGCCAAGTATGCCGAGTCGACGCCACCGCTGTAGCCAATCGCGATCGCCGGTTGCATCGTTAGCCAATCGACGAGCCGCGCCTGCTTCTCTGCCGCGAGCCCCGCTCGGTTCTCGGTGCCGTCGAGGTCCATGGGCGAAACGTAATGCGGTCGCGTCCGTATGAGATGTTCGAGCAACCCGCGTTCAACGAGCAGATAGGAGCAGACCGTGTCCGACCTGTCCACAGAACTGCGCCATGCCGGCCGCCGACTTCGCCGCACGCCCGTGTTCACCGCTACGACGCTGATCGTGCTGGTGCTCGGGCTCGGCGCAACGACGACGATGTTCGCCATCGTCGACGGGATCGTTCTCCGCCCGCTTCCGTACGCGCAGCCTGAACAGCTCGTCGACGTGTCGCACAGCATTGCCGTCTCGGGGATAACGCACGTCAACGAATCCGACGCGTCGTTCATGCTCTACCAGCGGCACAACCAGGTATTCAGTGGCATCGCCGCGACGCGCGACAGGAGTGCCAACCTCGGCGTAAAGGCAGGCGCGCCCGGCGAGGCACGGCGTCTGTCCGTGACCGGCGTCAGCGCGAATTTCTTCGACGTGCTGCGCGTGACACCAATGCGCGGCCGCACGTTCGTCGCGGGTGAGGACCAGACTGGCGCGCCGCGCGTGGTGATTCTCTCCGCGGGTCTGTGGCGCCGCCAATTTGGTGCGGCAGACAACATCATCGGCCAGGAGATTCTCATCGACGGCATCCAGCGGCAGGTGGTCGGCGTCATGCCGGCCGCGTTTACCTATCCGTCCGCGTCGACCGAACTCTGGTACCCAATTCCGTTCGATGCGGCGCACTCCGATCCAGGAAGCTTTAATTACCAAAGCATCGCCAGGCTCAAACCGGGCGTCACGCGCGAGGCGGCAACGACCGATCTCACGCGCATTCTTCCGCGCCTGCTCGACGAATTTCAGTCGGATATTCCGAAGGCGATGTTCGAGCAAGCGCATCTCGCGCCCGTGGTCACGCCGCTGCGCGACGTGATCGTCGGCGACGCGCCGAGATTGCTGTGGATTCTGTTCGCCGCGGTGCTGGCCGTCTGGCTCATCGCCTGTGCGAACGTGGCGAACCTGGTGCTGGTGCGCGCCGAGGGGCGTCAGCGTGAAATGGCGGTGCGCACGGCGCTCGGCGCCGGACGCGGAGCGGTGTTCACCCAGTACCTCAGCGAGGCGACGATCGTCGCTGCCGCCGGTGGCGCGGGAAGTGTGGCGCTGGCCGCGGTGGCCATCCGATCGCTCTCCTCGCTGCCGCAGGGCATCGACGTGCCGCGACTCTCCGACGTGGCGCTCGATGGCCGCGTGCTGGTGTTCGCGCTTGTCGCGACGATCCTCACCGCATTCCTCGTGAGTCTCGTGCCCGTGCTGCGGGCGCGACGCATTCCCATCGCCGCTGTGCTCAAGGAATCCGGACGCGCCGCAACAACCGGCGCCGAACGCCAACGCACGCGGAGCGCGCTCGTCGTGGCGCAAGTCGCGCTGGCGCTCGTGCTCGTGGCCACGTCGGGGCTCCTCGCTCGCAGCTTCAACCGGCTCCGCGCCGTCCAACCCGGTTGGGACTCGTCCAACCGCGTGGCGCTGCGCTACTCGCTGCCGTCCACGCAATACCACACCGCCACGGCGATCGCCGCGTTCCATGAGCGTTTGCTCAATAGCGTTCGCGCCCTGCCCGGCGTGATCGACGCCGGATTGACCACGTGGCTGCCGCTCAGCGACGATAACAGCAACAGCGTCGTCGAGGTCGAGGACCACCCGCTGCCGCCGAACTCCGTGCCTCCGGTGCACGACTACGTCAACGTGTCGGACGACTTCTTCGCGACGATGGGTATTCCGGTGCTCGCCGGCGGCGTATTCTCCCGGCAGGATGTCGCGCGCCCTCAGCTCGAAGCCGTCGTGAGCCGGGCGTTCGCCGAACGCTACTGGAAGGGCGCGTCGGCACTCGGCAAGCGCGTGCGCCAAGGCATCGATGGCCCTTGGTCCACCGTCGTGGGCGTGGTCGGGGACGTCCACCTCGCGTCGCTGGAGAAGCCCGCGCCCGACGCGATCTACTTTCCCATCGTCAAGCGGGTCGACGGCGGTAGCGTACGTCGAATCCGGCGGTGGCGCTCGTCGTTCACGCCGGTAGCGATCCGACGGCGCTGTCGGCGTCAATCCGCCGAGTCGTTCACGAGCTCGACCCGGGCCTGCCGACGTACGACGAGCAGTCGATGCCGGCGATCGTGCGCAGCGCCTCGGGTCGCGCGCGCTTCCTCACGATGCTCCTCGCCGTAGCAAGCACGATGGCGCTCCTGCTCGGCGCGGTCGGCATCTATGGCGTCATGGCGTATGGCGTCAGTCTTCGCCAGCGCGAGATCGGCGTGCGCATGGCGCTCGGTGCACGCCCAGCGGACGTGAGTCACATGATCTCACGACAGGGTGTGATGCTCGCCGCGGTTGGAGTCGTGGTCGGTCTCGGCGCGGCGTTGTCGCTGACGCGGTTTCTGCGCGGCATCCTCTACGATGTCAGCCCGACCGATCCGCTCACGCTCGTTGCGACCTGCGCCACTCTCGTCGCGGTCGCGTTCATCGCCAGTTGGCTGCCGGCTCGACGCGCAGCGGCGATCGATCCGGCGATCGCGTTGCGGAGCGAATAGGGCGGCGGGTGATGCTCGGCGTCGTGCTTGCCGGATGGATTTCGATCGGCGTGGCGCTCTGGCTTATGCGGCGCCTGACCGACATCGACCGGCAGCTGCGCGCGCATAAGATCGCCGATGCGCCGGTCCGCCCGAGTCGATGGCCGTCGCTCTCAACCGACGGATATCACGCCGCCGGATGGCCGCTGATCGCGCAGAGGAACCGAGCGTATGTGGGCGTGGTCGCGTTCGCGATCGTCGGTGTGCTG
The DNA here is from genome assembly GCA_963817445.1 of uncultured Gemmatimonadaceae bacterium. Classification (GTDB taxonomy): domain Bacteria; phylum Gemmatimonadota; class Gemmatimonadetes; order Gemmatimonadales; family Gemmatimonadaceae; genus JAQBQB01. The sequence continues at coordinate 1,039,953 of CAWFOG010000022.1, forward strand.
TTGCTCGCGGACGTTTGCCCGGGGCTCGCTACGCGACGCCCCGAGCAAACGCTGACGAGAACACTCTAAACAACCCGCGAACGCTACGGCCGCGTGCGTCGCGGAATTGGCGGCGCGACAGGAACCGCTGATCCGGGCACGCCCATCAGTCCGCCGTGAACCATGTTTCCGAATGGACCACGATGTACCGGGAAGTTGCGGTTCTGAATCGGACGATTGCGGATGATCACCACCGGCCCGCCAAACGGGAACGACGTGATCGGGAACGTGCTGAACGGCAGCGAACCGAATGGCGAGACGGCGTACGGGTACATCGGGCTCGGATATTGACCGTACCCGTTGCTGTAGTAGTCGTAGCTGTTGTACGCCGAGTAGCCGTTCGGCGAGTAGCATCCGTATCCGTCTGGGCCGCACATCGGCGCTTCAATGATCACCGGGGCCGCGCCGTCGGCGACGATTCCGCTATTCGCGATCGACGACTCACGAAGGTATTCGTCCGCCCGACGGTTCCCCGCCGCGATGGCGCTCGCGTCGGCCATTCTCGTTTCGCCCATCATCGCCTGAACGACCGACGCTGGAACGTCGGCCTGTACGAGCGCGGCAGCTTCGTTGCCGTCGAGCATATAGTGCGAGTTGGTCGCCACGAGCCAGGCGCGAACGACCGACGGATCGACGCTGTGCACCGCTTCGATCACGTCGGGCGGCGTCGCGGGTCCGACGACCGCGGCACGCGCGGTCGCCAGGGCAAGCGTACGGTCATCGAGCGCACGCACGATGTCGGCAGGCACACCGCTCGATAGGCCGACGTTGCGCCGGCGCGTGACATGGTCGATCGAGCCGCCGTTGGCGCGAATGTTCTCGATCTCCAACCAATCGCCGGACGGCGAGATCGCGAACATTCTCGTCGAAATGCCGGCGACGCCGCTGCACGTGTAGCTGGAGCGCAAAAACAGTCGGCCGGGTCGCGCGGACCAAGTCGCCGTTTCGTCGCCCTGGCACCCGGGCTGATCGATGGCGTGCGAGCGGGCGGTGACGTCTATCGCCGTCCGCGACGCGACGGCGCCGTTGACGACTGAAAGAATGTCGACCGTGGACGAGCGCGCCGTCGGGACGACGCACGTCAGGCGCGTCCGCATTGGGCCGTTCGACACGGCATCGCTGTCGATTTGCCAGCAGCCGAGCCACGGAAACCAACGCGTGTCGAGCGATGCGGCGCGCGGAGCGCTCTGTGCCCCCAACGTCGCGCCGAATGCTACGATCGTCGCGATCGCCGCGCCGGCCACCGCGAGGCGGGAATGCCGCGCCAACGCGCGGCGCCGACTGAGAATCAAACGAGTTCGCATGACTACCACCTGCCGACTGGGCTCTACTGGAAGCTAACTCTGCGGATGACTCGTACCGTCATACTGCCACACTCTGTGATACCCCGGCTCTCTGGCCCTGCGACTGTCGATACGCGCCATGGTGGAGTAGAAGGCGCGGAGCGTGCCACGGAGTGTGGGTACGATCCCGACTGGTCCGCCGTAGGACCTACGACCCACGAAATCGAGACAGCGAATCATCATTTGGCCGGCAGATGGCCGGCAGAATTTGCCCGTGGCTACGCCAAGAGCTTCCGCATCGGAGCCCAGTAGTTCGCCTCCCACCCTTGCACGAGATGCGCACCCTGTCCGGCGGGGAATCCAGTGTGGTCGAACACGATCGTCGTGCTCGCCCCTTCGCCGGTAAGCTCGAAGTGCGCGATCGAGTACACGCCCGCCGGCCAGTCCGACGCGCGCCACGCTTGAACGACTCGACGGTCCGGTACGAGCTCGACATGCCGCCCCTCGATACGTCCGCCAAACATCGAAAAGGTGCCGCCGACCTCGTGCGCGATCGTCGCGGGCGGCGCTTTCGGAACCGTGCTGAACACCGTCATCGCCGAGAACTGCTTGGGATCGGTGAGCGCGGCATACACGCGCTGCCGGTTCGCATTGATCGCGACTTCTTCGTGAATCGCCTCGGCCGTCGTCGACAATGGCTGTTGCGGGCGGTGCGCCAATAATGACGCGCCGCGTGTACGACGGAACAGCGGAGCCGATGGCGAGCATCGACGCGAGTCGCACTGAGAAATCTCTACGGGTCACTGAGGCGGGCATTGGGGTCGCTCCGGAAGCGGGTCGGAAGCGCTGTGAGGGACCCTGAATACTTAATCACCCATCGCGTAGCGCCTCGGTCGGATTGACTCGCGTGGCGCGGCGTGCCGGCCATGCGCACGCGCACGCCGCGACGAGGGCGAGCAACGCCGACGTGCCGGCCAGCGTGACGAGATCGGTCGCCGTCACGCCGACAAGCAATGCATTGAGCAGGCGATCGACGAGCAGCGCAACGGCCGAGCCGATTGCCAGACCGGCGAGGGTCAGCATCGCGCCCTCGCGCATGACGAGACGCAGGATCATCGCCGCTGTGGCGCCAAGCGCCACACGGACGCCGATCTCGAACGTTCGCTGCGAGACGCCGTACGCGATCACGCCGTAGATGCCGACACCGGCCAAGGCGAGCGCCAACGCGGCGAGACCGGCGAGAAGCGCCGTCGTAAAGGTGCGACTGGCGATCGAGTCGCCCACGACCCGGTCCATCGGCGCCACGTGAGAGATCGCCGCACCGGCGTCCATCCCGCGAACCAGCGTACGCGCGGTGCGCGTCATCCCGCTCGGGTCGCTGCTCGTGCGCAGCACGAGTGTCATTCGCTGCGGAGTGTAGTACATCCCCTGAGTCGCTTGCGAATACGGGAAGTACATCGTCGATGGAACCGATGCCTGGAATCCGCGCTCGCGTACGTCCGCCACGACGCCGACGATCGTCACCCAGGGCCCCGTCGACGCGAACATCCTGAGCGTTCGACCGATCGGGTCGACGCCGGGCCACAACTCCTTTGCCATCCCTTCGCTGATCACGACGACGAGCGGCGCGCCCATGCGATCTTGTTCGGTCAGGTTGCGACCGCGCAGCAAGCGGATTCTCATCGCCTTGAAATAGTCCGGTGTCACAGCCTCGGGGCGCGCGCTGGGCGATTCGCCAACAGTCTGCAACACGCGGCCGTCAATCATGATCGACCAGCCGTTGTCGTCGCCCGAGATGGGCAGCGCACTGACCGCCGCGGCCGACGTCACCCCCGGAAGACTCCGCGCGCGCGCGACGAGTTGGCGAAAGAATTCGTCCGCCGTTGTGTCGGTGTATTTACGCGGCGGAAGCGCGAGCTCCAGCGTGAGCAGTCGCGAGCGATCGAACCCGAGTTCGATGCGTTGCAGCTTGACCAGACTCCGGATCAACAAGCCGGCACCGCTGACCATAACGACAGCGAGCGCCACCTCCGCGACGACGAGCGAGCGCCGCACCGCGGTCGACCCGCCCTGTCCCGACGACTTTGCCGCCCTCGCGTAACACATCTGCCGTGTCGCCGCGCGCAACGCGCAACGCGGGTGCGAGGCCGAACAGCGCGCCGGTGACGATTGTGATCACGGCGGTGAACGCGACGACGCGAGCGTCGACGCCGATCTCGCCGAGGCGCGGCAAGTCGCTCGGCGCGACGGCAACGAGCGCGCGCACGCCCAAGATCGCGAGGACAATCTCCGAGCGCCGCGCCAATGAGCGCGAACGTCATGCTCTCCGTGAGCACCTGTCGCGCGACGCGACTTGCCGAAGCGCCGAGCGCCGTGCGAATCGCCAACTCTTTGCGCCGCGATTCGCCGCGCACGAGCAGCAAGTTTGCCACGTTGACGCACGCAATGAGCAAGATGAATCCCACGGCGCCGAGGAGCGCGAGCAGGTACGGCCGTGTGGGGCCAAGCAAGTAGTCGGGGAGCGGCGTGATCGTGGCAACGAGCGGGCTGCCGGCCGCGTAGGTCGCGGGAAAATCGTGCATCCATTCGGCGTCGAGCGTGCGCGCTTGAGATCGCACGCTCTCCAGCGTTGCGCCCGCCGACATTCGACCGACGAGGTGCATGTAGTGATTGTTGCGCGTCTGCAAACTGTCGATGTTCAGCCGCCACGCGCTCCAGAAGCTCGTTTCCGCGCTCGGGAAGTTGAAGCCCGCGGGCATGACGCCGATGATCGTCGCCGGCGCTCCGCCCACTTGCGTCGTCTGACCGACCACCTGTGGGTTGGCGCCGAATTGCTGCTCCCACAACGCGTGGCTGATGACGATCGCGCGCGCTTTGCTCGACGGTGCGAATTCGTCGTCCGCGAATACGCGCCCGATCGCCGGAGCGACGCCCAACACGCGGAAAAAGTCCGAGGACACGCGCGCCGATTCCACGCGGAGCGGCTCGTCGCCGGCGGTGAGCGTCGCCGTTGGCCGACTGTAGGCGGCGAGCGCGGCAAACGTCGTGAGCCCGCGACGGTAGTCGACGAACTCCGCCTCGGACACCTGCCCGTACGGAGTCTGGTGTGTGAAGTCGACGATCCGCTCCGGCTGCGCAAAGGGCAGCGGCCGGAGAAGCACGGCGTTCACAACGGTAAAAATCGCCGCGTTGGCGCCGATGCCCAACGCCAGCGTGGTGAGAACGACGGTGGCAAAACCGGGCCGCTGCCGCATGCCGCGAAGCGCGTAACGAATGTCCTGCATCAGAATCGACATGGGGTCCTCGCGACGACGAGAAAAGGTGCGAACGATCGAGGGAGCGGCGTCGGACTCGCGATGCAGCCACGAGAACCGTTCGGCGATCGCGCTCGCCGCGAGATCCGGAATGAGTTGCAACCAGACGGCCGCGAACCGTCTCGCGTCGCGAGAGTCGCGAATGGGTTCGCCACCAATTCGCTCGCGATAGAACGCGACCATTTCATCGCGCACCGCGCGCGAAAGCGTCGCGGGTAGGCGAGAAGGAGGAGACGATAGAGCCGTTCTCCGCGCACGCGCTCTTCGCGCGATCGACTCATGCGTGCGCCGGCGCAATGATTCGCCGTTGTTCGCCAAGTTGAACCAGCGCGCGCATGCGTTCGAGTTCAGCGGCGAGGACGCGACGCCCAAAGCGCGAGAGCCGATAGTAGCGCCGTCGTTCCTGATCGTCGCGCGGCGCGGGCCGATCATCGGATTCCTCGAGGAAGCCGTCAGCCTCGAGGCGGCGAATCGTGCGGTAGAGATTCCCCGCCTCGAGCGCCAGTTCGCCGTGCGTGTAGTCGATGATGTCCTGGCGAATTCCGTAGCCATGTCGGTCGCCGCCGGACAACATGGCGAGCACCAGCAAGTCGACGGGCTTGAGCGGCAGGCACGACGCGGGCGATTGAGTCGGTCGCTGGGGCACGATGTCCTCGGGGCAAAGACGCCATATAGTCGTAGTGACTATATGCGCTTTGACACCAAGGTGCCGGAAAACGTTTAAGCGCCGGGCGACTCAGTCGCCCGGCGCTCTTCCGTGAAATCGTCCGCGCTCGGCTTCGCCGATGCGCCCCAGGGAACCGCCTAGAGCGCGACGATCGTAAACGTGATGCTTGCTTGGCCCGGCAGTACCGCCGTGACCATATACGTCCCGGGCGCCGCCGGGGTCGTAAACGTAGTCGTGGCGTTTCCAGAAGCACTCGTCGTCGTACTCGGAGCGTTGATCGATCCCGCTGTTGACGTCCACGTCACAGTCGCGCCGCCCGTAGGGTTGCCAAAGAAATCGACGACCCGGACCGTGATCGCTACCGACCCTGTGGCGACCACCGAACTCGTGTCCTGGGTAACCCGATTGATCGCCGACGCAGCGCCACCGACCCCGACTGCGCGGAGCGTGGCAGACCCGTCACCAGCGGCGGCAGACGCCGAGTTGAAGCCCACCGTGTCTCCGATGGTCCATTGCACTGAGGCGACGCCAGACGAGTCGGTCGTCGAGGTCGCGGATGCCACAGACCCGTGCCCCGTGAGCACCGTCCACGTGACGATGGCCGCGACGGCCGGAGAGCCGGATTGGGTTACGCGTACGCGAAACGGAATGGCCGTCCCGACGACGAACGTCGACGAATCGACGATGCCCGTATCGAGTACGACCGTGAATACCTGGCCACCGGGGTTTGTACCGGGGCCCGTGGGTGAATGGTCGTTGCACGACCAGGCGGCAAGCGCGATGACCGCGCCAATGAAAATGCGACGGAATTGCATAGAGCCATGACAGCTGAGGACATGTGACACCCTGACGACGGGCCGAACATCTGTATGATGATAAGGCAGGAGGGCTGAAAACACAGGTTGCCTATCGCGGCCGGTACCGCAATGCCTCGGCGACGTGCGCGCTCGACACCAGATCGCTGCCGGCCAGGTCCGCGATGGTTCGCGCGACGCGGAGCACACGATGATAGCCCCGCGCGGACAGTCGCAACGTGTCCATGGCATCGCCCACGAGCCGACGCGCCGCCCCGTCTATTCCTCCGTCCGCCAACAGCCACCGACCCGGCGCGTGCGCGTTACATGCGACTCCAGGCAGTGCGGCATACCGACGCCGCTGCACCGCGCGACTCCGTTCGACGCGAGCGCGGATATCCGCCGAACGCTCGGCGGCGGCAGGTTGGTGCATCATCTCGCTCGACATCGCGCTCACGACGAGGTGCATGTCGATTCGGTCCGCCAGCGGGCCGGAGAGCCGACTTCGGTACTTCGCGATTTCGGCCTCGGAACAGATGCACGGTTTGCGCGTGTCGCCGGCGTGACCGCAGAAACATGGATTCATCGCGGCAATGAGCGAAAAACGCGCTGGGAACGCCACGCTCAACGCGGCGCGCGCAATGACCACGCGTCCGTCCTCGAGCGGCTGACGCAGCGCCTCGAGCGCGCCGCGGGGAAATTCGAGCAGCTCGTCGAGGAACAGAGACGCCATGGTGCGCCAGACTCACTTCCCCGGGACGCGGGATTCCGCCACCGCCGACCAGCCCCGCCGACGAAATGGAGTGGTGCGGCGCGCGAAACGGTCGGGCTACGACCGCCGCGCCGGACGACGCGAGCAGCCCGGCGACGGAGTGAATAGCCGTCACTTCGAGCGCTTCGTCTTCGGTGAGCACCGGCAGTATCGTCGGCAGGCGGCGGGCAAGCATCGTTTTTCCCGCGCCGGGGGGACCGATCAGCAAACAGGCATGCGCGCCAGCCGCCGCGATTTCGAGCGCGCGTTTGGCCATGTCCTGGCCGACGACATCCGAGAAGTCGGCGCCGTCATCCGGCGGAGGTGCGACAGCAGCGGCGTGCGCGAATTCGAGCGTGTCGTCGCGCAACGCGTCGACCAACTCCCGAATCGTTCGCGCGACGACGAGAGGCACGGCTCGCACAAGCGCGGCCTCGGCGACGTTCGCCTCGGGAACGACAAGTGCGCGCACGGCGCGCGAGCCCAGATGGCGTGCGACTGAGAGCACACCACGCACGCCACGCACGCTTCCGTCGAGTCCGAGCTCGCCGAGGAAGGCGACGTTTTCGACCGAGTCGCGCGACAGGACGCCGAGCGCGACGAGGAGGCCGACGGCTACGGGGAGGTCGAAGCCCGTTCCAGCTTTACGTGTGTCGCCGGGCGACAATGACACCGTCACGCGCCTGGCCGGCACCGTGAACCCCGAGTTGGTAAGTGCGGCGGTGACCCGTTCGCGACTCTCCTTCACTTCGCCGGCGGGCAGGCCAACGATGGTCCAATGCGGGAGCCCCTGCGCGACATCCACCTCGACGCATACGTCGTAGGCGTCGATGCCGAGGACTGCGGCAGATCGGATGGCGGCGAGCATGCGGACACCGTACGTCGGTGAGGCGGTCGCACCGACATCATCCGTTGCGAGCGTGCGCGCTTCGTTGCGGAGGCCGCCGCGACGATCGACATCACGTTTGACAATGCGCATGAGCAGTTCAAGATTTGCGCGTTCGTCGCCAAACCCGACCCGTGCACCGGGACTCACCATGAAATGGTTCCTGATCGCTCTTGGCGTCATCGCGACGCTCGTCGTTCTCGTCGTTCTGGTCGGTGCGATTCTGCCGCGCGACCACGTGGCCACCGTTACCGCGCGCATTGCCGCACCGCCCGAAACGATTTGGAAAGCGATCAGCGACCCCGCGGCCTATCCGACGTGGCGGAGCGACGTCGCGAGCGTCGAGCTGCTGCCGGCGACGGCGACTGGTCCGTCGTGGCGCGAGCACGGGCGCAACGGCGCCATCACGTACGTCGTCGACGCGTTCGAGGCGCCGCGGCGGCTGGTCACGCGCATCACCGACAAGAATCTCCCGTTTGGCGGAACGTGGGAGTATCTGATCGAGCCGGACGGAGCCTCGGCGAGCCGCGTCACGATCACCGAGCGCGGCTCGGTCTACAATCCGGTGTTTCGCTTCGTGTCGCGCTTCATCATGGGCCACACCGCCACGATCGACGCTTACTTGGCCGCGTTGGCGGCGCGCACGAGCAGGAACGCTCGCGTCGCCGCCAGCACCTGATCGCGATTGCTGACGAAAATCCAATGGTGCGCGCCATGGATTTCGAGGACCAGGCTGTTGGCGACTTCTCGTTTGAACTTCGCGCGGATTGATCGCTCGACGTATTCCGTGCCGCGAATGGCTTCTTGCAACCCGGCGACGTGGGCGCGATCGGAGCGCTGCCACGGTTCGAGCTGTGTGACCGTGTCGGCGACGGCGTAGATCGCCAGCGCCGGCGCGCGGACGGCGCGGTAGTTGGGATGTTCCGCGCGCATCGACTGGTACGCGTGCGTGGCCGTTTCATCCCATCCATCGTAACGATAGCGCGTGCGAATGTCCGACTCCGGAATGTCGACGCCGCGCGTGCGATGCACGAACGCCACGTACGCCGCCGGCGTCGCCGTGTCGGCGTCCGTCGGCTCGGGCGGCGAAGGAACGTTCGGCGGGACGACGAACACGTTCGCTGCAGCGCTGAATCGGCTGAGACGCGGTCATACGCCGCGTCGAGGTAGACGAGCTTCTCGACGCGGTCGGGATAGGTGGCCGCGAGTCGAGTCATTTCCTCGCCGGCAATCGAGTGTCCGATGAACGTGGCGCGCGCGATGTGCAGCGCGTCCATCGCGGCGCGAATGTCCTCGACCAGGCGCGGCGTATCGTATCCACCGCTCGGATGGTCGGATTCGCCAAACCCGCGGCGCGTAATCGCGATGACGTGGAATCGGTCGACGAACGCCGGCGCGAAATCGTCGAACGCGTGCGCCGTGTTGCCGAGTCCGGCGAGGAAAATGATCGTCGGCCCGCTCCCGCCAAAATCGAGGTAATGCAACCGCACGCCGCGCGCGACGCGCACGAAGCCGGCGGTGTGGCGCGTCGTATCGCGCCACCCGTCGTCCGGCGCGCGATGCTGCGCGGCAGCGCCGGGAGCCGCGGCCCCAACGAGCGCCGCGCCGCAACGCGAACCCGAATCGCCCCACGCCCCACGCTCAAGGCACCACCTTCCCCGTCGACATCTCCTTGACCAGCCGATACAGAAACTCCTCACTGTCATAGTATGATTTAATGAGCACTCGCTCATCCTTGCCGTGGGCGCGGCCGTCGTTCGGGTCGCCGAACAGTCCGGATACGCCGTAGCCGGCAATGCCCTCCGCGCGCAGATACTTGCTGTCCGTCGCACCGGTGCCCATGGTCGGAATCACCGCGACGTTCGGGCCGAACAGTTCGCGCGTGACTTTCTCGATCGGGGCCATCACCTCGGGCGTGAGCGGCGACGGCGACGCGTGCTCCATTGCCGGCGGCGCCGACACCGCGACTCCGGTGTCACCGATCGCCGCGATGAGCTTGGCGCGGACGTCGGCCGGATCGTGGCCCGGCGCCATGCGACAGTTCACGTTGGCGCTCGCCGCCTGCGGCAGCGCGTTGCGCGCGTGGCCGCCGGTCAACATCGTCGCCACGCAGGTCGTGCGGAGCATCGACCGATAGCGCGGATCGCGCGACAGCGTCGCCGACGCCGCTGCGTTGTTGGGATTGGCGACGATCGCGCGCATCGCGGCGCCCACGGCGGGCGTTTCCAACGGCGCCGAGCGCGTGAAATACGCGCGCGTGACGTCGTTGAGCATGACGGGAAACTGATACGCGCCAATTCGCGTGAGCGCTTGCGCGAGCTGATAGATGGCGTTGTCGTCGCGCGGCACCGACGAGTGTCCGCCGCGATTGGTCGTCGACACGGTGAAGTTCGCCGAGACCTTCTCCGCCGCGCCGACGGCGTTGATGAACGGCTTTCCGTCGCGGAGCGCGCCGCCGCCGCCTTCGTTCAACGCAAACTCGGCGTCGATCAGCTCCTTGTGATTAGCCAAGAGCCATCGCACGCCGTTCGCCGGACCGCCTTCCTCATCCGCGGTAAACGCGAGAATGATGTCGCGGTCGGGCACGTAGTGCTCGGCTTTGTAGCGCAGCACGTTGGCGGCAAAGATCGACACCATCGCCTTGTCGTCGCCCGTGCCGCGGCCGTAGTAGTAGCCGTCGCGCTCGGTGAACACGAACGGGTCGATGTCGGGCGACCAGTCTTTCTTCAGCGCCTGAACGACGTCGAGGTGCGCGAGCAGAAGAATCGGCCGGCGCGCGCCCGTGCCGTGATACCGAATGACGAGGTTGCCCTTGTCGGCGCGCGGGCCGCCTTGAAAGATGTCGGCCGCGGGAAAGCCCGCGTCGACGAAGCGTTTGGCAATCGCGTCCGCGGCGAGCGTCGTGCTCCCCACCGAGTCGACCGTGTTGATCTCGACGATTTGCTTATAGATGTCGTGCGCGAGCTGTTGCTGCGGCGTGAGCGCCGCGCCCTGCAGCGTCTGGGCGGCGACAGCGGCAGGATGAACAAGCGTGGCGGCGACGACAAGCGCCGTACCGGCGAAGGCGGTTGCGAGACGCATCAAGGGCTCCGGCCATGGAGGTGGGATGCGTCAACGTTGTCACCCGGATGGCGCCGGGGCCAGTGGGCCGACTGCTAGATCGCCGCGCCGTGAGCCAGCGCCGCGCGCGTGGTCAGCCGGCGCCGATGCGCTTCCGAATGTCGCGCGCGCCGGCCGCGACGCCCATCGCAACGCCGCCGCCGAACAGCAGCGCGGTTCCGGTACCAATGAGGGGGATCAGCAACGTGACCGGCGTGGCGATGAGCGCGGCGACAATTCCCACGGCGACCGGAACGATCGCGCGATGCACGCCCTCGACGTACCGCAGCTTGTTCTGCGTGAACTGGCGGGCTTGCCAATAGCCGAACAGCGTCACGCCGGCCGTGATCGCGATGCCGAGCAGTCCAGCGAGAGAACGAAAGAGCTGAGAACACGAGAGCCTCCACAGTTGGCGCGCGTCGTCTGCAATCTATACGGAACTACCGCACCCAGGTTTCACGCCGCTGCTAGTTTAGCGGTGGGATTCGGCATAGCTTTTTCGCTTGCTCGTTCGTCGCCGCGTCCGCGCCAGCGTCGTCCAGCGTCCTTCTCGTCAGCCACGAGCACCCGATGTATTCCTTGCGCGTCGTCCGCCACGATCGCCACGACCAGGTTCTCTCCGAGTGCCAGACCGAAGTGGTTCCGGCGCGCGGCGAAGTGATCCAGCTCGACACCAGCGATGAACACGGCGAGTTGACGCGGCCGAGCACGCTCTGGCGCGTCGTGTCGGTCACGGTCCACGTGCCGTCGCTCGCGTCGTCCGCGCCGGCCGACGGCAAGCCGTTGGCGGTGCGATTTGTCGAAGTCGCGGTTCTACCTGACATTGCGCTCTTCCCCGAGTTCGCCGCCGCCGCCGAACAGATCCTCTCCGAATCGAAGCTGTGATGACACCGGTGATTCCGGCCGTGACGACCGACGCCGACGCGCAGATGTACAGGCCACCCCGGAGCTGCCGCCGCATTTGCGCGACTGGCAGCTCCCGCCGGGGTGGAGCTGGGGCTCGGACGGACTGTACGGCCAGCATCGCCACTATCAGGAAACGATCGACGCGCTCGGGCGATCGCTTTCGCTGGTGACGGCGCCCGACGTCGCGCACCACGGTTGGCTGGAATCCGAAGCGCGACACCTCGCGCATCGGAATCACCCGGCGATGCCGACCACCTACCACTACTGGTCGACGTTCTCGGTGAATCGCCGCGGACCAGGCTATCTGCGTCGCTGGATCGCCGGCGAAACCATATCCGCGCGCGTGCGACGCATGGGCCCGGAAGACGTGCCCGGCGCGACTGCGCGTGCTGCGCGAAATCGGCTCGGCGCTGAGCTATCTCCACGACTTCGGCGCGGCGCACGGCTGCGTGTCGCCCGAGACCGTGTGGACTACGCCGATGGGTCGCCTGTGGCTGATGGGCTGGCAGTGGGCCATACCGCCCGCCGAGATGGCGCCGGGCTTGGTGCCGGACCTTCGCTTCATGCCGGTGCCGAGCGAATGGGTCGACGGGACGTGGACACCCACGCCGCTCACCGATCAGTGGCAGCTTGCGGCGATCTGTTTTGCCAGCCTCACCGGCGAGACGCCGCCGTCTGCCGAAGCTCCGCCGATTCAGCTGTTGCGTCCCGAGGTGCCGCGCGCCATGGCCGCGGTCATCGATCGTGCGCTCCAGCGCGGATCCGGCGCGTCGCTTTCCATCGATTGCGTCGATGCTGCGCGACGTCGATCGCGTCATCGGAAGCCGAACGATGGTGATGCTCTCCGGCGACGAGCCGGGAACGACGCACACCAGCGAAACGCCGGAAGTGCGTCTGCGCTGGGCGCTCGCTGACGACTACGAGGTGCTCGCCGCGCTCGGCGCCGGTTCGTTCGGGTCGGTGTGGCGCGTGCGCGATCTGACGTTGGGCCGCGAAGTGGCGCTCAAGCTGTTGCACCCGCACGTCGCGCGCGACGAGCGGATCGTCGGCCGTTTTCGGCGCGAAGCCAAGCTCGCCGCGCAGCTGGCGCATCCGGCGATCGTGCCGATTTTCGATTGGGACAGTCGCGGCGATGTCGGCGTGGTACACGATGGAGCTCGCCGAGGGTGGATCGGTCGCCGACCTCGTGGCGCGCTCCGGGCCGCGCACGCTCGTCGAGATCGCGCCGCAAATCGACTTCGTGCTGAGCGGACTCGCGGCGGCGCATTCGGTCGGCATCATCCACCGCGACATCAAGCCGGAGAACGTGCTCATCGATCGCTACCGCCGGTGGCGGCTGGCGGACTTCGGCATTGCGAACGTGACCGGTGAGGAAGCGACCGGCGCGTCCGGCACGCCGGCGTTCGCGCCGCCCGAGCAGCTGCTCGGCGAGGCGCAGGATGCACCGGCCGACTGCTTTTCAATCGCGGCCATCGCGGCGTTCGCGTTGAGTGGCACGCCGCCGTTTGGCGATCGCGACAGCGCGTCCATTCTCGCGCGCGAGTTGCGCGGCGACGTCGATCTTTCCGCCTACGCGCCCGAAATCGCCGACTGGCTGCGCCGCGGACTCTCGGCGTCCGCCGACGACCGGTTCGAGGACGCCGCGGCGATGCAGGTCGCGTGGCGAGCGGCGATCCAGACGGTGTTCGAACGCGAGCGACAGATTCCGTGGTGGCGGCGCTGGTTCGGCCCCGACGCGGCCGATGGCGCGGGAGTCGCATGGGCTGGGGACTCACTGTTGACGAGTTGATCTGCCGGCCATGGCAATTGAAAGTCGTGAATCCCGCGACGGGCGAACGCGTCCGTTCGTTCCCCGCGTTGAGCGATCTCGAGATCGAGGACAAGCTGGCCGTCGCGGATCGCGCGGCGCTGAGCTGGCGGCGCACGCCGATCGCCGAGCGCACGCGGATGCTGCACCGTGCCGGCGAGCTGCTCGACGCGCGCAAGCTCGATTACGGCCGCATGATGACTCTCGAAATGGGCAAGACGCTCCGGGCCGCGGTCGACGAAGCGGCGAAGTGCGCGGCGGCCTGCCATTTCTACGCCGATCACGCCGAGCGCTTTCTCGCCGATCAGCCGGGCGAGGACGCGCAGGGCGAGGGCTACGTCGCGTTCGAGCCGCTCGGCGTCGTCCTCGCCGTCATGCCGTGGAATTTTCCTTTCTGGCAGGTGATCCGGTTCGCCGCGCCGGCGCTCGCGGCGGGGAACGTCGGCCTCCTCAAGCACGCGTCGAACGTGCCGCAGTGCGCGCTGGCGCTGGAACAGTTGTTCGAGGAAGCGGGCGCGCCGGGCGGCGTCTTTCAAAGTATGCTCATCGACTCCGACGCGGTGGCGCGGCTCATCGCCGACGACCGCGTCGCGGCGGTGACGCTGACGGGAAGCGAAGGCGCCGGCAGGAGCGTAGCCGCGGCGGCGGGCGCGGCGCTCAAGAAGACGGTGCTCGAGCTGGGCGGCAGCGATCCGTTCGTCGTGATGCCCAGCGCGGATCTGCGCGCCGCGGTGCTCACGGCGGTGACGGCGCGCACGATCAACAACGGCCAGTCGTGCATCGCCGCCAAGCGGTTCATCGTCGCCGACTCGATCGCCGATGCGTTCACCGATGCAGTTCGTGGCGCGCATGCAGCAGCTCGTCGTCGGCGACCCGACGGACGAGCGAACGCAGATTGGGCCGTTGGCGACGGCGCGCATTCGTGACGAGCTGCACTCCCAGGTCGAACGCTCGGTGGCCGCCGGCGCGACATTGCTGCTCGGCGGCTCGGCGCGACCCGGCCCCGGGTTCTACTACGAGCCGACGGTGTTGGGCGACGTGCCGCTCGACGCGCCGGCCTTTCGCGAGGAGACATTCGGTCCCGTCGCCGCGATCGTTCGCGCGCGCGACGCCGCCCACGCGATCGAGCTGGCCAACGATTCGCGGTTCGGCCTCGGATCGGCGGTGTGGACGAACGACGGCGCGGAGGGCGATCGGTTCGCCCGCGAACTTGCCGCGGGCACGGTGTCCATCAACGGCATGGTCGTGTCGGACACGCGCTTTCCGTTTGGCGGCGTGAAGAAATCCGGCTACGGGCGCGAACTGGGCGTGTTTGGCATTCGTGAATTCGTAAACATTAAGACCGTTCGGCGGCCGTTACCAAAGAAATCGTAACGGTCGTTCCCACGCCGGGCTCGCTGTCGACGGCGATGTCGCCTCCCCACCGCTCGACGAGTTGCCGGCTGATCGCCAATCCCAAGCCGCTGCCGCTCGTCCGCGTCGAGAAATGCGGCTCGAAGATTCGCGGCAACACGGCCGCGGCAATTCCCTGCCCGTCGTCGCGCACGGCGATCAGCGCGCGATGCGCACCGTCGACGTTCGAGACGCTGAGCGCAACCGACACGCGGCGCGCGTGCGCATGTCGCGCGTTCTCGAGGACGTTGAGCAACACCTCTTTGAGTTCGTCGGCACGGGCCAGCGCGTGCACCGGCGCGTCCGCGCCTTCCTCCGCCCACTCGACGCCCGCGTCGGCGGCGCCGCCCATTCGCTCGAGCGACACCACTTCGCGCACCACGCTCGCCACGTCGGTCGCCTCGGGTTCGCGCCGCTCTTCCGGCGCGGCGCCGTAGCGACTGAAGGCGCGCGCGATTTCGTCGAGCCGGTCGATCTCGGCGAGAATCTGATTCACGTTTTGATCGAGCACGCGGTCGAAGTCGACTCGCGCGTCGGCACGCGCGCGCCGAAGGTGCTGCACGCCAAGACGAATCGGCGTCAGCGGATTCTTGATCTCGTGCGCGACCTGTCGCGCCATCTCGCCCCACGCGATCACGCGCTGCGCGCGCGCCATCTCGGTGACGTCGTCGAGCGTCACGACCGCGCCGCCGCGCGCCAATCGCGTCAACGTGCCGCGCAGTTGCTGCGGGTCCGACGACAGCTCGAATTCCTGTTCGTCCTGCGCCGATCTGAAGAAAGCGCGCGACGACGTCGGCGACTTCGCGCGGCACTCCGGCGCCGAACGGCGCGCCGATCGCGAGCGAGCCGCCGAGCAGCGCTTCCGCGCGCGGGTTCGCGAGCGCGACACGGCCATCCGGATCGACGGCGACCACTCCGCTGGCGACGTTGCGCAGCACGGTGGCCGTTCGACGCTGCGCTTCTTCGAGTGCGCTGCGGCTGGCGTGCAGATCCGCCGCCATTTGTCGAAAGGCCGCGAACACCGGGTGGAACTCGACCGTCGGTTGGTCCTCGAGCGGCGGAACGCGCGCGCCGCTGGCGATGGCGAGCGCCGCTTCGCGCAGCGTGCGGATTGGACGCGCGAGCTGCCGCGCCGCGATTCCGCTCAACCAGAGAGCGGCCAACGCGCCGACCGCCGTGGTGAACAGCACGAGCACGCCGAGGTCGCGACGTCGGCGGCCGAGCGACAGCTCGTCGGCGCGCGCGGGAGCGGCGACGACGTCGAGCGGCGCGGCGGTCGTGTCGAACGCGCGATACCCGAACAGCGACGCGATCCCACCAATGTGCTCGGTCTCCGTTTCAGTTTCCTCACCGCGCACGGCGAGACTGATCTCGATCGACAGGCCGGAGGAATCGCCCGATCGGCGCGAGATCGTTGTACAGGTCGTCGCTCGTCTGGCGCAACTCACCGCCGCGGAACAGGAACAGCGGCGTGTCGAGTCGGTCGCTTTCACTCGGCAACCACAGCGCGGTGTCGGGCGGCGCGAGTGCCCGCAACGTTTCGCTCACGAGCACGGCGCGCGATTGCGTGGCGTCGGTCGCCAACTGCTCGTACGACCAGACGGCGAACGCGACCGCGGGGAGCACGAAGAAAGCAAAGAGCGCCAGCGAAAGACGCGCGCGATAGCTGCGTCCCCACGTGCGCCGTCGCGCGCGAAAGAGACGCCCAGCCCCGCCGTCGGCGACAACGCTCGCCAACCAGAGCAACGTGACGATCGCAAGATCGAGCAGTACGATCAGCGCGCCGCGCTGCACGAGCGCGTCGGGTCCGCGCAGTTCGACCTCGACGTGCGCGGGCACCGCACCGGTTCCGGTGGCGACCATCCAGTCGCCGTGGAGTTCGGTGCCCTCGCGGCGCCACGTCGCGCGGCTCTCGGGCGGCGCACCGGCGACGCCCGGCCGCAGGCGCACCGTGTACGGCGGCTCGATGTCCGGGTCGACGTCGAGACCCAGCAAGTGCGCGAACGGATCGGCCTCGAACAGCCGGCTCTTTGGCGCGATGACCGCCGCGGTCACGCCATTCGCCGAATCCGGCGCCGCCATGACGATTTCGACCGCGGTGTCCGTCGGCACGGACTCGACGATCAACGTCTTCGATTTGCGCGCCCGCGCGACCGCGCTAGCGATCGCCGCCGAGGGAATCGGCAGGTCGGCGGTGGCGAATCGGGCCGACGGCCCCGCGTCGGTGGGCCACGCGAAGAGCGCAATCGGATTGCCGGCCGCGGCGATGTCGGAGAGCACGTAGTCTCGCAGCAGCCCCTCGCGCGTCGTCGGCGCATCACCAGTACCGAGCGTGAGACCGAGCCGCCGCAACAACGTCGTGGCAAGCAAGTCGGGCTGGCTCAGACCGGCGAGGTCGGCATCGGCCGCTTCGACGCGACCACGCGCTGTGCGTCCCCACACGAGCGTCGCCGCGCCGAGCGCCGCGACGGTCGACGCGCTGAGGAGCAGGAAGCGCGTCCGCCGGCTGAGCGCGAGAATGCCGATCGCCACGACCCACAGGATGCGTGTACCACCAAGGCCAGCGTCCGGGCGCTTCCCACACGATTGGCGCGAGCACCGCCGCAATCGTCGCGGCCAGCGGCGCGACCCACGGCGGAACGCCGCGGCGCGGGCCGAGCAGCGTCGCTCCGGCGGCGGCGCCGGCGAGCAGTACCGACACCGCGGCGAGAAAGAGCGGAATCTCCCAGATGAGCCACAGCGGCGAATCGACACCATGGAGCGGAATGACCACGCCGCGCGCCAATTCGCGCAGCAGGAACGGCCCGAGCCCGGCGACCAGCACGACGATCACGATCGCACCCCAGCGCGGGACCGGGCGCGCACGCCGGCGAAGCACGGCGAGAATGGCGAGCAACACGAGCGCGCCGGTCGTCGCGAGCGCGCCCGCGTTCCCGGTGAGCGGCCCGCCTTTGGGCGTGAAGTACACCGCCGGATCGAACAGCCGCGTGAGATTCGAGTACTGGTTCGTCGGGATGAGCGCCGTGCAGGCGAGCCCCACGGCGAGCGCCGCCAATCGCCGCGCGAGTGAACGCGTTCCGCGCCACACGCCGATGATGAAACAGGCGAGCGCGATGATGAACGCCAGTCCGGCGCGCGCGCGCACGCGCCTCGGCGATCCGCTGCGCAACCTGACCTTGCATCAACGAATCAGTGCGAACGCTGAACAGCGGAACACCGCGTGCCTTGTAATGCAGCACGTCGGGCGCAGCCGAGGAATCATTGGGAGCGTCGAACACGAAACCGCCGACGCCCGTCTGATCGGCCACGCGTCGCGCGAGCGACGACGACAGTTGGTCGGCCGGCGGCACGGCGTCGAGCAGCGCGACGGCCACGGCGCGCTCATTTCCGCGCCTGCGCGCAACCTGAAGCGCCAGATAGAACGGCGTCGCGATGACGGTCGTGCCGTCGTGCGCCAGATCGACCGGCGGGCGAATCGTCCCGGCCCAGGCGAACGCGCTGTCGTCGCGATAGAGCACGATGCCGCGCTCGTCGCGCACGCCGCGCGCGTCGACCACTTGGCCAAATGCTTGAACGCCGACGCCCGATCGGCGGGCGCGCCGAGTGCGTCGGCCGACGCGCGCGATGCAGCGGCGGTCGCGTCGTCCAGTGCGCGGGACAACGCGTCGAGCGCTCGGACGGCGGCATCGTGCCGCCAGCTGTCCCAGTGGTGCTGCACCAACCAGAGATTGCGCTGGGCGGGCGTCGCCAGCGCGGCGGCTACCGCCAGCGCGAGCGACGACGTGATGGCCCACCACCGTTGCGCGCCGCGAATGAGGAATCCGAACACGACCGCCAGCGCGGTGGCGATGACCAGCGGGACGAGGTACTCTACGCTCGGTGCGTGAAGCCATTGGCTGGCAACGAGCAACGCCGCGCCGGCCGCGATGGCCCACCAGGTCCACGGTGCCGGCCCCGACGATTCTCGGCGCGCCTCTTGAACCATCCGATCAGCCGAAATGAGTCAGTCTCCTAACGGCGCGTCGTCGCCGCGTTTGCTGAAACAGATGCGACCGACCGAGGTGGCCGGCGCTGATCGAAGGCGACCCGCGGCTCATCGTTCCCGTTGGAACGTGCGAGCAGCACGGACCGCATCTGCCCCTCGGCTCCGACACGATCATCGTCGAGCGGGTGTGTCGCGATTTGTCGGCTGAGTTCGGCGTGCTGATGGCCCCGACGGTGGAATACGGCGTCAATGTGGTGACCGAGCGAGACTTCGCCGGCAACGCGTCGCTGCGGAAGAAGACGCTCCACCGCGTGCTCAACGACCTGATCGATACGTGGGAGTCGACCGGGATTCGCGAGTTCATCCTCCTGACCGCACACGAGCAGGATTCTCATTTGGAGGCCATGTCGACGGTCATCACGTCGGGCGCGCGGGTGCGAGTGGTCGACATCTTTGGCATCGACTTCACCGATCTGCTGCACGGACAAACTGAACCCATGCACGGTGACGAGGTCGATACGTCGCTCATGCTGTATATTGCTCCAGAGCTCGTCGATATGACGCAGGCACAGGATTATATGATGTCGCGAGACGAGCTGCGACGTTACCGGCGGGGTTGGTTGCGCGTCCCGCGCGCGAGCCCCGGTTCGATCGGTCGGCCGACGTTGGCCAACGCCGAGAAGGGTCGTGCGATCTACGACCGGATCTACACGCGAATTCGCGATCGTATTTTCGCTTCCCCACCCTCCCAGTCCGACCGCACAGCCTGAACGAAGGCGAAACCCGGCGGCCCCAGCCGGGTACATCGGGTACACTACCCCGCCGCGAACCACCGTTCCATAGGCCGTGTCGTCGAACGCGCATACCCTGGAGTCACGTCTGTGACACTTCGGCCTACCATCGCCATCCTTCTGGTCTGTTCTGCGTCGCTGACGGCGCAGGGGCCGGGACGCGTCATTGACGAAGGGACCTTCACGATCGCCAGGGCCGGTGAGCCGACCGAGACGGAGAATTTCCGGATCACCCAGGTCGACAACGGACAGATCCAGGCCACGGGCCAGCTGTCCGGAGGCGCGCATCGCGCCACATCCAAGCTCGTCACGGACTCGCTCGGCACTCCCGTCGACTTCCAGGTCGCGATCTTCGACGGAACGAGCCGCGCGCCGGCGACGACCGTTCGCGCCGGCATGCGATCCGGCCGACTCTCGGCGCTGACGCATGACCGACGCGGCAATGAGGCCATGCACGAGTACGCCGTGTCCGTGGGCCGATGCCTCGTCCTCGACGACGAGCTGATGCACCTGACCTATTTCGTTGGGCTGGGCAAGCGGAGCGGGAACGTCGAGGTGATCAACCCGCGCGGGGCGCACGGTGGCACTTTCACGCTGACGGCGCGTGGCCTCGAGCCCGTGGTCATCGGCGGAAAGACCGTAACCGGGACACACTATTCGCTGTCCAACGGATCGACGGGACGGGACTATTGGATCGACGCCGGCGGACGCTTGCTGCGCGTAGAGATCGCGGCAGCCAAGCTGACGGCCACGAGGGAGGAACTGCCGCGGTGAAGCCGCGGTCGCCCGTCGTCGCGGTGAGTCGTTCACTGCGCACGTCAAGTCATTCAGCGCGCAACGGTTACTTTGAAGGATATTTGAGACGGGTTCGAGACGGCCTGAAACCCTGGTCGTTCCCCCGACGTACTCCCCCAAGACCCCATCCGAATAGGACAATCCAATGCCTTCGTTGAGGCACGTCGCCCTGCTCTTGGCGATCCCCGCGCAGCTCGTGTTGGCGCAGCAGGCTCCGAGCTCGAACCACGCGCTCACGCTCGATGACGCGATCACCCAAGCGCGTCAGAACAATCCGGCGCTTCAGCAGGTCAGAGAGCTCGTTCACAACGCAGACGCCACCGTGCGGTCCGCGTACGGCGCGCTCCTGCCCAACGTCAGCGCGAGCCTGGGCACGAGCTACACCCAGGGCGGCACGCAGTACTACCAGGGCGTTGCGCTGGGAAGCAGCGGCGATACCTACTCGAGCAACTATCGGCTGGGCGTGAACTACAGTATTGCCGCATCGGCGCTGTTCGCGCCGCGCGCGGCGCGCGCGAATCGCAGCGCCAGCGAGGCCAGCGTCACGAGCAACAGCGAGCTGCTGCGCTCGAACGTGACCACGCAGTACATCCAGGCGCTCGAGCAGGAGGCCACTGCGGCGTTGAACGACACGCTCGTGCAGACCGCTCAGGGCCAGCTCGATCTTGCCAAGGCCAAAGTGCAGGTGGGCTCGGGCACGATCCTCGACGTGCGCACCGCCGAAGTCGCGGTGGGTCAAGCCGAAGTGGCCGCGCTCCAGGCGCACAACATGGCGCGCATTGAAAAGCTGAAGCTGTTTCAGCTCATGGGCGTGCCGGCCGACTCCAGCGTCCAGCTCACGACGAAATTTGTCGTGACGGCGCCGCCGTCCTCCGTCGATTCGCTCCTGCGACTCGCTCGCGGCGTGAACCCGGATCTCGCCGCCAAACGCTCGACCGAGTACGCGGACCAGATGCAGGTTCGCATGAACCAGACGGCGTACCTGCCGTCGCTCGCGTTCAGCACGGGCCTCGGCGGCAACGCGTTCGGCTACGCGAGCAACAGCTTCGTCGCCCAGCAGGCGCAGGCGTCGGCCCTGAGCGGCTTCAGAAACTGCTCATTCAGCGATTCGATTCGCGTGGGCGCGGGCTTGGCGCCGTCCGGCGATTGCGGCAGTCCAACGCTGACGTCCGACGAACTGTCGCGCGCGATCGCCTCGAACCGGCCGTTCTCGTTCCAGTCCGCGCCGATGTCGTTCGCCGCGTCGATCTCCGTTCCGATCTTCAACAACTTCCTGCGCGAACAGCAGCTCGAGCAGGCGCGCGTGTCGCATCAGAACGCGACGTACGATGTCAAAGCCCGCGAACTCCAACTGACG
This sequence comes from uncultured Gemmatimonadaceae bacterium, assembly GCA_963817445.1. Classification (GTDB taxonomy): domain Bacteria; phylum Gemmatimonadota; class Gemmatimonadetes; order Gemmatimonadales; family Gemmatimonadaceae; genus JAQBQB01. The sequence goes on from CAWFOG010000022.1 coordinate 1,061,819, forward strand.
ACGGACGTCACGACGGCCTACCTCAACCTGGTGACCGCGGCCAAGACCGTCGAACTGCAGACGACCACGGCGCAGCAGGCGGCGGAAGCCCTCGCGTTCGCCGACGAGAGCTACAAAGTGGGTTCGAAAACGTTCCTCGACGTGACCACCGCGCGCGGCCAGTACGAGCAAGCTGCAGTCGGCCGTGTCAACGCGATCTACGACTATCACAAGGCGTTCGCCGCGCTCGAGCAAGCGGTCGGCCGCCCTCTCCGCTAAGGCCAAACAACACTCATGGGCAAGAAAACGAAGTACGGCATCGCGGTCGTCGTGGCCGCCGGCGTGGTCTCGATGGTCGCCATGAGCGCCGCCAAACGGGGCAACAAGTCGGTCGAGGTGCGCACGGAACTCGTTCAAAAGCGCGACCTCGTGTCGTCGGTCACGGCGAGCGGTCAGGTGAGCCCGCACACCAAGGTCGATGTCGCGTCCGACGTGAGCGGCAAGATCGTGAAGCTCTCCGTAAAGGAGGGCGACATCGTCAGCGCCGGCCAGTTCCTGCTCCAGATCGATCCGTCGCAACCGCAAGCCGAAGTGGATCGGTCAGCGGCGGCGTTGGCGTCGGCACAGGCGCAAATGACCCAGGCGCGCGCCAACTTCGATCAAGCGCAAAAGAGCTACGATCGGAGCGCGGCAATCAAGAAGACCAATCCGCAGCTCATCTCGGATGAGAGCGTGGAACAGCTCAAGACCGCGGTTGACGTGAACAAGGCGCTCGTCGACGCCAGCGGCCACGCCGTGGATCAGGCCAGCGCGAGTTTGAACGACGCCAAGAGCGCGTTGAGCAAAACGACGATCTACGCGCCGATGGCCGGCCGCGTGACGCGCCTCGACGTCGAGCAGGGTGAAACGGCGGTGCCGGGCACCTTCAACAAGGACGCCGGCGACGCTGCTCACGATCAGCGACATGTCCACGCTCGAGACCAAGGTCAAGGTCGACGAGACCGACGTCGCGCGCGTGCGGGTCGGCGATTCGGCGCAGGTCCAGCTCGATGCCTTCCCGGATACGACCTTTCTCGGACGCGTGACGAAGATCTCCAACAGCTCCGTCAAGGCCACGGGCACCACGACGTCGACCGATCAGGCAGTCGACTACGAAGTGACCGTCCAGTTGCTCAACGCGCCGCAGGACACGCGTCCGGACTTCTCGGCCACGGCCAAGGTGATCACGGACAAGCGCGCCAGTGTGCTGTCCGTGCCGATCATCGCGCTCACGGTTCGCGAGAACCAGGCGCTACAGCAGGGCGACACGGCGGTGGGCCTGGGCAAGGCCAAACCGGCCAAGGATTTGAACAAGCGCGACGTCGAAGGCGTGTTTGTGGTGGGAACCGACAACAAAGTGACCTTCCGGCCCGTAAAAGTAGGTATCGCTGGCGAGAACAACTTCGAAATCGTCAGCGGTGTCAAAGCCGGCGAGAAGATCGTTGCTGGCACCTACCAGGCAATTCGCGAGCTGAAGGACGGCGCGCTGGTGCGCGAGACCAAGGTCGACGCGAAGAAGCCCACCCCGGGGACTAAGTCGTGAACTCACAGACCGTAGAAGAGCCGCTCGGCATCACCGCCGAGCGGAAGGGTGTTACTGGCGCCGTTGGCGCGGCGCCGGATTCGCAGTGGGTCATCGTGACGCGCGGCATCAAGCGCGAGTACGACATGGGCGGTGAGGTGGTTCGCGCGCTGCGCGGCATCGACCTGGCCATCGCGCGAAACGAATACGTGGCGATCATGGGCCCGTCCGGCTCGGGCAAGTCGACGCTGATGAACATTGTCGGTTGCCTCGATACGCCGAACGCCGGCGAATACTGGCTCAACGGCCAGCTCGTTTCGACCATGTCCGACGACGCGCTGGCTCGCGTCCGGAACAAGGAGATCGGGTTCGTCTTTCAGACGTTCAACCTGCTCCCGCGCGCGACCGCGCTGCACAACGTCGAGCTTCCGCTGGTGTACGCCGGCGTCGCGTCCGACGAGCGCCGACGCCGCGCCAAAGAGGCGCTGGCCAAGGTGCAGCTCGAGGATCGTATGGACCACCGGCCGAACGAACTGTCCGGCGGTCAGCGCCAACGTGTCGCCATCGCCCGCGCGCTGGTCAACGATCCATCAATGCTCCTCGCCGACGAGCCAACGGGTAACCTCGACTCGCAGACCTCCGAAGAGATCATGCGCGTGTTCGAGACGCTCGCCAGCTCCGGGCAGACCGTGGTCATGGTCACGCACGAGCCGGACATTGCCGCCCACGCGCGCCGTGTCGTCGTGTTGCGCGACGGCCTGATCTCGACCGACGAAAAGCGCGAAGTGTTCCGCGCGCGCATCGCCGGCTAGCGCGCGGCCAGCGTCCACTTCTTCCCACCAACACCCTTCGTGTCACTGCTTCAAGCCGTTCGGCTCGCCTTCGAGACCATCCGCGTGCAGAAGCTCAAGAGCTTCTTCACGGTCATCGGCGTGACGATCGGCGTCACGTTCCTGATCGCCGTCGTGTCGATCGTGGCGGGGATGACGCGATACATGCAGGACGACCTGGTCGGCAAGCTGATCGCCATCAACTCGTTCAGCTTGCGCCAGCGTCCGGATTTTCAGGTGGGCGACGTGACCGCGGCTACGCGACTCGAGTGGCGCCGCCGGCCGCACATCTACGATATCGACGTACCGGCGGTGGCGGCCTCGCTCAGCCCCGACGTGCTCTGGGCTACGCAAAGCGAATCCGGACTGAACGTCGAGTCGGAGTACGCCAAGCCGCGGTCGGTGGACTGTTCCACCGTGTCGTCCGAGTGGTTCAACATCAAGAAAATGGGCGTCAGCCAGGGACGGTTGATCAGCCCCGAGGAATACACGCTCGGCGTGCCGGTAGCGGTCATCGGCCAGGACGTGGCGGATCACTTCTTCCCGAATTTGAACGCAATCGGGCGTCAGCTCCGCATCCAGAACATTCCCTACACGGTCATCGGCATCGCCGAGGTGCAGGGCAACGTGTTCGGTCAGTCGCTGGACAAGTTCCTCATCGCGCCGGAAAAGGCGCCGCTCAACCGGTGGGTGAATCCCCACGGTGTCGTCGACGCCGTGATCGTGCAGGCGCCAACCGACGCCGGCATGCATGAGGCGATGGAAGACGTACGCGCCGTGATGCGCGGGCGTCACCATCTCCATCCGACGCAGCCGGACAACTTCGAGCTCGAAACGTCGGATTCGGCGTTGGAGTTCTGGAATACCATCAAGGGCTATCTCACGATCGCCGGCATCGCGCTGCCAACCGTCGGTCTCGTGGTCGGTGCCATCGTGATCATGAACATCATGCTCGTGGCGGTGTCGGAGCGGACGCGCGAAATCGGCATTCGCAAAGCGCTCGGCGCGCGCCGGCAGGACATCCTCAACCAGTTCCTCGTCGAGTCGGCCACGTTGTCGACGCTCGGCGCCGCGGTCGGCGTCGGACTCGGCATTGGGTTCGCGAAGTTGATCGCAGCGGTGTCACCGCTTCCAGCAGCGGTCGCGGTGTGGTCGATCTTTGTCGGCGTTGGCGTGGGCGCCGGCGTCGGATTGATCGCCGGAGTCTATCCCGCGAGTCGCGCGGCGCTGCTCGATCCGATCGCCGCCATGCGGCAGGAAACCTGATGGCTCGCCGATTCCGCGGATTCGTCTTCCTCGAAGGCGTGACGATTGCGCTGGACTCGATCCGCGCCAATCGCGTGCGTGCCGCACTCACGATTCTCGGCGTCGCGGTGGGCGTGTTCGTCGTCGTCGTCATCTCGGCGGCCATTCACGGCATCAACGCCAGCGTCGCCCGCGATTTCGAGAAAGCCGGTCCCAAGACATTCTTTCTCAGCCGGTATCCGATCACGTTCGAGGCGTGCGACGGCACGGACGACACGTGCAAGTTCCTTCATAACCCGCGGCTCAGCTTCGCCGACGCCAAAGCCATTGGAGCACTTCCGTCGATCCTCGCTTCGGCGCCGCAGCTCGGGATGTCGAAGGACGTGCGCTACATGGACCGTGACCTGAGCAGCACGCAGGTCATCGGGCAGACGGCCAATTGGACGGTCGTCGACCACGCTGGCGATCTCTATCCGGGCCGCAGCTTCACCGAAGGCCGAAGAAGCCAACGGCGCCAAAGTCGTGATCGTGAACGACGAGATGGCGACCAAGTTGTTCGGCGACTCCGATCCGCTCGACAAGATGATCGCCATCTCCGGCGTACCGTTCCGCGTGATCGGCGTCTACCACTACGCGGCGAGCTTCCTCACGGGCGGCAACCGGCCGCGCGCGATCGTCCCGTTCGAGACGGCGTACCGAACGCTCAACGCATCGTACTCCAACATCGGCGTGGCGATCGTGCCGCGCGATGAGGTGACGCGCGACGACGCCGAGGACGACGTCATCGCCGTGATGCGCGGTCGGCGCGGACTGCGGCCGGCCCAGGACAACAACTTCGCCATCATCACGCAGGACAAGCTGATGGATACGTACAACAGCATCTTCGGCATGTTCTTTCTCGTGATGATCGTGCTGTCGGCCGTCGGCCTCCTCGTGGGCGGCGTGGGCGTCGTGGCCATCATGATGATTTCGGTCACCGAGCGCACGCGCGAGATCGGCGTGCGCAAGGCGCTTGGCGCCACGCGCGCCACGATTCTCTGGCAGTTCCTCGTCGAGGCCGTCACGCTCACGGCGATCGGCGCGATGATCGGGCTGATGTTCGGCAGCATCGTCGCCGTCATCGTGCGGAACACCACGCCGATTCAGGCCTCGACTCCGCCGTGGGCCGTCGCCGCGGCGCTCGGCGCCAGCGCGGTCACGGGCATCGTGTTCGGCATGCTGCCGGCCATGCGCGCGGCGCGACTCGATCCGGTCGACGCGCTGCGCTACGAGTAGCGCACCGGCGTCGCGATCGCCGTAGCGCGAATCGCCAGGGGGGGCGAATCGCCAGGCGGCTGGCATATATTCCGCGCATGGCCATCGCACAATCGACCGACACATTAGACCTGCTCGCCATCGCCGCCCATCGCGACGACGTCGAGCTCACCTGCGGCGGTACGCTCGCCAAGGCGGTCCGCGCCGGCCATCGCGTCGGCATTCTCGATCTCACGCAGGGCGAAATGGGCACGCGCGGCACGGCGGAGCTGCGCGCGCAGGAAGCCGCGCAGGCCGCCAAAGTGCTCGGCGTCGCGGTGCGCGAAAACCTCGGCCTGCCCGACGCGGCGATCGTCAACGATCCGCCAACGCGCGAAAAGTTGGCGCGCGTCATTCGGCGACTGCGCCCGCGCGTCGTGATCGCGCCGGCGCGCGAGGGGCGGCATCCGGATCACATCACCACCGCGCAGCTCGTGCGCGACGCGAGTTTTCTCGCCGGGTTGGCCAAGCTCGCGCCGGATTTGCCCAAGCACCGACCGCACAAGATTCTCCACTGTCTCGCGTTTCGGCAGGATTTCATTCGGCCGTCGTTCATCGTCGACGTGTCGGACGAGTTCGAACTCAAGATGGACGCGGTGCGCTGCTACAAGTCGCAGTTCGAGGGACTGACCCAGGCGGGTGAGGTGTACCCGAACGGCGAGCCGCTCGAGGACATCGTGCGTCATCAGTGCGCATATTACGGAACGCTCATTCGCGCGCGTTACGGAGAGCCGTTCCAGACGACCGAGTTGATGGCCGTCGACGACGTGATGGCGCTCGGAGTGTCGACCTTTTGAGCGACGACAACAGCGCGCCGACGTACGCATCGTACCTCGAACTCGACGCGCTCCTCGCACTGCAGCGCGCCCGCTCCCATCCGGAGCACTCGGACGAACTCCTGTTCATCGTCGTCCACCAGTCGAGCGAGCTGTGGTTCAAGGCGATTCTGCACGACCTCGACGCGCTGATCGCCGGGTTGGACGCACGCGAAGCCGGCCAGGCGCTGTGGCGGCTGCAACGGATCAACACGCTCATGCGCATCGTGGCCGCGCAGCTCACGTCGCTCGAGGCGCTGCCGCCACAGCACTTTGCACAATTCCGCGGCTACCTCGGCAGCTCGAGCGGCGCGCAGAGCACGCAGTTCCGCGAGATCGAGGCGACGTCGGCGACGATCGAAGGCCACTTTCTCGAGCTGGTCAGCTCGTCGAACGTCGTGCTCGAGGACCTCTACCTGGGCCCCGGCCCGACGGTCCTGTTCTTTCTCGCCGAGGCGCTGCTGGAGTACGAGCAGTTGTTTGCCCAATGGCGATTCACACACGTCCAGGTCGTCGAGCGAGTGATCGGTCCGTCGAGCGGCGGCACCGGCGGGTCGCTCGGCGCGCGTTATCTGCGGAGCACGATTGACGAGCGGTTCTTTCCGCGGCTATGGGAAGTGCGCGGCAGGTTCTTCGGCAAGCCCGTGGAGGGACCAACCGCCCCCCGTCCCAACCGCTGAACCGATCGGTATATTCAGAGAATGCCCGATCCCATCTACCTCGACCACGCCGCGACGACGCCCGTGCGGGCGGAGGTGCTGGACGCGATGCTGCCGTTCTTCGGCCCGCGCTTCGGCAACCCGTCGAGCATGCACTCGTGGGGTCGCGAGGCGCGCACGGCGCTCGACGAGGCACGCGAGCGCGTAGCGCACTGTCTTGGCGCGTCGCCGGACGAAGTCTGTTTCACGTCGGGCGGGACCGAGGCGGACAACATCGCGGTGCTCGGCGCGTGGCGGGCCCGGCGCGACGCAAGCAGGAATGCGCTGCTCACCTCTCCCGTAGAGCACAAGGCGGTGCTCGGTGCGGTGCACCAAGCCGCGCACGAGGGCGGCGATGAGCGTTTCTGTACGATGACGCGCGACGGCGTCGTCGACACCGCATCATTCGGCGCGCTGCTCGGGAACGACACGGCGGTCGCGTCGATCATGTGGGTGAACAACGAGATCGGAACCGTGCAGCCGATAGATCAGCTGGCGAAACTGGCCAAAGCGGCGGGCGCGCTGTTTCACACCGATGCCGTCCAGGCGTTCGGCAAGATCGCGATCGACGCGAGCAAGACGCCGTTCGACGTGCTCACCGTGTCCGGCCACAAGATCGCCGCGCCCAAGGGCGTCGGCGCCGCGTTCATTCGGCGCGGCACGGCCATCGAGCCGCTGTTTCACGGCGGCTCGCAGGATCGCGGTCGTCGCCCGGGAACGGAGAACGTCGCGTTTGCCGTCGGCTTCGCGACAGCCGCCGAGTTGGCGATGGCCGAGCGAGACGAGGAGTGCAAACGGCTGGAGAAAATGCGCAATCGCCTCGAAGCGGCGATCGTGGAGCGCGTGCCCGACGCGATGGTTCATGGGCGCAACGCGGCCCAGCGCGCCCCGCACATTCTCAACCTGTCCGTGCCCGGAACGGACAGTGAGTCAATGCTCATGGCGCTCGATCTGCGCGGCATCGGCTGTTCCGCGGGATCGGCCTGTCAGAGCGGAAGCATTTCACCGTCGCACGTGCTGAGCGCGATCGGTGTGCCGGACGACCTCGCGAGCGCCGCCGTTCGCATGAGCCTCGGCTCTCTCACGACTGACGCGTGCATCGACCGCGTGGCTGAAGTATTCCCCGCTCTCGTTGCCAAGGCGCGCGGAGCGCGGTCCGTGCCTCGCGACGCTGCACGCGCCGCGAGCTGAAAGGAACGAAGCGCATGAAGGAGCGCGTGCTCGTGGCGATGTCCGGCGGCGTCGACTCATCGGTCGCGGCGGCGATGCTCGTCGAGCAGGGCTACGACGTCGTCGGTGCCACGATGAAGCTCTTCTGCCACGACGGCGATTTGCCGGACCGCCCCTGCTGCTCGCTCGACTCGGTCAACGACGCGCGACGCGTCTGTCAGTCGCTCGGCGTGCCGCACTACGTGCTCAATCTCGAGAGTGCGTTCGGCCGCGACGTCGTCGACAATTTCGTCAGCGAATACGCACAGGGCCGCACGCCAATTCCCTGCGTGCGCTGCAACACCTTCACCAAGTTTCGTGACCTGCTGGTGAAGGCAGACGCGATCGACGCGCAGTGGATTGCCACGGGACATTACGCGCGAACGATCGACGGCGAGTTGCATCGCGGTGCGGATCGCTCGAAGGATCAGTCGTACTTCCTCTGGGGAATCAACCGCGCCGTGCTGTCGCGGATGCTGCTGCCCGTCGGGTCGCAGACCAAAGCGGAGACGCGCGCCGTCGCGCACGAACTCGGCCTCGAGGTGATCGCCGAGAAGGCGGAAAGTCAGGACATCTGCTTCGTGCCGGACGGCGATCACACGAAGATCATCCGGAGCAAGCTGGGCGACGACGCGCCGGCGCTGTCGCGCGGGGCATTCGTGTTGTCTGATGGTACCGCCGTCGGAGTGCACGACGGGTTCGCGCGATTCACAATCGGACAACGGCGCGGTTTGCCGGGTGGATTCCGCGAGGCGATGTTCGTCGTCGCCATTCGGCCCAGCGATCGCGCGGTGGTGATCGGCCCGCGCGCCGAACTGCTCGGGCGCGGCGTCATTGCGCGCTCGATCAATTGGCTCGTCGATGCGCCGTCGGTCGGCGCGCGAGTGGAAATCCAGGTACGGCATCGGGCGACGCCGGCCCGCGCGGAGCTGGTGCGCATCGACGACGACGAAGTCGAACTCGCGCTCGACGACGCCGTCTCGGCCATCACGCCGGGGCAGTCGGTGGTGTTCTACGACGGCGAGCGGGTACTCGGCGGCGGGTTGATCGAGCGTGGTGCGCGCGTGGGGCTGCGCGTCGTGGCGGCGTAGACGCCTCGTGTCGACGCTATCGCGCGAGCCGGGCCCGCGCTTGGTCCGCGGTGCGCGCATCCGCGTAGCTGGTCGCCATCTCGAGCACCTTCGACCAATATGCGCGCGCCTCCTTCGACTGGCCGGCGCGGTCGAGCGCCACGGCGAGCTGGTACGTTGCGCCATAGTGCCGCGCGCTCCGCTGTAACACCATCCGAAACTGCGCCGCGGCCTGCATCGGAGAGTTCTGGGTGTAGAGCAGATCGATGCCACGCGCCATGAGCACGTCCTGACTTACCGTGTCGGACGACGCGAGGACGATCGACGGGCCGTCCGGGTCGCCGGTAGTGCCGCCAAGTCGTGAGATGTCTTCGGCAATCCACGCTTGGTGCGGCAGTCGCAATTGCAGCGCCTCGTAGTACCACGCACCCGAGTGGCGAAGATCAGCGTTCTCGAAGAATGGAAGTGACATGGCCGGCACATCGTTCACGGCGCTCGCCGAATCGATCGACAACAATCGCTCGGTCTGCGCGAGCGAACGCTCGGCGTCGCCCAGTCCGGCGAACGCGGTCGCCAACCCTTTGACGTTGCGATATTCCTGCAATCCCACAGGCATCGACGCCAGGAAATCGTCGCGCGCGCCGGCGTAGTCGTGGGTCGCCAGGCGGAATTCGCCGCGCCAGGTGAGCGCCACGCCGCTGTACTGGTCGTACTGCACCGCGCGATCGTAGTGCGCGCGCGCGGAGTCCGTCTGCCCCACGTGCTGATAGGCGACGCCGAGATTGATGTCGGCGTAGTACCAGAACGGCGCGAGCTCGAGCGCACTGTGCAACTCGCGCAGCGCGGCGGGCATGTCGTCGTTTTGCATCAGCGCGACGCCGAGGTTGAGGTGCGCGCGCGACGACGGCGCTTTGTCGATCACGTCCGTCCAGTAGCGAATGGGCGTCGCGAATACATCGTTGCGGCGCCAGGTGAGCAGGCACAACGCGAGGAACACGACTGCGCCGCTCGTGGCCAGCGCAGTGCGCACTCGCCCACGCGGCCACGCAAGGAGCCGCGTTCCAACGGGAATCATCACGGCGAGCGAGAGGACGGCGATTGGCAGGTACGGCCGCCGCTCGTTCACCATCTCGGCGAGCGGTGCAATGGATGACGTTGGACTCAGGAGAGCGAGTGCGGCGATGGCGAGTACGAGGAGATACGGCGCGCGCTTCCACGCGGCGACGAGCAGCGTGCCCGTCGCGATCCATCCGCCGGCGGCGAACAGCACGACCGGGTCGAGCCACGATCGATAAACGGGATACGTGACGTAGTCGGCAATCAGCCGAACCGGCGCGACCCAGCACGCGAGATAGTACCACCAGGCGGTGAGCTGGGTCGCGAGGAACGTCGATACGCCGATGTCGGGCGCACGGCGCGCGTCGGCGAACGGAAAGGGCGCCATGACTCTCGCGCGAACGATGAAGTACACGGCGGTGATGGCGAGCATCGGCGCGATACGCGCGAGCGTGCGCCGGTCGAACGATGCGCGCATCGCACTCGGCAACGCTGCGTCGGGATGTTCGCGGCTGCGCTGCCAGAGATCAAACGCCCAGAACGCACCGAGCGCGCCGACCGCTTCCACTTTTGCGAACAGCGCAAACGCGTATAGACAGCCGCGGCGTACTGCGGCAGCACGTAGCGCGACGTACCCACCGTGCGGGCGTACTGGACCAATGCCCACACGAGCAACGCCGCCGTGAGCAGCGATGATCGGTCGTTGATGTAGTTGACCACGCCGGACGACGTGGGATGCACCGCGACGACCGCCGCGGCGACGAACGCGACGAGTTCGGGCGGCGCGCGCGCTGGCACGTCACCGATCAATGCGAGCACGCAGAGACAGAGCGCGTAGACGCCGAGGACGACGCTCAGATGCAGAATGATCTGCGTCACGTGCCACCAGGGCATGTCGTAGCCGCCCAGACGATAGTCCAGCGCATATGTGAGCTGAACGATCGGCCGGTAGTCCGCCTGTTCGCGGAGGCTGGTGTACGTGCCCGGGTCGGTGAAGTACCGCGGGATCGCGCGCAACGATCTCACGCTCGGGTTCGATGTGATGGTGTACGCGTCGTCGAGCTGGTAGGCGTGCCGATAGCCGTTCGCATAGACTGCGAACGGCATGGCGGCGAGCAGCACGACGTACGGCCAATGAACGCGTGCGATCAACGAGCAGATCTCCGAGAGGAAGTCACCGATTCATGAAACGCTCATGGCGAACAGACGACAAACACCGTGTTGCCGAGGTTGTTGTTGCTGAAAATCGCACCCCAACCGTTGGCGACAGCGCCCGCTACGGGCTGCGTGCCCTGACCATTCCCGGTGACGGCATTCGCGACTGGATAGGTGGCCATCAAGTCGCGCGTGCCGCCGCTCCGAGCACCGCCGCCCAGGAGTACGCTGCCCGTTGGGCACGCGACCGTAAGCGTTGGGCTATCGCCTTGGTGCACTTGCACGTGCGAGGCGGCCAGCGAACCTGTCGGACCCGGTCGGGACCAGTTGGACCAGTCGGACCTGCCGGACCTGTCGGACCTGTTAGGCCAGTTGGACCCGTCGGTCCTGTTGGACCAGTTGCTCCGCGTGCACCGGACGGACCTGTTGCGCCGGTTGCACCAGTCGCGCCGGCGGGACCAGTTGCGACCGGTTGCGACCGGTAGGACCAGGCGGACCGATTGCGCCGATTGGACCAGTCGGACCGGTCGGACCGGTGGCCCCCGCAGGTCCTGCAGCTCCCGTGGCACCGGTCGGACCTGTCGGACCCGTTAGACCCGTCGGGCCCCGTTCACCGACCGGGCCCGTTGGACCCGTTGGACCCGTTGGACCGTCGGGCCCGCTCGCCTGTCGGCCCGTTAGTCCCGTCGGGCCCCGTTCGCCGACCGGACCGGTTGCGCCAGTCGCGCCTGTTGGACCAGTCGGACCAGTTGGACCAGTTGGCCCCCGCGCACCGACAGGACCGGTCGCGCCCGTCGCGCCGGCTGGACCAGTTGCGCCCTGCGGACCGGTTGGGCCCAGTCGGACCAGTCGGACCAGTTGGTCCCCGCGCACCGGCAGGACCGGTCGCGCCAGTCGCGCCGGCTGGACCAGCTGCACCCTGCGGACCGGTTGGGCCAACTGCGCCAGTCGCGCCAGCCGGGACCGGTCGGGCCGACGGCGCCGGCTGGTCCTGTTGGACCAGTCGCTCCGGTTGCGCCGCGCGCTCCAGTGGCGCCCGTTGGACCAACCGGACCAACCGCCCCGGTGGCTCCTGGCGCGCCGGTGGCGCCGATCGGACCTGGCGGACCCACGGGTCCGATCGCGCCTGCGGACCAGCAACGCCCGCAGGCCCTGGAGGGCCCGATGGACCAGCAGCGCCAGTCGGGCCAGCGGGGCCAGCGGGCCCACTGCGCCGGCTGCACCGGCCGGACCGGGGACGCCGTCGGACCGGTGGCGCCAGTTGGGACCAGTTGGTCCGGCCGGACCTGTTGGACCAGTCGGGCCTGTCGGCCCAGTTGGTCCGATTGAAGGAACACCGATCGATCCCTGCGCGCTGTCGGACTCATCGCGCTTCGGTCCGGTCGCGTCGTTACATGCGAACAGACCTATGATCAAGCACGCAGCCACACCCAATCCAGCATGCGTTGGTCGCATTGAATCTCCGCTGATTCTCCTCGGCGAAGCAACGCCAACCGAGCCGATACAGCCATTAGACCAACGTCCATTCGGTCGCGCGCACGACCAGCATGACACAACCGTCGCGCCTGCCCGCAACGTCTTAGCGCGGCGGGCGGGTCACCGGTCGCTGCGGCTTGAGATCGATCTCCTTGAGTTGCTGCAGCTCGAGGCGAAGCGCCTTGAGCTGATCGTCGCGATCACGCAGATCGGATTCGAGTCGCGCGGCGATTCGCCGTGACGCATCGGTCTGCCCGCTCACCGAGTCGAGGCTCGCGTGCAATCGCTGTACATCGGCGGTGAGATCGGCAATTCTCGCCGTGAGTGCGCGTTCTCGCGCCGCCGCGCTGTCGCGCACGGCGAGCACCGCTTCGATCAATGCGAGGCGATCGTTCGCCGCCGCGCGGTAGCGCGTCTCGGGAAAGCGCGACAGCAGCCGCCGCAACAGTTCGCGCGATCGCTCCGGATCGTACGTCGAGCGCGACGGCGAGCCGTACAGCACTCCAGCGTCGTAGAGCGCGCGCTCGTTGTCTAAGAGCGACGAGTCGGCGGCGAAGGTGCGCGCGGCATCGTCCCACCGCCGCGCCGCGAGATCGCGCTCGAACGCCGGCGGCGCGCAGGCCGCGGCGCCCGCGAGGAACACCGCCGCGACACACGCAGCATGAGCGTTCTTGAACAGGCGCGTCATGCGACGGACCCGCCGCCACCGGCGCGCACCGGTTCCTGTGCTGCCTCCGGCGCCGGCGCGGCGCCGGGAAGCAATACCGAAAACACGCTGCCGCGCGGTTCGTTGTCCGTCACCCACATCGTGCCGCCGTGCGCCGTCACGATCTCGAGGCAGATCGCCAGGCCCAGTCCTACGCCACGTCCACGCGCCGCGCGGCCGGCGTCCGTCTGATAAAAGCGCGCGAATACGCGGGACTTTTCGTCATCGGGAATCCCCGGGCCTTCGTCCGACACGGTGAGCAACACCGCGGAACTGCGCGAGCCGCCCCACCGCACCACGGCCGCGCGCTCCGGCGGAACGAGCGCGCGCGCCGATGGCCACTCGGCCACACTCACCTCGATCACTCCGGACGACGGCGAAAACTTGATCGCGTTCTCGAGGAGATTGTCGACGACTTGTGCCAGGCCATGCTCGTCGCCGCGCACGAATGCCGGCCGATCAAGTTCGTCGAGCGAAATTCGGGCGCCGCGAGTCGAGCCCGCCGCCGACGCCCGTTCGACGGAGCGACGCACGGTTTGCATCACGTCGACCATCTGGTACTCAGGCGCGATGCCCGCCTCGATGCGCGACACATCGAGCAGCTTGCTCAGCATGCCCGACAGGCGCTGTCCGCTCTCGAGGTTGAGTTCGAGCAATTGACGCTGCTTGGGCGACAGCGGTCCCGCCAGCTCGTCGAGCAGCACGCGGATGGTTTCCTGAATCGACGAGAGCGGCGTCTTGAGATCGTGCGATACCTTCGCCACGAAATCGCGCTTCACGTGATCGAGCTCGTCCAATCGCTCGGTCATCGAATTGAAGTCGCGCGTGACCTGCGCGAACTCGTCGCCACCGCTCACGCCCAGACGGTAGTCGAATCGACCGGCGGCCACTTCGCGCGTCCCCTCGGCGAGTCGCTCCAGCGGTCCGACGATCGAGCGAATGAGCATCGCGGACAAGAGAAGACTGAGCAACAAGGCGCCGATCGCCGCGATCCAGGACAATCGCTCCGCCTCGCGCGCCGTCTGCTCGGACGCGGTAAGCTCGCGACTCATGGCGTCTTGCGACGCCGCGGCCAACTGCCGTGTGCTGCCGCGCACCCTGTCCAGCGCCGCCTGCAAGCGCGCCACCGATGCGCGCGCGTCGTCCGGCGTCGCGATCTCGACGCCGGGGAGATCGACCGCCAACACCGTGAGTTCGTGCCAGTTCGCGGCGAGCGGGCCGACGGCAGTTCGCTCGGCGTCGGTGAGCGACGCCGCGTCCAGACTGCGCAGTCCCAACCCGTACGCTTGCGACGCTTCGACGAATTTGTCGAGATAGCCGTGGTCGCGCGTGACGAGGAATTTGTCGGCGTCGCTGCTCATCTGCTCGAGGCGCGCGAGCTGAATCGTCGAACTCACTCGGAGGCGCGACGAGATCTCGGTGAGCGCGTGCCCGCTGTCTACCGCGTGCTCCAACGTGCGCACGTGATAGACGAGCGCCGCCGCGAGCAACGCGATGTATACGGCGAACGCGCTGCGGAGTCGCGTCGCGACGGTCATTCGTCGCGGCCGTAGGCGCGCAGCTTGTTGCGAATCGTCTTCACGTCCAGGCCGAGCTGCCGCGCCGCCTCGGCCTTGTTGTTCCCCACGCGCTCGAGAGTTTGGAGGATGAGTAAACGCTCGGCTTCCGCCAGCGTCGTGCCGGTCGGAACGGTGAGCGTCGGCTGGCCGCCCTTTCGCAGCATCTGCAGATACGGCGGGAGGTGGCGCGGCTCGATCCAACCCGTGCGCGCCACGATGGTCGCGCGCTCGATGACGTTGCGCAGTTCGCGCACGTTCCCGGGCCACGCATGGCGCTCGAGCAGCTCGCGCGCGGCGTCGCCGACGCCGTCGACGTCGAAGCCGTGCTTGTGTCCGAACTCGCGCACGAAGTGCTGCGCCAGGAGCGGCACATCCTCGATGCGATCGCGTAACGGCGGCAGCGCGAGCTCGAACACCGTGAGCCGATAATACAGATCTTCGCGCAACTTGCCGTCGCGAATCGCCTGAGCCGGCGCGCGATTGGTCGCCGCGAGCACGCGAACATTGAACTGCACGTCGCGGCTGCCGCCAAGTCGTCGCGCGCGGCCTTCTTCGAGTACGCGCAAGAGTTTGGGCTGGAGCCCGATCGGCATCTCCGTGATTTCGTCGAGAAAGAGCGTTCCGCCATTGGCGAGCTCGAAGATTCCCGGCCGCGCGCGCGTCGCGCCGGTGAACGCTCCCTGCTCGTGACCGAACACTTCACTCTCGATCAACCCTTCGGGGATTGCCGCCGTGTTGATTGCGATGAACGGCTGATCGCGCCGCTTGCTCGCCGCGTGAATCGCGCGCGCGGCCACTTCCTTCCCGGTGCCGCTTTCCCCGGTGAGAATCGCCGATGCGTCGCTCGATGCCAACGACTCGATCGTCCGGTGCAACTCGCGCATCGCGCGACTCTGGCCGACCATGCCGGCGATGCCCTGCGGTCGATCGAGCTGGGCCTCGAGCGACCGTCCCGCGCGCTGGCGCTGCACTTCCGTCGCCGTGACTTGGAGCAGCGCGAAGAGCGCGACGTAGTCCAGCGGCTTGGTCAGAAAATCCATTGCGCCGGCTTTCATCGCCTCGACGGCCCCGTCGACATTGCCGTGCGCCGTCATCATGACGACGGGCAGGTGCTCGTCGCGGCGCTTGATGCGCTTGAGCAGCTCCATGCCGGAGCTTCCGGGCAGCACGAGATCTGAGAGCACCAGATCCGGCCGCCGGCGATCGATTTCGCGCTCCGCTTCGGCGGCGTCGGCAACGGCGTGGACTTCGTGTCCCCAGTCCGCGATGCGCAGCGACAGCACCTCGCGCAGCGCGGGCTCGTCGTCGATCACGAGAACGACCAGAGGGGGCAGATCCATACGTGCAATTTGGCCCGGAACGAGCGCCGTATGAAGGCGGCCCGCGATCCAGAACGCTCGACGGCCCCGAACACCGTGTGGCGTTCGGGGCCGTGAACCTTCAAACACGTTGGAACGACTGTCGAACGGTCGTTCGCGAGCGATCAGCTACGTACGATGATCAAGAAGCGCGATGGCTCCCAGAACTGCTCGGGCTGCTTGATCGTGAGCGCGCCTTCGAACTTGCCGTCCTTCTGCACCTGCGGAACCGCGTAGGCCGGATTCTGTCGCGACAGGATCTCGTAGTCGCCCTGAGGCAGCGTAATCGTGCTGTCGGCCAACCGATCGATCTTGGTGAAGATGTTCGGATCCAACTGCCGGGCCGGAGCGATGCGACGCGAACCGACCAGCAGGAAGCGCTTTTGGCCTTCGGCCACGAGGACGCCCTTCTTGATCAATTCGTCCTTGGTGCCGATGACGTAGTACGCCGTGTTCTTCTCGGTCGTGAGGTGATTCACGGTATCGGTCAGTGCGGTGCGCACTTGGTTGAGCGTATCGACTTGCGTATGGAGGGACGCGATCTGCGTCGTCTGTTGATCGATCGTCGCCTGGAACTGGGCGCGCTGCTGTTCGGCCGAGGCCTGGAGGTCAGCAACGCTCTTTTGGTAGGCGGCAACCTGGGCGACGAGACCGGAGTCGCTCTTCGAGAGCTTCTCAGCGCGAACGCGCATGCTGGCGAGTCTGGTTTGCACGGTGTCGAGACGCGCGACGAGATGTGTGATGCGCGCCACAACCAACTTGCGCTCCTCGTTACGCGCCTGGGCGTTCGGCGCGGACTCGTCACTCGTCTCCAAGTGTTCGGTCGGGCCGGTCGACAGCGAACGAGCCTTGGCGAGCTCCGTGTTGATCTCATTGACGAACTGCGTCGATGCCATCACTTCGTCGAGCAGGTCCTTGCGAACGTTGCCGAGCGAATCGACGCGAACCGAATCAACGTGGGCAAGCGTGTCGAGTTTCTGCTGGGTGTCTCGACCGCATGCCGCAACCGCGAGGGCCGACAGGAGCATGAGCGAGGCGGTATGAGAGATTCTCACGGGTCACCTTGATTGAAAGACGTGAAGCGGGGGCCGCGACGAGAAGCGCAGTCCTATGTGCTTGTTCACCTAAGCAACGATGATGCCTGCGTGTACACGATATGTAACTCGTTGACCACGGCGTGTTTGAGAGATCTCTTGTGAACTGGATCACACGCGCTGGAAGTGGGGATCGGGGAAAAATTCCCGGGACACTATTGGCCGCAGCGCGTGTTGAGCACAGTATTACGCTATGACGCCGGAACCTGAGTCGCAGAGTGACAGTGTGGAGAGCGTCGCCGCGCGCGAAATCGCCACGACGCGCCTGATCGACGCGCCGCGAGAGCGCGTGTTTTCGGCCTTCACCGATCCGGCGCGCCTGGCGCGGTGGTGGGGACCGAAGGGATTCACGAACACGTTCCGTGAGTTCGACCCGAGGCCGGGCGGCACGTGGCGGTTCATCATGCACGGCCCCGACGGAGCCAACTACGAGAACCACAGCACGTTTCTCGATGTCGTGCCCCCCGAGCACATCGTATTTCGTCACGACTCCGCGCCGCACTTCAAAATGACCATCGTGCTCGCCGACCGGGACGGTCGGACGCAGCTCTCATGGACGCAGCGGTTCGACAGTGTCGAAGACCGTGACAAAGTCGCGCGCTTCGCCGTCGACGCGAACGAACAGAATCTCGATCGGCTGGAGGCCGAGCTGGCGACGATGGCGTGAGTGCCCCCGCCTTCCGATCAGTTCACGGGTGCTCTATTCTCTAGTCGTCCAACGCCTCCTCGAAGTCTTCCCCTCCCAACAACGCTCATACGACCGGAGATTCCATGTCTTCGCTGCGCATCACACTTACGACTTGTCTCGTCGCCGTCGCGCTCAGCGCGTGCCATCGCCCGATGCCCGCCGATGAGCACATGGCGCACATGGCAGCCGGTGATCTCGGCGCGCCGGGTGTGACGAACCTGAACAGCCAGGGCGACATGTCGCTGCCGGCGAGCGCGAACCACGCCGCCGCGCGCATTGCCGCCAGTCCACGCCATGCCGAGTGGGTCAAGGTGGCGTGGCACCCCGGCTCGAGCGATTCGCTGATGGCGTGGATCGTCTATCCGACGACGTCCAATCCGCATACGCCGGTCGTCGTGGTCGTGCATGAGATCTTCGGCCTGTCGACGTGGGTCCGTGGCGTGGCCGATCAAGTTGCCGCCGACGGGTTCATCGCCATTGCGCCCGATTTGAATTCGCGCGTACGCGGTGGTCCCAGCACCGTTGAGTTGAGTTCCGATTCGGCGCGCCGAATCATCAGCGGCGTGAGCAACGCGGACAAGAACGAAGGCATCGACGCCGTCGCCCGCTACGCCATGTCCCAGCCGTCGGCGGCGCAGCGGTACGCCGTGATCGGCTACTGCTGGGGCGGATCGACCGTGTGGACGCACGTCATCAACGGCGGCCTGCCCGGCTTTGCCGGAGGCGTCGCGTTCTATGGCACGCCGTACATGACCGGGCCGGTGCCGAACGCCGACTCACTCGCCAAGATCCACACGCCGGTCATGTTGCTCAGCGGCTCGAAGGACGCGCGCATCAGCGCCGCGATGCCGGCCATCGACTCGGCGATGAAGGCCTCGGGCAAATGGTATTTCGGCAAGAACTACGAGGGTGCGGTGCACGGATTCCTTCGCGCGCAGGACGATACGGCGGCGCGCCGGAATCCCGAGGAGGAGCAGGCGAACCTGGCCGCGACGAAGGACGCGTGGCCGCGCACGATAGAGTTCTTGAAGAAGAATCTGAACGTGAAGTAATATGCATCAGTTCCCGCTCATGTCCCGCCGCTGCGCCAGTGCGCTCGCATTGTGCGCGGCGGCCGTGGCCGGGTGCGACCAGGGCACCACCGGCCCGGCCACGATCAGCGGAGCGGTCCCGGTCCTCACCGCTGGCCAGGTGGCATCGCTCGACAGCGCGGCACAGGTCATCGTTCTCGCCAACCCGGGCAATCCGCAGGTGACGGCGCTGGTCGACTCCACGCTTCTCGTGTTGACCGCGGGCGTGCAAATGACGGCGCTGAACATCAGCACCAACCTCACGCCTCCCCCGCGCGACTTCGTGGGCATTCACCGCGTGTTTGCGCACACGGGCGGCTCGTTCGCGACGTGGACGCTGGTCGGATTCGACGATCCGGCGAACCTCACGAGCATCGTCGAGGTGAGCGGCTTCGCGCAAAGCGCGGCCAACACCCCGCCGCCGACGGTGAACGGCACGATCGGCGACGGCACGGGAATCGTCAACGCGCTCATGCTCCACATCAATGCCGGCGGATCGGTCACACAGTGGAATGCGAGTTCTGGCACGGTGAGCTTTTCGTCCGACGCGTCGACGGGCCCCTGCCCCGGCTTCGTACCGACCGGCGTCGTTACCTGCGCGGTCGAGGCGATGATCGTGCACTTCACGGCGTCGGCGACCAGTGGGAGCGGCGGGGCAACCGCGCGGCAGGCGACGATCGCAGCCGACGTCGTCGTGCCCGCGATGCGGCTGACCTACGCGGTGCCGTAGGTCAGCTGCTAGTCCACGTGCAGCACGGCCATCATCCCCGAGCCCAAATGCTCGGCGATGTGACAGTGGAGCATCCACGCGCCTGGATTCGACGCGTCGATCAGCAGATCGACCGTCGACCCCACAGGGATGATCGCGGTGTCCTTCCACACGAGATTCCGCGTCGGCACGCCGTCGCGTGACACGACGAGCATCCGCTGGCCGTGCAGGTGAATCGGATGCTGCATCGGGTGGAACGACTTCGGATCGTTGAATAGCCGAAGTTTGACGACCGACCCGCGCGCGGCGTGCCAGTCGATGTCCATGTTCTCCTTCCCTGTCGCGGCGTCGCGCAGAATCCACCGCACCTGCTTGCTCGTCGACAGCCAGTTCATGTCCGGCATGCCGTCTACCCACTCGACGGGGGCGAAGTACGCCGTGTCGACGTTCATGAATTGCACCGTGGCGAGCGGAAGCGAGTTGACCGCCACGGTGAGCGTCAGCGTCTTGTCGGGCGGCTTGTCGAAGTAGGGCCGGAATCGATCGATGTCCTTGGACACGTCGCCGTTCGAGCGCAGCGCCGCGAATTGTTTCGCGTAGTCGGGTGCGGCGGGCGCGGGCGCGACCGTCACCGTTCCGAGTGTATCGACCTCCGGGGCGAACTCACCGGCGTAGTGGTTGATCGCCTGAATGGCGTTCAGCAACAGGTACCGCCCGGGTTTGTCGAAGCGCACTTCGACGACGTACCGCTCGGCCGGCGCGATCACGACGCTCGGCACCAGCTCTTCGCGCTCGAACCGGCTCACGTCCGACGCGACGACTTTGATCGGCGCGCCGCCGAACGACAGGTTGTACGTGCGAGAGCTCGACACGTTGGTGATGAAAAACCGGACGACGTCGCCGCGCGTTGCGCGCAACGTATAGCGCGGCTCGCCGTTGACCGTGAGTACGTTGCCAACGCGGCCCATCAGCGCGAAGTCCGGCGCCTCCTTGCCGAACGGGATCAGCGTGTCGGCGTTGATCAGTAGGTCGTCGAGCACGAGCGTTTGCTCGTGGTTCACCGGCGAGTAGTAGCCGCGGTCGGGGGAGTCGACGAGCATGTTGCCGAACAGCCCCATCGACTGTTCGATGTCCTCGCGCACGTGCGGGTGATACCAGTAGATGCCCGCGTCGGGAAAGTGCACGGTGTAGACGAAGTCGGCGCCCGGTTTCACGGAATCCTGCGTCAGCCCAGGGACGCCGTCGAACCGGTTGTCCAACCGCACGCCATGCCAGTGCACGCTGCTCGGCAACTCGATGCGATTGTGAAAGCGAACGGTGATCGTCGCGTTCTGCGGCACGCGAATGAGCGGACCGGGCACCTGCCCGTTGAATCCATACATCGTGAATGAGCGCCCGTTGATCGTCCGGCGCACCAACATCGCCGTGAGATCGAGCGTGTCGCCGTTCTTGAGTCGCGCCACCTGCGTCGGCTTCGCCGCGGGCAACCGCGCGGGATCGACTCCAGCGCCGGGCACAAACGCCGCGACCGGCGGCAGGACGCCAACGAGCCCGGGAATCATCGGCATTCCCTTCGGCATCGGAATGGGCATGCCCGGCGACATGTCCATCGGCATGTCCATCATCGCCATCGACGAATCGGCCGGCGGCTTGACCGGCTTCGTCGGCCTTTGCTGCGCCCCGACGACCATCGGCACAAGACTCACGGCGATCGCACCACGCACGACGCGAAGCGCACAACGCATCACGGCGGAATTCCCCGGAACAGCGGATGACTCAAGAACGACTGCAGCCATCCGCTGGGCGACGTCCCGTGCAGCACCGTCGGGCCGGCGTGCGCGATCGTCGACGCGCTCGATTCAGCGGCGATCACGAGGAGAAACTTGTTGAGTTCAATCTGTCCGACGGTGCTTCTGCCGTTCGCCACGATGCCGAGTCGCGTCCAACTGGAGAGATCCGTCGTCACGGCCCACGCGACGTACGATGAGTAGCCGCCGAGCGTCGCGGGATCGGGCAGCCCAGAGGCGTCGATCTGCACGTCGTACCGTGCGCGTCCGTCAGCCGTCACGGCGACCCCGAACGGCGATGCCGCATAGACGAGGCGCGCCGTGCCCGTCGCCCCGGGAACGCGCGGTGTGCCGAACAGCGGAATGTCGAACGGGCCCGCCGTCGCGACGACGAGCGTCGTCGCGAGAAGCGTGCGTCCGGCCCAGCGGGGTGCGATCACCGCGGCGCGGGTCCTCCGTGCGTTCCCTCCGGCACGACGTGATGCACCGGCATCGTCATCTCCGGTCCGTGGTCGTAGTCCTGCACGCTGGAGATGTTGGGCATTCCGTAGTCGTGGCCATTCCAACTGTTGAATCCATCGAGTCTGAACAGCCAGAGCCCGCTGCGCATGTCCGACAGGACAATCAGTCCGTCGTAGTTGCGCACGTCGATGCCAAACGCGCCCTGCTCGACGCTGGTCGTGCTCTGCCACCCGTTTTCCGGTGTGCCGCCGAACCCGTGCTCGTGCTGGCACTCGCACGTGTACCAGTAGCCGTCGGTCTTGGGATTCTTCGGGTCTTTGAGATCGAACACCTGCAACCCGTCTTCGTACGCCGAGACGAATACATACGGCCAGCGCACTTCATGGTTATGCGACAGGTCGCGCCAGTCCGCCGTCCACGCGCTGAGTGGTACGTCGATGTTCTGCGTCTTGCCGCTTTGCCCGTCGCTGAGATCCCAAACGCGGAGCGGGGTGTACTGGTATTCCGTTTCCGTCACCGCGTAGTGGCCGTCGGGCGACGGGGTGAACGTGTGCGCGATGTCCATGCCGAGGCTCGTAATCGTGAACAACTGCTTCGGCGCGGCGGGATGCGTGACGTCCCACACGGAATAGCCACCCAAGCCCGCGCCGTAGAACTTGTCCTGGTGCGTCGCCGGGTCGTAGGCGACATAAAAGTCATGATAGCCGCCGCCGCCAATCTGCTTGAAGGGCGTTGGATTCGGCACTTCGCCGACCAGCGCGGCGCTGTCCGGCACGCCGGCCACGATCTTGTCGAGATCGTAGACGAGCGCCTTGGACTGGTTGATCGTCGCGAAGTACAACACACGGCCATCGGAGTGCTTGTACGCGAACGTGTTGTGGAATCCGCCGGGCGACGCCGGATAGCGAATGCGCGCCACAACCTTGACCTTGGTCGGGTCGGGAAGGCCGGTAACGTCGAAGATCACAGCGCCCAAATCGGTGTCGGGCCCGCCCTGCGAGAACTGGTACGATTGCGCGTAGTAGTAGCGCGTCCCGATCTTGAAGTACTTGCCGTCCATCGCGCCGATACCACGGTGGAGTTCGGGATTCTCGATCGTCCAATCGTAGATCTTCTTGGGCGCCGCCGTATTCGAGATGTCGTAAATCTGTGCGTCAAAGTTGACGAACCCGGACACATACACATACGGCCGATTGCGATCCTGCTCGATCTCGATGTCGGCTGCCTTCCATGCGCCGGGGTGACTCACGACGTGCGCGACCATGTGCATCTTGTCGTTGCCGGCGTGCTTCTCATCGAAGGCTTTCGGCGCCACGCCGGCATCCTGCGCCCGTACCATCGGCGTGACTGCCGCGACGAGTGTGAACACGGCCGGAATGATGAACGGTCGACGCATGACGAATCCTCGGGTTGGGACCACCGGCGCCGCGATCCAACGATCCAGCGCGCGCCGCGAAACGTACCGGATTATGGGAAGCGGGCGCGGCGAAGGCAAGCCGCGCCGCGGCATCGTCTCAGGCGCTGGCCGGTGCCAGGTCCACCGCCTCGTCCCGGTCGAGGTGCCGCGCGTCGACGGGCCGCATGCGGAGATTGCACACGAAGGCGATGACGAGCAGCCCCGCCATGATGTGCATGGTTGTGGTGTACGCATCGGCCTTGGCCACGCCGTGCGAGATCTCATATTCGCGAATGTAGTTGACGAGCACCGGTCCCAGCACGCCGGCAGTGGACCAGGCCGTCAACAGTCGTCCATGAATGGCGCCCACTTGAATGGTGCCGAACAGGTCGCGCAGATACGCGGGAATGGTCGCGAACCCGCCGCCGTACATGCTGATGATGACGACGTAGCCAAGCATGAACAGCGGCAAGCTGCCAAGGCGCCCCGTCGCGGGAACCGACGCATACAGCAGGGCGCCGAGGAGAAAGAACGTCGCGTACACCGCCCGCCGTCCGACGAAATCGGAGAGCGACGACCAGAAAAATCGCCCCAGCATGTTGGCGAGACTCAGCACGCTGACGAACACGGCGGCCTCCGCGACGGTGACGCGGCCCGGAAACATCTCCTGAATCATTGGCGAGGCCTGGCCGAGCACTCCGATGCCGGCGGTCACGTTCAGGCACAGCATCGTCCAGAGGAGCCAGAACTGCGGCGTCCGCACGGCGCGGTCGACAGTGACGTTCCCCGCCGTCATCATCGGCCGCGCGTGCTCCGTGGCGACCCACCGAGCCGGCGCCCATCCGTCGCGCGGCGTGCGCACGCTGAATACACCGAACATCATAAATACGAAATAGATGATCCCGAGCACGACGAACGTCGGCGCGACGCCCGTCGACGCGGCGGTTTTGAAATACGCCATGAGATGCGTCGACACTGGCGCCGCGATCATCGCCCCGCCGCCAAATCCCATGATCGCCAAACCGGTGGCCATGCCCGGACGATCGGGAAACCACTTGATGAGCGTCGACACCGGCGAGATGTATCCGAGGCCGAGCCCCACGCCGCCGAGTACGCCGTAGCCGAGCAACACGAGCCAGAACCGGTGACTCGCGACGCCGAGCGCGGCGACCTGGAACCCCGCACTGAAACAAACCGCTGCGGCAAACATCGCCATGCGCGGTCCAACGCGCTCGAGCCACGCGCCGAACACCGCGGCCGACAGCCCGAGAAACACGATCGCCGTGCTGAACACCCAGCCGATCGTGCTCAACTTCCAATCTCCCGGCGCCGTCGTCGTGATGCCGATGGCGTGCGATAGTGGAAGATTGAACACGCTAAATGCGTAGGCCTGTCCGATGGACAGATGGATCGCCAGCGCGGCCGGTGGGACCAGCCAGCGCGAATAGCGTTCGCTGGCGATTGCGCGATCGCGATGGAGAAACGACAGCGGGGCCATGGCTCGGACCTCGGGCAGCGTGGATGACGCATTCTGTCGCGCCGGCGCGTCGGCGTCCAGTCACGAGCCACGACTTTCGCGACGGGCCAACAACGTCCGCGGTCTTGACAGATCGCTCTCCGGGCTGGCTGTTACAGCGGTGCGACCACACTCGGAGGACACAGATGCATTGGGATACCGGTAACATCGCGTTCATGCTCGTCTCGACGAGCCTCGTCATGCTGATGACGCCAGGCCTCGCGTTCTTCTACGGCGGGTTGGTCGGCCGGAAAAACGTGCTGACGATCATGCTGCAGAGTTTCGTATCGATGGGCGTGACCACGGTGCTCTGGGTCGTGTGCGGCTACACGATGGCGTTCAGCGGGCGATACGGAGACGCGTCAAACCCGGACATCATGGGCGTGATCGGAAACTTTCATCTGGCGTTTCTGCAGCACGTCGATCCGATGACACCGTTCCCCGGTTCGCCGACGATTCCGCTCATCGTGTTCATCGCCTATCAGATGATGTTCGCGCAGATCACGCCGGCGTTGATCACCGGTGCGTTCGCCAATCGCGTGACGTTCAAGGCGTACCTGCTGTTCCTCGTCGCGTGGCTGCTCCTCGTGTACTTCCCGGTCGCGCACATGATCTGGGGCGGCGGCATTCTGCAGCAGATGGGCGTTCTCGACTTCGCGGGCGGAATCGTCGTGCACGCGACAGCGGGATTCGCCGCGCTCGCCGCGGTCTTCTACGTCGGACGTCGCAAGGTGCCGGACGCGGGTCTCCACAGCATTCCGCTCGTCGCACTCGGCACGGGCCTGCTGTGGTTCGGGTGGTACGGCTTCAACGCCGGCAGTGAGCTCAAGGTCGATTCCGTGACGGCGCTGGCCTTTCTCAACACCGACGTCGCCGCTTCGTTCGCCGCGGTAACCTGGCTCGCGCTCGCCTGGATGTACGAGCAGAAACCGAAGTTCGTCGGCCTGCTCACCGGTTCGATCGCCGGACTCGCCGCGGTGACGCCGGCGGCGGGGTATGTCACCACCTGGTCGGCGATCATCATCGGCATCGTGGCCAGCGTCGTGTGCTACTACGCCATCTGGCTCAAGAACCGCATGCAATGGGACGACGCACTCGACGTATGGGGCGTGCACGGCGTCGGCGGCGTCGTTGGCGTATTGGCATTAGGCATCTTTGCTACCAAAGCCGTCAATCCCGACGGTGGCGCGGACGGGCTGCTCCTCGGCAATGCGGGCTTTTTTCTGAAGCAGGCGGGCGCGGTGCTCGGCGCCGCGATCTATGCGTTCGGTTTCACCTATCTCGTCCTCGTGGTCATTCACGCGATCACGCCGGTGATGGTGTCAGCGACGCAGGAGGAAGTGGGTCTCGATGAGTCGCTGCATGGGGAGCATGCGTATTTGTAGGGGCCTTGTGCGTTGGGCGTTAGGCGTTGGGAGCGCGCTCGCGGTCAGCGCGTGCGCACACCTAGGTGCGCCTGGGCCGGTGGTGGCGGACCGGCCGGGGTACACCGACAGCCCGGTCGCGCTGCCGGCGGGCGCGGTCCAGCTCGAGATGGGCGTCACGAGTGATCAGACGGGGCCCGTGGGCGCGCGGACGACGACACTGTCGGCGGGTGAGCTTCTCGTTCGAGCCGGCATTGGCTCCAGCGCCGAGCTTCGCCTATTTGGAAACTCATATGACGTGCGGAGCGCGTCCAACACCGCCACGGCTCGCGGCGTCGAGGACGTCAAAGTGGGCGCGAAGCTGAACTTGCGCGCGGTGCCAGACAGCGTGCATTCGGCCGTACCGAATATCGCGCTGCTCGCGGCGAGCACATTGCCGACGGGCGGCGCGACGATCACCGCCGGCGCCGCCCAGGCCGAGGTGAAGCTCGCGGCGAATTGGACGACGCCGAGCCCGTTCTCGCTATATACGAATGTCGGCTACACCAGCGGCTATGCGACTCTTGCGCAAGCGGGTCGCGCGTGGACGAGCGTGGCGGGTTGGTGGGCGCTCAATCCGCGCATCTCGCTATTCGGCGAGGGGGTGTATTTCAACGAGTTCACCCGCAACTTCGCCCAAGGCAGTAGCGTCGCGGACGTCGGCGCGACGTATCTCGTCAACGACCGGTTCCAGGTCGACGTGCGGCTCGGGCACGGAACCGGTGGCACGTCGTCGGACGAGCGGTTCGTCGGCGTTGGCTTGGCGCGTCGATGGTGAGCCGGGTGCGCGGCCCGCGCGATTTACCGGCGAGCCG
The DNA here is from genome assembly GCA_963817445.1 of uncultured Gemmatimonadaceae bacterium. Lineage (GTDB taxonomy): Bacteria > Gemmatimonadota > Gemmatimonadetes > Gemmatimonadales > Gemmatimonadaceae > JAQBQB01. Next base: position 1,088,769 of record CAWFOG010000022.1, read on the forward strand.
CGGACAGTAGCGTGATCGCACGCTGCACTGACGCGCGCGTATCGGCGTGCGTCAGCTTCGGCTCGAGTCCTTGCAAGACTGTCAGTCGCCGCGCCGGCGGCAGTGCACCCATCCCGGCGAGTGACCAGCCGCGCACCCAGTCCCGGGCGTCGTCGAGATTCGCCGAGAGCAAATCGAGCGCCTGCTGGTTGCCGCGCGCGGCGAATGCGCCGAGGACGCGCGACGCGAGCATCTGATCTCCCACGACGCGCTGCACGTCGGCGATAAGAGATGTGTCGTTGGATCGGGCGATGGCGATGAGCGCGGAGCTCTGAATCGCGTCGCGGTACGACGGCGTGGAAATCCCTTCCAAGAGCAACGCGTGGCGCCCCGCCGAGTCGAGCCGGGCGAGCGATCCGAGCGCCGCGGCGCGGACTTCATAGCTCGTGTCGCGCCACGCGGCGCGAGCGAGCTCGATCGAGCGCGGGCCGGCAAAATCGCCCAGTGTCGCCGCCGCCGCCGCGCGCACCTGCGCTGACGTGTCGGCGATGGCGTGTGTCAGCGCGGGTAGGGCAACTTCGGCCGGGAACGCGGCCAACGCGCTCGCCGCAGCCACGCGCGTCTCGAAATAATCCGCGCTCGTCGCCGCGTTCGCCACAGCCGCGCCGGCACCGGTGTCGGCCGGGCGCCGAGCCAATTGTCCGATCACCCACTCACGGTTCCACAGATCGCTGTCGCGCTGCAGTTGGGTCGTGAGCCACTCGGTTGGCTGGTCGAAGTTGAGTGATTTGAGAATACGATTGCCGTCGTCGAACACGACCATCGTCGGCGCCGACATCACGCTGTCGACCACGATGGTGTCGACGCGCTGTCGGATTTGCGCCTGGTGAACGACATCACCCGCCGTCGTCCCCACGCGAATCGTCACCGGCATCGTGAACGTCTCGGGGATCACATAGCGCATGCCCGGTGCTATCCGCCTTGAGCGTATCGCGCTGCGTCTGCTCGGCGATGAGCGTCAACCGATGCGACGCCGCGTCGTACGCCGGCGTGACGGTGAACGAGGGGTAGCCCGCCGAATACATCCACTCGCGCCAGAACCAGTCGAGGTTTTCGCCGGTCGCGTCGAGAAATGCCTTGCGCAGATCCTCGGTCGTGGCGACGCCGAACGCGTGGTCGGTGAGGTAGCGATGCACGCCGGCCCAGAAGCGCTGGGGCCCGAGATAGTGCTCGAGCATCTCCAGCACGAGCGCGCCCTTGGGATAGATGTTGTTCGACCCCATCGACGCGAGCGGCATCGGCCGCTGCCCCTCGATGCCCATGAACTGACGATATTCGTCGGCGTAGTAGTCCTGCTCGGCGTGCGCGCCGAGTTTCTCCTTCCAGTATTGCCCCGGCATGAACTCGGCGAAGCCTTCGTTGAGCCAGGTGTTGGCCCAGTTCTCCGTCGTCACGTAGTCGCCGAACCATTGGTGCGCGAGCTCGTGCGGAATGAGGATATACTGATACCACGGCCGGTCGGCGTAGGCGCGCGCGTCGGGAAGCCAATCGACGAGCGTCGTGGCGCTGACGTTCTCCATGCCGCCAAAGAAGTCGGCGACCGTCGTCTGCGAGTACTTCTGCCAAGGATACGGAATGCCGGTGAGCCGCGAGTAGACGTCGATCATGTCGGGCGTCACGCGGAACAGCGGGCGCGCCAACGCGCTGTCCTGGTGATAGACGTAGTAGTCGACGGGCACGTTGTGCCACGTGTCGCGCACCAGCGCGAGCGGCTCGACGATGAGCGACACGAGATACGTCGCACTCGGCCGGGTCTCGCTCCAGTGAAAGGTGTGCGTGCCGCCCGGCCCCGGTGTCTCGCCGACGAGTGAGCCGTTGGAGACGGCCACGTTCCCCGCCGGCACCGTCGCGTCCACCTCCCAGGTCATCTTGTCATTCGGGAAGTCGTATGTCGGAAACCAGTCGTGATTGTTCATGTCCTCGCCTTGGCTCCAGAGCTGGCGAGGCGTGTGCGGCCGTTCGTTGATGAACGTCAGGCCGCTCCCGCTCGTGATGTGTGCGCTGTAGTCGATCGTGAAGCGCACCGTGTCGCCGAGCGCGGCGGGTTTGGCCAGGTGGACAACGAGCGTGTCGCGCACGTGATTCGTGCGGAGCGCAGCGCCCGACGCGCTCGTCGCCGATTTGATCGCGAGCCCTGCGCCGGCGTCGAGCACGACGGAGTCGAGCCCAGCGCGCCGTGAAACGAGCGTCGTCACGACTTGGCCGACGAACGACGTCGAGTCCCAGTTGATGTCGCGCACCGCGATGCGCTGATGCACGAGGTCATAGTCATGCACACGTGAATACGTGCCGTTGGTCATGCGCTCGAGGTTCGGATTCGCCGGCTGCTGTGCAACGAGCGGCGTGGCGGCGGCAGCGAGCAGTGCGACAACGAGCGTCGTGCGCATGAATGATCTCGTTTGGCGTGGATTCACGGAACCTAGCGCGCCGAGTCGTGGCGCGAGTAGTTCAATACCGCAGCCAGAGCAGTAGCACGCCGCATTCCGCGGCGCCCGACGAGTTCCCGCCGCCGGACGCTTTGAACTGCACCGGCGCCTCGGCCATCGTGTAGACCTCGATCGCGGCAACGTCGCTCGGATCGAAGTCGCTGAGATTGAATGCGCCGGACTGATGCAGGCCGTCTACGTAGACATCGAGCGCACACGTGCCACCTCCGCCCCTGAACCGGCCCTGCGTCCGCATACGAACGCTGCAGACGTTGCCGCAGTCGCGCATTCCCGGGACATGTTCCGCGACCATGCCCGCGAGCGACGAGCGCCACGCGTCGCGGTCGATCTGATCCGTGTCGAAGAAGTGGCCGATGCCCATCTTGCGACGCATGTCGAATCCGCCGTCGTCCAGCTTTACCGTCGGGGTTGCACGCCTCGCCGACGTCGTCATGGTATCGAGTACGCGCGGGACTTGGTCGAGATCGATGAGCGTCGCCGAGCTGTCGCCCGTCGCAGCGACGCTGACCGCGACGATCTTGCTCACCGGCCAATAACCGATCGCTGTCACACGCACGCGCTGATAGCCGGCGGGAACATTGGCAAACGTCGCGCGTCCGAGATCATCCGAGCGGCGGATCACCGATTGGCTGATGAGTATCACGCGCGCCCCGGCGATCGGTTGCCCGGTCGCTGAATCGTCGACGGCGAGGCGGAGGACGGTCTCGGGCACGCCGGCCGGCGCGTGTTGCGCGCGGAGCGCGCCCGCGGCAAACACGAGACACGCGGCAGCCAGACGAACCGAGACGTCGCGGCACATGGCCTATACAAAGCGCGCGTTCTGCTGCGCGCGCAAGTAGCGCGCGCCTCTCATTACCGAACGCTCATGTGTCGCGCCATGCGCCGGTACGCCAAGCGACCGGACGGCGGGCGAAGGTTGGCCGCCGGTGGCGGCACCCGGCCGCCCACAACGGACTTGACAGCCGCCGCGTAGTGTTGAATAATCAGCACATACGCTGAAAAATCAGCACACACCCCGTCCCGCCATGCCCAAGCGCCCGTCCACCTCCTCGTCGTCGGCTGCCATCCCGGCCCTCTCCCGCCGCGAGCGGCAGGTCACGGACATCCTCTTCCGTCGCGGCCAGGCCACGGTCGCCGAGGTCATGGATGAACTCCCCGACCCGCCCACCTATTCGGCCGTGCGCTCCATTCTCCGCATCCTCGTCGAGAAGGGGCACGTCACGCACCGCGAAGAGGGCCTGCGTTACGTCTACCTGCCCGCGCTGAGCGCCAACCACGTGCGCGACGAAGCGCTCAAGCACGTCATCCGCACGTTCTTCGACGGATCCTCAGAGCAGGCGATCGCCGCCGTCCTCCGAACGTCGGACAGCAAGCTGAGTGACGCCGAGGTGTCGCGACTGCAGGAGCGCATCCGCAAAGCGCGCTCGAAGGGAGATTGACGATGAACATTCTGACACTGACCACTCATCTCGGCGTCGGCGAACTCGTTGCGCGCGGAACACTCCTGCTGCTCGTTGGCTGGTGCGGCGCACTCGTGATGCGTCGCGCGCCGGCACGCGCACGCCACGTCGTTTGGCTCAGCGCCATCGTCGGCCTGCTGCTCATTCCTGGCGTCGCGCGAGTCGCGTCCGTGCGCGTGGCATTGCTGCCGCACCGGCCCGCACCGTCGATCCAGGCGCCCAGCGTCGACCAACTCGGGGGGTTCGCGGCGCCGCTCGCCAAAGCGGTTCAGCCCGTTGGTGACAGTGGCGTGCCGACAGCACCCCGTTGGCGCGCCTCCTACACGTCGCTCTGCTTCGCGCTGTGGCTCGGCGTAGCCCTCGCGCTGCTCGGCCGCCTCGCACTCGGCCGGCGGGCGGTTCGCCGGCTTCTCCACCGCAGCCGGCCGCTCGACTCGTCCGATTGGCACCGCGCCCTTGGCGATGCCGCCCAGCAACTACACATCTCTAATGTACCGCCTCTCGTCGTGAGCGATCAGGTCGACGTCGCCTTCGCGTGCGACGCCATCGTCCCGACTATCGTGCTGCCAGCCGGCGCGGCGGAATGGCCGGACGATCAAAAGCGCGCCGTGCTTCTGCACGAGCTCGCGCACATTCGGCGGCGCGATCTCCTCAGTCACGCGGCCGGCCGCATCGCCTGCGCTGTCTACTGGTTTCATCCGCTCGTCTGGATCGCGGCGCGCCGGCTCCGCGCCGAGAGCGAGCAAGCGTGCGACGAGCTGGTGCTCGACAGCGGCGTGCGCGCCAGCGACTACGCCCAGCACCTGCTCGACATGGTCATGGCGTTGAGCCCGAGGCATGCGGCGCCGGCGGCAGCGCTTCCCATGGTGCGACCAAAGGAATTCGAAGGACGCCTCGTCGCCATTCTCGACCGTGGCAGTCGCCGGCGTCCAGTTGGCCGCGCGCAGTTCGCCGCGCTGATCGGACTGTTTGGTCTGCTCACCATCTCGATCGCCGCGGTCGTGCCGGTGCCGCGCAGAACGACCGCCATGCTGTCTGACGCAACCGTCGCGTCGCTCGTTCGCTACGGCACCACTGGTATGGCCAACCCGATGCTCATGATCCTCGGCCAGTCCGACTCGCTCGGCCTCACGGCGCGGCAGGCGGACAGCATCGCCACGCTCAGCCGCTGGTACATGGTGCGGTTGAGCGGCATCTGGTCGCCGGCGGCGAAGTTCTACTCGGTGCCGGCCAATCGCGGTGATCGCAGCGCAGCTGCGCGCTTCGCGGATGCGCCGTTGGCGACGGCGAATTTGCTGATCGGACTCGCGCCGCAGATCAGCGGACTGCTCACGCCGGAGCAGCGCGCCAAGCTCTCGCCTCGCATAGCGGCGTACCTCGATCCGACGAAGGTGTCGGCGGTCGCGAACGCATTGGAGGATCCGAACGCATTGTTCGTGTCGAACCGCGGCGCCGGCGGACGTGGTGGACGCGGGCGCGTCGGAGGCGGTGGATTGTGAACTGTCGCGGGTTCGCTGCGTTCGCCGTCGCCGTCGTTGGCATCGCGTTCGCGCGCACGCTCGGCGCGCAGGCGGACGTGATTCGCGGGCGCGTGACCGCCGCGTCCGCCGACAGCCTGCCGATCGAGAACGCGAATGTGATTGCCACGTCGGTGTCGGGGGGCGTGAACCGCACCACTCGGACCGATCGCGACGGGCGATACATGATCGCCTTCCCGGGCAGCGAGGGGGACTACCTCGTCACCGTCACGGCGATCGGGTTCCAGCCGCGGCGCTTCGAGGTGAGGCGCACCGCCGATCAGGATATTCTCATTGGCGACGTTCGACTCAGCAAACTTGGCTCTACCCTCGACACCGTCATCACCCTCGGGCAGCGTGCACGTCCATCACCGACCAACGGCTTGGACGTCGGCGGGACGGAGCGCCCCGTCAACATGGGGCTCGTCCCGGCCGAGCAACTCGGCAATCTCGCGTCGATGGCCGCGTCGGTGCCGGGGGTGCTGTTCATCCAGGGCACCGACGGCGATCCGTCCGGATACTCGGCTCTCGGCCTCGACGCGTCGCAAAACGGGCTCACGCTCAACGGCATGAACGCCAGCGCCACCGATCTTCCGCGCGATGCGAACGTCGCGGTCACGCTCGCGCTGTCGCCGTACGATGTCTCGCAGGGTCAGTTCAGCGGCGGGCGACTCAACGTGCGTCTGCCATCGGGCTCGAACTACGAGATGCGCACGTCGAGTTTGCGCTTCAACGCGCCGCAGCTCGAGTGGACCGACCGCGCCGGCCGCGCGCTCGGGCAGCAGTATACGGACGCGAACCTCGGCGGCGCGGTCAGTGGCGCGTTCGTTCCCGACGAATCGTTCTATAATCTCTCATATCAGCTCGGCCGGCGCGGCAACGACTTGCAGTCGCTGCTCAATACCGATCCGCTCGGGCTCCAGACGGAGGGCATTTCGGCGGACTCGGTCAATCGCCTGCTCGGCGTGCTGCAAGGCGCGCAAGTGCCGGCGACGGTGAGCCGCTTCCCTGCGCATCGCCTGAGCGACCAAGGCCTCGTGCTCGGCGCCTTCGACTTTGCGCCGCCGAATTGGAGCAGCGGCCAGGCGTTCAACGTCACGGTGAACGGCGGTTGGAACAGGACGGCGCCCGCATCATCGCTCACCACGGCGCTGCCCGCGTCGAGCTTCGACGCGACGGCCTGGAACGGCACGATGCAGCTCCACCATATGGGCTACTTCGGCTTCGTCCTCAGCGAGAGCGGGTTTGCCGTGAGCAGCGCGCGCCGCTTCAGCACGCCGTACATCGACCTCCCGGCGGGCAACGTGCTCGTCAACTCCAGCTTCGCCGACGGCACGACCGGCGTGCAACCGATCACCTTCGGCGGCACCGCAGTCAGCAACAGCACCACCTCGAGTTCCGTCGACCTGACGAACCAACTCTCCTGGTTCAGTTTGAACAACAAGCACCGACTCAAGCTCACGAGCGAATTCCGGCGCGACGACTACTCGACCGAACAGGCGAACAACGAGCTGGGCACATTTTCATTCACCTCGCTCGGCGACTTGCAGGCCGGACAGCCCGCATCGTTCACTCGCCAGCTCAACTCCGTCGCGACCGACGGGCGCGAGCTGATCGGCGGGTTGTCGCTCGGCGATTCGTACCGACGAACGCCTGACCTGCAGATCGTCTACGGCGCGCGCCTCGACGCCAACCATTTCATCGACGCGCCGACGCCCAATTCGGATGTCGAACGCACGTTCGGCACGCGCAACGATCGCGTGCCGAATGGTCTCTATGCGAGCCCGCGGCTTGGCTTCTCGTGGACGTATGGCAGCGCGCAACAGATTGCCGCGTTCGCCGGCGCCGCGTCCGTGCCGCGGGCCGTCCTTAGCGGAGGCGTCGGCGTCTTTCAGAATTCTCTTAACGCGAGTCTCCCGGGCCAGGCGATCGCCAACACCGGCCTGCCGACGGGCGTACAGCAGATCACTTGCGTCGGAGCGGCGGCGCCGACGCCGGAGTGGGGTGCGTACGCGAACGATCCGTCGTCCGTGCCGACGCAGTGCGCGAACGGCACCGCGGGCACCGTGTTCGCGACCGGCGCGCCGAACGTGGTGCTGTTCAGCCCTGGCTACGCGCCGCAGCGAAGCACGCGCTCGAATCTCACCTGGACCGGCGCCATCCTCCGCGGTCGGCTCATGGGTTCAATCAACGGCATTTATTCAAGGAATCTGAATCAACCGACGTTCGTCGACATCAACCTCGACCCCACGGCGCATTTCAGCCTCGCCGACGAGGGCAATCGCCCGGTATTCGTCGAGCCGACGAGCATCGTCCCGGCGAACGGCGCCATCGCGTCGAACGACAGCCGCGTGTCGCCGCTGTTCAATCACGTCACCGAGTTGCGGTCCGATCTCTCGTCGTCCACGAGCCAACTCACGATCTCGCTCTCTCCGGTCGTGTCGAGCACGCGGTATACCTGGGGATTCAACTACACACTGAACAGCATGCGCGATCAAGCCAACGGCTTCACGAGTACCGTCGGCAACCCGTTCGACGTAAGCGCCGGCCGTTCGGCATTCGACTACCGTCACCAACTTCTGTTCGACATCGGCTACAACCTGTTCGACGTCGTCCGGCTGTTCTGGGTGCAGAGCTTTCTGTCGGGATTCCCGTACACACCCACCGTCGCCGGCGACGTGAACGGAGACGGCTACGCGACCAACGACCGCGCGTTCGTCTTCAATCCGGCGGCGACCGCCGACACCGCGCTCGGTTCGGCGATGCGGGCGTTGCTCGCCGGAACGCCGAGCAGCGTGCGCGATTGCCTCGTGGAACAGCTCGGGCAGCTCGCGGCGCGGAACAGTTGTCAAGCACCGTGGACGTCGGCCGCTTCGCTGCGCATCGACTTCAATCCAGCAAAAGTTCGCATGCCGCAGCGCACGAGCCTCAGCTTTTCCGTTGCCAATCCGCTCGCCGCTGCCGACCTGCTGCTCCACGGCGACAGTCATGCGCACGGCTGGGGACAGGCGGCAATCCCCGACAATCGCCTCTTGTTCGTGCGCGGGTTCGATCCCGTTTCGCGCACGTTCAAGTACGAAGTGAATCAGCGCTTCGGCAACACGAGCCAGGCGGTGAGCGCGGCGCGCAGTCCGGTGACGCTCACGGCGCTCATGCGTGTCGACCTCGGCCCGTCGCGCGAGCGACAGGACTTGACGCGCACACTCGATCGCGGCCGCTCAACGATCGGCACCACAGCCACGGCCGCGGAGATCAAGGCCGCCTACAGCTCGGCGGGCCTCGTCAATCCGATGGCGACGATTCTGCGCGCGTCAGACTCACTCAAGCTCACGGGCCGGCAGGCCGACAGTCTGGCGACGATGAATCGCTGGTACATCGTGCGACTCGACTCGATCTGGTCGCCGGTGGCCAAGAATTACGCCGCGCTGCCGGAGACCTACGACAACGGCGAGGCGTACGGGCGCTACGTGCGCGCGCGTGAAGCGTCGGTCGACCTGCTGATTCGCCTCGTTCCGTCGATCAACACGCTGTTGACGGCCGAGCAGATCCGGAAGCTGCCCGATCTCGTGCGCGCATATCTCGACCGACGCTACCTAGCCGCCGTGCGCGCCGGCACGCAGGGACTTTCTAGCCCCGTGTTCCCGACGGGCGTCGGTGTCCCAAGCACCGGCGGCGTCGGCCGGGGACGCGGTGGCGGAGCAGGAGGGGGACGATGAATCACCAGATAGGCATTACCACTTTTCTCATCGCCGCGGCGGTGTCGCAGGCAGCGGCACAGTCACAGCCGCGCATTCGCCAGGTGACGCGCGTCGAGCGTTTCACGACAGACTCGTTGGCCAGCGCCTCGACGGTGGTGGGGCTCCACGACGGGCACATCCTCGTGAACGACATCGTCGGGCGGCGCCTGTTGCTGTTCGATTCGACGCTCGCCCACCCGGTCGTCGTCGCCGACACGACGAGCGCGACGGCGAATGCCTACGGCACACGCCCTGGGCGGTTGATCGCCTTCCACGGCGACAGCGCCCTATTCATCGATCCGTCGACGCTCTCGATGTTCGTGCTGGGTCCGGCGGGGACGATTGCGCGCGTGATGGCGGTGCCTCACCCGTCCGATGCGTCCTCGCTCACCGCCGTCACACACACGCCGGGAGTCGATGCGCAGAATCGACTGGTGTACTACAGCGGGCCGACTCCGGCGCCGACGTACTGGCGGCTCGGGCCCGGAGATCCGGTCACGCCAGAGTTGCGCGCGCGCGTGAACTCGAGTGTGGACTCTGGAGCTCTCATCGCCGTTGCGCTCGACACGCGCAGGGTCGACACGTTGGCGTCGGTCCGGATACCGCGACTGCGAACCGCAATCGTCGCCGACGCCCAGGGTAGGCTCGCGTCGATCGAAACGACACCGGATCCGCTCCCCGTGACCGACGATTGGGCCGTGCTCACGGACGGCTCGATCGCCATCGTGCGCGGCCGCGACCTCCACATCGATTGGATTGGCGGCGACGGTACGCGCGCCTCGACGCCCAAGCTGCCATTCGACTGGCAGCATCTCGACGATGCACGCAAAGCGGCCCTGATCGACTCGGCGGCCGCCGCGCTCCAGGCGACGATGGACAAGATCATGAGCCCGCAAGCGACTGGTTCGGGAGGGAGTGGCAGCGGTCGAGGAGGCGCTGGCAGTGGAAGCAGCGGCGCCGCACAGCCGCCGGCGCGCACGTCGAACCAGTCGGCTGGCGCCGGCGCGCTCGCACCGCTCGTTGCCGTGCGGCCGGCGCCGAGCGACGTGCCAGACTACCAGCCTCCGTTCGCGATCCTGCCCGGCAACGCCGGTGGCGGTGCCATTCGCGCCGACGCCGACGACGAGCTCTGGATTCGCACGACCGCCATAGCCGACGGGCGGCCTGTGTACGACGTCGTCAATCGCCAGGGGCAATTGGTCGACCGCATCCAGGTTCCTGCCTTTCGTACGCTCGCCGGCTTCGGTCCTGGCGTCGTATACCTCGCGGTCAAGGATGCGGCGGGCGTGGTCCACGTCGAGCGGGCGCGGATTCGGTGACGACGCACATATCACAATACACATTCTACTTTCCACATGAACATCCGCCGCGGTCGAACGCTCGCCCTTGTCGCCACCTTCATCGCACGCGCCGCGGGCGGGCAGCAGTTGCCCGCCATCCGCCCCATCGGCGCCGTCGAACGCTTCACCACCGACTCGCTCGCCAGCGTGTCGGCCGCGCTGGCGATGCCCGGCGGACGCGTGATGGTCAACGACATCAGCAGCCGCCGCGTGCTCCTGTTCGACTCGACGCTCGCTCACGCGGTCATCGTCGCCGACACGACGAGCGCCACGGCGGATGCGTACGGAGCCCGCACGGGCACGCTGATTCGGTATCGCCCGGACACAGCGCTGTTCATCGATCCTGCCTCGCTGTCCATGCTCGTGATCGGACCGACGGGCGCGATCCTGCGTGTCATGGCCATCCCGCGCCCCGACGAAGCGCAGTTTCTCATCGGCAGCATTTTCGGCACGCCCGGCTTCGACGCGCGCGGTCGTCTCGTGTACTACGTCGGCGAACCCGGTAGCTCGTTCTTCGTGCTCGCGCCAGGCAGCAGGGTCATTCTGGATCCGAAAACAGGAAAGCTGCCTGCACTTCGAGCCGGGACAGATTCCGCGCCCGTCGTTCGCGTCGATCTCACGACGCGCCTGTTCGACACAGTCGCGATCGTGAAAATCCCGCGCACGAAATCTGGTATCAACGCCGACGCGCAAGGGAACGTCACGTCGACAGTGACGGTGCACGATCCCATCCCCATCGTCGACGACTGGGCCGTGTGTGCTGATGGTTCGATCGCCGTCGTGCGCGGGCGGGACCTTCACGTTGATTGGCTGAACGCCGAGGGCGTGTGGAGGTCCGAGCCGAAGGTGCCGTTCGATTGGCAGCATCTCGACGAAGCGCACAAGCTCGCGCTCGTCGACTCGGCGGCGAGGGACGAGCAAGCGGCGCGTGACTCGGCGGCCGCGCGACGAGCCGCAATGCTCGGTCGGGCGAATAGCACCGCACAAGGCGTCGGCGCGGCCGGCGGGAACGGCAGTCGTGGCGGCGGACGCGGGGCGGGCGGACGCGGCGGAGTAGAGCCACTTCCCACATTGAGCGGCCGCGCGGATCCGAACGAAGTGAGCGACTATCTGCCGGCGTTCAAGCGCGGTTCCGTCCAGTGCGACGTCGACGGCCGACTCTGGATCCGCACGACGACGATGGTGAGCGGGCAGCCCGTGTATGACATCGTCAATCGTCGCGGCGAGTTGGTCGACCGGGTGCAGTTGCCGCCCTTTCGCACGATCGCGGGCTTCGGACCGGGCGTCGTGTACCTGGGCGTGAAGGACGCGTCGGGCGTCGTGCACATGGAGCGCGCGAAGATCAGGTGATGTGCGGGTTGGACGTGGGGCGCATCGCTGAACGGCACTCCTCATCATCCAAGACGCGGCCCCGCGCCGTGCCTGATTCACCGTGTCGTTCGTCTCCAGGGAAGGCCATCCCTCCCACGGAACGCACGCCGCAACGATGCCGACTTTCCGCTACGCGATTCGCTCGCTGGCCAAGAGCCCACTCTTCACTGCCGTTGCAATCGTCTCGCTCGCGCTGGCGCTCGCCGTCAATACGACGGTGTTCGCGCTCGTCGACGCCGTCGTCCGCCCGGCTCTTCCGTACCACGATGGCGGCCGCGCGTACACGATCAAGTACACGCCGTCCGGCAACAATTCGTCGACGCTCGTGGAGCGGTACGACGCCATCCGAAGCGGATTCCACTCCGCCGAAACGGTGGTGCCGTACTACTTCACGCCGACGAGCATCCAGTCCGGCAACACGATCGAGGACACCTTTGCCGCGACCATTCCATCCGCGCTGTTTAGCATTCTCGGAATTCGTCCGGCAGTCGGCCGGGCGTTCAATGCCACCGATACGACGGACGCTGCTCTGCCGGTGGTCATCATCAGCTATGAACTCTGGATTCGGCTGTATCACGAGCGACCGCTCCAGAGCGGCCTCACTCTCACCGTCGGCCGCGGCAACTACAACGTCATCGGTGTGATGCCGCGGGGAATGCACTTTCCCGCCAACGACGTGTGGCTGCCGCAGGGCACGCTCGTCGGCGACAGTCTGACGAAGCCGCTCGGCCCGTACGCCCTTGTTCGTTTGCGCCCGGGCGTGACCGAAGCGACTGCCGAAAACGAAGTGGCCGTGCTGGCGAGCGGCTTGAATGCGGCGGTCGCGCCGAGACTGCCTACCGCGTTTCGAATGATGTCCTTCACCGCTGGCAATTCCAGAACGACTCTTCTCGACACATGGAAGGTCATGCTCCTCTCGGTGGGCACCGTACTGCTCATCGCGTGCGCGAATCTCGGTACGATGCTGCTCGCACGAGGCATGGCCCGCCGGCGCGAGATCGCCATCCGCATTGCCCTCGGCGCAAGTCGTCGAGCGATCGCCAGTCAGGTCGTCGCCGAGTGCGCGATTATCGTCGGCGCCGGCATTGCGCTTGGTGTCGTGCTCACGCTCTGGGCGGTGTATCTGTTGCCACACTACATGACGCCGTTCGTCCCACGGCTCGGCGACCTCGCTCCGATCCCGAGCTGGCGTGTGTTCCTGTTCGCCGGGGCGATCGCCGGCGCGACAATGGCTCTCGCCGGCGCACTTCCCGCGCTACGCGCCGCGGCGACCGACCCCGCCGAGCCGGTCAAAGATGGCGCCGGAGGGTCGGGGCGAGTGCGCGACCGTTACAATCCGCTCATCATCATCGAAGTGGCACTCTCCACTGCGCTTCTCATGATGGCCGCGCTGTTCATCATCGCCGTCTCGCGGCTGGTCGGGTTCGACTTCAGCTACGCAGCGAAACAGCTCCAGGTGGCGAGCCTCAATGTGAGAACGCGCGACATGCGCAGCGACACCGCGGTTGAACCGTTCTACGACGACCTCGCCGCTCGCGTGCGAACGTTGCCTGGCGTGCGCAACGCGGCGACGGCTCGAACTGAAAAGCCAGATGGCCCGGTGGTATTCGCGGAGCAAGGGACGAACGGCGCGCGGTGGATCAATCTCAGCGGCTATCGCGCCGTGAACCCGAGCTATCTCGCCACGCTGGGCATCCCCATTGTCGACGGACGCGATTTCCAGCCCGGCGACCGCGGCACGGAGACGGGCGTCGTGATCGTCGACGACAGTGCCGCACGCCGCCTCTGGCCGGATCTTCCGTCTCCTGTTGGACGCATGATCAAGCTCGGGAAGGGCGACTCCAAGCGACCGTGGCTTCGCGTCGTGGGCGTCGCCCGCTCGGTGGAACTCCAACCCCGGCACGCTCTCGACGTGCCGCCCGAGCCGCAGATTTACGTCGTGTACGGCCACGACCGCGACCGAATCCGCGACCTGGTCGTACGCGGCGATGGCGTCGGCGGTGCGCAGGAACAGGCCGCACTCGGTGTCCGCATTCGACGCGAGATCGAAAGCACGGCGCCGTGGTTGCGCGCCCCGATCGTGCGCCGTTGGTTGGAAGGCTACGACAGCACGCGACAATGGACCGGGTTTCTTGCCTCGCTATTCACGGCGTTCGGCGGGTTTGGTCTTCTGCTGTGTGGCGTCGGGCTGTATGGCGTGTTGGCGTACACCGTGAGCCGGCGCCTGCGCGAGTTGGCGACGCGTATCGCGCTGGGCGCGCAGTCGCGCGACGTCGTCCGGGTCGTGCTGCACGACGCGGCCGTGACGGTGTTGGCGGGCATCGGCATCGGCGCGTTCCTCGCGCTGGCAGCGACAGGCCCATTCGCCAACGCAATGTTCAACCCTCGCTACGAGCTGGTGCTCGCGCTGGTCGCCGCCGAAGCGATGCTCTTCGGCGTTGCAGTGTTGGCGTGTCTCGGGCCCATTCGCCAGGCGATCCGCGCCAATCCGGTCGACATTCTGCGCGCATCCTGACGCGCGCTTGCCGGGCCGCGAAGACGGCTTTGGTGCCTTAAGGATTTAGAGATGACGGCATAGTCGAAGCGGTACACGCGGTGAACACCGCTCGGGCCGCCACAACGATTTTAGGATACGGATTGTACGGAGAAAAAACGGATCGAACGGATCGTTCGCACTGGCGCTCAAGAGGCAAGATGCCACGGCCGCTGCCAGAGTATTGTCTCATGATCATTCTGCAAACCCTGCCCCGCACGCCGTCGTTTCGCGACATGGTCGTCTGGATGGCGCCCGGATTTGCCGTGTGCCTGACGCTGACGTTCGCCCTCCGGTTCACCCGCCTGTCGCCGCCGGCTCGCGTCGCGCTCGCGCAGGCGCCGATGTACTTCATTTGGATCGTCCGGCCATTTCCCGGAGGCCGCGCCGCGGCGCGCTCCCGCTGGGGTCGGCTCCGATTCGCACTCGCGCTCTCGGCGATTGCCGGAGCCGTACTCTACGCGATCGCCGCCACGTCATCGCGGGCGCATTGACTCCGTCGCGCCCCAGACGCCCCACGCCCCACGCACAACGCACAACGCACAACGCACAACGCACAACGCACTAGTACTTCAATCCACTCGCCTCCGCGAACTCCCGCATCGCTTTCTCCTGCTCCTCCGTGAGCTTGTCCGGCACGCTCACGTCGACCTGCACGATCAGGTCGCCAATGCGATCCTCCTTCTTGATCCCCTGCCCGCGCACGCGGAATCGCTTTCCACTCGGCGTGCCCGGCGGAATCTTGATCGCGACCTTCTTGCCGTCGAGCGTCTTCACGCTGATGCGCGAGCCAAGTGTCGCCTGCGCGATGTTGATCGGCACCGGGGCGATCACATCCAGCCCTTCGCGCTTGAAGAAGCGATCTGCGTCGACCTGAAAGTTGAGCAGCAGGTCGCCCGGCGGGCCGTTTCGTGCCCCGTGCGCGCCCTGTCCCTTGAGGCGGATCTTCGTCCCCGTGTCGACCCCTGCGGGAACTGTAATCATCATCTTCTTACGGGCGCGCACTTCGCCGGCGCCGTTGCACGTGGGACAGCGCTCGGTCGGCACCGTTCCCTTGCCCAGGCACATGGGACAGGGACGCTGCACGGCGAAGCCGCCCTGGCCGAACGAGATCGTGCCACGCCCCTGGCACTCGGGGCACGTCTGAATCTTCGCGCCCGGCGCGGCGCCGCTGCCGTGACAGGTGGCGCACTCCTCGTTCACTTCAAGTTCGATCGGGACCTTGCCGCCGAGTGCCGCGATGCGAAATGGAATCTGCAGTTGCGTCTCGACGTCCTGGCCGCGCTCGGGGCCGCGTGAGCGCCCGGCGCGTTGCTGTCCTCCGCCAAACATCGAGCTGAACAAATCACCGAGCCCGCCGATGCCGACGTCACCCAGATCTTCGAATCGAAAGTTCTGTGTGTTGCCGCCGGCGCCGAATGGTGCGCCGGGCTGCGGCTGTCCGCCGGGCCGGCGCGCACCTGCGCCGGAAAAACCGCCGAACGCGCCCAACTGGCGCATCTGGTCGTATTGCTTCCGCTTTTCGGGATCGCCCAGGACCTGATAGGCCTCCGAGATTTCTTTGAAGCGGTCGGCGGCCTTGGGGTCGTTCGGGTTTTTGTCCGGATGGTGTTTCGAGGCGAGCTTGCGGTACTGCTTCTTGATCTCGTCCTGTTTTGCCGACGCAGGCACCCCGATGACCGCGTAGTAGTCCTTCGTCTGAGCCATATCGATCAGTACGTGCTCAGCCGTTCCATTGCTTCACGACGACGCGCGCTGGACGCAGCAGCTGCCCATTGAACAGGTAGCCCACCTGGTACACGCGCGACACGACGTGATCGTCCTCCGGCGCGAGCGCCGGCTCGGTCGCCACGGCCTCGTGCACCTTGGGGTCGAAGGTTTGGTTGACCGGGTCGATCGTCTCGAGCCCGGCGGCGGCGAGCGCCTTGAGCAGTTTTTTCTCGACCATCTCGGCGCCCTGCGCGATGGTGCTGGCGTCGACCGTCGAGTGGTCGACGTGGGCAAAACGCGCCAGGTCGTCCATCGGATCGATGAGCTGCTTGACGAGGTCCGCTTGAGCGCGCGCGGTCAGCTCCGCGCGCTCGCGCATCGTGCGCTTGCGATAGTTGTCGTACTCGGCGACGACGCGAAGATGGCGGTCGTGCTCTTCGGTCAAGCGACGCTGGAGATCGGCGGCTGAACTCGCGATCGGCGAAGCGTTCATCTCGACGACGTCACTGTCCGCGGGATCGTCGTCGATCACCTGCGCCTCCTCGTCGGCGTCGTGCTCTGCACCGCGAGCAAATGCGTCCTCCGACTCGGGAGAGCCGTCGGCTGGGTCGACGTTTTTGTTCTTGCGATGCGCCATGTCTGGGATTCGTACGTAATGAAGTGCCCGCCGGGTTTCTGCTACGGGTCAACAGAGGACGCGCCGGATTGGCTCGTCAATGTTCGCTGGAACAGGACGGAGGTGCAACGGGGCGTGGGGCCGTGGGCGCAACACGCCTCGCCCAATGATCGGTCAAAGCGCGCTAGCGGGCACGGCTTGACCGCAGGATCCGCAATGTAACGAGCGTGGGAGGGAGCATCGGCGTCCGTCCAAGGCGGTGCGGCGTCGATTCATGGCGCATCGGAGTCGATTTTTGGCGGTGGTGCGTTCGGGGAATGTGGTCCGTCGTCGATCGAACTCGCATCGTCGTCGATTTAGTTCGCGTCGTCGTCGATTTAGTTCGCATCGTCGTCGATCGAGCTCGCACTGTCGTCAAGTGCGTTCGCTATGGCGTCGATTGATGGCGCTGTGTCGTCGGCGCGCGTCGGTGCGCGATGAATTGAACGCGCGATGTTGCGCGCTCGCGTCGGTCGATCGTCGAGTGTGCACGCTTTGTTGCGAATCGATGGCGCGGGGCGACAGAGTTACGAGGCGTGAACGCGAGTTCACGGCGCTGCAATGCGAGTTCACGGCGCTGCAATGCGAGTTTGCCACGGGTGGGCCGCGAATTGGCTGGGCGAGAGAGCAAACTCACGTCGATGGAGAGTGCGGTGAACGTCGATTGCAACGAATTCACTTCGCGACGAGGTCGAGTCACCAGCCTGCGTTGTGGATTTGCCAAAAGAGCCGATGAATAGGCGAGGCAGGGGTGAGTGTGGCGATGCCCCCTACTATCTAATTCGCCACGGACTCGAAAAACGCACGCACTTTTTTTGCCGGGTGCTCGGCCCAGCGCCGCAGGCCCGGCCGGATCGAGCCGAGGATGAGGCGTGGTGTCCAGAAAGACTCGTATGACCGGCGATTGCCGCTGGAGGGGCGGAACCGAAGGTTGCCACGTGAGCCGTTGCGATTATCTGTTCAGTCAGAGGGACGCACTTCACAGCGACGATTTACGTCGAGGTTGACGATTCCTGCCAGGGCATTTGCTGAGTCCATGCCAGCATTCGTACTGCCACCGAATGTGAAGTGTCCATGGTCAAGTCGCGCAGCCTGGCTTGCGGCGCTACTCGTCGTCTCCGCCGGGCGGGCCACCGCAGCGCAAGACCGCTCGCCGGCGATTCTTGGCTCGCAGGTACGAATCCGCTTTTCGGCATCTTCTCCCTGGCAGCGCGGAGTCGCGGCCGATGTCGGTGACACAGGAGTCGTCTTGCGCCGAGGGTCCGTGACTCGATTCATTCCCCGCGACAGCGTCGTGTATTTCGAACGTCGAGACGGAAAGGACTGGAGCACGATTACATACGTGGCCGCGGCGACGACCGTGTTTGGATACCTCGTCGGAGACGAACTCGCGCGCCGCAGTGGTGGCGGCGGCACGGAGACGGTTGGCCTCGGATACGGCGGGCTATTCGGCGCGGTGGGAGGCGCCCTCCTCGGCGCCGGCATCGGGATTTGCGTCGTACCGAATCGATGGAGTTCTATCGACGTGGGTTTCGTGTTTCGACGTTAAGTGACAACCAAGATCAAGATCGTTACCGAGAGCCGTGTGTCGGTCCGGTAGCGTTCGAATAACGAGTTTCAATGGAGCACGCATCATGGTTTGTAGCCGTTCTGGGCGCGTCACGACCATCGCGATACTCGCGTTCGCCGCACTCGCAAGCGCATGCGGCGGTTCGACGGAGCCACGTGTTCCGACGGATTATTCGCTTGTGACGATTGACGGAGTCGCTCTGCCGGCCCCGGACAAGTCGAGTCCCGGCGCCGTGATCAGTGCTGGTTCGATCGATTTCATCGGAAGTGACAGTGCCGACGTTCGCGAGACGTCGTTTGGGGGCACCGCGATCCGTCTCGATCACGTTTATGTCGACCGCAATGGGTCGGCCCTGGTTTTTCTTTCCTCCGAGCTCCGCATCTTGCCAGATACCGCCGCGCTGGACGGCACGTCACTCACGGTTCAACACCATGTGCTGTCGGTCAACGGGCCAGTCGTTGAAGTGAGAGTGTATACCGCGCGATGAGCGCCGTCTCAGCCAACGAACGTTCAGGCCCCGAGCCGGCGGCGCAACAGTTCCAACGCCCACTGCGCCGCGCGCTGGCGAATCTCGTCACGATCGCCGATCAGCTTGAACAGCCTCGCCTCCGCGACTCCCTCGACGTCGACCGCCACCCACACCGTTCCCACCGGTTTGTCCGGCGTCCCGCCCGTTGGTCCGGCAATCCCCGTGATCGCCAGCCCGACGCTCGAGTTCGTCGCGCGCCGAGCGCCCGTGGCCATTTGCAGCACGACTGGCTCGCTCACGGCGCCGTGTTCGCGGATCACGCTCGCGTCGACGCCGAGCATGTCGCGCTTCACGTCGTCGTGATAGGCAATCACGCCGCCGCGCACGACGTCGCTCGACCCGGAGATCGACGTCAGCCGCGCGCCGAGCAGCCCGCCCGTGCAACTCTCGGCGACGGCGATGGTGAGTTTGCGTGCGCGGCATTGATCGAGCACGAGCGCGGCCAGGTCGGCGTCTTGTTCGCCATAGATCCAGTCGCCCAAGCGCTCACGAAGCCGCGACGCCGCCGCCGAGAGTGCAGCGTCGGCGTCGTGCGCCGGAATGCCGCGCACGGTGAGTCGCAGGTCGACGCCGGTTCCCGACGGCAAATAGGCGAGCGACGCGCCGGACAGCGCGGCACTCGGGCCGCCGTCCATCGAGTCGATGCGATCGGCGAGCATCGACTCGGCGATCCCCGTCGTGCGCAGCGTGTGCGAGCGAACCACCATGCCCGCGACCGCGCGCGACGCGAGCCGCGGCAGGAGCGTGTCGGCGAGCATGCCGCGCATCTCGCGCGGCACGCCCGGGAAGCATCGCGACCCATCGGCCGCGGTCGTCCTCGAGCCAGATGCCCGGCGCCGACCCATGACGATTCTCTAATTTGACCGCGCCGTCGGGCATCATCGCTTGCTGGCGGTTGGCGGCCGGCATGTCGCGGCCGAATCGTGTCCGCCAGCGATCCTCCATCCACGCGAGATGCTGTTCGTCGAGGCGCATGTCCCGCCCGAACAGCGCGGCGATGGTGGGCTTGGTGAGATCGTCCGACGTCGGCCCCAGTCCGCCGGTGGTGATCACGGCACCGGTGCGGTCGAGCGCTTCGCGCACGACGGCGGCGATTTCCGCCGGCACGTCGCCGACGGTGGTGCGACGTGTGATCTCGACGCCGATGGACGCGAGCTCGCGCGCCAGGTGCGCGGCGTTCGTGTCGATCGTGAAGCCGAGCAGCAGCTCGTCGCCGATCGTGATGACTTCGACGCGCGTGACCGGCGCCACTATTTCGTCGGCGCGGTGGCGAAGACGCCGCTGAAGCTCCGCAAATACACGACGAGCGAGTAGATCGTCAACACGATCGCCGCCGTCATCATGAGCGCGCCGACGGTGCCGTTGAACAGGGCGAAGTCGCGCCACGGCGCGCCCGTCCAGCCCTGGACTGCCGCGAGCGTTGCGGCAAAGAACCAGAAGTACGCGGATCCCTGCCAAATGAGTTGGAACCCGGTCTTCCACTTGGCCGGGCCAATCGCCGCGATCACCACACCGCGTCGCGCGGCCGCCTGGCGAAACACCGTCATGAACACTTCGCGGCCGAGGACGATCGCCACGATCCACCAGGCGAGTCCGATCGTGCCGACGGGCGTCACGAACGGAAAGGTCGTGGCGAGCAGGTACATCGGCACGAACGTGCCGACGAGCAGCAGCTTGTCGGCGAGCGGATCGAGGAGCCGGCCGAGGTCAGTCTCCTGCTTTCGCCGGCGGGCGAGGTGGCCGTCGATGTAGTCGGTCACCGCCGCGATGGTGAACAGCGCGAACGCGGCCAGCCGCAGGCCCCACGAGTTCGCGAACGGGAGCACCGCGATGAGCGGTGTTACCGCAATGCGTCCAGCCGTCAAAGCATTCGGTAGGTTCATCGCGACCGGAAACCGACGTTACGCGAGCGCCTTGAGAACGAGCTTGCTCACTGCCTTCAATGTATCGAAGACACCCTCGCCGGAGACAGCGACCGCCTCGAAATACTGGGCGTGTTCGATCCACTCGCCCGTGGGCAGTTGCTCGGTGAGGACCTCGCCCGGGTGGTAGGGATCGGGGAGCGGGCGCGTTTTCGCCGGTTCGGACACTTCCCAGCCCGGATTGAGCGCCGCCTGGAGGTCGCGCACCGAGGCGGCGTTGGGCAGATCTCGCTTGTTGTACTGAATGACGAACGGCATGCGCGTGAGATCGTACCCGTACTCGGCCATGTTGTCGTACAGGTTCTGCATGGCCTCCTGGTTCGCTTCCATGCGCTCCAACTGCGAGTCGCCAACGAACACGATGCCGTCCACACCCTTGAGGATGAGTTTGCGGCTGGCGTTGTAGTACACCTGGCCCGGAACGGTGTACAAGTGAAAGCGCGTCTTGAACCCGCGGATGGTGCCGAGGTCGACGGGCAGAAAGTCGAAGAAGAGCGTCCGCTCGGTTTCGGTGGCGAGGGAGATGAGCTTGCCGCGCGTGTCCGGCGCGACTTTGCCGTAGACATGCTCGAGGTTCGTCGTCTTGCCGCCCAGACCGGGACCGTAGTAGACGATTTTGCAGTTGATCTCGCGTGACGCGTAGTTGATCATCGACATGGCTGTTTCTCCTTATTGAAACAGCTTGTCGATTTCATCGTCGGCGCCGGCGAGAATATTCGGCGCCGCGGCCGCATTGGCTTCACCACGCGCAAAGACCTGCTCAAAGAGCTGCGTTAGCTCGATCACCGTTTGTCGTAGTTTGAGACGGACGAGGCCCAGCGTGGTCCGGTTGTCGAACAGCACGACGAGGATCACGCGGCGAGCGATGTCCGCCAGGTACATGGATTCTTTCTCGCCCTGGTGAAAGAGCGAGCTGAAATCGTTTTCACCGACCAGCTTGGCCAATTGATCGTTCGCGCTGAAGTCCGCCGCGGTGAGCGTGGCGAACGTCGTTGGGTCGAAGTCGGGACGCTCGCCGACCGTCGCAACGAGTTGTCCCGTGCGATCGACGAGCAGCGCGCACTGGGCGTTGCACTCGGTGAGAAACGCCTCCAACGCGCGCGTGATCGCGCCGAAATCGTCCTCGGTGAACGACCAGCTGGCTGCGCGAACGGGCATCGAGTTCCGGTCCTAGGCTAGGCGTGACGTCATCCGGCGAAGAACGCGCTGGCCCCGGCGTCGAAGTGCCGGGTGGCGTTCCCAGCCGACGTAATCGGTGAGAATTCGGGCAGTCTCGACCCCGGGCTGAGCGCTGAGGTACCCGAGCGCCGCCAGGCGCTTCCAGGGACTCTTGCTGAACAGCTCGCGGCGCGACCGGCGGATCTGAGAACTCCAGACCACGGCCCCCAACACTAGACCGCCAAGGAAGCCAATTGTCACCGCTTTTGTCCGATTTTGACGGGTCCCGACTCTCACATGGCCCTCCTGGCCGCCAACGCCTGGGCGATCGTCACGCCGTCGGCGTATTCCAAGTCCCCTCCCACTGGTAACCCTCGGGCGATCCGAGTGACGGTTATGTCGCCCGGTTCGACTTGCCCCTGGACGTAGAGGGCCGTCGCCTCACCCTCGAGGCTCGGGTTGGTGGCGACGATGACCTCGCGAACACCGCCCAGACGCAGGCGAGCGAGTAACGCGCCAATCGTCAGATCATCCGGGCCCACGCCGTCGAGGGGCGACAGCCGGCCGCCCAGCACGTGGTACAATCCGCGGAATTCGCCGGCACGCTCGATCGCGCTGATGTCGGACGCCTGTTCGACGACACAGATCACCGAGGCATCGCGCCGCGGGTCGCGACAAATCGCGCACAGCTCGTCTTCGGTGAGATTGAAGCAGCGGGCGCAGGGACGCACGCGCTCGCCGAGCGTGACCAGTGCCTGCGCGAGTCGGACACTCTGCTCGGTGGGTTGCCGCAGCAGGTGATAGGTCAGCCGGAGCGCTGTTTTCCGCCCGATGCCCGGCAGTCGCGACAGCTCCGTCGCAAGATCATCGATCGCCGACATCGCCCGCGATCAGAACGGCAGCTTGAACGGCAGTGGCAGTCCGCCGGTCAGCTTGCCCATTTGCTCCTGCGCGGCTGCCTGCGCCTTTTGCTGCGCGTCGGCGACGGCCACCACCACGAGATCCTCGAGCATCTCGAGATCGGCCGGGTTCACGACGCTCGCATCGAGCTTGAGCTTCTTGATCTGCCCCGTGCCCGACACTTCGGCGGTCACCATACCGCCGCCGGCGGAGCCGGTCACCGTCACCTGTTGCAACTCATCCTGAATTTTCTGGAAACGGCCCTGCATTTCCTGCGCTTGTTGCAGGATCTTCATGAAGTCTGGCATGTCGGGTCAAAGCTATTGGGTGCGGCGGAGGGGGGGCAAGCGAGTGCGTTAGGCGTTGTGCGTTGGGCGAAGCCGACAGTCGTCAGTGGTCAGTCGGCGACGTCGAGATCGAGGTCGTCGATCGCGGCGCGCAGCACGGGGTCGCGCTTCTTGAGCGCGGCGATGCGTTCGGCGCGAACCATCTCGTCGGTCAGACGCTTGGGCGGCGACGCCGTGCCGCCCGGCTCGCCACGGCGCAGCTCCACGCGCTCGACGACAGCGAACGAGCCGCGCAGCGCCTCGAGAATCTCGGCTCGGCCGCTCGTGATCGCGTGCGCGTAAATGTCATTCGGCTCGTCGAGCTCGATCGTGACCACTCCGCTCGCGGTCACCGCCAACGGCGTCGAATGCTCCAGTGCCGTGGCAAGCATCGGCTTGCCGCCCGCACGCAGCGATTCCACTAACGCGTCCCACTGGCCGACCAACTTCTCCATCACGAGCGGCTGCGTTGCGCTCGACGGCGCACTTCGCGGGGCGGGTTCGACACGCGGCGCATCGGCGCGGACCGCGGCAAGCGCGCCGACGACGGGCGCTGGCGCCAGCGGCCGCGATGATGCCGACGACCCGCCCGTCGACGAAGGTGCCGGCGACCGCTGCGCCGACGGGCGCGGTGGCGGCGGTGCGGCCGGCCGGTCGTCGCCACTCCCGGAATTCGTCGAGCCGCCCAGCGTTCGAAGCACGTCCTCCAGCTCGATCGATCGGTCGAGCAACGCAAATCGGACGAGGAGCGTTTCGATCAACAACTGCTGCTGACTGCTCTTGCGAAAGCGCGGCTCGAGTTCGGCGATCGCTTGCAGCATGCGCAGGAGGTCGGCCGCGCTGAGCCGGGCGCGTCGCTCCTCGAGCGCGTTCTGCGCGCGGTCGGACACGTCGAGCGCGCCGCCGCCGAGGACGACGGACAACTGCGCGCGGAGCATGTCCGCGAGACCGGTGAGGAATCCGCCAAAGTCGACGCCCGCTTCGGAGAGGCGCGCGACGGCGGGAAAGACGTCGGCCGCGCGATGATCGATGATGATGTCGATGACGGCGATGAACTCGTCCTCGGGCACCAGACCGAGCGCGTCGCGAACGCGCGCCGCCGTGACGGCGCCCTCGCCCGTCGACAGCACTTGATCGGTGAGGCTGAGCGCGTCGCGCATGGAGCCGTCGGCGGCGCGGGCCAACGCGGCGAGCGCTTCGTGTTCGAACGCCACTTGCTCCTGGCCGAGCACGAGCGCCAGTCGGTCGCGCACCTCGGCCGGCGATATACGCTTGAAGTCGAAGCGCTGCAGACGACTGAGGACCGGCGCGGCAGCCTGCGCGATTTTTTGCGGCTCGGTCGTGGCGAACACGAATACCACGCGCGGCGGCGGCTCTTCGAGAATCTTGAGGAGCGCGTTCCACGCCTCGCGCGTGAGCATGTGCGCTTCGTCGATGATGTAGACCTTGTACTGCTCATCGCCCGACGGCGCGTACATCGCGCGCTCGCGCAAGTCGCGCGCGTCGTCCACGCCCCGGTTCGACGCGGCGTCGATCTCGACGACGTCGAGACTCGCCGACCCGCTCCAGATGCGGCGACAGGACGCGCACTCGCCGCACGGTTCGCCGTCGAGCTGTGGATCACTCCGCCGTTCGCAGTTGAGTGCCATGGCGAGCACGCGAGCGAGCGTCGTCTTGCCGACGCCGCGCGGCCCGCACAGCAGATATCCGTGCGCCACACGCCCGCGCGCGATCGCACCCTTGAGCGTCGCCGACACGTGCGACTGCACGGCGACGTCGGCGAAGCGGCGTGGGCGGTATTTGCGGGCGAGAGCGAGGGCCATGGGGGTCGGGAGTGGGACCGGAATGTACGGTGCGCGCGGCGAGGGCGCACTACGGGGCGCGTTGAGCGTTGGGTGCTATGCGTTGGCCGTTTGGGGTCGCGCGCGCAACGCTCCACGCACAACGCACCACGCGAAACGTAAAAACGCGGGGACGGCGCTCCGGTGAGGAGCTCGTCTCCCGCGTAATACCCCAGGTCTGACGAAGCGACATCAGACACCTCGTACCGCTGCTACCTTCGGGGTCCTGACGGAGTTGGAAGGCTGACGCCCTCCGGGACCTGGGGCACCGTGAAATCTAGGTGCCGGCCGCTGCGATTCAAGCGAACGGGAGGGATTCGAGGCCCGATGTTCGACTCTGGTTCGACTCTGGTTCGACTCCACTTCGAGCGAATGCACACGAATCGCGTCGCGGTGGCGCGTCTGGTCAGGCGAGTCGCTAGCTTGCCCGCTATGCCCCGAAAGGCGACGACACGGGCGCGCGCCAAGGGCGCAAAGCGCGGCAAGACCGCCGACCGACCGTCGGAGGCGAACATGGCGCGGCGTGTAACGGCCAAGTCCAAGCCGCGGCCCGAATCGCCGCCCAAGTCGCCGTCCAAATCATTCTCCAAACGGGGCGTGAAATCGCCGGCGAAGCGCGCGAAGACGAAGGCTTCGCCCCTCGACCGCGTCCGCGAGATTTGCCTCGCGCTCCCCGAAGCGCACGAGGCGCCAGCGTGGGGCACGGCGACGTTCCGCGTGCAGAACAAACTGTTCGCCATGTACGCGGGGGAAGACTCGCACCATGGTGGCGGACGCCCCGCCGTGTGGATCAACGCGAAGCATGTCGAGCAGGACCTCGTCGTGCGCGCACGCCCGGATCGCTACTTCAAACCGCCCTACGTCGGCCCCGGCGGCTGGATCGGAGCGTGGCTCGACCGCGGCCCGCCCTGGAGCGAGATCATCGAGCTGCTCCGCGAGGGCTACCGCCTGCGCGCGCCCAAAAAGCTCGCCGCGCAACTGGGCGATTGAGCGCTGCCCGGGGCTGGAGGCTCTACGCTCACACTATCGCTGACAGCCGATAGCCAACGAGACATATGATTCGCAATATGATTCATGGATTACACTACTGATATCCAAGTTTCATCACTCACGACTCATCAGTTCCACGCCTGCCCCCGCAACTGATCCAGATTCACATTTCCCCCGGACAACACAACCGCCACCCGCGCCCCCGCCGGCAGCTTCACGAGCCCGTGCAACAGCGCCGCCACCGGCGCCGCCGCCGCCCCCTCGACCACCAGCTTGCACCGCTCCATCACCCACAGCACCGCCTCGAAGATGTCGCGGTCCGGCAGTGCCACGATATCGTCGACGAACCGCTGCGCCACCGAAAACGTGAGCTCGCCCGCCCGGCGCACCCGCAATCCATCGATGATCGTGTTGCAGTCGATCGTCTGCAGCGAACCGGCCCGCACGCTCTTCTGCATCGCCGGGCCGTCCGACGACTCGACGCCAATCACTTTCGCCTTGGGGTTGTGGCTCTTCACCGCCATCGACACGCCGGAGATCAGTCCGCCGCCGCCGATCGGCACCACCACCGCGTCCACCTCCGGCCAATCCTCGACGATCTCGAGGCCGAGTGTCCCCTGCCCCGCGATCAACTGAGGATCGTCGAACGGATGGATGTAGGTGAGGCCTTCAGTCCTCACGAGCTCCTTCGCTTTTTCGTTCGCCTCGTCCCAGATCGTTCCGTGCAGCACGACCTCGGCGCCGTAGCCCTTGGTCGCCGCGATCTTGGCCGGCGTCGCGTTCTCGGCCATGCACACTACTGCTCGCACGCCGTGGATCTTCGCGGCGAGCGCCACGCCCTGCGCGTGGTTGCCCGCCGATGAACAGACGACGCCCCGCCGTTTCTGTTCGTCCGGCATGAGCGCCAACTTGTTCAGCGGTCCTCGAATCTTGTACGAGCCGACGCGCTGAAACATCTCGGCTTTGAGCCGGACGTCATATCCCGTGCGCTCGCTCAACTGGCGCGACGTGAGCAGCGGCGTGCGCTTGATGTGCTCCGCGATCCTGCCGCGGGCGTCCTGAAAGTCGGCGAGCGTGAGCGTCAGCATGGGCGATTGTGGGTGAGGACCGACGAGGTCCGTGCGGTCGGAAGTTACCGTCGCGTCGCTGGCACGGGCCAGGGCTGAGAATGTGGGACACCGGGTTGCGTTCATTCCCATGTGAATCCCTGGCGAATTCGCGGCGGGCTGCTGCTCGTCCTCGGCGCGGCGGCTGGTCCACCACTCGGAGCGCAGCTCGCGAGCCGGACTCGCCACGCACCGACCAACTCTGAAGAGCTCATCGCCAGCGCCAATTTCGGGCCCAATGCCGTCGACGCCGACGGAGTGGTCGAACTCACGCTCAACCGTCCGCTCACGCCGGCCGAAGGCGAGCTGGCGCTCGTCGTCGGCGGCACGGACGTCACCGCCATCGCCGAGCGGACTCCGTCGCGCATTTCGTATCGCGCGAGCGCGGTCGCGCTCGCGACGGGCCAGACCGAAGTCGTGCTGTATCGCCGCGCCGGGCGACAGTGGAGCGAGATCCGCCGCTTCGCGATGACAGTCACCGAGGCGGCGGCGGGTGGTGCCTCGACCGACGAAAGCGCCACGCTGGGCAACACGGGCCAGCTCGCGGAAGGACATTCATCGACCGTCGCGGCCGCCGGGCGACGCCGCTTCCAGGACTTCGTGCTCAACGCCGGCGTTCACTCCTCGCAGCAGACCGGCGGCGTCGCCGTGACCACGCAATCGAATTACGTCGGCGTGACGCAGCGGGAACAGGCGCTGCGCTTCGCCACGCTCGCCGATCGCGCACCAATGCTCGATTTGTCCGACTATCTGGTCACTGTGCAGCGATCGAGTGCCGCTCTCTCCGTCGGCCACATTTCGTTCGGCACGAGTCGTCATTTGGCGAACGGATTCGCGTCGCGCGGCGGCACGTTCACGCTCACGCAGGGCGCGACGACGATGACCGTCGGCGCACTCGACGGATCGGCGCAGGTCGGCTGGGACAACATCATAGGTCTCGAGCAGCCGACGAACCGGGTGTTCGGCGCGGCAATCGGCCGCGAGATGGTTGCGTCGCATCCCGGCGCGCTTCGCCTCGACGCAACCTTCATTGACGGGACGAAAGCGCCGGTGTCGTCGTTCACGCGCGCCGCGGTCGTCGACGCCGAGCGAAGCGGAGGCGGGAGCGTGCAGCTCACCACCGCGACGCCGGACCAGCGGCTCCGACTCACCGGCGGCTTCACGCGCAGCCGTTTCGAGAATCCAGCGAACGATCCGCAGCTGGTCGCCGACTCGCTCACCAAGCGACCGCGCGCCGCCACACGCGGCGCACGGTTCGTCGAGCTGTCCGCTGCCGTCTTGCAGAACACGGCCGTCCCGCTCGTCGGACCCACCAGCGTCACGCTCGGACTCCGAGACGAGCGCGTGGATCCGCTGTTCGGCAGCATCGCCGCGGCGACCACGGCGGATCGCCAACAGACCGCGGCCGACGGCACGATCACCCTCGGCGCCATCACCGCCCAGGGCTCGCAGAGTTGGGGCCGCGACAATCTCGCGAATGTGGCGTCCATTCTCACGACCAATACGATGGCGACCACCGGGAGCATCGCGCTGCCGGTGGCCAAGCTCGTCGGCGTCGACGCGCGCGCCGCGTGGCTTCCCGTGATCGCGGTAGGACTCAATCGCACGCACCAACTCGCGGCGGGAACGCCGACCAACGGCGCCTTTCGCGCGCAAGATCTGCCCGACCAGGTGAGTACGAGCGGCGACGTGACGGCGCAGTGGCAGATCGGTCGCGTACGCGCGGCGCTCCATACGAATCGCGCCGGCCAGGACAACCGTGAGGATCAGCGCCAGAACGCGGACTTCGCCTCGGGCGTCGACGGGCTCACCGTCGGCTCGGCGGTGGGCAGCGGCGGCGACGTCTCGTTGGACGCGGCCAACGAATTTCAATTCGCGAAAGAGCGTAACGAGATGACGCGCGTACACCGGCTCACGCTCAACGGCACGCTGCACACGATTGCGGCGTTGAATGTCGCGGCGTCGCTCTCGGCCGTCGAGACCCATCCGCCTGCCGGCGCGACGTCGCTCAATGGCGAGCAGCACCTGGAACTGTCGCGCGCGCTTCGACTCTGGCCGGGGGCGAGCGGTGCCGAGCGCGGCCAGGCGTTCGTGCGGTACTCGCGGACGAATTCCATTCAACCCGATCCGACGGTCGCGCCGCTCGTCACGCAAACACGCATCACGCGCGAGCAGTGGACGGTTGCGTCTGGCCTCAACTTTAAGCTTTTCTAATGGCCCGCCCACTCGCCGTCCTCGCATTGTCCCTCGCGACGCTGGGCGCCGTCGGCGTTCCTGTGGCCGCGCAGGTGCGAGTGAATCCCACGGGTGTAAGCGTGGCGTCGATGACTGCGACGACGGTGTATCTCACCTATGGAGGGCTGCACGGACAGCACGCCGTCGAGGCGCTCTGGTGCGGCACGCTGGTGACGGCCGCGCCGGCGATCGGGCAGCGGTGCGATCCGACCACCGTGTACGGTCAGCTGCCCTCGCGCTACGACCTGTCTCGACTGGGGACGACAAGCTACACCGACGTGATGTCGATCCCGCCGTCGGTGGCACGCCTCGCGTATCAAGCTGCGCAGCGCGGCGCGACGTCGACCTTTTTTTACGTGCGCCGATTTGTGAGCTCGACCGGCGCGCCCGATGAATACGTGGCCGTGACCTGTCGTCTCACGGGCGGCGGTGCGCGCGCTCCGTTTTCGCTCACCGACGTACACCTGCAGTTCGGCGGCGATGACGTGCTGCCGTTCATCGCGCCCGGCGATGCGCCGCCGGCGATTTCGGCGCGCATCACCTACACCGGCACCGGCCGGCTCGTCGGCCGGTGGGAGATCGTACTTCCCGGCGAAGATCCGCCGTCGTCGCGCGATCTGCTCACCGAAGCGTCGCTCCCTCCCGACGAACGCGGGTCGCAGCGCCGCTTCACGCAGCTCGAACGATTCAATGTCTTTCTCGCGCCCGATGGACGCGTGACGCTGCCTGGCCCCGACCTGCGCCGTTTGCCGACGACGACGCAGGGTACGTATCGCATCCTGCTGCGCATCGAGGCGAGCGACGATCGCGAGCAAGACTCGAACCTCGACGACGCCGGCGCCGGAAGTGGCATCGTGCACAGCGGCGCTGTGGCCGGGTTTCCCTTGCCCGTGCTTCGGTACGTCGTGGCCGGCAGCGGCGCGCGCACGGCGACCGGCGACGTCAACACGCTGCATCTCGTCGCCCCACGCGACGGCGACTCGGTGAGCACGGACGGCGCGCTCATCGTGAAATGGTCGCCAAATGCCGGCTCCGCGGCGGACTTCTACCATGTTGAATTCGAGACTGATCAAGGGTTGGCGCTGTTCGGCGCGCTGCTGCCTCGCACGGCGCGTCGCTACGAAACGCCGGCCTGGGTACTCGTGCAGGCGCGCAACCATGTGATTCGCTGGCGGATCACTGGCCTCGCCACCGACGGGACGCACGTGATGACCAGCGTCTGGCGCTCGGTGCGAATCGTCTCCAGACTGCCATGACCTCGCACCAGCCGCGACTCCGCTTGATCGAGCCCCACCTCCAGGACGCAAACCGCGAGTTCCGCGGCGCAAGCGTGGATCCGTCGCAGCCGGACGGCGACGCGTCGCGCGCACTCGAGCACGTCGTGGGCCGGTTCGACGCGTTCATTCGCCGAGCGGCGCGGCGCCACGGGTTGCTCGGCGCCGAAGTCGACGAAGCGGTGCAGGATCTGCGGCTTCGCATGTGGAAGTCGCTTGGCACGGCGGAGCTCATTCGCCGCGCGAATCCGTCGTACATCTATCGCGCGGCGATCTCGGCGTCGATCGACATCATTCGCCGTCGTCGCGCGCGCCGCTTCGACGCGGCGACTCTGCCCGACAGCGTGACCAACGACTTGCCCGATCCGCGGCGCACGGCGGACGCACGCCTCGAGGGCGACGAGATCGCCGCCGCGGTGCATCGCGCCATCGCGATGCTCGCCGAGTCGAGGCGCGCGGTCGTCCGCATGCATCTGGCCGGCTACGACCGTGATGAAATCGCCGAGTTGCTCGGATGGAGCGAGGCGAAAACGCGAAATCTTCTCTATCGTGGGCTGGGTGACCTGCGACAAATCCTTGAATCGTGGGGCATTCGACCCGGGAGTGCACGATGAACGACGAATGGCTGCGCGACGCGTACGAGCGCGCGCTTCCGCCGGGCGACGCGTCTCCGTCGCTCGATGACGTGTCCGCGGAACGGCTGCGGCGGTTGGTCGAGGGCGAAGGCAACGAGAGTGAGCGGCTGCGCACGCTCGACGTCGCGCTGTCGACGGTCGAGGGTCGACGCGAGCTCGAACTCGCGTGGGCGGCGGCGCGTGCGGCGCGGCCGCCGCGGCGCTCGTGGCAGCGATACGCCGTCGCCGCCGGATTGTTGATCGTCATCGGCGGGTCGGCGCTGTTGGTGCGTGGTCGTGCGAACACCGACGTCACAACGATGCGCGGATCCGAATCGCCGGTGACGCTACTCGCGCCAATCGGCGAGGTCGGCGCCGGCAAAGCGTCGCGCTTTGTTTGGCACCCGGTGCAGAGCGCGGTGCGCTATCAGCTGGTCGTCGTCGACACGACTGGCACGGAGGTGTACGCGGGCGAGACGAGCGATACCGCGCTCGCGCTCCCCGACAGCATGCGGCTTGCCGCGGGGCGCACGTACCTGTGGTGGGTGCAGGCTCGCCTTACCGATCAGTCGACCGTCACCGCGGTGACGCAACGACTCGTCGTCACGCCGCCACGCTAGAAGCGCCGCGACGCGCGCGCGGATGAGAATCGCCACGTCGTTGCTGCGTTCCTTCCCTGACGACGCCGTCCACTTACGAGAGCCCGAACGCACGCGCATCCGCGCGGCGCGGACCAGGGCTCGGACGGCGCGATCGGGGAGCGCGCAATATGAAAGCTCGGTGCACTTCGCTGGCCATCGGTGCGATGCTGCTCGCGTCGGTCGCCGCGCCGGTCCACGCCGGCATCTACAACATCGTGTGGTCGCGGTCTGACGGGTTCTTCTCGTCGGACACCTACCTGCCGTCGCCGCGCCCGCAGACGACGATTCTGCGCGGCTTCTGCTATGACTTCGACGTCAACGGCGACTTCATCGATCTGACCGTCGGCCTCTCGTCGACCGACGACATCAACAGTTTGTCGAAGACGAGAACGCTCAACGGCGCGCAGAACAGCGTTAACGGACATCCGATCGGGCAGATCAGGATTCACTTCTGCGTGCCGGCCACGGCGTCGACGGGCAATAAGACTATTCGCATTCTGAATTTCGGCGGCGGCGAGTTCGACCGACTCGTCGTCGGCGTCGTGCGCGGTGGACAGATCTCGAGTTTCTCGCCGGCCACGGCGCGCGTGAACATTCCCTTCCAGTTCACGATCAACGGCTCCGATCTGCAGGACGCGACGATCGAAGGCAACGGCATCTCTCGCGTGACCGATCCGAGCGACTTGAACACCAACACCACGTTACGGTTCACGCTCGTCGTCGCACCCACCGTTGGCGCACAGAATCACGAGACGGGCATTTTCCTGCGCCGCATCTCGCCGCCCGGTGGTACGCCCGCTACCGACCCTGGGTTGATCCGCGATACGCACGGCAACTCGGCGATGATCATCCAGGTGACGGGCTCGAGTCCGATCACCGGCACCATTGCGCCGCGCCCCATTCCGGTCTCCGGGCCCGCGCCGGTGGTCACGGCATCGTCGATACAGGATCTCGTGTTGGTGACATCCGGCAAGTCGCTTCGCCGGCTCGACGCCAACGGAAAAATCGATGAAGCGTTTTGCCAGGGATTCGCCGTTCCCGCCGCCGGCGGTGCGACGGAAAAGGATATCACCGTGCCACTCTGGGGGCTGGCAGTCACCAACCCGCACGCCGGCGCGTTTTCCGGTGGTGCGCAGGCGCAGTTGGTCGGGCCGGTGCCGGCGCCAGCGGTCGTGCAGTTCGGTGCGCTCGCGGCAGGCGGCGCGTTGAGCGTGCCGTTCTCGCGGCCCACGTCGATCACGCGCGCCATTCTCATTCTGCCATCGACGAACGCGGCGACGCGGCAACCGTACGGCGGCTCAGCCGCGCTCGGCTGCTATCAATCCGCAATGCGCGCCACCGATGCGCGCAACTGGACCGACCCTCCGTATTCGCTCCGCCTCCTCGACCAAGCCGGCGGTCTGATTCACTCCGTGGGCTTCTGACGCGTCGCACCGGCGCGCCGCGACCCGCGCGGCGCGCCAACTCGTCTCTCCCCACTCATCCGCGACGCGTGGGCGTCGCACGAGGTGATCATCATGCACACGCACTTATCGCATCGCGCCGCGCTACTCGCCACGATTGGCATACTCGCATTCGCACCCGCCGTTCGCGGCCAAGCTGCTCAACAAGCCGTTCGCACGAACATCGCGTCCGTCGGCCTCAAGTCGTTCACGCCCATCGACTCGCTCTTCTTCAACTCGGCGGCCACGAGCTTCAACATTGCGCTCGTCCATTCCGCGACGGGCACACCGACCGAGTATCGCGTGAGCCGCTTTGCCGACTTCCGCGACGCCAACTGGATTCCGTACAACTCACGCCCCACGCTCGTCGTGCCGCGCACATGGTTTAGTCCGGCCGCGGCCGATGGTTCGCAGTCCGTGACGCTTCACTTCCAGCTGCGCGTGAAGAATCCCATGGGCGGCCGGCCCGTTGCGGTCGTCAGTGGAGTGGCGACGTTCCAGCCGGACTTCTACTTCAGCGACGTCCGTGTGGGAACGCTCAAGCTCATCTACTTCGGCTGAGCGTGCACCCAATCCAGCGGCGCGACGCGTCGCGGGCGAAGTAGCGGGTGCATCGACGCGTCGCCGATCACGGTGAAGGCCGCCCAATCGGCGATGCGTGCACCTTCGTGGATCGCAATGAGCTTCGTATGGCGAAGTGCATCGCCAACCGATTCACCTGACGCCATCGCGGCATAGAAGCGGTCGACGAACGGCAGCACGCTGCCGTCGCCAATCGACCAGTGCGTCACCACGATGGCGCGCGCACCCGCTTCGAACAGTGGACCGGTCAATCCGCGCAGGCCCTCGCCGCCCAAGATCTGACCGCCGAGCGACTCGCACGCCGACAGCACGACGAGTGGTCCGTTGAGATGCAGCGACGCGATCTCTGACGTCGTGAGAAATCCGTCATCGGCGCCGGCCGGTGCGAGGGCGAGAGCGGTACGCGCTTGGCCTTCGTTGTCGACGAGCGCATGCGTCGCGAAGTGCGCGACGCCCACGCGCTTCCAATCGACGCCACGCACTCCCGCCTCCGTTGCGTCGCCGCGGGTCAACACCACGCTCGGATTACCGTATATGGCGATGCGCCGCGCTTCGTCCGCCGAGCGGGGGAGCCGCGCCAGCGTCACGCTGCCGAAGCGGCTCGAATCACCGGCGAGTCGTGTGGACGCATCTCGCCGACGCAGCCCGGCTCCCACTCGAAAGGTCGGATCGCCGACGGCGAGGAGCGTCGTTGCACCGGTCGCGGCGGGCATCGCTTCGAACACGCGCGCCGCCGTCGCCGACGGAACGAGCGAGATCGCATATCGCTCGACGGCATAGCGATCGTCGGCAAGGCGGAGCGCGTCGTACGGTACGCGTACGAGATCGCCGTCCGGTGAGATCTGGAGCCGCGTGACGCGCGCCGGCAGCACGCGCACGATCGGGTCGAGCAGCGCCGCGCCGAGTTGGCGGCCGACCGCCACCGGTTCGCCGCCCGTCGACGCTACGCGGAGGTATCGCTCGATGAGCGGCGCCACGACGTCGCTCGCCGGGAGCAGAACGCTCATCGCGCTGTCGCTCGTCACGATGATCGCGGTCGTGGGGGCGCCACCAGTGCCGAGTGTCAACACGACGAGCGCCGCGTCGCGCGGCATGCGGCGGCGCGCCTCGTCCAGGGTGACCGACGCGCCCGTCGCCGTGAGTCGCCGGAACTCGGCCAGCGCCGCGGACGAATCGTTCAACCGCGCGATGCGGCGGAGCGTCGCCTCGGTGATCTCGCGCGCGCGAACGCTCTCGATGAAGCGAAACGCCGAGTTCAGCCGGCCGCCCGCGGCGAGGCCGGCGATCAGTTCGGGATACGATTCGCTCAATCCGCCCCACCCGGCGCGAAGCTGCGCCAGACCAGCGCGCAAATCGGCGTCGGTCGTCACCCGGCGACGTTCTGTGATCGCCGCGGAGAGAAATGTCACCGCGCTGTCCGCGGTTGCCATCCGGTGTTCGCGCAACGCGAGCTGCGCTTCGATCAGCGTGAACTGCAACACGGGCAGATCAGCCACGTCGGCGGTCGCCGTAAACCTCGGCCGCGCGAGTGCGACGAGTGAGTCCGCAATGTGAAAATCACCGCGCAACATCGCGAGGTGCGCGAGATGCACCGGAAGCTCACTCTCCCACCCGACGTTGGCCGACGCGCGGCCCAACCGCGTGGCCTCGTCGAGCGCATGCTGCGCGCTGTCGAGGCGCCCGGCGCTCATGTGCGACAGCGCGAGCAATCGGAGCACGCCCACAGCGTTGAACGCGATTCCCGCTCGACGGAATGCGGCAACGGATTGGGCGTACTTGGCGCACGCGGCATCCAGTTGACCGCGCGCCTGCGCGACGAAACCCTGAAACTGGAGATCGACCGCGAGGCCCCACAGATCGCCGTACGCCTGGTGCAACTCGGCGGCACGTTCGGCTTCGTCACGCGCGGCCGCATTGTCGCCCAGCGCGAAGTACAAGTCGGCGAGATCGCCTCGCGCCCACGCCTCGACGCCGGTGAACCGCGTCGTTCGCGCCGCGCGTACGGCGCGCTCCAGATCGAGGCGCGCGGGAGCGAATTCGCCGCGCTCGAGCCGCGCGTAGCCGAGCCACTGGCTCGCCGTCGCGAGACCGAGCGTGTAGTGCGCGCGCTCGAACAGGTGCACCGCTTCGTCGGCGCGGCGTTCGGCGATGTCGAAGTATCCGCCGCGCTCCACCACCTGGGCGAGCAACAGGTCGCACGCGCCGAGCTCGCGCACCGCGCCGCCACGGCGCGCCACGCGGATTCCCTCGAACAGCTTCGCGCGGCCTGTCGTGTCGCCGAGCTGCTCGGCGAACGTGCCCTCCATGCAGAGGAGTTGCGCCAGCTGCTCGTCGTCCGGATGATCGGCGATGGCGCGCGCCTGCTTCGCCAGGTCCATCGCGGCCTTGGGTCCAGCGCGCCGATCGCGCAGCTTGGCCAAGTTGACGAGCGCCTCGAACGCCGTGTGCCAGTCGTTGGCCGCGAGCGCTTCGACGCGGGCCTGGTCGAGTAGCGTATCGGCTCGCGCCGCGTCAGACCCGATCGCCCGCCAAAGCGCCATGCCCAGATGCGCCGCCGCCGTGTATTGCGACGAGCCGTGCTCCTGCCGGAGCAGCTGATTGAAGAGCGTGTCGGCGCGTTCGTACTGGTAGCGCAGCAGCGCCAGCATCGCCTCGGCGAGAACCGCTCGCCGATCCGACGGATCGCGCACGGCAACAGCTCGCCACTGTCGCTCGAATCGCGCGTCGCTCCCGGTCTCTACGGCGTGCTGCGCGTCCTGCATCACGCGCCACGCATCCATCGCAGGCGCGGGTGCCGGCTTGCGCACCGACGAACCTGCGCGCGCCGACAACACCGCCGCGATGGCCAGAGCCAGAATCATGGATCGCCTGTCAAAGTCTGCTCATTGAGTAGCGTCCTCGCGCGCGCTGCGTCAAGAGGCAGGCTCCGGGCTCCCTCGCGTGGGCGGAG
The DNA here is from genome assembly GCA_963817445.1 of uncultured Gemmatimonadaceae bacterium. GTDB lineage: Bacteria > Gemmatimonadota > Gemmatimonadetes > Gemmatimonadales > Gemmatimonadaceae > JAQBQB01. The sequence goes on from CAWFOG010000022.1 coordinate 1,125,658, forward strand.
TCAGGTACGCACAAATCGTCGCACGGAGCACGTTGCTTTCGACGTGAGCCGGCACGAGGCGCCGCTGTCCGTCGGCCGTCTTGACCTCCTCACCGACCGGCGCGCGAACCTGCAGGTAGTAGGTGACGCGATGCGACGGGCGCGTCGCGTCGCACGACTCGCCATTGCCGTCGTACCAATCGTGCGCGATGGGCGCCGCCGTGTACGGCAGCCAGCGGGCGCCGAGGAAGTCGGCCCGACGACTTGCCCGGTATTCAGTCGGACGGGCGCCGACGACGGTGTGGCCAAGCGTGATCGCGCTGTCGGCAGCCGAAACGGACGTGGCGCCGCCGTTGATCGCGAAGGTCGTGAGCACAGGCGGCTGTTCGATCGCCCGACCAGGCGACTGATCGGGCAGAACGTCGACGCGGGCAGCGCCGATCAGGCCCAACGCCAGCCACAGGGCGCGCGCGCACACGATCATACATCGAGAAGAAACGCAGCGGACCGCCAAATGTTCTCACGGCGGCCCGCGAGGTCAGCTCGTTCCCCGGCTCCCCGTCGGCGATTCGAGAATCTCGCGCAGCACCTCGCCGGCGCGGCGGCAATCGGCGGCGCTCACGTCGAGGTGTGTCACCATACGGATTCGTGTGTCGGTCCACTCGGCGACGCGCACGCCACGCGCCTCCGCCGCGGCCACCACGCCCGCGGCCGCGAGGCCTGATGGGAGATCGATCATGACAATATTTGTATCGGGCGGTACGACGGTCGCGCGGCCTGCTCCGTCGATCAACGACGCCAGCGCGCGCGCGTTGGCGTGATCGTCGGCCAGCCGTTCGATGTGATGGTCGATGCCGTACAGCGCCGCGGCCGCGAGAATGCCCGACTGGCGCATCGCGCCGCCGAACAGCTTGCGCGCCGTCCACGCGGTCTCCATCGCGGCACGACTGCCGGCGAGCGCGGCGCCGACGGGGGCGCCAAGTCCCTTGGAGAACGCCACCATCACCGTGTCGGCCTGCTCGGCGATTTCCGACAGCGCGATTCCGCTGGCGACGCTCGCGTTCCAGAGGCGCGCCCCGTCCATGTGCACCGGCAGCCCGCGTTCCGCCGCCACCTGGCGAATGGCGCGCAGTTCGGCGACATCGGTGATCGTTCCGCCCGCGCCATTGTGCGTATTCTCGACACAGACAAGGCTGGGCGCCGGAAAGTAGCGCGACGCCGGACGCAGCGTGCGTCGCAGATCGGCGGCGTTCATCATGCGACCGGTTGGCACGACGGGCTGCACCTGCGCGCCACTCAGGACGGCCGTAGCGGCGATCTCGCTGTGCACGATGTGCGCGTCCACGTCGAGCAGCACCTCGGTGCCGCGCGGCGCGTGAATCCAGATCGCCGCCTGGTTCGCCATGACGCCGCTCGGGAAAAACAGCGCATCCTCCTTGCCCAGCAACGCGGCGACGCGCGCTTCGAGTCGCCGCGTGGTTGGATCGCCGTCTCGCTCATCGTCGCCAACCTCGGCGGCCGCCATGGCAGCGCGCATCGCCGGCGTCGGTTTGGTGACCGTATCACTGCGCAGATCGATCGTCATGCGCACGAATATGCCGCACGACGTACGCTCCGCGCTATCGTGCCATCGGCGGCGCTATGGGTGCTGGACGCTCGGCACTTTGACGACGGCTTTCTGTGAGCCGATGACGGGTCGTTTCACGACTACCGTCTCCGTTCTCGTGCCGATATACGGCCGTTTCACCGCCACTGTCTCGGTGTTCGCGCCGATGACAGGCGCGTTCACGGTGTCGGTGCGCGTGGTAATTTTTGGCATATGCAGCGTGTCCTCGGTCGTCTGAACCGAGACGTGCGATGGCCGCTTGACGATGACGTCGCCATTTTCGGTGCGCTTGCAGCCGCCGACGAGCGCGCCAATCGCCAGCAGTGAGATGATCGTGCGCATTGAACTCTCTCCAATCGGCTCGAGTGCAGTCGCAAAAAGGCAACTGCCGGGCCAGCGGCCGATGAGTGCGCCTGAAAGCGGGCTCAGTCCGTGAACACTTCGCGCTGGAGCCTGCGCACACGGCGGAGCTCGAACACCTGGCCGACCTCGCCGCCCAGAATGAAGATGAGCGCGGCGTAGTAGCACCACACGACCACGACGACGATCGCCGTCAGGGTGCCCGTATAGAGCGTGGCCGGATTGAAGGTCTTCGTATAGAGAGAGAACGCGGTCCGCGCGAGTTCGAAACAGACGCTGGTGAACGCCGCCGCGACCCACGCCGCCTTCGCGCGCACACGGCGGATGGGCAAGTACTTGTAGAGCGCAAAGAACATCAGCACGAGGAACACGAAGCCGAGTGTGCGTCCGGCGAAGTACTGGACACGGCCGATCACGTCGTTGCGCAGGCCGATGGTGACCAGTGCGCTCGACGCGAGGCTGACGTACGTCGTCACGGTGACGCTGGCTGCGAAGAGCACGGTCGAGACGATGGTGATCTTCACGTCGAAGATCTTGCCGGCGATGATGCCGCGCTCGCTCTCGATGTCGAACACGCTGGCGAGCACGGTGCGCAGGGACCCGAACAGCCGCGTCGAAAACCAGATGAAGCCAACCGCGCTGTAGATCGTGAGCGTGCGGCGCGTCCGCAGCAGATCGTTGATCAGCGAGTGGTACGGCGAATTGACTTCCGAGTGCGCCGGCAGGAGGTGGTCGATGAAAATCGCTACCTGCTCGCGAGAATTGATCGCCCCTCGATATACGATCGGCAGCAGATACGTCACGCCGGTCGCGAGCAGCAGAATGAACGGTAGCGCCGCGAGGATGATGTTGAACGCAATGCCGCCGGCGAGGAACAGCACATTGTCCTCGCCGCTGTTGTCCCACACACGCTTCGCGTAGTCGCGCAGCGTCCAACCAATGCTGACGATGAGTGGGCGCTGGGACATTCGGGCGGAGCGGTTGGACGTGACGTGCAGCGCGCCGGGCGGCGTCAGGGAAACTTACCCCTCCTCGGACTCATCGCCGACCGCCGCTCGCCGACGACGACGCGGGCCATAATCTTCCGCGTTGTACGCGGCCTTGGTCTGTGCAATGCGTTGCTCGAGCTCTGCCCGCGCGACCTGTGCCGCTTCACGCCCGGCGTGGACCGCGCGGTTCACCTGGTCTTTCTTGAGATCAATGGCTTGTCGCGCTGAATCGATCTGATCTTCGACACGGCGCCGCGCGTCATCAAACGTCTCGGCGACAGTGCCGGCGACGTCGGTCGCCACCTTCTCGGCGGCCCGCCGAACGCGCAGCGCGCGGCGACGGATATCGCGGCGGGTCGCCTCGCCCGATCGTGGCGCGAACAGCAGCGCCGCCCCGGCGCCGATGGCCAGCCCGATGAGAAACGGGGCAACGCTCGTCGTGTGCTTTTCGATCACCACGTATGGATGATCATCATCGTCGAATTCGTCGTGCGACATGTTCGTGCTCCTGGGAACCCGTGTGGCGTCAGCGCCGCTTCGGCACCGGCTTCTTGATCGGAGCGACCGGACGCGAAAGCACCGCGTCGATCGCCCCGGCATGCTTTCCATTCGTCGGCGCATCGTCATCCTCGATCACGCCTGCCGGCACAGCATTGACCAGCGCAAGCAGGTCGTGCCGCACTTCGTCGGTACTGACGCCGGTCACCTTCGCCGTCCGTTCCACGTCGCCGCCCGTCGAAGCGAACGTGCGCAAGACGAGTTGGCGCCGCGCTTCGGACACGGTCGCGCCAACCGGAATCGTCACCGACGTCGGCATTTCGCCCGCCGCACGGAGATGACGAGGCATGATGTCCGCGACACCGATCGTGTTGCTGCGCGCCATGATCACCGATCGCTCGACGGCATTCTTGAGCTCACGCACGTTGCCCGGCCAGTGGTACGCGAGAATCCAGTCCCAGGCGGCAGGTTCGAAATCCGTGATCTGCTTGCCGTTTTGATTCGCGTACCGTGCCAGAAACTCCGTCGCCAGCAAGCGGATGTCGTCCGTGCGCTCGCGCAGCGGCGGCAGCACGATCTCGACGACGGCGAGGCGATAGTACAGATCCTCGCGCAGTTCGCTCTCGGCGATGGCCTTTTGCAAGTCCTTGTTCGTGGCCGCAACGATGCGAATGTCGACAGTGATTTCTTTTCGGCCGCCGAGGCGCCGCACCTGCCGCGTTTCGAGCGCGCGCAGGAGCTTGACCTGAATGTCGGGCGACATCTCGGCGACCTCGTCGAGGAAGATCGTTCCGCCGCTCGACATTTCGAACGCGCCCGGCTTTTCGTTCGTCGATCCGGTGAACGCGCCCTTTTCGTGACCAAACAGCTCGTTCTCGAGGATTTCCTTCGGGAGCGCCGCGCAGTTGAGGGCGAAGAACGGTCCTTTCGAGCGTTCACTCTTGGAATGCATGGCCCGGGCGACGAGCTCTTTGCCCGTGCCCGACTCGCCGAGGATCAGTACGCTCGCGTTCGACGGCGCCACGGCGTCGATCACCTGGTACACACTGCGCATGGCCTCTGACTGTCCCGGTCAGCTCGCCGTAGTGCGTGAGGCCTTCGAGCTTGGCCGACAGTTCGCGGTTCTTTTCCTGCAGCGCGAACTGGTCGAGCAGTTTAGGAATCTGTGCTTTGAGTTTATTAAGGCGTTCGGCGTTGAGCGGCTTTTCGATGTAGTCGGCCGCGCCCTGCTTGATCGCCTCGATCGCCAGCTCCGTCGAGCCCTGGCCGGTGATCATGATGAATTCGGTGGCGATCCGCTGTTCTCTGAGCTCGCGCAGCAAAGCAATGCCGTCGAGCTTCGGCATCTTGAGATCCGCCAGGACCACGCCGTACCGCTCCGCGCTCAGCCGCTCGAGCGCCTTCTGGCCGTCGTTCGCGATGTCGACGGTGTAGCCCTCATCCTCGAGGATCGCGCTCAGCCCGGACGTGATCGCCTGTTCGTCATCGGCAATCAGCACCTTCGCCTTTTCTTGCTTCATGCTGTGCTTCCGTCCTTCGTCATTCGAGGAAAGCTCAGTGACAGCGCGGTTGATTCCGCCTGCACTCCAATGCCCGATTCAGCAGCCGCGGCGAGCACCGCCGGGCCGAGTCCAAACGTCATGTCGTCACAGCTTTCCACGTGCAGACGCCTTTCCGGTCCCGTGCCCGTCGCGCGACACACGACGCGCGTCGACGCCTCAATCGCGGCGAGCATGGTCGCACCGATGACCAAGCGCGCCGCCGCTCCGTCCGCCGTCGTCACACCCAAGTCGTCGACCGACGGATCGACGACGAGCGAACGCCCATCCACGCGAGCCGGCGACGCCAACAGCGCCTCGAACCGTCGCACCGTCGAACCAATATCCATCGGCCCGCGCGAAACGCGCGCCAACGAGAGCAGCGCTTCGCTCATCGCGATGACGACGCCGAGCTGATCCCCCGCCGCCGTCGCGTACTTGGCCACGCTCGCCGCTGCGACGTCGGGCTTCGCCGTGCGAGTGCGCACGACTTCCAGGTTGACCGACACGCCGTTGAGCGCGCCACGCAACTCGTGCGCCGATCGGCCAGACACGCGTTGCAGCGTGTCGAGCCACAGGCTCTCCGTCATCGGCGACGCCGACATCCTACGCGCTCGCTCCGCGAGCCGCATCGCTTCCGCGCTCGGCGTTCAATCGCTCAACTCGGCGTCGTCCGGCGCGGCGACAACCGCCATCGCTTCGCTCGGATCGACGCGGTGGATCGCCGGCGCGGCGATGAATTTCCCAACGATCGCTGCCGTTTTTCCGATCGCCAATTGTTTGAACAGGAAAGTGAACTTGTCGTCGTAGGCCTTGGCCAACGCGGCCTTGTCGCTTGCCGGCAAGTCCCACAGTTGGCGCTTGAACGGACCGAGCGCCTTTTTTCGGGTCTTGTAGAAAAACTGGTCGTCCGAATCGCCGGTCTTGCGCTCGTCTTTCGCGTTCGCCGAGAGCCATGCGTAGATCGTTGCCCGCAAGGCGGCGGGAATGTGATCGTACAGCATGTTCTGAAAATTCGTCGCCAGATGGATCTCGGCGGTCTCGCGCTTGGGGAAATTGTTGAACGCGCTGTCCGGCAGCGTCGAGGCACCATGTTGCACGGCGCCGGCGAGATGGTACTCGTCGCGCGCCACCTTCGAGAGCCGCTCCAGCGTGTCGAGGTCGAGCTTGACGTCGGCGATCGAGCCGTCCGGAAGCACCACGCCACCATGCGACGTTCCCGACTGCACGCTGATCTTCGACAAGCCTTCAACGCCGCGCGGCAGCGCGGCATTGAAGCCGTCCATGTAGGCCCGCAGCTCCTCGACCGTGCTGTTCTCGGTGCCGACTTCGCCGATCTCACCGCCCACGGAAATCGTCACGTTCCGCGGCTGGATCTCGCGCACCGTTCGGAGAATGTCGACGCCAACTTCGTAGTTGAGCCGCTGCTGCTCGTTGAGCGACGGCTTCGAAATGTCGACGAGTGTCGACGTGTCGATGTCGATGTTGTAGAAACCCGCCGCTACCGCCTCGCGCGCCAGCGTCTTCACGGCGTTGACCTCCGTGTCGCGATCCACGGCGAATTTCTTCGCGTTGATTTGGAAGTGATCGCCCTGAATGAACACGGGCCCGCGGAATCCTTCACGCATCGCGGCAGCCAGCATCACAGCCACGTACTCGGCCGGCCGCTGATCGGTGTACGCGATCTCCGACCGCGCGATCTCGAGAATGAACGCGCCCGCCTCGAGCGCGATGGCCGTGCGAAAGATCGAGCGCGCCGTGTCGTACGCCGCGCCGCGGACATTGATGGCGGGCACCGTAAAGCCGTGTATCTCGCCGCGACCGCGCGCCAAATACAAATCGTGGATCGATGCCGGCCTGACGCCGACCGCTTGGCCAAGCTCCCAGATCATCCACCGCGCGTGCTGTTTCTCGCCCTCGTCGCCGAACACAGCGGCGCGCGCGAGCTGATCCATCAGCGGCGATGCAAGTGCGCCGTCCTTGGCGACCCGAACCTGGCCGCGACGAACGGTGACGTCGGATCCGAAAAGGCCGTTCAGCGCTTCGATCTTGTCCATAGAGGGGTCGGAGAGTGCAGGTTGCGGAACCTGCCGCCGCATCTCTGCAGCAGCAAGTGCGCTAGACGGCGTACCTGCTGTCGGGTTTTGGAAGCAGGTTCCATTCCTGCCGCGCCTGCTCGGCGTCCGGCCGGCCAAGCATGGCGTAGGTGAACTGCTTTCCGAGCTCGACCCCCGGCTGGTCGAGCGGGTTGATCCCATACAGCTCGCCGGCGTAGATCGTGGCGATCTCGAGAAACATGAACAGCGCGCCAAGGTGCCACGCGTCGGCTTGGCCGACGTGAATCGTCATGTTGAGCCGGCCGCGCCGCGCCAACGCCCCCGCCGTGGCCCGCTGCTCGATGGACAGCAGCTCGCCCAGTTGATGCCCGCCGAGGTACCCGAGCTCTTTGATGTCGCTGTGCAGTTTCGGGATGGCGAGGTCGACCCCGGCCCCGTCGACAGCGATGAACGTGACCGTCTTGTCCTGCGGGCCTTCCATGAAAAGCTGGACCTTGCTGTGCTGATCGGTCGCGCCGAGCGCCGCCATCGGGGTTGGGCCAACGCCCGCGTCACTCTTCGTGCGGTGCTTTCCGAGGCTCTCCGCCCAGAGTTGCACGAACCAGTCGGCGACGTTCCGGAGCGGGTCCGAGTATGGCATCAATACGTGGATGTGTCGCCCGAGCTTGGTGTCCGCGAGGTGCTGCAGCGTCGCGAAGACACCGGCGGGATTCGTGGCCAGGTCTGCGCCCGTGCATCGCCCGGCAATGTCGCGCGCACCGGCGAGTAGCTGCTGGGTGTCCATTCCGACGAGCGCGGCGGGCAGAATCCCCACAGGCGTGAGCACACTGTACCGTCCGCCCACAGCCGGCGGAATGTCGAGCGCCGGAATACTCTCGGCGTTCGCGATCTGTCGTAGCGCGCCGTTCTTTGGATCAGTGACGAACACGAGGTGCGCGGCGGGGTTTTTCGTGTTCTGGGTCAATCGCTCTCGCACCACGAGATACTGCGCCATCGTCTCCGCCGTGCCGCCGGACTTCGAGATGACGACAAAGATCGACCGCTCGAGATCGAGCCGGTCGAGCAGCGCGGAAATCGTGTGCGGGTCGACGTTGTCCAATACGTGCATGCGCGGACGCGAATCGCGCTCGGCGCCGTCCAGCGCGTTCCAATCTGGCGCGAGCAGCGCAGTGCGAAGCGCAATTGGCCCGAGGGCCGAGCCGCCGATGCCGAGCACGATCACGTCGTCGAACTTTCCGCGGCTCGACACGGCGAAGTCGAGCGACTGTTTGTGCAGCACGGCATCGTCCGGAAGCGCAAGAAAGCCGAGTTCTCCCGCGTCGCGCCTGGCGTTGGCCGCCGCGTGCACGCGACGAAACCGCTCGGGCGCCGCCGCCCAGTCGGATGCGTCGACGCCGTCGGGGATGACGTCGCCCATCATGTTGGTGTAGTCAATGCGCAGCGTCATGTGCCGTGATCTCAGTCGATGCGAACGGTGAGGCCGTCAAACGCGGGAGCGACTCCGCGCGGAAGCTCGGCTTCGAGATCCGCGTGAAGGTTGTCGTGGGTCAAATGCGTGAGGTACGTACGCTCGGCGCCGATCTCGCGCGCCGCCCGAACCGCTTCTGGAATACTGAGGTGCGTGGGGTGCTCGGTCCGAAACAGCGCGTTGATCACGAGCACGCTCGCGCCTTTGAGCAGACGAACCGCATCCGGCGGCAGCGACTTGGCGTCGGTGACGTACGCAAGTCCGCCGACGCGATACGCAAAGACCGTGACAGGGCCGTGCGGCACCGCGACCGCCGTGATCTCGAGATCTCCGACGCTGAACGGTACGCCCGATTCGACCACTCTCGCCTGTCCTTCCGGCTTCGACGTGCCTGGGAGCGGGCGCATCTCGTCGTCGAAGATGTAGCGGAATCTTCTCGGACAGATTGCGCAGCGTGTCGGCGGGCCCGTAGATCGGCAGCGGCGCTTCACGGTTCACCGTGATCGCGCGCAGATCGTCGATGCCGTGCGTGTGATCGGCGTGGTCGTGCGTGAACGCCACTGCGTCGACACGATCGATGCCGGCGGCAACGAGCTGCAGGCGAAGCTCTGGCGGCGTATCGATGAGCAGTCGCGTGCCGTGTTGACTCTCGATCACGGCGCCGACGCGCGTGCGCTTGTCGCGCGGATCCGGCGACCGGCACACGGCGCAATAGCAGCCGATCTTCGGCACGCCGAAGCTGGTTCCCGTGCCGAGGAAGGTCAGTTTCATGGTACGCGGAGCGTCACACCGTTTCGACCTTGAGCAGATTCGTCGTGCCGGGGACGTCGAACGGCACGCCGGCCGTCACGACGACGCGGTCGCCGGGGCGAGCGAGCTGTCGGCGCTGCACGGCCTCGAGCGCGAGCCGAACCATTTCGTCGTAGGTGTTGCAGTGCGGCACGAGTTCGGGAATCACGCCCCACACGAGCGCGAGCTGCCGGAAGGTGCGCGGAATGTCGGTGAGAACGAGGATCGGCACGCTCGGCCGGTGCGACGCGACGATCCGCGCGCTGAATCCACTTTTCGTGAACACGATGAGCACGGGCGCGTTGAGCATCGTCACCGCCGCGGCGCTCGCGGCGGCGATGGCGAATTCCGTCGACATGGCCGACTCGCCGCGCCGCCGATCTTCCTTGCGCAGGTGCTGCCGGCGCCGCTCGATCTCGGCGATGATCCGGCTCATCGCTTCGACGGCGAGCCGCGGATACTGCCCGGCCGCCGTCTCCGCCGACAACATCACGGCGTCCGTTCCGTCGAGAATGGCGTTGGCGACATCGCTCGCCTCGGCGCGCGTCGGCCGCGGATGCGTGATCATCGATTCGAGCATCTGGGTCGCCGTGATCACCGGCCGGCCGAGTCGGTTGCACAGCGCAATGATGCGCTTCTGCGCGTATGGCACTTCCTCGAACGGCAGTTCCACGCCCAGGTCGCCCCGCGCGACCATGACGCCGTCGGATGCCCGCACGATCGATTCAATGTTCTCTAATGCCGAATCCTTCTCGATCTTGGCCACGACGAGCGTCGACTTGGGGATCAACGTTCGCAGCTCGGCGATGTCCTGCGCGCGGCGCACGAAGCTCAGGGCGACGTATTCGAGTTCCTGCTTGCACCGCGAACGCGACGTCGTCGCGATCTTTGTCGGTGATCGACGGCGCCGACACTTTCACGCCCGGGAGGTTGATCCCCTTGTGGCTCGTCAGGTCGCCGCCGTGGAGCACGCGCGCCGTGACGCGCGGCTTGTCCACCGCGAGCACGACGAGCTCGATCAACCCGTCGTTGATCAGGATGCGATCGCCGACGTGCACGTCTTCGGCGAGATTGGCGTAGGTGACCGGCACCTCGTCGCCCCGTTCCGTCCCCTCGGGCGCGAACACGACGTCCGCGCCGTCGGCCAGCGCGCGCGTCGCCGGCAATTGACCGATGCGAATGCGCGGCCCTTGCAGGTCGCCGAGGATGGCGATCGGCCGGTCCATCTCCTTGGCGATTTGACGCACGAGCGCGATCGTCGCCGCGTGCTGCTCGTGCGTGCTATGGGAGAAGTTGATGCGGGCGACGTTGAGGCCCGCATCCACGAGGCCCCGAAGCGCGTCGGGCGACGAGCTCGCCGGCCCGAGCGTGCAGACAATCTTTGTTCGACAGTAGTGCAAATGTCTCGACGTAAGAGTTAGCGACTCGCGACCAGCTCCTTGCCCAACGCCTTCGTTTTCTTCTGCAGGCCGGCGATCAGCGTGTCGAACGACTTCTGGAAGCTCGCCAGTCCATCGGTGAGCAGCTTGTCGGTCACGTCGCGCAGCGAAATGCCCTGCTGTTCGAGCGCGCTGATCGCGCGCGCCGCGTCGTCGAGCCCGGTGTCGACCGTGCGCTTGACCACTCCATGGTCACGGAACGCGTCGATCGTCTGCGGCGGCATCGTGTTCACCGTGTCCGGGCCGATGAGTTGTTCGACATACATCACGTCGCGATACGCCGGGTTCTTTGTGCTCGTGCTGGCCCACAGCGGACGCTGAACCGTTGCGCCGCGCGCGGCGAGCGCTTGCCACCGCGGCGACGCGACTTGCTCCTGGAAGAGCTTGTACGCGAGCTTGGCGTTGGCGATCGCGGCGCGCCCCTCGAGGGGCTGGAGTGCCGCGGCTTTGGAGGCATCGGCCTTGATCGCCGCGTCGAGGCGTTTGTCGATTTCCGTGTCGACGCGACTGACGAAGAAGCTCGCCACCGAGTGAATCCGGTCGATCGTCTTGCCGGCCTTGATGCGATCCTCGAGGCCAGCCATGTAGCCGTCGATCACGCTGCGATAGGCCTCGATCGCGAACAGGAGCGTGATGTTGACGTTGATTCCGTTCGCCGTCAGCTGGCGAACGGCCTTCGCGCCTTCGACCGTGCCCGGCACTTTCACCATCACGTTCGGGCGACCGACCGTGGCCCACAGTCGCGTGGCCTCGGAAATGGTCGCCTGCGCATCGTTCGCCGCGCCCGGCGACACTTCAATCGACACATAGCCGTCGCCGCCGTTCATCGCGTCGTACGACGGGCGGAAGATGTCGCACGCGTCGCGCACGTCGGTCGTGGCGATCAGCTCGAACAACTCCATCGCCGTGAACTCGCCGGCCGACGTGCGGATCTGATCGTCGTACACGCTGCCCTCAGCCAGCGCTTTCTCGAAGATCGTCGGGTTCGACGTCATCCCGGTGAGCGCGTCGTCGCGAATGCGGCGCGCCAGCTCGCCGTTGCGAAGAATCGTGCGGTCGATGAAATCCAGCCAGATCGACTGGCCGGCGGCGTGGAGCGCCTTGAGAGAATTGTCATTCATGCCGATACCATCTCCTCGCCGTCGGCGGTGTCACTTGCCGACGTAAATGATGCGATAAATGCGGCCGCCAGTGTCGTCCGCCACATACAGCGCGCCGTCCGTTCCCTGCGCGAGTCCCGTTGGCCGATGCACGCCGTTCGCGTTGAATCCGTCGGCAAACACTTCGTACGGGCCCGCCGCCTTTCCGCCCTGCAACGGTTGAAACACCACGTTGAACCCGGCTTGCGGCTCCGGCGCGCGATTCCACGATCCATGGAACGCGATGAACGCGCCATTCTTGTATCGCGACGGAAAGTTCGAGCCGGTGTAAAACATGAGTCCGTTCGGCGCCCAGTGTCCGGGGAACGACGCAACCGGCTCATGCTTCTGCGCGCACTGCTCCACCTTCTTGCCGTCACCGCCGTACTCGGGTGCGAGCACCAGATGGTGTTCTTCGACGGCGAAATAGCAGTAGGGCCAGCCGTAGTCGTCACCCTGGCTCACCTGCATGAGCTCCTCAGCCGGGTTCTCGGCGTTGTACTTCGCGTCGAACGACCAGTCGCCCTGCGGACCGCCGAGCTGGTCGCGTCCGTGCTGCGTCGTCCAGAGCTTGCCATCGGCCGGATCGAGCGCCATGCCGACGGCGTTCCGAATGCCGCGCGCGAAGTGATTGCTCGCCGTCGCGGTTTGATGTTGCGCGCGGGCGTCGAACTTCCAAATCCCCGCTCGCACTTCGACGTCGGGACACGGGTTCTTTCCCGGCGATTCCTTGCCGCGATCCTTTTCCTGACAGGAGTTCGACGGCGAACCGATGTTCAGGTACATGACGCCCGCCGGCGTGATGACGAAATTCCGCGTGAAGTGCTCCGGCATCGACGGCAGATCTTGCACGATCGTGTCCGGCGGGCCGCTCGGCATCAGCTCGCCCGGCTTGAGCGGATAGCGCAGGATCGCGATCGGCGGCGGCGGCGCGGTGTTGCCGCGCCCGCCGCCCGTTTGCTGAGGATACGCTTCCGTATAGAGGTGTCCGTCGAACAGGCGCACCTCGCTCGTCGTGTAGCCGGACGCAAACCGCTGCTTGATCTCCGCGCGCCCGTCATGGTCCGCGTCGCGGAGCGCCATGATTCCGCCGCCGCGCCCCTGCATGGAGAGAAACACGTCACCGTTCGGCGCGACCGCCATGTGCCGCGCGCCGGGAACCGAGTCGGCAAAAATCGTCGCGCAAAATCCGGCGGGCAGCTTGAGTCCCGCGTTGTCGGGCCCACATTGCGGCGGCCGGTTCGCTTGCCCGAGACAGGCCGACGTTGCCACGGCAATGCTCAGCAGCGAAAGAACCCAGGTACGTCGCATATCGATGTTCGTCCTCGAGAATGGTGGTCCGCTCAGCGGCGGTCGTCTGAAAAGTCCAACGTTCGGGAGAAAAACGGTAGCACTTGCGTCGTCATTCGCAGGCCAATCCCGCTGGTGTGATCGCCGTCATACGTCTCGTACGTGTGCGGAACGCCTGCGCGCTTGAGCGCGCTGTCCATGGAGGCGAGTTGCGACGGCGGAACCAACTGATCGCGTGTGCCCACGTCGAACGCGAAGCCGCGCAGACGTTTCAGGTTGTTCGTGTACAGCGGGACCATGTCGTACGGCGCGTGCTCCATCCATTCGGCTTGCACCGCCGGAACGCCGCGCCACCGGCCGTCCTTGAACTCGAACGGAAAATCGACGTACAGCGGCCCGCGGTTCACGTTCGGCGAGAACGCAGCGCTCATCGCCAAGAACACTTCCGGATAGAACGTCAGCGCCTGCACCTCGGCGGCCGAATTGAGATGCGTGAGCGTCTCCCAAATCGCCGCCCCGTCGGGCGCCAGGTCGCGCGAAAAGCGCGTGCAGCAGCCACTCAGCGCGTAGAGCGCGCCGTAGACGCTACCCCCGTCGCGCATCCCAAGCGCGAACGTCGCGTAGCCGCCCATTGAGTGCCCCGCCAGTCCGCGGCTTTCTGGACGCGCCATCGTGCGATACTTGCCGTCGACGTAGGCAACCAGTTCGCGCGCGATGAAGTCTTCCCAGTTCCCCGTCGCATCGGAGTTGGTGAAGAAGCTTCCGCCAAGTCGCGTGCGGCCGCTCGGCATGACGACGATCATCTCGCGGGCCGCGCCGGACGCGATCAGCGAATCCATCGACGGCCCGATGCTGAATCCCTGATAGCCGCGAACCCACGCACGATCGGAGCTGCCAAAGCCGTGCAGCAGGTAAATCGTCGGATAACGCTTCGTCGTGCTCGAGTCGTAGCTCGGCGGCAGATAGACGATCACCTCGCGGTTCGGCGAGTCGCCGTAGTGATTGTCCTCGAGCGCCTTCGAGTGCACCGTGTCGACGACGACCCGACCAGCGTGGACCGGCGAGGCGGTCGCGCCCTGCTGGGCGCCGAGCCGCGCCGCCGTGGCGACGGTCGCGCAGCTGCATATCGAGGCAGCGAGGAACAAACGGGCACGCGGCCGTGGCAGGGCAAGCCGCCTCATCGAACGCGACGGACATGGCTTTCCTTCTATAGAGGGGGGATCGGAGCGTCTTCAAACCAACCACGGCGCTCCGGTGTCCGAGGAATAGGTCGCACAATTCCAGCCTGTCAACCACCCTTGGAGATCGCGATGCGCTCGTCCCCAATTCTCCTGCTGTTCGTCGTGCATTTGACGGCCGCCGGCGCCCAGTCGACTCGCGCGAGCCGTTTCGTCGAGAACTGTCAGCACGCCTGGCGCGACGATGAGCAGTTTTGCGAGACGCGCGACATCACTGTCCCCGCGTCGGCGAGTTTCACCGTCGACGGGCGGGATAACGGCAGTGTCACCGTGCATGGTTGGGACAAGCCTGGCATTCAAGTCACCGCGATGATTCAAGCGCACGCTGAAACCGAAGCCGACGCGCGCGACCTCGCAAAGCAGGTCACCATCTCGACGAGCAATGGTGAGCTTCGCGCTGACGGTCCGGACAACCGACGTCGGACGTCGTGGGCCGTAAGCTATGAGGTCTGGGTGCCGAAGCACACCGCGCTCGAGTTGCGCGCGCGTAACGGCGGGATTTCGGTCGACGCAGTCGACTCGCGCATGGAACTCGAGACGACGAACGGTGGACTCTCGCTCTCCGACGTCGCGGGCGACGTGCACGGCACGACGGTGAACGGCGGCGTCACCGCGGAACTCGCCGGTGACAAATGGAGCGGTGCCGGATTGGACCTGCGCACGTCAAACGGCGGTGTGCGCCTCTACATCCCGGAGAACTATTCCGCCCAGCTGGAAACGGGCACGGTGAACGGCGGCATGGACATCGGCTTCCCGATCACGGTGCAGGGTTCGTTCGGTCGTCGACTGACGACGCAATTGGGGAGCGGTGGCCCAACGATCCGCGCCACGACGACGAACGGCGGCGTGTCGATTCGACGGCGGTAAACGCGGCGAGGAACATTCGACGAGGGACGCAACGACACCAACGCCGTTGCGCCCCTCGTTCAAACGGACCGGCCTACGGTGAGCCGCGTTCAACTCCGAGCGTCGCGTTCACCCGCTGTTCGAGCGCCGTCAGCTGTTTGCGTAGTTCGCGATATCGATCGACCGCGTCGCTGCCGACCCGTTGGTCGGCGCGCGTCGTGATCCCCGCCAAGTAGGAGATCTGAGTCTGGAGACCGGGGCGCCCATAGCGGACGCCTTCGTCGGGCCCGAACAGCGCGACTGCGAGCGCCTCAACCTTGGTCAGCGAATCGCTGGGCGCCGACGTCCGCAGTCGGGTGCGCGCCTGCCGTACTCGCGTGGCCACGCGCCCGACTTCGGTGACCAGATCACGCATGCGCCGATTGTGATCGAACTGCTCGCGCAAGTCGGCCGCCGTGATGCCATCGGCCGCGAGGCGGGGATCCAACGTCAACACGAGCGGCTGCGTCGCACTCCACGTGCCTGCAGTGAGCTTCACACGGTACGTGCCGGGTGGAACCATGATTCCGTCGGCGTCGTTGAAGTCCCAGATGAGGCGGTTCATGCCGGCGCTCGTCGTCAGGCGGATCGGCGGCGCGCGGCGAAACGCTGGCGGCGCCTCGTCGTCGCTGGATGGGGTCGGACTTTCCGTCGTCGGCGGGCGCGATGCTTCGCTCGTGTAGCTGCGTAGGATTGCTCCCGCGCTGTCGAGCACCTCGACGGTAAGCGGTTCCGTCGCTGCATGCGATAGGTAGTAGTTGATCGTGGCACCGTTCGCCGGGAATTGCGCCTGACCGGCGCGACCTCGGCGCCGCGACCGCCGCCTCGACCGCCGCCTAGCCGCGCACGCACTGCATCGCGGGGCTTGAACAGCACTTGCGCCGTCGCCGCGGTTTGCGCGTCGATCTGACGAAGCGGGGTTACGTCGTCGAGAATCCAGAATGACCGCCCCTGTGTGGCGACCACCAAATCCTTGTGGTGGACTTTGATGTCCGTCACCGGCACGTTCGGCAAATTGAGCTCGAACGGCTGCCAGTGCCCGCCGTCGTCGAACGAGATGAACATCCCGAATTCGGTGCCCGCGTACAGCAGTCCCTCGCGCACGGGATCCTCGCGCACGACGCGCATCGGCCAGTCGGCGGGAATGCCGTTCGTGCCGTCGGCCAATCGCGTCCATGTCGAGCCGTAGTTATCAGTCTTATAAATATAAGGCTTGAAATCACCGAGCAGGTATCGATAGACCGCGTAGTAGGCAGAGCCCTTGCGGTGCGGCGACGGGTCGATGTACTGCACTCGTCCGCCCGGCGGGAGATCGGGCGGCGTGATGTTCTTCCACGTCTTGCCGTTGTCGCGGGTCACATAAAACGGCCCGTCGTTCGATCCGGTCCAAATCACTCCCGGCTCGAGCTGCGATTCGCTGATCGCGTACAGCGTGCTGTAGAACTCCTCGCCGGTGACGTCGCGCGTGATCGGCTCGCCACTACCGCCCTGACAGCACGGCGGATGCGCCGTGAGGTCGGGCGAAATCGTCGTCCAGTGCACCCCGCCGTCGTGCGAGCGATGCAGATACTGCGATCCGTAGTACACCACGCTCGTGTCGTGGAACGACACCTCCATCGGCGACACGCGCTGAAAGCGATAGATGAGGTCCTTGGCGTCGTTTCCATACAGCGACTGCCCGCCGACCCAGTAGTTCTGCTCTTGCCGCGTGTTCATGAACATGCGACTGAACTGCCCCTTGCACGCACCGTACACGATCTCCGGATTCTTCGGATGCGGGATGATCGGCCCCGTCTCGCATCCTGGCCCCGCCTCGAACGGCTCGGTGCTGCCCGGGCAACGGCATGCTCGGCACGATCACCGTCGCGGCGTCCTGCTGCGCGCCGTACAGCCGATATGGAAACTGCTCGTCGAGCCACACGCCGTAGATCTCGGCCGTCGGCTGATTCATCTGCGTCGACCAGGTGCGGCCGCCGTCCTGCGACACGTTGGCGCCGCCGTCGTTCGACTGGATCATGATCTTCCCGTCGTGCGGGTTGATCCACATGTCATGATTGTCGCCGTGCGGCGTGCGCACCGTCGTCCAGTTCGCGCCGCCGTCGGTCGACTTGTAGAAGTTCTCGGCGCCCGCGTACACGACGTCGGCGTTCGTCGGATCGGCAGCGAGCGTGACGTAATAGAAGGGACGCGTGATGAGTTGCGCGTACGCTGCTGATCTGCTTCCACGAATCGCCGGCGTCTTCGGAGCGATAGAGTCCGCCGCCGGGCTTCGCCTCGATGAGCGCGTACACGCGGTTCGGGCTCGCGGCGGTGACCGCGATGTTCGCCTTGCCGACCAGGTCCGTCGGCAGGCCGTTGGTGATCTTTGCGAAGTGTTCGCCGCCGTCGGTGCTCTTGTAGAAGCCGACGCCCGCGGACTGACCGGCGCCGCTGATGATCGTCCACGGCCTGCGCTCGCCGCGCCACATCCACGCGTAGACGATGTCGGGGTTCGCCGGATTGAGCTCGAGGTCCGCCGCGCCGACGCTGTCCGACAGAAAGAGCACCTTTCGCCAAGTCTTGCCGCCGTCGGTCGTCTTGAACACGCCGCGTTCTGCGTTCGGCGCGAACGCGTTTCCGATCGCCGCGACCCACGCGACATTCGGATTTGTCGGATGAATGCGCACGGCGCCGATCTGCCCCGCGTCGTGCAGGCCGGCGAACGTCCACGTCGCGCCCGCGTCGGTCGACTTGTACACGCCGCGACCGGCCGAGACGTTGCTGCGGATGTCGTCTGACCCGGTGCCGAGGTAAATCGTGTTGGGATCGGACTCCGAGACGGCGACCGAGCCCATTGATCCGAGTGGAACCTTACCGTCGGTGATCGGCAGCCAGGAGGTGCCGGCGTCGGTGGTCTTGAACAGTCCGCCGCTCGCCACACCCATATAGAACGTGCGGGGCTCGGACGGGACACCGGTGACCGTGGTGACTCGTCCCCCGCGCGGCGGGCCAACCATGCGAAAGTGCAGACCGTGAAACAGCATCGTGTCGACGGACGACAACGGCGCGACTGCGTGCGATATGCCGCACCGCTCGCCGAGCGCGGTGCTGGGGTCTGCGCAAACACACGAGTTGATGCGGCGACCGTGGAGGCAAACGTGGCGGCGAAAAAAACGAAGCGAAGCTGCATCGCTGATCCCGAGTCGTTGGTGAGGCGACAAAGTTGTCCAGTTCGCCTCGGCTCAGCTAGACTCGTTGGTGGACCGCCGTCCGCCTTGAGCAAGAGCACGGATAGTTGAGGCCGGCGTCTTCCGCGAGCGCCGCTGTCTCGGTAACGTCTCCCCACCGTCTACCGAATCTCCATGAGAAAACCGATTCTCTTTTCCGTCGCCGCGCTGCTCGCCCTCGCCGCGGTCTCGCCCATCGCCGCGCAGCACGCGATTCCGACCCCCGCGTCGATCCTGGGTTTCGAACCCGGTGCCGATCGTCATCTGCCGAGTTGGAAGCAGATCGTCGACTACTTCACCGCGCTCGACAAAGCGAGCCCGCGCGTGTCGGTGCGTACGCTTGGCACGACAACACTCGGCCGTCCGTTCATCGTCGCCTTCATTTCCGACTCGAGCACGCTGGCCAATCTCGAGCACTATCGGCAGATCCAGCGTCGCCTCATGGATCCGCGGTTGCAAGCGGCGAACGAACGTCAGCATCTCATCGACGAAGGCAAGAACGTCATCCTCGTCACGTCGGCGATTCACTCCAACGAATCCGGCGGCTTCACGACACCGATCGTGCTCGCCGACCGCTTGGCGCGAGGCCAGGATCGCGACACGAAGACGATCCTCGCCAACACGATCATCATGCTCGTGCCGTCGCAGAATCCCGACGGCGTGGACATCGTGGGCGACTACTATCGCTCGACGCTCGGCACGCCGATGGAAGGGCGCGATCCGCCGAACCTCTACGCCAAGTACGTGGGCCACGACGACAATCGCGACTGGTACGCGTTCACACAACTCGAAACGCGGTATACGGTCGACTCGCTTTATACACCGTGGGATCCGGAAATCGTCAACGACATCCACCAGCAGGGATCGAACGCGGGGCGCATTTTCATTCCGCCGTACATGGATCCCGTCGAGCCGAACATCGATCCCATTCTCACCGCGGCGACGAACGGCCTCGGCATGTCGATCGTGTGGCGGATGACGAACGACGGGTTCACCGGAATCGCCAGCAACGCCGCATACGACCAGTGGTCGCCGGCGCGGCAGTACTCGCTCTACCACCGCGGCGCGCGGCTGCTCACGGAAACCGCGAGCGCGCGTCTCGCCACGCCGATCGACATTCCGTTCGATCAACTCGGTCCCGGTCGCGGCTACGACGCAAAGACGGTGACGTGGAATTTCCCGTCGCTCTGGCTCGGCGGACACTGGACCTACGGCGACATCGTGCGCTATCAGACCGCCGCCAGTTGGGCGCTGTTCCTGAACGCCGCCGAGAATCGCAAGGGATGGCTCGAGGGATACGCCGCACAGGCCGACCGTGCGCTCGGCGCGCAGCCCGCGTGGGGGCGCGACGCGTGGCCCACGGCCGTCGTGATTCCCAAGACGCAGCCGGACACGCAGGCGCTCAAGCGAATGATCTGGACGCTGCAACATGGACAGGTCGAGGTGCGCGAAACGACCGCGCCGGTCGACGTCGATGGCAAGAACTATCCGGCGGGCAGTTACGTCGTGCTCACCAAGCAACCGTTCGGCGCGTACGCCAAGGCGCTGCTCGAGCGCCAGCACTATCCCGACTTGTTCGAATATCCCGGCGGTCCGCCGGAGCGACCGTACGACGTGACGGCCCACACGCTGCCGCTCATCTTCGGCGTGGACGTCGCGCACGTCATGGGCGCGGCGCCGGCAGACTGGCGCGGTGCTGCGCGAGATTCCAGAACCCGCATACACCTCGCCGCTGAGCGGCAAGACGACCAGGCGCATCGCCATCTACCGGCCAAGCGCGACCGAACCGATCGACGAAGGGTGGACGCGGTTCGTTTTCGATTCATACAAGATTCCTTATACAACGATTACGGAAAAGGACCTCGAGGGCGCTCCCCTCAAGGACCGGTTCGACGCGATCGTGTTCCCCGAAGGCGTCATCGGCGGCGGCGGCCGCGGTGGGAGGGGCGGCGGCGGTGGCCGCGGCGGCGCGGCAGCGGTCGACGTGTTCGGCCCGCTCGACACGTTCGTGCAGAAGCGGCGGGACGGTGCTCGCGTTCAACGGCTCCGCGCCTGCGTTCATCGACGGACTCAAGCTCCCCGTCAAGAACGTCCTTGCCGGCGTGCGCAACACGGACTTCTACGCGCCGGGTTCGATTCTCGCCGTCGAGATCAAGCGCGACAGTCCGATCGCGCGCGGATTCACGGCCACGGTGCCGGCCGTCTGGTTCGAGAACGGTCCGGCGTTCGAGATCTCTGATTCGACGTCGGCCACCGCGGTGGCGACGCTATCCCGCGACCGGCAATCCGCTGCTGTCTGGTTGGCTGCTCGGTGGTACCAAGCTCAACGGTAAGGCGGCGCTGGTCGACGTCCAGCACGGGCGCGGGCACGTCGTGCTCTACGGATTCCGTCCGCAGTACCGCGGACAGTCGGTGTCGACCTACTCGCTGATTTGGGGGGCGATTCTCGAGTAGAACAACCGAAAATCGGGGCGCGGTCGACGACGAGGTGCTTGCGAAACCGCGGTCGCGAGCACATCGTGAATTGTGGGTGACGCGCGTTACGGCTTCGCCGCCGCACGGGGTTGCAGGCCCGCGTCGGCGTTCGTCTAGTCACAGAACCTTGAGGGCACGGTCGGGTATAATGTTCCGACGTCCGCCTCCCCGACGGCCCCGGCAATAGCAGCACCGCTTTGGTTCGGCCTCCGTTCCTCCCCGCACGACCCCTCCTCCCGCAGTCTCCATGCTGTATCGCAGGTCATCCTCCGTGATGGGGCGTGCCCTCACGGTGATCGCCACAGTCGCGGTCGCGGCCGGCATCGCCGATTGCGCACCGTACTCATCCGGTGCGCGCGACGGAACGCTGAGTCCATCTCTGTCGTTCCGATCATCCGCGCGCGCCACGCTCGGCGAGATCCTGTCTGGCGCGCCCGGCACGTACATCGATCGACTACTCGTCGACCGTGATTCGACGATTGAGCGCTGGCCTGACCGAGTTGGTGATCCACTTCACATCTGGATCGACTCGACATCGACAATTTGTGGGGCGCAGGGAGGATTCCCCGGCGCGGTTCGTGCGGCGTTCGCCGAATGGGCGTCGACGGGAATTCCATTGCGGTTTGCTTATGTCAGTTCCGAAAACGGCGCCGACATTCGCGTGCACTGGACCGACCATCTCGAGCACAAGACTGGCTCGACGACGTGGCGAACTGATCGAAATGGGTGGCTGCTTGTGACGGACATCACACTCGCGACACACGTGAGCGATGGTCACGTGTTGGATGCGCGTGGCATGCGCGCGATCGCCTTACACGAAGTTGGACATGCACTTGGACTGAGTCACAGCGCGGATTCGCAGGACATCATGGCGCCGCTGGTGCGCGTCGACGGATTGAGTTTGCCCGATCGCAGTACAATTAAGTTATTATACTCTTTGCCTGCGGGTCACGTTCGCTGATGCGCGCTTCGCCCCCACTCCCCGAGTTGACCATGCGCTTTCTCCGCGTTTTGCTTCCTTGCATCGTCGTCCTGACCGCATGCGACACGAAGAGCAAGGAGCAGTTGCACACGCTCGCCCACGCCGACTCCATTCGCACGGATTCGCTCGTGGCGATCAAGAATGATCTGCTCAACGAGGTGATGACCTCGACGCGGTTCGTCAACGACATCAACACCGAGCTGACCAAGCTCAAGTCGCGCCAGCCCGCGGACCGGCTGAATGCGAAGATGTTGACGGAATCCGACATCTCGTCGATGAAGGACGAGCGCGCCGCGGTCGTCCAGCACATTCATGCGCTCGTCATGCGCCTCGACTCGAGCGAAGCCCGCGTCGCGTCGCTCCGGTCGCGCGCCTCGCGCCTCGCCTCCCGCGATTCCACGCTCCTCGCGCAGGTGGCCGAGTACGAAAAAACGATCACCGACCTGCGCCAAACGGTCGAGCAGCAGAAGGCCGAATACGAGTCGACGATCTCGCGCCAGAACGTGCAGATCGCGTCGCTCAATTCCAAGGTCGACACGGTGACGCAGGAGAACGTGCGGTTGGCCGGCGAAAAGACGGCGTTGACCGATACGGTCTCCGAGCTCACCACCGAGAAGAACACCGCGTATTACGCGGTCGGCACTAAGGATGAGCTCGTACAGCGCGGCATCCTCGTCGAAGAGGGACACAAGCGCTTCTTGCTCGTCGGATCGCGTTCGGTCGCTCCGGCGCGCGACCTCGATCCGTCCAAGTTCACGAAGATCGACCGCCTCCACGACCGGGTGATCAACTTCCCCGAAGGCGATTACACAATTCTGACCCGCCAGAACCCAGCCTACGCGTCACCGCTCGTCGCCAAGGATGGCAAGCTGTCCGGCGGACTTCGCGTTGATCAGCCGGAGCGCTTCTGGGAAAACTCGAAATTCCTGATCGTCATTCGTTCCTGATCACCTCAGGCAGGTTTGCGAAGAAGCGGCGCCGATCAGTTGGATCGGCGCCGCTTTACACATTCAGCATCGCTGAACGGCGCTCCCCGCCCCAGCGTCGGCTTGACTCCCGGCGCGCAGTCGAATTCATTCCCTCGGCGATGATTGCTCCCACCCAGCGCTTTCAGCCGCACAGCGAACGCGGACCGTTGCTCGCATGATGGCCTTCGACCGCACTCCGTCGTCTCCCGGCCTCGCGCCGGAGACGGTGACGGCGTTGCGCGAGGCGTTGTCGGCTTCGGTGCTTCGCGGCGGCCTCCCACCAGACTTGACGCCATTGCTCCGCGGTGCCGCCGATGAAGCGCGCGCCAAGGGAATCAGCGCCGAGCGGCTCCTCGTGTTCCTCAAGGACATCTGGAATTCACTTCCCGAAGTCGCGTCGGCACCGTCGCCCGACGCTGCGCACGAACTGCTGCAGCATCTGATCAGTCGCTGCATCCACGCCTACTACTCCGCGTAACGCGTTCGACAGACGCGCTCGCCAAACGCGGTTGTTGATCGCGTTCGCGGCGCGCGCGATTCCGGCCCGGGCGTGACGACACTTCCAATCGAATCCCTGCTCGAGCCGATTCGCGCCGCACTCGCCGCGAATCGTGCGCTCGTCGTGCAAGCGGCGCCCGGTGCCGGCAAAACGACTGGCGTGCCCTCGGCGCTTCTCGACGCGCCGTGGCTCGCCGGACAATCACTGCTCATGCTCGAGCCGCGTCGCCTCGCGGCGCGCGCCGCCGCCGCGCGGTTGGCGTACCTGCGCGGCGAACAGGTCGGCGAAACCGTTGGCTACCGGATGCGCGGCGATACGCGGGTCGGCCCGCGCACGCGCATCGAGGTCGTGACGGAGGGCGTCCTGACGCGCCGACTGCAGCACGACCCCACGCTCGACGGCGTCGGCATCGTGATCTTCGACGAATTTCACGAGCGCAGTCTCGATGCGGACCTCGGGCTGGCGTTGTGCCTGCATACGCAGCGCCTCGTGCGCCACGATCTGAGATTACTCATCATGTCGGCGACGCTCGACGGCGAGGCCGTCGCGCGCTTGCTCGGCGATGCTCCGATCCTGACCAGCGAGGGGCGCACGTACCCGGTCGAAACACGCTACGTCGCGCCGCGCACCGCGGCCCGCGTCGATAGCTCGGTCGTGGCCGCAATCCGCGTCGCGCTTCGCGAGTCCGCCGGCGACCTGCTCGTCTTCCTCCCGGGCGCGGCCGAAATCCGGCGGGTCGAGTCGATGCTGGCCGACGGCGACGAGACCGACACGATCGTCGCACCGCTGTTCGGCTCCATGCCGCACGATGCCCAGGATCGCGCGATACTCCCCGATCCACGCGGACGGCGGAAGATCGTGCTCGCCACGTCGATCGCCGAGACGAGCCTGACGATCGAGGGCATTCGCGTCGTCATCGACTGCGGGCTGTCCCGCGTACCGCGCTTTTCACCGCGCTCGGGCATGATGCGTCTCGAGACGGTTCGCGTATCGCGCGCGTCGGCCGACCAGCGTCGCGGTCGCGCTGGGCGCGTGGCTCCCGGTGTCTGCTTTCGACTCTGGGCCGAGGGCGACGACGCACAGTTGCTCGACCACGCCCTTCCGGAAATCGCCAGCGCCGATCTCACGCCGTTGGCGCTCGACCTCGCCATGGCCGGAATCACGGACCCGTCCGAGCTACGATGGCTCGACTCGCCGACGCCAGCGGCGTTCGCGCAGGCACGCGAGCTCCTCGCCGAGCTCGACGCACTCGACACGCGCGGAACGATCACGGCGCACGGGCGCGCAATCGCCGCGCTGCCCGTGCATCCGCGACTCGGCCACATGCTCGTTCGGGCAAAGGCGCAGGGCGACGCGGCGCTCGCCTGTCAGATCGCTGCCCTGCTCTCGGAGCGCGATATCATTCGCGGCACCGACGGGCCGCCGGACGCGGACCTGTCGCGCCGCATCGACGCACTTCGCGGCGGCAACGCATCTCCAGACGTCGATCGCGACGCACTATCACGCGTGCGGCGCGATGCGGATCGACTCGCCCGGCTTGTCGGCGCTGACGCGAGTGTTTCGCGACGACGCGAACCAGTCGGCCGGCGCGCTCCTCGCGCTCGCCTATCCGGATCGCGTCGCGCAGCGTCGTCCAGGACCTCGCGCGCGCTATCTCCTTCGCAATGGACGCGGCGCGGAATTGACTGGTTCACAGGCGCTCGCACCGGCGCCGTGGATCGTCGCCGCCGAGGTCGACGATCGCCGGCCGGAAAGCCGGATCTTTCTCGCCGCCGCGCTGGACGCCGACGACGTGCAACGATTGTTCGTCGACCAGATCACCGTGGACGATGTCGTCGAGCTGGACGACGCGACGGGCGGAATCGTCGCGCGCCGCCGCGAACGGCTCGGCGACATCGTCCTGCGCGAGTCGGTGATCGCACGGCCGTCGCCGGATCAGACGCGACGCGCATTGCTCGACGCGATTCGTCAGCGCGGCGTCGGCGCACTTCCGTGGCGCGACGCGGCAACCCGCCTGCGCGCGCGAATCGCATTTGTCGCGCGCCACGATCCGGCGTGGCCGGACGTATCAGACGCGGCATTACTCGCGCAGCTCGACGACTGGCTCGCCCCGGCGCTCAGCGGCATTCGCCGCCTGGACGAGCTCGAGCGCATCGACTTCGTGTCGCTACTCGACGCGCGCCTCGACTGGCGCCAGCGACGGGATCTGGACGTGCTCGCGCCGTCGCACATCTCCGTGCCCAGCGGCTCCCGCGTCGCAATCGACTATTCCAATGTTGATGCGCCGTCCCTCGCCGTGCGAATCCAGGAGGTGTTCGGCATGACCGAGTCGCCGCTGATATTGGGCGGCCGCGTCGCGGTCACCATGCAGCTGCTGTCGCCGGCCAGCCGACCGGTGCAGGTGACACGAGACCTCGCCGGCTTTTGGCGGACGAGTTATTTCGACGTGCGAAAAGAGTTGCGCGGTCGATATCCGAAGCACGACTGGCCCGAGGATCCGCTCGCCGCGGTCGCGACGCGGCGCGCCAAACCCAAGCGTCCCTCCTGAATCAGCCAATCGCGCGGCGTCAATGATCACGCGAACCGCGATCCGGGTCGCGCCGCACGAATTCGAGATCGCGCACACGACTGATCGTCAGCGCAAAACTGACCACCATGCCGCGATCGTCTCGTTTGACGCTGAGTAGCATCTTATCGTTGTTCGTGAATACATCGCTCGTAAACGGCACGAATCGAATGTCGTCCGAGCCGGCGCGCTGCAGGACCAGCACCCCGTCGCGCACAACGAGATCCACCGACAGATCGAGCTCGTCGCTGTAGTACGTGCCCGCGTCTTGTGCCAGTTGGTCGTTGCGCCGGCGTGCACCGGTCGAGTCGAACGACGTCTGACCCGTGCCGGACGACAAGTCGGTCGTCGCCACCAGATCGAGCGTGGTCGCCGCCGGCTGCGTCGCAGCGAGGCCGAGCACCACGCTGCCGACCTGCTCGGCGAGCTGTGGACGCGGCGCTCGAGGTGTTGCACAACGTGATGACTGACACGCCCTGGTCGGGGAAGCGAAGGAGCGCGCTCCGATATCCGCCGTATTCGCCGCTGTGCCCGAGCGTTCTCAGTCCGCGAATGTCGCCGATCGTGAGCGCGAGTGCGTAAGGAATCGTCTGCCCGTTGTTGAGGCGCCCCGGTTCCTCGAGCATGGCGAGCCCCTTCGCGCCGCCGACGCGACCAGTGCGGAAGTTGGCGTCCCACTTCGCCAAATCGCTGACCGTCGAATACACGCCGCCGTCGCCGACCACATCGAGTTCCGGTTGGCTGATGCGGTACGTCGACCCGAACGGTTGATACCCATACGCGCGTTGCGGGATGAGTTCAGTGTGATCGTCGCGGAATTCCGTATGACTCATGCCGAGGGGCCCAAAAATCCGCGCGGCCGCAAAGTTTCGTAGCGACTGTCCGGACGCGCGCCGCACGACCACAGACAGCAGTGCGTAGCCCGTGTTGCTGTATAAAAACTCATCGCCCGGCGCGAAGTTCAGGTTGTGCTGGCGGCCGACGAGTGCGAGAAGCTGCTTCTCGGTGAGCGGACCATCGCTCGGCCAGCCAGACAGGGCGAGCAGCGTGAGATAGTCGCGCAATCCGCTCGTGTGATGCAGCAGCTCGCGAAGGGTGATCGGTACACCGAACGACGGGACCTCGGGCACCCATTTCCGAATCGAATCGTCGAGCGACAGTCGGCCGTCCTGCGCGAGGAGCACAATGCTCATCGCGGTGAACTGCTTCGACAACGACGCGACGTAGAACCGCGTGTCCGGCGTGATCGGTGTCCCGTGCTCGAGATCGGCCACACCGTAGCCCTTGGCGAGCAGCAACTGACCATTTCGCGTCACGCCAACCGCGCACCCCGGCGATCCGGGAGCAGCGAATGACGAGAAAATCGAGTCGATCCAGCGCGACGCCGAATCAGGCGTTGCGATCGCCTGCGCACTGGCAGTCGCGACCAAACCAATCGAGGCGAGCACAACAAGCGCGGCAATCGGCGTGTGCTTCACAAACCTGGCAACCGCTGGCGGCGCGTCGCTTCGGAGCATTTCGGGCCTCCTTCTCTTACCAACTTCTCGCCGGAAGCATCGCCTGTCCAGTCGGCGTGAACCGGCCGCGCAACCCGGTGCACGTCGGCGTGCACAGTGGCGTTCCGCTTGCAGTTTGGTGATGCGCGTCGCAACTGGCGCGGCGACCGGCTTCGCACAATCCAATCCGGCCGCAGCCGCAATCGAGTAGTACGTCCTCTATTATCGAAACGGCCAAGCCTGACAAACCGTTTCAGAAGCGCGTCGGCGCCGCCAATGGTCACTCGCGCGGGATTGCTTCGGGAGTCTCGATGGATCGCAACGACAGAACGGACGGCCATGATCGGCATGGTCGGCATGATCGCGACGCCACGGGCATTGGGCCGTACGCGCACGAACGCGATTCCCTCGTAGGGCTGAGCACGCTTCCCTCATGGACGGTGTCGGACGGTGATCCCGACATTCGCGGCTGGGACGTGCGCACGATCGCAGGGCGTCAGCTCGGCAGCGTCAATGACTTGCTGATCGACGCAAAGGCCGGCGAAGCCGTGCTCCTCGACGTCGACCTTGCGGGCACCGAGCGCCACACGTTCGTGCCGCTCCGCGTCGTCGAAATCGACCGGACCCGCCAGATCGTGCTCATGGACTCGGCCGATCTGCCAGACGCGACGCTCGGCCCGAGCGAACGCGCCGCCGCACGCGCGACGGATGCCGCCGCGTCAGGAAGCGTGCGGCTTCCTCGCGGCGACCGGGAGGTCGCGGTCGACCGAACGCCGTTGGCTGACGAGCCGCCGCCGCCCGACAATCGCTCGATGGGCGGCGGCGAAGCGCCTACCGGCCGTCAGCGGGCCGAGCGTCGCCGGATCGATCGGATGAGTACAGATCTCTAATTTTCGTATCTCGATCACACATCGCGCACGGCGCCGCGATTCACCACCGCAGCAAGTCGGCAATCCGCGAGCGGCCGTGCACGATCATTTCCGACGACGGCGCGACCGCACAGCGCGCCGACGACGTTGCCCGTGCCCGAATACGCGCCCATCGCCCACACGCGAGGCCGCACGGCTTCGAGAATCGGGAGCCCACTCTGCGTGTACGCGACCGACGCCGCCCATCGATGCGTGATCGGCACGTCGAGCGCCAATCGGTCGCGGACGAGCGAGGTGAGCGCCGATTGCACGACGTCGGTCGTCGACGTGTCGGTCGTCCATTCGGCCTCGCCGCCAACGTCGCGACAGCCGCCGAGGACCACGCGGCCGTCGGGCCGCTGCTGCCAGTAGTCCAGTCCCCAGCGCGAGTACACGGGGCGCACCTGGTGATAGTCCGGCGCCGGCGCGGTGGCGAGCATTTGCAGCCGCGCCGTCCGCACGCGATCGCCGAGTTCGGGTAGCACGAGTTCGAGTCCGCCGTCGACCGACACGACGATGTCGTCGGCAATCACGGTCCCTCTTGGCGTCGTAACTCGACCAGTCTCGATGGATGTCGCCGGCGAATGCTCGAATAAGCGAGCACCGCGCGACTGGGCATCGGTCGCCAGCTCGCGACACCGGGCCTCCGGGTCGAACGCCGCGTCCGACGGAAAGAGCAGACCCGCGCCCTCGGGCCCGTGATAGGCCTCGGCCGGCAGCTTGTCGCGTCGCATGGCCTCGATCTGCAGCGCGCAGTCCTCGCGCTCGGCGTCGCTCGCGGCGATGCGCAGCGTCCCAGTCCGGCGGATCGCTCCCGGCGTCTCCTCCGCCATTCGAAAAATCTGAAGTAGCGTTTCGTTATAGATCGCCGTCGCGGTCGGCCGTCCGAATCGCTCGACCGCGTCGTGGTGAAACAACGCCAGACCGCCGAGCAAGAAGCCGCCGTTGCGCCCTGCCGCGCCCGCCGCCACGGACACGGCGTCGACGCCAATCACCCGCCGGCCCGCGGCAACGAGCGCGCGAATACACGAAAGTCCCGAGCCGCCGAGCCCGACGACGCAGACGTCCGCGCGGTGCTCGCCCTCGAGCACCGGCAGGGTTAGGGAATCGGGTGCGCGCCAGATCGGGGCTTCGACAGTCACATCTCAAATCTATTCGCGGCCCGAGCGCCCTTACATGGTGACGCATTCATGTCCGCGCGCTCGTGAAACTGCGCCACGACAGGGCGCGTACGAGGCAAGTCGGTCGCGCCCCACACGCCTTTCGACGGGAGCAACATGCACGGTCTCGTTCGCGACGTCCGGTACGGCATTCGGACTCTCCTCAAGAGTCCGGGCCTTACAATCGTGTCGGTGTTCGCTCTCACGCTGGGCATCGGCCTCACGACGACGATGTTCAGCATCGTGTACGGCGCGCTGATGAAGGGTTTGCCGTACCCCGATGGCGACCGTGTCGTGGTCGTCTCGCGACAAAACACGGCGCGCGGTATCACGCGCCAGTCGCTCCCGATTCAAGACTATCTCGATTACAAAGCACAGCAGCACGACTTCACTGAGTTGGCCGCGACGACGTCCGGGACGATCGTCATCAGCGGGGACGAGAAGGCCGAGCGCTTTGACGGATCGTGGGTCACGGCCAACATGTTCGCGATGATTGGTGTGCAGCCAATCCTCGGACGCGGATTCCGCGCCGGTGAGGATACGCCGAGCGGCGAGAAGGTCGCCATCGTCGCGTTCTCGACCTGGCACGATCGGTACAACAGCGATCCAACGGTGATCGGTCGCCACATTCGGGTCAACGGCGCGCCATATACCGTCGTCGGTGTGATGCCGGATGGATTCGCGTTTCCGAGCAATGACAAGATTTGGGTGCCGCTGCAAACCGACCCGCTGGCAACGCCGCGAGGCCAGGGACAATTCCTTCAAGTGGTCGGCAAACTGAAACCCGGCGTGTCGCTCGATCGCGCCACGGTCGACATGAACACGATCGCCAACCGGCTCGGCGCCGAATATCCGGATGTAGACGGAGGGTTCACCGCCAACGTCCAGACATTTGTCGACAACGTCATCGGCCCGCAGCCGCGCCAGCTGCTGATGACCATGCTCGGCGCGGTGTTCCTCGTGCTACTCATTGCGTGTGCGAACGTGGCCAACCTGCTGCTGGACCGCGCCGCGCACCGAACGAAAGAAGTTGGCATTCGCACGGCGCTCGGCGCGTCGCGCACCGCCGTCGTTCGCCAGTTTCTCGCCGAATCGCTGCTCCTTTCGCTCGCCGCCACGGTGCTCGGCGTCATTGTCGCGCACTTTGGCGTCGTGGCATTCAATAGCGCCATCGCGGCAACGCAGGTGCCGTTCTTCATCGACATCCGACTGCATCCGCCGGTGCTCGCGTTCACGATCGGCGTCGCGCTCCTCACTACGCTCATCTCCGGCGCCATTCCCGCGTATCAATCATCGCGCGCCGATTTGAACGACATTCTCAAGGATGAATCGCGCGGCGCGTCGAGCTTTCGGATCGGCCGCATCAGCAAGGTGCTCGTGATGTTCGAAATCGCCCTGTCGTGCGGACTGCTCGTCGCCGCCGGGTTGACGATCAAGAGCGTCGTGAACGCCGGCACGATGGATCCCGGGTTCACGACCAAGGACGTGTTCACGGCGCGCATCGGTTTTCCTGTCGACTACACGGACACACTCGCCGAATGGCGCTTCTTCGACCAGGTCGTCGACGGTGTCTCGGCGTTGCCGGGGGTGAAGAGAGCGGCGCTGAGTTCCGGACTGCCTGGGGCGCGCCAAGGCATCGGCGGCAACAGTTTCGCCGTCGAAGGACAGACATACCTCAAGGACAAGGACTACTCGAATTCGGGATTGGTGTCGGTGACGCCGAATTTCTTTGCCGTGCTCAACTCACCGCTCCTGCAAGGTCGAGTCTTCACCGACGCCGACCGCGTCGGCGCGCTTCCGGTCGTCATCGTCACCAAGTCGTTCGTCGACAAGTTTTATAAGAATGTGAATCCGCTCGGCCGGCGCATCCGACTCGGCGTGTCGAACAGCAAAGCCCCGTGGCTCACCATCGTCGGCGTCGTCGGAAACATGTTCAGCGGAAATCAGCAGGATCCGATGTCGCCGATCATGTTTCAACCATTCGCGCAGTCGCGCGCGCAATTCGTCTACATCGCGGCGAGGACTGCTGCTCCGCCGTTGACACTCACGCAGAGCGTTCGCGGCGTCGTGTCGGGGCTCAATCCGGATGTTCCACTCTATTGGATTCAGTCGCTCGACGACGCGATCGGGCAATCGTTGTGGTTCGTTCGCGTGTTCGGTGTGATGTTCATGATCTTCGGCGGCGTCGCGCTGTTTCTCGCTTCGGTCGGGCTGTACGCCGTGATGTCGTTCTCCGTGAGCCGGCGGACACGTGAGGTTGGCATTCGCATGGCGCTCGGCGCGCAGCGCGGCGACGTCATCGGCCTCATCCTCGGACAGGGGGCCTGGCAGCTGGGCGTGGGCATGACGGTGGGCATCGCGCTCGCCCTGGGGATTTCGCAACTGCTCACGGTCATCCTGTTCCAGGTTCAGCCGCACGACCCGGTGATCTTTGGCGGAGTCATCGCCATACTCGTCGCGATTGGCGTCGTTGCGTGTGTCGTGCCCGCCAAGCGAGCCACGCGCGTCGACCCGCTGGTCGCGCTGCGAAGTGACTGACGAGTTGGCGCCCCATACGACGTTGACGCACGCCGTGCCGCGCCGATATCGTTCGAATAGTCTTCGACCAGCGCCAGCCCGGTGCACTACCCGCCGGCGTGCGTGCTGTCGCGCAACTCAGCGCGGTCGTGATGGGGCGTAGGTCAACTGGCAGACCGCTCGACTGTTAATCGAGAAGTTGGTGGTTCGAATCCATCCGCCCCAGTGCTATTCAGCGTTTTGATATTAGCACTTTCTTCACCCAGCCGTCGCCGCTCGAGCCATGGACGTGAACGGAGCCGCGATCATCTTGGCGAGCGGCCAGCGGGCGACTTGCCTATCTTGCTCTCAAATCGGGGCTTGACTCGGTCCGTCACGGCACGGTGGCGGGGTTGCTGCCGCCGGAAGAGGCGCGCTCCGGAACTCACCGCCGTACGACCGGATTGAGCAACACGATCCCTAGCTGTCACCCACAGTCCTGAATCACAGTCGAGAACCCATGCGAATTCTCCGCGTCACCCTTGTCGCTCTGCTTGTCGCTTCCGCGTTCGCCGCTTGCAAAAAGGGCGGCGGCTACATGCACACCACGCCGCAGCCGGTACAGACGCCGTAAGCGCTACGCGGCCTTGAGTCGCCCCTCGAGATAACCCAGGATCGCCAGCGCAACAGGCACGGCGATCAGAATCGTCAGGGCCGAGGCGACAACCCAGCGCTGGCCGAGCCGAGCCGACAGACCCGGCACCATCAAGAGCATCGCCAGCACCGCGCCAATCAGCGCGGTGTCAACGAGCACGCCCATGACCACGCCGGACGCGACGCTCCACGTGATGATCGAGCCGCGCACGGGGGGGCCTGCTCGGCCGTTTGTCGGTTAGGGCTTGATCTGGATCGGAGCGCCCCGCGGGACCGCCCACCAGATCTGTTCGATCTCGGCGTCCGTCACGGCGATGCAGCCTTCCGTCCAGTCGAAATCGCGGTGCTCCGCCCCTACGCTCTTGTATGCGGGGGGTAGCCCGTGGATCATGATGTCGCCGCCGGGCTTTACGCCGAGCACACTCGCGCGATGCTGATGCGCGGCGTCGGGATACGAGATGTGCAGCGCCATGTGGTACTTGCTCTGCGCATTCTTGTAGTCGATGTAGTACACGCCTTCGGGCGTGCGCCCGTCGCCCATGCGCACCTTGTCACCCTTGGGCTGCGTCCCGAGCGCCACTTGATACGTCCGAACCGCGAAGCCGAACTCATACAGCGTGAGGGTATGCTTCGCCTTCTCGACGACGATGCTGTCGGCCACGAGAATGCCCTTGATGCGGACGACAGGCGTGTGGCTGATCGTTGGCGTCCCGACCCGCGTGACGTTCGACGTGTCGCTCAGCGTCGTGACGTGCGCCGGATTCAGCGAGAAAAGCGCGACAGTGCCAAGCAGTGGGAGCAGCATGAGTTGCGAGACCAGTCCGGGGAGGCGCTCAACGACGACAGATCGGAGCGTGGACGTTCGTTCTCTTCACGCTCAATATACTGGTCGCATCACCAGACGTTCCACCTTTAGTTTGGCAGAAAACGGGCCATCCGCCGCCCGTCGGTCAACCTGCCTCGCCCGTCGCGCGCGACGCGGCCAAGACCATGACGCCTAGTGTGCCAGCCGATCCAGGTACGCCTTCCGTACCTTCGACACCTTCGGAGCAATGACGACCTGGCAGTACGGTTGGTTTCCGTTGTTCGCGAAGTAATCCTGGTGGTAGTCCTCAGCCGGATAAAACGCCGGCGCCGCGACGACCGCCGTAACAATCGGATCGTCCCACACCTTTTGCTGACCGAGTTCGTCGATCACCTCGCGCGCCGTCTCGCGTTGCGCGTCAGACAGGTAGAACACGGCGGATCGATACTGCGTGCCCACGTCTCCGCCCTGGCGATTGAGCGTGGTCGGATCGTGAATCGTGAAGAAGACGCCGAGCAGGTCGCGGTACGAAATCACCGCTGGATCGAACGTGATCCGGACAACCTCGGCGTGACCCGTGTCGCCCGAGCACACATCGTGATACGATGGGTTCGCTACGCGCCCGCCCGCATAGCCGGACTCGACGCTGTCGACGCCGCGCAGTTGGCGGAAGACTGCATCCAGACACCAGAAGCAGCCTCCCGCCAAAATCGCCTGCTCGCTCATCAGGCCGCCATTCCGTCCCGCAGGACGTCGGCCGTGTCGCTCTCACGCAGCCGCTTGAGCGCTCGGTCGCGCAGTTGTCGCACACGCTCACGCGTCACGCCAAGCTCGCGCGCAATCTCCTGCAGTGTCATCGGCCGGCTTCCCTCGAGTCCAAAGTACAGCATCAGGACACGACGGTCGCGCGGCGCAAGCACTTCGAGCGCGCGTGCGATCGCCTCGCGGCGCGAATCACTCTCCACGCCGCCGGGCAACACATCCTCGTCCTCTCCACGATCGAGCACCAGCGTCTCGCCAAGCGTCCGCCCGCCGTCGACCACGCTCGTCGGCTCGTCGAGCGAGCGCACCGGCTGCAGCAGCGCCACCAAGCCTCTCGTCACATCGAGCGAAAGGTCGGCGACCTTGGCGATCTCTTCGTCGTGCGGCTCACGCGACAACTTCTGTCGCAACACTTCCTGCGCGCGAGACACACGCGTCAAATCGGCCGCGCGGTTGAGCGGCACCTGCACGGTGCGCCCCTGCCGCTGAACGGCCGAGTGCAACGCCTGCCGAATCCACCACACGGCGTAGCTGATGAAATTCACGCCCACGTCGGGATCATACTTGTCCGCCGCGCGCACGAGCCCGGCGTTCGCTTCGCTCACGAGGTCCCCGAGCGGAACGCCACGGTTCTGGTACTGTTTGGCGACGGAGAACGCGAACCGGAGATTGGCGCGGATCAGCTCTGACCGCGCTTCCTCGCGCACGTCGTCCGTCGTCGCACGCCGCATGTGGCGCGCGAGTTCTTTTTGTTGCTGGGCGTTGAGCACCGGCTCGCCTCGCAACTCCTCGATGTAGAGATCCAGCAGGTCGCGGTCGTCGTTCGTCGTATACACCGTTCACCTCCGGCACCGTCAGGCGCCAGATCTATAAGTCAAATTCCTCAATCCAACCGTTGTCTCGCCACCGACGGTCGCCGGCGCGATGCTCGCGCCCGCACAACCGCTCCGTCCTCCGTCAACATCCGGCTCCGAAGTTCGGCCATGTACGCTTCCAGAATGGCCGGCCGGACCCGGTAGTACACGAACTGTCCGTCACGCCTCGACTCGACGAGTCCTGCGCTTGCCAGCTCCTTCAGGTGGTGCGAAATCGTCGCCTGCCGGACCGGAAAGCAGTCGCACAAGCGTCGACAGCCAACCTCGACCTGCTTGGCGATGTGCTCGAGGATCTCGAACCGACGCGGGTCGGCGAGGGCCTTGGCAATGCGTTGGAACTGCTCAGCGTCCACTGGCTACGGCACTCCTCTGGTCGACATCAGGTCGTCTCCGACCGTACGATAGATAGATAATCGTCTAATTGTACGGCGCAAGCCGCCATCTGTTCCAACCGACTTTCACTCGCTGTCGCCACCACTTCGGCCGGCGCAATACCTGCCTTTTGGAGACTCGAACCCGGTTTCTCCGCGACACATGACCAGTACCACACCACTCGGGATCGCTCGACAGGGATCGACCGCCGCGCGCGGCGACGACGCACGCCTTGTTCCGTCGAAGCGGCTAACCGAGCTCCCGACATACGTTTTTGCCTGGCTCGACGAGCTCAAGGCTGACGCCCGCGCTCGTGGGATAGACCTCATCGACCTGGGAATGGGAAATCCGGACCAGCCGACTCCGCCGGCCGTCGTCGACGTGATCACGCGAGCCTACGCCGATCCGCAAACGCATGGATACCCACCGTTTCGCGGGACGCCAGCCCTGCGCCACGCCGTTGCTGGGTTCATGGAGGACCGGTTCGGCGTCTCGGCGAACGCTGACACCGAGGTTCTTTGTCTGAGCGGCGCCAAGGAAGGGATTGCCCACGCGACAATGGCTTCGCCGACGATACCAGTACGATCTCGCTCGTGCCGGACATCTACTACCCCGTCCACGGCCGATCGACCGGATTGATCGGCGGCTCGACCTACTTCCTACCGCTCCGCGCCGAGCGAGGCTTTCTTCCCGATCTCGGCGCGATTCCGGTCGACGTGCTGCGACGAGCCCGCTTGCTCGTGCTCAACTATCCGCACAACCCGACCGGCACGATCGCGCCGCTCGAGCTGTACGAGGAGGCGGTCGCGCTCTGTCGTCGTCACGGCATTCTGCTCATCTCGGATCTCGCATACAGCGAGTTGACGTTCGACGGCCGCGTCGCGCCGAGCGCGCTCCAGATCTCCGGCGCCAAGGACGTTGCACTCGAGTTCCACTCGTTCTCGAAGACGTTCAACATGGCCGGTTCGCGGATCGGCTTTGCCGTGGGCGGACGCGAACTGATCGACGCGCTGCACGCCGTGCGCACGAACATCGGCTACGGGACGCCCAGCGGCGATCCAGGCCGGCGCGGCGTACGCACTCGAGCACTATCGAGAACTCGAGAGGCCGGTGGTCAACCGATATCGCGAACGACGCGACGCGCTCGTCGAGGGCTTTCGGTCGTTGGGATGGCAAACGGAGCCGTCGCCCGCCACGATGTTCGTCTGGCTGCCGATCCCCGCCGGATTCGACGGGCAAGCATGGACTCGCCACCTGATCGACCGGGCTGGCGTCGTCGTCAGCCCGGGGAACGCGTTCGGGCCGGGCGGCGAGCGCTTCTTCCGCGTTTCGCTGATCGCTGATCCGCCCGTCCTGGCCACGGCCATTGGCCGCCTGCGCGACGCCGGTATTCGGTTCTCCTGAGGCGTCGATGGCGGACATCCTCCCGCGCCATCGAGCGACATGCGCGACCCCACGTGGCTCGACTAGTGCGAGCAGTTGCCCGGACCCAGTCCCGCAACAAGGAGAATGTCATGACGAACAGTCCAGGAGACAGGCGTGATCGGAAGCCAGTAGGTGACGCACGCGAGGAGCGCGACGCACACGAATGCGCGAGGGGACCGTGCGCCAGGATGAACAGGCGCGCGATGCGGCCGAGCGGCGCGAGCCGCAGGATCTCGACGCAGCTGAATCCGTCGCACCGCTAGACGCCGCCCCAATCGCCAACACCGAGGACTCCGCGGCCACGCTGGCTGCGATCGACGAGGTTCCGGTGCCGGTCGCGATGACAGCGGCAGAGCTCGACGAACGGGCTCAGGTCGTTGAGGCACTGCGAAAGCAGCAGCCACGACGGGAGCGCGATCCGGACACTGGGTTCGAGGCCTGATTCGAACTAAACCGGGCTCGGCCGACGAAAGGACTTGCCGTTGTGGTGCACATCACCAATTATCTTCGAAGCTAGCGGACGTGTCTCCCACGAGTGTCGCCGGAGATCCCGAATGGCTTTGCCAGAGCAGGCCGCCGCCGCGGCCAGCGAACACAGCGTCATGACTACGGGCGTCGCGCTTGCCGCGGCGCGATACGGACGATTTAGAGAAGTGGAACGCGAGCAGTTGGCCGTGATGGCGCGGCACAATCTGCTCGCCGAATGGTCGGACGACGCGAGAATCGCCGTGCTCGATGCGCGTGAGCGGATTCTCGAAACGCGTGAAGCGCGCGAGGAATTTCGGCGGTACGTGCGCGACTTCGTCGTCGAGTTGCGCAATGCCCGCGAGCCGCTTCCGGCGGTGCTACGACATACGCGCCTGATGCTGCAAGTCTTCGAGGAATCCGGCATCGTCGAGCGCGACGGCGGTTGGCTGGAGGCCGAGGTGCTCGAATGGGCGATCGAAGAATACGCAGCGTCGCCCTGACCTACGCACGGAGCGTTCGTGCAGTGGCGCCCGCGAACTACACGCGCGCGCGCCACTCCGCTGTCGACTCCGGGACGAGTCGCGCCCCCCACTGTCCGACCTCGAGGATGTAGTAGTCGCGCCGCGCCGGATCGCGCGGATCGATCACCTCGTAGTACGTCGGCTGCGGCTCGACCTTGACGGTCAGACCGTTGCATTCGCCGCCGACGCACTTCACCTGGATCATTCGTGCATCCTCCGGCGACGCGTCAGCTCGCCTGTTGCACGGCGGAGCGCAATCCGCCGTTGAGAAACCGGGGTCCCGACGAGCACGCGCGTTCCACAGTTTCCGCGATGCTGTCAGGCAACTGCACCGCGCCGCGCGCGTGTGCTTCGAGCACCAGCCGCAGCGCACGACGCTGCCGATCGAACGCGGTGAGCAACTGCGCACCGCCCTCCGGCGACGAGAGCACGCCGCTCACGAGGCCGTCGAGCGAGGGCTGCTCGCCGACATCGCTCGCCGCAGCGAGACATGCCTCAAAGTTCCACCGCGCGCGGTGGTCGTCGCACAGGCCCGACCGGCCCGCGCGTGGAGAATCCTGCGTGCATGCGGCGCACAGTGCGATGGCACGGAGCAGCTCCGCACTTGGAACGAAGGACATCTGGTCTTCCTCGAGTGCTTGTCTCAAGTCCTTCACCAATTCGGGATCGCGGGTGGTGGCGCAAACCAGCTGGAGACGGCGGCGCGCATGTGGCTCGATGCTCATGGTCCAAACTCCGGCGGCGAACCTGGCCGGCTACTTAGTCGCAACTTGTTACTGAATCGCGAGATGCCCGTCAGGGGGGTATGCGTTGATCGCGAGGCACGATCCTCGCCGCTCGTCGCCCCATCGACATGACTACTCCCAACGCGCTCGAGACCCTTGACCGACATTGGGCGGTCAAAGTCGTCACCGCGGAGGACCGCGCCGCCGCCATTCAGTACGGAATGGGGGTGTTGACTCGTCTCTGCGCCGGCGAGGCGCTGCCCGAAAGCGAGAGCCCGCCGGACTTCGTCGTGCCGCTCGCCGGTGCGTACGTCATCGCGGCGAGCGAATGGCTCGACTTCGAGGGAGCGGCCTCGCCGAGTGTCCTGCTGTCCGCCGAGCAAGAGGCGCAGCGGACCGCCCACATCGAGGCGGGCGCCGATCGGGCGTTCATACTCACCGCGGCACTGCCCGTCGAATCCGACGAGCGCGTCGCCGCGCTGTATCGCGCGCTGCTGCTCGCGGGGCTCGCGGTCCTCGGCCGAAAGCAGACCGAGTTCCGACACTGGCTCCGCGTCCACAACGATCTGCTCTTCC
Source organism: uncultured Gemmatimonadaceae bacterium (assembly GCA_963817445.1). Lineage (GTDB taxonomy): Bacteria > Gemmatimonadota > Gemmatimonadetes > Gemmatimonadales > Gemmatimonadaceae > JAQBQB01. The sequence goes on from CAWFOG010000022.1 coordinate 1,164,872, forward strand.
CCGCCGCACGAAGACGCCGCGCGGTGGGACCTCATCCTGCTGCGCCGCGTCGCCGAGCTGTGGGTGCATCTCCTGCGCAACGCCGGACCGTCGCGCCTCGAGCACGCTATGGAGATCGTCGCATCGATCCGCGAAGAACGCCCGGTGCGCGAGCCTCGATTCTTCGCCACCGTCGACTCGGGCGACGAGACGAGAATGCGCTTCTTTCTGTTCACCCTGTTTCATCTGACCGAGGCGGCGACCGATTTGCTGCTCTTTCGGCTCCACGGCGAACCGGAGCGAGTCGAAGCCCGGTTGTACGCGCACTTCCGTCTCGCGCGCGATGCCGCCGGTGGAGATCCGCGGCTCGACGCCAGCTTCGACTGGCTGTACGAAGCGTCGCGGCACGTCGTCGCACAGCGCACCTCGCAACTCGAACTGCTCCCCGAAGCGAGCGGCTGACGTCGACGACGATGTCGACCACGTCGGGTTGTCCGGCGTTGTCGTGGCAGGCGAGGGTACGCGCCGCCGGTTTGAACTCACTGCTTCGAGCTCCGGCGCGCACTCCCCACCAACATTCTGCGTCCGTCGGGCGATGACGCGACAAACACCGCGGCGCGCGCCCGACCGCGGCGCGACTCTGCGCCAGTCGTGACGACGCTCGGCCCAACGCGAAGTCGGAAGCGACGCGGCCTCGTCCGTGGCGACCACATCCTCGTCCGCCAATTCGAACCATTCGACTCGGCCATCGACGCGCGTATGCCGAGCGTAGTAGCCATCAGTCTGCGGCGACCAGAATCCATCCCATTGCTCGCCTGCGCTCGTGCTCGGCGAGCAGCGCCGTTCGGGGCGCGTCTTCGAGCGAACCTTGAGGAGTGTCGCAGCTGACGAGATGCATTGATCGAAAGGCTCGGGGGTCGCGCACGCGGGCGACGTCGGCAGCTTCGGGGACGGCAACCTAGAAAACGCCGAATCAAAGCGCAATAGGGAAGTTATCCATAAGTCGTTGGTATTACTGTGGATAGACGATGTGGAGAAGTGTCGAGAACTCTCTAAGTCGCTCGCCGCGCGCGGGTAAGCCCCCTACGGATGCTGTGGATAAGAAGTGTGGACAGATGTGCAGGAGCGCGCGCGCGTCCTCGCGCATTTGTGCGTTCGCGGCCGCCAATTTCCCGTCGCGAATCGTCGCCATTTTCGTCGACATTTTCGTTTGCGTTTTTCTGTCCGCAAGTAACCGATTCCGCGCGTTTCTTGGTGTCGAGTTCTTGTCGACAACTTGCCGCTGTCCACATTCGAATGTGGATTCGTTGTTGATAGCATTGCAGTTGCACTCGCATTCGCTGAATCGATCACTGGAGCGACATGCGACCGGTATGGACAGGAGCGCTGACGTTTGGGCTGGTGAACATCCCTGTGCGCCTACACTCGGCCGTGCAGGCGAAAGAGCGGGTCAGCTTCCGGCTCCTCCATAAGGAGGATCTCTCGCCAATCCGGTACGATCGCGTCTGCCAGGAGGACGGCGAAGTCGTCGACTGGAAGGACATCGTCAAAGGTTACGAATACAGCAAGGGCAAGTTCGTCGTGATGACCGACGACGATTTCAAGGCCGCGGCGATCGACTCGGCGAAGACCATCGACGTGATCGACTTTGTCCGCGCCGACGAGATCGATCCGCGCTATTTCGAGACGCCATACTACATCGCGCCCGCGAAGGGCGGCGAGAAGGCGTACGCGTTGTTGCGCGAGGCGATCAAAGAGAGTGGCATGGTCGGCATCGGCAAGATCACCATGCGGACCAACTCGTTGCATCTCGCCGGCGTCAAGGCGGTCGGCGACGCGCTCGTCCTCGAGATCATGCGCTTCGCCGATGAAATCGTCGACGTGGGAGAGTTCTCGTTTCCGAGTGTCGACGGGCGTCCGTCCGCAGGAACTCAAAATGGCGCGGCAGCTGGTCGAGAACTTGTCGACGACGTTCAATCCGGCGACGTACGTCGACGACTATCGAGCGAACGTCATGAAGATCATTCGCGCCAAAATGAAAGGGAAAAAGGTGGAAGGGCCCGAACCGCGGGAGCGTGAGAGTACGCAGGTCGTCGATCTCATGTCCCGGCTGCAGGAGAGCCTCGAGATGGGCAAGAAGCGACACCGCTCCGGCGCACGGGGCACCGCGCGTGGCACGCGCGCCCGGCGGCGCAAGACCGCGTGACGGCGCGCGCCGCGCGCATGACTCAGCCCAACGCCGATGCTCGCCACCGTCGGCCGCGAGCTGCCGCACGGCGAGGATTGGGTGTTCGAGCCCAAGTACGACGGCATACGCATACTCGCATTCGCGTCCAAGGGCGCCGTGACGCTCCTGAGTCGCAATGGCTTGGAAAAGACTCGCCAATTTCCCGAGGTCGTCGACGCACTGCGCGAACTCCACCAGCGCGCGAAGCGCGACTTTATTGTCGACGGTGAAATCGTCGCGATGAACGGCGACGATCCGGCGCGCTTTCAACAGCTGCAAGGCCGCATGCACGTCACCGATCGCGGCACCATCGAGTCGCATCGCAGCGAGTCCCCGGCGGCGCTCGTCCTGTTCGACCTGTTGCTCGACGGCAAGAAGCCGCTCGTCGCGGAACCGTGGCGCGTGCGACGCGCGCATCTCGCCGCGCTGCTGAAGTCGCCCAAGCATTCGGGCGCGCTGCGTCTCAGCGACGTCAGCGCCGACGGCAGCGCCATGTTGCGCCGCGCACGCCGCCATGACTGGGAAGGCGTCATCGCCAAGCGCGTCGATGCACCATACGAAATTGGGCGTCGGTCGCGCGCCTGGCTCAAGCTCAAGATCGAGCGGCAACAGGAGTTCGTCGTCGGCGGATGGACCGAGCCGCGCAAGTCGCGGCAGCACCTCGGCGCCATCCTCGTCGGCTACTATCGCGACGGCACGTTGCTTTATGCGGGACACACCGGCACGGGCTTCACGCAGCAGTCCCTGGCCGACATGTTTCGCCGCCTTCGACCCATCGAACGAAAGACATCGCCCTTTGCCGAGACGCCCAGGACGAACGAGCGCGCGCACTGGACTCGTCCGGCTGTTGTCGTTGAGATCAGGTTCAACGAATGGACGACGGAGGGGAAACTCCGACAGCCGGTGTTCCTCGGGGTGCGAGACGACAAAGCTCCATTGGAGGTGGTGCATGAACCCGAGTCGCTTGCGAAGCCGCCGTCAGCGCGTCACAACGCCGAAGAAGTCGACGCGCGCCCGCGCGGGCGCGGCAAAGTATCAACGCGTCGCCGAACGACTCACCGAGATCGAACAGTCGGGCGCGTCCGACGTGCTCGCGCTTCCAACGGGTGAACTCGAGGTCTCGAACCTCGACAAGATCTTCTTTCCGGCAACGAAGCACACGAAGGGCGATTTGATGCGCTTCTATGCGCGTCTCGCGCCCGTTCTCCTGCCCGCGATCGCCGATCGACCACTCGTGATGAAGCGGTATCCGAACGGCATTCGCGGAAAAGCGTTCTATCAACAGCGCGCGCCGGCGAACCCGCCACCGTCGGTGCGCGTCGAGTCTGTGTCTGACGAGGGGCTGACGACGCTCGATCGTGTCGTGGGCGGCGATGTCGCGACCCTCCTATACGTCGTGCAGTTGGGTGCCATCTCGATCGACCCGTGGCATTCGCGCGTCGGCTCGGTGCAGTTCGCCGACTACGCGATCATCGATCTCGATCCCGGTCCGCGCGCGCCGTTCAAGCGAGTCGTCGAAGTCGCGCAAGCGGTCAAGGACGTGCTCGATCAACTCAGGTTGCACGCCGTTCCGAAGACCTCTGGCGCGAGCGGTTTGCACATCGTGCTCCCGCTTCCGGCGAAGGTGCCCAACGACGATGCGCGCGCGATCGCTCAGCTCGTGGCGACAACGGTCGCCGAACGGCATCCTCGAATCGCGACCGTGGAGCGCGCGGTCAACGCGCGCGCTCCGGGCGCCGTGTACGTCGACTATTTGCAGAACATTCGCGGCAAGACCGTGGCCGGTGTCTATTCCGTTCGCGCCGAACCGCGCGCCACGGTATCGACTCCGCTCGAATGGGCGGAGTTGACGGATGATCTCCACCCGGATGCATTCACGATGGATTCGATCGTCGAGCGCGTGCGCGATGTCGGCGACGTGTGGGGCCGCGGCATGAAGCGGCCAAATCGCCTTCCCAAGGTCGGCGCCGTGGCTAGACCGCGCCTGTCGCGATCGCGCAGCGGAGATCCGCTGCAACGCTTTCTCGACTACCTCGACGAGATCGACCGCGCGGTCACGCGGCACGACGGCATGGCCGTCACCGCACTGCTTCGCAAGCGAATTGCGACGCATTTGCCGCGCGAGGTGCGCGAGGAGCTACTTCTCGTCGCTCGCGCTCCGCGCGCCAGCCTGCGCGCGCCGGTGCAGTTCCTTCGTTTTCAGCATCGCATGACGGAACTGGCACGTGGCGGCGAACGACTTCCTTCCGCTCAGACGGAGTTGCGCCTCGAGCGCCGGCCCACGGACGGCGCCGTGCGACTGCGCGACGAAGAGCGCCGTGCCGCCGCGCGAGATTCCGGCGGCACCCCTCCGATCCAGTCGCGATAAGACTCGCGACCGCTACTGATTCGTCGCGTCGACGGACGCGTTCAGGCTCTCGTGCAGCGACGCGTCGCCGCCGATGATCGAGCGCCAGGTCATCTCCGGTCCGTTGCGGCGACCCTTCTCCGTCACCTTCACACCGTCGGGCGCAATCGTGATCGTGTACACTTTGCCATCGAGCTCCAGCTCGCGCTTGATGGATTTGTCGAGCTTTGCGGTCATCGTTTCTCCGTGGCGCTGGTGATTGGTCGCGGGCGGTCACATTCAACGCACTGCAAAGTAGCACCGATGTACCGTTGTCGCCCCTCCTCAGTCACGACCCAGGGGCGGAGTTGCCAGGGCGGGTCATGGCGGACGTGCTGGGAGTGCCCGCAGTCGAGGTCGGCAACCCAGTGCCGTTCCTCGTCCTGGCGGAAGCCAACGGTGCGCCGTTCAGCCACTAGGCAGCCCCCGGCTTCGGACGCCGCTCCATGTACGTTGACGCCGGCATCTCGGTCGAAAAGCCAAATCGCTCATATAAACGCTGTGCATCGCGCGTGAACAGCGTCATGCGACGGAGCCCCTGGAGATCCGGGTGCCCGACGAGCGTCTCGATCATCCACGATCCAATGCCCCGCCCACGCGCCGTGGTTTCGACGGTGACGTCCGTGAGGTAGGCATACGTCGCCAGGTCGGTCACCGCGCGCGCGAACCCGAGTTGGCAGCCGCCCTCGTACACGCCGACGCAGACGGAATTCTCGATCGAGCGCTCGAGAATCGGCCGCGTGACCGCCGCGCCCCAGTGCGCCGCGCGCAGCATTGCCAGAACGGCATCTACATCGAGACGTGCCCGATCGGTCGAGAGCGTGAGGGCCTCGCGCTGCTGTTCGACGACGTGATCATTCATGCGCCTGAATATATCGGCGCGTGTCAACTGGGTTGAGTGAACGCGTAAGGCGCGGTGCTACTCGTTTCGTAGCGATTCCACCGGGTCGATCCGCGTGGCGCGCATGGCGGGGACGAGCGCCGCGACCAGCGCGACCGAGAACAGGAGCGCCGCCATCGCCGCAAAGAGCGGCGCGTTGTAGGCGTCGTCCTCCAGTGAGAACGCGCGGAACCACCACACCGAGTCCTTCGTCAACCACAGGCCCACCGCCACGCCCGCCAGCGCGAACACGTTGCCTTCGCGCAGCACGACGCTGAGAATGTTTTTTGATGTCGCGCCCAGCGCCACGCGCACGCCCAGCTCACGCCGCCGCTCGGCGACCGAGTGGGCGACGATGCCGTAGACGCCGAACGCGGTGAGGCCAAGCGCCAACGCCGTGAACAGCGCGAACATCCCGGCTACGAAATCGTGGCCCTGACGCTGTGCGACTACTCCAATCGCGTCTTCCATCGTTTGCGACCAAATCAAGCCGCCGGGCACGAATGCCGTGAGGGCACGGTGCATGGTGATCGGCATGCGCTGAAAGTCGCTCGATGCCCGTGTGATGATCGTGTAGCCGACGGGGGCGCGGTGAGGCCGCGCGATGATGCTGTCGTGCGAATCGGGCAGGTAGTAGATGTGGCCAATCCGAAACGTCTTCGTCGTTGGCGGAATGTTGCCCCACATGGCTTCGGGGTTCATCTCGTCCGGCACGACTCCCACGACACGAACCCATGGCGCGTTCGTGCTGTCCGCGCCGAGTTTGATTTGCGCGCCGATCGGATCGGCGCCAGGCCAGAGTGACCGCGCCGTGAGCTTGTCGATGATCACCTCGGGCGCCGACGGGATGCCGTCGATGAAATCGCGGCCGGCAACGACCGACCAGCGCTGAGTTCTCAGATACGACGACGACACGACCGTGTAGGTCTGCAATCGGTGTCGAGATCTGGCGCACCGTACGGTCGCTGGTGACGATCGTGATGGCGTGGTGCAGCACTTGGCGCCACGTGTAGACCGCCACATCGGCGACTCGTGGTTCGGCCCGCAAGGCCGCGACAACGGCGTTGAACTGCGCCGCGACCGCGATGGTCGTGTCGTGCGCCGGCCAGACCCACACGAGCCGACTGCGTCAACGGTTTGAGATCGAAACCGGGTTGGATTTCACGCACGCGCGCCGCTTGCCGCACGACGAGCGCGGTCGTGCTCAACAACGCGAGCGACAATCCGATCTGCGCCGCGACCATCAGCCCGTACTGTCGGCGATGCTTCGAGCTCGCGCCAGTGCCGCGCACCGGCCTTGAGTAGTTCGTTGGGGTCGACGCGAGAGATCCGGATCGCCGGCAGCAGCCCGACGATCAGCACGCAGACGCCGCACGCGATCATCGCAAACGCGAACACACGCCAACTCGTTTGCGGCGCGACGAAGTACTCGGCGACCGCCGGCGGAATGTGCCATCGCAGCAGATCCGTGGCCCAGAGCGTAGCCAGCAGCCCCAGCCCCAATCCAACCACCGCGAGCATCGCGCTCTCCACCAGCAGTTGTGCAATGATGTCCGCGCGCGATGCACCGAGCGCGGCGCGAACCGCCAGCTCCCGGCTGCGACCGATGCCGCGCGCCAGTTGCAGGTTGGCCAGATTGGCGCAGGCAATGAGCAGCACGGCAAAGACGGAGCCGATCAATGCAAAGTGAAATCCTTTATAGTGGAATTGTGACGACGTGGCCGACGTCAACTGATACCACACGTCCTTGGGCTTTTCGCCGGCCAACCGCGCCAGGCGCGCGCCGACGACCGCGAGCTCTGCGTCGGCCTCCTCCTTCGACACACCGTGGCGAAGCCGCACGATGGTAGGCGGTTGCGCCGACACGACGACGTCGCGCGGCGGAAGCGTCCAGAGATCGACACGGTCGCCGGGCAGGGTGCGCAGCACGCCGATCACGGTATGCGGCGCTCCGTCGACGTCGATCACCTTGCCGACCGCGCTCTGGCCGCCGACGAACAACACGTGGGCCAGACGGTCGCTGATCAACGTGGGGAGCGAGGTGGCCGTGATGTCCGCGTCGCCAAAGTAGCGCCCGGCCAGCGGATGGGCGCCGAGCATCGCGAAGTAGTTGGCCTCGACGATCGCGGACGCCGACAGCTTGTACTGCCGGCCGTACTCCACGGCGACAGCGGAGCGATCCATTTTTTCGAAGCTCACTTCTTGGAACGCGTGGAGCCCCGACCGGAGCAACGAGGCGCGCGTGGCATCGTCGACGCGGTGCCTCGTATCGCCCCACAGCGCGATGCCGTAGACATCGCTCGCCTCGCGCATGTCGAGCGTGGGCGAGATCATCGCGTCGAGCACGCTGTACATCGTCGTGTTCAGCGCGATCGCCAGGCCGAGCGAAAGCACGGCGACGATCGTGAACCCCGGATGCCGCGTGAACGAACGGGCGGCAAGACGAACCGTCTGGGTCGAGAGGCGCATGTCGGGAGCCGGTGGGCCGAGGAATTACACTTTCCTACTCGCCCCCGATGGACGACAGCCGCACTCGGCCTGCAACAGCCGATGGGCGGCGCCGCCCGGCCCGATCGCTACGCCTCGCGATCGCGGCGAGCCATCACGCGCTTGCCGCGAATGGTCGTCGCGCGCAGCGATTGGATGATCTCGTCGGCCGCGTCGTTCGGCACCTCGACGAGCGAGAACCGATCGGCAATCTCGATCGCCCCGATGTCGCGCGAGTCGACGCCCGCTTCGTTCGCGATCGCGCCCACGAGATCCGCCGGCCGAATGCCCGCCTTTTTCCCAAGCGCGACGTAGAGACGCGTCACGTCGCCGCGAACGCGCTCGCGCCCTCGCTCACCTCGCCCCGACTCCCGCGAACGTGCCGATGAATGCGTCGATTCACGCCTTCCACCGCCCGCGCGGCCGCCGACCTTGGACGCCTTGCCACGCGATTCGTGGCGCGGTGGCTCGACGCTCGGAATTTCTTCCTCGTCCGCGTTCGCACCCTCGCCCGCATCATCAGCCAGCTTCACTGCCGCGGCCGCGATGTCGAGTACGTCGTACTCCTCGGCGAGTGCTTCGACGATGACGCGATACGATTCCAGCTCGCCCGCCACCAACACCTCCTCGAGCGACGAGCGCGTCAGCTCCAGCCGACGCGCGCGCAGATCGTGAACCGTCGGAACCGATTCGATCGAGATCTTGCGCCGCGTGACATGCTCGATGTTGCGCAGCAGCCGATGTTCGCGCGCTTCCGCCAGCGTGATCGCCACGCCTTCGCGCCCGGCGCGCCCGGTTCGCCCAATGCGATGCACATACGCATCCGGCGACGACGGAACGTCGAAGTTCACGACGTGCGAGACGTGCTCGATGTCGAGCCCGCGCGCCGCGACATCGGTCGCGACCAGCAGTTCCGACGCGCCATCGCGGAAGCGGCGCATCACCCGGTCGCGCTGCTCCTGCGACAATCCGCCGTGCAGCGCCTCGGCGCGGTAGCCGCGCCCGCCGAGCGTTTCCGTGAGTTCGTCGACTTCGGTGCGCGTGCGACAGAACACCATCGCCGACGTCGGAGCTTCCATGTCGAGCACGCGCGCGAGCGCGGCGACCTTGTGACGGCGCTGGACGATGTATGCCACTTCGCGCACGCGCGGTACTTCACCCGGCGCAACCTGTTCGCGAGCGATGGTGACGAGCACCGGCTGACGCAAATGCCGGCTGGCGATCGATCGGATTGCCGCGGGCATGGTCGCGGAGAACAGCGCGGTCTGGCGGGTCTTCGGGACCTCGTCGAGGATCGCCTCGAGATCGTCGGCGAAGCCCATGTCGAGCATTTCGTCGGCTTCGTCGAGCACGACCATTTGCACCGCGTCGAGCGCGAGCGTGTGGCGGCGAATATGGTCGAGTGCTCGCCCAGGCGTTGCCACGACGACGTCGACGCCGCGCTTGAGCGCGCGCAGCTGCTGCTGCATCGCCTGACCGCCGTAGATCGGCAGCACGCGAGTGTCGAGTTCGCGTCCGTACCGATGAATCGCCTCGGCCACCTGCATCGCGAGCTCGCGCGTGGGGACCAGCACGAGTCCGCGTACCGCGCGCCCGTCGTCCGCCGAGCGTCCGATGCGATGGAGCAAGGGCAGCGCGAACGCCGCGGTCTTGCCCGTTCCCGTGGCGGCCTGCCCGAGCACGTCTTGTCCGGCCATCAGCGGCGGAATCGCTTCGCGTTGAATGTCGGTCGGCTCTTCGTAGCCGAGCGCGGACACCGCGGCGACCAAGCCAGGCTCGAGACCAAAGCCGAGAAAGGCGCTGGTGTCTCGGTCATTTTGGGGCAGGTCGTGCTCCGGCATGTCGGTATTCGTTTGTGTACGCGGCGTACTGCGGGTTGAGCGGGAAGTCTAAGGCACAGCGGCATAATTCGAGCACGCGGCGTTGCGGACGTGTTGCGCGGCTCGTCCCTCAGAGACCTGGAACCGCGCCCGTAAGAGGGTTGTGCCGATGCCCCAATCACTACCGATGGAACCCTGCCCGCACGAACGAGGACCGAGCACGACGGTGTGTCTGCACTGTCGGCGCGACGCGCGCCTCGCGGCGCAAGCCCGACGTCAACGCGTCCTGTTGCGCGGCGGCGCGGTCGCGCTCGTGTTCGTGACGTTGGGCGCAGGCGGACTGCTCGGCGCCTCAGCGATTCGTGAACGAAATGCGACGCGCACGGCGGACACCGATCATTCGTCCGCACCATCGGTCCGTGTGGCCTCGACTGACGCGAATCAGAGCAAGGCAGCCGGCAAGCGGATGGGCACGGCCGACGACGCACCACTGCATTCCGTACTGCCGTTGGGTATGTCGACGCTCAGCGAAGGCGTCGTCGCAGCGCGGACGGACAGCGACATCGTCGTCTCGTTCGACGCGCCGATGATTCGCACGCGAATGCCGGAGAAGTTCGAGCGGTTCGTACGCACCACGCTTCCGGCCGTGTACGGCCCGGCGGTGGATTCGGCGCTCGCCAAACTTCCCGAAGGCGGCATCGCGCGACAGGGCGATCTGTTGAACGAGCTGCCAATTCGCGGCGTGCGAATTCCGGTGAAGGGCGCGTGGACGATTACGCTCTATCCCGAGACTCGGCCCGGCTTCGATGGACCGCTGGTGATTCGCTACCGCGTGTCGGTCGTCAAAGCCTAGCTCCCCACTACTAACACGATAGTTGACAGTCGTCGCTCGGCGTCGTATACTACTACGACCATAGTAGCCGAGGGGTATGGACGACTTCGTGCTGGGCGACCGCGAGCTGGACATCATGGGGATCCTGTGGGACCTCGGATCCGGAACCGTAGCCGAGGTGCGCGGACGGCTGCCGGCCGATCTCGCGTACACGACTGTGCTGACCATCCTTCGCAATCTCGAAGCGAAGTCGCTCGTCACGCACACCGCTGAAGGCAAAGCGCACAGGTACGTCCCAAAGGTCGCGCGCACCACCGCGCGACGCAGCGCGCTCAGCCGACTGGTCGACAAGCTGTTTCACGGATCGCCGGAACAGCTCATCGCGCAGCTCGTTGAAGACGAGCAATTGTCCGCCAGTGATCTGCGACGGCTCCGCGCCCTGCTCACCGCACAGGGAAAGAAAAAGGGAGGCGGCAAACGATGATCACCTCGTGGATGCTGTACGCCCTACTCGTCGGCGCCCTCGTGTCAATCGCGGCGCTGGTGCTCGATCGCTTGTCGACCGCGGCACGCCGGCCAACACGAATGATCTGGGGCGCCGCGCTGATCGTGTCCGTCGCACTGCCAACAGCGGTCACGTTGCGAACAATTCTCGCGGCGCGCTCGGCGCCGGTGCGGATCCTTCCTTTTACGATCACCGTGCAGTCGCCCGCTGTCATCGTCACCGCGAACCCGACCGGAAATTTGACGCCGGATCGCGTGCTTCTCGCCGCCTGGGCGCTGCTGTCGATCGTGCTTCTCATGCGCTTGCTGCGCGGCGTTCGCCTGTTGAATCGCACGCGCCGCACCTGGCGCGACGGCGAAGTCGACGGAACGAGCGTGCGGCTGTCGCCGAACGTCGGGCCGGCGGTCGTCGGACTACGCTCGATGGACGTCGTGCTTCCCGAGTGGATCCTGTCGCTCGACGAGCCGTTGCGCGCCATCGTGTTGCGCCACGAGGAGGAGCATCGCCGCGCGCGCGATCCGTATCTGCTGTTTGGCTCCGCGCTGTTGCGATCGCTGATGCCGTGGAACGCGGCGCTCTGGTTTCAGGCACGCCGTCTTCGCCTGTCGATCGAGACGGATTGCGATGCGCGCGTATTGCAGGCGCATCCGTCTACCGAACGGTATGGCTTGCTGATGTTGACCATCGCGCAGCGCCGGTCGGTCGCGCCGCTGTTCGCGACCATGCTCTCAGAACCCGTCACACAACTCGAACGGAGGATCGTCGCGATGCGTGCCACTCGCCGCCGGCTTGCTCGACTCACGGTATTCGGCGGAAGCGCCGTTGCCGTCGCCGTCCTTGCATTCGCGTGTTCGCTCCAATCGGACAACCCCACCGCGCCGGCACCGACAGCGTCGGCTGCGCGGAGCGCGTCGCCGAGTCCGACCTTCTTCGAGTTCCAGGTGACGAAGGCAGCTGCACTGCCACCGGACGCCCCGGCGCCGCACTATCCGGACCTGCTGCGAGCCTCCGGCGCCGAGGGGGACGTCCTCGCGCAATTCGTCGTCGGCACGGACGGACGGCCGGACATGTCGACATTCAAAGTGTTGAAGACGAGCCACGACCTGTTCACGGCATCGGTGCGCAACGCCCTCGCGACGATGATCATGACACCCGCGGAAGTCGACGGGCATGTCGTGAAACAACTCGTTCAAATGCCCTTCCAGTTCCGGCTAGATAGCGCAAGCGTCGGTCCGGTTACGGTTCCGTCGCCGGATGGGAAAATGCATCCTTCGTCGAACGGGACGATGCAAGCGCCGCCCGCCGGCTACCTGCCTTCGCGCGCACCAGTGGTCGCTGCCGCGAACGCGCATAGTGTGTCCGTGCCGCCGACTGGCGCCGCCCCCGTGCGCGTGCCGAGCGACACGTATTTCGAATATCAAGTTGAGCAGCAGGTATCCCCGGCCACCGACAACGTTCCGCCAAAATATCCCGACGCGCTGCGGCAAGCGAAAGTCGAAGGGTCTGTCCTCGCGCAATTCGTCGTCAACGAGCGCGGAATACCGGACACGGCCACGTTTAGAGTTCTCAAATCGTCGCACGACCTGTTCTCGGTTGCCGTCAGGTCGGCGCTTCCGGCCATGCGCTTCCAGCCGGCGTTGGTGGGCGGAAAACCGGTGAAGCAGTTCGTGCAAATGCCGTTCGAGTTCAGCTTGGGTCGCCGCTAGTCGATCACGACCGTGATCCGGGTGACGACGGCGGCACAGCGCCGCCGTCGTCATCGGACGTGCGAGCCCACCACACGGCGTCGATCACGGACCAGACGTTGAACACGACCGCGACCGTCAACCACAGGCGGCCAGTCGACAGCGCCATGACGACGTAGGCGGTCACCGTGCCGAAGTGCAGCAGTCCGGTGCCGTAGCGCCGCTGCATGAATTGCCCGGCTCCGGGCACGAACGCGCTCGCCACCGCCGCGCTCGTCGCGCTGAGTCGGCTCGCCGCGGCGAGCTCGACCACCGCGCCATCATCGCCGTCGTGCGCCGCGCGCAGATCATCCATCCCGCTACGCTAGCCAGTTAACTGTCGCGCGCCAGAGCCAACCATCGCTCCGACCCGGACGTTATTCATTCAGACCCAGGTCAGGCTTCTCTCCTGCCCTTCCCAACCCCGCCGACTCTTTGCCGCACCCGTCATGGCCAAACAGACCGCCCGCCAGGCACAGTCGTACACTGTTCCGCTGTCGCTTCCCCCGACCCAGCGCTTTCTCCCGCTCCTGCTGTTGCTCTTCGTGGGGAGCGGCTGCGCGGCGCTGATTTACGAGATTGTTTGGTTCCAGCTCATCGAGCTCGTCATTGGCTCGTCGGCCGTGTCACTCGGCGTATTGCTCGGCACGTTCATGGGCGGCATGTGTCTGGGCAGTCTGCTGCTTCCGCGATTCATCACGCCGGAGCGGCATCCGCTGCGGATCTACGCGTATCTCGAGGCGAGCATTGGCGTGCTCGGGGTCCTGGTGCTCGCCGTCGTACCGCTCGCGGGCAGCGTGTACACGGCGACAGCCATGCACGGACTGGCGGGCATTCTCTGGCGCGGCGTGTTGTGTGCCATTTGCCTGCTGCCGCCAACGCTGCTCATGGGCGCGACGCTGCCGGCGATTGCACGCTGGGTCGAGACGACTCCGACGGGCGTGTCATGGCTCGGATTCTTTTACGGGAGCAACATCGCCGGCGCGGTGTTTGGTTGTCTCCTCGCGGGCTTCTACCTGCTGCGCGTGCACGACATGGCGACGACGACGTTCGTCGCTGTCGCGGTGAATTTTTGCGTCGCGGGCGCGGCGTTGGCGCTGTCGAAGCGCGCGCCGCATCGCCCGGCCGTGCGCCAGGCGCCCGACGGATCCTCCGAGGCGGCAGGCGTTCCTCGAGTGCGAGCGGTGTACGTGGCCATCGGTCTGTCCGGGCTGGCCGCGCTCGGCGCGGAAGTCGTGTGGACGCGGCTGTTGTCGCTCATGCTCGGCGCGTCGATCTACACGTTCTCGATCATCCTCGCCGTGTTTCTCGTGGGGCTGGGATTCGGCAGCAGCGCGGGATCATTCCTGTCGCGCGGCGCGCGACCGCGCGCGCTGCTCGGCTGGTGCCAACTGCTGCTCACGGCGGCGATCGCGTGGGCCGCGTACATGCTGGCCCGCGAACTTCCGTATTGGCCGATCAACCCGATGTTGTCGCCGAGTCCCTGGATCACCTTTCAGGTCGACCTGCTTCGTTCGCTCGTCGCCGTGTTTCCGGCCGCGTTCCTCTGGGGCGCGAGCTTTCCGCTGGCGATCGCCGCGGTGGTCGCGCCGGGGCAGGACGCAGGGCGGCTCGTTGGGCGCGTATATGCGGCAAACACGGTGGGCGCGATCATCGGGTCCGTCATCTTCAGCGTCGTGGTGATTCCGCAGTTCGGCACGCAGAACGCCCAGCGGCTGCTGATCTGCGTATCCATCGCCGCGGCGATTGTCGTGTTTGCATCGCTGGCGCGCGCGCGCCGAACAGACGCTCCGCTAAAGCGCGATCTTCGCAACCCGATCAGCGTACAGGGCGCCGAGTTGGCGGGCGTGTTGGTTGCCCTTGTCATCGCGGTGGCGTTGACGACCAACGTGCCGAAGGTGCCCGACGGGTTGATCGCCTATGGTCGCTTTTTGCCGACGTACACGACCGAGCCGAAGTATCTGTACGTCGGCGAGGGTATGAATTCGTCGATCGCGGTGTCGGAGGAAGCTGACGGCGCGCGCAATTTTCACGTGGCGGGAAAAGTCGAAGCGTCGAGCTTGCCGCAGGACATGCGACTTCAACGCATGCTCGGCCATCTCTCCGCGCTGCTCGTGCGTGATCCGCAGTCGGTGCTGGTGGTTGGATTTGGCGCTGGTGTGACGGCGGGATCGTTTCTCACGCATCCGGGGATCAAGCACATCGTGATCTGCGAGATCGAGCCGCTGATCCCCAAGGTCGTGTCGACGTACTTCTCTCGCGAGAATTACAACGTGGCGAACGATCCGCGAGTCGAGATCGTGTACGACGACGCGCGCCATTACATCTTGACGACGAAAGAGAAATTCGACGTGATCACCTCCGACCCCATCCATCCGTGGGTGAAAGGCGCGGCGACGCTGTACACCAAAGAGTACTTCGAGTTGGTGAAACAGCATCTCAATCCGGGCGGCGTCGTGACGCAGTGGGTGCCGTTGTACGAGAGCTATCCGGACGTTGTGAAGAGCGAACTGGCGACCTTCTTCAACGTGTTCTCGGACGGCACCGTCTGGAGCAACGACATTCAGGGCAAGGGCTACGACGTCGTGCTCGCCGGCCACGCGACGCCGCAGACGATCGACGTCGACTCGATGCAACAGCGGCTGTCGCGGCCCGACTACGTGCGTGTCGACCAGTCGCTGGGCGAGGTGGGCTTCACGTCGGCGCTGTCGCTGTTGTCGACGTATGCGGGCCAGGCGCGCGACCTCGCGCCATGGCTCACGGACGCGCAAATCAATCGCGATTCGAATTTGCGATTGCAGTATCTCGCCGGTATGGGCCTCAACACCTACGAGAACGCGAGCATCTACGACGACATTCTGCGGTACCGCAAGTTTCCCGACAACTTGCTCACCGGCGCCGAGAGTGAAAAGGAATACTTGCGCGAGGCGATGCACATCGGGCCCGCGGCGCAGTGACCGATGCGCGAAGCGACGGATTCGTGGCGATCACCAACCGTCCGTCGCCGAACATGCAGCATTACGAGCGAACGTTCGTCGGTGACGAGACGATCGACTACCCGCTCGCGCTGAACCAGCACGCCGCGTATTGCGCGGCGCTGGCTCGATGCGGCGCACGGGTGATCACGCTCGACGTCAATCACACTCTGCCGGACTGCGTCTTCGTCGAGGATACGGCGATCGTTCTCGACGAAGTCGCCGTGATGATGTCGATGGGCGCCGCGTCACGGCGCGCCGAGCCGGCGGGGATCGAACCGGAACTCGCGCGGTGGCGGTCCGTGCATCGGGTTGCGCTCCCGGCGACGATCGACGGCGGGGACGTCGTGCGCTCGGGCCGGGCCCTGTACGTCGGCAGATCGCCGCGGACAAACGACGCGGGCATTGGCGCGCTTCGCGAGATCGTGCGTCCATTTGGCTACGGCGTGACAGGCATCCCGGTCACGGGCTGCCTGCATCTCAAGACGGCGTGCAGCGCGCTGCCCGATGGTCGATTCCTCGTGAACGCCGACTGGATCGACACGGCCGGGTTGCCGCGCGGCAAACTGCTTCCGGTACCGGAGGCCGAGCCGTGGGCGGGAGACGTTCTCGTCATCGGGAATCGCATCATCGCGTCCGACGCCTTTCCGCGGACGATCGAACTGCTGGCGGCGAACGGATTCGAGGTTGTTCCAGTCTCCGTATCGGAGTTCGCGAAAGCGGAGGGCGGCGTCACCTGTTTGAGTTTGGTGTTCGCCGCGCACTGACGCCGGCCGCGACTACTCGCGGCGGCGTGGAGGACGGGGTCGACTCATCCGCTCGCCGAGCAGTCCGAGCGCGATTCCGAGCGGCACATTCAGCGCGGACAGCAGCACCGCGAGTGTCAGCGACAGCGCGCTGATCGGTTTCGGCGCCATGCGCAGGTTGATGCCCAGCGCCAGGACTGCGGCAATGCAGCCGAGGACGAAGCCAAACTTTCCGGCGGTGTGCTGCCGCGCCTTGAGCTGCCGCTCGTCGAGATGCCGTCGCTTCATCTGAGAGTTCTAAATCCGTCGCGCGCTACGGCCGGCCAATGAGCTGGCCGACGTTCCACACACCCCCGGCGAACAGTGCGTGCGGCTGCGGTCCGGCCACCGGCACGATGAGGCCCGCGTCGACCGCGAGCCATCGGCGCACGAGCATGGTTGGCCCGCCGAGCAGCGCGACGACCGAGCGCGCACCAGTGGGTCCCGTCGTTGCCGGGAAACCATAGCATTCGCCGACCCAGCCGAGCTGCCCCGCCACCGGACCACCGAACGATGCCGTCCACAGCGTGGCATTCCGTGGCGCGTTGGTACCGTCGCCGGAGCGCCGCGTGTAGCCGGCGTTGAGATCCATCTCCACGCCGCCGAAGTCATGACTCGAAATCAGGAGCAAACCGAGGTCGGTCGTCCCCGTTCCGGTTCCGCTTGCGACTGAGCCGGTCGGGAACTTGATCGACGGAAGCACCGCGAAATCGCCGACGATTGGTGCGTCGTCGACCAGCCGCCACTTGAGATCGATGCCGATGTCGCCGATGCCGAGCGACTCTCCCGCCGGCATCGATGTCGCGCCGAACACGCTCAACTGCTCGTGACTCCCGACGCCGAGCTTGAGCACCGTTGGCGTCGACACGCCGACCGTCGACGGCGCGAACCGATCGCGCTCGACACCGGTTTCGATCTCGAACCAACCGGGCGCAACGGTGCCGGCATGGGTCGCGACGGTCGGGCGCTCGGGCTGCACGTCGTGCGGATCTTTGATCGTGTCGCTTTGCTGTGCCGCGGACGTTGTCGAAACAGTCGCGGCGACGATCGTCGTGGCAAGCGCCGTCAGCAGCGAGCGGCGCAGCATCATCGCGGCGACGCGGGCGTTGATCCCCATCGATTGCCCCCATCAGTCTCGAAGGCGCCGACGTCGGCGAAGTAGCGCCGCGCCATCTCGGCCGACGCGGGATTCGTGTACACCTCGGCGACCGGGTGCTCGATGACTTCCGCGACGGCCGCCGCGACGTCGTCGACGGATTGCACGTACGGACCGGCGTAGATCGGCGTCTCCGGCGGCGCTCCGATCGCGTTGCGGCCAAAGGCCGTGGCGACCATACCGGGCATCACGAGCGTGACGTAGATGTTCGGGTGCTCCGCCTGCAAATCGACGCGGAGATTGGCAGTGAGCGCATTGAGCGCGGCTTTGGCCGCGTTGTACGCCGAGCGGTGCGTTGCCATCGGCACGCGACCAAGAAAGGACGACGTGTTGATGATGTGGCCGTGTCCGCGTCCGATGAAATATTTGGCGGCCACCTGCATGCCGTAGAGCGCGGACTTGAGATTCACGTTGAACATGTCGTCCATGTCCGCGTCCGACAGATCGATCACGTGGCGGGTGATTCCTCGCCCCGCGTTGTTGATCCAAACGTCAAATCCGCCGAGCTCAGCCGACGGCGGTGTCGCGGAGCCGTTCGATGTCCGCGCGCTTGGTGACGTCGGTGGCTACCGCAACGGCGCGCGGCGCGCCGAGCTTCGCAGCATCGGCGGCGACGCGGCGCAGTTCGTCGATGCGACGCGCTGCGAGGACGACCGAGTGGCCGTCCGCGGCGAGTCGCCGCGCGATCCCTTCACCAATGCCGGAGCTGGCACCGGTAACGACGACAGTCTTGCTGGATTCCCGACTCGACATGGCGACACCATTCCCGCGTTTGATGCGAGCGCAAGGTACGCACGGCGGGCGGCGGCGCGCCACCGCGTTCTACACGCGGGATCGACTTTCCGTGGTCGCGCACCGAACTTACATGAACGATTGTACCCTCTTCATATCGAGCCTAACACCGATGTCAGATCATTCGTCCCGCCGCTGGTCCGTGGCGTCCCTCGCGGCGGCGCTGTCGCTCGCGATTGGCCTCGTCAGCGCGACCGGCGCACGCCCAGGACCGTCTGAAGACGATGCCGGGATATGACCAATACCAGCGGATGGCGCCGCAGATCGCGTCGGCGCTCGGCGGCGGCGGCGGCCGAGGATTCGGAGGCAGAGGCGGCGGAGCGGCGATCAACTGGTCCCCGGACTCGAAGACAGTCGAATTCACGCGGGCCGGCCGGAGCTTCGTCCTCGACGTCGCGACGGACAAGATCACAGAAGCCGCGGCCGCGGGCGTGGCAACACCAGCGGGACGCGGGCGCGGCGCGGGTGGCGGCCAGCCGGCGCGCGGACGGCAGTTCGAGTTTGCGATCGCGCCGGTCGGCAATCACCGCGCCGCCTATCGAGACCGCAACATCTGGGTCGGCGATTCGACGGGCGCCAACGCCGTGCAGATCACGACCGACGGCAGCGTCGCGACGCGAATCAAGAACGGCACGGCGAGCTGGGTCTACGGCGAGGAATTGTCGCAGCGCACGGCGATGTGGTGGTCGCCGGACGGCAAGAAGCTCGCGTACTACCGGTTCGACGAGAGCAAGGTGCCGGATTTTTACATCACGCCCGGGCTGACGCACCTCCAGGACACGCTCGACGTCGAGGCATACCCCAAGCCCGGAGTACCGAATCCGGTCGTCGATGTGTTCGTGTACGACGTCGACACCAAGCAGACGACGCATCTCGACGTCCGCGATGGCAAGCCGTACACGAACGACGTCGTCGGCTACTACGTCTTTCACGTCGACTGGTCGCCAGATGGGAAGGAATTGACGTTTCTCCGCACGAACCGGCGGCAGAACGTCCTCGAACTGGCAGCGTGCGCTCCGGCGTCCGGCCATTGCCGTACGGTTCTGCGCGAAGAGTGGCCGACCGGCTGGATCGACGACGATCCCGCCCCGACGATGGAATGGCTGGCCGATGGCAATCGCTTCGTGTGGGAATCCGGCCGGACGGGGTTCAACAATTACTATTTATACGACTTTCATGGCGCGCGGCTCATCGCGCCGCTCACGCAATTGCCGGCCGAAGTGGCCGGCGTGGTTCGCGTCGACGAGAAGGCCAATGCGCTGTACTACTTGGCGCGCGACGGCGAGAGCCATCTCAAACTGCAGTTGCACCGCGTCGGCCTCGACGGCCGGGGTGACAAGCGGCTCACCGATCCGGCGTTTACGCACACGGTCTCGCTCTCACCCGACGGCAAGTACTTCGTGGACGTCGCCGAGACGCACGACTCACCGCCGGTCACGCGATTGATAGACGCGAACGGCAAGGTCGCGGCCGAAATGGCGACGACCGACCTAACGCGGTTCAACGAGCTCGGGCTGAAAAAGGTCGAGCTCTACACGTACCAGACGTCGGACGGCCAGGCGACGCTCCACGGGTCGATCAGCTATCCATCCAACTTCGACCCGAACAAGAAATATCCGGTGTTGGTCAGCGTGTACGGCGGACCGGGCGTGGCAAACGGCGTGAGCGAACGATTCGCGCTGCCGTCGGCGACCACCGAGTACGGCTTCATTGTCGTCGGTGTCGAGGCGCGCACGAATCCGGGTATGGGGCGCAAAGCGCTCGACGCCGTGTACCTCAAGCTGGGCCAGACGGAAATCGACGACATGGCCGACGGCATCAAGGCGCTCTGGAACCGGCCGTACATCGACAAGAATCGGGTCGGCATCTTCGGTACGTCGTACGGCGGCTACACATCGGTGATGGAGATTCTCCGTCACCCGGAGGTGTTCGCGGCTGCATCCGCGTCGTCACCGCCAACCGATTGGCGCAACTACGACACGATCTACACCGAGCGCTACATGTGGATTCCGCAGGAGAACCAAGCCGGCTACGACAAGGCCTCGGCCATGACCTACGCCGACAGTCTCCGCGGGCGGCTCATGCTCTACTACGGCACGATGGACAACAACGTCCATCCGACGAACATGATGCAGCTCATTCAGGCCTTGCAGGCGCACGGCAAGAGCTTCGATCTGCAGGTGGGGCCCGATCAGGGACATTCCGGCATCAACAACCAGCGCATGATGGAATTCTTCATTGAGAATCTCGTCATCGCACCGGCTACGACGAAAGCCAACTAACTCGCCGCATGTTCACCGGTGAGGAGATCGCGGCGACGTTCGACGCCGTCGGCATTACGCACGTCGTGACCGTGCCGGACAGCACGATTGGCCAGTGGCAACCGGCGATCGAGCGCCGCGGCTCAGCGCGTGTGGTGCGCGTGTGTCGAGAAGGGGAAGCCTGGCAGGTCGCCGCGGGGCTGCATTTGGGCGGCGCCACGCCGATCGTGCTCATTCAATGCACCGGCTTGCTCGAGTCGGGCGACGCCATTCGCAACGCGCTCCACGACTGGAAGCTGCCGCTGTTCAGCATGATCGGCTATCGCAGCTATCTCAATCAAGACACGCTCCCGGGCGACACATGTCTTGTGTTCACCGAACCGACGCTCGACGCCTGGCGAATCAACTACCGCCTGCTTACCGACCACGCGCAGCTGGGCGAGATCGCCGAGCACTTTGCGGCCTGCCGCACGGCGGGAACCGCGGGCGCCATTTTGGTAGCCGAGGGCAAAGCGTGAGCGTCGCGACTCAGGTTGACGCCGCTCGGATGTCGGCGCGCGACTGCCTCGCCGCGGTCCACGCGGCGCGCGGTCCACGCGACATCGTGATCACGACGATGACTCCGGCGCGCGACTGGATGGAGCTCGGTGCCGGGCCGCTGGACATGGTGCTGGTGCCGTCGGCCATGGGGAGCGCGACGTCTATGGGGTTGGGGCTCGCACTCGCGCAGCCCGATCGCCGCGTAATCGTGTGCAACGGCGACGGGTCGATGCTCATGAACTTGGGCTCGCTCGTGTCGATCGTGGAAGCCGATGCGACAAACCTCGTCGTGATCGTATTCGAGAACGGCACGTATGAGGTGACCGGATCGCAGCGCGTCCCGGGGGCGGGCATCGTCGATTTTTCGGCGATTGCCCGCGGGTCGGGCTTCACGTCGGTGGTCGCGTACGACTCGCTCGATGCGTGGCGTGGCGACGTGTCGAGAATCCTCGCCGCGCCCGGCCCGACGTTCGTCGTTCTTCGCGTCGAGCCGGTGATCGGCGTGCCCGGGCCGCGGTCACCGGGGCCGGCCAGTGAACGGGCGCGGCGTTTCATGGAGGCGGTGCGCGCTTGACACCGGCGGGCCAGGGTTAACCCCTGCCGGCGGGATCGGTTGGGCTAAGCGGGCGGTCACCGCTCGCGGTTTTGTGTGCTCGTGCGTAGATCTTAGCGTCGCTCGTTCGGCGTTCCACCCTTCCCTTCAGGAGACATGATGTCTCGTTCGACAGGACCAGCGCGTCGCTGGGCCATTGCGCTCGTCACCGCGGGCGCGCTCGTACAGGCGCCATCGCTGCACGCGCAGGCCGCCACGCAAAAGGTCGATCAGGATTACACGGCGAAGATCAAGCAATACCTCACCGACCCGCGGATCTCGACGGAATTGGTCGACCACCTCCCGGCGTCGGCGACGGTTCCGACTCCGCTCAAATTCAACGGCCACATCGTCGGCGCGCCGGGCGAACTGACGCATGCGTCGCAGATCCACGCCTATCTCGAAGCAGTCGCCAAGGCCGCGCCCAAGCGCGCGCGCTTCTGGAAGATCGGGAAGACGGAGGAAGGCCGCGACATCGTGCTGTTCGCCGTGGCCGACGAGCAGACGATTGCCACCCTCGACAAATACAAGGGCTACATCAACGCCCTTTCCGATCCGCGCAAGACGACTGAAGCACAGGCGCAGGAGATCATTCACAAGCTCGGCAAGCCGGTCTACTACATCAACAGCGGCATGCACTCGCCAGAGACCGGCGGACCCGAGATGCTGATGGAGCTTGCCTACCGCCTCGTGGTGGAAGAGACGCCGTTCATCCAGGACGTGCGAAAGAACGTGATCACGCTGATCACGCCCGTGGTCGAGGTCGACGGACGCGAGAAGATCGTCGACTCGTACTACTACGCGAAGAACCATCCGGGCGTGAACGCGAATCAGCTGCGGATGTACTGGGGCAAGTACGTCCAGCACGACAACAATCGCGACGGCATGGGGCAGTACCTCAAGCTCACGCAAGCCGTGACGAAGGAAGTGCTGGATTGGACGCCGACGGTGCTCCATGACTTGCACGAGGCGCAGACGTATCTCTACGCGTCGACCGGAACGGGCCCGTACAACGAGGCGCTCGACCCGATCGTCGTCGACGAATGGTGGATGCTGGCCGAGAACGACGTGGTCGAGATGACGAAGCGCGGCGTGCCCGGCGTGTGGACCTATGGGTTCTACGACGGCTGGGTGCCGAACTACATGTTCTTCATCGCGCACACGCACAACGAGATTGGACGGTTCTACGAGGTCCAGAGCTACGGACCGGACAACTACACCGTGACGCCGGGAGCCACGACGACGAGCCGCGAGTGGTTCCGTCCGAATCCGCCCCTCGAGACGATCAATTGGGGACCGCGCGCCAATACGAACATTCAGGAATCGGCAATCCTGTTCGCGCTGCATCGCGTCGGCCAGGATCGCGTGCTCTTCCTCGACAACCAGTGGGCCAAGGCCAAGCGTGCCGTCGCGCGCGGCAAGACCGGTCCGGTCTACGCGTGGGTGATCCCCGCAGGCCAGCATGCGAAGGAGAACGCAGCCGAGGCGGTCAACGAGCTGCTCGCGCAAGGACTCGAATTCAATCGCGCGAACGCGTCGTTCACGGCGGGCAACGTGCACATCAATGCCGGCGACTACATCGTGCGCGGCGATCAGCCGTACCGCACGTTGGCCGACATGTACTTTGCGCTCCAGAATTTCGCGCCGACCAATCCGTCGCCCTACGACGACACGGGGTGGACCTTCCCGTTGATGCGCAACATCACCGTGGAAGAAGTCACCGACAACAGCGTCCTCACGCAGGCGATGACACCGGTGAAGGGCAACGTGACCGCTCCGGGCGGCATCAGCGGTTCGGGTTCGGTCGTCGCGGTGGCGAACACGTCGGACAACAGCCTGGTCGCATTCCGCTTCAAGTTCCCGGCGGTCAAGATGCAGGCGGTGGAAGAGGCGTTCGACGCCGACGGGCATCACTTCGACGCGGGTTCGTTCATCATTGCCAACGCGAACCGCGCCCAGCTCGAGCCGGAACTCAAAACCCTCGGCCTGTCCGCGTACGCGATGGCGAGCGCACCGACGGTCAAGACGCACGATCTCGACGTGCCGCGCATCGGCTACGTGCACAGCTGGTCACGCACGCAGGACGAAGGCTGGACGCGCGCCGCGCTCGACTTCTACGGCGTACCGTATAGCTACTTCGGCGAGAACGTGCTCAAGAGCGGCAACCTGCGCTCGAAGTACGACGTCATCATCTATCCGATACGGCGGCTCCGGGCTGAACGGCGCTGGCGGTGGATTTGGTGGTGGTGGTGGCGGCGGTGGTGGCGGTGGTGCGGCCGGCGGTGCGGCACCGGCGAATGATCAGCCGATTCCGTACAAGCGGACGAAGGAGTACCAAGCACTCGGCTATCCGGATTCCACGGATGACATCCGGGGCGGCGTCGGCGCCGAGGGATTCAAGGCGCTGTATGAGTTCGTGCAGCAGGGCGGCACGATCATCACCGAGGGCAACACGGCGCAGAATCTGGTCGAACTCCAGTTCACGCCAGGGGTCACGGTCGAGGCGGCGCAGGGGTTGTTTGCGCGCGGCACGATCCTGCGCGGCGTGATCGCCGACAAGAACAGCCCATTAGTGTATGGATATGAGCAGACCGACATTCCGGTCTACTTCAGCCAGTCGCCGGTGTTCAACGCCGGCAATCTCCCGGCGGCGAGTCTGGCAGGCGCGCCCGGCGCGGCCGGTGGCCGAGGCGGCCGCGGTGGAAGTTCGGTCGTCCAGGACGTGACGCCGATGGCGACGCCGCTCAAGCTGTCGCCGTGGATTGCGCCGGGTACGACGACGGCGTACGGCGAAGCGACGAGCGAAATTATTCCGAACCCCGGTTCGCCGGTGATGAATGCCGACGCGAACGCAGCGGGTGGCCGCGGCGGACGTGGCGGGCGCGGTGGTGCAGGAGGCGGCGGCGGTGGCCGGGGCGGATTCGGCGGCGGCGGCGCTGCGCCAACGATTCCCGGGTTCACGCCCGATCCCAGTTCGTCGACGCGTGTGGTCATGGCCTTCCCAGCGCAGGCAGACAACATGCTCCTTTCGGGCACGCTCGAGAATGGCGCGCTGCTCGAGAACCGCGCGCAGTTGGTCGACGAGACGGTCGGCAAGGGACACATCGTGATGTTTGCCTTCCGGCCGTACTGGCGCTGGCAGACGCAGGGCACATTCGCGATGGGCTTTAATGCGATTGTGAACTGGAATCACCTCGACGCGGGCAAGTAAGCGCATCACGTTCCGCGAAGTGAATTGGCACGACAAACGGCCCGCACAGTGTGCGGGCCGTTTGTGCGTTCGACCTAGTCGATTGACGCGGCGTCGAGCCGCGGGTATATCCGCTTCGCCTTCTCGTCTATGGAGTCTCCCTCGTGCATCGCTTACGCCACATCGCACTCCTTCCCGTGCTCGTCGCGTACGCTGCTAGCGGCGGGCGGCTGGCGTTCGCTCAGGCGCCGATCGACCCGTCGCTCGAGCGCTACATCAACGCCATTCGCGCGATCGATGATCACGCGCACCCAATGCGGCCGGTGGCCGCCGGCGCCGCAGCCGACACGGAGTTCGACGCGCTTCCCCTGGACGGCATTCCGCCGTTCGATCTTCCGAGCCGGTTGCGACCCGACGATCCAATCTGGCGACTCGCGCAGAATGCGC
Source organism: uncultured Gemmatimonadaceae bacterium (assembly GCA_963817445.1). GTDB lineage: Bacteria > Gemmatimonadota > Gemmatimonadetes > Gemmatimonadales > Gemmatimonadaceae > JAQBQB01. The sequence continues at coordinate 1,190,450 of CAWFOG010000022.1, forward strand.
TCTATCACGTGGCACCGTCATTGTCGGGCGCCGCGTATCACACAATGCTCAAGTCCGCCGTGACCGACGCGCAGCGGCTGCGCGGCGAGCATTTCCCCGAGTGGGCGCTCGACCAGGCGGGCATCGACGTGATGATGGCGAACCGGATAGCCATGGGCGCGGGCCTTCCCGCGTCGCGCTTCAAGTGGATCGCGTTCGTCGACGCGTTGATGCTCCCGCTCGACACGCGCGGCGAAGCGGCGCGCACGCCAGACACGCGACCGCTCTACCCGCGCGAGGCAAAGCTGCTGCAGCGATATCTGCGCGATCTCGGCCTGCGCGCGTTGCCGCCAACGCTCGATGACTACGTACGACAGGTCGTCGCGCCAACGCTCGCGCGTGAACGCGCCGCGGGCGCCGCCGGTGTCAAGTTCGAGGCGGCGTATCTCCGCCCACTGGACTTCGACACGCCGGACAGCGCCGCGGCGCGCCGCGTGTACTCCCAATTCGTGCGCGGCGGCGTGCCATCGCGCGCCGAGTACAAGACGCTCGAGGATTATCTGTTCCGCGCCATCGCGCGCGAAGCAGGTCGCAATCATCTCGCCGTCCAGATTCACGTGCTCGAGACCTTTGGCGGCTTCTACTCACCAAGCGGCAGCGCACCCCATCTGCTCGAGTCCGCGTTTGATGACTCGACCCTGCGCGCGACGACATTCATCATCGTCCATGGCGGCTGGCCACTCATTGGCGAGACGCAGGGGCTGCTCAGCAAGCCGAACGTCTACGCCGACGTATCCATGATCGACGACATCGCGTCGCCGACGGTGCTCGCCGGCGTGCTGCGTCAGTGGCTCGGCGAGTGGCCGAACAAGGTGCTATTCGGCACCGACGCATTCGACGGCGGCGTCGAGCAAGGGTGGGAGCAGGTAGCATGGGTGGGATCGAACACGACGCGTCGAGCGCTGGCCATCGCCCTCACCGGAATGATTCGCGACGGCGAACTCGATCGTGCGCGCGCCCAGAAGCTCGCACGCATGGTGCTGCGGGAAAACGCGGCCGCGGTGTACGGACTGTCCAAGTGACCGGCGCTGGTCAGCGCCGCTCTCGCGCCGTCGTCGTCATCGACACGACAAGGGCAACGAGGCAGATCGCAAAACCGGCGCCCGTCCAGATCGCGAATCGCTCGCGACCGCGATCGTACGCCTCGTACGTGATGACGCCGAATCCCGTTGCCAACGCGCCGAAAATGAGCTGGCGAATGCCCGCGTAGATCAATCGCGCGGCGGCGTCGATCTCCGGCACGCGGACCTCCAGCTCACCGCGATTGGCGCGGACGAGCGCGCGCTGCAACCCGTCCGGAATGGTCGCGGCGTTCGTCAGCACGCTCTTGAGCGAATCGAGTAGCATCGTCCCCCAATTGCGATCCTGTCCAAACACGACGTCCTCCAAATATGTACGAATGACGGCCATCGGATTCCAATCCGGGTCGAGTTCCGTGCACAAGCCGAGTAGGAGCAGCAGCGTTCGCTCGAGCAGCACCCAGTCGCGCGGCACCTGAAAGGTCGTGGTGAGCGCGCGAACGGACACGTCGAGCCGGCGCAAATCGGCGATCGCGTCGAGCTTGGTCCGCATGTCGACTTGCAGGTCGCCGAGCGTCCACGAACCCGCCACCGCTTGCTCGAGAAAGCGCCGCTGCACGTAGTCGATCACTCGATCGGCGATGTCGCTGCGCGACGCATCGCGCGCGACGAAGCCCATCGTTCGAATGGCCGCGGTGATTCGCGGCCCATCGCTGCGGATCACGCCGTCAAAGAATTCCGGGATGCCGGCCTTCATGTTTGGTGCGACGACGCCGACCGCGCCAAAGTCGACGAATACGATCGCGCCGTCAGGCGCCACGAAGATGTTTCCCGGGTGCGGATCGGCGTGGTAGACGCCGTCGACGAAGATCATGCGGCAGTAGGCGGTCACCACGCGCTCGGCGAGCTGACGGCGATCGAAGCCGCGCGCGGCGAGCGCGGTGAAATCCGTGATCTTGATTCCGTCGACGAATTCCGTGGTGAGGACGCGCCGACTCGATCGCTCGGGTACGACTGTGGGGCAGCGCACGGTTCGATCGCCGGCAAAGTGCGCAGCGATGGTCGCGATGTTGCTCGCCTCCTTGGTGAAGTCGAGCTCCTCGGCGATCATCTGGCGAATCTCCGGATGATACGATTCGAGTCCGCGCACGCCGGTGAGCGCCTGAACGATCCGGAGAATTCGGCGGATCACCTCGAGGTCCATGCTCGCGATCTGCTCGATGTCGGCGTGCTGCGCCTTCACGGCGACTTTGCGGCCATCGGCGAGCGTCGCAACGTGGACTTGGGCGAGCGACGCCGTCGCGATGGGCACGCGGTCGAACGACGCGAACAGTTCGTCGGGGCCGGCGCCGAATTCCGCGCGGAGCCGCGCGACGATCTCGTCGTATGGTCGCGGTGGGAGTTGATCCTGTAAGCCCTCGAGTTCGCGACGGAATTCCTCGGGCAGAAAGTTCGTGAGAATGCTGATGAGCTGCCCGACCTTGATGAACAATCCTCCGGCGCGCACGATCGCCCGCTCGATCCGCCGGGCGTTCACGCGATGGCGGTCCGCGAGACGAGCGGCATAGCGCTCGCGGCCGAGCACTGGCCGCCACAGGCGGAGCCAGAGATAGCTCGCGATGACTCGCGCGGTCGTGGCGTAGATTCGGATCAGGCGCACGGCAGATGACAGACGGAAACGACGTACCCGGAGCGCGTCGCGCGGCTCGCGTCGCGGCGGGGGGTGCCCTAACGTATGTGGGTTCGCCAGTTCTCCAAGTTGGCTCCAAGCCCGCGCGGTCCGCTCGCGTTCTGCACTCACCTCGGGGAAACCGATGTCCGTCCGCCGATTCCTGTCCGTGTTGCTGCCCTTGGCCGTCGCCGCCGCGGCGCGCATGTCCGCGCAGTCGGTGGCCGACACGTCCCACTTTCGCGCGCTGGCGCTCCCGACGCCGAACGTCTATCGCAGCGGCTCCGGACGCCCCGGGCCGAAATACTGGCAGCAGCGCGCCGACTATCGGATCACCGCGGAACTCGATCCGGTGCACAACGAACTCCGCGGCCACGAGACGATCCACTATGTCAATCACTCGCCGGACACGCTGCCGTATCTGTGGTTGTTCGTCGAGCAGAACCTGTGCGAGCCGAACAGCGTCACGAACGTTCTCAATCAACCGCCGCTGGCATTCCTCGGCACGAGTTTCGATTTCTCATGTCAGGGATTCGACAGCGCACCCAAGCTCGAGTCGCTGACGATTGCCGGGCGTGAGGTACGGCGCACGCGGTTTGGCACGACGCTGCGCATCGATCTGGCCACGCCGCTGCCAACCGGCACATCGGTCGACATCCAAGCGATCTGGCACTTCAACGTGCCCGCGCAGGGCGGCGGCCGCATGGGGCACGACGGTCCGCTGTATGAAATGGCGCAATGGTATCCGCGCATGGCGGTCTACGACGACGTGAAGGGATGGAATCACGAGCCGTACATCGGCGCGGGCGAGTTCTACCTCGAGTACGGCGACTTCGACGTGACGCTCGACGTGCCGGCTGAAGACATCGTTGCCGCGACCGGCGAGTTGCAGAATCCGGAGCTGGTATTGACGGCGGCGCAGCGTCAGCGCCTAATGCTGGCGCGCCGATCGGACACGGCCATCGCCATTGTCCGCCGCGACGAAGCGGGGAACGTCGCGACGACGCGCCCGGCAGCACGCCGCGCGGGGCACGCCGACCAGATCGAATGGCATTTCGCGGCGCACAATGTCCGCGACTTCGCCTTCGCCGCGGGGCCGGACTTCCGCTGGGATGCGAGCGGCTATAATGGCATTCTCATTGAGGATCTCTACCGACCCAAGGCCGACAAATGGCCGGAGGTGAACAGAATCGGTCGCGAGGCCATCAAATACTACTCGGAGCAGTGGTTCCCGTATCCCTACTCGCACGCGACGACGATTGAAGGGCCGATCGAGGGGATGGAATACCCAATGCTCACGTTCACGCCGAACAGCCCGACGCGCGAGGACCAGCAGTGGGTGATCGCCCACGAGTTCGGCCACGAGTGGTTCCCGATGATCGTCGGGTCAAACGAGCGACTGTACCCGTGGATGGACGAGGGCTTCAACACGTTCATCGACCTCGGCAACGCCGCCAAATACTTCGCCGGAACGCCGTACGGCGATACGATCGAAGTGCATCCACTCCATCTGTACGCCGAACACGCGGTGCCGGGCAACGAGCAGCCGTTGATCGAGAAACCGGTGGAAGTGCGCGATCTGTTCTGGGGCGGCTATCAGAAGCCGGCGCTCATGATGCAGATGCTCCGCTATCAGGTGCTCGGCAAAGATCGCTTCGATGCGGCGTTCCGCGAGTACATTCGCACGTGGGCATTCAAGCATCCCACGCCGTCGGATTTCTTTCGCATGATGCGCGACCAATCGGGTATGGAGCTCGACTGGTTCTGGCGCGACTGGATCTTCACCACGGCGCGACTCGATCAGGCGGTCGACTCGGTGTCGCGCGGCGCTGACGGGGTCACGAGCGTGCACCTCTCGAATCGCGGCACGATGGTGATGCCGGCGACGCTCACGCTGACGTTCGACGACGGCTCGACGCAGCAAGTCCGACTGCCGATCGAGATGTGGAACCTCGGCGATCGATTCGACTATCGCGTCCCGGGTGCACGCATCGTTCGGCGCGCCGAGATCGACGCGGCGCACGCGCTACCCGACATCGACCGGTCGAACAACGCCTGGCCGCGCTAGCGATTCGAGCGCGGCGATGATGCCGTGAATTCGGCCGGGATCCATCTCCGACCGAGCGTGAAGCTCGGCCACGCCGCTCTGCTCGGCGATCGCGCGCGCGTTCTCCGGTCGAACCTTTCCACCGGCCATGACGACGATGCGGCCCGCCGCGCGATCGACCAGCGCGCGCAACCGATCGGCGCCTTCGAGCGCGGTCGGCGCGCCACCGGACGTCAGCACTCGTGCGACACCCGTATCGATCAACTCGTCGAGCGCCCGAGCCTGATCGGCGACGACATCGAACGCTCGATGGACCGTGACCGGCGTCGGTCGGGCGCGCGCGACGAATTCACGAGTGTAGACGACGTCGATACGATCGTCGTCGTCGAGCAGGCCGATCACGATTCCGCCGACGCCGAGGGCGAGCGCGTCGTCGATCGCGCGGCGCATTGTGTCGAGCTCGTCGCGCGAATGCACGTACGATCCGCCGCGCGGGCGCACCATCATCGAGACGGGAATCGCGACCGCAGCCTGAACCGCGCGCACCAATGCCTCGCCCGGCGTCGTTCCGCCCACGTCGAGATCGACGCACAACTCGAGTCGGCGGGCGCCGGCACGTTCGGCGACGATCGCCGACTCGACGGAATCGACGCACGCTTCGACCAGCACGTTCAACGCGCCGGCCGCTTCTCGAGCTGTGGATTTTGGTTGTACTGCTGCGACTGACCCTTCGGAATGCTGATCCACTTCCATTCGTCGGTCGCGAGGATGCGCGCCAGCAGAATGATCTGGCCGACGTGCATGGACGTGTGCGCCACCGATCGGCATAGCGCGGCGTGCGCCGTCATTTCCTGGTTGCGGATCGTCACGGTTCTCGCGAGGTCGGCGTCGGTGAGTTGATGCAACGCCTGTTCGACGGTCGTCCACCCGCGTTCCCAGGCCTCGTCGACGTCACGCCGGCTGAAGCTGCCGTCGGCAAATTCGTCGTCGCGATCGCGCCACGTCTTTTCGCCGTCGCTCGTGAGAAAATCGGTGAATCGCGACGTGAGGTTGCCGCCGACGTGGCGGACGATCATGGCGATCGAATTCCCGTCCGGCGCGAGCACGCGGTTCAACGCGTCCTCCGACACCTGCGCCATCGCTTTGTCGCCAATCGCGCGGTACCGCTCGTATTCGTCGATGAAATCCTGGACTAGCATGTCGCAATTCCTCGTCGTGATGGTGAGCCAGCGCAAGGCCACGCCGGTAGCGTGGCGCGAGCGCGCCCCTGTATCTTCACCCCTTCGATTCGCTCGGGCAACGCACCCGGCTTCATCGCGCCAACTTTGATGGCTTTCCACGATCACCCGGTTTTCCCGCGCGGCTTTCGCTGCGCCAGCCGCAACTGCGGCCTCAAGCCCGTGGCGAAGGACCTCGCGCTCTTCGTCAGCGACGTCGACGCCGCCGCCGCCGCGCTGTTCACGCGCAATCACTTCCCCGGCGCGCCGATTATCGTAGGCCGCGAAACGATTCGTGCCGGCCGACTTCGCGCGATCGTCGCCAACAGCAAGTGCAGCAACGTCGCGACCGGCGAAGCGGGCATCGCCAACGCGCGACGGATGGCGAGCGCGGCGGCCGGCGAGCTCGGCACGACACCCGACCGAGTGCTCGTGAGCTCGACCGGCGTGATCGGCGTCGCGCTGCCGATTGAGCGGATCGAGCGCGGGCTCGACGGCATGGCGCGTGATCTCCAGCGTGACCCGCTGGTCGGCGCAGAAGGCATCATGACGACGGACACGCACCCCAAAGCGCTCTCGGCGAGCGTCGGCGACGCGACGATCACCTGGGTCGCCAAGGGCTCAGGAATGATCGAACCGACGATGGCGACGATGCTGGCCTACATCTTTACCGACGCGGCGCTCGACGCGCCCACGCTCGACCGCTTGCTCCGCGTCGCGGCTGGCGTGTCGTTCAACATGCTGTCGATCGACAGCGACACGAGCACGTCAGACACGTGCGCGATCATGGCGAATGGGCTCGCTGGCCCGGTCGACGAACACGCATTCGCCGAAACGCTCACGGCCGGATGCATTCGGATGGCCGAAATGCTCGCGCGCGACGGCGAGGGCGCCGAGCACCTGATTCGCGCGAAGGTGCGCGACGCGGCCAATGACCATGACGCGCGACGCGTGGCCAAATCGCTCGTCAATTCGCCGCTCGTCAAGACAATGGTGCACGGCGCTGATCCGAATGTCGGGCGCCTGCTGATGGCGATCGGGAAGTGTTTCGACTGTACGATCTACGCCGAGTCGACGGACGTGTCGATCAACGGGCACCCGGTCGTGCGCGGCGGTCAGCGGCTCGACTTCGACGAGGCCATCGTCCGCGCGAGTCTCAGCGCGGACGTGGTCGAGATCGACGTATCGCTCGGCGTCGGCAATGCGCGCGCGACGGCGTTCGGCTGCGATCTGACACAGGCGTATATCGATGAGAACGCGGCGTATTTTTCGAGTTAGCGTGGGGCGAGGGGCGGTAGATGTGAGATGTCAGAAATCAGATATCAGACGTCAGGACCTCAGCTCGTCACGCCGATGCACTCGACTTCGACGCGCGCGTTCGCTGACAGCGCGGTCACCGCGACGGCGCTGCGGGCTGGCTTTGCGAGCGCGAAAGTACGTGGCGTAGATCTCGTTGAAGTCCTGAAACTCCTTGATGTCGACGAGAAACACGGTGCACTTGACGACGCGGTCGAGCGACGAGCCGTAGCGTTCGAGCGTGTGCTGCATGTTGTTGAGCGCCTGTCGCGCCTCCGCCTGGATGCCGCCGGCGACGAGCTTGCCGGTGGAGTCCGTCCCGATCTGACCCGATACAAAAAGCAGGTCGTTGTACGCGGACCGCCGGCGAGAACACAGCCTGTGGTCGCGGTGATGGATAGAATTCGACCTCGGAGACCGGCGAGTGTGCGCATGCGGCAACGCCGAGGAGGCCGATCAGAGCGACAAGTTTCGAATGCATGGGTGGGCCGTGAAGGAGTCCGCGGATCATGCGTTGGTTCGGCGGCCTTGGCTAGGCCACTGGGCGTCAGGCGCCAGACGCCTTGATCGTCAGCGGGACGACCGTCGTCCCCCAGCGGAGTTCGAGGCGTGCTGAATCGGCGTCGACCGTTGGAAAGGTGAACATCAGCGTCTCGACATACTCGCCCTTGGATGGCGTGGCGTGCACGCGCAGCACGTCGTGGCCGGCGGGGTAGTTGCGATGAAAGACCTCGGCGACGCTGCTGAAGATGATGGTCCACTGACTCGAGTCGGGAATCGTCCAGATGCTGTATGTGCCCGCGGCCAGCTGCGCGCCGTTGATTTGCAACGGCTCAGACGTGGATATGCGAGCGCCGCTGTCGGCGCTCGGCGTCCACACCTGGCCCCACGGAACGAGAGCGCCAAAGAGATCCCGGCCGCGCGCCACGGGTCGCCGGTAGGTGATCGTGATGTGCGCGCCAAGCAGCGACTGTGAGACGACGCCGAGTTGACTCTTGGTGTTGGTTTGTGCGCAGGCGGTCCCCGCGGCGACGAGCACGGTGGAGAGCAGTGTCGAGTAGAACAGTCTCATTGCACGGCGGTGATCGGGGTCGACGGCCAAAGTACACCCTGGCGGCACCGGGCCGGCCAGCGACGAAACATGCGACGGACCGGCCGCGCCATCCAGCCGTATCGCGGTATTCCATTTGTAATCGTGCCGGGCCACCGCTCCCCTTGTGTCGCAAGGGCAACGGTTCTACGCTCCCTGGTGTCACAAGGGATATGGGAGGCACGCGCATGGCCGACGCCGAGTCTGATCTGCTCCGGAGTAGTCTCGATCTCCTCGTCCTGAAAGCGCTGTCGTGGGGCGCGATGCACGGATACGGGATTGGTGAATGGATCGAGATGGCCACGAGTACGGTCTTGCTGGTCGAGGAAGGCACGCTCTACCCCGCACTGCATCGTCTCGAGCGCCGCGGATGGATCCGCGCCGAATGGGGCGTGTCGAGCACCAACCGGCGAGCCAAGTTCTACGCCCTGACCGCCGCGGGGCGCGTGCGCTACCGCGCCGAGTCGCGCGTCTGGCACCAGCATGCTGAGGCGATCGGCGTCGCGCTGCGGCGCACATCGGCGCTGCCGGCATGAGCGTCGGACCGGGCTGGCGCCGCCTTCTCAGACTGTCGCGCGGGGCGCGATCGGTCGAGCGGGACGTCGACGACGAACTCGCCTTTCACGTCGCGATGCGCGAAGAGCAGCTGCAACGCCTCGGCGCGACTCCGGACGACGCGCAGTCCGCGGCGCGAACGCGATTCGGCGATCGCAAGCGAGTCCGCGACGAGTGTATCACGATCGACCGCCAGTACGCGCGCGACGTGCGTGTTCTCGAGTGGTTCGACTCGGTGCGCTCGGATGCGCGATACGCCATTCGCGCGCTCCGCCGAGCGCCGGCCTTCACTGCCGTCGCGACCCTCACGCTCGCCTTGGGGATTGGCGCAACGTCGGCGATGTTCACGCTCGTCAACAGCATCCTGCTGCGCCCGCTCCCGTATCCGCACGCCGACCGGCTCGTGCGCCTCATCCAGTCGTATCCGGAAAAGGGACTCAATACCTGGGGAGTGTCGCAGGAGAACATCGTCATGTACCGCGATCAGGCGACCGATTTCGCCGCGTTCTCGGCGTATCGCAGCGCGAACGCCACGCTGACGGGCGAAGCCGGCGTCGAGCGCCTCGCCGTCGCCCGCGTCACCGCGGACTTTTTCGCTGTGATTGGTGTCGGTCCGGCGATTGGCCGAGCGTTCACGCGCGCGGAAGACTCGCCGGGCGTGAGCAACGTGGTCGTGTTGAGTGACGCGTTTTGGCGTACACGATTTGGCGGTCGGTCGACCGTGGTCGGCTCGACAATCGATCTGGACGGACAGCCGACGCGCGTCGTCGGCGTGATGCCGCGCGACTTCGAGTTCCCACGCAGCGGAATCGTCGCGTGGCTGCCGATGGGCCTCGACCCGTCGCGCCGATACGGCTGGTTCAACACCGGGATCGGCCGCCTCAAGCCAGGCGTGTCGGTCGCGCATGCCGACGAGGCAGACGACGACGATCATGTGGAACTGGGCGCATCGCGAACCGGAGCTGATCGGCGTTCCGTCGATCGATCCGGCGCGGACGCGCATGGCGACGATCGTCACGCCGCTTCAGGAAGCCATCACCGGCCGTTCCGCGCGGCCGCTCACCGTGCTGCTCAGCGGCTGTTTCGCTGATCTTGCTCATCGCGATCGCGAACGTCGCGACGCTGCTGTCGAGCCGCGCCGCGGTGCGTCAGCGAGAAATCGGACTTCGCGCTGCGCTCGGCGCGACACGCGGCCGCGTGATGCGGCAGCTTCTCACCGAGAGTGTGTCGCTCGCGCTGCTCGGCGCCAGCGCGGGAATCGGCCTCGCCGTCGCCGCTGTGCGGGCGTTTACCCGGTCGGGGATCGTGACGTTGCCGCGCATCGACGAGGTCCGCGTCGACGGTCGAGTGCTCGGCGTGACGCTCGCGCTGTCCGTACTCAGCGGCGTACTGTTTGGTTTGCTGCCGGCACTTCACGGCGCGCGAGGACGGCTGACGTCCGACCTGAGTGCCGGCGCGCGCGAGAGCGCGCATCGATCCGTGCGGCGACTCAACGACGGACTCGTCGTGGCGCAGCTGGCGCTTTCGGTCGTGCTCCTCGTCTCCGCCGGGTTGATGCTGCGGAGTTTTCAACGACTCACGCGTACCGATATGGGCTTTCGTCCGGACGGCGTGACGTCGATCGCGCTCCCGCTGCCGCCGCGATACAACAGCGCGTCGACGGTAAATCCGTTGCTTGCAACGCTGCTCGAGCAGGTTCGCAGTGTTCCGGGCGTGCAACAGGCGGCCGTTGCCTGGTCGTTGCCGTTCGACGGTGGCAACGCCGTCGACGGTTATTTGATCGACGGCCGACCTGTGCCGCCGTCGGGGAATGAAGACCAAGTCGTGCAAGATGCGGTGAGCCCGCAATTCTTCGCGACATTGGGGATTCCGATCTTGTTCGGGCGCGACGTCACGACGCACGACGACACGACGAGTGTTCCGGTCGCGCTGGTCGACGAATCGCTCGCGAAGCGCTACTGGACGGGCACCGAGGCACTCGGCAAGCGCATTCGTGTGACTGGTGACACGACGTGGTTCACGATTGTCGGCGTCGTCGGTGGCATTCGCGACGCGGACGCAGCGACGCCTCCCACGCCACATCTGTACGTCAGTCTCGCGCAAGCCGGAGGCAATCGGCTCGCGCTGGCCGTGCGCACGTCGGGCGATGGGAGCGCCGCGCTCCGCGCAGTGCGTCGCGCGATTTCCCAGCTGGAGCCGTCGATGCCGCTCGACGCCGTGCGGCCGCTCACGTCGCTGGTCGACCGATCACTCGACACGCGAAGACTGACGAAGATTCTGCTGAGCGGCTTCGCGGCGATCGCCGTGCTCCTCGCGGGCGTGGGGATTTACGGCGTGATGTCGCTGTCGGTTGCGAATCGTCGGCGCGAGTTCGGCGTTCGGCTAGCGATCGGCGCCGAGCCGCGCGCGCTCGTTCGCCTAGTTCTGCGCGAGGGCGCGACGATCGCCGCCGCGGGCATCGCGCTGGGTGTCGCCGGAGCACTGGTGGCGACGCGCTGGATCGCGGCGTTGCTATACGACGTGAGTCCGACCGATCCGGTTGTGTTCGTGTCGCTCTCGCTGGCGCTGGGTGCGATCGCGATCGCCTCGTGCTACATACCGGCGCGGCGCGCGGCGAGAAACGATCCGCTCATCGCACTGCGCGCTGATTAGCGGTCGCTCAGCGCGGCGCCAGTTCGCGGAACACCCAGCCCGTATCCTGGTGAACGAGGCGAACGCGACGATGGGGATACTTGTCGTATGGTAAGTTGGCCGCCTTTTGCGCGGCGCTCACGTTGTCGATGCGCGTGAGCTCGATCGTGTCGGCACTGATCCACCTGGCGTCATCAGGACCCCACTGCGCGTCGCTCCCGCAGTCCTCCGAACGCCACGTCCACTCCGAGTCGGGAAGCGCGTTGGTCATGCGCGAAATCCAGATCAGGTTTGCCCCCTCGCACACGTCGAGGTCAATGGACACTGAGACGAGCCGCGTGCCGTCTGGGGACACCACCGGAATGCCGGGCACGCCGTCGCTTTTCCCGCTTTTCTCGTCAAAGAGGAGCGTGAACACCGTCTCGTACCCGCGCCCCCAGACGACGTGCAGATTCGGTGTAATCCGTCCGGCGTAGTGGAATTCGACATGCTGCTCGTTGTCGACCGGCCTGTCGACGAACGTCGATTCGGCGCTCGCGGTCCGAATGAACAGCGTATCGCCGGCACGACGCGCCAATCCGCCGGAGCAGGCGAAGGCCGCGGCTTCGCTCGTGCTCTGGTACAGATGCCGGCCGACTGGGCGGCGCGGATCGCTGCGGACGCGCGGAGCTGAATCGATGGCCGGGCGCGCAGGCGTTCGCTCGCGACAGGCGATCGCGCCCGCCGCGATCAGCATCAATGCGACAACGTACGCGCTAGAGCTTGTAGAGCGCTTTCGCATTCTCGCCCATGATCTTTCGCCGCTCGACGTCGGACACCTTCAGCGCCGCGAGCGATGACTTCATCTTGGGGATGCTGCCGATCTGGTGCGGGTAGTCGCTCGCCGCGAGGACGTGCTCGGCGCCCGCGAAGTCGACAGCAAGACGGACTGCCGCCGGGTCGAAATTCACAGTATCATAGTAAAAATTCCGTAAATACTCGCTCGGCTTGCGCTTGATGTCGGCGCGGCAATCGGCGAACGCCTCCCATCCGCGGTCCAGTCGCTCGCAGAGATAGGGAATCGCGCCGCCGAGGTGGCTGAGCACCCACTTGATGTTCGGGTAGCGCTCGGGCACTCCGGCGAACACGAGCTTGGCCGCGGCGAGCGTCGTATCGAACAGGAATCCGACGAGCGGCATGAGCCAGTAGTCGGTCATCGCCTCCACGCCGACCGGATCGGTCGGGTGAATGTGGATGATCGCGCCCAACCGATTCGCCTCGGCCCACAGCGGTTCGTAGCGCGCGTCGGCGAGCGCGACGCCGTTCACGTTGCTGAACACCATGGCGCCGGGGAATCCGAGCTGCGTCACGACCCGCGTCAACTCGGTGACGGACGCCGCGGGGTCGTTGAGCGGCAGCGTCGCCAGCGACGCGAAGCGCGGGCCGCGCTCCTTCACGATCGTCGCGAATGCGTCGTTGACCAGGCGCGCGAACCGAACGGCGCGTTCCGGCGACTCGACGTGCGTGCCCGGCGTGGTGAACGTGATGATCTGTGTGTCGACGCCTTCGCGCTCCAGCTCCGCCTGCCGGTAGTCGATGTCGCGATGCCCGCGAACGGCCACGTTGAAATCGCCCGGATAGTGGAGGCAGGGATTGCCCTCAGCGTCGATCGTCAGCTCGACCGCGCTGTCGCCAGCCTTGAGGGCGTCGAGATAGGCGGGAGGATAGAAATGATTGTGAACGTCAATCAGCATGTTGTGTCTGTTGCGTCGCGGGAAGTGGGCGGTGCGGACGGCGAAGCCAGAGAAAATACACGGGAAGTCCGGCGAGCACGAAGAGCAAGCCGGTGCGCGCTTCGGCGGGATCGGTCACCAACTGATTGATGACGATGTACGCCGAGCAGATGATGAACACGATCGGCACCGCGGGATAGCCCCAGACGCGATAGGCCGGCGCGTAGGTCGCCCGCCGGCGGAGGCGCATGAGCCCCACGGCCATGAGCGCGAAGAAGATCCACTCGGTGTAGACGACGCGCGTAAAGAGCGCGCGATAGGTGCCCGTGGACACGAGCACGATCGCCCACGCGCCTTGCAGCAGCAGCGCGCGATGCGGCGTGTGAAACCGTTCGTGGATCGCCGCCGCCCACGACGCGAGGAGTCCGTCGCGAGCCATGGCGAGATACGCGCGCGGCCCGGCGAGAATGACCCCGTTGAGCGCGCCGAACGTCGAGACGACCACGATCGCCGACATCGCCGCGGCTCCGCCCCGCCCCAGCACGGCATCGGCTGCGTCGGCCGCGACGCGGGTCGAGTGGGCAATCGTGTCCGGCCGACAGCACGTGAAAATACGCCGCATTGAGCGCGATGTAGCTCGCGGTGACGATCAGCACGCCGCGTACCAGCGCGCGCGGAATCGTGCGCTCGGGTTCGCGAATTTCTTCGGCGGCATACGTCACCATGTGCCAGCCGCCAAAGGCAAACAGGCCGGCGACGACTCCAACGAGAAAATGCGAGAACGTGAATGGGGCCGGAGCGCCGCCGGCGTGGGATCGGAGCAGCCGCGGCACGTGAGTCGCCGCGCCGCCGAGCGTGAACACGATCGCGATGATGGCCGCGACCGCCGCAACCTTGAGGATCGTGAACGTGGTTTGCACCAAGCTCCCCTGTCGCACGCCAACGTAGTTGATAGCCGTGAGCGCAACGACCGCCGCGCAGGCAATGGCGCGGAGGCCGACGTCGCCGACGGGCACGAAAAACGACAGGTAGCGCGCGAACACCATCGCGATCACGGCGATGATGCCGGTGTGCATCGTCCAGAACATCGCCCAGCCCCAGAGAAAACCAAGCGCCGGCGAGAACGATTCCTTGAGGAAGACGTACACGCCGCCGGCGTGCGGATAGGCCGAGGCCAATTCGGCGGCAATCAGCGCGCCGAACAGCGTGAGGACGCCGGATGTGATCCACACCGCGTACACGGCGCCGACGCCGGGAACCGTGCCGGTGATGACCGACGGCTGGACGAAGATCGACGCGCCGATGATGATGCCGACGACGAGCGCGGTCGCCTGAAGCGGCGTGATCGATCGCGAGAGCATGGCGCGGGCAAAGGTGCGCGGCGTTCGGCGGTGTTGCCAGTGGCGGGCACGGCCGTCCCACTACGCGGACGGGCGTTTGTCCAGCGCGCCGGACGAATGCATGATCAGCGATGGTGAGCGGCATCACATCGAGCGCCGTACGACGCGCGGCCGATTAAGCGCGCAACTGCCTGGGCCGCACAAAGTTGCAGCAAGTTGTGGCGTAGATAGCCGAAACGCCGGGAGCGGCGCAAACTGCGGCACGGCGGGTGCTTTTCCTACCAGCGTCACATTTCGGCCGCCACGGACGCGGCCGGTCACGACAAGGCCAAGGACGGAGCCAGAATATGAAAATGCAACGTTGGTTTGAGCGCGCGATCCTAGTGGCAGCAGCGATGCTTGCCGGCGCCGCGCCGATGCTGTTCGCGCAGGGGCAGCAGTTGTTCGAGTGGAGCGGACGCGTCGATCGCGAGGTGCAGATTTCGATGCGCGGAAATCGCGTGTCCACCCGGTCGATGGACAACAACAGCTTCGATGCGCGTGAACGCTCGCGCGTGTTCTCTTCGATGCCGCGACAGGACGGTCAGGTCATCGCGCAGGTGTCGAGTGGCCGCGGTCGAGTCGACGTCATCCAGCAACCCTCGTCGCAGAACGGCTACACGACCGTCGTGCGCATTCAGGATCCGGGGAGCGGCTCGGAGAACTATCGCGTCACCGCCTACTGGCAGCCGTACGCCAACGGCGAATACGGCGGTCGCAATCGCGGACACGAAGTCTATGGCGGGCGTGGGCCCGGTAACGGCCAGAACGGCGGCCTCGGCCAGGTCGGTCAGGGCAGCCAGAACGGCAATCGCTCGATGATGCACTGGAGCGGAAACGTCGACGGCCAGTTGGAGATTCGCCTGCAGAATGGCCGCGCCAGCTATCGCACGTTGAGCGGCGCACAGCCGACGAGCCGTTCGGATGAGCATGGGCAACATGAGCATGGCGCGCGGCAACGCAGTGAGCATCGCGCAGAATCAGGGGCGCGGTTCGATCAGCGTCATTCAACAGCCGTCGTCATCGAACGGCTACGTGACCGTGATTCGCATCAACGATCCTCAGGGTGGGGCGGCCTACTACGACTTCGACCTACTCTGGCAATAAGGCCTGACAACAAGCGCGCGCAAACGCGTCGCGCGACGATTCGCCTTTGACAGCCTGGGCGGCCGGTGACAAACCGGCCGCCCAGGTTGCGTTTGTACTGTTTCCTTTACCCGGTTTCCTTGCCGGCCGCCCGTCTGCATCTTGGAGCAGACTTTTTCAGGATGCGGAATGCTCGTGATTCGACGCGCGACGGTGTTCGCGCCGATCTTCATCGCGATGGTCGCGGCCAGTCCGCGCGCGCAGCGAGCGCCCGTTGCGAGCGCACCGCCGACGCTCCCGACCAAGCTCACCGACAGCGCGTTCTGGAAGCTCGTCACGGACTACTCTGAGGCGAGCGGCTACTTTCGCTCCGACAATTTCGTCTCGAACGAGAACACGTATCAGTGGGTGATTCCCGAGCTGCTGCGTACGACGAAGCCGGGCGGCGTGTACCTGGGTGTCGGACCCGACCAGAACTTCACGTATCTCGTCGCCCTCAAGCCGAAGATCGCGTTCATCTTCGACATTCGGCGACAGAACATGCTCACGCATCTGATGTACAAGGCGCTCATCGAGCAGTCGGCCGATCGGGCGGATTTCATCGCGCGGCTATTCGCTCGACCGCGGCCGCGGGGACTCGATACGGCGTCGACCGCCGACGCGATATTCGCCGCGTTTCAGGCGGTGCCGCCGGACAGCGCTGGCATTCCACCAGACGCTCGACGCGATTCGTGAACGGCTGACGAAGCTGCACGGCTTCGCGCTGTCCAACGAGGATCTGAGCACGATCACGTACGTGTACGAGTCGTTCGTCACCGCCGGACCGGACATCAACTACAATTTCTCGCAAGGCCGCGGCGGATACGGCCGGTCGCGGATGCCGAGCTTCGCCGAGCTGCAGATCGAAACAGACAGCGACCACGTGCACCGCAGCTATCTGGCGAGCGAGGCGAATTTTCGCGCGCTCAAGGCGATGGAGACGAACAATCTCATCGTGCCGGTGGTCGGCGATTTCGCCGGACCGACGGCAATCCGCGCGGTCGGCACGTATCTCAAGGAACGAAACGCCACCGTCACGGCCTTCTATCTGTCGAACGTCGAACAGTATCTGTTTCAGCAGACCGACGATTGGCGACGCTTTTACGCCAACGTCGCCACCCTTCCCCTCGACTCGACGAGCACGTTCATTCGTTCGGTGTTCAACGGCATGGGCTACTACCGGAATCAGGGACCAACCATGCGCGCCGAGCAACTTCTCGCCTCGATGCTGCAGCAGGTCACGATGTTCAATACGGGTCGCCTGACGGACTACATGACCGTGATCCAAACGTCGCGCTAGCGAATCGCACCGCGCCTCCCGTTCCACACCGCGCCCACGCCATGTCGTCGATCGCCCCAGCCATGTCCACCGCTCCGCCGCGCGCGCCCGCATATGATCTCGCCGCGTGGCGCGCGCACGTGCCCATTTTGTCGTCGGCGATTCCGATGAACAATTGCTCGCAAGCGCCGCAGACCGACCAAACGCGCGCCGCGGCGGAGCGATATCTGGATTCGTGGCAGAGCCGCGGCATGGATTGGGATGGCTGGATGGACGAGGTGCGCCTCGCCAAGGCAAGCTTCGCGCGACTGATCAACGCGTCCGTCGATGAGATCGCGGTCTTCAGCTCGGTGTCGGAAGCGACCAGCGCGATCGCCACCGCGCTCGATTTCGCGGGGCCGCGCCCACGCGTCGTCGTGACCGAAGCCGAGTTTCCGACGGTGGGGCACGTCTGGCTCGCGCAAAAGCGCCGCGGCGCCGACGTCGCCTGGGTGCCGGTTCGCGACGGTGCGATCGCGCCGGAGTCGTACGACGGTGTAGTCGACGAGCGGACGGCCGTCGTGTCGGCCTGTCACGGCTACTACCTCAACGGCGCGCTGCAGGACCTGACCGACCTGGCGCGCCGCGCGCACGCGCACGGCGCCCTGCTCTACGTCGACGCCTACCAATCGCTCGGCACGTTCCCGGTCGATGTGCGGGCGACGGGCGTCGATTTTCTCGCGGCGGGCAATCTCAAATTTCTCATGGGTATTCCTGGGATTGCATTCCTGTATGTGCGCCGCGAGCACATTGGCACGCTCGAACCGTTGACGACTGGATGGTTCGGGCGTGCGAATCCCTTCGCCTTTGACGTCGCACGGCTCGACTGGGCGTCGACCGCCAGCCGGTTCGACAGCGGGACGCCGCCGATCATCAACGCTTACGTCGCGCGCGCGGGGATGGACCTGATCAACGAGATCGGCGTCGGCGCGATTCGCGCCTGGCACGAAGTGCTTGGTCGTCGGCTGATCGATGGCGGTCGCGCGCGCGGACTCGTCGTGCATGGCGCGACGGACATGACACGCAAGACCGCGACGACCGCGTTCGTCGTCGACGATGCGCACCGAGTCGAGCTTGATCTGCGCCGCCGAGGCGTGATCGCGTCGGCGCGCGGGCCGGTGATTCGGCTCGCGCCGCACTTTTATACATCGCTCGACGACGTCGACACCGCGCTCGACGCGCTGGCTGACGTACTCGGACCAGCGTGACGCCGGCGACTCCCGAGCACGCTCCCCGCGAGACATTCGCGTCGCGGTTCGGCACGATGATGACGATCGTCGGCGTGGCGATCGGGCTGGGCAACGTGTGGCGCTTCCCGTACATGGTCGGGAAGTTCGGCGGCGCCGCGTTCGTCCTCTTCTATGTCTTCGTATCGATCGTCATCGGTGTGCCGGCGCTAATGGCCGAATTCGCGCTGGGGCGACACACGCGCCGCGGCCCGGTTGGCGCGTTCGAGGCGGCAGGGCTGAAATTTGGCCGCGTGGTCGGGTGGTTCTTTTTCGTCGTCGTTACCGCGGCGACCGGATATTACACCGCGGTGATCGGCTGGGTGCTCTACTACGCCGTCGGCCAACTCGCGGCGGGTTTGCACATTCCACTCGACGCAGCGGCGATCCTTCCGCCGGACACTGGGTTTGTCGCCAAGTCGTTCGTGCTGCAGCTGGTGTGCACGGCGATCGTCATTCTCACGTGCGCGCTCGTCGTGATCAAGGGTCTGCGCGCTGGGATTGAGCGGGCGAGCAAAGTCGTACTACCGATGCTGCTGCTCGTCATCCTCATCTTGATGGTGCGCACGCTCACGCTGCCCGGCGCGATGGCCGGCGTGCGCTGGTACATCCTCAAGTTTCGGTTCGCCGATCTGACGCCGACGGTGATGGTCGCCGCGATCGGGCACGCGATATTCTCGCTGTCGCTCGGCGGCACGTTCATGGTGGTCTATGGTTCGTATCTCGACGCGCACGAGAGTCTTGCTCGGCCGGCGATCTGGACGGTGATCGGCGATACGGGATCGGCGCTGCTCGCGGGATTCGCCGTGATTCCCGCGGTGTTCGCGCTCGGGCTCGAACCAACGTCTGGGCCTGGGCTCATCTTCGCCACCCTGCCAAAGGTGTTCGCCGCGATTCCACTCGGCGCTTTTTTTGGCTGTTTGTTTTTCATCGGCCTGTTTGGCGCCGGATATCTGTCGGACATCGGCGCATTCGAGGTCCTCATCGCTGGCCTCACGGACAATACGAAGCTCTCGCGCGCGCGCTCGGTGTGGGTGGTTGCGGTAGCAGTCTTCATCCTGTCGATTCCCCCGACGATCAACAACGGAATCTTCGTTCCGTGGGACCTGACGTTCGGATCGGGGATCCAGACACTTGGTTCGCTGGTCGCGGTGCTCGTCGTGGGTTGGTGCATCTCGCGCTCCGCCGCGCTGCGCGAGCTCGGGGCGCGTGGCGAAGTACCGGCGCCGGCCTGGTTGTACAACTGGATTCGATTCGGCATTCCGGCGATCATCGGCGGCGTTGGTGTGTGGTGGCTGTTGTCCAGTGTGTTCGGCGCGGTGCGTTCCGTATGACCGCGGCGGCGTCGACGATCATTACAGAACGCATATGCCTGTTTCGGTAGCGAGCTCAAAGCTGATCTACGATTGCCTCAAAGAGGCCGGCGTGCGCATTGTCTCGGCGCTGCCGGAGACCTGGCTCGTCCATCTCATTCGCATGGCCGAGGACGACGCGGAGATGACGCTCGTCCGGCTGGCGAAGGAGGAAGAGGGCGTCGGCATCTCGGCGGGCGCGCATCTCGCCGGCGTCAAATCGGCGATGTTGATGCAGAACCACGGCTTTCTCGCGTCGGTGAACGGGATCGTGTCGTGCGCGCAGTTGTACCGAATTCCGCTGCTCATGTTCATCAGTCACCGCGGTGAATTCGGTGAGCGCGATCCGTGGCAAACCGAGGGCGGCGGCGTGACGACGCACGTGCTCGACGCCTTGCGCATCCCGCACGCCCGACTCGAGTCGCCGGACCACGTCGCCCGCCGAATTCACAAAGCGCAGACGTTGGCGTATTCCGCCAGCCGCCCGGTCGCGCTCCTGCTGTGCCGCGACCTGATGTGGGAGGAGGCCTGACCATGAAGCGACGCGACGCGATGGAAGCGGTGTACGCGGATCTCGAACGCTGTGTGGTCGTCACGATCATGGGCGCGGTCGCCGCCGAGCTACAGTCGATCGGGCACAAGCCAAACTTTTTTTATCTGCAGCACGCGATGGGCTTGGCGTCGTCGATGGGACTCGGCATCGCGCTGAGCCGGCCTGAGCTCACGGTCGTCGTGTTCGACGGCGATGGCTCCGTACTGATGAACTTGGGCGGGCTCACCACGCTGGCGCGGTATCGTCCGCGCAACCTGGTGCACGTGGTGTTCGACAACGAGAGTTTGCTGTCGGTCGGCGGATTCCCGACCGCGACGTCGACGGGCACCGACATCGGCGGCATCGCCGCCGCCGCGGGCATCCGACGGACGTCGACCGTGATCACGCTCGGTGAATTCCGCACGGCGTTCGCCGACGCGCTCGCCGCGCATGACCTCACGACGATCGTCGCCAAGGTCGAAGCGGTTGGACCGTCTGGGTACGTGACGGATCTTTCGCTGTTAGAGAATCGCTATCAATTTCAGCGGTACTTGCGCGACGCCGGCAAGCCCGCGTCGCCCTGACTTCATTCGCCCTCGCCATGCCGACCACCTCGCTGCTCACCCAACTCGTCGACGCGCTGAACGGCGGATCGATCACCGTCGTCGACCTCTCGCAGCCGCTCGGACCGGATACGCCGGTGATTGGCCTGCCGCCAATGTTCGGCCAGTCGCCCGGCCTGACCATCGAGCCGATCTCGCACTTCGACGACAAAGGGCCGGGCTGGTACTGGAACGTGCTCCACTTGGGCGAGCACACGGGTACGCACTTCGACGCGCCAGTGCACTGGATCACGGGCAAAGACCTGCCGGACAATCGCTGCGACACGATTCCGCCGCGCCGATTCGTCGGACCGGCGTGCGTGATCGACGTGTCGAGTGACGTGAAGGCGAATGAGGATTTTCTGCTCACGCCTCAACATGTCGCCGCCTGGGAGAAGCTTCACGGGCGGATTCCCAAGGGCGCGTGGGTCTTGCTCCGGACCGACTGGAGCAAGCGCACGGATGCGACGTCATTTCTCAATGTGAAAACCGACGGCCCGCACAGCCCGGGCTTTCACAAGTCGACGTCGGAGCTGCTCGCGCGCGACCGCGACGTGCTCGGCGTCGGCGTGGAGACGGTTGGAACCGACGCCGGACAAGCGGGGACGTTCGATCCACCATTTCCCAACCACGCGACGATGCACGGCGCGGGGAAATTCGGGTTGGCGAGTTTGCGCAATCTCGACAAGCTGCCGCCGACGGGGGCCGTGGTGATCGCGGCGCCGCTCAAGATTGTGAACGGCAGCGGGAGCCCGCTCCGCGTGCTGGCCCTAGTCGCGCAGTAGTACGGGGCGCCGTTAACTCGGCCGTGTTCGTCACGCCCACGGCCGGTGCGCAACAGCATCGGCGAATATCGACACGCTCGCGCCACGAAGCCCCGGGCTCGTCGCCTCGACACGCAGCTCACCCGGGGTCGTTCCCGCTTGCACGATCGCAACGCACAGGCCGTTGAACAAGCGCCGCGTTGTCGCGTGATCGGCTTCGTGACTCGATGGATCCCCGTTGCCAACGCCGACGATGCGGCCGCCGCCTGTGAGCTGGAAGGCGATCAGGTTGTCGGCAACCGGGACGGCCACGCCCTTGTCGTCGATCGCCGACACCGTGACGACCGCGACATCTTCGCCGTCGCCGGCAATGTGGCCCCGATCGACCGTGAGCACGATCGCCGCGGGCGCGCCAGCCGTGGTGCACGTCGTCTCGAGCGCCGGCGTGGATTGGCCGCTCTTGAATCCGCGCGCGGTCAGAACTCCGGGCTCGTACGGGACACTCCACATCACATGTCCGTCGCGCACGACATCACGCGCGCCGAGCAAGCGCCCGTTGAGCGACAGTTCCACGCGATCGAGATTGGAATGCACCCAGATTTCAATCGGCTCGCCTTCGCGCCCCGGCCAGGTCCAGTGCGGAAACAGGTGCAGGACCGGCGCGTTGCCCCACCAGGATTGATAGTAGTAGAAGTTGTCTTTTGGAAATCCGCACGTGTCCATGATGCCGAAGTGCGAACTGATGCACGGCCACGCGTACGGTGACGGTTCGCCGCGATAGTCGAACCCAGTCCACACGAAGCCGCCGGCGAGCCAGCGGCGCGCGTCGAAGCGGGTCCACCACTCCTCGGCGGTCGCGCCATACCCCGTCGGTTTGTTGACGTCGTACGCGCTGACGTAACCGCGCGTCGTATCGTTGGCGTAGATGCCGCGCGTCGAGAACGTGCTCGCGACTTCCGTCCCCATCATCGGCTGCGCGGGATGCGCGGCGTGATAGCTGTCGAGGTTCGACTCCGGCCGCGCCGGCCGCTCGTAGTTGCAACCCTGGACGTCGACGACGAGCGAGAGCCCCGTCCCCCAACTCGAATTCATCGCGGCCGTCACGGGCCGCGACGGGTCGAGCGCGTGGGCGAGCCGCACCTGCGACGCGCCGATGCGCCTGCCACGGTCGGTGCCCTGCTCGTAGAACTCTTCGTTGGCGATCGACCAGGCGAACACACACGGATGATTGCGATCGCGGCGGATCATCCGCTCCAACTGACTCGCGCCTTCCGGCGCGGACGAAAACAGCCGCGTCTCGTCGAGCACGAGCATGCCGAGCGCATCGCAGGCATCGAGGAGTTCGGCCGTCGGCGGATTGTGCGACGTGCGATAGGCATTCGAGCCCATCGCCTTGAGTCTTTCAATACGATAGTACTGTAATCGATCCGGCAACGCCGACCCCACGCCGGCGTGGTCCTGATGATTGCACGTCCCTTTGAGCTCGACACGCGTCCCGTTGAGCAGGAATCCCTCATTGGCGTCGAACCGCACGGTGCGAATGCCGAAGCGCGTCGACACGCGGTCCGTTTCAACGCCGGCCGTGCTCACGCTTGTGGCGGCGGTGTACAAGTGCGGCGTATCGGGCGACCACAGGTTTGGTCGATCGACGACGATGCGCCGTGTGACGTCGAGTCGCCCGCGCGCCGGGAGGTCCACCCGCCCGCCCGCGGACGCGCTTCCGACGGAGACGCGCAGCTCCGCGGTGACGGCGTGATCCTGGTCGTTCTCGAGCTCCGTAACGACGGTGATCGTCGCTCGCCCGCCTGACACCGCCGACGTGACGTACGAGCCCCAGTGTGCCACGTGGAGCGGGTTCGTTTTCTCGAGCCAGACGTGCCGATAGATACCCGCGCCCTCGTAGAACCACCCCTCGCGTCCCGTGGCGTCGACGCGGACGACGAGTACGTTCGGGCCGCCAAATGTCACGTAGTCGGACACATCGAATCGGAACGGCGCGTACCCGCTCATGTTGCGACCGAGCAGATTCCCGTTGAGCACAACCATGCAGTCGCGGAACACGCCGTCGAAGTCGATGGCAATGCGTCGACCTTCGTCGCCGCCGGCGAGCGTGAACGTCTTCCGATACCAGCCGATGCTCGTCGCCGGATACGCGCGGCCGAGCGGCTTGGAGCCGAACTCGATCAGCTCGCGCGCGTTCTCGAAGGGCAGGTCGACCGCCCAGTCGTGCGGCAGATCGATCGCTTGCCACGCGCTGTCATCGAAGTTCGCGCGAGACGGGGCGAACACCCGGCCGGCCTTGGAGAACATTTCCCCGCCGCCAAAGCCGAAATCCTGTGGCGGATCGTCGGCATGTCCGAGGTGGAATCGCCAATCGAAGTCGAGGAGCAGACGCTCGCGCGGCGACGGGGCTGGCGCGGGGAGGCGCCGATCCGCGTCCGTCACGTCGTCGACTTCGGCGGCAATCAGTTGCACCGGGACCAACGATCCTGCGGCGGCGGCGATGCCGGCCTTGATCACGTCGCGGCGGTTCATGGCGAGAAATTGCGGCGTCAACCCTCGGCGCGGAAGGTTCGAAACAGATATCTCAGAGATGGAATGAGAATCAGCGCGCCGCCGCCCAGCCCGATCAGCAGCAGCGTGAGCGTGACACTCGGCGCCGCGGCGGCGCGAATGGTCAGCGTGTCCGGCACGATGTACGGGTACTGCGCCAACACCCAGCCCCAAAGAATGAGACTGACTTGCGCCGCGGCGGCGACGCGCGCCGCACGGTACTGTCGCGCCCAGAGCGCGCCGATCGCCGCGATCGCTGCCGCCGCCGTCGCAACGTGGAGGCCGATCGCCCACGACGACCCCATGACGCCACTGACGATTCGCGGCGCGGCGAGACGTGCGGCAAGCAGCGAGAGGCCGGCCAACACGAACACCGCGACGGCGGCGACGAGCGCGCGTGCGCGAAAGTCGTCGCGCAGCGCCGGGTCAGTCGCGGCAAGCGCCAGATACACGGCGGCGAGGAAGGCGAACAATGCAAGCGTGAACGCGCCGACACACAGTGGGAACAGCGCGAGCCATGGGGCGACGAATACGCCGGCAAAGCTTGCGGCGCCGATCTGGCCGTACGCATGACCGACGGCGCCACTCGCCACGGCGCCGACGACGACGCCGAGCAGGATCGGCGTGACGGTGCTCGCCACGGCGAACGCGGCGCCCCATCGGCGGCGATGAACTTCCGTGCGACTTCCATAACTACGAAACATGAACGCCGAGCCGCGCAGCACGATGCCGAACAACATGAGCGTGAGCGGGATGTGCAGCACCGTGGCCAGCGCGCCAAACGCCGAGGGAAACGCGGTGAACAGCATCACGACGACGACGATCAGCCACACGTGATTCGCTTCCCAGATCGGCGCGATCGACGACGCGATCAGCGTTTGCTGATCGGCGCGGCGCGGGCCGCGCGCGAACAGGTCCCACACGCCGCCGCCGTAGTCGGCGCCGCCCATCAGCACGTAGGCGTTGAGCGCGAGCACGAGAATACCGGCCACGATTTCCGGCGCGCCAAGCGTCGCGAGGAACGCGCTCACATCGTCTCCCGCACCATCGCACGCACGAGCACGACGACGATCGTTCCCAGTCCGACGTACACCAGCGCGAACACGAGCATCGGCACGATCAGGCCCGGCATCGGCGTGACCGCGTCCGCGGTGCGGAGAACGCCCTGCACCGTCCACGGCTGCCGCCCGACCTCGGTCACCGTCCATCCGGCTTCCGTGGCGATGAACCCGAACGGCGCAACGATCGCCAGCGCGCGCAGCAGGCGCGCGATTCGCGACGATATTGCGCTTCCTTACGAGAACCAACAGCGCCCACACGCTGACCAGCGCCATCGCCGTGCCGAGTGCGACCATGATCTGAAACCCGACGTGCACCGGCAACAATGGCGGCCACAGCGATCGATTGACGGCGTCGAGCCCGACGACTTCAGCGTTGGGATCGTGAAAGGCGAGCAGCGATAACCCGCGCGGGATCTCGATGGCGAATCGCGTTCGCGCGGCGCCGGCGTCGGGCCACCCGCCAATGCGCAGAGGCGCGCCGCGCTCCGTCTCGAACTGTCCCTCGAGCGCGGCGAGTTTTGTCGGCTGCCAGGCTGCCACCCGTCGCGCGCTTAAGTCGCCGGATATCGGTTGGAGCATCGCCGCCGGGGCGCCAACGACGAGCGCGAGCACGAGCGCGGCTCGATGAAACGCCGCGTCGCGCCGCTTCAACAACACGGCCGCGTGAATGCCGGCAACCGCCAGCCCGGTCGCGGCGTACGCCGCGAGCAACATGTGCAGCGCTTGCTGCACCGTCGACGGATTGAACATTCCCACAATCGGATCGACGCTCGCGATCCGAGTGCCGTCCATCGTGAGTCCGGTCGGCGTGTTCATCCATGCGTTGACCATGACGACGAACACCGCCGACGCCGCACCGCTCACCGCCACGATCAACCCAGCGGCGAGATGCGCGCGCGGCGAGATGCGCTTCCAACCGTAGAGGTAGACGCCGAGGAAGATTGCTTCGGTGAAAAACGCGAAACCCTCGAGCGAGAAGGGCAATCCGATGATCGGTCCGGCGAGCTGCATGAATCGCGGCCACAGCAACCCGAGCTCGAACGACAGCACCGTCCCCGACACCGCGCCGACCGCGAACAGAATCGCGGTCCCCTTGGCCCAGCGTCGCGCGAGATGCAAATACGTCGCATCGCCGGTCCGCTGCCATCGCCATTCGGCGAGCACCATCAGCAACGGCATTGCGATGCCGATCTCGGCGAAGATGATGTGAAAGCCGAGCGACAGCGCCATCTGCGAGCGGGCCGCGAGCAGGTTGGACACGCCGGTTAATGTAGAGCCGCCGGGCGCTTGCTGCGCCGTCGTAGATTTCGCCCATGCGATCCGTATTCGACGATGATGCGAATGACTCGAGCGACTCCGACGACGCAGCACACGACTTCGACCTCGAGCGCGACTTTCCGCTTGGCGACGGAACGGCGGACACGAGCGGCGTGGTCGCCTGTCCGTATTGCGGCGAAGAGAGCGACGTGAGCCTCGATCCGGGCGGCGGCGGCGTGCAGGACTACGTCGAGGACTGTCCGGTTTGCTGTCGGCCGTGGCGCGTCTCCGTACATTATCACGACGACGGTTCGGCGACCATCGTCGCGACAGCGCTCGACGACTAAACCCTCACGTAGTGCCGACAGGCACCCATGACCGACGTCACCGGCATCCATCACATCACGGCGATATGCGGCGACGCGAAGGAGAACCTCGCCTTCTACGTCGGCGTGCTCGGCATGCGCTTGGTGAAGAAGAGCGTCAACCAGGACGATCCGGGCACGTACCATCTGTTCTACGCCGACGCGGCGGGACATCCGGGTACGGACCTCACGTTTTTCCCGTTTCAGAATTCGCCGCCAGGGCGACTCGGCACGGGATTGGGTGTCGAGATCGCGCTGGCAATACCCGCGGGCTCACGCGACTACTGGCGCGCGCGGCTGACCGAGCACGGCGCCAAGGTGACGGGTGTCGAAGAGCGGCGCGGCGACTTGGCGCTGTTGCTCGATGATCCGCACGGGCAGCATCTCGCGCTTGTGGAGGCGAAGGGCCGTGAGAACACGGCGCCGTGGGACAAGAGCCCCGTCCCCGCCGACCGGCAGGTCGTTGGGCTTCACGCCGTGCGTCTTTGGGAGCGTGATCGCGCACTCACCGCATCATTCCTCACCAGCGTGCTCGAGTTCACGGACTTCGGCGAATCCGACGGATGGCATCGCTATGGCACAGGCACCGGCGGGTCTGGCCAACATCTCGAAATTCGCGAACTGTCAGGCACGGCGCGCGGCGCGTGGGGCGTCGGCACGATGCATCATGTCGCCTGGCGCGTGGCCGACGAACAGGTCCAGCTCCGCGTACGCGAACGCATCGAACGCGCGCACCGGCGTCCGACGGACGTGATCGATCGATTCTGGTTCAAGTCGGTGTACTTCCTCGAACCGGGCGGCGTGTTGTTCGAGCTCGCGACCGACGGACCAGGGTTCTCCGTCGATGAGGATCCTGAGAAGCTTGGCGAATTGCTCGTTTTGCCGCCGTGGCTCGAGCCGCAGCGTCGCGAAATCGAAGCGGCGCTTCCGGTGCTCGGCCCCACGTCCGCCGTCACAGCGTAATGTCGCCGCCCTTGTCGTTCGCTTTGCTCTGACGGCGGCCCTGTTCGACTTGAGCGGCTGAGTCGGAGAGCGCCTGCTTCGTCGCGTCGGCATCGATCTCGATCGTCGACGTCGACCGCTGTCCATCACTCGACCGCTCATGTCGGACGCGTAGGACGTGGCCTTGCGCGGTGCCAGCCGGGAGCGCTGCGATCGGCACGGTGATCGTCTTGTCGCCGTCCACTTCGACCGAGGCCATGTGCTCTTCGATCGAGTCGACGACCCACCGATGTTGTTCGCTGCTCATGGTCACGGCACCGGGTTGCACTGCGCTTGCGTGGAGCGTTTGTCGGATGGGCCGGACATATCCGTCGTCCCGCGTTGTACCGCGACGGTGAATTTTCCGCCCGGCGTGCCGGGACTGCGAAATACGATCGTCCCGTTCTGATCGGTACGATACCAGGGCACGCCGTGCGCGCGATAGAGCGCCATCGCCTGGGCGTGCATGTGCCCGTAGCTGTTGACGGCGCCGACCGATGCCGTCACCATCTGCGGCTTGATCGCGTTGAGGTAGGCATTCGTCACGCCGTTGCAACTTCCGTGATGATCGGCCTTGAGCACCGTCACGCGCATTCCAGGATTTCGATCATAGTGCGCGGTGCCGAGGAACCAGCCGATCGCATCCTGCTCAGCGTCGCCGGCGAACCACATCGTGAACGACGCCGAGTCCGGGCCGACGAGTTTGACGGCGACCGAGCGGTCGTTGGGGTTCTTGGACGCCGGCATCGGCTGCATGACGTGAATCTTCGCGCCACCCTTGAGCGTGATCGTGCAGATTGGCGCGCCGTTCGCGCACGGATCGTCGGTGTCGCGGTAGATGAGTTGTCCGCGTGACACGCGGGCGTTGATCGAGTCGCGCAGATGGCGGAGGTTGGCCGCCGTATACGGATCCTGATTCTCGAAGAAGTAGCGAACGGTGATGTGCCGGTTCGAGTCGAACAGCGGCCGCAGCCCGACGAGATGGTCGGCGTGCTGGTGGGTGAGGATGACGACGTCGAATGTCTTGTCGTTGAGGCCGAGCGAATCGAGCAGGTGAGCGAATCGCGCCGTGTCCGGGCCGCCGTCGATCAGCACGCGGCTCCCGCCGTTCTCGATCAACGTCGCGTCACCCTGGCCGACGTCGAGCACGCGCACGACCAGCTCTCTGGCCGGCGCCGGTTGCTGCGCGGCGCCGACCAGAGAGAGTGCGAGTATGGCGAATGCGAGTTGCTTGAGCACGGGCGCGGCGCAGCAGCTTATTGCTTCGCCGCCATCATCGAATCGCGCCGCGCCTTGAACTCGTTGCCGGGCTTCCAGGTGGGGATCGCATCGTCCTCGGCGACAGTATCACCGACCTTGAACAGCACGCGCAGGTCGTTGACCGCGCCGGACAGATCCCAATCCGACTTGACCTCGTCGGACGGCTGATGATAGTCCTTGGCCGTGTACTCGTCGCGCTTCTGCATGCCGTACGACGTCGGTTTGCCGATGAACGTGATTCCGCCATCGGTGTCGAGCGCCGGAACGCCCTGCTTCGCGAACTCGAAGTGGTCGGAGCGATAGTAGAAACCCTTTTCCGGCTCGGGATCCGGTCGGACACTGCGATTGTCGGCGGTCAGCGCGGTCGTCAGCACGTCATCGAGCGTCGAGTTCCCAAGACCAATGACCGTCAGATCGCTCGTCGGGCCCCACTGATTCACACCGTCGATGTTGATGTTCGCCACCGTCTTGGTGAGCGGATAGAGCGGATGGGTCGCGTAGTACTTGGCGCCGAGCAGACCCTTCTCCTCCGCCGTCACCGAAAGAAAGAGGATCGAACGGCGCGGCGGCGTCGGCAGCTTGGCATAGGCTTTCGCGATCTCTAATATCGCCGAGCTCCCGCTCGCGTTGTCCAGCGCGCCGTTGTAGATCGAGTCACCGTTGACCTTGGGTCCGATGCCCAGGTGATCCCAGTGCGCGGTGTAAACGACGTACTCGTCCTTCTTGTCCGTGCCTTCGATCCGCGCGACCGCGTTGTGCGACTGGATCTGCCGGGCGTTGATCTTGACGTGAAAGGTGGCCTTCGCGTCGAGCGTCACGGGCTTGAAATCCTTGCGCGCCGCCGACGCCTTGAGTGAATCGAAGTTGAGCCCCGCGGCGGCGACGAGCTCTTTCGCCTTGTCGAGCGTGATCCATCCTTCGACCGGCACACGCTTCTCGGCATCCGGCGTAATGACGTCGAACTGTTCTTGCGAGTTGCTGCTCCGGACGACGTCGTACGGATACCCGGCCGGGCCAGTCTCGTGGATGATCATCGCCGCCGCCGCGCCCTTGTCCGTCGCGATTTCATACTTGTACGTCCACCGGCCGTAGTACGTCATGGCGCGACCCTTGAACATCGTCGTGTCCAGCGCGGTGTCGTTCGGCACGCGCACCGGCGGGTCGTTGACGAGCATGAGAATCGTCTTGCCCTTCACGTCGACGCCCTTGTAGTCGTCCCACCCGTATTCCGGGGCGACGACGCCATAGCCGACGAACACGACGTCGGACTTGTCGATGTTCGTTTCAGCTCGATTGTGCCGCGAGTTGGCGATGAAGTCGTCCGGGTACTTGAGCGCGATCGTCTTGCCCTTGGCCGTGAGCGTCGCGGTCGGATGCGACAGGTAGCCGATCAAATCGACGGGTTGTTCGTACGTGCCGTTCGGGTTCCCCGGCTTGAGGCCGAGTGCTTTGAACTGCGCTTCCATGTACCCGACCGCCATTCGTTCGCCGGGTGTTCCGGGCGCGCGACCCTGCATGGAATCCGCGGACAAGTCTTCGATGTGTTGCAGCAGGCCGTCGCCGGTGATTGCCTGCGCCGCCGTGTCGACGGCTCCGGCCGACGGCCCGCGCGACGCGCGAGACGATGGAGTGGCACAGGCAGCAATCGCGGCACACAGCGCGGCGGCCGCAGCGAGCGGAACGTAAGTACGAAGCATCAGGAATGACCGGCGGAGGGAGGAACGGAACGAAGAGGGAGACTGCGGACGACGATCAGGGATCGCGGTTCTGCTGCCACGATCCGTACATCGGATTCGGAAGGATGAAGTAGCGTTTTCCAAAGTCGGCGACGCCGCCTGGTTCGGCGCGCACGGCCTGCGTCAGGTGCGGAAAGTCCATGATATTGTCGCCGACCCACGCGACGACTGTGAGCGCGGGAACGCCGGACGCAGCATTTCCCTGCTCGATGCGCTCGAATCGTGGATTTTTATCGCTCTCGCCCGGCGGCTGGCAGAGCACGACGTCCGCGTCGATGCCGATCGATCGGATGTTCGCGCGCGTGGCGTCGCAAAACATCTGCGCGCGATTGGTGACGATGGCGACGCGTCCACCCAGCTCGTGAACCCGTCGCGTGAATTCGACGGACCCCGGGATGGCCGGCGCGGCGCGCTCGTTCACCCAGATGGCCCACGTTCGGTCGGAGTACTCTGTGTCGGCGACGAACAGCCGTCGCTCGTACTCGGAATTGTCGAGAATCGTTTCGTCGGCGTCGAGAATGACGGCCCACGTACCCGCGGCCATCCCGCGCGTGAGCTCCGGCAAACGCGCGCCGGCGACTTGATACGTCTGTCGAGCCAGCGCGCGATACTCGGCCGACGTGCGGAACCAGCGAACGTCGTTGGGAAGTACGCGAGTGGACGGACGAGCCGTGCTCGGCACCGGCTGCAGTGCGGGCGATGCACCGCGCGAACACGCTGCGCCGATTCCGACGGCAGCGACGGTCGCGGCAACGCGCAACGCCCGGTTCACGAGACGCACTGACTGTGGCACGCAACGCTCATAGTGCAGTATAGCCAGCGGATCACCGCTGGAGTACCCGCGGCATGATCGCGTCGAGCGCGCGACTGCACATGCGAGATCTCGTCGTCGTTCACGAGATGCCCCATTCCCGGGTACAAGACGCGCGTGACCGCGGCGCCCAGCCGTTGAAACACCGCCTCGCTCTCCAGCACGCGCGCCACGGGAATGTGCGCGTCGACGTCGCTGCAGCCGAGGAACACCGGCGTTCCGCCGAAGTCACCGGTGGCATCGTCCCACGCCGTACCCGGCGGACCAATCAACCCGCCGCTCAACACCATCACGCCGCCGTAGCGACGCGGATTCTCCAGCGCGAACTGCGACGTCAAGCACGCGCCCTGTGAAAACCCGAGCAGTACGATCTGCTTTGACTCATAGCCGCGCGCCAACAGTCTGTCGACGAGCGTTCCGATGACCGCCAGCCCCGAGCTGATGCCCGGCTCGTTGCGCTCCCGGTCGGAGAGAAAGCTGAACGGGTACCAGGTACCGCCGGCCGCGCCCGGCGCGAGATAGGCGATGTCGGGGCGGTCGAAATGAGGCGCGAGCTCGAGAATGCTCGCCGGCGACGCACCGCGTCCGTGTACCATGATCATCGCGCCGCGCGCCGTGTCGAGCGACGCGCCCGCGAGCGAAACCGGTCCGCCTTCGTGTGGTTGCATGTCGTTCAATATCGTACGGCGGGAAGCTGTGCTTCGATCTCGGCGCGGTTTTGCTCTTCCCACGGCGGCAGCTTGAGCCCGCGCCCGAGCTCGGACACCGGTTCGTCGGTCGCGAACCCAGGCTGAACGGTCGCCACCTCGAGCAGCACGCCGCCCGGCTCGCGAAAGTAGATCGATTGAAAGTATTGTCGGTCCATCACCGGCGTGACCTGCACGCCGCGGCGCACCAATTCGTCGCGCAGTCGGAGCTGTTCGTCGGCGCTGGCGATCGCCATTGCGACGTGATGCACGGTGCCGAGTCCGTTGCGCGCCGCGGGCGCGTCCGGACCGCTCGGGGCGCGCACGATGTCGAATGTTTTTCCCGGCGCGTCGCCATTCACCGAAACCCGCGTGCGGCCGTCCATCTCATTCACGACCTCGAACCCGAGGAGATCGCGCAGCAGCGCGATCGTCGGCGCGGCGTCGCGCACGAGCAGCGAGACGCTGTGCAGCCCGCGCACCGCCGACCGCGCGTCGATGCCGTTCGACGACCACGGCGCGCGCACGTCGCGATCGGTGGCGACGAGTTCGATGGCCAGCCCGGACGGATCGGTGACGAGTATGGATTCTTCGCCGAAGCGCGGCGGCACGTCGTGCACGGCAAGACCCTCGGCGCGAAGGCGCGTCTTCCAGAAATCGAGCGAGCCCGCGGGCACGGAAAACGACGTGACGGTGATCTGTCCCGCGCCCTTCGTACCCACCACGACACCGCGCCCGCGATACGGAAACGTCGTCCAGATCGTGCCGGGCGTGCCCCGCTCGTCGCCGTAGTAAAAGTGGTACACGCCGTGGTTGTCAAAGTTGACGGTCTTCTTGACCAGGCGAAGGCCCAGCGCGCCGGCGCCGAAATCGAGATCGGCTTGCGCATCGTCGACGGTTGCCGTGACGTGATGGAGGCCGAGGATTGGAAAGCTCATGTGGCGGCGCGACCAAGGTTGCTGCGAGGTTGCTGCGACGGTGCTGCGAGGTGCGTTGACAGCGGAGCGAGCGAGCGGCGACATTAGCCCGCTCTATTCGACGGAGCAAGGCCTGCGGCCGATCGATCATCTGTATCGCGGGTTCGAGCGCGATCCGTCGGCGATTGCGATCGCCGGACCGGGCGCGCCGATCTCATATCGTGCGCTCGTCGCGGCGGTTCATGCGCTGGCGTCGGCCCTGCAATCGATCGAGGCGACGCCGGGAAGCCGAGTCGGGATTTGCGCGCGCAACACGCCGGAGCATCTGCTCGCGCTCCTTGCGACGTACGCGGCCGGCAAGGTGTGGGTGCCGCTCAATCCACGAAATGGCCGCGCCGAACTCGACGCGATGGTCGCAGCGACTCGCCCGACGCTGATCGTCGCCGACGAATCATGTCTCGATCGGTTCACACCGATCGACGCGCCGCTGATCGTCGCCAAGCAAACAGGGCGCGTCGACAATCCCACGGTTCGCGGATTGATCGACGCGCACGCCGGGCGCGAGCCACGGATCGTCGACCGCGCGCCGGACGATGCCCAGATCATCAAGTTCAGCGGCGGCAGCACGGGCACGCCGAAAGCAGTCGTGCAGCCGGTTACGCAGCCTCGAGGCGCAGGCCACCGGGCTACGAGAGTTCTTTGAATTCACGCCTGGCGACGCCAATCTCATCGCCGCGCCGCTCACGCACGGCACCTCGTGTTTCGTCCTGCCGATCTTGGCCGCCGGCGGACGGCACGCGCTCGTCGAAGATCCGAAACCCTCGGCGATCGTCGCGGCGCTGCACGAGTTCGGGATCACGACGCTCTACGCACCGCCGACGATGATCTACGCGCTGCTCGAGCATCTGGCGCCGGCGACGCGTGTCGCCTCGGCACTGCGCCACCTCATCTACTCCGCCGCGCCGATGACATCGGATCGGATTCGCGAGGCGCAGAACGTGTTCGGCCCCGTCGTCGAGACCGCGTACGGCCAGGTCGAAGCACCGCAGATCGTGGCGGCGATGCGCGCCCACGAGCTCGCGCTCGACGAGAATCTCACGTCCGTGGGGCGTCCGTCGTCAGTCGCGCGGGTCGCGATCATGAACGAGGCCGGCGCGATGCTCGCGGCAACGGACATCGGCGAGATCGTCGTGCAAGGGCCTCTCGTGATGAGCGGCTATCTCGATCGGCCCGACGCCACGGCGACCACCATCGTCGACGGTTGGTTGCACACGGGCGACTTGGGCTACCTCGACACGCGTGGCTATCTCTACATTCGCGGCCGGCTCCGCGACGTGATCAACACCGGCGGATTCAAAGTCTTCCCCGGCGATGTGGAGGCAGTGCTCGCGCAGCATCCTGCCGTCGAGGAATGCTGCGTGTTCGGCGCGGACGATCCGAAATGGGGTGAAGCCGTCCACGCCGCCGTTCGACTCTCTCCCGGCGCGGCGACCGACGACGCCGAGTTGATCGCTTTTGTGAAGGCGCGGCTGGACTCGGTCAAAGCGCCAAAGCGCGTCTACTTCGTCGACGTGCTGCCGCGGAACGCGGCCGGGAAGGTGAGTCGAGCCGCGGTGAAGGCGTTGTTCGCCCCTACATCCAGAACGCCCATCGTCCCGTCCCGATGATGTACATCGACAGTGCCACATTCGTCGTCGCATGTACGAGCACGAGATCGCCGAGCGATCGCGTTCGGCTCATCCACCAGTTGTAAATGATTCCGCACGCGAGGCCGACTTCCCAGTACGGCCCGTGCTCCGAGGCAAACAGCAGCGCCGTCGCCCAGAAGGTGAAGCGCGTGTACTGCCCCAGCGGCACGTTCGCAAAACGCGGATTCTGCAGCCACCGCGGCAGCCAGCCGCGCCAGAACAACTCTTCGATCACGGGCACGAGCAACGCCGCGCGCGTCGTGCGCAGCACAAGCATCAGCGGCGTCAATTCGTCGGGCGGAATGGACGATGCCACGTGCCCGGTGACAGAGTTCTGGAAAATCCAGTGGTCGCGCCAACTCGGCCACAGTGCATCCGGCGCAATCCACAGAACGCAGACGGCGATGCCAAGCGCGATACTGGCAAGCCAGTACGGCGCGCTCGTCGGCAGCACGCGCCGCGAAAATGCGGCGACGGAGATGATCAACACTCCGTCGCGCAGAAGCTCCTTTCCCGGGTTGGCGATCGGCAAGTATTTGTCGATTGCCAACCAGAACATGAACACCACGAATGGGCCGATCCACGCCAGGCTGCCGCTGCCGGCGTTCGACCGATCGCCTACCCCGACCCCCGACCCCGACTGCAATCCGACCGTCGTCGGCGTGTCGGCGGGGTCAAGCTTCACGCGTGCTCGCGATGCGAGGGTCCATTCCGCGCGCGACGCTCAGAGACCCGGCTGCGACTGGAACTGCCCGGATCCTTCGCTGCTCAACAGCACCCAGAGTCCGTAGATGCCGATGATCGTTCCCAGCGGAAAGCGGAGCAGGCTGATGACCGACAGGACGATCACGACGATACGTGCCCATGGCCGCCGCTGAAGAAGACCGAAGCCGGCAATCACGCCCGGAAGCGACCAGACCACCGCGAGGACGGCCGCGATCGTGCCTCCAAGTACGCCGCCGACCGCGCCCGACAAGCTTCCGGAAAACAGTCCGCCGAGCAACCCCCCGGCGAATACACCCAGCGCGCCAAGCAAGCCAAACACGCCGAAGATGATGTACAGCCAGCCGAGGACCTTGATGTGCGTCGACATGCCGCCTCCGTGTGGGATGTACCGTCAGGGCCGCGCTATTGTAGCGGTTTCGGCGGCCGGAGTACACTACCGGCGCATTGGACGTCCGGTTTCGTCGGCGGATCGGTGGCGCGCCGGTCGGTCCTGTGGGGCGACACAGCGCCGTTTGCGTCTCCACGGACCCAGCGCCACCTTCTAAACGTCGTCAGTTGTATCTGGTATTCCAATTTCACCTGAGCCCAACCATGTCCAAGCTTTTCGCCGCCCGTCTCGCGCGTGGCGCGGCCGTGTGCGCGATCGCCGTTACGACGTTCGCCACCACCGTTGCCGCCCAGCGCAACGCGGCCCTCAGCCGCGCCAATCTCGACACGACCTGCGAGCCGTGCACGGATTTTTATGAGTTTTCGAACGGCAACTGGCTGAAGCACAACACGATTCCGCCGGACAAGACCAGCCTCGCCAGCTTCGGTATCCTCGGCGACAAGAATCAGGAAGTGGTCCAGAAGATCGTCATCGACGATGCGAACCTCGTGCGCGATGGCGAAGCCAAGCTCGGCTCCGACGATTGGAAGATCGGCACGCTGTACATGGCGTGCATGGACACGAGCGCGATGGACAAAGCAGGCTTTACACCGATCAAGCCGGCGCTCGCGGCCATCGCGGCGATCAAGTCGACGGCCGACGTGGTCAACGCGTTCGGCAACCGCGGCGCCGGAGGAGGCGGACGCGGAGGACGCGGCGGCGGCGGGCTCGCGCCATTCTCGCTCAACCCATCGACCGATCCGCGCAACAGCAAGATGGTGATTCTGTCGGCGAACCAGGGCGGACTCACACTGAGCCGTGAAGACTACGTCGGCACCAACCCGCGCGCCGATCAGCGTCGCGCGGACTACGTCGATCACGTCGCACGATCGCTCGAGTTGATCGGCGAAAGCGAGTCGCAAGCGAAGGCGGATGCCGCCACCGTGCTTGCGCTCGAGACATCGATCGCCAAGATCTCGATTCCGCAAGCCGACATGCGCGATCCGGTCGCGACGTACCACAAGATGTCGCTCGCCGAGTTTGGCCAGATGACCCCACACATCAGCTGGACGCACTACCTCCAGCAACAGGGCGCGCACACGACCACGGACGTCGACGTGCGAGTGCCGGCCTACTTCACGGCGCTCGATCCGCTGATCGTCGCCACACCGGTTGCGGACTGGCAGACGTTCCTGCGCTGGCACACGCTCAACGGTTCGATGGCTTCGCTCGGCGCGCCGTTCCGCAATGAGGCGTTCCGCTGGCAGCAGACGACGACCGGCGTGAAAGTCCAGCAGGCGCGCCTGAAGCAGTGCGCGGCGTCGACCAGCGCGGTCCTCGGCGACGCAGTCGGCCAGCAGTGGATCAAGCGCAACTTCACGCCTGAAGCGAAGGCGCGCGCGGCGACGATGGTCGACAATCTCGTGTCGGCGCTTCGCGATCGCATTCGCGGACTCGACTGGATGAGCGCCGAGACGA
This sequence comes from uncultured Gemmatimonadaceae bacterium, assembly GCA_963817445.1. Classification (GTDB taxonomy): domain Bacteria; phylum Gemmatimonadota; class Gemmatimonadetes; order Gemmatimonadales; family Gemmatimonadaceae; genus JAQBQB01. The sequence goes on from CAWFOG010000022.1 coordinate 1,227,910, forward strand.
AGACGCAAGCCGTCGCCAAACTCGACGCATACCTGCGCAAAGTCGCATACCCAGACAAGTGGCGCGACTATTCGACGCTGCCGATCAAGGCGGGGTCGTACGCCGCCAACGAACGCGCGATTGGCGAATGGAACGCGGCGCGCAGTTGGGCGCGGCTTGGCCACGCGCCCGATCGCACCGAGTGGAGCATGTCGCCACCCACGGTCAACGCGTCGTACAGCCCGTCGCTCAATCAGATTCAGTTCCCGGCCGGCATTCTCCAGCCGCCGTTCTTCGACCCGAACGCGGATGATGCGGTCAACTACGGCGCGCTCGGCGCCGTGATCGGTCACGAGATGACGCACGGCTTCGACGATCAGGGCCGTCAGTTCGATGGCGCCGGCAACTTGCGCGACTGGTGGACGGCGGAAGACGCCGCGAAGTACAAGGCCGCGGCGCAAAAGGTCGTCGATCAATTCAACGCATACACGGTGGTCGACAGCGCGTCGCACGTGAATGGACGCCAGACGCTCGGCGAGAACATCGCCGATCTCGGCGGACTGACTGTGGCGTACTACGCGATGGAAAAGGCGCTCGCAGCAAAGCCAGCTTCGGCGAGAAATAAAATTGACGGGTTCACGCAGGAGCAGCGCTTCTTCCTTGCGTGGGCACAGATCTGGCGGGGCCTGTCGCGGCCGGAATCGCAGCTCCAGCAGATCAAGACGGACGCGCACTCGCCGGGCAAATGGCGCGTGAACGGACCGCTCTCGAACATGCCGGAGTTCGCGAAGGCGTGGAGTTGCAAGGAAGGCGACCCGATGGTGCGCCCCGACAGTCTGCGGGCTCGCATCTGGTAGTCACGTCACCACTCGGAGGCGACATGTACATCGTTCGAGAGACCATGTATTGCAAGCCGGGCAAAGTCCGCGCGATGGTGGACAAGTTCATCGCGATGTCCAAGCTCGGCGAGAAATCGGGCATGCCGAAAATGCGCGTGATGACGGACATGTGCGCCGATCGGTACTGGACGGTCGTGGCCGAAATGCAGGTGGAGAGCCTCGCCGCGTTCGAAACCATGATGGCGTCGGCACCGAGCGGCGATGCGGCCAAGGAGATGGAGCAGCTCATGAAGGGCTACCACGACTTGGTCGATCACGGAAAGCGCGAGATCTACAAGCTCGAGTCGTAGCACTGGAGAAGAAGGCAACGGCCGGGGACCAACGTCCCCGGCCGTTGTTTTTTGCATGCGCGTGCTGGCAGCCCCGCCGATCTTTCACCAAACATGCATCTACTCGCCCTGTCCGGCAGTCTGCGCGCCGGCGCATCGAACACGGCACTGCTCGAGGCCGCGCGTCTCGCCGCGCCTCCCGGCGTCACGGTGGAGCTCTGCACGGGCATCGCCGCGCTTCCCGCGTTCAATCCGGACTTGGACACGCCGGACGGCACCGGCCTTCCACCGCAAGTCGAGGAGTTGCGCGCACGAATTGGTCGCGCAGACGGTCTGCTCATTTCGTGCCCCGAGTACGCCCACGGTCTTCCCGGCGCTTTCAAGAATGCGCTCGATTGGCTGGTCGGGTCGCTCGAGTTTCCCGGGAAACCCGTCGCGCTGCTCATGGCCTCGGCGCGCGCGACGCACGCGCGTGCGCAGCTCGTCGAAATTCTTACGACGATGTCGGCGCGAATCGTCGACGCGGCGTCGGTGACGATCGAGGTGCCGCGTAGCATGACGACTGGTGCACAGGTGATGGACGACGCCGAGCTTCGCGCCGCGCTGCAACATGCGTTGGCAGCGATGGTGGCGTCGGTCGGGCCGATTACACTTCCTCCATGGGCCACTTCCCCCAATTCGCCCTCGTCACACTGACCTCGGTCCTGTTCATCGTGGACCCGATCGCGGTCATCCCCACGTATCTCGTCATCACGCACGCCGAGTCGCCCGAGCAGCGGGCGGTGACCGCGCGTCGCGCCTGCATTGCCGCGGCGCTCATTCTCGTCGTGTTCGCACTCGGCGGCACGCTCATTTTTCAACTCTTTGGCATCACGATCGACGCCTTTCGCATCGCCGGCGGATTGATTCTCTGGGTCGTGGCGATGGATATGCTGCACGGCCAGCGCCGCACGCAGGAAAGCTCGCCCGAGATCGCCGAGGGGCGGGCGAAGGACGACGTCGCCGTGACGCCGCTCGCCATGCCAATGCTCGCCGGGCCAGGTGCGATCTCGACCGTGATGGTGCTGGCCGGCCAGTCGCACACGATGCCGGAGAAGGCCGTGCTGTACGGCGCCATTCTCATCACGATGTTCGTCTCGTGGATCGTGCTGCGCGCAGGCGAGCGACTGTCGGTGCGCATGGGTCAAACGGGTATTCGCGTGATGACGCGCATCATGGGGCTCCTGCTCGCCGCCATCGCGGTGCAGTTCGTGATCACTGGCGCGCGCGACGCGTTCGTGGGGCTGGCGAAGTAGATCCGGGCCGAGCGCTAGGCAGCAAATCGACACCGCGGGCAGCTCTTCGATGACGACCGTCGGCCGCCTCTGCGTACCATCGCCGCCATGCCGAGTTGCGCGACGTCGATTTCGCCGAGCACATTATGTCCATGCCAGCCCTCGAGAAGCGTCGGTGGACCATCGCAGAGGTCGAGCGACTCATCGACGAACGCACCGGGTATACGCCGCGCTACGAGTTGGTCGACGGCGAGTTGCTCGTGACGCCAGCCCCGAACGGGCGCCACCAGCGAATCCTGGCACACCTGTACATGTTATTTCATTCGTACGTGTCGCAGCATCGACTCGGCGAGGCGCGCTTCAGCCCAGCCGACGTTCGCCTCACCTCAGCGACGCGGTTCGAGCCTGACCTGTTCGTGATCCCCGCCGTCGATGGCCGCATGCCGCGGGCGTTGGATCCGGTGACAAACTTGCTCTTTGCCGCCGAGGTACTGTCGCCATCGTCGGCCCGCCACGATCGCATCACGAAGCGCCGCTTTTTCCAGGAGCACGGCATCGCCGACTACTGGGTAGTCGACGGCGAGGCGGAGACATTCGAGATCTGGCATCCTGCCGACGATCGCGCGGAACTGGCCGACGCGCGCGCCGTCTGGCACCCGATCGGTGCCACGGAACCGCTCGTCGTCGACATTCGCGGCTTCTTTGCCGACGTCGCGGACGAGGCATAGTGCGCCTCGCGCTCGTCGTCGCCCTGGTCGCACTCGCCCGCAGTCCCGCCGTCACGGCGCAGAACCCTCCGCCCTACCGCGACCAGCGCCTTCCCGTCGCCGATCGCGTCCACGACTTGATCGGCCGCATGTCGGTCGACGACAAATTCTGGCAGCTCTTCATGCTGCCCGGCGATCGGGACGCAGCGGACGACTATTCGCACGGCGCGTTCGGGCTTCAGATCGGAATTGGCGACGGAGCACGGGCCGCGACCGATGCGCGCGCCTACGCGGCGCGCGTGAACGCGATTCAGCGCTACTTCGTCGACTCGACACCCCTCGGCATTCCAATCATCCCGTTCGACGAGGCGGTCCACGGTCTCGTTCGCCCGGGCGCGACCGTGTTTCCGCAGGCGATTGCGCTCGCCGCAACGTTCGACACGTCGCTCATGGCGCGCGTATGCGGGCGCGATCGCCGACGAAGTGCGAACGCGCGGCATTCGCCAGGTGCTGTCGCCCGTGATCAACATCGCGAGCGACGTCCGCTGGGGTCGCGTCGAAGAAACCTACGGCGAAGACCCGGTGCTGTCGTCGGCGATGGCGCGCGCGTTCGTCGCCGCGTTCGAGACGCGCGGCGTCGTGGCGACGCCCAAGCACTTCATCGCCAACGTCGGCGAGGGCGGGCGCGACAGCTATCCGATCGACGTCGACCGGCGCGAGTTGGAGGAGCGCTTTTTTCCGCCGTTCGTGGCCGCGATCAAGGATGCTCATGCGCGATCTGTGATGAGCGCCTACAACTCGGTCGACGGGTCGCCGGCCACGCAGAATCACATGCTGCTCACCGACGTGCTGCGCAGTGAATGGGGCTTTCAGGGTTTCGTGATCTCCGACGCCGCGGCGACCGGCGGCGCGACGGTGCTCCACGACACCGAAGCGAGCACCGCGACGGCGACGAAGGACGCGCTCGACGCCGGCCTCGACGTGATCTTTCAATCGTCGTACGCGCAGCACCGGCCGTATCTCGACGCCTTTCGTCGCGGGCTGATCGCCGAGTCAGTGATCGATACCGCCGTCGCGCGCGTGTTGCGCGTCAAGTTCGCGCTGGGACTGTTCGAGCATCCGTACGTCGACCCGGACAGCGCCGCGGCGTCGAACGAGAGCGCGGAACACCGCGCCTGGCGCGCGACGTGGCGCGCGAGTCCGTCGTGATGCTCAAGAACGACCGCGCGACGCTTCCCTTGTCGCCCTCCGTCAAGTCTGTCGCCGTGATTGGCGTCGACGCCACTGAGGCGCGACTCGGCGGCTATTCTGGCCCCGGCGTGCATCCCGTCTCGATGCTCGACGGAATCCGCGCGCGGCTCGGCTCCGCGGCAGTCGTGCGGTATGCGGCCGGTCCGGGGCGAGTCGCGCGCACGTATGCGATCGTTCCCGCCGAACAACTCTCGTCGATGGCGAGCGGCGACAGGATTCCCGGCCTCCACGGCGAGTACTTCGACAACAACACGCTAGGCGGCGCGCCCAAGGTCGAGCGCACCGATCCGCGCGTCGACTTCGGCTGGACACTCAATTCGCCGGCGCGCGGCATTCTGTTCGACTGGTATTCCGTGCGCTGGACGGGCCGCATCACGGTGCCGGCCACCGGCCGCGCGGTGCACAGACTTGGCGTCGAGGGGAACGACGGCTATCGCCTGTGGCTCGACGGTGCGCTCATCGTCGACAACTGGCGGAAGCAATCGTACGGCTCGCATCTCGCCAATGTCGCGCTCGCACCCGGAAGCACCCACGAGATCAAGCTCGAGTACTTCGAGAGCACGGGCAATGCGCGCGTGAAGCTCGTCTGGGATGAGGGGGTCGATGACCACTGGCGCGCGATGATCGACAGCGCTGTTGCCGCCGCGCGCGCGAGCGACGTCGCGGTGATCGCGGCCGGCGTCGAAGAGGGGGAGTTTCGCGATCGTGCGATGCTCGGCTTACCAGGACATCAGGCGGAGTTGATCGAACGCGTGGCGGCGGTGGGCAAGCCGGTGGTCGTCGTGCTCGTCGGTGGCAGCGCGATCACGATGTCGCCCTGGCTCGATCGCGTGGGCGCCGTGCTCGACGCATGGTATCCGGGCGAAGAAGGCGGCCACGCCATCGCGGACATATTGTTCGGCGACGCGAACCCCGCCGGCCGCCTTCCGATCACCTTTCCGATGTTCGAAGGCCAACTGCCGTTGTATTACGATCACAAGCCGACGGGCCGCGGCGACGACTATGTCGATCTCACCGGTCAGCCGCTCTTTCCATTCGGTTTCGGCCTGAGCTACACGACATTCGAGTATTCTAATCTGTCGATCGAACCGGCCGCCATCTCACCGGCCGATACCGCCACCGTACGCTTTCGCGTCACGAACACCGGCGCGCGCGCCGGCGACGAAGTGGCGCAGCTCTACATTCGCGACGTGTTGGCGTCGGTGGCACGCCCGGTGATGCAGCTCGAGGGCTTCACGCGGCTGCATCTCGCGCCCCACGAGAGCCAGGATGTGACGATGCGTTTGACGCACGAGCAGCTGCACCTGCTCGATCGCGACATGCACTGGATCGTCGAGCCGGGAGCGTTCCGCGTGATGGTCGGTTCGTCGTCGAAGGACATTCGGCTGCGCGGAGAGTTGGTCGTCAAATGACGCGCGTCGCGACGGTCCTGCTCACGGCGTTCGCGATCGCCGCGTCGTCGTCGATTGCCGGCGCCCAGGGCTCGCGCAACGCTCGGCGCCTCACCGCCGACTCGGGCCGTTTCGTCTTCGATGGCCGCCCGCTGCAGATCATCTCCGGCGAGATGCACTATGCGCGCGTGCCGCGCGAGTACTGGCGCGATCGCCTGCGAAAAGCGCGCGCGATGGGACTCAACACGATCTCGACGTACGTGTTCTGGAATTTGCACGAGACGACACCGGGGGCGTTCGACTTCGCCGGCCAAAAGGATGTCGCGACGTTCATCCGGCTCGCCGGCGAAGAAGGGCTGCATGTCATTCTTCGTCCGGGCCCGTACGTGTGCGCCGAATGGGACCTGGGCGGCTATCCCGCGTGGTTGTTCGCCGATTCCGCGATCGTGTTGCGCAGCATCGATCCACGCTTCACCGGTCCGGCCGAGCGCTGGCTCGATCGGCTCGGTCGCGAGCTTACGCCGCTGCTCGCGTCGCACGGTGGGCCGATCATCGCGGTGCAAGTCGAGAACGAATACGGTTCGTTCGATCGCGACACGGCGTACATGGATTGGCAACGCGGCGCTCTCGCGCACGCCGGCTTCACCGACGTGTATCTCTACACAGCCGATGGCGACGTGCAGCTACCGCGCGGTACACGGCCAGGGCTCGGCGCCGTCGTGAATTTCGGCGTTGGCGACGCTGACTCCGCGTTCGCGCGGTTGGCGCGCTTCCGCCCGGGCGCGCCGCTCATGAGCGGCGAGTATTGGGCGGGTTGGTTCGATCAATGGGGTCGCCGCCACAACACGACGAACATGGAGCGGCAAGTCCGCGAACTGGGCTGGATGCTCGATCGCGGCTACTCGGTGAATCTGTACATGTTTCACGGCGGCACGACGTTCGGCTTCATGAACGGCGCGAACATCGACGGCGGGCGATACTACCCACAGACGTCGAGCTACGACTACGACGCCGCGCTCGATGAATCGGGCCGGCCAACGCCCAAGTACTTCGCGTTCCGCGATCTGATCGCCGCACACACGCAGGATTCGCTGCCGCCCGTTCCGCCAAGCGACTCGACGATCGCCGTTCCGCCATTCGCCCTGGATGGCGTCGCGTCGCTGTGGTCGCAACTGGGCGCGCCCGTGCACGTCGATCAGCCGCGCAGCATGGAGACGTTCGGTCAATCGTACGGCTACATCGACTATCGCACGACGCTGCACGGCGCGGTGCACGGCACGCTGGTCGTGCACGACGTCCGCGATTACGCGCAGATCTATCTGAACGGCGCGCTCGTCGGCACGCTCGACCGGCGTCTCGCGCAAGACAGTCTCACACTCGACGCAGCCGACACGGCGGCGCGAGTCGACATCCTCGTCGAGAATTCGGGACGCGTGAACTTCAACAAAGCGCTGCGCACCGAACGAAAAGGCATCACACGGTCCGTCGAACTCGCTGGACGCACGCTCACCGGCTGGGACGTATTCACGCTCCCGATGTCGACGGCGCCGCATGGCAGGTTCGACGCGCGCACGACGAACGGCCCAGCGTTCTATCACGGCACGTTCGTGCTCGCGAAGACGGGCGACACCTTTCTCGACACCCGCGACTGGGGCAAGGGAACGGTGTGGATCAACGGTCACCAACTCGGCCGATTCTGGAACATCGGCCCGCAGCAAACGCTATACGTCCCCGGGCCGTGGCTCGTCCGGGGGATCAACGACGTCGTGGTATTTGATCTGGTCGCACCGGCGCAGCGGACGATGGCCGGACTCCGCACGCCAATCCTCGACGATCTCCGCGCGCCGCGCTGAAACTCGCGGCGGACGCATTAAGACCAAACAGCCGCCAATCGGGACTTCACAACAACCAACACGTCGCACACAACATCCAGTCGTTTTCATTCGTTTCATTCGTGTTATTCGCGTCCCTACAGCTTTGATGCATGCGCGCCGAGTCGAGTTGGAACCAAGATGAAACACGAATAAGACGAATGGAACGAATAGGAACGAAGCGCCGCCGGAGACTAGTAGAGCCGAACGCGCACTGCTTCCGGCGTGTCGATCGCGTCGTCGATGGTGAGACGTGCGCTCTGGATGGTTGTCGCCGGGAATCGATCGAGCTTCGCGTTGCCGATAGTCGTACCGCGCGACAGCACGCGCCAGTCGGCGTCGGCGGTCTGGTCGACGCTTCGCTCGGACCCGTATAGCGTGTAGCCGCCGACGAGTTGGCCGCGTTCAATCGACTCCGCCAGTCGCGCGATCGACACGATCGCCGGTGACTCGAGGTCGAGTCGCACCTCGGCGCGATGAGTTCCCGTGTTTCTCCAACGTGCGCTAGCGCCTGATACGTGGTCGACCGCGAACAGCGTCGATAGGCGATCGCGAAAGCCGGCCAGTCGCGCAACGTCCGTCTCGTGCAGCAGCCCGGCGCGCGTTGGCGGGACGTTGAGCAGCAGCTTTGCGTTTCGTCCGACCGACGAGAAGTAGAGATCCGTCAAGTCGTCCACCGTCTTGACCCGCGCGTCGTCGGCCGGATGATAGAACCAGCCGTTGCGAATCGAGACATCGGCTTCCGCGGCACGCCACGCCGTACCCGTGGGATCGCCGTGCTGCAGCATCGGCGTGACGTTCGGCCCAGTCGCCCCGGGAAACGGCACCGCGGCCGGATCGACCGTCGACCAATTCGGATCGCCCGCCGAGCCATTCTCATTACCGCACCAGCGGACGTCGGGTCCGGCGTCGGAAAACATCACGGCGTTCGGCTGCAAGCGCCGCACGAGCGCCCATGCGCGCGGCCAATCGTACGTCTGCCGCTTGCCGTTTGGCCCTTCGCCGTTTGCGCCGTCAAACCACACTTCGGCAATGTCGCCGTAGCGGGTGAGCAGCTCGGTCAGCTGATCGCGATAGAGGTCGTTGTACCGCGGCGAGTCGCCGTACGTTGGGTTGTTGCGGTCCCACGGCGACAGATAGAGTCCAGCCCGCAAGCCTTCGGCGTGGCAGGCGTCGACGAGTTCGCGGACGACATCGCCCTGCCCCGACCGCCACGGACTATGCGCGACGGTGTGTTCCGTCGTTGCGCTCGGCCATAGGCAGAAGCCGTCGTGATGCTTGGCCGTGAGAATGAGCGTGCGGAATCCGCCACGCTTCGCCGCGCGCGCCCATTGACGCGCGTCGAGCTGCGTCGGCGCAAAGATCGCGGGATCTTCGCGACCGTCGCCCCACTCTCGATCGGTGAAGGTGTTGACGCCGAAATGAAGGAACAGCGCCAATTCATCGCGCTGCCAGGCGACTTGCGCGGCCGACGGACGCACGCGCTCCGTGCGACGTCCCCGCTCCTGCCAGTCGTGCACGCGGCTCGAGGCGAGGCCAGCGCCGACGGCGAACGCGCCCGAGCGAACGAAGTCGCGGCGATTCATGAGTACGACGCAAGGGCGTCGTCGGGTGAGTGACTTCGTGAATGTGTGATCGCTGAACGAGTGAGGCCGCGTCGAATACGGCGCGGCCTCACCAATTCACCACGACATCAAGTTACCGCGGATCCAGCTTTCGTCCCGCGTTCAGGTTGTCGAAATTGAGCAAAGTATTATAGACCATGAAGTAGCTGCCGATCGTCTCGCCGCGGTAGACCGGGTTGATCGAAAACATCACGATGTGGCCCTTCTCGAGCGGGGAATCGACGACTGCCGGACGTTGCGCAATGTCGTTGCCGCCGCTCAACAGGCCGGACACCAACAAATCGCGCTGATCGGAGAAGCGCAGCACAGCGCGCGGGCGCTGGTCTGGCGGAATGATGTTGAGCGGATTCTTCAACTGTTCGTCGGTCAACGGCGCCGGCGACCAGGGCGTGCCCTGCTGCCGCGGCGCTGGGAGGAACTCCCCGTCTTCCATCGACGCTGGACGCCCCTGCGGCACGTCGGGATCGTCGGGCGTACCACGTCCAGTCGCGCGTGCCACACCGCCGCCGCCACGACCGCCGAATCCACCGCCGCCGCCTCCGCCTCCACCGCCCCGTGCGCCGCCGCGCTGGTTGCTCACCGTCAGCCACTCACCGCTCTTGGAAAACACCGCAAGATTGTCGGGAACGCCGTACACGATCGGGCTCTCGTCGTCGATGATCTTCGAGCGAAGCAGCGAGCCGTCGACTTCGAGCCGCGGCGCTGTGCCCGAGCCGACGCCATTCGTCATGCCATAGTCGATCGCGAATTCACTGGTGTTCGTGCTCGTCACGAGCACGCCGCCCGTCTTCACGAACCGCTCGAGATTCTCCAGACCGTTCCAGCCGAGTCCCGGACGAATGTCGTCGGTCTGCGCCCACGTGCCGATGTTCGGCATCTCGGCCGAGTTCTTCCACGGCATGGCGTTGTGCCACATCGGCATCCCTTCGATGATCGACTGGCCACTGCCGCCGGCCGGTGGGAAGACGATCACGTCGTACTTGGCATTCAGATTCGAATTGGCGGCAACGTCCTGAATGCTGATGTAGTCATACGGCACCTGGTTGTTGTCGAAGCCCAGGCGCCACCAGCCTTCCGTCTGCGTGCCGTTCCACGTATGCAGAATCGCGACGCGCGCCACGCGCCCCGGGTGCGTCTTCACACTCGGCGCCGACGCGACGGCGGTCACCTTGACGCCGAGCGCCTTGGCCTCCGCGTCGAGCGCGGGTTGTTGCACGCCGGTGACGATGAACGAGCCGCGATTGAAATGCTCGCCGTTGACGTCGAACGGTTCTTCAGCGATCTGGAAATTCGCGTCCTTGAGCTTGTAACGGAGCGTGATCAGCGCATTGTCACCGTTGTGATTGATGAGGAACGTGCTGCCGCTCCCGCTCACGCCGCCCGGCGCGGTGATCGTTCCAGTCACGGGCGTCACCGGCACGTCGAGCACTTTCACGTCGACGACCCGCACGCACTGCACGCCGAATCCTTCCGGGAACGTCCAGCCCGTGTCGTCGTACGGACTCTTCTGCGGATCGTTCGGGCTCCAGAACTGGTAGTCGAGAATTGCGTCGGCGATGCGCGCGTACGGCTGGTCCATACGGATGATGTAGCTGCCGGCCGGAAAGCTGCGGGTCGTCGCGCCGCGCGTCTCGCCGGCGAGCTGCGCGTCGGTATTGGTGTCGCTGGCCGAAGCCGCCGCGGCGCCCCGTCCACCACGGCCGCCACGGCCGCCGGCCGCGGCGACGGTGCGACGCGGCGCGGGAATCGTGATCGTGAACGGCTGCGTCGCGCGGCTGATCTCGACGCGCTGGCGCTGGAGGACATGCAGCAAGTCGGCCTGCGAGCCGAGACGCGGATCCGCGGCGCTCAACACGTACGCGGCCGGCCCTTCGGTCTTCGGCTTGAGGATCGAGCGCTTGCTCTTTTCGTAGAAGTTGCGGAGGATCTGGACGCGGTTGTTCGCGACATAGAAGAGCGAGACAAGAATACCAGTCTGCTCATAGTTGTTATTGTCGCGCAGATCCCACTTGACTCGGCCGAGCGGCGGATTCTGGCGATACCACGTCCGCTCAGTCTCGCTCGGGCTGAGCGTGCGATCCTGGACTTCGGGGCTGCCGCCGTTGCCGAACGTCTCGTAGAGCCGGCTGATGCCGTTGTGCGTGGCCGCGATGAACATCAGGTAGCCGGGAGACCAGGTGTCGAACGTGCCGTGGGCGAACACGCCCGGCATGCCGAAGCGCGTCATCTCCTGCACGTTGTTCCATCCGATCATCTGCCACTCGTTCGTCACGAGCGGATCGAGCCATGCGTTGTACGGGCCGTCGCCGACCGTGTTGTCGTAGAGGAACGCCTCGGACTCGTGCAGGTCATGAAGAACCTGGGCCTTGAAGTCGACGTAGGTGTTCAGAACGTTCTGCGTCAACTTGAGCGTCACACCCATCGCGTCGCGGTTGTTGTCGTGCGCGACGTAGTGACCCCAGTAGATCAGACTCGGCATCACCGTGTCGGGATGCTTGAGGTGATAGTCGACCAGGTCGGCCTCGCGATCGCGTCCGTCGACTTCGACGATCGGCGTGATCAGCGTGACGACATGGTCGCGAATGTTCTTGTAGTACGGGCTCTCGTCGACTGCCAAGCGATACGCCAGTTCCATCATCGCCGTCGGCGCGCCGGACTCCGTCGAGTGAATCGTGCCGGTGATGTAGTACACCGGCGCCGCGCGCTGCGCGATCCGGTCCGCGTCGGCGTCGTTCATGCCGATTGTTCGCGGGTCCGCCAGCTTCGCCAGATCGGCCTTGTTCTGGTCGAACTTGGCCATGATCTCGTCTGAAGCAATGGCAACGGCGATCATCTCTCGGCCTTCCTCGGTCGTGCCGATCGAAAAGACCTTCACGCGCTTCGTCTTGCTCGCGAGCAGCCGCATGTACTCGTAGACCTCTTTCGAGTGCGGCAGATTGTTCGGATTGCCGGCGATGTCGCCCAGGACGGCGGTCGGCGTCGGAATGCCTTTCGCCGCCGGCATGTAGTCGATGAGCGGCGAGAGGAAGAACGGCTCGGTGGTGTACTCGAGAATTTTCTTCGTGTACGCCGAGTCGATGGGCTGATTGGGATTGCGGCCCGGCTTGGCGTTGGCGAGATCCTGCTGCGCGGTCGCAACCGCGCAGGGCGCCATGGCGATGAGCGCGCAAAGAGCGGAAACGAAACCGAGCGTGGCGTTAGTGCGCCGCATGACACAACCTCGATGGAGGGCGGGTCGGGCCAGACGCGGTCGCGCGCCGGGTCCATAGTCGAGATAAGGTGGTCGGCGGACCGTTTGGCCGCCAGTTGCTCTACGCTCGGCCAGGATCGGTCGCTGGCCGCACGATTTGCGAGCAGCGTCCGGGGTATCGTCAGCTTGCCGTGCGGCCGCGCGCCGTGTACGATCTGCGATCACGCCCCCCCCACCCGCCCGCTGTCCCTTTTGTGAGGCACTCGTGAACGCTCACACCACGTTCGCGGCAGTTTTCAGCCGCCTGGTCCTCGCCGCCGGTCTGTTGTCGTCCGCCACGCCGCTCGCCGGCGCGCAGCGCAACTCTCCCACGCCGTCGACCTCGAGCCCGAGCATAACGCGCGATTCCCTCGCGTCGATCCCCAACTTGACCGCGCTCGTCGGCACGAACAGCGAGATGGCGCCGGTCGTCGAGTCGTTCGCCGCCGATCAGCAGACGCTCAACCGTCGCTACGACGCGCCTGACTCGCCAGCCCAGCGCGTCCGCATGCACCAGTTCTACAGCGGCTGGCGGACGCGGCTGCGCGACGTGAACTTCGACAAACTGTCCACAGAAGGCCGCGTCGACTACGCGCTGCTCGACAACTATCTCCGCCACGAACTCGCGCTGCTCGATCGCCAGGACAAAATGCGCGTCGAGGCCGCGCCGCTTCTCCCCTTCGCCGACGAGCTGCTGGCCATGCAGGACAGCCGCCGCGATCTCAAGACCATTGATGCAAAGGCAGCGTCGCACACGTTGGCGGAAGTCGCGAAGCAAGTCGACAGCATGCGCACGTTGTTCGAGACGCCCGCCGGGCGAGGCGGCGGCGCGGTGCAAGCGGGCGACACGACGCGCGCGCGGCCGTCCGTCCCGCACGTCTCCAAGACGGTGGCCAACCGCGCGGCGGACGATGTTGACCAGATCCGTACAACGATTACCGGCTGGTATCGCTTCTACGATGGCTTCGACCCGATGTTCTCGTGGTGGGCGCGCGACCCGTACACGCGGCTCGACGCATCGCTCACCAATTACGCGCGAACGCTGCGCGAACGCGTCGTTGGATTCCGCCCGGCCGGCGGAGGTGGGGCTCAGCAGATCGCGGCGAACGGAGCGAACGGCACTGGACGTGGCGGTCGCGGGGGCGGGGGCGGGGGCGGCGGCGACGCCGGCGGACGCGGTGGCATGGCCGCCGCGGCAGACGAGCCGATCATCGGCGATCCGATTGGCGCGGAAGGGCTCAAGGCAGATCTCGACTACGAGATGATTCCGTACACGCCCGAAGAACTCATCGCCATCGCGCAGCACGAATACGCGTTCAGTCTGAGCGAGGCGAAGAAGGCCGCGCGCGAAATGGGCTTCGGCGACGACTGGAAAGCGGCGATGGAGAAGGTGAAGAACACGTACGTCGAACCGGGCAAGCAGCCGGACATGATCCGCGACCTCGCCCGCCAGGCGGAGACGTGGTTCAACGCGCACGACTGGGTGACGATTCCACCGCTCGCCACCGAAGACTGGCGGATGGAGATGCTCAGCCCGGAACGGCAGCGCGTGTCGCCCTTCTTTTTGGGCGGCGACCAGATCCTCGTGTCGTATCCCACCGCGGACATGACCGATGAAGAAAAGCTCATGAGCATGCGTGGAAACAACCCGTACTTCTCGCATGCCACGGTCTTTCACGAACTCAACCCGGGGCACCATCTCCAGGGCTTCATGAGCGCGCGCTACAATTCCCACCGCCGCCTGTTCGGCACGCCCTTCTGGAACGAAGGCCAGTCGCTCTACTGGGAGATGTTCGCCTGGGACCACGGCTTCGATCAATCGCCCGAGGACCGGATGGGCGCGCTGTTCTGGCGGATGCATCGGAGCGCGCGGATCATCTTTTCGCTCAGCTTCCACCTGGGCAAGATGACGCCGCAGCAGGCGATCCAGTTCCTCGTCGACACCGTGGATTTTGAGCGGGCAAACGCCGAAGGTGAAGTGCGTCGCTCGTTCAACGGCAGCTACTCCCCGCTCTACCAGATCGGGTACATGATCGGCGGACTCGAGCTGCGCGCGCTCCATCACGAGCTCGTCGACACGCACAAGATGACCGAGCGGCAGTTTCACGACGGCGTGCTCCAGGGCGGCCCGATGCCGATCGCCATGGTACGCGCGCGACTGGCCAAGACTCCGCTCACACGCGACGGCCCGGTGCCCTGGCGCTTTGCCGACGAACTCCCGCCGCCGATTCCGTCGCCAGTGCCCGCGCGTTGACGACCCGCGCGCGGGCGCTCAGCGCGCTATAGCAGGCTGCTCATTAATCGCCTCTAACACCTGTGCCGCGGTGCGCTGGCGCACCGGCGCCAGGCTGCCCGCTACCACCCACGCGCCCGCCGCGATCGTCCACGAGATGAACATTGCCGTCCATTGCAGCCGGCTCGTCGGCGCTGCAACGATGCCGGGAATCCATACCAACACCGTGAACACGCCAATCATCGCCGCCTCGAGCGTCGCCGCGAGATAGGGCAGCACACCGAACACCACGCCAAGTCCAGCGGCGATGTGCCCGGCCCCGGTCAGGTAGACCCACCACGCGCGCTGCGGAAGCCACGCCGGCACGAAACTCAGCGACTGCGTGAAATACATGAAATGCGAAAGCCCGATCGGAATGAGGCAGACGCCGAACAGGTACTTCGCGACGAGCATCGCTCGGTCACTCGTGGCGAACGACCGTTGGCGCGTTCGAGGGTCGCCGCGCAACGACGCGAACACGACCCAACCGCCCAGCAACATCACCGTGGTCTCGCCGACGCCGAGCCAGTTCACTTCGACAAGCGGCGCGGCGATCGCGCGCGGTAGCTTGAGCAGCAACAGCCAGAGGATGAGATAGACCAACAGCATCGCGGACGCGCGCGTCGCCGTACGCGCGCCGAGGAGGCCCGCTCCGGTGCCCAACAGGACGGCGCCGGAGAGATACGCCAGAGCCTCGCGCCCAGGGACCCATGCGGGCACGGGCTGCCACTGCATGGCGAAGTCACCGTACACGAACGTCAGCACGCCAAGGCCGATCAGCCCGATGGCGAGTGACACCCGGTCGAGTCGCACACCGTTGCGCATCGGCGCTGCCCCGCGGTCAGCGCGCCGCGGCGCGCGGCAGCGCCGACGGCGGAATCATCCCGTTGAGCCGCATGTAGTTCGCGATTTGACTCCAGTGGTCGGCGAGGTCGGTGACAAAGCCGAGCACGTAGCGAGCGCGAATGACCGTACGCCCCGAACCCGGCGCACCGACCGGAATCGACTCGGTCAGCGACGCGTCGGTGACGCGCGTCATCGCGGTATCACAGAACGCGAATGAGGCTTTGAGGCGCGCGACCAGCGTATCCTTGGGCCAGTTTGCCTTGACCGTATCGGCCAGCGAATCTCTCGCGGTCGTCGTGCGCGACATACTGCCGAAGCGCGCGCAGAGGCCGTAGTTCGCGCTCTCGAGATGCTGCGCGATGTAGCCGATGGTCAACTGCGCGGGCGTCGGCTTGTAGCCGTACTTGCTAGCCGGGATCGAATCGAACGCAGCGACGAGCCAGTGGTCGTACTGATCGGCCGACTGCTTGAACGATTGCGTGATCGGATTGGCTGGCGGCGCGGCGGGCTGCTGAGCGGCGAGGACGATCGGCACGACCAGCGCAAACGCGCTCGACACGAGAAGGCGCTTCATGCGTACTCCTGACTGTGTGTGAGGGGGCTAAACGGCGACCAGTGGTGAATCGACGAACCGGCCGGCGTCGGCGACGCACAGAAATACCACAATCCTGACATTTGCGACAGCCACGGGTTGCCAACGTTTTC
This sequence comes from uncultured Gemmatimonadaceae bacterium, assembly GCA_963817445.1. Taxonomy (GTDB): domain Bacteria; phylum Gemmatimonadota; class Gemmatimonadetes; order Gemmatimonadales; family Gemmatimonadaceae; genus JAQBQB01. Next base: position 1,244,228 of record CAWFOG010000022.1, read on the forward strand.
GAGACGGCGGGTAAGGAAGACGTAAACCACGGCCGTTTATTGCGGGTGGTATCCGTACCCGCGCGCCATCGACACGGCGGCAACGACCATCGCGACGATCAGCACGACCTGGATGTAGCTAATCACGCGAATTCGGCGGGCGACCGTGACGTCGGGTTTCCATGCGCCGCCCGCTCGACGCGCGGCGATGCGCCAGCGAATGAGCGTGATCATCGGCCACAACTCGAGCGCGAATATCAGAGCGAACAAATCCATTTTCGTGAGAAACACGACGTTGTGCGTGTAGTACGTCGTTTGCCTCTCCACGCCGCCAAGGAGACGCCACAGCCCCGTCACAATCCATAGCAGCGCCGCGATGCCCCACCAGCTATCGGCCGTGAATGCTCGGCGCACGGCTGCCACGTCGAGCGGCTGTTCACCCAGCGCGCGCGCGCGTGCCCACAGTCCGCCGAGTCCGATGCCGAGGGCGAGGAGATGGAGCGCGGCGAGTGTCAGACGCAGCACGTGCGTGACTCCGGCGCGGTACAGCGGCAACAATTGTGTGTCACGGACTTGACCGGAATGCAGGTCGACATCGTATTTGCCTCTGGCTGAAGGAGGACGCAATTGGACGACGGAGAAGCCACATGACGCCGAACGAGGGAATCGTCGCCGTGCCAAGTACGCACGGCGTCGACGACACCGTTGACGCAGTGCGTCGCGTGCTGCACGCAAAGGGCGTAACGCTGTTCGCGGTGATCGATCACAGCGGCGAGGCAAGGAAGGTCGGTCTCGAGATGCCGCCGACGAAACTCCTGATCTTCGGCGACCCGACGGCCGGCACGCCATTGATGGTCGCGTCGCCGAGCATCGCGCTCGACTTGCCACTCAAGTTGCTCGTGGCCGAGGATGCAAGCGGCGCGGTATGGATATCGTACAGCGCGCCGACGTTTCTCGAGGCACGCCACGGGCTGCCGCACGAACTCACACCGACCCTCGCCGCCGTCGTCGCGCTCGCACAGGCAGCAGCGCGCTAAGGGCCAGACCGGATCGCCGGCGCGATACGAGTGCGATACGCAAAATCGAGTCGTGCGATCGCCGCGCCAATCCCGACCACAGGGAGGACGAGGAACAGCGTCCCCGATCCGGCGAGCACACCAACGATCGCGCCGCCGACGCCCGCGGCGAGCGGTTCGACGACGGTCCGCCAGAGCGGCACGTGACGCAGCGTCCCCCAGGTGATGGCTGGGCCAAAGACGGCGCCGACCACGCCGAACAGCGCCACGTTCCAGAGATAGTTCGCCGCTGTGGCGGGCGGCGCGCCAGCGACGATCTTCCCGAGGACGGTGAGCACCGCGCCACCGATCGCACCGGATGCTGCGCCGGCGATAGTGAGGCCGAGTGTGAGGCGGCGGCTGGTTGCGACGCTTGAGTCCATGGTTCGCTCCCGGTTGTTCATGTCTTCGTTGACCGTCAGCCCGACCCCAGCCGATCCACCGCCGTCCGCCAGTCTGCCACGATGGCCGGCCACGGTCGCCCGAGCAGGCGGACCAGCACCACACGCACATCCGACGCCCCGCCGCCAATCAGAAAGCTCTTAATCGCGGCAACGCCCCCGGCCTCCGACAGCATTTCGCACAGCACCGCGCCCGCGGAATATGTCACCGACTGCGGCACCTCGCGCGTGTCGACGAGGGAATCGAGCGTCACCCGCGGATGAGCCGCAAGGTAGCGCGCGAGGTTGCGCACCGCGCCGTGAAAATCCGTACCCTCGGTGCCGCCCAGCCACGTCGCGACTCCTTCCGATGCCAGTAGCGTCGTGCCACTGCGCTGCACCAGCGGGAGGAGGGTGACGTGCGTCAACTCATGCCGGTAGTTCTCGCCGAGCGCCGGGTCGCCGCTGAACAGCTGGTGATTGACCGGTTTGCTGAACCCGCCGTGTGTCCCGTAGGTCTCCGAGGCTTCTATACCAAGAATGCTCAACGCGGTATCGACGCTCGACGTGACGTAGTAGTCCAGCGACACGAGTCGCGATAGACCGAACGCGCCGGCGAGCGAGTCGACGAACGCCGCGGCGCGACGCGCCCTGGCTCGATCAAACGCGAGGCTCGGCTGGACAACGTACGTGATCGGCCCAACTGTCTCGCGCCGCCATCGCGCCGTCTTCCGCGGCAACGCGTTTCCGAGGAGCCACTCGCCGTGGTCGCGCACGGCATCCACCGTCGTCGTGAAGGCGGGTGACGATCCAGAATCTGCGGACCGCGCGCCAGGAAGCAGGAATCGAGTGACGATTTCGAACGCGTCGCGCGCTCCGGGACTGACGGGTCGAATGCGCAGCACGCTCGGCACCGCGTCGTCCGGCAAATAGAACCCCGCCAGATCGTACATCGACCATCGCGCTTGCTCGGCCGCGAGCCAGAGTGCGGACGGCGTTCCCGCGTTCGCCGCGAAGCGGCCGCCCTTGGACGATAGGTACGCGGCCCACAAGCGTGAAATCGCCGCGACCGATACCGCGGAATCCGTCACGGCCGACGCTGGCGCGACCCCGTTGCCGATGCGGCGCCCCGTGGCCGCGTACAACCGCACGCCATCACGATAAACGCAAACCCCGCACCCGCCGCGAGGCGCGCTGATTGGCGCTTCATTACGAAACCATAAGCAACGGACGAGCATGGTCGTCCGTGGCTCGACCGTGGTGCGGGAACACGCCTTGCTTTTCTGATGGTCGACATCAGACGGAGAGGCCAACATGAACTTCTTGAGGCGTCACCTGCGGGGCGGAGTCGTGCTGACCTTCGTTCCGATCATTCCCGCAGTGCTGTTGTGGTCCCACATGCGACCGACTGCGGCGCACGCGCCGCCGATGCGAATCGAGGTGAGTTTGTCGGAACGCGAAATGAAAGTCATGCGGGGAAGCGAGGTCGTGAGCACGTACGGAGTCGCCGTCGGGCGGCCGAGCCACCCCACGCCGACGGGATCGTTCGAGACGGGCGATATCGTATGGAACCCCAGCTGGACGCCGCCACCAACGAACTGGGCGCGGAACAAGCAATATCAGCCGCCCGGCGCCGCGTCGAATCCGATGCAGGGCGTGAAGATCTACTTCCAGGCGCCGTACTACTTCATCCACGGGACCAACGACCCGGGGTCGATCGGAGAGGCGGCATCGCACGGATGCATTCGAATGACCGCGGATGATGCGACCACCCTCGCGCACCAAATCGAGAACGCCGGGGGAAGTGTCTCACTCGAGATCACGAATTGAGTTGACCTCGAGTCGATCGCGCGGTCAGGCCACATGAGCGTTCAACCGTGGCCTGGCCGCGCGATCACGGCACCACCGGGCGAATCGTCTCGGTGATGGTCGGAAGCTTTCCATCCATCGCCGTATTGAACGCCGCGAGGCGTTGATCGACCAACTGCCGGTACGCCGACTTGGCCGCCGACAATTTCGTCTCGATGTCGCCGAGCCAAGCGAGCGCCGCGTCCGTCGGCGGCGAATCCGAACCGCCCGCCACGTCGCCTGCCCCGTTCCCGATCTCGCCGTTCAGCCAAATCAGATTCATGTAAACGCGGTACGGCTCGGGATAATATTTGTCGTCGCTTTCCATATCGCTCCGCGACAGCAGCAGCAGTTCGACGTCCATCATGTTCGCATCGAGCGCTGCCAACGCCGACTCGACATCGGGCTTGGCCGTGTTCGTCTTGCGTTGATCGCCGATCTGCTTGCGCATCACTTCCAGTCGATTGATCATGTCGGCTGCCGCGTTCATGTCGTCGCGTACTCGCACCTCCGCGTGCGCGGCCGCCAACAGGTCGGCGGCGTTGGTCTTGATCTCCTGATTGCGAAGGATCACGAGCGGCTGCGTCAGCGTCGCGCCGTTGACGGCGAGCCGAACGGTGTAGTTGCCGTCGAGGGCGAGCGGGCCCGTCACTTGCGCGCCCTGAATGCCCCAGTGCGTTACTGGGCGCGTCGTGCGGCCTTTGTACGGCGGTTCCTCGAAGATGTGCGGATTGTCCGGCGCGGGCGTGCGCAGAGCGACGGTATGCGGCGGATCGTAATGCAGATCCCACGCAACCCGATTGTAGCCGGCGCGCGTCGGCGCCTGGATCGTACGCACGACGTTGCTGGCCGAGTCGAGGATTTCGACGCGTACCGGCCGCGGCGTTGCCGCTGCGAGCGAGAACGTGATGTCGGCGTGCCCACTGCGCGCCTCGCGATACCCCGGGTGCGGCGGAAAGAGCGTCGCTCCGCCGCCGGTCGCGCCGATGGTCCGCCCCATTCCCTCGAGCGGCGCGATGTCGCGCAGCACGAAGATCCCGCGTCCGTAGGTCGACACGACGACGTCGTGCCATTGCTTGGGCACGACGATCCACGACACCGCCGTATGCGGCAATCCGAGCGCGAACTCGCGCCAGTGCCCGCCATCGTCGAGAGTATAGTAGAATGAGTGTCCTGTACCCGCGAACAACATCCCCTGACGATTTGGATTCTCGGCGACAGCCATCACGTAGTCGAGCGGACCCGACGCCGGCAGATCACCGGTGACATTCGTCCACGTCGCGCCGTAGTCCGTGGTCTTGTAGATGAATGGCGCGCGGTTGTCCATCATGTGGAAATCGACAGCGACGTACGCGACCGCCGGATTGAAGTGCGACGGCTCGATCTTACGAATCGTGCCCCACGCCGGAAGTCCGCTCATGTTCTTCGACACGTTGGTCCAGGTGCCGCCGCCGTCGCGCGTGTACCAGAGCTGGCCGTCGTTTGTCCCGGCCCAGATCAAGCCGCGCTCGATCTCCGACGGGGCGATCGCGAACACGACCTCGCCATAGAACTGTCCAAGATTGTCGGCGACGAGCCCGCCGGACGACACGATGCGCGAGCGATCGTTCGTCGACAGATCGGGACTGATCGCGCTCCAACTCTGGCCGCCGTTCGATGTCTTGAACACGACCTGACAGCCGTAGTACACCGTGCTCTGATCGAACGGATCGATGGCGAGCGGCGGCGTCCAGTGGCACCGGTACTTGAGCTGGTCCGGCGGCGAGTCGAGTGTGTGAATCCACGGACTCACCGAGCGCGCGCGCTTGACCGTGTAGTCGTAGCGCGTCACTTCGTCGCCGTAGCAACTCGCCCAAACGATGTTCGGGTTCGTCAAATCCGGAAGCGTGAACCCGGACTCGCATCCGCCGAGGCCATGATCCCACGTCGACGTGCCCGCGCCGCCGCCGCCGCCGCGACCAGCAGCGAGAGAGTCGGCGGCCGTCGAATCGGCGGCACCACGGCCCGCCGACGCGCCACGTCCAAGCGCCGCGCCACGACCGCGAGCGCCGCGGCCATTTGCGCTGTCCGCGGCCGCACCGCGACCACGCCCGCGGCCTGTTCCGGCCGCGATGCCGCGAGTTCCCGTCGTCGCTTCCGGCGCGGTGCTCGGTCCACGCATGGTGCCGTTGTCCTGCCGATTGCCGTACACCCAGTACGGAATCTGGTTGTCGACAGCAACGTGATACATCTGGCCAATCGGCAGCGAGACTGACTGGAACGTCTTGCCGTGATCGGTGGTGAGCCGCGCGTCGAGATCGTTCGTCAAGCCGAAGTGGTTCGGATTCTTCGGATCGATCCAAATATCATGATTGTCGCCGCCCCACGGCACCTCGGCGAATGTCTTGCCGCCATCGGTCGAGCGGAAAAAACTGCTGTTGGCGATGAGAATCTCGTCGGCGTTCCCGCTCGACACTTTGATGTTGATGTAGTAGCCGGCGCGCCCGATGAGCGGTCGTTGATAGTTGACCACCGACCACGACGACCCGCCGTCGTCCGAGCGCCACACCGATCCCTGATCGACCGTCTGGATCAGCGCGTAGACGCGCTTGGGGTTCGTCGGCGCGAGCGCGACGTCGATTTTGCCGAGCGGTCCCTTCGGAAGCCCTGGACTCTCGAGGCGCTTCCACGTATCTCCGCCGTCGTGCGTCGCGTAGATGCCGCTCCCGGCCCCGCCGCTGAACATCGCCCACGTGTGCATCACCACCTGCCATGCGCCGGCGAACAGCACGTTCGGATGGTGCGGGTCCATCGTCAGGCCGGAACAGCCCGTGTTCTCGTCGACGAACAGGACCTGCTTCCAGGTCTTGCCGCCATCGGCGGTCCGGAACACGCCGCGCTCGTGCTGCGGGCCGGTCGCGCGCCCGAGCGCGCAAACAAACACAATATCCGGGTTCGTCGGATTGATGAGGATTCTCTGAATGCGCCCCGTCTCGGCGAGGCCCATGTTGGTCCAAGTCGTTCCCGAATCGCTCGACTTGTACACGCCGTCACCCATCAAGTCGGCGTCGCGAATGGCCCACGCTTCGCCGGTTCCGGCCCATACGACTGACGGTCGCGACGGCGCGACGGCGAGCGCGCCGATCGCCTGCACCGGCATCGAATCGAACACCGGTCGAAACGTGGCGCCGCTGTCGACCGACTTCCACACGCCACCAGAGGCGGCGCCCACGTACCAGACCCGATTGTCGCCGGGCACTCCGCTGATCGCCGAAAACCGGCCGCCCTGCGCCGGTCCGAGCAGCTGAAACCGGAACGGATCGGGCGCCGGCGCCGGACGTGGCGCGGCGGGAGACGACCCGCGCTGCTGCGCGCCCAAGGTGCCGGACAGCGTGAACGTCAAGGCAAGAGCAACGAATCGTGCACGGCGCATCGCCGAATTCTCCGAATGGCGTGGAATGCGATACAATATGTCACGTGTTGCACCACACAAGACCGTCGCGAGATTTGAGCGTGGCCCTCTACTCATTAGGAACGGCGCGATGACGGTGACTCCCGAACGACTTCGACACTTCATCCGCGGCGCCTGGCAGGTCAGCGCGTCCGAACAGTGGATTCCGGACGTGAATCCGTCGAACGCGGATGATCTAATCGCGCACGTTCCCGCGGGAACGAGCGACGACGCGCACGCAGCCGTTCGCGCGGCAGCCGAAGCGCTGGAGTCGTGGCGGTCGACCACTGCGCCCGTGCGCGCCGAGCATTTGTATAAATGGTCGGCGGTCATCGCCGAGCAGAGTGAAACGCTGGCGCAACTCGTCGCGCGTGAAGTCGGCAAGCCGATCGCCGAGGCGCGCGGCGAAGTCGGGCGATGCGTGACGATTCTCCGCTATCACGCCGGTGAAGCCGTGCGCGCCGTCGGCGAAGTCATTCCGGCACATACGGCCGGTGCGCTTCAGTTCACGCTCCACGAACCGCTCGGCGTCGTCGCGCTGATTACGCCGTGGAACTTCCCGATCGCGATCCCGATCTGGAAAGCAGCCCCCGCGCTCGCGCACGGCAACACCGTCGTGCTCAAGCCGTCGGAGATGTCGTCGCAGGTGGCGACCGCGCTCGCACAGACCGCGGCGGCGGCAGGCCTGCCCGCGGGCGTGTTCAACGTGGTGTTCGGGCTAGGCACCACCGTCGGCACCGCGCTGATCGACGCCGAGCCGGTGCGCGGCGTGAGCTTCACCGGATCGGGCGCCGTCGGAGCGCTGGTCGCCGTCGCGGCGGCCAAGCGCAACATTCGCTTCCAGACGGAAATGGGCGGCAAGAATGCGGCGATCATCATGCCCGACGCCGACATTGCGCAGGCGGCGACGCTCACGGCGAACGGAGCGATGCGATACGCGGGGCAAAAGTGCACGGCGACGAGTCGCGTAGTCGTAGCCAAGGAAATTGAGGACGAGTTTTTGGCTGAGCTGCGCAAACGCATCGAAGCGCTGCCGCTTGGCCCGGTCACCGACGGCGCCGCGGCAATCGGCCCGGTGATCAGCGATCAGTCGCGCCGTTCGGTGCACAGCGCGCTGGCATCGTTGGACGCCGACCGCTTTTACGTCGGACGAATTCCTGATACCACGGAGTTCTCGCGCGGGTTCTGGGTGGCGCCAACGGTGTTTCGCAATGTCGACGCCGACTCGGCGTTGGCGCAGCGCGAGTTGTTCGCGCCGGTGCTCGCCGAGTTCAGAGCCGAGGACCTCGATCATGCGATCGCGCTGGCCAACGCGACGCCATACGGGTTGAGCGCGTCACTGTTCACCCGAGACATCCGAAGCGCGCTCCGCTACATCCCGCGCATCCAGGCCGGCCTCGTGAAGGTGAACGGCGAAACGACCGGCGTCGATCCGCATGCGCCGTTCGGCGGCATGAAGGGCTCGAGTTCCGGAAGCCGCGAGCAAGGTCCCGCGGCGCGTGATTTCTACACCGAGATCAAGACCGTTCAGATCAATCCGTAGTCCGCTCCGCCGCGCCGGGCCGAACGATCGTCGTCAGCTCGGCGGTGACCACGGCGCGTCCACCGCTCATCGCCACGCCGCGCGTCTTGCACAGTCCGCGTCGCCAGTGCACGAGGCGCACGTCGAGCTGCAGGTCGTCGCCCACACGAACGGCGTGCCGGAACCGAACGTGGTTCGCGCCCATGAAGTAGGCGACCGCGCCGGCGACACCCTCCGCCAAATCGCGGACGATGGCTCCGCTCGTCTGCGCCAGCGCTTCCAACACCAGCAGCAGCGGAATTTCGCCCGGTATCTCGTTCCACCATTCGCCGATCGACAGTCGCTTGAGTCCCACGACGTGGCGACCCGGCTCGATCACGTCGATGGTGTCGACGAGGAGAAACGGATAGCGATGCGGGAGTAGCGCATGCAGCGACAGTGAGTCGTACGTGCGCCATCCAATGTCCTGATTCGACATGTGTTTTGGTGTCACCTGGCGCGGGCGCTACGCACCGGAGCCCGGCTTGTTCACGCCCACACCGACGCGTTTCGCGAGTCCGCCGAACGTGAGCACCCACTGGAACGCGCGATTCATCGCCTCGGCGGGCCCTCGAAGTGCGTGAATCCCCGCCAGTCCCGCCAATCGATCGAGCCCGCGCATGATCAGCAGCAACAGGCCCAGCACTCCCAGAGCGACGCCCCAGATTGGAAAGACGATGACGAAGAAAATGAGAATGAACGGCAACAACAATATCGGTACGATCGGCACCAAGCCGAGTTGCATTGCTTGCCTCCCATCACATGTACTTCCAGTTGCGCTGCTTCCCTTGAGCAATCCATAGCACAGCCTGCGCCAACCGGCGCTCGCGCGTCGCCACCGTCTTGGCGTCCGTCAGCCACTCGATGTACTCGCGCTTGTGGCTCGGCGGAAACTTGTCGAACACCGCCTTCGCCTTCTTGTTCTTCGCGAGCGCCGTCACGAGATCGGCCGGCGCAGCCGGCACCGGCTTCGGCGCGCTGCGGCGCTTCGGAACGCGCGTGCCCTCGGCGTTCAGCGTTGCCGCTTTCTTAACATAGCTGATCAGCGTCTTCTTGCTTGGCAAGTCCGAGACTGCGGCGACGCGTCCTTCGTCGCCGAATGTCTCGTCGACGCGCCGTCCCTGGGCATCGACGATGAGCGAGCCCTTCCAGAAGCCGAACGTGCAGTGCTTCTTGAACGCCGCCATGTGGCAAAGAATGCCGCCCCGGTACATGAACGTCGGCATGCCCCACTTGAGCGTTTCCTCACAGTCGGGACAGGCCTCGTGCACCACGGCGCGCAAATGCGTCAGAATCGGCTTGGCGAAGTCGGCGGATTTTGCGATGTAGGCGTCGACTCGCGTATCGATCGTCGGCATGACGTCGGTCACCAGATGTGCGGCACCAGCGCGGCCGGCCGCACCATGGGATCGCCCGGTTTGCAGTGAAACGCCGCGGCGAACGACGGCATGTTCGAGACCGGGCCGTTCACGCGCCAGCGCTCGGGCGCATGCGGGTCGACGGTCACGCGGTTGCGCAACGCTTCGTCTCGCATGTGCGTGCGCCACCCCTGCGCGTACGCGATGAAGAATCGCTGTTCGGGCGTGAATCCGTCGATCAGCCCCGGACGACCCTTTCTCGCCAGCACGCGCTGCAGTGCGTCGTAGCCCGTCAGCAGTCCGCCGAAGTCGGCGATGTTTTCGCCGAGCGTGAGTTTGCCGTTCACATGGAACGTGTCGACCTGCACGTAGCCGTTGAACTGATCGACGACTTTCTGTGCTTCGCGCGTGAAGTGCACCGAGTCGGCGGGTGTCCACCAGTCGCGCAAATTCCCCTTCGCGTCGTAGTGGCGTCCTTCGTCGTCGAAGCCGTGCGTCAGCTCGTGGCCCGCCCAGCTACCGCCGAGTGCGCCGTAGTTCGCCGCGTCGTCGGCGCTGGCGTCGAAGGTCTGCGGACTGAGCGCGCCCGCGGGGAATACAATCTCGTTTTTCGACGGATCGTTGTACGCGTCGACCGTCGGCACGGTGATGCCCCACTCCGTGGTGTCGACGGGCGCGCCGGGTCGATTGACCGTGCGCTTCCACTCGAAGTCGCTCGCGCGATCGACGTTGAGTGTGAACGGTCCCTCGATTGTCTCGAGCTTGGTGTAATCGCGCCAGTGCTCGGGATAGCCAACCTTTTCCCCCATCGCCGCGAGCTTGATGAGCGCCTGCTTCTTGGTCGCATCGGTCATCCAATCCAATTTCTTGACTCGCTCGGCGAACGCGGCGCGAATGTCGTCGATCACCGCTTTCGCGCGGGCGCGCGCCGCCGGAGAAAACGTCTTCGCGACGTACGCCTGGCCGAGCGCTTCACCGATGTCGGCGTCGGTCTCCTGCAGGCAGCGCTTCCAGCGCGGCAACATCGTCTTGGCGCCCGTGAAGCGCGACGCGAACTGAAACTGCTCCTGAGCAAACGGTGAACTGAGCCACCGGGCGGCGCCGTCGATCTCGTGGTAGGCGAGGTACGCGCGCCAATCGGCCAGCGGCGTCGACGCCATGAGGGCGTTGAGCCGCGTGTAGAATGCCGGCTCGAGCACGTTGACCTTTTGGATTGGAACCGTGAGGCCGACGTCATGGAAGAAGGCCGTCCAATCGAGATTGGGCGTGAGCGCGCGGAACTGCACGAGGGTCATCGGATGGTCGGTCGCGGCGGGATCGCGCTGCGCGACGCGCGTCAGAGTGGCCTTCGCCAACTCCGTCTCGAGCGCCAGCACGCGGGTCGCATCCGTGTGAGCAGCGCCGGCGTTTTCGCCGGCCATGACGAAATACTTGGCGATATGGTCGGCGTACGCTTTGCGCAGCGCCACCGACGCGGAATCCTTCTGCGTGTAGTAGTCGCGATCGGGCAGTCCGAGTCCGCCGCTCCCGAACTGGTCGAGATAGTGCGCCGCGTCGTGCGAGTCGGGCGACGGACCGGTGCCGAACGCCACGTTCCGCCCGTTCATCTGCAGGATTGCGAATTCTTGAATGAGCGCCGGCCGCGCGTTGACCGCGGCGATCTGTGCGAGCGTCGGGCTGATCGGGCTGAGCCCGGCCTTCTCGGCCGCGGTCGAATCCATGCACGTCGCGTAGAACGTTCCGAGCTTTCGCTGCGTGCTGCCCGCCGGCTCGGCGACCCGGTGTGCCACGGCGTCGTCGAGTACGGACCGCACGACGAGCTCGTTCCGGTCGCGCATCTCGCGCCCCACCCCGGACGACGAATACGCGGCGGGGATCGTGTCATGGTCGAACCACGCGCCGTTCGCGAACTCGAAGAAGTCGGTGCACGCGTTCGCCGAGCGATTGATGAATCGCGGGTCGATCACCTTGAGCTCCGGCACGAGCACGGAGGTCGCCGCCGGCGCTCGCCTCTGCGCGTGCGCGACGGGCACCGTTGCCGATGCCGCGGTGGACACGACCAGTGCGTAAGCGACGATCGAACGAACAGTCATTCGGAATTCCGGGTGAGGGCCATGTCGAACGTAGACCGCGCGCCCCGGGCGGTCAACGAAGGGAAGTGTTCGGATCCCGATCCGCCGACGAGTGCGCGTCGCTTCTTCATTGAGCGGGCGCCACGCGATATGTTGGAGAAGTTACCGGCCGATCACCTTCGATCTCGAGCCCTCATGCGTCGCGTCGCATCGTCATTGTCGTTGCTGCTCTTTCTGCCGCTCGTACTCGCCGCGCAAGAACCCCGGCAGTACACGCACGCGGACACGCTCCGCGGCACGAACGGCCCGGCGCGCGCCTGGTGGGACGTCGAGTTCTACGATTTGCACACGACGGTGTCGCCGCCGGATAGCAGCGTCCGCGGCTACAACACGATCACGTACAAGGTGCTGCGCCCGTCCGGGGAAATGCAGATCGACCTCCAAGTGCCGCTCGAAGCCGACAGCATCATCCAGGACGGTCGGAAGTTGTCGTCGCGACGTGACGGCAACGCGTTCTTTGTCGCGCTCTCCAGCGCGCAGCAACGCGGGACGGAGCGCAAGATCACCGTTTACTACCACGGAAAACCGCGCGCCGCCAAACGTCCGCCCTGGGACGGAGGGTTCATTTGGCAGCACGACAGCCTGGGCAATCAGTGGATTGCCACGGCCGACGAAGGCCTTGGCGCCAGCGTGTGGTGGCCGAACAAGGACTACCTCGGCGACGAGCCAGACAGTCAGCGCGTGGCGATCACGATGCCCGACCCAATGTTCGATGTGTCGAACGGCCGCTTACGCTCGACGACGCACAACCGCGACGGAACGACGACGTACGAGTGGTTCGTCACGGAACCGATCAACAACTACGCGATCGAAGTGAACGCGGGACAATACGCGCACTTCAGCGACACGTTCAACGGCGAAAAGGGCCCGCTGACGCTGGACTTCTGGCCGCTCGCTTATCACACCGACACGGCCAAGGTCCAGTTCCAGCAGGCAAAGTCGATGCTCAAGTGCTTCGAGCACTGGTTCGGACCGTATCCCTGGTATCCCGACGGCTACAAGCTGATCGAGGCGCCGCATCTTGGCATGGAACACCAGAGCGGCGTCGCGTACGGAAATCACTTCAAGAACGGCTACATGGGGCGCGACCTGTCGGGAACGGGCTGGGGACTGAAATGGGACTTCATCATCGTGCACGAGAGCGCGCACGAGTGGTGGGGCAACAACATTTCGGCGAAGGATCACGCCGATATGTGGATTCACGAGAGCTTCGCCAACTACGCGGAAGGGATCTACGCCGAGTGTCAGGACGGCAAAGCGGCGGGCGCGGCGTACGTCATCGGCAGCCGGCGCAACATCAAGAACGACTCGCCGATCATCCCCGAGCGCGGGGTGAACGCCGAGGGCTCGGGCGACATGTATTACAAGGGCGGCAGCATGCTCCACATGATCCGCCAACTCGTTGGCGACGACGAGAAGTGGCGCGGCATTCTGCGCGGCTTGAATTCGACCTTCTGGCACCAGACCGTGACGGGCCAGCAGATCGAGGACTACATGAGCAAGCAGTCCGGCCTCGACCTGGCGCCGTTGTTCGCCCAGTATCTCACGACGACCAAGATTCCGGTTCTTGAATACAAGATCGATTCAGACCGGTTGTCCTACCGCTGGACGAACGTCGTGCCGGGCTTCGCCGTGCCGGTGAAAGTTGCGATTGGCGACACGACGAGCTTCAACTGGATCAAACCGACGGAGAGTTGGCAGACGCTGCCAACCCCCGTCGTCGCGGGCGCTACGGTCAAGGCGGATCCGGACTTCTACGTCGAGGTCAAGGCCGCGAATTGACGCCGGCGTTCACGGCGCGATTCGCTTCGTGTACGCCGGCGCGACGCCGCGCTTCGGTGCCTTCTCCACCGACGTCATCACCTGCTTGATCGCCGCCTCGAGCTGCGGGTCCGTGCCCTTCGACAACAGGGTCGGATCGTCGACGACGTCGATGTCGGGATCGACGCCATGATCCTCGATGATCCACTTCCCGTCCTTGCCGAATACCGCGAAGCTCGGCGCCGTGACGCTGCCGCCGTCGACGAATGACGGCGTGCCGCTGATGCCGATCAATCCACCCCATGTGCGCCGACCGATCAGCGGGCCCAACCCGGCTTCCTTGAAGTAATACGGGAACGCGTCGCCGCCGGAGCCGCTCCATCCGTTGATCAACATCGCCTTCGGGCCCGGATTGGCGACCGGCGGCGTCTGCTGCACTACGCCGTCGCGCGTCTTCCAGTAGCTCTCGATCGGACGGTTGAGCAGCTCGATGAACCGGTCGGGGATCTGACCTCCGCTGTTGAATCGCTCGTCGATGATCATTCCCTCTTTATTGGTCTGTGCACGGTACTGGCGCACCAACTCCGTCTGACCGTCGACGCCGGTGTTCGGCACGTACACGTAGCCGACGCGCCCGTGCGTCTCCTCGTCAACACGCTTCCGGTTGGATTCGATCCACGCCAGGTTGCGGAGCCGCGATTCGTCAGCCAACGGCTTGACGAGTACCGTGTGCGCGCCCGCGAGCGTTGGCTTGTCGTTCACCGTGATCGACACCACAGTGTTTGCCAACCCGTCAAACGCGGCGCCGACGTCTTGCGTGACATCGATCGGCTTGCCGTTCACGGCGAGTAGGTAGTCGCCCTCGCTGACCTTGATCCCCGGCCGGCGGAGCGGCGAACGCACTTCGCTGTCCCACTCGCCGCCGTCGATGATTTTGGTGATGCAGTACGCGCCGTTCTCGAGCGAGTAGTCGGCGCCCAGGAGGCCGATATTTCTCCGCGGTCCGTTCTCGAACTGTCCGCCTTGCACGTAGGTGTGCGACGAATTGAGCTCGCCAATCAACTCGCCGAGCACGAACGTCACGTCCCACCGTGACACAGCGTCGTCGATCAACTTGCCATAGCGCGAGCGCATCGCGCTCCAGTCGACGCCGTGCATGCCGGGGTCGTAGAAATAGTCGCGTTCGATGCGCCATGCGTCGTTGAACATCTGGTGCCACTCGGCCGACGGATCGACGGTCATCGACATCGACGCGGTCACCAACTTCTTGTCGAGCTTCTGCGCCGGCTTTGCGTCGATGATGTACCAATCCTGCGCGCTGCGGACGAGCAGCTTCTTTCCGTCCGCCGACGGGACGAAGCCGATCGCGTTGTCGACGATCGTCTTCTCTTCGCGCTCGTTCAGCTCGAACGACACGATCGGCGTCGGGGCGTTCGCCGCGCCAGTGCGCGTTCCGCGCCGATAAAGCACGCGACCCGGGAGCGCCGTCAACTGAGAGTAGTTCCCCGGCGCCGCGGGCAAGACGTCGACGCGTCGCTCGAAGTCAGCGAAGTCGATGGTCACGTCTTTCGTCGCCTCTTTGGCCGCGTCTTTCGCCGGCGCACCCGCCTCGACGACAACGCCCTCTTCGTCGCTGCGCGGCGCGAGCGGTGATGCAACGTCCGCGCGCAGCGGTACGACGACGACGTTCGTGCTGTTCACGTACGCCCAGGAGTTGTCAAGATCACTGTACGACGGATCGAACGAGCGGCCTGAGAGGAAATACAAATACTTGCCGTCCGGATCGAACGACGGCAGGCGGTCGTTGTAGTAGCCGCTCGTCACCTGATGCGATGGCCCGCCCGTGCGCGCGTCGTAGATGAAGATCGCACTTTGTGCATTTGCCAGATCGCGCGAGTACGCCATCCAGCGGCTGTCGCTCGACCAACTCACGCGGAATCCAGTGAGCTGCCCGTGCAGCCAGTTCAGCGCCTTGTCTACGTCCGTCACCTGACCCGACGCGACGTCGACGACGTGAATGCGCATGGCCTGATCGATGAACGCGATCTTCTTGCTGTCCGGCGACCAGTACGGCTGATAGCGAAAGCCGGCGCCCAACTTCGTGAGCGTCCGCTCGTCGCCCAATCCGTCGGCGTTGCGAAGCGTGAGTTCGTATTCGCCCGTTTTGTCGCTCCAGTACGCGACGAGCTTCCCGTCCGGTGACCAGGCCGGCGTCCGTTCGGCCGAGCCCGACGTCGACGTGAGATCGCGAACGGCGCCATTCTCGGCCGGCACGGTGAACACATCGCCGTGCGCCTCAAACGCCGCGCGCTTGCCGGTTGGCGACAGCGTCGCCGAGGCAATCTCATTGCCGACGTCTTGCACGTGCGGGCGCAACGACGCGCGGTCGGTCACCACCTTCACCGGCACTTCGTGCGTCTGCGCCGTGGCCAGATCGAGCAGGTACATGCGGCTTCCAGCCTGGAACACGATGTCCGTCGGTCCGAGCGACGGATACTTCACGTCGAAGTCGTTGAACTCGGTGATCTGGTGGAATTTTTCCGTCTTCGTGTCGTACGCCCAGATATTGCCGCGCTCGTTCGTGCCACGGTCGGACAGAAAGTAGAGCGTCGACCCGTGCCACATCGGCTGCGCGTCGTTTGCTGTGTCGTTGGTGATGTTCTTCGACGCGTGCGTCTCGAGGTCGAACGTCCAGATGTCCGGCGCCCACCCGCCGCGGTAGCGCTTCCAGGTCCGCGCGTCGACTGCTTCCGGCAAATACGCGATCGTCTTGGCGTCTGGCGAAAATGACGCGAATTCGCCGTACGGCACCGGGAGGACCGTGGGCAATCCGCCGTCTTTTGAGATCTTGAACAGCTTGTCGTAGCGGTTGGTTTCGCTCGTCCGGCCGGACGCGATGAGCAGCGACTTGCCGTCCGGATACCAGGCGACGACGCGATCGGGGGCCGGGTGAAAGGTCAGGCGCTTGGCCTCACCACCGATCGCCGGAATCGTGTACACCTCGTCGTTGCCGTCGTAATCGGCCGTAAAGGCGATCGTCGACCCGTCGGGCGAGAAGCGCGGGAAGCTTTCCTCGCCGCGCGCCGTGGTCAGCCGTTGCGCTGTGCCCCCGGCCTTCGGCATGATCCAGATGTCGCCACCATAAATGAACGCAATCTGGGTCGCCGAGACCGTCGGCTCGCGCAGCATTCTGGCGTCGATCTGGGCGCCGGCGGACCCGGCACCAACGATACCAGACAACCCTGCGGCGAGCACCGTGAGCGTAGACAGGCGCATACTGAATTTTGGAAAGGGGGCGGAGGGAGGAGGCAGCCAGCTCAACCTGCGAATCGTACGCGGGACTGTCAATTGCGGTTTCGGCGTTCCACGCCGTACCCATTGTCGCCGACACAATGATTACAATTTCAAGATGATGCGCATCCAAGGTCTCGCCCTCGCCGCGCTGCTCGTTGCGCCGCCGCTCGCGGCACAAGCCGCGCAAACGGCGCAGCAGGCCGCGCCGAACCCAGAGGTGCTCTGGTACTCCGTCAACAGCGAGTTGAGCACGCAGAGTTTCCTCGCGCACGCGGCGCAAATCTCCATCGTCTCGCCGCAGGTGTTCAGGTTCGACGCGACGGGCCGCATTACCGGCCACATCGATCCGCGCGTGATCGCCGAGGCCAGGCGCCAACACGTCAAGCTCGTACCGCTGGTCGTGAACCCCGGATTCGACCAGCCGTTGGTGCACGCCGTACTCACGAACTCCGCCTCGCGGCGCCGAGCGATCGCCAGCCTCGGCGCGCTCTGCCGCGACGAACATCTCGACGGAATCCAGTTCGACCTCGAGGGCGTCAACGTCGCCGACAAAGTCGCGCTCACCTCATTCGTCCGCGAGTCGGCCGACACCGTACACGCGGCGGGCTGCACGCTGTCCGCCGCCGTCGTCCCGCGGACGAGCGAGAGCCCCGGATCGTCGAGCTACAGCCGCTGGATGTTCGAGAACTGGCGCGGCGTGTACGACTACAAGTCGCTCGCCGAGTCGCTCGACTTCATCTCGTACATGACGTACGCCGAGCACACGGGCAATTCGCCGGCGGGACCGGTGGCCGGGTTCCCGTGGGTCGAGGAATCGCTGAAGTATCTGCTGTCGCTCGGCGTTCCGCCGAACAAGATTTCGTTGGGCATCGCGTCGTACTCGGACTGGTGGTACCCGGCGTACGACAAGAAGGCCGGGCCGCGAATGCGCGGCAGCGACGTTTCGTTCGCCAAGGCGGAGACCGTGTTGACGAGAGCCGGCGTCCGCACGACGTGGGACGATCGACAGAAAGCGCCGTACGCGGTGTGGAGCGAGGACGGCGTGTTCCAGTACCTGTGGGTCGAGGACGCGCGCGCTTTCGCCGCAAAGCGCGAGTTGGTGAGTCGGTACAATCTGCGCGGGTACTCGGTCTGGGTGCTCGGCACGGAGGATCCCGCGGTGTGGGCGACGCCGGGGCGGTGACCGGCTCAGCACTCACGCGCCCCGCTTCGTACAACTAGGAACCCTTTCAGCCCCCCATGCTGCGCATCCGCATCTCGCTCGTCGCTGCCGCCGTTCTTCCCCTCCCCGTCGCGGCCCAAGCCCAGAAACTCTCTCCAACCGCTCCCGCCGCACGATTCGCCACAGGCGCCAAGAGCACCTCGGCGCGGGCCGAATCCGTGCCCGACTCGGTGCTCGTCCGCGCGCTGACGTTTCGTTCGATCGGTCCCGCCGTGATGAGCGGCCGGATTGCCGACGTTGCCGTGGCCGACGCGCATGGTGGTCGCGCGCAGTTGGGCAGCGTCATCTACGCCGGCGCTGCCACGGGCGGCGTTTGGAAATCGACCAATGCCGGCGCCACGTGGGCTCCGGTGTTCGACTCGGTGCGCACTGGCTCGGTCGGCGCGGTCGCTGTCGCGCCATCGAACGCCGACGTCGTCTGGGTTGGCACCGGCGAGTCGAACAACATGCGGAGCTCGTCGTGGGGCACCGGCGTGTACAAGTCGGTGGACGGCGGAAAGAGTTGGTCCGCCGCCATGCTGCCCACGTCGCAGCACATCGGTCGAATCATCATCGATCCGCGCGATCCGAACATCGTCTACGTCGCGGCCCTCGGCCCGCTCTGGACGTCCGGCGGCGAGCGGGGACTCTACAAGACGATCGACGGCGGCAAGACGTGGACGAACACGAAGGAGATCAGCAAGTACACCGGCTTCGGCGACATCGCGATGGACCCGTCGAACCCCGACGTGCTGTACGCGTCGTCCGAGGAACGCGAGCGGCGCGAGTACGGCTTTCTTCCGGCCGGACCGGAGAGCGGCATCTACAAGACCGTCGACGCGGGCAAGACGTGGACGCAGCTCAAGCAAGGGCTGCCGGCCGGCGATGTTGGAAGAATTGGCTTGAGCGTTTGCAAATCGCGGCCAGGCACCGTGTACGCGATGATCAGCGCCAAGGCGCCGGGCAACGGACTGTATCGCAGCGACGACGCCGGCACGACCTGGCACCTGGTGAACGATCAGAACGGCACCGCCTGGTACTACAGCCAAGTGCGCTGCGATCCGACCGATCCCGATCACGTCATCACGCTGAACGCCAACTCGCGCGAATCGCGCGACGGCGGGAAGACGTTCCAGCCATTCGCCGCCGGCAACGGCATTCACACCGACCATCACGCGCTCTGGATCAACGACGAGAATCCGGACCAGCTCATCCTCGGCACCGACGGCGGATTGTACATGTCGTGGGACGCGGGAAGGACCTGGGACCACGTGGAGAGCATCGTCGCCGGTCAGTTCTACGCCATCGCGCTCGACGACGCGCAGCCATTCTACAACGTGTACGGCGGGTTGCAGGACAATCAGACGTGGGGCGGGCCGAGTCGCACGCGCAATACCTACGGCCCGTCGAACGCGGACTGGTTCCGCATGGCCGGGGGCGACGGTTTCTACGCGGTTCCCGATCCGCTCGATCATGATCTCGTCTACGCCGAATCGCAGACGGGCGGCGTGGTGCGGTACGACGCGCGCACCGGCCAGACGAAGAACATTCGCCCGACGCCAAAGCCCGGCGAGCGGCTCCGCTACAACTGGAGCGCGCCAATCCTCCCGTCCAGGCACGACGCCAAGACGGTGTACATCGCGGCCAATTTCTTATTCAAGAGTACTGATCGGGGCGACAGTTGGGATCGGCTGGGCGGCGACCTCACACGCAACATCGATCGCAATAAACTGCCGGTGCGCGGCGGCATCCCCGATTCGACCGCCCTTGGCCGCAACGAAGGCACGGCAGAGTTCAGCAACATCACCACCGTCGACGAATCGCCACTGCGCGCCGGACTGCTCGTCGTGGGCACCGACGACGGATTGATCCAGGTCACGCGCGACGGCGGCAAGACGTGGACGAAGACCGACCACTTCCCCACCGTGCCCGAGACGACGTACGTCAGCCGCGTCGTGTGGTCGCACACGAACGAGGGGACGATATACGCCAGCTTCGACGGACATCGGAGCAACGACTTCAAGGCGTATGTCGCGAAGAGCACCGACTACGGCGTCACCTGGACGCCGATCACCGGCAACTTGCCCGACGGCGGAGCCGTGCAGGTCGTACGCGAGCATCCGCGCCAGCCAAACCTGCTCTTTGCCGGCACGGAGTTCGGCGTGTTCGCCACGATCGACGGCGGCGCGCACTGGACGCAACTCAAGAGCGGCCTTCCCGGCGTTCCGGTTGACGACATTCAAATTCAGGCGCGCGCCAACGATCTCGTGCTCGGCACGCATGGTCGCGGCATCTACATCCTCGACGACATCACGCCCCTCGAGAATCTCGCCAAGGCAAAGGCCGCGTCGGTCGCGTACCTCTTTCCCGTCGAGGACGCGCTGCTCTTCCAACCGAACAACAGTCGCAACTCCGGGCATGGGAACGCGCGGATTCACGGGACAGAATCCCGACCCCGGTCCGCACCTTTCGTATTTGCTCAACGCTGCGCCGGCGAACGCGAACGTCACGCTGTCGATCGTCGACGCCGCGGGCAGCATCATCCGCGAGTTGCCGGCGAACAAGCAAGACGGACTGTATCGCGTGACGTGGGACATGCGCGTCGGTCCGCCGCTCACCGGCCCCGTCGACACTGCCGCGCTCCAGAACGGCGGTCGTGGCGGCAGAGGAGGACGTGGGGGTGGCGCCGGCGGTGCGGGTGGTGCGGGTGGCGCGGCGGGCGGTGGCGGTGGTGGCGGCGGTGGTGGCGGCGGTGGTGGCGGCGGTGGAGGTGGATTCGGCGGAGGCCGCGGCAACGACAACACATTCCCCGCGCTCCCCGGCAAGTACGTCGCGCGCCTCATCGTCGCGCCGCCGCAGGGCGCCGGAACGCCAACGGTGCTCGAGCAGTCGTTCGCGCTGACCAAGGATCCGATGGTCACGATGAGCGACGTGGAGCTCAAGCAACTCTACGCGTATCGCCTCGACGTCGTGAAGCTCCAGCGCGGTCTGCGCGACCGGCAGGCGCAGCTCGACACGGCCCAGCGACTGTTCACGGCGGCAAAGCGCGCCGCGGATTCATCGGGCACCAAGATCTCGCCCGCCCTCAAGACGCAGATTGCCGCGGTCGAGAAAGAACTCGCCGACGTGACGCGCGAAGTTGGCGCGGCCGCGGGCGGACGTGGCGGCGCCGGCGGAGGACGTGGGGCGGCAGGTCCTGGGCGCGGCGCGTTGGGCCCAGTCGTCGCAGCCGGCGACACGAACACGAGCGCAGCCACGCCTCCGGGTCGCGGCGGCCGTGGTGGCCGTGGTGGCCGTGGAGCGGCCGCGCAGTCAGGTGAGCCGACGAACGCCGGCGCCGCCGGACCAGCGGGAGCGGGCGGTGGAGGAGCGGCCGGCGGTGAAGAAGATCAAAATCCGACCGGACCTACGGCACCGCAAAGCCTTCAGGCCAAGCTCGGCACGACAACAGAGATGTTGAATATCAACTTCAATCCAAACCCCGAGCAGAAGAAAACCGTGCAGACGTTCCCGGCCGAGTTGCAGAAGCAGGGTGATCGTGTGCAGAAATTGTCGGCCGACGCACTTCCCTCGCTGCTCAAGGCGTTGAAGGACGCAGGCGTGGACGTCAAATCACCCTGATCGTGCACCGACACGAGCGCGCCGCTCTGCGCGCTCGTGTCGGCCGGCGGGATCAACTGCATCATTTGCTGCAATTGGACTAGCCGAGCCGCGGCGCGATCGGCGTAGCACTGCGCGCGCGCGTGGGCGTACAGCGGCTTGGTGCCGACCCGCTGACAGGTGGAATCACGGCTGTCGAACCAGTTCGCCTGTTCGATGCGCAGCGCCTGGACCGGCGGCGGATCCGGTTCATCCGGCTGCGCATGCGATTGTCGCTTGAGTGCATCCAGCGCACGCTGAAATACGGCATTCACGTCCCGATCTCCCGAGCCGATGAGCGTCGCGAGACAGGCGCGCTGGTCCGCATCGATCGGCGATTGGCAGAGATCCGCGCGCATCGCCGCTTCCAGCGGCGTCGCACCGACCGTGTCGATCGGGGTCAGTATTGCGGCGCCGCGCGCAAGCGGCGGAGGTGGCGCCGGTACGGGGACCAGCGCCGACTCGGCTACCGTGTTCGGAGGCCGGATGATCGGCGGCATCCCCGGCCGCGAATAGACCGTCACTGTGTCCGCGCGTTGCGACCGAAGAGCAACTTCGCCGCCGGATAGAATGCTCGTGTCGGCGAGTGCACCGGGCGGCGCGGCGTGCGTCCGTCGATGATACACCACCGCCGCCACGACGATGGCGGCAACCACCAGCGCGCCCGTCGCCAGTCGCGCGTTGAACCCAATCCCGCGCTTGACCACGATGACGTCTGACGACGCACCGGCGCGCCGCTCGCTCGAATCATCCTGGCTGTCGATGTGCCCCACCGACGCCACCGCGATCGGGAGGGCCACGCTCGGCGCGCCCGGCGGCACAATCGAATTCGCCGCGTCGTTCTCCCGGGGCGAGGTCGGTCCGTCCATGCTCGGCGCCGTGTCGAGCGCGTCGATCAACGCCCGGACGTCGGGCTTCGGCCCGCCCGCTTCGCACCGCGACAACGCCGTCACCCGGTCGATGACCGAGCGCGCCAGATCGGGGCGCAACGTCGCCAACGCTTCAGCGTCCGGCTCGGCAATCCGACCGCCACTCAACATTGTCGTGGCGAGGCGAGCGAGCGTGTGCGCGTCGTCGCACTCCGTGAACGGCGCTGTCGCCGCCGTGGGGCTGGGGTCGAGCGAGGTGAGCACGCGTCCGTCGCCCTGCTGCACGACGACCGCGGCCGACGACACATGGCGGTGACCAATCCCGTTCGCGCGCGCCCACGCGAGCGCGGCGTCGATTTGCCGCAGCGTGCTCGCGACGCGCGGCGACGTCATCGGTTGCGCCGAGCCGAGCACATGATCGAGTGTCGAGCCGCGCACTCGCGCGCGAACAATGGCGTACGCGCCGCCGTCGAGTGATCGCCCCTCGATCATCGGGACGACGTTGGCGTGCCGAACCGTCATGAGCGTTTGTGCATCGGCGGCGAGCTGCGCGAGCACAGACGCATTGCTCGCTGCATCGCTCGCGGCGGGCAGGAGCGTGATCGTCACGTCGCGATTCAACCCGAGGTGGCGCGCGAGGTACGTGCGCGACGCACCCGACCGGTGCAGCTCGGTCAGAATCTGGTACTCGCCGGCGAGTCTGCTCAGCTCCGGCGGAACATCGGATTGGCCGCCGGCGTCAGAGGGGTTGGCGGAGTCAACGCTGTCGGTCGGCATGCCCATCCTTCGGGGATTCACGTATCACGGCGTGCGTGAAACGTGCCGATCCGACCGCACTACACTTTGCTTGCGCGCTCCGCGCTCACGTACGTCAGCCACCCGTAGGGATCGTCGCCCACTCCCTTGACGAGGTCGAGAAAACGCTGTTGAAGTTGCGTCGTGATCGGCCCGCGTCGGCCGTTGCCGACTGGAATGCGATCAACGCTTCGCACCGGTGTCACCTCCGACGCCGTCCCGGTGAGGAACAGCTCGTCGGCCGTGTACAACATCTCGCGCGGCATCTCCTGTTCGCGCACGGGAATACCCATGTCGCGCGCCAATGTGAGAATCGCATCGCGCGTGATGCCGTGCAGTAGAGTTCCGTTGATGGTCGGCGTGTAGATCGTGCCGCGATGCACGAGGAAGAGATTTTGTCCCGAGCCCTCGCTGAGCATGCCGTTCGGCGCGAGCGCGATGCCCTCGGCGAATCCGTTGCGCAATGCTTCGGTCTTGATGAGCTGCCCGCTCAAATAGTTTCCGGCAATCTTCGCCATCGACGGCACGGTGTTCGGCGCCATGCGATTCCAGCTCGAGACGCACGCGTCGACGCCATTCTCCAGCGCGCCTTCGCCGAGGTACACACCCCATGGCCAACAGGGCAGATACACCTCGATCGGACTGTCGAGCGGCACCATGCCGCTCGCACCGTAGCCGCGCAACACCATTGGGCGGAGATAGCACGAGTCGAGGCCGTTCTTGTCGACCAACTCACAGCAGGCCGACACGAGCTCATCGAGCGAATACTTCACGTCCATTCGATACATGCGGCAGGAGTCGAGCAGTCGCTGGAGATGGTCCTCGAGCCGGAAGATCGCTCCGCCGCGCGGGGTCTTATAGCAGCGAATGCCCTCGAACGCGGACGAGCCGAACTGCATCGAATGCGCGAGCACGTGAACGGTGGCGTCCTGCCAGCGAATGAACTCGCCGTCGCGCCAGATCCATTCGGTCTCGGTGATTTTGGCCATGAAGTCCTCGGGATGACGAAGCGTCCGAGCCGGGGTCATGCGCCGGCCCGCCCCGATAAAATATGGCCTCGATCACGGGGACGTCAGACCTCGACCCACCGTCGCGACAAATTGTGATCGACGCCGGTGAGCTGCACCGAGGCCGGATGATTCGGCAGGTCGTCCATGCGCCGGCTAGCGCCTCGTGTGGCCAGCCGCGCGCGGCGCCACGGCATGATGGAACGTATATTTGTGAAGTTGTATATGACGCCGGCCTCCGCGAACGCTGGCCCAGGCCGCGCATGCCAACGTTGCGACCGCGGGCGGTGGGAGCGTGGCGACATGGGCGGTCGCATGTCGCAGCCAGCGAGTTGCGAATTCCGATGAAATCCGTTTGGATTAAATGAGGTACCGATCCTAGGGTCTGGCTTAGGTACATTTCTACTGGCACTAATGCCGATGTATTTTGTCGGGATTAACAATATTTTCCTTCGTTGCTCGGTGCAGACACTTGTATAACACGTTACAAGAGAATCACTTGGCGAGTGATCAGACGCGGCTGACGGCGCGCGAATACCAGGTGCTCGCTCTCATTGCCAACGGCCACACTGGCAAGCAGATCGCCGCCGAGCTCGGCATTTCGTTGCGCACTGCACGCGCGCATCGCGAGAAATTGGCGCAGAAGCTCGGAAGCTCGTCCACGGCGCGCCTGACGCGCTACGCGATCGAACATGGCATCGACGTACAGCCAGCCGCGGCGGACTGACGTGGAGAGCGTAATCAGCACACCCGACGTCGCGGGCGAGCGACGCCCGGCGACGCGGCGGTGGACGAGCCGCTGGCTGTTGGCCCTCGTTGTCGCCGCCGCCGCGATCGTCGCGCTCGCCATCGTCGCGGTCGTGACCGCCGGCGGCGCGCCCGATCCGACCCTCGCGCGAACGTCCACGGCGCGCGTCGTCGACATCGCCGTACTCGTGTTTCGCGAGGGTCTCGAATCGATTCTCGTGATCTCGGCGATCACCGCCAGCATGAACGGCGCGGCGCGGCCTTACCGCCGGCCGATCGGTCTCGGCGCGATGGTCGGCGGCGCGCTCACGCTCGCGACGTGGCTCGTGGCCGTGCGCGTCATCGACGACCTCACGCATAGCATCTCGGCGCTGCAGGTCCAGGCGGCGACGGGGCTGCTCGCGATCGTCGTGCTGGTCGTCGTCATGAACTGGTTCTTTCACAAAGTGTACTGGACCGGCTGGATCGGGATGCACACGCAGCGCAAGCAGCGGCTGATCTCGCGCGCCGCCGATCAGGAGATTTCGGCGCGCCACGTGCTGCTCGGTCTCGCGGCTCTGGGGTTCACGTCGGTCTATCGTGAAGGGTTCGAGGTCGTGCTCTTTCTGCAGAGCTACCGCCTGTCGCTCGGCGCGGCCGGCGTGGGCAAGGGCGTGTTGATCGGCCTCGCGTTCACCGCCGCCGTCGCCGTGTTGACGTTCGTCGCCCACCGCCGGCTGCCCTATAAGCGAATGCTCATCATCACCGGCGTGATGCTCGGCGCGGTGCTCCTCGTCATGGTCGGCGAACAGGCGCAGGAGATGCAGCTCGCCCACTGGCTGCCGACGACGACGATCCACTCGCTCGATGCCATCCTGCCGTCGTGGATGGGGCTGTGGTTCTCGGTGTTCCCGACGGTGGAGACCCTCGCCGCCCAGGGCATCGCCGCATTGTTGGTTTTGGGGTCCTACGGGTTGGTGCGCGGCCGGGCCGCGCGGAGCCTCGCCGAGCGGTAGGCAACCTTTCCCGTCCCCCTAGTGTCTACCCCTACAGACTCGGGGGAGGGGGACGATGGCGCTGCTCAAGGGAACGCTCGACGTGCTGGTGCTCAAGACGCTGTCCTGGGCGCCAATGCACGCCTACGAAATCACGACCTGGCTCGACGCCCGGTCCACCGGCCGCGTCGTCGTCGACGACGCGGCGCTGCTCCAGGCGCTCCACCGCATGGAGGAGCGCAGCCTCATCGTCGCCGAGTGGGCGGTGACGAAGAACGGCCGGCGCGCGCGATACTATCGCCTCACGCCGCGCGGGCGCGCCCACCTTCGCGTGGAATCGGAGCGCTTAGTCGACCACGTCGACGCGCTCACGACGGTGCTCGCCGCGCGCAAGGCGTAGCGACCGCGCCGCGAAAAACTCCGTCACCTTTCCGATGCGACCCATACTCCGACCGGGCATCCGCCGGCTGTTTCGCCTGCCGCTCCGCACGCCGGCCGCCGCGCATGACGACGTCGACCAGGAACTCGACGCGCTCATCGCCGCACGTGTCGACGCGCTCGTCGCGCGCGGCCTGTCTGTCGACGCGGCGCACGCCGAAGCGATGCGGCACCTCGGCACCACCGTCGAGGATGCGCGGGCGCAACTTCACTTGTCCGCCGAACACCGGGAGCGACGTATGCGGTTCAGTGAATTTCTCGACTCCGTGACGCAGGATGTGCGGTACGCAGCGCGCGGATTGGTGCGCCGCCCCGCGTTCACCGCCTTGGCGGTCGCAACGTTGGCGATTGGCGTTGGCGCGACGACGGCGATCTTCAGCGCGGTGAATGCGCTGCTGCTTCGGCCGCTGCCCTTTCCCGATCCCGACGCGCTGGTAAAGGTCACGCTCGTCACGCCGTCGCGAACGGGCTTCCCGTCGACCGATCAGATGGTCTGGTCGTATCCCAAGTTCGTCGTTTTTCGCGACGCGCAACGCCTGTTCAGTGACCTCGCGGTATACGCGAGCGCACAGGTCACGCTCACCACCGGCGACGTCGAGCGAGTGCGAGCCGAGGATGTGGGCGCGACGTATCTGCGCACGCTCGGCCTCACGCCTCTGCGCGGACGCGACTTCGATCGCGCCGTGGACGCGTCGGCGGGCGCTCATCGTGAAGTGCTCATTTCGGAAGCGCTGTGGCAAACGCGCTTCGCGGCGGATCCGTCGATCGTCGGTAAGACGATTGACATCGACCGGAACCCGTACACGATCATCGGCGTCACGCCGCGCGGGTTCAGTGGATTGACCGGCGGAGCGCAACTCTTTCTCCCCGTCACGTCGCTGTCGCCCGACAATCTCAACGAGCCGCAGTCGCACTGGCTCTGGCTCGTAGCGCGTCGCGCGCCGGGCGTGTCGTTGGAGCAGGCCGTCAACGCAACCGCGACGCTCGGCGTTCGGGTGAACGACGCGATTCCCGACACATTTGAGAGGGGGAAGTGGGGTGCCAAGGCGGCGCCGCTGAACGACGCGCGACTCGCGCCGGCGGTCAGACAATCGCTGCTCGTGCTGTTCGGGGCCGTTGGACTCGTGCTGCTCATTGCGTGCGTGAACGTGGCCAACCTGCTGCTTGGACGAGCGAGCGCGCGGCGACGCGAAATAGCCGTTCGCGTCGCGATTGGTGCTGGTAGACGACGCCTCGTCAGACTACTGCTGACGGAGAGTCTGTTGCTCGCGCTGATCGGCGCGGCGGCCAGCCTCGCCGTCGCGTGGGTCGGCGTCCACGCGCTTGGCACGATCAACCCGGCGACAACGCTCGGAACACGGCGCGATACGGCGCTCGGTGCGGTCGCGTTTTCGTCGATCGCGCTCGACTGGACCGCGCTCGCGTTCACACTCGGCGTATCGCTCGTCGTCGGCGTGTTGTTTGGACTCGTGCCCGCGCTGGGAACGACACGCGATTCATTGACGGACGCCCTCAAGGGCGATCGCCCGACGCGTGGGTTTGCTCAGCACGTGTCGTTGGGCCGCCGCTCTCTCGTCGTGATCGAAGTGACGCTCGCGCTCGTGCTCCTTGCGGGGTCCGGGCTGATGCTGCGAAGCCTGGCCAACTTGCTGTCGACGGACACCGGTTTCGACGCGTCGCACATGGTGACGTTTCGCCTCGCACTCCCGCCTGGGGCGGTGGATCGCGACTCGATGCCGGGCTTCTACGCTGAGCTACTCGACCGCGTACGCGCCGTGCCGGGAGTCAGCGACGCGTCTGTCAACAACTGCGCCCCGCTGAACGGCGGCTGCAGCGTGACGGTGATCGACTTTCTCGATCATCCGCAAAAGGACATGACGAAGCAGCCACTCGTCGGCGTGAATTGGGCATCGCCGAGCTGGTTCTCGACGTTGCACGTGCGTCTCGTGCGCGGCCGCGGGTTCGCCAGCACGGACCGGCACGGCACGCCGAAAGTGTTGATCGTGAATGACGCGGCCGCGACAAAGTTCTGGCCGGGCGCCGATCCGATCGGCAAGCACGTGAGCATCGGCCAGGGCGGGATGGATGATGCCGAAGTGATCGGCGTCGTGCGCGGTGTACGCCAGACACCCGACTCCGCCGCCGGTCCGGAGGTGTACATCGCCTATGCGCAGTCGCCGCGTCCGGGCATGATTGTGTTTGTACGGTCGACGCGCGACCCCGTGTCGCTCGGCGCGGATCTGCGCCGGGCAGTTCGCGACGTGGCTCCGCAGTTTCCGATCTACGACATGCAGACGATGGACGCGCGAGCCGCTGGAGCGACGGCGCAGGCGCGGTTCCGTGCGTTGCTGCTCGCGCTGTTCGCGTCGACCGCGCTCCTGCTCGCTGTGGTCGGGATCTACGGCGTCATCTCGCTCGGCGTCACGTCGCGCTGGCGTGAGCTCGGCATTCGAGTCGCACTCGGCGCGGATCGCGGACGAATGCTTCGGCTCGTCGTCGCCGAAGGCGTGTCGCTCGTTGCGGTGGGGACGGTCATCGGACTCGTGGGCGCGCTGTTTACGACGCGAGTGCTTGCGTCATTTCTGTTTGGCGTGACGGAGTCGGACCCAATCACCTACGTGGCGGTGGTCGCAATTCTGGCATTCGCGGCCATCGCGGCGAGTTGGATTCCGGCGCGACGCGCGGCGCATGTCGACCCGGTGGAAGCGTTGCGCGCGGATTGAACGCCGCGTGTTGCGCGCAACTACTCGGCGCCCGGACGCTCTGTGCGCCGGCCCGACAACCAATCGACCGCCGCGATGAGGCGCGGCGCCGGTATTGGCTTTTGCATCACGAGCCAACGCCCCGGGGCCGCGGCAAGATTCGAGAACTCATCTGCCCAGCCACTCACGAACAGCGTTGGCCGGTGGCCGATTTTTTCTACGATTTCGCGCGCGATGTTCGCGCCGTCGGCGTCGGGCAGGCCGATGTCGAGCACCAGCACGTCGACGGCGTCTCCCAGCCGCTGCACGGCGGACAGCGCGTCCGCGCCGGTGCTGGCCGTCGCGATCGTGTATCCATGTTCGCCAAGAATTTGCTCGTAGAGCTCGCGAATCAGGGGGTCGTCGTCGACAATGAGAATCTGCGTGGCATTGAACATTCGGTCGCGCCCGCGCGTATAGGTTGCAGGGCAATCACTCGGCATTGGAGCGCATGTGTTCGACTACACCAGATTCTCGTTCCGCAGTGTAACCAATCGCGCCGCCGGCGTGTTGTTTGTTGGCGGTCTCGTCGGCGCGACGGCCGCGGTCAAACCGACGGTGCGTGGCGTGCCGGGCGTGTCCTTCCGCGTGTCGTCGTCCGTCAAAGTCTACGCGGGTGAAACACAGAGTGGGCAGGACGCCGAGGTCATGCGCGGTCGCGGAGTCGCCGCGGGTGATCATTCGCACATCGACTTTCTCGTGTACACGCCGACGCCGACTGGTGTCACGACGGACGACTATCTCGTCGGCGGCGATTCGGGCAAGACGTCCATCTTTCACAGCGGCAGTCAGACATTTGCCGATGCGAACGACATGTTCGGCGGTCCGGCTGTCGTGGCGCTGGGCCGCGTGATGGGCGGCGGCGGCCGCGGGATTCCAGGCGCGGGTGGAGCGGCGCGAGGGGCCGGCGGTGCCGCGCGCGGCAATCGCGGCGGCGGTGGTGGCGGAGGCGGGGCGGGTGGCGCCGCACGCGGCGGACGCGGACGCGGGCGAGGCAGCGTCGGACAAGGATTTCTGAATCAGATCGAGCTGCTCGATGTGCACTTCACGCTCGACGATCTCGGCGCGACGGATTCCATCGAGGGGCGCCCGACGCATCACTACCGCGTGACGAGCGACTATCGCGTGCTGTGGGGCGATGAATCATTGCCGGCTCACGCGGTGACCGAACTGTGGACGGTGTCGCTCCCCACGAAGATCCCGAATCCGTTCGAGCCGCTCATCGTCGCCGACCAATCGACGGACGGGCCGCTGATCGAGTACGCGCTCAAACTTCGTTCCGTGCGCGCGCAAATCGACGGCACGCCGGTCAAAGTGGTGACGACGACCGTGTTGAGCGGCATTCATGACATCGTCGGGTTCCAGAGTTTTGTCGCCGACGATCCCACGATCGACACGCTGCACATCATCCAGCAGACGCAGCTCACGAACATTCAGACGGCAGACGTCGACCCCAAGCAGCTGATGGTGCCCGGCTCGTCGGACGAGTAAGATTTCGTCCCACCATGGCTCGATCGTTCGCGCTCCTACTCGGCGTCGCCAGCGTCACCACACTCGGCGCGGTCCACAATTCCCACCGCTCCGGCGCGCCCCGCGAACCGGCGCGCACAGTGTGGGACAGCGTGTACACCGATTCGCAGGCGGTGAGCGGCGACACGCTGTACAAGCAGAACTGCGTGAAGTGTCACGGCCCGACGTTGGCCGGCGTCGACGACGGCTCACCGCTCACGGGCGCGGCTTTTCTCTCCGACTGGGACGGGAAGACCGTTCGCGATCTCACTGATCGCGTGCGCACATCGATGCCGCCGGACAACCCGAAGTCGATTCCGCGCGCGACCGTGACGACGATTGTTTCCTACCTGCTGGCGCAAAACCATTTTCCGGCGGGTCACCGCATTCTGGTCGACGACCCGGACTCGTTGAGCGATATTAAAATCCTCACGAGCAAACCATAAGCGATCGTCAGCCGCCGGCCCGTCGTCCGCGGCCGGCCTTGGTCCCGCGAGCACTGTCCGCCGCGCCCGTCCCGTTCCCTGCGCCGCCAGTGCGATTCCGGCGCGTCGTGTCCGGCGGCGCGTCGTAGCGA
Source organism: uncultured Gemmatimonadaceae bacterium (assembly GCA_963817445.1). Lineage (GTDB taxonomy): Bacteria > Gemmatimonadota > Gemmatimonadetes > Gemmatimonadales > Gemmatimonadaceae > JAQBQB01. The sequence goes on from CAWFOG010000022.1 coordinate 1,275,523, forward strand.
AAGGCCTTCGCGACACCCGGATCGCCTTCCTCGCCCGTGACGCGCTGTGCGATGTACTCGCCGATCACCGGCCCGAATTTGAACCCTTCGGCGTTGCCTCCACCGGCGATCCACACATTCGTGCGCTGCGGGTGGCGATCGACGATGAAGTTTCCGCTCGGACTGAGTTCGTAGTGGCAGGAGTGCGTCGCCAGGAGCGGCGCGTCCTTGAGCAGCGGAAACCGGTGGGTGATGAAACGTCGAGTCCCTTCGAGGTGACTCGCGTCGGCCCACCGATCGCTCGTGTCTGGATCGAGCTGCGCCGGAGGAATGTTCGCCGTGTTCCCGAACCCGCCGCCGGCGGCAGCAGCCCCGCCGCGACCGCCGCCATTCGCTCCCGGCGCGCCGTTCTGCGTCTGTCCACCGCGACCGCCGCGCCCTCCACGGCCGCCGTTCGCTGCCGCGGTTGCCGGGGCCGCGGCTCCGCCGCCGGGAGGTGCGCCCGGCGCGCGCTCGCCGCCGCGCACACGGAAGCCGCGATTGTCGACGGGAAGTGCCGCCCACCCGGTGACGCCGGGAAAATTGAAGCTGGGCAAATTAGGATATGTGAATCGCTCGTCGCCCACCGGCGTGCCGTAGTAGCAGACGTAGCCGAGCGGAGTGCGCATGGGATTCTTGACGAACAGCTCCGGAAAAGTCTTTTGCATCCACGGGCCGGGCGCAAAGACGAACATGTCGGCGCGCAGTTTCTGTCCGGTGTCGAGCGAAATCTCCTCGAGGCGCCCATTGGTCACCTTCGACGGGCTGGCGCGCCCGATGATGATCTTGCCGCCCAATCGCTCGAACGCGGCCGCGACGGCCTGACATGCCCGGCGCGCGCGCACGACGCCGGCGTCCGGCTCGTACAGCACGATATTCATGTCGTCCATCGAGATGACCGGGAATTCCTTGCGCACATCCTCGGCTTTGAGCGCCTGATACGGGATGTTGTGCTTGTCCCACCATTTCTTGTTGTTGACGAGAAACGGTTCCCAGTCGGCGCGCATGATCAAATCGCCCGTGGTGTGATACAGGCCGAGTCGCATGTCGCGGCCCCACGTGTCGTCGAACGCGGCCCACCGCTTCATGGCTTCACGCGCCCAGAGCATCCAGTGTTCGCCCGTCGACCGATCGCCGTATGACGACCGCACGCCGCGCGATTCGTCGCCCGAAGTCGAGCGTCCATTGCCCGGACCATACGCGTCGACGAGCGTGACCTTCGCGCCCATTTGCCGCAAGTTGAGCGCTGTCCATCCACCCCACGCGCCGGCGCCGATGACGACGATGTCGGCCGACGAGCGACCAACGAACGGCACATGCTGCGAGCGGCGGATTCCCGGGACCGCGGGGTCTTCCGACGGCGCGCAGCCGCCCAGGAAAAAGAGGCTCGCTCCGGCGCCGGCAACTTTGAGGAAGTCGCGTCGCTGCAAGCCGCTCTCGCGGCGGACGTCGGTTTCAGATGGTGGTGTGGACCGGGAACGCGGCGGGGTGGGATCGTTCGCCATGACTCCGCTTGGTGAGGGTCGAAGGTGGCGCAAACATGGCGAGTCGCGCGGGCGAAATCAAACTGGCAGCGAGTCGCCATTCCGCCGGCGCGCGGTATAATTGTGCGAGCAGTCGAGCGATTCGACGCACGTCGACCTAGCACGACCCGACTTGGCGCGGAGAGTGATGATGCGAGTGCGCGGCTGGATGACCGTGATGGCGATGTGCTCGACGCTCGTCGCGTGCGAGCGAGGCAGATCGGGGCCCGACGTGCAAACGGGCGCGCGTCTGGCAAGCTCCATCGCGCCGGGCGCGATGCTGCCCTCGAGCGGTCCGGGGCCAACGCCGGCCGAACTGCCGGGCGCGGCGTCGCTCCCCGCGGCGACGTACGACGCCGCGCAGGCAACGCGCGGGCAGGTGGTCTATCAGTCGACGTGCGCGCACTGTCACGCGCCCGGCCAACAGTCCGGCGCGGCATTTACTACCGCGTGGAACAACCGGCGCGTGTCGGATCTCCACTCGATCCTCGTGAACACGATGCCGCAGAACAAACCGGGGAGCTTGAGCGATCAGCAATACATCGACGTGATCGCATACATGCTGAAGATGAACAACGTCGCCGTAGGCGCGGCGCTGCCGTCGGATACTTCCGCGCTTCGCAAGGTGCGCATCGGCGTCCCGACGCCCACGCAGTGACCGCCCACCGTACACTCTCATGATTCGCGTCTCTTCAATGCCTTTCGGCCGCGGCACGCTCGCCACCGTCATGTCAGTCGTCGTGTCGCTCGTCGTCGCCACGCCGGCCGCGCACCGTTTGGCCGCGCAGGCGAGTGCCGCGCCGACGAACGATCTGCCCAACCCGTATCGCACGATCGAAGGGTGGGCAAAGCTGCCGGACGGTCGCACGTGGGGATCGACCAGTGCCGTCGATATCGATCGCGACGGCACGAGCATTTGGGTCGCCGAGCGGTGCGGCGCGAATAGCTGCGCGGGCTCGTCGCTCGACCCGGTGCTCAAGTTCGACGCCGCGGGAAATCTCGTGGCGCACTTTGGCGCGGGGTTGATGACCGCGCCGCACGGAATTTTCGTCGACCGCGACGACAATATCTGGGTGGTGGACTGTGCGTGCACCGGCGGTGGCCGCGGTCGAGGAGGCGCGCCGGCAGCGGCGGCCGAGCCCGCGGCGTCGACGGGCCATCAGATCTTCGAGTTCAGCCCCACGGGCAAGCTGCTCCGCACCCTCGGCACGCCCGGCGGCGCGCGCGATCCGGGGTACTTCTTTCAGCCGAACGACGTTCTCGTCGCGCCGAACGGCGACATCTTCGTCGTCGAGGGGCACTCGTCGGCGCCCGGGAGCACGGCGCGTTTGTTGAAATTCTCCAAAGACGGAACACTCATAAAAGCCTGGGGCGCGTTCGGCAGCGGGCCGGATGACTTCAACCAGCCGCACGCCCTGGCGATGGACTCGCGCGGCCGCCTGTTCGTCGGCGACCGCGGCAACAATCGGATCAAGATCCTCGACCAGGACGGCAAGCTGCTCGACACCTGGTACCAGTTCGGCCGGCCGAGCGGCCTGTTCATCGACGCCAACGACAATTTGTACGTCGCCGATTCGGAATCCGGCTCGGTCGACAAGACGCGCACCAACTGGACGCGCGGCATCCGTATTGGAAGCGCGCGAGACGGCACGGTGCGCGCATTGATTCCCGACCCCGCCGTCAATCCGCCATCGACGAGCGCCGCCGAGGGCGTCGCGGTCGACGCCCACGGCAACATTTACGGCGCGGAAGTCGGACCCAAGGCGTTGAAGAAGTATGTCACGCCGTGACGGCGAGCCGACGTCCGGAACTATTTCTTCGGTAGTGCGAGCGCGACGAGCCCCGTGTGCTCGCCTTGCCCCGTGGCGAACACGATGTACTGCTTGCCCTGATAGAGAAAAGTCATAGGCACCGCGGTGTTGACCGTCGGGATTGCCACCGCGCCGACCTGCTTGCCCGTCGCCTTGTCGAAGGCAAAGAGATGCGGCGGGCTCACCGGCGTTGCGGCCGCTCCGCCCCGGCCCCCGCCTCCGGGAGCGGCTCCGCCCCGACCACCGCGCGCCACGCGACCCGCGCCTGGACCGCCAGATCGCCCCGTGCCGTGAATGACCAGCGTCTTGGTCGTGATGACTTCGGCTTGGCCGCCGATCGCTGGAACGCGGGGCAAATCCACGCCGGCGAACAGCGGGTCCGTACTCGCGAGCTGTCGCCAGAGATTCCCGTTCGGCACCCACCACTTCTTGTCGCCGGTGCTGAGATCGTACGCGGTGATACCGCCCAACTCCTTGGTTTTGAGAATTGGTATGCCGCCAATCACCGTCACGGCGCGAGGCTGGAAGTCGCCGGGTCCTTCCTGGTCGGCCGACTTGTAGCCACGCGGCGGCGCGAGCACGCCGATCTGACCGCAACTGTCGTGCGGCTGGCTGTATCGGTTCGCGGAGCACGGGTCGTGTTCGACCTCGATCGTGCCGAGGCCGCTCTGTCCGCCGACATAGAGCATGCCCGTCTCAGGGTCGGCCGCGGCGCCGCCGTCGATGTTGACGCCACCGCTCGCGCCGGGCGCGTACCACGAGCACTTGTACTTCGTCGGTCCGGCGGCGCCACGGCCATCGGCCGGCGACGCGGGAATGAAGTACGGCCCCATGCGGCAATGTTCTGCAAGCTTTAACGCGGAATCTTTAATCGCCGGCGTGTAATCGATCAGATCAGCGGCCAGAAGCCCCTGCTGGGCGTAGGGCGCCGGCCGGCTCGGGATCGGCTGCGTCGGCGAGGTCTTTTCGCCCGGCACTTCGCTCGTCATCACCGGCGTTTCCGGAATCGGCCAGATCGGCTGCCCGGTCGTGCGGTCGAGGACGTAGACCCAACCTTGCTTCGTCGTCGCAGCGATGATCTTGCGCGGCGTTCCGTCGATCGTCACGTCGAGCAGATTCGGCGCCATCGGCGTGTCGTAGTCCCAGATGTCGTGATGCACCATCTGATAGTGCCATTTCCGCTTGCCGGTCTTCACGTCGATCGCCACGACGCTGTTGGCAAACAGATTGTTCCCCGGACGATAGCCGCCGTACTCGTCGCTCAAGCCTTCGCCGACCGGGATGTACACGAGCCCGAGATCCGGGTCGGCCGTGTACGTCGCCCACGCGTCGGCCTTGCCAATGCCAACCGATCCGACCTTCGACCCATTCTTCCACGTGTCCGCGCCGAATTCTCCGGCCTGCGGAATGAGGTCGAACTTCCACAGCTGCTTGCCCGTGTGGACGTCGAATCCGCGAATGAACCCGGGAATGTTGTGCAGACGAATTGGGAAGTAGCCATGCATCGACGAATTGCCGACGATGATGACGTCGTTGACGATGATCGCCGGCGAGCTGTTGGCGATCTGTCCGTTCGCCGGGTCGATGCCCATCGTCCCGTCGGCGCCGGTTTTCGTCGTCGAATTCCACTTCTCGCCCGGCTTCGCGCGCCGCGCCGGTGCGCCTTCGCTGATGATCAGCGGACCTGAATCGTCGACGGCGAGCGGCACAAGCGGATAGCCGAGGCCTTCCATCAGATCGACGACGCCGTCCTTGCCGAAGTTGGGATCGCCCTTGCCGGTCTTTGCGTCGATCGACGCCAGGTGGTAACCGGGCGTGATGACGACGACGCGCTCCGCCTGCCCGTCGGTCCAGTACGCGAGCCCGCGCCCGGCGAACTGGCGCACCGCTTTCTGCCACCGAATGCCTTCGTCCATTCCCCACTGCCACAGCGTTTGCCCGGTGGCCGGATCGATGGCGAATGCATTTCGCCGTGTCGTCGCCACCGTGAACAGCCGTCCATTGGCGAACAGCGGCGTCGTCCGATAGTACTCATCCTCGCCGTATTGTCCGGCGTTCCACTGCCAGACCACCTGCAGCGAATCGAAGTTGCTCGCGTCGATCTGATCGAGCGCCGAGTAGCGCGTGCTCCAGGCGTCCGCGCCCCAGTAGCGCCACTCGCCGGGCTTGTTGCCGCGCACCAATTCAGCCGCCTGCTTCGCGCTGGATTGCTTGGCGCGCACGAGCGCGCCGACGCTCACCACGCACAGCACGAGTGTCGTCATGCCCAGCGCGCGCCACGTCAGCCACCGTCGAGTCATGGATTCGCCCTCTTAGCCGTGGATGGACTGCTGCTTTTGGGTTTCGCTTCGATACGGAATTTCTTCAACGAATCGACGTCGGCCGGAAGTTCTCCGGGCCCGACGGGCATCGCGTTCATCTTGAGCAGATACGCTACGACGTCGGCGACGTCCTCCGGCGCGAGGCTGCCGGGGTCGTTTTTCGGCATCCGCGTCGACACGAACGTGAATAGATCGGATAGTGGCTTGCCGCGCCACCACTTGTTGAACGTCGCGCCCGTGTGCGACGCTGGCGTATGGCAGGAGCGGCAGCTACCGGCGTAGACATCCTTGCCGCGACTCGCTTGCTCGTCGGTGTAGACGCCAGCAAGGGTCGTGGGGCCGGTTGGTGTGACGGTCTTCGCCTTTGGCGCGGGAGCCGTATGGCTCTTACCGGCCGTCTGCGCGCTCGCGGCGCGACCGTCGACGAACAAGCCGACGGTCAGCGCGACGGCGGCGAAGAACCAAATCGAATGTGGACGGCGCAAACGCGTGAGCTCCTGGACAACCGCGCCTATAAACTGCTTCTGTAATAGGCGCGGAGTCCAGGAGTCACGTTGGGACGATCTGAACTACAACGGCCAGGACAGGCCCGCGGTGAACGTGAGCACGCGATTCTTCGCGTCGAGGTTCTTCATGATCGCCGTGAGTCCATACTCATATCGCGCACCGACCGACAGCACTGGCGCGCCGAGCTGGAACGAAACGCCGCCCGCGCCAATCGCGCCGGTGTCGAACGACTTGAACGAGAAGCTGCCGCCAGCCAGTTTCTCGGCGTCCGCGCACGAAATGTCGCCCGACGATCCGGTGGTGAACGAGTTCGCCGACAGGTTGCACGACGAGCGAATCGAGAAGCCGGCGCCTCCGCCCAGGTACGGCGTGACAGGCGACGGATTGCGGAATTCGTACGTGAGCAGCACGGGGACTTCGATGTAGCCGACCTTGGCCTCGGCGTTATCGCCCGTGGTGGCGTCAACGTTCTGCCATCCCTTCATCGAGTACAGCGCGCCGGTGCGGAAGGCCCAATCGGCGGGAAGCGAAAAGGTGAGCGTTGCGCCGGCCATGAGGCCGGTGCGGCTGGAAATGTTGCTGACATCCGAGCCGCCAACGCTCGCGCTGTTCGCGCCAACTTCAAAACCCATGCGAATCGGGAGTCCAGGAACTGCCGGAATCTGCGCAACCGCGGTGCCGGCGCTGAGAACGAGCGCTCCGGCGAGGGCAAGACGATGAGACATAATCATGGTGAGGTCCTCAATAATGGGGTGGGACAGGAGGCTACGGTGGGGACGCGGACGGCTGAGAACTGGAACGGCACATCAGGCTTCGTCGCCAGTCTCGCCGGAATGGAATCGGGTCCCCGACGAGGCTCCTTTAATGACGACGGTCACCTGATGGGAGTAATTCGCCACCGCGGGCCGACCGCCAGGACGTCCTTGCGGGGGGCCGCCGCCGGGCGCGAAGTTCGCGCCTCACCCTTCACGTCATAATTCGCGCCACCCGATGGCTCTTTCCGCACCCGCCCTCAAGTACCCAGATGTTCGCAACTACATCGGCGGCCGGTTCACCGACGCCGAGCTGCCCCTGCTCGACGTCTACGATCCGAGCCTCGGCGAGGCGATCTCGCGCGTGCCGCTGTCGTCCGCCGCCGCCGTCGAGTCCGCCGTTCGGCGGGCGCGCGCGGCCCTTCCCGGCTGGTCGGCGACCCCGATCAAAGAACGCGTCCAAGTCTTCTATAAATACAAGGCGCTCCTGGAGTCCCACATCGACGAGCTCGCCGCGCTGGTGAGCGAGGAAAACGGCAAGATCGCGTCCGAGGCGCGCGCCGAGGTGCTGAAGGCCGCCGAGTTGAGCGAGTTCGCCTGTTCGCTGCCGCAAATCGTGACCGGCGAGGTGCTCGAGGTGAGCCGGGGCGTCGAGTGTCGCGTGGAACGCTTTCCCGTCGGCGTCGTGGCGTCGATCACACCGTTCAACTTTCCCAACATGGTGCCGAATTGGTCGCTCCCCAACGCGATCGCACTCGGCAATTGTTTTATACTAAAACCCTCAGAGCTGGTGCCGCTCAGCGCGGGGCGGATCGCCGAGTTACTGCAGCGCGCCGGACTCCCGGACGGCGTGTTCCAGATCGTGCACGGCGGACGGGACGCGGTCGAGGCGATCTGCGACCACGCGGGAATCGACGCGGTGAGCTTCGTCGGCTCGACGGCCACGGCGAAACTCGTCTATCGGCGCTCGACGTCGAATCTCAAACGATGCCTCGCGCTCGGCGGCGCGAAAAACCATCTCATCGTCATGCCGGACGCGGATGTCGAGATGGCGTCGAGCAACATCGTCGCGTCGATGACCGGCTGCGCGGGCCAGCGCTGCATGGCCGCGAGCGTGATGGTCGCCGTCTCCAGCACGGATCACATTATCGAGCGGATGGTCGCCGAGGCGTCGCGCATGGTCGTTGGGCGCGACATCGGCCCGGTGATCTCGGCGGAGGCGAAGGCACGGATCACGCGCTACATCGACGAGGCGGAGGCCGCGGGGGCGCGCGTGCTCGTCGACGGGCGCGGCATCACGGTGCCAGGCAAGGAGGGCGGCTACTTCATCGGTCCAACGATTATCGACGGCGTCACGCCCGACATGCGCATCGCGCGCGACGAAGTGTTCGGTCCCGTGCTGGCGATCGTCCGCGCACCGGATGTGAACCGCGCGATCGAGATCGAGAACGCGTCGCCGTACGGAAACGCGGCGAGCGTGTTCACCGAGAGCGGCGGCATCGCGCGATTCGTCATGGAGCACGCGAGCGCGGGCATGGTGGGCGTCAACGTCGGCGTGCCCGTGCCGCGCGAGCCGTTCTCGTTTGGCGGGTGGAACGAATCACGCTTCGGCGTCGGTGACATCACTGGGCGCGGATCGATCGAGTTCTGGACGCAGGCAAAGAAGATGACGACCAAGTGGAACCGCGACGCGGGCGTCAACTGGATGAGTTGACGCCAAGTACTTTTCTCCTCCCACCTCAGAGTCCCCCGATGCACGCTCGCTTCGTCGCCACCTGTTGCGCCCTCGCGCTTGGCGCAACCACTGCCCTGGCCCAGGCGCCGCCGACGCACGGCGTTCGCCCTGCGCGGCTGATCATTCGCAACGCGACGATCGTCGACGGAAACGGAACGCCAGCCAAGGGGCCATTCGACATTGTTGTCGTAGGCAACATGATCGAGCAGGTCGTCGCGCTCGATCTTGTATCGCTCGGTCGCGGCGGTGCGAGCCGGCGCCCACGCGCCGACGCGAACACCGTCGAGATCGACGCGACGGGCAAATACGTGCTGCCGGGATTGATCAACGCGCACGCGCACCTGCAGGATGAACGCGGTGGCGCCGCGCAGCCGATCGAGTACGAACTCGACATTTGGCTGGCGTGTGGCATCACCACGGTGCGCGACGTGGGCAGCGACACGAAGAAGGCACTCGCCTGGCGCGAGGCGAGCGCCAACGGAACGCTCGTCGCGCCGCGCATTCTCGTCTATCCGCAATTCGGCCGGCCGACCAACGCCGACTCGGCGTTGGCGCGCGTCCACGCGATCAAGGCCATGGGCGCCGACGGCATCAAGCTCCTCGGCATCGACCGCGACATCATGCAGGTGATGGAAGCCGAGGCGCACAAGGAAGGGCTGCGCGTGGCGCATCACGTCGGCGTCGAGGAGACCAACGCCTGGGACGACATTCACTTCGGTACGACGAGCATCGAACACTGGTACGGCATCCCCGATGCCGCAATTCTCGACGGCGTGCAGGATTTTCCGGCGTACTACAACTACAACAACGAAACCGATCGCTTCCGATGGGCCGGGCATTTGTGGCGCGAGGCCGATCCCGCGCGGCTCCAGATGGTGCTCGACTCGATGGTGTCGCACCACGTGGCGTGGGTGCCGACGTTCGACATTTACGAAGCCTCGCGCGACTTGCAGCGGGCGCGCACGCAGCCCTGGTTTGCCGACTATCTGTACCCAGCGCTCGAGGAATACTTCCGTCCCGACCCGAAGAACCACGGCTCCTACTTCTTTGGCTGGACGTCGACCGACGAGACGTTCTGGAAGGAGAATTACAGAATCTGGATGGCGGCCGTGCGCGACTTCGAACGCAAGGGCGGCCTCGTCGGCGCCGGGGACGACGCGGGCTTCATCTATCAGATGTACGGGTTCGGGCTCTTGCGCGAGCTCGAGCTGCACCAGGAGGCCGGATTCAGCCCAATCAAAGTCATTCAGCACGCGACGTTCAACAACGCGCGCATCCTCGGCAAGGAAACAGAGATCGGCCGCGTGCGGCAGGGGTTCAAGGCGGATCTCATCGTCGTCGACGGAAACCCGTTAGAGAACCTGAAAGTGCTTTACCCCACCGGCGTCGACGAGATCAAGGACGGCAAGCCCGTGCACACGGGCGGCGTCGAGTGGACAATCAAGGACGGCATTCCATACAGCGGGCCGCGGTTGATGGCCGAGGTGAAAGCGATGGTGGCGAAGGCGCGAGAGCGATAGCGCTCCGCAAACGCGCGGCGAACCGGACTGGGCGCACGACCTCACACCGGTTCGCGCACCTCTTCGGCACGTCGCCGCGTCATCACCCACGCCAGCCAGATAGCCATCGGCGGCCCGGCAATAAGGAGCGCAAGCGCCAGGACGTGAATCGACCCGGTCCACGTCGTTTGCTTGGCCACTGTCACGGTCAGCGAGATGAGCGTATTGGAGATACTGACGTTGACGTTCCCCGTGTCAGGCGCAGCACGCGTTGCTCGCCAAATGGCCAATGCGGCCGGCGTGAGGGTGGCAATCGCCAACACCACCCAATACGTCACCCAAGACCCAAACAGTTCGCGCGCCCGCCACCGGCGAAAAGAAAACAGTCGCATACCGGCAATATTGGTTCAGTCCCCGCGATGCGCCACCGCCGCAGCAGCCGGGCTCGCCTCGCATTAGCCGCACCACGCTCGCGCAGTTCATCCGTTCCATCCGTTCCATTCGTTTGATTCGTGTTCAATCATGTTCCAACTCGACCCCGCGCGACATGCTCGGACCAGCCGACACACGAATGGAGAAACAAGACGAATCAAACCATCCGCGACTCGCTACTCCGCTCCTACCGCCAAGCCCCAAGAATTCCGCCGGCGATCACGAACGCGACGAGGTTGTAGCCCGAGTCGATCGCCCACAACGCCTTGGGCTTGAACGAGAACAGTCCTGAGCCGTAGCTCGTCGCGCCGGCGAAGCCGAGCCAGCACAGCGCGCCGAGCATCGCGCCACCGCTTGCCGTCGTCGCGCCGTAGTGGCCGACAATGATCGCGAGTACCCAAGCCGTGAGCAGGCCGCAGATGAACACCTCGACATACATGACCGGACCGGCGCCCATGGCCTTCATCTCGTCCATGGTTTTCCCCTGGAGCGCCACCCAGCGTTTGGCGAACAGCGCCGGTGAATACCATAGCCCGCCGAGCAGGAACAGCACGACCGCGCTCACGAGTACGGCGAGATAGTTCATTCCATTGGCGGGGGGCATCGTCGCTCCTGTGATGTGGGGGGGGGGGCGCTGGGAGGGAAGTTCGGCGTGCGACGAGTGAGTATCGCGCGCTCCCGCGACTCGCGACAGACTCCGGCCGGGCGACGTGTGCTGCCGACACGTAGCGGGCGCGCCGCACGCGCGACAAGTTATGGGCGCGCAACATCCCCCAATTCATCCCCCCGAGCTTTAGTGATCATGATTCGTGCGAACTTCCGAGCCGCCGCGGCGATCATGCTTGTCGCTACCGGCGTCGCCGGCGTGGTGGGCTCCGTCCGTGGGGCGGAGAGCCCGCGCACTGGCGCGGCGCGTCCCCCGGTCGACTCGACGATCTGGAAGGCCTTCCATTGGCGGAGCGTTGGTCCCGAGCGCGGCGGCCGGTCGATCGCGATCAGCGGCGTGCGCGGCCAACCGAAGGTCGCCTACTTCGGCGCGACGGGCGGCGGTCTCTGGAAGACGATCGATAGCGGCGCGGCCTGGACGCCGGTCACCGACGGCCAGATCCGCAGTTCGTCCGTCGGCGCCGTCGCCGTGTCGGAAACCGAGACGAACATCGTCTTCATCGGCACCGGCGAGTCGTGCATTCGCGGCGACGTCCAGCCCGGCGACGGCGTCTACAAGTCGATCGACTCCGGCAAGACCTGGACGCACGTCGGGTTCAAGAACTCGGATGCCATTTCTCGCATTCGCATCCACCCGACCAACGCCAACATCGTGTTCGTCGCCGACTTCGGCAAATACGGCGCGCCCAGCGCCGAACGCGGCGTGTTCAAGAGCATCGACGGCGGCCAGTCGTGGCGGAAGGTGTTGTATAAGGACGACAAGACCGGTGCGGCGGACGTCGAGATCGATCGCGCGAACCCGAACATCATGTACGCGGCCATGTGGGAGGCGTACCGCAACGAGTACGGGATGTCGAGCGGCGGACCGGGGAGCGGGATGTACCGCTCCACGGACGGCGGCGAGACCTGGACGGACATCACGCGCGCGCCGGGTCTGCCGGCGGGCATCGACGGGAAGATTGGCATTTCCATTTCGCCCGTCGATCCGAATCGCGTGTTCGCACTCGTCGAGAACGAAAACGGCGGTCTGTTTCGTTCCGACGACGCCGGCGCGACGTGGACGCTCGTGAACAACGAGCGCCGCTTCCGCCAACGTGCCTTCTACTACACGCACGTCTTTGCCGACACCAAGAACAAAGACCTGGTCTACGTCGAGAACGTGGGAACCTTCCGTTCGCTCGACGGCGGCAAGACGTTCGCGCAGCAGCAATTCGCCGGCGGCGATTCGCACGACATGTGGATCGACCCGGACAACAACGACCACGTGCTGCACGCCGCCGATCCGGGCGGCGACATCACGTTCAACGCGACGAGCGCGAATCCGACCTGGACGGCCAAGGACTATCCGACCGGGCAGATCTATCACGTCGTCGCCACGCCGGCGGTGCCGTATTTCATCTGCGGCTCGCAGCAGGACGAAAACGAGGTGTGCGTACCGAGCGCTCAAGCGCCGGCGTTCGGCGGGCGTGGCGGTGGACGCGGCCGGGGAAACGCGGCGGCGACATTCAGTCCGGGCGGGTCGGAGGATGGATTCATCGCGCCCGATCCGAAGGACCCGGACATTTTCTACTCCGGTACGAACGCGAACGGCGGCGGCTTCCTCACGAAGCTCAATCGTCGCACGAACGAGACGCGCGAGGTGAGTCCGTACCCGCGAATGTTCTCGGGCGAGGAGTCCGCGGTGCTCACCGAACGGTGGCAGTGGACGTATCCCATCGTCTTCTCGCCGGTGAATTCGAATGTGCTGTACGCGTCGTCGCAGCACTTGTGGAAGACGACGAACGGCGGTCAGAGCTGGGATCGCATCAGCCCGGATCTCACGCGTCACGACCCAAAGACGATGGGTCCCTCCGGCGGGCCGATCACGCGCGACATGAACGGCCCCGAAGTCTACGGCGTGATCTTCGCCATCGGTCCCTCGAAGCGCACGACGGACGTGGTCTGGACCGGATCCGACGACGGCATCATCAGCGTGACGAAGGACGGCGGCAAGAGCTGGAGCAATGTCACGCCGAAGGACATGCCGAACCTCGGCCGCGTGAGCATCATCGACGCGTCGGCGTTCGATTCCGCGAGCGCGTACGTCGCCGTGAAGCGCCCGCTGCTCGACGACCGCGCGCCATACATCTTCCGCACGCACGACTTCGGGAAAACGTGGACGAAAATCGTCACCGGTATTCGGCCCGACGACTACGTCCACGCCGTGCGCGAGGACCCGACGCGCAAAGGATTGCTCTACGCCGCCACGCAGCATGGCGTCTACATCTCCTACGATGACGGCAACAACTGGAGTTCGTTGTCGCTCAACTCTGCCGGACATTCCGGCGTGGGATCTCATCGTCACCGACCACGATCTCGCCATCGCCACGCACGGGCGAGGCTTCTACATGCTCGACAACATCGAGCCGCTGCGGCAGTATCGCCCCGCGATGGAAGCGTCGACCGATCCGGTGTTGTTCAAGCCGTCGGCGGTAATTCGGTCGGGCGGTCCGGCGATCGTTCAGTATTGGCTCAAGCAGCCCGCGCAGGCTGTACGCATCGACATCGTCGACGCGAAGGGACAAGTCGTGCGCACCTACCCCGACACGACGAATGACGCTGGTGGACGCGGCCGTGGTCGCGGGCGCGCCGGCGGCGCCCCGGCAGATTCCGCTGACACGACGGCCGCCGCGGCCGGCGCAGGCCGCGGACGCGGTCGAGGTGGATTAGGAAACGCGAATCCGGGGCGCGTGGTCGGCCTCAACTCGTTCGATTGGGATCAGACCTACGCGCCGGCGGTCACGTTCACGGGAATGATCCTCTGGGGCGGATCGACCAACGGGCCGGACGCGCCGCCGGGACGCTACACCGTTCGATTGACGGCGGACAATCACACCGTCTCGCAGCCGCTCGTCATCAAGCGCAATCCCTGGCACGCGGCGACGGACGCCGAGTTGCAGGCGCAGTTCGCGCTGGCCATCCAGCTGCGCGACAAGGTGAGCGAGGCGAATCGGTCAGTGATCCAGATTCGCGACGTCAAGCGTGAAGTCGCAGACCGACTCACCAAGTCGACCGACGCGCAGCTCAAGTCGGCGGGCGATCGGTTGACGACGGACCTCAGCGCCGTGGAGGGCGAGATCTACCAGGTGAAGAATCAGAGCGGACAGGACCCGCTCAACTTCCCGATCAAGGTCAACAATCGGCTGGCCGCGCTACTCGGCGTCGTCGCGCGCTCCGACGCGGGACCGATCGCCAACGCCGCGCCGATCTTTAACGATCTCAAAGTAGAACTCAAAGTCCAAACCGATCGCTTGCAGAAGGTGCTGGCCACCGACCTTCCGCTGTTCAACACGGAAGCCAAGCGCGCCGGCGTCGCAGACGATCACCGTCGGGAAGCCGGTCGTGTTCTGACCTCAGCGGCGCGCCGGCGGCAGCGTGTCGGGCCGCGGGCGCGTCGTGTCGCGTTTGATGAGGCTGTCGCGCTTGAACATCGTGTCACGGCCGAACGTCGAGTCGCGGCGCGCTGAGTCGGGCCGATTGATCGAATCGCGTCGCATCGTCGTGTCGCGAATGGCGTTCGAGTCGCCCTGGTTGACCGAGTCGAGGCGGACGACGGTGTCCGCAATCGCCGCACGACGGGCGCGCTCCGCGTCCGCGCGGCGAGCGGCGATCAACGCGGCGTCGCGACGCGCTCCCCGCGCCGCAGCGGAATCCTGCGCCGCCCGCACGCTGTCGCTCATCACGCCCGACCGGACGAAAATAGAATCGGGCAGTCCGCCGGATGGCGAGGCGACGGGCGAACCGTTGAACGGCCGTGCCAACGAACCCGCGGCCGACTGCGTGAGAAATCCGCCGCGCGGAAGTCCGCCCGAGTCAGCCAACCCATCGACGGCGTGCCGCGCGGCGAACGCCGCGCGCGTACGGCTGTCATTGCGGTGATTGATGATGATCGCCGCGGCGACGAGGATCGCGACGGTGAACACGACGCCCAGCGGGATGATCCAGCCGTGCCGGTTTGCCGGGGCCGGTTTCGCCACCACCGGAGAGAGAATGCGCGGCAGGTCTCGATTGACGCGCACGACATTTCTCGCCGCCTTTGGAATGGGCGCAACGGTCGCACCTGCGGCAATCGCTTGGTCGCGCACGTGCTCGAGCTCGACGCGTTTGGCGTCGAACTCCTCGAGTCGGCTGGCGAGGAGCTCGCGTTGTTGCTCCAACTCGGCGCGTATCTCGGTGAGTCGCTGCTGGCGCTCGGCCATCGCGGCGTCGAGACGCGCGCGCTCGTCGTCGGCCTTGGCGCGTTCGGCGGCCATCGCGCGCTCGAACTCCTCACGCTCGCCCGCCAACTCGGCCGCCTGGTCGGCGGCTCGGCGCTCCAGTTCGGCGCGTTGCGCGTCGCACTTCTCCAACTCGCGGCGGTGTTGGTCGCCGTATTCCACCTGCAGCGCGGCCATCTCGACTTCGGATTGCTTGATCACGTCGGCGCTCGCGACCACCGCGAGGTACGCCCGGATGTCGGGCGTCGTACCGTTCTGCTTGCACGCCGCAATGCGCTCCGTCTCGTCGATGATGCGGACCGCGAGATCGGGGCGCGCTTCGGCGAGCGAATGAATCGCGTCATCGTCGGTGGCGGCATCGAGCGCGCGGCCCGCGAGCATGTCGCGCGCGAGCAGGCCGATCGTGCGCGCGTCGGTGCACGCGTCGGGCACGCCGCCGATCGGCAGCGGTGACGGGACGAGCGAAACGCACGCTTGATTCGCGTCGCCATCGATGGTCAGCGTGGCGGGCGTCACGCCACGATGCACGATTCCCTGCTCTCGCGCCCAGTCGAGCACGGCGGAGACGTTGAGGAGAATCGTCGCGATGCGCGGGGTGGCAATTCGCTCGCCGCGGTCGAGCAGTTCCGCGAGCGTCGTCCCGCGGACGCGTTCGCTGACGGCGGCGAACGCGTCGGTGCCGAGCCACAGTCCGTCGACGACTCTGGCCAGATGCGGATGACGCAGTCCCTTGAGGAGCTGTGTGTCCGATGCGACGTGTGAGAGCGCGTTGTTGTCGTCTGGCGCCGCGCTGGCGACGGTAATGATGACATCGGCTCCGCCGGCGCGCCGGCGGGCGATGTACGTCTTGAATGCCTGCCCGCGACTACCGCGGAGTTCGCCAACGATCTTGTATTTCTGGTCGAGCGGATTGAGAGCGGGTGACGTGGTTTTGGTTTCAGCACCCATGCGCTGACTCCCTGCGAATCGTCGGTGGCGTCGAGTCGGGCCTCATGCTCCGCATGGTGCGTGAACCGTGCCGCGCCGCAGCGAGTCGGGGCGACGCGGCCGCCGCCCAGGGCGACCGGTCGTTGGCGCGGGCCGGCGAGCCACCCGGCGCGGACGCGGGGCGATCGCCGCCGGCCGTCGCCGCGACGGGATGTCATGCCGGCCTGCCCGCCCATCCACTCGCCATGCCTCGTCGCACCGATGATAAATATAGTACAATTATTGATATATACTCATTTACCACTTGGAACGGTGCCGATCGAGGACCCGCACAGCACTCGAACACGAACCGAACACATTTTTCGAATCTCCACGGTGTCACACGACGTAGAGCGTGCATCACGCGCTCGCGTGCATTCCACCGAGGAGGTTCGACATGTTTGGCGTATCTGCTGCATCCGCAATCCTTGCCCTGTCGTTGCTGGCCGGCACCGCGTCGCTACGACCGGCTGCGCCTCACGTCTCGCGTCCGGCCTGTGTCGAGCCCACGCGCACCGGGACCTTCCGCCTCATCACGATGAAGGCCGACAGCTCGAGCGCCCGCCCGGCGATGCTCGTTCTCGAGAATCTCGACGGATGTCTCGAAGCGACGTTCGTCACCGACGACCGTGGCCCGGCGGCGATCAGCCGGCTGGAAGTTTCCGGTGACACATTGCGCGGCGCGGTTCGCATGCCGTCCGGCGACGCTCCGGTTCAACTCCGCTTCACGCAGACCACCGTTGCCGGCTCGATCATGGAAGGGAAACAGGAGTGGATGCTCACGGGGCGGCGAACAAGCTGAACAAGGACCAGTTCGCCGCAACCATTTTCCGCTCGACGCTGTCCAATAGCTTTGATCGCTACTGCACCTGACACCCGCACCCGCGTCCCTCGCGCGGGCGCGGGTTTGTCTACTGACGCAGGTTTTTACATAGGCCTCGAATGCGGAATCTCAAGTTCGCCTTTCGGACGCTGTTCAAGACGCCGTTCGTCACCGTCGTCGCGATCCTGTCGCTCGCGCTCGGCATCGGCGCCAATGCGGCGATCTTCTCGCTGTTCAACGAGATGCTGCTCCGACCGCTTCCCGTCGCCGAGCCAGGCCGCTTGGTGAATCTGTCGGCGCCGGGGCCGCAGATGGGGTCGAACTCGTGCAATCAGGCCGGCGGCTGCGACGAGGTCTTCAGTTACCCGATGTTCCGCGATCTCGAATCCGGAAAGACAGGGTTTGTCGCACTGGCCGCGCACCGTCTGTTCGGCGCCAACGTCGCTATGACTGGACAAACACCGGTGAGTGGCGAGGGAATGCTCGTGTCGGGGTCATACTTCCCGGCGCTCGGCCTGCGTCCCGCGCTGGGCCGATTGTTCACGCCCAACGACGACCGGACACTCGGCGGGCAATTCGTCGCCGTGCTGAGCTATGACTACTGGGAAACGCATCTCGGTGCCGACGCGAATGTGATCGACAAGGTGATCACCGTGAATGGTCATCAAATGCAGATCATCGGCGTCGCGCCGCGCGGATTCAGCGGAACGACGCTCGGCACGCATCCATATGTGTTCGTGCCGCTCACAATGCGCGTGGCGATGATGCCTGGCACGGATCCGATGGCGAAGCGCAACGCCTACTGGGTCTACCTGTTCGCGAGATTGGCGCCGGGCGAATCCAGAGAGCATACCCAAGCGCAGGCGAGCACTCTGTACAACGGCCTGACGAACGAGCTCGACGCGCCGCTGATCAAGCGCGCCAGCGCAAAGACGATGGCCGAGTTTCGGGCGAAAAAGCTTCTGCTCGCGGACGGGCGTCGCGGACAGAGCTCAACGCTGCACGAAGTGAAGACGCCGATCCTGCTGCTCTTCGCCATCACGGCGATCGTGCTGCTGATCGCGTGCGCGAATATCGCGAACCTGCTGCTCGCTCGTGCCGCGAATCGCGCGACCGAAATGGCCGTGCGTCTCTCGCTCGGCGCCACGCGACGTCAGTTGATGACGCAGCTGCTCACGGAGTCGGTGCTGCTCGGAATACTCGGCGGCGCGTCCGGCCTGGTGGTCGCGCGCTGGACGCTGAGCGCAATGACGGCCATGCTGCCGAGCGACTCCGGCGTGTCGGCACAGTTCCATCTGAGTAGTCTCGCAATTGTGTTCACGGGCGCGCTCTCGCTCGCCACCGGCCTGCTGTTTGGTCTCGCGCCGGCGCTCAACAGCACGCGCCCCGATCTCGTAACCGAACTACGCAACAACTCGGGACGGCTCTCCGGCGGCCGCGCCGCGGCGAAGTTCCGCGCGACACTCGTCACCGCGCAGATCGCGCTGTCGATGACGCTGCTGATCGCGGCCGGGTTGTTCATCAAGAGCCTGCGCAACATCGCGCGCGTCGATCTGGGCATCACGATCGACAACATGGCAACCTTCGGCGTCTCGCCCGACCTGAGCGGGTACGACACTACGCGCGCCAAGGCGCTGTACGCGCGCATCGAACAACAGCTGTCGGCCGTGCCGGGAGTGACTGGCGTGACGGCGTCGATGCTCCAACTCATCGCCGGCAACAACTGGGGTGAGGGCGTTTCCGTCGAAGGGTTCAAGCACGATCTGGACACGGACACCGAATCACGGTTCAACGCGGTGGGCCCGGACTACTTCCACGTGCTCGGCGTGCCGCTGCTCTCAGGGCGCGACTTCACGTTGAGCGACAACGAAGGCGGACAGCGCGTGGCCATCGTCAACGAGACGTTCGCCAAGAAGTTCAACCTCGGCCGCAACGCGGTCGGCAAGCGGATGTCGCTGGGCAACGACTCGCTCAACATCGAGATCGTCGGCTTGGTAAAAGACTCCAAATACGCGGAAGTGAAGCAGACGATCCCGGCGGTGTTCGTCACTCCGTACCGGCAGATGAACGGCGTCGGCGGAATGAACTTCTACGTGCGCTCGGCGCTGCCGATGAATCAGGCCCTCGCGGCAATTACGCGCGTCATGAAGCAACTCGACCCGAATCTTCCCGTCGAGAACCTCAAGTCGATGCCGCAGGAAGTGCGCGAAAACGTATTTCTCGACCGGATGATCAGCACGTTGTCGGCGGCGTTCGCCTGTCTGGCGACGCTGCTCGCCGCGGTCGGGCTGTATGGCGTGCTCGCGTATACCGTCGCGCAGCGCACGCGTGAGATCGGCGTGCGCATGGCCCTCGGCGCGAACGGATCGCGGGTTCAGGGAATGGTGCTGGGTCAGGTTGGGCGCATGACGCTCGTTGGCGGCGCGATTGGAATTGCGGGCGCTCTCGCCCTCGGACACGCCGCGCAGTCGCTGTTGTACCAGCTCACCGGCTACGACCCACTGGTCGTCGTGGTCGCCGCGGTGCTGCTCACCATCGTCGCGATGGGTGCTGGGTTTCTACCGGCTATGCGCGCATCGCGGATAGATCCGATGCAGGCGCTGCGCTACGAGTAAGCGCTAGCGAAACCGCGCCGACGCAACGGGCGTGTGCTGGATCGGCTGAACCTGCGGCATGGCGACAGGCGCGGCGACCGGTGCGACAGCCAGCGCCTCGTTCCGTCGGTGGACGGAACGGCCCAACGTGTAGCCCGAGAGCGCCCCGAGTAGCGTGCCTACGACCTCGGCGTGAATGCGATTGGCCATCGCCAGGAGCAACGTCGCCGCAGTGATGAGGACGATGGTCGTCAGTTCGACGACGAGGCCGGACGTGAACATCCATCGCTGCATCTCCTCGCTCGGGTACATCCGAGGCATGAGCAGCAAGACGATCAGCACGAGGGCGAATGCGGGAAGCCCAATGTCGACCAGGTGGGTGTCGATGGTTTGGGCGTTGGAATCTTGCTCGCCGATGATTCTCGCCAGGTCGCCGGCGCGGCGGCGGAGCCGAGCGACATCGAGGCGTGACGCGTCGCGCCCCTGTCGAATTTCGCCAATGCGCTTGGTGTAGGCGTCGATCAGCGCCAGCTTGTACGCCTCGAACCCAGAGTCGGTGACGGCGGCTTGGAAGGCTGCGACGTCCGACGCCGTGAGACGCGCCATCCGCAGCTTGCCGTAGTCGCTCTGGCGAATCTTGTCCCAGAGCGGCGTGTCGTACGGTGGGAGCTGATCGTTGACGGCGACGACCGCGGCGCCGGGATTTCGGGAGAGGTAGTCCTGGGCGGCGGGGGCAATGAGCACGCGGCCGTTGAGCGTCGTCGGTGACACGGAGAAGTCGCGCGACGTCGACGTCGCGGCGTCGATCACGCGACTGGTCAGGTCGGGAGAGCCAGGAAACTGGGCGAGCTGGTTGAGGGCCGAGTTGAACGTCGCCATGTCCTGGTCGACGACTGGCGCCCGCTTGAGCCCCGCGATATGAACGGTGTCCGCGGCGAGCAAGCGAAGCACCGAGTCTACGGGCACCAGGCTCGCTTCGACCTTGCGACGCTGCTCGTCGATCTCGAGGAGGGCGCGCTGCATCTCGAACCGGGTCAGCGGTACCGCCGACCCGTCAGCCTGGATGGGCGCCTGCGCGCCGAGCACCGGCGGAACGACGCGCGCCACCACGCTCACCGCGACCGCGGCGAGCAACGAGAGGCGAATTGAGTGAACTGGTATCACGCCGATTCCGGTGCAGTCATGACGACACTTGACGACGCAGGCGGGCAGAGGGTACGCGGCGCGCAACGGTCTGGCCGAGGCTGGTTGCCGGAGACACTCGCGCTCCCCGAGTCCGCGTCGTAACTTCGAGTTTCCAGCATCTGTCGAGATCACGAACCTTCCGAGCCATGCCTTTTTCAACAATTCGAGCGACCGTGGCAACGCTCGCGCTGATCGCGCTGGCGACACCGCCGCGGCATGTCGCGGCCCAGGCGTCGCAGACGCCACAGATTTCTCAGAGCGGCATTGCGCAAGCGAAAGCCGACAGCGCGCGACGCCCCTACACCGCCGCGGACATCGAGTTCATGTCGGGGATGATCCAGCACCATGGTCAGGCGGTGAAGATGGCGCATTGGGCGGCGTCGCACGGCGCGAGTCCCGCGCTGCAGATTTTTTGCGGGCGAATCGCCATGGGGCAAACCGCCGAGATTGGGCTCATGCAGCAGTGGCTTGGCGAGCGAAATCAGCCGGCGCCACAGCCTGACACGATTCCCCGGAGCGCCGACGCGAACATGGGCAGCATGCCCGGCATGGACATGGGCGGCTCGTCGCCGATGAAGATGATGCCCGGTATGCTCACCGCCGCGCAGATGCACCAGTTGGACGAGGCGCACGGCGTCGACTTCGACCGGCTGTTCCTGACCTTCATGATGCAGCACCACCGCGGCGCGCTGACGATGGTCAACGCGCTATTCAGCACGCCGGGCGCCGCGCAGGACGAAATCGTGTTCAAGTTCGCCAACGATGTGCAGGCGGATCAAACAACCGAGATCGACCGCATGCAGCAGATGCTCGACGCACTCCCGCCGGCGCCCGGAGGCGGCGGCACATGAGCGACTCGTCGCCGTTCCGCAGATCGTTCCCCACGCTTGGAATTTCCCGTTTCATCTCTTCCCTGACCCCGTCCATGACACTCCCGTCGAGTACCAGCCCCACCACCACGCTGCGCGCACGGCGCGCCGCTGGAATCGTGGGATCGCTCGGATCCGTCGTCACAGCCGCTGCCGCAGCGCTGGCGATCGCCGCCTGCGCCAGCAGCAATTCGTCGATGTCCGTATCGCAGAGCGCCGCGGCCATGCCCAGCCCCGACATGTCGGCACCGCTGGTGACCGACCCGTCTCCCGATCCGCGCGTCGGATTGAAGGCGGGACTTCAGGACGCCGGTGAGGCGATCTGGAACATGCGCCTGATCTCACACACGCCGCCGCCGCCGGATTTTGCCGGCGTCACGAACTCGGATCTCGCCTTCCACGGCACCGACGTGATTCAGGGCAGCTACAACGGCTTCCAGATTTGGGACATTTCGGATCCGTCGCACCCGCGGCTTCGCGAGGCGACGATTTGCCCGGCGTCGCAGAGCGACGTCTCGGTCTATAAGAATTTGCTGTTCGTGTCCGCCGAAGCGCCGAGCGCGCGGCTCGATTGCGGCAAGGACGCGCCGCGCGATCCGGTGAGCCGCGACCGCATCCGCGGCCTGCGCATCTTCGACATCACGGACATCGACCATCCGAAGTATCTCGCCAACGTGCAGACCTGCCGTGGGTCGCACACGCACACGGTCGTCGACGACCCGAAGGACCCGAACAACGTCTACGTCTACATCTCGGGTACGTCGGGCATTCGGCCGAGCGAAGAGCTGGCGCGCTGCAACGAGAACCCCTGGGAACCGAACAACTCCAACTTCCGCATCGAAGTCATCAAGATTCCGGTGGCGCATCCCGAGCAGGCCGCGGTCGTCAGCTCGCCGGCGATCTTCGCGGATCCGACGACCGGCGATGCGAATGGACTTCCGTACCAGCCGGGCCACGGCGCGTCGCCCGCGGATACGGCGAACAACCGGCGTACCGCGGAATTCGGCGCCGCGGTCGCCAAGCTTCCGCGCGTCGCTGATGGCAGCGCGGCCGACTCAGCCCGTTGCGTCACATCGATCGACTCGCTGGCCGGTGCCTTTGGCGTCAGCGCGACGGGTCGCGGTGGTCGCGGTGGACGCGGCGGCGGACCACAGTGCGGCGTCGCAGCGAACGCCGGCTTCCGCGGTGGTCGCGGCGGTGGACGCGGTGGGCCGGTCACGCGCGAAGATACGGCGCGCGTCAACTTCGACGCGGCTGTCACGTCACTCGGCGCGTTGAACGCGCATGTCGAGCAAGTCGGACAGCACGTCGTACCGCAAGACGGTGGACTCGCTCGCCAAGCACTTTGGCGTGGCGTCGCCGTTCGCGCCGCGCGCAATCACGCAGTGCCACGACATCACGGTGTATCCGGCGGTGGGCTTGGCCGGTGGCGCGTGCGCGGGCATGGGTCTGTTGCTCGACATTCGCGACACGCCGCATCCGACGCGCTTGGCCGCGGTGGCCGATTCGAACTTCTCGTTCTGGCATTCGGCGACGTTCAGCAACGACGGGTCGATGGTGCTGTTCTCGGACGAGTGGGGCGGCGGCGGCGCGGCGTACTGTCGTGCCGGCGACCCGATGAACTGGGGCGCCGACGCGATCTTCAAGATCGTGAACGGCAAAATGGTATTCCAGAACTACTACAAGATGCCGGCGCCGCAGACGGCGCAGGAAAACTGCGTGGCGCACAACGGATCGCTGATTCCGATTCCCGGACGCACGATCATGGTGCAGGCGTGGTATCAGGGCGGCCTCTCGGTGTTCGAGTGGACCGACCCGGCGCATCCGCACGAGTTGGCGTTCTTCGACCGCGGTCCGAACGACGCGACGCGCCTGATGACCGGCGGCTTCTGGTCGACGTACTGGTACAACGGCCACATCGTCGGCTCGGAAATCGAGCGCGGGCTCGACGTCTTCGAACTCCAGCCGAGCGCGGCGATCTCGCAGAATGAAATCGACGCGGCGAAGTCGATCACGTTCCCGTACGAGAACGTGCAGGACCAGCCGAAGTTCGTCTGGCCGGCGACGTTCGCGCTCTCCGGCGCGTACACCGACCAGCTCGAGCGGTGGCACGGGCTCTCGGCGGCGCAGGTCGCGACCGTTCGCACCGGCTTGAGTGGTGCGCGCGCACTGTCCGGCGCGGCGCGGAAGGACGCGCTCAACGCGCTCGCTGGCCAGGTCCGCGGGTACGAGGGCGGCTCGGTCGACCCGCGCCGCGTGCAGTGGCTCGAAGCGTCGCTCAAGGATTTGGCGAACGTTTCGAATTGAGGTCGAGAACGGCGGCTATTGGGATAGCCCCGCAGTTGACGTGCAGGACAGAGGCGCCGCGGACGCAATCGTCCGCGGCGCCTGTTCTTATGTGAACCCACTTCCCGTCGCGCAGTCGCCCGGCCACATGAGCAACATCAGATGACTCAGTCGCTACTGCGTTCTCTTATCGCCGCGGCGCTCGCGCTGTTCGCCGCGGGATGTACTCGCTGCCAGTCGCCGAGCGCGCTCGGCTCCGCGGGCGCGAAGACCGACTCGTCGCACGTCGTGGACACGGTCCCCACACCGGCCGCCAACGACGACGTCCAAATCTTCCCCGCCGAGGAGCTCGCGCGCGTGGCCGACGAACTAGCTCGCGGCCCCAACACGGCGCGCACGGTGAGCGCGCTCCCGACGCTGCGCTACGTCGAAGCGCGCCGCGCCACGAGCGGCGAACCGGAGGTGCACGCCGATTGGACGGATGTCACCGTCGTCCAATCCGGTCGCGCGACCCTCGTCACGGGCGGACGCGCAGAGGGGACGCGCACGACGTCGCCGGGCGAACTCCGCGGCGGTGTGATTCGTGGCGGGCGCGCCCGCGTTGTGCGGGCGGGCGACTCGGTCATTATTCCCGCGGGCGTACCGCATCAGTATCAGCTCGCGGCGGGCGACTCGATTCGCTATCTGACGATCAAGGTAGCGCGGTAGGCACCGCCGGCGGAGGCGCGAGCCATCTTGAATTTAGGTCGAGATACGAGTATTTGTTAATCGTACCTCCGCGACGACGCGTGGCACCATGCGAGCCATCACCACCCCCCTCCGATATGCGCCCGCCGTTCCGCCTGCCGTCAGTGACGGCCCTCCTCTTCGTCGCCGCCGCGTGCCATAGCGACCCGACGGCGCCCCGCCCGCCGATCGGTATCCACGTGGTCGCCGGCAGCGACGCGGTCGACACGGTCCAGGCGCGACTCGTTCAATCCCTCACCGTCGAGGTCCACGATTCGTCCGGTCAGGTGGCAAGCGGTCGAGTTGTCCGATTTACGGCTGCGCCGGCGGACGATCCCGCGCGAGCAGTCGGAACCCACTCTCCTCTTTTCGGCGCTGACGAGCACGAGCTTCGCGACTACTGGTGTCGTCACGGCCGACTCGCGCGGCCAAGCGTCCATCATCGTAGCGCTGGGAACCGTGGCGGGGACGGCGCATGCTGTCGTGACGGTGCCCGAGCTCGGGCTCGTCGACACCGTCAACTTCACCGTGTTGCCCGGAGCCGCCGCGCAGCTCGTCATCAGCCCTCGCGACACAACCGTGGCGCCGGCCGCAACGTTCGTCTTGACCGCAAAGGCGATCGATCGACTGAACAACACAGTGACAGGTACGGCGCTCACGTTCAAGCCCGGCACGGGCATCGCCTCCGTGTCGACTGCAGGACAGGTGACGGTCGGAACGGCCATTGCGCGAAGTCCGATTCTCGTTCGGCTCAGCGCCACGTTGTTCGACAGCGCCGAGGTGACGGTCTTGCCGCGACTCCCACTCGTGGCGAATCTCGCGAGCGGCGCGCAGACGGTGGCACTGGTCAATCTCGACGGAACGAACAACTCGATCGTCGCGTCCACCTCCGATGAGTCGCTGTCGCCGAGCTCCGTGCACGCGACGTCGAACATCGCGTACTACATCGGCGACCCTGCCGGCGACGCAACTGTCATGATCGTGTCCCCCGGGGGCACTAGCCGCGTCCTCGCGGGACCGGCCAATGGGTTCGTCGCCGCTGCGTGGCCGCGGCTGTCGTCCGACGGCAACTGGGTGTATTTCACCGGCGTGCGCAGTTTCTCGTTTCCGGTGATCACCACTCTGTGGCGCATTCACCCCGACGGCACCAATCTGGATAGCCTCGGCGCATTTGCCGCGGCAGCGATCAACACCGCCCCAGCCGTTTCGCCAGACGGTGCGACGGCGGCAGTCGATGATATGAGTGGTTTGATGCTCATCAATGTCGCGTCAAAAGCCGTGCATGTCCTCAGTACGGCATGCGGCGACCCGCGCTTTTCGCCTGACGGCACGCGCATCGCGTGCGTTCGAGACGGCGCGCTCTCGGTCATGCACTCGGATGGCACTGGCCTCGTCAGCGTTCCAACGCCATTCGGCAATCTCGACGATCTGACTGGTGCGGATTGGTCACCAGACGGCCTGTGGCTGCTCGTCGCTCAGCAAGTCTCCAATGCGTTGCTGGTGAATGTACAGACCGGAGCCGCGATTCAACTGACGGCGCTCCCGGCTTCCTACTCGCAGTACTCGTTCGTTCGATGAGCGCTCGATTCACTCTCCGAAATGCGTCATCGCCCTCTAATCCGCCCTGAGCGCCGTCACCGGATCAGCCTTCGCCGCACGCCACGCCGGCATTAGTGCGGCGAGCGCCGCAATGACGAGCAGCGTCGCGGCGACGACCACCATCGCCGAGGGATCGCTCGGCGCGATGCCGTAGAGCAGCGACGCGATCAGCCGCCCGGCCGCGAGCGCCATGAGAAGTCCTATAACAACGCCGATCGCCACCACGCGTAAGCCTTCGCCGAGCACTTGCCGCAGCACGTCGCTCATTTGCGCACCGAGCGCGACGCGCACGCCAAACTCGTGCGTCCGTTCGCTCACGGCGTACGAGACGCTGCTGTAGATCCCGATTCCCGCCACGACTAACGCAAGCGCGCCAAACAGCGTGAACAGCATGGCGCCGAGTTTCCACGGGCGATATTCGGGCTCCATCGTCTGTCGCCATGGTCGTCAACTTGGGCACCGCGCCCGGAAACGCCTCGCGCAACAGATCATGCAGCGCGCGCTGCGCGGCTACCATCGACCGGGGATCGACGCGGACGATGACGGTGTTCGCGCCACGGCTCGACGGCGGCACGTGGTCGACCGAGAAATAGAGTTGCGGAATCTGTTGGTCGAACTGCAGCAAAAGCGCCGTCTGGACAACGCCAACCACTGTCGCACAGGGCGCGGCCCGGTCGCCTAGATGGATGCATCGACCGATCGGATCGAGCTGCGGCCACAGCGAATCCGCCATCGCCTGATTGATGATGATTTCGTATGGCGCGCTCGGCGCGGGCGTAACCGCGAACGTCCGTCCGCGAACCAGCTTCGTCCCCACTGCGTCGAAGTAGCTCGGCGACACGGCAGTATTGAGCCCGGTTGGAATTTTCTTATCCGGCGCAACGCCGTCCGGTGTGTACTGCGTGATGCCGAACGAGTACTTGGGCGGCGTCGACGCGAGCGCCACGCGCTTCACTCCCGGCAACGCCAGCACGCGCGGCGTCAGCGCTCGCATTCGATCGGCGAGTCTGGAGTCGCGAGCGGAGTCCGGCGTGTCGTACGATGCTTGGCCGAACAGCAGTTCGTCGACGACGTACCCCATGTCGTACGCCTTCGCATTGCCCAGGCTGCGCACGAACAGCACCGCGCCGACGAGCAGCAGCACCGAGAGCGCTGCCTGCACGACGACGAGCGCGTCGCGAACCCTCGAGCGGTGACCGGCTTTGGTCCGCGCGCCGGTTTTGAGCGCGAGCGTGAGATCGGGCGACGCCGACTGCAGCGCCGGGATCATTCCCGCCGCCGTACCGACCAGCGCCGCGGCAGCGAGCGCGAACGTGAGCACGCGCCAGTCGAGTGGCGACTCAGCAAAGCGCACCTCGGGCATCAGCAGCGCGCGCATGAGTGCCCCGCCCCAGATCGCCGCGGCCACGGCCGCCGCCGCAGCGACGGCGGCCAGCAGGACGCTCTCCGTTACGAGCAGCCGCACGAGGCGCGTCCGCGAGACGCCGAGCGCGATGCGCACGGCGATTTCGCGCCGTCGTTTGACGGCGCGGGCGAGCAGGAGGTTCACGACGTTTGCACAGGCGATGAGCAGCACGATCGCTGCGACACCGGCGAGTCGCACGGCGACGCGCAGCGCGGCCTCCAACGCGGCGGGGCCGCGCGCGAAATTGATGGACCCGAACGCGACGACGGCGTTCGTATCGCGACGCGATCGAATCGCCGGGCTATCCAACGCGGCCGTCGCACGAGCGAGATCCTCGCCCTCGCGCGCGGCGGGCGACAGCCGCACCAAAAGTTGCAAGCCGTTGACGTTGGAGTCTTGCCACCACGGGCGCGGTTGCATCGCGCGTGAGCCGAGGGCGGTCGCGATTGGAAGCCAGACGTCCACTGCATCGAGATCCGTGCCGGCAAACCCTGGAGCCGCGACGCCGATCACCGTGTACGGCCGCTTCGAAAGCGTGATCCGTTTACCGATCGCGTCGGGCGAGCCGCCGAGCTCGCGCTTCCACAGCGCATCCGATATGACGGCGACGGACGCCGCGGTATTCAGGCCATCCTCGTCGGCGGCGAAGAATCGTCCGTACTGCGGCCTCACACCGAGCAGTGCGAAGTAGTTCGTGGGCACGCCCACGACCGCGGCCTTCGGCGCGTTTTCGCCGGCGCCGAGCGAGCGACGCGCCGGGGCCTCACTCATGTAGAAGGTGACGTCGGCCCTGGCCGAGAGCGTTTTGGCGAGCGCGTCGTAGCTCGAGTAGTCGAAGCCGGGCCACATCTGCGTGCTTCGCGCGAAGTGGCGTTCGACCCAGACGCGCCGCAGCTCACCCGGCTGCACGACGCCCGTCGGCGGCCGCAGAAAAATCACGTCGAGTAGCGAGAACATCGCCGCGTTCGCGCCAAGTCCGAGCGCGAGCGTCAGAATGATCGTCAGCGACACGGCCGGCGCGCGCCGCAGCGAGCGCGCCGCGTACACGACATCCTGCCGCACACCGTCGAGCCACTCGACGCGACTCCTCCGGCGTGCAACGCGCGTGTCGATCTGCCGCAAGTCGGCGCGCACGGCATTGATGTCGCCGAATTCCGCGACGGCGCGGTCGCGCGCATCCTCGCGCGACAGCCCCTGCCCCACCAGCTCGTCGATCCGCGCGTCGAAGTGAAACCGCAGCTCGGCGTCGATGTCGCGATGAACGCTCATACGGGCTCCGGCGCTGGTGCCGCCGTCATCACGCGCGCGACTGCCGCGACGTAGTCGTTCCACGATTTGGTCTCGTCGCGCAACGCACGGCGTCCCGCAGCCGTCAGCCGATAAAACTTGGCGCGCTTTTTCTTGTCCGAGGTTCCCCACTCCGCGTCGACCCAGCCACGCTCTTCCATGCGATGGAGCGACGTGTACAGCGCGCCGTCGAGCACCTTGAACGTGCCATCGGATCCCTGTCGAATGAAACGCGCGACAGCGTAGCCATGCATCGTTCCCCACGACAGCGCGCGGAGCACGAGCACGTCGAGGGTACCCTGGAGGAGATCGAGCTCGGAGGTGGACATGGCTCGATCATACACTCAACAGTTGATGGAATCAAGGCTGGCTGCGCCAGTCGCGACCGATGCGGTGGCCCGCGCCGCGCGCTACGTTATCGCCATGCGGGTCCTACTCGCCGAAGATGACCATGAGTTGCGCGCGTCGATCGCGCGCGGATTGCGCGAGGCGTCGTACGCCGTGGATCAGGCGGCGGCCGGGCCGCAGGCACTGTCGCTCGCCCTCGCGAATCACTACGACGTCGTCGTCCTCGACGTCCTCCTGCCGGGCAAGAACGGCATCGCCGTATGCCGCGCCATTCGCGAGCGGGCGAACGGCGTGCCAATTCTCATGCTGACGGCGCTCGACGACGTCGATCGGCGAATCGCCGGTCTCGACGCCGGCGCCGACGATTACATGACGAAGCCCTTCGACTTCGGCGAACTGCTGGCGCGACTCCGCGCGCTCACGCGACGCCGCGGCGAGGTGGTGACCGCGGCGCTCACCGTCGGCGATCTCGTGATCGATCCGGCGCGCCACTCGGTGAAACGCGGACGGCGCGACGTGTCGCTCACGGCGACGGAGTTCGCGTTCCTGCAGCACCTCGCGCGCAACGCCGGGCGCGTGGTGAGTCGCGCCGAGTTGGTGCAGCACGTGTGGGGCGACGCGGGGAGTACCTACTCCAACGTCATCGACGTCTACGCGAGTCGCCTGCGCCGCAAGATCGACGAAGGCGAGCCCACGGCACTGCTCGCGACGGTGCGCGGTGTCGGCTTTCGGCTCGATGCGCCCGCGCCCCCTGCGCGCGATGAGGGTGCGCGTGGCGAGCGCCGTCGAACGGGCCACCGGAGATAACGCCGGTGGCGCTGCCCTCGACGCTCCGCTGGCGCCTGACCCTCTGGTACATCCTACTGCTCGGCGTTCCGCTCATCGCGTTCGCGGCCGGCGGATATCTGTTGTTCGTCCACACGCTCGACACGCGCACCAACCAGTTCATTACCGACGCGCTGGCGCCGTTCGCGCGTGAGATCGTCTCCGAACGGCGCGTCGCCGCGGGCGTGATTCCCGCCATTCGCACGACGGCGTCGGAGGTGCGCTTTCGCGACATTCACATCGCGATCCTCGACAGCGCGGGGGCCGTGGTCGCGGCGTCGCCGACCGGTGCACGCGAAGCCAAAGACGAAGGCGACGCGGACGCCGTCGCACTGGGCGAACAAGGCCTTCCGACGGAGCGCGACGCGTGGATTGCCGCCGCGTTGCGCGGGCGCGATGTCGGCGCGACGCAGGTGCTGACTATAGATCGGCCGACCGGCGCTGTTCGGCTCATCTCCAATCCGTTGACGATCGAGGGACAGCGCTTCGCCCTCACCGGCACCTACGCGCTGCACGACAGCGACGAATTGCTCGCTCGGGTGCGCAGTGTGTTCATCATCGCCATTCCGCTGCTGATCATCTGCGCGGCGATGGGCGGCTACTACGTCACGGCGCGGAGCCTCGCGCCCGTGTCGTCGATGGCGGCGCAGGCCGCGGCGATCAGCACGGCTAACCTCGGGGAGCGGCTGCCTGTGGGTGGGAGCGAGGAAGTCGTGCGACTCGCGCAGATGGTGAATCGGTTGTTGGATCGACTCGAGGCGTCGTTCGCGCTGCAACGGCAGTTCATGGCGGATGCGTCGCACGAGCTGCGCACCCCGACCGCCATCATACGCACGGAGACCGACGTCACGCTCGCGCAACCGCATCGCGCGGAAGAGGCGTATCGCGAGTCGGCCGGTGTCGTGCGCGACGCTGCCCGCCGTCTCACGCGCATTGTCGACGACCTGTTTCTGCTCGCGCGAGCCGACGCCGGCGACGTGTCCGTGCGCCGCGAACGCGTGCACCTCGACGAGCTGATTCAATCGGCCATCCAGGTGATTCACCCATTGGCCGCGGAGCACGGCATTCAGATGCAGTTGCTGGAATTCGTCGAGGCGCCGCTCGACGGCGACGCCGATCAACTCGGCCGGTTGATCCTCAACCTGCTGCACAACGCGGTCAAGCATTCGCCGGATGCGAGCGCCGTCACCATTTCCCTCTCGCGACGCGCCGCGGAGTACGAGATTCTCGTGGTCGACGCGGGTGCCGGGATTCCCCCCGACGCGCAGCCGCGCGTGTTCGAGCGGTTCTTTGCCCAGGGACCCGCGTCCGGATCGGGCCTCGGCCTGCCGATCGCGCGACGAATTGCCGAATTGCACGGCGGCCGCGTCGACCTCGTGGCCTCGCGGGCGGGCCACACCGAGTTCCGCGTCACACTTCCGGCGACCGACGCCGTGCGGGCCGGCTAGCGGAAAAGATGTAAGCACGGTGCCTGGACGGGCGGTCCAACGCACCTTGCCACCCCCGCGTACAAATCCGTAAGTTGCTTTTTCATGAAACGTTCAGGTTTCAGGAAGGTCACGCCTGAACCTCGTCGGCCGCTCCCGGCCTTCCCCCCTTCTCGCATCGAGACACCTTCCATGAAGCAATTGTGGCGCGCTGCTTTCCTGCTCGTGCTCCCCGTCGCCCTCACAGCGCAAGCGACCGTTCGCGGCGTCGTCGTCGACCAGCAGACGCACACCCCCGTCGCCGGCGCGGTCATCCGCGTCAGCGGCACCACGCTCGTCACCGCGACGACGGACTCCGGCACGTTCACGCTCACGTCGGCCCGTTCGATCAGCAAGATCAGCGTGAGCCGCGTCGGCTACACGGCGAAAGAAGTGGCTGTAACGAACGCCGGCGGTTCGATTCGCGTCGAGCTCGAGCCGTCGACCACCGAACTCCCGGGCGTCCAGATCGTGGCGAACAACCCCTCGCCGTCGACTGCTGTGCTCTCGCGCTCGGACATCGATCGGTTCAATGGCCTCGATCTCGTCGACGCGATCAACACCATCCCGGGTGTGTTCATGCAGTCGCGCACGCCGTTCGGCGGCGCGCACATCTCCATCCGCGGCTACTACCCGAGCTTTGGCGGCAACAGCCCGAACTCGAACAGCTCCGGCTCGTCGATGTTCTTGAATAACGTGCCACTCACCGACGCGAGCGGAATCACGCTCCTCGACGACGTCGACTATTCGAGCCTCGGCTCGATCGACGTCATCAAGGGTCCCACGTCGAGCCTTTACGGCGCGCCGATCGGTGGCACGGTGAACATGACGTTCGCCCGCCCAACGCCTGGGCCGACGACCTTCAGCCAGCAAGTCCTCACCGGCGGCGACGGCCTGCTGCGCACGAACTCCAGCATTCAGGGCGCCAACGGCACCACGGATTTCGTCGTCAACTACGGCGACCAGCAGGACAACTCGTTCCGTCCGCACAGCCAGTCGCGCAAAGAGTACGTGCGCGCAAACGGTGACTTCGCCGTCGGGTCGAACCAGGCGGTGAGCGGCTTCTTCACCTACAATCGGTCGAACGAGCAGCTTGCCGGCGAAATCGACACGACGGATTTCTACTCGCGCAATCCGGTGAGCGACGCGAACTACATCGCGAACAATTCGCACACCAACATCACGAGCTTTCTCACGGGCGCGACGGACAACTACCGCATCAACGACCAATTCACCAACCAGACGACGGTGTTCGGCAGCGGACGGTTCGCCGACGATCCATTCGCGCACGGCTTCACCGACATCACGCAATTCAACTGGGGTGCGCGGTCGGCGTTCGGCTACCGCGGCCAGGTCGGCAGCGTCGATCTGTCCGGCACGCTCGGCGGCATGGCCGAGCGGTCGAACGTGACGAGCAACGGCGTGTTCATCACGCCGGCCCCGCCGTTCCCCGAGCGGCCGAGCGCATCGCAGAACTACGCGGTGAACGCGTATCTGTTCACCGAATGGAACTTGTCGCTCCCGGCCGGCGTGACGCTGACCGCGGGCGGCGACCTGATTCACAACTCGTTCAGCGTTCAGAATTTGCTCAAGAACAACCAGCTGTTCGACACGACCGCGGTGTTGACGCGCACGTTCGGCACGGTGTTCGCGCCGCACGCCCAGATCGAAAAGGCGTTCGGCAGCACCGGCTCGATCTACGCCAGCGTTGGTGAAGGGTTCACGCCGCCGCTGCTGACGAACGTCGTGGCCAACAACGGCACCATCGACACGAGCCTCAAGCCCGAGCGCGCCGTTCAGTACGAAGTGGGCGCCCAGGGGTCCGTGCTCGACTCGCGGCTCAACGGCCAGGTCGACCTGTTCGATCTCGACAACCGGGACAAACTGATCAGCCAGACCGTGGCGACGGTGACATCGACGATCAACGTCGGTGAACAGCGCAATGAAGGACTGGAAGCGTCGCTGAACTATCTCCTCATCTCCAACCCCAATTCGGCCATCTCGCTCGTGCGGCCCTGGGTGTCGTACACCTATACGCGCGCTAAGTACGTCAACTTCGCGAGCGACGCCAACAACACCGCGACCACCGTCGACTTCTCGGGCAATTCCGTGGCGCGTGTGCCGCTGAACATGACGAGCGCGGGTATCGACGCGGCGACGAGCGTCGGGTTCTACGTCAACAGCACCTACCAGTTCGTCGGTCGCGTGCCGGTGACGTTCGACAACTCGACGTGGGTGAACTCCTACAACCTGCTGAGCGCGAAAGTCGGCTACCACACGACCGTCAACCAGCGCTACCGGCTGGATCTGGCAGTCGGCGGGGACAATCTGACGAACCAGACCTATTACAACTTCCTGTTCGTCGGTCCGAACATCAAAGGCTTGGCCCAGGCGCAAGACGGCGGCACGGGCGACGGCTACATCCTGCCCGGCACGTACAAGGCGCGCTACTATGTGTCGGCGAGCGTGTCGCTGCCGTTCAAATAGACAACACGCGGCACCACCGCGATGACTGACAACAACGCCAGACCGAATCGGTCTGGCGTTGTTGTTTGTGCAGTGACGTGCGGATCGCCTTCGGGATCGCCATGTTTCGGGTCGACTCTCTACCCGGAGCTGGCCTGATGCCCCGCTCGTCCATCGCACTCGTCGCCATCGTACTCGGCACGGCCGGTCCAACGCTCCACGCACAGCAGGCGCCCACGATCCCGCCCGCTGCACAACAGATCGCCGCTGCCGTCACCGCGCTGCCTCAAGAGCTGCGACCCGGCGCCACCGTGCTCGGCTACGTGCAAGCGGGAAAGCTCGTGTCTCTCCGTAGCGGCACCAACGACATGATCTGCCTCGCGCCCGATCCGGCCGCGCAGGACTTCCACTCGGCGTGCTACCATCGCGCCATGGAACCGTTCATGGCGCGCGGTCGTGCGCTCCGCGCGCAAGGCATAAAGGGCGCGCAAGTCGACACTGTTCGTTTCGCCGAAGTAAAGGCAGGGAAAATCAAAATGCCGACGCAGCCGACGATGCTATACCAGATCTTCGGCGGCACGTTCGACGCTGCCACGGGGAAAGTGACGGGCGGACAACTGCTCTACGTCACGTACATCCCGTTTGCCACGACGGCCACCACCGGGATCTCCGCCAATCCGTCGGACAAGTCGCCGTGGCTGATGTTTCCGGGCACGCCAAAGGCGCACATCATGTTCTCGGTCGGTATGTGAGCCAGGGCGCGTAGCGAGAACGCCGAGCATCACCGACGCTTGCCGTCGTCGCGTTCGAGGGGAGAAAGCACGTGCTCGTGCGCCGGCGTGTGCCCGTCGGCGACGTGCTCGCCAAGCGCGCGCTCGAAATCCTCCATGTCATCCGTCATCAGCACGGAGTGGAGCGCGAACAGATCCGCAGGTTTGTTCCACGCGCCGCCCGGCAACTCGCGCGCGCCCTGATACCCGGCGGCGCGCACCGCGGCGACAGTCTGCGCGTTCCATGCGCCGTACGGATACGCGAACAGGTCGGGTGTCGTACCGAGGTTGTGCTCGATCGTCTGGCGCGGCGTTTCGACTTCGGCCCGCAGCGTCGTCGCGTCCACCTCCGTGAGGAGCGGATGCGTCAGCGAGTGCGACTCGATCGACATTCCGGCGCTCTGCAGCTCACGCAGTTGGTCCCACGTCATGAACGCTTCGTCGTGGCTGATTGGCGTTGTATAAATAAAAAACGTTGCTGTGAAGCCGAGTTGATGGAGGATTGGGAAGGCGTTGTGGTATTGCGTCTCCCAGCCGTCATCGAGGGTGATCACAACCGCGTGGTCGGGGAGCAACGCGCGACCGTCGAGCGCGTCGACGAGCGTACCGAGCGAGACGACCTTGTAGTCGTGCTGGGCGAGATAACTCATCTGCGCCCTGAACGCCGCCGTGTCCACGTCGAGTTGGCGCTGCTCGGCTGTCTGCCCGGGATGGTGCGGCGCAATGCTGTGGTAGACGAGAATGGGGACCCGGACGGAGTCGGGCGGCGTCATGCGCACGACGGCGCTGCGTGCCAACGAACAGGCCGCCGCGCCAAGGAGCGGTAGCGCAAGCAATGCGCGGAGCGATGCGCGGAGACACGCGCGGACTGATACGACCAAGGACCCACCCGAACGATGATGACGACAACCGGGGGTCGGGCAATCGGTGTTCCGGGTCGAGTGGCGCGAACATGTACCCCGCGCGAAGAAATCTCAGCGACGCAGCGGCGTGGCCTTGAAGCGACCGCGACGAAGCGGGATTTTATCCGCATGAATCCCGTGATCGTTCGCAGCGCACTGCTGCTCGTCGGCTCGAACGTCTTCATGACGTTCGCCTGGTACGCGCACCTCAAGAACCTCGGCGCCAAGCCACTGATCGTGGCGATCCTGGCGAGTTGGGGCATCGCGTTTTTCGAGTACACGCTCCAAGTGCCGGCGAACCGCATCGGCTACGGCACGATGACGCTCGCGCAGCTGAAAATTCTTCAGGAAGTGATCACGCTCTGCGTGTTCGTCCCGTTCGCCGTGTTCTATATGAAGCAGCCGATCAAGCTCGACTTCGTCTGGGCGGGGCTGTGCCTGGTGGCGGCGGTGTTTTTTGTGTTTCGCGG
>CAWFOG010000023.1:0-1067758 GCA_963817445.1 uncultured Gemmatimonadaceae bacterium
ACCCCAGGGATGTCGTCGGCGACGAGCCACACGCTTGCGAGGGCTTCGCGGAAGCGATTGTCGCGCCTCGCCTCTCCTTCTATCCAGTCAATCAGTCGCTCGCCATGGTGATAGAGAAGCTCTTCGACCGGGCCAGCGCCGACATAACCCAACTGCTCGTCGGGCGAGGCACGGACGAGAGCAACAACAAGTTCCCACGCCTGTTCAGGATCAGCACCACGAACGATCTCTCCGACGCGCTCCCATGCCCAGAAGTCGTCGTCAGAGCTAGCCGTCCCGTATCGATGATACACGGTGACGAGCTGATTGATGTCCGTATGGTCTCTAGGCTGGCTCGACATAGATGCCTGAGTGATGCCTAACGCCCCAGCTAAGCTGCAAAGGAATCAAATAAAAGTTTGCGGCGGAGCCGCAAACAATTCAATAGCTCCTTTGGCAGCTTCAGCGTTCGTTAGGTGGCCGGCGCAGCATTGGTGAGTTCGCGCGCAAGGTGAGCACCACGGTCAGGGGAGCGCTGGCGAATCAGGGACCGAAGTTCCTCATCCTCGGCATCGGACATTATTCGTTTGGGTACGGCGCAAGCGCCGAAGGGGCCGCACACAAACAGAAAATGCTTCGGCGTTTCTTGGACGCGCCGGACGCCTCCCCAGGCGAGCTCAGATCGTGCGTGATCGCACCAGAATGCGAGTCCCCGGTCGCTGATTTCTACTGAATGTTCCTCAGTACTATGCGGGTCCGCGTCAATCGCGCGCTCCCAGCGCAGGCGCTGCTCAAGTTTCGCGAACAGGGTCAACAAACAGAGCCCAAAGAACGTGAAGCCTACGATCTCTTTCCAGTTGTGAGACACCAGGCGTGCACAAAGTGCGATGGCCACCAGTGTCATTCCATACGTCGGGAGACCGGCCCAGCTCGGCGTGACCGTGCGGGCCGAAGCGGTAATTGCCTCGATGCTTTCGTCCGAATCGGACTTATAGCGGAGGATCATGAGGGTCGAGATCTTGGTGGCCACCTAACGCTCAAGTTCAGCTGCAAGCGAGCCAAATAAAGGCGCCCGCGATAGCGGGCGCCATCCTTAGATCGCTTGTCAGCTGCAACGCATGTTGGGCAGCAGGTCGAGATGCCGCGTTGCTAATGCGTTCCGAGAAGGCCTTCAACGGAAATGTCCTCGTCGAGATCCGGCCAGTTGATCCCAATCCCACCGCCGATCAAGCGGCAGTTGTTGCGGGCATCCAAGGACGCTTGCTGGAGGCGAGGAAACCATGCCACCGGGACGGCCAGCTCCCGTCCGTCCGCGAGGCGCACCCTCAGCGTTTCGGCCGTGACGCTCACTTCGACTGCGCGGGCCTCGAGCTTAATCGCCGAAGAACTCATTCCACTTCTCCACGAACAGCGGGGAATGCTGTTGGACGAGACGGTGCAACTCGGCCAGTTCGCCGCTTCGAAACCCAGAGTTCGCGGCGAGGCTGATCGGCACCAGCCAAAACTTGGCGTACCGGTCGGCTTGCTCGACGTGAATATGTGCCGGCTCTTCGCGCTCGTTGCTGAAAAAGAAGAAACGATAGCCGGCGACACGCAGGATTGTCGGCACGCCTTAAAGGTACGCTCTGGCCGCTGGCTTAGCCAAGTTGCACTTCTGCCGTGGTTTAGCGTGGCGGCCTGACGGCCGACGGGGCCTGCTGGCATAGGCTCGACGCGCAGCGCGCACAGCGATCCGAAGCGAAGTGCGACGCCCGCGCGGGGCGAATCGCCGCTCGATGTGTGCGTTACTCGTGCGTCGGTTGCTGCCCAACGCCCCAGCTAACTGCGAGCGAATCAAATAAGAGCGGGCGTAGCGCAGCACATCAACAGATCGCTCGTCAGTTCAGCGTTCGTTAGCCGGCACGCGCGACGGACGTTGATCGACGAGCGACAACCAAGAGCGGGTATGCATCGAAGAAAACCAAGAGCCACATACTGACAGCCGGATTGTCGGCCGCGACGACATAGTCGTACCAAAACACGCCTTCTTGGATGACTCGTCGCGTTCCACTGGCCATGACACGCTCGACTTCAGTGCGAGCAGCGAGAATGCCTTCTGGCTCGACGATCGCAACAAATTCGGAGTCACCGGGGAGTGTCACGCCGACTTCGTGGCGATGGAGCCCACGCACGTAACGGATTGCGGCGTGCTGATTCGATTCGCATCAACGCGAACGACTGGCCGACGACCAAGTTGGATGCCCGCCGGTGTCCTTACATCGGCGATTGCGAATCGGGCCAGAGTCGCTTCCGCGTACTTTCGCTTCTCCGGTTTCGCTGCTGCGCGAGATCATCGCTGCCACAGCCGATTCCGCTGCAGGCAGATCCGCGACACCATGGTATTTGACGATAGTATCGCGAAAGTACTCATCGTCTTGAGATGCGCCCGAGTTGCAGGCCGAGCAGGCCCTGACGGTGGCGAGCGTGCTTGGCGCAGCATCGCCGAAGACGGAGCGCGGCGGAACGTGATCTTTCGTCGCAGGCCCGCGCGCTCCGCAAAACGAACACTCGTAGGTTCGAGGCATTACTGGAAACTTGGTCGCGGTCTAACGCCCCAGCTAACTTGCGAGCGAGTCAAATAAAATGCGAGCGCAGCGAGCTTCCTTAGATCGCTCGACAAGTTCAGCGTTCGTTAGCCGGCCGGTCCGATCAACCATCTGGCGCTTCCGGCCATTGCGCATCGGGACTACGCGCCTCCGCCTGGTAGAGGCCAAGGCGATCGGGATGAATCGCCGCGACGAAGAAGTTCTCCGGCGGGATGGGGCTGCCGCTTAATCGCCGTAGGAGTGCCAGTCGCTGCGTGCGCCATCGGCATCGCGCGGCGGCTGAAGGAGCTGCTCGGCAATCACGTCCGGGAGGTTCGGCGTGCGCCAAATCATATCCGCGAGTTCGCGGAGCGTGGCGAAAAGGCGCTCAACCTCGGCCGCGTACGTCGCGCAGTCGGTTAGTACGTCACGCGGCTCACTCAGGAGCCCGACCGCGTAGTTCAGCACACCGCTCATGTGGCGAACCAATTGGCGTGGCGCGCGTACCTCATTACCCGGCTGAAACGCCGCGCAGGAGCGGCGGTGTCGTCGCGCAACGCCTTCGCGGTTCGATATGCAATCGCGGCAAGAAAGTGGCGCAGCAGTGCCTGATTGCGGTTCATGACGATTGAGTGATGCGTGATGGTCGGCTAACGCCAATTAGACTGCGAGATTATCTGCCGAAATTATCTTGCGTACACACCACAAATCCTACTTCCATATGTCGGATTTGTCGAGCGGCCAGAATGCCTGTCGCGGCGCAACGACTTGCCAGGAAACAACATGTGGGTCGCCAGCTAATGTTGCGTCTGGAAATTATGCGACTTACAGATCTCTGATTTGTCGCACGCAGTTTTTTTGAGGCTCGGGGGCCGTCGGGAGGGGACCCGGTCGGTGGCTCCGCGCCCGCACCGCCGCCAGCGCCTCCGACCGCACCGCTGTCCGCGCCGCCGCCCGCACCGCGGCGCGCGGTCAGAGTCGGTCCGCGGGGCTCCGGACGCCTAGGCCGCCGCGGTTCAGGACGTGGGTGTAAATCATCGTCGTGCGAATGTCCGTGTGGCCGAGTAGTTCTTGCACCGTCCGAATGTCCGCGCCGGATTCGAGGAGGTGGGTCGCGAAGGAATGGCGCAGCGAATGGCAGGTCGCGCGCTTGGCGATGCCGGCGGCGAGGACGGCGTCGTGAAAGGCGCGCTGCAGCACGCTCTCGTGCAAGTGGTGTCGACGGCGGATGCCGTGGGCGTCGATCAGCGTGCGGCGGGCCGCGAACAGATACTGCCAGCGCCAATCGAGCTCGATGTTCGGATATTTCCGGATCAGCGGCGGCGAGAGCTCCGTCGTGCGGACCGCGGCGCGGCGGTCGTGCATGGCGCGAAGCTGTCGTTGGGCGAGAAGGGCGGTGAGCTGCGGCAGGCAGACCTCGGGCAACGGGGTGCGGCGATCCTTGCGCCCCTTGCCCTCGCGCACGATGAGCACGCGCCGGTCGATGTCGATGTCCTTGATGCGAAGGCGGAGGCACTCCATCAACCGGAGGCCGCTGCCGTACATCAACATGACGGCGAGTCGCGAGCCTTCCGGGAGTCGTCGCAAAATGGCGCGCACTTCATTTTCGCTCAGCACGACGGGGACGTAGCGAGATCGGCGCGCCGGCGTGATGCCGTCGATGCGAACGAGCGGGCGGTCGAGCACGGCGTCGTAGAGAAAAGTGATCGCGGCGAGCGCCTGGTTCTGTGTCGACGCGGCGACCTGCTCGTCGGCGGCGAGCGACGAGAGAAAGCGCCGCACGTCCGGCTCACTCAAGTCGCGCGGATGTCGGCGGTCGTGAAATACGACGTACCGGCGGATCCAGTGGACGTACGCCTCTTCGGTCCGGCGGCTGTAGCGCCGTTCGCGGAGCGTGCGCCGAACGGTTTCGAGAAGTCGAAACCGGCGTGCGGGGTCGGCGGGGGCGTCGAGGTGCGAAACCGGGATGCGCGGGAGCATGCCGCAATCTCCGCTCGGCGGGCTCGATCGCCGTACCGATCGAATGCTGGTGTCATCAACGAAATTCATGCGCCCGGTGCGTCAGTTGGCCGACGTCCAGTTCCTTGAAACGCTGGCCGACGACCGACACGGCAGCGCCGTCGTTCTCCACGCGGCCCTGGATCAGCACGAACGGCGCGCGTTTGACGACTTCCTCGTTCGGCGCGACGAGCGGTTGCGGGACGACGACGTTCACATAGCCCCACTCGTCCTCCAACAACAAAAAGATCGTACCGCCCGCGGTCGCCGGCCGTTGGCGGACGGTCACCAGTCCCGCCACGGTGACCGTGCGGCCGTTCGCGGTGCGTGCGAGCTCACGGCTGTCGATCGCGCCGCCGGCGCCGAGGCGCGCGCGTACGGATTCCATCGGGTGTCCGTAGGTGCTCATGCCCACGGCGTGGTAATCCAAGAACACTAATTGCTCTCGGCTCAGCGGCGCGGGGTCGTGCGTCGAGACGGTGGCCGGGGCGAAGGGCAGCACGTCGCCGCAGGCGCGCAGTCCTTCCCACGCCGCGCGCCGGCGATCGGGGGCCCACGCCTCGTAGGCGCCGGCCTGGGCGAAGGCCAGCACGTCGGCGCGCGTCAACGCGCCGCGCACGACGACGTCGGCGATCGACGTGAACGGTCCCTGCTGTCGCACGGACCGCAACTGGTCGATCACCTTGCTGCCGATGCCGCGCACGAAGCGCCAGCCGACGCGCATGGCGGGGCGCGCGGGGTCGAGCGTCTCTTCCACCGTACAGTCGGCGTCGCCCGCGGCCAAACACGGTTGGCGCACTTCGACGCCATGCCGTTTGGCGTCGTGCACGAGCGTCGACACGGGATAAAAGCCCATCGGCTGCGCGTTGAGCAGGCCGATGAAAAATTCCGTCGGGTGATGCGCCTTGAGACACGCCGTGACGTACGCGATCAGCGCGAAGCTCCAGGCGTGCGATTCGGGGAAGCCGTAGTTGGCGAAGCTCACGAGGTCGTCGCAGATCTTGTGCGCCGTCGCGGCATCGACGCCGCGGCGGAGCATGGCCCGCTCGAGATCGACGAGCGCCGCTTCGAGACGTTCCTTCTTGCGGATGTTGCCCATCGTGCGGCGCAACAGATCGGCGTCGGTCGCGCTGTAGCCGCCGAGGCGCATGGCGATCGCCATCGCCTGTTCCTGAAAGATCGGGATGCCCTGCGTGCGCTCGAGCGCCTCGGCGAGATCGGGGTGCGCGTAGACGACGGGCTCGTGGCCCAGGCGGCGCTCGGTGTACGGCCGGACGAAGCTCGCCTGGATCGGCCCCGGCCGGATCAGCGCGACCTGGACGACGAGATCGTACAAATGATCGGGCTTGGTGTGGAGAATCGAATTGATCTGCGCGCGGCTCTCGATCTGGAACATGCCGATCGTCTCGCCGCGCTGGATCAGGTCGTACGCGGCCGCGTCACGATCCTTGAATGAGTACATCTCCGGGCGCGTGCCGGTGCGCTGTTCGATCACGTCGAACGCGATGCGCACCATCGCCAGCGCGCCCAAGCCGAGAAAGTCGAACTTGGGGACGCCGATGACGTCGAGGTCGTCCTTGTCGAACTGGACGATCGTCCGCCCCATGGTGGTCTGCTCGACGGGCAGATAGTCGCCGAGCGGCGCGGCCGAGAGGGCGAAGCCGCCGACGTGGGTCGAGCGGAGGCGCGCCAGGCCGTCGAAGCCGGGCAGGGCGGTGAGGAGCGCGTCGCCGCGCGCGTCGTCGAGGGCGATGCCGCGCGCGTCGGCGACGGCCCGCACGGCCTCGACGCAGGTGCTCGGGTCGTCGCCGTGGACGCGTTTGGAGATCTCTAATGCCGCGGCCGCCGGGTACCCGAGCGCGCGCATGGCGTCCTGCACGGCGGTCGGCGCGTGGAAGCATTGCGTCACGCCGGTGATCGCGGCGTGCTTGCGGTCGTACGTGTCGTACATGTAGTCGAGCACCTCTTCGCGCCGGTTGTGCTCGAAGTCGACGTCGATGTCCGGCGGCTCGGAGCGGCCGCGGACGCGCGCGTCGGACAGAAAGCGCTCGAACAACAGGCCGTTGGCGACGGGATCGACGGCGGTGATGCCGGTGCAGAAGGCGACGGTGGAGTTGGCGGCGCTGCCGCGGCCCTGACAGAGAATGTTCCGCGCGCGCGCGAAGCGCACGGCGTCGGCCATGACGAGAAAAAAGCCGGCGAAGCCCAGGCGTCCGATCAACGACAGCTCGTGCTCGAGCTGTCGCTCCTGGTCCGGCGATATCTCACCCCACCGCGCGCGCGCGCCCTCGTACGTCCAGGCGCGCAACGCGTCGTTGTCGTCCGACGTCGACATGCGGGCGCCGAGTTTGGCTTTGCGAAAGTCGGGCATGGGCGGCCGCATCCAGTCGAGCGTGAACCCCGTGCACTCGTCGGCGATGCGGACGCTCTCGCGCAATCCGTCGTCGCGGCCCTTCCACCGGCGCGCCATCTCGGCCGGCGACAAGAGCCGCCACTCGCCGTTCGGATGCAACACGCCGCGCTCGGCGGCGACGTCGACGGTGAGATCGTAGCGGAGCGCGGTGAGGAGATCGTGCACGAGCCGGCCGCGATCGTCGACGTATCGCGGGTCCTGCGTCGCGACCCAGGGCACACCGTTGGACTCGGCGAGGTCGATCAGTTCGGCGGCAAGCGCCGCCTCGCGGCCGCCGGCGTGGTGGAGTTGTACTTCTATAGATAGGGTGTTGGCGGGAAAGAGCTCGCGCCAACGGGCGAGGCAGCGCTGGGCCTGTTCGGTGTTGCCGGCGCGGAGCGCGGACGCGAGTTCGCCCGAGGCGGGCCCGGTGAGCGCGTGCAAGCCGTTGGCATGTTCAGCGACCTGCGCCCAGGTCACCTTGGGTCGGCCGCGCCGTTTGGCTTGCACCTTCTGCTCCCACTCCGTCCACTGGCCGACGCGCGCCAGCGTGACGAGCGCGGCGAGGTTGCAGTAGCCCTCGGCCGATCGCGCGAGGAACGCGGCGGGCCGGCCGTCGACGTTGATCTCGGCGCCGACGATCGGGCGCACGGGCGATTGGCAGGCCGCACACAGATCGTCGCCATGCGCGCCGTGCGCGTCGGCGTGCGCGCAGAACGGATCG
This sequence comes from uncultured Gemmatimonadaceae bacterium, assembly GCA_963817445.1. Lineage (GTDB taxonomy): Bacteria > Gemmatimonadota > Gemmatimonadetes > Gemmatimonadales > Gemmatimonadaceae > JAQBQB01. The sequence goes on from CAWFOG010000023.1 coordinate 7,658, forward strand.
GCGAGCGGCGCCATCGCCTCGAGGGCGAATTTGGCCGTGGCGCCGAGATCGGCGGTATCAGTAATTCCTAAATGCGTGTAGCCGAGCCGGCGCGCGTGCTTGGCCAGCGACTCGGCGGACATGGCGCCGTCGGAAAAGGAAAAGCAGGTGTGGGCGCGCAGCTCGACGTACACTAGTCCCACCAGCCGTGCAGAAACCAATCCGACGACTGTTGCTGCGTGCCGTGGTACAACCAGACCATCATGCCGTCTTCGCGGACACAGCGGAAATATTCGCGCGCGTACGTGGTGCTCCACTCGCCGCCCGACACGCGGTCCGGTCCCGCGGCTTCGGCGATCGAATGCCATTCGTTGCCGTCGAGGTAGCGCACGGGCACGTGGTGATCGCGCCGCGGCTCGGTGTCGACGGTGACGACCTTGGGGACGGGGAGCAGTTGCAGGGTGAGCGCGGGGCTGGCCGGAGCGGTGGGGGTGGGGGCGGGGGCGGGTCGCGGCGCACCGCGGACTTTCCACGTCGTGCGTTGATCGAGGAGCGGATGCTCGCTGTTGACCGGTTCGACGACGACGTCGCCCTGGTCGTCGGTGAGCTGGATGATCGCGTCCTCGACGGCCGGCGCGCTGGCGAAGCCGCGATCGAACAGATCGCCCTGCGCGCCGGTGTTGCCGGTGACCGATTCGACGCGGAGGGTCACGCCCATCACGGCGTCGGGGAGGGTGATGGTGTCGAGCGCTTCGCGGACGAGGCGCATCCATCGTTTTTGCTCGGCGCTGGGGCGCGACGAGCGAATGACGTGTGTGCGCCGGGTGCGATTGCCCAAGGCGAAGACGATGGCCATTTCGCGCGCGCGCTCGCCCCGTTCGACGAGCGAGGCGCAGATCGTTGCGGCGAGCGAGTTGATGACGAACAGCAGCCGTTCGGGATCTTTGAGTCCGTACTCGACCCAGTCGAGCGACGCCGACGGGAGCGCCCGTAACGGAATTTTAAAGAGCCAACGCTCATCGTCGGCGCGTGCGCGGCGCCAGAGCCGGACCCCGTCGGCCCCGAGGCGCACCTCGATCGCTTCGGCCTCGAGGGCGGCGAGCGCGCCGCAGGTCTCGATGCCGAGTCCGAGGAGGAGGGCGGCGAGCGGCTCCGGGGGCGACAGCACCGGGATGGGGTAGGGCGCGATGAAGGCGCGGTCCTGTCCCGGTTTGACGACGACGAGCGGAGGGGGCGCGTCCGTCGCCGCGTGCAGCGCGCTGTGCGCGGCGGCGACTTCGGCGGCGACCGGCGTGGTCGCGACACTGGCGTGGACGTCGTGATAGTCGTAGTCGGCGGCGACGCGGAGCATGGCTTGGGCGAGCACGGCGCCGTGGAGGCCGCGCGCGTCGCCCCAGACGAGGGACCGTTCGCCGATGGCGACGCGTGGCGCGTGGGCGAGGAGACTGGCGGCGAGATCAGCGGGGAAGTCCGCGCCGGTCGGCCAGCTCGGACTCCAGAGACAGACGTAGCTCATGATGCATGACCGGAATGAGAAATTCTGTATGGGCGCTGAGGCCGATGGCTCTCACGTTGACGCGGACGGTGGCGTCGCGGGCGTCGGCGGGTTCGCCGAACGGCGTGCGTCGCCAGCGGTAGTGGAGGAGGCTCGACGTGAGCCGCAGGCTGGCCATGGCCGCCGCGGCGCCGATGGTGACGAGCGCCGCGCCGCCCTCGCGCGCGGCGCGGGTGAGTCGCACGACCTCGGCGCCCTGGGGTTCAGTACCGGCTAATATGAGAAGTGAAAACCCACCCGAGCGCAGCAGTTCGTCGGCGGCGCGCAGTGCGTGGAGGCGGGACGTGGGGCGGACGAGGACGGGACCGTCGCCCCAGCAGGCGCCGGCGACGGTGAGGTCGCCGTCGATCCACGCCGAGCGTTCGCCGCCGGCGACGGTGGCGAGGCAGGCGGCGCGGAGGATGGAGGTTGCGCCGCCGTGCGGTGCCCAGGCGGACAACCGGCCGCGGGGGAGTCCGCCGTTGGGGAGCATCTGGTCGAGCGCGGCGATGCCGGTGGCGACCTGCTCCGTGGTTTGCGCGCTGTCCGGCTGCCCGGTGAGGGGCGTCGCGTTTGGAAAGCGCTGCTGGATGAGCGCGCGGAGTGCGGCAACGGAGGTCTGCATTGGGGCGACGAAGCTATACCGAAGATAAACCGAAAGCAAGAACGAGTCCACATTTATCGTCGGTTTTGGCGGTTATCTCAGAATTGTGATGTTGCGAACGTGGAGTGTCGGTGATATATGTGGAACTCACACATATCATCGCCGATCGCACACGACCATGCTGACCCCAGAGCTCAAGAAAGGAAGCGCCGAATTTCTCGTCCTCTCGCTGCTCGAAGCCGAGCCGCGACATGGCTACGATCTGTCGAAGCTCATCGAGAGCCGGTCCAAGGGCGTGCTCACCTTCCACGTCGCGTCGCTCTACCCGCTGCTCTATCGCATGGAAGAGCGCGGCTGGATCGTCGGGCGCTGGGTGGAGAAGTCGGGACAGCGCCGGCGGCGCTACTACTCCATCACCGCCGACGGACTCGCCACGCTCGACGCCCAACGAAAAAGTTGGCGCGAGTTTGCGGCGGCGATCGCGAACGTCGCGGGGCTCCGCCATGCTTGATCGCATCGATTGGCGCGCCGAGCTGCGCGCGCACCTCGGGTGCGACGACGGCGACGCAGGCGACGCGATTGATGCCGCGCGCCAAGCGGACGTCGTCGAAGAGCTGGCGAGCCATCTCGAGGATCAACACGCGGAGCTGGTCGCGCGCGGCATGGAGCCTCGCGCGGCGCGCGACCGGCTGCTTGCCCAGCTCGACGATCCGGAGTCGCCGCTCCGCGCCGTGGTGGCCGCTCGCATCGCGCGCCGACGAGCGCTTGACCCGATCGGAGTCGCGGGTGGCGAGCGCGCCGGCGTGCGCGCACTCGTCGCGTCGATTGGCGTCGACCTTCGCTACGGTTGGCGCTCGCTGCGGCGCACGCCGGCGTTCACGGCGGTGATCGTGCTGTCGCTGGCGATCGTCATCGGCGCCAATACGGCAATTTTCGGCTTGCTCGACTCGATCTTGCTGCGCCGCCTCGCCGTGCCGCGCGCCGCGGAGCTGGTGGCATTGCGCCCGACGAACGCCTACTCGATGGCGCCGTTCGCGCTCGATGATTATGAAACGCTCATGCGCACACCGGGGCTGCCGCGTATCGAGGCCTATCGCCTTTCGGCGGCCGTGGTCGGCGAGCGCGACGACCAGACGGCGGTCTGGATCGAGCTCGTGAGCGGAGGCTACTTCGATCTCATGCGCGTTCCGCCGCTATTGGGACGCACACTCTCCGTGGCGGACGAACGATCGGCGAACGCGGTCGCGGTCGTCTCCGAGGACTTCTGGCGCGACCGGATGGGTGGCGACCGCGCCGCCGTCGGCAAGCCGATCGTCGTGAACGGCGCTCGAGTCATGCTCGTCGGCGTCATGCCGCACTCATATCACGACATCTTCTTCGCTCACGCGTTCACGTTGGCCGTACCGCTCGCGGCGGCCACGGTGCTCGGCGACGATCCGCGCCACACGAGCGTCGCGCTCGTCGCGCGCTTTCCGCGCGGAGCAGACGACGCGGCGATGCGCGAGCGCGTGACCGCCGCGTACCGGAACTGCTGCGTGCACGATGTATCCGATCGCGCCGGCGTGTCGCGGTCCGGTCCGCGACCGCCGGCCTCGCCGAGCGACGCGCCGGTTGGCGCGTTCGGCTTCTGGAGCGACTCGTCGGACGCGACGCCGCACATGCATGTCGTCGACGCGAGCCGCGGCATCACGTGGGGCGTCGACTTCCGCGCCGAGTATCGGTTGGCGCTCTATGCGCTGATGGGCGGTGTTGGCGTGCTGCTGCTCATTGCCTGCGCAAACGTCGGCACGCTGCTCTTGTCGCGCGCGACGGCACGGGGGCGCGAGTTCGCGGTGCGCATGTCGCTCGGTGCGAGTCGCGCGCGGATGCTGCGTCAACTGTTGACGGAAACGCTGGAGCTCGCGCTCGCCGGCACGGTGCTGGGCATCGCGCTCGCGTGGGGCGCGACGGCGGCGCTGCTGCACGGCCTTCCGTCGAACGCCGTGCAGCTCGGCGACGTCATCGCGTGGCGTGCGAGTCCGGCGATCTTCGCGTTCACCGTCATCGCGATGATCGGCTGCACGCTCGTTGCGGGCGTTTGGCCGGCGCGGCGCGCGGCGCGCACCGACGTACTCGCCGCGATCAGCGGCGCGGACCGGGCGCGGTCGCGCGGTCGCGGCTGGCCCGCCGAGCAGACGCTGGTGTGCGTGCAGGTGGCGCTCGCACTCGTGCTTGCGTCGAGCGCGTGGCTGTTCGTCGCGACGCTGCGCAATCTCCAGCGCGGCGACGGTGGATACCGCACCCGCAACGTGCTCGTCGCGCGTCTCGACTTTGGAGGTGTCGACGTGGACGCTCCACGGGCTTCGCAGTCGCTGCGCGCCGCGGTGGAACGGTTGCCGGGCGTGGACGCGGCGGCGCTCTCGCTCGCGGCGCCCGTGCTCGGCGACGCAATCTTCATGTTGCCCGTGGAGATTCCCGGTCGGGCGCCGGTGACCGGCGAGCGACCGCCCTGGTTCAACGCCGTCTCGCCCGGCTTTTTCGCATCGACGGGTGTCGGGCTCGCGGCCGGCCGTGAGTTCGACGCGAGCGATGCCGATGGGCGTGAGGGCGTGGCGATCGTGAACGAGACGTTCGCGCGGCGGTACTTCGCGGGGCGCAATCCGATTGGCAGGTCGATCACGCTCGCGCTCAAGACGCGCAGGCCGTTTCGCATCGTCGGCGTGGCGCACGACGCGCAGTACGGCGATGTGCACGCGGAAACCGTTCCGATGTGGTACATGCCGCTCGATCAGGCGCTGCCGCTCGGCGGCCGGCCGTGGTTTGCGCTCACGCTTCGCACGAGCGTCGATCCGGTGAGCGTGGCGTCGACGGTTCGTCGCGCGATCGCCGAAGTCGAGCCGGGCGCGTACATCCGGCAGCTCACGTCGGTAGGTCAACTGCTCGACGACGCGCTGGCGCGCGAACGATTCGCCGCCGCGCTGGCGGCGATCTTCGGCGCCGTCGCGCTCGGGCTGGCGGCGATCGGCGTGTACGGCGTCACGTCGCACAGCGTCGCGCGCCGCACGAGCGAGATCGGCGTTCGCATGGCGCTCGGCGCCGCGCCCGCGGATGCGTTGTGGCTCGTGATGCGGCAGGCGGTCGTCGTCGCGCTGTGCGGTGTGTTGGTCGGCGCTCCGCTCGCGGTCGCGGCCGATCGCGGCATTGCATCGCAGCTCTACGGCATCAGCGCGACGGATCTGCGCGTGGTCATCGTGGCGGCGCTCGTGCTCGCGGTGGTGGCGGCGATCGCCGCGCTACTTCCCGGCCGCCGCGCTGCCGGCGTCGACCCCGTCGTCGCGCTCCGCGCCGAGTGATGCCGCGCGCTCCGCGGACTCGAGTTCCAGCTCGAGCTGCTCCGCGCCGGCAAAGCGCGACGCGATCAGCTCGCCCGTTCGCGGCCCGTCCGGCGCGCGACCGTAAAACCCGTACGCGACATCATATTTCTCACACAGCGCGCGCATCGTCGCGCTGAGCGCCGAGCTGTATGACTCGCTCACCCTGTAGTCGTGGGCGTAGGTGGCACGATAGCGCTTGGCGAGGTGCGGAAATTCCTGCTCGATGAACGGCAGATAGCGCTCGCGCGCCGATGAGCGAAGTCTCAACGCGCAGGCGTTGACGTACGACGCGCCGCGCTCGGCGACGGCGCGCACGAGCGTCTCGAGCGCGTCGGGATCGTCGGTGATCGCCGGGAGCACGGGCATGACGTTGATGCCTGTCTCGATGCCCGCGTCGCGCAGCCGGCCGAGCGCACGGAGACGCGCCTCCGGCGTCGGCGCGCGCGGCTCGAGGCGGCGCGCCAGGTCGCGGTCTGTCGAGATGAGCGAGAGGTGGACGGACAGCGTCGAGCTGCGCGAAATGCGCGTGAGCAGGTCGATGTCGCGCGTGATGAGCGGGCTCTTCGTGATGATACAAATCGAAAGTCCCGCGTGCTCGGCCAGCACCTCGAGCACCGATCGCGTGACACGAAAGCGGCGCTCCGCCGGTTGGAAGGGGTCGGTCGCCGTGCCGATGACGATGGTGTCGCCGTGGAGAAGTGCGGTGTGCTTGTCCGATCCGTGGCGGAGCGTGCGACGCAGCACGTCGGCGGCGTTCTGCTTGACGAAGATCCGCCGCTCGAAGGCGAGCCAGGGCGCGAGCGTATCGCGCGCCGACTGCATGTCGCCGTGTTCGGGATTCGCCGTGGCGTGGCGGTCGAGCACCCAGCGATGCGCGTAGCGTGCGTAGCAGTATGCGCATCCAAAGGCGCAGCCGACGTACGGATTGATCGACCAGAAACCCATTCCCGTGGTTTCCGGCCCGTTGAGCACCGAGCGCGCGACGGTGCCGAAATAGCGGATGTCCTTTTGTTCGCCGACGAGCGGCAACGGACGTCCCAGAACATTCGCGTCGAACAGTGCGCGCTGCTCGAACTTGGGTGTAGCCACACTGCCACCAGCTTCAGGCGCGGGTTCGGAGGATACCGAACACACACCGAAGATACAAGAGGCGGGGCTAAGGCGCTCCCAAACTCACGCCCACGTCCATTCCGCCATCGCCGCCGGGGCGCGCGAAGAAGTTGGCGTACGCGTGGTCGCGGCTGATGCGAATCATGTGCAGCGTGACGATGCTGCCAAAGAGCAGCGTGGTTTGGGTCTTGGTCATGCCGTGCATTTCCGCCATGACCTGGACGTCGCTGACCGATCCGGTGCGGCCGATGGTGAGATAGAAGAGCGTCGTCGCGATGCCGCCGCCGAGCACGCCACGTTCGAACGCGCTGCCGCGCGCATGCGGGATGTCGAGGATTGCCTCGTCGATGAACGTCTGCATCGTGAGGCCGGCCGCCGAAAACAGAAATTGCTTGTGTTGCTGGACGCTGCCGGAGAGGCCGGAGTAGATCGTTGGACGCCCGTCGCTGAAGCCAAAGCTCGGCTTGGCGCCGAGGGCGACCGATGTCATGACGTGCGCCGCTTCGTGGAGCGCCAAGCTCGTGGCAAAGCCGAGGCCGAAGTACTGCCAGTAGCGCGGCGAAAGCGACGGAGTTTGGGTCGTGGAGTCGGCCGTGGGTGCGGGCATCTGCGCGCGCGCGACCGGAGCTGCGATGAGCGCGATGAGCAGGGCGACGCCGGCGCGGCGGCAAAGCTGCAGGGTCGAGACGTGGCTCATGCCGTCCAACCGATGTAGTATGTCGGACACGACGCAACGAACCCGCAACCCGGATGGCGCATGCGACAGAAACTTTCTGATCTCGAGATCCAACGCGCGCTCGGTGGTCTGGCTGGTTGGTCGCGGCGGGGAGAGGTGCTCACGAAGACCTTCACGTTCGAGCGGTTCGCCGACGGAATTGCATTCGTCGATCGGATTGCACGTGCCGCGGACGGGATGGATCACCATCCTGACATCGACATTCGCTATACCAAGATTACGACGACGCTATCGACGCACGATGTAGGCGGGATCACACAAGCGGATCTGACTCTGGCGCAATCGATCGAGGCGGCGCGGGGGTAGATCACGCGCCGCTTCGACGGCAGAGTAGTGACTAGCGGCGGCGTCCTCCGCCAAGCAGGCTGAGGATGAACATGAACATGTTGAGCAGATCCAAATAGATGTTCACCGCCGCGGGCACGTAGTCGTCGGGACCGTACATGCCCGAGCGCGTGATGCGCCAGGTGTCGAACACGAGCAGTCCGCTCATGACGAACACGCCCAAGCCCGAGAGAAAGAGGCCGGTCGCGACGCTCTGGAAAAAGATGTTGGCGATGAGCGCAACGAGCAGCACGACGAGCCCGACCATGAAAAAGCCGCCCCACGCGCTGAAGTCGCGGCGGCTGAGCAACGCATAGAGCGAAAGCGCGCCGAACGCGGCAAACGTGAGCGTCGCGGCCTGACCGACGATTCCCGGCGCGTAGGTGTTGGCGGTCATGAGGACTGGCGCGAGCCACATCCCCGTGATGAACGTGAAGAGGAAGGTGAGCACGAGGTTCTTGGGGAACTCGCGCGCCGACCGCTGCGCCATCATGAGTGGAATGAACGAACAGAGCCAGGTGATGAACGGATGCGCTGCGACCGCGCCGTAGAGTCCCGGCTGGGCGATCGTGAACGCCGTGCCAGCCATCGAGACGAGGACGCTGGCGAAGACGAGTCCGTAGGTGCGGCGCACGAGAGTAGCGCGCTCGACGCCGGTGCGGACTTGAACGGTTGGTGCGTATGCAGAGCCCATGGTGCGGCCAAACTCCCGTTGGGGGGGTCTATGAATACGAATTATACCCCTCGCCGGCCCCTGCGTGCCAGCTAATTAGCGGCGCCGCAGCTCCACGCTCCCGTTGACGGTCTCCAGCTTGAGACGCGGGCCGCCCGGATTCCCGACATGGGCGCGAATGTGCTTGGGGTCGATGCGGCCGCTGACGGTCATTGCGAAGTTGGTGTTGAGCGAGCCGTTGACCGTTGCGAGGTCGACATCGGCACCGAAGTCGGCGGGGAATTCCACGCTCACGCTGCCGTTGACCGTGGTGAATTCCATGTCGGCGTTCGTATCGACGTGGCCGACGCGGGCGCGGACTGCGCCGTTGATGTTGGTGGCATTGACGGGGCCGCCGCTCGTGGCGACATCGACCTCGCCGTTGATCGTGCTGGCGTCGATTTCAGCGGTCGCGCCGTCCACAGTCACGGCACCGTTGATCGTGTTGATTCCGACTTTGACGCCTTTTGGCACGAGGACGCGGAAGTCGACGCGCACGTCGTTGTTGCGCATGCCGCGATCGTTGTTGTTGTGCGTATCGTAGTGGCGGTCGTCGCACGACGCGCTCTCACCCCACAGCGCGCAGATGACGACGCTCTCGTCGTTCGGCCCGAACTTGGCCGTGGTGAAGCGGACCATGGCCGGGTCGCCGCGGCGCCAATGTTTCGTGGCGATGACCTCGACGTTGTCGCTGCTCGAGGCGACGACGGTGATTGGGCCGTTCAGGTTGCGGATGCGGATCCACCTGCCGGCGGGAATTTTTCCCGACCAGTTGAAGGTGTCGCCGGCCTGCGACGCCGGCGCCGGGTTGGCCTGAGCGCGTGCGGGGAGTCCAACGAATGACGATGGTCGCGGCGGCGGCGCCGATGGTGCGATATGCGAGTTTCATGATGTCTCTAGTAATCGCTGAGTAGTGTCGCTGGCGTGGGCGGTATCAGATCGCAGGCCGACTACTTCGGGGCGCGGAGACGAAGATCGCCGCTGACCGTGCGCACGTCGAGGCGCCGTCCGCCACTGCCGATGCGCGCATTCACACCGCGGCGGCTCATGCGGCCGTTGCCGAGCGTGAGTGGGAAGTCGCTGTCGATGTCGCCGCTCACGGTGGTCATCGACAGATCGGCGTTGAGCGCCTTGGGCAGGTCGAGCGTGACGTCGCCGCTGACGGTGGTGAATTCGAGATCGCCGTGCTCGCTCAATTCGTCGACGCCGACCTGGACGTCGCCGCTCACGGAGCGCGCGCTGATGCCGTTGGCGTGCAGGTGCGACATATGGACGTCGCCGCTGACGCTGTTCACGTCGATGTCGCCGTGCGCGCCCGTGATGTCGATGTCGCCGCTCACCGAGCCAGCCGAGACGACGACGTTGGCGGGAACCGCGACCTCGAGATCGATGCGCCCGCGGTCCCAGTTTCGGTCGCCGTGGTTGCGCGAGTGCCTGCCGCTATCGTCGCAACTGGAATCATCGTCGTCGTGGATGACGCACACGCTGATGCCGTGCGACGATTCGATCACTTCGGCTTTGATGTGATCGAGTTCGCTGCCGGAGCCGTGCTTGATGCCGACGATGTCCACTTTGCCCGTGGTCGACGGCGTGACCTTGATGTCGCCGTTGACGTTGTTGATGCTCACCTGACTGCCGGCGGCGAGCGCCTTGTCCCAATGGAAGTCTCCAGCGGCCTGGCCGAGCGCCGGGCCCGCGAGCATGGGGAGCGACAGCGCGGTGGCGAACACGGTGGGAAGGAGGCGACGAGACATGGGCGTATCCTGGCGTGGAGGGAGTGAGTAGTGGGGGTACGACTCAGCGACGATCGGCTGCACCGTGTCCGTTCGACGAAATTGTGATATCGCCGCTGAACGTCTCGGCGGAGATGCGGGCCGCGCCGCCGCCGACCTGGAAGGTGAAGCGCTTGGCGGTGGCGACGCCGATACCGTGTTCGCCCGGCGTGAGCGTGATGGGGAACTGGCTGTCGATGCTGCCATTCCAGGTCGACACGGTGAGCTGTGCGTTCGCTTCGCGCGGAATGTGGAGGCCGATGTCGCCCGAGTTCGTCGAGAGCTCGTAGCGGCCGGCGGCATCGATCGATCCGTCGAACACGACGTCGCCGCTCGTCGTTTTGGCGCGCACCGTCTTGGCGGTCACGCCGCGGAGGCCGACGTCGCCGCTCACGGTCTGGATATCGATGCCGCCGTGTACGTCGTCGAGTTTGATGTCGCCGCTCGTCGTCGAGATCTCGACGTCGCCGGCGATGGCGCTGCCCTCAACGTCGCCGGAGAAGCTGTTGACGTCGAGGCGCGTGGTGACGTCGTCGATGTGGATGTCGCCGCTCTGAGAACGGATCTCGACCTGTCCGCGCGTGCCGCGGACGGTGACGTCTCCGGAGCGCGTGTGAACGACCACGTGCACTCCATATGGCACGGAGACCTCGAAGCGCGAGTCGCTACTGCCGCGCAGCGTGAGCGCGACCTGCGCGGATGAGGCGTCGAGGCGAATGTTGTCCTCGTCGCTCACGGCATGGACGTGCACCTGGTTCGTCGAGCTGCCGTTGACGACGACGTCGCCCTGCGTGTCGGTCACGCTCACCGTGCCGCTCTTGTCGAATGCGAAGGTGGTGTCGATGCGCGAGCGGTCGCCGGTGCCGAACCGAGAGCGCTGGGCGCCGGCGCGGTGCGTGCTTGCCACGAGGAGCGCACAGCGCACCCGCGGACAGCGCCAACCGTCGCCGAGTGGTACGAGCAATGATCATAAGAGGATGCTCATGTCCGCGCCGGCAGCATGGCGGCCGTGCGCAGCAAGTGAACCTTCGTGTCGAGCGCGCCGTCGAGCGATTCCATCAAGAAGCGGCTGGCCGGATCCGTTTTCAGCGCGGTCCGGCATTGCGCGATGGCGTCGTCGATGATGCGCAGATTGCGGTTGATGACGGCGACCGTCGACGAATCGAGGTCGGACCGGCGGCGGTCGACGATCACGAGCAGTTGTCCGATCTCGTGGTCATACGTCTGCTCGGCCGACAGCTTGGCCGGGTTGTTCGCGACGAGCGATGTCGCCGGGCGACGCGGCACGCTTACGCGCGCGGTGTCGATGGCGGACAGCGCACCGGTGTCGGTCCGCTGCGGCGTTGCGGTGGCTGCCATGTTCGCAGCCGGCACGATCGCGGACGGTTGCTTGGTGAGTTCGCGGGTCACGGTCGCCGTGACGGCGACCAATCCTGCCGCGGCGAGGCCGAGCCATACGCGACGGTCAACGCGGCGCGATGCCGGCGCGACATTGCGCGCGTCCGTCAGTTCAACGACTGGGGTTTCGATTCGTGCCGCGATTCCGGACCACAGGTCGCGACTTGGCGTGAGTACGGGAAGGCTGGACGCGTTGATCCGAAGCGCGCGAAGATCGGCGACGAGCGTTCCGCACGCGGCGCACGAGCGTGCGTGCTGCTCCATTGGAATACGTGTCGATTCATCGAGCTCTCGCGCGAGGAAGTCGCTCAGTCGCTCGGCGAAGTCGTCGCATGTCATCTGTTGGGTCATCGGTTCAGCGCCTCTCGTAACAGGAGCCTGGCGCGGTGAAGCTGCGCCTTGGTGGCTCCCGATGTAACGCCGAGCATCTCGGCGATTTCTTCGTGTTTGTAGCCTTCGACGTCGTGCAAGATGAAAACTCGTCGTGCGCCCGGTGGAAGCCGTGTCATCGCGTCTTCCAGGTCGAGAAGTTCTCCCGGAGCGAGCGGCGTTCCGACCACGCCCGCGTGTGCGTCCATGCCCGCATCTTCATCGTTCTCTTCAAAGCGTGTCCGCTGTCGTCCTTCTGTCTTCCGCGCGTTGAGTACGACATTGACCGTGAGTCGGTGCAGCCAGGTCGAGAACGAACTCTCGCCGCGAAAGAGGTGGAGCTTTTCCCACGCTCGGACGAAGACATCCTGCGTGAGTTCCTCCGCGCCGACGCGATCGCCGATCATGCGAGCGCACAGCGAAAAGACCCGAGCAACGTGCTGCCGGTATAGTCGTTCAAAAGCACCCCGGTCTCCGGCTGCCGCGCGCGCGACATCCGAATCACCGTTCCCAAAATGACTTGAAGATGTTTTGATGATGGCCACAGCAGCCATAGATCGTGGACCCCCCGTCCGTGCACTCATTTGGACGGCGCCACGAAGCCAAAGGTTTGAATCAGGCTAGCCGCGCGGCCCAGGATTCGACCAGCGGCTCGAGCTCGGAAATGTCGGCCAGCCAAGCGGTTGGCTGACCGGGCTCCAAATCGCGGCGAGAGAATGCTCCCCAGAGTACGGCCACGGTCCGGACGCCGGCTGCGTTGCCGGCGAGGATGTCGTGGACCGAGTCGCCGACGAAGATGGCGTCTCGAGGCTCACAGGCAAGCCGCTTGAGAGCGATATGTACGGGCTCGGGATCGGGTTTGTGTCGCGTTGAGACATCGCACCCGACGACCGTGTCCATGAACCGGGCTATTCCGATGCGCGCCAAACCGCGCATGGCCAGCCACTCCGACTTGCTCGTGACGACGCCGAGGTCGTGTCCGCGGCGATGGAGTCGCTCGACGACCTCGCGCACGGAGCCGTAGCCGCGGATGAGTCGGTCGTGGTTCGGGATCTGGTATTCGCGATACGCGGCGATCAATGCGGCACAGTCCGCCGGATCTCGAGCGTAGCGATTGAACGCCGTGGCGAGCGGAATCCCCACGCCGGTCAGCCATTCGCTGTCAGGCGGACACTCGCGCCCGAGTTTGGCAAATGCGTAGCGTGCGGACTCGAGAATGAGCTGGATCGAGTCGAGGAGGGTTCCGTCGAGATCGAACAGAATGGTGGGCAGGCGGCGCGGCGCGCGACGGGGAGCGGGCATGGCCATGAACGAACTTAGCGGCTAGGATGAACGTCATGCCTCCCGTGCCGGTGACTCGCGAGCTCAAGCGGCTCATGCTCATTTTGGTCGCGTCCGTCGTGGTACTCGACGGAGTGATCATTGGAGCCTACTACGCCTTTCACGTCAACACGCGCGACGTGAAGACCCAGGAGTCGTTCGTGGCCGTGTGGGTGGTGCTGACGCTCTTGGTGGTGGCGACGGTGATGAAGCGGATTCGCCAGGCTCGGCGCGGCCGTTAGACATAGGCGCGCGGAAGCTGCGGAACGTTTGGATGCGAAAAGCGCCGGACCGACAGAGTCGGTCCGGCGCTTTTTTCGTGACGGCTTACGAGCTAATTAGCGTCCGAGCTTGACGACGTTCTCGGCCGCGGGGCCTTTGGCGCCCTGGACGATGTCGAACTCAACGCGCTCACCTTCGGCGAGGGTGCGAAAGCCATTGCCCTGGATCGCCGAGTGATGAACGAAGCAGTCCTTCTGTCCGCCTTCGGGGGTGATGAAACCAAAGCCCTTGGCGTCGTTGAACCACTTCACAGTGCCGGTCGTGCGTGCCATTTCCATACTCCTAAGAATTGTTGTTGTGTCGTCGGAGTATCGGAACGCGCCGTACAAACCGACCCACAGTTGCTCGTGAACACCCTCACGATGGGTACGTTCTAGACGACCATCTCCGTCGCCAGCGACTCGACACAAAAAAGGGGACCCCGCATGTGCGAAGGCCCCTGTTTCCACATCGGAACGTGTTCGCGCAATCCTGCGTGTATCGCTAACACCAACCTAAAGTGGTGCGTCGGTTTGCGCAATATGGCCGCAACGGTTGTTTGCAAAACGGGGGCGATGGCGGACTGTTCGGTCGGCAAACCCGGCGGTACCTTGGCCGATCTACCCCATATCGGGGCAAGCGCTATGCACTGTCGCCTGCATGGACGAGTGTGGTTCGACTATCTAAAGCTGGCTAGCTCTGCGTGAGATCGGAGGGGGTGCGTGTCGAGAGCCTTTGTGAACGAGGATGCGGGAGCGTCTGGCCCGGTCAAGCGGTTTGCGCTGCCGGAACGCGACGATCCGACGTTCGACACGGCGGCGGCGGAGGTGCTGCTCGAAGCGGCGCGCGCCGGCGAAACAGCGGCCGCCGAGCAGGCGACCGGCTACTATTGGGGTGAGCCGAAGTTACGCGAGCAGGTGCGGCGCATTCTTGCTCGCGCCGAACAGACGGGAGACGACCGGCTCGAGCAGCTCGCGCGACGCTTTCTTCGCTGACCACCCACCCATGCCGCTGGCGTTCGTCGACCGCGTTCACCGTCTGGCGTTCACGCTGGCACCCGCGCTGGCACCTGAGTGATCGCGACGATCGCGGTGCTCGCCGAGCGGGCTGAGGTGCGTCCCGACGGCAAGCTCGACGTCGTCGGCGTGTACAACTGCCGGTACGCACCGGAGCTGCCGAGCAAATTGGACGTCACACTCGCGATGCGGTTCGACATCGAGCCGTTGGACTACGGCGTTCATCATCATATCTCCGTGCACATCGTCGACGAGGACGGCAACGAGATGGTGAACCTGCGCGCGACTCCCGTGAGCTTCGATGCGCCGCGCGCGGCGGGATTGCCGCTGGCGTACGATCTCATTCTGCCGCTGACGGTCGGTTTCCCGCGTGACGGGACCTGGACGTTCGACGTGCGGGTGAACGAGCGCTCGGCCGCGCGCGTGCCGCTTCGCGTGGAACAGCGCGCGTAGTACGGGCGATGACAGACGTCCAGGATTCGGCCGACCGGTTGCGCGACTTCGGCGATCACGAGCTACGCGTCTACGGCTTGCTGCGCCAGGGCGTTCCCATGGGCGCGGCAGATCGCGAGCTCACGCGCATCGACACGCGGCTCGCGCACGAGAATCCGCACAACGGCTACGACGGCGGCGTGAGTGCGACGTCCCTCGAGGACACCGTGCTGGGCTCGAGCAGGACGCTCCTCTACACGCTGCTCGGCGCGGTCGCGCTCGTGCTACTCATCGCCTGCGGCAATATTGCCAATCTGCTCATCGCCCGCGCGACCGTGCGCCGCGCCGAGATCGCGATTCGAGGGGCACTTGGCGCGACGCGAGGGCGCATCGTATCGCAGCTGCTCGTCGAGAGCGGGATGCTGGCGATCGCCGGCGGCGTCGCGGGGTTGCTCGTCGGCGCCGCGGGGATGCGCTTTCTCGTGACCAGCCCTGCCTCGATCCCGCGACTGCATGCGACGTCGCTCAATCTGCCGGTCGTGTTGTTCACGCTTGGGCTGTCGGTCGGTTGCGCGATCGTGTTCGGGCTCGTGCCCGCGTTGCGCGCGTCGCGTCTCGACTTGCAACAGACGCTGCGGGACGGCGGGCGCGATTCAAGCTCGGCGACGAAGTCGCGATTGCGCCAGGCGCTGGTGATCGGCGAACTCTGCATCGCATCGCTGCTGCTCATTGCTGCCGGCTTGCTGATCAAGACCTCGCTGATCATTCAGTCCGTGCCGACGGGGTTCGACACCCACAATCTCCTCGCGTTCTCGATCGGACTCCCGCAAACGACGTACAAGACCGATCCGCAAATCGAGGCGACGCTCGATCAGCTCGAGAGTGCGATCGCGGCGATTCCCGGTGTGAAAGCGGTCGGTCGCTCGCAGGTAGCGCCGATCTACGGCAGTGGGTGGAACTGGACCGCGGCGCGGCCGGGGAGCAACGGACACGACGAGGGCGCGCTGGCCGCGGACATGCGCAGCGTCAATCCGTCGTTTTTCTCCGCGCTCGGCATGCGCGTGCTGCGCGGCCGGACGTTCACCGTGGGCGACGCCGCCGACGCGCCGGCGGTCGCCATCATCTCGCGCGACCTGGCGGACAAGCTGTATGGAAACGCTGATCCGCTCGGCAAGCTCATCTCGAACAACGTGACGGGCAAGGATCAGCATTGGCGCACGATCGTCGGCGTCGTGGACAACATTCATGAATCGGGTCCAACTCAGGAGCCGTATCCCGCGCTGTACATGCCGAGCGCGCAGTGGGTGAACCCGGGCCAGACGGTGCTCGTCCGCGGCGCGGTGCCGGTGTTGACGCTGGTGCCAGCAATTCGGCGTGCCGTGGCTGGCGTCGATCCGCTGCTTCCACTGTCGGGCGTGTCGACGATGGATGCGGCGGTCGGCCGCACGGTGGCGACGACGCGCTTCATGACCTGGCTGCTCACGCTGCTCGGCATGACGGGGCTCGTGCTCGCTGCCGTTGGCGTGTACGGCGTCATCGCGTATTTCGTCACGCAGCGGACGCACGAATTCGGAGTGCGGATCGCCCTCGGCGCGAGCGCGGGCACGGTGCGGTGGATGGTGGTCCGCGAAGGCCTCGCGATTGGCGCAATCGGCGTCGCAGCCGGGTTGATCGTCGCGTTTTTCGGGTCGCGATTCGTCGGCAGTCTGCTGTTCGGCATGACCAGCCACGATCCGGAAACCTTCGCCGTCGTGGCGGGCGTGTTGGTCGTCGTCGGCCTGGCGGCCAGCTACCTGCCGGCGCGGCGCGCGACCCGGGTCGATCCCCTCACGGCGCTGCGCGGGAGCTGATCGGGCTCGGACGCGCCCCTAACTTTTCCCTGAGCGCGCGCGTAGTACTCAGCGGCGTTCCGGGAAACATGGGAGGAGGCTCTGACCGACGTCCGCCAACCAGCCGGTTTTGACTACCAGCGCGCTCGACGCCAGGTCGAGCGCGCCGTCGGCGTGACCAGCACCGCCGTCGGTCTGGTGCTGACGCTAGGAAGTTTCGCGCTGGCGCTCCGCTGGCGCATTCGATTCGGCGGCTTTGTGGGCGTGCGAGCGTTTTATCTCTATGAGGCGTGGGCGTTCGGCACGCTGGAGCTCGTGGCCGGTACGGCGATGCTGCGCCGGTGGCCTGTGCGATGGATTCTCGAGTTGCTTCCGCTCGTCGTGCCAGTCATCGCATACCAGTACTTCATTCTGCATTTCATCTATCATCGGCTGTAGGCGAATTCATATACGACCGTGGCATCCATTCGAGGTTGGAAAGCGGGATATGTGATTGGAGTCGCGTTGCTGGCGTTGGGCGCATTCGTCGCGGTGCGGCCGTTGTTCACGCACAACGGCGTGCTCACCGGAGCGCGGTGGCTCGACTTCACCTTTGCCATCGTGTTCATGTTGCGCGGCGCGATCAATATCCGCACGGCCCGGGCTCGCCGCCGGCGTGCGATGGACGGGGAGTGACGCATCGATGGCTTTTTTCAAGCGAAAACCAAAGGTCGCGATCGACGAGCAGCCGCTGGATTGGCGACTGCTCGAACGCGGCGCGATCGCGCTCTATTACAGGACGTCCGTGCTGTCCGGCGACGTGGCGTGGTTTCGGCAGCAAGGCTACGTCGTGCGCGAACTCGATGCGGGCGGTTGGACGACGTCCGACGCGTTTCACGCGGACGTTCAGCGCGCGCTCGCATTCCCCGACTACTACGGGCGAAACCTCGCGTCGTGGATCGAGTGCCTGTCCGAGGTCGAGGTGCCAGACGCCGGCGGCCTGGTGATGGTGCTTCGTCGATATGACGCGTTCGCCAAGGCGCAGCCGCAGCTTGCGCAGACGATCCTCGACAGCATCGAGTCGACGTCGCGGCGTTTTCTGTTGACGGGCCGACGGCTCCTCGCGCTCGTGCAGTCCGACGACCCGCGGATCCGATTCGAGCGCGTTGGCGCGCTGCCGGTGACGTGGAACCCGCGCGAGTGGTCGGACGCCGACCGCGGGCCGTGAGACGGCCGGATTGGGTTGGCGCGGCGTGTCCGGATCGTTCATCTTTCAGTGAGCTACACTCGAGCCCTTTCGCACGCGGTGCGAACTCCTTTCCCTGCCGCCCCTGAGATCCGATGCGTCACGGTTACATGTACAACGGCGCGTACGAACTGAACTACAGCGCGTTGCGCCCCGGTGCCACGACTTACGTCGCCACCGCCGGCGGCTCCCGACCACTCCCGCCCTGGCCCGACAAGTACGACGGCGTCCGGGTTGGCTACATGGAGAAGGCGGGCAAGAAGTTCTATGCGGTGCGCGTCCAGCACAACAATCACGACATCGTGCTGGAAAATCCGGTGTACATCGACCCGTTGCGCCACACGAACAACCGTCGGTTCTCCTCGGACCCGCTTCCGGTGACGGATGACGAAGCGTCGGCGCTGCTCGACGACATCATTCGCGACAATCCGGACAAGCAGGGCGATCTGGCGCTGATGATCAATCAGATCAACCAGGCCCGCCGCGCGGCACGCGACGACACTCGGAAAGAGTGACCCGGCATCTCCCGACAGGCCGTTCACTAAGGTATATTAGAGTGTCCTGAAGAACCTTGTGTTTTACCATCGCCCCCCTGACAAATGGACGGCTCGACAGCACTGTCGATCTACCGTGCGGAGAAAGAGCGCGCGTTGCAGGAACGTCGGATTTCGCATGCGCAGCTGATGGCCGAAGCTAAGGAAGCGTTCGCTAAGATGTTGGCTGATGCGCAGTTGGCTCGAAAAGGCGGCCGGCCTCGCAACAATCCAAACGCTCCCCCAACGGCCGCGGCAGCCGCCGCGAAGCCCAAGCCCGTAGTCATTCAAGCGCCTGCCAAAAAGACGGCGGAAGTGATTGCGGCGCCAAAGCCAGTCAAGGTCAAGGTCGTGTCCGCCAAGGCCGCACCGGCAAAGAAGGCCAGCGGAAAGGTTCGAGTGGCGGCCAAGCGCGCCCAGCCGGCACGTGGTAAAACTCGGCCGGCTGAGCGCCAAGAAAGCGGCAGCGAAAGCGCTCCGGCTCGCGCGGCACGACCGACCCGCCGCATGGCGACGCACGCGAAGTCGAGCAAGAAACGCTAGCGTAGACCGCCGGCCGACCGAGTGCGCGTTCGCCGCGTCGTCATCGGTCTCTTTGCTGGGCTAATCCTCGGAAGCATCATCTCCGCTTCCGGGGCAGCGGCGGCACTTCGTTTCGCCGACATGCTGCGCCCCGATCGGACAACTCTGGGTCAACGCGATCCGGATGACGATCGTTCCGCTCGTCGTCGCGCTGTTGTTCGTGGCGATCGCCGGCCGCGATTCGCGCGGCGACCTTGGCCGCGTCGGCGTGGCGACGCTCGTCACCTTCTTCGCACTGCTGCTGTTCGCGGCGGTCGTTGGAGTGCTGCTCGCGCCGCCGCTCATCGACGATCTCAAGTTGGCGAATGGCGTTGCCGACGCGCTCCGGTCCACGGCGAGCGCAAGCGCGGGAGCGACCTCGAGCCACGTGAGCGGGCTGCCTGGATTTGGCGCTTGGGTGACGGGGCTCGTTCCAGCGAATCCAATCTCCGCCGCCGCCGATGGGGCGATGCTGCCGCTCATCGTGTTCACGCTGGTCTTCGCGCTCGCCACGCAACACATCGACGCGTCGCTGCGGCGTGCGCTGGTGGATTTTTTCGGCGCCATCGCCGCCGCCATGACGACAATCGTCGACTGGATCATCGCGGCGGCACCGTTCGGGATTTTCGCGCTGGTGACCGCGGCGGCGAGCCACGCCGGCATCGGTCTCGCCGGCGCGATGCTCTATTACGTCGTCGCGATCTGCGCGGCTGTCGCGCTGTTCGCGCTTCTGTTGTATCCGGTGGCCTCGATTGTCGGACGCATTCCGCTCGCGTGGTTCGCTCGCGGCGTGCTGCCGTCGCAGCTCGTCGCACTCGGCACGAGCTCATCGCTTGCGTCGCTGCCGGCGCTCGTCGAAGGCGGTCGAACGTTGGGCTTTGGCGCGACGGTGACGGGATTTGTGCTGCCACTCTCGGTGTCGACGTTCAAGGTGGCGACGCCGATCTATTGGCTGGTCGGCACGCTGTTCCTCGCCAAGCTGTACGGGGTCGCGCTGGGCACAACGGCGGTCGTCACGATCGCGCTCACCGGCGTGGCGCTCAGCCTGACCATTCCCGGCGTGCCTCAGGGCGCGCAACTCATGCTCGCGCCGTTGCTCGTGACGTTCGGGATTCCCGCCGAGGGCGTCGCGCTGCTCATCGCCGTGGACACGATTCCGGATTTGTTCGGGACGATGACGAACGTGACGGGCGATATGGTCGTCGGTGCGATCGTGGCGCGATTCGAGCCGGCGGTCGTTGCGGATTCACTGTCTCCCGTCGCATCATCCGCTGATGCGTGACCACTCGATTGCAACCGTCCGCGTCGTGTTCGCGGTTTTGATTGCCGCGGCGTGCTCCAAGGGCGGCGCACCGGCCGGCCGGCGCGCGCGCACGACAGCGCAGGGACGCCAACCGCCGCGGTAGCGACGTTCAGTTGCCGCGCCGCCGGGGCCATCGTGTACGCCGACCGGACTGTGGGCCCCGTGCTCGGTGCTGTACCGCCTCGAGCGCTCCGGTCTGGCTCCGCGGCTGGATTCGACGGCGACGGTGAGCGAGCGTTCGCTCCACGGTCGCGGATTCGTCGTGAAGATCGGGATGATTGCGTCGCTCGACGTCTATCTCTACGCGGATTCGGCGGCGCGCATTGCCGACGAACAACAGATCGATCGAAAGCAGTTCGTGAGCGCGGCGCAGCCACAGACGATGCGTCGTGAGAGAACCATCATTGAAAACGCGAATCTGGTGGCGCTGCTCACGAGCATCAACGACCATCAACGCGAGCGTGTGTCGGACGCGCTGATCGCCGGCGCGCCGCAGGCGCCGAGTCGATAGGCCCATGTGCATCCTGCGAGCAGAATGACTCCCGCACGCCGATTGGTCGCTGCCGCGCTGGTGGCGGGCGCGGTGACCGCACTCGTGTCGTGCACGTCGGGTCCGTTCGCGCGGACGCGCGTGGGACTGTCGCCGGCCGTCTCGGTGCCGGACAGCTTTCTCGTGGCGTTCGAGACCAGCCGCGGGCGCATCGACATCATGGCGCGGAGCGCGTGGGCACCGGTCGGCGTGGACCGATTCTACGTGCTCGTGCGCGAGCGGTATTACGACGACGCACGATTTTTTCGCGTGGTGAAGAACTTCGTCGCGCAGTTTGGCATTGCCGGCGATCCGGCGCTCAGTCGCGCGTGGCGCGTGCGCCGGTTGGCCGACGATTCGGTGAGACACACGAACGCGCGCGGCACGATCTCGTACGCGCGCGGCGGCCGTGGAACGCGAACGGTGCAGCTGTACATCAATCTCAAGGACAACGCGCGACTCGACACGCTGAATGGGTTCGGCTTTCCGCCGATCGCCGAGGTCGTTGCGGGGATGGACGTCGTCGATTCGTTGTATTCGGGGTACGGTGAGTCCGCGCCTCGCACGGGCGCGCAGCCGAATCGCTCCGGACCGTCGCAGGACTCGATTCAGGTCGCCGGGAACGCGTATCTCGCGCGCGGCTGGCCCAAGCTCGACTACATCAAATCGGCGCGCGTCGTTCGTGAGTGGCGCTCGCCGTCGGGCGGGGCGGAGCGGTGACGTCCGACGTCCGCGCGCCAGCGGCCGAACCGCGCTCGATGCGGCATCGATCGGGCAGTCGCAGGTGGCCGACGCGCGAGGGGTCGAGGCGCACAGCGCCTCGCTCAAGAAGGAGCTCGGACTTCGCGATCTCGTGCTGCAGCAGATCGTCTACGTCGTCGGCACGATTTGGGTGGGCACGGCGGCGAAGCTCGGCCATTCGCAGATGGTATTCTGGCTCGCGGCGATGCTGTTCTTCTACCTGCCGCAGGCGGCGGTCGTGATCGATCTGTCGGGGCGGATGCCGCTCGAGGGCGGGCTGTACCAGTGGGCGCGTCTCGGGCTCGGCGAGCTCGTCGGGTTCATGGTCGCCTGGAACCTCTGGCTCTACGCGGTGGTGCTGATCGCGACGATCGGGCTGCTCGTGGGGACGAACCTGTCGTACGTCGTCGGCCCGAGCGGCGCGTGGATGGCGAGCAACAAGCCGTTCATCATGGTGCTCAACGCGTTCCTGCTGTGCGGACTGATGATCCTCGCCGCGCTCGGCCTGGGCGTGAGCAAGTGGCTGCACAACGCGGGGAGCGTGATGCTGATGCTCGCGTTCGCCGCGCTGATCGCGTTGCCGTTCGTGCACATGGCGCGCGGCACGCTGCCGGACTATCACCCGTTCGCCGTCGCGATGCCGGCGCTGTCGCTGTTCAGCCTCAACGTGTTCGGCAAGATGTCGATGGGCGCGTTGAGCGGCTTCGAGTACGTCGCGGTGCTGGCGGGCGAGACGAAGGATGCGGCGCGCTCGATCGCGCGTGCGACGATCATCGCGGCGCCGGTGATCGCGGTGATGTTCATTCTTCGGCACGAGCGCGGTGCTGGCGTTCGTTCCGATCGACCAGATCAACCTGATTGGGCCGATTCCGCAGGTGCTGCGCGTCGGATTCGGCGCGAGCCGGATTGGGCGCCGATCGCGGCCGGATCGCGAATTCTGCTGCTCACCGGCCGCACGATTGCCAACTCGAGCATCGTGTTCACCGGCACGACGCGCATGCCGATGGTGGCGGGGTGGGACAACCTGCTGCCGGCTGGTTCACGACGCTGCATCCGCACTATCGGACGCCGGTGAACTCGATTCTGTTCGTCGGGCTCGTGGCGCTGGCGTTTGGCGCGGCGGGGATCGCCGGCGTCGGCGAGCAGGAAGCGTTTCAGCTGCTCGACAACGCGGCGGGAATTTTCTACGGGCTGACGTACCTCGTGATGTTCGCGATTCCGCTCGTAGGGATGCGCACCGAGGAGCGGACAGCCGCCGCTCTGGCTGCGCGTGGTCGGCGGCGTCGGGTTTCTCGTCACGCTGTTGTACGTGGTGTTGTCGATTTTCCCGATCATCGACGTGACGAGTTGGCTGAGCTTCGCGGTGAAGATCTCGAGCGTGGTGATCGTGCTGAATCTGATCGGCGCCGCGCTGTTCGTCGCGGCACGTCGTTCAGCGCGGAGAACGACGCGTGCCGGGCAGGGTTCGTGATTCGCCGCACGGCACTGACGATGCTGTTGTGCGCTGCGGCCACCGCGGCCGCCGCGCAGCAACCAGCGGACCGCGCGGCGCGTCAGCGCGCAACGCGCGACAGTCTGGCGCGCTGCGATTCGATCGTGTCCGCGTCGGCGGTCGATTCGATCGGCGCGGCGCTGTTCATCTCGGTCAGGCGCAGCGACGGCGGTCCGCTGGACCACGCCCGCGCGCACGCACTCAGCATGACCATCGGCGCTGCGTTCGTCCCGCCGCATCCGTTTCGTCTCGCCGTGTTCGACGGACCCACGCTCGATGCGAGTGCTGCGCCCGACCGCGCCGGATACGAGCGGGGAACTGCGCGCGCCGACGGTGACGGGAGTCTACCGGGTCGTCGCCGACAGCGCGGGAGCGATTTCGCGGACCAGCGTCGTGCGCACAGGGCTGACTACCGGGTTCGACAGTGCGTCGATCCGGGCCATTCACGACGTCGCACCGGTCAAGGACTTGTTCATCCCGCCGGATCACGGCGATTCCATGTGGCTCGACGTGCGAGTGTCGACGGATTCGATTGGCGGCGCGGTCCGCTTGGTCTCGATGCAATTTCCGCGAATGCCGATCATCGACGCGGTGCCGCTGCGCGACAGTCCGCCGCCGGTTTTTCCCGAGGACGAAAAGGCCGACAGCGTCACATCTGGCGACGTCGTCTTCCGCTTCATCATCGACCCGAGCGGCGTGCCCGTCATTGGCACCGTCGAGTCGGTGCGGGCGTCGTCGCTCAGCTTCGTGCGCTCGGCGTTGATCGCGCTCTACAAGGATCGCTTCCAGCCGGCCACCATCCGCGGCTGCGCGGTGGCGCAGGTGGTCGAGTATACGTTCAGCTTCGTTCTTCCCGAGTCGTTCGGAGCGCTGCGGCATTGACGCGGCGCGACGAGATGAGTCCATTACCCGCGCGTAGTACCCGTCATCATAAACCCTGACCCTCGATTGACATGGCTCATGCACCGCTTCCGCTGCTCCACCGGGGGTTTGGTGAGACCAAGCGGCGCGACGCATGGTGGCTTCAGCCACTTATCGTCTTCACGATCCTCGGCGGTTTCGTCGTCTACGCGACGTGGGCCGCATTTCAGAATGCGCATTACATGTACGGGCACTATCTGTCGCCCTTTTATTCGCCGGAGATTTTCGGCGATCCGCGCACGGCGATGTTCGGCGCCAAGCCCGGGTGGTGGCCGGCGCTGCTTCCGTTTTCACCGGCGCTGATCATTCTGCCCTTTCCCGGGCTGTTTCGGTTTACCTGCTACTACTATCGCGGCGCGTACTACAAGGCGTTCTGGGCCGACCCGCCGAACTGCTCCGTCGGCGAACCGCGGTCGAGCTATTTGGGCGAGCGGTCATTCCCGCTGATCATGCAGAACGTTCACCGCTACTTCATGTATGTCGCGGTGATCTTCCTGTTCATTCTGGCGCACGACGTATGGAAGGCGCTGTGGTTCGACAATGGCGCGGGCGGCGTGCAGTTCGGCATTGGCGTGGGGACGCTGGTCCTCGCGTTGAACGTGGTGCTGCTCAGCTGCTACACGCTCGGCTGCCACTCGATGCGCCACGTCGTCGGCGGGTTTCTCGATCAACTGTCGCGGCATCCGGTGCGGAAAAAGGCCTACGACTGCTCGAGCTGCCTGAATCGCTGGCACATGAAGTGGGCGTGGATGTCGTTGATCGGCGTGGCGTTCGCGGATTTGTACGTGCGCATGTGTTCGATGGGTGTGTGGCACGATTGGAGGCTGATGTGAGCGCGGAATACCAGACGATCGAGCACGATGTGCTGGTCATCGGTGCTGGCGGGGCCGGGTTGCGAGCAGCGATCGAGGCGGCGGCGAGTGGAGCGAGCGTTGGACTCGTATGCAAGTCGCTGCTTGGCAAAGCACACACGGTGATGGCCGAGGGCGGCATGGCGGCGGCGATGGGAAACGTCGACGATCGCGACAACTGGCGCGTCCACTTCGCGGACACGATGCGGGGCGGGCAGTATCTCAACAACTGGCGCATGGCCGAGCTACACGCCAAAGAGGCGCCTGAACGCGTGAAGGAACTCGAGGGATGGGGCGCGTTGTTCGATCGCACACCCGACGGGCGAATTCTCCAGCGCAACTTTGGCGGGCATCGGTATCCGCGATTGGCCCACGTGGGCGACCGGACGGGCCTCGAGCTCATTCGCACGCTGCAAGACCACGGCGTGCATCAGGGGCTCGACGTGCACATGGAGTGCACGGTGCTGACGCTGCTCACCGACGGCGGCCGCGTGTCGGGCGCGTTCGGATATGATCGCGAGCGCGGGCGGTTTCGGTTGTTCAAGGCGAAGGCCGTGGTCCTGGCGACGGGCGGCATTGGCCGAGCGTTCAAGATCACGTCGAACAGCTGGGAGTACACGGGCGACGGACACGCGCTGGCGTACGACGCGGGTGCGGCGCTGCAGGACATGGAGTTCATCCAATTTCACCCGACGGGCATGATCTGGCCGCCGAGCGTGCGTGGCATCCTCGTAACGGAAGGCGTGCGCGGCGAAGGCGGCGTGTTAAAGAATCGTGATGGCAAGCGGTTCATGTTCGAGAACATTCCGGACAACTACAAGGCGCAGACCGCGGACACGCCCGAGGAAGGGTGGAAGTACACGCAGGGGGACAAGGCATCGCGCCGCCCGCCGGAGCTGCTGACGCGCGATCACGTCGCGCGGATGATCGTGCGAGAAGTGAAAGAAGGGCGCGGCTCGCCGCACGGGGGCGTCACGCTCGATATCTCGTGGATCAAGGAAAAGCTCCCGAACGCCGAAGAACACATCAAGCGCAAGCTGCCGAGCATGTACCATCAGTTCATGCAGCTCGCGGGGATCGATATCACGAAGGAGCCGATGGAGATCGGCCCGACGACGCACTATGTCATGGGCGGCATTCGCGTCGACGGCGACACGCAGATGTCGACGTTGCCGGGACTGTTCGCCTGCGGCGAGTGCGCGGCGGGATTGCACGGAGCGAACCGGTTGGGCGGCAATTCGCTCTCGGATCTCATCGTGTTCGGCAAACGGGCCGGCGAGCATGCGGCAAAGTTCGCCGCGCAGAATGGTCCGGTGACGATCGACGCGGCGCAGGTGGAGCGCGGCGCGCGCGACGCGCTGGCGCCGTTCGAGCGAACCGGCGCCACGGAGGGTCCGTACCAGGTGCAGGAATCACTGCAGGAGACGATGCAGGACTACGTGGGCATCGTGCGCAAGCAGTCGGAGATGGAGCGCGCGCTGCAGGCGATCGCCGTGCTCAACCAACGCGCGGCCAAGGTCGGCGTCCAGGGGAATCGCGAGTACAATCCCGGCTGGCACACGGCGCTCGATCTGCACAACCTGCTCACCGTGTCCGAAGCCGTCGCGCGATCGGCGCTCGAGCGCAAGGAGAGTCGTGGCGGACATTTTCGCGACGACTATCCGGACAAGGATCCCGCGTACGCGACGTTCAATTTCGTTCTCACCAAGGGCTCCGGCGGCGAGATGAATCTGACACGTGAACCGATCGCGCCGATGCCCGCGCATCTGGCGGCGATTGTCGAGGAGATGAAATAGATGGCAACCGCACCGCAGGCGACCGACGCCTACACGGCGGCCCAGGCGGCGCAGGACGCCGCGGCCCACCATTCGACACGCTCATTCAAGATCTGGCGCGGCAACAACGGCACGGGCGAGTTCGTCGAATATCAACAGGACGTCGTCGAGGGAATGGTCGTGCTCGACGCGGTGCACGAGATTCAGGCCACGCAGGCCAACGACCTCGCGGTGCGCTGGAACTGCAAGGCCGGCAAGTGCGGATCGTGCTCGGCGGAGATCAACGGCAACCCGAAGCTGATGTGCATGACACGGCTGGCCGACCTCGATCCGGCGACGCCGGTGACGATCGAGCCGATGCGCGCCTTTCCGCATGTGCGCGATCTCGTGACGGACGTGTCCTGGAATTACGAGGTCAAGAAACAGATCAAGCCGTTCACGCCTCGGCCGCCGGATGCGGCGGACGGCACGTGGCGGATGCAGCAGGTGGACATCGACCGGGTGCAGGAATTCAGAAAGTGTATCGAGTGTTTCCTGTGTCAGGATGTCTGTCACGTGCTCCGCGACCA
Organism: uncultured Gemmatimonadaceae bacterium; assembly: GCA_963817445.1. Taxonomy (GTDB): domain Bacteria; phylum Gemmatimonadota; class Gemmatimonadetes; order Gemmatimonadales; family Gemmatimonadaceae; genus JAQBQB01. Next base: position 34,907 of record CAWFOG010000023.1, read on the forward strand.
CCACAAGCATGACACGTTCATTGGCCCGCGCTTTCTCGTACACACGGCGGCGCTGGAAATGCACCCGCTCGACACGGCGGATCGCATTCCCGAACTGAAGCAGGCGCACGGGATTGGCTATTGCAACATCACCAAGTGCTGCACGAAGGTGTGCCCTGAGCACATCACGATCACCGACAACGCGATCATTCCGCTCAAGGAGCGGGTGGTCGACGAGTATTTCGATCCGATTGGGAAGCTGGTGAAGATCTTCAGCCGGCGGAAAGAGTCATAGCGGCATGCAACTCAAGCCGATCACCTCTGAAGGGATTCCGGCGGCGTTGCAAAAGGCCGAGCGCTATCGCCTGCTCAACGATTCATCGGCGGCCGAGAGCATCTGTCTCGACGTGCTCGCGGTGTCGCCGGCGAATCAGGAGGCGCTCGTCGCGCTGTTGCTCTCCATCACCGACCAGTTCGTCGATGAGTTGTCGGACGGCGTTCGTCGTGCGCGCGAGGTGCTGCCCCGGCTGACCGATCCGTACGAGCGTGCCTACTACGCCGGCATCATCTCCGAGCGGCGCGCGCGGGCGCAATTGCACCACGGCGCGCTCGGCTCGGCGGACGTTGCCGCCGAATGGTTCCACGATGCGATGCGGTGGTATGAGAAGGCCGAAAAAATGCGCCCCGCCGGAAACGACGAATCGATTCTTCGTTGGAACACCTGCACGCGTATGCTGGGGCGGCATGAGCGCGTGCACACGCGCACCGACTACGAGCCGTCGCTCGACGACTGACGTCGCGCGACGCGCCCAGCGTCAGAACACGACGGCTTTTGGGCGGTACGACGATTCGAGCGCCTCGATCTCCTGCGCGCTGAGGGTGATGTCGAGCGCGGCCAGCGCGTCGTCGAGATGTGAGAGCTTGGTCGCCCCGATCACTGGCGCGGTCACGTCGCGCTTGGAGAACAACCAGGCCAGTCCGATCTGCGCCATCGGCACACCGCGCGCCTTTGCGATGCGTTCAACCTCGTCGACAATGCCCCAATCGGCCTCGGCGTACAGCCGATCGGCGTGTGCATCGTTCGTCGACCGAACCGTGGCGCCCTTGCTCTGACTGCGCGGCCGGGACAACAGTCCGCGCGCGAGCGGCGACCAGGGAATCACCGCAAGCTTTTCATCGTTGCACAGCGGAAGCAGCTCGCGCTCCTCCTCGCGATAGAGAAGGTTGTACTGCGGCTGCACCGAGACGAATCGCGCCCAACCGTGCACGTCCGATCGGCCGAGCGCGCGCATGATCTCCCAGGCGAACCCCGAGCTGGCGCCGATGTAGCGGACCTTCCCCTGTCTCACGAGCAGGTCCAGCGCCTCGAGCGTTTCGTCGATCGGCGTGGTCGGATCGAAGCGGTGAATCTGATAGAGGTCGATGGTGTCGATGCCGAGCCGGCGCAAACTCAACTCGCACGCTTGGACCACGTGCTTGCGCGACAACCCCTTCATGTTCGGCCGGTCGCTCATCGGGTAAAACGCTTTGGTCGCGATGACGATCTCGTCGAGCTTGGCCATTGAGCGAAGTGCGCGGCCGGTGACCTCTTCGCTCACGCCGAGGGAGTACATGTCGGCCGTGTCGAAGAAGTTGATGCCGTGGTCGAGCGCAGCGCGAAAGAACGGCTGCGAGGCAGCTTCGTCCAACACCCACGGACGCCAGCCTGGGCTGCCGTAGCTCATGCAGCCAAGGCAAATTCGCGAGACGGTGACGCCAGTGCTGCCGAGTGTCGTGTATTGCATGGTGTAGTCTCGCGCTGATTGACCGACAATGAGCCCGCGTGGGACGGCAAACGTGCCGACGCCGGGGCGGCGGCGTCAACCAGCGCGAGGCGGACGCAACAGAATCATTGCGAGAACGCGCGGCCCGTCGCCGGTTGACGGAGGTGCCGGTTGCCCTGGCCGCGCGTTCAACAATCCAAAAGTGGCGAGTGCGCGGAGCCACGCTTCGTCCGCCAATTGCGAGTGCACGAGCGTATCGAGAATGCGCTCGGCGCCCTCACCGAGCGGGGCGGTGGCCACGGCGCGCGCCGCGTCAGCGAGCGGCGCGACGAGTGTGCGACGATGGCGCGGCGTGCGCGCGAGCGTTTGCGCAACGCGATGGAGCGCGGCGCGGCGCGATCGGGCTGCGGTGGCGGCGTGCAGGTCGATCGTCGTCGCGCCTTCGTGCGCGGCGAGCCAGTGGGCGAGAGTCGACATCGCGGCGGCAATTGTGTCTCTGTCGACGTCTGCGTCGCGACCGTTTGCGGCGGCGAGCGCGAACGCGACAGAAGCAGTCGTCGACGAAACGCCGGTGCCCACATCGGCGACGAGCTCCGAGCCGCGCGAATGGCGCACGAGCGCGACGTAGCCGCCAACTTCCGCGTGGACGGCGGCGACGATCGGCGCGCCGCCGTCGAGCCGCGGTACGTTCGAATCGGCGGAGAGCCAGTCGCGCAATATGCGATCGACGATCGACGCTCGTTCGGCGATGCCGCGGTCGCCGCTGTTTGACGCCGCAGTGTCCGTGTTGTCGACGCCGAGAATCGACGGGAGGATCTGTCCGGCGACTCCCACTGTTCGCTGCGCCACGACGAGCTTGTCGCGCAACCGGCGCTCGATGCGCAGGACCCGCTCCGCGGCGGCGGGCGGAGCAACGGCGTACACAGCGACCGTACCGTGGCGCGAGCCCATGCGAAGTACGCGACCCACGCGTTGGTCCAGGCGCGCCGGATTCCAGGGAAAGTCCAAGTGCACGACGACCGACGCTTCCTGAAGATTGAGACCTTCGCTCAGCAAGTCCGTCGTGATGAGCAGATCGATGCGATCGACCGTGCGTCGATCATCCGTCGCGCGCGCGGCGCCGCCGATAGACGGCGTGAACTGCGCGAGCACGGCGTCACGCGAGATGCGTCCGCTGGCGATGTTCGCGCCGCGGGCGGTCAGCGCCGCGACGCCTGCGTCGCGCGCAAGTTGAGCGCGTAGCGCCGCGACGGTTTCAGCGTAGTGGCAAAAGGCGATGATCCGTTCTCCGGGATGCGCGGCGCGAATGCGTCGCAGCAGCGCCGCGCGTTCGACATCGGGATTGGGGGTCAGCTTCAACCGCCGGAGCAGCGCCGCGACCGCGACGTCATGCCGATCGAGCGCAACGAGCAGCGCGTTCGCGTCGGTGTCGATGTTTGAGGAATCGAGCGTGACGAGCTCGGGAAACGCGAGTTGCATTGCGCCCGCGCCGTGCGTCCACGCCGACAACTCGGCGCGGGTCGGCACGCGGCCCGCCTCGACCGCACTGGAGAGCGCCAGCCCACGGCGCGCGCCGACGGCCGAGCGCGGCGACGAGAGCGGCGCGGCTCGACGTCCACTGGTGAATGAGACCGTACGACAGCAATGCGGCGGCAACTGATTCATGGCGCGCGGGCACGGGAGGCGGGAGCGCGAGCACCTCGTCGAGGCAATCGTCGAACGTGTCGAGCGTGAGGCGGTGCGGTCCGACGAGGCGCGGAAGTCCGCACGCGTCGTCGGCGGTGCCGCGGACGATGTGTCGCGCGAGCTCGTCGTCCGTCATCGCCCACGCGCCGCGCCCGAGAAAGAGCGCCAGCTCGGTGGCGAGATCGGCTTGGCGATTGTGCACCGGAGTCGCGCTCACGAGCAGCACGCGACAGCGGCGACACAGCTCGGCGAGCGCGGCGTACCGGCGCGTGCCCGGCGAACGAAGTCGGTGTGCTTCGTCGACGATGAGAAAACTCGGTGACTCGGGAAAACGAACGCCGCGGCTCAAAGCTTCGTGGGTGATCACGAGCGCGGTGACGCGACACTGGGCGAGCGCATCGCGCCACATCGCGCGGAGTGCCGCGGGCGCGGCGATGACGATGGGAAGTTCAGCGCGCGCCGCGACGGCAAGCGCGGTGTACGTCTTTCCCACGCCGACCGGCTCGGCGAGCAGCGCACCTCCGTTCGCGGCGATGAGCGCTTCGAGTCGTGCAGCGGCCGACCGCTGGTGCGCGCGCAGCAGGACGTCACCGAGCGTATCGGGTATCGTGACGCCGCCGCCGAGCAGTGCACTCGCGATGGCGCGGCGGACGGCGGCTACTGACTCGGCGCGCCAGTATTCTGTCATGAGCACATCCAACCAACGAGCGGGGCGACATCAGCGCGCGTCACATCGTACGCAGCGATCGCGGCTTCGAGGAGCGTCTCGTCGCTCGGCGCGTCGCCAAGTCGGCCACGCGCGCCGAGCGGTGAGAGTAGCTCGCGCGCGCGCGACCAATCGCGCGGCATTGGGAGCAGCGCGAGCGTCCAACCGAAGTACCGGCGATAGCCGCCGCGCGCGGGCTCCGCGAGCGCGTTGAGCCATGCGCGGGCGAGCGGACCGTTGAGCAACGCCGCGAGCAGGTCCGCGTCGGCGATATTTTGACAATGCGCGACGTAGCAACTGTTGAGCGGGACGCGCGCGTCGTTGACGTCGAGGACCGATGCGCGCGGCTCGCGGCCCAGGTCTCCCCACACAACGCGCGGTCGATCGGCGCGTGCGGCATCGGTGCGAAAGAGCGTCCACCAACGAGTGCTTCGGCGCGCGTCGGCTCGGGCGGCGAGCGTTCGGCGCCACTGTGCCATCCAGTTCGCGGCGTGTTTGGGCAGGCGCGCGAACGGCGCGCCGCGATCGTCGTGCGTCCAGATGATCGCCTCGTCGCCCGTGGCGACGCGCCACGGTGCGAGATGTTCACCGCGGACGAGCGGTCGCAGCAACGCGCGTTCCATCTTGGCGCATTCGCCGTTTGTGCCGCGGACGTCGACAACGTCGTCCGTGGATTCGAGCGGGTCGAGCGGTCGAACCACGAACGCTTCGTTACACCCGCACTTGACGCCGAGTCGTGCGCGACCGATCGGACTTTCGCCAAGCGGCTGACCGGCGCGCATGAGTCGATCGAACGCGCGCCGCGGATCCGGCGGAAGGAGAATCCACGGCGCGCCGGGGCTGTCGTCGAACGCAATCGAACCGGCGTGTCGCCACGCGAGAGTTGTATTGCCGGCACGCGATACCGCGACGCGAATCGCGGGTTCGACCGCGGGCGAGCCATCGCCATCGACGAATCGCGGACGCTCGGCGACGACGAGCGACGGGTATACGGCGGCATCGAAGGCGGTGAGCGCCTCGGAGTAGTCTTCGATGCGACGCACGCGCGCCTCGGACGTGATCAGACGCCGCACGCCGCCGCCCGCGAGCGAACACCAGAGCTTCGCGGGCACGAGCAGCGCAAGCGCGCCGCCCGGCGCGAGGAGTCGCAGCGACCGTTCGACGAACAGCGCAGCAACGTCGACCTGTCCGGCGAACCCGCGGGCCGCACCGGCGCGCGCGGCGCCAGAATTCCACGCGGCGTCGCGTGCGACCTGGTAGTCGCGGCGAAACAGTGCTCGGGCGGCCACGCTGACGCGATGCATCCGCACCCATGGCGGATTGCCAATGACGAGCCCGAATCCGCCGCGCGCGGCGACGTCGGCGAAGTGCACGTCGAACGAAAACGCCAGCGCCCCGCCGGATTGGATGCGATCCTTGGCGCGACGCAGTGCGGCGGCGCGCTGCCGCCACTCGGCCGCGGTTCGACGCTCGGACGCCGACGGCACACGGCGCTCGCCAAACAGGTCGCGACCGCGATGCGCGGCGACGACATCGCGGCGCCGTTCGCGCAGCGATGCAAGTTCATCGTCGATGGCCGACAGCGCGCGCGCTCGTTCGGCGCGGTCGAGCGCGCGGGCGAGCGAGGCTTTTCGCGGGCCCGTGGCGCGCGTGTAGCGCTCGCGCAGCCGGAGAACCGCACGCGCGCCGTGGACATCGCGGCCATCTCGGGCATCGCGCGAGTGAGCGCTCGCGTCGCCGAACGCGCGCCCGGACAGCGCGTCGCCGACGCGTACGTTGCGATCGAGGTTCGGCAGCGGCGCGACGTCCGCGGGCGACGTCGCCGTGCTCTCGATGACGACCGACAGCCAGAGGCGAAGTTCGCACAGCCACACGGCGGTGGGATTCACGTCGACGCCGAAGATGGAATGCGTGAGTACGTCGCGTCGAACGGCGCCGAGGTCGCGCCGGTCGCCGAGGCGAACGCGAAGATCGGCGAGCCGCTCGAGCGCGTGGACGAGAAACGCGCCGGACCCGCACGCGGGATCGAGCACCGTGAGTCGCGCCACGCCGTCCAGCGCGAGCGACGCGCGTTCGTCGAGCAATACGTCGAGCCCCGCGTCGGCGACGCGTGCAACGAGCGCGAAGGGCGTGAAGAACGCGCCGGTCCGCCGCCGCTCGCTCGATGCCATCAGCGACTCGAACGCTTTGCCGAGCATCTCGGGATCGATCGCCGCTTCAGTCCAGGCGGCGCTCTCTTCGCGAGCGGTGAACCGATATTGCGCGAACAGATCGTAGAGCAGCGCGCCGAACGCGTCGTCGGAAAACGTGACACCGCGCGCCATGCGCTCGACCGGTGTACGGGCGAAGAGGCCGCCGTTGAGAAACGGCACGTGCCCAAACGCGCGCGCCGCGGCGGCGCGCCGGCGGATCGGCGTATTCAGCGTGCCGAAGAACAGCGGCCGCAGAACTCGATCGTGGAACCGACCGCCGCCGGACATACAGCGCTCGTAGTGATGGAGCAGAAACGCACGATCTCCGTCGAGCCAGCCTTTCGCCTCGAGAAAAGAGAGGAACAGGAGTCGTGACGTGTCGAGCAGCGCGAGTTCGCGCCGCACGTCGTCGTTCTTCGCGCTCGACGAACCAGCGATCGTCGAGACGGCACGCTCGAGCGCGCGATAGAAGCGACTCGTCAGCGCGTCGCGGCCGAGGATCTCGACCCAGCGCGTGTGGGTGAGGAGGTCGCGATCGCTCGCCGCCGTGGACAGCGCGCGCAAGGTTTCGGCATCGCTGTCGACGACGCGACGTCGATCGGCGACGAGGGCGGCGACGCGCGGCGGACGCTGGTCGTCAGTCCACGCGGCCAGGGCGACGCTCGCCGATTCCGGTTGTACGACGAGCACGATCCACAGCACGTGCGGCGCTCGGCTGGCAAGCGATGCGGCGATGCGTGGGAGCAGCGTCGAGAGCGCGGCGCTGGCGCGAACGTCGAGCAGGAGCGCCCGCAGCGCGCCGTGTCCGCCGGCTACACGGGCGTCGACGATCGCGTCGTCAAGGCCAAGCGCACGCCGCGTGTCGCGGTCGAGCGGAGCGGCGTGTGGAGCGAAGCCCAGCTCAGCCGCGATCGAGGCGAGCGCGTCGAGCGAATCGGCGGCGGCGAGGAGCTGGGCGGCGGCGCGGACGGTGAGCACGCGCCGACGGTAGCCATGAGGCTAGTCCGCGCCGCGACCGGTTTGTTGCGGGGGAAAGCATTTGCTCGCGGCGCGATGTCACGCCGGGATCAAATCGTCAGCGCGCCACGTACCGCCGGCTTTTCCATTCCACGCGATTCCCGCGCGCGACCGCGCCAGCGGCGATATAGAACAGCATCGCCAAGCCGAGCGGGTAGGCGAACGCATACAAAACGGGCGCGCGCATGAACCGGTAAATCGCCAACCAAAACGCGACCGTTGCCGCGACCACGACTGTCGACCAGGTCAGCCACGCGCTCGACAGCGCGCCCACGGCCGAGAGCAGGAGCACAATGACCGGCGCGAGTCCGAACAGCGGCGCGCCGAGCAAGAAGACCGGATAGGCCGCGCGTCCGACCCGTCCGCCGAGCGTGGCGTGACGTCCGCCGGCGAAAATGTTTTTGCGCCAGCCGCCGATGAGTTCACCGAGCGACGCGTACATGTGCGTCGACAGCTGGTCGAGGGCCAGCATCATCACGACGCGACGGCCGGCGCGCACCCACTCCTGGGCGAGCGCGAGATCTTCGGCGACGCAATCGCGCACGACGTCGTGTCCGCGCATCGCGTCGTACGTGTCGCGACGCACGAGAACGAATTGGCCGTTGGCGATCGCGTCCGCGGGACGCTTGGCGCTGCTCACCTGCTCGGTGCCGCCGTAGCGAATGGAAATCAGCGCGAACACCTGCGGCTGGATGACGCGCTCCCAAAAACTGTGCATTTCCTGGTCGCCGGCGACGGTGAACAGGTCCGCGCCGCGTTCGCGAGCGGCATTCACGGCGCGCGGTAACAGGTCGGCAGCGTGGCGCGTGTCGGCGTCGGTAAAGAGGAGCAGCGTGCCGCGCGCGGCGCGGGCGCCGGTTGCGCACGCCCACTGTTTGCCGAACCAATCGGGCGGCAGCTCCGGCGCGTTCACGACGCGAACTCGATCGTCGTCGCGGGCGATGGCGCGGGCGATGTCGCCAGTGCCGTCGGTCGAATGATCGTCGACGACGATGACCTCGAGTGCCGGATAGCGCGTCGCGAGCACCGATCGCACGCACCGCTCGATGTTGCGCCGCTCGTTGCGCGCGGGAATCACCACGGATACGAGCGGCGCATCGCGCGGTGGTTCAGCGGACACGTCACCGAGCGAGCGCGATCGGCGGCCGCGCACCAGTACGACGAGCGGCGGAACGATCCATGGTAGGGTCCATAACAACGGCGCGGCAGAAGTCACGCGTTGATCACCAGGTCAAACAGATTCGTCCTCATTCGTGTTATTCGTCTCATTCGTGCCCCTACAGCTTTGATGCGTCGGCGGCGGGAGTCGAGTTGGAACAAGTGAAACACGAATAAAACGAATGCGACGAATGAGCACGAATACAGCATTCTTTGAATTCGCCGCTTACGACGAGCGGCGGAGCGATCAACGGCACCAGTTCAAACAAATTCGTGTTCATTCGTGTCATTCGTCCTATTCGTGCCCCTACAGCTTTGATGCGTCGGCGGCGGGATCGAGTTGGAACAGATGAAACACGAATAAAACGAATGCGACGAATGAGCACGAATACAGCGTTCTTGAAATGGTTCACTCTGGATGCGTCGGCGCGAGTACTGGCGCGAGTACCGGTGCAGCTGGAAGGTCGTTCGTCGCGCCGCGTGCGACGATCGTCGCCGCGGCGAGCTGTCCGGTAACGTTGGCGACGGTGCGCACGATGTCCGGGATCGTGTCGACGCCGAGGAGAATGCCGAGTCCTTCGATGGGCAGGCCGACGCTGGTGAGGACCGGGACCATGGCGAGGATCGATCCGCCGGGGATGCCTGGAATGCTGAAGCTCGTGATCGTCGCCGTCGTCACGAGTGTCACGAGCTGGCCGGTGCTGATCGTCACGCCGTACAGTCGCGCGATGAACAGGCAGCCGGTCGTCAAGCCCAACGTCGCGCCGACGCGGAACAGTGCCGTCGCGAGGGGGAGAAAAAAGACCGCGATCTCATTCGGCAGCCCGAGTCGCGTTTGAGCGGTCTCGATCAACGCCGGAAGGGCAGCGATCGACGAGCGAGACGAAAATGCGACCGCCTGTGCCGGCAGCGCCGCGCGCGCGAATCGTCGCAGCGGCACACCGCCGACCCATACGGCGGCGGGGTAGACGACGAAGATCATGAACGCAAACACGGCGACTGACACGAGCACGACGTAGGTTGCCAGCGCCGAGATCGCCGACAAGCCGAGTCGCGCGACGAGCGGCAATGCGAGCGCGAACACGCCGATTGGCGCGACGACGAGCAGCCAGCGTACGATCACGAGCATTGAGTCGGCGATCGCGCGAAGGATTGCCACGATGTGCTGACGAACCGTCGCGTCGATCGCCAGCAGCGCCAGACCGAACAGCAGAGCGAAGACGATGAGCGGCAGCATGGCGCCGTCGGTCGCCGCACGCACGGCGTTCGCGGGAACGAGCGACGTGAGCCACTGCGACGGCGTTTGCGTCGCCGCGGTCGCCAATGACGCCGACGCCGGACTCGACGCGGTGACTGTCGCGCGGAGCGCAGCCACGGCGTGCGGGTCGATCGATACGTGCGACAAGACCGGCGGTGTCACGAGCGCGCCGACGATTCCCGACGCGACGAGCAGCACGACGAACACGATGAGACCGCGTGCGCCAATGTGCGCGAGCTGCTTGCCGCTCGACGACGTCGCGATCCCGACGATCAGGCTCGCCACGATCAGCGGGATGACGGTCATGCGAATCGCGTTGACGAATAATGTGCCAACGGGCTCGACAACGGTCACGACCGCGTGTGCCGCGCTCGAATCGCTGGTGTTGAGCGCGAGCCCGAGGCCGACGCCCGCGACGAGCGCGAGCAGAACGCGTGTGGAAAGTGACACGCGGCAAAGGTGATACGGATGAGCGAAAGCGGGAAGCGCGGCGACTAAAGTCGGTCACGCTCCCCGCTTACCACGCCAAGCGCAAGGGCTTGGCGCTCTACTTCGTGCTCAATGGTCGATGCGGCTGCTGTCAGAACCGCTGGAGCTCGATGAACCAGGATTGGACGAACTCGAGCCGGGCGTGCGCGGCGAACTCGGCGCGCTCGGTGATCCGCTGCTTCGATTCTTGTCACCGGACGTACCACCGGACGAACCACCCGACGAGCCGCTCATTCCGCTGTTCCCGGCGTTTCCCGGGTTCGGCGAGCTGGCTCGATTCCCCGCGTTGCTCTGCTTGTCCGCGTCACTGCGCTTGTCCGAGCTACTCCGGTCGCTCGACGGCACACTACTCGATCCGCCGAAGCGTGATGCATCCTGACTGCTCGACGATGATCCACTCATGCCGCCGCTGCGTGAGCTGTTCGACGAGTCCTTCGCGCCGTCAGCTTGGTCGTTCTGGCGATCCGCCATATCCTGTTCCTCCCGCCTGCGTGAGATGCGCCGCCGTTCAATGTTGCCCCAACCTCCGCCGGCGGCGGCGATTTACTCCGCACCAACGGTGCCAACTATTTCAATTCGTCACAGAGTTGACGAGGCCGATCGCATGTGCGTATGTCCGCGAATGCGATTTCCTCCGCGCCTCGCACCGGGCTCACGCGTTGGATTGGTTGCGCCCGCCGGGCCCTGTCGAGACGCGACCGATCTCGAGCGCGCCGTCGCGAACGCGCGCGCGCTCGGCTGGGAGCCGGTCGTCGGCGCGCACGTGCTCGAGTGCGACGGATATCTCGCGGGGAGCGATGAACATCGCCTCGCGGATCTCAATCGATTTGCCGCGGACGATTCGATCGACGCCGTGTGGTGCGTTCGCGGCGGCTACGGCACGATGCGCTTGCTCGACGGTCTCGACTACGACGCGTGGCGGCGGCGACCCAAGGCCCTGCTCGGCTACTCCGACATCACGGCGCTGCACGCGGCGATCGGTGCGCGCGCCGACCTGGTGACGTACCACGCGCCGACCGCGCGCTCGGAGCTGACGCCGCTCACGCTCGCGTCGTTGCGCGCGGCGGTGGTCGACGGCGGACCATACACGGTGCGCGGAAGATCGACGCGCGCACTCGTGGGCGGACGCGCGCGTGGACCACTGGCCGGCGGGAATCTCGCGCTCGTCGCGTCGCTCGTCGGTACGCCGTATGCCGTCCCGCTCGATGGGGCAATCCTCGTGCTCGAGGACGTCAACGAATCGGTGTATCGCATCGACCGGATGCTGACGCAGCTTCGTCTCGCCGGCGCACTCGACAAGATTGCCGGCATCGTGTTCGGCCAATTCACTGCCATCCCTGACGAGGCAGCCAACGTCGAGTGGCCGCTGGGCCGCGCGCTGGCCGAGGCCGCCGAGCGCTGCGGCGTTCCGTGCGTGAGCGATTTCTCAATCGGCCATGTCGACGACCAGTACACCATTGCGCTCGGCGCCACGGCCGTTCTCGATGCGGATAATAATACGCTAGTAATAGAACGATCATAACATGACGACCGCCGACGAACGACTCGCCGAGGTGAAAGCGCGCATCAAACAGGTCACGCCGCGCGAGGTCATGGACAGTCAACAGCGCGGCGAAGCCGTCGTACTGCTCGACGTCCGCGAGCTGCCGGAAGTGAACCTGGTGAAAATTCCCGGCGCGGTGCACATCCCGCGCGCCGACCTCGAGTCCAGCGTCGAGGCCCAGGTGCCGCGCGACGCACGCGTCGTGATCTATTGCGCATCGGGCAATCGCTCGGCGTTCGCCGCCGAGACGCTCGGCGCGATGGGCTACACCAACGTCGCGTCGCTGTCGACGGGGATTCGTGGCTGGGTCAACGACGGCGGCGAGGTGGAGTGACGCGTGCTGTCGCTCGACGAATTGCTCGCACGCCCGGACGTCGCGCGCCTCGCGCTGCACCTCGCGGCGCATCCGGGGCGCACCGTTAGCGCAGACGACGCCGCCGGCGCGACGCGGCGCGCGGCGATCGCGCTCGTTCTGCGCGCGTCGGCGAGCGGCGAGCCCGAATTGCTGATGATCAAGCGCGCCGAAGCCGAGGGCGATCCGTGGAGCGGGCACATCGCCTGTCCCGGCGGGCGAATGGAGCCGGCCGATCGCGATCTCGAACAGACGGCGATTCGCGAGACGTGGGAAGAAACAGGCATCGATCTCGCGCGCGACGGACGGGTCCTCGGTACGCTCGATGATCTGAATCCACGCTCGCCCACGTTGCCGCCGCTCGTCATTCGCCCGTTCGTCGCGGTGGTGAAGTCCGATGTCGCAACAATCGACAGTCTGGAAGTCGCGGAATCATTCTGGGTGCCGCTCGCCGCGATCCGCGCCACGACGTCGTGGGGCCGCGCGTCCGTGCGAATTCGCGATGTCGGCGAGCGCGAAGTGGATGTGTTTCGCCACGGGACGTACACGGTGTGGGGGCTCACGCACCGCGCGCTCAGCCAGCTGGTCGTCGCACTCGATAGCTAGGCTGGGCGCTTTTCTTCCATGAGCGCGAGGACGTTGTCCTCGGAGTCGCGAAACTCGGCGAGCCAGAGTTCGTGGTCGGGCATGCGGGCGATCATGTGCGGTTCGCCGACGAATCGCGCGCCCTTGGCTTGCAGCGCGCGCACCGTCGCATCGATGTCGGTCACGAAGTAGTAGAGGACCGACGTTCCGTTGGCGCCGCCCTCGGCGGTGCTCAGCATGAGACGCATGCCGCCGCACTCGAAGAACGCGAGGGTCGGGCCGGCTGCGAAGAGAAATCGAAGGCCGAGCGTGTCGCGATAGAAGTCCGTCGCGCGCGCGACGTCCTTGCAGACAATGGCGACCTGGCCGACGTGCGACGTGGAGAGATCTTTCACGCGACGAACATAGCGCGGCGGGCGCGGCGCACCAGACCTGCCGTCGAACGTGGACCCTTGCCAAGCCATGGCCTATCCCATAATTTAGGTGAGCCTAAGTTCATCTTGCTGACTACCTAATTGTCGATCCCCTCCCGAGAGCGCGAACGAGAACCGCTCGCCACGAGCCCTGCCCCCGACCAGGCCGCCGACGCCGGGTGGCGTCGCGCGCGCGTCGCACCCAGCCTCCAGGAGGTCTACCGCAGCGTTCCGGTCGGCGGCGGAACGTTTTTTCGGAAGCTGCTCGCGTTTGCCGGACCGGGATATCTCGTCGCCGTCGGCTACATGGATCCCGGCAACTGGGCGACCGATCTCGCCGGCGGCTCGCGGTTTGGATACGCCCTGCTCAGCGTCGTGCTGTTGTCGAACATCATGGCCGTGCTGCTCCAGGGTCTCGCGTCCAAATTGGGCATCGTCACGGGGCGCGATCTCGCACAGGCCTGTCGCGATCACTACTCGCGGCCCGTCGCCGTGTCGCTGTGGGTGTTGTGCGAAATCGCGATCGCGGCGTGCGATCTCGCCGAGGTGATCGGCTCGGCCATCGCGCTCAATCTGCTCTTCCATGTGCCGATTGCGGTCGGCGTGCTCATCACGGGCTTTGATGTGTTGCTGCTGCTCGCGCTGCAGAACCGCGGCGTGCGAGTGCTCGAGGCGCTGGTCATCGTGCTCATCGCGACGGTCGGCGCGTGTTTTCTGTTCGAGATTCTGCTCTCGCGGCCGTCGATGGCCGACGTCGCGCGCGGCTTCATTCCGACGGCGTCGCTCATCACCGATCGCGAGAAGCTCTACCTGGCGATCGGCATTCTCGGCGCGACGGTGATGCCGCACAATCTCTATCTGCATTCGTCGATCGTCCAAACGCGCCGGTATCAGGAGACGGCCGCTGGCCGGCGCGAGGCCGTGCGCTTTGCCTTTCTCGATTCGACGCTCGCGCTCAGCTTCGCGTTCTTCGTCAATGCGGCGATTCTCATCATCGCGGCGGCAACGTTCCACACCTCGGGGCACGCCAGTGTCGCCGAGATCCAGGACGCGCACAAGTTGCTCACGCCACTCCTTGGCGCCGGCGCGAGCACGGCGTTTGCGCTCGCGCTCCTTGCGTCCGGGCAGAACTCCACGCTCACCGGCACCCTCGCCGGTCAGATCGTGATGGAGGGCTTTCTCGACATCCGCATCCGGCCGTGGCTCCGGCGCTTGATCACGCGGATGATCGCCATTGTGCCGGCGGCGATTGTCGCCGTTCTTTACGGTGAGAGCGGGACGGCCAAGCTGTTGATTCTGAGCCAGGTCATTTTGAGTTTGCAACTCTCATTCGCCGTGGTTCCTCTCGTCGTCTTCACGTCCGATCGCGTGAAGATGGGCGCGTTCGCGAATCCCGCGTGGCTCAAGGTGCTGGCGTGGACCGCGGCGGCGGTGATCGCCGGGCTGAACGGACTGCTGCTCGTGCAGATGCTGCGCGGCGCGGGAGGCGTGATCTGATGTACAAGCGCATTCTCGTGGCGCTCGAGCATTCCGCGTACGACATAGCCATCGTCGACCACGTCCGCCGCCTGGCGCGCTTTTGCGGATCGTCGGTCGTGCTCATGCACGTGGCCGATGGGTGGGCCGCGCGCAATGTCAGCCAGCTCAACCTGCGCGAGTCGGAGGAAATGCGGCTCGACCGCGAGTATCTCGAAGCGACCTGTGCCTCGCTCGAGGCCGATGGACTCGAGGCCGAGTGCGTTCTCGCCGGCGGCGACCCGTCGAAGGAGATCACCGCGGCCGCGGCGCGCGAAGGGTGTGATCTCATCGCGATGTCGACGCACGGCCACCGTTTCATCAAGGACTTGATCTACGGCAGCGTGGCGAACGAGGTGCGACATCTGTCGCGCGTGCCCGTGCTGCTGGTGCGCGGCGAACGGCGCGCGGGGCAGCGCGCGCCGGAGGTATGAGCGACGCATGACCGCGGTCCGCGCGACCCCGGCGCTCACGGCGTCGGTTGAGGATTATCTCAAGACGATCTTCGAGCTCGAGGCCGCCGTCGGCACCGCGGGCACGAACGAGATCGCCGCGGCGCTGCGCATTGCGCCGGCGTCGGTGAGCGGCATGATTCGCCGCCTCGACGCGCAGGGTTTGATCGCCCACGAGCGATACCGCGGCGTGCGGTTGACGAAAGCCGGCCGGCGCGCGGCGCTGCGGACAATTCGCCGGCATCGCGTCATCGAGGCGTATCTCACCGAGGCGCTGGACTACCCGTGGGATCGCGTGCACGAAGAGGCCGAGCGTCTCGAGCATGCCGCGTCCGACGACTTGATCGATCGCATGGCCGCGGCGATCGGCGAGCCGACCGTCGACCCGCACGGCGCCCCGATCCCAACGCGCGAAGGTACGCTCGATGAGGATCCGCTCATCGCGCTCGCGTCCGTCGAGCCGGGCAGCCGCGTCTCAATTCAGCGCGTCGGCGACCGCGACCCCAGCCAACTGCGCTACCTCGCCGAACTCGGCATCACCCCCGGTCGCCAGGTCGACGTGCTCGACCGCGCGCCGTTCGACGGGCCGATCAGTTTGCGCATTGGGCGCGCGACGCGATCGATCGGCGCCGGCCTCGCGAGCCAAATCCTCGTCGCCGTCACGCGCGCACGTTAGCGCTCGCCGTGCGGGCCACCGCGCACACTCCTTGCGCGCCGAAGGCAGACTCACAGCTCACAACTCAAACTCGCGACGTCCCACGTCCGACGTCCCACGCCCAACCCCCATGACTCAGCCGCGCCTCGACCCCAACGGAATTCCAGATCTCGTTCGCCGGCTGAGCAGCGACTCGAAGCGCCTCGTCGCGGACGAGCTTCGGCTCGCAAAGCTCGAGGCGACTGAGAAAGTGGAGCGCGCCGGTGTCGGCGTGATGTGGACGGCGATTGCGTTCGGCGCCGGCGTCGTCGCGCTCGTCGCGCTGACGTTGCTCCTTGTGACGCTGATTGGCCGGCTCGTCGCGGGCCATATGTGGGTCGGCGCGCTCGTCACCGGCGTCGTCGAGCTGGCTGTTGCGGTCTGGCTGGTGAGGCGCGGGATCGGCGCGTTCGGCAAGCCGTCGTACTCGCTCGAGGAAACGCGCGAGTCGCTGTCCGAGACGGCGAGCGTATTGAAGGCGGTTCGCTAGCCCGCACCACGACGCGCTACGATGCGCTACGGGCGCTGGTCGTCGCGCTCGTCCGGGGTGTGCGCCTGCTGCTCGGCCTTCGCGCGCCGGGCCGCGTCATCGAGCCGCGACTGTCCGCGCGCGAAGCCTTCGCGCGCGTAGGTGCGAACGCTCGTCCACGTGCCGTACTTGTCGGCATAGCTCGCCCAACCGCGCTCGAGCTCCGGCTCGACATCCTCGAACTCGCGCCGGAAGTTCGGGTTGTGGCTGGCGATATGGCCGAGGTAGTAGGCGCCGCGCACGTCGTCGTACGCGCGGTCGGCTGGCCGGTCGCGGACCGAATCGTAGTGCGCGCGGAAATACTCTTCGTCCTCGTGCGACAACGAACTTGCGGCGTCGGCCACCGCGCGCCCCGCCCACCAGCCGCCAATGGCGCCGGCGACACCGCCGATCAGCGTCCCCACCGGCCCGGCCGCCGAGCCGATGCCCGCGCCCATGAGAACACCGGTGATGCTGCCGGTCGCTTCGCCCAGTTCCTTGCCGAAGCTCGAATGATTGTCGCTCCCCATGTCATCCCCCATGTCATCCCCGCGGACGGTGCTCAGCAGTATCGGGCAAGAAGGAGACCCGATGCGACCGCGCAACACTTGACGATACATACATCGCGCTGCCGATTCCAACCATGGCCGGGAGAATTCGTGTGGGCACGCAAGGGTGGAATTACGACGCGTGGGTTGGTCCGTTCTACCCCGAGGGAACGCGCGCCGCCGACTATCTCCCGGTGTACGCGCGCGCGTTCGACACGGTCGAGGTCGACTCGACGTTCTACGGCATCCCGGCGGTCAAGACCGTACGCGGCTGGGCGCAGCGAACGCCCGACGACTTCCTGTTCACACTTAAGGTCCCGCAGGAGATCACCCACGAGCGGCGGCTGCGCAACGTCGACGAGCTCGCCGAGGAATTCTTCGATCGCGCGCGTGAGCTCGGACCCAAGCTCGGACCGATCCTCATCCAACTCGGGCCTGACTTTGGGCCGACGGAACTGCCTGCCGTCGCTCAATTCCTGCCAAAGCTGCCGCGCGACATTCGTTTTGCGATCGAATTCCGGCAGCGAAGCTGGATTCACGACGGGATGCTCGCGCTGCTCGCCGAGCACAGCGTTGCGCTCGCGCTGAGCGACGGGCGGTGGATTCCGCGCAAGCAGATGATGCAGCTCGCCTCGCGACCGACGTCGGACTTTCTCTACGTGCGTCTCATGGGCGCGGACCAGGGCATCGTCGACTACTCGCGCGTCCAGATCGATCGCACGCGCGAGGTCGAGTCTTGGTCTACCGTGCTCTGGCCATACGCGGAGCAGGGCAGGCTCGCGTTCGTGTACGTCAACAACCATTTCGCCGGCCATTCGCCGGCGTCCGGCCGCGATCTTCAACGACTTCTGGGCCAAGCGCCGGTCGCGCCGGAAGATCTCGGCGAACAAATGAGCCTGTTCTAGATTCATTAGGATCATGGCCATCGCTCTCGAGGCCGGGCAACCAATCGCCGCACACGAAGCGGATCGCGCCGGCGCCGCGTCTACGGTGTGGCACGCGTACACCGTGGCGTTCGCTGCGGCGTGCGTGATGGTCGGTGTGTACTGGGACATTTCCTGGCACATGTCGATCGGACGCGACACGTTCTGGACGCCGGCCCATCTGCTCATTCAAGCCGGCGGAATGATCGCCGGCTTCAGCTCCGGATACGTCGCGCTCAAGACGACCTTTCGCGGCACCGAGGCGGAGCGCGCGGCGTCGGTCGGATTCTGGGGCTTTCGCGCGCCGTTCGGCGCGTGGATCTGTGTGTGGGGATGCGGCGCGATGATCACGTCCGCGCCGTTCGACAATTGGTGGCACGACGCGTACGGCCTCGATGTCAAGATTGTCAGTCCGCCGCACGTCGTGCTGGCGCTCGGCATTTTCGCGATCGTCGTTGGCGCGCTGATGCTGACGATGGCGCAGCAGAATCGCGCGACGGGCGCCCAGGCGCAGCGGCTCGCGCTGCTCGTGTCGTTGGTCGGCGGCCTGTTCATCATGAACTTCGCGGTGTTCGTCACCGAATACAGCGAACGGATGATGCAGCACGGCGCGCTGTTCTATCGCATCGTCTGCCTGCTCTTTCCGTTCTCGCTCTGCGGCCTGTCGCGCGCCGGCAAACTGAAATGGTCGGCCACGGTGTCGGCGGCGGCGTTTATGGTGCTGATGCTCGCGCTGATGTGGATCATCGAGCTGTTTCCCGCCACGCCAAAGCTTGGTCCGATCTACCAGCGCATGGGTCACATGGTCACGCTCTCGTGGCCGCTCTGGCTCGTTCTGCCTGCCGTTGCCATCGACTGGCTGCGCGCGCGCCTCGACGGACGCGTCGCCACGCTGACGCTCGCCGTCGTACTCGGCGCGGCGTTCCTCGTTGCGTTCATCGTGGTGCAATGGCCGTTCGCGTCGTTTCTCGTGCTCAATCCGGCGGCGCGCAACGGCTTCTTCAACGCCAACAACTACGTCTACTGGGCGGGCGGCGCGTACGTCGCGCACTCGCACCAATTCGGCCCGGGGTTGCCGGTGGTCACGCTCGCCGTGCAGTACGCGGTCGTACTGCTGATTGCGATCGTCTCGAGCGGCGTGGGTCTCGCGTGGGGCAAACGGCTGACACAGATCCGCCGATGAGCAAACGCTCGACGACGTTGCTCGTCGTCGCCATCGCCGTCGTTGCATCCGCGCACGTCGGCAGCCCAAACGTGGTGTATGACGGGAACGCCGGGCCGTACGCGGTGCGCGTGGTCGTGCGTCCGCCAATGGTCGTCCCTGGCCGCGCTGAAGTCATCGTCCAGGTGCACGATTCTACCGCGAAGCGCGTGACCATTCGCCCGGTTTTCTGGCGCGCGGGAGTCGCCGGCGCGCCGAACGGCGACGAGGCGAAGCCCGTGCCGACTGCGCAAGCGACGTACGCGGGTGAACTCTGGCTCATGGCGTACGGTGCGTACAGCGTCTACGTCACCGTCGCGGGAACACGCGGAACGGGAACGGCGGTCGTGCCCGTGATGTCGTTCGCCACCGGCCGACTCGGCTTCTCGCGTGGGCTGGCGACGATACTCGTCGTACTCGGCGGGTTGCTCGTCGCCGGACTGGTCACGCTGGTGTACGCGGCCGCGTCGGAGAGCACTGTGCCGCCGGGCGAAACGCCGACGCCGTCGAAGCGGCGACACGCGAGAGTCGTGACTGTGGTGGCCGTTCCGGCCATCGCACTGTTGCTGTTCGGCGGGGCGAAGTGGTGGGAGTCCGTCGACCGCGCGTACCAGCGTACGATGTACCGCCCGCCTGTGCCGACCGTGGTCGTACGTTCGGACGCCGGCGAGAACGTGCTCGATCTCTCGACACAAGATCCGAACGCGAGCATGTCGCTCTCGTCGCTCATCCCCGATCACGGGAAGATCATGCATCTCTTCCTCGTGAGCAGCGACAGCGCGCGAGTGTTCGCGCATCTGCACCCGGTGCAGCTCGACTCGACGGACTTTCGCGTGACGCTCCCGCCCATCGCCGCGGGCAACTACCGCCTGTTCGCCGATGTGACGACCGAGAACGGAACGAATCTCACGCTTGCCACGACGACCACGATCCCGGCGCCGGTTCCGAGTACTGCGCCGTCGCATGCTGCACGCGCCGCCGCCGACAGCGACGACGCGTGGACGACGACTGTCTCGGTGCCGGCGCTTGCCTCCGGCGCAACCACGCCGCTCGGCGACGGCTACTCGCTCGCGTGGACGGGTGACGCGACGCCACTCGCGGCGGGGCAGGCGGTCGAACTTCGCTTCACAGTGCGCGACGCCAAGGGCGGCGTTGCGCGCCTCGAGCCGTACATGGGCATGGCCGCGCACGCCGTGGTCATGCGCGACGACGGCAGCGTGTTCATCCACCTGCACCCGATGGGGACGGTGTCGTCGGCGGCGCAGGCGGTATTCGCGCTGCGCGATCGCGGCGATACCACGCGCGCCGGGCACCTCGATCGCGACTCGATCGCGGCCGCCGAGCAGATGACGGGCATGGCGCCGATGCCGGCGGGCGGGACGTTCTCGATTCCGTATGAGTTTCCTAAACCAGGCCGGTATCGGATCTGGGTCCAGGTGAAGCCGCGCGATCGCGTGCTCACCGGCACCTTCGACGCGGTCGTGCGTTGAAGCGATCCGGCGGCGCGCGAATTGGGCTGTTCGTCGCGCTGGCGCTCGTGGCCGCGACGATCTTCATTCGCCTCGGTTTTTGGCAGCTCCACCGATTGGCCGAGCGTCGCGCGAGCAACGCGCTGATTGCCGGGCGGCTGGATTCGGCGATCGCCGACATTTCCGCGCTGCCTCACGACACGGCGCTCGCGCGCTTTCGTCGCGTGCGCGTCACCGGCATTCCGGACTACGCGCACGAGCTGATCTTCGCCGCGCGGTCGTACATGGGATCGCCGGGCGTCAACCTGCTCACGCCGGTGCGCATTCCGGGACGCGATACCGCGGTGATCGTGAATCGCGGCTGGGTGTATGCGCCCGATGGCGCGACGATCGACGCGGACAAATGGCGCGATCGCGACTCGACGTTCACTGGCTACGCCGAGGAATTTCCATCGACCGCCGGCGGAACGTACGTGGGCAAGCCGACCGTGCTCACGCGCCTATCCTACGCCGTCGTCGCGCGTGCGCTGCCCTATCCCGTCGCGCCCGTCTATGTGGTCGAGCTTGGCGATTCAGCCGTCGAGGTCAATCGCGTGGCGCGTCTCGGGATTCCGCCGCTCGACGAGGGGCCGCATGTGAACTACGCGATCCAGTGGTTCGCGTTTGCGGCCGTGTCCCTCGCCGGCGCGGCGGTGGTCGTCAAGCAATCACGCCGGAGCTGAGGCGCGACGGACGGTCTTCGCGCCGGGTACGCCGCACATGTCGAAACAGGTTGAGCGCGACATCGGCCAGGATGACTGGAATGAGGACCACGATCGGCCGCGGAATGGGGATCGACGAACCCGCCACGATCATCGTGAGCACGGTGAGCGTGGAGAACGGGCAATGGTTGAGCAGCCAGTCCGCCAGCCGGTCGACCAAGCCGGTACGTTCCAACGATCGCTTCGACCGTCTATTTGGGCGCGGGGGATGCATAATTCAGGGGAGTGAACGGGGGGGGGATACATGGGAGCCACCTGGGCGGCATCGCCTCGCTCGTACGTTGGCTCCTTCGGCGCCGGAAAGTGAGTAATCCATGTCACAGCAATCGGCTGGGCTGGCTTCGGAGAAAGAAGCCCGAGACGTTGCGGAAGCGGCTCGCGAGAGCGAATGGTCCGGCGAAAGCTTCGTTCGCGAACTCTTCCTCGGTCGATTTCGGCTCGACCTGATTCACCCGCATCCGGCGGAAGACGCCGCCGAAACCGCACGCGCGCAGCCGTTCCTCGACACGCTGGCCGCGTTTCTCCGCCGCGTCGATTCGGACATGATCGACCGCACGGGCGAGATTCCCGAGGAGTACGTGCAGGAGCTCCGCGACATGGGCGCGTTCGGGATCAAGATCCCGACGGAATACGGCGGACTCGGTCTCTCGTATTCGAGTTATGTGAAGGCGATGTCGATGGTGACGTCGAAAGACGGCTCGATCACCGCGCTGCTGTCGGCCCACCAGTCGATCGGGTTGCCGCAGCCGCT
Source organism: uncultured Gemmatimonadaceae bacterium (assembly GCA_963817445.1). Lineage (GTDB taxonomy): Bacteria > Gemmatimonadota > Gemmatimonadetes > Gemmatimonadales > Gemmatimonadaceae > JAQBQB01. The sequence goes on from CAWFOG010000023.1 coordinate 56,870, forward strand.
CAAGCTGTTCGGAACCGACGAGCAGAAAAAGAAATACTTCCCGCGCCTGGCCAAGGGCGCGATCAGCGCGTTCGCGCTCACCGAAGTCGACGCCGGCTCCGACCCGGCGAACATGCATGCCCACGCCGAGCCGAGCGCGGACGGCACGCACTTCATCCTCAACGGCGAGAAGCTCTGGTGCACGAACGGGACGCGCGCCGAGCTGTTCGTCGTCATGGCGCGCACGGCCGACGCGGAAGTGAAGGGGAAGACGCGCAAACAGATCACGGCGTTCATCGTCGAAGCGAAGTGGCCGGGCGTCGAAGTCGTGCACCGCTGCCGCTTCATGGGGCTCAAGGCGATCGAGAACGGCGTGATTCGCTTCACGAACGTGAAGGTTCCGCGCGAGAACATTCTCTGGGGCGAGGGACGCGGGTTGAAGCTCGCGCTGGTCACGCTCAACACCGGGCGACTGACGTTGCCCGCGAGCGCGGCGGGCGGCGGCAAAGCGCTGCTGCAAGCGTCGCGCATGTGGGCGCAGGAGCGCGTGCAGTGGGGCGCACCGATCGGCAAGCACGAAGCGGTGGCGCAGAAGGTCGCGATGATGGCGGCCAACACCTTCGCCATGGACGCGATTGCCGGGCTCACCGTGGGGCTCGCCGAGCGCACGCACTACGACATCCGACTCGAAGCGGCGATCGCCAAGATGTACAACACCGAGCACGGGTGGCGGATCGTCGACGACGCGCTGCAGATCCGCGGGGGCCGCGGCTACGAGACGGCGGATTCGCTGCGCGCGCGCGGCGAGAAGCCGATTCCGATCGAGCGCGCGATGCGCGACACGCGGATCAATCTCATTTTCGAGGGTTCGTCGGAGATCATGCGGCTGTTCATCGCGCGCGAAGCGGTGGACCACCACTTCAAGACCGCGTTCGCGCTCGTCGACAAGGAGTCGTCGGGCAGCGAAAAAGCGGCGGCGTTCGGCCGGGTGATGAAGTTCTATCCGACCTGGTATCCCGCGCGGTGGATCGGCCGGGGACAGGTGCCAGGTTCGTTCGCCGGATTCGGCAAGCTGGCGGGCCACATGCGCTTTGCCGAGCGGCACACGCGCAAACTTGGCCGCTCGATCTTCCACGCGATGGTGCGCTTTGGCCCAAAGCTCGAACGTCGGCAGCTCGTGCTCTTTCGCGCCGTGGACATCGGCGCCGAGCTATTCGCCATGGCGGCGGCGTGCGTGCGGGCGAAGATGCTGACCGAGCAAGGCAATCTCCAGGCGACGGCGCTGGCGGACCTGTTCTGTCGCGCGGCGCGCCGGCGGGTGGACGAGCTATTCGAGAACTTTTATGGAAGCTTCGATGGCGAGATGTATCGCGTGGCGCAGCAGGTGTTGCGCGGGGAACACGCGTGGCTGGAAGAGGGGATTGTGGGGCTGCTCGGGGAGGAAGGCGAGGAGGAGAAAGCGGAAGCGGCGCGCGAGTTTGCCGACGCGCAGGCGGCGGCGCTATAGCTCGCCGCCGCGGCGCGCGCGTCCGAGCACCTTACGGCGGCGGCGAGCCGGACAACAAAATGTTCGACCGGTCGAACGCCGCGATCGCCGCCTCGACCTGCGCGTCCGTCAACGCCACCAGACGATAGAACCCTGCCTCGCCGAACTTCGAGTAGGCGATCGACTGGAGTAGCACGCGCGACAACTCGGCGTTCGTCGCTGTGTCATCAGGTACGACGATGCCGTTCTTCGCCGCGTACGCCCGGAAGCTGGCGAGCGCGGTCGGGGCGAGCGACGGTTTGCTTGCCAACGAGTCGACCGTGCCCAGTGATGTACCGGCGCTCTCGACATAGCCTGCCGCCCATGTGATCGTGAGGCCAAGCTCGCTCACGCGCGCGAGCCATGTCGGCGAGATAACCAGCGGCAGTACGACGTCGGGCACGATACCACCGCCGCCGTATTCCACGCGCCCGCGATCCGTCTTGCATGTCGGGCGTGTGTTCGCGGCGGAGACCTCGCCGCCCGAGCCGCCGGACTGGCCGGCGTCGAGATAGTAGTCGCGCCGCGATTCACCGCGATACTCGCGCTGGATCGCTCGACCACAGGGCGTCTTGAGTTCGGCGACGACGAGCGTCAGCGCCGAACCGTCGGTGAGCGGAAACGTACGCATGAGGAGCGACTTGCCGAAGGTCGTGCGGCCCACGACGAGCGCGCGATCGTGGTCCTGGAGCGCGCCCGCGACGAGTTCCGATGCGCTCGCCGTTCCTTCGTCGACGAGCAGCACGATGGGATACGTGCGCTGGGACGACCAGAACGAGCGCTGCACCCGCCCCGTGTCGATGACGTCCTGCTTGCGACCGGCGGCCGTGTACACGATCGAGCCGCGCGGCAAAAACTCACCGGCAATCCGCTTTGCCTCGTCGACACGCCCGCCGCCGTTGCCGCGCAGATCGAGTACCAGTCGTTCCATCCCCGAGTGCTCCAGGCGATCGAGCGCGGCGTGCAGATCGTCCGCCACCTTGTCGCCGAGGAAGGTCGTCACTCGCACGTAGCCGGTATGTCCAGCGAGCATTACGGCCGCCGGCACGGCGGTGTCGTCGTTCACGGATTGCCGCATGACGACGCGCTCGAGTCGCGCGATCGTCCCGTCGGCGTGCCGGCGACGAAAGAGCAGCGTCGCCGCGGAATTCTTCGGTCCGGACAGCACGAGCTGCAGTTCGTCATCGGACGTTGCCGCGATCGGATGACCGTCGACGGCGACGAGTTCGTCGCCCGGCAATATGTCCAATGCGACCGCCTTGCTGCCGGCGGCGACGGACGACACGAGTGGCGCGCCGCCAATGAATCGAAAGGCGATTGGAATTGGAACGAGCCGGCCAGCGCGCATGGCGGCCGACTTCGCCGAATCGAGCCGCGTGACCGGAATGACATACGAGTGCGGGTCCGCCGCCTCCACCATGCCTTCGATCGCCGCCATGAGCAGATCGTGCGGGTCGAGCGAGTCGACGTGATTCACACGAATCTGGTTCAGCACCTGGCTGAACAACTGCATGTCCTCGGCGACGCTGCGTTTGCGCGTTCCGGCGCGCAGCGAGTCCTGTGCGTTTAGGCGTCGCGACGCGAGCACGCAGGCGCAGCCCAGGACACACAGCGCCGCGACACCGGCGCGAGCGGGACGGAATCGCGGCCGGAGGCGCGGGCGTTCGATCATTGTGTCAGAATTGGTCCGAAGGTTTTCAAGCGAGGAGACACGTCCTTGCGCGTCGGCTCGGCGCGGATCCGTCTGCGACGCCAGCGACAGAAACGTGTTGTACTCGGCGACCGCCGGCTCCGGCTTCCCCATCTATTCGAGCACGTAGCCGAGCACGAGGTGTGGCGCGGCGTAGACCGGGTCGAGCGCGACCGCCTTGCGAAGCTGCGCCTCGGCCTCTGGCGCCTTTCCGGTTGCGGCAAGCGCAAAGCCGTACGTGTAGTGCGCGAACGGTTCGTTGTCCTGCATCTGGACGGCGAGGTCGAACTCGGTGAGCGCCGTGGCGGTGTCCGTTCGCCCCGATCGCCATGTAGGCGAGCTGCATATGCGCGGGGTAGTACGACAGATCTTCCTCCAATGCGCGCCCGAAGGCCTCTTTCGCCGCGGCGGCGTGGCCAAGCCGCTGTTCCACGGCGCCGATACTCTGTTCGGTCAGCGCCTTCGATTCGTAGACGTAGATCAGGTCCTTCTTATCACGCTTCTGAAGATCCGCCAGCGCCGCATTGAGATCCACGAGCGCGCTGTCGAGGAGATTCATCTGCACGAACACGCGCGCGCGATCGACGCGCAACGGGCCGTTGCGCTCATCGCTGCGAATCGCGTCGGCGTACAGCCGCGCGGCGTCCGCGAAACGGCCATCGCCGTACGCGAGCCAGGCCTTCATCGCCGGCTGAGGCGTCCTGCATTTCGGTGTCGATCGCGTATCGGGCTTCGGAGGCCGTACCGCCGCCCGCACGTTCGTACTTCAACGCGATGTCGTCGGCGATCGTTTCGAACAGTTGACGGTCGAGCGTCTGCGAGACGAACGGATTCAGCGTGAGTGCGTGGTAGAACAACGAGTCGATGCGTTTGATCTCGCTGGACTGGATGGTGCGCCGGTCGCCGGACCAGTAGTTCTCGAGCCGATTGTGATTGGTGAGCAGCAGCGCGACGCGTCGCGCGTAGAAGCCGTCGGCCCAGCTCGGATCGATTCGAGTGGTCCAGTACAACGCATCGGCCGCCTTGTCCGGATCGGTCTTCAACTGCTCGATCGCGTAGTCGTAGTACACGTGCGCGTTGTTCGTGTCGGCGTCGGCGGCGAGCTTCGGTCGTTTCGGTTCTTTCTGCGCCAGGCTGGCGGACGCAGCGAGCACGAGAAAACCGAGTGCGGCGGCGAATGGGCGTTGGGTCATGGCGGGCGATCGCGCGGGTGGGAGAGAAAGCGTGGCGGGATGGCAGGCGACCCAGCGCCGGATCGCGCGACGATTCTACGGATCACGTCCCGCGAGTGCAAGGGTCTGTAATTAATCTCCGGTAACGTAACTTTAGTCACCAGACCCATGCGTCAGAGTTCGCGAAAGCCCGTCGGCTCGCCGCGATATTCGACGAAATGCGGATGGAACAGATGGGCGAGCAGCTCGATCCCGTCGATCAGCCGCGGACCAGGACGCGCAAAGTACGAGTTGGCGTCGACTGCATACACTCGGGGCGCCGATAGGTCGATTTGTCCGGCCTGCGCGATCGCCCCGGCGAGCGAGAAACCGCAGGGCGCCACGATCAACACGTCCGGCTTGGCGGCCATGACTTCCTCACGCGTCACGCGCACGGAGTCCGCGCCCGGTCGCGCGAGCACCGGCTCTCCGCCGGCGCGTTCGATCATCTCCGGCACCCAGTGTCCGGCGCAATACACCGGATCCACCCACTCGGCGAAGAACACGCGCGGCCGCTCGACGACGCCGGCGAGTTGACGCTCGAGTACGTCGAGCCGGCGACGGTTCGCGGCGACGACGGCGTCCGCCTGCGCGCGCCGTCCGGTCGCGTCGCCCAATCGAAGCAAGTCGTCGTCGACGTCGCGCAAGGTGCGCGGCGTGAAGTAGAGCACCTCGGGCCGCTGGTCGAGCGAAATGAGTAAACGCGTAATGTCGTTCCCCGATGGCGCGCAGACCTGACAGAGATCCTGCGTGAGAATCAGATCCGGTGCGAGTGCGCGAACGAGCTGTTCGTCGACCGCGTACAGGCTTTCGCCGCCGAGCAGTCGCTCGCTCACGACAGCGTCGATCTCCGTCGGGCCGAGGCTCGCCATCTCCACCGCGTTGCGCACGACGACCGGCTTTTCGCGCGCGCTCGCCGGATAGTCGCACTCGTGCGATACGCCGACGAGCCGATCGCCGAGTCCAAGCGCGTACGCCATCTCCGTTGCCGCGGGGAGAAACGAAGCGATGCGTCGCGGCTCCGTGATCACGGCGGCGGCGCCTTTTCGCCGCACAGCGATGTCAGCCCTTGTCCGACGTATGGATCGAGCTGGTCGAGATACTCGAGCGACTGCCTGGCGGCATCGGCGAACGTGTCGACACCGGCGTGGAGGCCGGTGCGCGCGACGGGCATCATGTCCGATGCGACGTGGACCAGCCGGCACCCTTCGGTTTTGTCCTTTTGCGCCGCCGCTTCGGTGAGCACTGCCTGCACGACGCCGAGCGCCGTGGCGCCGACGAGAAACTTGGACTGTTCGCTCGAGCGAACAGAGTCCGCGAACGCGATGAAACGGAGCGCGAGGTTGAAGTCGGCGGACGCTTTCGTGCCGTTCGCGGCGCGATACATCCCGTTTCCCTTGGACAGCGCGAACTGTGCGACGAGCGACGAATCCTCGCCGCCGGCCGCCGCGCGATGCAGCGCGACGAGTGCGCTGTCCGGCCGGCCCAACTCGAGCTCGAGCTGCGCGACGGAGAGTTGGCCGTGTGACATCGTGGAGTCGACCGACAGCGCCTGCTTCGTGGCGTCGAGCGACTCGGCGATTTTTCCGCGCGCGTGCAGTTCCTTGGCGTTGAGCGCGAGCAGGGCCGGGTTCTTGGGGAAGAGCGCCAGTCCACGCGGAATGACGGTGTCCGCTTCGGCTCGAACGTACTGTGAGTACAACGAATACAGGCGCGCGTCGCGCGGAAACGCGATCGCACCGCGCGCGAGCGTCTCGATCGCGTTCAACGGGCGGCCGTCTTCGTGATACGCGGTGGCGAGTCGCACGAAGAACACCGAATCGTGTTGCGCGGTGGAATCGGCGGCGAGCAGCTTGGCCCCGGCGTCGATCGCGCGCGACCAACTCTTGTTCTCGTATGCGACGCGCCACTCCTGCTGTACGAGCCGATAGTCGTCTGGATGTCCCTCGACCAGGCGCACGACGAACGGTTCGGATCGTTTCGAGTTGCCGCCCTCGAACAGGGCGTACGAAATGCGCAGCGCGAGATCGACGTTGGCGGTGTCGGTCGCGGCCAGTCGGAACCACATGTCCGCCGCTTCGTTCCGGCGGCGCAGCGAATCGAGCGCCACGGCCGCGCCCTCGAGCGCGTGCTTGTTCGCCGAATCGGTGGCGAGAATCTGTCGCGACTGGCCGAGCAACTCTTCGGCGACACCGCTGCCGCCCGTCTGACGCAGCGCCCACACGAGGCACACGCGCGCGATGGTCGAGTGCGGATACGCGGCAATTCCTTCGCGGGCGGCGGCGATCGCCGCGCCGCCGTGCCCGTCGCGCAACGAATTCTCGCACCGGCGTTCCGGCACGAGTTGCGCACGCGCGGCGAGCAGATTCTTGGCGAACAATTGCGCCGCCGAGTCGAGCTTCGCGGCAGTCACCGGCGGGATTGGCTGGCGGAGCTGGTCGTCGCGCAGCAGCACCAAGTCGCCCGACAGACGGAATCCGGCCGGCGTGCTGGCGACGTTCGCCAACAGGAACTCGTCGGCGCGGAGGTAGCGGCCGATCGAGTGCGCGTCGCTCACCGAATACGACGAATCCGGCGAAAAGCCGTCGGTCATGAACCGAATGCGGATCTTGTCGCCGTCGATGACGTCGACGTCCCGCTTGTCGACGAGCTTCGAGACCCGCGAGCGAACGGCGTCGCCGGCCCGACGCCCGAGTCGCAGATCGGCGCCATTGGCCAGCGTGAAGTTCACGATCAGCAGCCCTTGCCGCGTGAACTCAGGAGCGTCCTTCTTCTGCCCCTGGGCCGCGTTCGCGAGGACGCTCAGCGCAAACCACAGTCCGGCGGTGACAATGCGGCGATCCCTCACTTGGCGCTCCCCCCGGTCGCGTCAATGAAGCTGGAAAGATGATACGACAGGCGCACGATGCGGAATACTCTGGGCCGAAATGAGCCTTCCCGAGCCGGTTTGGTGCCGAGCCTGCCGCGAATGGTGATCATGTTCGGGCCATGCCACCGCTCATCGAGGGTGACCGCGTAGGCTCGATCATCACGGCGTTCTACACGGTCTACAACTACTACGGCTCGGGCTTCGCGGAAGCTGTCTACGCGGGCGCACTCGAGCGCGAACTAGTCGATCACGGGCACGAGGTCGCGCGCGAACTCGCCGTCGACGTGCGGTACAAGGGTCACCACGTGGCCTGGCAACGGCTCGACATGGTCGTGGATGGCCGAGTGCTCGTCGAGATCAAGGCTGGCGACAAACTGCCGCCGTACGCGGAACGGCAGCTACGCAACTATCTCTGCGCCACGACCTTCGAAGTCGGCGTCCTGCTGCACTTCGGCCCCCGTGCCTTCTTCGGCCGGTACATCGACTATCCCAAGCGACAGGCGAACGCGTCCGCGGCGGGCAGCGTTGGAACCGATTTGGGAACGAATCAAACGAATGAAAATGAATCAATGACGGACGGAGAGCTCATTCGCTCTGATGCGTCCGCGCTAAGCAGGCTTGGAACCGATTTGGGGCACGAATCAAACGAATGACACGAATGAAACGAATCAATGACAGCTCGAAATTTCATTCGTGGTGATTCGTCTCATTCGTCTTATTTGTTTTTCAACAGCTTTGATGTCGTGCGCGTCGGGTACGGTTGGAACAAATTGGGTACGGATCAAACGAATGGAACGGAATCAAACGGATGAAATGAACCCGCGATCGATGGGTATTTCATTCGTGTTGATTCGTCTCATTCGTCCTATTCGTTTCTCAACAGCTTTGATGCATCCGCGCCGGGTACGGTTGAAACAAATCGGATACGGATCAAACGAATGGAACGGAACAAAACGGATGAAATGAACCCACGATCAATGGGTGTTTCATTCGTGCTGATTCGTCTCATTCGTCTGATTCGTGTTTCAACAGCTTTGATGCGTGGTCTGCCCAGCCCTACTCGGCGACGTACGCGGTGTAGCCTTCGTCGGCGATCGCTTCCTCGATGTCATCCACGTTCGTGCGCGTGGGGTCGTACTCGAGAGTCGCCGAGCCGATTTGGACGTCGCCGAGTTTGACGCCTGTCGTGTGCTCGAGGCGGCCGCGGACGGCGCGGACGCAATGGTCGCACATCATGCCTTCTATGGTGAGGCTCAGGCGTTCCATTGCCGACTCAGGCTGCTGCAGCGGCGCTGGCTGCTTCTTGTGGCGCCGTGAAACCGACGCCGGCCAGCACGATGCCGAGCAGCGCGTGCAGGTAGATGTCCGCGCCGCCAATCGGGATCAGCCCGAACGTTGTCGGAGCGACGAGACCGAGGCAGGCGAGGACGAGGTAGATCACGCCGCCGATCTTGCAGAAACTCGTGGCGCCGCCCGAGGTGCGTGCGGCCATGAGTCCCCACACGCCGAACGCGAGGTGGACGATGTTGTGCAGCAAGTTGATCGGGAACAGCCCGAGGAGCTTCGGTGCGTTGGCCGCGTCCCCCATCTGCATTCCGCCGGACACGGTGAAGCCGAGAATTCCAACGACGAGGAACACTACACCGAAGAGCATCGCGATACGCTTGACCATCTGGACCTCCATGAGGGCATGGGTGACCATCTGCAGCGGCGACCTTACGGCAAGCATACATCGACCCCAGTACGACGTCCAGAACGATTGCGAACCGCGCTAAACATGCGGCGCGCGTGCGGTCGTCATCGCAACAAGATCAACATCGCCACGCGGAAATAGATGATCAGTCCCGTCACGTCGACGAAGGTCGCGATGAACGGTGCCGATGCGCTCGCGGGATCGAACCCGAGACTTCGGAAGACGAACGGCAGCATCGATCCCACGAGCGTCCCGAACATCACGACACCGAGGAGCGACACCGCGACTGTCATCGCGAGCAGATGATGCTGCATCGGGTTTACCCGGATCACGCCATTCACGAGACTCAAATCGTAGTTGTGTCCGACCTCGATCGACAGGACGTGCCAGCCCTTGTTGGCCAGCACCTGCCAGAGTTCGATGCGCGCGAATCCAATCACCGCCAGGATCAGGCCGAGCATCAGGCCGGTCGCGATCTCTCGGCTCGCCACGCGCCACCAGTCGCGCAGCGCCACTTCGCGCAGCGCGAGCGCGCGGATGAGGAGAGAGGTTCCCTGCGAACCCGAGTTGCCGCCGGAGCTGATGATCAGCGGCAGGAACAACGCGAGCACCGTCTGCTTGTCGATCTCCTTCTGGTACACGCCGAGCGCGGTCGCCGTGAGCATCTCGCCCAGAAAGAGTGCGCTCAGCCAGCCCGCGCGCTTCTTGATCATGCGCCAGAAACCGATCTGCGAGTACGGTTCGTCCAGCGCTTCCATGCCGCCCAACTTCTGGACGTCTTCCGTCTGCTCTTCCTGGATCGCGTCGATGACGTCGTCGACGGTGATCACGCCCATGATGTGGCCCGACTCGCTCACCACCGGTACGGCGACCAAGTCGTAGTTCGCGATCATGCGCGCCACTTCCTCACGATCGGAGCCGGGCGACACGCTTTGCACTTCGCTCCAGGCGATCTCGCTGATCTTGGCGCCGGCGGGCGCGGCGAGCAGTTCGCGCAGCGACATCACGCCGACGACACGACCCTCTGTATCAGTCGTGTAAATCGCGTGCATCGCCTCCTTTTTCCCTGATCGCGCCACCGCGCGCACGTTCTCGACCGCCGCTTCGACGGTCATGTCCGCCGAGACCGAGACGAACTCGGTCGTCATCAAACCGCCGGCGGTGTCCTGCTCGTAGGCGAGGAGTCGTTCCGTTTCCCGGCGCGCCTCGCTCGAGATTTCGGAGAGGATGTCTTCGGCGTGCTCCTCGTCGATCTCCTCGAGCGTGTCGGCGCGATCGTCCGGCGTCATCTCCGAGACGAGGGCGGCGGCCTGGCTCGGGGAAATCGCTTCGAGGAACTCGGTGCGGAGCTCCTCGTCGAGGTACTCGAGGACGTCGGCGGCGCGCGCCGGACCGAGTGCCGTGAGGAATTTCGGGAGCTGATCGCGGTCGAGCAGCTCAGCGACGTCGGCGAGATCGGCGGGGTGCACCTCCTCCGTCTCGGCGGCGATATCGGCGGGCGAGTCTCTGAGGAGCGCCGCAATGTCCGGCGCGAGGAGGGTCGCGACCGGACGGTCTTCGGGATTTCGCTGAGGTGGTGCCATCGTGCTCTCCCGTGTCGCGGCGTCGTCTGGGTGCGCGGGCGCAACTTATCTATTCCGGCGGCGCTCGGACAACCCTGAGTTTGCACAAACCCGAACAAACTCGATCAATGTCCGAGCCGCGCTTCCCGCGCTCGAAGTCTCGCGTTACCCTGAGACGTGACCAACACCCGCGTGTCGCATCCATCGGAGACCGTGTCGCTCGACGATGTGCTGGCAACCGAGCTCGCGACGTTGCGCGATCGAGGACTCGAGCGGCAACTCCGAATCATCGCGCGACGGCAGGGCGCTGTGGTCGAGACGGAGCAGGGAGCCGCGGTCGATTTCGCCTCGAACGACTACTTGGGCCTCGCCTCGGACCCGCGTCTTGCCGATGCGGCGTCGCGTGCGCTGCGCGAGCACGGCAGTGGCGCCGCGGCCTCGCGCTTGATCACCGGGAACAGCGCCGAGCACGAGGCCCTCGAGCGAGAGATCGCGGAGTTCTTCGACGCGGAGCGAGCGCTCACCTTTTCTGGCGGGTACGCGGCAAATGTCGGAGTCATCGCGGCACTCGTCGGCCGCGGCGACGCGATCTTTGCCGACGCGCTGAATCACGCGTCGTTGATCGACGGCAGCCGGGCGAGCCGCGCGGCCATTCATGTGTATCCGCACGGCGATGCCGCGGCGCTCGAGCGGCTGCTCGCCCTCCACCGGCAGGAGGCGCGCCGCGCGCTCATCGTCACCGACGGCATGTTCTCGATGGACGGCGACCGGGCACCGCTGGCCGAGCTCACGACGCTCGCCCGCCAGTACGATGCGTGGACCTACGTGGACGACGCGCATGCGGCCGGTGCTAGCGGACCGGATGGGCGCGGCACCGCGGCCTCGCTCGAACTCGCCCACCCGGTCGACGTCACGGTCGGCACGCTGGGAAAGGCGTTCGGCGCGGCCGGCGCGTTCGTGCTCGGGTCGCGTACGCTCCATGAGTATTTGCTCAACCGCGCGCGTTCGTTCGTCTTCTCCACCGCGCCCATGCCGGCGCAGGTGGCGGCGGCGCGCGAAGGGCTGCGCATCGCACGCGCCGAGCCCGAGCGGCGGGCCGCACTCGCGTCGCACGCACGCGCCATTCGCGCCGCGCTCGCGTCGCGCGGCGTGACGTGCGCGGGCGAGAGCGAATCGCACGTCGTTCCCGTGATCGTCGGCGACGCGCGGCGCGCTACTATGATCGGCGCCGCGCTCGCCGACCGCGGCTTCCTCGTCGGCGCCGTTCGCCCGCCGACCGTGCCCGATGGAACGTCTCGGCTCCGAATCACCGCGAGCGCGGCACACACCGACGATCAGATCGCCGGCCTCGCCGACGCGGTGGCGAGCGCGTTCGCGGCTGCGAACGTCGCGCTCCGATGAGTGACGGCTCGTTCGACGTGCGCGCCGCCGACCGGCGCCACCTATGGCATCCGTACACGCAGCACGGTCAGGTGGGCGATCCCATTCCGATCGTGCGCGCCGAAGGCGCGTACCTGTACGACGACCGCGGGCGCGCGCTGTTCGACGCGATCTCGTCCTGGTGGGTGACGCTGCACGGACACGCGCAGCCGGAGATTGCCGCGGCCATCGCCGAGCAGGCGCGGACGCTCGAGCAGGTGATCTTCGCCGGATTCACCCATGAGCCGGCGGCGCGGCTCGCTGCGGCGCTCGCTGCGCGCGCACCGCGTGGCCTCGAGCGAGTGTTCTTTTCCGACAACGGATCCACGGCCGTCGAGGTCGCGATCAAGATCGCGCTTCAATACTGGCGCAACCGCGGCGAACAGCGGACCCTCGTCGCTGCGCTGGACAACGCCTACCACGGCGACACGTTCGGCGCGATGAGCGTGAGCGCGCGCGGGTTGTTCACCGAGCCGTTCGCCGACAAACTGTTCGAAGTCGCGCGACTGCCCGACCCCGTCGACGGCGACGTCGCCGGCGCGTTCGAAGCGCTGCTCTCGCGTCGCGGTGCAGACGTCGCCGCGCTGATCGTCGAGCCGATGTTGCTCGGCGCCGGCGGCATGCGCATGTGGCCGGCCGCGGCGCTCTCCGCGCTGCGCGAGCTCACCGCGCGCCACGGCATTCCGCTCATCGCCGACGAAGTGTTGACCGGGTTCGGCCGCACCGGGCCGCTGTTCGCCTGCGAACACGCCGGCGTCGCGCCGGACCTGATGTGCCTCTCCAAGGGCATCAGCGGCGGCTTCATGCCGTTCGGCGCGACGCTGGCCACCGAGGCCTTGTTCGACGCCTTCCGGTCGGACGACCGCAAGCGAACGCTCTTTCACGGACACTCATATACCGCCAACCCCATCGCCTGCGCCGCCGGACTGGCGTCGCTCGCGCTGCTCGACGACGCGTCGGCCGCGCGGCGGCAGACCATCGAGCGCGCGCACCGCGCGGCGGCGTTGCGACTGGCCTCGATCGAGCGCGTGCGCAATGTTCGCGTGCTCGGCACCATCCTCGCCCTCGAGCTCGAGGCGCCGGATCGCGGGTATTTGAGCGGCGTCGGCACCGAACTCCGCCGCTTCGCGCTCGATCGCGGCGTGTCGCTCCGGCCACTCGGCGACACGGTCTACGTGCTGCCGCCGTATTGTTCGACCGAGCGCGATCTCGCGACGGCATACGACGCGATCGCCGAGTTCGCGGAGGCGTTGTGATTCGACTCGGCGTCACGGGCACCGATACGGGCGTCGGAAAGACGCTCGTCGCCTGCGCGCTCGCGGCGGCGCTGCGCCGGCGCGGCGTCGATCGTCGCGGCGATGAAACCGGTGGAGACTGGCGTCTCGTTCGACGACCTGACGCGCGACGGCGCGCGCCTGGCTCGCGCCGCCGGCGGGACGCGAAAGCTGCGCGAGGTCGCGCCACTCACCTTCCGCGCGCCGCTCGCGCCAGCGTTGGCCGCCGAACGTGAGGGCCGAGTCGTCGATCTCGCGCTACTCGACCGCGCCATCGAAGCGGCGACCATGGGCGTGGGCGCGCTGATCGTCGAAGGTGCGGGCGGCTTGCTCGTCCCCGTCGTCGGCGAGTACGCCTTTGACACTCTATTCGCGCGTTGGGCGCTCGACGTGGTGATCGTCGCCGCCAATCGTCTCGGCGCGATCAATCATACGCGGCTCACGCTCGCGGCGGCGAGAGCTGCTGGGCTGCCAGTGCGCGCGGTCGTGTTCAATCGCGTCGGCCCCGAGACCGATGAGTCGGCCGCCGACAACGCCGCGACGGTCGCGCGGCTCGAGCGGGTGCCGGTGGTCGAGCTTCCCTGGCTGTCCGATGCGGGCGATCTTGATCGGACGGCGGACGCGGTCGAGCGCTCCGGATTGCTCGATCTGATCGTCGCCGCTCCTGTCACCAGCTGAATCGTTTCGCCATGTCATTCCCCAGTTGGAACGCGCTCGCCGATCGCTCGCTCGCCGGAGACGTCATGTCGCGCGACGACGCGCGCGCGGTACTCGCCGCGCCGGATGAGGTGCTGCTCGATCAGTTGGCGGCGGCCTATCGCGTGCGTCGCCACTACTTCGGCAATCGCGTACGACTGCACTTTCTGCTGAATGCGCAGAGCGGGCTCTGTCCCGAGGACTGTCACTACTGCTCGCAGTCGGCGGTGTCGACGGCGGAGATCGAGAAGTATCCGTTCATGGCGCGCGAAAAAATTCTCGCGGCGGCGGACCGCGCGGCGGCGCTCAACGTCGGCACGTTCTGCATGGTGATTTCCGGTCGCGCGCCCGGCGGCCGCGTGTTCGACAAGGTGCTCGACGCCGTGCGCGAGGTGAAATCGCGGCACGACATGCATGTCTGCGCGTGTCTCGGTCTGCTCACGGAAGACCACGTGCGGCGGCTCGAGGAAGCCGGGCGTCGATCAGGTGAATCACAACCTGAACAGCTCCGAGCGCTTTACCGATTCCATCGTGACGACGCACACGTACGACGATCGCGTCGCCACCGTGGGACACGTGGCGCGTTCGGGCATGAAGACCTGCTCGGGCGGCATCATCGGCATGGGCGAAAGCGACGACGACGTGATCGACCTGGCGCTGTCGCTCCGCGAACTCGGCGTTCGCAGCGTGCCTGTCAATTTCCTCATACCAATTCCTGGAACGCCGTTCGAGTCGCTCGGCGGCCTCGACCCGCGCCGCTGCTTGCGCGTGCTGGCGCTGTACCGGCTGCTGCTCCCGTCGCAGGAAATTCGCATTGCCGGCGGCCGCGAAGTGCATTTGCGCTCCATGCAGCCGCTGGGTCTCTATGCGGCGAACTCGATCTTCATCGGCGACTACCTCACGACGCCCGGTCAAGCGGCGCGCGCCGACTTCGAGATGATTCGCGATGCCGGCTTCGTGCTCGAGTCGCCGGACGGATTGGCGCTCGATGCGTCGCGGCTCGACGAGCTACTGGCCGCGAGCGACGATCAGACGATGGGCAGTGATCTGCGGTCGGTGTCGGCCGAGGCGACCGTGTAACCCACCACGGCGACCGCGTCGCGAATGTCGTCGATCGTGACGTCGCCCGAGTGCTCGATCTCGGCCCCGCCAATGCGCACGTCGGCGCGCTGAATGCCATTCACCGCGCCGAGGGCGGTGAACACGGCGCGCACGCAATGCTGACAGGTCATGCCGTCGACGCGGACGCGAGTGATCATGCGCGAAAGATAGCGGGATGATAAGTTCTCTCGCATGAACACCGCCTTCCTTGGCCTGGGCGCGATCGGCCGCCCGATGGCCGCGCGCATCGCCGGCGCCGGACTGCCGCTCACCGTGTGGAATCGCACCGCCGCGCGCGCCGAAGAGTTCGTGCGCGATACGCCGACAGTGCCGCGCGTACGGCTCGCGGCAACGGCCGCCGAGGCGGCGCGCGGCGCCGACGTCGTCGTCTCCTGCTTCTCGACGTCGCACGATGTGGAGGGCGTGCTCGACGGGCCGGACGGATTGCTCGCCGGACTCGCACGCGGGGCGACGCTCGTCGACTGCACCTCCGGAGATCCGGCCACGTCGCGACGGATTGCCGCGCGCCTCGCCGCGGTCGGCGCGGATTTCCTCGACGCGCCCGTGAGCGGCGGCGTGATCGGCGCGGAGAAGGGAACGCTGACGACGATGGTCGGCGGTGCGGCGGACGTACTCGAGCGAGTACGACCGGTGCTCGCCACCTTCGCGCAGAAGATCGTGCATTGCGGAGCGGTCGGCGCGGGCGACACGGTGAAGGCGGTGAACCAGGCCTTCCTCGCCATTCACTTGTTGTCGGCGGCCGAAGGGCTGGCGACGCTCATGAAGGAAGGCGTCGATCCGAAGGTGGCGCTCGACGTGATCAATTCGTCGAGCGGCCGGTCGAACGCGTCGATGAACCTGATCCCGGAACGCGTGCTCACGCGCGCATTCCCGCGCACGTTCAAGCTTGCGCTGCTGGAGAAAGACATCGCCATCGCCGCCGGAGTTGGCGCGCGACAATCGCGTTCCGGCGCCGCTGACGGCGCTCACCGCCGACCTCTTTCGCATTGCGCGCAGCGAGTTCGGCGAGGTGGCCGACCATGTGGAGATCGTGAAGCTCATCGAACAGTGGGCGAACGTGGAGATCGCATGACCGCGACCCTGGATCGTACGGCAGCATCAATCGCGTCTGTCGACGCCATTCGCGCGCACTTTCCCGCGCTCGAGCGCGTACACCGCGGCTTTCCCGTGGCGTACTTCGACGGGCCGGGCGGAACGCAGGTGCCGCGCGTCGTCGCCGCCGCGATGACGGATTACCTGTTTCATCACAACGCCAACACGCACTGGGCCTATCCGACGAGCGAAGAGACCGACGCGCTGATCGCCGGCGCACGGCAGACGCTCGCCGATTTCGTCAACGGCCGCGCCGACGAGATCGCGTTCGGCCAGAACATGACGTCGCTCACCTTCCACCTCGCGCACGCCATCGGCCGGTCGCTCGGGCCCGGCGACGAGATCGTCGTCACCGAACTCGATCACCATGGCAACGTCGCGCCCTGGCGCGCGGTCGAGAAAGATCGCGGCGTCACGCTGCGCATGGTGAAGATGCGCACGAGCGACGGGCAGCTCGACTGGAGCGACCTCGAGGCGGCGATCACGCCGCGCACCAAGGTGCTCGCCATCGGCGCGGCGTCCAACGCGCTCGGCACGATCACCGACGTCGCGCGCGCGACGCGACTGGCGCACGCCGTCGGCGCGCGCGTGTTCGTCGACGCCGTGCACTACGCGCCGCACGTGCTCGTCGACGTCCAGGCGATCGGCTGCGATTTCCTCGCCTGTTCGGCGTACAAGTTCTATGGTTCACATATTGGTATTCTGTGGGGCAAGCGCGAGTTGATCGAACAGCTCGACGCGCCGCGGCTCGAGCCCGCGCCGCAGGAGTCGCCCGAACGGTTGGAGACGGGGACGCAGAATCACGAGGGAATCGTCGGCGCCGCGGCGGCGGTCGATTTTCTCGCGTCGCTTGCATCGCTCACCGCGGGCGCCGGCGGCACTCACACCAACCGCCGCGCCGCCCTCCGCGCAACGTTCGATGCACTGCACGCGCGCGGCGAATCACTGCTCGAGAAAATGTGGACCGGCCTCGCGGCCGTGGACGGGCTCACGCTGTACGGCCCAAAGCCCGGCACGCCGCGCACGCCGACGCTCTCATTCACTCTCCGCGGCCGCTCGACGACCGACGTCGCAAGATCGCTCGCCGCGCGCGGACTGTTCGTCTCCAACGGGGACTTCTACGCCACAACGATCGTCGAACGCCTCGGTCTCGTGCCTGACGGGCTCGTTCGGGTGGGGTGTAGTTGCTATACGAGTGAAGAGGAGGTGGGGAGGTTGGTGGATGCGGTGAGCGTTGTGCGGTGAACGTTGAACGTTGTGCGTTGTGCGCACAACCGCACAACGGCACAACGCCCCACGCACAACCCTCAACGCTTCCTCGACACCAACGTCTTCTCCAATCCCGGCATGTACACGTCGTAGATCGAGCCGGGATTCCACATCACCCAGCCGTCGTAGCCGGCGTCGTACACGGCCTTCTTTTCCGCCTCGAGTTGCTCGGCGCCGTATTCGCGGTTTGCCGAGCGTGAAGGCCTGGAGCCAGGGGCGAACGTGTTCGGGTTCGGTGATGCCAAGTTTCGTATCGCGCTCGTGCGCGCGGGAAATGGCGGTGACGATCACCTTGTACGGCTCGGCGTTCGGAACCGCGATGCCGAGTTCTCCGTGCGGGTAGTGCGACGGATACACCATCGGCAGCACTACGTCGACGTTCGGCGAGATTGACTCCCACTTCTGACCCACCTCGAGCGCGCCGGTCACCGTGGTCACGAGACCGAAGATGTCCGCCGTCGAGCGGACGCCGAGCGCGTTGAGGCGCGTCTTTGCTTCCTTGAGGTAGCCCGCGAGCGCGTCAGGCTTCGAGACGCCGTTCGACTGCGGGAACACCTGCGGCGGCAGGCTCGGATACGGTTCGGGAAAGCGAATGTAGTCGAACTGGATTTCGCCGAAGCCGAGCTTCGCCAGCTCTTCGGCGACACCGATGTTGTATTCCCAGAGCTCGTGGTGGTACGGGTTGACCCAGGCGATGCCCTTTTTGTCGCGCCAGATCGAGCCGTCGGCTTTGCGAATCGTCCACTCGGGATGGACGCGCGCGGTGACGGAGTCCTTGAACACGACGATGCGCGCGATGGGAAAGATGTGGTGCGCCTTGAGCGTGTCGAGCAGCGAGGCGACGTGCGCGACGCTCGCGCTGCCCGCGTTCTTGGCGAATTCCGCGTTTTGAGTTTTGTAATTGAGCCCGAATTCGTCCTTCATGTCGATGACGAACGCGTTGATCTCCGTTTCGTCGGCGGCGGCGATCAGCTTGGCCATGCGTCGCTTGCTTTGCGACGCCCAGCGATTGACGTAGAGCGCGCGCACGATCGTCGGCGCGGCGTGTCCGGAGTCGAGCGTGCCGGCGCTTTCGCGCACGGTGCGCGTGGTGGATGCCGCAGCCGTGCTGTCGGCGTGGTTGGCACGATCCGGATGTTCGGCGGCGGCGGTGCAGCCGGCGAGTGCGGCGACGCCAACCGCGGCGGCGACGGAAATGCTGACGAACAACGAAGAGCGACGCATGTCGATGTGAGAGTGGCTTAAGAAATCTATTCGACGGGGGCGGGACCGCCGCCACGTATATTTGCTGTTGTGCTCCCTCCTGGCGGCAGGACCCTCGCGACCCTCGTCGCGGTCACGCTCGTCGCGACCGTGCAGGCGTGTTCGTCGCCGCGACCGTCCGCTACGCCGCCGCCCCGTTCCGAGTTCTTGCTCAACACCGCCGACTCGACCTTTTGGGTCAAGACCGGCGCTCAGACGAGTGTTCGGGGCGCGCCGCTCGTGCTCGCCGCGTACGACAGGCGCTTCTACGAGCTGTACACGGCGGACGACGACTATTCCTACCCCGACGCGACGCTGCTCGGCGAGCGCCTCTATCGCCGCGACCTGCTGACGGGCGACAGCATGATCGTGTTCTCGGACACGACCGTGCCCCGCATTGCCGCGGCGTACGCCAAAGCGCACCCGGACGAACGCCCGCTCAATCCCGACGACGAGGGCGACGAAGACCCGAAAACGTCAGCGACCGCCGAACTCGACGTACTCGGCGTGTTCGGCCCGTACCTGTCGTACGAGTATCACGTCGACGTCGAGACGCCGAACGCACCACCCTGGCATGCGATCACGGCGCGGCGTTCTCGACTTGCGATCGGGCAAACCCGCGCTCGTCGCCGATCTGTTCGGCGACTCGACCGGTGCGCGCCTCACGGCGACCGCACGTCAGGCATTCGGCGCGATGCGCGACTCCGTGCTGGGCATGCGTGCGTCGCTCGAGGGCGACGACCGGCGCGCCGCCGACGCGTTCGCGCGCCTCGACTTCGACGCGCGCAGCTTCACGCTGACCAACGTCGGCGGTCAACCGGCGGTGGCGTTCGGCGTTCCGGCGCGCGGCGGCGAGGCCGCGGGCAATCTCGTGGAGCTCGAGCCGCTCAAGGCAGAGCCGACCCCCTGGTGGCGAAGTGTGGCGAGCGGATTCTCCACCGCGGACGACGCCGACAACGATCGGTGGATCGGCAACGGCTACCGGATCATCGCCCGATACGACACGTCGGGCGAGGTGGCGCGGCTGTCGATTGCCGATGTGTCACGCCGCGAGTGGCCGCTCGGCTCGATGATCGCGCCGTTGCGCCGCGTCGACTGGCTCGATCGTCCGGCGATCACGGACACCACGCGCCGCGCGTTGTTGCGCGCGTTTGACGCCGCGTCCAACTATGATGAGAATGCCCGAGTGGCCGCGGCGCCGCCAACGCACCGGCCGGCGGCATCGACTGTTCCGCGGCTCCCCATCCACCTCGCCCGAAATCATGCGCGCAACCAAGAGCGTGAAGGAAAGCCGGCACGAGTCGTCGGAGCTCATGATGCCGCAGCATGCGAACAACATGGGACACGTGTTCGGCGGCGTGATCCTCTCGATGATGGACAAGTGCGCGGCGATCGCCGCCTTTCGGCACAGCCGCGCGAGTGTGGTCACGGCGTCGATCGATCGCGTCGACTTTCGCGAGCCGATTTACGTCGGTGATCTCGTGGTGATGAAGGCGAGCGTCAACTTCGCCGGCCGCTCGTCCATGGAAGTTGGGGTTCGCGTCGAGGCCGAGAACCTTTTGACGGGGCGCCGGCGTCACACAAATTCGTGCTATTTGACGTTCGTTGCCGTTGATTCGAACGGTCGTCCCATCGAAGTGCCGCACCTCGAGCCGGAAACGGACGACGAATTGCGTCGCAATGCGGCAGCCCGGGAGCGGCGCCGCCGTCGCCTCGAGGAGCGCCAAGCCGAAGCGTCTGGGCGCGGCTCGGACGACTAAGCCTTTGGGCTACTGCTCCGCTCCCAACGAATTCGCGTCGCTCCTACGTTAAATTCAATCATGCAGCAGTTCACCGTCGATCAGGCCAACCGGACGCTCCCGCTGGTCCGGCGAATCGTCGAAGACGTCGTGGCGCTTCACCGCCGCTGGCGCGAAACGATTCTCGAGCTCGACCTCGCGTCATCGACGGTGCGCGCCGACGACACGCGGAGCAACACGGCGGAGCTCGAGCGCACGGCGCAGGCACTGGCCCGCGACCTCGAGGGCTGCCAGCGCGAGCTGTCCGAACTCGGCATCCAGCTCAAGGATCCGCGGTTGGGACTCGTCGACTTCCCGAGCGAAGTTGGCGGACGCCAGGTGCTCCTCTGCTGGCGGTTGGGTGAGCCCGACGTTCAATTCTGGCACGAGACAGACGCCGGATATGCCGGCCGCCAACGTCTCACACCAGAATTGGTCTGATGACTCGAATGAAATCGTGGCGCGCTCCCGACGGCATACAATGGTTCATCGACGTCACGCTTCCAGGCTCGAGCAACGCGATGGTGCTGTTCCGTCATCCGGGCGGCGCCAGCGCGCGGCAGGACCGATACAACTGGTACATCAGCAACGGCCCCGAAGCACGTAGCGTGACGTCGCACCTGTCGAGGACGAAAATCCTCGATTCGCTCGACGACGCCGAGTTGGCGCGGCTCTATCGCCGCTCGATGCGCATTTCGCGCCCCGACTCGCTGCTCCCCGCCGCCGCGTCCGACGGCTGATCGCCGCCAGCAGGCGCATCACCGTTTCCGGCGTCTCGAAACGGTACATCGAGCTCCAATCCATCTTTTCCAATGAGCGTTGGCTTGAATACGCTCCGCGCTTCGGCGTAGAGCTCTGACGCGTCGCGCGAATAGCGCGCGGAAAAATGTGTAAGGAGGAGACGGCGCACGCCGGCGTCTCTCGCCACGGTCGCCGCTTCGCGCGCCGTCGAGTGCCCAGTCTCCACCGCGCGCTCGGCTTCCTCGTCGCCGAAGGTGGCTTCGTGGACGAGAAGATCGGCGTCGCGCGCAGCGTCTATGGTCGCCGCGCACGGACGCGTGTCGCCCGTGATGACGACTGTGCGTCCCGGTCGGCGTGCGCCCACGAGCACCGATGCTTCGATTGTACGACCATCGTCCAACGTCACAGATAAGCCACGATGGATCTGCCCCCACATTGGACCTTCGGGCACCCCCAGCTCGCGCGCCAGATCCGGATTGAAGCGACCCTTTCGTTCCTCTTCTATGATTGCGTAACCGAGCGACGGCGAGCCACCATGTTCGACCGGGAAGCCGACGATCGCATATCCGTTTCGCTCCAATCGTTGTCCGGGATCGATCTCCAAAATCTCCACCGGGAAGGTCGCGCGCTCGAAGCCCAAAGCCTCAACGCGCCGCAACATACGCGCTGCGCCACGCGGTCCCCACAACCGCAGCCGCTCCAATCGGCCCTGGAGCGCCATGGTGCGGATCAAACCGATGACGCCGAGCAGGTGGTCGGCGTGCATGTGGGTAAAGAAGATGTCCTCGAGCGCGAACGACACACCGTATCGCATCATCTGGCGCTGCGTGCCTTCGCCGCAATCGAACATCAACGTTTCGCCCTCGCGATGCACGGCGAGCGACGACACGTTGCGTTCGACCGTCGGTCGTGACGCAGATGTTCCAAGAAGGCGAATGCTCAGCGACATGGCCGGGAATATACTGCGAGCGTGGAATCATTTTTGCGGCCCTTGTGTGCCGCGAATTGGCGAATGGAACTACGTCCGCACGTCCTCAGTAGTCAGGCGCGGTGTTTGCACTCGTTTTGACCGCTTGGCCCGGGGGGGCCTGAGGCATGCGGCGTCGGACCCGAACGCACTCGCGGGACTGAACGTCCACGATCGGAATCAGCCAACTTTAGGAGGAGCGGGATGCCGAATAGACCGGGCAACGACGATCGCATCACGGGAAGCGCCGGAGTTGGCGAGCGTGGCGGACAGCGTGACGTTGCGAGCGACAGCACGCGCAGCGGCGGGTCCCCGAGCGCCACGGCGCAGGCGCGTTCGCGGAGCAACCGCGGGTTCGCCTCGATGGATCGCAGCAAGCAGCGCGAAATCGCGAGCAAGGGTGGGCGGGCAGCGCACGCCAAGGGCACCGCGCACGAATTCGACTCGGGCGAAGCGCGCGAGGCAGGCCGCAAGGGCGGCGTCGCCGTGAGCCGCAATCGCGAACACATGGCCGCCATTGGCCGCCGGGGCGGCGAAGCGCGCGGACAAACCCGCGGCCGCGGCCAGGCACAGGCCAACACGGCGGGCGTAGGGAGCAATCTCGAAGGCAGCTATCAGAATTCGCGCAGCAACGGCGGATCGAGCGACCGGCAGGTCGCGATCAACAACGAGCATGAAGGTGTCAACGCCAACACGCAGGGCAATCGTGGCGGCACCGGCTCACTCGGCGGCGAGCGTCGTCCGGGCACCGAAGCGGCGCGCACCGAGACGAACGGCAACCACTAGGGGCTGGGAAACTGCTTGACGCAGAGTCGCAGAGGGGGACTGAGAGACGCGGAGGGGTGCGCTTGAGTCGTCCATGCGGGATGCGTCGCGGCGGATTGAGTTGGAACAATTGAAGCACGAATAGGACGAATGCGACGAATGAACACGAAGAACGGCAGGCCTGGAATCATTCATCGCTGAGCCGGGACGGAGGATTCGTTGTATTCGTCTCATTCGTGCTCCTACAGCTTTGATGCGTCGGCGGCGGGTCGAGTTGGAACAATTGAAACACGAATAAAACGAATGCGACGAATGAACACGAAGAATGGCGTTCCTGGAATCATTCATCGCTGAGCCGGGACGGAGGATTCGTTGTATTCGTCCCATTCGTCTCATTCGTGCTCCTACAGCTTTGATTCGTCGCTGGCGGGTCGAGTTGGAACAGTTGAAACACGAATAGAACGAATGCGACGAATGAACACGAAGAACGGCAGTCCTGGAATCATTCGTCGCCGATCCGGGGCGAATTAGCACGAAGACGGCGTGGTTTTTTTGAGCAACGTCGTGGGACTTTGGTCCAACACGCACACGACCCCGCAGCGCTCCGGCGCCGCGGGGTCGTTTGATTTTCCGATCAAGCGTGGGTGAGTCCTTCGAACTTGGCGGCGTCGATGTTTCCGCCGCTCACGACGATGACGGCGGGTGTTTGGATCGCATGCAACTTTCCCAAACGCACGGCCGCCGTGGCGCAGGCGCCGGCGCCTTCGACGCGTTGATGATGCTCGCTCCAGAGCCAGCGTATCGTCTCGCCGATTTCGGCTTCGCTCACTGTGACCATGTCGTCGAGCGCGTGGCGGCCGATGTCGAATGCTTCGTCGTCGATCTGGCCGGCGAGACCATCGGCCAATGTCGGCGCGTTGTCGATTTCAACAAGATGACCGGCGGCGAGCGAACGTGACATCGCCGCCGTGTTCTCGCTCTGCGCGCCGGCAATGCGCACCTTGGGTGCAACGGCGCGGAGCAGACTCGCACAGCCGCCGAGCAGTCCTCCGCCGCCGACGTTGACGACGAGCGTCGCCAAGTCAGGGAGCGCGCCGAGTATCTCGAGTGCGACCGTGCCCTGACCGGCGAGCAGCATCTCTCCCAAACATGGATTGATGAACGTCGCCCCGTGCTCGGCGGCGAACGTTTTTGCGGCGACCATGGCCGCGTCGTAGTGCGGCTGCGTGGTGTCGATCGTTGCGCCGAGCGCGGTGATGCCGTCGCGTTTGACCTTGGGCGCACCACTCGGCACGAAGATGGTGGCCGGTGCATTGAAATGATGCGCGGCGTAGGCGACGCCGAGTCCGTGGTTGCCGGCGGACGACGCGACGACACCGCGCGCGCGGACGTTTGGCGAGAGAGTGGCCAACACATTGAGCGCGCCGCGCAATTTGAACGAGCCGGTGGTCTGCTCGTTCTCGAGTTTGAGATAGACGTCGCCACGAGCCAGATCGCTCAGCGCGTTGCTACGGACGAGCGGCGTGTGTTTGACGAGCGGCCGAATCCGGTCGGCGGCGGCGATGACGTCAGCGGGGCGAAGGTCGTGAAACATGGCGAGGCAAGATACCGTAGTGAGGTCAGCGGGGCCGAGGACCAGGGGTGAGTGGCGTTGTTACCTTGCGAGCCGGTCGCGCGTCAACTTGACGCAACACCAGTCGCTCTCTAGATTTACCCTAGTTGGGAGCGGCCCCGCGTTGCGGGGCTTTTTCCTTGGCAGGGGGCTGTAGCTCAGCTGGGAGAGCGCTGCAATCGCACTGCAGAGGCCACCGGTTCGATCCCGGTCAGCTCCATAGAATTGCCAGAATATAGCACCACAGGTTGTGCGATCGATGAGGCCAGAGATTTGGCCCGCGACTTGAAGTATTGAAGTTATGAAAGCCGGTAGTATTGCCCGCCGCTGTTCGGTAGGACGCAGAGTTCCAATGACGGCGCGCGAGGCAGCTCCGGCGATCAAACTTCCCTCACTCCCCCCAAACCCACCACGCCTACAACCGCGGGATTAATTCCGCGGACTGTCGGGGCCTGACGCGTCGGCCCAGCGTGCGGCGAGGGGAGCGAGATCGGCGCGCAGCGACGCGAAGCCCTCGCGAAAAAAGCGATCCTCTTCGACTTCGACCTGCGCGTCCAAGTCGCCCAGTGCGTGCGCCGTGAGCGAGCCGAGGAAGCGGACGATCGTGCTCTCCTGCACGTCGAGCCGCGTGTGACGCCCGACTATCGTCTGCATTCCCGCGCTGTCGTGCACGGAGATGCGAAACACGGCGCCCTCGCCGAGGAAGGGGCGGCGGAGGGGAGTGCGGATGAGATGCACCGTGGCGAACGGCAGGTCCCACTCCGGTTCGCGCCGCGACGTGAGCGTCCAGGCGCGATCGTGACC
Organism: uncultured Gemmatimonadaceae bacterium; assembly: GCA_963817445.1. GTDB lineage: Bacteria > Gemmatimonadota > Gemmatimonadetes > Gemmatimonadales > Gemmatimonadaceae > JAQBQB01. The sequence goes on from CAWFOG010000023.1 coordinate 82,180, forward strand.
CGCGTTGTCGATGACGAACGCGGTGACGAGATTGTGAAAGCCGACGGTGAAATGCTTGATCTTGAGCGACAGATCTGACGTCAACTCGAGACTGTCCGGCCAGGGGCGCGGTTCGCCGGCGAGCGAGACGAGCACGCCGTTCTGCATGCGGTAGCGGAGCGTGATGGCGCGATCGCGGCCGACGATGTCGAGCAGCGCGACGCCCGATCGGTCGGCGAGGGCGAAGTGGTATTTGGCCGGGCCGAGGTACTTGTCCGAGATAGCTCGTGAGCGCGGGGAACGCCGCGCGCATGGACTCGGGATGAAAGCCGACGGTGATGGCGACGCTCGTGGTTCCCGAGCCAGGCGCGCCGGGCGTGACGTGGAGCGAGTCGACGGAGAAGCCGCGACCGAACGCCGCCGCGCCGCGCGGGAACGCGGCCCGATAGTTCTCGCGCAGCTCGCGCTCGTCGCGGCCGGCGGCCGAACGAAACAGGGCGGTGAGGGTTTCACTCACCTCCTGGGCGGTGATGGTGCCGATGGCGAGATCGACGTTGGTGTCCCAGCGATAGACCGACGGCGCAACGAGCTCGAGGCCGATGGAGTGGCGCGTGTCGCCGGGGCGCGCGGGCGGCGGGGCGAGGGACGGGCGCGTGTCGAGATGATAGCGTCCGCCGGCCGTTTCGCCGCTCACATATAGGACGCGCGTGGCGGTCGCGGCGCGGGCGGCCCCGTCCCAGACCATGGTGTCGTCGAAGACGCGGGACGGCGTGAGCGCGGCCTGGGCGAGCCGGAGGCGGGCGGCGTCGTAGCGCGGGCTGAGGAGGATGTCCGAGTATCGGTCGGCGATACTCTGGAACAGTTGGGCGACGCGCGACTCGGCGACCGCCGGCGTGGTGCCGGGGATGCGAAAAGTCTCATTACAGGACGTGAGTCCCGAGACGAGGAGGGCGAGAGCGGCGGTGTGGGAGAGTCGTGAATGCAGCGGCGAGCGCGAGAAGTGCAAACGACGACCGTTGCGGAGGTTAGCGGCCGCGCCCGGCGTGCGTTGGGCGTGAGTGGAGCGGGCGCAGTGGGTTGATCGAGGGGGAGACGGGAACTATAATCAAAAGGCTGCGGCGGAGCGGAGGTGGGGTGGGGATGTGGAGGGGTTTTTGGGGAGGAGTTGTAGGGAGTTTTGGGATTTTGGGACATTTGCCCCTTGGTGTAACTGGCAACACGCCTGACTCTGGATCAGGAGAGTCCTGGTTCGATCCCAGGAGGGGCAATTTGAAACCCGACAACGCATTGTGCGCTGTCGGGTTTTGTGCTTCGTGTGCGAGTCAGCCACGAGTTAACCACTTCGCTGCGTGATCAGCCGGCGGCGAGCATCGGCAAACCCCGCGGTCGCGGGCAAAGGAGCGACCATTGAGATCAACGCCGCGCGACTCATGCTCGCGGCGCTTCAGGCGCCGCCGCCGTACGCGACCGGCCTAGCTGAGAGCCGGTAAATGCAAACGGCGACCGACTCTCGGCGGGGCCTTGATTCGCGGTCCGCACGGTGCAACTTCCCCGGCTGCTCCTCCACGTCCGGCGATTGCTTGGCGTCCCGTTTATTCCGCTCCACCTCGACACGGCGAGCATGGCCGGCAGCATCAAGACTGAAACCGAAACCGTAATCAAGAAAGTCCTCCCGTACCTCCGCCGTCGCGGATATGACGCCGAGAAGGACATTGACTTCGAAACCGCAACCAAGACGACTGACCGATACAGCAAGGGCTATGTTGACCTTCTAATAACGTGCGGCAAGGCCAAGCCGCAGTTCTTGATCGAGGCGAAGCGCACGTCGAAGAAGTTGACTGCCGCAGACCGGGATCAGGCGCTGTCCTACGGTCGGTCACCGTCGATCAAGGTGCCGTTCGTAGTTGTTACGAATGGAGCGGAAGTGCAGTGCTTTAACACTGCGAACGGCAAGCCGATTCGGTGGAGCGGGAAGCTCATCGAGAAAATCCCAACTCGCGATCAGCTCCCGAGCGTCATCTCGGCGCTCAAGGCCGACAAGGACGCGACCGACATTGCGCTCGCAACAGACGCATCGCTGCCGTTCCGGCCCGGCTTGCCGCTGAAACAACTCAACGCCCTCTTCGCGCGATGCCACAACGCGATTCGTAAAATCGAAAAGAACGAGGAAAACGCATTCTCGGATTTTTCGAAGTTGCTCTTCCTAAAACTCCTTGAAGAGAAGGCCGATCGCTCAGACGGCTTTGAGCTGCCGTACTCGTACCGCTTTCACGAATTAGCGGAAAAGTCCGCGGCCGAATCAGATCAGATTAAGGATGCCGTCCTCAAAATGATCGCCACGATCAAGGCGAAGACATCCTATGGTGACGTTCTTGAGGACAAGATTCATCTCAACAAGCCGCAGACGTTTCGCTACATCGTTGAACAGCTTGCCCGCGTATCCTTCGAGGACAGTAGTCTCGATACCAAGGGAGCTGCATTCGAGTACTTCGTGCGTGCAACGCTCAAAGGTAAGAAGCTCGGTCAGTACTTCACGCCGCGACCACTCGTTGAGTTGATGGTAACGCTCGTCGGTCGCGAGAAAGTTGTCGGCGCTGTCGCGGCCGGTTCTAGCGTGAAGGTGCTCGACCCGGCTTGTGGCACTGGCGGATTCCTCGTGTACATGATGAAGGATGCGCTCGGTATTCTTGAGTCGCGCTACTCGAAGAAGCAGATAACGAAGAAGGCGCTGGACGAGCTGTCTAACCGCATCAAGTGTCATGTTTTCTATGGCTCAGACGCGAACGATGGCGTAGCATGCGCGGCGAAAATGAACATGATTATTGCCGGGGACGGCCACACGAATATCCGCGCCGAGGACAGCCTGGCGTCGGCCGCCGCCAATTGGTCGCTGGACACCGCTTCTTGCGACCTGATTTTGACAAACCCGCCGTTTGGGACTTCCGAGAGCGAGTCCCTCGAAGGTTCGGAACTCGCCGCCTACCCCGTTCCGACTTCCAAGGGTCAGCATCTCTTCTTGGAAAAGATGGTCTGCGCCACTCTACCGGGTGGTGAAATTTGCACTGTCATAGACGAGGGAGTTCTCAACACGGCAGGGGCGGCAGGCCTCCGCCGCTGGCTGTTACAGAAATGCGAACTGCTCGCGGTGGTCATGTTGCCGGATGACACCTTCAAGCCGAACAAGATCAACGTCAAGTCGAGCCTACTCTTGATGCGGCGACGCGAGACCGACGACGTTGACTTGGAAAACAACTATCCCATCACCTTTTGCGAAGTACGCTCGCTTGGATACATCGGATCGGGTGAGCGGCTGCGCGGTTTCGATTTTCCGAAATTCATTCTCGGAATTGAAGAGTCGCTGCTTGAGCACAAGCCAGGTGAGCGGAACGGCTACGGCTGGGACGCATTCGATGTTAATGCGCAGGATGTCATTGGCGACGACACCGCCCGAATCGATTTCAAGTACTGGCAACCGCAGCTTCGAAAGCAAGTGCAAGATATCTCGGCTTTGGGCGGCAAGACAGTCAAAGAATTGAACAAAGTAGAAACGGCGCGCGGGAAGAGTCCACCTGCCGAGTTGTACGTGGACGAGGCGGATGGGTTCGCACTCGTCGTCAAGGCCGGTAGCAATATCTCGAAATTCGGGCGACTCGTTACCAAAGGCGACTACATCGAGAAGAGCGTCTATGACGAGATGGTCGAAAAGGACGCCGAATCCAAGAAGAAGGAGCCGGGCAAGCGCGACAAGTCCGAGTATCTCGTTCAGAAGCGCGACATTCTCCTTGCCTCGACCGGTGACGGGACGCTCGGAAAGTGCTGCGTCTACGACGACGACGGGCCCGCGATTGCGGATGGTCATGTCACGATCATCCGTGTTGACCCGGCGATAGTTGATCCATACTACCTAGCCGACTACCTCCGGTGTGGCCTCGGCGCTTTGCAAATTCAGCGGCTATTCACCGGGTCAACAGGGCTCATCGAACTAACACCCGAACACGTAAACAGCATCGTCGTCGATCTCAGAAAATCCGTTCCCGAGCAACAGCACATGTCCAAAACTCTGCGTGAAAAGGAGTCGCAATACCAGGCGAGCATCAAGTCGGCAGAAGAAGCGTTGAAACGTGCCCGCAAACAGTTAGTCAGTTAGCCGGGCGCATACTGACGGGGAGCGGATGCATTTCCTCGCGCACGGATCTGGTGGTTAGCCACGAGTTTGCCACTTCAGCTCGGAAAAGGGCGGAACGACCGGCTCGAGAATACGGCACCGACGCTCGTATCTCGTTGAAAACTCAGCGTTTGGTGTAGGTTAGCCCGAGACGCGATTGCGCCTCTGGATCAGGAGAGTCCTGGTTCGATCCCAGGAGGGGCAATCAGCAGGACAACGATAGGACAACGATTTACGGCCCGTCGAGAGTTTCTCGGCGGGCCGTTTGCGTCCACGGACCGTTCAGCAAGACGTCTGCGGATCCCAAACCCAGCGATAAATCACGAACCCGTCCGGCAGATTCTAGGAGCGACGACTCGAAGGGCGTCTGAATAGAAGAATGCTCTTTCGGGTGTCATTCGGGAGGCACATATTCGAGGTCAATGCTAACCCCGCATCAGTTTCGCCGCGCCCGAATCTCCGTGCCCCCGGGTTCCAAATCCGCGGCGACGTCATGACGCAGGTGCCGGTACCCAGTTGGGACTTGGCCGAATCGCTGCGCCTCCTGGAGAATCCCTCGGTACGCGTGCTCCGAAGCCCGAATGCCAGTTTCATTTTGACGTTCCTCCACCGCGCGTTCAAGGAGCACCATGCGATCGCCGTCCCCGAATCTCATCTGCGAGCGCGGCTCGAGAACTTTCGCGACGAGGTTCAGTCTGCTCATTCGGGCGCGATGTCACAGACGGCGGTTGACTATCTCGCGGCTTGGTGCGGCCCAGAGCATCTGCTATTGCGGAAGCTGTTCCGCGAAGAGGCCAACGAGCCGGTGTTCGAGCTGACGGCCGCGGCCGAGCGCGCGATGCAATGGCTCGAAGACCTACACGAGCGCGCATTCGTCAGTACGGAGTCTCGGCTGGAGATGATCGTGCGCCAGCTTGAGGAAATCGTGCTCTTCGCGACGCCCGATGTGGCGCAGCGCGTTGCTGCGCTTCGTGCGCAGCAAGCAGCAATTCAGCACCAGATCGATGCCGTAGAGGCGACGCGAACGGCCGAGACATATAGTCCAGTCAGGCTGAGTGAGCGTTTCGCCAACGCGCTCGACATGGCCCGCGCGCTCGCGGCGGATTTCCGGCAGCTCGAGGACAACTTCAAAGAGGTTGCCCGACAGCTCGCCGAGCAGGCTACATCCGCAGCCGCGACGAAAGGACAGATAGTCGGCAAGCTGCTCGACACGCATGCCGCACTCAAGGGGTCGGCGCAGGGGCAAAGCTTCTATGCCTTCTGGAATCTGCTGTCGTCGCCGGAACGGCAGCAGCGATTTCGTGAACTCACTCGCCAAGTGTACCTCATCGACGCAATCGATTCAAAGCTTCGCTCCAATCGCCTGCTCGACCGACTGTCTTCTCGGCTACTGGTGGAGGGCGAACGTGTCGTGCGCTCCAACGAACGAATGGCCGCAACTCTTCGCCGCGCCCTCGAACACGCGGCGGTCGGTGAAGATCGGCGAATGCGGGAACTCATTCGCGAGATTCAGCGGCTTTCGCTCGCTCAAGAGGAGATGCCGTTGGGCGAAGGGGGCTTCTTTGAATCGGCCTCGTCGCCGAGCATGTTCGCGACCTTCAGCCGCTCGTTTTGGCAGCCCGAAGTTGTTGGCAGAGTCGTCGGCGAGCTCGACGCCCCCGTCGGCGTCCTCGACTGGGAGATGATTGAGCGTTTTCGTGAGCTCGCGGAGATCAATCTCGTACGGCTTCGCGAACACCTTCGAGTGTGCCTGGTCGCGACCGACACTGTGATGCTTTCGCACGTGCTGGATCGCTTTCCACCTCGCGACGGAGTCCTCGAGGTGATTGGTTATCTCATCATCGCGGCCGAGGGCCAAGAACACTACGTCGCGCCAGACCAATTCGCACGAGTGCAGACGTCGCCCGACCCTGGCAGCCCGGAATGGTGGCGAGTGCCGGAGGTTCTGTTCGCGCGACAGCGTGTCGCATGACGGCAATGGACGGCGGATTCCCGGATCGCTCATTTCTCCTCGCGCGCCTACTGCTCGAGCCGCTATACCGCGAGGACGAAGTGATGTGGCATGTGCTTGCGGCCGAACGCGATCACGCAGAGCGGTACTTTCGCCAAATTGGCCAGGAACTCGTCGTCGACGACTCGGAGGGTTACGCGTTCATTCGCCAGATCGAGTCAGAGGGAGGTGAGCGCGTGCCGCGAGTCAGCCGTCGCCAACCGCTCGGGTTCATTGCCACACTTCTTCTTGTCTGTCTGCGGGAGGAGCTGGCGCGCTTCGATTCAGCTCCTGAATTGTCCACTAGGCTTGTCGTCACACGGCAACAGCTTCGCGGGCTGGTTGGCCAGTTCTTGCGCGAGACGAACAACCAGGTCCGCGACATACGAGCTGTCGATGCCGCCATTCGTCGCGTCGAGGAGCTGGGCTTCCTCCGACATTTTGGCGCAGCCGAATCCGACACGTTCGAGGTCATGCGGATCTTGAAGGCGCGACTTGGCCCGACGGAGCTAGAGGACATCAAGCGTCGGCTTGCCGCCCAGGGTGGTTCTGATGAGTGAATCGTCGCAGGCCGGAGACCCTGAGGGGCGCCCTGGATTTCGCCTGGAGCGCCTGGAGCTTTGGAATTGGGGAACGTTTCATGGCGGTATCCAGACGATCGAAGCAAGTGGGGGCTGGGCGCTCATCGTCGGCGACAACGGCTCGGGCAAGTCGACTGCGATCGATGCGCTCAGGACACTCCTGGTGCCGCCACGAATCCTCAATTACAACGACGCTTCGGGGGACGGGCGGCGCGTGGCGGCACGCGACCGAACGCGGCGTTCGTATGTGCGTGGCGCCTGGGCGAGTTCGAGTGTCGTGGATTCGTCGGCGGTCACCACGCAGTACCTCCGTGAGCCGGGCATGCTGAGCGCCATCGCTGCGGTGTTCACGGACCAGACGCATCGGCAATCAGTGACGCTCGCGCAGGTGCTCTGGGAGCACGACGAGCAGATCAGCGAAATCTACGCGATCGCGTCTGTGCCGCGCGGCCTACGGGACCTCGTCGAGGGGCGGTCGACTAGCAGCGACATCCGGCGCACAGCGCGGCGATCCGGCTGGGAAATCGACGACACGTTCGGCGCGTACGCTGAGCGGATGCGCGGAATGCTTCACATCCCGGGTGAGAAGGCATTAGAGGTGTTCAATCGAGCCATCGGGATGAAGGAGGTCGGCGATATTGACGCCTTCGTACGCCAGTTCATGCTTCCGGGTACCGATGCCTACACCTTCGTGCGCGAGACGGTGTTGCCGCACTACCGAACACTCCTCGATTGCTGGACGGCAATCGCACGGGCTGAACGGCAGATCAAGCTCCTCGATCCGATTCGTGAATATGCGACGCTCGTCAGCGACGGCGAACAGCGGTCGAACGAGTGGCGCCGACTGCAGGACTTGATCGCGCCGTTTGTCGCGAGCTTACATCTGGCGTTACTGCGCACGCAGATCGACGAGCTGAAGAAATCGTACTCCGCTGGCGAGATCGAGCTCAATCGCATCCAGGCCGAAATAGATGCCGTACGACGAGACCGCGACGATCTCGTCGCGGCTAGGGCAAAGAGTGACGCGGGCGCACGCCTCGCCGCAATCGAAAACGAACTGCAGCATGCCGAGGAGCTGCGGAAGCGCGCGGAATTGCGTCGCAGCCAGCTCGCTTCAGCGATCGAGACCCTGGAGGCTAGAGCGGCGGTGTCCGATGCGACGGCCTTTGCCGCTGCGAGAACCGTGTGGGAAGAGCGGCGCGTGACGGCAGAACATCAGGCGCTAGAGCACGACGAGATCCGAGCGGCACGCCTTCAAGATCAACGTATGGCTCTCGAAATCGCCGCTGAGAAGAAGCGGCAGCTAGATGCGGTCGAAAGTCACCGGGTCAACATCCCGTATGACTATCTCGACATCAGGGCATCTGTTGCTCGTGCGGTCGGGGTCGAGTTGAACGTCCTGCCCTTCGCGGGCGAACTCATGGAGGTTCGCGACGACTACGCTGATTGGGCTGGCGCCATTGAGCGGTTGCTTCGTGGTTTCGGCCTGTCGCTTCTCGTGCCCGACGAGCATTATCGCGCCGCAGCCCGATATATAAATGCGACCTTTCTCGGCAGGCGGCTCACGTTCCATCGTGTTCCGACGCGGGTGATCACGACGCCTGGGCTAGCCAGGGATCGTGTTCCCGGGCGGCTTCAGTTTCGGCTCGACCATTCGCTCCATCTGTGGGTGGTAGGAGAATTGGTCCGCAGTTTCAATCACCGCTGCTGCGACTCTATCGCAGAGTTGGAGCAGGCGGATTTCGGATTGACACGGGAGGGCCTCGTGCGGCACGGGACGCGCCACGTGAAGGATGACGGGCGCAGAATCGATGACCCGGCCGCCCGCGTGCTGGGATGGTCGGTGGAGAGCAAGATCGCGGCGCTGCGACAACAGATCGGCGAACAGGAGCGGGATGCGAAGAAGCGCGGTGCGGACGCGGATGCCGCTCGCCGAGCGGCTGAAGGCCTGCGGCGCCTCGCCGCCGCCGCGCGCGATCTCGCCAACGTAACCGATTTCTCCGACATCAATCCTGCGCAGTGGAGCGCGAGGATTATTGAGCTGACGTATGAGCGCGCGGACCTGACGAACAACTCGGAACAGCTCCGCGCGATTCAATTACGACTGGACGCTGCCGACGAGCGGATCTCATTCATCGAGCGAGACCTGCGTACGCGCGATCGTGTTCTAGGTGGGCTGCGCGACCAGATGGAAAAGCATACGAGCGCGGCCACCGCTCGAGAGATAGAGGTGGGTGGCTTTTCTAACTATGACCACACCGAATGCGCGGCCTCGTTCGACGAGGTGATGAAGGATCTACCAGCACCGTCTGTGGGCAACTGCGACCAGCTCGCGGACAAGATTCGTCAGAAGCTCCAGACCCGGATCAACAATGAACAGCGTGGTGTGAAGGATGCGACCGGGAAAATGGTCGTTCACATGAACGATTTTCTCAATGAGTTTGCGGAGTACAAACAGACTCTCCGTTCGGAAGTGACTTATGCCGATGGCTTTGTCGCCGCGCTGGACCGAATTGAGGGCGAGGAGCTGCCACAGCATCGCGAGCGGTTCGAGCAATACCTTAGCGAGAATCTGGTTGGCACATTGGTCATGCTTCAACATCGTCTCGATGAGCACCAGGAGGATATAGATGAACGAATTCGCGAGATCAATGAAGCACTCCGCGGCATCGAGTACACGGACGAGACTTACGTCGAACTTCGCCTTGTGTCGAAACCCAGCGCGGAAGTCGGCGAGTTCAAGCGCGGGCTCAAGGAGTGTTTCGAGCACGGCATCACGCCGTCAGCCGATGAATACCTACTGATATTTCAACGCGTGCGCGTTCTACTCGAGGGTTTCGAGCGGGAGCCTGAACGCACCCAGCGCGTGCTCGACGTTCGCGGGTGGCTCGCCGCCGGCGTTCGCGAGCGACGGCGAAGCGATGACGGCGAGGTGAACTTCTATGCCGCGACAACCGGCAAGTCGGGTGGTCAGAAGGCAAAGCTGGCGTTCACAATTCTCGCTTCGGCGCTGTGCGCCCAATACGGCCTCACTGCAGCACCAGCTGACGCGCCGAATTTCAGACTGGTCGTGATCGACGAGGCGTTTTCACGGACGGACGAGACCAATTCGACGCGCGCGATGCAGCTCTTCGCACGACTCGGCCTTCAGGTGCTTGTCGTGGGACCCTTCGACGCAAAGGCAAAGCTCGCCGTGCCGTTCGTCGACACGATTCATCTCGTTGCGAATCTTGGCGGCAACGATTCGAGGCTCCACGCGTTGTCTCGGGCCGACATTGAGCGCGACGGGCCAGGGGTGACCGCTCCGGTGGACTCACCGAGCGCGCTCATTACCCCGCGTGCGACGACGGCCCGAAGTTAGTATGTTGACGGCCGCGCAGGTCTCCGGATTCGCCGAAAAGAAATGGCCGCAGTTGCTGCGCGCGGAAGCCGCCCATGAGCATGTTTTTCCGCTACATCTGCGACTTGGGCGTCCATCAACCACCGGCGATTTCGCCGAGATTCGGCGCAACGCCGAGGCATTGGCGCGAGCGGCGAACGGGTGGCGGGTCGAGTGGGACCAGGTTCAGACGCGCAAATGGGGACGGCAGCGATGGCCGGCGCGAGTTGTATTCGACTCGATCGATGACGTTGCGATCGCCCTCGGTCGCACCATCGAGTTAGAGCGGGTCCGACGCGCGTTAGACGAGGCGCGAAAGAAGGCGCCCGTGCTCGAGCCCTGGTTGCGCGCGAACGCTCATCGTATTCCAGAGCACGCATCACACTGGTCGAATTTGCTGGACGTCTGCGTGCACTTCGACGCGAACCCACGGCCAGGTTGTTACCCTCGTCAGGTTCCTGTGGCGCCGGACACAAAGTTCATCGAGCAGCACGCGGGAGTCCTTGGCGAGCTCCTCGACCTTACGTTGGGCGAGCGCGGCAATCGTGACGGAGTATCATTCGCGGAGCGGTTTCACCTCCGCGAGGAACTGCCCCAGGTTCGTTTTCGATTTCTCGATGACGGTCTGCGAACTCGTCACGGCTGGCCAGTGACTGACTGCAGCGTGCCTATCACCTCGTTCGCGGCACTCGAGTGGCACATCCCCCGTGTGCTGATCGTGGAGAACCGCACCGTATTCCTCTGCGTCCCGCCGATCGCCGACACGATTGCAATTTGGGGGGCAGGAAAGGCGGTTTCGTTGCTTTCATCCTGCGGATGGATTCGGAGTGCCGACGCCGTCTACTGGGGTGATTGCGACGAGGCAGGGTACGGAATCCTGTCGGCCCTCCGCGAGCGGATTCCTCACCTGCGCAGTGTGCTCATGGGCATTCAGACGTGGAGGCGATGGAGCGAACTCGCGGTCCTCGGCAAGCGCGATGCGACGGCGTCGTATACCCATCTAACCCCTGAGGAGCGGGCCGCGCGCGATGCAGTCGTCGCGGGGCCGTGGATGATTGAGCAGGAGCGCATTCCACCGGCTCAGGCAGATGCCGCAGTCCTCGGGGCATTCGAGCTTCCCGACTAGAGCACGGCGGCCAGATCAGCTCGGCCTGCCAGCTGGCGCTGGGTCGGTCTAGGTCGGGTCTGGAACGGCACTATCGAGCAATGACGGCGTCGTGCCGAAGCCGCCCAGTCATCTCCAAATGCTGCCGGCTCCGCTTGCCATCATGGGAATGGGTGAGCGGCGAGACGCACTGGTACCTCGGACGCCAGTACAGGCTCAAGGTACGGCGCGGCAACGACGTCAACGTCCGCTCGGGGAGTATGGCGTTGACGCAAAACCGCCCGAATCATGGACTTGCCGCCCGTTCTCTGAGCGCGGCGTCGGCGGGCGCCCGGAAGAATGCGGGAAGCTCATCCCCGGATACATGCACGGGGGAGGGGTAGATGCGCCCCTCTGATTCGACGCTCCAAAAGGCCAAGGGCGGGAGCTTCTCGACCCGGAACGTGAGGTGTCGGCCGTCGTGGTCGAGGGTGACGACGCGTTCGATGTCCATGCTAGTCGCCTACGTTATGAACTCCGCAATAGTCGCCCGCAGCTCCGGCTGCGCCGCCGTACAGGTGGCAGAAGTGCCGAACGTGCGTCGTGCCGAATATGTCGATATAGCTGACTTGCCCGCGCATGCACAGTCGATACCCTCGTCCGTCGTCATCCGTGTCGGCATCAAGGGCTTGCAATTGGGCCGACGTCAGATCCATCGGCGCCCGACCGCCGACTACCCTCTCTTGGTGCGGGTCCAGAATAAATCCACCATGGCCGGGTTCAGCCGAGAATGGAGGTTCTGGGTCGGCGGGCGTATGAGGAATCGCAGACAAGTAGCACGCGGCTTTAACGCGAATATCATGAGCGGGTGTCGCACCGAAGTTCGTCAGCTTGAATTCGGTAAATGGCCTTTCACCCGCTTTGGCTGCCTTGCGGATCGGTTGCGAGTAGACCCCCAAGTAGGCGCGGAGTTGCTGACTTGCGGTGTCTTTCATCGCGGCGACGCTGGCCTCTGTAGCCTTAGCCAAGGTCTGCGCGGCCAGCGCACTCGTTTCCATCGCTATTTGCTGGGCCGCCATGACCTCGCGGTTTTTCGCGGCGTCCTCCCCCGAAGCGTCGGCAGTCTTGGCGGCCTCAATGGCGAGTTTCCTCGTCGAGTAATACAGGAGCGCCGTGTAGAACATGAGCAGGGCGGTGACGACAACGAGCGCCCAATCCGCCGTTGGTGGCCAGTAGCGGCTGTGCTCTCCGCGGCCCTGACCGTTCTGTGCTTGGCCTACGGGGACAAGCATCAGGGGCACCGTCGGCGCTGGCTGGGCTATGGCGCCGGTGTGCTGATCGCGCTGGGCGGGTATAGCGTGTTCATGTGGCTGACGCGATGAGTCTCTTTGTTGCGGCATTCGCTGTCCTCGTGAATTTGGTACTTGACGCAAGGTCTTGCGTTAGGTATAATATTGCATGGCCAAACAACGCAAGGTCGCGGGCGCGACCACTGAAATCGAGCAGCGCATCCCACTCGCCTGCGCCGATGAGCGCGCGGCGGTTGAGTTCATGGAGCGACAGCGCGGGTGGACGACTGAGGCGGATGCGGTTTGCCCGAAGTGCGGCGTCGTCGGTGAGTCGTACATGATGAAGGACGCAGCGACAGGCGAGCGCAACCAACGGTACCTCTGGCGGTGCCGTGCGTGCAAATCGCAATTCACGGTCAAGGTCGGAACGATCATGGAGGACTCGCCGATCCCGGTCCGCCACTGGTGCCGCGCGTTCTACGAGGCCGCGAAGAGTAAGAAGGGCGTGAGCGCGCTCGAAATGCAGCGCATGACCGGAGTCTCCTACAAGTCCGCGCTATTCATGATGCATCGCGTTCGGTGGGCGATGGCGCCAGCGAACGAGCAAGAGCCCAAGCTTGGCGCGAACGGCGAAGTCGTCGAGTACGACGAGACGTACGTCGGCGGCAAGCCGCGCGGACACGCGCGCTATTCGCAACCGCTCAATCGTGACGGCACGCGCAAGAGTGGCCCCGGCGTCGATTTCGCGGACCGCAAAACGCCGGTTGTCGGCGGCATCGAACGCGATGGCCGCGTGAGGTGCGCGTCACACAGAACTTGACCCAGGGCGCGCGCAAGCAGCACGTGACGGAAATGGTAGATGCCGCCGCGCATTTGCAGACGGACCAACTGCCAACCTACAAGGCCATCGGCGAGCAGTTCGCCAGTCATGAGCGCGTGCGCCACAACGCGGGCCAGTACGTCCGCTATACGACGGACGGCACGCAGGTCACGACGAATCGAATTGAAGGGTTCTGGGCCGGTGTGAAGCGCCAGCTCAACGGCACGCACCACGCTGTCAGCCGGAAGCACCTACACCGCTATCTCAGCGAGGCCGACTTCAAGTACAACAACCGGAAGCTCACGGACGGCGAACGGACCGTGAAGCTCATTCAGGCAGCGGAGGGTCGCCGCCTGACCTATCGTGAGCAGGCGAACAAGAATCGTGACGCGCTGGGGCGCTTTACCGATCGATGAGCAGCATCTCGGCATCGAACGGCCACCGGAAACACCCAAGTCCCTGGCAATCCACGGATTGCCAGGGAAAGGGCGAATTCGCTATATTTGAGTTACTATGGCGGCGGCATAGTGCCCTCGTTGTAGTTAGGGAAAGCGGTGGACCGCAGGGGACTCAAACCCCTCGCCCGAGCCTGCCAAGGACACACGGCGGCGAATCTGCGCGGCCCCACCAAGACTTCACGTTCGGCCAGGGGTTGATGTGCGCCTACACACCTCCCTCTGGCCGTTCGTGTGTCCTACACGTTCGATCCCTGCTCGACGGCAGCCTTCGCCGCGAGCACCTGCGCGATGCCGGCCCAGAACGCACTAATCCGGTCCGGTTTCCAGCTCGCAAATTCGCGCAAGTCCACGTTTACATCGACAGAGAATCTGAGCACGCCTTCGGGTACCTGCGCGAACGCCGTCGCGATGCCGGGTGTGCGTGGAGCCGTGTCCTTGGCCGGTTGCGACGTGCTCGGTGTGGCGACTTGTTCGGCGCGAACTGCCCCCATCTCCACCTCCGCATCGTTGGCCGCACTGGCTCTGTAGAAATCGCCGTCGCGGCGCAGCACGTTCGTGCTCACCAAGTAAGCGAGCAACGATTTGATTTGGTTGTCGTGTTTGCCCGGCGTCGCATTGCAAGCCTCACCGAGGATCTGGATTGCTCTCGTCTCATCGACGGGATTCATCGTCGCATGCGGGACGAGGGCCTGCGCCGCCCAACAACGACGAAAGACAGGATGCAGTCGCTCTGCGGCCGTGTCGGTGTTCCACGCGTAGGCCTTCCCATACGACAGTACTTCGGCCACTGGTGCGTAGCCGTCGCCGCTCTTAGTGAGCAGCCCTACATCGGTGAAGAACGGATGCACGAGCAACGTCGTGCTGCGATTCAATTGGACGAGATTCGCGACGGCGGGATTGGTCGGGGCGCCGGTCCCCTGCGACGCGAGTGCCGCATAGCCGCGCAGGATTTCAAACTGCTTAGCGAAGCTCACGCGATCGGTCGGCAGGGCGTGCGACAGCCGCTGCTCAGTCGTGGACGCGCCACTCGCCGGCGTTTCCGTCGAAGTGGTCGCGCTATTGCCGGAGTCGGGCGGAATACTCCCGACGACCTTGGGTCCTGTCATAGTTCACCTCTGTTGATGTGCGCCTGAGCAGAATCTATCTAATGATGCCCTGCTCGCGCCAGTACTGAGGATCGTAGGAAGTACATCAATCCAAACCGCCCCATGTACTCCGCAGATGCCTAAAGGAAAAATGAAGCCCGGCCCGACGCCGAAGACCCTAAAGATCGACGGCAACTGGAAGGACGCCGTGCGCGGCGCGCTCGCCAAAGGGAAGCCGCCAGCACCAGCAAAGAAGTCGTCCGCCAAAAAGAAACGGCGCTCGACATGAGCGCCGGAAATCGAAACTACATCGATTATGTCCTGGGGGAGCATCGCTCCGGTTCGCGCGTTTCGCGAAGCCTTGCAGCGAGAGCCATGAAGCAGTGCAGCGACGTCGCGGCGGGTTTACAAACTTGGGCACTTCCCGAGCCCACCGGTAGCGTCACGCAGATGTTGACGCACTCAGAAATGAAAAAAGTCGTCTACGCGCTCGATTCCTGTGACCAAACCAAGCGATCGTTAGCCGCTACAGTGCAAATATGAATGATCGGATTGCGTCAACGCCATACTTCCCGTCCGCTCTCGGGACGGAACCTTCTCGTCGAGGTGCCACACTCGAGCGATGTCGCTCATGTGCACGAGGTAATGCAGCGCTGGTATCTCGCGCGTGCGCGGACAACGTTCGCGCGCCGTATGTGGAGCACCTCGTCCGGCGCATACGGCCCCTCAGCCTCAGCGAAGCGCCGCCGCTTATCGTCCGTCGCCCGCGAAAGCGCTGGGGAAGCTGCTCACCACGGGGTCGGATCCTGATACATGTCGATGCGGTGAGGCTATCAGCTGATTGCCTCGACTACCTTCTCGTGCACGAACTGTGTCACTTGCTGGTCCCGTATCACCGAATTGCAGTCTGGCGCCTGCTCGATCTATGCATGCCGGATTGGGAGCGTTGGCGCGCGCGATTGGACTCGCCCGAAGCGTAAGTAGGACATGGTCCTTGCACGAGCCGTGGAGGTACCGCGACGGCCCGATCGCCTGGTGCTAGTCGTCTCAAACTGTGAGCTTGACGAGGGAGCTGACCGAGAGCTTGCTGTATTGACATTTGTCAGACCCGCTAGTACAATCGAGATGCAGGGCTGAAACACTGCGGACCCGTAGACGGGGCTAATAGTGGCGAACAATACTAGGAAGGCCGTTCGCGTCAATGCGACGGAGTCGCTTGTGCTCGGAATTCTCATCGCGCGCGGCGAGTCGTACGGACTTAAGCTAGTTCTGGAATCGCAGGGCCGTATCAAACGCGGCAGCGTGTATGTGACGCTTGATCGAATGGAAGACAAGGGGCTGATCTCGTCTCGACAGGAAGACAGGGCACCAGATGTGAGCGGCATTGCACGGCGACTTTACAAACCTACAGGACTCGGTGAACGAGTCTTCCGTAGATCAGAGACTCAGCGCGCGCAGATTCTAGGTTTCCCTGTTCCATCGTTTGGCTAAACGGAAGGACCCTTGGCGAAGGCCAGAGGATGACGTGAATAACGAACGCGATAGCGGTGAGTATCTGTCCGCCGGGCACACGCCGGCGAGTGCAGCGCGAGGAATGCGGAAATGGGGTTTCTACGACTTCGAAGCGCCCTCGCGACCGATGGTTGCGCAAGCCAGAACTGTGAACGAGACGGGCATGCAAGTCATGATGCGCGCCTACTGGATCGAGCCGGTCGCCAGTCCGAAAGCGGAGACCCCCGCGCCGGCGACTCTTGTTGAGCGCAAAGGCGGCGCGAGGGTAGAGGTAGGCAACATCCAGCCTCCATCGAGAATCACCCGACCAACTGAAGGCGAGTGGATCTTGAGGCTAACGCGCAAAATATTCGGCGCGCACAGTAGACGCGTGCTGCGAGTTGAGCAAGCCTATGCCGACATGCGGCATGAACTTCACGAGGCTCGCAGCGCTGGCGACGACAGCGCGGTGCGCTGGGTGCTTGTTCGCGGTATTTGCAGCCTGGCGAGATCGATCGGATTTTGGGACCTGCTGAATTTGGTAAGTCGCATCTACGAAATGCTTCATCGCATCATCTAGGTCGCCAAGCCAAACCGTGCCACGCGGCGGTCACATACTCGCCCTATGAGTCTCACCGGCGTGTTTTAGGCGTGCCGCAGGTCGGAGGCTACAGCGCAGCGAAAGGGCCCGGCGAGACGAACCGTCCCGCCGGGCCCCCACATCATCCTTGCGCTTCAGCTACGTCCAGCAAACAGACCCAGCCAAAATCGTCCAGACGATGTCACCGCACCACTGTGCGATTCCATACGGCATGTCGTGATACTCCTGTAATTCAAACAAGATGGTTGTGAAGACGCCCCGGACCGTTCCGTCCGGGCGTCAGGTCAATTCCGCCACACGCCGCGCGATCTCGGCGAGATCGATGATCGGCTCTCCGTCCGGTCGTCGACCGGTGGGGTCGACTTTCCGGCCAAGCGTTCCCCACAGCTCCTGGCGTGTCGTGTACGCCGGCGTCCAGATCGCCTGTCGGTCGTGGCCGACGATGCGGGGCGCGACGTCTCCCTCGGTGTCCGTCGTCCACCCGTGGTGCCGGCAGAGCGCCGCACAGATGGCGGCGATCGAGGCGCGCTGGGGGGCGGTCGCCGGAACGAGGGCGTTCGTGGTCGCGGCTATTCCATAGAAGGCGGAGTTGGCGGCGGGGGTGAGGCATGGGCCGGCGTGCGGGGTGCGCATCCCCGGGTCCGCGAGCTCGACGACGCGTCCGTCGTCGAGCACGAGCCAGGTGTAGCCATTCGTGCAGCGGGGATCGTCGAACCACTCCACCGCCCAGTCGTCGCGCGACGAGTCGTCGTAGTGCAGCATGATGCCGCGGCGCGGCGCTGCCAGGGGTTGCTGGAGCACGCGCGAGTGGCGACGGTCGTCGACGCGGAGGCCGGGGATGATCATCGGTCGAGTGCTGCCGGCGCCGGCTGCGCGCGGTTCTCGTCGGAGCGGTGGTCGTCGAACTTGGATGGCTCGCGCGCGTCGAGCTGTTCGAGTCGTTCCACGCGCTCGAGCCGCCGCTCGAGGCGCCGCTGCCGGTGATTGACACGCGACCGCTGGTCCGCGGCCATGGCGAGCATGTGGTCGAGTATGAGAATGCGCATGAGCAATGTGTCGCGAATGGGGGCTTCGACTACGCCGCCGATTGCGGCGTCGACGCCGGTGCTGGCGCCGGTGCGGGTACCGGAATTGACGGCGTGCCGGTCGACGCGGCGTCGAGCGACGTGTTGGTGACGAGAGACGTTCGGGTACCGATCCGGCTGGCGCTCTTCCACTGCGACAGCAGTGCGACGTTGCCGCCGATGAGGGGCTCGACGAGCGAGTCGAGAACTCTCACAGCCTGGCGGCCGCGCTGGGACTCGGCGGCCAGTCCCGCCGATGCGCCGCGGAGGGCGGCTTTGGCCGATCCGCGCGAGGTGATGGAGGTGTTGAGGGTGTCGGACGCTGACTGCAGCTCGGCGAGGAAGTCCTGCGGCAGACCCGCATCGACGAAGGTCTTGGCGTAGGTCGACGCTGCGCCGCCCATGGCTCCGGCCCAGGCGATGAGCCCGCGGGAGGTGCTGGTGACGGGCGGCATCTTGAGGGCGAGGAATTCCGGGACCTGGCGAAGCTGGGCTGCGGCCACGGTGGCGATGGGCCGCATGTGGTTCAGCTTGAGCGCGTTGCGGAGGACGCGCTCCTTGGCCGTGGCCGCGGCGCTCGACCGCTTGGACGCGGTCTGGTCGACGGCGTGGGCGTTCAGCGTCTGGATGACCTCGTCGAGGACGGCGCGATAGCCAGACTGGTTGATGGTGCCGAGTGCGGTGCCGTTGTCATCGAGAAAGCGCTGGACTCGGGTGAGGGTGTTGAGGGTGGTGGCTTGGGTGGATTTCATGGGGAGTGAGCGGTGAGAGGTGAGGAGTGAGCGGTGAGCGGTGAGGAGTTCAGTGTTTTCGCATCGGGGTCGGGTTGCGGTGGTGTGGAGTGCGGGGACGGGGCGTGTGCGGCGGGGGACGGCGCATGGCGGTGCGCGGTCGGCGTTGGGGTGCCGAGTGAAATCGATGCGGAGTGAAGTGAACGTGCGTCGACGTCGGGTATGTGCGCGTGTCGGTGCGGTTTCCTTGGTGGGCAATCGAGTTGTCGGACATGCGAACCCAGTTCACGCGAGTGCGGGCGCGGTTGCGTTGCCTCGCGGTGAGGTGACGGCCGAGCGAAGCGCGGTGTGCGTGCGGCGGGGCAGAGTGATTTCAGTTTGGAGAAGAGGTGCGGCGCGTTCGACTAAAGTTTTCGACGGCGGCGGCAAAGTGTGCCGAGTGGTCGACAAAGTCCGGGGCGCTGGCGCGAGGGGTCGTGCGCAGCCGGCTGCGATCGGGCCCCTATCTCTAATTCGCCGCCGAACGCGAAATGATCACATCGGCCATGCGGACAAAGTGTCCGTCGACCAAGTTGTTTGTGCGTTTTGGGGGGTCGTGGCGACTTATATATAGGAGGACGTGAATGCGTGATTGCACATGTGGTCACGCCGCGTCCGCCACGGACCTCTTCATACGAGGTGTGGATGGGCAAACAGAGTGGCAGGTCGGAACAAATCGACACGGCGGTCCTGGTCGACATCGGCGAGCGTGCGCGGCGGCACGCGGCGCGGATCGTCGACCGGGACACGGCCGAGGACATCGCGCAGGATCTGGTCATCGACTGTCTGGAGCGGATGCGGGCGGGGACGTGGAGCGTGCGGCCGGACGGGATCGACGCCTACGTGGGGTGCGTGGTGCGGCGCCGGACGATCGACGGGCTGCGGCGCGCGCAAAGCCGCGCCGAGCGGGAGGCCGAGCATGCGCGGGAGCTCACCGAGGGCGTGCATGCGTGGATGGAGCCGGAGCTGGCGCTCGAGGCGCGCGAGCTGGAGGCGTTGCGCGTGCGGGCGATGGCGGAGCTGCCGGAGGCGTGCAGGCGCGCGTATCTACTGGTGCGGGAGCAGAAGGCGTCGTACGCCGAGGCGGCGGCGGTGTTGGGGGTGACGACGAGCGCGGTGAATGCGAATGTGGTGCGGGCGCAGCGGAAGTTGCGGGCGCGGCTGGGGGAGCGGTTGGGAAGGCCGGAACCGCTTGACGCAGAGGCGCGGAGGGGGACTGAGAGGCGCTGAGGACTGGGCTCGAGTGTTCCGCGAGAGGGTTGCCACGAGGGGTTTCCTCTGCGTCTCCGCGGTACTCTGCGGCTCTGCGTCGGTTGTTTTGTACTTATACTCCTCATTTTTTCAGGAACGTGGTCGAGGTCGATCAGCGCTCGAGGCCATCGAAGAGCCGTCGCTTTGCGCGCAGGTCGTCATATGTCAAATACTCCGGCCGGATACGACCGTTTACGGCTCAGGTTGCCGGGATCGATGTCAGCTCGCACCGCACACTCGCGTACGTGTCTCTTTCGTTGTATATTGCCATAGTCACTTGACCATGGTCACATGCCCATCTCCGTCTCGAAGTCTCGCTTCAAGAGCCGAGCGCTCGAATTGTTTCGTCAAGTCGAGCGCACGGGCCAGCCAATCATCATCACCGACCGCGGCACACCGGTCCTCAAGGTCATGCCGTACCGCGAGGATCCGAATGCGGCGCTGCGCGTGTTGCGTGAATCGGTCGTCAAGTACGAAGCGCCGACCAAACCGGTTGGCGAGGAGGATTGGGAGAGCGGCGAATGATCTTGCTCGACACGCATGCGCTCGTCTGGTGGGTCGCCGAGCCAAAACGAATCCCTGCCAAGGCGCGCCGGGCGCTCGATGCGGCCGTGAAAGCCGGCGAGTCGATCGCCGTGTCGTCGATCAGTCTCTGGGAGATCGCCATGCTCGTGGCGCGCAAGCGCCTCACGCTTACGATCGACGCCGAGACGTGGATCAGCAGCGTCGAAGCGCTGCCGTTCCTCACGTTCGTCCCGGTCGACAATCGAATTGCCGTGCGATCGGTTCAACTCGAGGAGTTTCCTCACCGCGATCCGGCGGACCGCCTCATCGTGGCGACGGCACTCGGCCTCGGCGCGACGGTCGTCACGGCGGACGCGAGACTCCGGCAGTACAAGCCGCTCGCGACTCTCTGGGACTAACTGCGCGCGCGCGGCTCCGTCACGTCTGGCCGCACGCGCGCGACCGATCGTAGCTTGATCCAACGGCCTGCCTCCCTCCGCCCATGTCCGATTCCTCGTTCGACCTTCGTGAACGTCTGCAGGCGGCACTCGGCTCGGTCTACCGGATCGAGCGCGAGCTGGGCGGTGGCGGGATGTCGCGCGTGTTCGTCGCCGAGGAGACGTCGCTCGGACGCAAGGTCGTCGTCAAAGTGCTGTCGTCCGAGTTGGCCGCTGAGCTCAGCGCCGAGCGGTTCGAGCGTGAGGTCCGGCTCGCGGCACAACTGCAGCATCCGCAGATCGTCCCGGTTCTGACGGCGGGGAGCGCGGGCGGCGTTCCGTACTACACGATGCCGCTCGTCGACGGTGAGTCGCTGCGCGCGCACCTCGCGCGCGATGGAGCCCAGCCGATCCCGAAGGTCGTGAGCGTGCTGCGCGACGTCGCCAAGGCGCTCGAGTTCGCGCACGCGCGCGGCGTCGTGCACCGCGACATCAAGCCGGACAACGTGCTGCTCTCCGGAAGCTCGGCGGCGGTGACGGACTTCGGCATCGCGAAGGCGCTTGTGGACTCGAAGGCCGCGGCACACGCGCAGGCCACGCTCACGCAGATGGGGACGAGCATCGGAACGCCGGCGTACATGGCGCCGGAGCAGGCGGCCGGCGATCCGAGCACGGACCATCGCGCGGACATCTACGCGTTCGGGTGCATGGCGTACGAGCTGTTGTCGGGATCGACGCCGTTCGGCGACCGGCCGATGCATCAGACTGATTGCCGCACACTTCAGCGAACGTCCGGTGCCGATCGAGCAGCGCCGCGTGGAGACGCCGCGCACACTGGCGCGGCTCGTGATGCGCTGCTTGGAGAAGGATCCCGCGGACCGACCGCAGAGCGCCAGTGAATTGCTCGCCGATCTCGATTCGGCGATCACTGCTCCCGTCATTCAACCGAGCGGGCGCGATGTCGCGGCGTTCGAGACGCCGGTTGGCCGGTGTCATCGCGGCGGTGGTCGTCGCCGCAGTGGCGGGCTTCGCCTGGACACGGCGGCCGACGCGCGCCGTCGACGAACAGGTCATCGCCGTTCTCCCATTCAGAGTCGCGGGTGCCGATCCGTCGCTGCACTATTTGCGCGAAGGGATGCTCGACTTGTTGTCGGCGAGATTGTCGGCGAGCAGCGGCGTGCGCTCGGTGGATCCGCGAACGGTGCTTGCCGCATGGCACAAAGCTGGTGGCGACGATCGCGCGGACGTTCCCGAGGACGCGTCCCGCGGTGTGGCGACGAAGATCGGCGCCGGGCAACTGCTCGTCGGCGATATCGTCGGCAACGCGAAACAGATCACGCTGCACGCAACGCTCGTCGACGCCGCGAGCTCGAAGCGCAGCGATGCGACCGTCACTGGTGCGGTCGACAGCCTGCAGACGCTCGTCGATCGCCTCACGGCCGAGCTGTTGGCACGCGGCGCGGGTGAAGCGGAGCGTCTGGCGAATCTCACCAGCACGTCGCTCCCCGCACTCCGCGCGTATCTCGACGGGCAAGCGAGCTATCGTCGAGGACGATGGGAGGCGGCCGCGAGTGCGTTCAACACCGCGCTGGACGGGGACACGACGTTCGGGCTCGCGGCACTCGGCGTCATCGAAGCGTCGCGCTGGTCCGCGCAGACGCGAGACGTGGATCGCGGCAATCGGATTGCCTGGCGGTTGCGCGATCGATTCACGGCGCGCGATCGTGCGCTGCTCGTGGTGTTGTTGGGGCCACGCTTTCCAAAGGCGGAAACGATGGGCGAGCGCGGCACCGCGGCCGAGCTCTATCGAGACCTCGCGCCTGACTCGCCCGACGCGTGGTACCAGGTGGGAGACTGGAATTTTCATTTCGGCCTCGGCGCGGGGGTCGAAGATGCCGCGCGTCGCGCCGAACAGTCGTTCAGCCGAGCGCTCGCGCTCGACTCGAGCTTCACGCCGGCGCTCGAACACTTGCCCAACCTGTACGAGGCTAGCGGCGACACAGCAAGACTTCGCCGCGCGATTGGGTTGTTGGCGGCGACGGACTCGGGCAACGTTCTCGCGGGCGAGCGAATGCTGGCCGCCGCGACGCTCGGTGACAGCGGCGACGTTCGATCACTGCGGGCGCAAATTCCCCGCCTGCCGACGCCTGCACTGAATGGGATTTTGTATGGCGCGCTCGCCGATCACATCGGCTTGGACGACGCGGCCCGCGCGGTCGCAGCGCTGAAGGCGTCGGCGGCGACGCCGTACGATCGCGAGCAGGCCGAGTTGAGCGACTGGATTCTGGAGGGGAATCTTGGGCACGCGGCGAAGTCCGCCGCGGCGCTCGACAACGCGAACGCGACACAGGTCCCGCGAGAGGCGAATCACATACTCGGCGTCATTTTCTGGGATTGGGATTCGGCCGGGGTCGGCGGCATTGCCCGCACACTGGAACAGCGGGGACGCGCCGAGGCGACGGGAGATCCGCGCGGCCGGAGTCATAGCTGTGCGCGATTTGACCTCCGCGGCGGAATACCATGCGTGGCGGGGTGATGCCAAGTCGCTCGCGCAGGTGGCGGATGTCCTGCGGGCGATCGTGTTCGAGGCCGACTCCGGCGGATACGCCGAGATCCGCGACCGCTATCGAATCCTGCTCGATCTACAACTCGCCGTGATGACGCATCGACCGGACGCGCGTGCGCTGCTGACGCGCTTGGACTCGGTGCTCAAGGCCGATCCGGAGGGTGTGACCGGCGGTTTGGGGAATGTCATTGCCGCGCGCGGTTGGGAAGCGGTGGGTGACGCTCCGCGCGCGGTGGCGGCGATTCGTCGGACGGAGAGCCTGAATTCGCCGGGGCCCTACTTCACGGCACAGCTTCTCGATGAAGGGCGGATTGCCGCGATGGCGGGAGATCGCGACCTCGCGATCCGCTCGTACCGCCGCTACCTCGTGCTCCGACGCGACGCGGATCCGGGGCTGCAGCCGCAGGTCGAGGTTGTGCGGAAGGAGCTGCAGCGGCTGGAGGCATCGCCAACGTCAGGCTTGCGTTAGGCCATCGACGAGCGGCAGGATTCGGGGCCTTTGTCCGATCGAGCGATTTCGCGAACAGAACATCGAACGAAGGAACTCGCCGCCCCCCCTCCCCGCTCCCCGGAGACATCCCGTGAATTGTCGTATGCTCATCGCCGTGACTGCGAGTGTTCTGTGTGCGTCGACCGCCGACGCGCAGGTGCGAGCGCCACAAAAGGCGCCTGCCGCCGTGAAGGCGCCGAATCTTTTGCCGAGTCTCGAGGCGGCGTTCCGGAACGGTTGGGTCGCGAGCTATCAGGGGGCGACGGGCAACAGTCAAAACATCTTGTCGATCACCGTGTCGCCGAAGGGCGCCGGCGATCGAGTCGTGATCTCGGCTACCCTTCCGTCGCTGCCGACTCCGGTGCCGCTTCCGCAGGCATTGAAGAAGATTTCGTGCGGCTACATCGCCGATGTGATGGAATGCTCGGCGGGGGATCAGACGCTCAGGCAACACGCGCAGAACAACTTCTATATGTGGGTACCCCAGCCGCCGTCCGACGGACGATGCCTGCCGGGGTTCTCGGCGGTCCCCGCGATTCAACTCGTCGTGTGGGATGGCGTGCCAAACTCGCCCGCGCAGTACGTGTGCAAGTGGGTCGTCGCGGCCGGTGTTGCGAATCCGGCGTCGCCGGATGGGCTGGACATCATCATGGCGGGTCCGATCACGGTCACGGTGAACGTGAAGCCGTAGGGCGGGCAAGCCCAAGGCGCGAGAACCGGATAGCAACCCGCGAACCTTGACGCTGCGACGCCAATGATACATCTTATATGAGCGCGGCACTTTCCCCGATTTGACGGGCCGCGCACCGGCACCTTCGCCGACCAAACCGTCTAAGTCGTGGGCAGATCGCCTCCACGACTCCGTGGGGGCGATTGTGTATTCGGGGGGGGGGGGTGGGGGGGGATCGCCGCCGCGGAGTGGAGCGCGCACAGCTGCTCGCAAAGGATTGCTATGTCGCAGGAACAGGCAGTATCGCGCAGCCGGATCGAGTACCGCGATGTCGAGCTGCTCCCGGAGAATCCGTCGGACGCAACAACGATCAGAGTGTTTCGGCACGTGGCCGCGTACTACGGTCAGGAATCGCACCGGGCGTTCGCCGGGCTGTGCCTCACCTTGGGCGACAGCATGATGCGGGTGGCGACGTCGCTGCACGCGGCGGCGATCGTCATCGAGAGAGCGGCGCTGGCGAACGTACGGCTCAGCGCGGCCGACCTCGAGGTGCTGCACACAGCGGAGTCGGCGGTTCAGGTGTTGTCCACGCGACTCAAGCACGAGCGGCTATATGAGTGCCGCCGAGAGCTGGAGCGTCGGCGGACGACGGGCGGCGCGCCGCCGCGCTATCTCGTCGCCGAGCTGGAGCCGACCGTGTGGCGCATCCCATTCGAGATGCCATGCGATGACCTCGCGGAGGCATTCGAGTGGTTCACGTCGCGTGCGCAACTGCACGTTCAAATGTTCGGCGAGCCGCGGCCGATGATTCTGCTCGATCGAGAGACGAACACGATCCTGCGGTCGGCGAGCGACGCGGCGCCTGAGCCCATCACGATGGCGACGGATTTGTCGGCGTGGCTCGACGAGGGCTAGCGTTGGTTCACTGGATGCTCCCCGGCCGACGGCGCTTGTGCGGCGGCGACGCTCCCGCCGTTGTTGATGCACGGGCCCGATTTAGTGAACGGCATGACGCCGCCGAACTCGACGTAGGCGGCTGTGATGTGCGTCGCCTGGCCGGCCGCGGGATAGTCGTGCAGGGTGTATTCGGCTCTGACTTGCACGTTGAACCCGAATTCTCCAGGCTGGAACGTCGCCGGCGTGAAGGCCGTGGTCGTGACGGCGGTGTCGAGGCTCACCGTCTCCATGATGTCGCCGCCATGCTGCGTGCGCTGCAGCACGGGCCAAAACGAGATGCGATAGTCGTCGACGCGTGAGACGGCGCTCCAGTTGAGCGCGATCGAACTGGGGATGGATGCGCACGTCGCCGAGAGGAGCGGCGGCGACGGTGCGCCGGGCGTGGAGAACGATGCTGCCTTCGTCGTGTCGAGCGCTGTGCCGGCCGCGTTGTAGGCGACGATGCGAAAGACGAACGGGAATCCGGGGATGACGTGCGCCATGTATTGCGTTTGCGGCATGGTCGCGACGCTGACGGGAGCGCTCGTCGCGCTTGGATATCGGAGCACGTGATACGTCGTGGCGCCGGGATACGCGCTCCACGACAGCGGGGCGCCGACATACGGTGACGCGAGCGCACCAACCTTGAGGCTCGACTCGAATGCGAGCCCCGCACCCGCGGCGGCTGCCGCCGCAACAGCGGGCTTGGGCGCTGATTTGGCGACCGGCTTTCCGGCGGCGACTTGCGCACCGGCGACGCCCGCGGCCAGGTGCGACATGAGGACGATGAGACCGGCGACGGTGACGCCGAGCGACCGATTGCATTGCATGGAATGCTCCGGATGGCGAGAGGTGATGCTGGTACGCGCAATCACAATCTCTGCATCGGTCGTCAACGCGATGTCACCAAGTCAACATGCGGTGGCGCTTTTGGTTCCGCGCGCGGCGGCGGGGAATGCGGGGTGGATTGGGCGATTGCGGTGATTGCTGTCGGAGCGATGTCGCGCAGGGAGTTTGGTCAGACGACACTGAGTTTGGGTCGTCGACGGGATGGCGAGGTCTAGTCTCGGCTCGGTCCGCGACCTGCGCGAGGGCGCACTGGCTCGGCGGGGACGGATCAAAGCTGTAGGGGCACGAATGAGGCGAATGCAACGAATCAAAACGAATAAATCCTGCTCGTCGTGGGTTCAAAGTCATTCGTGTTTATTCGTGTCATTCGTTTGATTCGTGTCCGATTCGGTTCCAAGTGTGCCCGGCGGGGACGGCAGTTTCATTCGTTACGCTGCGGAATAGGATGGTGACGCTCACCCGTCCGCCCGCGACTGCCGTGGCGGATGCCGAGTTGCCCCGATCCCTCGCCGCCGAGCATCTTATGTCCATGCCCGCACTGCGCCGCCACGTCTGGACACTCGACGAAGTCGACCGGCTCGCCGACGAGCGCGCGGAGCTCTCTCCCCGGTACGAGCTGCTCGACGGCGAGTTACTCGTGACGCCGTCGCCGAGCGATCGGCATCAGCGAATCGTCGCCGAGCTGTTCGTTCTCATTCACGCGTACGTACATCGGAGCGGGATTGGCGAAGTCCGGCTCGGTCCCGCGCGTGCGCGTGTGTCGCCGGACTCGCGATTCGAGCCCGACCTCTTCGTCGTCGCGGGCGTTGACGGACGGCGCCCGCGCGCCAATGACGCTCCCGCGGAAGCGCTGCTCGTCGTGGAAGTGCTGTCGAGCGGGTCGGCGCGCCATGACCGTGTCACCAAGCGCCGCTTCTTCCAACGCCGAGGAGTGCTCGACTACTGGGTCGTGGACGGCGACGCGCGGGTATTCGAGATCTGGCATCCCGACGACGAGCGTGCCGCGTTGATCGACGATCGCGTCGTCTGGCGGCCGCGCGGCTCGAGCGCGCCGTTCGAGTTGCATGTCGCGGACTTCTTCGCCGGCGTGGCCGACTCGGACGACAGCGATCGCTGAGCGTTCACATCTCAGCCGTCGACCGGCACTCCTACCGCCGCTCGCGAGCTGCGTGCGTTCCTGGAACGAGTGCGGACGGGCAGGCCGCAACCGAGCATGTCGGCTGCGTCACGGCCGCCAGGGCCAGCCGGGGACGCATCAAAGCTGTTGGAGCACGAATGAGACGAATCAAGACGAATCAAGACGAATGAACCCTACCCGGCGTTGATCCAAATGTCATTCGTGTTTATTCGTGTCATTCGTTTGATTCGTGCCCAGTTTGGTTCCAAGTATGCCCGGCGGGACGCATCAAAGCTGTTGGAGCACGAATAAGACGAATTCGACGAATCACGACGAATGAACCCTTCTCGTCGTGGATTCAAATTCATTCGTGTTTATTCGTGTCATTGCACTCACGGCGCATCTCGGCGGCGGCGCCTGATGCGGCGGAGTCGTGCGGCGACGACGCGCGGCCATGGCCAGGCCAACTCGCGATGTCGTCTCGATCATGAGCGTCCGCCGAGTGCCGACGACCGCGCGGTCCGGGGCACTGGGAGGGCGATCTGCTCGACGGCACGAAGACGTCGTCCATCGCGACGTTGGTCGAGCGACACTCGCGATACGTACTGCTGGTGCGATGATCGACGCGTGACACGGCGACCGTCGTGGCCGCGCTCGCCCGTCGCGTCCAGACGCTGCCCCAGAGTCTCGAGCAGTCGCTGACGTGGATCGCGGCAAAGAGATGGCGCAGCACAGACAGTTCACGATCGCCACCGAGGTCCAGGCGCGCGCTTCTGCGATCCGCGCAGTCCCTGGCAGCGCGGCTCGAATGAGATCACTACGGCTACGTAGACTTCCGAACGACCACGTTTGATTCGTGCCCAATTCTGTTCCAAGGTGTGCTCGGCGGGGTACGAGACGGTTGTGACACGCGTCCGTCTGCCCGCAATCACCGCGGCGGACTCGGCATGCTGATTTCGATTCTTGGACTAGTGCGCATACCCGCCGCCAACCGCGCACTGTAGTTCATAGCGATGAAACCGAATTGGCCAGCCGACGAGATCGGTGCGCGCATGATCCATCGCCGCGCGGTCGAGGCCGTGATTTGGGGGATGCCCGTAGTCAACTACCATCTCATGTATCAGGAGATGGTCCGCAAGACCAACGGCGCGTTCAATCAGGTGCTGTACTGGTCGCGCCTCCTCGACTGGAAGAACCAGACGCTCACGCCGAACCCGGACGTGATCTATCTGATGCCGTTCATCAACACGCAGGACGCCGGTCCGGTCGTGTTAGAGATTCCTCCTGCCGACGACGGCGTGTTCAACGGCAGTGTGATGAGCTGCTGGCAAAGCGCGATCGAGGACGTGGGTCCTGGCGGCGTCGACAAGGGGAAGGGGGGCAAGTATCTGATTCTCCCGCCCGGATACGACACGAGCCGCGTGCCCGCCGGCTACATCGCGATGCCGTCGGACACGTATCGGGGCTACGCGCTGCTGCGATCGGTGCTGAAGAGCGATAGCGACGACCTGCGCTTCTTCGAGTCGCTCAACGAGATGGTGCCGCCGTTCTACGAGGGAGAACACTGGTTCTTCCCGACAACCGACGAGCTGTTCCACAGCGTGATGAGCTTCTGGAAAACACCGGACTCATATCCGATCGACGCGCGCGGCACGGCCTACATGCTCGCGTTCTTCAGCGCCAAGCACATCGGAGAGTCGCAGTACTATCTGCTGACGGGGCGCGACGCGCGTGGCCAGCCGCTCGACGGCGCGTCGTCCTATCGGCTGCGCGTTCCGGCGAATGCGCCGGTCACGCAATACTGGTCGGCGACGGTCTACAGTCGAGATACCCACGCGTTCATCCGGCACGCGGCGCGACTTGATCGCTCGTCGCAGACTCCGGGTCTCGAGAAGAATCCGGACGGTTCCGTCGACATCCTGTTCGGTCCGGCGGCACCGAAGGAACGGGAATCGAACTGGATTCCGACCGACGCGCACGGCCGGTTCGAGGTGCTCGCGCGCTTCTATGGCCCGCAGAAGGCGTTGTTCGACAAGAGTTGGGTGCTACCGGACGTGGAGAGAGTTTCCGGATAGCCCGCGGGAGTGCAGTGGGTTGTGGCGAATGCTGAGTTATACCGCCACACCGCCCGACTGAGGTCAGCATCGGCAGCAAAGTGCACCGGCACCGACGCGCCGATCATGGCGGTTCCGCCCGCGAATGCGATCCCGAATGCGGCGCGACGTCGGCCACTGTCGTGCAGTACGCCGATTGCTCCGGCCGCGGCGACGAAGGCTCCAATGTCGGTCATCGCCGCGGCGGTCCGTCGGCGCCGGATGGCGCGAGTTGCGAACGACCGCGCCTCCGCGTCGCGCGCGAAGACGAGGGCGATGTCGTGAGACCAGAGAAATGGAAGCAGTCCTACTCGTGTCTCGCCCGCGCCGCGGACGACGGCGAGGCCGCTCAAGCGCGGGATGATGTTCAATGCACAGCGAGCATAGGTGCACGTCGAGTCGACGCCCTGCGCGGAAGCGAGGTGGCCGCACAGAACAACGATCGCGAGGGCGATGGTAAGCCGACTGATCGGCGCACATCGGGACCCTCGACTTCCTGATTTGGTCATCGAGTCCACCGTGGTCCAACACTTTGGCCACTCCCGACCGCTGAACGGCTGGACTTGAGTCGAACGCCCGCAACACGGTTGGCAATGCGTTTTACTAACGAGTTCTTTTTGTGTCGGTCGCCGCGGGGGTGTCCGGATGTGCGCAGTGCGTTGAGAATGACCGCGACGTCGATGATTTCCTGTAACCCGGCGCCCGCGATTGGAGCGAGTTTGCCGAAGGCGGCGACGATCATTGCGACGCCGCTCAACCCCAACCCGACCCGAATGCTCTGCCGCGCGATCCGCATGGTACGATCAGCGATCGCCTTGACCTCGCCAACGCGCTCGAGCGAGTCGATGAGCACGATGACATCGGCGGCTTCGGCGGCGATTCCTCCGCCATGCGCGGCCAGCGCCACTCCGACATCTGCGGTCGACAGCGCCGGCGCGTCGTTGGTTCCGTCGCCGACCATGAGCACGGTGTGGCCCGCGGCCTGCAGCGTTTCGATGAACCGCGCCTTGTCCTCGGGCATCAGATCGCCGTGGACTTCTTGGATCCCGGCCAGTGTGGCTACCTCGCGAGCAATTGGCGCGTGATCGCCGGACAGGAGTGCGATTCGGCGGATACCGGAGCGGTCGAGAGTCTTGAGCAGGGCGGGCAATTCGGCACGCAGCTTGTCGGCGTACTCGAACACCGCCGCGAGCCGGCGGTCGATGCCGACGTACGCGCGAAGTGTCGCTCCCGACTGCTCGAGTGCCGCCGCGGCGAGCACGCCGCCCTCGCATTCAGGCACAACGAACGCGCGAGCACCCACACGCACTGCATGGCCATCGACAAGCCCGGCGATGCCTTGCCCCGGTGCCTCGAGTTGCTGCGTGCTCGCTGGTATTGGCGCGCTTTCGGCGTTGGCGACGTCGACGACTACGCGCGCGAGCAGATGACTCGAGAACTGCTCGACGGCCGCCGCATAGCCCAACACCGTGGCGCGATCGAAGCCGTCGGCGATTCGAATTCGCTCCAGGCTCGGCTTGCCGATCGTGAGCGTGCCGGTCTTGTCGAACACGGCGGCGGAGACTTTGCTCATCGCTTCGAGCGCGCCTCCGTGTCGAACGATGACGAACCGCTTTGCGGCGCGGTTGATCCCGCCGATGATGGCGACCGGTGTGGCGAGGATGAGCGGACACGGTGTAGCGACGACGAGAATGGCGAGCGCGCGCAGCCAATCGTGGGTCAGGCCAACGGCGACGGCGCAGAGCGTCACAGTGATCGGAGTGAACCACACGGCGTAGCGGTCGGCGACGCGCTGCAGCGGCGCCTTGCTCGCCTGGGCCCCGCGCACGAGCTCGACGATTCGTGCATACTGACTTCGCTCTGCCGGCGCGGTGGCAGTTATCTGCAGCGAGCCGAAGCCGTTGAGTGTTCCGCTCATCACGCGGATGCCGGGCGTGGCGCGAACGGGCCGCGCCTCACCAGTGAGGGAGGATGTGTCGAGCTCCGATTCGCCGACCGTCACGATCCCGTCGCACGGTATCATGTCGCCCGGCCGAATGAGCAGCGCGTCTCCGATGACGACGTCGATCGCTGGCACATCCTCGATCTCGGCGCCGCGCATGCGATGCGCGACGCGCGGCGCGGCCTCTTCCAACTCGCGAACAGCCGCCGACGCCCGTCCCTCGGCGTAGCGCTCCAATGCCTCGCCGCCGGTCTGCATGACCACGATGACCAGTCCGGCGAGGGGCTGGCCAAGCGCCACGGCACCGATGATCGAGAGTGAGGCGATGACGTCGGTGGCGAGGTGACCTTTTGCGACGGCTCGCAGCGTACGAAAGATGAGCGGAGCGCCCATCACGACGACGCCGACCATCCACACGTCCGCGGCGGTCGTCGACGAGCCGAACGCTTTCGCGATGAATCCCGCGACGAGAACGACGAGCGTGATGCAGACTGGAGTGAGACGATTGCGCATCGGAGTCCTTTGCCGGCCGAACGTGCGGCTATGAGGTAAAGCTCAACAGCGTAAGTCCCGCGCCGTGGGCGATCCGAACGGCCAGGTCTCGCTGCTTCTCGTCGCGCAGCACGACGATCGACGTGACGCCTGAGATCGCGTGTGTGAGATGGCGCCCGCCCGTGGCGGGATCGCCAAACATGAGCTCGACGCACTCGTCGTGCGGGTCGTACGCGGCGCCAAGCAGTGGATAGTCGATCACTTGCGCTTGTGCGTCGATATCGGGATCGTCGATTTCGAGCGTGCCGCGGCGCCCGAAATTTCGCCGCGTAAGCATTTGCAGCTGCGCCGGCCACTCCGGGCCCGGAAGCGTCGAGACTTCCGGCGGCTCGACCGTAGTGCGCACGCCTGTCATTGCCGCGGCGAGCGGCACGGTCAGGACACTACATGTCGAGCAGCGCACGATGCGTGTCGTCACGCTGCCGACCAACATCCGCCTGACGTAGCCGTAGCCGTGGCTGCCCGTCGCAATGAGGTCGGCGTTGACGCTCGTGGCAAACGCGAGCAGCTCCGTCGCGGGATCGCCCTGGAGCAGGACGTTCTGCACGGTCATGTCGCGGGGAGGGCGAAGTTGTTCTCGCGTTTTGCGCAGTGCTTCGCCGGCGTCGTGCTTGTACGTCGCGCCCCAATTCTTCCATTCGTACAGCGCGGCGTCGCGCGGGACCACATGCACGAGGTAAATGGTTGCTCCGGACGCCGCGACTTCGAGCGCGAGACGGGCCGCGCGGAGGCTCGTTTCAGCGAAATCGCAGGCGACAACTACGCGGCGCGGTGCGTGTGCCAAGCCGCTCGAGGCGGCGAACACCGGAACGTCGGCCATGCGAATGAGCCGCAACGCCGTTTCGTCGCCGAACACGCGATCGGAGATGCGATGTCGGCCGAGTCCGCAGACGATCATCGTTGCGCCCATGCTGTGGGCGAGACGAGCCACGACGGTGGCGGGATCGCCGTCGCGTACCTCGAGCTCGCCTTCATCACCGTCCCAGGTGCGTGCCATCTGTGCGAGCGCATCTCGGCGTGCGCCGGCGCGGAGCTCCGCAAGCAGATCCGGTGTCACGGCCGATGGCGCATCGGGGATCGTCGGCATGGGTTTGACGACGGTGACGACGCGAATCGCGTCGGGATCGTGGGCAAACAGGCGTCCGACGGCGAGCGCCGAGTCCGATTGCCCGCGGCCGTCGGTGGCGATGATGACCGGGGATGAGTGACTTGCCCGGACGCCGAGTTCAGGAAGCGCGGATGGAGACTGCATCGTTTTCATGGTGACCCTCCAGTAGGCGACGAATAACACGTTCTCGCGAGGAAGGTTGCCGCCGGCGCGGCGCGTCGGCTGTCAGCGAACAGCCGCGGGTCTGTCGGGCGATCTGCTGATCTCGCGGCAACCCGCGTGGGACCTCGACGCGGATTGACTGCTGCGTCGGGGATTCCCCGACCCGCAGCGACGCAACCCCGTACGCAAATCCAGTGTTTTCCGGACGGTGCGGTCGGCGGGCCGGCCATAACTTCGGCTCGTGCATGAGGATTTGCGAATACGCGGCAATCGACAACGACGAACGATCATGAGCAGCTCGTCTGCCGTTTCACTGAACCCCCGACCCGAGGATAGGACGATGAGAATCATCAACGTATTGGGCCTGGCGGCCCTCCTGGCGACCGGCGGCGCGAGCTCTCTCGTCGCGCAGCAGAAGGACAACGGCAACGCCCGCCCGGCGAGCAAGCCCGATTCGACGGCGACGGCGCGCACCGACACGGTCAAAGTCGTGCCGCAAGGGAAGGCGACGGTCACGCTGTTCCGGCCGAACACGATCAGTCACATTCGGCCCGCCGACCAGCGCGGTATCAATGTGTTCGAGCCGTTGAAGGGCGACTCGGTGCCATTCGACGGGTTCGCGCTCTCGCTGGGCGGAGCGTTCACCCAGGAGTTTCAGGGCCTCGCGCATCAGAACAATGCCGCCGCCGTTCTCACCAATGGCGTCAATCAGAATCAGCTGATCGCCATTGGACATGGCTTCAACACGGCCGTCGCCAACCTCAATCTGAACGCGCAGCTCGCTCCAGGCATCCGCGTGGCGATGACGTCGTACCTGTCATCGCGCCACCACAACGAGACGTGGGTGAAGGACGGCTACTTGCTGATCGATGATTCGCCGATCGACAATCTGCTGCTCAAGGATGCGATGAAGTACGTGACGGTCCGCGCGGGCCAATTCGAGATCAACTATGGCGACGCACACTTCCGCCGCAGCGACAATGGCAACTCGATCGACAATCCGTTCGTCGGCAACTACGTCCTCGACGCGTTCACGACGGAGATCGGCGCCGAAGTCTATGCGCGTTCGAACGGGCTGATCGCCATGCTCGGTGGGACCGGCGGCGAAGTGCATGGCGAAGTGACGACTCCGCAAGCGCGCTCGTTGAGCGTGCTCGGCAAGCTTGGCTTCGATGAACAGCTCGATCCGCGTGTGCGCGTCCGGCTCACCGGCTCGTTCTACGCCAACAACAAGTCGCAGAGCAACACACTGTACAGCGGCGACCGCGGCGGCTCGCCCTACTTCGACGTGCTCGAGAACACGACGTCGACCGAGGCGGCGAACGCGTGGTCGGGCGAGATCCACCCCGGGTTCTCGAACAAGGTCAATGCGGAAGTCATCAACCCGTTCGTCAAAATCGGCGACGCCGAATTCTTCGGGAACTTCGAGACGGCGACCGGCGGCTCGTTCGTCGAGCCCAAGCTGCGCACGGCGCGCCAGAATGTGTTCGAGGGATTGTATCGCGTGTTCAACAACAAAGCGTACGTCGGCGCGCGGTACATCACGGTGTCCGGCGAGCTGGTTCCGAACACCTACACCGATCAGACGGTGAGGCGCTGGCAGACGGGTGGCGGCTGGTTCCTTACGCCGAGCGTCCTCACAAAGCTCGAGTACGTGACGCAGCGGTACGAGAACTTCGCGGCTGCGGACATTCGCAGTGGCGGACAGTTCAAGGGGTTTATGGTGACCGGAGTCGTCGCCTTCTAGCGATACAGCGGCGTCGCAACATCGGAGACCCGCCGGCGAGCCAGCCGGCGGGTCTCGTGCATTCACGGCGCGTCGAAGGGCGCTTGCCGCCTCTCACCGTGCCCCACCATCGTTGTCACATGCGACTGACGCGGATCAAACGGCCGGTGCAATCGAGGCTTCGGGACGTCGACGCCGGTGCGCCGGCGCATGCCCCTCATGGTAGCGCGTTGCACGAGGCGATCGAGCTGGAGCGGGAGCGCATCACGATGCTGCAGCGGGTGTTCTACGCCGATGGGCGACGGGCGCTGCTCATTGTCCTGCAAGGGCGCGATACGGCGGGGAAAGATGGAACGATTCGACACGTCTTCAGCGCCGTGAATCCGCAGGGATGCGAGGTGAGTGCGTTTCGCGCACCGACCGAGCTCGAGGCGCGCCACGACTTTCTCTGGCGGGTACACCAGCGCGTACCCGCGCGAGGGATGATTGGCATCTTCAATCGATCGCACTACGAGGACGTGCTCGTACCCCGCGTCCGCCGCTCGGTCCCACGAGCCGTCTGGTCCAAGCGGTTCGACCAGATCAATCAGTTCGAACACATGCTCGTCGAGAATAACGTCGTCATCCTGAAGTTCTTTCTGCACGTGTCCCGTCGGGAGCAGAAGCGGCGTCTCGACGAGCGGATCGCCGATCCAACAAAGCATTGGAAGCTCGACGCCGGTGATTTCGAGGATCGCGCGAAGTGGCCGGCATTCACGACGGCCTATCGAGACATCCTTCGACGGTGCAACACGCCGTGGGCCCCGTGGTATTTCGTGCCCGCGGACGACAAGCATGTGCGGAACTGGCTGGTGGCGCGCACGATCGCCGATGCGCTGGCCTCGCTCGGGCTGCAGTATCCGCGAGTCCGCGTTCCGGTGTCGATCACGGATGTGAAGTAGGCGCCTTCGAGCTCGAGGCTCAGAACTCGATCAGCGGCTTGATGATCGCATCCTCTTTCGTCTTCATCATGTCGAAGGCGCGTTCGAGCTCGTCGAACTTGAAGTGGTGAGTTGTGAGCAACGACGGATCGACCCGACCGGCCTCGAGGAGCCGGAGCAGCCGGCCCATGCGCTCTTTGCCGCCGGGACATAGCGCGGTACGAATGACCTTGTCGCTCATGCCAACGCCCCACGCGACTCGCGGGATCATGACGAAATCGCCTTCGCCGTGATAGCCGACGTTCGAGATGGTGCCCCCTGGTCGCGTTGCTCTGACGCACGACTCGAACGACGCCTGTGATCCGAGCGCCTCGATCGCCGAGTCGACGCCTTCGCCGTGTGTCAGGTCGAGAATCGCCTGGACGGCGTCTTCTTTCGCAAAGTCGACAACGACGTCAGCGCCGTAGTGCCTGGCTAGCTCTTTCCGCCTTGGTACCGATTCCACGGCGATCACCAGGCCGGCGCCGAGCAGGCGCGACCCAACGGTGGCCATCAGCCCGACGGGACCCTGCGCGAACACCGCGACGCTGCCGCCGATCGGGATATTGGCGTGCTCGGCGCCGGCGAATCCGGTGGACATCATGTCCGTGGCGTACACCGCCATGTCGTCGGGCACGTCGCGAGGAATGCGGGCGAGATTCGCCTCGGCGTCGTTCACGTGAAAGTATTCTGCGAACACACCGTCCTTGATGTTGGCGAACTTCCACCCGCCGAGCATTTCGGTGCACTGCGATGTGAAGCCGCGCAGACAGTTGGTGCACTTGTAGCACGGAGTGATCGCGTTGACCGCGACACGGTCGCCCTCCCGGACGCCCTTCACGTCACGCCCAAGCTTGTACACGACGCCGACGGCCTCGTGTCCGAGCGTCAGGTCGTGGCGTTCGCCGATGGCGCCTGCAACCGTATGCGAGTCCGACGTGCATACCAGAGCACGTGTCGTCTTCACGAGGGCGTCGGCGGGACCAGGGTCCGGCGGCGTCGGTTTTTCGATGAACCCGACCTCGCCGACGCGTCGCATCACAAAGGCTTTCATTTGATTACGCGTGAGTCAGTGACGGTGTACTCGCGGCCGCATTTGCGGCATCGCGCCCAACTGTGGATGTGGCGTTGCCTCAACTTGCCACGACGCCAGGCCGTGCGGAGTCAGGGATCGGGTACATCTCGCACTACTGTTTCCCGACGCGGCTCCTGCCTGCAATTGGACACGAGTCCTACGTGGCGCCAAGGCGCGGCGTCAGTAGATGAACACTCGCGTGCCGATTGGGATGTGGCTGAACAGCCACTCGAGGTCGGCGTCGGTGAGTCGGAGACAGCCGTGCGTCACGGCGTGGCCGATCGATGCATGGTCGTTGGTGCCGTGCAGTCCGATGGCGCCTCCGAGGCCGAGTCGATAGTGGCCCAGGACTCCGTGAACAGCGCGATATTCGGTCCCGATCGGCGGGGCGTACAGCACCCGATCGAGGACGATTTCGTCGTCGACCGGCCAAGGCGTGAACGTTGAGTCCCGTTCAACGCCGACGACACCGTCACGAACGACGAGTTGACTGCCGTCAGGCTGCGGCCGCGAGCGCCGCGCGCTGACCGAGTCGAGGCGAAGGTGATTGGCGCGCGCCACCTCGACGTAGTCCCAATCGGGACGAACCCAGACGGGATCCATGTCCTTCGACACCACGATGCGGATGCCACGCGGTGTGGCGAAACTCCAGGTGTGCGCGCCCGATCGAAGCGTTTGCCCGCTGCCTACGGCGACCGGCGCGGACAAGAGCGTATCGGCGCTGCCGCGCAGGACCCATAGTTTTCGCCGCGAGATAGCGACGACGATGCGCAGTTCGCGAGATGCCGCTGCCGCTGCTCGAGGGTCGGCCATCGGCGTGCCGGATTGCCGCGACTGGCCGCCGAGGCTTCGCACGCTGGCTACGGCCACAGCGACGATGGGAACAACGAATGCCGCCAATCTTGGGTGTCGTGTCACGGTCGCCTCCGGTTCGCGTATGATCGGCGGCGGCGCAACTGACTGCCATCGGGCATTCCACTGTTCAGCTACGACAATTCTCCTACAATGATCGCCCCTCTCCCTCAGCGTGACGATGCCTGTCGCCCGATAACTTCGTCGGCGTGGATGCGAAACAGCGCGTTCCGGTGCGGGGCGAAGTCGTCGTCCGTCAGAGCGGTGGCGTCGTCGGATCGCAGCCGTTCGAGGGCGGCTGCATAGTCGGCGCGCTCGCTACCACCGCGCTCTGGATCGAGAAAGTAGATCGTCCCGCGGACGACGACGCTTCGCCAGTCCGAGCGGCTCTTGATCTCGTCCACCTGGAATGCGACCCACGGATGGTGATGGACGATGGTGAGCTTTGTCCCGGGCGACGTTCGAGCGTAGAGCCAACTGTCGCCGTACACATACGAGATCGGTTCAATGTCGACGCGATCGTGAAACGTAAATGCAAGACGCCCGATATGATTTCGCTCGAGCAGAGCAATTGCATCGGCGTGCGAGAGTTCGGAAAATACTGGAACATTGGGTTTCGTCATTTTCTCTCTGCTTCGCCGAAGCGGCGACCCGCCTGCGGCACGGTAAACGTGAACGTGCTCCCTGTTCCCTTGGCGCTCTCGACGCGGATGCTTCCACCGTGCGCCTCGACGATGCCTTTCGCAATCGACAGCCCCAAGCCCGAACCGCGTGCGCGCGCGCCGTTCGACGATTGCCAATAGCGATCGAAGATTCGCGGCAGGCGATCCGGCGGAATGCCCGCGCCGCTGTCCGACACGCTGAACGCGACGGTCCCGTCCTTGGTCTCGGCGCCGACGACCACCGTGCCGCCGTTCGGCGTGAAGTTGATCGCATTGCGCACGAGATTGCCGAGTACCTGAATGATTCTCGCGCCGTCGGCCGCGACGAGCGGCAGGTTCGTCGCGAGGCGCGCGTCGAGGGTGATACCATGCTCGTGCGCCTCGACGTCGAACATATGCAACGTCTGGAGGGCGAGTTGTGACGGCTCCTCGGGCCGCATCTCGAGCGACAGCCGTCCGCGCTCGATGTTGGCGACGTCGAGCAAGTCCGCGATCAGCCGGTCGGCCCATGTGGTCGACTGTTCGATTGTGGAGAGCAACTCGGCGCGCGCCGACTCTTCGCCCGGCGGATTCTCGCGCAGCACGCGCGCGCACATTGCGATGGCACTGATTGGGTTGCGCAGGTCGTGCGATACTACGCCAAGGACTTCGTCGCGAGCGCGATTGGCCTCGCGCGCGGCGTCGTAAAGCCGCGCATTCGCCAGCGCGGTCGCGGCGGCAGCGGCGTACTTCTCGGCGAGAGCGCGTCGCTCCGCGTCGAATCCGCCACCGGCCGCGTCGATGAGGGTCAACGCGCCCAACGTCTCGCCGCCCGCGTGCAGCGGCACCATGAGCAGCGCCCGTGGCGAGATCATGCGCCAGAACGGGATCGCATCTCGCTCGACGCTCGCCTCGAGCCAGTCGTCGTCGACTTGAACCACGAGGTCGCGCCGATTGCGTCGTACGACGTCGACGATTGGCGACGGTGAATCTTGGGTCAACGGATGCGTCTCGAGCCCGGCGAGGCCCCGGTTCAGGTCACTCGAATCGTCGCGCCCGCGCCGGCTGACTATGCGCGCGAACGTCGTCGTTCCTCCCAAGCCGACGAGGTCGAGGATGGCCGCATCGGCAAGGCGCGGAATCGGCAGGTCGGCGATCGCGTGAATCGTCGCGTCGACGGCGAGCGTCTGTGCCAGCTCGCCGGCCGTGCCGGCGAGGAATCGCTCGTCTTCATCGGCCCGACGTTGGCGTGTGATGTCTCGCAGCACGACGGTGAACAGGATGCCGTCGGGTGAGACGAGTTTGGAGATGGACGCTTCGGCGGGGAATTCCGTTCCGTCGGCACGCAGCCCGAAAATCTCGCGCCGTTCGCCCATTCGGCGCGCGGTGGATGCCGACTGCGCGAACCGCTCCATGTGCTGCTCGTGCGTGGGCCGATAACGCGACGGAAGCAGAATTGCGAGATGACGACCGATGGCGTCGGCGGAGGCGTAGCCGAAGATCTCTTCGGCGCCGCGGTTAAAGTGGACGATGCGCTGCGTTTGGTCGACGGTGATGATTGCATCGGCCGCGATGGCAAGGATGCCGGCGAATTTCGCCTCGGAGGCTTGCAGCGCCGCCTGCGCGCGCCGCTGCTGATCGAATCGCGAGCGAACGTATAGATGCTGCGCGACCAGCAGCGCCAGCGCCGTAGCAGCGATCAGCCAGGCCGTAAGCAGCTTACCCCTCCGTCAGTAATCCGAGCTTGAGCGCAAGTTGAACGTAGTCCGATCGATGCGCCAGGCCGAGCTTCTCCTGAATGCGCTGCTTGTACGTATCGACGGTCTTGGGGCTGATGAAGAGTTTTTCGCCGATCTCGGGCGCCGAGTACCCTTGCGCCACGAACCGCAGGACGTCGCGCTCGCGCTGAGTGAGCTTTTCGAACTGATCGCGCTCGGCCGCCGCCGGATCCTTTTTCGTCAGATTCTTGGCGAGCACACGCGCCGCCGCCGGCCGGACGTACACATCACCGTTCGCCACGGCTCGCACGGCGTCGACGAGCTCGCGGTCGGCGGCGGTCTTCACGAGGTAGCCGGCCGCACCGGCTTCCATGAGCGGAATCAGGTACTCCTCTTCGACGTGCATGGTCAGAATCAGGACGCGCGCGGCGAGCGCCTTCGCGACGATCTGCTTCGTCGCTTCCGCCCCGTCCATTTCCGGCATGTCGAGGTCGAGAACGACGACATCTGGGTTGAAGCGCTCCGCCATGGCGACGGCCTCGCGGCCATTCTTTGCTTCGCCGATCACCTCGATGTCTTTCGCAACGCTCAGCACCGCCCGAAGGCCCGCCCGCACGACGGTGTGATCGTCCGCGAGTATGACACGAATGAGGTCACCGGTCATTGGTTGTCCTTGGAGTGGATGTCTGCCGGCGCGCGGGGTGGCACCATCGCGGCGATGGTCGTGCCGCCGCCAACTGCGGTAAGAATCTCTAGCCAACCGTCGACGAGCGCGAGGCGTTCGCGCATGGATGGTAGCCCCGTCCCGGTTCTGAGGCGATCCGCGCGCGCCAGGTCGAACCCGCGTCCGTCGTCGTACACCTCGAGGGTGGTGTTCGGCCACGCTGACAGCGTGAGGCGCACGCGCGTCGCGGACGCGTGGCGCTCCACATTCCGAATCGCTTCTTCGGCGACCCTGTACAGCACCGTCTCGACATTGCGCGGCAGTCGCGTTGTCATCGCGTCCACATTCACGTCGAAGTCGATGCCCGATTCGGCCGTGCTGTCGCGCGCCAGTGTGCGAAGCGCTGCCGCGAGGCCGAGGCTGTCGAGCACAGCGGGGTGGACGGTGCGGGAGAGGTGACGTACCTGCTCCAGGATTTGCTCCGCGGCGTCACGCGCATGGTACAGGCGGTCGGCGAGGAGCGGGTCGGTCGCGTCGCGCGCGACCGCGGCGAGTTGGAACTGGAGCGCCGCCAAGTCCTGAGCGGTGGAATCGTGCAGCACGCGCGCGATTGCGGCGCGCTCTCGATCGGCGGCGTCGATGACCTGGGTGGCGAGTCGCTGCATGTGCGTTCGGTCCGAGGCCAGTCCGTCGAGCAGAATGTTGAACATCGACCCGATGCGCAACACCTCATGGTCGGCCACGGTCGACCGCTCGACGCGTGCCCCGTAGTCGCCGCGCCACAGGCGCGCAGCGACGATCTCGAGGTCGCGAATCGGACGCAGCGCTACGGCGACGAGCGCAAGATGCAGGAGCACGGCCGCGCCGAGGAGGAACAGGACGGCGCCACTCGCCGATCCGCCGGCCATCAGCCAAGCGGCGAGCAGCGTCGCGATGACGAGGAGATTCGCGCCCACCAATTTCGCGGCGAGGGGAACGCGCAGCGCGGCCAGCCGGATGCCCGGTTCGGGTTGCTCGGCGCGCTCGGCGCGTGGCGCAGCTGGATGCGTCGGCGACGACGGCCGGTGTGAATTCAATAGTAGCGATACTGACATAGGGGTCTCCTCCACATGTCTCGGGGAGCGTATCGGACATGCGAACCTCGCAGGTGATGGGTGAGTGTACTGTTTGAGCGATGAGCGTCCTGTCAGGCACGTCATGGAAACGCCGACGGGGAATCCCTGTCGACGCTGTCAGGAATTCCCCGATGGGGCTACGGACTCGGATCGCGACTACCGTTGGTCGAGTGCCGCGGCGATGCTCTTGCCGCCGATCAAGAGGTCGAAGTTCACCTTCACTTCGTCGCCCGTCTTGAGGCGGCCGAAGATCGCCGTCGGCGGCTTGATTCCATAGTCTGTCATCTTGATCGGAACGACGCCCTTCGCCTGTACCGTCCCGTCGGGCAGGCGAGTCGCGGTCACATCCATGGCCAGCGTGTTTTCTTTCCCCGCGATGGTCAGCGTGCCGACGGTCTTCAGCGTGAACGAATCGCTCGAATCGCCGGGCACGGCCTCGAAGCTGGCGAGGATGTAGCTCACCGCTGGGACGGCATCCGCGTTGAGCGCTTTATAGAGGTTGTCGTCCATCGCGCCGTGGCCGCACTTGAGCGACCGCACCGGCACCTTGATCTCAACGCGTTTGAGCGCCTTGGGCGGCGCCGCGTCGAGCTGTGCCGCAACTGCCTTCTCAATCTCGACCGTGGCCTCGAGCGACTCGGCCTTGCAGCTCCAGCTGTGCAGATTCGACGTCCCGTCGATCCAGAGCTTGCTTCCCGGCGACACGGCGACGCGAGCGGTTTCCTGGGCGACAGCCGTCGTCGCGGTCAGAACGATCAGCACGCCGGCGATGAGACGTTTGGCGGTCATTGTCTTCTCTCCTGTCAATTGAGGGCGCGCCTGCGCCGGTTGGCGGGTAGGCTGGTCCATCGAACCAGGGAGAAGATCGCGTTCGCAACGGCGCCGATCTGTCGGGCAGAGGAATGAAAGCTGGTCAGGAATTCGCTGACAGCGCCGGGCAGAAACCCCGATCGGCGCGGCGCCGGCGGCGGTTCATACTTCGCTCGCCAACCACAACCAACGCAGAGGTCAACAATGCAAGACACGTCGCACGAGTCCCCGGCGTCGCCGCCGCCTGTCGACGCCAAATCGCGCCGGCGTTTTGTGCTCGAGCTCTCGGCCATGGCGACCGCGCTCGCGGCCTGCGGACACTCAGCAGACTCGCGCGGCGGGGCGAACCCGGCAGCCGGGGCGAACCAACAGCCGCCGACCGGGTCGCAAGCGCCGCCACCGGGCAGCCCCGTTGCGTTTCATCGCTTTGATCCCGCGTTGCCTCCGACATCGGCGCAGGACATCACGAGACTGCACTTCACGGCACAAGAAGCCGCGCTCCGCGTGAACGACAATACCGTCGTGGCGGCGTGGACGTTCGAGGGAGACACTCCGGGGCCGATCGTGCACGTGCGACAGGGGCGCACCGTCGAGTTCACTCTCACGAACCAGGTATTGATGCCCCACTCGATGGATTTTCACGCGGCCCAGATCGACCCGAAGGTCGCGTTCCGCTCGGTGGTACAGGGGCAGTCGGCGACATTCACGTTCACGCCGAAATACGCCGGCGCGTTCCTCTACCACTGCGGTACGGCGCCCGTGCTCATGCACATCGGCTCCGGCATGTTCGGCGCAATCATCGTGGATCCGCCGACGCCGCTCCGGCCGGCGAGAGAGTTCGTGCTCATCCAGAGCGAGCTGTATCTGGGCGCGGCCCAGAACGGCGTAGCAGCGTTCGACTATAACAAAATGCTCAGCACACTCCCGGACCTGTTCGCGTTCAATGGCCGGCCCGGGCAGTATCAGGCGGCGCCCCTGCGCGCCAAACGGGGTGAGCTGGTGCGGTTCTACGTGGTGAACGCCGGCCCGACGCACCCCTGCGCATTCCATGTGGTGGGCGAGCAGTTCGATACCGTGTACCTCGGCGCACCGCCGGGCAACGCGATCCATGGCGTCCAGACCTTCGCCGTGCCCGCGGGCGGCGGGATGATCTTCGAACTGCAAGCCGACGTGGCCGGCGAGTTCGTGTTCGTCAACCACGCGTTCGGCCACGGGCAAAAGGGGGCGATCGGCGTGCTGGTGGTCGAAGCGTGACCGGATCGCGTCGAGCTGCAGCTGAGCTGACGCATGCGCTCGCTCGCCCGCCGCTACATCAAGACGGCCGTCGCTGGTCGCGCGCCTCCGATATGGCGCCCCCATCGGTGTCCATGAGCTGGAATTTCAGCGACGACGATCCAACGTTGAGGACGAGAATGTGCATGCGCAGTTCGCCGCTAGACTAGTGATGGTCGCCAACGGGCGTCGGTACCTTATTGCCACGAAGCGTACGCATGAGCGATCCACACGTTGTCTTCGATCCGACAGTGGCGAGCGTCGTCCCAACGTCCGCGGGCCGCGCCGAGCAACTGCGCCTGCTGCATCGCTACTGGATGGCGGCGAACTACCTGAGCGCCGGGCAGATCTTTCTGCAAGACAATCCGTTGCTGCGTGAGCCGCTCCGCCCGGAGCACATCAAGCCGCGGCTGCTCGGGCATTGGGGGACGTCGCCCGGTCTCAATCTGCTGTACGCGCATCTGAACCGTCTGATTGTCGAGCGCGATGCCAACGTCATCTTCCTGGCCGGCCCCGGCCACGGGGGCCCGGCGGTCGTGGCGAACGTCTACCTCGAGGGTGCGT
Organism: uncultured Gemmatimonadaceae bacterium; assembly: GCA_963817445.1. GTDB lineage: Bacteria > Gemmatimonadota > Gemmatimonadetes > Gemmatimonadales > Gemmatimonadaceae > JAQBQB01. The sequence goes on from CAWFOG010000023.1 coordinate 127,009, forward strand.
ACACCGAGATTTATCCAGAAGTCACGCGCGATGTCTCCGGACTTCGCCGTCTCTTTCGACAATTCTCAACGCCTGGGGGCATTCCGAGCCATGTCGGCGTGCCGACGCCTGGATCGATTCACGAGGGCGGAGAGCTCGGCTACGTGCTCACCCACGCGTTCGGTGCGGCGTTCGACAATCCGGAGCTCATCGTTGCGGCGGTCGTCGGTGATGGCGAGGCGGAAACGGGCCCGCTCGAGGGATCGTGGAAGGGGACGAGCTTTCTCAATCCGGCGCGCGATGGCGCCGTGCTCCCGATCCTGCACCTCAATGGCTACAAGATTAGCGGACCGTCTGTGCTGGCGCGCGTGGCGACAGCGGACGTGCGGCGGCTGCTCGAGGGTCATGGCTACGAGGTGCACGTCGTCTCGGGCGACGATCCGTTCGAGGTGCACCAGAGTCTGGCGTTGGCGCTGGACGAGTGCTTCGCTCGAATTCGTACGATTCAGCGCGACGCGCGTGCCGTCGGTGCGGCGAACATCCACGAGCGACCGCGCTGGCCGGCGTTGGTGCTGCGCACACCCAAGGGGTGGACGGGCCCAAGGATCGTCGACGGTCTACCGGTTGAGGGGACGTTTCGTGCGCACCAGGTGCCGTTGCCACGCGCACGGAGCGACTCGCGACAGTTGGCAGCGCTCGAGGCGTGGCTTCGGTCCTACGAGCCCGAGACGCTGTTTGACGTGCGGGGCGCGCTCGTCGCCGAGCTCGCGGCGCTCGCGCCGAGCGGCGATCGGCGCATGGGGGCGAATCCGCACGCAAACGGCGGGCGCGTCCTCACGCCCCTTCAGGTTCCCGACTTTCGCCGCTACGCCATCGACGTGGGGCTGCCAGCTGTCGTGTCGCGCGAATCCACGCGGCCGCTCGGCGAGTTGCTGCGCGATCAGTTCACCGAGAACCGCGAGACAAGCAACTTCCGACTGTTCTGTCCCGACGAAACCAATTCAAACCGGCTGGCCGCCGTATTCGATGTCGAGAATCGATGTCTCGTCGGTCAGCGTCTTGAACTCGATGACCATGTCTCCGCCGACGGACGCGTCATGGAGGTGCTGAGCGAGCATCTCTGCGAAGGCTGGCTCGAGGGATATCTGCTCACGGGACGCCACGGGCTGTTTGTGACCTACGAGTCGTTCGCCATGGTCTGCGCTTCGATGATCGTGCAGCACACCAAGTGGCTGGAGGAAGCAGGGCGTCTCAACTGGCGCGCGCCGATCGCATCGCTCAACATCCTCCTCACGTCGACGTGCTGGCGCAACGATCACAACGGATTCAGCCACCAGGGCCCCGGCCTGATCGACGTGATGCTCTCCAAGCGAGGGAGCGTCGCGCGAATCTATCTCCCGCCGGACGCCAACTCGCTGCTCACAACAATAGATCACTGCTTCAAGAGTCGTAACTATGTGAATCTGATTGTGATCGACAAGCAACCACAGCTCCAGTGGTTGTCGGTTGACGAAGCGTGCCGGCAGGCTGCAGCGGGCGCCTCGGCCTGGGGCTGGGCGAGCAACTGTGGCACTGAGGAACCGGATGTCGTCCTCGCCTGCGCGGGGGACACGGCCACACTCGAGACGGTTGCCGCGGCCTGGTGGCTCAGGCAGCTCGCTCCCGAGATCCGAGTCCGCGTCGTCAACGTGATCGACCTGATGTCACTGTTCTCGCCCTCCATTCACCCGCATGGAATGGACGACGCGCAGTTCGTCGAGCTGTTCACGCGGGACAAGCCGGTGGTTTTCGCGTTTCACGGCTATCAATATGCCGTTCATCAAATCGTGCACCGGCGTTCGCACCCGGCGCGGTTTCACGCGCGCGGATTCAACGAGCAAGGCACGACCACTACGCCGTTCGACATGGTCGTGTTGAACGAAATGAGCCGGTACCACCTGGCCATGCTTGCGGCGCAGCATGCGCCGATTTCCACGAGGCGGATCGCGGATCTTCATGCTCGTCTGTCGGCGCGGCTTGCCGATGCAGTACGTTACTCGCGCGAACACTTCGAGGATCCACCTGACGTGCGCGACTGGACATGGACGACTAATGTGCGCCCAGCGTCCGGCCACTGAAGCCGCGCGCAGTCGGTGGACGGTCGCGGCGGGCGATCAGCACGCGTCCTGACGTCACGCAGCTGTCTTCAACGAGACCCGCCATGTCATCCATGCACCGCACGCTGGACGGCGACGTGCTGATTCATCATTTGACGAGCGACGAACGAATGCTCGACGCGGAGCTGCTTCTGCGGCACGGCCGAACCGGGCGCACGCTCGTGAAAGAAGGCTCGCTCCGCCTCACGATGATGGCACTCGCCCCCAACGGGCTGTTGCCCGATCACAACGCGGACGGACGGGTTACGATTCAGCTCCTCGAGGGCGACGCAACGTTCGTCGCGCTCGATCGCGAGTATCCGATGAATGCCGGCGACCTGCTCGTGCTCGCGCCAGGAATCAATCATGCGGCGCGATCGACCATGGGCTGCGTATTCCTGTTGACGATTGTGCATGCTGGGCCGCATGGCGAGCTCTGACGCCGAGGCTGAGCCGAGCATTTTGTGAAGAAAGTCCCTCTGGACTCCCGGTCGTCTGGCTCCGACACTTGGATGATGTGAACTCGACGCCCGGCCACTGGCCCGGGAGGACGAACTAATGCCCCACAAGACGTACGACATCGGCGTGGCCAAACAGATCGGCCCGTACGCCGACGCGGTCGAGACCGCAGGTGGCTTGCGATGGCTGTACACATCGGGGATGCCCGGCCTCGAGACGAGCGGCGACTTGCCGAGGGACATCGAGGGACAGGCACTGCTCGCGTGGCAGCACATTCTTGGCGTGCTCGCGCAGGCCAACATGACGATCAACGACATCGTGAAAGTGACGACGTCGCTGATCAACACGAACGATCTCGCGGCGTACGCCAAGATCCGATCGGAAACGCTCGGCGATGCGCGGCCCGCCTTCATGCTCCAGATCGTCTCGCAGCTCATTCGGCCGGACGTGCTCGTCGAGATCGAGGTAATTGCCGCGGCGGCCTGACGTCCCGCCGGTGGCCCATTCGTCCAATATCCCGGTCGCGCCGCCTCATCGAGACTGATTCGGTCGGGCGGGGTTCACCGTCTCGCACTTGGACGGAGGCTGCAATGTCTGGGATTCTCACGCGCAACTGGCGGCTCGTCGCGGTTCGCGGCGTGTTGGCGATCATCTTCGGCTTGTTCGCGCTGTTTCACCCGGCGATCGCGCTCGGCGCGCTGGTGTTCGTCTTCGGTATCTACGCGTGCATCGACGGCATCGCGTTGATTTCGTCGGCGCTCGCGAACCGGGGCGCACAACCGCACTGGGTGGCGGTGCTCATTGGCGGCATCGTCGGGATCATCGCCGGCGTCATCGCGTTCATGGAGCCGGGCGTGACCGCCGCGGCGTTCGTTTTTCTCATCGCGATCTGGGCGATCGTGATGGGAATCTCGGAGATCGTCGCGGCGATTCGGTTGAGAAAGGAAATCGGCGGCGAATGGCTGCTCGCGTTGGCCGGCGTGCTGTCGGTGGCGTTCGGGTTGGTGCTCTTCTCACGCCCAGGCGCGGGCGCGCTCGTCCTCGTGATCTGGCTCGGCGTGTACGCGCTCATGTTTGGCGTCGTGCTGCTCGCGCTCGCGTTGCGGCTGCGGCAATGGAACAACGAACGCCCCGACGAACAGATGCGGAACGCGGCGTGATTGGGAGGGTTCGCTACGCGCGGCAGCGCGTGGCGAGTGCCCGCGTGGCGAGCGACAGATCGAGATCGGCGACGAGCAAGCCTTCTTTGCCGTATGGCTGATAGGCGAGCAGCGTCCCGTCCGGGTTGACGACCGCCGACGTGGTCGGCGATCCGTCGCTCGCGCAGTTGACGCTGGCGAAGTAGCAGGTGTTCTCCGCGGCGCGGCAGAGCATCGCTTTTTCGTGGAAGGTGTTTGCCGGATCGCCGAACTCCGTGGGCCGATGACTCCCCGGTTCCGCTTCGCCAAAGTGCGGATGAAACACGACCTGCGCACCACGGCGCGCGCAGGCGCGCACCGTTTCGGGATAGCGCCAGCCTTCGTGGCAGATCACGACGCCGAAGGTCAGCGGGCCAGTTTGGAAGACATGTCGATCGAGCCCGGGCGAATAGAAGGCATCTTCCGACGGATCGAGCTGCGTTTTGTCCTGAAATCCGGCACGCGAGCCGTCGCGGTTGAGGATCAGTGTGGTCAACCGCACCCTGCCGTCGACGATTCGCTCAGTGCCGAGCACCACGGCGACGTTCGCCTTTTTCGCCGCGGCGGAGACAGCGCCCCAGGCGCGCTCGAGAAACGCGGCGTCCGGTGGTAGCACGTGTTTGTCCGGCGCGCGGTACCCGGGTATGAAGCATTCCGGAAAGCAGACGAGTTCGGCGCCCGCCGTCGCGGCGCGTGCAACGGCGTCCTCGACGATCGCCACAGCGTCGTCGCGCGTCGAGGGATATCGCACGTTGGCGAGGGCAATTCTAAATGTGCTCATCTATAGTAGAGTGCCAAGTGCGAAGGTATCAGTGCCGGTCCGCTTCCTCCCGCCACGCGCTCTCGATTGCCGGCCGCAGAAAGAAGTCATCAAACAGCGTGTTCAACCACTGGTCTCCGTGCGCAATCGATTCGCGCTCGTCGCGCAGTGTGACCGATTGACGAATGTCCGCCAGCGACGCGCCGGCTGCCCGCCGCGTCCAGTGTTTCATCGCGAATGCGAACGAGCATTCGTTGAACGTGCCGCATGTACGAGTCGTCGTGCATCACGGGCCCGTGCCCGGGAACGATCGCCGTCGCCCCGAGCGCGCTGACTGAATCGAGCGCGACGATCCAGTCTCCGGCGTACGCGCCGAACGCGAACGGAACGGGAGCGACCACCAGATCGCCGGTCGCTACGACTTTCGCGTTTGGCACGAACACCACGGCGTCGCCCCGCGTGTTCCCGCGCCCGAAATATCGAACATCGATCCGTTGCGCGCCAAGGTGGAGCGTCAGCGATCGCGCGAAGGTGATGTCGGCCAATGTCTCGCGGAATCCCGGTTTCTCGGCGAAGTACTGCCGTGCGATGCCGACGGTGCTCTCGAGCGCGGCACGCTCGAGCGGAACGATCGGCGTACTGTCGGCGCCAAGGCCTTGGGCCATCAACCGCTCGAGGCGCGCGGTGTAGGGTCCGGTGGCGTCCCAGGTGCCTTTTCGGTTTTGGGCGCCGAGCGTCGCGAGGTCCGCGCGCGTGCTGTCGTGCGAAATGAACTCGACGTTGGGAAAGGTGTCACGATAGACCTGGTTACCGGCGACATGGTCGTCGTGCCAATGCGTGTTGACGACGTAGCGCACGGGCTTTGTCGTGATGCGGCGGATCGCGGCGAGCGTTTGCATCGTCGCCAATCGCGTGAATTGCGCGTCGACGACGAGCACGCTGCTGTCGCCGACGACGACGAGACTGTTCGCGTTGTTGGCGAACGCGATCGGGTCGTGGCGGACGATGGCGTACACACCGTCGCCGAGCTGCTCGACGTCGAACGGATCCGCACCGCCCGACCGGGGCGGTGCGTGCGGGAGGCCGCCGAACAGAACCAGGCTCGCGACGATCGAGCGGAGATGCACGGCGTCTTTGGACTGCGACGCGCGAGTTGCTATTTGCTCCACGGCGGCACCACGCCGTTCATGCGTGCGTAGGCGATCAGTTGGCCCAAGTGTTCGTGCAAGTCGTCGACGACGCCGAGTGACGTCTCGAGGATCGTGTGGCTGCCGCCGAAGACCTTGATGGGGCCGACGAGCGCCGCGGGGTCGATCGCATTCAACGACTGCTGGGTGTACGCCCAACCCGCGTGGAGGTTCTTGAGCACGTCTTCCTTGGAGGACGCGGCCTCGAACTTGGCGAATCCCTGTTGGGTTGGCGTAACGATGGGCGACCGCTCGGCGCCGTACGACGCCGGCGCGTAGGTGTAGAACTCGCTCGCCACATGCATGAACGCTTCGCCGACCGATCGCACGCCGGGCGCGGGCCGCCAGCTGAACTTGTCGGCGGGGATCGCTTCGGCGAGGGCGACGAATTTCTGGTGCAAGTCTCCGAGGTCCGAGATGTACTGTTTCCGCATCTCGATGGCCGCCTCGCGGTCCGGTGCGCCTTGGGCGCGGGCCGCGGCGCGCGGCGCCAGCGTTGCGACGGCGAGCGTTGCCGCAACGGCAAGCGCGCGGGTTGAGGTCATGACCAGCGTAGACTGACGTTGAAGCCGTGGCATGCAGATCTCCATTTTCGGGTGAGTCATCAGGTATAACGGTCGAGAGGCCGCCGGTGATTGGCGCGTTGCACGCGTTTTGTCTTGAAAGTGTCGCGGCCGTACATTCGTTGCTCATTCGTTGCTCATTCGTTGGTCATTCCCCCGGCCGGAGCACCGCTCATCTGGATGTCCAATAGTGAATGACCGAAGGCGTAAGCCGCCGCTGCCGCTACGTCTCCGGGAAGCAGCCGCGCACCCTGAGTTTGCGCCGCTCTTGCGGCTCACCTCGCCGCGGCGTGTGCAGGACTTCCTCGATACGATTCCGATCAACTACGAACGTCGCGGCGAGACGTGCTCGTCGCCGCTCGTCGCGCTGCGCCGAAATTCAGCGCACTGCATGGAAGGGGCGCTCATTGCCGCGCTCGCAATGTGGATGCACGGTGGAAAACCGCTCATCATGGATCTCAAAACGACCGACGACGACGTCGATCACCTGGTCGCGCTGTTCCGCAAAGACGGGTGCTGGGGCGCCATTGCCAAGACCAATCACGCCGTGCTGCGCTATCGCGAGCCGATCTTTCGCGACCTGCATTCGCTGGCCGCGTCGTTCCTTCACGAGTACACGCTGCCCAACGGCAAGAAGACGCTGCGCTCGTATTCGCGGCCGTTCGACTTGCGGCCGTTTGCCGACGAGTGGATCACGTCGACCGAACCGCTGTGGGATCTCGAGCGTCGCATCGACCGGTCGCCGCACGAACGGCTGCTGACGAGGCGGCAAATCGCCGGGATTGCGCTCCGCCGACGCGATCGAGATACGCGCCGGCAAGCTGCGCGAATGGTGAGGCCGATCGGCTAGGGTTCGGCGAGAAAGCGCTCGACCTGCGGCCAGACGAGCGCGCTCTGCTCGGCGTAGGTGAAGTGCGCCGCGTTCGGCACCTTGATGAGGCGCGCATGCGGCATCGACGCGACCCATTCCTCGACGAGGTCCATCGGAATCGTTTCCTCTTCGCCGTGCACGACGAGGAGCGGAACGTCGAGCGTGTGGAGCGCTGGGCGCAAATCCCAATCGCCGAACGAGCCCATGATCACGCGATTGGCGAGGCGGTTGCCGTAGCGAATCCCCACGGGGTCGGTGGCACAGAGATCGGACTTCACTAATGCGAGTCCTTTGTCCGGGTCGGCGAGGCGCGGGCGCATGCCGAGCGCCCAGTAGTCGCGGCACGCCTGGCGCACCTCGGCGTCGGTCGAGCTCGGACTCGTCATCGCTCGACTGGTGCGCGCCATGGTCGCGCGCTGCGTACTGTCGAGACGGGCGTTGATGTTGCGCCCGTAGCGGGTGAAGAAATCTCCGCGCCGCGGCGGCACGGGTCCGAAGAAGACCATCTTTTTTACTGCGCCGGGGTGCGCGATGGCGTAGCTCGCGGCGAGCAGAGGTCCATATGAGTGCGCGACCAAGGTCACGCGCGCGAGTCCGAAATGTCGGCGCACCTCGTCGAGATCTTCGATCTGGCGGCGGGCGACGAGGCGAAGCGTGTCGGCGGGCAATTCGGATTTTCCACCGCCGCGCTGGTCGTAGAAGATGACGACGTGTTTGGGCGACAGGCCCGCGGCGAAGTCGTTGTAGATCGACTCGAGGTCGAGACCTGGGCCGCCGTGAATGGCGATGATGGTGTCTTTGCCGGGTGCAGGCAGGCCGGCGATTCTATAGTAGAGGCGGGCAGAATCCGACGTGACGATGAAGCCATCGGTTGGCTGCTGGGGCGGCGTCGGTCGGGTGTAGAGGAGCATTGCTAGCGACGTAAGTGCGATCAGTAGATTTGGCATCGGAAGAACATAGGGCGGCGCTAAGGGCGGCGCTAAGGGCGGCGCTAAGGGCGGCGCTAAGGGCGGCGCTAAGGGCGGCGCTAAGGGCGGCGCTAAGGGCGGCGCTAAGAGCGGCGCTAAGGGCGGCGCTAAGGGCGGCGCTAAGAGCGGCGCTAGGAGCGGCGCTAAGAGCGGCGCTAGGAGCGGCGCTAAGGGCGGCGCTAAGGGCGGCGCTAAGGGCGGCGCTAAGGGCGGCGCTAAGGGCGGCGCTAAGGGCGGCGCTAAGGGCGGCGCAAGGGCGGCGCTAGTCGAGGATCCATTGCACGCGCGCAATCAACAGGCGTGTCCATCCGAGCTCGTTGTCGCGGTCGAGGCGGGCGTAGCCGGCGTTTAGTGCGAGGCGCAGGTTGCGGGTGCGGTACCAGCTGGCGGCGATGGTGCCGCGATCCAATACGCCTCCGTCGACAGAACCCGAGCGCAAGTTCGTGGCGTTGTACTCGGCGGCGAGCTCGAACGTATTGAGGTGGCCGCGCATGTCGACGTCGCCGAACGTGCCGGTGGTGCGATCGTACTTGCGATGCTCGCCGCGCGGGAACCAGCTCAACTCCAAATAGTATCCGTGAAAGTGCGCCGGCCCGGATGGCGATGTGGTTGTGGCTGTCGACGTCGAGTCGGTGCTGCTGAATGGTGTGGAAGGCGCCGAGAGACGGACGACGGACCCTTCTGACAATATTGATACGGGGCCGCGAACGAACGCGAACTCGCCGGCGAGCATCGCGGATCCGTCCGTCGGAATGGATTTAGTATCCAAGAAGTTGGGTGCCGCGTTCGCTTGCGGATGGCTGCTAAAGCGGAGTGAATCCTCCTGGTCATCAGACCACCGGGCACTCGCGCCGAGGTGGACGAAGTCGAGCGAATCGCAACTCAGCCAGGGCAGCGCGGAGACGCGCCCGCTCACCTGGCTACCGTTCTCCACAAATGAAAGATGATTTGTTAAAAAACTGTTAAAAACTCCGGCCGACCATGTCGCGCGCTCGTTGAATATTGTATTCGAGAGGCGAATTCCGTCGTTTCGAGTCGGCAAAAATGCAGTCGTCGACGGCGAGCGCTCGACGAGCGGCGAGGCGACGCGGGATTCGATCATCTCTCGTCCGACACCCTCGCGCTGCTTGCCGACGGTCAGTCGTCCGACGTGGCTAAGTGACAGCGTTACAGCGAGTTGATTGATGGTCAGCGCCGGGGACGAGGTGCGATATAGGCCGGTGCCGTCGATCGCGATGATGTAGGTCCACTCGAACGGTTTGGTCAGCGAACCGGCGAGTGCGGTGCGCGCCTGGCGAATCTCGCCAACCGTGGGAACGCGTCCAACCTGTACGCGATTTGTGGAGTCTTGGCGGAACGCATCGATGTCCGTCTGCAGCGTGAGACGATAGCTTCGCTGCCGACGATTCCTGTGCACCTGCTCTGCGCGCGACGATGGCCATGAGGGGCAGGAACGTGACGACAATCACGCTCACGCGCGGACGGGTCATCGCACTTTGATAACAAGTCCGTGGGGGTTCGCCTGTTGGACCATAGTCCCACGCGCTTGCGGGCGTTCGCTGCGTCCTTCATAGTAGGCGTGGGCTAAGTACTGAGTCGACTCACAACAAGGCCAACAGATGCACGCAATGCAGGTTGCGTGGCGTCGAGCGAGTACCGACGCGGGTCTCATCGCTTGGATAGCCAATCCCCGAACGTTCAGGTACACGAGGGTCTCCGCTCCTCGCGGCGCGCTGCTGGGGTTTTCGCGCCGTGACTGGTGCCAAGCCGGCTTTTGGGAATCGCGCATCGTCGAAGCTGATCGCGCGGCCGTCGCCGAGTTCTTTGGGAGCATCGGTCGCAGCGAATCGCGAATGGCGTGTGAGTATCGCGTGTGCGATGCGACCAACCAGGTGCGGTGGATTCGCACGATCGCGTCGCTGACGACCGCCGCGCGCCACGCCAGTCTCGCGGGCGCGCATCGCGACGTGACCACAGAGCAGCTGGCACTCGACGGTCTGGCCGATGCCGAGCGTCGATACGATCTCGTCACGCGCCTCGGGCGCGTGAGCCTGTGGCAATATCGGAAGAACGGGTGGCTCGGATCGGACGACGTGCTTCCGAAAATGCTTGGCATGGACGCGACGGTCATGCGGACGTCTGAAGACTGGATCGATCGCATTCACCCTGACGACCGGTCGCGCGTGCTCGAGCAATCGGAGCGCATGCTGGCATCGGCAGCGGCCGCGGCCGGCGACTATCTGAACGCGTCGAGAACCGAGTTTCGCGTGCGCGGCGACACCGGTGAGTGGCGGTGGCTCACGCGATCGGAGGCGGTTGTGGAAGGCAGCGGCGCGGACGCCAGGATCGCCGCCGTCGTCGCCGACATCACGCCCGAAGTGGAAGAACGGGACGCGCACCGTCGCCTCGAGCAACTGTATCGCGGCGTCTGGGCGTCGATTCCGGGATGCGCGGTCGCGCTCGATGCGGAGGGCCGCATCATCGACGCCAACGACGCGTGGCGCGAAGCGGCGCGTACCGGCGGAGCGCCGCGGGAGGCATTCGTCGGCGAGTCGTACCTCGACGCCACGCGTCGCGCCGCCGAGCGCGGTGAGATCAGCGCGTCGAACGCACTGGACGGTATTAGCCGGCTGCTGAGCGGCGAGTGTGACTCGTTCTCCCTCGAGTATCAGAGCCACGTGCAGCCGCAGGCTGTGCGGTGGTTCCGATTGAGCGCATTTTCGCTCAAGCCGCCGGCATCCGGCGCGATCGTCGTCCACTGGGACATCACGGAGCGAAAGTCATCCGATCTGGCCATTCAGGGTGCGCGCGATCAGCTTGCCGACATGCAGCGCCTGGCCACGATGAGCGAATTGGCGACATCGATCGCGCACGAGCTGAACCAGCCGCTCGCGGCGATCATGGCCGCGGGGTCGACGCTCCGACGCCAATTGCGCGCCGATGAGCGAATTGTCGTGCAGGCGACGATCGACGACATCATCGAGTCGACGGCGCGCGCGGCCGAGGTCATGCGGCGTGCGCGCGCGATGATTCGGCGCGACAACCGGCTGCACGAGTCGTTGACGCTCGATGAGATCGTCAGCGCCGTGACGCGGCTGCTGGCCAGCGACGTCGTGATTCATCAAGTGACGATGACCGTCGACGTGGGCCCGGACGTGCCGCGGATCGTCGGCGACCGGATCCAGTTGCAGCAGGTGTTGCTGAATCTGTTGCTGAACGCGATCGATGCGGTCCGCGATCGCCCGATCGCCGAGCGTAAGATCCGGATTGCGGCCGCGCGTTCGGCCGGCGATCGCGTCGAGCTCGTCGTGTCGGACTCGGGTCGTGGCATTGCGCCTGATATGGTGGATCGTGTGTTCGATTTGTTCGCGACGACCAAACCAGACGGCGCCGGTTTGGGTCTCGCGATTGTGCGCGCGATTGTCGAGAGTCATGGCGGTCGGGTCGTGGCGGAGTCCATTGCGGAGGGCGGTGCTGCATTCCGCGTGAGCCTGCCATGCTAAACACGTTGGGCAGCTGGAGGAACGACGCATGTCCGCTCCCATCAGTCCATCGCGCCCGCGGGCGTGGCATCTGGCGATCATCGACGATGATCACGCCGTGCTCCGCACGCTTGCCCGCATGCTCACCTTGTGCGGGTACGAGATCTCCGCGTATTCATCGGCAGATGAGTTTCTCAGAACACTAAAGACCGCGGAACCCGACGCGCTGCTCCTCGATCTGCGGATGCCAGGTGTTGACGGACTGGCGCTGCTCGAAATGCTTCGTGATCGCGGCTATCGCATTCCCGCCGTGTTCCTGTCGGGACACGCGGACATTCCGACGTCGGTGCGCGCCATTCGGGCCGGGGCGGTGGATTTTCTCGAGAAACCGATCGACGAACCGACGCTACTCGCCTCGCTCGCGCGGGCATTCGACGTTGCGCGGCGAGACCGCGACGCACAGAGCGGCGACAGTGAGATCCGTTCGCGCTGGCACACGTTGACGCCGCGCGAACGCGAAGTCTGCCGGCTCGTCGTACAGGGAAGGTTGAACAAGCAGATCGCGGCGTTGCTCGGCACGACGGAGAAAACCATCAAGGTTCATCGCGCTCGCGCCATCACCAAAATGGGTGCCCACTCGCTCGCCGATCTGGTGCGAACCATCGACCGGCTTGGCGACGACGCCAACACGCCGGAGACCGGCGTTCGGCGCGTCACGCGACCACTCACACCACCTGGCGACTCGCAGTCACAGAATTGGCCGTGATCTCCGGCACGCGGCGCTGCGTGCAGCGCCGCAGCGCGTCGAGGAGCGCGCGCGGTGGTACTGGTTTGGTAAGCACGGTGTCGCATCCCGCGGCGAACGACCGTTCGCGATCGACTGCGCCGGCGAGCGCGGTCACGGCGATGATGGGGATCATGCTGGTCGTGACGTCGCCGCGGATGTGACGCGCCGCGTCCCAGCCGTCGAGTTCCGGCATCACGATGTCGAGCAGCACCGCCACCGGATGCTCGGCGCGAGTGAGCGCGATCGCTTCGCGGCCGTTGCGCGCCTCGATGACGCGATAGCCCGCGCTCTCGAGCACCAAGCGCGCGATGATCCGACTGTCTTCATGATCGTCGGCGACGAGCACCGTCGATTGCGGTACGCGACTGACGTACCGGTCGGCGAGATGGATGCCCGTGGGGAGCGTGCTGGGAGAGGCTGCGGAGGAGATCATGGAAGGGTCTGGTCAGCGTGCTATATGAAGCCACTTTTGTGCAAGACTCGACATTGGATCAAAGTCCCACGCACGTGTGTGACGTACGCCCGGCGCGCACGTGGTGCGTACGGCGCGAGTGTGTTGTGATCATTTCGTTACGCGTCACGATGGCGGCGGTGCCGGCGTTTCGACGCCGGCGACCGCGGTGGATGCGGGCATGCCCTTGTCGCGCGGCAGCCGCAAGGTGAACACGGAGCCGCGACCCACCTCGCTCGTCACCGACAAGCTGCCGGCCATTGCCGACGCGAATTCGCGGCTGATGGCGAGACCGAGACCCGAGCCGCCGAAGTTGTCGACCATCGGCGCGCCGACTTGCACGTAGGGCTCGAAGATGTCGCGCAGCTTGTCGCGCGCGATGCCGGCGCCCGTATCGGTCACGTCGAACGACACCGAGTCCGCATCGTTCCGGCAGGTCACGGCGATCGATCCCCCGGGCGGTGTGAATTTGATCGCATTCGCCGTGAGGTTCACGAGAATCTGTTTGAGTTTGTCGCTGTCGGCGCGCACGAGCAGGTTCTCCGGGCACGGCGTGACGTCGAGTCGGACGCGGTGATCGGCGGCGAGGGGCGCGACCACCGCCTCCGTGGTGCACAGCGCGTCGAACGCGGATACCGCGCGAATGCTGTAGGTCACGTGTCCTGCTTCGAGCCGCGAATAGGTGATCAAGTCGTCGATGACGTGTACGAGCAGCCGTTCGCTTTCGGCGATGCGTGAGAGCATGCGCGCCTGCGCGGGTTTGACCGGTTCGACCGTCCCTGTGCGAAGCAGGTCGACGTAGCCGGTAATCGACTGGAGCGGCGTGCGGAGCTCGTGGCTCATGCGCGCGAAGAACTGCGTCTTTGCCTGGCTCGCGCTGGCCATGCGCTGTCGCGCGCTCTCGGACTCGGCGTGCTCGAGTGCGTGCGACAGCGCCGTTGCGACGACGTCGGCGCAGTACGCTTCGAGCCTGACCGCGTGGCGGCGCGAGCCGTGCCCGTTTCGGAAGATGACGCAAAACACGCCGAGCACGTGCCCGTCGCGATGGAAGAACGGCAGGATCTCGAGATGGCGGAATCCGAGCGAATGCGCCGCGTCGTGCGGCACCTGCGGGTCACTCCACACGTTGCGAATTCTTACCTGGCGGTGCTCGCTCATTGCCCGGCCGAACGGTCCGTCGTTTGCACGGTATGGGCCGAACAACGTACACTGGGTGTCCGTCATGCCATGGGCGACGACGGGGAAGAGCATGTCGCTCGACGCGTCGTGTAGCATGAGGACTCCCATATCGGCCTTCGCGAGTTCGACAACGAGCCGCAAGGCGGGTCTGAGCTCGGTGACTTCGAGTGGCCAAGCGTGTTGCAGTGAGATGGGCACGCGCGCCTCGTCGGAGGTTCTGCGCGGATGCTATCCTATTTGATCGGGCGTCAGCATTGCCCGATGGTCTACGACAGTCGAGCTGGCTCGATCGCCGTTTGACCCGGCATCGGCTTGATCCGCGCGCGCGCTGCGGAGTCGATGATGATGTCTACGGCCTTCGGTCGTGCGACTTCGATCCCATCGAGTCGAATAGCGCGTCGGTCGGGCGCCGTGACGATGCGATCGACGATCCGCACCAGCTCCGCGAGCGACGGCGCGGCGAGCTTGTGCATCACGCGCCCGCGATGAACCTTCACCGTCTTTTCCGTGATGCCGATTTGCGCGGCGACGATCTTGTTGGCCGAGCCGCAAGTGACCAGTGCGCAGACTTCGGCCTCGCGCGGCGTGAGTCGTCCCACGGTCCGCCAGAGCGATACCAGCGCGCGATGCGCGTCGTCGGTCCGGTGCGATGCGTCGATGGCGTGCGCGACGGCGTCGAGCAGCGCGTCGGCGCTGAACGGCTTGGGCAGTAAGTCGACCGCGCCCTGCTTCATCGCGTCGACGACCGTGGAGACGTCGCCGGTGCCGGTCATGAAAATGATCGGTGCGTCGCCGCCCGCCTCGCGCATGGCACGCGCGAGCGCGATTCCGTCGAGCTCGGGCATGCGAATGTCCGCCAGCACGCACGACGGCTCGAGCGAGTCCGCTTCGGCGAGATACTGCGACGCGCTCACATACGTTCGCGCCCGGTATCCGCTCGTCGTCAGCATCCGCGCCAACGCGCGACAGACGCTTTCGTTATCGTCGATGACCACGACGAGCGGCTCACCGACCTGCACGGTCACCTCGACTGATGATGCTCACAGCAGCTGCTCACGAGTGGGGTTTCATGGGCCGGGTCACGACATCGGTTCTCGAGCGCGAACCGGCCAACGGGTCAAAATGGTGGTGCCGGCGTCGGCATCGCCGCTGACGGCGAGCGATGCGCCGTGCGCCTCGGCGACGGAGCGGGCGAGAGCGAGCCCCGACCCGTCGGCCATCGACGGTTCGCGACGTGCGCCGGAGTGCGTGACGACGACGTCGACCGCACTGTGCTGAAACGATCGTACGTCGACAACGATCTGACCGCCGCCAGTCGCGGCCGTCGACGTCGATTCGAGTGCTTCAATCAGCAGATTCAACAGTGCCTGCCGCACCAGCGTGGCGTCGGCGAAGATCGCCGGCACGTCCTCCGGGCAGCGCACGTCGATATGAACGTGCCGCGTGAGCGCATCGCCCGACATCAGGTGCACGACCTCGCGAACGCTGGTCGCCAGATCGAGTGGTTTGAACGACGGCTCGCGTCGAGCGGCGAGATCCTGCAGCACTTGCAACGCTTCACCCATCCGATGCTGCTCGGCGAGCGCGTCGCGCAGCGCGGCGATCGCGTCGGCGATGCGCGTTGCGTTCAGGTCGAGCGCCGACTCGCCAACCGGTCGCTCGAGTTGGCGCAGCGCCGCGGCGAGATTCATTTCAATCGCCGTCAGCGGCTGGCGCAAATCATGAGTGATCGCGGCGACTAGTTCGCCGGCAACAGCGAGTCGCGCGGCTCGATCCAGATCGCCGCGCGCGCCGTCCGTCTGCACGATGGTTTCCGTCACGTAGGACAGGTTGCACCACACGACGCAAGACAAGCATTGGCTCTAGGGCCAATGGTGGCGGTATCCCGCAACGGCAAACATGCACGCGTACGACGTCGCTGCTGCACGATGCGAGTCAAATGCGAGCTGTTCCCTATTTAGCCGATCGGCGCGTGACGATTCCTCTGACGGTCATCTCAGGCCCGGCCGGCTCCGGCAAGACGGCTCTCCTGCGACATATGATGGACGCATCCGTGGACCGACGCGTGGTCGGCGTCGTCCGCGACTTGGCGCCGCTTTTGGTCGATACGCCCGCCGACGTGCGGCGCGACGGCGCGCGCGTCACCTGGCCGAACGGATGTGTGGCAATTGCAAGCGACGATCCCACGGCCACGCTCACGGTGATCGCTCGCGACTCCGCTCCGGTCGATCATGTGATTGTCGAGGCCGACGCCACGAGGAATCCGCGGCGCGTGACCGGATATGGGTACATGCCGGGCTATCGTCCCGACGGCGCGGTGATGGTCGTCGATGCGTGCGTCGTCAACGATGACTTGCCGGTCGATGTATTCGACACGGCGATCTGCTCGCAGCTGCGCGCCGCCGATCTGGTGGTGCTCAACAAGCTCGACGCGGCCGGCCATGCGGTGACGGCGACGGCGCAGCGATCTCTGGCGCGGATCGCGCCGGCGGCGCGTTTTCTCTGGAGTCGACGCGGCCACGTGGCGCCGGACCTCTTGCTCGGGTCGGCGCGTCAGCCTGGTGCGGCGGGCGATCTCGCGATCGTTGCGGAGTGGCGCGCCGACTATATGCCGGTGCGTCCGCGCGAACGGAAGACGTTCGTCGGCGAACAATGCCAGGTGTGGCGCCTCGTCGCCGACACGCCGCTCGAGGCGCGCGACTTCCGAGCGTGGGTCACGCGGCTGCCGCCGTCGATCGTGCGCGGCGCGGGCACGGTTCACCTCGCCGAGGAACCACAACATCGTTATGAGTTTTCGCTCATTGGCGCGCGGTGGGACCTGGCGCGGCAAGCGCCGTGGCGCGATGGCGAAGAGTCGCCGTCGACGCGGCTGAGCCTCGTCGGCATTGGCGCGGGTCAGGCGGGAGCGGCGGACGAGGATGGCGCCGAGCCGGCCGCTCGCGGCGACGAACCCATGTCGGAAGACGATCTCTCGCGAATGGTGATGTAGTGACACGTGCTCCGGAGCGGGACTCATGATCGATCGCGTATCGCCGCGTTCGGAGGCATCGCGCTTTCGCGTGCTCCTCGTCGAGGACCACGTGGACTCCGCGCGCGGCATTGAGCGACTGCTGCAGCATGTTCGGCTACCGCGTGCACGTCGAGACCGACGGTCTCGCTGCCGTGGAGTGCGCCGAGCAATTCGCGCCACTCGCGGCGATCATCGATCTGTCGCTGCCGTCACTCGATGGGTTCGCCGTCGCCGAACGTCTGCGCGGTATCGCCGTGACGCGCGACAGTTTGCTGATCGCGATGACCGGGTGGGCGACCGAGGAGCACGCCGCGCGCGCGCGCCAGGCCGGGTTCGACAAACACCTCGTCAAGCCGGTGTCCGTCGAACTCCTCATCAGCGCGCTCTCGACCGTCCATGTCTGAGGTTCATCAATCCGTTCGATCTTCCAGGAGCCGACGCGTATGACGATGCATCCGGTACACCCGTTCGCCCCGCCTCCGGGCATCGATCCAGGGATCGATCCCGGCCGTGCGCCGCGGCGCCGGCCGCCGGGAATCGCGCCGGGGCCCGACATGGTCTGGATTCCCGGCGGCGTATTTCGCATGGGCTCCGACTCCGCGTACCCGGAAGAGCGGCCGCAACACCAGGCCGCCGTGAGCGGATTCTGGATGGACCGCTATCCGGTGACGAACGCGCGGTTCGAACACTTTGTCAGCGAACAGAAACACGTGACCTTCGCCGAGGTTCCGCCGAATCCAGCGGACTATCCGGGTGCGATTCCGGAATTGATGGGTGCCGGCTCGCTCGTGTTCATCAAGCCGCTCGGCCCGGTCAATCTGCGCGACATTCGCGGCTGGTGGCACTGGGTGCTCGGCGCCGACTGGCGTCATCCCGCCGGACCGCAGTCGTCGTTGTACGGACTGGAAGAGCATCCGGTCGTGCACGTCACGTACGACGATGCCGAGCGGTTCGCATCGTGGGAAGGCAAGCAGCTGCCGACCGAGGCCGAATGGGAATTCGCCGCGCGCGGCGGGCTGGATGGGGCGACCTATGCGTGGGGAGACGAGGCGATGCCCGGCGGGCGCCCGATGGCGAACTATTGGCAGGGGCGATTCCCATATGAGAATACTCGTGCCGATGGATGGGAGGGCACGTCTCCGGTCGGCATGTTTCCACCGAACGCATACGGACTGTACGACGTGACCGGCAACGTGTGGGAGTGGACGGCCGACTGGTACGCGGCGCGCCACTCGACGGCGCCCGCCGCGGGGTGCTGTCATCCGCGCAATCCGCGCGGCGCGAAGCAGGCGGACAGTCTCGACCCCGCGTCGCCGTCGCCGACGATTCCGCGCAAAGTGCTCAAGGGCGGATCGCATCTCTGCTCGGACAACTACTGCCGGCGCTATCGGCCGGCGGCGCGACATCCCGAACCCGTTGATTCGTCGACGAGCAACATTGGATTCCGATGCATTGTGCGACCGTAGCAGCTGATTGAGCGACTCCACGCAACTCGGGCCTCTCCACGCGCGCGCCGGACTCATGGCAACAACCGCGACGCTGCAACAACCGATACAGGGCCGACGACGTCCGGTCGACGATGTGCGCGAAATCGCCATCGACGCGTACATGTACGCGTATCCGTTGGTGCTGATGGAAGTCACGCGGCGCGAAGTGACGAACGTCGAGGAGCCGACGAAGACCGGGCGTGCGCCGATGAACCAGTTCGCGCACATGCCGACCTGCCCCGATGCGACGTTCACCGACATCTCGCATCCCAACGCCGACGCGCTGTACTCGATTCTGTGGTACGACGTCGCGAAAGAACCGCTCGTCATCAGCGTCGCCGATTCGGGCGGGCGGTACTACCTGCTCGAGATGATCGACATGTGGTCCGACGTGTTCGCATCGCCGGGCGCGCGCACGACCGGCACGGCGGCGCAAGTGCTCATGCTCGTCGCGCCAGGCTGGACGGGAACGACGCCAGCCGACGTGACGCTGATCCGCAGTCCAACCGCGACGGGCTGGATCATTGGCCGCACGCAGACGAACGGTCCGGCAGACTACGCAGAGGTGCACGCCTTTCAGCGCGGACTCACGGCGGTGCCGCTCGGTCTGGTCGGCACCGCGGACACGCCGCGGCGCGGTGTGGTTGACAGCGCGTTGGGCTCGAAGAGGTCACCGGTGGCGCAAGTGGAGAACATGAGCACCAGCGCGTTCTTCTCGCTGTTCGCGCAGGTGGCGCGCAACAATCCACCGCACGCCAACGACTATCCGATGCTGCATCGCTTGAAGCGACTCGGCATCGACGTCGGCAAGGCCTTTTCGTTCGACGACCTCGCGTCCGAGGTGCGCGACGCGCTCGAGCAGGCGGCGCCGACGGCGCACAAGCGAATCGTCGAGATGGCGCAGCGGTCGGGCGTCGCCGGCAACGGGTGGCGCACGAATCTGACGGGCGTCGGGACGTACGGCACCGATTATATCCGTCGTGCCGCGGTCGCGTATTTCGGCCTCGGCGCCAATACAGTGGACGACGCCGTGTATCCAACCGCGTTCACCGACGCGACGGGAAAGGTCATGTCCGGCGACCACCGGTATGTGCTGCACTTCGCCAATGGTCAGCTCCCACCCGTGCGCGCGTTCTGGTCGCTGACGATGTACGACGAACGCCAACTGTTCACAATCAACGCGCTCAATCGCTACGCCATCGGCAGCCGCGATGCGCTGCAGTTGAATGCTGACGGTTCGCTCGACCTGTTCGTCCAGCGCGACTCGCCGGGTCCTGACCACGAATCGAATTGGCTGCCGGCGCCAGCGAGTGGACCGTTCACGATGAACCTTCGCTTGTATTGGCCGCAGGCCGCGGTCATTGCGGGCACGTGGTCCCCACCACCCGTACAGCGTGTGACCTAAACCCGGAGTTCCTCCCATGCGTTACACCGCATTCCCACCGTACGCGTCCACGCCCGTCGCGAGCCCGGTCGTGCGCCCAGCCGCGCCGCGCTGGACCGTCCTTCCGCCGACGCCGATGCTGTCGAATCCGCTGCGCTGCGGCTACGTCCCCATCGACGGCGTGAAAATCTGGTATGCCATCTTTGGGCATGGCGACCCGGTCGTGCTGCTGCACGGCGGATTGGCCAACTCCGCGTATTGGGGCAATCAGATCCCGGTGCTGGCGCGGTACCATCGCGTGATCGTCATCGACGCGCGTGGACACGGTCGAAGCACGCGCGACGCGCGCCCGCTCACGCACCGTCTCATGGCGACGGATGTGATCGGCGTGATGGCGTTTCTGAAGATCGATCGGGCGGCGATCGTCGGCTGGAGCGACGGCGCGAATGTCGGCTTGGACATCGCCATGAACCACCCCGATCGTCTGACACGGCTGTTCGCGTTCGCCGGACGCATCGACTCGCGTGAGAACATCCGCCTGACGAAGAGTCCGGCGTTCGATGCGTACTTTGCGCGCGCCGCCAGCGAGTACGTCCGGATCTCGCCGACGCCGAGCGACTATGCGTCGTTCGTCGGCGACATCACGGTGATGTGGTCGACGCAGCCGGCGATGACGGCGGACCAGTTGCGCCGGATTACCGCGCCGACCTGGATCGTCGACGGGGATCATGACGAGGCCGTCTCGCGCCAGCACACGCTGACGCTCGCCGACGGAATTCCGGCGGCCTCGCTCCTCATTCAGCCAGGCGTCGGCCATTTCGCCTTTCTCCAGGATGCCAAACAGTTCAACCAGAACGTATTGCACTTTCTCGAGTAGTTGTGTGCACTCATGAATGATGATTCTGAGCCATCGCCCTCCGGCAAAGCCGGACGTTCCGATCTCCGCGCCGGCCGCGATCGCCGGCGCCCGCAAGTCGGACCAGATCAGCGTCGAGCTGTCGTCGCGCCGCACGGGGATGTCGTTTCAACGCACCCGGATGAGTGCGGATCGCACGCTCATGAGTGTGATTCGCACATCCCTGTCGCTCATCAGCTTCGGATTCACGATCTATCAGGTGTTCCAGAAGCTGCAGGATGATCGTGTGCTGACGGGCTCACGCGCGCCGCGAAATTTTGGCATGGCCCTCATCTATCTCGGCGTCGCCATGGTCACCGTGGGGATCGTCTTCCACCTGCAGTTCATGGCCGGGTTGCGCGCCGAACGTCGCGACATGGCCGCCGAGGGACTGATCCACGCGCAAAGCCACTTTCCCGTGTCGTACACGCTGCTCGTCGCGCTCGCCCTGTTGTTCATCGGCGGGTGGGCGATCGTCAATCTCGTCTTTCACATCGGCCCGTTCGGATAGTCGCGCGCCCGCGCCGAACGGAGCCGCAATCCGTTGGTTCATCGGCCAATACGCCCACTCGCGCGCCGCGCGTGAAGTTGCGGATGAATCCTGCGGCAGGTGACAATGGGAGTATCGGGGAAGGCGGGGCTGGGTGTCACTGTGTTGGTGATGCTGGCGAGTTCAACGTCCGCGGCGCAGCAGCGACGGCTCGCTGAGCTGCCATGTACGGAATTGTTCGGCAAGTTCGACGGGGTCACGCGCGATGCAATTCGCTGCGGCACGGTCACGGTGCCACAGGATCGCGCGGCGCCGAATGATCCACGACTGTTGGCCGTCGTCTTGCCCGTCGTTGTGTACGCCAATCCATCGGCGCACGGTACGCCCGTCGTGTTCCTCGCCGGCGGACCAGGAGAGTCGGCGATCGAGGCCGCCCAACAGGCGCTGCTCCAGACGCCGCTCGGCCAGATGCTGATTCGCGAGCGGCCGATCATCGCGTTCGATCGCCGCGGCATCGCGACCGTCGAGGGCCGCACGTCGCCCGACCTCGGCACGGTGCCCATCGCGCCGCGCTACCCGCGCGCCCAGGCTGTCGCGTCGCTGCGCGACTCGGCCGAATCGGCGGCGAAGAATCTGCGGTCGCACGGTGTCGAGCCGAAGAACTTCACGACACTCGCGTCCGTGGATGACATCGCCGACGTCGTGCGCGCACTCGGTTACACAAAAGTCGTGCTTCTCGCGGGATCGTACGGTACGCGCGACGCATTGCAGTTCATGCGGCTGCACCCCGACATGGTCGAGACCGCGGTGCTCGATGGCATCGCGCCGCCGAGCGCGACGACCATGCTCGACTCCGCGGCGATTACCGCGTCCGCGCGGGCCATTGTCGGGCGCATCGTCGCCGACTGCAAGTCCGACGACGCGTGCTCCGCCGAGTACGCCGACCTGCCACGCGCCGTTCAACGCCTCGGCTCCGATAGCGCGCGATCGCTGCGGCGCACGGCGAATTTTCCCGTGGCCGGCGGATGGCGTACGCTGGAAGTGAACTCGGCGTCGGTCATGAGCGTTCTCGGATTGGCGTCGACGTCGGAGGTAGTGCGCGCGGAAGTGCCGCGGGTGCTGCTCGACTTCGCCAGCGGCGACACCTTGCACGTCGACTTGTCGGCGAAGGTGCTGGCGACGGCCGCTGTTGACCCCGCGATGATGACCGGGTCGGGGCAACGCATTCCGCTCGTCCGCTACATCACGCTGTGCGCGGACCGTCCGCAGGGTGAGCCGTTCGCCGGCGATCGGACCGTGTGCAACGCGCTCGACGTCCCGTTCTCCGGCCCCGCGGCGATCGCGCCGGTATCGAGCAACATTCCGACGTTGCTCATTTCGTCGGGCTACGATGCGCAAACACCGCCGGAACTCGGCGAGATCGCGGCCCGCACCCTGCCGCACAGTCAGCGCGTGCTGTTCCCAACGGTGGGCCACGTGGCGTTCGTCCGTCCCGTCGCGATGGCCTGCGCGGCGATCGTCATCGAGTCGTTCCTGGCGCAGCCCGACCGGACGCCGGCGACGAACTGCATCGCGAGCGTCCGGCCGGCGTTCGTGCCGCGCGGGATTACATCGGGAAAGCCGGGGCCATGAACAATCCCTGAACAATCAAGTTGTCCTTCTTCAACTGCTCCATGACGTGCCGCATCACGGAGTCGGTCAGCTTGCCGGCCGATGCAGGGTTGGTCGTTTCGCTGCGCGCGGCGAAGATCAGACGGTCGTCGCGCAGCGAATAGATCTGCGTTTCCACGGTCACGACCTGATCGGTGGCGACGTAGGTCGGGTCGTACGGGTAGTTCCACGCGAGGCCCCAATAGCCGTTGAACGAATACGGGGTGTCGTACCAGTAGGCGCCGGGCACGTAGGTCACCGCGGCCGTCACGTTGGTCACGCGCATGATCACGGCGCCGTCGAAGCCGTCGCGGCGCAGCCGGCTGAGGATCTGCGAGCGTTCGTTCGTGTCGAGTTGGGTGACGACACGATACGACGGGACGCCGTTGGGGAACTTGCTGGCGAGCTTGTCTTCGACCGAGCGACGCAATGCCTCATCTTTCGTGACGAAGATGGTCACGGTTTTGCGGAACTGGATCGTCGTGGCGTTCGGCTCGTGCCATGTGGCGGCGAGCTGTGTGGAGTGATAGCAGGACGCCGTGAGCAGAAACGACGCAGGGAGTAAGACAGCCAAGACTGGGCGCATGATTCACGATCCTTCTTTCTTCTCTGGAGGTTTTGGAAAGAGGAACGACGCGACGAAGCGAATGAGGCTGCGCCCCGCGTTCGAGGGACGTACGACGTTGTTGTAGTACTGAATGCCGACGCTCATCGGCTGCGAGCCAAGCGTCGTGATCTTGGTGACGCCGATGCCGAGCGGCACGGTCCATTGTTCGCCGGACGCGGCCACGAAGTTGGCCGTGATCATCGGAGACGTCGCGATCGACCACCCGTGATCGAGGTTGTAGTTGATGAACGGTTGCACGCCGAGCTGGTTGATGTCGCCGCGGCCCGTGTCTGCGGCAACGGTCCAGAGTTGCGTGGCGAGCGCGCCGAACACCCATGGGCCAGTCGTACGCACGGCGACGACGGTGGGCCCGAGGGCCCAATCTCCCGTCTGGACCAGCGCATTGGTCGCCGTGGGAAAGGAGAAGATCGGTCCAAAACCGATGGTCACCGCCGCCGGCTTCGTCGGGGTGAAGAACGCCTCTTCGACGATGTCGCCGATGCCGGTGAGGCGAAACCCGGTCGGCGCCACTGCGCTGACGTACGGCACGATCGTTCGCGCGATGACGCTCCACTGACGTCCGAGCGGCAGGGGCATCACGGGCTGCACGTTCAGGTTGTACACGGTCAGAGGGCCGAGTCCGCCTCCGGTGGTGAAGTTGAATTGCAGTGGGACGCTGGTCAGGTCGGCGATGGGGTTCTGCGAAGCTTTCGCCAAGTCGCCGGCCTTCTTGTCCGCGTTGTCCTGCGCACGCGCGGTCCTCGACGCGAATGCCAATGCGAGGGACATAAATATCAGTTTCCACATGCTACGGTTGTCATGCCACCGACGCGGGCACCGTCGCAGGCAATCGACGCCTGAGCCGGCGTGCCAGTACTGGCGGACACTCGTGCGCGTCGAGACCGGACCATGCAGACCTCGCTTGATGCGGCCACGCGACTGGTGCGTCGCCGTCACGAGGAGCGAACTTTACGCTGACGCGGCGTCACTGGTATTGGACTTTCGTGCCGAGCGGTCGAGGCGCTCGCGCTCGTCGTTCAACTCGCGAGTCAATGTGAAGTTCAGCGCCGTCCGAATGGCCGCGATCGCCGCGAGCTGGCCAATCTTCTGCCACTCCGGCTCCATGGCCGTGTCGAGAATGTCCGCGGCGAGCTGAAACTCGAGCGCCCACGCCAGAAAGCGCGCGAGGACCAGTCGGTCCGCGGTGAACGCCGTCCCGTCTCCGCGCACGACACGCGCGACGATCCGCGTGAGCGCAGCCGCGGCGCCGACGGCGAGAAAGGCGGCGGCGGTCGTCTCCAGCGCGAGGCGTAGCCACCGGCCTGCCTGTTCGATCACCGCCACCGTCGTGGCGTACGCCGTTCCCGAATCGACGATCACCATCGCGGCCGACCGCGAGCGTGCGTTGGCCTTGTGTCCACTGACGGTGCGTGGCGCGCGGGCCTACCGATTGGTGAGCCCGGAGCGAGCGTCATGGCGCAAATCACAATCGGTATCGTCACCTTGATCTGGCGCCTCGTCGTTGCCGCGGCGGTGATCGTTGGCCGGTGCGCACTCGACGTGTTTCTGCCGCGAGGATGGCCCAGGCGCTCTCCGCGCACGTCACCGCTGTTCGGCCGTCGGCGTGACGCGGGCACATCCGACGTCCCTGATCATCGTGCACGATAGCGCGCACCGCGCGGTGCACGGGTGGGACGATGGTCGCACGCCCGCGCGCCCGCGCGACGGCGATTTGCCCAAAGTCCAATACGCTGATTGTTACATGGTGCATATCCTGTGATGCAGAAACTCGGCGGGGTACGTGGTTTCGGCGTCGTCGTCGTCAATCGCTTGGCCCGCCTCACTCATCTCCTGGGGCGTATTCTGCACGGCTCACAGAGTGCTGAGTGAATGGTGGCGCCGGCGCCGAACCACGCCGCTCCGTCGAGACGACTCAAGAATGGCCTGTGTGCGACATGAGGGAGTTCTCATCGAGAGCTCCCTCATGTCGTATGCGGCACTCAGGCGTTCGCCCGCCTGCTCACGGACGTGTCGCGCGATTCACGAGCACGACGACCACGGCGCGCCGGTTCATCGCGCGGCCCTCGGCCGTCTGGTTCGACGCCACCGCGTGCGACTCGCCAAGGCCCGTCGGATTGAGAATGCGCCGCAACGGCACGTCGCGCACTTCGGTGAGGTATGCGACGACCGCCTGGGCACGCCGCGCACTCAGGCTCTGGTTCGCGGCTGAATTGCCGACCGCGTCGGCGTACCCCGTGACTTCGATGAGATAGCCGTTGAGCTGCGTACCGTTCGCAACGAGCGCGTCGAGCGCGGCACGATCGTCACTCGAGAGCTCGTCGCTCCCCGTGCGAAACGTGACCGTCGCGTTCGCCCGCGCGTCGTAGCGGTCGATGTCGTCGAACCGCGCGTCGATCGCGGCAAGACTGTCGCGCACGCGCGCGGACATCACGGCCAGGCTGTCGTCGACGTGGGCTTTGAGCGCGTCGATCGCGTTGGTGTTGGCCGTAACGCGTCGATTGAGCACGACGTCGCCCGCCGCCATCTGCTGCGCTACGCGCAGCGCACTCGAGTGAAAGCTGATCGAATTCGCCACGAGATTGCCGCGCGCGCCGCCGCTGCCTTTCACCTCGATGATCAGCCCCGGAAGCAGCGACGTTACATCGCGCTGTTTCTTGTCGAGCTTGAACAGCCCCGACGGCGACGAGATCTTCGTATCGGCAGTCAGCGTCACGATGGCGATCGTGCCGTTCTCATCATGCACGGTCATGTCGTCGCCGTCGCGACTGAGAATCAGCCCCTTGATCTTCGCGTCCTGTCCGGGGGCGTAATCCACCCTCGCGGCAGTAACGTGCTCCGCGGGTAGCGTGACGGGCGTCTGCGCCGCCAGATGTGACATCGCTGTCAGAGCGATCAACGCCGCGGCGCGACGCGCGACGGCGATGGCTGCACGGCCGGTCGTGCCGGCCTGATCGTTCGGGTTCAACCACTCCATATGCTCACCCTCGTCTGCTTCGTGAATTGCAGGCGATCGGACGAGCGCTGGTCGCCGGTGCCTGCGCGGACCACGACGAAACGTGCTCAGTCGCGTGCGCCGCGGACCAGTGGACCATGTGACGCGCGCCAAGCGGGCAGCGCGCAGTCGCTCGCGACTACTCCGAAGGTCCCATTTGTCCGCACACGGCGGATGATCGATTCTGCGGCAACGGCCGGCGCAAACGCGGCATCGCCGGTTCTCCCAACGCACATCCCCGAGACACTTGCCATGAGCACGACGGTCGAAGCCGGCACCGAGCACGCGCATGCCCACGGATGGATCGACACCGAATCGGTGGAGAGCCGGCTCGGCTGCTTTGAATTCCACGGCGGATACCCGACGCCGGATACCGCGCGGCAACTCGCTGATCTACGAACGCTCAATCGTGCGATCGAAGTGTACCTGGCGCAGATGCCGGGGGTGTCCTGGTCCGCCGTATGGAGCGGCGTCGCCGCGGCCGGCAATAGCGCGCCGAATCAGCTCGTCGTTTGGGAAACGCTCATGGACGCCGAGACGCTGCTGCTGACCGGCAATTGCGAGACGGTGTATGGGCTCGCGTCGCTCGACCTCAAGCGCGACGGGCCCATCGTCGTCGACCTGCCGGCCGGACTGTTGGGCGGCATCAACGACATGTGGCAACACTCGATCGTCGACATCGGCCCAACCGGCGCGGACAAGGGCAAGGGCGGCACGTTCGTGCTGTTGCCGCCGGGGTTCAACGGCATCGTGCCCGACGGCCACGTCGTCGTCAAATGCACAACGTATTACATGAGTATTGGTGTGCGTGGTTTTCTCGTCGACGGCAAGCCGGATGAGGCGGCCGCCAGGATGAAGACGGTGAAGATCTATCCCCTCGCGTCCGCCGACTCGCCGCCGGCGATGACGTTCGTCAACGGGTCGCACGAGGCGATCGACACGATCTTCCCTGACACGTACGACTACTTCGAAACGCTCGCGGCGCTGGTCGACCGGGAACCGGCCGATGTTCTGGCGCCACACGAGCGCTTTCAGCTCGCATCGATTGGCATCGAGAAGGGAAAGCGCTTCGCCCCGTCGTCGTCGTCGAAAAAGCTTCTCGCGGAGGCGGCGCGAGTCGGTTCGGCGATGGCGCGCGCCAATTCCTTCGCTTCGACCGATGCGGCGCGCTTGGTCTATCAGGACCGGCGCTGGGAGTGGGCGTTCATCGGCGGCAGCGCGACGTGGGACTCGCAGGGATTCGTCAACAGCGATCGTCGCGCGGCGTTCGCGTACGTCGCGGCCGGCATGTCGCCGGCCATGGTGAAGCAGGTTGTCGGACAAGGCTCCCAATACCTGTGGGCGCCGCGCGACAGCAACGGCGCGTGTCTCGACGGAGGATCCAACTACCACCTGCATCTGCCGCCAAATATTCCGGTCAAAAACTTCTGGTCGGTCGTCGTATACGACGCCGTCAGTCGGTCGATGCTGCAGAACGGCCAACCGTTCCCGAGCGTGAGTCAGTACACCGATCCCAAAATCAGCCCCGACGGATCGGTCGACATCTATTTTGGGCCGTATCCGCCGCGGACCAACGGTAAGAACTGGATTCGAACGATCGAGGGCCGCGGCTGGTTTACGCTGCTGCGCTTCTACGGCCCGACGGAAGCGTTCTTTGATCGGACGTGGAAGCCGGACGACATTATAAAAGTGTGATGGCGTCAGGCCGCACGCGGCGTCCGGTCATTCGTCTCGCCGGGTGGGCGGAGCTGCCGCCCGGGGCTCGACGTCGGTCGATCGCCGGCGCGGGCGTGATGCGGTCGCGGGTCGCGCTGTTGCCGCCGGTGCACGCGTCCGGCTCGCCGCGGTGGGCGATACGACTCCGCGCATGGCGCGCTTGCTGAGTTGAACGTACGGCAACGACGCGAGCGCGACAGCGATCAGACTCAGCATGACCGCCGCACCGGTGAGCTTCTGATCGGGGAAGCTCGCGGCGGCAATTGCGATCGCAATCGCCGGATGCCGCGTCGCCGTCGCCAACGCGAGCACGGTGCGGTCATCGCGCTTCGGCCCGCCGAGTGCGTGGCCGACTGCGAGGCCGATCAGAGTGATCGCGATAATCGCCAGGATGCTTCCGTTGCCAATCAACGAAAGCATTGCCGGCCACGATTTCACGAGAATGAGAACAAACCCGATCACGAGCGCCGCCATTGCAATCGTGGTCACCGGTTTCGCGCCGCGCTCGGCCATCGCGGGCGAAACGCGCTGGACGACTATTCCGAGCGCGAGCGGAAGGAGAATACCGAACCCGACGATCGATGCAATCTTGCCGAACGGCGCAGCAAGCGGCGCCGCGGTGAACAGCCCAAACACCTCGAGGGTGACCGGAATGACGACGATCGCGAGCACCGACGCGACAACGAGCAGACTGACGGTATATGCGCCGTCTCCGCCGGACTTTGCCACTTTGCCGGGGAGAAAGGGCGGCACGGGAGAGACAGCCAGCGTGACGAGCGCGAGCTTGACCGCCGGATACAGCGGAAAGATCGTCGCCATGCTGATCGCGATCGCTGGCATGATCACGTTCATTGCGATGATCGACCGCGCGAACAGCGCGCGGTGTCGAATGAGATACGCCGCGTCGCCGGAACGCGCGTCGAGGCCGACGGCGAACACCGTCAGGGCCAGGCTGGCCTTGACAACGAAGAGAATGACGGCGGCGAAGCTCATGTGCGCCACGCTACGTCACGCATCGCGCAGCGGTCATGGGACGTTCGTCTGACACATGCGCGCCCTCGGCGAAAAGTCTGCGCCATCGCGCGCGAAATCCGTCGACGAGCCGGATGCCAAAAGCCTAACGGTCCAAGGCCCAATGTGGCGCGCGCGCGACCACCGATAGCCTGGGAGTGCGGCCCGTGCGCCGCGTCGTATTCCACTGGAAGCAGCAATGGAGGACCGCATGATTGTCTCAGTACAGGCATGGCGCCGCGTGCGCGCGCACTTGCCGCTCGTTGCACTGATCGGACTGGTTACGGTGGGCGCGTGCGGGGACGACAACAACAATGTCGTTCCGCTCGGGGCCGTCACCACGTTCAAAGATTCAACGTTCGACTTCACCACTCTGCATACGTTCAGTATGCCCGACACGGTGGCGCATCTCACCGCGGTGTCTGGAACGCCCATCGCACCGACGGGGCAGTTCGACGCGACGATCCTCAATCGCGTGCGTTCTGACTTCATCGCGCGTGGTTACACCGAAGTCGCCGATCCGGCGACCGTCACGCCGGACTTCGTCGTCCTCGTCGGCGCGACGGCGACGGAAAACTTCAACGCGTTCGTGTCGTTCCCCTGGTTCAACTTCTGGGGATTCTTCACGGGGTTCGGATCGTTTACGCCGGACTTCTCGCCGACATGGGGTATCGTCTTCCCCTGGTTCCCGAGCGTTGGTGTGACGTCGTTCAACCGTGGAACGCTCATCGTCGATTTGATTCCGACGTCCGAAATCGACGTCGCAGACGAAACGATTCGCGCGGCGTGGTCCGGCGTTGCGACCTCGCTCATTGGTAGCACGAACGTCACGACCGCGATCATCAACGCGGCAATCGACGCGATGTTCAACTTGTCGCCGTATCTCACCGCGTCGCCAACACCCTGATCGTACGCGGTCGGCTCGATCGACGAGCCGTGTAGCTGTTGCACGTGCAGTCACGATCCGATCTCGACGAGCGTACCTCCGTCGAGATCGGATCGACTCGCATTCGCGAGTGCGCGCCATCCAAATCCCCCGAGGAATCTCCCATGTCCAGCGACAAACGACACGCCGCCCAGCGGGACACCGTCCCGAGAACGATCCTGCCGATCCCCGATGTCGCCCAACCAACATTGACGACGTACGACGCCAAGGATCCGGAGACCAAATTTCCACCAATCGTTCCGCTGCGACCGCCGCCCGGAGCACCGAATGTGTTAGTTGTGCTCATCGACGACGCGGGCTTCGGGTCGGCGAGCGCGTTTGGCGGGCCGATCGCGACACCGGCGTTCGAGCGCTTGGCGAACGAGGGACTTCGCTACACGCGCTTCCACACTACCGCGCTCTGCTCGCCGACCCGCGCGGCGCTGCTCTCCGGGCGCAACCATCACACCGTGGGCATGGGCTCGATCACCGAGCTCGCGACGTCGGCCCCGGGTCAGAATTCCATGCTCCCGAATACCTGCGCCCCCATCGCCGAAACGTTGAAGCTCAACGGCTACTCGACGGCGCAATTTGGAAAGTGTCATGAAGTGCCCGTGTGGGAGACAAGCCCGCTCGGACCGTTCCAACATTGGCCGAGTGGCGGCGGTGGGTTCGAGTACTTCTACGGATTCATCGGCGGAGAGACGAATCAGTATTTTCCCGCCTTGTTCGAGGGAACGACGCCGATCGAACCTCCGGCAACGCCCGAACAGGGATATCATCTCACCGCCGATCTCAGCGACAAGGCCATCAAGTGGGTGCGCCAGCAGAAATCGTTGATGCCGGACAAACCGTTCTTCATGTATTTCGCGCCCGGGGCGACGCACGCGCCGCATCACGTTCCGGCCGAGTGGTCAGACAAGTACAAGGGCAAGTTCGACCAGGGCTGGGACGCGCTCCGCGAGGAGACATTCAAGCGTCAAAAAGCACTCGGCGTGATCCCGGGCGATTGTCAGCTCACCGAACGGAGCGAGGGCATTCCGGCGTGGGACTCGGTCACCGACGAGATGAAGCCCGTGCTCACGCGCGAGATGGAGATCTACGCAGGGTTCCTCGAGCACACCGATCACCATGTCGGCCGCCTCATCGACACGCTCCAGGATCTCGACGTGCTCGACGACACGCTCGTCTACGTCATCATCGGCGACAACGGCGCGTCGGCCGAAGGTTCGCTGCAGGGCACGTTCAACGAGATGACCACGCTCACCGGGTTTGGCGCGCTGGAGTCGCCCGAGTTTCTCATCGAGCGTCTCGACAAGTTCGGCGGACCGGAGGCGTACAACCACTACGCCGTGGGCTGGGCGCACGCCATGGACACGCCATACCAATGGACGAAGCAGGTCGCGTCGCATTGGGGAGGCACGCGAAACGGCACGATCGTGTACTGGCCGCGGAGCATCAAGGCGAAAGGAGAGACGCGCTCGCACTTCCACCACGTGATCGACGTCGCGCCCACCATCCTCGAGGCGGCGCACCTGCCGCACCCAATGATGGTGAACGGCGTGCTGCAGCACCCGATCGAAGGCGTCAGCATGATGTACTCATTCAACGATGCCAAGGCCGCCGAACGGCATGAGACCCAGTATTTCGAAATGCTCGGCAATCGCGGCATCTTCCACAAGGGATGGACCGCGGTCACCAAGCATCGCACGCCGTGGGAAACGGGGACGGTCAAACTCGCCGCGTTCGACGACGACGTCTGGGAGCTGTACGACACGACGACCGACTGGACCCAGTCGCGCGACCTCGCCAAGGAGCAGCCGGACAAGCTCCACGATCTCCAGCGCCTCTTTCTCATCGAGGCCGTCAAGCACAACGTGCTCCCGCTCGACGACCGTGGCATGCAAGAGCGCGGCGACTCCGACACCGCCGGCCGCCCGGCGTTGGTCAGCGGCAACCGCCAACTGCTGTTCGGCGGCATGGGTCGACTCACCGAGAGCTCGATCGTCAATACACACAACAAGTCGTACGCCGTGACGGCGGATATCGTCGTGCCCAAGGAGCCGGCCGACGGCGTGATCATCGCCCTGGGCGGCATCACCGGCGGCTGGAGCCTGTATGCGAAGGCCGGCACGCTCAAGCACGTCTACAACTTCTTCGGGCTCGCCGAGTACGTCGTGGCGAGCAGCAGCCCGATTCCCGCTGGACGCCATCAAGTACGATTCGAGTTCGCATATGATGGCGGCGGGATTGCCAAAGGCGGAACCGGCACGCTGTACATCGACGGCAAGTCCGTTGGTGAGGGTCGCATCGATCAAACCGAACCCGCGCTCTTCTCGGCCGACGAGACCTGCGACATCGGCATCGAATACGGCTCGTCCGTCACGAAGGACTATAGCAGGCGCGCGTTCAACGGAACGGTGAACTGGGTAGAGATCGATCTCGGAGCAGACGCGCAGAACCCCGAACATCAATTGAGTCCCGAGCAACGGTTTCGCGTGGCGATGGGGACGCAATAGCCGTGGGCATGGCGTGCACATCGGTGGCGGCGACAGTTTTAGATTGAGTGCGTGGAATCAAGTCTGCCTCGTGAGTCGCTCGCAGTTCGTGACGCACGACGAGGAACTTTGGCGCGAGCGGTAGTATTCTTCTATCCCGTTGCCAGCCGACACATCAATGTCGCAATCTTCAAGACGTCACCCCAATCGAGGATCACATCATGAACGCGTCGGTTAGTCGTGTTCTGTCCGCTGCCGCCATCGCGATGGTATGCGCGTCAGGAGCGGCCGCGCAGGGTCAGGCCGGAACGCAGATGGCCAACATGCTGATGGTCGGTCAGGCCGCGCCGGACTTCAGCGCAGTCGCCACCGATTCCACGGGGCACGCCATGCCCGTGTCGCTCTCGCAGTTCAAGGGCAAGGTCGTCGTGCTCGCGTTCTACCCGCTCGATCGGTCGAGCGGATGCACCATCGAGCTCACCAAGTTCCGCGACGAGTATTCGACCTTGTTCCCCCAGGGCACGGTCGTGCTCCCGACGTCCGTCGACTCGCTGGGATCGCACGCGAGCTGGGCCAAGGACGCGCACTTTCCGTTCGCCATGATCTCTGACACGGCCGGCGCGCTGGCGAAGCAGTATCAGTCGGCCGCGACGGGTCGGAAATACTTCAAGCGGACCGCGTATGTGATCGGCAAGGATGGCAAGATCGCCTACCAGGACTTGGCGTTCAACGCGAACAGCCAGGATTCATACGACCATCTCGTGGCCGCGATCAAGGCAGCCAACGCGCAGTAAGTTCTCAAGACAGACAAATGAACGCGGCGCTGTCGTCTTCGACGACAGCGCCGCGTTCACATTCCGATCGACTATTCGAAGCGGTCAGAGCGTCTTGAGATACTGCACGAGATCGGCGCGCTGCTGCGTCGTCAGCCCAAGGTTCATCAGCGTGTTGTAATGCGTCACGACGTCGTCGAGTGTCGCTGCGCTGCCGTTGTGGAAGTATGGCGGGTGCTGTTGCAGTCCGCGAAGCGGCGTCGTGCGGTACTTGCCCGTCACGCTGCGTAGCGCAGCCGTTGGATCTTGTCCAACTTCGGCCGCCGTGTGCAGCTTGCCCTCGTTCACATCGGTGAACAGCGACCCGACGTGACAGGTGGAGCACTTGCCCGCGCCGACGAACACCGCCTGACCGCGCGCCGCCGCCGCAGGGTCAAAGCTCCCGGGCGCCGCGGCTGGCTTCTGCAAACTCAACTGATACTGACGTAGCGCGGGCAACTGCGGGCCGACAATATCGGCGCCGTTCGTCACGCTGATGCCGAGTCGCGGATCGCGGAACGTGCCGTGCCCGTGCATCTGCGTGATCGCGACGTACGCGTTCCAGTACGAGATGGTATCGTCGCCCGTGTAGATCTCCTTCGCGACGCCGTTGAGACCGTACGCCGGGGGAATGACGGCCGGATCATTCTTGCCGTCGAAGTTCGTGCGCGCGTCGTACTTGCCGGGACCCCAGCTGTTGAGAATCGCCTTTGTCGCCGCGGGAATGGCTGGCGACAGCGCGACGATTGCGCCGACGTTGAGATCGTGGTTCGGGAATCCGTCCAGGCGATGCCCGATGCCCGGCGCGAACGAGTTGTCGACCGTGGAATGACAGAGCGCGCAGGTGATGCCCAGCTTGACGAGCGAGTCCTTGCCGTTCACGGTCTGCACGGTGCCGTTCAACCCGACCACCGCGCCGAGCTTGAGCAGCGTGACCGTGGTCGCGGGGCTGTTGAGATCGACCTGCCCCGCGGCGATCGCGGCGACGACGGCCGCCGGCAGCGTGTCGGCGTCGACCTTGAGCCCGACTTGCAGCGCGAGCGCAGGACTCACCGACGTCGCGACGACTTCGTGCATGCGCGCCGTGTCCGTCCAGAACGATTCGTCGCCGAAGGTCGAGAAGCGGAAGATCGCCTGGCCTTGCCGGACGAGGTTCGAATCGAGCGTGACGAGTCCCGGGCCGGTCGCCGGCGACGACGAACGGTCGCACGAGGCGAGCAGCGCGGCGGTTCCGAGTCCAAAGAGCACCAGACCGGCGACGCCGATCGCGGAGGTAACGCGAGTACGCTGCATGGGGTTAGCCTCGTCCAGGTGTGCCGTACGCCAACCGCAGAAACTCCTCGCGCGTGCGCGCGTCGTCGCGGAACGCACCGCGCAAGGCCGACGTGATCGTTTTTGAATTCTGCTTCTCTACACCGCGCATCATCATGCACAGGTGATAGGCTTCGATGACGACGCCCACTCCCGCGGGCCGGAGCGCGTCGTCGAGCGCGGCGGCGATCTCGTCGGTCAGCCGCTCCTGGACTTGCAACCGTCGCGCGAACACCTCGACGATCCGCGCCAGCTTCGACAGCCCGACAATGCGACGGTCCGGGAGGTAGGCGATGTGCGCTCGGCCAAAAAACGGAAGCGCGTGATGCTCGCAGAGGCTGTAGACCTCGATGTCGCGCACCATCACCATGTTGGTCGCGGTTTCCTCGTCGAAGATCGCGTCGCCCAACACCTCGTCGACGGTCATCGAGTATCCGCGCGTGAGCCAGGCGAGCGACGTCGCCACGCGCTCCGGCGTGCGGGCGAGCCCGGGCCGCGAGGGATCTTCACCGAGCAGCTCGAGTTGACGATGCACCAGTTCCTCGAGTTCCTGATGGTCGCCGGCTGGCAACAGGCCCTCGCCGCGATCGGGGTCGTCGTGCGCCGAGGGCGGCGGCGATCCGTGGAACGGGCTTGAAGAGTGTGCGGCGCCGCGAACGGCGCTCCGGTCGAGTCGCATGGGAACATCCGCTGTGAAAGACGAGATCAGCGACGGGATAATGCTCCTGTTAGTCTAATTTGTCAAGTATTAACTGTAATTATTCGGAATCATTGCACAACTCGTTGCACCGACGGATCTTCCCGTATGGTCACACTGCCTGGCGGCGCCGAGGGTTCGAGTCGCGCGCAGATCCTCGCGCTGCTGCGGCGCGGCGAGAAGGCGGTCGACGAGCTTGCCGCCGCGATCGGTGTGAGCGACAACGCCGTGCGCTTGCATCTCACCACGCTCGAGCGCGACGGACTAGTCCGCGCCGCCGGGTTGCGTCGTGAGGGGCAGGTTGGAAAACCGGCGACGGTCTACGCGATCACGCGAGACGGCGACGCCGCATTTTCCAAGGCGTACGAGCCACTGCTCACGAGCCTGCTCGTGACGCTCGCCGGGCGACTCGACACGCGCGAGCTCGCCGACATCTTGCGCGACGTGGGCCGCCAGCTCGCGTCGACCGCGCCGGGCTCAAACGCCGTCGACGATCGCGGCGGCGCGTCGTCGCTCGAAGCGCGCGTCCACGAGGCGGTCGGCGTGCTGCAATCGATTGGTGGGGACGCCGAGGTCGAGCGCACGAATAACGGATTTCTCATTCGCGCATTCTCCTGCCCGCTGAGCCGATCCGTCGACGCCTGCCCGCCGCTGTGCGGCGCCATCGAAGAACTCGTCGCCGGAATCACCGGCGCGAAAGTGAAAGAGCAGTGCGATCGCGGCGATCGTCCACGCTGCGCGTTCGCCGTCACGCCGCGCGCGAGCCGCCGCTGATTTTTCGTTGGGCGCGAACCCTCGAGTCGTGCCGCAACGGTTTAGGAGTTGCGGGTGAGTTGCGGTACTCACGCGCTAGCGCGCTCAGGAGACAACCGCCATGCGACGTATCGCAACTCTCGCAGTCGCCATCGCTCTGATGGCCTGCGGATCCGCATCGACCTCACCCGGCGTCGTGCTCGTCGGCACGTACACACTCCGGAATGTGAACGGCTCATCACTGCCCGTCACGCTTGCGGATGGGACGAGGTTGACGAGCGACGTACTCGCGTTGGCAAGCGACGGCAGCTTCACGGACAGCCAGCAGTTCCTCGACGGACGCGTGCAGGTCGTGCAGGGTTTTTATACGTCGACGCTGAATGCGCTCACGTTCCAGGATCAGTCAACGAACGCGACCTTTCAAGCATCACTCAACGGAGTGGTCCTTACGGCGTTCGTCGACGGGCTCAGGAAGGCGTACCAAAAGAATTAATGGTCGACCGGGCCATGGGGCCCTCGCGTTGATTGCGCTCGGGGCAAATTCGGACTAAACTCAAGGACGCGGCGGGTGTGCTGGTGTGCACCCATTCCAGGGATACGCGCGGGCCCCGGCTTACGTCGAGGGCCCGTTTGTGTTTCTGGACCGCGTCCTTCAGTCAAAGGAACAATGCGCTCCATCTCCTCCCCGGACGCAACAGCTGGAACCGAGCTGAACCCCGAAGCCAACGATCGCGATCGCAACGCGTGGCGGCGAGTCGTCGCCCGCTACGAAGGATCGGATGCCACGCGCGCGGGGTGGCAGCTCGCCTCGACGCTCGTGCCGTTGGCGGCGATGTTCGTCGTGATGTACCTGTCGCTCTCGCTTTCGTACTGGATCACGCTCCTGCTCGCCGTGCCCACGGGCGGCCTGCTCGTGCGGACGTTCATCATCATGCATGATTGTTCGCACGGGTCGTTCTTCGCCAATCGGCGGCTCAACGATCTCGTCGGCTGGACCACTGGAGTGCTCACGATGACGCCGTACGGGCAATGGCGGCGCTCGCATGCGCTGCATCATGCGTCGTCAGGCGATCTGGACCGCCGCGGACATGGAGACGTCGACACGCTCACCGTTCGCGAGTACCTGGCTCGGTCGTGGCGCGGTCGTCTCAAGTATCGGATTTTTCGCAATCCGGGAATTCTGTTCGGCATCGGGCCCATCCACTTCGTCGCGTGGAATCGTATTCCGCCCACCGGGAAGGGTTCGACGAGTCGCGACGTGCGCAGTGTGTGGTCGACGAACATCGGCATCGCCGCGTTCGGCCTGGCGCTGTCGTTGTGGGTCGGCTGGCGCGCCGTGGCGCTGATCTATTTCCCAGCGATGTACATCGCCGCCGCCGCGGGGATCTGGCTCTTTTACGTTCAGCACCAGTTCGAGGGCACGTATTGGAAAGAGCACGCTGAGTGGGACTACGTGACCGCGGCTATTCACGGAAGCTCATACCTCAGACTGCCGGGGATTCTTGGCTGGTTCACGGGCAGCATCGGGCTGCACCATGTGCACCATCTCAGTCCGCGCATTCCGAACTATCGTCTGCGGCGCTGTCACGAGGAGAACCCACTCTTTCACGACGTCACCGTGCTGACATTGGCTCAGAGCGTTCGCACGTTGCGTCTGACGCTGTGGGACGAGGAAGCAGGCCAGCTGGTCGGGTTCGGCGCATTGCGGGCCGTTCGCCGGCGTGACGTCTCGCGCACGAACTGAACACGTCACAGGCGCGTAATCACGCGCCTGGCGGGCCGCGGGCACTGGCGTCGCTCCCAGGGTCGCGGTACCGTGGGGGATGAGGACGCGGTCGCTTCTCGCTTGTGTGCTGCTGTTGGGCGGGTGCCTGCGCCACCATCCGGTGGTTCCGGAGCCGGCGCGCGCGCCGGCGCGCGACAGTCTATTCGACGTCGACCGGAACCGCGGAACGACCGGCGCTGCCGAACGATCGGCCGGAAAGGGCATGTTCGCCCTGTTCGCGCCTGACGTCGTCTACCTCCGCGCTGGCGCCCCGGCGGTCTATGGCATCGCGGGCGTGCGAGCCCTTTTCGCCGCCAACCCTGCATCGGCATCGAGTCGTGCGTCGTGGCTCCCCTTGGGCGGCGGAGTGTCGGACGATCTGCGCTCGGCCTACACGTTCGGCATCGCCGCGAGACCGGACACGTCGGAGGGCGATCCGATCCGGTTCGAGCGGTACATCGCCTATTGGGAACGCACGACCGCGCTTACATGGCGTATCACGGCCTATGCAGAGGTTGGCGGGCCGCCCGCCGGCGATCCGAGGCTCACGTTGGAACAAACGACGCCTCCCGTGCTGAGCCTGCCGCGGCCACGCATGGAGACCGCTGCCCAAGTGCGCGCAGCCGACAGTCTCTTCTCTGACGTCGCGTATCGCCTCGGGCTCGCGTTTGCGTTCTCCGACGCGGTTGCGCCGACAGGCGCCGTGTTCGGTACTCCGCAACTCGTCGTTGGGCCGGACGCAGTGCGCGAACTCTACACCGATCAGAGTGGCGCGACCTCGCTCGCGTGGCATCCCGTGTACGCGTCCGCTGCGGGTTCGCGCGACCTCGGTTTTACGGTGGGTGAATACATCGTCACCGCGCGCGGGCCGTCGGGCGCCGCTGTCCAGCGATTCGGCAAGTACATCACCGTCTGGAAGCGACAGAAGGATGGCAAATGGAAATTCGTCATCGACGGCGGGAGCCCCACCAAATGAAACGAGCGGCGCACATCGCGCCGCTCGTTTCATTTCGAGATGTCGTAAGGACTCAGGGCCGGTCTTTGAATTCCGCGTTGAGCTGCGTGTGTTTGTTGTCGAGCGGAACTTCGCGACCGTCGATGAACAGGTACTTCGTGTCGGTCTTTGCCTCGAGAATGTCGCCGGTGGTGACGACGATGTTCGCCATCTTGCCGACGTCGAGCGATCCCATTCGGTCGCCGACGCCGAAGATCTGCGCCGGCCAGAGCGTGACCGACTTGAGCGCGTCACTCTTTGACAACCCGTGGGCGGCGGCCATGCCGGCGTTGTAGGGAAGCGTGCGGATTTCCGATCCGGGATTCCCGGTTGAAATCCCAAACGTGACTCCGGCGGCCGCGAGCTTGGCGGGAATGCTGAAGTTGACGTCGTACGGATCGTCTTCGCGCGACGGCAGCGACATGACTCCGGTGACGATTACCGGCACGTTATGCTGCTTGAGGAACGACGCCACGGACGGTGCGTCGGCGCCGCCCATGATGATCGGTTTGAGATGCATTTCCTCGGCGAACGTCACGGCGTCGCGGATGTCGTTGGCGCGTTCGGCGGGAAAGATGACCGGCATGTGGCCGGCGAGCGCCGGCAGCAGTGACGCGAGCACGACGTCGTGCGCGGGACGCGGAAGCGTCTTGTCCTTGGCAAACGCGTCCTGTGCCTTCCCGTAGGCCGCCGCATCGCGCAGGAGATCGCGCAGCGAGTCCATTTGCGCCTGTCGTACGCGGTTGGCGTCGGCGGGCGCTCCCTGCTGCAGCGCGGCGGCGCGCGCAAAGCCGCGTCCTCCGAACCCGGAGCGCGGGAGCTCGATGACCATCGCGATGCGCGGCTCGACGGCCATTTTCGGCGGCGTATCGCCGGCGAGGTTGAGCAGTGCCGCCTGTCCGGAAATGATTCCGCCGGTCGGGCGCGAGACGACCGTCGTGATGCCGACGACGCGCGCCACGCCGACGTGCGCGCTGTGCGGGTCGATTCCGAAAAACGCCTGCGCGTTGGGATTGAACGATCCGACCTCGGAGATGTCGACGGTGGCGATGGCGCCTTGAGGAATCTCTGACAACCCGACGCTCGAACCGGTCTCGATCATTCCGGGATAGACCATCAGCCCGGTGGCGTCGATGACCTTGGCGCCCGCGGGAACCGCGACGTTGGCGCCGACCGCGGTGATCTTGCCGCCGCTGATCAGGATCGTGCCATTGGGAATATCGGCGCCGCTCACGGTGACGATGTGTCCACCGCGGATGGCGAACGAACCCTGCGGCCCGGGATTCGGATTGAATGACCCGAGTTGCGCGCCCGCAGCGGGCGCGGCCAGCGCCAGCACCGCGATCGCGGCGCCAGCGCTCGCACCCGACTTTAGAATTCTCATCGTTGCCTTCATGGATGTCATCCTCGGTGTCGGCATCACGGAACCACCGGCGTGGTGCGGCGTCCGCCGCGGTCGGCGGCTTCGAGCGCGAGGCGCTCTTTGGCCATCTGTTCGCGCATTGCCTGATCGCGCGTCTTGTCGAAGAAAATCTCTCCATCGATGAACGTCGTCTCGGCGGACGAATACACGCTGAGCGGATCGCCATTCCAGATCACGACGTCGGCATCCTTGCCGACTTCGATCGAGCCCACGTGGTCCTGCACGCCGAGTTGGACGGCGCCGTTGTAGGTGATGGTCTTCAGCGCTTCATCTTCGGTGAGGCCGCCGTACCGCATCATCTTGGCGGCGTCGATGTTGAGCCGTCGCGCGCGCTCGTCGGAGTCGGAGTTGACGGTGGCGACGACGCCGTGACGCATGAGGATCGCCGTGTTGAACGGAATGGCGTCGTACGCCTCGATCTTGTACGACCATTCGTCGGCGAACGTCGAAAGTCCGGTGCCGGCCTGCGCGATCTCCGACGCGATTTTATAGCCCTCCAATCCATGCTGGAGCGTCTTGACGGTGAAGCCGAACTCCTTGGCGACTTCCATGAGCATCAGCATTTCGTCCGCGCGATATGAGTGCGCGTGGACGAATCGTTTGCCCTCGAGCACTTCGACCAGCGGCTCGAGCTCGAGATTGCGTTCGGGCGGCACGAGGTTCTTCTCGCCCTTGGCCACGCGGGCGTTGTAGTCGTCCCACGTTGCCTTGTAATCGCGCGCGCGGGTGAACGCGTCGCGCAGGACCTCTTCCTGGCCCATGCGAGTCGACGGATAGCGAAGCGGCCGGCCGGTGGCGGCGGCGGTCTGCTGCCCGTTTTTCTGCGTCACGTTTTCGCCGAGCGCGAACTTGATCCCCGGCGGCGCCGACGGAAGAATCATCTCCTCGACCGAGCGCCCCCATTTCAGTTTGACGACGGCGTTCTGTCCGCCGATCGTGTTCGCCGAGCCGTGCAGCACGTTGATCGTGGTCACGCCGCCGGCGAGCTGCCGATAGATGTTGACGTCCGTCGGGTTGAGCACGTCGCGAATGCGCACCATCGACGTGACCGAGAGCGATCCCTCGTTCACGGCGTCGATCATCGTGTGCGAATGCGGATCGATGATTCCCGGCATGACCCACTTGCCGGTAGCGTCGATGACCTGCGCGCCGGCGGGAGCCGTGAGGTTCTTGCCGACCCGAGCGATCTTGCCGTTCTCGAGCAGGAGGTCGGTGTTGTCCAACCGACCCTTGGTGACGGTGAGGACCGTGGCGTTCTTGATGAGTGTCGCTCCCGCTTTCGCCGGCGCGGCCTGCTGCGCGGCTTGCGCGGCAAGCGCGGCGGGGGCGAGAAGAGCAATGAGGAATTTCATATGAGTGATCCGGGCTGTCGGTCGTTGGCTGTGGGTTAGCGGATGGACTCGCGGGTTTGGCCGCCGCGTCCACCGCGGCCCGGCTTCGATCCAATGAACGTCCCCTGCGGATGCCCGACGATCGTCACCGTGCCCCGCACGGTGTTGCCGGTAATTGTGCCGGCGAACTTCGCTTCCTCCGTCCCGGCGGTCATCGTCACCGACGCCGTGAACTCGACGTCGCCCGTCGGCGCGACCGATCCGTTCGAGATCTGTGAATTGCCCAACGCCCCCTGGATGTTGCCGCGCAGCTGGTCGCCGATCTGTTGCAGCGCGAGCGTCACGGGTTTCTCGCCTTCGTCGAGCGTGACCGTGACCGTCCATGTTCCCGCGGCGATCGACGCGCCGGCGTTGCCGGCGGTCGGCGCGCGGGCCTCGATCGGCGTGCCGTCGACGAACACCTCCGTCACGCGGCCCGTGAACAGATCGCCGCGTGTGAGCGTCAGATTGGCGATCTTGCCCGCTTCGATCGTCCCAATGCGGTCGCTCACGCCAAGAATCTCGGCTGGCGACAGGGTGAGGGCGCGCACCGCCTGTTCCTCGGTCAGACCGCCTTCGACCGAGCGCCCCGCGTTGACGAGGAAGTCAGGCCAATTGACCATGCGACCGTCTTCGAACGCGTACTTCACTCCCGCGGCCTGCAGTTTGGCCGCCAGCTTCGGCGCCTCAACCCGGGCGCGGAGCACTCGCAGCGGTTCCGGGTCCGCATCGGGCGCGGCTTGCTGACGGCGCGGGAAGTTGAGCGAGATCAACACGGGCACGTTCTCCGCCTTGAGACGCGCCGCGACCTGGTCGGCCTCTTCGCCGCCGGCAATGATCGGACGAACGTTGAATTCCTTGGCCAGATCGAGCGCGCGTACGATTTCGCGCTCGGATGACGCCTCCATCACGATCGGAACCTGCCGTGCGAGCACCGGTTGCAGCGCCTCGAGCGACGGGTCGATCTCGGGGCGGCGCATGCCGCGCGGATTCTTGGTGTACGCCGCTTGCACCAGCGCGTAGTGCTGTGCGTCGAGCAACGTCTGCCGC
Source organism: uncultured Gemmatimonadaceae bacterium (assembly GCA_963817445.1). Lineage (GTDB taxonomy): Bacteria > Gemmatimonadota > Gemmatimonadetes > Gemmatimonadales > Gemmatimonadaceae > JAQBQB01. The sequence goes on from CAWFOG010000023.1 coordinate 169,869, forward strand.
AGCGTGGAGAACACGCCGAGGAGCGAGTTCGGGTAGCCGCCGCCACGTTGCGCGGTGAATCCGATATGCTCGGCGACGGGCGCCTTGAGAATCATCGCCTCGGCCGTCGACCCATTGAGCTCGATGGCCGCGGACAGTCCGCGAAAAATTCCCGCGGACGGAGCGGTGAGCGCGGTCGTGATCCCGGCGCTCTGCGGTCCGGCGAATTCATCTGGGTCGGGATGAACGAGATCGACGGCGGCAAGTTCCGGTTGCTGGCCAAGCGGGCGAAGCGAGTTCGGCGCGCCGCTGGGAGTCCCCTGCTGGACCGGTGCGCCACGTCCGCCGCCGCGCCCGCCGCGACCAGCAGCTGCGATTGTTGCCGCCGCGGCCGGCTCGGCGCCGAGGCCGAGGCTCGAGTTGGCGTCGACAAGTCCCGGGTACACGGTCAGTCCCGTGCCGTCGACGATGCGCGCGTCGGCCGGCGCCGCGGCCGCGACCCCGACGGAGGCGATCAGTCCGTCGCGCACGACGACCGTTCCATGTTCGATGGCCGGGCCGGCGCCTGTTACAATTCTCGCATTCGTGATCGCGTAGACACTTGGCGCGCTGCGCGGGTGGGCCGTGCCAATCTGCGCGTGGGCGGACGGCGCGGCGAGCGCGGCGGCCAACGCGCCGCCGGCACAGCCGAGCGACGTGCGGGTGAGAAGTCGCGAGAGGGTTCGCGCGAGCCTGGGCGGGCGGTGGTTCAGCGGCATTGCGGGCATGCTCCTCGTCAGGACGGCCACGTCGGGACTGGTGGGTGAGCGACGGCAACGTACGCCTCGCGCCGGGAATATCCCGCATGGTAGGGCAAGTGTCAAAGCGGCCGCCCGCGGGGACGCGGCTTGACGCGCATGACGCTCGCATGACGCTCGGCGCGTATCCTGCACCGCTCGATTCGAGCGAAGCGGGAGCGTGAACAAACCGGGCCCCGTGCGAAAGCACGGGGCCCGGCGCGTTCGGACCGGCGGATGGTCAGCCGACTAATTAATAGATGTACACCTTGGTCCCGACGGGCACGTGGTCGTACAACCACTCGATGTCCTCGTCGCGCATGCGCACACAACCGTGTGTCGCCGCCATGCCGATCGATTCCTTGTATGGCGTACCGTGGAGGAGGAATCCGTCGCCCATGTTGAGGCGATACTTGCCGAGTTCGCCCTCGATTTTCCGGTTCTTGGATCCGAGAGGTGGAACGAACAGCGTGTTGTCGAACACGATGTGCTCGTCGGTGGGCAGGGTGGCGAACTCGCCGTCTTGGATGAGCCCCGCTTCTCCGTCGCGCACGGTGAGGATCCGGCCGTCGGACAGTTTGATCGGATGCCCGATGTTGAGGTCTCTGAGCTTGAGGTCGTACTCGAGCGCGGTCTCCGCGTAGAGCCATTCGGGCGGCTGCCAGATTGGGTCAGCTTCTTTGCTGAGCACGGTGCGGACACCGCGGGGCGTGACGAACCGCCATTCCTGTCCGCCGAAATCGAGTGTGGTGCCTTTGGCGACCGCGACAGGTGCGCTGAGCACCGTGTCTTCGCCGATGATGGCCCACAGGTGGCGGTCTTTCAACGAAACCACAAGATGGAATCCCGTGGCTCGTGCGGCGACGGAGCGGCTTCGACTCCAGGAGAGGCTGTCAGCGCGCGACCTGAACGTATAGCCGCCGCGAGCGTCGCCCTCATCCGAGCTATCCATCGAATCGGCCGTGGCCTGGCGCCTCGCGGCCAGCTCTGACTGCCATCCCGCCGACTGCTGACCTTGCGAGAAGGCGAACGCCGGCACGCTGGCGAGGGTCGCCGCGGCTCCGAGGGTTCCGATAAGTCTTTTCATCTGGATGCTGCTCATGGTGGGCTGCTCAACTTTATTTGGCAAGCGCGAATTCCCTACGGGCGCGCTGTACCATCACCATACGCCAAATCTGTTCCAAGGTGCCAGATGAAACACATCGCGGCGAGCTGAGCAGCTTCGCTCAGCCCGCCGAAATGTGTCGCCGCCGTCGATCAGGCCGGCGGGGGCCGTACAAACTGTGTCGCGGTCTAGTAGAAGTTCAGGCCGAACACGATCGGGATCTGACGGGCCGTCTTGAACCCGAGTCCGAGGTTGTCGTCGTTACTGCGACGGAACTCGATCACGCGCGACTCGATGAATACTTCCTTCGAGCCGAAGTGCATGGCGATACCGCCGCCGGCGTTCCAGCCCCAATCTGTGTGGTACGTGTCGTTCATGAGGCCGAGATCGACTGGTCCGACGTCACCAAAGCCATTGTTGTTGTTGACGATGAGGGCCGTCTGATTGTTGACCGTCACGGCCTGCACGTTGGTGATGTTGTCCGTGTTCAGCTGGAGGCGCAGGTTCTTGAACGAAATCAAGCTGCCGCCGCCGAGCAGATACGGAGTGAACCGCGACGCGCTGCCCAAGAAATGATTGAAGATCGGCAGATTCACGCGTGCGTCGAGGTTGAAGTTCCAGACACTCGGGTTACCACCAAGCTCTGCGAATTGCGGAGAATCCGAGAACTGGTTGTACATAACGTCAAACCGCCCACCAAGAATGTTGTTGAGGCCCTGGTAGCCGACTTGGAGCTGGCCGGTCGCCGCCGGGTTGTTGACCGTGCGAAGGCCGCCGTAGGGCAAGCTGGTGCCGCCCGCAAGGCCAAAATGCCAACCGGCGATCATACGCGGCAACACGGTAATCGTTTGGGTCACCGTATCATAGTGCGTGACGGTGTGCGTCCTCGTGACCGTGTCCACGCGCCCTTCCATGCGCAGCGTGTCCGTGTGATAGATGGTCACCGTATCGACGCGAGGCGGAACGACTTCACCCGCCGCCTCTTTCTGAACCGGGATTCGACGCTGAGAGCGCGGATGCGCTCGCGTAGAGTCCTGGGCTGAAGCAACCGACGCGCCGAGAGTGAAGATCGCCGCGCCGGCAACGAGCAGAAACGGATTACGGTTAAACATGGGTCTCCTCCCTCTGTCGTCACCCCTGATCGACTTGCCCCCGCGGGCGACCACCGGGCGAGGATTCTCGATGTACGGCATCACATCGCAATCCCCGGTCGACGAAGTTCGTCGCGGCACCGGCGAATGGTGAAAGCAGGCTCTGTGCCGCTGGTTCGCCGTAGTTCGATGAGTCGTCAAGAGAATTCAATGTCGTGGCGGCGCGCACGACCGCGCGCCCGTCCACGCGCACCCGCCAATCTGGATTCGGCGAAAGGTCGCATAAGCGATCAGGCAGCCTGAGCTTGGAGCTCCGGCCGCCTGATGCAATCACGCTCACTGCCGCCGAGGCCGTGCTGGTTCCGTGAGCGACCGACCAGCGGATTGTCGAGGCGGAGTGGTCAATAAAAATTAATTCCGAACACGGTTGGCCACTGGCGCGAGGTCGTCGCATTGGACGCATCGAACGCCAATTGCCGCGTCTCGAGGAAGAGTTCGGTTCGACCCCAGCCGAGTGAGGCACCGCCGCCGAGATTCCAGCCGCCGTGGTGGTTCCAATCGGGATCGCTGGCGACGAAGCCGGTGTTCAGGCGCATTGGCAGATTCTTATACATGGTATACGTATAGCCGCCGATGCCATACAGCGCGAAGCGGGGCACCAGGCCGAAGATGTGGTTGAACAACGGCAATTGCATTTTGATGTCGGCGCTGTAGTTGATGATGCTCGCGTCGCCTTGCGCCGACGAGAACTGCGAATCTTCGCCGGGCCGCGCGTAGTTGATGTCGGCGCGGGCGCCCACGAACTGCTTGGCACGCTGCCAGCCGAACTGCCCCTGACCCGTCCAGCCCGTGCTGTTCGGCACGAACAACGCGCCGTCCGGGACCGAGGCGCCGCCTGCAACGCCGGCATAGAAGCCGTTCGGCAACCGAACGGGCGGTCGTTCCAGGCGGGTCACCGTATCGTGGACGTAGCGCGTCGGGCCGTCCACGCGGACGGTGTCGTGCACGTACATCGTGGGTCCGGCGACCTGGATCGTGTCGGTGTGATACACCGTCACCGTGTCGACCCGCGGCGCCGGGGCTTCTTTCGAAATCGGAATACGCCGCGCCGACGTGGCCTGGGCGAATGCGAACGGCGCGCCGAGCGCGAGCGCGGCGGCACCGATAAGGAACTGTGATGAGTATTTCAGGTTCATAACTTCTCCGTAAACGCCGGCCTCGACTTGCCCCAGGGGACGGCTGCCCGGCGGAGAGCGCGGCTCTCCGAACGACATGCGACGTCGTGGCACCTCTACCGGTGAGCGGCACGGTGCGTGCCGATTGCCTCACCGGCGTGCGACATGGCGTCAGGCGGAGTCGTCCGCCGCCTCGATGCGCAGCGTGGCGATGCAACCGCGGCGGTGCCGGCGATTCTCCAGCGTCAAGTTGCCGCCATGCGCTTCGGCAATCTGCCGCGACAGCACCAGTCCGATGCCCGATCCGTGCGGCTTCGTCGTGAAGAACGGAACGAAGAGATTCGCCGCGCTCGCCAATCCCGGTCCGTCGTCCTCGACCGTCAGCGACAGCGTCCCATTCCGCCGCGTCCAGCCGAGTCGCACGCCGCCGCCCGTTTCGAGCGACGCGTCCACCGCGTTGCGCACCAGGTTGATCAACAACTGATCGAGTTGATCGCCGTCGGCGAGCAGCATCACCGCGGGCCCATCGACGACCGTGATCGGCAGTCGCGTCTCGAGCGCGGCCACGCGACGCACCCACGCGCCGACGTCGAGCGGCATCAGGTATGGCGCCGGCAGCTTCGCCAATCGCGCGTACGCCGACATGAATCGCACGAGCGCGTCCGACCGCCCGCCGATGATGCCGAGGCCGCGGCGCAGATCCTCGTCGGCGTCGGCGGGCCGCGCGCCGCGCTCGAGCAGCGCGAGCAAACTGCCGGTGATCGACTTGATCGGCGCGAGCGAGTTGTTGATCTCGTGACTGAGCACGCGCACCAGTCGCTGCCACGCCTGGAGCTCCTCCTCGCGCAACGTCTTGCTCACGTCGGCGAGCACGAGCAGCGTATGCGGACGGCCGTCCTGCCGGAACGAGCCGCGACGGACTTCCCACCGACCCGACGCCGCCGGGAAATCCGACGTCCATCGTGCGCGGCGACGTGCCTTCGAGCGCGCGGTCGAGACCGACTTGCTCGGCGGTGCGGCCGAGCAATCGTTCGGCGGACTGCGCGAGCAGTCGTTCTCCGGCGCGGTTCACCAGCCGGACGCGCCCGTCGTCGTCGAACGCGAACACGGCGACGTCGATCTCGGCCATCACCGTGCGCAGGAGCGCCGTCGCTTCAAGCGCACCGAGGCGTTGGGTGCGGAGCGTCTCGCCGAGCAGATTCGATTCGAGAAATGCCAGCCCGAGCGGATCGTCGCGGTCAGCGCCGCGCGCGCGAATCGAGTAGTCGCCCTCGCGCAGGGCCGCGAGCATGTTGGACAGCGTTTGCAATGGACGCACGACGCGCTCGCGCAGGACCATCGCCGTGATCAGCCAGGCGCCGACGAGGACGAGACCGAGCGTCCACTGGACCTTGCCGCTGTAGCCGTCGCGCCACAGGAGCACCATGGCCACGACGACACCCGGCAGCCCGGCGAGAACGCCGAGGCGAAAGACGAGGCGCTCGTGATGTGATCCTCGGCGACGGGACGGATCGCCGCGATCAGAGACCATGGCTGGCGATGCGCCGGTAGAGCGCGCTGCGCGACAGACCGAGCGCCTGCGCCGCCCGGCTGACGTTTCCCTCGTACCGCGAGAGTGCTTTCTGAATGAGTACTTTCTCAACGTCCTCGAGCGGCAAGTCCTCGAGCCGCGGCGCGCCGCCCGACCCCCCGCCCGCGCGCAGGCCGAGGTCCACGCCGCGCACCTGGTCGCCCTGAGCCAGCAGCACCGCGCGTTCGACGGCGTGGTCGAGCTCGCGGATGTTGCCCGGCCACGCGTGCGCGAGCATCGCCTGCATGGCGCCGTGGTCGAATCCGTCGAGCGGTTTGCGGTACCGCTCCGCGTGGCGACGCAGAAAGTGCATCGCCAACGGCGAGATGTCGTCGCGCCGGTCGCGCAACGCGGGCAGATGGATCTCGATCGTGTTGAGGCGGAAGAGCAGATCTTCGCGGAACCGCCCCTCCTCCACCTGCTGCCGCAGGTTGGCGTTGGTCGCCGACACGACGCGCACGTCGACGTGCCGCGCCTTCGACGAGCCCACACGCTCGACGTCGCCCGTCTGCAGGACGCGCAGCAGCTTGGACTGGAGCGACAGCGGCACCGTCCCGATCTCGTCGAGGAACAGCGTGCCGCCGTCGGCGAGTTCGAATCGGCCAACGCGGTCGGTCTTCGCGTCGGTGAACGCGCCTTTGACGTGCCCGAACAATTCGCTCTCGAACAGCCCTTCCGACAGCCCGCCCATGTTGACGGCGATGAACGAGCGCGCGCTGCGCGTCGACGAGGCGTGGAGCCACTGCGCGACGAGTTCCTTGCCCGTCCCGTGTTCGCCGGTGATCAACACGTTGGCGTGCGACGGTCCAACGCGCTCCATGAGTTGCAGCACGGGCTGCATCCGCGCCGACTCGGCGATCATGCGCGGCAGGTGATCGCGGCGCAGCAGCTTGTTTTCCGTCTCGAGTCGCTGTGCCCGCCGCAGCGCGCGGCCCAGCTCGACCTGTGTGCCCAGGATGGTGACGAGGCGCGCGTTGTCCCACGGCTTCTCGATGTAGTCGCGCGCGCCGCGCCGCATCGCTTCGACGGCGTTGTCGATGCTCCCCCACGCCGTCATCACGACGACCGGCATGTGCGGCTCGACGGTCGCCAGCGTGGCGAGCAGATCGAGCCCCTCGCGCCCCGACGTCGTGTCGCGCATGTAGTTCATGTCGAGCAGCATCGCGTCGTAGTCGTGGCGATCGAGCGCGGCGAGCGCCGCACCGGGAGAACTCACGGTGTCGACGTCGAACCCGTTGCCCTTGAGCAGCAGGCGCAGCGCCTCGAGCACGTCGACCTGATCGTCGGCGACGAGAACGCGTGGCTTGTCGGAGGTCATCGCGGTGGGAAAGCTACGACTCCGGATTCACAAGGACGAGCCCGCGCGTCGTTGCCGCGGTGTCCGTCAGCCCCGCTCATCGGCGCCGCAGGCGCCGAGCGCGGTGCGCTTACCGCGTCAGGCGCGGACCGGCCCCTCGCTGCCCGTGACCCAGCCGTCCTTCAGCTCGATGATCCGGTTGCCGAACTTCGCATTCTCTTCCGAGTGCGTCACCTGGATGATCGTCGTGCCGGCCTGATTGAGACGCGTGAACAATTCCATGATCTCGCGCCCCTGGCTCGAGTGCAGATTGCCCGTGGGCTCGTCGGCGAGAATCAGCTTGGGCTTGGCGATCACGGCGCGCGCCACACCGACGAGCTGCTGCTGCCCGCCGGAGAGTTGGCGCGGATACAGATCCTTTTTGCCGACCATGCCGAATCGGTCGAGCGTGTCGGCCACCATCGCCTCGCGTTCCGATTTCTTGACGTTCCGGTAGGACAGCGGAATGTCGAGATTTTCGGCGACGGTGAGATCGTCGATCAGATGATACTGCTGAAATACGAAGCCGATGTGCTCCTTGTTCAGCGCGACGCGCTGCTTGTGGGCCATGGCGTGCACCGGGTGCCCGACGAAGTAGAACTCGCCGGTCCACACGCTGTCGAGCATGCCGAGGATCGAGAGCAGCGTCGATTTGCCGGCGCCCGACGGGCCCATGATCGAGACGAACTCGCCCGGCTGTATCTCCACAGAAACGCGCCTGAGGACGAAGCTCCGTCCCGCCGGAGTCTCGAAGACCTTTTCGAGATTCCGCATGGCGATGAGCGGTCCCACGACCGGCTGCGGAACGGCGTCGCGGAGCGACGGCTTGGGCTGCGCTGAAGAGAAGAAGGCCATGGTTTGAATGTAGCGCGGGGCGCGCTCAACGAATCACGTTGCTGCGGTAACCGCGCCCCGACGCTCTTCGACGACGCGTCCGTCGAACAGGTGGATCGAGCGATCGGCGTGCGCCGCGTAGCGCGGATCGTGCGTCACCATGCAGATGGTCGCGCCGCCGCGGTGCAACTCGCGCAGCAGTTCCATCACCGCTTCGCCGTTCGTCGAATCGAGGTTACCCGTCGGTTCGTCGGCGAGGAGGATGAGGGGATCACCGGCGACCGCGCGGGCCACGGCGACACGCTGCTGCTGACCGCCGGAGAGCTGCGCCGGGTAGTGCTTCATACGATGGCTCATGCCGACGCGCTCGAGCGCGTCCGTGACGCGCTGCTTGCGCTCGGCGGCCGACATGCCGCGATAGGTGAGCGGCAGTTCGACGTTTTCATACACGGTGAGATCGCCGATCAGGTTGAACGCCTGAAAGATGAAGCCGATCTGCCGGTTGCGGATGCGCGCGCGCTGCGACGGCGTGAGCTGGGCGACCGGCTCGCCGGCGAGCGTGTATTCGCCGCCCGTGGGCGTGTCGAGCAGCCCGAGAATCGACAGGAGGGTCGTCTTGCCGCAGCCGGACGGGCCTTCCATGGCGAGGTATTCGCCCGGCTGGACTTCGAAGTGAATGTCTTCCAGCGCGTGGGTCTCCACCTCGTCGGTGTAAAAGACCTTCTTGATTCCGGAGAGGCGGATCAACGCCTGGTTGCCATTCCCCGCGGAAGCGGAGAACGCGGCCGGTGACGAGGATGCGGACTCAGTGGCCATTGGACGCTCGGTCTGGAGGTGGACGAACGGGAGTGCGAAGAGAGGCGAAGATATAAAAACGCTAGTTGCGCTTATTTAATGCGGACGCGCTGCGTGTTGTCGAACGGCGACATGTCGGAGATGATCACGCTGTCGCCGACCTGCAGGCCGCCCTTGATCTCGATGGTGTTCACCGACGCCCGGCCCAGCTGCACCGTGACGCGCGTGGCCTCGCCCTTGTTCGGCGAGACCTTGAAGATGCCGACCGACGCATCGGCCTGTCCAAAGCCCGGACGGCCCATGTACAACACGTTGTTCAGCCGCTCGAGCTGGATCGTGCCGTCGACCGCGAGGTCGGAGCGCGTGCCTTTGGGGAGCGTGTCGTCGATCGCCACCTCGACCGTCACCGTGCCTTGCACCGACGACGGGTCCGTTCGCGTGACGTGGCCTTTGACCGTGGTGTTGTTGTGCAGATCGATCACCGCAGGCAGGCCAGGAACGACGTCCTTGGCCAGATTCTCCGGCACGCGCAGCACCGCTTTGAGCTTGTCCGGCTGCACCACGCGCGCGAGCAGACCACCGGCGTTGATGTACTGGCCAAGCTCGAGCGGCGGATCGCCGAGTGCTTCGAGCAGGCCCGCCTCGGGCGCCGTCACGCGCATGGACGCGACGCGGTTCTGTTGGTCCGCAGAGGATTGCCTTGAGGCCGTTGATCTGATCTTCAGCCAGCTTGATCTGTTGATCTTGCGACGCCTGCATGTCCTCGAGTCGCTTCTGCTCGATGTCGACGCGCTGCTTCATCTCGGCGATCGCGTCGCGCGCCGCAGCCGCGTCGTTCGCCGACACGAGGTTTCGCTTGGCGAGCGAGTCGTCGACCGCCGCCGTCCGAACGGCCGCGTTGTACTGCGTCCGCATCGACGCGATCGCGCCCTCTTGGGTGAGCAGCTGCTGGTGCAGGCTCGTCTTGAGCGAGGCGAGGCTCGCGTATGACGAATACAGCGACTGCTGATCCTGGAGGAGCGTGAGGCGCACGTCCGGGTTGTCGAGGACGACGAGCACCGTCGTCGGCTTGACGTTCACGCCGGGCTGGATAGGCAGCTCTTCGACACGGCCGCTGGTGAGGGCGACGACGTTGCGCACGTATTCCGGCTTGAGCGTGCCAGGCGCATTGACGTCGCGCGTCATCTCACCGCGCTTGACGGTGTCGATCCACAGCGTGCCGCGCTCGACCGGGGGCGCGGCAGGTTTCAGCCCGCTGATCACGACGGTGATACCGCCGATGGCGACGATGCCAACGGCCCAGCCGATGATCTGCTTGGTCTTTTTGGGTGGATCGCGCTTGATATCCAAGGTGACGTCTCGTGCAGAGGGCGAGTGGGGCAGGGACACTTCCCGCGGGGAGCTAAGGAAGGTTCATGCCGAACACGCGACTCAGATAACCAATGATCAATCAATAACTTGCGACGCTCAGGCCACCGAGTCCACTACGGCCGATGCTCGCAAGTGGGAATGCACGTCCCACAACCGAACAATCCTGACGGCGCCGCGTCGCCTTTGGTTTCATTGGGATCAGCGGGCCGTGCCGGAACTCCAGCATTGCTCTAGACTCTGTAAGACATTCGAATCATGAAATAGGTTGTCTTCGCCGCGAACGAGGATCAACGTGCGCTTTCCCGCGCTACTGCTCTGCCTGGTTGGAATTGCGCTGTCGGCTGGCGGCCAGACACCGCGCCGCCACAAGCTCGCTCATCCGCTTCCCGCCGCGACCGATGTCGCGCCGCGTCCCGAGCCGGTGCCGACCGGGCCGGCCCTTGCAGCGCCGCTTCATGTCTGCGCCGGCGGAGACGTCACCCTCGGCACGAACCTCGACACACTCTGGCAACGGCGTTCCGCGGACACGCTGCGCCGCGAGTACGGCATGAGCGACGCGCCCGACAGCCTCGCGCCGCAACTCAGCCAATTTTTTTCGGGCGCGGACCTCGTGCTGCTCAATATCGAGGGAGCGATTGGCGCCGGTCCGGCGCCGCGAAAGTGCCGCCCCAATTCGCGCACCTGCTTTGCCTTTCGGCAGCCGCCGTCGACCGCGGACGCGCTGCGCACCGCGATCGACTCGCAGGCGATTCTCGTCGGCAACGTGGCGAACAATCACTCGCACGACGCCGGCGATGTCTGGCCGCGACACGACGGTCGGGTATCTCTCAGCGGCGGGCATTCGCGTGACTGGGGTGGACACGCTGGCAACGCCGATCGCGCTCCCGTCCGGCGACACCATCGGCGTGCTCGGTTTTTACACCGACGCCAGCACGCCCGACGCGCGCGACCTGCGCGCCGTCCATCGCGACGTGGCGCGTGCCGTGGCGCGCTACGGCACCGTGATCGTCACCATGCACCTGGGCGCCGAGGGGCCGCCGGCGCAGCGCACACAGAATGCCAATGAGCGTTTTCTAGATACGGATCGCGGCAATCCCGTCGGCTTTGCCGACGCGGCGTTCAGCGCCGGCGCCACGCTGGTGATTGGGCACGGGCCGCACGTGTTGCGCGCGGCGGAATGGCGCGGCACGCAGTTGGTGTTCTATTCGCTCGGCAACTTGCTGACGTACGGACCGTTCAACCTGCACAATCCGACGAATCACGGCGCAGTCGCCTGTGCGACGATCGACTCCGTGCGTCACGTTGCGTCGGCGGAACTGCGGGCAACGATGCAGTTACGGCCGGGCCTGTTGCGCGCGGATTCGACGAAGCGTGCGTTCACGCTCGTCGATTCGCTCAGTCGATTGGATTTTCCGAGAACTGGTGCGACCGTCGACTCGACGGGTTCGCTGGGCCGGCGCGACGGACGCGCGCCGATGTCGCGCTAGCGGCTGCCGCCCTTGGGCGTAGGCGGAACCGCGGCGCCGCCAGAAGCGGGCGTCAACGGCGCCGCATTCGTCGGTGACGATGCGTTGGTCGCCGGCGTGGCGGAACTGTCGTCGAGCGAGAGGAGGCGTCGCGCGCCGCGCCATGCCTTGATGAGCGGCGAGTACGGACGATCGATCGCGCTCTCGACCACCTTGCCGGCGACACTGCTCGCCTGAATGAACTTGCCGTCGCCAACGTAGATGCCCACGTGGCTCACGCCGCGCTTTGGTTTGGCGAAGGTGAGCAGATCACCCGGAAGCAACTGGCTCGTGTCACGCACCAGTGCGAGACCGACCTTGGCTTGCTGCTTCGCGGTACGCGGCACGTCGAGGTTGAGTGCCGCCATGATGTAGTGAACGAGCCCACTGCAGTCAAAGCCCTTTTCCGGCGTTTGGCCGCCATACCGATAGCGTTTGCCGAGTTGCGCCTTGGCGAGCAGCACGATGGAATCGCGCAGCGATTGCGCCGAGCTGCTGTATGCCTCGAAGGGCTTCGTCGTCCTGCGCGTGCGCGATCACCGGCATGCACGGCGCCGCGATCGTGGCGAGCACGAAAGCGACGCGGAGCTGACGAATGATCGGAGCGACGTTCAAGCGAAGCATGACTTGGGCACGGGCAACAAAAAGTCGTGCGGTTGGTCTTGACCGCACGCGACCAGTTTAGGCTCGGTGATTCACCGAGTCAACGATTACACATATGGACGCACTCATCGGTGCCCAGGGTCACAAATTCACCCTTAAGGCCCCGCTCGCTGGGTTGCGACGATCGAGTTCAGCGAATTCCGAGCAGCTTGTGCGTCTGAATGCTGAGGCGCCAACGCGGATGCGCGAGGCAGTACTCCAGCGCGGCGCGCGTGTTGGCCGCGAGTTCGGGGCCATCCATCGGCTGCAAATAGAAGTGCGTGAAGTCGAGCGATTCGAGCGATTCGAGCGATTCGAGATCGAAGTCCGGCTGCGGGAACACGACCTTGAGTTCGTCGCCAGCGCGAAGGATCAACGGCGCGCGCGCCTTCGGACTGAGGCAGATCCAATCGAGGCCCGCCGGCGGCAGCTGTGTTCCGTTCGTCTCGACGGCGACTTCAAAGCCGCGCGCGTGTAGAGCATCGACCGCGGCGGCGTCGAGCTGAAGCAACGGTTCGCCGCCGGTGCACACGACGAATCGCCCGCTCGACTCGTCCGCATCGCCGGGCCAGCGCGCGGCGACCGCGTCGGCGAGTGCGTCCGCCGTGGCGAATTTCCCGCCGTCGTCGTTCACGCCGACGAAATCCGTATCACAGAAATCACATATGGCGGTCGCGCGATCGGCCTCGCGACCCGTCCAGAGATTGCAGCCGGCAAAGCGACAGAACACCGCGGCGCGCCCGGCGTTTGCTCCTTCGCCCTGCAGTGTGTAGAAGATCTCTTTGACGGTGTACATGACCTACACAATCTCGGCACGGGGCGTCGCGATTGGAATGCGACGTCGATCGGCGGACCGCTCAGGCCGCGTAGCGCGCCGGATCACGTGCTCCGGCTTCGGCGAATCCTTTGAGGCGAAGCTGACAGGCGTCGCAGTGACCGCACGCGGCGCCGGTCGAATCGGGATCGTAGCAGCTCTGCGTGATCGCGTAGTCCACGCCGAGCGATAGCCCGAGCTGGATGATCTGCGCCTTGGTGAGGTCGATCAGCGGCGTGCGCACGCGAATCGGCGTCGTGCCTTCCACACCGCCGCGCGTCGCGAGGTTCGCCATTTTCTCGTACGCCACGATGTACTCCGGCCGACAGTCCGGATAGCCCGAGTAGTCGAGCGCGTTGACGCCGACGAAAATGTCACTCGCCGCGAGCACCTCGGCCCAGGCGAGCGCGAATGAAAGAAAGATCGTGTTGCGCGCCGGAACGTACGTGATGGGAATCTCCTCCACCCGTCGCCGCCGCGTGCGACGAGAGGTCTCGATCCTTCGGCACCGCGATGTCGCTGGTCAGCGCCGAGCCGCCGAACGCGCGCAGGTCGACGTCGACGACGATGTGATCGCGCACCCCGTAGCGCGCCGCCACCCGCCGTGCCGATTCGATCTCGATCGCGTGGCGCTGGCCGTAGCGAACCGTCATCGCGTGCACGTCGTAGCCGTCGCGCACGGCGATTGCGAGGAGCGTCGTCGAGTCGAGTCCTCCGCTCAGCAGCAGAACCGCCGGCGCGCCACTCACGGTCACCCGCGAAGCGCGTCGTCGAAATCCTGCGTCAAGATCGTCGGCGTGCTCGAGCCCGACCGACACGCGCAGCAGATTCTCCGGCGCGCGCGTCGCCGGTCCCTCGACCGACGCGCGGTGTTCGATCAGACTTTCCGTGCCGCCCAAGCTCGTCGCTTGCGTGAACAGTCGCAGTCGCGACGCCAGCGCGAGCGACTCCTCGCGATTTCGCCCGATCTGAACCGAGAGCATCGCCCCGAACCCGCGCATCTGCCGGCAGGCGATGTCGTGCGCCGGGTGCGACGGGAGGCCGGGATAGTGCACCGCCTCGACACCGCGGTGCGCTTCGAGAAAACGCGCCAACGCCATCGCACTCGCGCTCTGCGCGTTGACCCGCACGGGCAGCGTTCGCACGCCGCGCATGGTGAGCCAGCACTCGAACGGCGACGGGACAGCGCCGCCGGTCATCTGTATCGCGTTGATTCGCTGAAACAGCTCGCGATCCTCGCGTACCACGAGCACGCCGCCCAGGACGTCGCTGTGGCCGCCGAGGTATTTGGTGGTTGCGTGCATCGAGACATCGGCGCCGAGTTCGAGCGGGCGCTGAAGCACGGGCGTCCCCCACGTGTTGTCGACGGCGCACACCGCGCCGCCCGCGTGAGCGATGCGCGCCACGGCGGCAATGTCGATGATCTGCAGCAGCGGATTGGACGGCGTCTCGACCCACACGAGCTTCGTGTTCGGCCGCATCGCGCGCTCGACGTTGTCGAGGTTCGTCATGTCGACGATCGACAGCTCGAGTCCCCACGGGCCAAAGACATCGCGCGCCAGCTTGATCGTGCCGAAGTACGCATCGTCCGGCAGGATCACATGCGAGCCCGCGCCGAGTGCTTGGATGAGTGACATCGTCGCCGCGGAGCCGGACGAAAACGCGGCCGCGGCAACGCCGCCCTCGAGCAGTGCCAGACATTGCTCGAGCGCCGCGCGGTTCGGATTCGAGTATCGCGAGTACAGATAGCCCGCGCGATAGCTGCCATCCGCCTCGCGCGCGAACGTGGTCGAGAGATGGATTGGCGGCGTGACGGCGGCGGTCGCGGAATCGACCGCGTGCCCGGCGTGCACGGCGAGGGTTTCGATGCGCATCGTCAGAAAGTCGGCGATCCAGCGAGGCGCCGCAATGGCGACCGCGCCGATGGCGCCTCGCGCGGCGAGAGTTACGCTACGCCGCCGCGTTCGTGCGCAGGCCGCCGACCAACTCGCGCAATTGCGTCGAGCCGGCAAGCAGCACGTTCGACGCGGACGTCATCTGCTCGCATGCCGCGCTCTGTTCCTGCGTCGACGCGTTCACCTGTTCGGCCGCGGCCGCGTGGCCCTCGGCCGTCTTGGCGATCGATTCGAGGCTGCTCGCGGCGCTCGTCACGGCGAACACGTTCGCTTCCGCCGCGCCCGTGACGCCGACGGCGGCGACGCGCGTGCGCTCGGCCGCGTCGGTGATCGTGCGGAGCGCGGTGTCGATGTCGCGCGACACACGTTCGATTTCTCCGACACGCCCGGCGCTCAATTCCATGGCGCGCGCGCTCGTCGTGACGCGCGACGTGACGACGGCCGTCATCTGAACGATGTCGTCGGCCGCCTTCTGCGACTGCTCGGCGAGCTTTCGCACTTCGTCGGCGACCACCGCGAACCCTCGGCCGGCGTCGCCGGCGCGCGCGGCTTCGATCGCCGCGTTGAGCGCGAGCAGATTGGTCTGGTCGGCGATCTGTCCGACCGACGCGACGAATCGCGTGATGTCGCTCACCGTCGAGTGGAGCGCGCGAATTTCTTCCGCGGCGCGCTCGACGTTGTTCTTGACGTCGACGAGAATGCCGAGCGCGCGGTCGATCTCCATGCGCTTGGACTGCGCCGCGCCCTCGATGCTCCGAGCGAGCTCGGTCACTTCCGAGGAGCGATGCTTCACGCCGTCCGCCGCTTCGCGAATCGCGTGCAACGTGTCGTCGACGCTGCGAAGCTGCTGGACCTGCGCGTCGGCGCCGTGCGACACTTCGGTCATCGCGCTCGCCATCTGATTCGCCGACAGCGAGATCTGTCCGGAGACCGAGGCGAGGTCGTGCGCCGAGCTGGAGACGTCTTCCGCGGTGCGTGCGGCGACGGCGACGATTCGCGACAGCGACTCGCCCGTCTGGTTCATCGCCGCGGCGAGAATGCTGAATTCGCCCGGCATGCGTCCCTCGGCGCGACTCGACAGATCGCCCTCGCTCAGTCGCCGCGCGTGGCGGACGAGGACGTCGAGCGGCTCGCCGATTTCGCGGACCGTGTACATGACGACGACGATGCCGATGACGAGCGCCATTCCGATCAGGATGAGGAGCCAAGCGGACCGGCGTTCGGTGTCGGCGGCGAGGTCGGCGCGCGCGACGGCGACAGCGTCGGACTTGAGCGCCCCGAGCCGATCCATCGCGCTGAGCATTTCGTCGATCGGGCGGCGCGCGCGAACGCGCCGCAGCGCGCGCGGCGTCCATGCGACCGAGGTCGGCGAGCTTGTGCGCGAGCGCGTAGTCGACCTCCATGGCCGACAGCTTGTTGTCGATCGTGGCGACGACGGCGATCTCCGCGGCGGACTGGTTCGGGCGGTCGTTCATCTGCCGCTGCACCTCGTGCGCCGCCCATCCAAATTTTCTAAACGCGTCTGCGCGGTCGAGTCGTGCGTTTCCACGTAGCGCGCACCGGCTTCCGTCGTCTTGGCGACGTCGCCGGCGAGTTGACTCGAGAGCTGCGACGCCGTCTGCATGTCGGCGAGCGATTCGGTGATCGTCGTCGAGATTCCGGTGAGCGCGCGCTTGCCGACGACGCCGGCAATGACGAGCAGCAGCACGAGCACGCCGAAGCCGATCCAGAGACGGCCGCGGATGGTATTCACTTTCGCCAGGTCGAGGCGGTTCACTGTCCCGTCTCCACGAGCAACGCGCCATGCTTGACGCGCGTCATGACGATGCTCTTGCCGATCGGATCGCCGTCGGGGCGAAACCGGATCCTGCCGGTGACACCGTGGTAGGCCGTTGTCGCCGTGAGGCCGGCGAGGTAGTCGCGAATTTTTTGCCGATCGGGGCCGACTTTCTCGACCGCCGTCGCGAGCAGCTTGGTGGCGTCGTACGCGAGCGCCGCGTTGCCGTCGGGAATCGCGTCATACTTGCGTCTGTATGCGGCGACGAACGCCCGAACTTCGGGGCGCGGGTCCTGCGCGCTGAACGGCGCGCCGACGTATACGCCGTCGGCGATCGAGTCGGGCGCCATGGTCTGCCAGCCGTCGCCGCCGACGAGATCGGCGGCGAGTCGCTGGGCGCGCGCTTCTTTGACGAACGCGAGGCCCGATGCATCGGTCCCGGCGACGAAGATCAAATCGGGGTTCGTGCGTTTGAACCAGCTCACATACGCTTCGAAACTCTGATCGCCTTCGGCGATCGGGTCGAAGCTGATGATCTGGCCGGCGAAGCTGCGACGGAAATTGTCGGCGAGGCCGCGGCCGTACGGGTTGTTCTCGTAGAGAACGGCCGCGCGCTTGCGACCGCGCGTATTGGCGAATTGCGCGATCGCCATTCCGTTCGCCGAGTCGCTTGGAATGACGCGGAACGCCCACGGCGAAATGCCGGTGAGCATCGGCGATGTGGCGGTCGTCGCGACGGCGGCGAGGTGCTTGTCGTACACGCGAGCCGCGGAGACCATCGCGCCGGAATTCACATGGCCGACGACCGCGACGATTCGCGCGCTGTCGACGAACGCGGCAGCGATCGCGCTGGCGCGCACGCCATTGCCGGAATCGTCGGCGAACATGATTTCGAGATGGCGAGCGCCAGACCACGCACGGCTCGCGTTGATCTGCTCGGTGGCGAGCTCGATGCCTTTTCGGTTCGCGTCGCCGTACGACTGGCCCCACGGTCCGGCCGCACCGAACGTGACGGTGCCGCCTTGATTGTGCGCGCAACCGCCAATCGCAACCATGGCGGCGACCGCCGTGAGCGCGGTGAGCGACAGGAACCGTTGTGACACGGGCATCGACTGCGCGATCCTGGGCTGTGGGGTACGCCCGAGCCGTTCGGCCGGACACAGCGAGGACGACACATCCAATGGGCGTGTAACAGTGCCCAACCCCTTCTCGATCTTGTTACGTCGCTACGTGGTCATGTCGCGGCGGACGTGTCAGGGGTGGGTGATGCAGGCCCGTTGGCCTCGGCGCGGGGCTCCTCGGGCTCGGCCGGTCCCAACGTGCCGTCGATGGTGATGGTCGGGGGATGCTGAAACGTGGCGTGGACGGAGCAAAGCTCCGCGGCGCGGATTGCAGCCGTGAGACGCTTTGCCGGCAGCGACGGCCAATTGAAGTGCATGTCGTAGTTCGCCACCCGGGTCGGCCGGTCGGCGAACGACCAGCGGACGTCGATCGTGAGGTCGTCCGTGTTCAGCCGGGCTTGTTCCGCCCAGGAGTGCAGCACCGAGAACGTGCAGTACGCGAGACCGCTCGCGAGCATGTGGAACGGCGAATAGCTCTGATCGGCCGACACGGCTTCGATTTGAATTGGACCAGGATGGGGCCTAAGTCGAATGGCCTCATCGGACAATAGGGTGATTTTCACGCACGCTCCATTTGGTGGCCATCGGGTGCAATTGCCACGCCGGTCACGTACAGAAGGGGCTTCACGTAACTCTCAATCAGATATCCTGTTACGGGCTTGCCAGATCCGCGAAGTGTCAAGAAATGCAACAGGTGCCGATACTCGAAGGCATGACTGCCCTTCCTATTGAGGATTCGAGTATGACCGCGCCACTGACTCCCCGCAGCAACTTTGCCGTCCGCGACCACCATCGTCAGCCGAACGATGCGGTCGAGAGCAGCAACGAGTTCTCGCCGATCGTTGGCGGCAGCGCGACGAATCCATCAAGCGCTCCAGATGGCCAGGCGCGTGGCAGCCACGCCGCTTCGCAACGTGCTCCTCACGGGGGAAGCCGGCACGGGGAAGGAATTGCTGGCGCGCTGCATCCACAACGCCGGCGCCAATTCCGCGGCGCCGTTCGTGACGATCAACTGCGCCACGATTCCGACGCCGATGCTCGAAGCCGAACTGTTCGGCGTCGCGCCGTCGCACGGGTTCGGCGGCGGACGCCAACGTCACGGGCGCAAACTCGGCGCGCTCGAGTTGGCTGGGCGGGGCACGGCGTTCATCGACGAAGTGAACGAGCTGCCGCTCCGGCTGCAGGACCGTCTGCTTCAGGTGCTGGAAGAGTACAGCGCCGCGCGCTTCGGTACCGGCGACGACATGGGCATCCAATGCCGCATCATCGTCGCCAGCAAAGCGCGCCTCGAGGATTGCGTCGCGGCCGGGACGTTCCGCCAGGCGCTGCTCGCTCGACTCACCATCCTCCAGATCGAACTGCCGGCACTTCGCGATCGAGAGGACGATGTGCGCACGATCGCCGAGCATGTGTTGGCTGAATCGGCGCAGCTGCACGGGACCGCACGTCTTCAGTTGGGGCTCGACGCCGTCGCGGCGCTCAAGTCACACCGCTGGCCGGGCAATGTGCGCGAGCTCAAGCATGTGATCGAGCGCGCGGCAGCCGTGTGCAATCGCCCGCTGATCGGCGCCGAGCATTTGCTCATCAATCAGCGACGCGCTGGAGCGGGAACGGTGCGCGGACCGGTGGCGTTCGGCGAGATTCGCATTCCCGCCGACGGCAAGCGATTGCGCGACGTGGAACGCGAGGCGCTCGAGCTGACGATGCATCTCACCGAGAACAACCAGAGCGCGGCCGCGCGGATTCTGTGCATCTCGCGCCCAACGTTGGCGCGGAAGCTCAAGGCTTATGGCTTGGGCAAGGACCGCAACCGACTCACTCTAGGGCACGCTTGAGAAACGTCACCGTCCGCTCCCACGCCAGGTTCGCCGCCTCGGCGTTGTAGACGGCAGGCCGTTCGTCGTTGAAGAATGCGTGGTCGGCGTCATAGAAGTACGCGTCGACCTCCTTGCCGGCCGCGCGAATTCGTTCGACGAGCGCGTTCGCGACAGCGGGCGGTGTCGACTTGTCGCGCGTGGCGAAGTGGGCGAGTACCGGCCCTGACAAATTCGACACGTCCGGCGTGACCGCCGGATGCACACCATAGAAATCGACGGCCGCGCAGATGCGATCGGGCGCCTCGCACGCGGCGAACAGCGAGAGCTGGCCGCCCATGCAGAACCCGATCGACGCAACGCGCTTTGGGCTGACGTCGCTCGCGGCCACCAGGTAGTCGGCGGCCCCGCGCAGTTCCTTGGCCGCTTCGGCGATGTTCAGCGCCATCATCAGCTTGCCGGCGTCGTCCGGGCTCTTCGCCGTCGTCACCGTGATAGAGATCGGGGGCGAGCGCGACGAACCCCGCCGCCGCCAACCGATCGGCGACGCTCTTGATGTGCCCGACCAATCCCCAGTACTCCTGAATGACGAGCACGCCGTGGCCGCGCCCGCTCGGCGGCGTTGCCAGAGTAGCCGTTGAACGTGCGCCCGTTGGCGCCGAACGTGACCATTTCGCCCATTATAATATGCTCATTCTCATTGTCATGGCGCGCCGCGTGCGCCGGACGCCGGCTGCTGCTGGGTGAGACAGTGGAGCGTGCCGAGTCCCCACACCAGATCGACGGCATGGATGCCGACCACCTGGCGATCAGGGAACAGATCGGCGAGGATGTTGAGCGCGACGCGATCGTTGGCGTCGTTGAAGGTCGGTACGAGCACGACGCCGTTGGCCACGTAGAAATTGGCGTAGCTCGCCGGCAGTCGTTCGCCGGCCATCATCACCGGCCGCGGGTAGGGCAGCTTCACGACGCGGATCGCACCCGCCGCGCCGCCGGCGTGCATCAACCGATCGTAGTTGTCGGCCGAGCGTCGGTGATTTTCGTCAGCCGGATCGGACTCGTACGCGAGCACCACGATCCCCGGTGCAACGAAACGCGCGATATCGTCGACGTGCCCGTGCGTGTCGTCGCCGACGCATCCTTCGCCCAGCCAGATGGTGCGGCGAATGCCGAGCGTCTGCGCGAAGATCGTTTCGTACGCGGCGCGATTCAGGCCCGGGTTGCGGACCTGCACGTCGGAGAGCAGCCATTCCTCGGTCACAAGCAGCGTGCCCGCGCCGTCGGTCTCGATTCCGCCGCCCTCGAGCACGACGCGCGCGCCGTCGTCGGGCCGCGTCGGTTCGATGCGCGGAAGGTGTGCGATGCGTGCGACCGCGTCGCCGACTCGGCTATCGCGCTCGAAGTTCGCGTATTTCGCCCATGCATTGAACCGCCAGTGCATCAACGCGACCGAGCCGTCGGCGGCGATCACGCCGGTCGGGCCTGAGTCGCGGAGCCAGACACGGTCGGTAGGCACGAGGTGGAGGCGCACGTTGGTCGTGACGCCGTGCGCGTCGAGCGCGCGCGTGGCGTCGTCGCGGACGGCCGCGTCGTTGCACAGGATTTCGACGCGTTCGTGCGCGTGGAGCGCGCGCACGATTTCGGCGTAAACCCACGGAATGGCGGCGAGTTTGCCCGGCCAGTCCGGCTCATGGTGCGGCCAGGCGATCCACGTGGCCTCGTGTCGCTCCCATTCAGCGGGGAAGCGGTACGAGGGGAATCCGGAATCACGCACCGAGATAGCGGCTGAGGATCGGCGCGTAGGCGTCGATTCGCCGGTCGCGCAAGAACGGCCAGTTGCGGCGCGTGTCCTCAATGAGCTGTGGATCGCAGCGCGCGATGAGGATGGCCGGCTCCGTGCCCGCGTCGGCGAGCACGCGGCCGAACGGGTCGGCGATGAACGAATGTCCGAAGAAGTCGATCCCGTCGGTGCCCGCTTCCCGCTCGTGACCGATGCGGTTCGGCGACGCGACGTAGACGCCGTTGGCGATCGCGTGCGCGCGCTGCGCCGTCCGCCACGCGTCGACCTGCGCCGCGCCGAACTCCGCGCGCTCCGCCGGATGCCAGCCGATCGCCGTGGGATAGAACAGCACGTCGGCGCCGAGGAGCGCGGTGATGCGCGCGGCCTCGGGGTACCATTGGTCCCAGCAGATGAGGACACCGATATTGGCGAACTTGGTTCTCCAAACGCGAAAGCCGCTCGCCTGCTTGGCCACCAGACCGATCGAGTCGGCGCGGTCGTCGCTCGCGACGTCACCGGGCGTGAAATAGTACTTCTCGTAAAACAGCGGATCGTCGGGAATGTGCATCTTCCGATACACGCCGAGCAGCGAGCCGTCGGCGTCGATCACGGCCGCCGAGTTGCGATAGACGCCCGCCGCCTGACGCTCGAACAGCGGCACGATCAGCACTACGCCGAGCTCCTGCGCGAGGCGCTGCATGCGGTCCGTCGTCGGTCCAGGAATCGGCTCGGCGATGTCGAATCGCTCGCATTGCTGCGCTTTGCAGAAATACGGTGCGTTGAACAGCTCCTTCAGACAGATGATCTGCGCGCCGCGCGCCGCCGCCTCGCGCACGCGCGATTCAGCCGCGGCGACATTCGCATTCGTATCGTCGCTGGCACTGTCCTGGATAATGCCGATCGTGAACGGCGCGCGGTCGGGCGTCATGTCGGGAAAGCTAAACGAGGCCGCTTCGCTCACACGATGCCGATGACGACGTCGTTCACGTTCGTACCGGTCTCTCGCCGGGCGATCAGTGCGCTCACCGCTCGCAGTGCGCCGTGCGACTCGTGCGACGCGAGCGCTTGCGCGGGATCACGATTCGCCGCCGCGATCGCTCCCCAGGTCGTCTCGTCGACGACGGCGCCAGCCGCGTCCGTCGCGCCGTCTCGTCCGTCTGTTCCGGCGGCGAGCAGTTCGACGCCAATCGTCGGTCCGTCGGAACGGGCGGCCTCGTGCAACACGCGCGCGGCGGCGAGCGCGAGTTCTTGGCACCGGCCGCCACCCGAGGCACGTCCACCGCTCGATGCACTCCCCAGCGCGACCGTCGTCTCGCCGCCCCAAATGAGGCAGCGCGTGCGCCCGGCGTTCGAATCGGTGCGCCCGCCGAGCGCGAGGAGGCGACGCGCGATCATCTCGCCCGCGGTCGCGGCGTCGCCGAGCAGCGGCTCGTTGATGACTTCGACATCGAGCGCGTGCTGGCGCGCGCGCGCGGCGGCGGCATCAACCGCCAAGCGATTGTTGCCGATCACGCGCGCGGTGACGTGCGCGAACGCGGGATGTGAACTCGTCGGCGTTTCCGGGATCGTGCGCTGGGACACCGACGTGAGATAGTCTCGATATGCCTGCGGAATGCGCGGCAGAAGCGCCGAGCGTTTGAGGATGGCGAGCACGTCGTGGACCGTCGTGGGATCGGGAACGCACGGTCCGGAACCGATGACGGCCAGGTCATCGTCGGCGACGTCGGACATCGCCAGGCAGTGCGTCGCCGCGGGAGCGAGCGCCAGCGCGAGGCGGCCGGCTGCCCAGCGCGAAAAGCGTTTGCGCACGGCGTTCATCTCGCCGATGTCCAGCCCCGAGCCCAGGAGCAGCTCGAACAGCAGCGACAGATCCGCCTCGCTCAGCGCACGAAGCGGCGCGGCGATGAGACTGGACGCGCCGCCCGACACGAGTACGATGCTGACGTCGTTGCCGCGGCGGCCCGGGGTGACTTCACCGATCTTGACCGCCGCGGCGGACGACTGTCGGCCGGGAATCGGATGGTCGCCGCGCATCGACACCAGCGTCGGGTACGGCGTGGGCCCGTTCTCCGAGCCGACGATGACCCCGCCGACGATGGAGTGTCGCGAGCGGAGCAGCGAGGCGACAGCCGCCGCGGCCATCGTGTGGGCGGCTTTGCCGAACGCGAAGACCCAGACGCGTGCCGCCGGGTCGATGGCCAGGGAGTCGACGGCACGCGCGGTCGCCGGACCGGGAGCGGCTCCGGCGACCGAGGCATCATATAAGTCTAATAGTACGTCTCTTCCAGCTTGCACGGTGACGGCCGAGCCGGCGCTAATGCGACGATCCTCCGCCCTTGAGCGTCGCGGCCACTGCCTGCCCGAGCTGCGAGTAGGCTTCCGTCGACAGGACGTTGAATTTCATGATGCGCGAGGCGATCCGGCCGTCCGGTCCGACGATGAACACGTTGCGCGTGTCGTACTGCGAGTCGGCCGACCCGTACGCCTTGGCGACCGCCTGATCGGGATCGCTGGCGAACAGATTCGGAAAGCTCGATTCGCGCGCCCAGTCGGCGAGCGTGGTGTCTGCGTCGACACTGATACCGATCACGGCGACCTTCTTTCCATTGTTGAAGAGCGTGGCGTACTGATCACGGTACGCCTCCATTTGAATCGTTCAGCCGCGTGTTCGCGCCTTGGGAAAAAACGCGATCACGACCGTCTGCCCTCGATAGTCCGACAACTTCACGCGTTCTTTGAGCAGACCGAACCGTGTCGCCCCGGAGAGCGTGAAATCCGGCGCCATCTGTCCTACGTCCGGCGCGGTGGCGGCGGAGCCCGGTGCGGGAGTCGCCGTTTGGGCCAGCGCGGCCGAGCCCGCCGCGAGGCAAATCGCCCCAGCGACTCCGAGCGTTCGTGAACTCATTCGTGTCATGCGCACACCTCTGTCTGCTATAGATGGCGGCAAGATGGTGGGGCCAATCCGCCCGCGCAATCCGGCCAATGATCCACAATCGTGGACATTTGTCGCACACACGGGTGGACGCAAAGGAAACTCAACGCTCGCAAGAGGCGGTTAACACCCGGAACGGCATGTGCCAACTACCCCACGTGCCTGATAGGATGACTCTGAGAGGAGACTGCGATGCGACTCAACACCCGATTCATGCTCGTTCCGCTGCTCGCGGTCGCCGCTGCGGCGGCATGCGGGAGAAGTGGCTCGCCGCCGCCCGACGACGCGCTGAAGAGTGATCTCGCGCTGGCATCGCAAGCTCAGGGATACAATCCCCAGCAGTTCCTTTCGCCGACTGAGGCGGGCTATGCAGCGCAGCAGAATGCGCCGCAGAACTCCCAGGCCGTCGCGCGTCAGCCAGCGCGGTCCGCGCCCACCCGGTCGACCGCGCGGCGCTCAAGCGGTGTGTCGCGGTCGAGCGGTGGCTCGAGCAGCGGATCGAGCGGCGCGTCCTACCCGCCGCCCACTCCGCCGACAACGACCGTGAAGCACACCGAGCGCGACGCGGCCATCGGCGCGGCGGCCGGCGCAGTGCTCGGTGCGACGTCGAGTCGCAACAAGATTCGCGGCGGCGTGATCGGAGCAATGATCGGCGGCGTCGTGGGCGGAGTGGTCGGCAATAACGTCGACATTCAGAAGAAGGTCGGCTGGTAGCTACTTTCGCCCGACTACTTTCGACCAACTACTTTCGACCAACGAGCTGGCGCAGGACGTACGGAAGGATGCCGCCGTGCTGGTAGTAGCGCATCTCTTCCGGCGTGTCGATCCGCACGAGCACCTTGAACTCGTGCGGCGTTCCGTCCGCCGTGGCGCGCACGGTGAGCGTGCCCTTCGGCTTGAGGCCGGCGTCGAGGCCGACGATGTCGAACGTCTCGAAGCCGGTGAGGCCGAGCGACTGCCGCGTGGCGCCATTCGCAAACTCTAATGGCAGGACGCCCATCCCGACGAGGTTCGAGCGATGGATTCGCTCGAACGACTCGGCGATCACGGCGCGCACGCCGAGGAGAATCGTCCCCTTGGCCGCCCAGTCGCGGCTCGATCCGGTGCCGTATTCCTTGCCGGCGAGAATGACGAGCGGCGTCTCCTTCGCCTGATACGCCATCGCCACGTCGTAAATCGACTCCGGCGTGCCGCCCTTGGTCGCCGTGGTCAATCCGCCTTCGGTGCCCGGCACCATCTCGTTCCGCAGGCGAATGTTGGCGAATGTGCCGCGCATCATCACTTCGTGATTGCCGCGGCGCGCGCCGTAGGAATTGAAGTCGCGCTTCTCCACGCCGTGCGCGATCAACCATTTACCGGCCGGGCTCGACGCCGGGATGTTGCCGGCGGGCGAGATGTGGTCCGTCGTGATCGAATCGCCGAGCATGGCCAGCGCGCGGGCGCCGGTGATTGGGCGAATGCCCGGCGGCTCCATCGTCATTCCGTCGAAGTACGGCGGGTTCTTCACGTACGTCGAATCGGGCTGCCACGCGTACGTCTCGCCTGAACCGGCGTCGAGCGACCGCCAGTCGTCGTCGCCCTTGAAGACGTCGGCGTATTGCTGCGTGAAGAACTCCGCCTTCACGCTGCGAGCGACTTCGTCCTGCACGTCCTGCGGCGACGGCCAGATGTCGCGCAGGAACACGGGCCCGTCTTTCCCTACGCCGAGCGGCTCGCGGGTGAGGTCGAGATCCATGCGGCCGGCGAGCGCGTAGGCGACGACGAGCGGCGGCGACGCGAGATAGTTGAAGCGCGTGAGCGGATTGACGCGCCCCTCGAAATTACGATTTCCTGATAGAACGGCCGCCGTCACCAACTTGTTCGCTTCGATCGCGTTGCCGATCGGCTCGGGGAGCGGCCCGGAATTGCCGATGCACGTCGTGCATCCGTATCCGACGAGTTGGAAGCCGAGTTTGTCGAGATACTCCTGCAGGCCGGCCTGGCGGAGATAGTCCGTCACGACCTTGGATCCGGGGGCGAGCGATGTCTTCACCCACGGCTTGCTCTCGAGTCCCTTGCGTACGGCGTTGCGCGCGAGCAATCCCGACGCGAGCATCACCGACGGGTTCGACGTGTTCGTGCAGCTCGTGATCGCGGCAATCACCACGGCGCCGTTGCGCAGCGTGAACGTTTGCCCGGCGTATTCGACTTTCACGCCGGCCGAGGCGGGGTCGCCGTCGGCGGCCGGTGCGCCAAGTTTGGCGAGTTCCGCGTCGAGCGCTTCGCGATGCATGGTTTTCGATTTCGCGAGCGGTACGCGATCTTGCGGGCGTTTGGGGCCGGCGAGGCTCGGCTCGACGCTTCCCAGATCGAGTTCCACCAGATCGGAAAAGACCGGGTCGGCCGTCGCGTCGGTGCGGAAGAGGCCCTGCGCCTTGGTGTACGCCTCGACGAGCGCGACGTGGTGCGCGGAGCGCCCGCTGAGCCGCAAGTACTTGAGCGTTTCCTCATCGGTGGGAAAGAATCCCATCGTCGCGCCGTATTCGGGCGCCATGTTGGCGATCGTCGCGCGATCGGCGAGCGGCAGCGTCGACAACCCGGGTCCGAAGAACTCGACGAACTTGCCGACGACGCGCTTCTTGCGCAGCATCTCCGTCACGGTGAGCACGAGGTCGGTGGCCGTCGCGCCCGGCGGAAGCTTGCCGTGCAGTTTGAAGCCCACGACTTCCGGAATCAGCATCGACACCGGTTGGCCGAGCATCGCCGCCTCGGCTTCGATCCCGCCGACGCCCCAGCCGAGCACGCCGAGCCCGTTGATCATCGTCGTGTGCGAGTCGGTGCCGACGAGCGAGTCGGGATACGCCGTCGATTCGCCATTCTGTTCGTCGACGAATACCGTCTTGCCGAGATACTCGAGATTGACCTGGTGGCAGATCCCGGTGCCCGGCGGTACGACGCGGAAGTTCTTGAACGCGCCCTGCCCCCAGCGCAGAAAGACGTAGCGTTCCTTGTTCCGCTCGAACTCGCGCTCGGTGTTGATGAGGAACGCCGCTTGGTTACCGAATTCATCCACCTGGACGGAGTGGTCGATCACGAGGTCGACCGGCTGCAGTGGGTTGATGCGTTGAGGATCTCCGCCGAGGGCCTGGAGCGCGTCGCGCATGGCGGCGAGATCGACGACCGCGGGTACGCCGGTGAAGTCCTGAAGCAGCACACGGCTGGTGCGGAAGGCGATTTCCTTTTCCGCGCCGGCGCGCGTGTCCCACCGCGCGAGCGCGAGAATGTCGTCGCGCTTGACGAAGGTGTCGTCTTCGTTGCGGAGCAGATTCTCGAGAAGAATCTTGAGGCTGAATGGGAGCCGGCTGGCGCGTTTGCCGGAGCGCTCTTCGACGGCGTCGAGGCGATAGAGCGTGTACGATTTACCGTCGACGCTGAGCGTCGCGCGGGCACCGAAGCTGTTCTTGCTTGTCATGGAATTCGTCTCTCGGTTCGGCCGGATTCGCAGCCGATGCGAGGGTGACAGACGGAGCCACTGGCGAGGCTCGCAAGCCGTGCCGCCAGGCTGACGCATAATCTAACCGGATCGGGATGGTGCGCACGGAGGCGTGTGATCAGGCCGGACGCATCGGGCGCGACCATGCACGTACGGGCGCCGCGAATCGCTCGAACAGGGTCGAACAGGGTCGGGGGCAGTCGGCCTCCTCGCTGATGAATTCGATTTCGGTGAGAGTCCTGGAACCGGATCGGCGTTGCTCGATTGCGTCCTGTACGGGCCTTGCTCTCCGGCCAGCCCACCCGGCTTCACATGCGAAACCGGGCGCCGCGAATTGCAGACGCCCGGTCGGCTATATGAGTTAAAGAACTACAGATCCATCATTACGGATTTGGTGGTCCGGGCGGGGTGCCCGGATTCCCGCCGCCGCCACCGCGCCGCCGCCGGTCATCGGCGTGCCGAGGCCAGCGCCGCCGCCCATGAGTTGCACCGGCTGCGCCGCCGCGCCGGTCGGCGTCTTTTTCTTGATGAACGGAACGCCGTTAGCGATCCAATCGGCCGCCGGTGCGCCCTTGAGGTAGTGATCGTAGAACTGGTGCATCCGGACTTCGACGTCGTACTGATTGTCGTAGCGCACGAACCCGTGCGACTCGCCCTCGTACGAGAGGAAGATCACCGGCTTCTTGAGGAAGCGCAGCGCGTTGTAGAACTCGACGCCCTGCAGCCATTCGGTCGAACCATCGTTCGTTCCCTGCACGATCAACAGCGGCGTGTCCATCGTCCTGGCGTGGAACACGGCCGACTGGTCCTCGAACAGCGCGAGATTGTCGTACGGGTTCGTGCCGAACCGTCCTTGTCCGTAGGTGTCGTAGCGGTGCTGGTTGGTGCCGGTCGTCTTCCACAGTTGGTTGAAGTCCGCGATGAGGTCGACGGCCGCGGCGCCGGCGATGACGGCGGAGAACAGCTTCGATTGCGTGGATACGTACGCCGCGCCCTGGCCGCTATAGCTGTGGCCGTGGAGGCCGACGCGCTTCGGGTCGGCGTAGCCCAATTCCTCGACGCGCCGAACCGCGGCCTCGATCGAGTTGAGCATGTCCGTGTGCGAGCGCCCGGTGTGATAGTAAATGTCCGGCACCATCACCAGATAGCCGTTGCTCACGTAATCGACGTACTGCGGCGCCGTGGCGTATCGCGGCGTCTCGTAGTGATTCAAGTTCTGTGAATTCTTTTCATAGTAGTCGACGATCATCGGCAGTTTCTGGCCGGACTGATAGCCATCGGGAATGGCCAGCGTTCCCTGGAGCTTGTGGCCGTCCTTGTCCTTGTAGTCGAACAGAATTCGATGGCCCCAGCGGAAGTCGGTTTGCTGCGGATTGGCGGTCGTCAAACGCTGCGGCGTGGCGAAGCGGCTGTTCGTCACCCAGTAGTCCGGATATTCGGCGAACGTTTCGCGCGTGATCAACACGCGATCGGCGTTTTTCGCCTTGATCGGCCGGCCGAACTCGCGATCCTCCATCATGATCGGCGAGAGCGTGCCGTCGACAAGCTGATAAAAGCCCGCCTTCTTGTCTGGATCGCTGAACGCCGAGAGCAGCACGGGCTTCGACAGATCGATCGTCGTGCTTGCGCCAGCGCCTCCGCGTCCACCGCCGCCAAACCCACCTGCCGCGCCGCCGCCGTTCTCGTCCGGCTCGAGGCGCACGTAACGCAACCGAACGTCGCTCTTTGAGCCGACGTCGTTCGTGAGGC
Source organism: uncultured Gemmatimonadaceae bacterium (assembly GCA_963817445.1). GTDB lineage: Bacteria > Gemmatimonadota > Gemmatimonadetes > Gemmatimonadales > Gemmatimonadaceae > JAQBQB01. Next base: position 199,402 of record CAWFOG010000023.1, read on the forward strand.
TCCGCGGCGTACCACTGCCGTCGAGCGAGGCGACCCACAGATCGTACCGATGCTCGAGCACGACGGACTTTCCGTCCTTGGTGAACCCACTCACGCCATAGGGCGGCTTCTCTCCCACGTGGTCATCTTCCGCGTCGACGAAGGACACGAGCGCCTTCGCCGTGATGTTCACGTGCTTGTCGGCCGCGATGTCGTACGACCAGATGTGCTTGTCCTTCCAATAGAGGAAGTACTTCCCGTTCGGCGACAGTCCGAGGGTCCGCTCCTGCCCCTTGAGCACTGGCGTTCGTTCGCCGGTCGTCGTGCTCACGCGATAGACATCGGATAGCTGCGGTTGCCAATCGTCGACGTAGTTCTTGTCGTCCTGTCCGATGGCCCACGCGCCGTCCTTGGTCACCTGCACGCGATCCATCCGATCGTCGGCAAGCGGCACCACTTTTTTCTGCGCGAGCAGCACCGACGCCTCGAAGGTGCGGTTTCGATCCTGTTGCGCGCGCACCATCTGCACCGATTGGATGTACGGGTCCTTCCAATGCCAGACGTCGACGTTGCCGACCGGCTCGACCGCTGCGGTCGAGTCGCGGCGCGGCTGCGGCCTCGCCTCTTCAGGCTTCAGCCCGACGAAAATCTTCGAGCGATCGGCACTCCACGTGAGCGTGGCTTTCTCGCTGATCACCATGCTGTCCGGCAATCCGGTGAGCGTCTTGCGGTCCAGGTCCATGACCGTCGGCTCGGCGCCGTCGATGTTGGTCACGGCGACCAGCGCGTTCTCCTTTTCCGTGAATCCGCGACGGTCCGCGCCGCGAAGCGCGGCGACGGCCGATCCCGAATCATCCCAGGTGAGGCGCGCGTAGTCGGCGCGCGCGTTGTCGAGGGTGCGACGCTGCCATCCGCCGATCGACTCGATGAACAGTCCGTTGCCCTCGCGATCGGACGTCGACACGGTGTAGGCGAGCGCGTTGCCGGAGTGGTTGAACTCGGCCGCCGACACGCTGCCAATCAACTCGTCCATGCCGTCGGCGAGATGGTGCAGAATGAGATCCGTGCCGGCGACCGCCGGTGCTGCTCCACCCGCGCCGCGCCCACCGCGTCCGCCGCCAGCACCACCGCCTCGACCGCCGCGTCCGGCCGCGGCGTCCGGCGCCGCTCCGGCGCGCGCCTTGTGCACCATCAGCGCGACGGAGCCTTTAGAGAACGCGAATGACGCGACGTTGTCCCACGACACCGTCGTGCCGCTCGCCAGATTGCGAAGCTCGAGGACCGCGGGCCCGGTCGCTGCTCCGCCGCGGCCACCGCCGTCGGCCGGCGGGACCGGCTCTTCCGCGTCGGCGCGAACCGGCTCGGCGACGAAATAGGCGACCCACTTGGAGTCGTCGGAGAACTGGGCGCGCGACGCGCGCGGAATCTTCTGCTCGGCGCCGCTCGACAGGTTCTTGACCCACAGCGTGTCGTCGACACGCCGCTGCTGGTAGCCGAAGCTCGCCCACGTGCCGTCGTCGGAAATGGCGACGTCGCGAATCGTGCGCCACCTGCCGTAGTCGGCCACCGTCATGCCGCGCTTGTCGTCGGCGCGCGGAGCCGCGGCGCTCGCGGGTGCAGCGCCATTCGCGCTGCGCGTACCCTGTTGTGATTGCGCGGCGCCGACATGCGGCGCGGCAACGCTGACGACGGAAGCGATGAGGAAAAACAGACCCGGTAGTCGGCGCATAGGAGCTCTCTCCACGGAACACGGCGCGTGTGGCCCGACCGTGTGGCGGCGGTGGAAGTACAGACGTACATGAACGTCACGAGCAAGGTACCGCGCACACACGAGCGGCGACAGAACGCCGTTGCGCCACGCGGCGTCGCTGAGGATCTTGCCACCATGTCAACGTCGTCAACACTCAGCGACCCGATCCGGCTGACCACCCAGCTCATGTCGATCGATTCGACGAGCGGTAAGGAAGGCGACGCGATCGCCTGGTTGGACCGGTATTTGACCGAACACGCGTGGCGGACGTGGCGAATTCCCGTCACGCCGGGCCGCGACGATCTGTTCGCCACGGCGTCGGACAACCCGGTCATCACGCTCTCGACGCACATCGACACGGTGCCGCCGTTCATCGCGCCGCGCGTCGAAGCGGACAAGATTCACGGGCGCGGCGCGTGCGACGCCAAGGGGATCGCCGCGGCGATGATCTGCGCGGCGGAGCGGCTTCGCGAGCGGAACGTGCCCGTCGCGTTGCTGTTCGTCGTCGGTGAAGAGGTGACGCACGACGGAGCGCACGCCGCGAACGAGGCGTTCGCCGCCCGAGCGATTCCCGCGACGAGTCGCGCACTGATCGACGGCGAGCCGACCGACAGCACGCTGGCCGTCGGCACCAAGGGCGCGATCCGCGTGATCGTGCGCACCGCGGGACAAGCAGCCCACTCGGCGTATCCGCATTTGGGCCGGTCGGCGACGCGCGATCTCGTGCGTATGCTCGCGGAGCTGGATGCGCTGTCGCTTCCGACCGATCCTCTGTTCGGCGAGACGACGGTGAACATCGGAGGCTTGTCGGGTGGAGTTGCCGACAACGTCGTTGCGCCGTGGGCCGAAGGGCGGCTGATGATTCGACTGGTATCGCCGCCGGCCGACATTCAACGCATTGTCGAGCGCTGGGCCGACGGTCGCGCGTCGCTCGAGTGGGGTCCGGTCGTGCCGCCGGTTCGCCTTGGCGTCGTCGACGGATTCAAGACGTCGGTCGCGGCGTTTGCGACGGACATTCCGGCGCTGACGAACTGGGGAACGCCGTATCTGTTCGGACCAGGGTCGATCCACGTCGCGCATCGCGACGACGAGTGCATCGCGATCGACGAACTACAGGCGGCCGTCGGGGGCTACGAGCGGATCGCCTCGGCGATTGTCGCCGGGGTCACGCCGCTCCGCGCTCCCCAGCCTTGAGCGGGACGATGCGCTCGGTCTTGCGCGCGCGAATGGCGCTGGTGGGACAGTAGGCGACAAAGTCGCCATCGGCCGGTGACCAGTCGGTCGTGCGCGTGCGCGTGTACGCTTTGCCTTCGGCGTCCAGGCCCATGAGGTTGGGCGCGAGCGACACGCACAGTCCGCAGCCGATGCACTTGTCGCGATCGACCTCGAGCTCGAACCGGCGGCGCGGATACACGCCGCCCGGTTGATCGTAGTACGCGTCGATATCCTCGAGCGCCTTGAGCGCCGAGCGATGGCCCTCTTGGATCGTCTCGCCGATGTGGGTGAAGCTGAGCCAATCCTCGCCGCATCGCGGACGGATGAGCACCATCGGCGGGCCGTCCCAGTGCGTGAGCGGGAACTGCTGCAGCGCGTGCATCATCGTCGTGGCCGCGCGCATGTAGATGTTGGCGAAGCCGAGCGACATGGCGTCTTGAATCGGCCGCAAGTCGTTGCTCCCCACGTCGACGGCGATGATCAGGTCGGCGGAGAGCGCGGCGATGCCCACGGGCAGATTGTCGACCACGCCGCCGTCGACGCACAGCCGGTCGCCAACGCGGCCCGGCGGAAAGTAGCCGGGCAACGCGCACGACGCGTACACGGCGTCCTGCACCGTCACGTCGCGCAGTCCGGGCGAGCCCCAGATCACCGGCGCGCCACGCTCGATGTCGACGGTGTTCACGTACAGCGGCGTCGCCAAATTGGCGAAGCTGCCCTCGGGAACCACGGCCCGCGTGAGGTCGCGCAGCGGTTCCTCGAGATAGATCGACGGCGACCGCATGCGCTCCATGAGCATCCCGAAATGATTGATTCGGAATAGATCGCGTCGGCGCAGCGCCTCGGCTCGGCGACTCAGGTCGTCGGGCGACATGCCGCCGATCCGCGCCGCGGCAAGCATCGCGCCGATGCTCGTCCCGGCGTAGAGCGACGGCGTGATCCCGAGTTCCTCGAGCGCCTTCATCACGCCGATGTGCGCGAACCCTTTCATGCCGCCGCCGCCAAGGACGAGAGCGATGCGGCGCGACGGTGATGACTGCGGCGGTGCCGACGGCGTACGAGTCATGACGACGAGAGCGAGGATCGTGTTGGGGAGCTGCGCTTCGGACGGGACGACGAATTCTACTGCAGGTAGTTGTACAATCCGACCAACCCGACGATCGCTCCGCCAACCATCAGAATCGTGCCCGGCGTGTCCCCGATGATGGCCCCGACGACGAGCGCCGCGCCCCCGACGATCATCATGGCGCGCGACTGGCCGAGTCCGGCGTTCGAGGTCATCACCGATGCATTCGGGCGCGCGGTTTCGCGCGCGTGGACGCCGGCGCGCATGCCGGTAATCGATATGCCCGCGTGACTCGCCGGCGCCAGCGCGCTGCGGTCGATGCTCGAGTCCTGGGTGCCGGGGCGGTGTCCGCGACTTGGCGCAGCGAATCGGCCGGCTGTGCCGATGTGTCGGGAACGAACCCCTGCGCGGCGAGCGGCTTGATGACTGGGGCAACGACAGCGGTGAAACCGAACAACGCCAAGAGACGAAGGCTGGCGCGCATGAGCTCTCCAAGAGTGGTTGCAAGTTCCTGCGAAAGAAGCGCGCCAGTGGCGCGCGATGGCGATTGACTACACCGTAGTCTAGTCTTGTAGCCGTTCTGTCGGCCAACTTTGGCCACGGTTCGCCCGAATTCCGCCGCAAGCTCGCCCCGCACGCCCGCCATCTTGGAGGTTTGTGAAGTGAGTCACACCATGCGCGACCAGCGCGACGCGTCGCTCGTACGCGCGCTCGGCACTTGGGGCTTGGCCGCGAATATCGTCAACGTGACGGTGGGCGGCGGAATCTTTCGGCTTCCTGCGTCGGCCGCGACGGCACTCGGCGCCGCTGCGCCGATCGCCTATGTCATGTGCGCGATCGTCATGGGTCTCATCGTCCTCTGCTTCGCCGAAGCGGGGAGTCGCGTGTCGCTAACTGGCGGCTTGTACGCATACGTGAGCGTCGCGTTCGGACCGCTCGCCGGCTTTCTCACCGGTGTGATGTTGTGGGTCGGCACGACCGCGGCGATGGCGGCGATTTCATCGTTCTTCGCCGACGCGCTCGACCGCGCTGGTGCCCGCCATTGGCGTTGGCGTCGGACGCACGATCGTGCTCTCGTGCATGCTCGTGCTGTTCTGCGGTCTCAACGTGACCGGTGTACGCGGCGCGAATCGGTTCAACGTGTTCATGACGGTGGCCAAGCTGCTGCCGCTGGTGCTTCTCGTGGTGGTCGGCGTCAGCGCAATGCATCGCACCAATCTCGCGTGGACCTCCACGCCGAGTAGCCGGCGACCTGGCTCGCGCGTCGACGGTGCTCATCTTCGCCTTTCTCGGCGTCGAGTCGGCGCTCGTGCCGAGCGGCGAGGTGCGTGATCCGCCGCGGACGGTGCCGCGCGCCATCTTCATCGCCATGCTCGGCGTGACGGTCCTCTATCTCTCGATCCAGATCGTGGCGCAGGGCATTCTCGGTTCGGGGCTCGCCGGGTTGAAGACGCCCCTCGCCGACGCAGCGGCCGTCGCGATGGGTGGCCCGGGCCGCACGCTCATTCTGCTTGGCTCAGTGATTTCGATGTTCGGCTACGTCGCGCGGAATGACGCTGGCGGTGCCGCGCATGTTGTTCGCCTTCGGACGCGACGGCTTTCTCCCCGTGCAGGTTGCGGCCGTGCATTCGCGCTTTAGAACACCGTACGTGGCGATCATACTGCAGACTCTGATCGTGCTCGTGCTGGCGCTGAGCGGGAGCTTCGAAAAGCTTGCCATCATCGCGAATGGATCGACGCTGCTCGTGTATGTGGCGTGCTGCCTCGGCGTTCTCGAGTTGCGGCGACGCGGCGTCCGCGAAACGGAGCCGCCGTTCCGCATACCGTTCGCCGCGGTCGTTCCCGTGCTTGCCATCGCGGCGGTGTGTTGGCTGTTGACGAGTCTGTCCTCCGATGAATGGAAGGCGTTGCTCGTCGTCGTCGGCGTGGCGATCGTCGTCTATGCGGGATCGCTGTCGTCGCGACGTGCGGCGGCACTCGCGGCGGCACTCCCGCGCGCGGCGGATTCGGCGTGACCGATCCGCTGCTGGCGTTCCGCGCCGAGTTTCCGATTCTCGAGCGGACGACGTATCTCGTCTCGAACTCGTTGGGGGCGATGCCGCGCGGCGTGGCCGATCGTTTGGCCGAGTACGTCGACGAATGGTCGGAGCTCGGAGTGCGCGCGTGGGCGAATCGCTGGTGGGAGATGCCGGTTGCCGTGGGCGACGAAATCGCTCCGTTGATCGGCGCTGGACCGGGCGAAATCGCGATGGTGCCGAACGTGACGATCGCGCAGACCGCCGTGCTTGTCGGCGCTCGACTACTCCAACGGCCGCGACACGATCGTCATGACGGCGTTGGATTTTCCGTCGGTGCGCTACGTGTACGACCAATTGGCCACGCGCCTTGGCGCGCGGATCGTGGTCGTGCCAAGCGACGACGGCATCACCATCGATACACAGCGCGTGCTCGACGCGATCGACGAGCGCACGCGTCTCGTCGCCATCTCACACGTGCTGTTTCGATCGGCGTTCATCATGGACGCCGCGGCGATTTGCCGCCGCGCGCACGACGTTGGCGCTCTCGTGTCGCTCGACGCGTTTCATTCGGTTGGTGTGATGCCCGTCGACGTGAAGGCGATGGGTGTCGACTTTCTGAGCGGCGGCGTGCTCAAATGGCTGTGCGGCGGTCCGGGTGGTTGCTTCTTGTACGTGTCACCCGCGGTGAGCAGGTCGATCGCTCCGGCATTCACCGGATGGCAGGCGCACGAGCGGCCGTTCGGATTCGAGTCGGAGATGAGCTACGCCGATCATGCTTGGCGGTGGCTCAACGGCACGCCGGCCGTTCCCGCGCTGTTCGCGGCGATCGAGGGACCGCGTCTCGTGCGGCGCGCCGGGATCGAGGCAATCCGCGCGAAGAGCGAGCGTCAGACTGCGCGTTTGATCGAACTCGCGGACGCACGCGGCTTCGCCGTGACGGCGCCGCGCGCGCGGGAGCAACGGGGAGGCACCGTGGCGTTCGACGTGCCGCACGCGTATGGCGTGGCGCAGGCACTGTTAAAGAGCGGCGTCATCGTGGACTACCGGCCGAATGCGGGGGTGCGACTTGGACCGCACTTCTATACCGCCGACGCAGAGCTCGAGCGCGCCGTTGACCTGATCGGTGACATTCTCCGCGACGGCGCCTGGCAGGAATTTGACACCAAGCGGGGACAGGTGACCTGATCCTTGGCATCGTCGCCAGGTCGAATCGCTCAGGCGTCCTCCGGCGAGGTCGAGAGTAGAGGGATCGTGGCAACAGGGTGACGCGCCCGCGCGTCACTTCACGCCCACGGTGAACGCTGATCGCGACCGCGATCGCTTCTCGATGTGCGCTCGCCGTCAGTTGCACGCTGGCCCGCCGTATGCCCTTTTCCCGATTGCCGAGGCGAAGGGGATACTGTGTATCGACGTTTGTTGGTGTTCGCGCTGATCGCGACTGTTCCGGTCACTGCACACGCGCAATTCACGACCTTCATTCCGCCGCAGCCGAAGGCGGTCGAATCGGTCAAACCGCCCGTTGCCAGTGTTGCCCCAGCTATCGATACGGCCAAGGCGAAGCCCGCGCCCGATGTGCGTTTGACCGACATGAAGACGTGGGTCGATTCCGCGGCCGGCATCGCACTGCCTGCCAAGACCCGTACAGCACCTACGTCACCACCTGCTCGCAGCATTCCACCCGCGCCGCCGCGCTCCGATGCGCCGTCGCGCTCCAATGCGCCGCTACTTCGTCATCCTCGCCATCGATCGCGCCGGATACGGCGGCGCAATTTCGAAACGGCGTTCCGGCACCTGACGCGGCGAGCAGCCTGCCGCTCGTCGCGCTGATCGGAGTGGGCCTCGTCGCGCTGGGAATGGTGATTGTGTCGATCGACGAGGTGCAGCCGCGCGAGGCGATTCTCGCCGCTCGCGATGCCGCTCGAAATCCAGACCGCTGGGGAACTCGCCCGTGAGCAGAACCAACAGTGTGATCGTTCGCAAAGCGGTCGGCTTGACGCTGTTCGCCGTCGGCGGGTTCATGGTCGCGTTTGCGGCGACGCGATACGTGTCCGGCGAGCTGCGCGCCGACGCGGCACGGAGCGCGTGGAGCGAAGTGAACGCGCGCGCAGCGCTGGCCGTCGTCCGCACCGTTGCGCTGCGCAATGGCCGCAATGCCCCATTGGTCGACGGCACGCCGGTCGCGCGTCTCGTCATTCCGCGCATCGACTTGGACGAAATCGTTCTCGAAGGCGTTGAGGCTGAAGATCTGAACGCGGCGCCGGGCCACCTGCCCGGCAGCGCGCTCCCCGGTGAGCGCGGGAATGCGGTGATCGCGGCGCACCGCGATCGCCACTTCAATCATCTCGACGCGCTCGAGGTTGGCGACACGATCACGACGGAATCGGGCTCGTCGCAGAACAATTGGATCGTCGTGTCGACGCGCATCGTCGACAAGGATGCGCGCGCCTTGTTTCACACGGCCGATGCGACGCTCACGCTCACGACCTGCTGGCCGATTCGCTACGTCGGTCCGGCGCCCGAGCGCTTGATCGTCACGGCCAAGTTGATTCCGCGCGCTGCGGCGCGCGTTGCGCTGAACTAGCCGCACCACATCGGCACGTTCAGTCGGCAACACGCCGGCTGTAGTTTTCCGTCGTGAACTCTGCCGTCCGCGTTCTTCCGGAAGTGCAGCGCGCGTTGGCCGCCGGCGCGCCAGTCGTCGCCCTCGAGAGCTCCGTGCTCGCGCAGGGACTTCCGATTCCGCAGAATCGTGAGGCCGCCGAGCGAATGGTCGGCGCCGTGGAGCGGCATGGTGCGATCGCCGCGATCACCGCGGTCGCGAGCGGGGTGCCGACTGCCGGCCTCGCTCCCGACGAATTGGAGCGATTTCTGACGGCGTGACGGTGTTCGCAAGGTGTCGGCACGCGACGTCGCCTGGGCGATGGCTCAGCGCTCGGATGGCGCTACGACCGTTGCGGCGTCGCTGATGTTGGCGAAGGCCGCAGGCATTGATGTGTTCGCCACCGGCGGGATCGGTGGCGTTCACCACGAGCCGGCGTTCGATGAATCGGCGGACCTGCTCGAGCTGTCGCGGACGTCGATGATCGTCGTCTGCTCGGGAGCCAAGTCGATCCTCGACCTTCACGCGACGTGGGAGCGCCTGGAAAGTCTTGGCGTCGCCGTGATCGGATATCGGACGAGCGAGCTGCCTGGGTTTTACACGGCTGAATCCGGCATCACGTTGGACGCGCGCGCTGACGACGTGGAGGAAATCGTCGACGTATTTCGCGCGCAGCGCGCACTGGGCCGCGAACAGGGGTTACTCGTGGTACAACCCCCGCCGGAGGCGTTTGCGCTCGACGGACGCTCACTCGCCGCGGCCGTTTCGGCGGCCCGGGCCGATGCCGTGCGCGACGGTGTGCGAGGCGCAGCGGTTACGCCGTACCTGCTCGCGGCGATAACTCGTTTGACGGGGGGAACTTCGCTCGCCGCCAACCTCGCGCTGCTCGAGCGGAACGCCGGCTTGGCCGGCGAGATCGCGTCAGCGGCGGCGCGCGGCGGCCGACAGCCGTGACGGATTCCGTTGCGCGTGACAGGTCACGATGTTTAGTGAAGAGCACACGTTGCCAGGGCCAGTACGTCCGCGTCGAAGAAATACGAGCGATGATCGACGTGACCGGTGATCTCTCACGATCTCCCATTGAACTTGGCTGCGTCTCGATTGTAGTATAGGCATAACCTCTCGAGCCGGAGGCTTGCTGACGATGGCCACCCCGTTCCTGAGTTCCGAGGAGTACGACGAACGCGCGCACGCACTGTACAATGAGGGACAGTATGATGAGGCGCTGACGGTACTAGGCGAGGGACTCAATCTCTATCCGAATTCGGTAGAGCTACACGTCGGTGTTGGGTACGCTCAACTTGCGCGTGAGGAATATGGCTGGGCCCGCCGCTCATTTGAGCAGGCGCTCGTGCTCGAGCCGGAGCACGAGGATGGACTTGCCGGCGTTGGTGAAACGCTGCTCAAGCTCGGGCAGGACGATGCGGCGCTGCGCTGCTTTCAGCGCACGCTCGAGCTCGGATACGCGGACGACGTCGAGCTGATGCTTCAGGTTGGACGCTCGCTGTTTCGCGAAGCGTCGCTCCGCGATCGTGCGCCGTTCTTCGAAGCCGCAAAGGAATTCTTCGAGACCGCGGTGAAACAGGTTCCGGACTCGGCGGAAGCGGTCGCGTGCATGGGCTATGTGCAGCACCGGCTCGGCGACGACGACGCGGCGATCGCGTCGCTGCGGCGCTCGCTGCAGCTCGACGGCGACCATGCGGAAGCGCGCATCTACCTGGCGAACATTCTCTACGATCAGACCGAGTACGAGGCAGCGCTCTATCACTTCGAGCGTACCACACCGGACGATCATTGGGACGAGCTGGGAATTTGGCGCTTGATCGAACTCAAGCGTTCGGTCTACCGCCTCGAGGAGAACGACCCGGAACTCAAGCCGTGGGACGAGCGGCTGACCGAGCTGACGGGCGAGATCGACGACATCGACGCGATGCTCGTGGAGCTCGAGACGCGCTCAGGCGCGAATGATGCGCCTGCGGCAGAAACGGCTCGAGGCCAGCTCGAGCTTTTCGGCAATCTGCTGAGCTCACTCGTCGATCAGAAGCTGCCAGAGCATCAAATCGTCGACACGGCGGGCGGGGAATTCGACGGAACGTGGGAGGAGATCGTGCGGAGCATGCGTGACCGGGTGGGGAATCCGTCGCATTCGATGCAAGAGTTCATGGCTGCGGTGTCGCAGACCGGCTTTCGGCAGACGGGCGTTCGCATTCCGACCCACGACGCGGAGAGTTTCATCCGCGGTAGCGCCGTAGCGGGGCTGCTCCGGATCGTTCGGTGAGCACGACCGCCCAGCGGGGCGCGCGCGGCGCACTCGACGCCGCGCGCCCCGCGATCGCGCGACTGAGCACGTCGCGCGGCTCGGAAGATCTCGCGGCCGACCTCATCGAGTTGTGGAGCGCGGTGGAAGCCGCGCTGCGCACGCTCGTTGGGAGTTCGACGCTCTCCGGGCAGCCGCTCATTCGTGAAGCGCGCCAACGCCAGCTCATCGATTTCGATCAGGCGAACACGCTCGCCGAATTTCAGGCGGTTCACGATCGGTTGCAGAGCGTCAGCTACACGCGACGCCGGCCGATGTCGAGTCGGCGCGGGGCGCGTACCTCAAGCTCGACGCCGCGCTTTCCGCGGACGCGGACATCGGCAGTCCGCGTCGTGCCGCCGCGCTCGGCGCAGCCCGCGCCGAGCGCGACAGTCTGCCGCCGGCGATGCGGCACCGGCGCCGGTCGCGCCGTCGCCGCGGCGGATCCCGGTCTGGATGCTCGCCACGCTGTCGGTGCGTCGTTGTTACGGGTCGTGATCGTCGGCGGGTACTTCATGTTCCGGCGCGACAGCAGCTCGCTCGAGCAGGGAATTGCCGCGTACCGCGCCGGCCAGCGCGAGGTCGCCGTCAGCGCGTTCACGCGCGCGACGCACGAAGATCCGCACGCGGCGCTTCCGCACATCTACCTCGCGCGCATGGCGCGCGAGGTCGGCAACTTCTCGCTCGCGTCGACGGAATTGCAATTCGCGATCGAAGCGGAGCCGAACAACGCCACGGCGTTGCGCGAGATGGGGGCGAACCTGCTGGCCCAGGGCAACTACGAGCTGGCGCGAAAGTTTTACGTGCGCGCGGTGCAGGAGGATCCAACGGACAAGAACGCGCAGGGCTATCTCGCCTGTTCGCTCATACGACTGGGACGGCCGGCCGACGCGGCGAGCTTTCTCACGCGCGCAGGGCCGGGTCCGTGGACGAGTTGCACCCCGGCGACGCCAGCGTCGTCGCCGGCGCTGACCGTTCCGCGATAGCGCGCGCGTGACAGTTCCCGCGCTCCTGCCGGCGATCGATCCGGCTACCGTCGTTCGCACGCGCCTGCCGAATGGTCTGACCGTTCTCATTCGGCGAGATCGATCGGCGCCTGTCGTGGCGATCGTCACGTTCGTCAGCGCGGGCTACTTCGACGAAACGGACGACGTGATCGGCATCGCCCATGTGCTCGAGCACATGTATTTCAAGGGCACGCCGACGCGCGGCGTGGGCGAGATCGCCAAGCAGACCAAGGCGGTCGGCGGCTACCTCAACGCCGCGACGATCTACGATCACACGAGCTACTACACGGTCCTGCCGTCCGCCGGGTTCGCCGAGGGTCTGGACGTGCAGGCCGACGCCTATGCGCGATCTCTGATCGACGCCGGTGAGCTGGCGCGCGAGCTCGAAGTGATCATTCAAGAAGCGAAGCGAAAGGCCGACAGTCCGCCGGCCCTCGCGACCGAAACGCTGTACGAGTTGCTCCACGACCGCCACCGCATTCGCCGCTGGCGCATCGGGCGCGAGCCGGGGCTGCGCGCGCTGACGCGCGACGCGCTCGTCGGGTTCTACCGGAACTTTTATTATCCTGGTAATACAGTTCTCTCAATCGTCGGCGACGTCGATCCGGACGACGCGCTGCGCCAGGTCGTCGACCGCTACGGCTCGCTCCCGTCCGGCGAGCCGACGCGGCACCCCGGCGCGAACGAGGAAGGGGTCGCCGGCTTCCGCTGGCGCGAGTGGGAGGGCGATGTCGGCCAGACGCAGCTCGCCTTTGGATGGCGAACGCCCGGCACGACGCATCCCGACACGCCCGCGCTCGACCTGTCTGTCCGCGGTCCTCGGCGCCGGCCGCGCGTCGCGGTTGTATCGCGCCGTGCGCGAGCGCCGGCTCGCATCGTCGATCAGCGCGTACAACTACACGCCCACCGAGATCGGCGTGTTCGTCGTACACGCGGAAACGCCGCCGGCAACTACGGCGGACGCGGCGCGCGCAACGTGGCATCAGCTGCGGGCCATTCGCGACGGAGACATCGGCGAGCTCGAAGTGGAACGCGCGCGGCGCATTCACGAATCGCAATGGATGCGGCGTCTCGAGGACATGGAAGGCCAGGCAAATTTTCTCGCCGAGTGGGAAGCGCTCGGCGATTGGCGCATGGGCGAGCGCTACCTCGAGCGATTGCTGACGACGTCGCGCGACGAACTGATCGCCGTGGCGAATCGCTATCTCGATCCGGACAACGCCGGCGTCATCGTGTATCGACCGACGGGGAGCGCCGCCGTGGCGACGAGCGCCGACTCGATGCGCGAATTGCTCGACGGCGAGCCGCGACCGGCCGACCTCGCGCCCGCGGCCGCGTATCGCGCGCGCGCGCCACGCGTCGCTCCGGCGCCGGCGTTCGAGCGCGAGGAAGCGGGTGTCCGGGTGTATCGCACAGTGCGCGGCACGCCGGTTGTCGTGCGACAGAAGCGCGGCGCCCCGCTCGTGCACGCCGGGATTTACACCATCGGCGGCGCGAGCGAAGAGAGCGCCGATCTCGCCGGCCTCACGACGCTGATGGTCCGCACAGCGGTCAAAGGCACGGCGAGCCGGTCCGCCGTGCAGATCGCTGAAGAAGGAGAAATGCTCGGCGGGAGCGTCGGCGGCATGGTGGGCGCCGACAGTTTTGGCTGGGCCATCTCGGTGCCGGCGCGTTATGCACCCGCGGCAATCGAGTTGCTCGCCGATGTCGCGCAGCATCCGTCGCTCGAACCCGCGGCGCTCGACACGGAGCGCGCGATCGCGATTGCCGATGTCACCGCGTTGCGCGACGACATGTATCGCTACCCGATGCGACTGGCGACGCAGTCCGCGTACGCCGGGCATCCGTACGGCGTGCCCATCGGCGGAACCGACGACACGTTGCCGCGCGTGTCGGCCGACCAGGCGCGCGCGTGGCATGCATCGCACACGCTCACGTCGCCGTCGGCCATCGTGCTCGTTGGCGACGCCGATCCGGACGAACTGGCGTTGATCGCCGCGCGCGCGTTCGCGGACATCGAGTACGTCGAGCCGCGCGCGCTATCCGCGCCGACCTGGCCATCCTCGGTCACCGTCAACATGGAATCGCGCGAGCGCGCACAGACTGCACTGGCGATGCTATTTCCCGGGCCCGCGCGCAACGACGATGATCGCTTCGCGGCGCGGATGATCGCCAGCGTCGCCAGCGGATTGGGCGGGCGATTCTTCGACGAGTTGCGCGACAAGCGGTCGTTGTGCTACACGGTCAATCTGTTCGCCGCGGACCGCCGCGTGGCCGGCACGTTCGCGACGTACATCGCCACGTCGCCGGAACAGGAGAGTGCGGCGCGCGACGCCCTGCTCGCCGAATTCGCGCGACTGCAGGGCGAGCCCGTCACTGCCGAGGAGCTGACTCGCGCGCAGACCTACGCCATCGGCACGCACGCCATTCGCCAGCAGAGCGGCGGCGCCGTGCTGTCGGATGTCGTCGACGCGTTTCTGTTCGGATCGTTGCGTGAGATTGATGAGTACGACGCGCGCGTTCGCGCGGTGACGGCGGAATCGATGCAGCGCGTTGCGCAGCGTTACTTCGATCCACTGCTGCCGGGTTGAGGGGATCGTGCGCGGCACGGGGAAAACGGTCTAGCAGCGCCGCACCGCGCGAGCGTCGCGCTCAGCGCGCGGACTCTTGCAGCGCTTTGATCGCCCGCATCACCGCGCCGGTTGCCGGACGCAGTTGTCCGTTCGGTGCGCGCAGCCCGCGCGCCTGTCCGTAGTCGCCCGCCTCGTACACGATCAGGCCCTTGATCGCCGGATGTTCGGTGGCCCACGTCATCACTTCCCACAGCACGGCTTCCTGACTGCGCTCACCGTACGCGAGCGGATATCCACCGACGCCGAACACCCAATGCTCTTTGCGCGGTGGCGACGTGCGCATCCACCGGTCGGCGGTGCGCGTGTCGGGCTGTACGCCGCCACCGGGCGACGGGAAGAACGAGAATCCGACGACATCGATCGGTGATCCCGGGGCCGCCGCCCATGCGTACAACGTGCTGTCGCTCGTGCGGTACGACGACGCCGACAATCCCACGCGAACATTGCGGTCCGCGCTCTTGGCGACGAGCGCCGCCCTGGTGAAATACGATTCCCATCGCGCCGGTGACAGCATACCCACCGCGCGCTCGCCGGCGCCGTACGGATCTTCCGCCGGCAGCACGATGTCCGGGCGGAGTCGATCGATGACCAGCCGAAGCGTCACCAGCCGCTGGGCTTCGTCGAACGGCGCAACGCCGAGTTCCGGTACCAGTTTGCGCCGATAGCCGATCGCGACGATCAATACCGTGCTGTCGCGGCGGCTCGGCGCCAGCACGCGGGCCAGCGAGTCGATGGCGACGCGACTGGCACCGGGCGCCACCACGGTCAGCACGGCGTCGACGTCGAGCGTGTCGATCAACGCTGAATCGGCGCGCACGGCGCCGGGCGACGGTGGATTGAGAATGTCGGGAAGGACTTTGACGCCGATCGCGAAATCGCCGTCCGGGCGATCGTGAATCTTGTCGGCCGAATGCAGCGTGAAATTCCGAAGCTGTGTCACGGCAGACGGCGCGCTGATCGTAATGATCACCATCCACCCGATGGCCACGGCCGTCATGAACAGACGAAACGATGCGGAGAGTCGATGTTGGGCCGGAAAGGCCGGCGATACCATCGGCACGTTGAGAAAGAACGGCGTCGCCAGCACGCTCGACGTTCCGTTGGCGAGCACCATCGCCAAGCTCTGCGCCGTCACCAGGGCGACGAGGAATTCCGGCGGCGCGTGGCCGCGTTCCATGAGGTACCGCGACACGCCAATGAGCGCGATCGTGGCGTTATAGACGGCGATTGGAATGCCCCACACCAAGCTCACCAGGCGGAACGCAAGTGCGTAGAGCGCTTGCACGGCGAACAGCACGAGCACGGCGGGCCAAAGCCAATCCATCGCCACGACCGCGCGACCGGTGATCATTGTCGATGTCGCGAGCGTGAGTAGCAGCGCGGGGAGCAGGAGCAGGGCGCTCAGACCGCTCACGGCCTGAAAAAAACGCGGCGCCTGGCGGTTTTGCGCGATGCGCCCCGCCAGCACGATGTCCCAGATTACGATGATGACCGTCAGCGCGAGGTGCGCCGGCGCTAACAGGGTTCTCATCCGCGGCCGCGAGTGTCGCTCTTGATGTCTCGCGCCGTCACACGGCGCGAAAACACGTCCAAGGCTTTGCGAAAGTCGTGCGAAGCCGGGGCGAGTACGTCAAACAGCAGAGCCTGGCGATCAGGGAGCGCGTGCAACGCGATGTGTCCGCTGTCGAGAATGAGTACCGCCGAAATGCCGCCGGCCGGATGCTCCCGAATGTTCGGCACGCCACTCAGGCTGAACCCGGCGGCACTCGCCGCCGCGATGAGAAGTCCGCCGAGGAAGGTGGCGTCGCTCAGTTGCTCGGCGGGGACGCCGACAAATTCTGCGGATAGATGCGAGTGAGATTTTTCCAAGGGAGTTGAACGTCAGGCGCCACACACCGGCGGCGGCGGGCCAGCTGGCTGGCCGCCGCGCCCGCGTCCGGCCGCGCTTGCCGCGGGCGACGCTGGTGCGGCTCCGCGGCCGCCGCGCGCCGCGGTGGAACGCGGCGCCGGCATCGACGCGACCATCGAGCGCGCGCCGCTCCCGGCGACGGCACGTACGCCGGCCCACTCGTCGTCGAGTTGGCGCTTGAGCGTGCACCGCGTGATGTTGCCGAGCGGAATGACCTGCTCCCAGGTCGGCGACGTTGTGCGGCGAATGAGCAGCTCATAGTCGCTCGCTCCGGGCGAGGCGTCCCAACTCAACGTCCACGCCTGCCCGCCCGACGACGGTGCGGGTGACGCGGCCGAGTCGGCGATCGCGCGACCTTGACGCGCGGCGCGCGCATTCGCCGGTGTCGGCGGCGCACCGGCCAGCGACGCGACCGTGATCGCGTTCACGCGTGCAACATTGGCGACGTAGCCAAAGTTCACGTGATCGAACGAATCGGTCGGCAGATGTTGGCGATTGTAATTCTCGAGGCGTTCGGTAAACCGCAATCCGGCGTCGCCGAGGTTGACGTACGGTTCGTGATCGCCGCCGCGCCCGATGCGGTCGAGCCGCCATATGGGAAGCACGTCGAACTCCGGCAGATACACGCGATCCAACGCCCACACGTAGCGGCCCAACTCGCGGCTCGGTGAGTTGTCCGGATCGGCGGCGAAGATGCGCATGCTCGTCGAGTCCGTGGTGCCGTCTTCGGCCGTCACGTTGCCGACGATGTCGTCTGTCATTCCGGCGACCACCGCATATCCCTCTTCGTGCAATCGTTGCGCGAGCTCAGTGGACCCGTTCAGTCCTTGTTCCTCGGCGGCGACGGCCGCGAAGATGACCGTCGCGTCGAGCCCCTTGGGAAAGCGCTTGGAGAACACGCGGGCCAATTCGACGATCGCGGACGTACCCGAACCGTCGTCGTCCGCGCCCGGCGCGGTGGACGTCGAGTCGTACGTCCCGTTCAGACTGCAAATGCACGAATCGTAATGGCCGGTCATGACGACGACGCGCGTCGTGTCTCGCCCGGGCAGCCAGGCGACGACGTCGACGACGTTGGCGCTGAGGTTGACGGTGTCGCCGCGCGTCACGCGATGGAAGTTCTGAACCGTGCCGTAGTACTCGACCTTGAGACATCCGCCGCAGTCGCGACTGTACTCGCTGAGTTGCGCGTGAATCCACCGCCGCGCCGCGCCGATGCCGCGCGTCGTCGACATGGTGTCGGAGAGACGTATTGCGCGTGCCGAACGACACGAGCATGGAGTCGGTATGGCGAATGCGCGCCGGATTGATGTCGGCGAGCGCCGCGTCGACCGCTGAATCGCGCTCGAGTCCGATCGATTCGTCGACGCCGCGCAACTGCGGCGCGCTTCTAATGAACGGCCGCGGCGCGCCGCCAACCGGGCGGGCGACCGTAGCGGATGATCCGCACGCGCCGATCAGGACGACCGAGGCCAGAGCTGCAATGGAATGTGCTGCATTGGGAATGGCGTGTGACGGGGAACGTTGGGACGTGGAACGCGGAACGCGGAACGAGAGACGTGGGGCCTTGCGCGCTCCACGTCCCACGTCCAACGCTCCACGCTAGAACATCGACATCGCCAGAAACGATCGCAGCGAGTCGTTGGTCGCGCGCAACCGGCTCGTGAGCAGGCGCACCGATGCCCACAAAACCTTGTACGCCAATTCGCGCTCGGCGTCGAGCAGCAATTCGAAATCGCGGCGAGTGATCGTCAGCACCGTCGTGCCGCCATTCGAGATTGCGTGCGTCGAGCGTTCGCCGCGATCGAACACGGCCATCTCGCCAAACAAACTGCCCGCCTTCATCACGGCGAGCGCTTCCTCGCCGCTCCCGGGCACGTCACGGCTGATGCGCACTTCGCCTTCAACGATGAGATACAGGCGCGTGCCTTCTTCCCCTTCGCGGAACACGTACGCGCCGCTGATGAACGATTCGCGCTGGCAAATCCGTGCTACACGTCCAAGCTCGGCGTCGTTCAAGTCCTTGAAAATCGACACCTTTTTCAACAGCTCGGTCACCAAGCTCATGACACGTAGATTTGGGGGAGAGTGGCGAAGCTATTGGCGCGGTTCGGCGCTGGCAAGCGCTCGCGCGGCGTCTCCGCCGGTGCGATGACGCGTTAGGTTAGGGCCATGGCCGCGCGCGCGAGTGTTCGCGCTCTTCCCAATGTACTGTCGTCGTCACGCGTCCTGCTCGCGGCGGGCTTCGTCGCCAGCCAGACGACGCGCGTTCGGCTCGCGCTCGTGGCCATCGCGGCGGCTACCGACTTTTTCGACGGCTGGATCGCGCGGCGCGCCAAGGTGACGTCGCGGTACGGCGCCCTCATCGATCCGATCGCCGACCGCGTGTTCGCCCTCGTTGCCGTCGCCACGTTTCTCTGGACGGGCGCGCTGTCAGTGATCGGCTTCCTCGTCCTGCTTTCGCGCGATATCATGACGGCGATCGGGTTTTTCGTCGCGCGCGTGGTGCCGTGGCTCAAGCCGGTCGAGTTCAAAGCGCGCCTCTCCGGCAAGATCGTCACGGTGCTCCAGTATGCCACATTCGTCATGCTGCTCGTTCACCCAAGCGGCGTGACGCCCGTGCTGTGGCTCGTCGGGCTCGCGTCGGCGGTTTCGGTCGTCGACTACACGTTCGCCCTGTGGCGCGCGCGCGCGTGGTGATCGCTCGCGTCGCGAGTGCTCGAATTGCGAGTGCTCGAATTGCGAGTGCGCGTCTGTTCGTGCTTGCCTTGCTCGTCACGCTGGCCCACGCGGCCGCGGCGCAGCAGCTGCCGACGCACTACACCGAATACCGGGCGGACGCGATCATCGGCGGCTCGCGAACGACGGCACAGGCGGGCGTGGGCGTCGTCGTTCCGCTCGGCGTCTACGTTCGTTTCGCGCTCGACGGTGCGGCCGGCGCAACCTGGCACGATGGTGTGACGAATGGCAGTGGACGCATCGACGCCATCGCTCGATTCCTGCTCGATCCGTTGCGCGAGGAACCGGTGGCAGTGTCGCTCGGCGGCGGATTGAGCCTGCCGTACGTCGTGCACGACGCACACGTGCGTCCCTTCCTCACCGCCGTGATCGACATCGAGGGACGAATGCGCGGACCGATCACGCCCGCCGTGCAGACTCGGGTTAGGCGGCGGAGCGCGCATTGGCGTCGTGCTGCGAACGTCGCCGCCGCGATGGCGCTAACGAAAACGCCTCCGAATGTTGGAGGCGTTTCTGTGTAGTGTGCCCGACTATGCAGCTGCGGTGTCGTCGCGCTTTTTCGGCGGTTGAGCGAATCGTTCACCAAGCTTGCGGAGCTCATGGATCTGCTCCTCGCCCAGCTCGGGATACCGCTCGGTCATGTACCCCATCGTTTCACCGAACCACTCCTGCTGGTGCTCTGGGGCGGAATCCACGACGCCACACCGCATGATATGCTGGAACAACTCGTCGCGTGCTTCCTCGAACGGCGAAGCCGTCACCGGCGCTTTCATCGTTCGGTTCTTCTGTTTGGCCATGTATCAGGATTAGGGGTGAGAGACTTGGTAAGCTAACAAGTTCGGGAGGTGTTCGGCACCGGCTGTGCCCGTATGCTCTCTCGACTCACCTACGCGCTGCTAAGCGCAATCGCTGCGCCCATCACTCGCTTCGCGCCGTGATTCCCGCCGCGCCGACGAACTCGAGCACCATTCCGGCCAGAGTGTCCGGCGCTTCCTCGGGAACGAGTCGTCCCGTACCTGGAAGACGCACGAGACGGCTGCCGGGAATCGTATCGGCGAGTCGGTCACCCAATTTGGGACTGACGAACGGGTCCTGATCACCCCACACGATCAGCGTCGGACAATCGAGTTGCGATAACTCGAGTTCGACCATGTCCTCGTCGGTCACGGCGCGCGCGAGCGCGAGGAGGTGGTTGAGTCCGTCCTGGCCGACGTACGGCGCGAGATATCGCGCGATCAGCGCGTCCG
This sequence comes from uncultured Gemmatimonadaceae bacterium, assembly GCA_963817445.1. Lineage (GTDB taxonomy): Bacteria > Gemmatimonadota > Gemmatimonadetes > Gemmatimonadales > Gemmatimonadaceae > JAQBQB01. The sequence goes on from CAWFOG010000023.1 coordinate 219,860, forward strand.
GCATGTTCTGCCGATCCGCAACGCTACGCTCGAGCAGTTCGCGCAACAGCGGCGCGGCACCCAGGACGCCGCGCGAGATGCGGAGCGCGAACCGCGCCGTGTTGCGCTGCATCGTCTTGATGTCGTCGGCCGGGACGTCGTCGAACGCGATGGGGTTGACCAACACGAGACGCTCGACCCGCTCGGGTCTGTTCGCCGCGAGGTGCATCGCGACCGCGCCGCCCAGGTCGATGCCGACGATCGTCGCCTTCGTCAGACGCAGCGCGGTCAACGCGCGGTCGACGTAGTCCGATTGTGCTTCGATTCCGAATTGCGCGTCGAACGGCCGGTCCGATTCACCATAGCCGAACAAATCGATCGCGAACGCGGTACGATTCGCCGAGGCGAGCATGGGCCCGACTTCGCGCCAGAGAAAACTGCACGTGCCGAAGCCGTGGACGAGCAGAATTGGTGCGCCGCCGCGTCCGTACCGCTCCACGTGCATGGAGCCCGGACCGACAGGAATGCGCAGAAGATCAGCGTCGATGGGACGGCCTCGGTGTTTTGCGGGTTCGCGTGAACGTCGTGCGACCGTAAACTGCACACTTCACGCTCGCCTCGCTTGCGCAACCCCGGTACCAGCATAGCATCTTTCGTCATCAATGAGCCGGCCCCCCACCGGGCCCCTCGGAGGCAGTAGGCGTATGGCGGAGCCGGAACAGACGTACGACGAAGGCCGGGCGCGAAATCTCGAAGCGCTTCTCCGTGCCCTGGCGGACCGAATTCGCGAGCTGGACAGCCGAGGTCAGTTGCTCGAGCAGGCGGGCGAGCTCATGCAGCTCATCGGCGACGTCCGAAGCGAGCTCTTTCACTACGAAGTGCGCATCACCTATGACACGCCCGAAGTGGCCGACAGTCGCCGCATCGTTGGCGAAGCCAAGGAACCAGACGACGAGCAATGGCCAATAAGCGAGTGGAATCCGGACGAGGACGAAAGCCCGGAGTGGTGAGTGCGGCGAAAAAGCCCCCGACGACGACCCGAGCTTTCTATCTCATCATCGCGGCGATCACCGTCGGTGGCATCGCCGCGCTGACGTATCAGTCGACCCGCCCCAAGGACAACGGCTACGTCAGCCCGGTCGACTCCACGTTGGCGCCAGTGCAGTCCGCCGGCTATGTGATCGGCAGCCCGACCGCGCCGCTCGAGGTGACCGAGTTCGGCGACTTCGAGTGCCCGGCCTGCGGAAGTTTCGCCGATCTCACCGAGCCCGATTTGCGAAAGAACTACGTCGACGCGGGCAAGATTCGCTGGCGCTTCATCGACTTTCCGCTCAACGTCCATCGGAACACGTGGTTCGCGTCGCGCGCGGCCGCCTGTGCCGACGAGCAGGGCAAGTTCTGGCCATTCCACGATCTCTTATACCAAACCCAGGATCAGTGGAATAGCGAAGCGACCGACAAGCCCGACAAGTTCATGAAGCAGCTCGGCCGGCAGCTCGGGCTCAACGCCTCGCAGTTCGATCAGTGCGTCGACACGAAGAAGTATCAGGCGAAGATTCAGGCGCATCTCAAAATCGCCGAAGATCGCAAGATCATGCAAACGCCGACCTTCTTCGTCGGTGCGCGCGCCGTGGTCGGCGCCAACAGCTACGACGAATTCGCAAAGATTCTCGACAGCGCGCTGGCCAATCAGCCCGCCGTACCAAGCGTCGGTGGTGACACCGGCCGCCATCCGGCAATCGGCAAGAGCGCCCCGGGCAAGAAGGCCAATTGACCCGGCGGATGTGGATGGCGCTCATCAGCCTTGGCGGGCTGTTCCTCGGCGCATATCTCACGCTGTACAAGATTGGCATCATCGGCACGCTCGCCTGCGGCGTGACGTCGTGCGAAACGGTGCAGACGAGCCGGTGGTCGGTGTTCCTTGGGCTTCCGGTCGCGACATGGGGCGTGGGCTTCTATGCGCTGATGCTCGCGCTCACACTCGCCGGGCTGCAGCCGCGCTTCGCCGACTCGCGCGCGCTCTCGCGTGCCGTGCTGCTGCTCGCCGGCTGGGGCGTGCTGTTCACCGCGTGGCTGAACTATCTCGAGGCGTTCGTCATCCACGCATGGTGCGAGTGGTGCCTCGGCTCAGCGGCGATGATCGTCGCGCTGTTCGTGCTCGCGCTGTTCGATTGGCGCGACGGCCGGACTACGCCCGCTTGACCGTTCGCTGCTGACCGCGTCCCTGCGACGCGTCGTTCAGTCGCAGCTTCGGCCGCTCCTCGGTGTTGTCGCCGCCCTCGCCCGCGTCGACTGCGCGGCGCCGATAGGGAACGAGATCCTGGCCGAGCACGACGAGCGTGCGCGTGGCCACGGTGCTCGCGAGCGGCTCCGGAATCGCCATCTCGCGAATGTATGTGTCGATGGCGCGATCGAAGGTCAGGTCTTCAGCGAGTGTGTCGACGAACATCAGCGCGTTGTCGACATGCGCGCGAATGGTCGCTTCTTCCGCGCGCGCCTGTGCCAGGCGCAGACGACGCTCGGCGGCGGGCTCGAGCTTGCGGCGGAAGATTCGTTCGGGAAAGAACCGGCGCACGAAGGCGAACATGGCACCCAATCTACGGTGAGGCGACAGGTGACAAAGGGGGCACAACCCGTACCACGGTGCGACGCTCAGCCGACCGCAACGTTACACGGAAGTTTCGACCGATTCTCGGTGAGCCTCTCCGTCAGCTTTCCTGCGCCTCGTATTGATCTTTTAGTGACGCAACGACGTTCGGATCGGCGAGTGTCGACGTATCGCCGAGCGCGCGCCCTTCGGCGATGTCGCGCAGCAATCGGCGCATGATCTTGCCGGAGCGCGTTTTCGGCAGGTCGGCCGAGAACAGAATGTCGTCCGGTTTCGCGATCGCGCCAATTTTCTCCGCGACGAAGTTGCGCAGCTCCTGCGCGAGTTCCGGGCTGGTCGTGAATCCTTCGCGAACGGTGACGAACGCGGCGAGCGCCTGTCCTTTCAGTTCGTGCGTTTTGCCGACGACCGCCGCCTCGGCGACCGCGGGATGCTCGACCAGCGCCGACTCGACCTCCATCGTCCCGATACGATGCCCCGCGACGTTCAGCACGTCGTCGACGCGGCCGAGGATCCAGTAGTAGCCGTCGTCATCGCGCTTGGCGCCGTCGCCGGCGAAATACAGGTCGGGGCGCCCGGGCCACTTGGAGAAGTACGTCTGGACGTAGCGATCGTCGTCGCCCCAGATCGTGCGCAGCATCGAGGGCCACGGTTTGGTGAGCGCGAGCAGTCCGCCGCCGACGATGATCTCCTTGCCGTTCGTGTCGAGCAGCGCGGCGCTATAGCCGGGCAGGGGCATCGTCGCGCTGCCGGGCTTCGTCTCGGTGACGCCGGGCAGCGGCGAGATGACGATCGATCCCGTTTCCGTCTGCCACCAGGTGTCGACGATCGGGCAGCGGCTGCCGCCGATTTTCTGCTGATACCAGATCCACGCTTCCGGGTTGATCGGCTCGCCGACTGAACCAAGCAGTCGGAGGCGCGACAGATCGTGCTTGGCGGGCCACTGCTCGCCCCACTTCATGAATGCGCGAATGGCCGTCGGCGCGGTATAGAGAATCGTCACGCCGTGCCGTTCGCAAATGTCCCAGAAGCGATCCTTTTGCGGCCAGTCGGGGGCGCCCTCGTACATCACGCACGTCGCGCCGTTCGACAGTGGGCCGTACACCAGATACGAATGTCCCGTCACCCAGCCCACGTCCGCAGTGCACCAGAAGACATCCTCATCCTTGAGGTCGAATACAAGTTTCGTCGTCGTCGTGGCGCCGACGAGGTATCCGCCGGTCGTGTGGACGATGCCTTTTGGTTTTCCGGTGGTGCCCGACGTGTAGAGGATGTAGAGGACGTCCTCGGCATCCATTTTCTCGGGCGCGCAGGTCGCCGACGCATCCTTCATCACGTCGTGCCACCACAGGTCGCGCCCCGGCGTCATCTGCGCGTCGATTGGCGGGCCGCCACCGGCCGCGTGCCGCTTGACGACCACGACGTGCTCGATTGACGGCGTGTTCTCCAGCGCCTTGTCCGAATTCGCCTTGAGCGGCACGACGTTGCCGCGGCGATAGCCGCCGTCGGAGGTGACGAGCACTTTCGCCTTCGCGTCGTTGATCCGGTCGCTCAGCGAATCGGGCGAGAACCCGCCGAACACCACGGAATGAATCGCGCCAATGCGGGTGCAGGCGAGCATGGCGATCGCCACTTCAGGGATGAGCGGCATGTAGATCGCCACGCGATCGCCGCGCTTGACGCCGAGTGTTCTCAGAACGTTCGAGAACTTCTGTACTTCGACGTACACGTCCCAGTACGTCAGCGTACGACGGTCGCCCGGCTCGCCCTCCCAGATGAACGCGGCCTTGTTGCGGCGCGCCGTTTTCACGTGACGGTCGAGGCAGTTCACCGAGACGTTGATCTTGCCGCCCAGGAACCACTTGGCGTGCGGCGGTTTCCACTCGCACACAGTCGTCCACTTCTCGAACCACTCCAGCTCGTTCGCCTGCGATGCCCAGAACGCCTCGGGATCGTGCGTCGCCGATTTGTAGAGCGATTGATCGGACACGTGCGCACCGCGCCGAAACGCCGCGGGCGGTTCGAACTTGCGGTGTTCCTGGAGCAGGGCGTCGATCTCAGACATGAGTCAGTGGGCTAATGACAACCGGCACAACTAGCGACGAAGGCCAAAGTCAGTCACGCTGGTCGTATGCGCGACGCTCAGGTGCAGCAGGTCCACCAGTAAATCATGCAACGCTCGGTTCTCTCGCGCATCAAGCCGGGTGCCGGCGCGAAAGTCCGGCCCCACTGCGAGGAAGATACCCGCCATGTCCGGGGTCTCCGGATCGTAGCCATGTTCGCCCAGCGTGTAGACCGCCCTCGTGCTATCGACGAACTCGTAGCCAGGGTCGGCCAGCATGAACAAATCGCCGAACCGGCGGTTCTGCGCGGTCAACCAACCGACGGGAAACCCGCCCGGGCGAAACAGCCGCATGTGCGGAATCACGCGTCGGTACGAGTCGGCGATCGAGTCGAGATTCAGACGCGGACCGGCCGGATCCTGCCAAATCGAATATGTCGCGTGCTCGTTGTCGATCAACGCGCCGCGCGTGGGCGCAAGCGGTTCCATGTTGAAATCGTGGTCGCGCGGCACGGTGGAGAGTCCGTGGTCGGACACGATGATCAAGTCATAGTTGCTTCGCGCGACCACGGCGAGCGAATCACGCAGCTGTCCAACGAACCGATCGGCAACGCGTACCGCAGCGAAAGTCTCCGGCGCGTCGGGCCCGTAGCGATGTCCCGCGGCGTCGACGATGCCCGAATACATCATGATCAGGCGCGGCCGTTCTGCCGCGGGCAGTCGGAGCCAACGCATGATCTCGTTCAACTTCGTCGCGTCGGTCACGGTCGCGTCGAAGGGATGCCAGTACGTCGGCCGCCGTCCCTCGATCTCCGCCTCGCTCCCCGTCCAGAAATAGGCCGCCGTTCGAATCCCGGCGCGTTCTGCAGATACCCAGATTGGCTCACCGCCAAACCACGAGCCGTCACTCGCCGACGTCCGGCGGAACCACGCGCCGCGCGCGGGATCGAAGAATTGGTTGAGAACAATGCCATGATGGCCGGGCGCGAGGCCCGTCGCCATCGAGTAGTGATTCGGGAACGTCTTGGACGGAAACTCGGGACGTGCGATTCCGCGCACGCCTTCGCGCATCACCCGCGCAAAGTTCGCCAGCGTATCGCGGTCGAGGAACCGGTCGCCGAATGCGTCGAACGACACGACGACAATCGTGCGCTCCGATTGCGCGGGCGCGACCGGAGTCGGGTGCGTGCAGGCGCCGGCGATGGAGAGGCCGACGAGCGGCGCTATGCGAGTGAGACGGTTCACGATCTGGCGCGCGAGGCGAAAAGTTCGACGGAGGGTAGAAAGTACGAATCGCGCCGGCTCGCGAACAGGCACCGCGCCTTATCTTCCACGGCATGTCCGACACCGTTCCCACCCACGTCGTCGAGTTGGCCGGCGCCACGCGCGTGTTCGGGCGCCGCCGCGCTGTCGACGCGGTCGATCTCGGCGTCGGAGCGGGGGAGTGCGTTGCGCTGTTCGGGCCGAACGGCGCCGGGAAGACCACGCTGCTTCGTCTCGTGGCGGGGCTCCTCAAGCCGACCGCGGGGACGGTGACGGTGGGCGGTCGGTCGCTGCGTGACGACGGCGCGGCGCGGGCGCAGGTCGGGCTGATCTCGCATCAGAGTATGCTCTACGGCGCGCTCACGGCGCGTGAGAACGTGGAGTTCGCGGCGCGGCTGTACGGCGTCCGCGACTTCAAGTCGGCCGCGATGGACGCCCTCGAGCGGATGCACATTGCCGATCGAGCCGGTACAGCGGTTCGGCAGTTGAGCCGCGGCTTGCAGCAGCGCGTGTCGATCGCCCGATCCATTGTCCATCGGCCGTCGGTCGTGTTGCTCGACGAACCGTACACGGGCCTCGACGCGATTGGCGGCGCGGCGCTCACGGACATGCTCCAGGGATTGCGCGCTGCGGGCGCGGCGCTCGTCCTCGTGACGCACAACGTCGACGAGGGGCTCGCGGTGGCGTCGCAGGCGGTGGTAATGATCGCCGGCCGCATCGTCCGCCGCGACGCGATCGCCGGGCTCGACGCGCGGGCATACACCGCCGTGTACCGGTCGCTCGTGCTCGAGGGCCGAGCGTCGGCTCAGGCGCCTCCGATGAGCATGGTCATATGAGCAACTTAGCATGAGCGCACCGACCCCGCCGGGAACGCTGGGCGCCGCGCTGCTCGTGGCGCGCAAGGATCTCGCGATCGAGTTCCGGACGCGCACGGCGTTTCTCTCGGCGCTCGTCTTTGCCGTGCTCGCGCTCTGCATTTTCCACTACGCTTGGGATGAATCGCTCGTCTCGCCGCAAACGCGCGCGCCGGGCGTACTCTGGGTGGTGCTCGTCTTCTCGGCGCTGCTCGGACTCCAACGGTCGTTTGGCGTCGAGGAGCACGAGCGCGGCATCGACGCGCTGCTCGTGTCGCCGGTGAGTCGCGAATCGATTTACGTCGGCAAAGCGATCGGGAACCTCGTCTTCCTCTGCGCGATTCAGGTCGTGGCCATCCCGGCGCTGGTCCTGTTCTACAACTTGCCGCTGGGCTGGCCGCTCGTCGTCGTCGCCGGTATCGTATTTCTGGCGACGATCGGCATCGTCGCGGTGGGCACGCTGTTCAGCGCGATGGCAGTCAATACGCGGCTCGCCGAACTGCTGCTGCCGATGCTCAGCCTGCCGTTTTTCGTTCCGGTGGTGATCAGCGCGGCGCAGGCGTCGTCGCGGGCGTTCGCCGGTCGTCCGATCGCCGAAACGTGGCCGCTCCTGAAGTTGATCATCGCTTACGATCTCGTGTTCATCGTGGCCTGCACGCTGGCCTTTCCTTTCACGCTCGAAGAATGACGACGTCCTCACCCGTCGAACGGCCCGCTTCCGCCGCGCCTGCGAGCACGGCGTCGCTCGAATCGTCGGCGGCGAAACCGATGTTCGATTGGCTCCTCGTACTCGGCGTGCTCGCGGTCATCGCCACGTACATCCGCGCGGCCTACTTCACGCCGATCGAGGTCACACAGGGCGCCGTGCAGAAGCTCTACTACCTGCATTTTCCCACCGCTCTCGGCGCGTACATCTCGGTGTGCACGACGGCGCTCTGTTCAGTCGTGTATCTCTGGTTGCACGACGAGCGCGCCGATCGACTCGCCGAAGCGGGCGCCGAGGTGGGCCTCGTGTTCCTCACCGTCGTCATGGCGATGGGATCGATCTGGGCGAAAAAGATCTGGGGCGCGTGGTGGGTGTGGTGGGACCTGCGACTCGTACTCACGCTCTTCCTCTGGTTCACCGTCGCGGCCTATCTCATTCTGCGCGGCGCGATCCCGGAGCGCGACCAGCGCGGCCGCTACTCCGCGGTGCTCGGTATCCTCGGCGCGCTGTTGATTCCGTTCATCCATTTGAGCGTGTACTTCACCGACGCGCATTTGCACCCCATGCCCGTCGTCGCGCAGCCGGGCAAGCCCAAGCTCTCGTCGGAAATGCTCATCACGTTTCTCTTGTCGTTCGCTTCGTTCACCATCTTCTGCATCGCGCTGCTGCGCGCGCGCTATCGACTCGGCGTGCGTCGCGATCTGCTCGCGGCGTATGAGGAGCAGGGGAGCGCCGCATGATCGACACCGTCGCGTGGGCCATCGCGGGCTACACCGTGGCATCCGTCATCTTCGTCGCGTACCTCGTGTCGCTCTGGACGCGCGGGCGCCGGGCGGACGAGCGGCTCGCCGCGGCGCGCCGAACGGCGCCGGAGTCCTCGCGCCGAACCGGACGCGAATGACCGGTCGCGCCGGCATCGTCTATCTCGTCGGCGCGGGCCCGGGTGATCCGGGCCTTCTCACACTCCGCGGCGGCGAGTTGCTCGTCGGGTGCGACGCCATCGTGTACGACGCGCTGGCCAATCCGGCGCTGCTCGCGCTGGCGTCGGTGCAGGATCGCGCCGAGCCGGTCGAGCTGCACGACGTCGGCAAACGCGGCGGTTCGAACGAATCGGCGCGGCAGGCGGAGATCACCGATTTGCTCATCAAACTCGCGTCGGAAGGGAAACGCGTCGTGCGCCTCAAGGGCGGCGATCCGTTCGTCTTCGGTCGCGGAAGCGAAGAGGCGCAAGCGCTGGCCGAAGCGGGAATCGAGTTCGAGGTCGTCCCGGGCGTGACGGCGGGAATCGCTGCGCCGGCGTACGCGGGCATCCCCGTGACGCATCGCGGCCTGTCGACGTCGGTCACGTTCGTGACCGGTCATGAGGATCCTGGAAAGGACGCGACGACGGTCGATTGGTCGGCGCTGGCGCGTGCCGGCGGCACGATCGTGCTCTACATGGGCGTGAAGACGCTGCCGCGTACGGTGCGCGCGCTAGTCGCCGGCGGCATGCCGGCGAGCACGCCGGCGGCCGCGGTGCAGTGGGGCACGTACGCGGCGCAGCGCACCGTCGTCGCCACGCTCTCGACGCTCGCCGACGCGATCGCCGCCGCCGGATTGTCGGCGCCGGTCATCACGATCATCGGGCCGGTCGTCGCGCTTGCGCGACGAGATCGCCTGGTTCGATCGGCGGCCGCTGTTCGGCCAACGCATCGTCGTGACGCGCGCGGCGTCGCAGGCGGGATCGCTCTCGGGTCGTCTCGCATCCGCCGGCGCGGATGTCATTGAAATGCCCGCGACGCGCATTGAACCCGCCGATGCCGAGACTCTGCGCGGCGCTGTCGAGCGACTCGGCGACTACGTGTGGCTCGTGGTGACGAGCCAGAACGCCGTGCGCATTTTGTGGGACGCGCTGCGCGACGCTGGCCGCGATGCGCGCGCGCTCGCCGGTGTCAAGATCGCCGCCGTCGGTCCCGCGACCGCGCAGGCATTGCTCGACCGCGGCATTGTCGTCGACGTCACGCCGACGCGATTCGTCGCGGAGTCGTTGCTCGAGGCGCTCGCCGAGCGATCTGACGTACGCGGTGCGCGTGTCCTGTACGCCGCGGCTGAGGGCGCGCGCGAGGTGTTGCCGCGCGGTCTCGAGGCGTTGGGCGCCATGGTCGACCGTGTGGCCCTCTATCGCTCGGTGGTGGATGGCGCTGGAGCGGCGGCGCTGCGCGCTCGTCTCGAGGAACATGGCGCCGACGTCATCACGTTCACGTCGGCGTCCGCGGTAACGGCGTTCGTCGACACCGTTGGGCGCGACGCGGCGCGAACCGCGGCGATCGCCTCGATCGGCCCGATCACTAGCGAGGCGGTACGCGCCGCCGGTCTCGAGGTGGCGATCGAAGCGGCCGAGTCGACGATCGACGGATTGGTGGACGCGATCGTGGCGCACTTTGCGGCCGCGACTGCCCGATGACGAAAGCGCTCGCCAGTGAGCATTCTTTAATCATCGCCACGCGCGCGTCGGAGCTGGCGCTGCGACAGGCGCGTCAGGTGCAGGACGCACTCGCCGCGCGCGGCATCGTCGCCGAACTCAAGACGTACCGCACCGTTGGCGACAAGCGGCTCGACGAACCGCTGAGTTCAATCGGCGCGAAGGGCCTGTTCACCAAAGAGCTCGAGCACGATCTGGCGCGCGGCAAGGTCCACTGCTGCGTTCATTCGCTCAAGGACCTGCCGACGGACATGCCGCCGGGCCTCGAGATCGTCGCGCTGCTGCCGCGCGAGGATCCGCGCGACGTGTTGATCGTGAACGGCGTCGTCGGCGCCGAGTCGATCGATGAACTGCCGCCCGGTTCGCGCGTCGGCACGTCGAGCCTGCGTCGTCGTGCGCAACTGAGAGCGGCGCGCGCCGATCTCGAAGTCGTCGAGCTGCGCGGCAATGTCCCGACGCGCATTCGCAAGGTCGATGAGGGGCACGTGCATGCCGCAATTCTTGCCGCGGCCGGACTGCACCGCCTCGACGCTCGCCAGCGCATCACCGCATACCTCGATGCGCCGGGTTGGCTGCCCGCCGCGGGGCAGGGCGCCATCGCCATCCAAATTCGCAGCGACGACGACGCGACGCGCGCGCTGCTCGCCCCACTCGCCGACGCCGACACGATGCTCGAGACCTCCGCCGAGCGCGCCTTTCTTGCGGCGCTAGAAGGTGGATGCCAGGTACCAATCGGCGCGCTCGCCATTCGCTCGGGGGACTCGAGCGGCGCGCGCGTGCTGCATGGCTTCATTGCCGACGTCACCGGTGCGCGCGTCGTGCGCGGAGAACTGGCGCTCGATCCGGCGCAGCCCAATCTCACGGGCGTGCGGCTCGCGAACGAATTGCGTCATCGCGGCGCGACGGAAATCCTTGAGGGACTGCGCCGCGCCGAGCACCTGCCGTCGCCACAGCCGGAATAGCGCTCGCGCGGTCAGCCCGGCCGGTGGCGCGCCGCCACCTCGTCGAGCCAGGCGACTTCGACCTCGAACTGTCGAATGGACAACCGCACCACCATCGCCGCGTCGGAGCTGGCGGACGTTTCACCGATCACCGCGTCGAGCGCGGCGCGATCGTCGTCGAGTTGCGCGACGAGAAATTTTCTCCGACGCTCGATCTGCGCGGCGAAATCGCGCGGACGCGCCTGCCACGCCAGCACCATCCACGTCGTGAACGGATCGGGTGGCCGCTCCGTCGCCCATTCCTTGCGGGCGAGCGTGTCGGCGAGCAGTCGGCGACCCGATTCGGCGGGCTTGTACACGCTGCGTTCGGGGCCGAGCGATTGATCTCCGCCGCGCACGGCGACGATGTGTTTCGCCGTGGCCAACTTGCGCAGCGAGTAGTAGACCTGCGTCTTGGTGATGCTGGCCCACTTCGCCACCTGCCGGCGCTCGAGTTCGGCCCACAGCTCGTAACCGTGCTTGGGCGACTCGGCGAGCATCGACAGCACGACGAGATCGGGCAACGTGACCTTCGAGGGTCTCCCCATTGCATTCGAATCTAGTGTTATTTATACTAGCTGTCAACACCGACCGGAGAGTCCGATGACCGCACCGACAATGAAGTCACTCGCGCCCGTCGTGATCGTCGACAGCGTCGAGCCCTGCCTCGCGTTCTGGACCGGCGCGCTCGGGTTCAGCACGGAGAACGAAGTGCCCGGGCCCGACGGCAAGCTGATTTTCGCCAGCGTCAAGAAAGACGGCGTCGAGATCATGTACCAGACCAAGGCCAGCGTGTTGGCCGACAGCCCAGCGCAGGCGAACGAAATCGCCGGACACTCGATTGCGCTGTTCATCAGCGTCGATTCGATCGACGCGCTCGACTTGGTTGAGCGGGCGACGAAGTCGGCACCCGTCGTGAAGCCGCGCCACAAAACGTTCTACGGCTCGACGGAGATCTACGTGCGCGAGCCGGGCGGGAACGTCGTCGGCTTCGCCGCGTTTTGAGCGACGGAGATCGCGCCATGTCCACTCGTACAAAAAAAGCTGCGCAACTCCCCGCGAGCCGCCAGCGCATCGTGGTGCTTGAGCAGATTCCCAACGTGGGTCCGCGGACGGCGGATGATCTACGCCGGCTTGGAATCCATCATCCGCATCGTCTCGTCGGAAAAGACCCGTACGCGATGTACGACGCCATCAACGGACTGACCGGTGTGCGTCAGGATCCGTGCGTGCTCGACGTGTTCATCGCGGCAGTGCGGTATATGGAGGGCGCGCCGCGGCGACCGTGGTGGAAGTACACGGCGGAGCGGAAACGGGCGTTGGCTCAATCGCCTTCGCGATAAAAGCGGACGTCCTTCGGCACATGGGTGCGAACGGTGGTCGCGCGGGACAGTCGCGTTAACTTTGAGTCGTGCCGTCCTTCCCCGCTTACCGCCCGCGCCGCCTTCGCCGCACCGCCGCGCTTCGCCGCCTCGTTCGCGAAACGCGACTCGAAGCGTCGCAGCTCGTGCTGCCCTTATTCGTACGGTCAGGCGAACGGATTCGCCAGCCCGTCGAATCGATGCCGGGTGTCGCACAGACGTCGGTCGACGAAATGCTGCGCGACGCGCGCGCGGCGGCCGAGGCTGGAGTCGGCGGCGTGCTGCTGTTCGGAATTCCCGATACCAAGAATGCAACGGGCTCCGAAGCGTGGAACGACAAGGGTCCGGTGCAGCAGGCGGTGCGCGCGCTCAAGAAGGAGTTGCCTGAACTCGTCGTGATCACTGACGTGTGTTTGTGCGAGTATACCGACCACGGACACTGTGGCATTTTGCGCGGCGAGACGGTCGACAACGACGCAACCCTGGATGTGCTGGCGAAAGAAGCGGTGTCGCACGCCGCGGCGGGGGCCGACATCGTCGCGCCGAGCGACATGATGGACGGACGCGTCTCGGCGATTCGCACGGCCCTCGACGCGAAGGGTTTCGCCGACACGGCGATCATGAGCTACGCGGCCAAATTCGCCGGGCCGTTCTACGGTCCATTTCGCGAAGCCGCGGAGTCCACGCCGAGTTTTGGCGACCGGCAGACGTACCAGATGGACTCGGCGAACGCCGACGAAGCGTTGCGCGAAGTCTTGCTCGACATCGAGGAGGGCGCCGACCTGGTGATGGTCAAGCCGGCGGGACCGTTTCTCGACGTCATTCTTCGCGTCAAAGCGGAGACCGGCTACCCGCTCGCCGCGTATCAGGTGAGCGGCGAGTTTGCTATGATTCAGGCAGCCGCCGAGCGAGGCTGGATCGACCGCGAGCGCGTGATGATGGAATCGTTGCTCGGCATTCGGCGCGCGGGAGCGGACATCATCATCACGTATTTTGCGCGCGAGGCGGCGAAGGCCTTGGCCGCGCGCCCCAACCACTGAGATCATGAAGTTCCGCACTTTTCCCGGCACGTCTGTCCGCGTGAGCGAAGTCGGCTTCGGCACGTGGACCATTTCCACCGGCTGGTGGGGCGACAAGTCGGACGCCGACGCCGTCGCGATGCTCCGCCGCGCGCACGACGACCACGGCGTCACCTTCTTCGACGCCGCCGACGCCTACGGCAACGGCCGCGCCGAGCGCCAGATCGCCGACGCCTTTCGTGGCCGACGCAAAGACGTCGTCATTGCGACGAAAGTTGGATATGACATTTATGATGAGGCGGCGCTCAAGGCTCGCCGCGGCCAGTCCGAGCTGCCGATGCGCACCGACCCGGCGTTCATTCGCCTCGCCGTCGATCGCTGCCTCGAGCGACTCGAGACGGACTACATCGACGTGCTCCAGCTCCACAACGCCAAGATGGAGCACGTGCGCGACGCCGAGCTGTGGGGCACGATGCGCGAGCTGCAGCGCGAGGGAAAAATCCTCGCCTGGGGCGCCGCGTTCGGGCCGGCCATTGGTTGGTTGTATGAAGCCGTGGAGCTTGTCGAGCGCGAGCCGGAGATCAACACCATCCAGATGATCTGGAATGTGATCGAGCAGCATCCCGGCACCGCGATGCTCGACGCAGCGAAGGCGCACGCGCCCAACTGCTGCTTCAACATTCGCGTGACGCACGCGTCGGGCATGCTCGAGGGGAAATACACCGAGGACACGGTGTTCCCCGAGAACGATCACCGTCGCCACCGCCCGCGGTCGTGGCTGATCAACGGCATCAAGAAGGTGAAGACGCTCGACTTTCTCGCCCGCCGCATGACACTCGGCCAGGCGGCGCTCAAGTGGCTGCTCGCCGAACCGCGCGTCGTCACGACGCTGCCGAATATCTATGACGACGAGCAGCTCGCCGAGTTCGCCGAAGCGAGCGACAAGCCGGACCTGTCGCGCGATGAACTCGAGCGGATCGCGACGCTGAACGCTGAGAACTTCGGCGTTGAGGAAGAGCCGATGTCGTACAAAGGCACGATGACTCGCCCGGCTCGCTCGCCTCGCGGTCGCGTTCGCGGTCGCGTCTCGCCGGTCGCGTCCTCGCCGGCCGACGATAGCCCCGCGCACAACGCACAACGCCGAACGCCCGACGCACCCGTGATCAACCTCTGGCGCGACCTCTCCCCGGGCGCGAAAGCGCCGGAAGAGGTCACGGCGGTCATCGAGATTCCGTCGGGCAGCCGGAACAAGTACGAGCTCGACAAGGTGACCGGGATGATGAAGCTGGACCGCGTGCTGTATTCGTCGGTCCACTATCCGGGCGACTACGGGTTCATTCCGCGCACGTTGTACGAGGACGGCGATCCGCTCGACGTGTTGGTGCTCGTCAAGGAACAGACCTTTCCCGGCTGCATGATCGACGTGCGGCCGCTCGGTCTATTGCGCATGGTCGATCGCGGCGAGCCGGACGACAAAGTGCTCGCCGCGCCGCTGCATGATCCGTACTACGAGGAGTTCTTCGACATCGCCGACATTCCGCGCCATCAATTGAAGGAAGTGGAATATTTCTTTTCGACATACAAGGCGCTCGAGGGGAAGACGGTCGAGATCATGGGATGGGAGAAGAGCGACGTGGCGATGCGTGCGATCACGGAGCGATCACGGATTCGATCGCGCGGTACGACGCGACGTATTTGCGGGTGGGGCCGTAGCGCGTGGGCCGCGGGCCCGCAACACCCTATGCATTGCTAGCGTAAGCTTCTACATGAGCCTCCTCGCGCACTGGGCGGACAACATCCGCCAGGACTTGACGTACACGCTGCGCGGCAGCCGGCGCGCGCCTGGGTTCACCGCCATGGTCGTCACCACGCTCGCGCTCGGGGTTGGCGCGAACACGGCGCTCTTTTCGCTAGCCGACCGCCTGTTCCTGCGACAACCAGCAGGCGTGTCGGATCCCGCGTCGCTGCGCAGGCTTTATGCGCGCTCGAACTGGTCCATCGGCGGCGTGACCGTCATGCGCGACCAGTTCAACTATCCGGCGTACGCGGCGATGCGGCAGAGCCTCGCGGCGCGCGCACACGCGGTCGCGTACACGCCGCCCGATTCGATCACGATCGGCGGTGGCGACGCGGCGACGAACGCGCGCGGCGTCTACGCCACCTCCGATTTCCTCCCCACGCTCGGCGCGCGAGTGCGTAGCGCCTACTCGTCGTCGTCGTACACATCTTCCCGCCGCCGCACGCTGACGCGCACGTTCCCCATCAGCACCGCGCCATGGAGACGAATCACCGGCATCGACGACAGCGCTGCACCTGGGCGCGCAACTTCGTCGGCATCGCTCCGCACGTCGGACATGAACGAATGCACGTCGTTCACCACGCGCATGCCGGGCGGCACGATGATGCGGAGCGAGGCCATCACCGCGTGCACCTCGAAGTCGAGCACGCCGCCCACTGGCAGCACCGCGTTGGTGAGGTCGATTCGGGTGTCGGCCATGACGGCGAGGACGGAGAGGTCGCGCGGCGCCGCCCAACGACCGACGCGGCGCGTCGAGCTCATGATCGCCAGGATGCGCGAGCGGCGACCTTCGTATTCGCCCACCGCGACCGGCGCCGCGGCGGCCGCGGCTACGAGGCGGTCGCGCGGTGACGAAGGCTGGCCGGGCGCGAGCGGCGCACTGGACAGGTCGGCGGTAATCGAGTCGAGTTCGGAGACGGTGGCGGCTTTATACACACGCTCGATCCGCCGCTCGAGATCTTCGAGCGACAGATCGTCATTCGCGAAGTGGCGCGACAGTTCGTCAATCTTCACTTCGCGCGCGCGCGACAGGGACGGAATCGGCGACTGCGGGGGGAGCTCCGCCATGTCAGATAAGATACCGCGCGGGCGAGTTTACGCCGCCGGCTATGTCGCGCCGCCGGCCGCCGTGTCCGAATCGCCCGACAGAAACAGCTTGTCGTAGAGGAGCGCGGCGGCGATACCGCCGAGGAGCGGCCCAACCCAATACGCCGTCTGGCCCTCGAAGATGTGCGAGACCACGGCGGGCCCGAACGATCGTGCGGGGTTCATCGAGCCGCCGGTGAGCGGACCGATGCCGAGAATTCCCGCGGTCACGGTGAGCCCGATGGCGAAGCCGCCGACCTTGGGGCCGCGCGGATCGACCGCGGTGCCGAACACGACGAACACGAGGAAGAATGTCGCGATCGCCTCGAGCACGATTGCCTGCAGCATGTTGACGTCGGCGGAAATCGACTGACCACCAATGCGTGTGGCGGCGACGATGCTCGCCGGATAGAGCGCCTTGAGGGCGTACGCGGCGACGATCGCGCCCATGATCTGTGCGACCCAGTACACCATGGCCATCGTCGGAAGAATTCGGCCCGTCACGAGAAATCCCGCGGTGACGGCCGGATTCAAATGGCCGGAGACGCGCATGGTCGCCGAGACCAGCAGGGCGAGAATGAGCCCGTGGGCGAGTGCGATGCCGACGATCGCGGACTGTCCCTGCATCGCGCTCGTGATGATTGCGCCGCCACCGATGAACACCAGCGCGAACGTGCCGATGAATTCGGCGGCGAAGGGGCGCCAAGCGTCTTTCATAATGGGCCGGGGGATTGAGGAGGACCAAGCCGATGCGGCGCGCCGCCGGCCGCGGGGGGGCCGGAAGGTCGTGCGCGACGACAAAACTACATCAATCCGCTCGCTTCAACACCAGCGCGGCGTTAATTCCGCCAAAGCCGAACGAGTTGTTCAACGCGTATTCGACGCGGGACTCGCGGCCGTTGCCGGGGATGTAATCGAGGTCGCACCCTTCGCCGGGGTCCTCGAGGTTGAGCGTCGGCGGCAGCCAGCCGCGGTCCAGCGCCAGGGCGCAAATGCCGGTTTCGATCGCGCCGGACGCGCCGAGTGCGTGGCCGTAGTAGGCCTTCGTGCTGCTGACCTGGAGTTTTCCGGCGTGTTCGCCGAACACCATTCGGATGGCGCGCGTCTCGGTCGGGTCGTTGAGCGGCGTGCTGCTGCCGTGCGCGTTGACATAGCCAATGTCGTTCGGCGACACGTGGCCGTCCTTGAGCGCGCCACGCATGGCGCGCGCGGCCTGCGAGCCGTCGGGGCGCGGGGCGGTCATATGATGCGCGTCATTACAGAACGCATATCCGACGACCTCGCCGTAGATGTGCGCGCCGCGCGAGACTGCCCGTCCGTACTCCTCGAGCACGAGGACGGCGGCGCCCTCACCCATGACGAATCCGTCGCGCTCGCGATCGAATGGGCGCGACGCGCGGTCCGGCGCGTCGTTGCGCGTCGACATGGCGCGGATGATGGCAAACGCACCGAAGCAGAGCTGGTTGAGCGGCGCTTCGGCGCCGCCGCAGATCATCACGTCGGCGTAGTCGTCGCGAATCTGACGGAACCCCTCGCCGATCGCCATTGTGCCGGAGGCGCAGCTCATGGCGTTGGTGCTGTTCGGCCCTTGCACGCCGAACTCGATGGCCACGTTGCAGCTCGCCGCGCCGCCAAACACGTTCGTCGCCAGCGATGGCGCCACGGCCTTGATGCCCTCGTGCATGAAGACCCCGAACTGCTCTTCGGCGAACCCTACGCCGCCGAGCGCGCTGCCCATCATCGAGCCGACTCGTTCGCGATCCTCCACCGCGAGATTCAACTCGGCGTCTTCGATCGCCAGGCGCGAGCAGGCGACGGTGAACTGACCGTATCGGTCGAGACGGCGGAGGCGACGCTCCTCGATGAAGTCGCTCCCGCGGAAGTCGATTTCGGCGGCGATCTGGCTTCGGTAAATCGACGCGTCGAACCGCGTGACGCTGCGAATGGCCGAGTGCTGGCCTTGCAAACCGGCCCACATTGCGTCGCGCGTGATGCCGATCGGCGTCAACGCGCCGATTCCTGTGATCGCCACCCGACGCCGGTCAGCCACTCTATACCTCATTGCGTGATGCGTTTGTCGCCAGACGTACGGCGGCGCGTGCGAGCCCAGAGAGGGTGCGCGACGCGATTCCATGCACGAAGATCGGACCTATGACGCCCCGTGCGGCCAAATCACCAATCAGCGGCCAGGCGGGGCCGTTCCAGACATGCACGATTCGGACGAGCGTTCCGTTCGCTACGGGCGCAAAGCTCCATTCAACCTCCATGCCGGACGTCACGCCGCGAATGTGGCGAAACCGAATCGCCGGGCGCGCACCGACACCCAGGCGGATAACCGACATGAGCGATGTCCAGCGAGTCGGCCAGTTGGCGGGGCCGAACGGGCGGTTGGCGGACATCTCGACCACGCCGCCGCCGTCGTCACACCGTTCCTCGAATCGGACGTAGCGATAGTGGTCGAGGTGGTCCGGCCAGCGTTCGACGTCGGCGGCGAGCGCAAAGATCACATCCAGCGGCGCGGCGATCGACAGCTCGTCGATCGTAGTCATCGACCGGTCGGTCGGCATTGGGCCGAGGACGTGAGGACCGGTCATGCCGCGTGGCGCGGAGACCAGCGCGCGGTGAGTCGATACCCGAGCCGGTGTGACACGGTCGGCGTGGCGCCGGTGGCGGATTCCACGAGGCGGGTCAGCTCCGCGGCCGTGAAGCCTCGCAGCACCGACACGATGCCGTCGTGGCGCGTGACGGGATGAAAGCGAAGCGGAAAGGACACCGCCCAGAACCCTGCGACAGCGAGCCAACTGCGGCGCAAATCACTCACGATCACAGCGACCCGCGCCACACGGTTCATCTCGGCGATCAGCCGCACGGCGTCGGCGTTCTCGAAGTGGTGAAGAACCTGGGAGCAGGTGACGATGTCGATCGTGTCGTCGCGAAACGGGAGGACGAGCCCGTTGGCGCACACGGCCGCGGACAGCGACGGCACCGCCGCGACGAGAAGCGATCGCGCTTCGTCGATGCCAATCGTCGTGAGCTCGATGTCCGACTTGGCGGCGACGGCGCGTGCGCGGCGCGGAATGTCGGCCAGCCCGGTGCCGACGTCGAGCAGCGTCAGCCGTGTGGTACCTCGTGGCAGCGTGCGGAACACGTCGCCCAGCGCGGCGCTCGCGGCGCGAAGGCCGCCGAGCCAGCGGTTGGAACGCGTGACGTCGTCGATTGAACGTTCGCGGACGGCTGGATCGACGTTTGGATTGTCGAGCAATTCGACGCCGCGGCGGCGAGCGGGCGTCAACATGCCAGGCTCAACGCTCGAGGCGCGCGTAGCCGCCGCGATAGTAGAGCAGTGGCTTGCCCTCTGCGGGCCGTCCGGCGTCGACGTGCGCGATGACAATCGTGTGGTCGCCGACATCGTGGTGTTGGACGACGCGGCACTCGAGATGCGCCAACGCGTCGTCGAGCAGCACGACTCCGCTCTCGCTGCGCGAGTACGCGATGCCGTCGAAGCCCTTTGCGTCCGTATCGGCGAAGCGGCGCGAGTACGCCTCCTGGTCGGCCGACAGAACGTTGATGCCGACGTGCGGCTTGCTGAGCAGCAGTCCGTGCATCGACGCCGAATGGTCGACGCACCAGAGCACGAGCGGCGGCGAGAGACTGAGCGAGCTGAACGCGCTCACCGTCATCCCGTGGTCGCGGCCGTCGCGATCGCGCGCGGTAACGATCGTGATCCCTGTGGCGAACCGGCCGAGTACGCTGCGAAAAGTGTCGGAGTCGATCATGGCGTCCAGCCGAAGACACTCCAAACATATCCCAGCCTGATCACTTCGCGCGCGGGAACGAAGTCGCCGGTTACTCCGACCAGCAGGTCGGCGAGGTCCTTTCGCTTGGACAGGCGTGCGGCGGCGCGGTTGATCAGCGGGGCGGCGCCGACGACGGCGCCGATGACCTTCTCGACGAACCACTTGCCGCCAAACTCTCGGCGGCGCTGGGCGTCGTAGGCGGCAAGCGCCGCGTCGACGTCGCGCGGGCTGCCCGAGAGGGCGGGGCCGATTCCGGCTGCCAGCATTTCGCCCCCGCGCATGGCGGAGTAGATGCCCTCGCCGGTGAACGGGTCGAAGAAGTCGGCCGCGTCGCCGACGAGCGCGACGCCGGGCGCCCATGCTCGGCGAGCGTGGGACGCGAACGGCCCGGTGGCGACGACCGGCGTTTCCCGCACGGCGGCCGCGAAGCGTGGCGCCAGATGGGCGCGCGACTTCAACCAGCGATCGACGAACGCGGCTCGATCGCCGGACGCTTCGCGGGCGCGGGACGCCGGAACGACGAGCGCTACGGTGGTGAGTCCGTTGCCGACGTCGGCGATGCCGACGTAGCCGTCGCGCTCGACGTGCATTTCGCCGTGCTCGCCGACGTCGCGCACACCCCGATAGTGGGTGACGAGTGCCAGGCGTCGCGGCCAGCGTTGGGTGCGCGCCAGCCCGAGTCGTCGTGCGAGCACCGAGCGCAGTCCATCGGCGGCGATCACGAGCGGCGCGCGCAGCTCCTCGCCGCCGTCAGCGGTGTCTCCGTCGGCGGAGAGTGTTCGTACGCCAATCGTTCGGCCGGCAGCGTCACGCACCACGTCAGTCACGCGCACGCCTTCGACAACGCGCGCGCCGGCGCGGCGAGCGGAGTCGAGGAGAATTTCGTCCAGCACTTCGCGGCGCACCGAAAGTCCGCGGTCGCGAAAGCCGCGAAAGCCGTGCGCCGCGAGGAAGTCGCCGGCGATCGTCGCGCCATTGGGCGCGCGGACTCGAATTCCCGCCAGCGCGGCCGCGCCGGTGGCTTCGATCCGATCGAGCGCCCCCATGTCGGCAAGAATTCGCGACGCCTCCGGACTCAGGTATTCGGCGCATGGCTTGGGGCGCGGAAAGCGTGCGCGATCGACCACCAGCACGTCGACCCCCTGGCGCGCGAGGGCGAACGCGACGGACGAGCCGGCCGGTCCGCCACCGACCACGATCACCTGAGCGCTGGCCATGTCGAAGGCTAGAGTGCCACGATGAGTGCGATCAGACCGCCCACCGAGTTGCTGAGAAGATTCACCATGTCGTTGTCGAGCCAGGCCAGTCCGTGAGTGGCGCGCGTTGCCGCGCCGCAATCGTGCGTCGTTCGTTCAGTCGCGCGTTCGCATGCATCGCACCACCGGCGGCTCTGCACGGTTGCGCCGAGCAGCGAATCGACGAATGCACCGGCGATCCCGCCAAGGGCGGCTGGAATAGCCGCGCCGCGCCAACCGAGACACCAGGCGACGAACGCTACGAACAGCGCGCCGCCGCATGCGGCCATGCTGCCAATCAGCGACACCGCGCCGGAAGTTCCCGGTGGCACCGTGCGCCACGTGACGATGGAACGCGGCGCACGGCCGTAGAGCGTTCCAATCTCAGTCGCCCAAGTGTCCGCGGCCGATGCCGCGAGCGATCCGGCACCGAGAGCGAGCCAGTAGCTGGCCGGGCGAGCGAGCATCATCGCCGCGGACGCGGCGAACAGCAGTCCGTTGGCCGCGACCTGCAATGCGTCACGCTCGCCGCCCTTGGCGACGATGGACGCCGTGCGTCGCTCTTTCTCGAGTCGACCGACGCGACTCAACGCGCTGGACGACGCGAAGTAGACGAGGAGCAGCGCTCCCCAATCCCAACCGGCGGCGACGGCCATCGTACCAACGATCGTCGCGGCGACGGCGCCGCTCGTCGACAGCGATTTGGCGCGGCGGGCGACGAGCGCGATCGCCGCCGCGGCCACGGCACCAATCAATACGCGCGAAATCATCGTGCTGCGCCTTGAAGGCGTTGTCGCGCGCGGCTAGCTTCGCTCCTTGACCGCCGACGACGCACATGCTCGCCACTGTTGACCCCCTTCTGCCGCTCAGTCTTCTCGAGGCGGTCCGCAACGTCGACACACCCAGCGATCAATTTGACGCGGAGTATGTCGGCGAGCTTCGCAACAAGCGGCTGGGGCTGAGCGACACGGTCTACGCGCAGATCAAGCGGCATACCGAGGCGGTGCGCAAAGGCCACCGCACCTCGCACGACGAAGCGATCGCGCTGGCCAAGCTGATTGGCCGTCGGCCGGACGCCGAAGCGGTGTTCCGCGCGGCGGGGCGCTACATGGCGCGGCAATCGTACCGCACCATCTCGCCGATCACCCGCAGTTTGATGCGGCTGCTCCCTTCGGCGATGGCGCGCCCGCTCGCGTATCGGCACGCGAGGAAGATCTCGAGCCGGTACCTCTCGGGCAATGTGCGCCGGGTCGGAAACTTTCTCTTGCTCGATGTGCCGCGCTCGATCACGCTGGGCGCCGCGCCGGGCAGCGTGGGCTGCACCTACTACGAAGCATCGGTGCGCGAGCTGTTGCTGCGGCTGATCGGCAGCATTGGCGCGGTCGAGCATGTGCGCTGCACGGGACGCGGCGAAGGCACGTGCGAGTGGCGCGCGGATTGGCGCTCGTTCGACCGACTGGCCGGCGTGGACTGATTCGAATGCTCACACCAGAGACACTTCCAGCGGTACAACGCGCGCTCGCCGACATTGGCGTGGACGGTTGGCTGCTGTACGACTTTCGCGGATTGAATCCGATCGCCGGCGGCATGATGCGTCTCGACGGCATGACGACGCGGCGCGCCTTTGCCTTCGTGCCGGCGCGCGGGACGCCGGTTGCCATCTCGCACGCGATCGAGCAGGGTCCGTGGCACCACTGGCCGACGTCGTGGACGAAAGAGATCTATTCGTCCTGGCAAAGTCTCGAGTCGGCGCTCGCGAAGCAGATCAGCGGCAAGCGCGTGGCCATGGAGTATTCGGCGGGCGACGCGGTTCCGTATCTCGATCGCATTCCGGCGGGCGTGCTCGAGATGGTCCGAGCCGCGGGCGCGAACGTGGTGTCGTCGGACGAACTGGTCACGCGCTTTTACGCCGGGTGGACCGCCGAGCACATTGCGTCGCACGTGCGCGCGGCCGAAGTGATCGCGACGATCGCGCGCGACGCGTTCGCGCTCGCGGGTAAGCGCGCGCGCGGCGAAGGCGGCGGACCGATCGCCGAGCACGAGCTGATGGCGTGGATTCTCGATCGCTTTCATCAGAAGGGTCTGTCGACCGATCACGGGCCGAACGTGTCGGCCGGAGCCAACGCGGCGAATCCGCACTACGAGCCCACGGCCGCGTCGCCGCGATTGATTCGCGACGGCGACATCGTGCTCATTGATTTGTGGGCGAGGGAAGACCAGGGCGTGTGGGCCGATCAGACGTGGATGGCGTCGCTCGGCGCGCCGTCGCCGGAAGCGTTAAAGATCTGGAATACCGTGCGCGATGCGCGCGACGCGGCTATCACGCTCGTCGATCGGCGCGTGTCCGCCGGCGAGCCGTTGCGCGGCGCCGAAGTGGACGACGCCGCGCGGCAGGTGATCGCGGCGGCGGGCTACGGCAAGTACTTCACGCACCGCACGGGTCATTCGATCGATTCGCGCGACCTCCACGGCTCAGGCCCGCACTTGGACAACCTCGAGACGCGCGACACGCGCCAACTCGTGCCCGGCGTCGCATTCTCGATCGAGCCCGGCATCTACATCCCGGACTCGATCGGCATGCGGACCGAGGTCAACGTGTATCTCACTCCCGGTAAGGCCGTCGTCACGCCACGGGACTATCAGCGCGAGCTGATCATCGTCTGACTCAGTCGCAGGGGAAGTTTTGCGCGCCCGCGGACAATGTCGGCGGCGGATGGCGCGTGCCTTGCCCGTCTACGGTGACGTGAGTCACTCTTCAACGTTGCGAGAATCGTGATTGCTCTTATCGCCCGGCGCGGTGCCGCGGCTGTGCTTGTTTGTGCCGTTGTCGCAGGCTGCTCCAAGGACTCCGCATCGCACTCGAGCGCGCGCGCCGTCGCCGGCTCGGCAAAGACGGAAGACTCTGCCGGCGGCACGATCGATCTTGGCGGCGGCTCCTATCGACCGGCTGCGCTCACGGCGATTGGATCGGTCGCTGGGACTATCAAGCTCGACGGCGCGACCGTGAACGACGCGGCGGACATCGCCGCGGCGCGCGCAGCGTGTGGAATGCACGCACTGCCGAAGGGATCGCGGACGTCGGCCACGAAGGCGAACACGGTGGTCTGGATTGCCGACCCAAAGACCGGCAAACCGCTCCCGATCGAAAAACGGGCCGAACTGTCGACCGACGACTGCATGCTCGATCCGCCGATGCAAGCAATCGTAGTTGGCTCGACGGTGAACGTGTTCAACGACGACAAGGCCATTCACCGAATGGTGTTCACGCGCGCCGGCACGAACGACACGCTCACGGTGATGCCGTTCTTCAACAACGGGCAGGTCGTGGCGAGCGAGCGACTGGCCAAGACGACCGGCGTGGTCGATGTGCTCTGCGCGCACCATGCGTGGATGCACGGATACATCGTCGTGCTCGATCACCCGTACTTCGACGTCACAGACGACAACGGCAACTTCAAGATCGACTCACTCGCGCCCGGCACGTACGATCTGATGGTCTGGCGCGCCGGACTCGCGCAGCCGGTCACGAAGCGGGTGCAGGTGGCGGCGAACGGCACGGCGCGGGTCGATTTGACGATCAAGGAATCGAAGGCGCACTGAGCGGCGCCGCCGCCGGGTCACGCCGCCGCGTCGGAAATCGATACCGTCCTGTCCGAAAACGGTGCATGCGTTCATCGCCTCCTCTGCTCTAAACTCGAGGCGCTCGGTCATCTCCGGATCCACCAGGGCTCGCCGCGAGCAGGCGTGCCGTCCACCGGCGAGGGACTATGGACAACATGTACCCACCAGGCTGGCAGTCTGACTGCGAGGCGTCGTGAGCTTTTCCTCATCACAGGTCTCGCGGTGCTCGGAGCCTGCACCGATAGCACGAGAGCCACACGACCTATTAGTTCCAGCAAAGCAGCCGCGTCGCTTGCCGCAAGTCCGGCGGCGCTGCACGTCTCGGCAATTTCGTTCGACCTCAACGCCGAAATGACCCACCCCGGCGCCGCATCGAGAACGATGCAGGCACATGTCGACAGAGTCGCGGGCCTAAGCGGTTGGCGCACGACGATCACGCTGATCGATGACCCACGCGTGGCGAACTTGCCCGCGGCACCCTGGCGGCCGCGGACGTTCGTCATCGACGAGGCCGGTCGACTGACGGTTTATCGAGTCGACGGTCAACCTGCCCGGAAGCCGGAACTGAGCAAGCTTCCTCGGCCATCCGGCACAACATCCCTCGTGAGCACCACGGGTGCGGGCGACATCATTCTCGGAACGGACTGGATCGACGACTTGTTTCTTGCCTCCGGCAGCCGGGCGAGCGCCACCGAGACGATGATCGCCGGCGCATCGCCCGCCGGGCGAGATGCGAAGGGACTCGACCACTACACCAAGTCAGTCGGCTCGCTGCACCGCGACTTCGCCGTGGACCCGGCGAGCGGAATCGTGCGGGGCGTGGTACTCAGCGACGGGGTGCGAACGTCACGCGCGGCATTCGAATATGTTAACACACCATCCGGTCTGTCTGTTCGTACGCGCAGCCATATTGAGCAGGCTGGGGGCAAGTTCACGGGTTCGCACACGATCACGATTCAGAATGTCGTGGTAGACGGCAACGAGGTGACGCCATGATCCGCCAGATATTACCCGTGATCGCGGTCTGCGCTGTGCTCGTTCAGCGCGCGAGCGCCCAAGCGACTCCGGTGCTGCTGGTCCACGGGTTCAATGCCGACTCGAGCACGTGGGCGTCTACGCAGACCCTTCTCAACTCAAACGGCTACCAGGCGAGCGCAATCACTCTCAACTGGACGCTGCACCTCGCTAGCCAGGCGGACGCCGTGGCTGCGCGGCTGTCCGGCTCGGGAGTCAGCGCCTCGACGATTGTTGTCGGGCACAGCCAAGGCGGCCTGGTCTCTCGGCTCGCCAGCCGTACGACGCCCGTGGCCGGGATCCTCACGATCGGGTCGCCGCATGCCGGAGCTCCGATTGTGAACACGGGACCGGGGTTGCAGCTTGCACTCGGGGAGGCGTCGCTGGACGATGAGCTTGTCTTCGAGTTCATGCCGGAGTTTTGCGATGCCCACCCGACTGATCGCGAATGCCAGATTCCAGATCAAGAGGTGGACTTGGCTCTCGACGGGCTTGAGGCCCTTCAAACGGGGGCGATGGTGTGGGGCTTGGTAACGCTCGATCACGACGATCTCCACGACTTGAGTCCGAGTTCGGACGTTGTCGGTAGCCTCGAAGCGTCTCCCGGGCTGGAGCAGGCGCAGAACCGCGTGGCAATCCAGGTCGACGACGAGGATGAGGCGAGTGGTCCGTTCCGGTATCTGTTCGCTAATTCGACCGACGCCGATGGTGCCGCGTCAGACATGGAGGTTATCGGAGAAGCGATCGAGCTGGGCGGGTTCCACATCGAAGCGGCAATCGATGAAAACGATGAAGATGAGTTCGACGAACTCGAGATGGCTGAGGGGATGGAGGACATGGGCCTTTTCTTGGCCGACTTTTGCCCCATCGACTGGAACTACAATATTGTGGGCAGCGCGAACAACGACGGCGTCGTGCCGTTTGAGAACCAAGTCATGCCGAATTCTGTGACGTTAAGTCTCGCTGGTGTTTCGCACGCTCAAGAGACTGGCGAGGCGCTTACGATTCTCTCGGCGCTCAATCAAATTACTGGTCGCTGACGAGGATCTGGAAGTTGGGCCGGGGCGCAACGCAGAATGTCGCTCCTGGCGATTTGCGTGCCCGTATTTGGTATCCGGATGGCGATGAGTCTAACTGCACTATGTGCGCGCTCCTCGCTGGCACTCGCCCTAGTGGTCGGCGCGTGCCAGCGGGATATTGTAACGCCGTGCAGCAGTTGCACTGCGCCGCCCGCTCCGGCGGCGCCAGATATTGTCTGGCGCGCATCAGGGTCCACCGCGGTACGGCCGGTGGTTGACGATCGAGCGGTATACGTCCTCGGTACCCACGTCGTCTTCGCCTTCGACAAGTCGACTGGCGCATCTCTGTGGTCTACCCCGCTCGCGGTTCCAAACCCCGAGTCGTTTCTCCAAGGCTACGGTACCGCGCTCGCCGCTGGTTTGCTCATCATCGGCGACATCGATGTTTTTGGGCTCGATCCCGCAACCGGCGCCATTCGCTGGCAGTTCGCGCCGCGTACTCAGTTCCCCAATGAGCGTTCCTTTCAACGCCTCACGACTGACGGCACGACCGTGTACGTTGGGGGCGTGTGGGGGAACGTCTACGCCGTCGACGCGGCGACCGGCGCGCAGCGGTGGATCGCCCATGTGACCACGCTGCCGGACAGCACCATTCGCGTCTTCAATCCGGTCGTCGATAACGGCGTGGTCTACGTCGCCTTCGCCGATTCGCCCCCGGGGAAGTTCGAGATCGACGGCGGCGCCGCCGCGTTCGACGCCGCCACGGGGCGGTTACTGTGGTCGCAGTATCTACCGCGACACTTCAGCGGGCCCACGGAGACAGAGAGCGTCACGCTCACGCCGACGCGCGTGGTCACGGGGAGTTGGGATGGCTACCTCTATGGCTTGGATCGCCAAACTGGCGTCGTCGTGGATTCGATCCCGAAGACGGTGTTCGGCTTCACCGCAGACAACAATCAGGACACGATATTCCAATTGCTGACCGTCGGTGACACGCTCGTACTTGCCGGCACGGACAACAGCAAAATCACCGCCTTCGATGGCCGAAACCTTACGCAGCTGCTATGGCAGGTGTCGTTTCGTGGAAGCCCGTTCGATCTTGCCGTGGATTCGACTATGCTCTACGTGAACTACGGTGGCACGATTTTCGGCGCGATGTCGCTGACGACCCACAAGTTCATTTGGATGGTTGGCCCGAACCCAGGGCCGGAATACTTCATGGCCGCGCCGGCGTTCGATCGCAACCGCCTGTACATCGGCAGCGATCGGAACATCTTCGCCTTGACGCCTCCCTAGTCGCCTCAGGCCTCGATTGTGGGCGCGGGGGACGCGCTGAAATCGCGCAGCAGCGAGTGACGCAGCCGCCTCCTTGTCTCGGCGTGCGCCAATTGCTGTAGCCCAATTCCCAATCGCCGCTTGAGCGCGGCCCTCATCGCTCTGACATCGGCAAAGCCCGAGGCGCAAGCGACGTCCGCGGACCTGACCTGATGCGTGGCAAACAGGTCGGCGATGCGCGACCAGCGAAGCAGCGTGATCAACGTGTCGGGCGTCGGCAAACCCGCTCGGGCGAATCGTCGCGCCAAGGTGCGCGGCGTGCGTCCGAGCGCACGGGCCACGTCGTTGACGTTCGGCGCGACGGCCGCGTGGGCGAGTACGTATTCCGCGACCTCTCGGGCCAGCGGGTGCAGCGCATGTCGAGGGATCTGGCGCCACCCTGCGGCCCGGCTCGCGAGCAAGAGTTCATCACTCGTCGTGGCGCCGAGCGAGCAATAGCCGATCACGCAGGTAGTCGGCCGTCGCTCCTGTGCCAGGCGCACAAGGGCCGCATTACCATCATCCGTGCACCATACCACGCACACGGAGCTGCTGTCGCCGGAAATCATAAGAATCGATTACGCCGTGCTCATTCCGGCGGCAGCCGATTGGTCAGGAGCATCCCGCGGCGCTGTCACGCGTCTTCGCGCTGGAGGCGAACGAAACCGGCGTCGGTTCGTCTGCGTCTAAAGAATATTCAAATATATTGGCTCAATCAATACTCTCTAGAGTTCGTGATCTTGTCTTTACAGTCGAGCTGATGAGCCCGCCTCAGCCTGCGGTCACCCTCTACCGGCGATCCCCAGCGCAGCGCCCACCCGATCCACAACCATCGCCGCGAACAGCAGGGCGAGATAGAGCAATGAGTACTTGTACAATCGCCACGCCGGCTTGGTCCACACCGTCGCGCGCATGACGCGCACGACGTCGACGAGGAAGAGCGCGCCGAGCAGTACGGCCGCGACGAAGTAGAAGGAGCCGAGCGCGCCGAACGCGCACGGCAGCAGCGTGAGCGGAATGAGGATGAGCGTGTACCAGAGCATCTGCCGCTTGGTCTCGCGCTCGCCCCACACGAGCGGCGCCATCGGCACGCCGGCGCGATCGTAGTCCTTCTGCTTGAGCAGGGCGAGCGCCCAGAAGTGCGGCGGCGTCCAGTAGAAGACGATGAGGAACAGATACACGGCGAGCAGGTCGACGCGCCCCGTCACCGCCGCCCAGCCGACGAGCGGCGGAAAGGCGCCAGCCGCGCCGCCGATGACGATGTTCTGCGGCGTGCTGCGCTTGAGCCAACGAGTATATATGAATACGTAGAAATAGAATCCGGCCAGCGCGAGCGCCGCCGTGAGCACGTTGGCCGCCGCGGCGAGCAGCCAGGTCGCCGTCGTCGACAAGAGAATGCCGAACGCCAGCACCTCGCGCGGCTGCATGCGCCCGCTCGGGATGGGACGGAGCCGCGTGCGCGCCATTCGATCGTCGATGTCGCGATCCATGTACATGTTGACGGCGTTCGCGCCGCCGGCCATCAGATACCCGCCGATGAACACCGCGAGCACGAGCGTCCAGCTCGGCCGGCCGGCGACGAACATTGGCGCGATCGTCGTCACGAGCAGGAGCGAGATGATGCGCGGCTTGGTCAGCGCGACGAGATCGCGCGCCCATGAGCGTGGCGCTGATTCGACCACGGCGGTGTCGCTCATGACTCGACTCCCTGCGCCACCGCGCTGCCCATCGCCGCGCCGCGGGAACGTGCAACCGGCGAACTTCCGGCGACCGCGCTCGTGACAGCGGCATTGCCCGCCGCGCGGTGCGCGAGATACGCGAGCGTGAAGCAGCTCAGCCAGATCCCGACTCCGGTGGCCTCGTGCACCGAGCGCAATACGGGCGGCAGATGCAGCAGAATCATCGACGACGCGACGGCCAGCTGCAGCACCACCATGCCGAGCGCGATGGACGCCGCGCGCACGACGATCGGCGCTTCGTCCGCGCGCCGCTTGCGCAGCATCATCACAACACCGATGAGATGCAGCACGAGCAGCACGGCGATCGTGCGATGGATCATCTGGATGTAGACGCCGGTCGCGTCGACCAACGGATTGCGGCCGCACAGCGGAACGGTCGTGCAGCCGACCGCGGCGCCGGGAAACTTCGCCGTCATTCCGCCCAGCGCGACGGCGGCAATCGCCAAACCCGCGGCGGCGCGACCTGACCGCGCCACGCGCGCCGAGCCACGCTGCGTCGACGACGCGACGCCGCCGAGTGTTCCGGCGCGGATTGCCGTCGTCGCGACCATCGCCAGCAACGTCATCGCCACGAGCCAATGCGCGACCGTCGCCCACGGCGCGTTTTGCATTTTCACCGTGACGCCGCCAAGGATCGCGGCAGCGAACACCGCGGCGACGGCGCCGAGCGACGAGCGCAGAACGCCGCCACGTCCGCCGACGCCCGGCTCAGCGCGCCGCGCGAAGGCGACAAGCGCCATCGACGACACGGTCAGGACGAGAATCGACGCGAGGTAGCGATGGCTCACCTCGACGACGAGATCGGGGCGGCTGAATGGTGGGAACCAGTAGCCGTAGCACTTGGGCCAGTTCTCGCCGCAGCCCATTCCCGAACCGGAGATGCGGACGATGGCGCCGAACACGAGGTGCAGGCACGCGACGATGAGCGCCGCGACGGACAAGCGACGGATGGCCTTCATCGGCGGACAACGAGCGCGACGGCGCCCGAGATGTGAGACGGATGCATCACGCGCCAAGTCCAGACCATCACAATGGCGAGTGCGATTCCCGGGATCACGGCCCAGGCGAGTTCAGCGCCGCGTCGCGCGGCTGTGGTTGGCGCGAGATCGGATGCGGCACGCGCCGGCGACGACACGATCGAACGCACGATGGCTATTTGCGCGACGGCGCAAGACGCGACGGCGATCCAGAAGATCGCGTCAGCGAAAGAGAAGGGCATGAGTTGGGTGGAGACGAAGGCCAAACAACAAAGCTACCGTAGTGTCGGTAACGCTCGCCATCCCGTCTGAGTCGGCCGTACCATATAGAATGGCTTCGATCGCCCCCGTCGCTCAGCCCGCCACGCTTCCGCGCCGACTCGGGCTGTGGAGCGCCATCGCCGTCGTCGCCGGCATCACGATCGGCTCGGGAATTTTTCGCACGCCGGCCAGCGTCACCAACCGACTCCCGGGTCCGCTCGCGCTCTTCGCGGTCTGGAGCGCCGGCGGCGTCGTCGCGCTCTGCGGTGCGCTCACGCTCGCCGAAGTTGCCGCCGCGTTCCCCGACACCGGGGGCATCTTCGTCTTCATCCGTCGCGCGTGGGGACGATTACCGGCGTTTCTGTTCGGCTGGGCGGAACTCGCGATCATTCGCGCCGCCGCCGTTGGCGCGATTGCGACGACGTTTGCCGAATACTTGCTGCGCGTACTCGGCTACGACCCGAGCATCGCACCCTACGATGGCTGGGTGCACTACGTGGCTGCGGCGGCAATCGCCGTCATCGCCGGTCTCAATTACGTCGGCGTGCGATGGGGTTCGCTCGTTCAAAACATCACCACGCTCGCCAAATTCGTCGGGCTGCTGTTCATCGTCTTCGCGGCGATCGCGATCGGAATTCCAAGAACTGGCGGACACTTCACGCCCATCGCGCCGCCCGGGAGTTTTTCCATCGCGCCGTTCGGGCTCGCGCTCGTGTCCGTGCTGTGGGCGTACGACGGATGGGCCGATCTCGCGTTCATCTCCGGCGAGGTCAAAGACCCCGCGCGCAACCTGCCGCGTGCGCTCATCTTCGGCACGCTCGCCGTGATCGTCATCTATCTGTTGGCCAACATCGCGTATCTCGGCGTGATGTCGGTGGACGACATCCGGCATTCGAAGCTCGTCGCGGCGGACGTCGCGCTACGGCTCGTCGGCCCGGCCGGCGTAACGTTCGTCGCGATCACCGTGATGCTGTCGACGCTCGGCACGCTCAACGGATCGATCCTTACGAATCCGCGCGTGTTCTTCGCCATGGCGGCGGACGGCCTCTTGTTTCGCAAGATCGCCGCGGTACATCCGCGCTACCAAACGCCGTACGTCGCCATTGCGCTGACGGCGGTGCTCGGAATCATCTTCGTGCTGCTGCGGACGTTCGAGCAACTCGCCGACACCTTCGTCACGGCGATTCTTCCGTTCTACGCGCTCGGTGTAGCGTCGATTTTCGTCTTTCGCCGCCGTCCGAGCGCGGAGTACACGCCGCCCTTCCGCGCGCCGCTCTATCCGTTCGCGCCGATTTTGTTTGTGCTCGCGGCGATGTACCTGTTGGTCAACGCGCTGATCGACCCC
Organism: uncultured Gemmatimonadaceae bacterium; assembly: GCA_963817445.1. Lineage (GTDB taxonomy): Bacteria > Gemmatimonadota > Gemmatimonadetes > Gemmatimonadales > Gemmatimonadaceae > JAQBQB01. The sequence continues at coordinate 252,359 of CAWFOG010000023.1, forward strand.
GGGAGCCGGTGGCCGACGCTGGCGATCTTCGGGGTGATTCTGGCGGGGATTCCCGTGTACTATCTCACCGTGGGGCGCGCGCCAACGTCTGATTAGAAAATTCTGACGTTGATGTACTTCTTCGGATGCGCCTTCACGTCGGCGACGAGAGAGTCGAGCGTCTGGAGCAGGTGCCGCGTGTCGCTGTAGAGCAGCGAGTCGGTGAGGAGTTTTCCGACCGTGCCGTTGCCGTGCTCCGCCACCGCGAGCAGCGACTTGAGCTGCTTGTTCGTCGAGTCGAGGTTGGCGACGAGGCGCGTGGCGTTGTCGCTCGCAATGCGGACGTTGTCGCTCGTCGCGCGCACGTTGTCGAGTGTCGCGGCGATCTTTGTCGAATCGACTACTCCTTCCAGATGGACGCCGAGGTCGCGCCACGTCGCGAGCGCCGCGGTGAAGTTCTGACTCTGCCGGGCGATGTCCACCTGAAGTTCCGTCGAGAGCGCGGTGGCCGAGAGCACGGTTTTGTGGAGATCCTTGAGCGTGCCCGCTTCGACGACCTCACGCTGCAGCGCGCTGGTCAACGCGGACACGTTCTTCCCGATTGAATCCACGCGATTCATGATCTCGGTGACGTCGGCGCTCGGCGGACCGGGTGGCACCGTGTCGCCGGAGGCATACGATGCGACCGGCACGGGAAAGGGCGGCGTGAGCGCGACCGCGACGTCGCCGAAAATGCCGACCGCTTTCACACTGGCTTTCGACCCTTTTGGGACCGTGTACTGATTGTCGATGCTCAGCATCACGTCGAGGAACCCGTCGCGACGGAGATTCACGTCGCCGACATAGCCGACGCTGACGCCGGCGAGGAGAACGGGCTGCCCCTGCTTGAGATTCTGTCCCCAGGCGAACCGCGTGTACAGCGGATAGCCGGACTTGAGGCCGCCGCGCGCGAGCCACAGCGTCCCGAGGAGCAGGACGACGACGGCGACCGTTATGAGAACTCCTACGGTGACTTCGTCGCGACGCTTCATGATTGGAGAAGGGGACCCAGCACGCCGGTGGTCAGCGCGTCGAGCACAAGGATGGTCATGGAGGTGATGACGACGGCCCGGGCGGTGGACCGGCCGACACCCTCCGCACCAGCCTCGGTAATGTAACCTTCATAGGCGCAGACGAGAGCGATCGCGATACCGAACATCACCGCCTTGAGCAGGCTATAGACGACCTGAAAGGTGGCGAATCCCAGGCGCAGCCCCGTGATGAAATCGGCAGGGGGGACGTCGGTCACGTGTATGGACACCATGTACGCGCTCATCAGACCGACGGCGTCGGCCAGCACGACGAGCGTCGGCAGCATGAACGTGGCGGCCAGCAACCGCGGCACGATGAGAAACGCGACCGGATCGTAGGCCAGCGTCTCGAGCGCGTCGATCTGCTCCGTGACGCGCATGGTGCCGATCTCCGCCGTCATCCGACCGCCCACGCGCCCGGTGAGCACGAGGCCCGTGAGCAACGGTCCCAACTCGAGCACGATCATCAGGCGGCTGGCGAGGCCGATGATCGAAAGCTCAACGCCGGGAAAAAGCTGGTAGCGTGTCTGCAGCGCGATGACGCCGCCGATGAACGCAGCGACGATCACGGTGAGCGGCACCGAGTCGACGCCGACGTTTTTCATCTGGCGGATCGTTTCCGGCACGTAGGTCGCCGGATCGCCGAGCGCGCGCGCGATGTCGCGCATGAAATACGTGCGCAGCCCGATGTCGCGAAACACGCCGATCCAGAAGCGCGTGATGCGCCGGAAGAATCGGATCGACGCGCGTTGAACGACTGGGTACGCTTCGGTCTGGCGGGACAGGGCGTCCGGTGCGCTCACGTACGGACGCGCGCGAGCAGCCCGATGCCGATGGCGCCGAAGATCGCGCCCGGCACCCACGCCGCGAGGTCCGGTGAAATGACTCCTTTGCCGCCGATCGCCCGTGTGAGCTGAATCATCAGCAGAAAGATCATCGTGGTTGCAAGACTCACCGCAATACCATACGCGCCGCCGCCGCGCTGGCTGCTCGTGGCCAGCGGCGCTCCAAACAGCGCGATGATGATGCAGGTCGCCGGAATGGCCAGCTTGAGTCCGCGTTCGATCCGGAGCGGGTTGGCGTCGCCGCCCGACCGCTCGGACGACGCAATCAAACGCGAGAGCTGCTGGTAGCGCATGTCGTGTGGATCGTGCGGCTTGGACAGCATCTCGATCGGTTGCACGTTGAACTGGTTGTCGCGCGCCGAGGCGAATGAGATCGTGAACACCGATCCGGTGTCGCGGACGACGGTCAGGTCGCCGCGGCCCAACGCCCAGCGTTCGCGGCGTTCATCGTACGTCGCGCTGTCGGCGGACAGCAAGTAGGTCGGATAGGCCGCGCCCTTTCCCTTGCGCTCGATCTGGAGCACGCGAATGCGCCCCGAGTCGGTGCGCAGTTCGTACGCCTTGTACACCCGGCCATTTTCGCCCGCGTAGGCAAAGTTGAACCGGTTGGTGCCCGTCTGCGCGCGATCTTCCTTGAGCAGTTCCATGCGCCGCTGATTCGTGCGCGGTAGCACTTCTCCCAGCGCGAGATCGGCGACGCAGGCGAACAGCGCGCCGAGCAGAATCGGCGTGACGAGACGATAGAAGCTGATCCCCGACGCCTTTGCCGCGGTGACTTCGGCGTGCCGCGTCATGGCGCCGATCGAAAACACCGTGGCGAACAGCACCGCGGCCGGCATGACCATGAACATCGAGTCGGGAACCCAATAGATGTAGCTCAGCACGATGTCCCGGGCCGAGATGTGTCGATTCAGATACTTATCGACGTTCTCGGTCAGGTCGATGATGATGAGCAACACTGGAAACCCGAGCGCGGTGACGACGAAGATCTTCCAGAACTCGGAGAAGACGTAGCGGTCGAGCGGACGGAGGATGCGCACGTTCATGCTCCCCGCGAGCGACGCGCGCCCCGGTCGGTGCGGAGGCGCGCGAACCAGGCGCGCGCGTTCTCGGCCATCTCCCCGAAGTTGCCGCCGCGGCCGGTCACGCCTTCGCGCCCCATGCGCCACACGAGCGGCAGCGCGAGGGCGAGAAAGAGGGCGTTGTCGCCCCACATCGCCACGACCGGCGAAATAATGCCGTGATCGGCCAGCGATTCACCACCCGTCAGCGCGATGTAATAGACCGCGAATACCAGAAAACTCACGCCGATCACGAGGCCCACGCCTCCACGGGGAAAGCGCAGCGCAATGGGGGCGCCAACGACGACGAACACGATGCACGCCGCGGCGAGCGAGAACTTTTTCTGGATCTCGACGCCGTAGCGGTTTCGCCAATGCCGCGCGTCCTGGAGCCGAATGCCGGCGTCGGTCAGCTCGTACGACGCGGACATGGCCGACTCGGATCGGCCGGCAATCGCGGCCGCTTCCGCGGCTGTTCGGGCGACCGGCGGTTGGTTGGTTGGCGCGGCGACCACAGGCGGCCGCGCACCGGTTTTCTTCTTCGAGGTGTCCTGTCCAAGCGACGCGGCCACCGCTTTTTGTCTGGTGGCCGGCTGCTGCACCTCGGCGGCTTCCGCGACCGCGACGTGCAGATACTTCGTCATGAGCGTGCAGTACAGCGCGCCCAGGCCCCCGGCCTTCTTGATGGGCGCCCGCTTCGGTTCCTTGCCCTTCGCGCTGTCCTTCGCTGCCTGAAGCTTCCAGACGGCGTCGATGCTGTCCGAGTACGCGCGCTGCACGGCGGTGGCGCGTGTCGAGTACTCTTTCTGCATCTCGCATATCGACATTTCGCGCTCGCCTTTCATCGCCGTGTCCGCGTCGATGGACTGAAACGAGTTCGCGACGTCGCGCACTTTGAGCTCGTCCTGGCGATAGTAGATGCGACTGAGCTGCGCGGGTGCGTTCGCCGGCGACGTCATCATCATGCCGGAGAACAGGTGCATCACGAGGTCGCGCTTGTTCGTCGCGAAGGCAAGCGTTCCGCTGTCGGCGTAAATCGTCCGGCGGTGCGCGGGATCGGCGACGTCGTAGATCGTCACGTCGCGAATGCGTCCGGACTGGTCCCGGTCAATCACTCCGGCGCGAAGGTAGAGCTGACCTTCTTTCACGGGATTGATGACCTGCTCCTTGAGCGCGAATGTCGGCTTGGTGTGCAGAATCGCCATCTGCAGCGTCGCCAACTCGTGGTTTGCCGTTGGCAACACCTGATCGTTGAACCATAACATGAACAGCGCGAGCACTGTCGACGCGGCGAGCACCGGCCACAACAGCGATCGCGTGGATATGCCACCCGCCTTGAGCGCGGTCACCTCGTTCTCGGCGGCGAGACGACTGAACGCGTACAGCACCGCCACTAACACGGCCATCGGCAGCGTCAGCGCGAGCGTGAACGGGATCGACAGAACAAAAAACTCCGTGATGATCTGCCACGACAGGCCGCGGCCTACGAGATCGCCGAAGCGTCGCGCGACTACCTGGAGCAGCAGGAGCGACGTGAGCGCCGACAGGGCGAACACGAATGGACCGACATGCTCTTTGAGGATGTACTTGTTGATGAGCCGCACGGATGCCGCGAAGAAGACTCGGTGAGTTCCAACTGCGGAACTTCAAGCGCTCCACAGGGTTGTGCTGTCACCGCCGACTGTATATTCCACTTGGCGGGTGGCCAAATACAAGGCGCAGTTTTCGCCTCCCGCCAAATGCTACCCCTCCGCTCCGGGTTTGGTGCGATGGTGCGCCGGGCATCAGACTATCGTACAATTTATTCCTTGCCGAGACGATACGACGTGCGAATGCTGATTCTTTTCTGCCTGGCTGCCACGCTGTCCGGATGCGACCAGGTCCAGTCCCGCTTCGGCGGCGCCAAGACGGCGTTCGACGGTAAGGCGGCGCTCGAGTACGCGCGTCAGCATCTCCAGTTCGGACCGCGGACTCCGGGTACGCCGGCACACGAGAAAGCGGCGGATTGGATCGTCGCCGAAATGAAGCAGCGGACCGACAGCGTGACCGTACAGTCGTGGACGCAAACGACGGCGAACGGCACGAAGCTCCCCATGCGCAATATCCTTGCGCGCTTCAACCCCACGGCGACGGCGCGCGTGCTCTACCTCACGCACTGGGACACCCGCCCCACGGCCGACGAGGATCCGAATTTCGGCAACCGCGCGCGCCCGATCCTCGGCGCGAACGACGGCGCGGCGGGCGTCGGAATGTTCATCGCGCTGGGCGACGTGTTCAAGAAGACGCCGCCGTCCGTCGGCGTCGACTTGCTGTTCACCGACGGCGAGGATTGGGGCTCGTTCGATCCGGACAGTTCCAACAACTACCCGGACGCGCTGTTCGGGTCGCAATACTTCGCCAGCCACCTGCCGTCGGCGGACTATCGGCCGCTATTTGGCGTGTTGTTCGACATGATCGGCGACGCGGATTTACAGATCTATCAAGAGGCGAACTCCGTACAAAACGCGCCCGAGGTGGTGAACAAGGTCTGGCAGACGGCGGCGGACCTCGGCTACTCGCGCTACTTCATCAATCAGCCCGGCATCGCGATCACGGACGATCATCTGCCCCTTGTTGCGAAAAGGTCTGCGTGTGGTCGACGTGATCGACTGGCAGTATGGACCGCTTCCGCCGGGCTATGGCGCTGGTACGCAGGCCAACCCGAGCTACCACCACACGATGCAGGACACGTTCGACAAGATCTCAGCGCGGAGCCTGCAAATCGTCGGCGATGTCGCGGTGACGCTGGTGAAATGACGGCGTGAGCGTGACCGGCTCGCGCGCGCCATGCTATTTGGCGTCGCTGTCTGCTTCCCAGTGGAAGCGGTGCAGCACCCGATGAAAGACCGGCGTGAGAATGATTGCCGTCGCGATGAGGAACACGATCCCCGCGTACAGCGCGAACAGGCCGGCAAATAATTTGCCCGAGGTCGTGGTCAAGTCGCCGACCGGTCCCATGCCGCCGAGGAGCATCGCGGCGTTGAGGAACGAGTCGATCCAACTGCGATCCGCCAGCCAGTGATAGCCGCACATGCCAATCAGCAGCGACACGGCCATCATCGCCAGCGCGAGTTCGGCGTGCCACATGAGGCGCGCCATGAACCGCGCGCGCGAGATGAGCGGCTGCCGGCGATGTTCGTAGTGCAAAAAGCGGAACGCCATGCGCGCTAGCGCCGCTCGCCGGCGTTCCGCCGGCGATTAGAACCTCCAGCTCGCGACCAGGACCGGCCCCTGCGTGGTCGTGTTGTCGAGGAACCCGTTGTGGTCATAGTCGATGGACAGAGCCCGATAGCCGGCTGCGAGCCCAAACTTGGATGGGAACTCGTACCCGAACGAGCCGTACGCCTGCCAGGTGCCACGCGAGCCGCCGCCGCCACCGTCGCCTGCGGCCACGATGCGAAGACGGCTCGCTGGCATCCAATTTACGCGGAGTCCGCCCGTCGCGTCGATCCACTGCACTCTTTTTGACAGATCGTTCGAGGTTCCATTGAGCCGGTTCGCGTCGAGATCGGAGTTCAAATTCCAGTACCGGCCTCCGGCGACGACTGCCACGCGCCAAGTCGTGTCGCCAAACGCGTAGCCGACGACAGGCTGTATCATCGTTTCATGCTGGGTCAGATCGAAGCTGCCCGTATCGCCGCGGAACGCGATCGCGCGTCCGTTCCGCAGCGAGACGTACGTCGCGTCCACACCCAACAGCCACGGTCCATAGCGCGCTTCGCCGTAACCCATCGCCGCGAACCGCAATGCCTTGAGCAGGTCATTGATGCTGAGGTCGATGTTCGTCGCGACGGGCCCGACGCCCACCGTGCCGTTCACTGCGCCTGCCCACAGATAGGGCGCGACCGTGAACCGCCAGCGCGTCTCGGGCTTCGGCGGCGCCGGTTTTGGGCCGCACGGATCCTGCGCACCCACATGCGCGGTCGAGGCTACCAGCGCCAGCACACTGCCCGCGGCCAATGCCGCCAATCGTCGCGATCGTATCATTGATATCGACTCTGCCAGGATATCGCGGAAGATTCCGCTGGCGGGCAACCGCGCCAATGCGGCCTTGGACTAGTGCGCGACCGTGAAGCCACCGACGTCAGCGAGCTGCGCTGCGCTATTCCGGCGCATCCATTGCTCGGCAACGAGAGGTCGCGATACTTCGGTGAATGATTGGACTCTCGTCGCGCGCATCGCGCCGCGTCGGCAGAGTGATCCGGTGAACATCAACTCGCCATTGGTCTTTGCATGTTGACTCTTCAGGTGGTCATCGCCAGCACACGACAGAACCGGCAGGGCCCGTTCGTCGGTGCGTGGGCAACGCAGCAGGCGCGGGCGCACGGAAAATTCACCGTCGAGTCGGTCGATCTTGCCGAAGTGAACCTGCCGTTGTTCGACGAACCAAAGCACCCGCGCTTTGGCGAGTATGTGCACGAGCAGACGAAACGGTGGAGCGCCATAGTGAGTCGCGCCGACGCGTTCCTGTTCGTGACGCCGGAATACGATTTCGGGCCGCCGGCCTCGCTTATCAACGCGCTCCAATACCTGGTGAACGAGTGGGCGTACAAGGCGGCTGCATTTGTCAGTTACGGGGGCGTGTCCGGCGGCACGCGCGGCGTTCAGATCACCAAGTCGACCGTCACGGCGCTCAAAATGATGCCGATGTTCGAGGCGGTGTCGATCCCATTTTTCACGAAGCACATCGACACGAAGACAGGAACTTTCGACCCCGGCGAGGTACAGATCAAAGCCGCCGCGGTGATGCTCGACGAGCTGCATCGGTGGGCGATGGCGCTGAAGACACTGCGGGCGTAGCGGGAGCCGCGCGCTCCACCGTACATTCGGAGAATGCGCGAGCTTCTCGAGACGGCACTGCACGGCCGCTACACGATCGATCGCCAGCTGGGTCAGGGCGGTATGGGCGCGGTGTATCTCGCCGAAGACCAGCGCTTGCAGCGCCCGGTCGCGATCAAGCTTCTGCCGCCGGAGTTCGCGGTGCGCGAGGAGCTGCGCGAGCGCTTTTTGCGCGAGACACGCGTCACGGCGGCATTCTCGCATCCGAACATCGTTCCGGTGTTCGCCGTGGAAGAGCACGCCGATCTGCTGTGCTTCGTCATGGGCTTCATCGACGGCGAAACGCTCGCGCAACGCGTCCGCCGCGCGGGTCCGCTCAACGCGGTCGACGCGATCCGGCTATTACAGGAAGTGGCATGGGCGTTGTCATATGCACACGGCCGCGGCGTCGTCCACCGCGACATCAAGCCTGACAACATTCTCATCGAGCGGGCGACGGGGCGCGCGCTCGTCACCGACTTCGGCATTGCGCGAACGGCGTCGACGACGACGTCGGCCACGCTCACGCGCGTCGGCGAGGTCGTCGGCACGCCGCAGTTCATGAGTCCCGAGCAGGCCGCGGGCGAACCGCTCGACGGCCGCAGCGATGTGTATTCGCTCGGCGTCGTCGCGTTCTTCGCGGTGACGGGCAAGCTGCCGTTCGACGCCGGCAGCGCCACGGCGATCATGGCAATGCATCTCACGAAGGCGCCGCCGCCGGTGGCGTCCTTGCGGCCGGATCTGCCGCCGGCGCTGTCGGCCGCGATTGATCGATGTCTGGAGAAGGATCCGGCGAATCGGTTCGAGACCGGCGAAGCGCTGGCGGCGGGGCTCGAGCCGCTGCGCGCATCGCGCCCCGAAGTCGCGCCGGCGCTTCGCCTGTTTCAAGCGCGAGCGACGCAGGCGTTCCGCGCGATTCTCACGATCCTGATCATCGAGGTGATGTTCATCGCGCACCCGATCGGCGCCGGCAACGCGGATTTCATGCTCCCGCTCGTCATTGGCACGGCCATCGTGTGGGGAATTACGGCGCAGATGATTGGGCTCGCGCGTGCGCTGATTGGCGCGGGATTCTCGTTCCAGGACGCGAGCGTCGGTCTCAAAGCCATCATCGCCGAGGGCAACGAAGCGCGCGCGCAAGAGCGGTCGGATCCGCGGCTGAGCCGCCAAATCACACGCCGGCGACGGATCATCGTGCTCGGCGGATCGTACGGAGGATTCGCCTGGTACTGGGTGATGGCCCACATGCGGATTCGGACCGGGCCGGACACCTACACGATCAAGCTGCCGGGGGCGATCGTGCTCTTGACTTCGGCGATCATGATCGGCCTGAGCATGGCCATGTTCATGATGAATTCCGCGCGGGCCACGGCGATCGACCGCGTCGTGGCGTTCCTGTGGCGCGGCCCGCTGGGCCGCCTCGCGTTCAAGCTCGCGGCGCGCGCCGCGCGTTCTGGCGGGGTTGCCCCCGGAGCGTCGGCCACCACGTCGAGCGCACATGCGCTGATTGCCGGCCTGCCCAGCGCGCGCCGCCGAGAGCTCCGCGATGTACAAACAAGAATTCAACAACTGGAACAATCGTTGGCCGCACTCGCCGAGCAGCGGCGGGGCTTCGACGAGGCGATCGCGCAGGCTGGATCGGCGACGACGGGTGGGGACGCGGCAACGCGCGCGCGGCGCGAGGAGCTCGTGGCCGACCTGGCGCGGGCGCGCGACGAGGTGATTGCGCGGCGCGCGCAGTTGACCGGCTCGCTGGAAAACGTCCGGTTGCAACTCCTTCGCCTCAAGAGCGGTGTCGGGTCGGGGGCGGAGGTCGTCGCGGAACTGCGCGCGGCGGAGGCGGTCGCCGGCGGCTGACGCTGACGGAGTGCCGGACGCGTGTGATGCAGTGACGTGGATCTGTGCCGTCCGACGGAATGGCGCTACCTTAGCGGGGACACGCGGCCGGGAGGCCACATGAAAAAGAAAGGCAATCGCTCCATTCCGGACTTCTCACGGAAGCGCCCGAACGCACCCGGGCCGGACGGTCAGAAGTTCACCGCACCGCCGCCAGCCACGCCCCGGGCGCCGATTGCAAAACCGCAATCGACGTCAGCGAAATCGGGGCGTAGAGGACAGTAGCGGGAACCGCGCTGCTGCTACGGCAGCACCTTTCCGCTGCTCACCTGCTCGGCGAGCTTGAGCGCGTTGTACGCATTGACGATTCCACCCGTGATCGACAATGAGCTGAACGGCACGCGCTCCTTGTCGCCCGGTCGGACGACCATCTGGCCGCCGTAGTTCGACACCGACGCCGAGATGATCTTCTTGACGTCGGTTGCGGTGAGGTTCGGATAGTAATCCATGATCAGCGCGGCGAGGCCGCTCACCACCGGCGCGGCCATGCTCGTGCCGCTGTCGCGCTCGTACTGATTGCCCGGCACGGTCGACAAAATGTCGACGCCCGGCGCGAACACATCGACTTCGTTCTTGCCGTAGTTCGAGAATGACGCGGCGAGGCTGTCGCCGCCCTTCCACGACGACGCGCCGACTTCAATCCAGGTGGCCGGCTTGCCGCCGCCAAGGTACACAGGCGTCGGAAAGTTCTTGCCCTTGGCGAGGTCCGCGCCGTCGTTGCCCGCGGCGTGCACCATCAGCACGCCGTGCGCGTCCGCATACTGCACCGCGTCGTCGACGGCGGCCTTGTACGGCGAGTACGGCTTGCCGAAGCTCATGCTGATGATCTGCGCGCCATTGTCGACCGCGTAGCGGATCGCGTTGGCGATGTCCTTGTCGCGCTCGTCGCCGTCCGGAACGGTGCGAATCATCATCAACTTCACGGACGGCGCGATGCCGTCGACACCAATGCCGTTGCCCTGTACCGCGCCGATGATGCCGGCCACGTGGGTTCCGTGCTTGGCGTCCTGACCCATCACGTCGCCATTGCCGTAGTGGTGCTGATTCACGTCGGGGTAGTCGTCGCCGACGATCGTGCGCGAATTGTACTGCGTGTTCAATGAATACTTCGTCTGGCCCTCGAACGACTTGAGCCCGTCTTCAATGACCGACGGTGTCGCGCCTTCCGCCGCCAATTCGAGGTACGACCTGCCGTGCCTGCGCCAGCTGCGGCGACGACGTCGTCGAAATCCCGCGCACGATGTCCGGCGTGAGCGAGTCGGTGTGGGCGGCTTCGCGCAGGAGCGGAATGATCTGCTTCAGCGCGTCATCGATCTCGCGATACGTCTGAAGGTTCTTCGTGACGTCGTCCCGCTGCTTCTCGTAGTCGGCGTCGATCTGCTTGCACCGCGCGACGTCGGTGATCGGCGCCTGTCCGCCGGCCGCGGGCAACCCGTGGCAGGCGGCGTATTGGCGCGTGACCTCGAACGTGTCGAAGTGCACGTCGTCGCCGTTGCTGCCGCCGATGAAATTCCATCCGTGGATGTCGTCGATGAAGCCGTTGTTGTCGTCGTCCTTTCCGTTGCCGGCGACTTCCTTGGGATTCGTCCAGAGATTGGCCTTGAGATCCACGTGCGCGGTGTCGATGCCGTTGTCGATGATCGCGACGAGCACGGTGCGCTTGGGCGACTTGCCGGCGAGGAGTTCGTGCATCGCGCGCTCGACGCCGATTCCGGGCACATGATCGGTCGCTTCATCGAGGAGCTGCCAGTTCCGCGGCGCCTCGGCGAGCGTGACGGCGGGCGCGGTGACTGGCGCGGATGCCGTCGGCCTCGCGGCGGGCGCGGATGCCGCGGGCGGTGTCGATGGCGCCGGCGCCGGGACCGTCGCGACGGTGGCGGGAGCGCCGCACGCCGTGGCGGCGAACGCGAACAACAGCAGCGAGCGGAAGCTCAACGGCCGCATGACCAATCCTTGGTTAAAGAAAGATTCGGTGAACGATAATGCCGCGCCGGAGCCGCGACAGCGGCCTTACCTGTTTCTTACGCCGGTCGCTACACCGGCCGCGGGCCGCCGCCGAAATGGATCGGTACGGCGCGCGGTGAACGGGTGCTGGTCTGCACGGGCTGGGCCGTAGCGTTGCGCGCGTGACGATACAACCCGAACATCGAGCACTAATCTTCATTGCGGCGGTCGGGCTGCTGGGCGCTGGCGTACGCGTCGTACGCGCGGCCGGCGCACCCCACGGGCCCGCCGAACAGCCGGCGCTCGAACGGCAAATGCAAGCCGCTGATTCCTCGGCTCGCGCCGGCCAGGCGGCGAAAGCGAAATCGTGGGCGCGGGAACGGAAGAGGGCGCGGCCGCGCGGTTGACGACACGACTTCGGCCGGCACAACGGCTCGGTCACGGCGTGCGGTCGGTCCGTTCGACCGTCCCGGCTATGTGAACGGAAAGCTCGATCTCGACGTCGCGACCGCGGCTCAGATCGACTCGCTTCCCGGCGTCACGCCAACGATCGCCAGGCGCATCGTGGCCGACCGAATGCGGCGCGGGCCGTTTCTCAACAGCGACGGACTGCGCCGGGTGAGCGGCGTCGGTCCGGTGTTCATTCAGCGCATCGATTCGCTTGTCATGTACTCCGGAACGTTCGTCGCCTCGACGCCGTCGGACACAGTGATCCAGCGAGCGAATCGACCGCGCCCCAAGCCCAAGCTCCCGCCGCCCCCGCCATCCGGATAGGGGTACGAACCGGGCATTTTGTTCGTAACTTGAGCAAATGCAATCCGGTCCGAGGTCGCGCCCGCTCGACGTACCGAAATGAGACTGGGCATCCAAAACGCCCTCGGGCTCAACGAGGATCGGTTCTTCGATCCGGACCCGGGCGTTCGGTCAATCGCGCGCAGCCTGTACGAGGAGACCCGCGACCTCCCGCTCGTCTGCCCGCACGGTCATGTCGACCCTGCGGCGCTCGCCACCGATGCGCCGTTCCCTGAGCCGACGGCGCTGCTCATCGTTCCAGATCACTACATCTTCCGCATGTTGTACTCGCGCGGCGTGCCGATGGAATCACTCGGCGTTCGCACGCGCGATGGGACGCCAATGGAGACGGACCCGCGCCACGTTTGGCAGCGGTTCGCCGAGCACTACTATCTGTTTCGCGGCACGCCAACCGGCGCGTGGCTCGACCATGAGCTGTACGAACTGTTCGGCGTGCGCGTCAAGCTCGACGCCGGTTCGGCGCAGCAGATCTACGATCAGATCGCCGAGCGGCTCGCGTCCGCCGAGTATCGGCCGCGTGCGCTCTTCGAAAGGTTCAATATCGAAGTGCTGGCGACCACGGATCGGGCGAGCGACGCGCTCGAGAATCACCGGGCGATTCGCGATTCCGGCTGGCGCTGGAGTAGTCGCGTTATTCCGACCTTTCGGCCAGATGCGCTCTTTCAGATCGCAGCGCCGCAATGGGCTGGTGAAGTCGCCGCGCTCGCGAGCGCTGCAGGCGTGAACGTCTCGGACTACACGTCGTTCGTGAATGCTCTCGTAAATCGACGCCAGTATTTCAAGTCGATGGGTGCGACGGCAACCGACCACGGCGTGCTCGAACCGTTTACCGCGCAACTGACCGGCGCGGACGTCAGCGCGATCTTTGCGCGCGCCTTAAGCGGCGCGGCGACGGCTGACGATCAGCGCCGCTTCGAGGCCCACATGCTCGTTGAGATGGCGCGGCTCTCGGTCGCCGATGGACTCGTCATGCAGCTACATGCCGGCGCGCTGCGCAACCACAACCGCGCCGTGTTCGAGCGATTTGGTCCGGACATGGGCGGCGACATTCCCGTCGCCACCGAGTACACGCGCAATCTCGCCGCGCTGCTCGACGCGTACGGAAACGATCCGCGCCTCACGCTCGTGCTGTTCACGCTCGACGAATCAACCTACTCGCGGGAGCTCGCGCCGCTTGCCGGGCACTATCCAGCGGTGCGACTCGGCCCGCCCTGGTGGTTCCACGATTCCATTGAAGGGATGACGCGCTACCGCCATCGGGTGACCGAGACGGCCGGGATCTACAACACGGCCGGGTTCAACGACGACACGCGCGCCTTCTGCTCGATTCCGGCGCGCCACGATCTCTCTCGCCGTGTCGACGCGAACTATCTCGCCGGACTCGTGGCGCGGAGTATCATCGACATCGACGACGCGCGCATCATGGCGCGCGCGCTCGCCTATGAATTGGCGCGCGACACCTACCGGCTCGGCTCATCGAACACGCTCTGACCGCCACCTCCGACATGTCCACTGAACTCGCGTCGCCCGACGCCGTGCTCGATCGATTGCGCGCCGTGCGCATCGTTCCCGTGATCACGATCGACGATCCAGCAGATGCGGCGCCGCTGGCGCGCGCGCTCGTCGCGGGCGGACTATCGTGCGCCGAGATCACCTTTCGCACACCGCGAGCGGCCGAAGCGCTGCGTCGCATGACCGCCGAAGTGCCGGAGGTATTCGCCGGCGCGGGAACGGTGCTCACGCCCGCCCAAGCCAAGGCGGCGCGCGACGCAGGAGCGCGCTTTGTCGTGTCGCCCGGGTTCAACGCCCGCGTCGCGAATTATTGTCGCGAGCAGGGGATTCCCGTCTACCCAGGCGTCGCGACGCCAACCGAAATCGAAGCCGCCCTCGAACTCGGCCTCACGACGCTCAAGCTGTTCCCCGCCGAGCCGATAGGGGGACTGTCCTATCTCAAGGCGATTGCCGCGCCGTACGTCGACGTGAGCTTCATTCCCACCGGTGGCATCAACGCCGCGAACGTCGCCGCGTATCTCGCGTTCACGCGCGTCGTCGCGTGCGGAGGATCGTGGATGGCGCCGCCGGACTGGATCGCCGGCAAACAGTTCGATCGCATCCGCGACGAGTCGAGGCGCGCGTCGGACGCGGCGCACGGGCGGACGCCGGCGGTGACGGTATGACACGCGTCGTCACGCTCGGCGAGGTCATGTTGCGTCTCAAGTCGCCCGGTTTCGAGCGGCTGTTTCAGTCGCCGGTTCTCGAGGCGACGTTCGGCGGCGCGGAGGCGAATGTCGCGGCGTCGTTGGCGCAGTTCGGCGTCGACGCGCGGTTCGTGTCGGCAATTCCGGCGAACAACGTCGGCGACGCGTGCATCGCGGCGCTGCGCGCGTTCGGCGTGGACGTGTCGACGGTGCGCCGGCAGGGCGACCGGCTCGGCGTGTACTACCTCGAGAACGGTTCGAATCAGCGACCGTCGCGGGTCACGTACGATCGCGCCGGCGCGTCGATCTCGGCTGCGCTCGCGTCGGATTTCGATTGGAACGCGATCTTCGATGGGGCCGACTGGTTTCACATCAGCGGCGTGACGCCGGCGATCAGCGCCACCGCCGCCGAGCTCTCGATCGCGGCGGCGCGCGCGGCGCGAGAGCGAAAGCTCACCGTCTCCTGCGACTACAACTATCGCAAGAACCTGTGGAAGTACGGGAAGAAAGCGCCGGACGTGATGCGAGAACTCGTATCCTATGCGACGATCGGCATCGCCAACGAAGAGGATTGCCAACAGGCGCTCGGCATCCAGATCGACGCGGACGTGAAATCGGGAACGCTTCGCCAGGAGTCGTATCGCGTGCTCGCCGAACGCGTGCTCGCGGCCTTTCCAAATCTCGAACGGCAGGTGATCACGTTGCGCGAGAGTCACAGCGCCGACCACAACGGGTGGAGCGCCGTGCTGCACAATCGGACGGAACTGCTGGCGAGCCGGCACTACGACATTACGCATATCGTCGATCGCGTTGGCGCCGGGGATTCGTTCGCGGCGGGTCTCATCTACGGCTTGCGGGCATATCGAGACGACAGGCGCGCGCTCGAATTCGCGACGGCAGCCTCCTGCCTCAAGCATTCGATCAATGGCGACATCAATCGCGTGAGCGTCGCCGAGGTGGACCAACTGTTGGCGGGCGACGGCAGCGGGCGAGTGCAACGGTGAACGGAGCGACGCGGCCGTGTCTACTTCGGACAGCGCCTATGATGAGCGGGCCGCTACGTGTGCTGGTGACCGACGAAGTCGATCCGCGCGGCGTCGAGCTGCTGCGGGCGGAGCCGTCGCTCGCAATCGACGAACGGCCGACGCGCGCGTGGCGCGACTTGCTCGGCGAGATCGGCGAGTACGACGCCTTCGTCGGGCGCAGCGCGACGCAACTACCCGCCGACCTGCTCCGCGCGGCGCGCAAGCTCCGCGTCATCGGACGAGCCGGCGTCGGCACCGACAATATCGATCTGCCGGCGGCGACGGCGCTCGGCATTGCGGTCATCAACGCGCCGAGCGGCAACACGATCGCCGTCGCCGAGCTGTTCTTCGGCGCGTTGCTGTCGTTCGTGCGCCATCTTCCGCGTGCCTATTCGTCGATGCGCGCGGGTCGCTGGGATCGTTCCGACCTCCTCGGCACTGAACTCTCCGGGCGCACGCTTGGCATCATCGGACTTGGGCGCATCGGCGGTGAAGTGGCCACGCGCGCGCACGCGTTCGGCATGCACGTTGTGGCGTACGATCCGTACGTGCAGCGCGAGCGGTTCGAGATGCTCCGCGTCGATCGCGCGGGCGGGCTGAACGAACTCTTGCCGCGCGCGGACCTGCTCACGGTACACACCCCACTCAACGACGAAACGCGCGGCATGATCGGCGCCGACGCGCTCGGACAACTGCCGCGCGGAGCAATCGTCGCCAACTTCGCGCGCGGCGGAATCATCGACGAAGCGGCACTCGCTGCGGCGTTGGCCGACGGCCGCGTGGCCGGCGCGCTGCTCGACGTCTACGCCAAGGAGCCGCTCGCCGCCGAACATCCGTTCCGCGCACTCGAGAACGTGCTGCTCACGCCGCATCTTGGCGCGTCGACCGCCGAAGGGCAGCGCAACGTCGCGGTGGATGTGTGCATTGCCGTGCGCGATGCGCTGCTCACGGGCGACTTGGCGGGCGCGGTGAATCTGGCGGGCGTTGACCGGGGCCGGTGGCGTGACATGCGCGGAGCACTGTCGCTGGCTCGTCAGTCGGCGGAGATTGCGCGCGCGATTCTCGCCGATCGCGATGCGCGCGCGATCGAGCAACTCACGATTCACGCCGGCCGCCAGTTCGTCGGCGCCGAATCGCTGCTCGCGTCGTCGGCCGCGGCGGGCGCGCTCGCCGCGGTGACGGGCGACGACCGCATCACGCTCGTGAACGCCCGCACGCGCGCCAATGAGCGCGGGATTGCCGTCGCGGCCGTTCCGCTTGCGTCGCTCGAGGATGCGAACGTGGTGCGCGTGACGCTGCGGGGCGACGGGCAGCAGATAGTAGTCGGCGGTCACGCGGCGCCGGGCGCTGGGCCGCGCGTCACGCGCATCGGTGAATTCAAAGTCGACGTGGCGCCGCGGCGCACGCTCGTCGTGTTGACGAATGCGGACGTGCCGGGTGTGATCGGACGCGTAGGTACGTTGCTCGGCGGCGCGGGCGTCAACATCGCGGAGTACCACCAGGCGCGAATGACCGAAGGCGGCGAGGCACTGGCGGCGATCGCTGTCGATGGCCGGATTGATGATGCGTTGCGCCGGCGCCTCCTCGCGCTCGACGACATTCACTCGGCGACCGTAGTCAACTTCGGCGACAGCGCGGAATGATCACGCGCGCGCCTGCGTTTCGCTCGGTGGTCCTCGACGTAGACTCGACGCTCTCGGGAATCGAGGGAGTCGACTGGTTGGCGGCGCGGCGCGGCGACGCACTCGCTCGCGAAGTCGCTGATCTGACGCGACGGTCGATGCAGGGCACGGTGTCGCTCGAGCAGGTGTACGGATCGCGCCTGTCCATGATTGCCCCGCGGCGGGACGAGATCGACGCGCTGGCGCGCGCGTATGTCGACCGTGTGGCGCACGGCGCGTATGAGATGATCGCCCGCGCGTTGAGCGCGCGGATCAGCGTGCACCTGGTAAGCGGCGGGATCCGGCCTGCGCTGCTGCTCCTGGCCGAAGATCTCGGCATTGCCGCGAGCAACGTGCACGCCGTGTCGGTCAACTTCGATGCGACGGGCGCGTACGTCGGCTACGACGAGGAATCGCCGCTCACGACATCCAGCGGAAAGCGCGACGTCGTCCAGCGATTGGCGCTCGAGGCGCCGGTGCTCGCCGTCGGCGACGGTGTCACCGATCTCGTCATGCGGACCGTCGTCGACTGCTTCATTGCGTACACGGAGTTCGTCACGCGCTCAGCCGTGGTCGACGCGGCGGACGGCACGGCGAACTCGTTTGCCGACCTCGAATCTCTGATTTTCGCGTAGTTCTTGCAGATCAAGGTCTGCCGTCCCATGATATGCGGCGGCGAGGTCGCTGGTTCACGTTTGGGGGGGACTTCATGCGACAGACACGCATTCGCCTTACGGCGGCGACGCTGCTCGTGCTCGCTGCCGGCTGTATTCATCGGTCCGCCGATCCTGCCGCGCCTTCGGATCCGAACATGATCACGCAGGCGCAGATGGTCGACAACCACTTTTTGTCGGTGTACGACGCCGTCGAGTCGCTGCACCAGAACTGGCTGCAGACGCGCGGTACGGACAGTTTTTCATCGCCGAGTCAGGTGCTGGTGTATCTGGACAACACGCGGCTGGGCGGCGTGTCGACGCTACATGACATAGCGAGCAATACCGTCACGTTCGTCAAGCATTTCGACGGGATTGCCGCGACCGGGCGCTGGGGCATCGACCATGGGTCCGGCGTCATCTTTGTGTCGACTCATCCGGAAATGTCGGACCCGTAGGATCGAGCCGGGCAGGGAGTGGTCGTGAAAAATCGAAGCGAGTAGTGCGCCACGAACGCGGGGTACCTGGAGAGGCACGCGTTGCGATGAGTTTTGCGTCAAAAACAAGAGATCTGGTCACTTTATTTCTTCTGATGGCTGCGCTGCCGAGCGCGGCGCGCTCTCAGGATCGCTTCGTGCTGGCTGATGGCCAAACGCGCGCGACGCTCGTCGCCGACTCACACGACTATTCCGGCGTCCTGCGCGCCGCGCGCGGTCTGGCGAGCGACATTGGCGCCGTCACGGGGCGAGCCCCGAGTGTGGCGATGGACGCGCTTCCCGGGGCGCGGCAGATCGTGCTCGTAGGGACGATTGGGCACAGCGCTCTCATAGACCGGCTGATCCGCGACAAGCGAATCGACGTCAGCGACGTGGCGGGAAAGTGGGAGTCGCATGTGACGCTGGCCATCGACCGGCCGTTCGCCGGCGTCGATCGCGCTCTCGTCGTTGCTGGGAGCGACAAGCGCGGCACGATTTACGGCATCTACGATCTCTCATCGGAGATCGGCGTGTCGCCCTGGACCTGGTGGGCCGACGTCCCGGTGCCGCATCGCGCCACGGTGTCGGTGGCGGCGGACCGGCGCGTGAGCGGCGAGCCAGCGGTCAAGTACCGCGGCATTTTTCTCAACGACGAGGCGCCGGCGCTCAGCGGGTTTGCGCGCGAAAAATTCGGCGGGTTCAACCACCAGTTCTACGCCCACGTCTTCGAGCTGGTTCTGCGCCTCAAGGGCAACTATCTGTGGCCGGCGATGTGGGGGAACGCGTTCAACGCCGACGATCCCGAAAACGCTGCGCTGGCCGACGACTACGGCATCGTGATGGGGACGTCACACCACGAACCCATGCTCCGGGCGCAGCAGGAATGGAAGCGCTACGGGACGGGCCCGTGGAACTACGAGCAGAACGACTCGACGCTCCGCGCGTTCTGGGCCGACGGCATCCGCCACATGGGAACGCACGAAAGCATCGTCACGATCGGCATGCGCGGCGACGGCGACATGCCGATGACCACCGGCAGCAACGTGGCGCTGCTCGAGCGCATCGTTCGCGACCAGCGCGCGATCATCACACAGGTCACGGGCAAGGACGCGGCGATGACGCCGCAGCTGTGGGCGCTCTACAAAGAAGTGCAGGACTACTACGACAAGGGCATGCGCGTTCCTGACGACGTGACGCTGCTCTTTTCCGACGACAACTGGGGCAACATTCGCCGCGTTCCGCCGGCGAGCGACACGACGCGTGCCGGCGGATTTGGCATCTACTATCACTTCGACTACGTCGGCGGTCCGCGCAACTACAAATGGATCAACACCAATCCGATCGCGCGCGTCTGGGATCAGATGCACATCGCCTATGCGTACGGCGCGCGGCAGATCTGGATTGTCAACGTCGGCGACTTGAAGCCGATGGAGTTTCCGATCTCGTTCTTTCTCGACTACGCCTGGAATCCTGGCAAGTGGCCGGCCGACCGGCTTCCAGACTACACGCAAGCATGGGTGGCGCAGCAGTTCAGTCTCGCCTCGAGCGACCCGCGTACGGCACAGATCGCCGAGGTCATCACGACGACGCTGAAGTACGCCGGCCGGCGCAAGCCCGAACTGCTCGACACGGCGACGTACAGCCTGACCAACTTTCGCGAGGCGGAAACGGTCGTCGCGCAGTACGACTCGCTTCGTGCGCGTGCCCTGTCGCTTGGAAAGTCCCTTCCCCGGTCGTATCAGGATGCATATTACGAACTCGTGATGCATCCGGTCGATGCGGCAGCGAACCTGAACGCGCTGTACGTCACCGCGGCCAGGAACCGCGCCTACGCGGCCCAGGGCCGCGCGGCGACAAACGATCTCGCCGATCAAGTCCGACGGCTGTTCGACCGCGACGCGGACATCACGCGCTACTACAACACGCAGCTCGCCGGCGGCAAGTGGGATCACATGATGGACCAAACCCACATCGGCTACACATACTGGCAGGAGCCGCCGCACAACACGATGCCGCGCGTCGACGTGATTCAGCTGCCCGTTGCCGCCGATATGGGCGTTGCCGTCGTCGAACGCGATCGCGCGCCGGAGCGAGCGGCGGGACCATTCGCCCCGCGACCGCAGGTGCTGGCTCCACTCGACGTCTACACGCAGCCGACCGATCACATCGACGTCTACAATCGCGGCCGCACTCCGTTTGCCTTCACGGCGACCGCCGGCGAACGCTGGCTCATCGTATCACCGTCGCACGGCACGGTCGACAAAGAGATGCGCCTGTCGGTCTCCGTCGACTGGACGCGCGCGCCGGCCGGCGAACGGCGCGTGCCGATCACCATTGCTGGCCCGCACGACAGCCGCGTGACGATCGACGCGCCAATCTTCAATCCGAGCGCGCCGCGGCGCGACTCGGTCGTCGGGTTCGTCGAAGGCAACGGCTTCGTGTCCATGGACGCCGAGCATTTCACGCACGCGGTCGCCCACGACGGCGTGTCGTGGATCAGCGTTCCCGACTTGGGTCGCACGGGATCGGCGATGGAGGCAACGCCGGTCACGGCGGCGAGCCAGGCGCCGGGCGCTGCCGCGCGCCTCGAGTATTCCGTGTTCCTGTTCGACAGCGGCACGGTCAACGTGTACGCGTATCTGTCGCCCACGCTCAACTTCACCAACGCCCGCACCGGACTGCGCTACGCCGTGTCGTTCGATGACCAGCCGCCGCGGATCATCGACGCGCAAGCAGACACGTCGGCCCGCGCGTGGGAAAAGAGCGTCGCCGACAATATCGTCGTTAGCACTTCGACACACACGCTGGCGGCGCCGGGCGAGCATGTGCTCAAGTTCTGGATGGTCGATCCGGGAATCGTCGTGCAGAAACTGGTGATCGAATCGCGTCCGTTGCCGCTGAGTTACCTCGGCCCGCCGGAGAGCTATCGGCGAACGCCCACACGAGTGGTGCGTTCGGCGGCGGCGAGCACGCCGCGCGTTCCGTAGTCGATGGACACGCATTCGCTCGTCAACGCTCGTGGCGTCGAGGTCCGGTTCATTCCGCTCGGCGGGCGAATCGTTTCGATTCGCGTTCCCGACCGGCGCGGCGTGATGGCGGATGTGACGCCGGGCTACGATTCGGCTGACGAGTACGCTGCGGATACGCGCTACTTTGGCGCGCTCATTGGGCGGTTCGCCAATCGAATCGCGCACGGCCGATTCACGCTCGACGGCACGTCGTACACGCTGCCGTGCAACGATGGGCCGAATCATCTGCACGGCGGCCCGCGCGGATTCCACGGTCGTCTCTGGCGCGTCGCGCCATTTCACAGAGCCGGCGCCGTGGGTGCGGTGTTGTGCTGCCGCAGTCCGGATGGCGAAGACGGCTATCCGGGCATGCTGCACACGCGCGTCACGTACACGCTCGACGACGACGACGCGCTACGGATCGACTATACAGCGATCGCTGATGCGCCAACGATCGTCAATCTCACGCAACATACGTACTTCAACCTCGCCGGGCAGGCGTCGGGCGACGTGCTCGATCACGACCTGATGCTCAACGCCGCGTATTTCACTCCTGTCGATGAATGGCTCATTCCCACCGGCGCGTTGCGCGGAGTTACGGGTACGCCGTTCGACTTCACTTCACCAACGCGCGTGGGCGCGGGCCTGTCCGCGGATGACGAGCAGCTCCGCATCGGCGGCGGCTACGATCACAACTTCGTGCTGCGACGCGACACACCCGGCGAGCTGACGTTCGCGGCGCGACTGTTCGAGCCGCGCAGCGGCCGCATCGTCGAGATTCACACGACCGAGCCGGGACTCCAGCTCTACACAGGCAACAGCCTCGATCGTGGCGCACCGGGCAAAGACGGCTATGCGTATCCGCGCTTTGGCGCGATCGCGCTCGAGACGCAGCACTATCCCGATTCGCCGAACCAGGCGCATTTTCCGTCGACGGTATTGCGCCCAGGGCAGGAATTCACGTCGACTACGTGTATCGGTTCTCCGTCGCGTAGCAGTACCCGTCCTCACCTCCGACCCATAGTCATGCTCCGCTCGATCCGCGACGTAGTGCTCGCGCTCATGCTCGTCGGCTCCTACGACGCAGAGTGCGCTGCTGCACGCGCAGCAGGCGCTGCCGCCGTATCGCAACGAGTCGCTGTCATTCGAGGTACGCGTGCGCGATCTCGTGTCGCGGATGACGCTCGAGGAAAAAGTCGCGCAGATGAACGACGTTGCGCCGGCGATTCCGCGGCTCGGCGTTCCGGAGTACAACTGGTGGAATGAAGCGCTGCACGGAGTTGCGCGCTCCGGACTCGCCACGGTGTTTCCGCAGGCTATTGGCATGGCGGCGTCGTTCGACACGAGTCTGATGCACGACATGGCCAGCGTCATCTCCGACGAGGCGCGGGCGAAGCATGAGGAATACCTGCGGAGCGACAGTCATCTGCGCTACCAGGGACTCACCTTCTGGTCGCCGAACATCAACTTGTTTCGCGATCCTCGATGGGGACGCGGACAGGAGACGTACGGCGAGGATCCGTTTCTCACGGGCACGCTCGCCGTGCAGTTCATTCGCGGCATGCAGGGCGACGATCCGAAATACCTCAAGACCGTGTCGACGGTCAAACACTTCGCCGTACACAGCGGACCGGAGCCGGAACGCCACACGTTCGACGCGGTGGTGAGCGAGCGCGATTTGCGTGAATCGTATCTGCCGCATTTCGAGATGGGCATACGCGAAGGCGGCGCGTATTCGCTGATGTGCGCGTACAATCGTGTCGACGGACAGGCGGCGTGCGGCAGCGATCTGCTGCTGACGAACATTCTGCGTGGCGAGTGGAAGTTTCCCGGCTACGTCGTCTCGGACTGCGGCGCGATCGACGACATCCACCGGCGGCACCGCGTCGTCCAGACGCCGGCCGAGGCGGCGGCGTTGGCCGTGAAGGCCGGCACGGATCTCGAGTGTTCGATCGTGTCGTCGAATTCGTCCAGGACGTTCACGCCGAGTCTGCCCGACGCGGTGAAGCAGGGACTCATCACCGAAGCGCGCATCGACACATCGGTCGTCCGGCTGTTTCTCGCGCGGTTCAAGCTTGGCATGTTCGACTCGGTGAGCCATGTCCGCTGGGCGCAGATTCCGATCAGCGATGTCGACTCGCCGGCGCACCGGCAGCTGGCGTTGCGCGCGGCGCGCGAGTCGATCGTGCTGCTGAAAAACGATCACAACGCACTGCCGCTGTCCAAGTCGCTCAAGACCCTCGCGGTCATCGGCCCGAACGCCGACCAGTGGCGCATGCTGCTCGGCAACTACAACGGGCTGCCGGCCGATCCGATCACGCCGCTGCGCGGCATTCGTGAAGCGCTGCCCAACACACGCGTGCTCTACGCGCGCGGCGCCGACCTCGCCGACGGATTTCCGGTACTGGATGTCGTGCCGCCGTCGGCGTTGCGCACGGTCACGTCGGGCGGGCGGCCCGGGCTCGACGTCGAGTACTTCGACTCGCACACGATGACCGGCGCGCCGGCATACACGGCGGTGGATTCGACGATCGACGCCAACTGGCACGACGGCGCGCCGCGCGCGGGAATGAACCCCGACGACTTCGGCGTCCGCTGGTCAGGCACGCTTCACGCGCCGGCGACTGGGACGTACCGCATCGGGCTCGTCGGTACCGTGAAGTTCCAGCTTTATCTCGATGATAGTCTCATCACGGAATCCATCTATCCGTCGCATGGAGGAGAATTCCCCGATCCGAGGCTGGCGGAAAGCCAGGCGATGACACTCCGGGCCGGGCACGCGTACCGCATTCGCGTCGACGCGCAGGAGACGTACGGCGACGCGCAACTCCAGATTGTGTGGTCACCTCCGCACGCGTCCCTCGAGGCCGACGCCGTTCGCGCGGCGTCGCAGGCGGACGCCGTCGTGCTCGTGCTCGGCCTGACGGCGCGACTCGAGGGCGAGGAGATGCCAGTCGAGATTCCCGGCTTTCGCGGCGGCGATCGTACGAACGTCGATCTGCCGGCGCCGCAGGAAGCGCTCATGGAGCGCGTCGTCGCGCTGGGCAAGCCGACCGTGCTCGTGCTGCTGAACGGGAGCGCGCTCGCCGTGAACTGGGCGCAGGCGCATGTGCCGGCCATCGTCGAGGCGTGGTATCCCGGACAAGCGTCGGGCACGGCGATCGCCGACGTCCTGTTTGGCGGCTACAACCCTGGCGGCCGGCTGCCGGTGACCTTCTATAGAAGTGTCAGTGATCTGCCGGCGTTCGACGACTATCGGATGGCGGGGCGCACATATCGCTTCTTTGCCGGAACACCGCTCTATCCGTTCGGCTTCGGGCTGAGTTACACGACGTTCGGCTATTCCAATCTTCGCGCGACCGCTGATCGCGCGGGCGCCGGGGACACGATCACCGCCCGGGTCGACGTGACCAACACGGGGCATGTGGCCGGCGACGAAGTCGTGCAGCTCTACGTCCGCCACCTTGGCTCCGCGGTCGCTCGGCCGACGAAGGACCTGCGCGGCTACCGGCGCGTGTCGCTGCGCCCCGGCGAAACGACAACGGTGGAGTTTCGAGTTCCGGTATTATCGCTTGCGTATTGGAACGCCGAGCAACATCGGTGGGTTGTCGAAGCGGAATCGGTCGAGCTGGAGGCCGGCGCGTCGTCGGCCGACATCCGCGCGAGAAAGTCAGTGTCGATCGCCGGGCAGTAGGAGGACAGCAGCCGGACGATCGGCGGGCGCGCGTCAGCCGACGGGGTCGTGCTCCGAATCCCAGCGCAGGATCGAGTCGGCGACGCCTTGCAAATGCGTGCGCATGCGATCCACGGCGACCTTCTCGTCCCGCTGCTCGAGC
Source organism: uncultured Gemmatimonadaceae bacterium (assembly GCA_963817445.1). Classification (GTDB taxonomy): domain Bacteria; phylum Gemmatimonadota; class Gemmatimonadetes; order Gemmatimonadales; family Gemmatimonadaceae; genus JAQBQB01. The sequence goes on from CAWFOG010000023.1 coordinate 277,681, forward strand.
GCGTCGAGGATCGAGAGGTGCTCCTGATGGTCGCGCTGGCGCGAGGCGAAAATGCCGAGGATGAGCCGTTGCTCCTCGGTGAACAGGTCGCGCAGCACGTCGAGCAGCTGCGCGAGAACCGTGTTCCCCGATGCGCGGGCGATCTGGCGGTGGAACGACATGTTGATCTCGTTCAGGACCTCGTCGTTCTCGAGATTCTGGCCCGCGGTGGTGAGCAGGCGCCGCATCTCGACGAGATCTTCGAGCGTGGCGTTGGCCACGGCGTCGGCGACCGACTTCATCTCGAGCGGCATGCGCGCCGAGATCAGGTCGAGGAGGAGTTTCTTGGTGACGGTTCCCGCGTAGCCTGGGCTCGCGAGCACGAGCACTTCTTCGCTGCGACTCACGTAGACGCCTGACCCGTGCCGGATCTCGACGATGCCCACCGTTTCCAGCTGCTTCAATGCTTCGCGGATCGTCGGGTGACCGACGCCGAATCGCTTGGCCATTTCCATGATCGGCGGCAAGCGATCGCCCTGCTGATAGTCGCCTTTGCGGATCATGGCGCGGATGCGCTGCGCCAGTTTGTCGGACAGACTCTGTCGGAGTACTGGCGCGAATGCGTCTCTCATTGAGGCCTCTTCCATCATGTCTGAGTCCAGGAACAGGAGTGGCGGACGTTCGGTCGATCGATGCGTTCGCGCTACGGCCGCGCGCCCAGCGCCGTGTGGAGCACGGCGTCGAACGCCGACGTTGGCCGATCGCGCCGGTCGAAGAGCAACGGATAACTCGTGCGTCCGCGAACCGGCCAGTCGTTCAACCAGGAGTCGCCATTCCCGACTCCCCAGAAGGTAACCCGGTCGATGTCGCGCTGATGGGCGATGAACACCTCAAACAACTCGGCGTAGCGGCGCGCCAGCGCGTGCTGCACGGAGTCCGGTAGACCCGTGGTGTACGGATCGATGCTGGCGCGCGTTGGGCCGATACCGCGAGCGCTCACGTCGGCACCGCGACTGGCGGGCACCGCCGGCGGCAGCACGTCGACATCGAACTCGCTGATGTTGACCTTGACGCCCGTTGCGGCGATGGCTGTGATCGTCGAGTCGACCTGCGCGGTCGTTGGCCAGGTCATCTTGTCGTGGCTCTGGGAGCCAACCGCGGCGATCGGAACGCCTGCCGCCTGGAGTTGCCGCACCAGGCGCACCACGCCGGCGCGCTTCGGTGCGTTCTCCAGTGAATAGTCGTTGTAGTACAGCTCCGCGGCGGGGTCCGCCTCGTGAGCAAATTCAAAGGCCTTGGCGATATAGTCGTCGCCGATGATCGTGAGCCACGGCGAGCGCCGGAGCGTCCCGTCTTCGTTGAGTGCTTCGTTGACGACGTCCCACCCTTGAATGCGCCCCTTGTATCGGCCGACGACCGATGCAATGTGATCGTGCATCCGCACGAGCAGCGTGTCGCGCGAGACCGGACGCCCTGCGTTGTCCTCGAACACCCAGTGTGGCACCTGACTGTGCCACACGAGATTGTGCCCGACGATGAACATCTTGTTCTGCTGGCCGAAGTCGACATACCGATCCGACGCCGTGAAGTCGTACACGCCGGGGCGGGGATGTACGACTTCCCACTTGAGCACGTTCTCCGGCGTGATGGTATTGAATTGACGCTTCACGAGCGCCACACCCTGCACGTCGCGCTCGAAAAACTGGTCGGCGTTGAGCGCCGCGCCGACGCGAAAGGCGGCGCGAACGCCGTCTTGAGCGATGGCCCCGTTTTGCCGTCGATTGGCGCGTACGTACTCGGCGCTGCGCGGTTACAGGCGGCCAGCGCGACGACGCACGCGGTGGCCGCACGACGCTGGATGACGCGACTATTTCGCGGCATCCACCAAGGCTCCGCCGGGCACGTACGCGGGCGCGGCGACCGGGTACGCCTTGCGACGCGCGTTGAGTTCGTCCGTAATGCGAATTTCGAATGCCTTGTCGATGGGATAGAAGAACAGGCAGATCACACCGATCGCGAAGGTGATGGCGGGGAACACGCTCACCGTGAGCCGAATGCCGTCGAGCGCGTGGGCCGACTGCACGGCGTTCGGCACGTAGCCATACGCGGACAGCAGCCAGCCGCCGATCGCGCCACCGAAGCCAAGACCTGCCTTGAGCGCGAAGACGATCCCCGAAAACACGATCGCCGTGGCGCGGCGCCGGTTCTTCCATTCCGAGTAGTCGGCGACGTCGGCCATCATGGCCCACAGCAGCGGAATGGTGAAGCCGTAGGCGAGCTGTCGCACCATTTCCACAGCGAACATCGTCGTGACGGCGCCCGCGGGGATGAGGACGAACGCGGCGGTGAACACCACCGTCAGCGCCAATCCGACAACGAACACGTCGCGCTTGCCGAACCGCTTGGCCAGCGACGTCGAGCCGATCACGCCGATGATCGTTGCGCCCAGCCCACAGACGTTGAACAGGCTGAACAGGTCTTCACGATTGACGTAGTACTTGAAGTAGTACAGCATCACGCCGCCGCGCATGGACAGTGTGACGAAGACGAAAATCGTCAGCGCGAACACGGCGAGCCACGGACCGTTGCGACCCAGGTCGGCAAAGTCCTGTCGCACCGAGCTTTTCTGCGTCGGGTCGGGAAGCACTCGCTCGCGCGTGGTGAAAAAGGTGATGACGAAGAACAGGACCGCGAGGACGGAGAAGATCCCCATCGTGATCTGATAGCCCTTCGCGCTGTCGCCGTGGCCGAAATAGTTGACCATCGGCAGAGCAAAGCCTTGAATGGCGAACGCGGCGCTCATGGCAAACACGAACCGGTATGACGAGAGGCTCGTGCGTTCGCCGCGGTCGCCCGTGATCACGCCGCTCAACGCCGAATACGGCAGATTGTTCGCCGAGTACACCATCATCAGCGCGATGTAGGTGACGTAGGCGTAGACGAGTTTTCCGTGCGCGCTGAACGACGGCGTCGTGAAGGTGAGGAACCCCATGATGCCGAACGGCACCGCGGTCCACAGCACCCACGGGCGAAACTTTCCCCACCGGGTGTTCGTGCGATCGGCCACGACCCCCATGAGCGGGTCGAAGATCGCGTCCCAAAAGCGTACGACGAGAAACAGCGTGCCTGCCGCGGCGGCCGTGATGCCGAAGGTGTCGGTGTAGAACGCGAGCTGGAACACCAGCATCGTCTGGAAGATGAAATTCGCCGCCGCGTCGCCGAAGGCGTAGCCGACCTTTTCCTTGACGGAGATCTTCATGTTCGGTGCGCTCGATTGTGCCATGTGCCCAGCTCCTCGTTATGGGTCGACGCGCAGTACGACGGTCTGAAGATCCGCGTCACGCGACGAGCTCCCGACCATGACGTCGAACTCGCCCGCCTCGACGACATAGTCCATGTGGATGTCGTAGAATGCCAACGAGTCGCGCGTGATCGGCAGCTCGACCGTCGTCGTCTCGCCGGCGCGCAGCGAAACGCGCTTGAAGCCTTTGAGTTCCTTCACCGGCCGCGTCACTGAGCTCACGCGATCGCGAATGTAGACTTGCACGACCTCGTCGCCGGGTCGCGCGCCCGTGTTCGTGACGTCGGCCAGATACAGTCGTCTGTCCGCTGCGCTGGATGCGCGGCGCACTGAGACGAACGTTGGCGACTGAGAACGTGGTATAGCTGAGGCCAAACCCGAACGGGTAGAGCGGCGACACGTCGTCGAACAGATAGCCGCGCCGCGCCGACGGTTTGTGGTTGTAGAACACGGGAAGGTGTCCGACCGATCGCGCCACCGTGATCGGCAGCTTGCCGCCTGGGTTGTTGTCGCCAAAGATCGTGGCGGCGACGGCGTGGCCGGTTTCCTGGCCCAAATACCAGCACTCGAGAATGGCTGGCACCGTTTCCGACAGGTGCACGAACGACAGCGGGCGTCCGTTGAAGACGAGCGCGATCACCGGCTTTCCGGTCGCGACCATCGCGTCGATCAACTCGTTCTGGCGGCCGATGAGGTCGAGCGACGTCCGATCGCCCATGTGATGGCGACCCCACGCTTCGCGCGACGTCTGCTCGTTGCCGCCGATCGCCAACACGATCACGTCCGCGTCGCGCGCCACGACCACCGCCTCGGCGATCTGCCGCCGATCTTCGTCAGGATCGCTCGCCACGACGTCGTCGGTGTTCCACGAACCGCCGCGAGTGATCTTGCAGCCCTCGCTGTGCAGCACGCGCGCGCGATCGCCGACGTAGTCGCGAATGCCCTCGAGCACCGTGACTTCGTGCTTCGGCACGCCGCTGTATCCACCGAGGAGCGTGCGATTCGCGTTCGGTCCGATCACGGCAATCGTACGAATGCGGCCTGCATCGAGGTCGAGCGGGAGCACGCCGCCGTCGTTCTTGAGGAGCGTGATCGTCTCGCGCGCCGCGTTGGAGGGCGAGGGCGCGGTGCGCGTCAGCTCCCACGAGTGCCGCGGCAGCGTCTGGGTCGACATATGGATCGTCGAACAAGCCGAGCTTGAATTTCCAGAGCAGCATGGGCGCGACCAGCGCGTCGAGCTCGGACTCGTCCAGTGTGCCGTCGCGAACGAGATCGACGAGATGTCGATAGCAGTCCGGCTCCGGCAGTTCGATATTGACGCCCGCGCGGACCGCCAGCACGCACGCTTCGCGCTTGTCGTGCGCCACGAAGTGCCCGTGCGTCTCCGGCCGATAGCTCATCTCGTAGATCGCGTAGTAGTCGGACACGACGAAACCAGTCCAGCGCCATTCGTCGCGCAGCACGGTTCGCAGAAGCCACCGATTGCCGTGCGACGGTACGCCGTCGACTTCGTTGTACGACGCCATGACGCTGACCGCGCCGGCCTCCTGGATGGCGGCGCGGAACGACGGCAGAAAGACCTCGCGAAGCTCGCGCATGGAGACGTTCGCCGGCGCGCAGTTCATCCCGGCTTCCGGCTGTCCGTGTGCGACGAAGTGCTTGAGCGTGGCGAGGACGCGCGTCCGATCGCGGAAGGTCGCGTCGCCTTGAAAGCCGCGCACGGCGGCGACGCCCATGCGCGAGACGAGATACGGGTCCTCGCCAAAGGTCTCTTCGACGCGTCCCCAACGCGGATCGCGCGCCACGTCGACGACTGGCGTCAACGCCTGGTGCGTCCCGCGCGCGCGCGCTTCGGCGGCCGTCATGGTGTACAGCGATTCCACGAGCGTCCGGATCGAACGTTGCGGCGAGGCCAATCGGCTGCGGAAAGCTCGTGGCGTCGCGGGCAGCGTGGCCGTGCAGACATTCCTCATGAAAGATCACTGGAACGCCGAGCCGGCTCTCGTCGATGAAGAACTTCTGAATGGCGTTGGTCAGCCGGGCCGTGTCGCGCGCGTCGAGACCGCCGCCCGCGTCACTCGGTCGTCCGACCTGGCCGATGCCGTTGCCGTGGGAAAACGCGGCGCGTGCCTTGTCGGCATCGAACGCGCCGGCGGCGTCGACGAGCGTGTCGGCTTTTTGCTGCCACACGCAGGTCATTTGCGCGGCCTTTTCCTCGAGCGTCATGCGCTCGAGAAGGTCGGCGACCCGCTGCGCCGCGGGGAGATGAGCGTTCTTGTACGGTGGGGTCACTGTTGCATCACCCGCGCGGCTCGCGGCGCCGGGGTGAACCACCCCGGCACCGCTGGCCGTGTCCACCTAGTACCCCGGGTTCTGCGGGTACTTCGGCCCTTGAATCACGCCGTCGATCTGCGACTGCGGGATTGGACGCAGCGCGTGGTAGAGCTTCACGTTCGGCGCGGCGTGCGGATTGTCCCTCGTGACGCGCGCCAGGAAGTAGGCCGCGCCTGGACGGACCATGTCGAACCACCGGTCGTGCTCACCGGCGAGTTCGCGCTCGCGCTCGTCCATGATGTAGTCGAGCGTCATCTGGCCGGCGGTCACGTTGTAATCGGCTTTGTGCGCCGGGCTGGCCGCACGTTGGTGGAGAACGTTGACCATCGTCGCCGCACCCGCCAAGTCGTTCAATCCGACGTCGGCTTCCGCGGCGATGAGGTAGACCTCGCCGAGGCGGAACAGCACCTGAACCTTGCCGCCCTGCTGCGCGGTGAGGTTCGCCCGAAGATTGTCCTGGAACTTTTTGAGCGACGGAAAGTGCTGCCAGTTGAAGTAGCCGTCGTTGGCGTTGTTGCGGTCGCCGCAGTAGCCGGCCGCCGTCGGATCGACCTGATTGGTCGGGCACGGCGTGAGGATCTCGTACGCTCTGCTCTGGCGCTGTGCGGCTGGGACATCACCGAACGGAAACATCACCGCGGCGGTGTCGCCAATGTTGATCGCCGCACCGCTCGAGCAGGAGGGGCAGGTGCCGGTCGGATTCTTACCGGTGGCCGTTGCCATCCACACCGTCTGGAAGCTGCCGTCAAAGCGCGTGTCGAGAATGTCGCTGGCGCCCGGCGTGCCGATGTACTTGTTCCAGAGACTGAGCTCGTACGGTGTCGGCATGGCACGGCGGAATGGACGGCCGTTGTTCAGATCGCGCGGCGTGCCCTGCCAAATGCCGTTGTTGTCGTACTGGCTCAGATACACCAGGTGCATGTAGTCGTACTGGTTGTCCGCGTCGTACTGCGTCAAGTCGTACGAGAACTGCACGGTGAAGATGAATTCCTTGTGGTTCTGGATGTACCCCGTGTTTTCGCAATAGCCAGTACGGCCAGGATCGGCGGGCCGCCCCACGCACCAGAGATCGGCGAATACCGGCTCGAGCGTATACGTACCGGAGTTGATCACCGTGTTCGCGTCGGCCAAGGCCTGCTGGAAGTCGGCCGTCTTGCTTGGCGAGTATGGCTGGTACGCGCGCGTGAGGTAGACCTTGGACCGCAACGTTTGCGCGGCGCCCTTCGTGGCGCGGCCGAAGTCCGTCTGCGTGACCGGCAAATTGGCGATCGCCGTGTCGAGATCGGCGATGATCGCGCGGTACACCTTCGCCGCCGAATCACGCACCGCCGTCTCTTGCACGCCCTGGTTCTCGTGCAGGGAGAGCGTCACGTCGCCAAAGGTCTGCACGAGCAGGAAGTAGTCGAGCGCGCGCAGGAAGTGCGCTTCGCCGAGCAGCGTTGTCTTGACTGCCGACGAGATCCCGGTCGCGGCCGGTCCGCGATCGAGCGCGGAGTTGAGGGTATTGATCATCTGGTACGACGGATTCCACAGGTTGGCAAGCGGCGCCACCGTGCTGTTCATCCCGCCGTTGTAGGAATCGAACTCCTTGTTGTTCGATCCGGCCTGATCGGCCGCCATCCAGGTGTCGGTGCCGACCTGGGTGAGTGACATCTCCTGCTCGCGTCCGTAGAAATCACGGAGTTGCGCGTAGCTGGCGACGATGGCGGAGTTGAGTCCCGCGGGCGTCGCGTAGTACTGGCTGCTCACACCTGTGATCAGCTTTTCGTCGAGGTTCGCGCAGCTGACGCTGCCGGCGACGAGCCCCAACGCCACGGTCGAAAGAAGTATGCGCTTCATCAGTATGCTCTCGTTTCGGGAGGGGGCTAGACGCTACCAGACGATGTTCGTGCCGAGCAGGATCGTGCGCAACGTGGGAACTGCACCGGCGGTTTCCGGATCGATGCCGAGATAGCTCGTGTGGATGTACGGCTCCTGCGCGGTGCCGTAGACGCGGAGGCTCTGCAGGCCGACGCGATTCGCCAGACGCTGGGAAATCGTGTACCCGGCGGTGATGTTGCGAATCCGCCAGTTCGAGCCGTTGGTGTAGAGGCGGGTCATCGCATACAGTCGGTCGGTCCCGCTGGTGGTCGGGGCGGGATTCTTGTTCGTCGGATTCGTCGGCGTCCAGTAATCCATGTCGGCGATATCGCCGATAGCGGCCGAAGTAGCTGCGCGGCGTGCCGTCGACGAACGTGTAATTCCACTTCGCCGTGACGAGCATCGACACGTCGAAACTGTGATAGCTGACGCGGTTCGAGAGGCTGCCCGTCCATGCCGGGTAGCTGTCACCGACGAACGTGCGATCGTTCGCGTTGATCTTGCCGTCGCCGTTGACGTCGGCAACGCGCGGGTCGCCCGCCTTGAACGTGCTGCCGTTGGCGTTGAACTGTTTCATCAACGTCGAGTCGGCGAGTTGCCACACGCCGACGTACTTGTAGTCGTAGAACACCTGGTGTTCTGCGTCGCCGACGATGTTGATCGGATGGCCGAGGAACCAGACGTTGCCGACGTCCGACGTCGCGCCGCTGGCGAGTGCGACGATGGAGTTCTTGTTGTGCGCCCAGTTGATGTCGCTCGTCCAGGTCAGCCCGCGCCAGTTGCGAATGTTGAGCGTGGAGAACGAGAGCTCGACGCCGGTGTTCCGCGTCGCGCCGACGTTCTGCAACGTCGACGTGAAGCCTGACGTGACCGGCAGGAGCTGGGTGAGGAGGAGATTGTGGGTGTTCATGCGGTACCCCTCGATCGTCCCCGTAATGCGATCGTTGATGACCGAGAAGTCCATCCCGACGTCGGACTGGTCGGTCTTCTCCCAGCCGAGGTCCGGGTTCGGAATCGACCCAGGCTTGTAGCCCTGGACGCGCGTCGTGCCAAAGGTGTAGAGTCGCGACGCGAGCGTGCCTTCCGTCGAATACGGGTTGATCGCCGTGTTGCCGGTGGTACCGTAGCTGGCGTGGAGCTTGAGTGAATTCAAGAATGCATAGTTGCGCATGAACGACTCTTCGCCCAACTGCCAGGCCAGGCCGGTCGAGGGGAAGAACGCCCACTTATGCCCCGGCGCCAGGCGGCTCGATCCGTCCGTTCGTCCGGTGACCGATACCGTATAGCGGTCGAGCAGCGTGTAGTTGGCGCGTCCCATGTACGACTCGAGCATCCACTCGGAGATGCGGCTCGTTTCGTTACCGGCCGTACCGGAGCCAAGGTCGTACCACAGCTGCGTCGTGTACGGGAGCTGCGTCGCGTACAATGAGTCTTTCGTAAAGTGGTCGTGCTGCAAGCTGTACAACCCGGTCAGGTCGAGCCGCTGGGCGGACCCGAAGGCGCGATTGAAGTGGACCAGGTTGTCGAGCGTGTAGGCGAAGTCCTGTTGCGTGAACTCACCGGCCTGCGGCGGCTGCCCCTGGTTGCTGCTGTTCGCTCCCAGGTTGGCGCAGGTGCCGTGCGTCCACGGGCCGTTGAAGCAGCCGTTGTCGAGCTGCGAGATGTCGGGACCGAAGTTCATCCGGTACGTCAGGCCGTCAGCGATCTGATACTCTGCGAACGCCGAGCCGAAGATTCGGTTGACGACCTGCTGCCGTACGACCGACTGCGCCTCGAGCACAGGATTGATGTTCAGCGGATCGTCATCGGGGCGCGGATCGAGCAGGCCAGCCGAATCGGGATTCATGAAGTTGGTCGGCCTGCCGAGCGGAGTCATGGCGAGTGCATAGCCGTACGCGCCGCCGCCTTCGCCCTGGTCGGTATTGATGCGCGAGGCATTCGCGCTCAGTCCAATGTGAAAGCGATCGGACGTGTGATCGACCGACGCGAAGCCGGAGCCGCGCGTATAGCCCTGGCCCGGGATCACGCCGAGTTGGTCGAAGTAATTGCCGGAAACCGAATACCGCGTGTCCGGACTCGAACCCGTCAACCCGCCCTGCGCGTTCCGCTGCATGCCGTTGCGGAGCACGGCGCGCTGCCAATCGGTCGTGATGTCATGCGCGATCGCGAACTGATCCTTCGCCGATGGGAACACCTTGGCAAGGCTCGTGTCCTGACCGTTCGCCGCCGCCGCGTCCTGCATGTAGTGCACGTACTGCTGCAGGTTCATCATCGGGATGAGCTGCAGCGGATTCTGCGAGCCGTAGTACAGATCGGCGCTATACGTCGAGTGCATGTGTCCGTCCTGCGGACCCTTCTTCGTCGTGACGAGGATGACGCCGTTGGCGCCGCGGCTTCCATATACCGCCGTCGCCGCCGCGTCTTTCAGCACGTCGATCGACTCGATCATCTGCGGATTGAAATCCTGGATGTTGCCAGTGATCGGAATGCCGTCGACGACATAGAGCGGATCGTTGCTCGCGCGCAGCGAGCGGATGCCGCGAATGTGGACGCTCATCGCCGCGCCAGGTTCGTTGCTCGACGCCTCGATGTCCACGCCGGCGACGCGACCCTGCAGCGCCTTCATTGGATCCGACGTCGGAATGTCGCGGAGCTGCGCGGCCTGTACGGTCGCCACGGAGCCGGTGAGGTCGCGCCGGTCTTCCGTTCCGTACCCAACGACGACCACCGGATTGAGCTGGGCGGCTGTCTGGTTGAGCGTCAGCGTCACCGAGACCGCTTCGCCAGCGACGACGGTGACCGTCGCATTCGCCGACGCGAAGCCAATGCCGCGCGCGAGCACCGTATGCGGGCCGACGGGAACACCAGTCACCACGAAGCGCCCGGCCGTGTCGCTGACTGCTTCGCGCGACGTGCCGGTGACCGTGATTTGGATGCCCGGTAGGGACCGTCCATCAATAGCACTCACCCGACCGACGATCCGCCCGTCGGTCTGAGCCCGAGCGGCGGTACCCGCCACGAACAGAGTGAGGATCGCGAGGAGAATCCGGCGTCCCATCAGTCTTTTCCTCCGAAAAGCGTGAGATTCGTACGGCGCAGACACAGTGGGTGGAGCAACTACACGTCGATCCGGCTAAATGCGGGGAGCTGCGGAGCTACTGGACGCCGTTGGTGGGAGCGGCGAACGCCAAGAGTGGGATGGGCGGTGTTTCGAGGTTCGAGGTGCAGCCTGGCTTGGCGGCCGGTGGCTGCTTCGCTCCAAAAGTGATAAGATCACACGATGGCCACACGATTTTACGGCCACAGCAGTTGCTGTCAAGAGGATCGTTCAGAGTCCGGGTCAGCGACCGGCCGGCTTTGAAGCCGACTAAATGCCACTAGACCACCTTTCCCTCGAGTCAGGTGACCGATGATCAGGCCAATCGCTGTCGCGAGTCTTGCCCTCGCCGTCTCAGCCGAATTCTTAGCGCGCGGTCATGCCCTCGGCCATGCTCTCCGCGCCGACCGGCGGCAGGAACTCCGACTGCCGGCGCTGTTCGGCGACGGAATGGTGCTGCAGCGAAATGAGCCGATCGTGGTGTGGGGATGGGCAACCCCACGAACACAGGTCTCCGTCACCCTGCACACCCACACCGGCGCCGCGACCGCGGATGCCGCCGGCCGATGGCGCGCGACCTTGCCCGCGGAGCGCGCCGGTGGACCGTTCGCGATGGTCGTGCGCTCGGCGGGCGAACGCGTCGACGTACACGATGTCCTCGTGGGCGACGTCTGGCTCGCATCAGGACAGTCGAACATGGAATTCACCGTGGCGCAGGGGAACGACGCGCAGCACGAAATCAGCGCCGCGAACGATTCGTCGATTCGCCAATTCAAAGTCCCCAACTCCTGGGCCGACTCGGCGAGCGACGAGGTACTCGGCGGGCCGTGGACGCCCGCCGACGCTCAGCATGCCGGCGCGTTTACCGCGGTCGGCTACTTCTTCGCGCGGGCGCTGCGGTCGTCGGAGCACGTGCCGATCGGTGTGATCAACGCGACGTGGAGCGGCAGCAACATTGAAACGTGGCTGAGTCGCGGCGCATCGCGGCTGTCGGATAGCGCGTGGTCCGCGATCCAAGCGGGCGAAGCCAACTTTCAGTCCGCCGTGCGCGACTCGCTTCGCATGAAGCTCGGCGCGCTCCCAACGACGGACTCGGGACTCGTTGCCGGCGCCGCTCCGTGGGCGAATCCGTCGCTCGACGACGCTGCGTGGTCGACCATTCGCGTCCCCGCATACTGGGAATCGCAAGGCTACGCGGGAATGGACGGCGTCGCCTGGTATCGCGTGTCGTTCGTACTCGACGACGCCGAGCGGCAGCGCGCCGACCGTGGAGCGACGCTGTCGCTCGCGGCAGTTGACGACGACGACATCACGTGGATCAACGGCATCGAAATCGGGCGAACGGCCGGGTACGACGCGCATCGCGCGTATCGCGTTCCGTCTGGCGCACTCCGCGCGGGACGCAACGTGCTCGTGGTGCGAGTGACGGACGGCGGGGGCGGCGGCGGCATCAACGGCGCAGTGTCGCTCGCACTCGATGGCGGCGCGCCGCGCGCGCTCGACGGAGAATGGAAGTTCAAGGTCGGCGCGGTGACGTTCCACGCTGACGCGCAGCATACCAACAAGATTCCGACCATCTCGTACAACCAGATGATTCACCCGCTGCTGCCGTTCGCGATCAAGGGAGTGATCTGGTATCAGGGTGAATCGAACGCGAACAACGTCGCGCAGGCGGCGGCATACCGCGAGCAGTTCGCCACGCTGATTGCCAGTTGGCGGCGAGATTTGAGGACGGGAGGAAACAGCTTGCCGTTTCTCTGGGTGCAGCTGCCAAACTTTGGACCGGTGGACAGCGTGCCGCCCGCGGACGCCGCGTGGGCGACGCAACGCGAATCGATGTCCGCGGCGCTGTCGATGCCGAACACCGGCCAGGCCATCACCATCGACGTCGGCGACGCGACCAATCTGCATCCGCGCGACAAGCAGGACGTTGGCGCGCGGCTCGCGCTCGTCGCTCGACGCATTGCCTATCGCGAACTGGTCGTCGCGTCGGGCCCGACGTATCGCGCCCACTACCGTGCGCGGCGACACGGTTGTCGTCGAATTCGCCAACGCTGGGCGCGAATTGGTCGCGCGCTCGAACGACGGGCGCGTTGGCGGCTTCGCGATCGCCGGGCGTGACAAGCAGTTTGTGTGGGCCAATGCACGGATCGTCGGAAGCCGCGTTTACGTCTGGAGCGAGCGCGTCGCCGCGCCGGTCGCGGTACGCTACGCGTGGGCGAACAATCCCGCGCGCGCCAATCTCTTCAACGGTGACCAGCTGCCAGCGGCGCCGTTCAGGACTGACCGCTGGTAGCTGCTATCGTCGACGCGCGAACAGCGCGAGATCGATCGCGTCGGCCATGATGCGATAGCCGTTCTCGTTCGGATGCAGATGGTCGCCGCTGTCCGCGTCGCCGCGCAGGCGCGTTGAGTCTGCGGCATCGCGCATCACGGCGTCGAAGTCGATCAGCGCATCGAACGCGTGTTGGCCGCGCATCCACGCATTCACTGTCTGTCGCGCGGCCTCGTGTTCGTTGTTTCCGTACTGCGAACCGCCAAAGGGCAGGATTGTCGCGCCGTACACAATGATGTTGGCTGCGCGCGCGCGCGTGATGATAGACTGATAGGCGGCGATCAGTTGCCGCGCGACGCTCGCCGACGAGTCGGCACCCTGCGCTGCTCCAATGTCGTTCACGCCCTCGGAGAGTATCAGCCAGCGCACGCCGGGCACTTCCGTCACGTCTCGCGAAAGTCGCGACAGCGCGTACGGTCCCAGCCCGCCGCGCAACACCGCGTTCCCGCCAATTCCAGCATTGGCCACGGCGACGAGCGCGGTCCGCGGATCATGCTGCAATCGGCGAGCGAGGTTGTCCGGCCAGCGATCGTTCTTGTCCGTGCCGGATCCGCGGCCATCGGCAATCGAATTGCCGAGCACCACGACGACCGCCGCGTCCGCGGGCGAGTCGACGTCGACACCGCTGATGATGTACCAATGCTCCGTCGTCGCCGCGGTGGCGAGCCGTTCGTCGGCGATATGGTTGCCGCAGCGCGAGGTACGATGTGGTGCGCGAGCCTGGGTGCCCGGTCACGGCCGCCGGCGCCGCGGTGATGAACATGCTCACCGTCAATTCGCTGAGCGCGGCGCACGACAGCTCAACTGGATCGCTGTCGATCGCGCGTCCGGGCGGAATGACGACCGATGCGTGGCCGCCGAACGCGAGCGGCGTGTCGCTCGCTGTGGAATCGGACAGCGCAACGTGCGCCGACGCTACGGCCAGCGGTCCGTCGCCAAACTCATTCGAGAGACGTACGCGCAGGCGCCGTCCGCCGATCGACAGGTGAACTCATCTGACGCAGCGTGCTGCCGGCGAGGCCCGGCGCGGGCGGCATGTTGCGCGGCTCCGTGAGCTGAGGTGCCGCGTGCCAGGTGCGCACCCAGTGCGCGGACTGCTGGTTCAGCCGTGCCGCCGACTGCACCGATGCCTCATTCGGCGCGCGGTGCATCGCGCAGCCGGCGAGCGCGGCCGCGGCAATGAGTAATCTCTTACGCACGTTGCCTTTCGCTGCGCCGTACGCGGCCCGAAAGCGGCGATAGGGTTCGTCGTACGCCGCGTGCGCCGCAGCGGATGGACGCTCGAGCGGCGAGCGGTCGAGCGTCGCCTTCGCCGCGGTCGCAAGATTTGGAAATGCTCCAGCGCCGACCGCCGCGAGCAATGCCGCGCCGTACGCCGGCCCTTCTTCACGATTGACTGTTCCAACGGGAAGTCCGAACACCTCGGCTTGCATCGTTCGCAGAAACGAGACGCGCGCGCCGCCGCCGGTGAGCAACATGTGCGTCGGCGCGATGCCGAGTTCGTGCAGGATCGAGACGGAATCGCGCAGTGCGAAGCACACGCCTTCGACGACGGCGCGCGTCATATGCGCGCGCGAATGCGCGAGACTCAGTCCGAGGAACGCGCCGCGAGCCGCGGCGTCGCGGTGCGGCGTGCGCTCGCCTTGGAGGTATGGAAGAAACGTGACGCCGTCCGCACCCGGCGCGACGCTCGCCGCTTCGGCGTTCAACCGCTCGTTCGCCTCGCCGGTCGCGGTGAGATCGCGCGCCAGTTGATCGCGGTACCACGCGAACGCGCCGCCCGCCGACAGCACGACGCCCATGAGATACCACGTATTTGGTGCCACGTGACAGAAGGTGTGCGCCCGGAGCAGCGGATCGACGCGCGGTGCATTGGTTGGGGCGAGCACCGTGCCCGAGGTTCCCCAACTCGCAACGGCTTCACCCGGATCCACCACACCGACGCCGGCAGCGCCGCATGCATTGTCGGCACCACCGCCAACGACCGGCGTGCCGACCTTGAGGCCCGTCAACCCTGCGGCATCGAGCGTCAAGCCGGCCCAGAACTTCAGACGATCCGCCGAGTGGCGGAACGATCGAGTGCGGCAGCCCGACGGCGTCGAGAATCTCGGTGCTCCAGCGGAGACGCGCAGTGTCGAACATCAGCGTCGCCGACGCGTCCGACGGTTCGCTGGCCAGCACGCCGGTAAGGCGATAGCGCACGAAGTCTTTCGCCAGCAGTACGGTTGCCAGGCGCGCGAACGCCTGCGGCTCGTGCCGGCGAAGCCACAACACTTTGGGAAGCGTAAATCCCTCGAGCGCCGGATTGCACGCGAGCTCGCGCAAACGATCTTCGCCGCCGACGCGTTCGGTGATCTCTTTGCATTCTTCCGTCGTCCGTCCGTCGCACCAGAGTAGCGCCGGGCGAATGACCTTGCCGTTCGCGTCGAGAAATACCGACGAGTGCATCTGTCCGGAAATACCAATAGCCTCGACGCTCGCGCCGGCGCGCGCGGCGATCACCGTCTTGATGGCCGCAACCGTTGCCTGCCACCACGCCTCCGGGTCCTGCTCGGCCCACCCGGGCCGCGGCGTCGACAGTTGGAGCGGCGTCACGGCGCTGGCGAGAACGTCGCCGGTTGGCGCGACGAGAATGGCCTTCACACCGCTTGTGCCGACGTCGACGCCGAGGAAGCATGCCGAGGTCACGTCAGCGCACTCCGAGCAGAATCTCCATCGTCAGTTGATCAAGCCTCTCATAGGCGTAGCCCTGCGCGCGCATGGCGTCGAGGTCGAAGGTGCGTTCCGATAGCTGCCGGGCGCTCGCGGTCGTGAAGCGAACTGGCTTGGTCTTGGACGTGACGCCGCCGCGCGAGCGCAGTTCGGCGAGAATCTCCTGCACGTCGGAATCGGCGTTGAACTGCGCGGCCTTTTCCTTGAGGATGAGATACGTCCGCATACTGCCGCGCGCAAAGTCCCATACGCCGTCCTCGTCCTCGGTCCGATAAGCGTGGCTGTCGAAGTGGTGCATGCCGTCCCAGCGCGCGTCCTCGAGGAGTTTGACGAGGAAGAACGCGCCTTTCACGTCTTCGCTGCCAAAGCGAAGGTCCTGATCGAACCGGCCGGGCTTCTGCGCGTTGAGGTCGATGTGAAAGAGCTTTCCCGCCTCGAGCGCCTGGCCAACGCCATGTGAGAATTCCAATCCCGCCATCGTGTCGTGCGCCACTTCGGGATTGAGTCCGACCATGTCGGGGTGATCGAGGGTGTACACGAAGGCGAGCGCGTGGCCGATGGTGGGGAGAAAGATGTCGCCGCGCGGCTCGTTGGGTTTCGGTTCGAGCGCGAACTTCAGATCGTACTTCTGTGACCGCACGTATTCGCAGAGAAAGTTGATTGCGTCGCGGAACCAGCGCATCGCGTCGCGCGGGTCTTTCGCCGCACCCGTCTCCGTGCCTTCGCGTCCGCCCCAGAACACGTACATGTGCGCGCCCAACTCCACGCCGAGGTCGATCGCGCGCATCGTCTTCTGCAGCGCGTAGGCGCGCACGCGCGCGTCGTTGCTCGTGAACGCACCGTCGCGGAACACCGGATCGGTGAACAGGTTGGTCGTCACCATCGGCACGGTCATGCCGGTAGCGTCGAGCACTTTCTTGAAGTCCGCGACGATCTTCTTGCGCTGATTCTCCGTTGCGTCGCGCGGTACGAGGTCGTTGTCGTGCAGGTTCACCCCGTACGCGCCGAGCGTCGCGAGCTGCTCGACGATTCGTCGGGGCGACAGTGGCGCGCGGACCGCCTCGCCGAACGGATCGCGTCCGACATTGCCGACCGTCCAGAGACCGAACGTGAAATGATCTTCCGGACGCGGAGCGTACGGGTCATGCGGCTTCTGGCGGCGCGAGGGCATGAGAGTTTGGCGAACGGGGTTGCGGGAAAGATGGCGCGAGGCGTGGCGCGCGTTCAGTACAGCTCGGGGCAGCGCGGTTTGCGCGGGTCGGCGGGGCAGCGCAGCGCTTCGTAGAATGAGAGCGGGTGCGCGGGCTGCGTGTACTGCGACGGAATCGGTTGACGCGAGAACGTTTGGAAGTAGTCGAGCGCGGCATCGCGCCACCACACGGCCTCGTGTTCCTGGATGGTCAGGAAAGAGGCAACGTCGTGAAAGCGCGCGCTGTCGATCGCGCCGCTTAGTGCCGACCATGTGCGCTGCATCGATCGCACAGTGTCGACTCCGGCGTTGTAGTGGTCGGCGAGCGATTCCCAAAGCGTTCGCCCGGAATGCAGTCGTTCATTCCAACCGACATGATGAAACCAGAGCAGGAACGCCTCGGGCACCGAATCGCGGCTGGCGAAGCGGGCGCGAACCGGTGG
The DNA here is from genome assembly GCA_963817445.1 of uncultured Gemmatimonadaceae bacterium. Lineage (GTDB taxonomy): Bacteria > Gemmatimonadota > Gemmatimonadetes > Gemmatimonadales > Gemmatimonadaceae > JAQBQB01. Next base: position 294,931 of record CAWFOG010000023.1, read on the forward strand.
AAAGTACTGCGCGACGGCGTTGCTCCCGGTCGCGGTGCGATTGAAGCCAAGTCCGAGCGTGTCCGCGCGGTGATAGTAGACCGGCGTCCAGTCGGCGCGTCCGCGATCCACCCACGGCGCCGGTCCGTAGTGATGGTTCGTGCCCATGATGTGCGCGAGGCCGAGCGGCGTCATGTAATTCACCACGGCCTCGCGCGACACGAACATCATGTGCTTGATCGGTTGGACGACCGCTGGATCGTTCGAGAACGTCATGCGGATCCAATCGTCGGCGATGTCGGCCGACGACGCTGTTGGATTCCAGGCGAGCCGTCCGAACGCGTACCAGTTGGCCTGGTTGAAGTGCGAGCCCGTCCAGTTGCGATCGGTACCGATGTTGGCCACGCCGGCAATTCCGGTACTGCGAATGGTGCTCGAGCGAGCCGTCGATCACGCGCGCAACCGTTGAGCCCTGGCCGGCGGCCCAGGTGTCGGACTGCAGCACCTCCTCGAACAGCGCGCCGAGATAGACGAGGTGCGTGTCCTCGCCGAGGTACTCTTTCGTGATCTGGAATTCCATCATCAGCGGCGTCTTGGGCATTGCACCGAACAGCGGGTGGAACGGCTCGCGCGGTTGGAAATCGAGCGGTCCGTTCTTGACCTGGACGAAGACGTTGTCGCGGAACGCGCCGTCGAGCGGCGTGAATTCGTCGTACGCCTGCTTCACACGATCGACCGGAACATCGTTGCTGTACACGAACGCGCGCCACATCACCACGCCGCCGTGCGGCGCAACGGCCTCGGCGAGCATGTTCGCGCCGTCGGCGTGCGACCGCTTGTAGTCCTGCGGCCCCGGCTGCCCTTCGGAATTCGCCTTGACGAGGAAGCCGCCGAAGTCGGGAATCGATTGGTAGATCCGGTCGGTTGTCGCCTTCCACCAGGCGCGTACGGTGGGATCGAGCGGATCGGCCGTCGTCAGGCCGCCCATTTCGATCGGCGCGCTGAACCGCGCGGTGAGAAACACTCGCACGCCGTACGGACGAAAGATGTTCGCCAGCGCCGCGACCTTCGCGACATAGGCGGGCGTGAGCATTTTGGCGTCGGCGTTCACGTTCGTCAGCACCGCGCCGTTGATGCCGATCGATGCGTTTGCGCGCGCGTAGTCCCGATAGCGCGCACGCTCGTTGACCGGGAGCGAATCGGGAAGACGCGGCCAATCCCACAGCGACTGGCCGGCGTATCCGCGCTCGACGGAGCGATCGAGGTTGTCCCAGTGATCGAGCAGTCGCAGTTGAATCCGCGGGGCGTCCGTGATCGCCAGATTGACCAGCGATGCGTTGGTCTGGATCTGCCGCAGCAACCGGAATGCGCCATAGAGCGCGCCGACGTTGGTATTGCCGACCACGACGATGACGTGCCGACCGCGCACAGTCGTGGCGCGGATCGCGTAGCCGTCGCGTGCGAGCGGGCGCACAGTCGCCGCGAGCGCCGTCCCGGCAATGAGTCGCGAACTCGCCGGCGTACCGACGACAATCGCGCCGTCCGTGAGCGTCGTGCCCGCGTCTATCGATCGTCCGAGCAGACCGCTCAGACCCGTGATCAATTCCATGCGAGCCGCGCGCAACGTCGGCGACGCCGCGGCACCCTCGACCACCACGCGCGTGATTGTCGCACGATACTCCACGAGGCGCGTCGCGTTGGAGACGAGGCGATAGCGGAGCCATAGATCGTAGCCGTCTTCGGCGGTCGCGCGATCTGCGCGTTGGCGAGCGGCACACACGTCGCCAGCATCGCGCTCGCGGCGAGCATGAGCCGCGCCAGTCGCCGCGCCAGCCACCGCGCCAGCCACCGCGCCACCGATCGTCCGCGTGCCACCGACTCGCCGTTCACTGTGCCACGATCACACCGGAATCAGCGGCGCCCGTTCGTCGAGAGGGTCGGCCCAATCCTGATTGGGAATGATCGGCGTCCAGTCGGGGCGCAGCGGATCCTTGTCGTACGGATACGCGCCGAGGCGGCGGAAGCTCTCGTGGTATTCAGCCATCCGGTTGCGGTCGAGCTTCACGCCGAGGCCGGGCGCGGTCGGCACGCGAATGGCGCCATTACAATACTCGAATTTGCCACCGACAATGACGTCGTCCATCAGATGATGGTAGTGCGCGTCGGCGGAAAACGTGAGATTTGGAATCACCGCGCCCAGATGCAGCATGGTCGCCAACTGGATTCCCAGTTCGCCGGACGAGTGCACCGCGACGCCAAACTGGAACGTGTCGCAGATGGCCGCCGCTTTGACGCAGGCGCGAATACCGCCCCAGAACGTCGTGTCGAGCAGCACGACATCCACCGCCGTCTGTAGCACGTTGGCCGCGAGCTGCTCGAAGTTCACGATCACGGTGTTCGTCGCCAGCGGCACGCGCACCTTTTCGCGCGTCCGGCGCATACCGTGCATGCCGAACACGGGATCTTCCAGATAGTCGTTCTTGATGTCGTCGATGTGCTGCGCAAACCAGATGGCTTGCTCCGTCGACCACACGCCGTTCGGATCGAAACGGAAGCTGTCGCCCTTCAACTCGGCGGCGATCGCGCGATAGCATTCGAGCTCGTACTCCGGCGCGAACACGCCGCCCTTGAGCTTGTGCGACGCGAAGCCATGCCTCGCCTTGAGCGACTTGGCCTCTTCGACGATTTGATCGCACGTCCGCACTTCGCCCGATCCGTCCTTCGGACTCGGATAGCGGAAGAACAGATACGACGCGAACGGCACTTCGTCGCGCAGCCGTCCGCCGAGGATGTCGCTGACCGGCACGCCCCACGCCTGGCCGAGGATGTCGAGGCAGGCGAACTCGAGGGCGGCGAGCATTTGCGTGCGGTTGTTGTACAGCGACGCCGTGGGATTGGCGACGCGGAAGCGCATCTCTTCCAGCCGCGCCGGATCGTGTCCGACGACGTACGGCTTGAGCGCCTGAAACGCGGCGACTGCGCTTTCGCCGCCGCCGCCCATTTCCCCGAGACCAATCAGGCCGTTATCGGTCTCGACCTCGATGATCGTGCGAACAAAGCGACCCCAATGACATCCGTTCGCGTGCCGTAAAGGCGCCGCGAGTGGGACGGACACAGGGGTTGCCCGAATGTCGATGATCTTCATTCAGTTCGCGGGTGGGATGAGGCGGCAACGGGGTTACCCGAAACATCAATTGACCTTATCTCTGCCAATCTTGGCCTTGGAGACGCGGCCCGTCAAGCCGAATCGCGCAACGGATGCGTCTCAGGCCGTGGTGCCGCCGCCCAAATCTGCCGGCTCCATTCGCGGGACAATCAGATGAAAGATCAGCAGGGCAACGACATACGCGCTTCCGCAGATCGCGAACACGATCCCGTACCGGCCGTGGGTCGCGTCGAGGATCATTCCCGTCGCGCGTTGAAACACCATCGAGCTCATTGCACCGGCGAACCCGCCGATCCCCACCACCGAGGCGATCGCCTGTCGCGGGAATAGGTCACTGGCGGTTGTAAACAAGTTCGCCGACCACCATTGGTGTGCCGCGGCGGCCAGCGCGACCAGTCCAACGGCCACCCATTTCGCGCTGGCAAACGGTGCGAGGGCGGTCGGCACAATGAGGAGCGCGGCGATGAGCATCGCCGTTTTTCGTGCCGCGTTCACACTCCATCCGCGCGCGATCAACGCGCTCGACGCGTACCCGCCGCCGACAGAACCGATGTCCGCGACGACGTAGATGACGACGAGCGGCGCGGTGACGCCAGACAGCTGCACGCCGTACTTCGTATCGAGAAACTTCGGTAGCCAGAACAAATAGAAAAACCAGATCGGGTCGGTCAGCGCCTTGCCTATCGCAAAGGCCCATGTCTGACGACAGCGCAAGAGTCGCGACCACGGAACTCGCGCGGTGGATTCCGGCGGATCGCTGCGGATGTACGCCAGTTCGCGCGGCGACAATCGGCTGCTCGCCTCCGGTGCGCGATACGCCCACAGCCAAACCGCGAGCCACACGAACCCGAGCGCGCCGGTGGCGACGAACGACGCGCGCCAACCCCACGTGAGCGCAATCCATGGCACGGCGATCGGCGCAATGACGGCGCCGACGTTGCTTCCCGCGTTGAAGATGCCGACCGCCAGTGCGCGCTCGCGCCGGGGAAACCATTCCGACACGGCTTTGAGCGCCGCGGGAAAGTTGCCCGACTCGCCAAGTCCGAGCAGTGCGCGCGCCGCCTCGAAGGTGGCGATCGTTGCGGCGCGCGCGGTCGCCATCGCCGCGATGCTCCAGACGATGATCGACGCCGACAATCCGCGTCGCACGCCGATGCGATCGATGACGCGGCCCATGAACAGCAAGCCGACGCCATATGCGAGGCTGAACCACGACACGACGGCGCCGTAGTCGGTCTCCGTCCAGCGCAGCTCGCGCTGCAGCGTCGGCGCGAGGAGACCGAGCACCTGCCGGTCGATGTAACTGATGCTCGTCGCGAAGAACAGCAGCGCGACGATCGTCCACCGATACCCAAATCGCGGGCGCTCGGCGTCCTCCATCAGACGCCGCTAAACGCGCTGAATCCGCCGTCGATCGGAATGACGACGCCGGTCACGAACGCCGCCGCGTCGCTCGCCAGCCACTGGACCGCGCCGACCAATTCTTGCGGTCGGCCGAATCGTCCCATCGGCGTGCGCTCGATGATGCGCCGCGCGCGCGCCGTTGGCGTACCGTCCGCGCCCACGAGCACGGCGCGATTTTGCGCGGAGACAAAAAAGCCCGGCGCGATCGCGTTCACGCGCATGCCGTCGCCATGCTTGCGCGCCATCTCCACCGCCATCCAACGCGTGAAGTTGTCGATGCCCGCTTTGGCGACGGAGTATCCGAGCACGCCGCTCAGCGCCTGCATTGCCGCCATCGAGGAAATGTTGATGATCGACCCACGCCCGCGGCGCGCCATCGCTTCACCGAACACCATCGACGGAGTCACTGTGCCGTGCAGGTTGAGCCGAACCACTTCATCGAACGCGTCCATCGGCACGTCGAACACGCTGCGGTCGTCGTTCCGCGATCGTGCGACGTTGCCGCCGGCGGCGTTGACGAGAATGTCGACTTGCTCGACACTCGCCAGGAGGCGCTCGACGGCGCGGCGCAGCGGCTGTTCTTCAAGCACGTCGGCGACGAGCGCGCGCGCCTCGCCGCCGGCGCGCGCGATCTCGGACACCTTGGCTTCCGCGGCGTCGGCGCGTCGGCCAAGGATCACGACGTTGGCGCCGGCTGCCGCGAGCCCCGACGCGATCGTTCCGCCGAGCACACCGTAGCCGCCGCTGACGACGGCGACCTTTCCGGCGAGGCTGAACGTCTGTCGCGCGTCGGCCGGATCGGTTCGTGGAGGGGAGGCGGTACTCATATTGGACTCCTCATAGACGATGATGACTACCGCGAGCGACGCCATCCGTCTAGTGCGCGCGTCATTGACGCGACATCGAGCATATTGTTCGTGACCATGCAAATGACCTTCCGCTGGTTCGGCCCGAGCGATCCCGTGTCGCTCGACCACATCCGACAGATTCCGGGCGTTCGCGGCGTGGTGAGCGCGCTGCACGACGTCCCAGTGGGCGAACGCTGGAGTCGCGACGGGCTCGAACAGCTCGCGGGCACAGTGGCCGCGTCGGGTCTCGAGCTCGCGGTGATCGAAAGCATTCCGGTACATGAAGACATCAAGCTCGGTCGTTCCACGCGCGACCGACTCGTCGATCACTATTGCGACAGCGTGCGGCAGATGGGCGAAGTCGGCATTCCGGTGTTGTGCTACAACTTCATGCCGATCTTCGACTGGACTCGCACCGAACTCGCCTTCCCGTTGGGCGACGGATCGTCCGCGCTCGCCTACGACGACGCACAACTCGCGCGCATCGATCTCTCACGCGGAACGGGCGACCTGCCGGGATGGGCGACCGCGTACGATGCGCCGACACTCGCGGCGCTGCTCGCCGCGTACCGGGACGTCGACGCCGAACGACTGTGGGAGCATCTCGCGTACTTCCTCGAGCGCGTCGTCCCCGCGGCCGCGTCGGCGGGGGTCAAGCTGGCCATGCACCCTGACGATCCGCCGTGGCCGATTTTCGGACTGCCGCGGATCATCACCAACGCGTCCGCGCTCGATCGACTGACCGGGCTCGTCGACGACCTGGCAAACGGTGTCACCTTTTGTACCGGATCGCTCGGTGCAGACGCGTCGAATGATTTGCCGGCGATGATTCGGCGGCTCGGTCAGCGCGGTCGAATCCACTTCATGCATTGCCGGAACGTGCTCCGAACGGGCGCGCGACAATTCCATGAAGTTCCGCACCCGTCGGAGTTCGGCAGCGTGGACATGGGCGGCGTCATGCGGGCACTCCGCGACATCGGCTACCACGGACCAATTCGGCCCGACCACGGGCGGATGATCTGGGGCGAACGAGGGCGTCCGGGCTATGGACTGTACGACCGGGCCCTTGGCGCCATGTACCTCAAAGGACTCTGGGAAGGGGCCGGCCTGTTGTCTTGACGGGCAGTCAGGCGTCCTTAGGAACGAGGGCGCGGCGCCGCGCAGGAGCGGGTCGCGCCTCGTTTGCCGACGCCCACGCTCAACGCTTCCCCAAGAATCGCAATGGCCGCAGCACCGCTTCCCAACAGCGCCTCCGAACGCATTGGTGATCTCCTCTACCGCGAAGGGGTGATCACGGCCGACCAATTGGCCAAGGCGCTTCAGGAACAGAAGCAAAGCGGCACGCGCATCGGCTACAATCTGGTGAAGATGGGCTTCGTTGCTGAAGTCGAGCTCACGAAAGTGCTCGCCAAGCAGCACAAGATGCCGGCGGTCGATCTATCGCAGTTCGACCCCGATCCGAAGCTCGTGAAGATGGTGCCGACGGAAATGGCGCAGAAGCACATCGTGATGCCGCTGCAGCGCGAGGGACGCACGCTCACCATCGCGATCGCCGATCCGTCGAACCTCGGCGTGCTCGAGGATCTCAAGTTCATTACGCGCTACGACATTTTCCCGGTGCTGGCCGGCGAATTCAGCTTGCGCGCGCTGATCGAACGAGTGTACGGCCCGACCGAAGAAGCCCAGATGGCGTCGCTCATGGACACCATCGAGGAGCTCGAGGGCGAGCTGAGCGACGACGTCGAAGTCGTCGCGGAGGAGGAGGAAGATCAGAATCAGGCGGCGATGCAGGCGCAGATGGAAGACGCGCCGGTCGTCAAACTGATCAACGCCATTCTCACGGACGCCGTGAAGCGCGGCGCGTCGGACATTCACTTCGAGTGCTTCGAGCACGAACTGCGCGTACGCTACCGCGTCGACGGCGCGTTGCAGGAAGTGATGAAACCGCCGATGAAGCTCAAGGCGGCGCTGATCTCGCGCTTCAAGATCATGTCGCAGCTCAACATCGCCGAGCGGCGCGTGCCGCAGGACGGCCGCATCAAGCTGAAGATGGGCAAAAAGGTCATCGACTATCGTGTGTCGACGCTGCCCACGCTCTTCGGCGAAAAAGTCGTGCTGCGAATTCTCGACAAGGGCAACCTGACGTTCGACCTCGAGAAGTTCGGCATCGAGCCGCGCGCCGAGAACGATCTCATGGAGGCGGTGTCGAACCCGTACGGCATGGTGCTCGTCACCGGCCCGACGGGCTCGGGCAAGACGACGACGCTGTACTCGGCGCTGTCCAAGGTCAACACGATCGACGTCAACATCATGACGGCGGAGGATCCGGTCGAATACAACCTGTTCGGCATCAACCAGGTGTTGGTGCGGACGGAGATCGGCATGACGTTCGCCGCCGCGCTGAAGGCGTTCTTGCGGCAAGATCCGAACATCATCATGGTCGGTGAGATTCGAGATCTCGAAACGGGCGGCATCGCCATCAAGGCGGCGCTCACCGGCCACATGGTGCTCTCGACGCTGCACACCAACTCGGCGCCGGAAACGGTGACGCGCCTGCTCGACATGGGGCTCGAGCCGTTCAACGTGGCGTCGGCGCTCAACCTGGTGCTGGCGCAGCGACTCGTCCGGCGCATTTGCTCCAACTGCAAGATCGAGTACAAGCCGAGCAAGGAAGAATACGCCGCCGCCAAGGTGACTCCCGAGACGACGATGCGCGAGCTCCGGTTCACGGAGGAGGCGCTGCGGAACGCGAAGGCGAAGGCGACCAAGGAAGCCGCGCCGTTCCTCACGACGCTCAGTCTCGACACCAAGATCGGCGAGCTGGGCTTCTTCAAGGGCGCCGGCTGCGAGCAGTGCAACGGCACTGGAACGAAGGGGCGCCAGGGCGTCTATGAGGTCATGCTCATGACGCCGAAGCTTCGCAAGCTCGTGATGCAGAACGTCGGCGCGGTCGAAATTCGCGACGGCGCGGTGGAAGAAGGAATGCTCACGCTGCGCATGGACGCCTGGCTCAAGGTCATGAAGGGCATCACGACGACGGAGCAGATGATTCGCGAGACGAGCGCGTAGCGCCCGGTCCGCGAATCACTTTGCCCGGGAGGGCGTTGGTCATCCGGCCGTCGGCGATCACCGGCACGCCGTTCACCAGCACCCAACGCATGCCGACGGAGAGCTGATTCGGGTTCTCGAATGTCGCGACGTCGTGGATGGAGTCCGGGTCGAACACGACGACGTCGGCCCACATGCCGCGCTTGAGCACGCCGCGGTCGGTGAACCGCATCCGCTGCGCCGGCAGCGCCGAGAATTTTCGGATCGCGTCTTCGAGCGTCAACACATGCTCGTCGTGGACATACATGCGCAGAATGCGCGGGAACGTGCCGTAGGCGCGTGGGTGTGGATGCTCCTTGCCGAGGGGGCCGTCGGGCGCGGTGCCCTGCGAGTCGTTGTCGACGGACGTCCACGGCTGCTGCAGCGCGAGCCGAATGTCGGGCTCGGACATCCCGAACACGGCGCACTCGGTGAACGCTTCGTCCTCGACGAGCACGTCGAGCAGCGCGTCGATCGGCTCGACGCCGCGCGCGGCGGCAATGTCCTTGATCGTCTTGCCCTGGAGCGGCAGCAGCTTTGGATTCTGCACGACGCTCACGAGGATTGCCTCGGGCCCGGGAATCTCCTGCCACTCGTTGTCCCAGGATGCGTCCGCGGTCTCCATGTCGCGCTTGATACGCGCGCGGGTTGCGGGGTCCTTCAGCCGCGCGATCAACGCCTTGTCCCCTCCGTCGTGGGCCCATGGCGGCACGAAGGCGGACATCGAGTTGAACCACGCGGGGTAGGCGTACGTGTTCGCGCTGATGTCTATGCCGTGCGCGCGAGCCGTGTCGATGCGGGCGACGATGTCGCGCATGCGCCCCCAATTCGGTTTCCCGGCGGCCTTGATGTGCCAGATCTCGACCGGTAAGTGTCCTTCGCGCCCGATACGTATGGCTTCGTCGAGCGCGCCGAGCACGTCGTTCCCCTCCGAGCGCATGTGCGTGGCGTAGATGCCGCCGAATTTCCCAGCTTCGGCCGCGAGCGCGATCAGCTCTTCGGTGCTGGCGTACGGCGCCGGCGCGTACTGCAACGCCGTCGACAGACCAACGGCGCCCTGTTGCATCGCCTGGCGCACCAGCGCCTTCATCTGCTCGAGCTGTGTCGCCGTCGGCGTGACGTTGCTGTCGCCGAGTACCATGCGACGCACCTGCGTCGCGCCGACGTAGCTCGCCAGGTTGATCCCCATGCCCTGACGCTCGACGCGCGCGAAGTACTGCGCGAACGTGCGCCAGTCTGGTGTGATCGCCAGGTGCGCGTAGGCGACGTGGTCGGCCTTGATGATTTGCTCATTGAGCGGCGCCACGGACCCGCCTTCGCCCGTGACCTCGGTCGTGATGCCTTGAAAGATCTTCGACGGCAAGTGTGGATTGACGAGCATCGTCAGCTCCGACTGGCCAAGCATGTCGATGAACCCCGGCGCGACGACCATGCCGTGCGCGTCGATGCGGCGCGTGGCCGTCGCCGTCGTGAGATGGCCGATCGCCGCGATTCGCCCGGCGCGAATGCCGACGTCGCCCGAGTACCAGGGCGATCCCGTGCCGTCGACGATGTGCCCGTTGGCGATGATGACGTCGAACGTCTGCGCGCCGAGGGGCGCGGTGGCGATCGCGAAGGCTGACGCTAGTGCGGCGATACGCATGTTGGGGGCTCGCGTGAACGGACGAGCGCCCGCGTGCGGTCGCGCGTGGACGCTACTTGGGCATGGGACTACGTAGTGGACGGGCGAGACGGAGTCGACGGCATTGGTGATCGGCCGTGATGTCGCGGCCCGAATCGCCGATCAGAATGATCTGGCGCGCGACGTTCGGCGCGTCAACCCCGTGCGCCGGTGTTCTGTCGGCGGCGGCCTTCTGCGCACCCGCCGGCGCCGTCATGCACGTCTGCAGGCCCGCGAGCGCCGCGATCGAAAACGTGAATCGGCGAAGTGTCTCCATCGACCCTCCGTGTCCGTACCTCACTCCGACCAAGGTCTGCGTTTGCCGGTGTGGGCGTATGGGACGATAGACAGCGACCCGGGGCGCGCCGCGCGAGGTGTGGCGGGGTGTGATGTTCTCCGGGGCCCAATCGTCACCCTGAGAGCAGCCGGGACGGGCGGGGGACAGGCGTTCTACGCGCCGACCTGCTACCTCCTCGCCGCTCGCGCGTCTGTCATACGGACGCCACCCGCTCGCCCACGCGCCTCAACGCCACGGATTTGGATGACCAGCCCCACCGGCACGCCCAACGCTTCCGCTCTCAATCTCCGCACGCTGCTCGAGGAGATGATCGAGCGCAACGCGTCCGACTTGCACATCAGCGCCGGTGAGCGGCCCAAGCTCCGGGTCGACGGCGACATCACGAATTCGAACGTCGATTACATGATGCAGCCGAAGGACACGCTGCAACTCGCGTATTCCGTCCTCACCGAGAACCAGAAGAAACGGTTCGAGATGGAGGACGAGCTCGATTTCTCGTTCGGCATTCAGAATCTGGCGCGCTTCCGCGGCAACTGCTTCAAGCAGCGCGGCTGCGTGTCGATGGTCATTCGACAGATTCCGTTCAACATCAAGACGTTCGAGCAGTTGCAGCTGCCCAAGGTCATCGCCGATCTCTCGGACAAGCCGCGCGGGCTGATTCTCGTCACCGGCCCCACGGGGTCCGGCAAGTCGACGACGCTCGCCGCGATGCTCGACAAGATCAATCGTGAGTTGAAGGGCCACATGATCACGATCGAGGATCCGATCGAGTTCATTCACAAGCATCAGGCGTGCATCGTCAACCAGCGCGAGGTCGGCTCGGACACCAAGAGCTTCTCGGCGGCGCTCAAGTACGCGCTGCGGCAGGACCCCGACGTGGTCCTGATCGGCGAAATGCGAGATCTGGAAACGATTCAGGCCGGGCTGACGATCGCCGAAACCGGACACTTGGCCTTCGCCACGCTGCATACGAACAGCGCGGCCGAAGCGATCAACCGCATCATCGACGTCTTTCCGAGCCACCAGCAAGCGCAGGTTCGCGCGCAGCTCGCGTTCTGTCTCGAGGGAATCATCACACAGACCTTGTTGCCGCGCTTGAGCGGCCGCGGTCGCGCGATGGCGGCGGAGATTCTCGTCGTTACGCCGGCAATCCGCGCCCTCATTCGCGATGACAAGATCCACCAGATCTACTCGATGATGCAGTCCGGCAAGAAGTACGGCATGCAGACGATGAACGACTCGCTGTACAACCTGTACGTCAGCAAGACGGTGGCGCTCGAGGAAGTGCTGCGGGCGAGCCACGACCAGGCCGAGATCATGCGCATGATCGGCGTGACCGATGGCGACGGGAACGGCACTCCGGCGAAGCCGTCGTCGGCGATGGCGGGCCGGAAGTAGCAGGCGGCAATTTCTGCCTGCTCGACAGTGACCCCGCTCACCGGCGGGCCGGCGTGGATTTGGTGACGTCGCGGGACGCGGACCGTTTACCCGTAATCTTTGCCGCGACGAATCGTCAATTAAGGAACGCCTAGGGGCGGCGCTTCACTGCGCACCCGCGGTTCTACCGCCCCCCTTTGCCCGCGCTTCACGCCCTACGAGGCTCTCATGGGACAATACACATACACGGCTCGCGCCCTCAACGGCGATCTCAAGTCTGCGACGATCGACGCGCCGAGTCGCGATGAAGTCATCAAGCAGCTGAAGCAGCAGCGCCTCACCGTCGTGAAGATCGACGAGGGCACCGCGGTGAAGAAGAAGCGCATGGGTTCGATCAAGATGCGCGACATCGTCATCTTCACGCGTCAGTTCTCGACGATGATCAACTCCGGCCTCCCGCTCGTGCAAGCGCTCGACATTCTGGCGCAGCAGAGCGAGAACCCGGCGCTCAAGGACGTGACGCGGCAGGTGGTGTTCGACGTCGAATCCGGTAACACCGTGGCCGACGCGCTGCGCAAGCATCCCAAGGCGTTCACGGAGCTGTACGTGAACATGGTCGCGGCGGGCGAGGCGGGCGGTATTCTCGACACGATCCTCATGCGTCTCGCCGTGTTCATGGAAAAGAACGACGCGCTCGTGCGCAAGGTGAAGGGCGCGATGATCTACCCGGCGGTCATCATGAGCGTCGCGGTCATCGCCATCACCGTGCTGCTCATCTTCGTCATTCCGACCTTCCAAAAGATGTTCGCCAGCGCGAACATCGCGCTGCCGTTGCCGACGCGCATCGTGATCGGGATGTCGCACGCGCTCAAGACCTATTGGTACGTCATCCTCGCCGCGATCGGCGCGTCGGTGTTCATGCTCAAGCGCTACTACGCCACACAGGACGGCAAGCTGGTGATCGACCGCATGATGCTGCGCGCGCCCGTCCTCGGCGACGTGCTCCGCAAGTCGGCCGTGTCGCGCTTCACGCGTACGCTCGGCACGCTCATTTCGTCGGGCGTGTCGATTCTCGACGGATTGGAGATCACGGCGAAGACGGCGGGCAACCGCGTCATTCAGGACGCGATCATGGAATCGCGCGCGTCGATCGCCGGCGGTGAAACGATTGCCGCGCCGCTCAAGAAGTCGGAGGTGTTCCCGCCGATGGTCATCTCGATGATCGCGGTCGGCGAACAGACGGGCGGTCTGGACGAGATGTTGTCGAAGATCGCGGACTTCTATGACGAAGAAGTCGACGCGGCGGTCGGCGGCTTGCTCGCGCTGATGGAGCCGGTCATGATCGTGTTCCTGGGCGTGGTCGTCGGCGGCATGGTCGTCGCGATGTACCTGCCGATCTTCGACATGGTGAACGCGGCGGGTTAAGCGCTATCAGCTGATCGACGCGTCGCGCGATCGAGAGGCCCGAGTCAGGACGAAGGGGCAGGTGTCTATGACACTTGCCCCTTCGTGCACTGACCGGGCTCGGCGAATCGATTGCTGACGCTACCGAACTGATCGCGCGTCTATCCAACGGTCGCGATGCGCGATTGACCGCCGTGTGATGCGTTACCGGCACACTCGGTGCGCTCATGGAGCGCATGGCGGACGCGACACTCGTGTACTACGGTAACCCGCGCGCACCAGATGAATTCCAGTCCGCGTCGCGAGGCGATCGACGCGCGACGGGCCAGTGGCGTCCGGCATCGGACCTGCTCGAGAGATTCCCGTCGGAAGATGCGCCCGTCGTGCTGCTCGTCGATGGCGGTCTCCTCGAGCACGCACGCGGCATTCGCGACTTGCCACAGCAGGTCGTCGTGGTCGCGACCGATGGCGCCTCGGCCGAGGGACTGAGCGATCGCGTCGACGTCTCGATTGCCGACGTGCACGATCCCGTCGCTAGAGCGAGTGTGCTCGACGCCGCCTGTGAGTTGGCCGGGGCACGGCTGACGATCTCGCATCTGCGCCAGGATCAGACCCGCACGGCGGGCGAGTTTCATGAACTCAGCAGGATCGGCATCGCGCTCATGCACGAGCGCGATCGAACGGCGCTGCTCCATCTGATCGTTTCGCAGGGCAAGCGCCTGACCGAAAGCGACGGCGGCGGACTCCTCATGCTCGAGTCGAACGCGAGCGGCGTCACCGATCTGGGCGCGGTCGTGTACGACTTCGATTCACTTCCGGGCCTCCGTGTTCCGGAAATCCGGTTTGCCATCGACAGCACGACCGTCGTCGGCCACGCGGCCGTCACCAAGGAGCCGGTCGTCGTCGCCGACCTGCACGACCTGCCTCCGGGTACGCCGTTCACCGGAAGCACCGAGTTTCAGCGCCGCTACCGGTATCACGGACGATCGTTCCTCGCGGTGCCGCTGCTCGATCAGCGGGATGCTGTGCTCGGCGTCCTGTTCTTCATCAATCGGAAAACGGAGCGGAGTGCGAGGGTTCGAACCGAGGAGGACTGCACGCGGTACGTCCTGCCGTATTCGGATCGTGAAGTGCGCCTGGCACGGTCGCTCGGCGCCCAAGCCGCCGTGTCGATCGAGAACACGAATCTGTATGCGACAAATCGAGCGGCTCCTCGAAGGGCTGGTCAAGGCCGCCGTCTCGGCGATCGACGAACGAGATCCGACGACTGCTGGACACTCGCTGCGCGTCGCCGCGCTCGTGACCGGATTGGCGAACGAAGTCGCGCGCGTCGATACTGGTCCTTATCAAAACGTCCGATTCACGGACGAGGAAATGCGCGAGCTCCGTTTCGCCGCGTTGCTGCACGATCTCGGCAAGGTCACTGTCCGCGAAGAGGTGCTCCTCAAGGCGAAGAAGCTTCCGCCGGTGCTGTGGGAGCGTGTCAGTGCGCGTTTCGACTTGATTCGCCGGACGATCGATCTCGACTACGCCGAGCGGCGCGCCGAGCTGTGTCGCAACGGGGGCGCCGGCGACACGGCGCGCTTGGCGGACTTCGACGCGGAGCGCGCAGCGAAATTGAGCGAGTTCGACCGGCACCGCGAGATCGTTCGCGCGGCGAATGAGCCCATCGAGCTCGATGATCGGCGCAAAGCCGATTTGATCGAGCTGGCGCGGCACGCCTTCACCGACTCCGACGGCACGCAGTCGCCGTATCTGACGCCGGAGGAACTGCATTATCTGAATATCGCGCGCGGAACGCTCGACGACGGAGAACGCGCGGAGATCGAATCGCACGTCGGCGACACGTATCGGTTTCTCACGCAGATTCCGTGGACCGACGACCTCAAGAACCTCGTGGCGTACGCGTGCGGCCATCATGAGAAGTTGAACGGCTCAGGCTACCCGCACGGACTTCGCGCGGAGGAGATTCCGCTGCAGACGCGCATGATCACGGTGGCGGACATGTTCGACGCGCTGACCGAGGCGGACCGCCCGTACAAGCCGGCCATGCCGCCCGACCGCGCGCTGGAGATCATACGTGCCGACGCGGACGCCGGTCTCCTCGACCGCGCGCTCGTCGACATCATGACGACGAGTCAGGTGTACCGTCGAATCCTCGACGAAGACTGGCGAACGCTCTAGCTCCTGTCCGGGGTTGACAACTCGCCGACCGATCGACACTCTAGTCACTGTCTGATAGCTAAGACACTTACTGGAGCCGCATGCCCCAACCGGCGCTCGACCTCGTCCGCGGCACCGTGGATCTGCTCGTCCTCCGCACCCTCGCCTGGGAGCCGATGCACGGCTACGCCATCGCGCAGTTCGTCCGCGGGCGCACCGCCGGCGCCATCACCATCGAGAGCGCGGCGCTGTATCAAGCGCTCCATCGGCTGGAGAAGAAAAAACTCGTCCGCGCCTGGTGGGGCGTGTCCGACGCCAACCGGCGCGCCAAGTTCTACGAGCTCACCGCCGCCGGTCGCAAGCAATTCCGTACCCAGTCGACCGATCTCAAAGCGTACGTGGCGGCGCTCTACCGCGTCCTTGACGCCAAGTAGGCGGATTCGCGCATGCCACGGCGACCGATCGCCCGCTTTCTCCGTCTGCCGCGTTCGGCCGAGCGCATTCGAGCGGATGTCCGCGACGAACTGTTGTTCGACATCGAGATGCGCGCGCGCGACTACATGGCGCAGGGACTCTCGGGCGCCGACGCACGAGCGAGAGCGGTGCAGGAGTTTGGCGATTTCGACGCAACCCGACAGTACTGTGAGGCCACGGACATGGAAATCGAAGCCGACATTCGGCGCTCCGGCCTGATCGAAGATCTGCGCGCCGACGTCACGCTTGCCTGGCGCGCCATGCGCCGAACGCCAATGTTCGCCGCGGTGGTGCTCTCCACACTGGCGCTGGGCATTGGCGCCAACACCGCGGTGTTTTCCGTGGTCCGTCGCGTGTTGATCGAGCCACTTCCGTTCAGCGCGCCGGAGCAGTTGCTCCGGTTGTATACGGACCCCAAACTCGTCGGCGGTGACGACGACAAGCTGTCGGCCGCGGAGCTCACCGCGCTCGCCGCGCAAAGCAAATCGATCGCCGGTCTCTCATTGTTCGGAAACTACGGCGGGCTCACATACACCACGGACCAAAACGCAGAGCCGTGGCAAACGGTGTCCGTCGACGTGAACTTCTTCAACGTGCTCGGCGTGCGCCCGATCGTCGGCCGCATGTTCGCGCTCGACGACAATGTGCGCGGCGCTCCTCACGTGATCATCCTCGGCTATCCGCTCTGGCAGCGTGATTTTGGCGGCGACGCGGGCGTGGTCGGTCGCACGGTGCAACTCAACGGCAACGCGTTCAAAGTGATCGGTGTGTTGCCGGAACAGTTCGTCGGTCCCACCTTCACGGCCGACGCGCTCCTTCCGCTCGACGTCGACGGCATCATGCGCATGGGCGCATACAGCCGCGCACGTGTGTGGCGGTCAGTCGCGCGGCTTCGATCGGGCGTGTCGCTCGATCAGTTTCAGGCGGAGCTCGCGCTGCTGCGCCCGCGCATTCAGGCGAGCAATCCGGAGCTCAAGAACGCCGGCGTCGTTCGCCCAATGCCGCTGCATGCCGCCATCGTCGGCGGTGCCGGGCCGGTGCTGATTCTTGTAATGGTCGGCGCGATCGTCGTACTCGTCGTCACGTGCGTAAACATCGCCGGCCTCTTTCTCGCCCGTGCCGCAGCGCGTCGCCGCGAATTCGGAATTCGCACCGCGCTTGGCGCGGCGCGCGGGCGACTCGTGCGGCAGGTCGTGACCGAGAGTGTGTTGTACGGTATCATCGGGGGCGCGACCGGTGCGCTGTTGGCGTACGTGCTCAAAGCTGTGTTGGTGCGGCTCGCGGGCACGATGCTTCCACACATGGGCGACATTCGGATCGACGCGAGCGCCCTTGCCTTCGCCGCGGCGCTGTCGATCGCCTGCGGCTTGGCGTTCGGCCTGCTGCCGGCGCTCGCCGCGACCCGGCTCGACGTGCGCGCCGCGTTGGGCGACGGCGGGAGCCGCGCGGCGTCGCACGGACGCTCCGCGGTGCGCGGATCGCGCGCGCTCGTTACGGCCCAGATCGGCTTTGCCGTCGTGCTGGTCGTAGCGGCCGGCTCTGTTGACGCGAACGTTCATCTCACTCGTGCGCACGAATCTCGGCTACGCCACAACGCGGCACGAGGTCACGTTCATGGTCAACATGCAAGGCCGCTATCGCTATCCGGCGGATCGTGCCCGGTTTGTGCATTCTCTCATCGATCGCGTTCACGGCGCACCGGGCGTGACGGCCGTGGGATACACCGCGGTCAGTGCGTGGAATGGTGGGTTGATGGAGGTTGGCGTTCGTGTCGACGGGCGAGCGATCGATGACAACACGGTGCCGCGCGTCGAGCTCGCGACGGCGTCGGCGGAATTCTTTTCCGCGGCCGGGATCCGATTGGAGCAGGGCCGCGCGTTCACGTCGAGCGATCGCGAGGGATCACCGCCGGTGATCGTGATCAGCGAGAGCGTGGCGAAGCGCTTCTGGCCGAACGCGAGCCCAATCGGCGCGCGCGTGCGACTCGACGGCGGTCTCACCGACTCCACCGTGGCGAGCGAAATCGTCGGCATCGTGGCTGACGTGCGACCCAAGGTGACGGATGACATCGAACCGACGGTGTACGTGCCGTCGGAGCAAACGTTGATCTACGGCAACGAGTTCGTCGCGCGGACGACGGGCGATGCAACCGCGCTAATCGCGACGATCAGGCACGACCTGCACGTGCTCGAACCGCAGCTCCCGCTCATCAATCCGCGGACGATGCACGACGTACTCGGCGCATCCATCCAGCGCCAGCGGCTCGCCATGGCGCTCATGGGGGCGTTCGCGCTGCTGTCCGCTCGCGCTTGCCGCGCTTGGCGTCTACGGGATCATGGCCTACGCGGTCGTGGCGCGGACGCGCGAGTTTGGAATTCGCGTCGCGTTGGGCGCATCGCGCCGCGCGATTCTAGTTCTCGTGTTGCGCCACGGATTGGGAACGGCGCTGGCCGGCAGCATCTGCGGGTTGGCCCTGGCCGCGGCGTTGTCGAAGTTCCTGTCGTCGATGCTGACCGGCGTATCGGCGCACGACGTCGCGACGTTCATCGTGTCGCCGCTCGTGCTAATCGCCGTCGCCCTCGCCGCGTCGCTGTTGCCGGCACGCGCAGCAACGAGAGTACAGCCGGTCGAGGCGCTGCGCGTGGATTGAAGTCGGTACTCACCGCTGCCGGTCGACGGTGGCCAGCGCGTGCGCCACCAGCTCGCTGGGGTATCCCATTACTTCCAGCAATGCGATCGCGTTCCGTGTAGACGCCGGCCCGGGGTGAATGTGGTAGTCGAACGTGATGGCGTCGCCGGAGATCTCCTCGCGGAAATGATGCGACGTGTATGCGTCGCCGAGGAGGGCGATCACTTCGATGTCGTGCGTTGCAACGAGCACGATGTCGTCGCCCCGGTTGAGATACGCCAGCACCGCATTCGCCGCGGCGACCCGCTCGGTCGTGTTCGTGCCGCGAAAGATCTCGTCGAGGAGAAAGAGGTGCTGCGATCCGGTCTCCTTGGCCCGAATCAGCGAGTGAACCGATTCGACTTCGGCGAGATAATAGCTCTTGCCGTCCATAAGGTTGTCGCTGCGGCCGATCGAGGTTCGCACGCGCAGGAACGGCGCGTGCCATTGGTCGGCGCAGACGGTGTGAACTGTTTGTGCGAGGACGGCGTTGACGCCCATGGTGCGGACGAATGTCGTCTTTCCCGACATGTTTGAGCCGGTGATCACGACGCTCGACGCGTTGACGTCGAGCGAATTGGGAGCCGGGTGCTCGAGCAGCGGATGGACCACGGACTCGACGCTCAACGCCTTGTGGGCATCCGTGAACTCGGGTGTCGTCCACCGGGGCAGCGTGCGACGCCACGTCGCGACGGACTGCACGACGTCGAGGTAGCCGATGGCATCGAACGTGTCGCGCATGACGGTCCGCGACGCATGGAGCGCGTCGATGGCGAAGACGAACGCGTTGACGTCGAGGAGAAAGAGCAAATTCACATATGCATACAGACTGGCGAGAAGATCGTTGGTGTCGCCGGATTCGAACATGAGCCAGGCCGTCGCCTGACGCATGCGGCTCAGTGTCACCGCGCCGTCGCGGAGGCGCTTCGTCTCGTCGGCCCATTCCGGTATGTCGATCGCGCCGAGGCTGCGGGCAGCGCGGACAAACGCCGGTACCTCGTGAAGTGCCGGGACGAATCGGGACACGCGCGGCTTGTAGACCAGTTGCACGACGATGTTAAGCACGCAGACGCCGAGCCAGACCATGAACGCGCGGGGCCACACGGCGATTACCGCGAGGCACGTGACCGACGTTGCGCTGAGAAGCGGGAAGAGCCACCAGAACCACGGCCGGCGGGGGAGCGTCCCGAACAGCGAGGCTGACCAATTCAGCCGCTCGCGGGTCGTCGAGCGGTTGAAGCGCGGCGCGCACGCGGTCTCCGAGAGGCGCGTCGCGCGCTATTCGATCGACTGCGCGCTCGAGTCGTTCGAGCGGCTCGCGGCGGTTGTGCGGATTGCGTAGCAAACGATACAGGTATTGGCGCCCCGGTTCGCTCTCGGTGTGGTCGAGCGCGCGAAGCACCTCGTCGAGGTTGAGATCCTCCCACGTCCGGTCATCGAGTGCGTTGGCACGATCCGCAATTGGCATCGCCGCGTGGAGTCCGGCGGCGGCGGACAGGTCGTAGTCGCGCCCGCGTCGGTCGCGGCGGGTGCGCGCGATCCGGAACGACATGATCGCGCCGGGGAGCAGGCGCGGCACCAGCACGACGAGTGCAAGCGCGCCGAGCACGACCGTCGCGAGCAGGCGAACCATTTAACCCCCCGACCCGCTCGCGACGCCCGCCTATTGCTCGCCTGGCGACGCCTTGAGTTTTTGACTCGGCACGCTGTACAAGAAGCCCGTGTACTGCATTTCCTCCCACGTCTGGTCGCCCCAGTGCACGTCCTTGGTGGGATCGGGGTTGTGCTTGTTCGCCGCCGAGTTGTCGTACCACGCCATCGACGTGATTTTGGCGCCGGCCGGGACGTCGAGCGGCGTCGCGAACATGTAGTAGGTCTGCCAGTTGAAGTCGTAGTGCGGCACGTCGAGGATCACCTGTGATGTGCTGTCCGCCTTGACGAGTGTGTACTGCCAGCGTGTGCCGCGAAGATGCGTGTGCGGCATGATCCCCCACACACGAATCGGCTGGCTCACGCCGATTTCCGCCGGTACCGCGATATCCTTGACGCCGGCCGGAAGAGTGAACGAGCCATTGATGAATTGAGAAGCAAAGATCTCTTCATCTGGTGCCTCTTTCGCAAGCTTGAATCCGACGGACGTGCGGTCCTTCATCTCATGACCGTGCGCGGTGTAGTGCATCTGGAACGTGAGGATGGTGCCGGGGCGGATGCGGAGCGCGGTGCCTTTTGGAAACTCGATGACGCTCGTGCCCGGGACGTACGTCCCGACGAGCGCGCCGAGGAGTCGCGGCGGCGCGTGGAGCGTGTCGTCGCGCGGCGGGTCGGGCGGCATCGAGCTCTGGGCTCTGTTGCGAATCAGCAGCGGCACCGGGCGCGGACTGCCGGCGGGGCGCGGAGCCTGAGGCGCATCGGCGGCGCTGGGAGTTGGCGGTGTGTAGGCGTACACGAGCACGTGGTGCACGACTTCGCGCGCACTCGGCATGATCTCGATCGCTTGCACCCACTTGTCTTCCGTGAAGTTCGTCGGCACGCGGAAGTATTGATAGTCGATCTTGCCCGCCGCGGGGACGGTGAATGAATCCGCCATCGACACGACGGCGTCGGGTTGGCCGATCACCCACTTGGTTGGGTACTCCGGCTTCGGCGGAAGCTGCGACAAGTCGCCCGGCTGTGCGCCCGCGTCGATCCAACGGAGAATCGTCTGCTTGTCCGAGTCGGACAGTCGGCGATCGTTGCGAAACACACCATGCGGACCTTCGGCGTGCCAGGGCGGCATCACACCGTCGGCGACGTCGCCGCGCATTTCGTCGACGTGCGCCGCGGCGGTGTCGTAGTCGAGGAGCGAGAACGGCGCCATGCCGCCCGGGCGGTGGCACGTGGTGCAGTTCTTATAGAAGATCGGCGCGACGTCAGTGGCAAACGTCGGTTCGGCGTTGCGCGCCGCGAGTGGTTTGACGTGCTGCACCGCGATGCCGCCGATGAGCGCGACAGCGACGCCGGTTGCCTGGACGATGCGCGCGCGCACCGAGGGTTTGCGAGTGAGGCGACGCGGAGAATTCGACGGGGCCATGGCCGGGGGGTTTGGAGAGTGAGCCGTGCGACTGTTCGGTGCGCCGGATTTTCGGGTCAAATCGGTGCGGCTTGATTGAAAGTCGGCCAGTGTCGCTGTGGCTGATTGAGCTGGAACATTGAGGGGCACGAATGAAACGAATAAAACGAATAAAACGAATTGCTACAAGAACAATGTCTGAGTCATTTCATCGAGATTGCGTTGTTTCGTGAGGCAACGTTCAACCAACCGTGCTCCATTCGTCATCATTCGTGTCATTCGTTTGATTCGCGTTTCCAGACAGCTCTCCAATCGTCCACGCTGGCTACTTCGCCGCGGCAGGAAACGCCGGCAGCTTGCTGATGTCTCGCGCGTCGTGCTGAATGATCACGGTCGCCTTGAGGTTCGTGGCGATCTGCTTGAACCGATCGAGCGACGCCAGCGATTCGGCTCGATTGGTGTTGAACGTCGGGATGCCGTTCGTCTCATAGTTCTCGCGGAAGTGCACGACGTCGCCGCTGATCAGCACGTTGCCCATCGTGCTGAGCCGAACGAGTAAACTGTGATGACCCGGCGTGTGGCCCGGCGTGTTGAGCATGACAACCGTCCCGTCGCCGAAGACGTCCTTGTCGCCGGGCTGCGGTTCGACCTTTCCGCCGCCGCTGACCCAGTTGGCGAACGGCGTGGCCATCGCGCTGGACTTGGGGTCGGTGATCACGTCCCAGTCGCCCTTGCCGATGAGCAGCGTCGCCTGCGGAAATGAGCCGACCTGTCCGGTGTGATCGCCGTGATAGTGACTGATGGCCACGTACTTGATCTGGGCGGGGGTGATCTTGAGCTGCGCCAGCAGGTCGACGAGACTGATCTTTGGCGCGCTCGCCGTCGTGCCAGCCGGATTCCCGGTGTCCCACACCATGTAGTCGTCGCCGTGCTTGATCAAATAGCAGCTGAACGCGAGCTGCACCTTCAAGCCGGTGTACGCGTAGGTGTCGGAGAAGCGGGCGCTGACGTCAGTTGGTGTGGCGCTGGTGCCGCAATCGAGACGCGTGAGCGTGACGGCCGCCGTCGTCGGCGCCGTTTGCGCCGCCGTCGGGCCAGCGCGGCAAGCACGATGCTAGACGCGCCGATCGCCAACGCGGACAATGCGTGTTTCATGGAATGTCCTCTCGAGTGGGTCGGTTGGGGCGCGTGCAGCACTCATATGACTGGCGCGGCGGCGACCGAAGCCGCTGCGCGCTTCCGTGCCGACACCAAGATCATTGCCCCGAGCACGTTGGCCAATACGATCACCAGGGTGATCTTGATGGCGAATGTCGCCACGCTGGCCACTTGAATGATCGGAAAGATCGACAGCACGACGTTCAACAGCGTCATCAACAGGCCGGACCACGAGAGAACTTTCAGCCACACCGGCGGCTTGGGCGCTCACGCCGCGCAGTCCGAAGATCGGGATGGCGAACATCACGACGTAGGTGAGCGCGTAGAACGTCCCGCTCGCGTTCCACACCAACTGAAACGCCTCCGCCTGGCCCACGCCGACGAGGCTGACCACGGCGAACGCGAACGCGCACACGCCGACAAGCACAATCGAGTTCACCGGCGTCTGGTACTTGCTGTGCAGGCGACAGAACCAGGCCGGCAGCATCCGGTCCCAGCCGGCGACCATCGGCAGGCGCGTCACCGCGGTGAAGCTCACGCTCGTCTGGGCGATTCGCATGGCCAGCGTCATGAGGATCGCGATCGTGACGAGCTGCGTGGCGATGCCGAACGGGCCGAACCCGACGCGCAGCACCTGAGCCATCGGGCCGACGAGGTCGATGTCCTTGGTCGGGATGTACGCGACCACGGTGCTCGTGCCGAGCACGAACATCAGCGCGATGATCGGCGCGGCGATCGCCACCGAGCGCCCGACCGCCCGCGCCGGCGACTTGGTCTCCCCCGCGAGAATGGCGACGTACTCGAATCCGCCCAGCGCACCGAAGCCGAGCTTGCCGAGTATATTGAGATTAAAGAGTGTGAATGCCGGCGTGGCGGAGCGGAGCGGGTGGTAGGAGGCGAGGTGCCCCGTCGCGAGTCCGATCAGCGGCAGCACGAGCAGCGCGCCGAAGATGATCAGCATGAACACGCCGCCGACGTTGTGCACCCACTTGCCCAACGCGAGCCCGATCGTCGACGCCACGACCATCGCCGTGAGGATGACGACCGACGACAGCGCAACGAACCAGTTGCTCGTCGTCATCCACGCTGCGCGCGGGCCAATCGCGTAGGCGAGGTACGTCGAGCACTGCAGGCCGATCTCCGACGTATTCAGAATCACGAACAGCCAGAGATTCCAGGCGAGCATGAAGCCCACCGTCTCGTTGAAGCCGAGCTTGGCCCACTGATACAACCCGCCCTCGAGCGGCATGAGGCGGTTGAGGTACATCACGACCGCGGCCGACGGCAGATAGAACAGCACGATCGCCAACAGCCAGAGCACGACGTGCGACGGCCCGAGCTTTCCGGCGACGCCGATCCACGTGAGGCCGACGATGAACAGGATTTGCGTGAGCACGAGGTCGCCCACGCCGAGCTCCTTCTTCAGCGACGCGCTCTGCGCCTCGACATGCGCCTCGGCGCGCGCCAGTTCGCTCGTGGCGTTGGTCGGCATCGCTATGCGTTCCGCGGCGTGGCGTTCATCGGCATCTCGCCGAGCAGGGCCCAGTATCGCGCCCAGGCCTCGAGTCCTTCGTGGAGGCGATGAACGCGAAAGAATTCATTCGGGGCGTGATAGTCTTCGTCGGCGGTGGAAAATGAAAAGAACACCGTATCCAACCCCATGTGGCGCTGGAACAGTTCCGAGATCGGCACGGTGCCGCCGCTCCGCACGATCAACGGCCGCACACCGTAGACGTCGCGCAGCGCCTGATCCGCGGCCCGCAGCGCGAAATGATCCACGGCAATGTGCGCGGGACGAGCGCCGTGATCGCGGCCGATATCGTCGCGCGCGTGCCCGGCGGCAAATGCTGCTCCAGATGACGCGTGACGAGCGCGACGATCTCGTCGGGGTTCTGATCGGACACCAACCGGCAGGTGATCTTCGCGTGCGCTTCACTCGGGATCACGGTTTTCTGTCCAGGCCCCTGATACCCGCCCCACATGCCGTTGATTTCGAGCGTCGGTCGCGTCCACTGGCGCTCGAGCATCGTGTACCCCGGCTCGCCGAATCCGGACGGCGCGCCGATCTGCGCGAGGTATCTGGATTCGTCGAACGGCAGCGCGGCAATGTCGGCGCGCTCCGCGGGCGGAAGCTCGCGCACTCGATCGTAGAAGCCGGCCACGGCGACACGACCGTCTTCGTCGTGCAACGTCGCGATCAACCGCGCCAGCGCGTGCAACGGGTTGGCGACGCCGCCACCGTGCCGGCCGGAATGCAAATCCTTGGATGCGGCGGTGAGCGTGACCTCGAGGCCGGCGAGACCGCGGCTCGACACGGTGAGCGACGGTTCGTCGATGCGCCACATCGCGCCGTCCGCCGAGATGACGAAGTCGGCGGCGAGCAGCGTCGCGTGATCGCGAATGAACGCGTCGAGGCTCGGACTGCCGATCTCTTCCTCGCCCTCGAACAGGCACTTGATGTTCACCGGCAGCGCACCGTCGGTGGCGAAGAACGCTTGCGCCACTTTGATCGGGATGAGCATCGGCCCCTTGTCGTCGGACACGCCGCGCGCGTACACGCGTCCGTCGCGCAGCGCGGGCGCAAACGGCGGGCTATGCCATTTCTCTAACGGGTCGGCCGGCTGCACGTCATAGTGACCGTAGACGAGGACGGTCATCGCCCCCGGCGCGCCGAGCCATTCCCCGTAGACGACCGGATTGCCCTGCGTCGCCATCGTGCGCACCGTGAACGGGCCGGCCGCGGCGAGCGCGGTGGCAACCCAGCGCGCCGCGGCGCTCACGTCGCCGGCATGCGCGGGGTCGGTGCTCACGCTCGGAATCGCGGCGAACTCGATCAGCTCGGCGAGGATCCGTTCGCGATTGGACTCGAGATAGCTCACCACCATGTCGGTCGACATCACTTTCCGCCGTCGATGGAGATCACCTGGCCGCTGATCCAGTTCGCGTCGTCCGACGCGAAGAACAGCACGCCGTGCGCAATGTCGTCGGGTGTGCCGAGTCGCTTGAGCGCGATGCCGTTCACGAGCGCACGCTGGCCCTGTTCGCCGAGGCTGTCCCACTGGCGCTCGGTCGCCGCGTTCGAGCGGACGAACCCCGGTGCGACGTTGTTGACCGTGATGCCCCAGGGTCCGAGCTCGTGCGCGAGTTGGCGCGTGAGTCCGATCTGCGCCGCCTTGGCCGAGGCATAGGCTTGAATGCCGGTGAGGCTCACGCCGAGTCCAGCGCCGCTCGAGATGTTGACGATTCGCCCGGCGCGCGCCGCCTTCATGCCCGGGCGCGACGGCCTGTGAACAATAGAAGGCGCCGGTGACGTTGACGTCGAAAATCGCCTGCCACTGGTCGGGCGTCACATCCTCGAGCGGGCGGCCGGATTGACCCGCTACTCCGCCGGCGTTGTTCACCAGAATGTCGACGCGCCCCGTGGTCGCCGACGCTTCGGCGACGAAGGCATCGACGGCGTGTTTGTCGCGCACGTCGACGACGCGCGACGTACAGTGACCGCCGGCCGCGGCGCAGAGGTGCGCCGTCTCGGCGACTTCGTCGGCGATCAGATCACAGGCCCAGACGCCGGCGCCGCGTTGAGCAAACGCTAACGCGATCGCCCGGCCGAAGCCGTGCGCGGCGCCGGTGACGATCGCGGTCCGACCGTCGAAGGCGAAGGTCACGATCCCCACGATCCGGTGAGCAGGGCGCGCGTCTCGTCCACGGCGACCCGCCAAATCGCAAGCATATCCTCATCAGAACGCTGGTACAGGCCGCCGTAGTTGCCGTCGCCGAGGTAGCGGCGCAGCGAGACCGGGTCGAGCGCGCGCACGGTGGCAAGATCGACCATCGACTTCTGCGCCGCGGGCAGGTCGACGCCGGGGAGTCGCGTCCAGGGAAAGTTTTCCATCCACGACGCGTGCGACGCGACGGGATCGATCGCCTGCACCTTGGCCCACGTCATCGGCGCATTCCACCAGCTATGAAATAGCACGCGGCAATCCGGATGATCAGCCGTCCACTCGGCGACGTACTGCTGCACGGCGGCGTTGCCGCCATGGCCGTTGACGATGAGGATTTTTCGAAACCCGCTGTGCGCCATGCTGTCGAGTATGTCGCGCACGACGGCGAGGTGGGTGTCGACGCGCAGCGAGATCGAGCCGGGAAACTCGCGGAAGTACGGGGTGACGCCGTACGCGACGACCGGAAAGACCGGCACGCCGAGCGGCTCGGCGGCCTCGGTGGCGACGCGCTCGGGGAGAATGCAGTCGACGGTGAGGCGCAGGTAGCCGTGCTGCTCGGTGCTGCCGAGCGGGAGGACGGCGCGGTCGTCGTGTTCGAGGTAGTGCGCGACCTGCTGCCAGTTCATGTCGGTAATGCGCAACCGAGGGCTCCGGGGAGGAGGAGGCGAGGGTCGGAACTTACGCGAGGAGGGAGGGGGCCGGTGAGAGGGGAGGTGCAGATCATGATAGGGGGCACTCAGCCTCAATTCGACGACCTTAGTTCAGATCATCCGTTCAATCCGTTTCCTCCGTTAAATCGGTTGCTGTTTTGTCGTTGCTGCCTGGCCCGTTGCGAAGCTCGCTCACGCGAGGGCTTCTACGACAATTGAACAAGAGATGCTACGGATTGAACGGATTGAACGGATCGAACGGATGAAGCTGACGCCTCGCCCTCCCGACGCTCCCATCTCGATGCTGGACTCGCAATCGACGTCGCGATCTAGAGAGGGCGGGATCGC
Organism: uncultured Gemmatimonadaceae bacterium; assembly: GCA_963817445.1. GTDB lineage: Bacteria > Gemmatimonadota > Gemmatimonadetes > Gemmatimonadales > Gemmatimonadaceae > JAQBQB01. The sequence goes on from CAWFOG010000023.1 coordinate 322,389, forward strand.
CTTCACCCAGTCTGCAATCTCGCATCTCAAATCTCAACGGCTAGCGCCCGTCCGCCGCTCGCCGCATCGTTGTCGCCATGCGCCCATTCAACGCTCGCCTCACTCTCGCCTCAATTCTCGCCGTCTCATTGACGGCACTCGCCTGCAGCACTCACCGCTCGTCAAACCTCGTCGGCGACTGGGACGCCTACCTTGCGAGCGGCTCCACCCCTCGCCCTGGATTCGAGGGCTGGCGCCGAATGGGTTTCGCGCACTTTGCGGATAGCAACTCGGTCCTCACCGGTTCCATTCGCCGCCGCACCGGCGAGCCGATCCTCGACGTCGCCCGCGTCGACGCGCAGCCGGACTCGGTGGTCCTGACCGGGAAAGGCAATCAGTCGATCGCCGCCAACTGGCATGGCGATACGCTCTCCGGCGTGATGCTCACCGACGGCAAGCCGTCCGGCCGGCGAATTCGTTTCGTGCGTCGCGCCGGCCCGTTTGTCGTCGAGCAACAGTATCCGCTCTGGCCGGGTGCGGTGTCGGAATCGACGTACGCGGTCACCGAAGACACGCTGGTGTTCATGAAGACTCGCGATGGCGCGCGATTGGCCAACTACATCGCGCGCCCCGTCGGCAACGGGCCGTTCGGCGTCGTGCTTCAGCGTACGCCGTACACGCGCATTCTCCATCCCGCCGGCCGGTACTGGGCGTCGCGCGGGTACATCTTCGTCGCGCAGCACGTGCGCGGGCGCGACGTGTCGGACGGCAAGGACTTCGGCGACTACGACACCGACGTGCGCGATGGCTACGACGCGGTCGAGTGGGCGGCGAAGCTGCCTGGCGCAAACGGTCGCGTGGGATTGATCGGACACTCCGACGAAGGCCGGCTCGCCTGGTACGCGGCCGTGAGCGCGCCGCCGCACCTCGCGGCCCTCGCGCCCTCGGCGGCGAGCGGAGACCCGTGGCGCATCGTGCCGTACGAGGACATGGTGTTCTCACCGATCAACGTCGACTGGGCGTGCTTGATGCGCGCGCGCACGCTGCAAAACACCAGCGACCTCGACATCGGCACCGAGATCGCCCACCTCCCGTTGACCGATCTGCCGCAGCGACTTGGCTGCGGCGACGTGGCATTTTGGGATCGATGGATTTCGCACCCGACGCTCGACGCGTATTGGCGCGCGCATGCGGTGACGACGAACATCGCGAAGGTGAAGGCGCCGGTGCTGCAGATCTCCGGATGGTACGACGACTCGCGCGGCCCGATCGACTATACCGATGCGCTCAACAAAGTCCCCGGACATCCGTTCATCCGGCTGGTCATGGGGCCGGGCGCACACAAGGGCGTCGACTACGTGGCCGGCGAGTTCGGTCCACAGTCGCGCGTCGATACGCGCCGGCTGCAGCTCCGCTGGTTCGACCACTATCTCCTCGGCAAGGACAACGGCGTCGATCGCGAGCCACCGGTCGATATGTTCGTGTTTGGCGACAACACGTGGCGGAAGGAAGCCGCGTGGCCGCTGGCGCGCGCCGTTCCGACGAATTGGTACGCGTCGTCGAACGGCACGGCGAACACGAGCGCGGGCAACGGTGTGCTCGACACCATTCCGCCGAGTGGCGCGCCGGCCGACACGTTCACATACGATCCGGCCAACCCCACGCCGTTCCTCATCGATTCGCGCGAACTCGAGACGTCGCTGAATGAGGATTACACATCGCTCAATGCCACGCGCGCGGACGCGTTGGTGTTCACGTCCAAACCGTTAACCAAGCCGATCGAGGTGACGGGCCAGATGTCGGCCACGCTGTGGGCGGCGACCGACGCCAAGGACACCGACTGGAACGTCATGCTGCTCGACGTGTTCCCCGACGGACATGCCCAGCGCGTGCAGGATGGGCTGATGCGCGCACGCTTCCGTCAGGGGTTCGACAAGGAAGTCGCGCTCACGCCGGGGAGCATTGAACGGTACGACATGGATATGTGGTTCACGTCGCGCGTCTTCGAACCCGGCCATCGCATCCGCGTCAGCGTGTCGTCGGCGCTGTTCCCAAAGTATGATCGCAACCTGAACACCGGCGGTAACAACGAGCGCGACTCGACCTTTGTCGTCGCCCACCAACGGCTATTGCACGACGCGGCCCATCCGTCGCATGTCGTGCTGCCGATCGTCCCGCGATAGAAGGAGGACTCTCATGGTGCCAGGGCGAGCTGGTACCCTGGCGTCGACCGCATGATCACCAGTTCGTCGTCGCTCATGTCGGCGGCAATGTCGCCGAACAGCGGCGTGCTGAGATACCGCTCGCCGGTGTCGGGCAGCATGCAGAGCACCGTCGCGCCCTTGTCCGCCGACTTGCACACCTCGAGCGCCGCGAAGAACGTCGCGCCGGCGCTGGTGCCGACGAGGATCCCTTCTTTCTGCGCCAACTCGCGGCTCGAGCGCATCGCGTCGGACCCGGCGACAGTGATGATCCGATCGACGTCGTGCGCGTCGACGGCGTCGGCCGCCAACTTTGGAATGAAGTCCGGGCTCCAGCCCTGGATCGGATGCGGCTTCCACGACGGATGTCCCGCGGACGGTGAGCCGTCTGCATTGCGCGGCTGCGCCGCACCACTCGTCAGCATCGGCGCGTCGGCCGGCTCGCACACGACGATCTTCGTCTCGGGGCGTTCCGTGCGCAGCACGCGCGACACGCCCTTGAGCGTTCCGCCGGTGCCGAACCCCGTCACCCAGTAGTCGAGTCGTTCACCGGCGAAGTCGTTGACGATCTCGCGCGCTGTGGTCCGCGAATGTATGTCCGCGTTCGCCTCGTTCTCGAACTGGTGCGGCTCGAACCAGCCGTGCGCCTTTGCCAGCTCACGCGCCTTGTCGACCATTCCGGTGCCACGCGCGGTCGCCGGCGTGATGATCACCTTGGCGCCGAGAAAGCGCATCAGCCGCCGGCGCTCCACGCTGAACGACTCGGCCATGGTCACGACGAGCGGGTATCCCTTTTGCGCGCAGACCATCGCCAGGCCAATGCCGGTGTTGCCGCTCGTCGCTTCGACAACCGTTTGGCCGGGCTTGAGCGTTCCGCGCTTTTCCGCGTCTTCGATGATGCCGAGTGCGAGGCGGTCCTTCACCGAACCGAGAGGGTTGAATGCCTCGATCTTGACGTAGAGGTTCACGCCCGCCGGTGCGAGCTTGTTGATCTTGACGACCGGCGTGTTGCCGATGGTCCCGAGAATGTTGGCGAATTTTGACACAGGTGGCTCCGGACGAGATAGTCTGCGTAATCTCGCACCCCCACCCCCTCCTTCAACCGCTATCCCCAGAGACTCAGGATGCTTTACAACTCACTCCAGATCGACACGCACGACGGCACCTGCCCGGCGCACGTATTCCGCCCCTCCGGCGCGGGCCCGTGGCCGGGCGTGCTCATGTTCATGGACGGCATCGGCATGCGACCGGCGCTGCTCGACATCGCCGCGCGAATCGCCAGCGCCGGCTACTATGTCTTGCTGCCGAACCTCTTTTATCGCGTCGAATTCACCGCGGTCGATCCGCGTCTCGCGTTCACTGATCCCGCCATTCGCGCCGATCTCGTTGGGCGCGTGATGCCGTCGGCGAGCGTGCCAAACGTCATGCGCGATGCGGAGGCTTTTCTCGCCCACTTCGACGCGCAGTCCGACGTGCGGCACGCGCCAATCGGCATTACCGGCTACTGCATGGGCGGCCGCCTCGCACTGTGCGCCGCGGGTCATTTCGGCGACCGCTTCGCTGCTGCGGCATCGTACCACGGCAGCGGCCTCGCCACCGATTCGCCGGACAGTCCGCATCGGACCGCGCCGAACATGTCAGCCCGTGTATACGTTGGCGGCGCGATCGAGGACGCAGGGTTCGACGACGCACAAAAGGCAAGACTCGAGCAGGCGCTGGCCGACGCACGCGTCGACCACACGGTCGAGACCTACCAGGCTCGCCATGGATGGGTGCCGTCGGACACTCCGGTGCACGACCCCGTCGCCACCGAGCGCCATTGGGAGACTTTGCTGGCGCTGTTCGGACAATCCCTCGGCGGCGCCCAACGGAAACACGCCCGCCCGTCGTAACTCTATAGTGAGATGAACCCCCGCCGCCCTCCCGTCCTTCACGCCCTGCCTTAGGAATCCCGTCATGCCCATTCGCGCTCGATGGCTCGTGCCGTCGCTCGTCAGCATTTTCACCGTCGCGATGTCTCCGCTCCGCGCGCAACAGCCGGCCGAACCGATCGACAGCGCGATGAACGCCAAGATCCGCGCCGAGGGGATGGATCGCTCGAAGATCATGTGGATCGAGCACAATCTCACCGACGTGTACGGCCCGCGTCCCATCGGGTCGCCGAACCACGTGGCGGCGGCCAAGTGGGCCGTCAAGACGATGACAGAATTTGGAATGAAGAACGCGCATCTCGAACCGTTCACCTGGCGCGGCGTCGGCTGGCTGCCCGGCAAGGCGAGTGGCTACATCACGTCGCCGGTCAAAGCGAATATCAAATTCGAGGCGGTGCCGTGGTCGCCGTCGACAAAAGGCACCGTGAGCGGCCAGGTCGTGCTGATCGATCCGCCGGAGTCTCCCACGCCGGCGGAGCTCGACACGTATCTCGCCTCGCTCGCGTCGCGGGTCAAAGGCGGAATCGTGATGGTTGGGCGGCCGGCTGTCGTGCCGGTGAACTTCAACGAGCGTCCCAAGCGCACGCCGGACGATCAGGTTCGCGAGCGCTACGCGCCGCGCGACTCGGACGCGGCGGGTCGCGGCGGACGTGGCGGTGCTGGCTTTCCTGGCGGTCGCGGCCGCGGCGCGCAGACGCCGACTCCCGAAGGCCATCTCTCGGCGCGCGACGTCAATCAGCGCGTGACCGATTTTCTCAAGTCGAACATGCCGGCGTTGCGGCTCAACGCGCAGGGCGGTGGACGAATCCCCGGCGTGATCGTGGCGCAGAACGGCCAAGGTCAGATCTATGACGACACGACGCCGCAGCCGCCGGCCGTGATCCTGCGCAACGACGACGCGGGGCGCATCTATCGCCTCATTGCCGACGGGACGCCGGTCACGGTGGAATTCAATATCTCGAATCAGTTCTTCCCCGAGGGGAAGACGTCCTACGTCACCGTCGCCGAGATTCCGGGGACGGACAAGGCGGACGAAGTGGTGATGCTCGGCGGCCATCTCGATTCATGGACGAGCGCGACCGGTGCGACGGACAACGCGATCGGTTGCGCGATCATGATGGAGGCCGCGCGGATTCTCGAGTCAGTCGGCGCGCGGCCGCGGCGCACCATCCGCGTCGCGCTGTGGAGCGGCGAGGAGGAGGGCCTGCTGGGCTCTTTCGCATACGTGAAAGAGCATTTCGGCAGCGCGGAAGCGCCGACCAAGGATTTTGGCAAGCTCGACGCGTATTGGAACATCGACGACGGCACCGGGCGCGTGCGCGGCGCGTCGATCTTTGGGCCACCGGACGCGGCGGCGATTCTCGCGCAATATCTCAAGCCGTTCGACGACTGGGGCGTGTTCGGCGCCGCGGCCTCGACGGCGCGCGTCGAAGGCGGCAGCGACAACGGCGCGTTCGCCGTCGCCGGCCTGCCGGGCATCGGTACGCAACAGGACGGCATCGAATACAACAGCACCACCTGGCATACCGATCTCGACACGTACGAACGCATCGTGCCGGAAGACGTCATGCACAACGCGGTGGTCACCGCGGCGGTCGTGCTGGGTCTCGCCAATCGGGATCAAATGTTGCCTCGCTTTGCGCCGGACAAGATGCCGGCGGTGCCGGCGCCCCGGCAGCGCGCGGCCGGGGGCGCGGGCTCGACAGGCGGAGGACGCTGAGGCAACAGCGCGCGAGCTCCATGCAACGGGACGGTGAGGGCGACGTGAGAACGACGTGAGACTGACAACACTCGCCCTCGCCGTGGCCATCACGCACGGCGTGACGTCGAGTCGCGCGCTCGGCCAGGCGGCGACGCGCGACTCGAGCGGTACGGTCGTCGCGCTCGTTTCGGCGATCGAAGATGGGCGACGCCTTCCGTTCAGCGTCGTGTCCGTACCGTCGCTGGTGCGGGAACAGTTCACCAACGACTCCGGCGTCGCGACGCTCGCCAATCTCCCGGCCGGGCGGATGACCGTTCGCGTCCGTCACATCGGCTACTCGCCAGTCGACGCCCCGGTCGTTGTCCATGCGGGACGCGTCGACACGCTGCGCGTTCAGATGCGGCACATTATCGTTTCGCTCGGCGTGGTGCGCGTTCGCGCGAACGCACTGTGCACGAGTCCCGGGCCGCCGCGTGCCGGATCGGATCCGGCGTTCGTCGCGGTGTTCGAACAATTGCGCGAGAACGCCGAGCAATATCGCCTGCTGGCCGAGTCGTATCCGTTTTCTTATACGATGGAGCGTGAGTCGTACGTGCACTATGTGGGCGGCGACTCGGTGATCGAGCGGCTCGACACCATTTCAGTTGGAACGGGACTTCGCTGGCACTACGCGCCGGGCGACGTCGTGGTCGAGTCGGGCGAGTTCGTTCAACCGCCAGGTGATCTTCAATCTGCCGGCGCTGATTCACTTTGCTGAGCGGAGTTTCCTCGACAACCACTGCTTCGCCAACGGCGGCGTCGACACGATTGGCGGAAAGGCGGTCCTGCGCGTCGACTTCGCGGCCGCGTCGCGAATCCGAGATCCCGGATGTCGACGGATCGATGTATCTGGATCCGGTGTCGTTCCAAATTGTCCGTTCCATTCTGCGGCTGACACGTATTCCCGAGCAGACGCCCGAGATCGCCACCGTCGACGCAACGACAGACTTCGCCGAGATCTATCCGTCGATTTCGCTCGCGTCAGAGATCCGGTCGACGCACGCGCTGTGGACGGATCGGACGCGGCCAGTGCTGCCCGACGTCCAGCACGAGATCCAGCGGCTATTGCGCGTGACGTTCGAAAAGGGCAAGCCCGGCGACGGCGACCGCTGAGGTCAGGGTCGAAGATTGGTGTTGACATTCGACACCAACGATCTCGCGCGATGACGGCGACGAGAGGTCCCGCGTCAGCCTCCCGCCAGCGCTCCAACAACGAGGAACGGTTCGCGCCCCTGCGCCACTTCGTTCGGCAGCTCCGCGTCCGGTGACGCGTGCGACCAATCTTCCTCGCAGGCGTAGAACCGCACGAGGTCGCGCCGACGGTGCGTCACATGGTCTCGCAGTGTGCCGCGCAACATCGGGTAGCGCGCCTCGACGGCATCGAGAATCGTTCGCTGGGTCACGGGCCCTTCGACGGCGAGCTGTACCTCTCCGTCGACGCGCGCGAGCTGGCGCAACGGTCCTGGCAATACGACGCGAATCATCGACTACTCATTGCAGTGTCTGCACCTCGACCGACAACACCGTCGGCAGATCGCGCACGATCGGGTTCCAACTGTCGCCCGCGTTGGCCGACGCGTAGACCTGCCCGCCGCTCGTACCGAAGTAGACGCCGCACGGATCGAGCGAGTCGATCGACATCGCGTCGCGCAGCACGTTCACATAGCAGTTCTCTTGCGGCAGCCCTTTCGTCAACGGCTCCCATTCGTTCCCGCCCGAGCGGCTCCGATACACGCGCAGCTTCCCGTCATGCACGAAATGCTCAGCGTCGCTCTTGATCGGCACGACATAGATCGTTTCCGGCTCGTGCGCGTGCACGTCGATGACGAAGCCAAAGTCCGTCGGCAGGTTGCCGCTCACCTCGGTCCACGATTCGCCGGCGTCGTCGGTGCGCATCACGTCCCAATGCTTCTGCATGAACAGCGTACTCGGGCGAGACGCGTGCATGGCGAGTCGATGCACGCAGTGGCCGATCTCCGCGGTCGGATCCGGGATGTATTGCGAGCGGAGCCCTCGATTGATCGGCTTCCACGTTGAGCCGCCGTCGTCGGTCCGGAAGGCACCGGCCGCGGAGATGGCGACGAAGATCCGCTTCGGATTCTGTGGATCGATGAGAATGGTGTGCAGGCACATGCCGCCGGCGCCGGGCGTCCACTGGGATCCGGTGTCGTGACCGCGCAATCCTGAAAGTTCTGACCACGACTTGCCGCCGTCACTGGTCTTGAACAGCGCCGCGTCTTCGACGCCGGCGAACACGGTGTCGGGATCGTCGAGCGACGGCTCGAGATGCCACACGCGCTTGAAGTCCCAGGGATGCGGCGTGCCGTCGTACCACTGGTGCGTGCCGGGCACGCCCGCATAGACAAACTTGTTGTCGACCGGCTCCCAACTCTTGCCGCCGTCACTCGAGCGCTGGATCTGCTGACCGAACCAGCCATTGCTCTGCGACGCGTAGAGTCGATTCGGATCAGCCGGTGAGCCCTTGAGGTGATACATCTCCCAGCCGGCGAAATGCGGACCGGAGACGTCCCACGATTTGCGCAGTCCATCGGACGTGAGGATGAACGCGCCCTTCCGCGTGCCGACCAGAACTCGTACGCCCGGCATGCCGATCTCCAGGTAAGCGTGACCAGGAAACACTACAGCGGGGCGAGGTCGCTGTCGACGGTCGTGCTGAACCGTAGAACTCGTCGCCCTACTCGGATCGCAACGCCTGCGCGGGATCGATCCGAGTCGCGCGGCGGGCTGGGAGATAGGCGGCGAGCAGCGCGACGCCAAGCAGCACGATGGAGACGGAGGCGAAGGTCAGCGGATCGGTCGGACTGACTTCGAACAATAGCGATCGCAAGAGTCGCGTCGCACCGAACGCCATCGCTAGCCCGACCGTTGTGCCCACTCCGGCGACGACGAGCGCACGACGAAGAATTGTGTCGCGCACGATTGCCGGCGTGGCGCCGAGCGCGACCCGAATGCCGATCTCGCGCGTTTGTTCGCGCACGGTCGTCGCCATCACACCGTACAGTCCGACCGCCGCGAGCACGAGTGCGACGACGCCGAACGCCGTGAGCAGCAGTGCGCTCAACCGCGGCTCGGCGAGCGGCGCGCGCAGCAGGTCGTCGATCGAGTGGACGGCGAACACCGTCAGCGTCGGATCGACGTCATGTACCGCGCGGCGGACGTCTGCCGGCAATCCCGCCACGTCGCCGCTCGAGCGCACGGCAAAGGAGCCCTGCCAGCCGAAGAATTGCCGCCACGGGAAATACACCATTGGCGACGCCTCGCGCAGCGAGCGAAAGTGCGTGTCGGGCACGACGCCGACGACGGTGCGCCAGTCGTATTGGACGAACTGTGGATTCGCGCGCAGCGCGGCCGACGGATTTGCGGGCGGCGCAATGCGCAGCCGCTTGCCGAGCGGATTGTCGTGCGGCCAGAGTTGGCGCGCGACGGATTCGCTGACGATGGCCACGTCCGGCGCGCCCTCGCGGTCGGCCTCGGTGAAGGCTCGTCCGCGTAGAACTGGAATGTCGAAAGTATGAAAGTAGTCGGCGCCCGCGGCCTCAACGGGAAAGCTCGGTGCCGCACCGGGCTGGCTCGGCGTCCGTCCCTCGATGTCGAACGGCGGATGCCAGAAATTCACACCGCGGAACGGCGGCACCATGATCGGCGTAGCGGCCACCGCGCCGGGGAGCGCACGCAGGCGGTCAGTCACCTGCTGTCCCCACGCATTCAGTTTGCCGATCGGGTCGCTGTTCGCCGCGCTATAGGCAATCGTCACGATCGACAGATGGTCGCGCGGGAATCCGAGGTCGAGCCGCTCGAGCCGCTGGAGGCTTCGGGCGAGCAATCCGGCACCAGCCAACATGAGCAACGCGAGCGCGGCCTGCGACGCGACGAGCCAGTCGCGCGTCCGCCGGCGCCGTCGCGTCTCGGTGCCGCCCCGCGCGTCGAGTCTGAGCGGCGACGCCGGTATCGCGCGCGCCGTCATGAGCGCCGGAAGCACGCCGAACAGGAGAACCGACACCATCGTCACGCCGAGTGCGGCGCCGAGCACGTTGGCGTGCAGTTGCACATCGTCGAGGCGAGGGAGCTGCGGCGGCGCGAACGCAACGAGCGCGCGCACCAGCACCGCCGCGCACGCCACGCCGAGTGCGCCGCCGGCGATCGCCACGATGGCGCTCTCGGCTACGAGTTGTCGGACGAGCGCACCGAAGCTCGCGCCGAGCGCACGCCGAACCGCCAACTCGCGCGCGCGCCCGCCGGCCCGTAGAAGAAAGAGATTCCCCACGTTGACGCAGGCGATGAGCAGCAGCATGGCGACGGCCGCAGTGAGCGCGACCATTACCGGACGGACGTCGCCCAACACGGTCTCGGTGAACGTGTTCGCCTGGGCGCCCGTGAGCCGCATGTCCAACGACCGCGGATTGACGATCGAGAAGAACTCGTCACGCGCGGCGCTGAGCGTCGCGCCCGGGGCCAGCCGCGCGATCGTGATGACTTGCAGCCCTCGCTGCGTCGTATCCACGGGCGACCAAGCCGCGATGCCTGCCGGGTAGTCGAGTCCGGGCGGCGCGACGCCGACGACGGTGTACGTCCAGCGCGTGTACGGTTCGTATAGCTGGTGGCCGACGATGCTCCCGCGGCCACCGAACTGCGACTGCCAGGCGGCGTAGCTCAGCACCATCACGTGAGCTGCGCCCGGGCGCTCGTCGTCGTCGCGCAAGAAGCGACCGAGAATCGGATGCGCACCGAGCACCTGAAAGAAGTTGCCGGTGACGAAGGTGCGGCCGAGCACCATGGTCGACCCGCCGTCGACGAACGGCAGATACGCCGCGCCCCAGTGCGCGACCCCCGCGACGCCCCGCATCGTATGGCTCACACGCCCGACTTCTCGCGAGTCGTCGACTCCGGTGGCGTACTCGACGCCGGGGACGCGGTACGTCCACAGCACCGCGACCCGATCTTGGTCCTGCACCGGTAGGCGCCGGACGAGAATCGCCTGGAACGTGGCGAACATCGCCGTCGCCATGCCGATTCCCAGCCCGAGAATCGCCAGCACGCTGACGACGAACGTCGGTGTGCGACGAAAGCCGCGGAGCGCGATGCGAACGTCGTGCGTCAGGTTGCTCATCGATTTGCTCCGAAGCGTTGACGTTGCATCGACACCCAACAACGCGAGGACCCCGCCGTGCTGCGCAATAGCGTGCGCATCATCATAATTAAGGCGTGACCGCTTCGCTTCTCGTCCTCCTTGCCGTCGGCGTCGGCTACCTCGCGACCCATGTCACCTTCGACTGGATCGCGAAGCGCTTTCTCATTGTGTCGGCCGCCGAGTATCTGGTGCTCGGCATTTTGCTCGGTCCGCGCGTGTCGAATCTGGTGACCGCGCCGGTCATCGACAGCCTCACGCCGATCGTCATTCTCGCCCTCGGCTGGATCGGTGCCATCGTCGGCACGCGATTCGAGCTCAGGCGCTTGCTGACGATTCCGTCACGCACCTTTCGCATCGCGTTCGCCGAATCGGCGATGACGCTGCTCGTCGTCGCCGGCCTCGAGTTTTTCGTGCTCCGCTGGACGTTTGCGTCGACCGACGCGGCCGCGCTCAACACGGCGATCGTGCTCGGAGCCATGGCGGTCGCGTCGAGCGGCGTTGGCGTGTCGGTGGCGTCGCGCGTGCTTGGCGCGCGGGGCGGCGTCGTCGAGCAACTCGAGTTGTCGACCGCCGTGAACTCGCTCGTCGCCATCGTGACGTTCGGTCTGCTGCTATGCGTGCTTCACCAACCGGCGCCGGCGTCGCGACCGCTCACCGCGACGGAATGGGCTGTCGTCTCGTGCGCGCTGGGCGTCGTCGGCGGCGCCCTATTTCATCTCTTCATTGGCGACACGCCACAGCCGCACCGCTTGTTCATTGCGCTCGTCGGTGGTGTGGTGCTCGTGAGTGGCGCGGCCGCGTACATGCGCCTATCGCCGCTGCTCGCCGCGCTCCTCTTCGGCATCGCACTCGTGAACTCGACATCCAATCCGCGCCATCTCGTCGAAGCACTCGCGCGAGTCGAGCAGCCGTTCTATTACGTCCTGCTCGTGGTCGGCGGCGCGTCGTGGCAACCGAGCAGCGAGGCGTGGCTGCCGGCCGTGGCGCTGTTCGTGGTGGCCCGCGCGGCGAGCAAGTTAGGCGGCGCGCGGTTGGCGACGCGCGCCAACGGAGCGCTCGGTGATCTCGGATTGAATTGGGGGCGTGGACTGCTCGGACAGGGGCGCGTCGCGCTGGCGATCGGCCTCAACGTGCTGCACCAGGACCAGCCGTTTTACCGCAACCTGATCTTTTCCGCGGCGATCGTGTCGATTGTCGTCACAGAATTCTTCTCCGCGCGATTGGCGCGCTCGGCGATCGAAGCAGCGGGTCTTCCGACGACGCAAGCCGAGTCGCTGCTCGTCGCCGACGAATTGCCGGGCGTTGCCGCGCCGGATGATGCGTTGAAAACTCCTGCGTCGTCGGCCGATGCGCCGCTCGCCGCACCGGGGAGCGACTGAACCATGCGCCGCGCATTCGTACTCGCGCTGTTGTTCGGCTGCTTGCAGCTCATCCAACCGCTCGGCACCCCCGGGTTCGGCTCGGAATCGCTTCTCACATTTGGATTTCTGATCCTGGGCGCGTATGCGGCCGGAGAACTGGCGGCGACGATCGGGATTCCGCAACTCGTCGGCTATCTGTTGGCGGGCGTCGTGTTCGGGCCCTACGCGCTGCGCACGGTGCCGGCGGCCGCGGTCGCCGATCTCGCTCCTGTCAGTTCGTTGGCGATTGCGCTGATCGCATTTCTCGCCGGCGCCGAACTCCGTTGGGAGGAGATTCGCACGCGCGGCGGAATCATATTTCGAATTCTCGCATCGGAGCTCGGCCTCACGCTCGTCGTCATCACCGCGCTGCTCGCGGCGTTCCACAACTACGTGCCCTTTCTGGCCGGTACATCCGCGCGCGAGGTGATTGCGTTCAGCCTCGTATTCGCCAGCATCGCGGTGGTGCACTCGCCGGCGGTGGCCATGGCGCTCCTCACGGAGACGCGCGCGCGCGGTCCGGTGGCGCGCACGTCGCTCGGCCTCGTGCTGCTCAGCGACGTCGTGATCGTGCTGCTGCTCATCGGGACACTCACACTGGCGCAAGTGCTCGTTCCTCCGCACGGGCCCAACATCCCTGCGTTGACCTTGCGCGGTGTCGCATGGGAAATCGGCGGCGCCGGAGTAGTCGGTGCGGCGATCGGCGGGCTCGTCGCGCTCTATCTGCGTGTGCTTCGCCGAGAGCTGTTTCTCTTCGCGATCATCGTCGCGTTCTTCGGCTCAGAGATCGCGCGGCTGTTTCACGTCGAACCGCTGCTCACGCTCATCGTGGCCGGCTTTGTCGCGCAGAACGTGTCCGTTTCGGCGCACGCCGACGCGCTCAGACATGCCATGGAGCGCGCAGCCGAGCCGGTGTTCGTCGTCTTCTTCGCGCTCGCCGGGGCGGACATCGTGCTGCCGGATCTTGCGCGCTTCTGGCCCCTCGTGCTTCCACTCGCGGCCGTGCGCGGCGCGTCGATGTGGGCGGGCACTCGCCTCGGCATTCGGTGGGCTCGGGTCGAGGGCAATGAGGGCGACATGCTTCGCCGACATGCGTGGACAGGGCTCATTCCCCAAGCGGGCGTCGCGATTGGATTGGCGGCGACGGTGGCCGCGACGTACCCGGCCCGCGGCGGGCAGATTCGCACGCTATTCCTCGCGCTCGTCGCGCTCAATCAGCTCGTCGGTCCAATTCTCTTTCGGCGCGCGCTGGCGCGGAGCGGAGAGATCCCAAGCACGACTCAGAACGACATAGAAACCGTCGCCGTTTTGATGAAATCGAGCTTGGGATAGATCCGCGCGAGATACGAATTGCCGAGCGACCCGATCATCTCCTGGTTGGGTTGGTCCCCGTAGCCACTGTACAGCGAGTCGACCACCGCCATCCCTTGCACCACGCGACCGATCGGCGCGAAGCCGAGGCCGTCGAGGCGCGCGTTGTCGACGAGGTTGACGAAGAGTTGGTGCGCTCGAGAGTTCGGTCCCTCGGTCGCGAACACGAGCGTGCCGCGCGCGTTCGTTTGCCGCACCGAGTCGTCGCTGATGCGCTTGCTGTCCCACTGCTCGTTGAGCTTCGGTTTGTCGTTGAGGCCAAACTGCGCGACAAACCCCGGCACGACGCGAAAGAACCGGTCGTCGTTGAAGAACCCCGACTGAACGAGCTCGAGAAACCGATCGGCCCCGCGCGGCGCCCAGGCGCGGACGACTTGAACGACGAACGGTCCTCGGCTCGTCTGGAAGGTGACCTGGAAGGAGTCCGGCGGCGGCCCGGCCCGGGTTTGCTGGTTCGCCGAGGAGGCGGTGTGCGTGTCGCACGCCGCGAGGCAGGCAGTAGCGGCGACGAGTGTCAGTATACGTAAGCTCATGATAGTTGTATCAATGCAGCGGTGGAGAGCGCGGGAGCGGACGTGATGCCGGCGGGCGCGGGTCTGTGGATCCGGTCGGTGGCACCCGCGGGGCGCAAACTGTAACGCCCCGGATGTCCGGTCAAGTCACGACCCGGTCCTGCGCGGAGCGGGTGGACGGTGCATCTTCGTTGTACCTCGCCACCAGCCCCCGGCCGACCAAATCCTATGCCACGCACTCTCGCCCTCCGCGCCGCGTTTCTCGTCTCACTCCTCGCTGCGTTGCCGCTGGCGCTTCGCGCCCAGCGCGTCGACCACGCCGAGCACCACCAGTTCACGATCGAGAATTTTCACACCGAGTCGGGCGTCGTGCTGCCCAAGGCGATCGTCGTCTACGGGACGTACGGGCATCTCAACGCGGCGCACGACAACGCGGTGCTCCTGCCGTCGCACTACATGGCGAATCATCACGGCTACGAGTGGCTGATCGGACCGGGGCTCGCGCTCGACACGTCCAAGCTCTTTCTCGTGGCGACGGAGTTGTTCGGCAACGGCCACTCGTCGTCGCCGAGCAATACGCCGGAACCGTTTCACGGGCCGCGCTTTCCGGTGACGACGATCCGCGACAACGTCGACGCGGTGCACCGGTTGCTCACCGAGGATTTGAAGATCACGCATCTGCGCGCGATCATCGGCTTTTCGATGGGCGCGCAGCAGGCGTTTCAGTGGGCGGTGAGTTATCCGGATTTCGCCGACCGTGTTGTCGCGACGTCAGGCACCGCGAAGACGTACGGCCACGGCATCGTGCGGCTCGAAGGGCAGATTGCCGCGCTGACCGCGGACTCCGCGTTCCACAATGGCGACTACACCACTGAACCGCACGTGGGGATCTCGGCGTTCGGCATGGTGTGGGCGGCGTGGCTCTATTCGCAGGAATGGTGGCGGCGCGAACTGTGGAAGACGATCACGCCGCCGGGGACGACGTTCGAGCAATACGTCGAGACCTTTCGCACGGGCTTTTTGTCGAATGCCGACGCGAACGACATGATCCTGCAGGCACGGACCTGGCAGCGGCACGACGTGAGCAAGACGCCGGGCTTCAACGGCGATCTCGAGAAGGCGCTACGCTCGATCAAGGTGCCGTTTCTCTACATGCCGTCGGAGACCGATCTCTATTTTCCCGTCGGCGACGCGCGCTACGAGGCGCAGTTCATGTCGACCGTGCAGCTCACGCCAATCCCGTCGCTGTGGGGACATCCCGCCGGCGCGGGGGCGAGTCCGGCGGACAAAGCGTTCTTGAATACGACGATTGGAAAGTTTCTTGGCGCGCGGTGAGTCGGCGGAGGGCCACTGCGCCGGCGGATCGCGTCGCGTTGCCGCGCCGCGCCGATCCTACACGTGCGGCGAGTCGTAAGGGCAGTTCATCCGTTCAATCCGTGTTGTCCGTTCAATCAGTTGTCATGTCGTTGTTCCCCGGCCGTCGTGATTCTCGCGCGCGGGAGGCATCGACGACAGTGAAACGGCAGGTGCTACGGATTGAACGGATGGAACGGATACAACGGATGAACTGAATCACACTCATCGAACCGATCGCAAGCGAGCAACGCTCGGCTCCACGGCAGTTCATCCGTTCAATCCGTTTCATCCGTTGAATAGGTTCCCCGTTGTCGTCGTTCCACGGCCCGTCGTGATTCCCGCGGACGGACCTAACTGCACTTGGGCGGTCGGAGCGCCGCTGCCGGTATCGCCACGGCGGGTCGGCCGTGGGACGTCAATATCTTGTTAAGCTCCGGCAGTTCCGACCCGCGAATACGTTCCCACGTGGCGGCGGTTGTTTCGAGTTCCTTGCACGTCGCCGCGAACTCGGCCAGCATCGCCGCCGTGGGCGCGATGTCGCCGAGGTCCTGCGCGTTCAGCTGAGTGACGAGCGCGCCATTGATTGCGCGGAAGTTGGGTGCCGCGGGTCGACCGCCAAAGCCGCCGCCACCCGCGCCGCGACCGCGTCCGGCGTCGAGGCCGGCGACCGTGTCGAGTTGCACGGCCAGCGCCGCAGCGCGCGCGGCGGCGTCGGAGAGCTCTGGCGCCGCACCAGCCGGAACCGCGCCGCGCAGCGCCGTCTGCAAGTCGATCGCCGCTTCGTGTCCCAGATACGACGCGTTGATCCCGTCCGACAGTTTCATCAGCAGCGCATGCTGCGCGCGAATGGCCGCGACAGGCGCCGGCGCGCGCGGGTCGGGCTTCACGACCGCCGTCTGCGTGTAGCTCTTGCCCTCGACGGTGAGCTTGATCGTGTAGGTACCCGGCAGCGCGACCGGTCCTTCGGGCGACGTTGGCGTCAGGCCCGGATTGGCGTTGATCTCGAACGAATGTGCGAGTGCGCGCGGTGCGTCGTAGCGCAGATCCCAGTGGCTTCGGTTTCCGCCGACATTCGCGGAGAGTGCAAAGGGCGGCGCGATCCAAAAGTTGGGATGCGGCGGGCGCGCCGCCTCAGTCACGGGGCTACCGGGCGCGCTCGTCATATGTCGGACGACCGCGCCGGTCGAGTCGAGCACGTCGATCGTCACGTCGCGCATCTCGATGACGTCGCTCACCACCTGATGCTCCGGCGAGTGCGCGAGCCAATAATCGAGTATCACTCCGTCCGGCGGGTTGAGCGCGTGCGGAATTTCGGGCGGGAAGGGTGTGTCGGCACCGACGTTTCGGCGCACGCGCACGGCGTCGCCGGGTTTGAACAGATGCGCCGGTGTGCTGGCGATCGCCGGTGCGAGTTGACGCAGCATCGAATAGTCGTCGATCACCCACAGGCCACGGCCGTACGTCGCGACAACGAGATCGTTGTCCTTCATCGCAATGTCGCGATACGACGTCGTCGGCAGGTTCTGCTGCAGCGATTGCCAGTGGTCGCCGTCGTCGAACGAGACATACATGTTGCTCTCGGTGCCGGCGAACAGCAGGCCGGCGCGCTTCGTGTCATTGCGTACGACGCGCGCGAAACTGCCCGCGGCCTGATTCGTCGCCAACCCGTTGACGATCTTCGTCCACGTCTTTCCGTAGTCGTGCGTGCGATAGACGTAAGGTGAGTAGTCGCCGATGCGGAACAATCCGATCGTCGCGTATGCGGTCGCCGGGTCCGTGTGCGACGCGTCGACCGACAGCACCTCGGCGCGCGCCGCGTTCGGCAGGTCGGGAATGGACGCGTCCTGCCAGCCCTTGCCGCCGTCGCGCGTGACTTTGATCAGACCGTTGTTCGTACCGACCCACAACAAGCCCGCCGCGGCCGTTGACGCCGACATTGATTCGATCGCACCGCCCGGCGGCGCGCCGCCGCGACCGCCGCGACCTCCGGCGACCGGCGCGGGTGTGTCGCTCCGCACTCCCAAGTCCGGGCTCATTGCCGTCCAGTGGGCGCCGCCGTCGGTCGACGTCCACACCGATTGGAAGCCGGCAATGAGCATATGCTGATTCCACGGCGCAAACAGAATGGGTTGATCGCTCGTCGTGCGCAGCCGGCGCGATGGATCCGACGCTGGGCTGACGTTGATCCATTCCTCGCTCGGATACGAAATCTTGAGGATGCCCGAGCCGCTGGCGTAGACCGTGTTCGGATCGAGCGGATCGGCGACGATCGTTCCCCATTCCCAGCCGGACACCGGATTCCAATCAAGCGGCGTGATCGCCCCAAGATTGCCGCGAATGCGCGTGCGCACGGCGCCGGCGTCCTGCTGCGTGCCGTATACCCAAAACGGGAACGAGTTGTCGATCGACAGATGGTAGATCTGTTCGGTGGACTGGTTGTACCACGAGCTCCAGGTGCCGCCACCGTCGAGTGTCACCACGGCGCCCTGATCGAGGCCGAGGAGCATGCGGTCGCCATCGGTCGGATCGATCCAGAGTTGCTGCGGGTCGTCGCCGCCCGGCGCGCCCTTGAACCCGGTGAACGTCTGCCCGCCGTCGGCCGACTTGTAGCTCGACGTGTTGATCACGTACACGACGTCCGGGTTCTTCGGATCGACGTAGACGCCGCAGTTGTAGCCGCCTTGCCCGTTTCGAATTCTCTGATCGTCAGCCGCCATCGCGCGCCAGGTCGTGCCGCCGTCGTCCGAGCGGTATAACCCGTTGTTCTCGACGAGAAAGACGCGCTGCGCGTTGGTGTTCATCGCTACGGCGACCGAGGTCCGTCCGGCGAGACGCGGCAGACCACCGCCAGTCACCACGTGCCAGGTCAGCCCCTCGTCCGTCGACTTGTACAGCTGCGTCGTGCTCGGTCCCGCGTCCGCACCGGCGCCGCCGCGTCCGCCGTTGCCGCCCGCACCGGGCGGCGGCGTGTAGTGCGCCACGGTCGTCGCGAAGATCACCGTCGGCGCGTCGTTGGCGCGTGCCAGTTTCTGAATACCAATCGAGTCGGCCACGAACAACGTCTTCGTCCAGGTCGCGCCGCCGTCCGTGCTGCGGAATACACCGCGCGTGTCGCTCTTCTCGTGAAGGTTTCCCTGCGCGGCGATCATCACCAGGTTCGGATCGCGCGGGTCGACGAGGATCGACGGGATCTGCTTCGTCGCGTCGAGTCCGACATGACTCCACGTGCGCCCCGCGTCCGTCGACTTGTAGACGCCGTTGCCTTCGTTGATCGCGCCGCCAGTCACCATGTCGCCGGTGCCGACGTACACAATGTTCGCGTTGGACGGCGCGACTTCGACCGCGCCGATCGACGCGACGCCTTGAATGGCATCGAAGATCGGAAACCAGGTCTCGCCCGCGCTGGTCGTCTTCCACACGCCGCCCATCGGGAGGCCGGCGTAAAACACGCCGGGCTGACCGACCGCTCCGGTCACGGCCGCGATGCGTCCGCCGCGAAACGGCCCGAGATTGCGCCAGGTGAGCCCGGCGTAAAGTCGCGGGTCGATTGGTGCCGTCGTCTGGCCGACCGCGGTGGATGCGATGAACGCAGTCGCCAGCAGGATGCCGGCAACCGATGCGCGCGAAAATGGGCGTGACATATTTTCGGGGTGCGAAAGAATGGCCAACGAAACGTCAACGATGCTCGTCTGCGGGCGCCGTCGCCGCGAGCGCGAGAACCGCGTAGGCGGTCGCCGCGTCGCTCATGAACTTTCCAACGTCAGAATCTAGATCGCGCTGCTTGTTGAGCGACATCGTCTCCCACATTCCCGTCGCGCGATCCTGGTGCTGCTCCAGCCACGCCAACGCTTTCGCGAGGCGAGGCTCGCTCGTCGGCGTTCCGCCCTGTTCGAGCGCATATGCCACGAGTCCGGTCGCATAGCCGTCGCTGCCTGTTTGCGCCGGCGAGTTGTCGAGCCGGTGCCAGCGTCCGAGCGACGCGACGCTCCAACCGCCGTCGGCGAGTTGCGCGTGGAACAGGCCGTCGACAAGCGCCTGCCGCTCGTTCGCTGACGTCAACTCGGGCAGTCGCGACGACGCCCAGAGAAGCATCGCGCGATTGAGAAGCGCCGGGTCGTCGTGTCGCATGACGCGGTCGAAGAATGGCTGGTCGACGTTGTCGCGCAGATAGCGGCGCAGATGGTCGAGCGACGGTTGGATGTCCGCGCGCGCGGAGTACCCACCGGGCTCTGTACCGACCGCAATCGCGGCTAACGCCGCGCCGAAGTATCCGGAGGGCGCCGACTCCCACGGCTCGAGTCCAAAGTCGAGCCACGACCACGCGCCCGCGTCGCTGCCGGTCGACAGTTGGAGCGCCCACATGTTGGCGAACGCCGTCGTCGCATCCGCGCTCACTGTGCCGGCGCGCGCGTCGCGCCCAGCGAGCACCAGCGCGTTGAGCACTGACTCAGTGCCGCGCGACTTGACGGCGTTGCGGTGTCCGTCCGGCGTGGCGTTTCCGTAGTACGGCTCCATTTCGCTCCAGCCGCGAACGCGCGTCAGCACGTCGGCGACCAATTTCTGCTCAGCGGCCGGTTCTTCGGATTCGTGCAGCGCCGACTCGAGCTGGGGCCGAGCGAGGGCGTACGACACCGCAGTATGACAAGACAAACAATGCGTACCGTGATCGCGTGCCGACCTCGACCACGATTCCCACCACGTCTGTCGATAGTCGAGATACGCCGCCGCGGCGCGCGCATCCCACCCGTCGCGGCCCGTCGCGCTTTGCGGAAGCTTCGCGACGACTGGACGTTGCGGCGAGCGCGACCGCAGCCGTAACGAAGCTCGACGCGACGATTGTGAACGTGTACGCGGTCAGTCGTTGCATGGAGGTAGACCAGGAGGGAACTCGGCAGTATCAGCTCCCATCTACACTGGCGTTGGCGGCCTAATCCGTCAACATGCACTCCCGCAGAGCCTCCTACGCGCATCCGAGTTGCAACGGTTCTGCAAACACCGTTGCTCTCCGCAGCGGCTTGCCGCAGTTTGACTCCCCCGTTGTGGATTGATCTCTAGCAAGGAGAATGCAATGACAACCTCAGCATCACGCGGTCGATTCGTCTGGCATGAACTCCTCACGAGCGACCCAACGGCGGCACAGGACTTCTATGGCAAGGTTGTCGGGTGGACCACAAGCACGTGGGGCACGGCGTCCGCGCCGTACACCATGTGGATGGCCGGACAGACGCCGATCGGCGGCGTGATGGCCGTGCCGGAAGAAGCGTTGGAGATGGGCGCGCCGCCAAAGTGGCTCGCGTACGTCGAAGTGCCTGACGCGGACCAAACGGTGACCGACGCGGTGAACCTTGGCGCGACCGTGCTTGCACCGGCGCAAACCGTGGACGAGGTCGGCCGGTTCGCGGTGTTGCAGGATCCACAGGGCGCGGTGTTCGCCGTCATCACGAGCACGACGATGATGAATGACGAAGGCGATCCGCAGCCGCTCGAATTTTCCTGGCACGAACTCACCGCGGGCGAATTGACCGGTGCGATTGGCTTCTACGAGCAGCTGTTCGGTTGGGAGAAGAAAGGCGAGTTCGACATGGGTCCGATGGGGCCGTACCACATGTACGGGCGCGATCGCTTTACGTACGGCGGCATGATGAACAAACCGGCCGACGTTCCCGCCGAACCGTACTGGCTGCACTACGTCCGCGTCGACAGTGCTGACGCGGCAACCGAACGCGCACAGAAGGCGGGCGGCACGCTGCTCCACGGTCCGATGGACGTCCCCGGCGGCGACCGCGTCGCGATCCTGTCCGATCCGCAAGGCGCGCGCTTCGCCGTGCACTCCAAGGGCGACGCTCCGCCGCCGTCGGCGGCCTGACGCCGGTTACCGGGTCGCGATCAGTATTACGCTATTAGCGTTTACTGGTCGCGACCCAATGCCCGACGCGTGCCTCGAGGATCGGCAGCGAGATGTTCCCAGCACCGAGTACCTGGTCGTGGAACTGGCGAATGTCGAACTTGGCGCCGAGTGAGTCCTTGGCCATCTGCCTCAACCGCAGGATATCGAGTCGGCCGAGCATGTACGACGTCGCCTGGCCCGGCCACGAGATGTAGCGATCGACTTCGCCTTCCAACTCGCGATCGTCCTCGGTCGTATGCGTTTGCAAATAGGCCAGCGCCTGGGCACGGGTCCAACCCTTGGTGTGCAGTGCGGGGTCGACCACGAGGCGCGATGCGCGGAACGCGGCGCTGGTCAGCATCCCCATACGACCGAGGGGCGACGAGTACAGGCCCATCTCGTCGGCGAGGCCCTCGGCGTAGAGCGCCCAGCCTTCTCCGAACCCCGAGCTGAAGAAGTACCGCGCGATCGGGTGCGCGCCTTTGAGTTCGACCGCGATCGCCGTTTGCAGCGCGTGGCCGGGCAGTGCCTCGTGGAAGGCGAGCGCCTCCTGTCCCGCGCGATTCTTGTGCGTCGGGTCGTACGTGTTGATGAGAAAGACGGCCGGCGATCCGTCCGGGCCCGGCGGAAGTTCCTCGCCCGGTGCGCCGGCGATCTGGCGGAACTCCGGGTACTGGCGAATGACGACGCCGGCCTTGGGCAAAATGCCGAACCATTTCGGCAGCGCTTCGCGCGCTCGGTCGATCGCCATCTGTGACGAATCGACGATCTCGTCGCGCGTCGTGAACGCGTACTTGGGATCCGTGCGGATCTGCTTGAGTAGCGCGGGCACATCGCTCGTCCCGAAGTCCTTCTCGGCGATCTCCTTCATCTCCGCCTCGAGCGACGCGACTTGCGCGACGCCGAGGTTGTAAATCGAGTCCGCCGGCACGTCGAGCGTACTGGCGTATTTCACGCTTGCGCGGTAACAGTCGGCGCCTTGAGGATTTGCTGATACGCCGATCGGCGTGCGCGCTTTGGCGAGGTATTCCTTGGCGAGGAAGTTCCGATAGCGCCGAATGGCCGGGTTGATCTCGCGGTCGACAATCGCCGCCATCTCTTGCTGAAACTGCTTGGTCGAGTCGCGCCGCGCGGGCGACATGAATGGCGACGACGCCACCGGTCCGGCGACCAGTCCGTCGAGCTGTCGGACGACCGCGTTCACGATGGTCTTCGACGCGGTGTATCCCTCTCGTTCCCCTTCGCGAAGATTGGTGATCTCGGTGGCGAGATAGCGCGTGAGATCCCGCGCGCGGCCGAGCGAGAGCGAACGCAGCGAGTCACTCCCGACGGGCTGTTGATCGGCCACTTCGGTGAATCCCGCTTGCCATGCGTTCGGCGACGCGTCGACGCGCCACAGTTCGTTCTTGCAGACGCGGAGCCCGACGGAATTCTCGAGCGTCTCGCGCAGAATGCCGTACGTCACCATCTCCGGCCGGTCGCCGATCCCCGCGGTGTCGATCGCGCGCACTCGGGCGAGGAGCGAGTCCTCTGTCGCGCGAAAGGCGGCGAGCGCCGTCAGTGAATTGTCGACGAAACGTCCCTGGTTGCCATAGGGCGCGCCGGAGATCAACGCTTGCTCAGGTTGATAGTCGAAGTAGGCGGCAACGTAGGCGTCAGCCGTGGAGTCAATCGCCGCGACGGTCGACTTGATCGAGGCGTGTGACGCGCCCGGTCCGCGTTCGCCTCCGTGACAAGCAGCGCCCGCCGCGGCGGCGGCGAGCGCGCAGACAATCGACAAGCGGCGCACGGGGCGTGGCATCGATCGGCTACCGGTCCGGCCATCCATACAGCGCGAGCGCGTTCCCACGAAGCACCATGCGCGCAATGTCGAGCGCTCGCGCGCGAGTGATCTCATTGTCATTCATCATCCCGGTGAGTGCAGTGGCCAACGCTTCGCGGGCAGACGTGGTCGTCTGCCATCCGATCTCTTCCCAGTCGATCGTCGGTGTGCCCGGCGAGAGGTCGGTGCCGAACAGCACCTTCTCGGGATACCACTCCAGCCAGTAGCGAATGACGTCGGCCAGTTCGTGCGTCGGCAGAAGCCAGGTCTGTTCGGAGAAATCGGTGTAGACGTTCGGCTTCATCAACAGGGGCGCGATCGACTTCGAGAACGGTCCGGCGCCGCCGTGCAGCAGAACGAACTTTGTTCCGCGAAGCGTCGCGTCGTCGAGCACCGGCTCGAGGAGCAACGGATTCGCCCCGGCGAGCGCGAAGTACCCGCCGCACCCGTACCCGGTATGAATGTGGACGGGCAGGCCGAGTCGCCCCGCTTCGGCGGCGATGTGGTGGAACACGGCGTCCTGCAACACGGTGTAGTCCGCGTCATTCGGCGTGCCGCCGGCGACGTAGCGCGCGTAGGTGCGCGCGGCGGCCGTGCGGTCCGCGGGCTTGAAGTCGAGCGCGCGGAGGTACGCCGCCTCGAACTTGACGGCGACGGCGCCCGCGCGCTTCTGCCGCTCGATCGTCGCCGTGACGACCCTCGACAGATAGCCGTCGAGCGTCGGCGGGAGGCGAGGCGAGTTACTGTCCTGTAAATAGCGTTTGAGTATCGCTTCTTCACGGGAAAAGAAAATCAGACGGTCCGGGGTCGCGGCGGCGAGCGCGCGGTTGTCCAGCGGGAACAGCAACGCGTCGACGAACGGCACCCAGCGAAAACGCGGCGCCGTGAGTCCGCGCCCGGGCGCCACGCGGTTGGCGAGTTCGGTCTCGATGCCGAGTTGGTCGAGCACCCACGCTGGATAGGCGTCGCCCTTTGAGTCCTTCACCCGCTGCTTCGCCGCGAGCAGCTCGCGGAGGTGCACGGCGGATGTGTCGTCGTACGCGTAGCCGTACAGGGCGCGCCAGGCGGCGACGAACCGCGGATTGTCGGCGCGACTGCTCAGTGCTGCGTTCGTCGGCTCGAGCGGGTCGCAGGGCAGGGCGTCGAACTCACCGTCCTTCTGCCCGGCGGCGACAAGCGCCGGCGGATGCGAGTGGTTGTCGATCGCGCGAATGGCGCGAATCGCGGTGAGTAGTGCGGGGTCGGGGCGCTGCGCGAGCGATGGCTCGACGGGCGCCGCGAACAGGGCGAGGAACAGGGCGAAGAACGGCGCGGAGCGCGCGAGTCGTTGCGTCATCAGCGATGATGATCGCGCGTCGCGGCCCAATTGAAAAGGGGTGACTGGCCGCGAGACCGCCGAGCGCTCATGATTCTACGTGATCGTCGTCGGAGTACGCCCGCCAGGAGACCATCATGCCCGCCCGCCGCGCCATCCTCGCCGCCTCAATCGCCGCCGCCGTCATCGCGCTGCCGCATCATCTCGTCGCCCAGCGCGACACGTCGGCGCGCGCCGGGCAAGCCGTTGGCCGCGCCGATCCGCGTACCGGCCAGACTGAGAAGCCGCCGCTCCACGCCAAGCACTGGCTCGCCATCACCGGGAAGCCGCTGTCGGCAACGGCGGGCGCGGAGATATTCGCCAAGGGCGGCAACGCCGTCGACGCGGCGGCGGCGATGCTCGCCGCGGGCTGCACGATGTGGGACACACTCGGCTGCGGCGGCGAGACACAAGCGCTCATTTACAATCCCAAAACCAAGAAAGTCATTGGCCTCAACGCGCTCGGCGTTGCGCCCACGGGGGCGACGGCCGCGTTCTATCACAGCAAGGGCTATCAATATCCGCCCGAGTACGGCCCGCTCGCGGCGGTCACGCCGGGTACCGTCGGTGGCCTGCTGACGATGGTGGCCGAGTGGGGGACGATGTCGCTCAAGGACGTGCTGGCGCCGGCGATCCAGATGGCCGACGGCTACGCGATCGAGGCGCAGCTCGTTCACTCGGTTTCGCGCGACAAGCACTGGATCACGCAGTGGAAGTACTCGCCCGCCGTCTTTCTGCCGAACAACGGCGACGTGCCGGAGCCCGGTCAGGTGTTCGTACAGCACGACCTCGCGGCAACCTGGCGCAAGCTCGTCGACACGGAACAGCAGGCGCTCAAGGCGGGGAAGACGCGCAAGCAGGCGATCTACGCCGCGTATGATCGCTTCTACAAGGGCGACATCGCCACGGAGATCGTCCGCGGCGTGCGCGAAGACGGCGGACTGTTCACGCTCGCCGACCTCGCGAACTGGAAGGTGAAGATCGAGGAACCGCTGGCGACGACGTACAAGGGAATCACCGTGTACAAGCTGCAGCAATGGCAACAGGGACCGGCCCTGCTTCAGGCGTTGAACATTCTCGAGAACACCGACGTCAAGGCGATGGGCTACAACTCGCCCACGTACATCCACGCGGTGTACCAAGCGATGAACCTGGCCTTCGCCGATCGCGATTTCTATTACGGCGATCCCGCGTTTCCGCCGGTGTCACCGATGAAAGGTCTGCTGAGCAAAGAGTACGCGAAGCAACGATTCTCACAGATCGATTGGTCGAAGAACGACGCTGCCGCGAAACCGGGCAATCCGTATCCGTTCCAAGGCGGCGGAGCGACCAACCCGTTCCCCGAACTGCTCGCGTCGTGGAATCCGGGCAACTTCGCGCCGAAGGACACGGCGGCCAGCGGCGGACAGGATCGTCCGCCGGTTGATTCAGCGTTCTATGAAGCATTCCACGCCGGCACGACGTCGATCGAGTCGGCGGACGAACAGGGTTGGGTGGTATCGGTGACGCCGAGTGGCGGCTGGGTGCCGGCGGTGATCGCGGGGCACACCGGCATTGGGTTGAGCCAGCGGGCGCAGAGTTTCGTCACGGATGCCAAGGACGGCCCGTTCAACGTCATCGAGCCGGGCAAACGGCCGCGCGTGACGCTGACGCCGACGCTGGCGATGAAAGATGGCGCGCCGTATCTGGCGATGGCGGTGCAGGGGGGCGACTCGCAGGATCAGAATCTGCTGCAATTCTTCCTGAACATCGTCGAGTTCGGGATGACGGTGCAGCAAGCCGTCGAGGCGCCGAACATCAACAGCTTCCAGATGCGGTCGAGCTTTGGCGCGCACGAACTCCGGCCGGGCGCGATGGAAGTGGCGACGTCGATGCCGGAATCGACGCGCGCCGCGCTGCGTGGTATGGGATACTCATTGCAGTTCGTGGAACGCAGCTCGGGGCCGATCAACGCGATCCTGTTCGACCAGAAGCACCGCACGATGTGGGGCGGGTCGAGCAACCACGGCGAGGATTACGGGATCGCCTGGTAGGGCTATGGCTCGCTCGAGGCGGAGTCCGCGGCGCGTTGCCGCGCGTGGACCGCGTCGATGAATCGCTGGGCGTCGTCGGCGCGGAAGGTCTTCGAGACCTTTTGGCCGTCGACCATCGTTGAGCCGAACAATTCATGATTGCCGCCGTCCTTCCACCGGAACACGATCTCGCCATGCTGGTATCGGATGTCGCGAATCTCCGAGACCGGGAAGACGGCGTGCGTCCCCATCGCCCCGGCCACCGATTTCTTGACGATCTGGCTGATACTCCCGCTGAATCCGGACGTGTCCCCCGAGTCCGACGCCATCTCACCGTTGACCTTGGCGACCATTTTCGGCGACAGGCCGGCGAGAATCGAGTTGCCCATCAGAATGAGATCGACCGTGCTGTCGGCGTTATAGATCCGTAAGTCATTCGGCCCGAGCGTCTCCGGCACTGTCCGCTGCACCTGGATGTGACTCGAATGTCGGCGCTCGAAGTGGCCTTTGAAGTAGAGGTAGACGACGCACACGCCGAGGACGAGGAGGCCAAGGCGCACGATAGCGGCGACGATCCGTCGAGATGTTGGACTCATGGCGGGAGGCGTGTGATCAGGGTACGGGTTTCGTTCCGGCGACGCCTTTCACTAGCTCGACCATCATCGCCGTGCCTTTTCGAATGTTGTCAACCGAGATGCGTTCGTTATTGCCGTGCACACCGCTCTCGTCACTCGCGGGGATCACAAAGGGCGCGAATCCAAAGCTGGCGACGCCGAGGTCGCGAAACCAATGGCTGTCGGTGAATCCGGTCGATACCGCCGGGGCGATGCTCGCCGTCGGGTAGCTGTGGCGCACGACGTCGGCGATGGCGCGATAGAGCGGACTGTCGGTCGACGACACGGCGGCGGTGAAGCCGATGATCGTCTCGACGGTGATCGACGGATCGTTGATCGCCGCGGCGAATTCGTGGAGAAAGGCTTCGCGATCCTGATCGGGTAGAAGGCGGCAGTCGATCTGCGCCTGCGCTTCCGGCGGAATCACGTTGATCTTGTTGCTCGCCTGGAGCATGGTGATCGAGCAGGTGTTGCGCAGCAGCCCGGCGATTTCCGGCTGGTCGATTTGCAGCTCCATGAGCGTATTGCGATCGGCGATCAACGTCGCGGGATTGTTGAATCCGTCGCGCCATCTGGCCGGCGCCGACGGCGCGATCGCGGCGAGATACGTGCGTACCGCCGGCACCACGCGCGGCGCGAACTCGTACGACTGCAAGCGATCGAGCGCGCGAACCAGGCGATTCACCGCGGACGCCGGCCCCGGTGTCGATCCGTGTCCCGGTTTGCCCACCGACGTGAGCTTGAGCCAGAGCGGCGTTTTCTGCGTCACTTCGATCGCAAACTGAACCTTGCCGTCGTCGCCAACGGTGCCGTCGCCGCCTTCGTTGAGCAGCATCCCGGCGCCCTTGAACGCTTCGGGATGATTCTTCACCAACCATCCTGCGCCATACGTGCCGCCCGCCTCTTCGTCCGCCGTGGCGATGAAGATGACGTCACGGTCGAGCGGCACCTTGGCGCGGTGCATCGCGAGAAACGCCTCGAGCTCCACGACGCCGAGTGTTTTCGTATCGAGCGCGCCGCGCCCGACGATCATGCTGTCCTTGTTGACGATCGTCGTCGTCGCGGCGAAGGGATCGGTGTTCCAATACTTGGGATCCGCGGGGACAACGTCCATGTGGTGCAGCAGCACGAGCGCCGGCTGATTGCCGCCCTTGAGCCGCGCCCAGATGTTGCCGCGGCCCGGCGCCGACACAGCCGTGTCGAACGGAATGCCTTCCTGCGCGAGTATGTGCGCGAACCAACGCATCGTCTCGACTTCGTTCCCCGGCGGGTCGGTCGTGTTGATGCGCAAATACTCACGCGTGTGACGCACGGCGTCGTCTTGCAACTTGGCCATGTCGAGCGTCTGCGCGTGGGCGCGGAGAGCGACGACGCAGATGGCCGCGACGAGCAGGGCGGAGAGGCGAATCGGCGGTCGGATCATGCCACGATCATATGGTATTCGAAGCGCGAAGGCCAGGCATCCCCTCGGTCGGCCGACGCTACGCGCCCGAATCCATCTCGATCACCGCCGCGTACAGCACCCGCGCCCCGTTCACAACATCCTCATCCGTCGCCATTTCCGCGGGCGAGTGGCTGATCCCCCCGATGCACGGCACGAACACCATCCCCGCCGGCCCAAGCGCGGCCATGTTCTGCGCGTCGTGCCCGGCGCCGCTCGCCATTCGATGCGAGCGGAGTCCGAGTGATTCGGCGGCCATCGCCACGGCGCGCTGCACGCCCGCGTCGGTGAGCGACGGCTCGTTGGTCAGCGTCGGCGTCATCGTGACCGTCGTCCCGGTGGCGTTGGCGATGATGCGACCTTCGCGATCGATCTGCGCGAATAGCTGCGCGACGACGGCGAGATCGAGATCGCGCAGTTCGAGCGTGAGCACGACGCGGCCGGGAATTACGTTCGCGCCGCCGGGGAACACCGCAAGTCGCCCGACCGTGCCGACGTGCCGCCCGGGCACCGACGTGACGACACGATTCACCGCGTCGACAAACCTCGACGCGGCGAGCAGCGCGTCGCGCCGGCCGAGCATTGGCGTCGTACCGGCGTGCGACGCGACGCCGTCGAACGTCACTTCCCAGTAGCGGATGCCGACGAGCCCCTCGACGATGCCGATGCGTGCGCCCGCTTCTTCGATCACGCGCCCCTGCTCGATGTGCAACTCGAGATATCCGGCAATCGACCCCGGGGCGCGGCGCGCGTCGCTCAGCCGCGTGGGATCGCCGCCAAGTCGACGGATGCCGTCGCCAATCGTGAAGCCGCTCGTCGCGGCGAGCGTGAGCGTTTGTGGATCGAATCGCCCGGCGACGATCTTGCTCCCGATCAAGCCACCTTCTTCGTTCTGAAAGTCCACGACCTCGAGCGGGTGCGCGATCGCCACGTCGTGCTCGGCGAGCGTGCGCGCGACTTCGATTGCCGCCAGCACACCAAGCGCGCCGTCGAACCGGCCGCCGTCGGGCACGGTGTCGGTGTGCGAGCCGATCACGAGCGGCGGCAGATTGCGCGAGCGGCCGCCGCGCGCACCGAACGTGTTCCCCGCGGTGTCCACGCGCACGTCGAGTCCCGCGTCGCGCATGAGCTGTCGCACGAATTCACGCGCGCGCAAATCGTCGTCGCTGTACGCGGGTCGACTCACGCCGCCGGCGGGCGTGGCGCCGATGCGCGCCAACGCGGCGAGGTCGGCGAGCAGGCGCTCGGTGTTGATCATTGGCGACGTGTGCCCAGCGCAACGACGGCGAGCACGACGACGTTCACGATGAGCGCCACGAGCCCGACGTTGAGATCCTTTACCATCTGCGGCGCCGCGGGAATGAGCGTCGCGATCGACGATCCGGTAATCGTGATCGCGGCGACGGTCAGCTCGCCGGCAACGATCCCGGCGAACGCCGCCGCGGCGCTGATCAACGGTCGCGCGGTGAGCGACAGCACGAGTGCGGGAAAGAGTTGCGTCACCAAGTTGTAACCCATCAACAGGAGCGCGACGATCGCCTGACCGCCGCGCAGCGTAAACACCACCGCGATCAACGCGACTACAGGGACGAGGCCCCGCGCGACGAGGCCGACTCGGCGCTCGCTCGCCGCGGGCACGAGCACGCGGTAGACGTTCTGCGCCAAAATCGTCGCCGCGGCAATGAGAATCATTGAGCCGGGAACGAGCGCGGTGAGCAGTCCTGCGCCGCCGATCACGCCGACCGCGCTTGCACCGAACGTCGCCTTGGACACGCGAAGCAGCGACAGGTCCGCGTCGGCGCCGGCGAGCCCCGGCACGACGAGCAGCGCGGCAAAGCCGGCGAAGAACACGAACAGAATCACGAGCTGGTAGAGCGGCAGCAGCGCGGCGTTCTTGCGAAACACATCGTCGCTGCGAGCGGTGAACACGCTGGCGAAGTATTGCGGCCACATGTAAAAGCCGAGCGCGGAGAGCACGATCGTCGAGATCGCCCACGCCGAGCTCATTCCGTGGCCCGGCAGCATGAGAAACGCCGGGTGCGCGTGGTCAACCGCGCGAAACATCGCGCCATAGCTGCCAAAGTAGTGCAGCGGCAGATACACCCCGATCGCCACGACGACGCCGAGGATCATCACGTCCTTGAGCGCCGCGGTCCACGCCGAGCCGCGGACACCGGACACCACGACATATAGTATGAGCGCCGCCGTCCCGGCCCACACCGCGCTCGATGGCGCGATCGATCCATATGACGCTTCGGACACGATGATACCGAGCCCCTTGAGCTGCAGCACCAAATACGGAACCAACGCCGCCACGCCAACCACCGCGACGAGCACGCCGAGCGCCTTGCTCTCGTACTTCGCGGCGAAGAAGTCCGCCTGCGAGATGAGCCGGCGCGGCTGCGCGTATCGCCAGACCGCGGGCAGTAGGAAATATGAAAGACTATATGCTAAGGCGCCGTAGCACAGGATGTAGAATGCGGGCGCGCCCTTGCCGTACGCCCAGCCGCTGCCGCCGAGGAAGGTGAACGTGGTGTAGATCTCGCCGGCCATGAGCAGGAAGACGAACAACGACCCAAACCCGCGCCCGCCCACGCTCCATTGCTCGAGGCTCATGTCGCGGCCGCGGCGCGCCAGCAAGCCCAGCGCGATCGCGACGACGAAGAACACGGCGAGAATCGCCAGCGCGACGTTCATGGTTTGCGCCGCCGGTCGAGCACCCAGATCAGCCGCATGATCGCCGACGTCGCCACGACCCAGGCCACGATCCAAAAGAGCAGGAAGGGAAGGCCGAACACGTACGGCTCGATGCGGTTGGCGAACGGCATGCCGGCCAGCATGCCGATGGCCGGCAGCAGGGCGAGCAAATGGTAGCGGCGAAAGGTGCGGTGTTTCATACGTCGGCGAAGTTACTTCGCCGAAGCGTCGAGGTCGATCGACGAATCGGTCAGAAGTCGAGGGCGCGCGCGAAATAGTCGGCGATGTCGATCGTGAGCGGCGAAGTCGCGCCCTCGGGCCGCCACTCGATGCGGTCGTCGAGCACTTCGACGCGCGGATCCGCCGGCGTGGAACGCTCGATCGTTCGCGCGTCCAGGTCGACGAGCCAATACTCCGGGACGTGCTCATCGCGATACAACGTCCGCTTGGTGACGCGATCGACTCGCGTGCTGTCCGGCGATAGGACCTCGACGGCAAGCAGCAGGCGCCCGGCGTCCTCGAATCGCTCAGGCCGCCGGCCATTCACGAATGGAATTACGAAGAGGTCTGGCCGCACCGCGCGCACGGGAGAAAACTGCACGTCTGCCGGCGCAAAGATGGCGTGACCCACGGGCTCGCGAGCGAGGTAGTCGCGAAGCATGGAATGCAACTCGGCGATTGCGTCTTGATGCTTGTACGCCGGCGTCGGCGTCACGAATAGCTCGCCGTCGATGACTTCGTACCGGGTGCCGTCGTCGGGCAGGTCGTCGAGGTCGTCGACGATCCAGCGCCGCTTGAGTGCGAGCATGGGCATACGATAGGTTCCTCGGCGCCGAGTTGGCAAGCGAGCATCCGGTAGGATGCGCCGACTCGGCGCGAGGCGCGCCATCATTCGATTTCAGCCGACGTCAACCGATTTCAACTCCGCGCGTCGTCGCCCGGATCGGGAACGCGGCGGTGCTCAGTTCCCATCGGCTCGGCGCGCGCGCTTGGATCGGAGGCGAGCTTCGGCGTGTGCGTTTCACGGTCGTGACGCGCCAGGTCGTCCTGTGAATCGAAGTGCGCACCGCAGACGACGCAGTCGTATTCGTGGGTGTGTGGCATTGGGACCTCGAGTGTGAGTGAATGCGTCGTCAGGTGGCATGGGCCGTGCCGCAACAATCCATGGGCTAAATCATGAGTCTCGCAATTGCATTCGTGCTGGGAGTCCTGGTCGGCGTCTTCATTTACTGGCTCATCTTGCGGATGCAGCGCACGGACGGCGCCGCAGTAGCACGCGCACTCCTCGAGCAAACCCAAGCCACGAAGACTCGAGAGGTCGAATTGCTGATCTCTGGGGTCAAGGACTCGGTCCGCGCTGAGACGTCGACGGTGTTCGCCGAACAGGTAAAGGCCCTGAACGAGAGCGGCGAGCGCTTGCTCGCGAAACGGACGGAGGAGTCGGAGAAGTCGCTGATCTCCAAGAAGGAGCTCATTGACCAAACGCTGTCGACGATGGCCGACAAGCTGGAGAAGGTGACCACCCTCGTTGGAGAATTGAGGGTCGAGCGGGCGTCGCAATCGTCGGCGCTCAATAACCAACTGACGCGCGCGTTCGAACAAACCGACAGGTTACAGGCAACGACGCAGGACTTGCGCAAGGTCCTCGCGAGCCCGACGGCGCGTGGGCAGTGGGGCGACCGCATGGCCGACGATGTGCTCCGCCTTGCCGGATTCATCGAAGGCATCAATTACCACAAGCAGACTAGCGCCGCAGGAAGCACGTCGCGACCAGACTACACGTTCATTTTGCCGCAACAGCTGAAAGTGAACATGGACGTGAAGTTCCCGTACAACAGCTATCTCGCGTATGTCGAGAGTACCGTCGACACGGAGCGTGATGCGCACCGGCAGCAATTCGTGCGCGACGTTCGCAACCGTGTGAAAGAGGTCACGGCTCGTGACTACATCAACTCGGAGGACGGCACGCTCGGCTATGTCTTGCTCTTCATACCGAACGAAGGGATTTACAGCTTCATCCACGAGTGCGACCGGACGATTCTCGACGAGGCGTTACAAGCCCGAGTAATCGTGTGCTCGCCCTTTACGCTGTTCGCTGTGCTCGCCGTGATCCGTCAGGCAATTGACAACTTTAAGCTCGAGAGCACGAGCGCGAAGATGCTTGGCCTCATGGGAGGCTTCAACAAGCAATGGAGCGCGTTCGTACAGTCGTTCAACAAGCTGGGTGACCGAATTGCCAGTGTGCAGAAGGAGTATGATGCGCTCACGACAACGCGAACGAATCAGCTCGATCGGCAACTTCAGAAGATCGACTTGCTGAGGTTAGGAGAGGCCGTGGCGATCGACGGTTCGACCGAACTCGCCGCCTTGTCCGAGGCCACCCCAGAGGAGCCGGATCCTCTGGAGTGATGCGCATCGCCGCACGATTGACCCCCCTCACCGCTGCAACGCGTTAAACAACAGCTTGTACGTCCCGTGCGCCTGATCTCGATGCTGCGCGCGGAACCCGATGAGAATCACATGCCCGCGCCCATACGGCGCCGATACCATCGCCGGACGTCCCGCGATCACGCCTTCGCCGAGCAGCCAACCGCTCTGCAACACATCCTTGTCGACGAAGCGTGCGATGGTTTGCACGGACGACGCGGCGGCCGAATCGATCTCGTACGCCTCGCTCCCCGCGATCCACACGGCGAGCGCACTCGACGGCATGCCGTAGCCGAGCGGCGCGGCCGTGTCGACCGTGATGCGCAGCGTGCAACCGGGACACCAGAATTGTTTGAACGGAAGTCCCGCGGTCACGTCGCGAATCGGCAACTGGAAGCGATCGATGGCGAACTGGCCGGCCTCGGCGAATGTGACGAGCGTGCCGCCGTTCTGCACGAAGTCCTGCAGCGCCTTCACGCCGACGTCGCCAAAGCCGCTGCGATATTCCGCCGGCATTTGACCGCCGCCTCTGCCCTCACCGTCGCCGCCACCTCCGCCTCCTCGTCCGCCGCGACCTGCACCGCCGCCAGCACCGCCGAGCACCGAGTTGCCGCCGCCGCCGCGCGGATTGGGATCGCCCGCGGAGGTTGACGACGCTGCTGCGCCGCCGCGACCACGGCCTACAGGTGCGACCGGTTGACCCGCGGCGACGATGCCGACCGCCATCACCTCCGCGCCCAACGAGCGTCGCGGCGTTGTCCGCGGGGAGGATGATGACGTCGTACTTGGTCGTCAGATTCCCCGCCTTGAGTTCGGGATCAAAGATGCTGTGGTATGGCTGATCGAATTGCTCGAACATGAGCCGCGTCCAACCTTCGTCCGCGTTGCCGCCGTTGTAGCGCTGATACATCGCAACGCGCAGCGGTGCGACGGCGTGACTCGCGCCGCTTGCCGCGCTCGCGTCGGGGCCGAGTGCGTTGAAGTCGACGCCCGTCGTCGTGGCGATGCTCTTCACGAGGTCCGCTGGCGCGGACGTCACGATGTAATCGCCGACGTGCAGCGATGTCGTCGCTTTATCGAGCCGACGAACACCGATGCCTTTGGCGAAGAACAAATTCGCCGCGCGCCACGAATCGTTGAGACGCCCGCTGAACGAATAGCCGTTCGACGCAACGGCGACTTTCCCCGGCGGCGGCGCGGCGCTGGCGACTTTCGCGAGCGGCGCGGTGACTTTGGTGTCGACCGGATCGACGCGCACGCCCATGAACTCGGCCATCACGTCCGTGGCCATGTCGTACGGACGAATGGGATTGCCGTCGTTGTCGCGCGTGTACTCATTGTCCGGGTAGAACGTCCGGCCGAGCATCCAGCGCACGACGCCCATCTTCGGCTGCGCCATCGACACGACGTACGTGCCGGCCGCGTACGGCGTGCCGTCCTGCGTGAACCCGGTGGTCGACTGCATCACCTCGACGCCCTGGTTGAGCAAATTCTGAATCATCTTGCGCGCCGTCAGCGGGTCGTGCTGGTCGGCGCCGAGCGAGACGACGTACGCCTTGGGCGTGCCGTCCGCGCCGCGCTGGGTCTGGTGCAGGCCTTTGAGGTACATGTTGCGCAGAACAGTTTCCTTGTTCCGCGCCGCGAGGTCGAGCGTCGCCCACGCCGAGACTTTCTGGCGGTCGACGATGTCGCGCAGGTGCCACACGCCGGCCGGCCACGGGTCGGGGAAGTTCGTCTGCTCCTTGTAGGTGATGAGATTTCTCGTATTGCCCTGCAGCTGCTCCTTGGTCAGCGTCAACGGCGAGGCGAGTCGGGCGCTCGCCGATTCGGTGAGCATGCCGGCGATGTTGTGGAACGGCGTGATCCAGTGAAAGCCCATGTGACCCCAGCCGGAGTACACGGCGTCGTTGACGGCGCCGGACAGACTGTATTCCTCTTCCTTGGTCGCCATCTCCGCGCCGTACCACGACAGCTCGCGCCACACGATCGGGTCGGCGTACGGGCGCACGGGCTCGGCGTACGGCGGCAGGAAAATGCGCGCGCCGTTGCTGCCCATGTGGTGATGGTCGACGTACGCCTGCGGAATCCATTCGCGAAAGAGCAGCTTCGCCATGTAGCGCGAATCGGGGAGGTTCTGCTGGAACGCGTCGCGATTGTTATCGTGGCCCGCGTACTTCTGGTAGAGCGACGGCGGCGACGTGCCCTCCGCCGCGGTGCCGAGCGTCTTGCGATACCACTCGGTGACCATGACCTCGCCGTCGGGATTGAATGACGGAATGATGATCGAGATGACGTTGTCGAGAATGCGCTTGGTCTCGTCGTCGTTGCGGCTGAGGAGATCGTACACCAACTCGACGGCCATCTGGCTGCCGCCGATCTCCGTCGAGTGCATGCTCATCGACTGGAGGATGACGGCCTTGCCGCGCCGGGTGAGCGTCTCGAGCGAATCGACGGACACGCCGCGCGGATCGGAGATCGTCGCATTGATGCGGCGATAATTG
Source organism: uncultured Gemmatimonadaceae bacterium (assembly GCA_963817445.1). GTDB lineage: Bacteria > Gemmatimonadota > Gemmatimonadetes > Gemmatimonadales > Gemmatimonadaceae > JAQBQB01. Next base: position 358,784 of record CAWFOG010000023.1, read on the forward strand.
TCGAGCCGAGCGAGGTTGGCCGGCGACGAGATGAACAGCGCGAGAAACGGACGCCCCTCGGAGGTCTTGCCCATGTTCACGACCTTCATCCGGTCGCTCGCGGCGCCGAGCACGTAGTAGTAGCGCACCATATCGTCCCAGTGCGCCATCTTGTCGTCGGCGCCCATCTGAAAGCCGAAAAAGTGCTCAGGCGTTTCGATTTTGACGCGGGCCGGCTCGCCTTTTTTGGGCGGGCCGACGATCGATTGCGCGGATAGCGCGGACGCGGCGACGACTAGTGCGAGGGCGAGCGCGGGACGGCGGGCGAGAGTGGGCACGCGACGCTCCTGATTGCGTGGGGTAGTGGGGCAATACGGCGGAGACGCGGGACAAACGTCACGCGGAGCGTGATCGGCGTCAACGGGGTGGACGGGCCTGGGTCCTCTAGCGGTACGCGCGTCTGCTGCGTATCACATCCAGCAGTCCGCAGCCGACGAAGTTGCGCCGTCCGCGTTGCTCCGCGGCTACCCTCCGGAGGATCGTTTGTGATGCCCACTCTCTCTCGCTCGCGACGACTCGCGCGCGCGTTTCCCGCGCTCGTCGTCTCCCTCTCCGCCGGCGCCGTCACATCAGCCCCGCGGCTCGCATTGGCGCAGAATGTCGTTCAGGCTTCAGCGAAAAAGGTGCTGACCGTCGACGACTACACCAAGTGGCGCAGCATCAACGGCGCCAGCATTTCGGCTGACGGCAAGTGGGTGACGTACGACCTCGCGTTCACGAACACGGCAGCCACCGAGTCGCGGCCGGTGCTGCACCTCGTGCGGCTCGACAACGACCAGGATACCGAGATCGCGAACGCCACGGGCGGCGCATTCTCGCCGGATGGGCGCTGGGTCGCGTATCTCGTCGATCCGTCCGGCGGTCGCGGTGGGCGTGGAGGTCGTGGTCGCGGCGGCGCCGGTGCTGCGCCGACTGCCCCGGGTGGGGGTGCGGGCGCGGGCGCCGGCGCGCGCGGCGCGATCACACCGCCTGCGCAGCCGCGTCGCGTGGAACTGCGGAATCTGGCAACGGGCGTCGTCCAGTCGTGGGAAGACATTCAGTCGTTTACCTTCGCGGCGAACTCGAACCATCTCGTGTTGCGCCGGCGTGCACCCGGTGTGGCGGCTCCGGCTGGTGGTGGCCGCGGAGCAGGCGGTGGCGGTGGCGCGCCGGACGGAGCGGGCGGCGGCGGTGCGGCGGCGGAGGGCTCGGCCGGCCCGCGCGGCGCCGACGTCATCCTCCACGACCTCGCCACGGGCCACGATCAACTGCTCGGCAGCGTAGGAGAAATCGAATTCAACAAGCATGGTGACGTGCTCGCCTACACCGTCGACGCCGCGCCGCGCGACGGGAACGGACTGTTCGTGCTCGACCTGAAGAGCGGTCGCGTCAACCCGATCGACAACGACGCGCGCGTCTACAGCCGGTTGACCTGGAACGACGCGGGCACCGGACTCGCCGGTGCTCAAGGGCGTCGACGTCGACAAGATGCGCGAGCGCGACAATATGCTGCTCGTGTATCCGAGCGTGCAGGCCGCGCTCACCGACGCGGAGGCCGCGCCGATCAAGCTCGATCCGGCGAAGACGGGCAATTTCCCCAAGGGCTTCGTCGTGAGCGATCGCGCGGCGCTCGACTGGAGTAGCGACAACAAGCGTGTGTTCTTCGGCATCAAGGAGCAGGTCGCGGTGCCCGACACGACGGGTCGGCGTCGCGGCGCGGACGAACTCGCCGATGTCGACGTGTGGAACAGCAAGGACGAGCGGATTCAGTCGGTGCAAATGACGCGCGCCGACGCCGATCGCAATCAGACGTATCGTGAATCGTTCGACGTGGGCGCGGGCAAGTTCGTGACGCTCGCCGACTCGACGATGCGCGACGTCGAAGTGAGTCAGGATGGACGGTGGGCCGTGGGGCGCGACACGCGCGGCTACGTCTCCGACTACAAGGCCCCGGCCGCGGACATCTATCGCGTGAACACGACCACGGGCGAGCGCACGCTGATCCTGAAGAACCAACTCATTGGCGCGCACGTGCTCGGCATTGCGCCCACGAGCGACTATTTCCTGTACTGGAAGGACAACAAGTTCCAGGCATACAACCTCGACGCGGCCACGACCAAGACGCTCGGCGGCACGTCGGCGGTGAGTTTCGTCGACGCCGAGTACGATCATCCGGGGCCGAAGCCGTCGTATGGCATCAGCGGGTATTCGACCGACGGCAAAGGCGTCGTGGCGACGCACGAGTACGATCTCTATTTCCTGCCGTTCGACGGATCGGCGGCGAAGAATCTGACGAACGGCGTCGGCACGAAGAGCGAGATCCAGTTCCGCTACGTGCAGACCGAGCCCGACACGTCGGGCGCGCCGGCGCCGGGGGGCGGTGGTGGCGGATTTGGCGGCGGGCGCGGCGGTGCGGGACGCAGCATGAAGATCGATCTGTCCAAGCCGCTCACGCTCCACGCCTACGGGCAGTGGACCAAGAAGGACGGCTTCTACCGATTGGCCAACGGCCAGCTCACGGAGCTCGTGTACGACGATGCCTCGTTCACCAATCCGACGCGCGCGACGAAGGCGGATGTATTCCTGTACACGCGGCAGACGTTCATCGACTATCCGGATCTGCGCGTGTCCGGACTCGATTTCAAGAACGCGAAAAAGATCAGCGACGCCAATCCGCAGCAGTCGGACTATCTGTGGGGCCACCGCATCCTGTTCGACTTCAAGGATCACGATGGCCACCGCTTGCAAGCGCTGCTGGCGATTCCCGACGACTACAAGCCGGGCGAGAAGCGGCCGATGCTGGTCAACTTCTACGAGAAGAATTCGCAGACCATGTATCACTACTCGTCGCCGAGTTATTTGACGGGAATGGGCTCGATGCCGATCGAGGGTGTGAGTCAGGGGTATCTCGAACTCATTCCCGACGTGTACTTCCACACCGGCCGCTCGCACAGCGACATGCTCGACGCCGTCGAGGCGGCGGTGAAGAAGGTGATCGCCATGGGTTACGTCGATCCCAAGCGGATCGGGATCAACGGCCACAGCTACGGCGGCGAGGGCGCGGCGTTCATCGGGACGCGGTCGCGGCTGTTCGCGGCCGTCGGCGTCGGCGCCGGCGTGACGGATCTATATCAGGACTTCAATCAGAACTGGGGTTGGGGCTACACGGTGCCGGGCGGTAGCGGCGACAACGGCGATCAGTACTATCTCTACGGCCAAGGGCGCTGGGGCTTCTCGCCCTGGGAGAAGCCGGACGTGTACATGTTCGAGTCGGCGTTGACGCACGTGCCGGAGGTGACGGCGCCGTTCCTGATCATGCACGGCACGGCCGATCCGACCGTGGCGTTCCAGAACGGGCTGGGTCTCTACAACGCGCTGCGGTTCAATGGGAAGAACGCCGTGTTGCTGGCGTACACGGGCGAAGGGCACGGCCTGCGCGGGTTGGCGAACCGGAAGGATTTGACGATTCGATACTTTCAGTTCTTTGATCACTACCTCAAGGACGCGCCGGCGCCGAAGTGGATGACGGACGGCGTGCCGTACCTCGAGAAGGATGCGGAGGTGAAGACGAGCGCGGGGATCGTGCCGTAGCGTGCGCCTGCGCCGACGGGCAGGTGCGGGCTTGGAGGCAGGAACAGATTTGATATTGGTGCGTCACCGCTCTGGGGCACCGGCGTTCGTGACTCGATGACGATTCCGTCGCGACTGGCGGCGCATCTCGAATCACGAGGAATCAACGGCGTCGCGATCACGAACTTTGGCGAGGGCGGAGAGGTCCTGACGCAAGAGCTCATCGACCTGATGTTGCAGCTCCGCGCCGGCGCGCGCCCGTCGGTCGTTGCGTTCTACGATGGCTACAACGACATCGCGTCGGCGATGGAAAGCGGGAAGACCGGTCTCACCAAGGCTGAAGCGTCTCGAGCACGAGACTTCGCCACGGGGCAAGACCTGTATCCGTGGCGTTACGATTTCGGCACCAACACCAAAGTCTTCGCGCACCTCGCCGGGATTTCCGCCACGCGCTTCCTGATCTTCAATCGCCTTGGCGGGAGCGCGTTGTCCGGCGAACGCGCCGCGCCCGTTCCAGACGATTCGCTCGTCAATGACGTGGTCCATACATACATGCGAACCGTGGACCTCATCGAAACGCTGGGTCGGTCGTACGGCTTTACGCCGTTCTATTTCTGGATGCCGATGTTGGACCCGACCCAGAAGCGAATGTCGCCGTTCGAACGCCAGATGAACGACAGCCTCGCGGCTGATGCGTGGACCGTCCGATTTCTCCGTCTGCACCGACGCGCCGTGCAGACCGTAACGCCGCTCATGAACGAGGTGGCGCCCGGGCGGTTCTCCGAGCTGTCGGGGTTATTCGCGAACGATTCGGCGACGGTGTACGTCGAGCAAGGACACACGACGGAGAGCGCAAATACGGTCATTGCGTCCCACCTCGCAAACTTTGTTGTGCCGGCACTCGAGTCGGCGAAGCGGCATCCGCCGGTGGCGACACGGGCGCCGCGCGGCCGGTAAGAAAAATATCCGAACACTCGGCACCTTCCTTCGGTCGAGCGACCCGGAGAGATTTTGGGTGAAGTGCGTTGCATCGGACGCGTCGTCGACGCGCCAACCCAAATAATCAGACTGCTCTCTGCCCGTGGCCCTCACATATCGCCGGCGCTTGTTCGCACTCGCCGGAGCTTCACTCGCGGTTACCGCCTGCTCCAAGTCCGCTCCGCCGTCGTCGCAGCAACAGGGACCACCGCCGCCGCAAGTTGGCGTCGTGCTCGTTGCGCCGGCGACGATCTCCGAGCCGTATGAATTCAGCGGCCAGGTCCAACCCTTCCGCCGCGTCGAAGTTCGATCGCGCGTCGAAGGCATCGTCATCGATCGGCCGTTCACCGAGGGAAGCGTCGTCGCGAAAGGGCAGGTGCTCTACAAGCTCGACGACGTCCGCTACGACGCCGCGTATCGAAGCGCGATCGCGCGACTCGACAACGCCAAACGCACGGTCGCGCGGCTCGAGCCGCTCGTCCCCAAGCACGCCGTCGCGCAGCAGGACGTCGACAACGCGCACTCGGAACTCGAATCGGCGCAGGCCGCGACCGACGCGGCGAAAAAGGATCTCGACGACTGTATAATTCGCGCCGAGATCGACGGGCAAGTCGGGCGCGCGCGGCTCGAGATTGGCGCGCGCGTCACGGGCCCCGCCGATTTGCTGACGACGATCGACGAGCTCGATCCCGTCTACGTGACGTTCCATCCGTCGTCGCAGCAGCTTGCCACCTGGGAGCAGGACCCGCGCGCCGGCGCGCTGATTCGCGCGGGGAGCAATCTCGCGGTGCGCGTCGTCATGCCGGACGGTTCACTCTTGCCCCGCGTGGGGAAGCTCGACTTCGTGGCGCCGTCGCTCGATTCGGCGAGCGGTACGGAAGAATTCCGCGCCAACTTCTCGAACGGTGACCGGCGTCTGTTGCCGGGACAGTTCGTGCGCGTGCGACTCGAGGGATTCGCGCGCTCCAGCGCGTTGGCGGTGCCGCAGCGCGCCGTCATGCAAGGCATGGGGCGGCAGTTCGTCTACGTGGTTGGCGCGGGCGACACCGTCGCGGCGCGCGACGTGACGCCGGGTCCGTGGAGCGGATCGCTCTGGATCATCGACAGCGGATTGGCGGCTGGCGATCGCGTGGTTGTTGAGGGAACTCAAAAGGTCGCGCCGGGGCGCGTCGTCAAACCGGTGCCGCTCGCCGACAGCACGGCGGGTCCACCCAAGCCGGTACCGGGCGGGCAGAGCAAGGCAGGGCGATGAGCGAGCCGCGCTACTTCTTCATCCGGCGTCCGATCTTCGGCGCCGTGATCTCGATCGTCATCACCTTGCTCGGCTTGTTCGCGATCCGATTGCTTCCGGTCGCGCGTTATCCGCAGATCACGCCGCCGGCGGTTCGCATCACGACGAATTTCCCGGGCGCGTCGTCGGAGGACGCGGCACAAGCGGTGGCCGCGCCGATCGAAGAGCAGCTCGCCGGATTGCAAGGCATGCTCTACTACTCGTCGTCGAACGCCAGCGATGGATCGTCGACGATCAACGTGACGTTCGACGTGACGCGCAATCAGGATCTCGCCGCCGTCGACGTGCAGAACGCCGAAAAGCTCGCCGAGCCGCAGTTGCCGGACGCCGTGCGGACGAACGGCATCACGATTCTCAAAGCGAACACCGACATCCTCGCCGTGGTCGCGCTCCAGTCGAGCGATCCGCGTTACGACGCGACGTATCTGGCGAACTACATGAAGTTGTATCTCGTCGACGAGTTGAAGCGTGTGCCGGGCGTGGGCGACGCGACGCCTTTTCCAGCGCGCGACTTCTCGATGCTGCTCCAGCTCGACCCGGACAAGATGGCGCAGCTCGGCTTGACGGTGAGCGACGTGGCCGCCGCGGTGCGCGAGCAGAACGCGACGAACCCCGCCGGACGACTGGGCGCCGAGCCGTCGCCGCCGGGAACGCAGCTCACGCTGCCGATCACGACGATTGGCCGCTTGCAAACGCCCGACGAGTTCAACGACATCGTGATCCGCGCGAGCGCGGACGGGTCAGTCATTCGCCTTCGCGACATCGGCCACGCGGTGCTCGGTGCGCGGAGCTACGATCTCGAGGGACGGCTCAACGGCACGCCGACAGCGTTCACACTGCTGTACACGCGCCCCGGCGCAAATGCGCTTGCGGTAAAAGAGGCGGTGAAAAAGCGCCTGGACGAAATGCAGTCGGGCTTTCCGCCTGGCGTGCACTACGCCATTCCGTTCGACACCACGCCATTCGTCAGCGCGTCGATTCACGAGGTCACGATCACGCTGATCGAAGCGATGGTGCTGGTGACGCTCGTCGTGTTCCTGTTCCTGCAGAGCTGGCGCGCGACGCTCATCCCCATGCTCGCCGTCCCGGTCAGCGTGATCGGCACGTTTCTCGGACTGCTCGCGTTCGGCATGTCGATCAACGTGTTGACGTTGTTCGGTCTCGTGCTGGCGATCGGCATCGTCGTCGACGACGCGATCGTGGTGATCGAGAACGTGGAGCGCATCATGGCCAGCGAGGGCCTGTCTCCGCGCCTCGCGGCGGACAAAGCCATTCGCCAGGTCGGCAGCGCGCTCGTGGCGATCGTGCTCGTGCTGTGCGCGGTGTTCGTGCCTGTCGCCTTCATTGGCGGCGTGACCGGCGAAATGTTCAAGCAGTTCGCGATGACGATCGTGATCGCGGTGGTGCTGTCGGGCGTCGTCGCGCTTACGCTGACGCCGGCGCTGTGCGCGCTGCTGCTCGTCGACTCAGAAACCTCGCACACGACGGGCTTCTTTGGCTGGTTCAATCGCCTGTTCGCCCGAGCGACGCGCGGCTACGTCGGCGCGGTGGACTCGGTCATCGGACGGCCGCCGCTGTGGGTCGCCGTGTTCCTGATCTTCATCGCCTGCGCAGGATTGCTCTGGCGGAAGATCCCGAGTGCGTTCATCCCGACGGAAGACAAGGGCTACATGGCGCTCTCGGTCCAACTGCCGGACGCCGCGTCGCTCCAGCGCACGCTCGCCACCGTCACCAAGATCGAAGGCATCATCCGGACGGAGCCTGCGGTGCTCAACATCGTCGTGCTCGCGGGGCTCGACCTGCTCACGCAGGCGAACGCGACGAACAGCGCGACGGTGTTTCTCAACGTGAAGCCGTGGGATGAACGCGGGCCGCACGACGCGCTCGACTCGATTGCGGCACGCATCAACGGCAAATTGTTCGGCTTGCCCGACGCCAGTGCGTTCGGCTTCAATTTGCCGGAAGTGCCGGGCCTGGGCATCACGGCCGGCGTCGAGATCAATTTACAGAATCGGAATGGACAGGACATCCGCACCTTTGCGCAACACGTGCAGGAGTTTCGCCAGGCGGTGAATCAGCTGCCGGCTGCCGGCGCGATCAACACGACCTTTCGCTCGAACGTGCCGCAGATCTACGTCACAGTCGACCGCACGGCGGCAAAAGCGCGCGGTATCAACCTCACCGATCTGTTCTCGACGATGCAGGCGTTCCTGTCGTCGCTTTACATCAACGATTTCAATCTGTCCGGCAAGACATACCGCGTGCAGGCCGAGGCGCAGGAGCAGTTCCGCCAATCGCCCTCGGACATCGGGAAGCTGTACGTCCGCGGTACGAACAACACGATGGTGCCGATCTCCGCCGTCACGTCGACGAGCTTTCGGAGTGCGCCAACGGTCGTGCCGCGGTTCAACGGATTCACATCGGCGCAGTTCACGGGCACGCCCAAGCCCGGCCACAGCACGGGCGAACTGCTGCACCAAGTCGACGACCTGATCGCGACGCAATTCGCGTCCGCGGGCCTCGGCGTGTCGTACTCGGGGCAGTCGTTCCAGGAGCGCGCGTCGAGCGGGAGCGCGGCGATCGTGTTCGCGCTGGGCCTCGTGCTCGTCTTCCTCGTGCTCGCCGCGCAGTACGAGAGTTGGTCGGTGCCGTTCGCGGTCCTCTTCGGCGTTCCATTCGGCCTGCTCGGCGCACTGCTCGGAATCTGGATCCGGCACCAACCGAACGACATCTATTTCCAGGTCGGGTTGATCACGGTCGTTGGTCTTGCCGCAAAGAACGCGATTCTGATCGTCGAGTTCGCGAACGAACTGCGCTCGCACGGTATGAGCATTCGCCAAGCCGCGGTCGAAGCGGCGCGCGAGCGGTTGCGCCCGATTCTCATGACGTCGTTCGCATTCATCCTCGGCGTGTTGCCGCTGATGCTGGCGAGCGGCGCGGGCGCGGTGAGTCGCCACTCGATCGGCACCGGCGTGTTTGCCGGGATGCTGTTCGCGACGACGGTCGGCATTTTCTTCATTCCACTGTTCTTCCGCATTATCCGCGGGCTCGCTGAAGGGCGGCGCAGGACGCCGGTGCCAACGACCGCGGCAGCCGCCGGGACGGAGCAGGCATGATGCGCCGCATGGTTGGTACGCCGACTGGCGCTGACGACGTTCATCACGACGGCACTACTCAGCGCGTGCATCGTCGGCCCGAAGTACGTCCCGGAGACAGTCGTGAACCCGAGTCAGCGCATCGGCGTCGAGCGTGCGAGTGATTCCTCACGAGCATTTTTTGATTCGCTCGCTGCCGCTCGCCGGCGCGACAGCGTGCTGGCGATCCGCCGCCCGGCGGTGCACCAACTGATGAGTGGTGACTCGCTCACGTCGGTCGCGTGGCTCGATCTGGTGCGCGACACGACGCTGACACAACTGGTCGACCTGGCGCTGCGCCAGAATCGCGATCTGCATGTCGCCGAGGCGCGCATCGATGAGTTCCGCGCTGCGGTGCGGACAGCGCGCGCACCGTTGGCGCCGTCGGTCTCGCTCAATGCCTCCGAAGGGACGAACCAGGTCGCGCTTGGCGCCTTCCCGCCGACGTCGTTCCGCGCGTCACGCCTGACCGGCGATCTCGCGTGGGAGCTCGACTTCTGGGGCCGGATACGCCGCGGGGTCGACGCGGCCAGGGCAGACGAAGGCGCGCAGATCGCCGCGGAGAGGGCGACCGTTCTCACGCTCGTCAGCAGCGTCGCCACGAGCTATCTGCAATTGCTCGAGCTGGATCAGGAGCGCGCCATCGCCGAGCGAACGCTGAGCTCGCGCAAGGCAACGCTCGAGGTGGCGCGCGCGCGCTACTCGCAGGGGCTGACGTCGGAGCTCGACGTGCGGCAATTCGAGGCGCAGGTTGCCGCGCCGGCAGTGACGCTGGCACAGACGGAGCGCGCAATCTCGGCGACTGAACACAACCTCAACGTGCTCGTCGGCGAGACGCCGATGACGATCGCACGCGGCAGTTCGCTCGTCGATGCGACGCGCGCTCTGCAAGTGCCCGATTCGATTCCCGCAGCGCTCGTCGCGCGCCGGCCGGATGTGGTCGAAGCCGAGCGCCAGTACGCGGCGGCGACCGCGCGCATCGGTGTCGCCGACGCCGCGCGGTTGCCGACGATCAGCATCATCGGCTCGTTCGGGAGCCAGGCTGGCGTGCCGAGCGATGTGTTCGGCAACCAGACGCATGTCTACCAGTTGCAGGCAGGGATTTCATTTCCGCTGTTCGACAACGGCCGGCTGTCGAGTCTTTCGGCGGCGGCGCGGGCGCGCGCCGAGCAAGCGCGCGCGATGTATGAAGGCACCGCGCTGAACGCCCTGCGCGAAGCGAACGACGCGCTGACCGACGTTCGCACCGCGCGCGACGAAGCGGTGGCCGAGGCGACGCAGGCGACCGCGCTGCGCCAGGCGCTCGACCTCGCGCAGGCGAGGTACGAGGCTGGCCTGGCCAGCTATCTCGATCTGCTCGACGCCCAACGGAGCCTGTTCAGCGCGGAATTGTCGCTGAGTCAAGCTCAGTTGGGCGAGCTCACGGCGGCCGTGCAGTTGTACAAAGCACTCGGCGGCGGTTGGACCGCGCGCTGAGCGGAAGCGGCTGGATGCTACGGTGTTGCGACCGGCTTCATTCCCATGTTGGCCGCCGCAAACGCCCAGCCGTCGGCTAGCTCGGCGATGCGTTTGTCGGTCGGCAGGTATCCGTGCGAGCCCTGCGTCTGCACGCGGACCAACACGGGACGCGTGCAGCCCTGCGCCTTCTGCATGGCCGACGTGAACTTGAACGTGTGGCTTGGCACGACGCGGTCGTCGTGATCCGCCGTCTTGAGCAGCGTGGCCGGGTAGCAGGTGCCGGCTTTCACGTTCTGTAATGGCGAGTATTTGATCAGATACTTGAACGCCGTAGAGTCGCTCGACGTGCCGTACTCGGTCGACCAGGCGCGGCCGCCGGTGAATTGGTCGTAGCGCAGCATGTCCATCACGCCGACGCCGGGCAGCGCGACGGCGAACAGGTCCGGCCGCTGCTCCTCGACCGCGCCGACGAGCAAGCCGCCGTTCGAGTCGCCCTCGATGCCGAGCTTGGACGGCGACGTGTACTTCATCTTGACGAGATACTCGGCCGCGCCAATGAAGTCGTCGAACACGTTCTGCTTTTTCTCGAACATGCCGGCCTTGTGCCATTCTTCGCCGTACTCACCGCCGCCGCGCATGTTGGCCGTGGCGTAGATCCCGCCCTCTTCGAGCCACGCGAGCACGTGGATCTGGAACGCCGGGGTCATGTTGATGTCGAAGCCGCCGTAGCCGTAGAGAATCGTCGGATGCGAGCCGTCGAGCACGAGGCCCTTCTTCGCGGTGATGAACACCGGGATCTTCGTGCCGTCCTTGGACGTGGCAAAGACTTCCTTCGTCTCGTAGATCGACGGATCAAAGTTCTTTAATTGAGGCTGGGCAATCGGCGTGCTCTTGCCGGTCGCCACGTTGAAGCTGAACGGCGTCGACGGATAGAGCGGCGACGTAAACCCGTAGAACAGTTCCGGCGAATCAGCGCGGCTGCTCAGACCACCCACGGTCCCCACGCCGGGCAGCGCGACGGTGCCAGCGGGTTTGCCGTCGAGCGTGAACAGGTGGACGTTGGACTTCACGTCCTCGAGATAGTTGACGGCAATGTGCCCTTGGAAGAACGCCGTCGCATCGATGACGTTCTTTGTCTCCGGCACTACGGTGCGCCAGTGCGCCTTGTCGGGATGCGCGACGTCGAATGCGACGATCTGGTATTTTGGCGCGCCGTTGTCCGTCGACATGTAGATGGTCGTGCCGACGTTGCCGAGCGGTGTGTAGGCGGCGTCCGGTGTGTCGAACAGCGGCTTCACGGGCGCGGTGACATTCGGGTGCATCGGGTCGCCCAGGTCGGCAAAGTAGAGCCGATTGTGCGGGTCAGTGCCGTTGACGACGAAGATCTGGAGGTACTTCCCGTCTTCGCTCGTGCCACCGCCGAGGAAGTACTCGGGGTGATCCTTCCGCTCGTAGATCAACTTGTCCGCCGACTGCGCCGTGCCGAGCGTGTGGTAGTAGAGTTTCTGATCGCGCACCGCGCTCTCGAGCTCCTTGCCCTGCGCGGGCGTGGGGAAGCGCGAGTAGAAGAACCCGTTGCCGTCCTTCGTCCAGCTCACGCCGCTGAACTTGAGCCACTTGATCGTGTCGGCGAGCTGTTTGCCCGTGGCGAGTTCGCGCACGTACACCGTCGACCAATCGGAACCGCCCTGCGACTGCCCGTACGCGAAGTAGCGTCCGTCGGGCGACGGACTGAACAGACTGAGCGCGACGGATCCGTCGGGCGACAGCACATTCGGATCGACGACCAGTCGCTCGGCGCCGTCGATCGATTTTTTCGTGAACCACGCCGATTGGCGCTGCAAACCGCTGTTCTTGGTGTAGAACAGTTGCCCCGCCTCGCGAAACGGCACGCTGACTTTGGGATAGTTCCACAGCTCCGTGATGCGCGAGCGGAAATGCTCGCGCAGTGGAAGCGCGGCGAGGTAGTGCTCGGTTACGCCGTTTTGCGCTTTGACCCAGGCGGCCACATCCGGTGAGTTGAGGTCCTCCATCCACCGGTAGGGATCGGCGACTTTGCGGCCGAAGTAATCGTCAACATGATCGACGGTCTTCGTCGCGGGATAGGTGACGCGACCCTGTTGGGTTTGCGCGACGGCATTTCCGGCGAGGAGAGCCGTGCAGGCGAGAGTAACGGCGAGTGGGCGCATGGAGGCGTTGGGCGTGGTGCGTTGGGCGTTAGGCGCGGAATGACGGAGCATGTGTGTGGCGCGTCCGGCTCGCAAGCACGAAAACGTAAGGAATCTGGCGAGCGTGTACGGGGTATTCTCGATAGTCCGATGGGCCTGCTCGAGCGAGCCGATCTGGTTGACTGCTGAGTACGTAAAATGTTCTGCTATAACACTTTACAGAATGGCAATTCGTCGCTAGTTTACTGATTCCTACCACGTGATCCAAGTCTACAATCGAGAGCGGGCCGAGCAGTTCCTACCTATTGCTCGCTCTCCCTGGCGCGACTACGCCGGACACCCTTCCTGAGGTCTATAGATGCGCTCATCCAGCTACCTGACGAACGTGCTCATCGGCACCGCCGCCATGCTTTCGGCCGGCGCGCACATCCTCCCGGCTGCTAACAAGCCGAGAGCCGGTCGCGGCCGCTACCACAACGATCGCTGCCGCGGCGAAGCCGATGACCTCGGAAGTCAACGCCGCGCTCAAAGCGTTCTCGAGCGTCGTGCGCCCGCTGAGCAGCCCCGAAGCGCTGAGCGATGCGTTCCGCGCCTATTTCTCCTTCAAGGCAGCGCACGCGGACCAGGTCAAGAAGCCCTACCTCTACTTCGTGGACTACGGGCAGCCCGGTACGGCACAGCGCGGCTACGTGTTCGATATGAGTTCGCTCAAGTTGATCGACGGTCCGTTCACCGTCGCGCACGGCAAGGGGTCGTCGACGTCGCAGTATGGCGTGCCGACCATGTTCTCGAACGCGTCGGGTAGCAATGCCACATCGCTCGGACTGTACGTGACGAACGGAACGTACGGGTTCCACGGCCATTCGGCCGGACAGGGCTACAGCTCGCTCGGAATGCAGATCACCGGCAAGTCGACGGGCTTCAACGACAACGCGTATGCACGTCGCGTCGTGGTCCACGGTGCGCCGTACGTCACGCCGACGCGGGCCGGACGCAGCGAAGGTTGTCCGGCGATGGAACCGGATCGGGCGGCTCGCTTGCTGCCGACGCTGGCGAATGGTTCGGTGGTCTTCCTGTTCGCGCCGGATGCGAAGTGGCTGGCCGGCGACCCGTGGCTCGCGGCGAACGCGGCGTAACGCGGGACAAGGCCGGGCAACATAGATTGAGGTAATGCACAACGTACGACGCGGCGTCGCGCTCGCAGCATTTGCGGGCGCGACGCTTGTTATGGCGGCACGAAGCGGGGCGGCGCAAACGCGCCCCGATTCGATGCCGTCGTTTCATTTGCCGCAGAACATGTGGGTCGCTGTCTCGCTCGGCCGCGGTTCGCTCGACGGTAGCCTCGGCGGTGCGCTCAACGTGTGGTATACCGCGGGGCCGATCGCCCTTGGCGTGCGGTCCGCCGGGGTGGAGGGATTGTTCGGCGAAGACCGCAGCGACATCGCGGCGCTTTTCGGAGTGACGCACACGTGGGGCAGAGTGCGCGTCGTCGCTGGTGCGGGTTCGGCCAGAGTCAGCGAGTCATATCAATGTGACTGTAGCGTGAGCTGGGAGGACCCGAAGCGGCAAGCGCTCGGCTTTCAGATTTCGACGCTCTACACGGGATCGATCGCCGGTCTCGGACTCGATCTGTTCGGCGCCACGGGACATTGGCGGACGTCGTACGTCGGGCTTGGTGCGACGCTCGGGCTTGGGTGGCTGCGGCGTCCGAAGGCCTAGCCGCACGTGCACCGGCTAGCTCAACGTTGTGACCATACCCAGGTCCCGACGGCTCCGACAATTCCACCAGCGAGTCCGTAGACGACGGGATAGACGATCGCGCCGAGGCCAGCCGGCCCGTCGCAACGGTCTTGGCATCTCGATACCTGCCTCGAAAATTGAACGAGCCCGATCACCGCGCCGGCGCCGGCTCCAATGAGAAACCCGGCCGTGGTATGATCGGCCCGAACCAGTGAATCCGCCGGGAATCTGCGTTGTGAATATGGTGATGCGTCTTGTGCAACCGGCACCGCCGGGCCCAAAGGGACCAGCGGTATCGTCCACACGTGCGCCACCGGGCGCATGCTGACGTCCGTATTGGCTGCATTGGTCGTAGCACCGGTTTGCGCGAACGACACGGTCAGCGGCGCGGTACAGGCCAGCGCAGCGAACAAGCACACGACTAGCCGCTGTGCCCCGAAGTGAAATCGAACAATCATGGCCAATAGTAGTTTCAGTTGGTGCGCGCGGTCGAGTCCTCACCCCCTTCCGCCGCGCCCGCTCCGCACGAATGTTCTCCCTCGTGCGCCGCACCGTCCTTCTCTACGGCCTCCTCGCCGGCCTCCTCATCGCCGGCCTCAAAGCGATCGAGTATCGCTACCTGGTCGTCGAGCACTCCATCGAGATCTACGGCGGCCTGGTCGCGCTGCTCTTTTCACTGCTTGGCATCTGGCTCGGCCTCCGGATCACGCGCCCCAAGCCGGCCGTCGTCGTGCGCGAAGTCCTCGTCCCCTCGGCGGCGCCGTTCGTCGTCAACGCGGCGCGTCTCGAGCAGCTTGGCGTCACCCCACGAGAGCTCGAGATTCTCGAGGCGATTGCTGCTGGATTGAGCAATCGGGAAATCGCCGAGCGACTGTTCGTCAGCGAGAACACCGTGAAGACCCATTCGAGCCGATTGTTCGACAAGCTCGACGCGCGCCGACGGACGCAAGCGGTTCAGCGCGCCAAACAAGCGGGACTCATCCCCTGAAAGCATGATTTTGCCGACGCGGAAACAAAATCACCCGTTCGGGTGACGCGCGCCGGACTCCCGACTGGCTATGCTGGCGTCGTTCTCATGCGTCGGTTCACCAAGTGGCACTCACGAGGGGGGAGATGACGATGAAAAAGACCGTCTGGACGTTTGGGCTCATCGCCGGTGGCATTCTGTCGGTGATGTTGCTGGCCACTCTACCGTTTCAGGACGTCCTTGGGTCCGACAAGGGCGCCATCATCGGTTACGCGACCATGGTGCTCGCGTTCCTGATGGTCTTCTTCGGCGTGCGCTCGTATCGCGACAACGTCGGCAACGGGACAATCAGCTTTGGCCGCGCGCTCGCCCTCGGCGCGCTCATCGCGCTCGTCGCCAGCATGTGCTACGTCGCGACGTGGGAGTTGGTGTTCTACAAGCTGGCACCCGACTTCTCTGCCAAGTTCGAGGCGGCCAGCATTGCGCACATCAAGGCGAGCGGCGCAAGTCAGGCGTCCATCGACGCGCAGGTGGCGAAGGCGAAGCAGTTCACGGACACGTACAAGAATCCGCTCGTGAACATTGCGATCACCTTTCTCGAGCCGCTCCCCGTTTCCGTGGTCTTCGTCCTCATCTCGGCCGGCATTCTGCGGCGCAAACGTCGCGAGGATCCTCCAGCGCTCGCGGCGACGGCGATCGGGTGAATGGAGACGGCCGGTCGGGCGGGCATCAACGAATTGGTGGTACTGATTTAACGGATTGAGCGAATTGAACGGAGAAACGCCAGATGTAGATGCGTCATCCGATCGACGGCCCCGTAGCGCCGCGCTCGGTTTCGCGTTCTCTTGTGTTCGTCATAATCGGAAGAACCCGTGAATACGCGCCGCCAATTTCTCATCACCGCACCCCTGGGCCTGCTCGGCGCCGTCGCCGCGTGTAAGGCCGATCATCCCGCGGGCGAGCAAACGCCTGGAAGTCCCGTCGCCGGCGCGCCGCCGACGTTCGGCACCGCGCCGGCAGTCGGGCCGGAGGTGACGCCGGCGACGTTCGTCGAGGCGGAGAAGCTCGCGCAGGTGCAGATGACGGACGCGCATCGCAAAGTGGCCGCGGCGAGCTGGCGGACGTCGATGGCGTCGATGCTCGAGCGACGGACGGGCCCGAGAAAAATCGCGCTCGAACCGACGCTGGCGCCGGGAACGCGATGGAATCCGCTGCTGCCCGGCGTGAGCACAGGCCCGACCCGCGACCGATTCGTTCGCACGTACCGGCGCGGTGCCTTCGCTGCCGACGAACGACGCCGACATCGCCTTCGCGCCGCTCACGAGTCTCTCGCGCTGGATCGAGACGAAAAAGCTGACGTCGACGCGACTCACGAACATTTATCTCGAGCGCATCGCGCGACTCAATCCCAAGATTCGCGCGATCATCACGCTCACGAGCGAGCACGCGCTGCAACAAGCCAAGGCTGCCGACGCCGAGATTGCCGCGGGCAAATATCGCGGCCCACTGCACGGCATTCCCTGGGGCGGAAAGGATTTGCTCGACACCGCCGGCATTCCCACGACCTACGGCGCCGAACCGTTCCGCAATCGCGTGCCAACCGCGGACTCCGCGGTCGTCGCGCGGCTCAACGATGCCGGCGCGGTGCTGCTCGCGAAGTTGAGTATGGGCGCGCTCGCGCTGAATGACATTTGGTTCGGCGGTCAGACGATGAATCCGTGGGTGCTCGAGGAAGGCGCGTCCGGCTCGAGCGCCGGTCCGGGCGCCGCGACGGCCGCGGGCTTCGTCGGCTTCGCGGTGGGCAGTGAGACGGGCGGCAGCATCATCGCGCCGAGCATGCGGTGCGGGGTGACCGGGTTGCGTCCGACGTACGGCCGCGTGCCGCGCACGGGCGCGATGACACTCTGCTGGTCGCTCGACAAACTCGGCCCTATGGCGCGCGGCGTCGAGGACACGGCGCTGGTGCTCAAGGCGATCTCGGGTCCGGACGCGGGCGACGCGTCGAGTTTGCCGAGTCATCTGGACTTCGACGCCACGGCGAGCGTGAAGGGGCTGCGCGTCGGCTACATCCCGGCGTGGATGAAGGAGGCGCCGGCGACGGACGTCGATCGCGCTGCGCTCGACTCGATGGGCAAGCTCGGCATGGTGCCGACGGAAGTGTCGCTCCCCGACTGGCCGTACGACTCACTGCAACTCGTGTTGTTCGCCGAGGCCGCCGCGGCGTTCGAGGAATTGACGCTGAGCGGTCAGGACGATCAGCTCAAGGCGCAGGTGCCCGACGCCTGGCCCAACCTGTTCCGCCAGGCGCGCTTTCTCTCCGCCGTCGACTTCGTGCAGGCCGATCGCTTTCGCCGCAAAGTCGCGATGGAGATGCAACGAGTATTCTCAAATGTCGACCTGCTCATCGTGCCGTCGCTGCGCGACGAGATGCTCGTCATCTCGAACTTCACAGGTCATCCGTCGCTGACGTTGCGCACGGGGTTCGTGAACGTCTCTGAGGCGCGAAGCGACTGGGCGCCCGATCCGGCCAATCCGCTCCCCAAGTTTTCGCCGCCGCGTCGCGTGCCGCATGGCGTGACGCTCATCGGCCGGATGTTCGACGAGGGGACGATTCTGCGCGCGGGGATCGCGCTCGAGCGTGCGGCCGGCGTGGCGGGAGAGCGGCCGGCGGGGTTCTGACGGCGCGAAGCGTCGCGGGGCGTCAGTATCGCTTGACTCGGCGGTGGCGCCGAGCGTACGCTGTGCGAAGCGATCGGCTGCGCAAGCGACAGCACCGATCGGCGGCATCATGATGCCAGTGACGCGGCCGTCATGCGTATCCTCGCCGCATGCGACCGACCACCGACACGAGGACGGGGGCAGCATGCACATGGCGACCGAGACCAAGCCGTGGACGCTCGAAGAACTCCATCGCTTGCCCGACGACGGGAACAAATACGAACTCGTGCGGGGCGAACTGTTCGTGACGCCGCCTCCGAGTGAAGCTCACGAGAACATTCTCGCGCGGCTCACACCGCTGCTCGATCCATTTGTCGCCGCGAATCGACTTGGGATGGTTTACCACCCTCGCTCGGTCATGCGCTTCGACGGTTCGGAGGTCGAGTGGGATGGCGCTCCCACGCCAGTCTTGATTGTCGAAGTGTTGTCAGGGTCGACGAGCCGGCGGGATCAACTGCAAAAGCGCGACTTGTATATCGACGCCGGCGTCGAGGAGTATTGGATCGTCGACCCCGAGCGTGAGACCATTCGAACCCTGCGCGCCGGTCGCGCCGACCAAACGTCGACGGAGCAGCTGACTTGGTCGCCGTCTGGCGCGGCGTCGTCGCTGACGGTGAATCTGCGCTACGTCTTCGGGCACGCTGACTCGAACTAAGGCACCCACGTCGTGAGGGCCGTCGCCGTTTCGCGCTTCTTCGGCGCCGGCAGCTCGGCCGGCGTTCCAACGTTGATGATCGCCACGACTCGCTCGTTGTCGCGCACTCGCGCCGCGGCGCGCGCCGCGGGATCGCTCATGATCGCACCGGTCTTGATGTGCGTACCGAGCCCCAGGTCGACCGCCGCGAGCGCGAGATTCTGGATGGCCATCATCGCCGCGGCGTAGTTCTCTTCGCGCAATTCCTGATCGGTGCTCGCGGTGTCGTCGACGACGGCGACGGCGATCATCAGCGGCAGCGCGCGATGCTCGGCGGCAACCGTCTCGCGCATCGCGCGCGCGTCGGCGTTGTTCGGGTCGGGGAGCTTGCGTGCCTTGCGCGCGCCGAGGGCGAGTCCGTACCCGTAGCGCGCCTCGGGGCCGAGGACATAGAAGCGCCACGGTTGCGTGAGACGGTGGTTCGGCGCACACGTCGCCGCGTCGAGCAAGCATCTCGATCTCGTCGTGCGACACGGCGCGGTCGGCGAATTTCTTGACCGAACGGCGAGCGCGAATGGCCTCGGAGGCGCGCATGGTGCCGCCGTCGCGGCTACAGCGTGCCCCAGATCGTGAAGCGCGGCGGCTTGGGGAAGGGCGGACCGGCCTCGATGACGATGTCGGTGTGCGGGTTGAGCGCGATCTTGCGCGGATCTCCGATGTACGCCTTGCCGTCGACCCACACCTTGAGCGACGCACCCTTTGGCCGCACGCGCCGTGGCCGCGGTCGATTTCGTGAGTGGCTCGCCCCACACGGCAAAGAAATCGCCGAGCGTGAACGACCGGTCGAGCGGCGCCTCGATGTGAATGACGCCGTCCGGCGTGTGCGTGTGCAGCCAGTAGATGCACCGCTTGCCAGCGGGCTGGCCGACGTTGGGCGGAATGGCGACTTCATGCCCGTGGTCGAAGATCACAAGATGCTGATGGATGTGGATGCGCTCGCCTTCCTGAGCGTCACATGCAATTCCGCCGACCGGTTCGCCGTTCGGCGCGGTCGGTCCCTGTTGCGCCTGCACGACGTTCGTGCGCGCGCGCGGCGAGCGCGACGCCAAGTACGGTCGCGGCGGACACAGCCGCCGATAGGCTAAGAGCAGAGCGAAGTGACAACATTTGTCGAATCTCCAAATCGTGCGACGGGTGCTCGGCAGAACGTGTTCAGAATCAATCTAAAAGCCAAGGCGACTTCGATCACCTTGTCGGCTTCAAAGCTGTCCAGGGCACGAATCAAACGAATGCGACGAATCAGACGAAGGCGATGAATTGTGATGATGAAACCATTCGTGCTATTAGTGTCATTCGTTCTATTCGTGTTCAAATCGGTTCAAATCGTACCCGCCAGATCACCGCCCCCCTGATACGATCGGCAATTCGACGAAGCTCGCATGCCCCGGCTCATGGAAGATCCGCTGCTCGGCTTTCTTGTAGTCGGTCGGAGTCGCCCAGAAAATATTCGGGACGAAGGTCTGCGGGTTGCGATCGTACAGCGGAAACCAGCTCGACTGGACCTGCACCATGATCCGGTGCCCAGGCAAGAAAACGTGGTTCGTCGGCGGGAGGGCGAACTTGTAGGCGAGGGGCGTGTTCGACGCGATCGGTTTTGCCGTCTCGAAGCTCTCGCGGTAGCGCCCGCGGAAAATGTCCATGGCGACCGGCAACTGGTAGCCGCCCATCTTCGCGTCGCCGCCGACTTCGTCCGGGTACACATCAATCAGCTTCACGACCCAATCCGCGTCGGTGCCGCTCGTCGACGCGACGAGATTGGCGATCGCTTGGCCGCTGACTTTGACCGGCGCGGTGAGTACGTCCGTCTCGTACGACAGCACGTCCGTCCGGCCGGACGCCTCGCGCTGGTCGTCCACCAGCCAGCAGGGCCACGTCGCGCACGTGTCGTAGCCAGTCGGCTTGATCGGGCGCGCGCGGAACGGCACTGGCTTGGCGGGATCAGAGATGTATGAATCGAAGGCCGCGGCGCCGGCGGACGGCGCGTTGAACCCTGCGCTGAAATTCGCGCCGAGATACAGCGGAGTCGGCGTGATCGTGCATCCCGCCTCGCAACCGCTCGGCCACGCGTTCAGGCGCTCCCAGCGATTCGTGCCCGTCTCGAACGCGTTCACCGGCGCGACGTCCATCGGCGGGTTGCCGTCCTTGAGGTAATGCGCGAGGAACGGGCCCGAGGATGTTCTTCTGGAATTGCTTCGACGTGTTCGCGTCGAAGTCGAGCGCGCCGAGCGAACTCCCGTCGTCGATTTCCTGTCCGTGATGCCAGGGGCCGAGGGTGATGAACACCATGTTGTTGTTCACGTCTTTCGGCTTGATCGCCTTGTAGACGGCGTTCGCGCCGTAGATGTCTTCCTGGTCCCAGAGGCTGTGGACGAGCATCGTCGGCACTTTGAGCGGGAGCGCGCCGAGGATCTTGTCCATCGCCTGCTGCTGCCACCAGGCGTCGTAGCTCGGGTGCGCGACGATCTTATTCCAGAATCCTACTTGGTCGAGACCGTGCAGCTTGCCCAACGCGCCGGCCGATACGGACTGGAGATAGACGTCATAGTCGTCATAGTGATCGGTCCACCACTTGGCGGAGTTGTCGCGCGTCGCTTCCTGCTCGAGCACATAGGGCATGTTTTGCTCGCGGAAGGCGCCGTTGTGGAACCAGTCGTCGCCCATCCAGCCGTCGACCATCGGATTCATCGGCACGGAAACCTTGAGCGCCGGATGCGGATTGACGAGTCCCATCAATGGCTCGAAGCCGTCGTATGAGATTCCTAGTTCGCCGACGTTGCCGTTGGTCTCCGGCACGTTCTTCACCAACCAGTCGATCGTGTCGTACGTGTCGGTCGATTCGTCGACGGTCGTCGGATTGAGCGGCCCGACGAGCGGGCGATTCATCACGAAGTCGCCCTCCGACCCGTACTTGCCGCGGATGTCCTGTACGACGCGGATGTAGCCGCCGGGAATGATGACGTCGAGCGCGTTGTCGTAGCCGTTGAGCTCGGGCGCGAGGTGCGCGCTCTGCGCGTACGACGTCGTCGCTGTCGCGTCGTACGGCGTGCGCGTGAGCAGAATCGGCGCACGGCGAGCGCCCTTGGGCACGAGGATGACGGTGTGCAGTTTGACGCCGTCGCGCATCGCGATCATGACGTCGCGCCGCTGATAGTCGAAGGTCGATGTCGCGGGCGAGTATTTGGACGGCGTCTCGCTGGGCAGCGTCGGCTTTTGCGCGCCGGCCGCACGAACAGAGCAGGCGAGGGCAAAGGCACAGGCAATCGCGACGCGCGCGCGAAGCCGGGAAATCGGGGCCATGCGGAGGTCTCCAGGGGGCGTGAGGTTCGAACTGAGATAGAGATACTGGCTCGGACGTGCTCTGGCTACGGCGGACGCACCGTGCAAACCCGCTCTTGACGCCGATAGGTAGAACTCCTATCTATGACGTGTAGGAGTTCTACCTGTTCGGCGCCGCCTCGCTCCCAGGGAACAACACGTGGCCGTCACGCCCGACCAACCAAAGAGCGAGCTGCTCAAGGGCACGCTCGACATGCTGATTCTGCAAACGCTCACCGTGCATCCGCTCCACGGCTACGCGATCGCCCAGCAGATCGAAGCGCTCTCGAACGACGTGCTGCGCGTCGAGCAAGGGTCGCTCTATCCCGCGCTCGAGCGGCTGCAAAAGAAAGGCTGGGTCACGTCGAAGTGGGGTGTGTCGCCGACCGGCCGGCGCGCGCGCTACTACACCATCACCGCGGTCGGTCGTCGTCAACTCGGCGACGAGATCACGAGCTTCGACGCCGTGCTCACCGCGATCAACCGCGTCCTGCGGCGCGCGTAGCCCGAACTGGAGACGACGCCCATGTGGCTCATCGACGTGATCCGCTATCGCTGGCGCGTGCTCACCAAGCCGCGGGCGCACGAGACTGAGCTCGCCGACGAGCTGGCATTTCATCAAGAGCTCGAAGCGCAGCAGCAGCGGCATGCCGCGACCGCCGAGCTATCGTTGCGCGACGCGCGATTCGCCGCGCGCCGCCGATTTGGCAATGCGACCTATTATAAGGAAGAGACGCGGCGAGTCTCTGGCATCGTCTTCTTCGACACGCTGCTGCAGGACGCGCGCTTCGCACTGCGCTCGTTCGCCCGCACGCCGATGTTCACGTTGATCGCCGTGCTCACGCTCGCCATCGGCATCGGCGCGAACACGGCGATCTTCAGCACGGTCGACGCGCTCATCCTCCGCCCGCTCCCGTTCTTCGAGCCCGATCGCCTACTCAGCGTGCACCTCGAGGCTCCCATTCCCGGCGGGAGCGCCGAGCAGCGGGAGCGGCCGTGGTCGTACCCGAAGTTTGAGGCACTGCGCAGCGCGCCCGCGGCACAGTCGGTGTTTTCGTCGCTCACGTTGTGGCGGGGTAGTCAATTCACCGTCAGCGCGACGAACGAAGCTGACCGCGTCTCGGGCGAGTTCACGGATGCAGCGTACTTGGCGACGCTTGGCATTGCACCTGAACTCGGCCGCTACTTCTCGGCGAACGAAGACCACTTCGGCGACGCGTCGCGCGTGGCAGTGATCAGCGACGATCTCTGGCGCGATCTCTACAGCGCCGATCCGAACGTCGCCGGTCGCCGAATTGATGTCGACGGCTTCCCGTACACGATCGTCGGTGTTGCGCCGGCTGGGTTCCATGGTCTCTCCGGCCAATCCGCGGTGTGGATGCCGATCGTGAGCTCGCCCGCAGGGTGGAATGTGAACGATCCGTGGAGCCACAACTACTTCGCGGTCGCCCGGCTGGCGAACGGCGTGACGGCCGCGCGCGCCGAGAGCATCGTCCGCGAGATCGGGCGACGAATCGACGCGCAGTTTCCGAATCCGCAGCCAGCAAACGTCCACTGGGCCGCCGTTGCACATCAACTCGACGCCGCGCGCGTCGACGGTCGCACTCGGACGACGCTGTTCATTCTGTTCGCCGCCGTTGGGCTCGTGCTCCTCATCGCCTGCGCGAACGTGGCGAATCTCTTTCTCGTGCGCGCGTCCGCACGCCACCGCGAGATCGCCGTGCGACTGGCGATCGGCGCAAGCCGCTGGCGGATCATTCGCCAGCTGCTGGTTGAGAGCACCTTGCTCGCACTGGTCGGCGGACTGGCAAGTCTCGTCGTGGCGTGGGTTGGTGTGCGCGCGATCGCGGCCACGCAACCGGCGACGACGTTGCGCATGGACACGATCGCCGGCCTCGGCATTGTGAACTTCGCGCGGATCGGCCTCGACGTGCGCGCGTTCGGGTTCGCGACGGCGGTGGCGCTGGCGACAGGGATTCTGTTCGGGCTCGTGCCCGCGATTCAGGCGACGCGTCCGTCGCTCACGGCGGGACTCAAGGACGACGGCGGCGGGCGACCCGCCGTGCTGCGCGGACTGACGAGCCGCAACGTGCTCACCGTCGCCGAGATCGCGCTTGCGGTCGTGCTGCTCGCGGGCTCCGGGCTGCTCCTGCGCAGCCTGTCACACTTGCTCGAACTCTCACCAGGATTCTCGCCTGAGCATGTACTCACGATGCGCGTGAATCGGGCGCCCGCGTGGTCGCGCGATTCGATCACGCGCTTTTACGACGTGGCGATCGAGCGGCTGCGTCGCATTCCCGGCGTCACCGACGTGGCGATCGCCGACTGCCCGCCGTTGGGCGGCTGGTGCTCGGGCGGCCCTGTGAGGTTCCCCGATCGTGCGCCGGTGGCGCCCGGCATGGAACCGGGCGCCGGTTCGCACTGGATCACGCCCAACTGGCCCAGCGTCGTCGGGATGCCGCTGTTGCGCGGTCGGATGCTCGAGCGGACGGACGTGCAGACGTCGCGCAAGGTGGTGCTCGTGAGCGAAACCGCGGCGCGGCGGTTTTGGCCGAATCAGGATCCGATCGGGCGGCCGATGCAATTCAACGGGCCGGATACCGCGTACGTCGTCGGCGTCGTGGGCGACATTGCGTACGGCGAGATTGATTCACTGCCGCGCCCGGAGGTCTACGTGTCGTACTATCAGGCGCCGCTCAGCTACCGCATGATGCTCTTCGTGCGCACGCACGGCGATCCGCTCGCGGCGGCTAATCCGTCACGACAGGCGCTGCGCGAGGTCGCGCCCGGCTTTCCGATGTACGATGTGCGCCTGCTCGCATACCAGGTGCGCGACGCGACGGCGTACGCGCGCGTGAGCGCCGTGATGCTCGCGCTGTTCGCGGCGATCGCACTCGCGTTGGCGACGATGGGGACGTACGGCGTGATTTCATTCGCAGTCGCGCAGCGCACGCGCGAGATCGGCGTTCGCATCGCGCTCGGCGCGACGGCGGGCGACGTGCTGCGACTCGTCGTCGGGCAGGGGATCGTACTGGCGGCGGTCGGCATTGGGTTCGGCGTGACGGCGGCACTCGTGGTGACTCGCGTGCTGCGGTCGATGTTGATTGGCGTCGAGCCGGGCGATCCAGCGACACTCGTGAGCATCGTCGCACTGTTGCTGCTCGCGGTATTGTTGGCGAGTCTGATCCCGGCGCGGCGCGCGGCGGGGATTCCGCCGGTCGAAGCATTGCGAGGCGGATGATGGCGCACCCGCTGATGGACACCGGATCATTTCCGGCCGTGTCGACGGACGGGTTCGCGCCGGTGCGCCGACAGAGTCTGTCGACGACGTTGGCGCGACGCATCCGCCGGTCGATTGCCGGAGGCGGGTATGCGGCGGGCGAACGACTGCCGTCGATCGCCGACATGGCGCGCGGGTTTCGCGTCAGCTCGCCGACGGTGCGCGAGGCGCTCAAGATGCTCGAGGCGACGTCGATCGTGGAGATTCGACCTGGGCTCGGCGTGTTCGTGGCGCGGGCGAAGTGATGTTGATCGTCGTTTCAATTCGCCCGCAATGCGTCCGCCGGATTCGCGCGCGCCGCGCGGCGAACCGGTAGATAGAACGCGAGCAGCGCGACAACGAGTACCGCGGTAATCGCGACGACGACGCTCCGCGGATCGCGTGGACTCACGTCGTAGAGCACGCTCTGTAGCACGCCCGCTCCGGCGATCGCGACGACGAGCCCCGCGACGGCGCCGACGACCACGACGCCGATGCCTTGGCGCACCACGAGGCGAACAACCTCGCCGTACTGTGCGCCGAGTGCGATGCGAAGGCCGATCTCGTATTCGCGCTCGCGAACGTACGTCGCCGCGATGCTGTAGAGGCCGAGTGCGGTCAGCAGGAGGATGGCCGCGGCAAAGCCGCCGAGCAACAGCGCGTCGAGGCGCGGCGTTTCCATCGTTGCGTCGACGCCTTCGTCGAGCGTGGAGACGGAAGCGGCGTAGAGGTGCGGATCGGTGTCGTGCACCGCGGTGTTCAACGATTTGAACAGCAACGCTGGGTCGCCCAGTGTGCGCACGCCGAGGATGCCGGGCCGCCAGCCCGTGACGGCCTGGTGCACCGGGATGTACCACGTCTGTCGCGGGTGAAAGTAGTCGCGGAAGTTGGTCTCACCGACGACGCCGACGACGGTGTACATCGTCGTGCCGATGCCGATCTGCTGGCCCAGCGGATTCTGGTGGGGCCACACCTGGCGCGCGAGTGTTTCGTCGACCACGGTGACGCGCGCCGCCTGTTCGTTGTCGTCGGCCGTAAACACGCGGCCGCGCAGAAGACGGATGCCGAGCGTCTTGAAATAATTCTCATCGGCCAGGCGAGTGTCGATCATCGGGCGGCCGGTCGCGCCGGTTGGCGGATCGCCCGGAAGCGAGTAGCCGACATCCAATCCGGCATCGTGGAACGGCTGCGTGAGCATTTCCGTCACGTTGGCGACGCCGGGCATGGCGCGCATTCGTGCACGGATGCGCGTGAGCGCGTCGAGGTACGCCGTGGGATTCTTGGCAAACATCGTGTCGGCGACGCCAATGCGCACGAGCGCCAGATTACTCGTGCGGAACCCGAGGTCGAGATGAATCAGTTGGTCGAAGTTACGAATGACCACGCCGGCCGCGACGAGCACGGCGATGGCGACGGTGACTTGGGCGCCGACCAGCAGCGATCGTGCGCGGTGCGTCGCCGAGTTGCCGGCGTCGCGCCGCTCGCGCAAGTGGTCGACGAGTGACAGCCGGCTACTCATCGCTGCCGGGAACGCACCGAAGAAAAGCGCGACGCCGATCGACAGCACGAGCGCGACCGCGACGACGGGTCCGTTGAAGCCGACGTCTTCAATACGTGGCACACCGGCCGGCGCGAGGGCGACGAATAGGCGCGTCGCTGCCCAGGCCGCGGCAACGCCGAGCGCGCCGCCGGTTGCCGCGAGCACTCCGCTCTCGACCAGTACTTGGCGCGCGATGCGTCCGCGTCCGGCGCCCAACGCCGCGCGTACGGCGAACTCGCGGCGCCTGCCGACAGCACGGATGAGCAACAGATTCGCGACGTTGATGCAGGTCACGAGGAGCAAGAGCGCCACCGCGCCGCCGACGACGCGGATGGCCGGTCGCACGTCGCCGAGCATGACGTCGCTCAATGGCAGTACGACCGGCGTGAGAATACTCTGAAGCTGTTGTTCGGGGCCGGAGTGCGGCTCGGTCTTGCTGCGGAGGAATGCGCCGAGCGACGTCGAGAGGTGACTGACCGTCGTGCCGCGATTGAACCGGGCGACGACATCGAAGAATGACCCGAGCGTGTCGCCGCGAGTGAGGTACGCCGAGGACAGCCAGAGGTCCGTGCCGGCCGGCAGCGCGAGTCCCGGCGGGGCGACGCCGACGATCGTCGTCGGGCGACTGTTGACGGTGATCTTCGCGCCGACGATCGACGGACTCCCGCCGAACGCGCGGCGCCAGAATCCATCGCTCGCCACGACGACCCACGGCGAGCCGGAGATGTCGTCGTCGGGCCGCAGCAGGCGTCCGACCTGTGGATGCGCGCCGAGGACATCGAACAGGCCGCCCGTGACGGTGGCGACGGCGACGACCGCCGACGTGTCGGCGAAGCGCACGAAGGTTTCCGTCGCACCGTAATAGAAATATGCGCCCATCTGCGCGGCGTCTTTCTGCTCGCGCGCGAAGGCCTTGAACTCTTCGCCGGAGAGCGGAAAGTGGCTCGGCTGACCGGTGGGGTTGTTGGCGTGAAGCACGTAGAGCTGCGACGGGTCGCGAAAGGGGAGCGGTGCGAGCAGCACGCCGTATGCGACGCTGAACACGCTCGTCGCGGCGCCGATGCCCAGCGCGAGCGTGAGCACGGCGGCGACGGTGAAGCCCGGCGTGCGGAGCAGGTTGCGCAGGGCAAAGCGGAGGTCCTGCCAGAGGCTGCTCAGCATGGGTGCCGATTGGCGTTCATATTGTGTTCCAATAGGAAGAGTGCGACATTACGCGTGTCCGGCAACTCGGAGCGATGATGGTGGCCAAGCTCGACGTGCAGCAAGGAACGCTCGCCCTCATGGTCCTCAAGACACTCGACCTGCTCGGTCCCCTGCACGGCTATGGCATTGGCCGGCGGATCGAGGAGACGAGCCGGCATCGTCTGTCGCTCAATTATGGCACGCTGTATCCCGCGCTGCTCAAGCTCGAGCAGGAGGGGTTTATCGAAGGCGAATGGGGCGTGTCGGAGAACAATCGACGGGCCCGGTTCTACTCGTTGACCAAGGCCGGCCGCAAGCAGCTCACGCGCGAAGCACGCGCGTGGAAGGCGACGAGCGCGGTGATCGGTCTGTTCCTGGCACCGGGCCGGAGCGCGACATGATCGCGGTCGTGCGTCGCTTCATTGCGCGCTTGCGCGGAGCGGTGGGCGTTGGTCGCGACGAACGCGATGTCGCCGAGGAACTCGACGCGCATCTGCAGATCGCGACCGACGAGCACGTGCGCCGCGGCATGACGCCGAGCGATGCGCGTCGCGCGGCGGTGATCGAAGCGGGCGGGGTCGTGCAGGCGGAAGAGGCGTATCGCGATGCGCGCGGGTTTCCGGTGATCGAGTCAATTGTGCGTGACGCGACGTTCGCACTTCGGTCGTTGCGCAAGAATCCCGGATTCGCCGCGACTGTGGTGCTCACGCTCGCGCTGAGCATCGGCGCGACGACGGCGATGTTCAGCGTGGTGAATGGTGTGTTGCTCAATCCGCTGCCGTTCGCCAACGCGGATCGACTCGTGTGGACGGTGAATCGCGGGACGCGGCCGTACGATGCGATGTCGCCGCCGGACTTCGCCGATTGGGGCCGGCTCAATGATGCGTTCGAGCAGGTCGGCGGGTGGATGGTGTCGCAGGTCGACGTCGTCGGCGGTGCGGCGCCGGTGCACCTGACCTCGGCGGATGTGTCGGGCAATTGGTTCGCGATGCTTGGTGTGCACATGGCACTCGGCCGCGGGTTCGTCGCCGACGACGAGGGCGCGGGCAAGCCAAAGATCGTCGTGTTGAGCTACCACGTCTGGCAGACGCAGTTCGGCGGCAGCGGCTCGGCCGTCGGCAAATCACTGTTGCTCGACGGGACGAAGTACACGGTCGTCGGCGTCGCGCCGCGAAGCTTCCAGTTTCCGAATGACGCCGACATCTGGCGCCCGGTCATTCCATATCCGAGCTGGGTGAACGCGCGTGGGAGCCGCATCTATCGCGGACCAGTCGCGCTGCTGAAACGAGGCGTGAGCTTCGAGCGGGCGCGGCGACAGGCACGCGTCGTCAACGGACAGTTGCACGCGTCGTATCCGCAGATGGAACAGGGCCTCGACTACGACATTCAGCCGCTGCGCGAACACTTCGTGGGTGACTCGCGCCGACTCGTCGTGGTGTTGTTCGGCGCGGTCGCGCTGCTGCTCCTCATCGCCTGCGCCAATGTCGCGACGCTGCTGCTGGTGCGCTCGACGAGCCGCTCGGGCGAGATCGGCGTTCGACTCGCGCTCGGCGCGGGCGCGCGGCGCGTCGCGGCGCAACTCATCGTTGAGAGTCTGCTGCTCGCCGCGGCCGGCGCCGCGCTCGGAATTGCCGTCGCCGAGGTCGCGCTGCGCGTCGTCGTCGCGCGGGCGAGTGCGACGCTGCCGCTCGCGAGCGGCGTGTCGCTCGACTGGCGCGTGCTGGCGTTCGCGGCCGCGACAACCATCGTCGCCGGCGTGGGCTTTGGTCTCGCGCCGGCACTGCAGGCGGCGAACGTCGACATCGTGCAGGCGCTCAAGTCGGGTGGGCGATCGTCGAGTGCGCGTCGAGGATCGTCGCGCGCGCGGCATGCGCTCGTGACGGTCGAGATCGTACTCGTGTTGCCGCTGCTAGTTGGCGCGGCGCTGTTGGCGCGAAGCTTCGAGCGGTTGGTGCGCGTCGATCCGGGATTTCGCGCCGATCATGTGGTGATGTTCGACATCACGCTGCCCAAGTGCGGCACGGCGTGGAGTCCGGACACAACTTGCGTCGGTGTGCGCGGGGTGACGTACATGAGCCCCGCGTCGGTCGAGAACTTCGCGCAGGAACTCCTCCGCCGGTTGCGTGCGATGCCGGGGACGGAGAGCGCAGCGATTGGCCATGGCGTGCCGTTCACGGATTGGGCGTTCAATCAGACTACGATCGCGATCGTCGGCGAACCCGCGCCGTCGGTCGACCGACCGAATATCGTCGAGTCCAAGTACGCCACGCCCGGCTTTTTTCACACGCTCGGCATTCCGATTTTGCGCGGCCGCGACTTCAGCGACGACGATCGGATGAATGCGCTGGTTGCGCCGACCGTTGCCATCGTCAGCGAAGGCGCGGCAAAAGCCTACTTCAACGGCGCGGATCCAGTCGGCAAGCAACTCGTCTCATACCCCGGAGCACCGCCCGTCGAGATCATCGGCGTTGTTGGAGACGCCAAGACAGAATCGCTGAACGGAGCACCTGAGCCGGCGCTGTATCAGGCGTTCTGGCAGAGTCCGGTCTTCTACATGACGGGCGTCGTTCGGTCGAGCGCGGATCCGACGACGGTAATGCGCGCGATTGGTGGCCAGGTCGCGGCGATCGATCCGACTCTGCCCGTCTACCATCTTCGTCCGATGCGAGACGCGGTCGGGGCTTCGGCTGCATCAGCGCGCGTCGCTGCCGGAGTCGTGAGCGCCTTCGCGCTTTCCGCGCTCCTCCTCGCAATGATCGGAATCTACGGCGTCATCGCTTACGCCGTGCGCGAACGACAGCGCGAGCTTGGCATCCGCATCGCGCTCGGCGCGCAGCGCGCGGAGGTCGTGCGTCTTGTGGTGCGCGATGGACTGCTGCTCGTCGGAGTCGGACTCGTCGTCGGTCTCATCGCCTCAGCACTCGGCAGCCGCGTGCTGCGCGGGCTGCTCTACGACATCGCGCCGACGGATGTGGGGACGTACGTCGGCGCGTGCACGGCGCTTGTGGCGATCGCCGTCGTTGCCGCGTGGATTCCAGCGCGGCGCGCGGCGGCGGTTGATCCGCTCATTGCGATGAGGCCGGAGTAGGCGGGGCTAACGGCTATCGGGGTCGGCCAGGCTGAGTCCGGATGGCTGGGGACGGTCGGCCTTGGGCTCGACGACTGTGGCGGATGTCCGAAGTCAGAGGCAGACCGGGCGTGGATTAGTTCGGGGGGGAATCGAACGGTGCTGGGGGAGAGGGCGTTCGCGATACGATTCGAGCTCCTCCTAACAAATCGTCGTGGGTGACTTCAAGAAGTCATCGCCTGGCAAAAGGCACACGCATGCGCGCTTGCGGTGCATTCGGCATACAAGGGGCGAAAGTCAAACATCTCACCTGGGTTGAGAAGCCAGGTGCTCCGCGCAGTCAACTCGATTTCGGATACGCTCGCCGAGGGCTGCGCAAAGCGTTCGCGCGCGGAGCTGGCGCGATTCGCGGATATGGCGTACGCGTCGGCCAAGGAAGTCGAGAATCACCTCATCAAGTCGCGAGCCCAACGCATCCACGCGCGGCAATCTCAGCGTGGAATCTCCGCCATCTGACATCTCAAAACTGAGGCGGCCGCCCGATCGTCCGCAGCCTCCCTTTCGCCTCATTGTTCGTCGAATCCCTCCGAACCGCCTCGCGGTACGCCGCCGCCGCCGCGTTCGTATCCGCCTTCATGAGCAACACGTTACCACGAAACACGTACATCCCCGACGACGTCGGATAAAACTCCTCGTTCAGCTTGAGCAGCGCGAGCGCGTCGTCGAACTTGCCGGCCTGTCCCAGGCGGAAGGCCGCGGTGTTGAGCTGCCCCTCGCCGAAGTCGTACGAGCCGCTGCCGTAGTACCGCTGGCGCAGCGCGCGGTATTCGCGCGTCGCTGAGTCGACACCGGCCGCCTTGTCGGCCTCGACGATGACCGCGTACAGCGGCATCGGCTTGCTGATTCCGCGATGGCAGGTCGCGCAAGTCACCTGCGGATCGTCGGCCGTGTGGCCGGGAATCGTATCGACGCGCCGGTTGATCTCCTGGACCATGAGCATCATCTGTCGCGCGACGAGCTTGGTGCGCTTCTGGTCGCTCGGGAAATCGAACTGCGTGAGCGGCTGGCCTTCTTCGCCGACGTGGCAGAACTGACAGCGCACGCCCAGGTCGGAGGTGAAATTGCGCATCGTCCCGATGAGCTGGATCACCGGCGTCGACTTGGGGATGACTTTGACGTTGACGAGGGAGTCCGGCGGAAACTTGCTTGGTCCCTGTGCGTGAGCGACGGCAGGGAGAAGCATGGCCAGCGAGATTCCGACAAGCGATGCGCGCACGTGCGGCTCCGTGGAGATGGGACAAGTGGTGCGCGAAACAATACAAGTCCCTGACCATGGCGACTGTAAGAATGTTGTCAAGCGGGCCCGTCGCTGGGCCGGTTTGGATATTCGGCCCAAGGTTTCTACACTGCTGATCGTGATCGCGCACAACCACTTAGTCATCGTCTTCATCATCGTCCATGCCTTCGCCTGAAATTGCCGGAAACGTTACGGCGGTCGATGGCGTGGTCGAAGCTTATCGGTCGCGGCAGGCGGGGTATCGACGTGAGGCGGACGCGGCGGCACGGATCGATCGATGGGTCGGCGTCGCGCGACTTGGATGTTTTGCCGCGCTCGCACTCGGGGCGATCGCCATCGCGGAATCGCAGCTCGACGCGTTGTCCGGCGCGGCGTTGCTCGCTGTTGTCGGGTCGGCGTTCTTCCTACTCATCGGCTGGCACTCGACCGTCCGCGAGCGGGTGCGCACCCTCCGCGCGCTCGATCGCGGCTGCGATGCGGGAGCCGCGCGCGTACTGCGCGAATGGGGCGCGATGCCGGCGGCAATGGAACTCACCTATCCGCCGAGCCATGCCTTTGCCGGCGACTTGCACCTCGCGGGCGCGCACGGCGTAGCGCGCCTGTTCCCCGCGGTCAGCCGGGTCGCCGGCGGTGTGGTGCTCGGCGAATGGCTGCTTGCCCAAATTCCGCCATCCGCAGACGCGATTCGCGCACGGCAGGATGCGGCGCGCGAGCTCGCACCGCTCGCGGAGTGGCGCGAGCGATTGAGCGTTCTGGCAAGCCGGCTGGCGGCGCCGCCACGATCCGTCGAGACGTTCCTCGCCTGGGCGGAACGTCCGGCGGCACGCATCGTGTGGCTGCGATGGATGGCCGTGGCGCTCGCGGTGCTGACGGTGGCGTCGTTCGTTGGCGCGATGTTCGGTCGCCTGTCGCCCGCGGTGCCGATGGCGTTCGTCGTGGTGAATCTGATCATCACCGCACGGATGCATCGCGTCGTCGATGGCGCGCTCGATGCAGTGGCCGGGCACGAAACGCGACTCCGCGGCGTCGGCGACGTGCTGCGGCACGTCGTCTCGCGTCCAGCGGTGTCGGGTGAACTGATCGCGCTCACCCAACGTCTGGGCGGCAGCGAATCGGTCAGCGCGTTCGGGTGGTTCGACCAGCTCGCCAAGTTCGCCGAAGTGCGCCTGTCGCCGATGGGGCACTACGCCTTGCAGGCGCTCGTGCTGTGGGACTTTCACGTGGTCGACGCGCTCGAGCGTTGGCGCATGCGACACGGGCCGAGCGCGCGCGGATGGCTGCGCGCGCTCGGCGACGTCGAGGCACTCGCGGCGTTCGGCACGTTGGCGTCTGACAATCCGGCATGGACGTTCCCGGCGATCGCCGACGACCCGCGCACGACGCTCGACGCGACGAATCTGGCGCATCCGCTGCTCGGGCCGATCGAGCGCGTTGGCAACGACGTGAGCATCGGCGGCGCGGGCGACGTGCTGTTCATCACGGGGTCGAACATGTCGGGGAAGTCGACGCTGCTGCGCGCGATCGGCCTCAACGTCGTACTCGCCCAAGCCGGCGCTCCGGTGTGCGCCTCGGCGATGCGACTATCGCGCGTCCGACTGCGCACGAGCGTCGATGCGACGGATGCGCTGGAGCGCGGGCTGTCGCTATTCATGGCCGAGTTGCTGCGGATCAAGGCGATTGTCGACGACGCCCGCGCCGAGGCGGACTGTCCGCTCCTATTCATCGCCGACGAAATGCTCCGCGGCACCAACGCGCGCGACCGGCACGCCGCCGTCATCACGATCCTCGGGCAGTTGGTGCGCGAGGGGGCGGTCGGCGTCGTGGCGACGCACGATCCGGATCTCGCGGGCGACGAGCGATTGCGCGCACACGTGCGACCGTATCACCTGCTCGAGCACTTTCGCGTCGAGGGCGCGGCGACGTCGATGTGGTTCGACTATCGGCTGCGACCGGGCTTGGCGACGACGCGGAACGCGATACAGCTGCTGGAACTGGTCGGACTGGGAGACACCACGATTGGGCGCGTCGGAGGCGCCGCGAAATGACGGAATACTTTCTCCTTCTCTGTTTTGGAATCTTTCTCGTCTACTGGTTCATCGCGTCGTTCTCGGTCAAGCGCACGATCGAGCGCGCCGGCGGAACTGGCCGCATCATCGTCTTTTCGATCGGGGCGTTCATTTTCCTTCTGTTTGCGCAGGGGCGCGCGCATGGGATGCACCGCGGCGGCGCCCTCTGGCCGCGGACGGTCGGTGTCCGGCTGCTCGCCGACGCGGTGACACTCGCCGGGCTGATGATCACGCTGTGGGCGCGCCGGACGCTCGGCGCCAACTGGAGCGCGCAGGTCGCGTTGAAAGAGGACCACGAGATCATCGAGCGGGGTCCGTATTCGCGCATTCGACACCCTATTTACAGCGGGCTCGCACTGATGCTGCTCGGCGTGGCGGTATACGTGGCGAGCTGGTTCGGCATCGCGATCTTTGTCCTGTCGGTCGGCGGCTTCTGGCTCAAGGCGCGCCGCGAGGAAGCGTTGCTGACCAAGCACTTTGGCGAGACGTATCCGGCGTACATGCGCCGGACAAAGATGCTGATTCCGGGCGTCTGGTAAGCGGCAGTCGTCGCGCGGCGGAGAATTCGCTCGCCGGCCACTGGACGCGGGGCCGCGCAGGCGAATAATTGCATGTGTGGCTCGGGCGGAGCCGCTTGGCCGCAGCGCGCTGGACTCCTTCAATTTTCGGCGACTATGTCCTCCTCAAGACGAGATTTTCTCCAGCGCTCGGCGACTGCCGCCGCGGCGCTGACGCTTGGCGCGCCGCTTGGCTTCGAAGCGGCCGCGGAGACGCTGACGTCGTCCGATCGCGCGCTCGCCGAAGTGCCGGCGATCGCCGCGTTCGAGTTGAAGATGATGCGCGCGCGGCCGGTGGCGCTGGAGAACGTTCGCGTGCTCGGCGGCCCGCTCAAGCGCGCGCAGGAACTCGACGCGAAATATCTGCTCGACCTCGAGCCGGACCGGATGTTGGCCTATTACCGGATTCGCGCCGGGCTGCCGAAAAAGGCGGAGCCATATGCGGGCTGGGACGGCGACGGCCGCAACCTCACGGGGCACATCGCAGGGCATCATCTGTCGGCCGTCAGCCTGATGTACGCGGCGACGGGCGATGCGCGCTTCAAGGCGCGCGCCGACTACATCGTTCGTGAATTGAAGATCGTTCAGGACAAGAATGCCGACGGCTATTTGAGCGCGCTGTCGAACGGCCGCGAGGCGTTCGGGGAGTTGTCGCGCGGCGAAATCCGCTCGGCGGCGTTCGATCTGAACGGCATGTGGTCCCCGTGGTACACGCTGCACAAGACCTTTGCCGGGCTGCGCGACGCGTATCGCTACACGGGCAACAGGACCGCGCTCGCCACCGAAGTCAAATTCGCCGGATGGGCGGAGGGCGTGCTGAAGCCGCTCAACGACGAGCAGATTCAGCATATGCTCAACACGGAGCACGGCGGCATGAACGAGGTGCTCGCCGAGCTCTATGCCGATACGGGCGACCGGCGCTGGCTCGATCTGTCGTACAAATTCGAGCATCGCGCCTTCACCGACGCGCTCAAGCGGCACCAGGACAACCTGTCGGGCAAGCATGGCAATTGTCAGATCCCGAAGCTCGTGGGCTCGGCGACGCGCTACGGCTACGTCGCCGATCCGGCGGACATGATCGCGGCATCGTTCTTCTGGGATCGCGTCGCGCAGCATCACAGCTACGCCACCGCGGGACACGGTCTCGCCGAGTACTTCGGTCCGCCGGATCAGTTGAGCACGCGCGTCAACGGGCGCACCTGCGAGTCGTGCAACGTTTATAACATGCTCAAGCTGACGCGGCGGCTGTTCTCGTTCGCGCCCGGACGCGCACTACTCGGACTTCCAGGAACGGGCGCTGTTCAATCATGCCCTGGCGTCGATGGATCTCGACGACGGGCGGACGTCGTACATGGTGCCCGTGGGACGCGGCGTTCAGCAGGAATACCAGAACATGGTCGAGAGTTTTACCTGCTGCGTCGGGACCGGAATGGAGAATCACGCGCTGCACGGCTATGGCGTGTACTACGAATCGGCGGACACCGCATGGGTGACGCAGTTCGTGCCGTCGTCGGCGACACTGACGACGCTGGGCGCGCGCATCGTTCAGGAGACGAGCTTCCCCGACGGCGATTCGGCAACGCTCACGCTCACGATGGCCGCGCCGAAGCGATTCACGCTGGCGGTTCGCCGTCCGGTATGGGCGGGCGATGCGTTCGTCATCAAGGTCAACGGCGCAGCAATCGAGCAGCCGTTGCTGGCGACTCTGCGTGACGGCGCAGCAGGCGGCCGCGGCAACGCGCCGGGGAACGAAGATGTCGCGCAGTCGAGCACTTTTGTGAAACTCGACCGCGAGTGGAAGTCGGGCGACACCGTCGAGCTGACGATCCCGAAGACCGTGCGCCTCGAGCCGACGCCGGACAACAAGTCGGTGGCGGCGATCATGTGGGGCCCGCTCGTGCTGGCCGGTGATTGGGGTCCACGTCGAGAGAGCCGCGGAGAAGGCGTGAGCCAGTCGCCGATTCCCGTGCTCGTCGCCGCCGATCGACCGGTGAATGATTGGGTCCTGGCCGCGGCTGCGCCGGGCGACTTTCAGGCGCAACAGGTCGCTCATTTCGTCGAGACGGGCGCGCCGGCGCCTGACGTGACGCTCAAGCCGTTCTATCGCACGGATGGCCGGACGTACAGCGTGTATTTCGACGTCATCACGCCGACCGAGCTGAACGCGCGCACAGAGTCGATCGGCGCCGAACGTGAACGGCTGCGCAGGCTCGACGCGGCGACAATCGGCTCGGTGCAGGTGGGACAGGCACAGGGTGAGCGCGACGCGAACTATCAGAGCGACGCAGCGGATCGGCCGGCGCAGCGTGCGGGACGCCTGTCCAGCCGCGGCGGCACGGGTTGGTTCTCGTACGATCTGCCGGCTGATCCTACCGCACCGATGGCAGTGGTCGTGACTTACTTCAACGATCTAGGCCTGCCGCCCGCGGCGGGAGACTTTCAGATCCTGGTCGACGGAACATCCATTGCGCGGTTCGAGTCGAACAACACGGCGACCGGCTTCTTCACGACCCAGTACGCCGTTCCGGCCGAGCTGTCGCGCGGAAAGAGCAAGGTCACGCTCCGCTTTCAGGCCACGGGCAACGGGCGGATCGCGCCCATCTTCGCGATCAGAACGATTCGCGCGAACGATGCCTGAACGCGGTTGGACTGACCCGATGTCGAAATTCGGGTGGCTCGTTCGACTAGTTGTCGTCCATGACCGACGTCAGTCGATCGAAACCACATTCGGAGACGCCAATGCAATACCTACTGCTCATCTACGACAACGAACAGGAATTCTCGAAGCTCACATCATCCGACCTCGGCACGATGATGGGCGAATATCGGTCGTTGACCGAGGACCTCGCCAAGAGCGGCCACTACAAGGGCGGCAATCAGTTGCAGCCGTCGCGCGCGGCGACGACCGTACGCATTCGCAGCGGCGTCCGCACGACGACGGACGGTCCGTTCGCCGAAACGCGCGAGCAGCTCGGCGGCTATTTCATGATCGAGGCGAGTGATCTCGACGCGGCACTTCGCATCGCCGAGCGTATTCCCGCCGCGAAGAGCGGGTCGATCGAAGTCCGGCCAATCGTCGCGCGAGCGATGTGATCGATCCGCAGATTCACGAAGTCGTCGATCGAGTGTATCGCGAGGACTCCGCGCGAGTTCTCGCGACACTCATTCGACTTCTCGGCGACTTCGACGCGGCCGAAGAAGGCATGCAGGACGCGTTCGCCGCCGCGGTCACGCAGTGGGAGCGCAACGGAGTTCCATCCAATCCCCG
The DNA here is from genome assembly GCA_963817445.1 of uncultured Gemmatimonadaceae bacterium. Lineage (GTDB taxonomy): Bacteria > Gemmatimonadota > Gemmatimonadetes > Gemmatimonadales > Gemmatimonadaceae > JAQBQB01. Next base: position 397,071 of record CAWFOG010000023.1, read on the forward strand.
TGCGTGGTTGGTGAGTGCGGGGCGCCACCGGGCGATCGATCGCGCGCGGCGCGATGCGTGGTTCGCGGCGAAGGCCGACTCGATCGCGGCGGATACGAGTTCCGTCGCCGAGCCAACACCGCTCGATGACGACGAATCCGTTGACGACGACCGTCTGCGGTTGATCTTCACGTGCTGCCATCCGGCGCTGAGCGAGGACACGCAGATCGCACTCACGTTGCGCACGATCTGCGGACTGACGACGGAGGAAATTGCCCGCTCATTTCTCGTGCCGATGCCGACGATGGCGCAACGTCTCGTCCGTGCAACGGCCAAGATTCGCGATGCCAAGATCCCGTATCAGGTTCCGCCGTCGAGCGAACTCCCCTCGCGCCTCGACGCGGTGCTCGGCGTCGTGTACCTCGTGTTCACCGAGGGCTACGCGGCAACCTCGGGCGGCGCGCTGGTGCGTCGCGACCTGAGCGCCGAGGCAATTCGGTTGGCGCGGCTCGTCGTCGAACTGATGCCGGCGGCGCACGAGGCGAATGGGCTTCTCGCGCTCATGCTGCTCCATGACGCACGTCGCGCCGCGCGCACGAGCGCGAACGGCGAGCTGGTCTTGCTCGATGACCAGGATCGGTGCCTGTGGGACCGCGCGCAGATCGATGAAGCACTCGGGCGAGTTGACGACGCCCTTCACTCTCCGCGTGCTGGCCCGTACGCGATTCAAGCGGCGATCGCGGCGCTGCATGCGAGAGCGCGGGCGTCGAGCGAGACCGACTGGCGGCAGATCGCGGGACTGTACGCGCTGCTGCTCGAGCGCGCGCCGAGTGCGGTGGTCGAGCTCAATCATGCGGTGGCGTTGGCCATGGTCGACGGACCGGCGGAAGCGCTCCTGCGTGTCGACGCGATTCGCGCGCGCGGCGAGTTGGCGGGCTATCACCTGCTCAATGCCGTTCGCGCGGATCTGTTGCGCCGTCTCGGTCGAATGGACGAGGCCATCGCGGAATACGAGGCCGCGCTGGAGTTGGCGAAGCTCGAGCCCGAGCGGCGATTCCTCGCGCGGCGGATCGGCGAGCTGCGGCTGGCGGCCGTGTAGCGCGGGTTCGGGTACGCGGAGCGCGTTGGGCATCGACACGCGGAGGTCCGTTGCGCATCATTCGGAGGTCAGACAGGCTCCTCGACGCGCGCACCCACCCACGAGCTTCGATGTTCCTCAAGGAAATCACCGACGCCACGCCGCAGGCGAACGGACAATCGGACTTGCGCCGACTGTTCGCCTATCGACCAGACGCGACGCGCCACCTGTTGCTGTTCACGCAGGCGGTGATGCGCGACATGGGGCCGTTGGTGCCCGGCGAGTGCGAGTTGCTCGCCGCGCTGACGTCCAACGGGCAATCATTGTCTCTTCTGAATTGGCTCGCACGCGGCGGTCGCCGCGCAGTATCTTGGCTGGCCGACGGTGAGGCACGTGATCGAACGACGCGACCTCAGCGCGCGCGAAGCGGCGTTCGTCGGCCTCGTCGGACGCGTCGCGCGAGCGGGACGAACCCAAGCGACGCGCGATGGTCGTGGCGCAATCGGGCCGCGCTGAGCGCCGACGAGATCTATCACGCGAACGCCGTGATCGCGCTATTCAATTTCTACAACACGTTCGTCGACCTGAACGGCGTCGACTCACTGACGCCGGACGAATACGAGCAGAGCGGCGTTCGACTGTCGACCCACGGCTACGGGCCACCCACCCCCCCACAACGCTGACGGAGTCACTGATGACCACAGGATATCATTTCGCGCTGTTCCTGCACATCGCCGCGCTGCTCGCGGCGATCTCCGCGTCGACGCTGGTGCACTTCGCCGAGCGTCGCGTGAGCCGCGTGGATCGCGTGGCCGACGCCCAATGGTGGCAGCGGCTGTTGCTCCGTGTCACGATGGTGTTTCCGCTCGCGCTGCTTACACTGCTCGCGACCGGGAGCTACATGGTCGGCAGTCTCTGGATGTGGCGCCTCGGCTGGGTTCAGGCCGGAGTCACGGCCGTGCTGCTGCTGTTCGTCAACGGAATCCGCCTCGGAAAGAGCGGGCGCACGTTGTTACGCGCACTCGATCAGGCGGCCGCCGGGGGTGTCGACCGAGTGACGCCGGAGCTTCGGCCATCGCGTGCCGTTGGCGCGGGCGCGTGGGCGAACACCTGCCTCGCCGTGTCCGTCGTGTTCGTGATGTCGATGAAGCTGGCGATCGTCGGCTCGTTCACCGCGCTCGCGGTTGGAGTCGCGACCGGGCTTGCGATCGGACTGTGGCCGGAGGGTACACCGGCGCTGAGCGACGCGCGAACGGCGAGCGAGGCGACGTAGGCCGGCGGATTCGTTCTTGCAGAACGCGGCTCGGTCGCCACCGCCGCGGAGTTGGTCGCACGCATGAACGCAGAAGAACGTCGTCTCAATGATTTGCAGGCCGGTCTCGCCGACTGGCGCCTGTGGGGCCCGTACGTCTCCGATCGCGCGTGGGGTACGGTGCGCGAAGACTACAGCGCCACCGGCGACGTGTGGCACTACTTCCCGCACGACCAGGCGCGGAGTCGCGCCTACCGCTGGAACGAAGACGGATTGCTCGGCGTCTGTGACAACGCTCAGCGGCTGTGCTTCGCGCTCGCGCTGTGGAACGGTCAGGACGCGATCCTCAAGGAGCGGCCGTTCGGCTTGACCGGAAAGGAAGGCAATCACGGCGAGGACGTCAAGGAATACTGGTATCTATCTCGACAACGTTCCCTCGCACGCGTACATGCGCGCGCTGTACAAGTATCCGCAGCGCGCGTTTCCGTATGAGCGTTTGCTCGAGGAGAACGCGCGGCGCGGACCGGACCAGCCCGAGTACGAACTGCTCGACACCGGCGTGTTCGACGAGGACCGCTACTTCGACGTGACCGTGGAGTACGCGAAGGGCGCGCCGACCGACCTCCTCGTTCGCATCACCGTGGCGAACCGCGGGCCCGAGGCCGCGGAGCTCGACCTGCTCCCCACGCTCTGGTTTCGCGACACGTGGAGTTGGGGCACGCGGGGCTACCAGCCATCGCTGTCCGTGCTCGCCACGAAGGACGGGTCGACGCAGATCCTCGCCGATCACGAATCGCTCGGCCGCTATCACTTGACCTGTGACGGCCGGCCCGAGCTGCTGTTCACGAACAACGACACCAACACCGAGCGGCTGTTCGGCGTCGCCAACGCGCAACCGTACGTGAAGGACGCGTTCCATGACTACGTGGTGGGTGGCCACGCGAACGCCGTCAACCCGGCGCGCGAAGGGACCAAGTCGGCGGCACGATACCATCTCACCGTGCCGGCGGGCGGCGAACAGGTGGTGCGCGTGCGGCTGTCGTCGGTCGTGTACGGCGCGACGGCATTCGGCCCGGCGTTCGACTATCTGATCGCGCAGCGCCGACGCGAGGCCGATGCGTTCTACCTGCCGCTCGCTCCGCCAGAAATCTCCGACGACGAGCGGCTCGTGCAGCGACAAGCGTTCGCCGGGCTGCTCTGGAGCAAGCAGTTCTACCACTACGACGTGCAGCGTTGGCTCGAGGGCGATCCTGGACTTCCGCCACCGCCGGCGGAGCGATGGAGCGGACGCAATCATTCGTGGACGCACCTCAACAACGAGGATGTGATTTCAATGCCGGATACCTGGGAGTATCCCTGGTATGCGGGCTGGGATCTCGCCTTTCATGCGATACCGCTCGCGATGATCGATCCGCAGTTCGCCAAGGAGCAGCTCGTGCTGCTCTTGCGCGAGTGGTTCATGCATCCCAACGGCCAGCTGCCGGCGTACGAGTGGGCGTTTGGCGACGTGAATCCGCCGGTGCACGCCTGGGCCGCGATGCGCGTCTATCAGATCGAGCGGCGAGCGACGGGGAAGGGCGACGTCGAAGTTCCTCGAGCGCGTGTTTCACAAATTGCTCATCAACTTCACCTGGTGGGTGAATCGCAAGGACGCGGACGGTCGCAACGTTTTTCAGGGCGGCTTCCTCGGCCTCGACAACATCGGCGTGTTCAATCGGAGCGAGCAGTTGCCGGGTGGCGCGCGGCTCGACCAGAGCGACGGCACGAGCTGGATGGCGACGTTCTGCCTCAACATGCTGGCCATCGCGCTCGAGCTCGCGCGCCGGGACGACCGCGTACGAGGATGTCGCGACCAAATTCCTCGAGCACTTCTTCTACATCGCGCACGCGATCAACGATCGGCCGAACGCCGCGGCGACCGCGGCCCGACATCGAGGATTTGTGGGACAACGACGACCAGTTCTACTACGACCTGCTGCGCATGCCGGACGGGCGCAACCTGTACATTCGCGCGCGGTCGATGGTCGGCCTGATCCCGTTGCTCGCCGTGGAGACGATGGACGCCGAGTTGCTCGACAAGCTGCCTGACTTCCGCGCGCGTCTCGAGTGGTTCCTGCAGCATCGCACGGACCTCGTCGGCGACGCGGCGTCGGTGACGCGAGCGGGCGAATCGGACCGGCGGCTATTTGCCGTGGTGAGCGCGGCGCGCCTCCGCTCCATGCTCACCCGCATGCTGGACGAGAGCGAGTTTCTCTCGCCGCACGGGCTGCGGTCCGTATCTCGCTGGCACGCCGAGCATCCCTTTCGACTGCGCGTGGACGGGGCGGACCTGGGCGAGGTCGACTACGAGCCGGCGGAATCGACCAGTGGATTGTTCGGCGGCAACTCCAACTGGCGTGGGCCGGTGTGGATGCCGCTCAACTACCTGATCATCGAGGCGTTGCAGAAATTCGACTGGTACTATGGATCGACGTTCACGGTCGAGTACCCGACGGGCTCGGGGCGGATGCTGACGCTGTGGGAGGTGTCGGTCGAGTTGTCGCGCCGCCTGATCGGCCTGTTCGTTCGCCACGACGGCCGTCGCCCGGTATTCGGCAACACGGATCGGCTGCAGAAGGATCCATATTGGCGTGATCTCATTCTATTTCACGAATACTTCCACGGCGACGACGGCGCCGGGCTGGGCGCGTCGCATCAGACCGGCTGGACGGCGCTCGTCGCCAAGCTCATTCAGCAGAGTGGCGTGCCGACGGTCAAGTAGGCGCCGGCGCCGTCGCGGCTGGCATCGTCGCCCGGCGAACGGCCGGAGCCACGACCGTGCCGAATAACTCGATGGCCCGCATGACGTGCGCGTGCGGCATCGTGCCGACGCTCACCTGAGCGAGAAACCGGTCGTTGGCGAACAGCTCGTGCTCGAAGAGAATCTTGTCGATCACCTCCTGCGGACTGCCGACGACCAACGATCCGCGCGCCGATCGCGATGCGTCGAACTGTGCGCGCGAGGTCGGAGGCCAGCCGCGCTCTTTGCCGATCTGCGTCATCACCGCCGCGTACGCTGGATAGAATTCGTCGGCCGCCTGCTGTGACGTGTCCGCGACGTACGCGTGGGAGTTGATCCCGACCTTGATCGTCGACGGATCGTGTCCAGCGCGGCTCGCCGATTCACGATAGAGCTCGATGATCGGTGCGAACCGTTCCGGCATCCCGCCGATGATCGCCAGCGCGAGCGGCAAGCCGAGGACGCCGGCGCGCACGACCGACTGCGGCGAACCGCCGACGGCGATCCACACGGGAAGCGGATTCTGCACCGGCCGCGGATACACCGGCAGATCGTCGATCGGTGCGCGATGCTTGCCGGACCAGGTCACGCGCTCGTGCGCCCGCAGCTCGAGCAGCAGATCCAGCTTCTCGGTGAACAGGTCGTCGTAGTCGTTCAGGTCGTAGCCGAACAGCGGAAACGACTCGATGAACGACCCGCGGCCGGCCATGATCTCGGCACGTCCTCCGGAGAGTAGATCGACCGTCGCAAAATCCTGGAACACGCGCACCGGATCGTCGGAGCTCAGCACGCTCACCGCGCTGGTGAGACGAATCCGTTTGGTGCGCATGGCCGCGGCCGCGAGCACGACTGCCGGCGTCGACACCGCGTAATCGGGGCGGTGGTGTTCGCCCACGCCGTACACATCGAGTCCGACCTGATCGGCGAGCTCGATCTCCTCGATCAAATCGTGAAGGCGTTGCTCGGCGCTGGCGGCGCGCCCGGTCAGCGGGTCGCGCGTGGTGTCGGCGAAACTGTAGATGCCCAGTTCCATCAGGTGTCGGCCGTCGGCCCGTAGATCGACGGCAGCGGCACGTCGTTCAGGCGAAGGTAGACGCTGAGTTGGCCGCGGTGATGGATCATGTGACTCATCATGAAGGTGCGGAGCGCGGCCGCGCGCGGCAGCGTGAAGATGGGCGTCCCTCCGCGCTTCAGCGACCAGGGAGTTCCGAGCGAGCCCTCTGGCATTTTCGCGATGGCCTCGCGTGTCGACGCGACCTTTTCGTCGAAGGCGGCGAGCAAGTCGGCGCGCGTGTGATATTCCACCGGCGCAGCGGTGTTGCCGCCGACGGCGAAATCCACTTCCGGTTTGTCGGCGACGAGGGCGCCGTAGCCGACGATATTGGCGACGTGCGATGCGAGCGCGCCGAGTGGTCTGGACTTGTCGTGCGGCTTGAACGACGCGTTTTCGAGCGGTACCCGCTCGAGCAGCGTGCGCGTGGTGCGCATTTCGTTGTCATACTCTGGCAGGAACGTGTCGGAGAAAGTCATGTGTCGGACGACCCGCGGTTGAAGGTGTGGCGTCTCGCTCGGCCTGCCGTCGCGACGCGCCATGGTATCTTTCGACATCGAAGTGTACCGCCCTCAGCCAGGCTATCCCGTGTCCAGTCCCGCGCCCGACCTACCCACTCCGCGACGCGACTTCATCCGTGAGATGGTCGCCGATGACGTCGCGACGAATCGCTTCGGCCGGCCGATCACGACGCGCTTTCCGCCCGAGCCGAACGGCTTTCCGCACATTGGCCACGTCAAGGCGATATGCGTGAGCTTCGGCATTCGCGACGAGTTCGGCGGACGGTGCAATCTCCGGTTCGACGATACGAATCCAGCGGCGGAAGACGTCAAGTTCGTCGAGGCGTTCAAGAACGACATTCGCTGGCTCGGCTTCGAGTGGGACGCCGAACTGTTTGCCAGCGATTATTTCGAGCAGTTGTATCAGTTCGGCGAACTGCTCGTGAAGAAGGGCAGCGCGTACGTCGATTCACAGACCGACGACCAGATCCGCGCGACGCGCGGGACGGTGACCGTTCCGGGAACCAACAGCCCCGACCGCGCCCGTTCGGTCGATCACAATCTCGATCTTCTTCGGCGCATGCGTGCCGGAGAGTTCGGCGACGGCGCGCACGTGTTGCGGGGTAAGATCGATATGGCGCATCCCAACATGCTCATGCGCGATCCGATTCTGCTGCGGATTCGCCACGCGCACCACTATCGCACGGGCGACGCCTGGTGCCTATACCCGTTGTACGACTTCGCGCATCCGCTCTCCGACGCGATCGAGGGCATCACGCACTCGCTCTGTTCGCTCGAGTTCAAGGACAACAACGACATCTATAAATGGCTCATGCGGGAGTGCGGCTTCGAGCACCCGCCCGAGCAGACCGAATTCTCGCGGCTCGCGCTCGAGTATACGGTCATGAGCAAACGCAAACTGCTGCGGCTCGTCAACGACGGTGTCGTCACCGGCTGGGACGACCCGCGGATGCCGACGATTTCCGGTCTGCGCCGGCGCGGCGTCACGCCGGAAGGACTGCGCGCCTTCGTCGAGACGGCCGGAGTCACGCGCAAGCCGCAGCGGACCGAGTTGGCCACCCTCGAGCACGCGGTGCGCAACGATCTCAACCTGCGCGTGCCGCGGGTGATGTGCGTCGTGAACCCGCTCAAGGTCGTGATCACGAACTACCCCGAGGGCCAGGTCGAAGCGCTCGACGCGTCGTACTATCCGCACGATGTGCCGAAGACCGGGTCGCGCACGATTCCGTTTGCGCGCGAGCTGTACATCGAGCGGGACGATTTCATGGAAGATCCGCCGAAAAAGTTCTTCCGTCTCGCTCCGGGGCGTGAAGTGCGGCTCCGCTATGGCTATTTCGTCACCTGCACGCACGTCGTGAAGAACGACGCCGGCGAGATCGTCGAGTTGCACTGCACCTACGACCCGGCAACGCGGGGCGGCGATTCACCCGACGGCCGCAAGGTGCAGGGCACCATCCACTGGGTCGCCGCGTCGAGCGCAATCGATTGCGACCTGCGGATGTACGACAAATTGTTCACGATTCCCGATCCGGACGACGTCGAGGACGGGAAGGATTTCTTGAGCGTCGTCAATCCGGATTCGCTCGTCGTCGTGCATGGCGCCAAGATCGAGCCGAGTGTCTCGGGCGATCCGCTCGGCACGCGGTACCAGTTCGAACGGACGGGGTACTTCATCAGCGATCCCGTGGATTCGCGCGATGCGGCGCTCGTATTCAATCGCACGGTGACGCTGCGCGACTCGTGGGCCAAGATGCGGGACAAATGACGCGCGCGGCGAACGCGGCGGCGACCGATGAAACGCGGCGCCGCTCGCGGTCGTCATCCGAGTATCCCGAACAACTCTGACCCGCCCGATCATGACCTTCGTCGATCGTTCGTCCCGCGCGTGGACCGTGCTGTCGCTCTGTCTCGCCTCTGTCGCCCCCATGGCAGCGGGTGCGCAGTTTGCGGCGCCGCTCTCCGCCGTCAATCCCGCGCCGCGCCCGACCGCGGCGCCGGCCAAGCACATGTTGTTCCGCGTTCGTGGCAAGAGCGGACCGACTGTCTATCTCCTCGGCTCGGTGCACCTGTTGTCCGCGGATGCGGCGACACTGCCCCCCGAAGTCGACAGCGCGTTCGCCCACGCCAAATCGGTCGCGTTCGAGACAAGCCTCGACAGCGTTTCGATGCGCGCCCAGGAAATCATGGCGCGCGGACGATTCGCGCCCGGTATCACGCTTCGCTCCACGCTGTCCGCGGCGGCCCTGGCGAAGCTCGACACCGTGCTGCCCGCGTACGGCCTCACGGTGGATCAGGTCGACGGGTTCAAACCGTGGATCGTGTCGCTGATCATGGGGCAAATGGTGATGCAGCGCGCCAACTTTCAGCCGCAATACGGTGTGGACGCGCAGCTCAACGAGCGCGCGCATGCCGCGGGCAAGCCGGTCGTCGAGTTGGAGGCTGTCGACTTTCAACTCGGATTGTTCGACGCGCTCTCACCGGCCGATCAGGAGCGAATGCTCATCGATGCGCGTCCGCCGGTCGAAGAGGCCAAGGAGCTCGCGGCGATCAAGGACGCGTGGGTCGCGGGGAATGTCGTTGCGCTCGATAGCCTCCTCAACAGCCGCATGACCAGCGACCCCAGTCTCCTGGCGACGCTCGTGACGAACCGCAGCCGCAACTGGATTCCCAAGATCGAGGCGATGCTGCATGGAAACGACGACGTGCTCGTTGTCGTTGGCGCGGGGCATCTCGTTGGCAAGCAGGGCGTGCTCGAGTTGTTGCGCGCCAAGGGCTACACCGTCGAGCAGCTCTAGCGGCTCGACGGCGCGCGGCGTCAGGTGACGACTCGTCCATGACGCTGCTGCCGCTGCTCGGCATCCTCATCGTCGTCATCGGATTCGCCCTCAGGGTGAATCCGTTGCTGGTCGTCGCGACAGCGGCGATCGCCACTGGACTCGCCGCGCATCACGCGTTGTTCAGCGTGATCTCGGCGTTCGGCAAGTCGTTCATCGACAGCCGCTCCGTTGCCGTGGTCTGGCTCGCGCTGCCGGTCATCGGCCTGCTCGAGCGCTCGGGGCTCAAGGAGCGTGCGCGCACGGTGATCTCGTCGATCCATGTCGCGACGACCGGGCGCCTGCTGCTCGCCTATCTCGCGCTGCGACAGTTCACGTCGGCGCTCGGTCTCGTGTCGCTCGGCGGTCATCCGCAGATGGTACGACCGCTCATTGCGCCGATGGCCGAGGCGGCCGCGGAGCACAGACTCGGCGAGCTACCGGAGAAGACGCGCAACCGGATTCGCGCACACGCGGCCGCCGCGGACAACATCGGGTTGTTCTTCGGTGAAGACATCTTCATCGCCATCGGGTCGATCCTGCTCATTCGGAGCTTTCTCGAGCAGAACGGCATCAACGTTGAACCCGCGCAACTCGCGCTGTGGGCCATTCCCACCGCGGTGTGTGCGTTCGTCGTTCACGGAACGCGGCTGCTGTTGCTCGACCGTTCACTCGCGCGCGAAGTCGAGGCGGCGAAGCGAGCCGCGAGCACCCCGCGGGATGACGCGGCATGATCACGCTCGAATTCGTGTACGTGATCATGGGACTCATGATGCTCGGCATTGCCGTCGTGAACTGGCGCGACCGCGGGAGCTCCAAGCGATTCAACAACGCGGCGTTTTGGGGGCTGTACGGCGTGACATTTCTCGCCGGCTCGCACCTGCCCGATTTTGTGAATGGACTTCTCGTGATCGCCATGGTGGCGATCATGGCGATCGGCAAGCTGCGCGGTGCGCCGCCCGAGAGCGCGACCCGCGCTGAGCGTGAGGCGAGCGCGGCGAAGTGGGGGAACAAGTTGTTCATTCCCGCGCTGGCCATTCCTGTCGTCACGCTGCTTGGTACGCTGACGCTCAAGAGCGTCCATGTCGGCACCGGCACGTTGATCGACGTCAAGCAAGTGACGCTGATCTCACTCGGGTTGGCGACCGTCGTTGCGCTGATCATCGGCGTCGTGATGCTGCGACCGCCGCTTGGCGCGCCAATCAAAGAAGCGCGCCGGCTGATGGACGCCGTGAGCTGGGCGGCGGTGCTACCGCAAATGCTCGCCGCGCTCGGCGCGATGTTCGCGCTCGCCGGCGTCGGTCCGATCATTGCTGGACTGATTCAACGATGGATTCCGCTCAACACTGCGTTCGCCGTCGTGGCGACCTACACGATCGGCATGGCGCTGTTCACCAGCATCATGGGCAACGCGTTCGCGGCGTTCCCCGTGATGACCGCGGGCATCGGGCTGCCGCTCATCGTCCATCAGTTCGGCGGCAACGTCGTGATCATGGCGTCGATCGGCATGCTGTCCGGCTATACAGGAACGCTCAGTACGCCCATGGCGGCCAACTTCAACATCGTGCCCGCCGCGCTGCTCGAGCTCCCCGATGAACACGCGGTGATCAAAGTTCAGATTCCCACGGGACTCATCCTCCTCGTGGCCAACACCGCCATCATGTACTTCTTCGTCTTTCGGCGATGACACTCGACGCCTCGTTCGCCTCGACGCTCGCGTCCCTCGCCCTCGCGCACGTGCAGCGCGAGTATCCGAATAAGCTCGATCACGTGCTCAACGACGCGAACGACGTGCGGTCGCCGCGCGATCTGCACCCGGTGTTCTACGGGAGCTTCGACTGGCACTCGAACGTCCACGGATACTGGCTGCTTGCCACGTTGCGCCGTCGTGTGCCGACGCTCGCGGAACGCGCGCGAATTCACCAATTGTTCGACGCGCAATTCACTGCCGACAACGTCGCGGCCGAAGTCGCGTATCTCGCGCAACCATCGAGGGGAACGTTCGAGCGACCCTACGGCTGGGCGTGGCTTCTGATGCTCGCCGCCGAACTGTCGCGCCACGACGATGCCGACGGCCGACGATGGTCCGCCGCGCTCGTGCCACTCGCGCGCGCGTTTGCCGATCGCTTCACCGTGTTTCTGCCCAAGGCCACGTATCCGATTCGCGTGGGCACGCACTTCAATTCGGCATTCGCGGTCGCGCTGGCGCTCGAATACGCGGATGCGGTGAACGATCGCGTGCTCGACGCGGCCCTCCGCGCGAAGGCGGCGATGTGGTTTGGCGCCGACGTCGACTGCCAGGCGTGGGAACCGGGCGGTGACGACTTCCTATCCTCGGCGTTGATGGAAGCCGAGTGTATGCGCCGCGTGTTGGATCCCGCGACGTGGCGGATGTGGCTCGATCGCTTTCTGCCGCGCATCGCGCTGCGTGAGCCCGCAACACTGTTTGTTCCCGTCGAGGTCAGCGATCGCACCGACGGCAAGATCGCTCACCTCGATGGATTGAACCTCAGTCGCGCGTGGTGCTGGCGCGGCATTGCGTCGCAGCTTGCTGCCGGCGATCCGCGACGGGCCATCGCGCTCGCGAGCGCCGCGGATCACATGGAGGCGAGTTTGGCGCACGTCGCGGGCGACTACGCCGGCGAGCACTGGCTGGCAACGTACGCGCTGCTCGCCGTACTCGCCGCAGAATAGCCGACTCGTTCAGGGCGCGATCTTCAGGAGCTTTGGCAGATCGTTCGCCCAGTCGTCGGCGGTGAACCCGTTCGGATATTCGACGCGCAGGCTGTCGTCGGGAGTGAACGCGAGCACCTGCGCGGCGTGTCCCATGCCGTAGGCTGCGCGCGGTCCACTTGCCTTCGGGTCGACCATTTCCATCGTCGCCGGTGCGAGTCCAAGCCGGGCCTGAATCGCGTTCACGGAATCCGATTGAACCGCGCAGGCCGATATACCGATGATCGAAGTTGTTGAGCCAGGTGCGCAGCGCTTGCGGCGTGTCCCGCGCGGGATCGGTCGTCACGAACACGACGCGGACGCGCGCCTGCTCGTCGGCGGGCAGCCGCTTGAGCGCCGTGGCGATGTTGTTGAGATGCGTCGGACAGACGTCGGGACAGTTGGCGTAGCCGAAGTACAGCAGCGTCGCCGTGCCGCGCGTGTCAGCGACAAAGTGAAAGGGCCGCCCGTCCGTATCCTCGAGCGTGAAATCGGTTTTCGCCCGTACCGGTCCGAGCTTTACGCCGCGCAATCCGTCGAGTGCCCGCGCGCGGGAATCGACACACCCGTTAGCGCCGAGGAGTAACAGCGCCGCCGCTATCGCAACGGCCGCATTGGCGACCGACGCGTGGCGCTTGGTGCAATTGGCCGTGTTCGTCATGCATCAAGACTACTGCGGTGCGCGCGCCGCGTGAAAGGTCAGCGTCGCGCGCTCGCGTGCTTGCCTGCCGTGCCGCCACACACACGACGGCGACCGCGGCGCAAAGCGCCCCGATCGCCGTCGATCCAATCGCGCTGCGAGCCAGGCGAACTAGCCCTTGTGCTCCGGCTTTTTCGCCGGCTTTTTGCTGCTGTGGTGCTTGCCGCTTTTCTTGGCCCCGGCCTTGGTCGTATCAGCCTTGCTCGTGTCCATCGCCGCGGAGTCGACGGGCGCGTTCGCGGCGCCATACACCGGCGCTGCCATCGAGTTGGTGTCCGGTGCCATCGCCGCGGTGTCACTGGCGACGAGGCCAGCGCTCGATGCCGAGTCGGCGGCCGCGCGGCCGTGCGGCGAACACGCCGCAAGCATGGCGAACGGGACCGCCGCTAAAAGTTTCATTTGCCGAATCATACGTGGGTCTCCTGTAGGTGCCCAACCGCCACAAATGCAACTCACGTGCGGATGCGCGGACCCGGTGCGACGTTTCGCGCTAATCCGTTCGGGCATGGCGAGCGCGACCTGGCGTTCCGCTACGAACTCGGCGGCGCGGTGTCCGAGACCCGTTGGCTCGAATGCCGCGTCAACGCGCGCCAATGCAAATTCGTACATTAGTTCGAACGGTTGAAAGCGCCTTCCCACCTCTCGAGGCCCATATGTCGCGTTCGCTGACGTCCTGCGTTGCCCCGGTTGCTCTAGTCGCCGCTGCCGCCCTGTCGTTGGTCGCGACCGCGTTCGCTGGCTCGCGCAGGGGTCGATCAAGGTCGGACCGCCGGCCGGCACAGTGATCGTCGTCGGCGGCGGCGCGATGGGACCGGAGATCTACTCGCGGTTCATCGCCGCGGCGGGCGGTCCGGATGCGCTGATCATCGACGTGCCAACGGCCGGCGGCGCTGCGGACTACACGCAAGACGCCCCGGGAACGCGCGGATGGAAGCAGGCGGGCGCGAAGAATGTCTACGTGCTGCACACGACCGATCGCAAGCTCGCGGACGTCGACTCGTTCGCCGCCATTCTGAAAAAGGCGGGCGGCGTGTGGTTCGAGGGCGGACGGCAATTCCATCTCGTTGACTCGTACGCCGGAACGAAGACCGAACAGGGATTTCACGACGTGCTGGCGCGTGGCGGCGTCGTCGGCGGTTCGTCGGCGGGCGCGTCGATCCTCGGCGACTTTCTCGTCCGCGGCGCGCCGTCGAACGACAACAACATCATGGACTCCCCGGGCTACGAGAAAGGCTTTGCATTTCTTCGCGGCGTGGGCATCGACCAGCACGTGGTGGCCCGCGAGCGGCTCGCCGATCTGGCCGACTCGATCATGCCGAAGTACCCGACGCTGCTCGGCATGTCGGAGGACGAGGGCACGGCGTGGGTGGTGAAGGGCGACACGGCGACGATCATCGGGCGCGACAAGGCGTTCGTCTACGGCGGCAAGGATGCGACGGACGCCGGGAAGCCATTCCTCACCCTGCACCCGGGCGACCGCTACGATCTCAGCGCGCGCCGCGTCCTGCACCGTGCGACCGCGGACTCGCCCGTGTCGGAAGCGTTTATCGATTCACTCATTCAAAAACATGTAAAGACGGGCGCTGCCGCGACGGTGCTGGTGGCCGTGAATGGAGAGGTGTTCGTCGACAAGGGATACGGCATTCCCGCGCAGGCCAAGTACATGCCGACGACGACCGTGCCGCAGTTCGCGCTCGGACATTTGTCGGACATGTTCGCCGCGCTCTGCGCGCAGCTTCCGCCGCCGCCGGCGCCGGCCGGCCGCGGGGGAGCTGGTCGCGGTGGCCGAGCCAACGCGCCGCCGCTGACCGCGTTCCAGTCGTGCATCGCGCGTGTGTCGACGCCTGTCGGGTGGCATAAGACGACCGCCGCGGCCGACGGCCAAGTGCAGTCCGACGTCGACGAGCTATATCGTTTTGAACTCGGCCTCGAAAGTCCGGCGTTCACGCGCGACGACGCCGCGGTCGCGCAGGCCGGCGCGCCGCACATTGACTATACCGCCGGATGGCAGCACGACACCGAGCGCGGCGAGTCGCGCTACTCGGTGTTCGGCGTCGACGGGGGCAAGCGCGACGCGATCGTCCGCCTTCCCGATCGGCGCGCGGTGGTGATCATCTTGACGAACGACGACGACCGCCGACGTAAAGACCGTGGCCGACCGGATCGCCGACCGGCTGCGCTAGCGAAAGACCACGCAGCCGCGCTCCTCGATCTGGTCGAGCCACACGGGAAAGTGGCCGATCGGGTTCCAGCGGAGGTCGAGCTTGAGCAGCGGCAGGCGCGCCAACGAATCCGGCAGCGTGCGGATACCGTTGGCGCGTATGTCGAGATGCGTCAGTGCGCTGAGCTTGCCGAGCGCCGTCGGCAATTCGGATACGCCGTTGTTGCGGAAGTTGAGCGAGACGAGCTGCGTCAGATTGCCGATCGAATCTGGAAGACGGGCCAGCCGGTTCGATTCGAGATTCAACGTTCGTAAATTACTAAGGTCGCCGATCGTGTCCGGCAATTCGACGAGATCGTTGCGCCCGGCGTCGAGCTCGCGCAGCGCACCGAGCTTGCCGATCGACGCCGGCAGCGACAACAGGTGGTTGTTGTCGACGCGCAGTTCGATCAGACCGGCGAGATCGCCGATCGACTCGGGAAGCCGCGGGATCTGGTTGTCGCTCGCGTTGAGATAGCGGAGCCGCGTCAAGCTGCCGATCGCCACAGGCAGCTCGGTGAGCTGGTTGTGGCTGACGTAGAGATAGTCGCGCAGTCCGGCGAGTTGGCCGATCGTCGCCGGAATGGCGCGCAGCGCATTGTGGCCGAGGTCGAGAAGCCGGACCTGCTGCAGGTTGCGGATCGCGTCGGAGATTGCGACGAGTTTGTTGTTGGAGACGTTGAGCACTTCGAGTTCCGTCTCGTTCCAGACGGATTCAGGAAGCACGGTCAGCTCGGTGTGGCGAATGGTTAGATCGCGTCGGGCAGGCATTGGGTGGCGTGAGGGGTTTGTATCCGATGGACTCCCGAACGACTCCGATGGTGACGAACTCGATCGGCGGTGTTACACTGCTGCCGACCCCCAATCCACCAACGGGAGCCTCCATGTCGCAGGACCGTCGCGAGTTTCTCGAGCGCCTCGGCGCGGGCGCTATGCTCGCTACCGTTCCATTCTCGGCCGACGTGTTGCGTGCGTTTGGCGAGTCGTTGCCTCCGCGCCACCCCGCGGCGACAACACTCGCCACGCCGCGCGCCGAGGACTGGGACTTGAGCTGGTTCGATCGGATCACGGGAAAATACCGCGCCGTGTTCGACGTCCCCGAGATCGACAAAGGCTTGGGTGTGTGGCGTGCGTCACTGTGGACGCAAGAATACGCCGATGTGCTGAAGGCTGCTCCCACCGATCTCTCGGCGGTCGTCGTGTTGCGCCACAAAGCGATCGCGCTCGCCATGCAGCAGTCGTTTTGGGATCGGTATCAGGTAGCAAAGGACAACACCGTCATCCATCCGATGTCGGGAAAACCGACCGATCGCAACCCGGTGCTTCTCTCGTCGTCGCGCGACGAGGTGCTGGCGATGTTCGACGACGTGGCACTCGACAAGTTCATCGCGCGCGGCGGAATTGCACTCGCGTGCAATCTCGCGTTCGACGATATGATCGCGCTGGTGACGAAAAAGGACGGCACGACCGACGACGTCTCGCGCAAGACTGCGATCGCGGGCCTCGTGCCCGGCGTCATCTTGCAACCGTCGGGCGTGTTCGCCGCGCTGCACGCGCAGGACGCCGGCTGTAAGTATCTGCGCGCGAGTTGAGCCGTTCGTCGCAAATCAGTCACGATCGCGGTGTGCTGGCGCAGGATGCTGAAGATTGACGACGCGGAGTGTGCCCCCACCATCAGAGGCGTGGCAGATGCCGCGCCGGGAGCGGTTCATGTCCAACACCATCGAAGACGGAGCAGCGCAGTCGATCGCGGCGCGGAAGGACGATCGCCGGTCGTTTCTCGGTAAGCTGGCCGCGAGTGCCGGCGGCATGGCGCTCGCCGGTGCGGCGCTCTCGATTCCCGACGCGTTGCGCGCCGAGCCGGCGAACGCGCAGAGCGGTGCGTCGCCCGATCCGACGAAGTGGCTCGTTGGCCTCAAAGGCAAGCACCGTCAAATGGTCGACGCCTACATGCCCAACGAGGGTTTCCCGCTCGCGTTCGTGTTTTCGTTTCTGCTGACGCAGACGCCGGCCGAGCCGGACGGTGCGGTCATCGTCCTGCGGCACATGGCGATGCCGTTGGCCCTGACCAGCAACGTGTGGGCCAAATACAAGATTGGTGAAGCGATCAAGGTCGACGATCCGACGACAAAAAAGCCGGCGACGAGAAATCCATTCTACAAGGCTGCTCCTGGTACGCTCATGATCGACGACATCGGCATCGACAAGCTGATGGCCAAGGGCGTGATCTTTGGCGCGTGCAACGTCGCGCTCAATTTGCTGAGCGCCGAGTTTGCTCCGAATGCCGGCGTGACGAAGGAAGTCGCGTTGAAGGACTGGACAGCCGGAATCATTCCGGGCATCACGGTGATTCCGTCCGGCACGTGGGGCGTGAACCGGGCGCAGGAAGCCGGTTGCTCGTACTGCACCGGCGGCGGCTGATTCAGCCGTCGCGCGGCGCGGACAATCGCCAGGTCACCGTGGCGCGCGCGACGACGTCGCCCGAGTCGTCGCGAATGTCCGCGTGAATGTCGAACGACGTGTCGCCGGTGATCGGCGGCACGTCGCACCGGCACTCCGCCGTCAGTGTTCCGCGCGCCTTTTTCACGTAACTGATCGACAGTGCCGTCACGATGCCGCGCACGTTCGGCGGCAGCGCCATGAGCATCGCCGTGCCGCTGGTCACTTCCGCGAGATTCACCAACGCCACGGCGTGAATCGACCGCAGGTGATTCCGCACGCGTCGGCGGTCGCGCAGCGTCCAGCGCGCGTAGCCGGGGCGCAATTCCTCGACACGTGCCCCGATGGTGCCCGTGTACGGCGCCATGCGACCGATAAGAATGCTGAACAGCGTTCGGCCAAAGGGCAGGCGCGAGAGACGGCCCCACCAAATGGCGATCGAGTTGCCCGGCGCCTCGTTGGATTTCACGGTCATCAGACCAACATGGCGCGGGCGGAGGGTAGCGCGCGAGGAGTGCGCGCCGCCGAGACCCTGACTCGATTCCGCGCCTGGCGTGGACCAAGCGGCGAGTCTAGGTTCGCATCGTCGCCTCACCCCCTCCCCCGAAACCCCACCCATGCGCCTTCGACCCTTCCTCGCCCTCGCCCTGTTCGCCACACCGCTCGCCGCCCAAGGCACTCAGGCTCCGTCGCCCGTCGCCGACGCGCGGGCGCTCTGGACGGACGTCCGTGACTACGTCCTCCAATCGGCGATCGACATGCCGGAGGCCAAGTACTCGTACCGCCCGACCCCCGACGTCCGCACCTTCGGTGAGCTCATCGCCCACATTGCCGGGTCGCAATCGATGTTCTGCGCCATGGCACTGGGCACCAAGCCGCCGGCCGAGGATGCGGTGGAGTCGAAGACGCAAACCAAGGCCGCCCTCGTCGACGCATTGAAGAAGTCAAACGCCGATTGCGTCCCCGCGTACGCCCAGGCCGACGCCGCGGTCGCGAGCAAGACGGACATGTTCGGCCGGCCGCAGACGCGTTTGTACGCCCTGCTCGAAAATGCTACACATGACAATGAGCATTATGGCAACATCGTTACCTACTTCCGCCTGAACGGCATGGTCCCGCCGTCGAGCCGTCCGACCACGGGGAAATAGACGCGACGTTTCGGGGCCGAAACGCGGGGCGCCGGCCCGCTGCCGTGACGATCGTGTGACGGGCATGTGCTATGGTAGGGGCTGGGTCGTCAGAATTACGTACCGGCCCCGATCTTCCCGTTCGCATGTCCCTCATCGAAGCAGATCCTTCCAGCGGTCCTGCTGACGCGCGCGCGCGCGGAGACGCCGGTACGGCGGTCTCCCCGCCTGCGGGGACTCACTCGCGCGTCACGCCGGCGCTCGGCGGCCCGGCCGTACTGACCCGCGAGCTTGGGGATTTTCTCATCGAACTGTCGATCGCGCTGCACAAGCACGCGATCTACCCGACGGGCCATCCGCTGCTCGACGGCGCGGCGGACTCGGTGACGCGCACGCTGTGGGGCCTCCTCGCCGAACACCCGATCCTCTCAATGGGAGTCGCGCGACGCCAGCTCGTCATCGAAGGCGTGGCGACGGACCCGCACCATCCGCTGCTCCAGGAACTCGCGCAACGCCTGCATCGCCACCACCTCGGCGCGATCAAGTTCGAGCGCGGCGTCGAGCGATCTGAACTTTCAAATTTCCTCGTAACGCTCGCGGTGGACGCCGGGCGCACTGCACAGGGTATCGGTCTCAGCCCGGAGACACTCGCCGCGCGCTGGGCGCACATTCGCGCGTTCCCGCTGACCTACGACCGACTCGAGCTGCTCGACGACGAAACCGGCGCCCCCGCCGAAAGTCAGATGGCCGCTGGGCGCGCGGCCCAACTCTGGGTCGGGCTCGCCACTGCGGCACTCGCCGCGGAATCGGTCAACTCCGCCGGCTTCGATGCTGACGCGCCGCTCGAGCCAGTCGCCGTCGCCAAGGCGATCGACGAACACCAACGCGAGCAGGCGTATGATCAGGTAATTGTCGGTTACATGTTGCAGATCGCTAACGAGCTCGACGTCGGACGGCACCGCCGCGTCGGCGCACGAATCGGCCGCCCTGCAAAACCGCATCTCGAAGATGGTCGGCGCCTTGAAGCCGGAGACGCTGACCCGGCTGCTCGAGATGGGTGGCGACGTCGCGCAGCGGCATAAATTCTTGCTCGACGCGACACAAGGCATGAGCGCGGACGCAATCGTGTACCTCGTCCAGGCCGCCGCGACAACGGAAAAGCAAACCGTGTCGCATTCCATGGTCCGCTTGCTCTCCAAGCTCGCCCGGCACGCGGAGACGGGGATCCAGACTCGGCGAGCGATGGCCGACCGCAGTCTGCGCGATACGGTCACGCGCCTCGTCAGCGAGTGGACCCTGGCCGATCCAAACCCCGAAGCGTATCGCGCCGTGCTCGAGGAGGCGTCGCGGACCGCGGCGACGGGGCCGAATGCAGCCGCCTCCGGTCGCGCGCTCGACTGCGAACCGGATCGCATCGTGAAAATCGCGCTGGAGATCGGCGCGGTCGGCAACACGGTCTGGCGCGCGGTGGATCGCCTGGAGCGTGAAGGGCGCGCCGGGTATGTGCTCGACCTGCTCGCTGACGCACCGGATCGGGCCGCTGCGACCGAGATCGTGCGGCATTTGGCTGAGGGAGGCTCGCTCAAGCGGCTCATCACGGCGGAGCGCGTCGACTTCGCGACCGCGGAACGCATCATCGAGCGCGCGGGCGCGATCGCAGTGCCGGTCGTCTTGAACGGCGCGGCCGAGGTGTCCGATGCACGCCGTCGCGAGCACGTGTACGACCTCGTTGCAGTGATTGGCGACGTCGCCCCGCCGCTCGTCGCCCGGCGCTTGGCGGAGACGAATCGCCCCGGCGCATGGCCGACGGTGGAGCGCGATCTCATCGCGCTCCTGGGCCGATTGTCGCACGATGGCGCTCTGCCGGCCGGCGTCGAGTTGCTGCAGTATCTCCAGCATCCGGACGCGCAGGTGCGCCGCGAAGCGGTGAAGGTGATGCTCCGTTCCGGAGGCGCGGCGCGCGACGAGGCGCTGGTCGCTGGAGTCGACGATTCGGATTCTCGAATCGTCTACCTCGCGCTCACGGCGGCGTGCGAGCGCTGCCCGAGGCACGCCGTCAGTCGCATCCGGCTGCGCGTCGAGCGGTCGGAGTTGGACCCGTCGCTTCGCGCGCTCGGCATTCGAGCCGCGGCAACGGTGCGCACGCCGGACACGCTGGGCTGGCTCGCGTCGCGCGTGATCAAAGCGTCGCGCTTGCTGGGACGCCCGTCGCTGCTTCCGGCCACACCCGAAACCGTGGCTGCGGTCACGGCGATCGCCGCCGGCTGGCGGAACGATCCGGCGGCGGCGCAGGTCGTGACACTGGCGCATGAAGAGCCGCGATCCGCAGTATCGTGCCGCCATGCGTGGCCAACCGTTGCCGCAGGCGAGCGCCTCATGAGCGACCCGATTCGCTTTCTGACGTCGTTCGTCCAGTCGCTGTCGACGATGGCGCTCTATGGCGAGAAGCATCCCGCGCGCGAGCGTTCGGTCGACCGGTCGTTCGAGGTGTTGCGTGACTTGCAGGCCGTGGACGCCAGCCCGCAGTTCACTTTTCTCGGGGACGAGACGGTCTACGGGCAAGTCTCCTTGCGTGACATGCGCGACTGGGAGTGGGCGGCGCGACTCGGCAACGCCGGCGTGCAGCGCCTCGAATTCGCGCCGGACGTCACGCGCGACGAGTATGAGGAATTTCTCGAAGAGGTGTTGGCTCGGCTGGCGCTGACCGCGATCGACACGTCGGAGATGCGGACGACGCGGCGGACGACGATCAAGTTCGGCGCGATCGGCGTGCGGGGCGAGTCGCGCGAGGTTCGCCCGATCGTCGAGGCCAAAATCTCCATGGCGACGCTCGGTCTCTCGCTGCACGAAGAGGCAGCGGCGGTCGAGTGGATGCACGACGAGGTCAGCGACCACGGCACGCTGCCGCTGGCCGAGGCCGAGGCGGTGGTGCGATCGCTCTCGTTGGCGATGCACGGCGAGAGCGAGATGATGATCCCGCTGCTCGAGATGCGCGAGTTCGACGAATACACGACGACGCACTCGCTCAACGTCGCCGTGCTCACCATGGCGTTGGCTGAGTACCTCGAGCTGTCGGCGCGCGAGGTGCGCGCGCTTCGGCGTGGCCGGATTGCTGCACGACCTTGGCAAGGTGCGCGTGCCGTTAGACATCTTGAACAAGCCCGGCAAGCTCACCGACGAGGAGCGCGAGGTGATGCAGCGCCACACCGTCGAGGGCGCGCGGATCATCCTCACCAGCGATCGCGAGCTCGACCTCGCCGCCGCCGTCGCGTACGAACACCACATCATGATCAACGGCGCGGGGTATCCGAACTGCCACTACCACCGCGATTGTCATCACGGCAGCAAGCTGGTGCACGTCTGCGACGTGTTCGACGCGCTGCGCACGCATCGTCCGTACCGCGACGCCTGGGAATCAGATCGCGTGCTCGACTACGTCGAAAAGCGCGCCGGCACTGACTTCGATCCCGAGATCGCGCAGTCGTTCGTGCGCATGATGCGCCAGCTCGAAGGGCGCGTGCAGCGAACGGCAGTCGCGTAACACGCGGCGCGGACAGACGAACAACGGCCCGGTCGTCGACCGGGCCGTTGGTTCGTGTCATACCAATCGTATCAAGCGGCCGCCGGAGCGGCGTGCGGAGCTACTTGTCGAACTGCTGCGCCAGGCGGAGCTGCTTCAGCGCGCCGTCGATGGCGCGGATCGCGTCAACGCGATGTCCGCCGAAGTCGTGCGCCGCGGTCTGCAGCTCCTTGCGCGCTTCCTGGAGCTCGGTGATCGCGCTCCGAATGTGCGGATGGGGCTCGAGGGTCGCGGGGGTGAAGGCGAGCGAGCCGGCAATGCCGGCGACCAACAAAAGTGTTTTCATCTTCTGCTCCGGGCGAAGTGGACCGTTTTGCATGTGCGCTCGGCCGAGCGCCTCGACCATTCGACGTCCAAGCGTGCGGAGCGTTAACGCGGCTACGCGCGAGTGATCCGCGTCACGCGTCGCGAGCACGACCGCCGTCACATGGCGATCTGACTGACCGCGGTCACGAAGTACTCGGTGTCGCCGAAGCACGAGCCGGGCAGACCCTTGTGCTGCGAGTACGTCACGACGACGCGATTGCCATTGAGTCGGTTCAGCACCTGGGCGATCGAATCCGACCGTGTGGTGAAGTCGAACTTCTCGGGCACGGTGCCGGGAACCGCGGAGAGCAGCAGCTCGCCTTCCCAGGTCTTACAGATCCAACCACGGCGGGAAATTTTCTGCAGAATGCCCGCGCGCTCGCCGGTCGAGTATGTGTAGTGCAGCGCCACCCCCGTCCACAGCGTGAAGACGAGCGCCGGAACGAGAATGATGACGGCAACGATGCTGGCGAGCGGATGTCGCTTGACGACTCCTGGCAGGTGCATGGGGGCGTGTGGGGATTGAGAGGACTACCGGCCCAACGGTTCGGTGTGGGTACAGCCCTGCGTGCGGTGTGAGTCCGCGATCTGCGTGATTTTCCAGGTACTGTCCACCTTGGCCAACATGAACGCGTCGACGCCGCAGTGATTGAACGTGGAGCCAAGATGGAAGGTGAAGTATCCCCACACCTGCGCCACCGTCCCGTCGATGCGAACTTCCGGGTCGTACATCCGCTCGTTCCAGACGTTGCCCGGCGGTGCGCTCGCGATCGCCGCGCCAAATTGCGCCGGCGTGGTGAGCGTGATGTGGGCTGGGCCGCCGCGGGTCGATACGCCGACCAGGCGCGCGGTGGAGTCGAAGGCCTGGCGAAGCAGCGCCGTGTCGCGCGTCCGCATGGCATCGAACAGCTGTTGAGTCCTGGCGAGAATCGCGGCACGGTCCGCGTCTGAACCTTGCGCGCGAGCGACACGCGGAGCCGATGCGGACACAATCGACGGGTCGCGGCGGCAGCCAGCGTGGTGACGAGCCGCCGATTGAATGAGAGTGGGATCATGCGCGCTAACTTAGCGCGCTGGCCGCCGATCGTTATGGTCCGACGGATTCGTTCTTAGCGGTCCACCAATCGTTGATCTGGCGCCGCACGGCGTCCGGGGACCGGTCATCCGTCACGGGTGGTCCAATGAACTGCGCTCCGCGCGAGTCGAGCAGCACCCAGCGCGGCTCTCCCTCGCGCGCCAGCGTCGACAGGGAGCATCGGAACATCGTGCCGTCATCGGTGGTGACGATGATGGTGTCGTCGGTAAGCCGCCGCTTCATCGGTCAGTCGATGGTGTGCCAAGCCAGGCCCTGCATCGCCTTCCAAGCACAGCGGTTTCTGTGCCGAAGAGCGAATCGAGCCTCGCCCGGTCGTTCAGTTGCATCGCACGCTAACGCATTCGCCGGCGTTGGAGCCGCGAATTTCTTTTAGCTCGATCGCCCGCCCAGCGGCTTCCGAAAAGTGCAAGCTGCCGTCCAGTCGCTCTGATTGCTAAATTGTGAAACAGCAATGAGATGGAGGCAATACATGCGCCAGTTTTCCAAGGTATTTTCGTACTCGTTCAAGCGAACCGGACTGCGTGTGGCGCTTCCCAGCTTGGCGCTGTTTGGCGCCGTGTCCGCTGCGTCGTTCGCGCCAGATTATACTCGCTACCTCGACAAGCGCTCCACGGCCGTCGAACCGTACGCCGCTAGCGGACTCGACCATGCCGGTAGCGGTTCGGCCCGCGCCTGCACCAGCGTCAGATCCAGCGGCAGCTCCAGATCCGAAACCGCCGCAAGCGTTCGCGACCGGCCTTAGCCAGCCGCGCGTCGATGGTTGGATTCATCGGCTGTCGACCTCGCTCAAGTCCGACTTCCAGCAGTCGCTCAACCGGATGGGGAAATACACCGATATGATCACCGCCAAGCTCGACGAGCGGGGAATGCCGCACGAGCTCATCTACCTCGCCATGATCGAATCTCGGTTCGATCCAAGCGCGCGGTCGAGCGCGAGCGCCGTTGGTCTCTGGCAATTCATGGCCAGCACGGCCCGTCGGTTCGGACTCAAGGTTGGCGATGGCGTGGACCAGCGGAAAAACCCGGCCGTCGCGACGGACGCCGCGCTTACGTATCTGTCCAAGCTGCATGACGAGTTCGGCTCGTGGTATCTCGCCGCGGCCGCGTACAACTCGGGCGAGGGAACCGTCGAGCGCGCGATGAAAAAAATTACTGGGAGAACGACCGGGACCGACGCGGACTTCTTCAGGATTTTGCCAGCGCTTCCCAAGGAAACGCGCGACTACGTTCCAAAGCTGATCGCGTCGGCGCACGTCGGGAAGCAACCCGGAGCAGTACGGACTCACGTCGCCGGGTCAACACTGAGCATAAGGTCAGGGCGCGGCGTAGAGTTCTCTTGATCCTTCCTGGCGGCAGCGGTTGAGGCAGCTAACTTTGCCGCCCTATGGAAATCGATCCGATGGGCTCGGCCGACGTGTCCGACAGTGGCGCGGCGTCCGCCAATTCACGCCTCAACGCGTGGGTGGCGATCGCCGTCGCGCTGCTAGCCACCTTCATGGGCGTGTGCAGGGTCAAGGACGACAACATCGGCCAAGCCATGCAACAGGCTCAGGCCGACAAGATCGATCATTGGAGTTTCTACCAGGCGCGCAACATTCGGCAGGAAGTCGCGCAGGCGGCGCTCGACGAACTGTTGTCCGCTCGCGGCGCCGCGGCGGCGGAACCCGCGGCGCACCGCGCACAGCTCGATTCCTCGATCGCCAGATACAAAGCGCTCGTGCTCGACCAGAGCTCGAAAAAGGACTCGCTTCGCGTGTTGGCCGAGCAGGACCAGAAGACCTACGACGCGCTGAATTTCCGCGACGATCAGTTTGATCTGTCCGACGCGCTGATCGCGATGGCCATCTCGCTGCTTGCGCTCACCTCGCTGACGCACAAGCGCTGGCTCTTCTGGGTGGCGATGGTGCCCACGGCGCTCGGGGTGCTCATGGGGCTGGCGGGTCTCCTCGGCTGGCACATCCACCCCGACGCGATCACGCAGCTCTTGTCGTAGCGCGCTGGTTTCGCATCGCGAGGCAGCGTATTTTCGCTCGTTCTCACCGGAGCGAAATCTGCGCGTGCGTCTCGTCGGGCCAGCCCTTTCCCTCGCCGTTGTTTTCCTCGCCGCGCCGCGCGCCGCCCGTGCGCAAGGCACCGGCTCTACGCTCGACGATTCGGTCGCGCCAGGCGCGAACTTCGACAAGGCGCAGTTTCGACTGTGGATTCCGCGCGACGTTGGGTCGCTGCGCGCGGTCCTCGTGCTCGTTCCCGGCTCGAACGGCGATGGACGCTCGATGGCGGAGGATTCCGTGTGGCAGGCGTTCGCCACGCGCAACAAGCTCGCGATCGTCGCCTGTCGCTTTACCGACAAGCCGCACGAAGAGGGATTCATCGAAGAGTACGTCGATGTGTCGCGCGGCAGCGGCCAGGCGCTGCTCGACGTCATCTCGCACTTCGCCGCACGCGCGTCGCATCCGGAGATTGCCGGAGCGCCGCTCGTGCTGTGGGGGATGTCGGCCGGCGGACAGTTCAACTACGAGTTCGCCGCGTGGAAGCCGGAGCGCGTCGCTGCGTTCGTCGTCAACAAGGGCGGCATTTACTACACGGCGCTGACCCAGCGAGCAACGCGCGCCGTGCCGGCGCTGCTGTTCATCGGCGGCAAGGATCTCGACTCGCGCGTCAACATCATCACGGGGCTGTTCTCGCTCAATCGCCGCGGTGGCGCCCTCTGGGCGCTCGCTGAGGAGCCGAGTGCATCGCATATCGTCGGCCGGTCGCGGGATGTGTCGATCATGTTTTTCGACGACGTGCTGCCCATGCGCCTTGGCGCGTCCGCGGGTGCCCCGCTTCGCCCGCTCGACGAGCGTTCGGGGTTCCTTGGGGACATCAAGACCAAGGACGTCCGCTCCGAGGCGTCGAATGCCGCCGGGGCCACCGGCGCCGCCTGGTTCCCCACCGAGCGGGTTGCCCGAGCCTGGCACGCGCTGGAGACGGAAACGCCGTTCGCGCCGTAGGAGCGCCGGGCGCACGCCACCGGGCGCACCTTGCCGTCGGTCACACGGGTGCCATGATATAGGCACACTGGAGAGACTGGAGGCAGCATGTCGACGAGCGTTCCACCACGCGACGGCGGTGCCCGCACGGACTCGCCAATTTCTCTAACACCGGGAACGATTCTCCCGGACGAGCAGTCGTTGAAGCGCGAATTCGACGCGCACTACGACGAAAGTCTCAAGGCCGCCACCGGACGTTTGGGCGACGCCGCGTCGCTCGCGCCCAAGGTCGTCGAAGGCGCGTTCGTCAGCATTTGGAATCAGCGCGGCTCGATCGCGAACTCGACGCAGCTCTCGAGCCTCCTCGCCGAAGAGGTGATGCATGGCGCGGCGCGTGCGTTGAGTCGTCGTGCGTCGGGTCATCGCTTTGGTGCACTCGGTGCGGCCGGTCAGCCCGGCGCGCAGTCGAGCGCGGCAACGCAGGTCAGCGCCGCGCAGGTCTGGGCGCAGATTCAGAATTCCATCACAGGCGCAACACGCAGCGCGGCCACCCACGCGGCGCTGCATGCGCCGGGCGTGGCGGGCCACGAAGCGGCGTCGCACATGAAGGCGGTCGGGAAGCGACCGTCGTGGGTGATTCCGGTGGCGATCGGAGTCGTCGGTCTCGTCGGTTCGATGGCGGCGGTGCGGTACTTCGACCGGCTCGGCGAGGATGACGCAATTCTCGCCACTGTCGACTCGCCGACCATCCAGCCGCTCGCCTCGTCCGAGGCCGGACAGATCGGCAGTCTGACATTGGACGACGGTACGAAGGTTCGCATCGGTCCGCAGACGAAGTTGTTCGTCCCGGACGGCTTCCCGAAACAGATCCGCGCGCTGCGTGTCGAGGGCACGGCATCGTTCGAGGTCGCGCCTGGGAAGGCGCTTCCGTTCCGCGCCGTTGCCAAGCGGACGCAGGTCGTCGCGACGGGCACGCAGTTCGTCGTCTCCGCGTACCCGAGCGACAGCGGCATTAGTGTGCAGGTGCGCGAGGGATCCGTCACCGTAAAGGCGGGCGGCAAAGCGACGCCGTTGGCGGTCAACCAGGTGCTGCACGTCGATAAGGGCGCCACGAGCCAGCCGAGTGATGACGACCGCGTCACGGCGTTTGGCTGGGTCGACGGCCGGGTCGGGCTTCAGCACAAGCAGCTTCGGCAAGTTGTCGACGCACTGACGCGCTGGTTCAACTCTGAAGTGAAGGTGCCCGATCTTCCGTTGCTCGATCGGGATGCGTCGTTCGACGTACCGCTCGATTCGAGTCGCTTGGCGATCGAGCAGGTCGAGAAGAGCGCGAAGGTGAAGTTCGGCTACGAGGGAGATTCGAAAGTCTTCCGCGACGCGCCGAAGAAAAAGTGATTCGCGCCGCGCGACGGGCGGTGTTCGGGTTTGCTGCACTGCCGTTCGTCGCGCTTGCGTCGCATGTCGCGCCGCGCGCGGACGTACGCGACCGAGTAGACAACAGCGCACGTCGCGGCGCGGACAGCACCGTTGTCCTGCTGCTCGGCACGGGCTTTCCGCGTCCGTTGGCCAACGCGTTTGGTCCGGCGACGGCGGTACTCGTTGGCTCGCGCGTCTTTCTGTTCGACGCGGGCCCCGGCGTCATGCACCAGATTGCTGTCGCCAACTTGCCGCTGCGCGGGCCGGAGGCGCTGTTCATTACGCACCTGCACAGCGATCACACGATCGGACTCCCCGACGTGATGCTGACGACGTGGGTCATGGGACGGACGCGGCCGATGCTGGCGATCGGACCGCCGGGCCTCGAGAAAATGGTCCGCAACCTCGAGGCGGCGTACTCGGAAGACATCGACATCCGCACGCACGGCCTCGAACACGACTCGGAAAACGGCTGGCGGCTGAACGTGCGCGAGGTGACGTCCGGCGTGGTCTACGACAGCGCCGGCGTGCGCGTGACGGCATTCAAGGTCTTGCACGGCAGTTGGTCCACGGCGCTCGCCTATCGCGTAGACACGCCCACGCGTTCGGTCGTCATCTCAGGTGACACGCGGCCGAGTGAGGCGCTCGTGCGCGCGTCGACGGGCGTCGACGTGCTGGTGCACGAGGTGTATCCGGAGGCGACCTATGCCGCGCAGCGCGGCAAGCAGTTGGGCGACACCACTAACGACTACTTTCGGTCATTCCATACGTCCGACACGGAGCTCGGCCGGCTAGCAGCGCGCGCGCAGCCGAAGCTGCTCATTCTGACGCATATCGTGCGCATGGGCGCCACGGACGATCAACTATTGCACGGCGTGCGAGCGGGTGGATTTCACGGCGCCGTCGTGGTCGGAAAGGACCTCGGCCGTTACTGACGCTCGACGCTTCGGATCGCCTCTCTCACCGCGCTGTAGAGCGACTCCGCATGGAACGGCTTCTTGATGAACGGCACGTCGAACCGGCCGATGATGCTGCGTTCGAGCTCGCTCACGTCGCCGGAGACGATGGCCACGGGCAGCGTCGGGTACTTTTCACGAATCTGGTATGAGAGATCGATGCCGTTCATTCCCGGCATCGTCACGTCGGATAGCACGATGTCGATCTCGCCGCGCTCGCGAGCCAGCCGATCGAGTGCTTCGGCGCCGCTCGACGCGGTGACGACGGTGAACCCGCCCGCTTCGAGCATGCGCGCGATCGTCTGCCGCGTTATGTCATGATCGTCCACCACCAACACCGTCTTGCCAGCGCCCACCTGCGTTGCTTCGGGCATGGATGCTCCACCGGATAGGTCTTCGATGTAGAATGGTGGATCGCAAGACAAGCGCAAGGACCCATGTCCACTCCGGTTCGCGTCGCCGCAGCTCTCGGCCTGATCGTCCTGTGCGCGCTGTCCGTGCTGCGCGTTACGCGCCCGCCGCGAGCGATACCGTCGGCGGCGCCGGACACGGTGTTTTCCGCCGAACGCGCGATGCGCGACGTCGACTCGATCGCGATCCGTCCGCATCCAATGGGTTCCGCCGACCACGATCGCGTGCGCGACTATATCGTCGAGCGCCTCGCGACGCTCGGAGTTCACGCGACGTTGCAAGCGACCACGGCGATCGGTACGCGGTATCAGGAGGCCGGACACGTCGAGAATGTCGTCGCGTCGGTGCCCGGCAGCGGCCCGGCCGGCAAGGCCGTGCTGCTCGTGGCGCATTATGATGGCGTGGGCGCCGGTCCCGCCGCGAGCGACGATGGCTCGGGCGTCGCTGCATTGCTCGAGACCGTGCGCGCGCTGGAGGCCCGCAAGCAGCCGCTGACGCATGACGTGTACGTCCTGTTCACTGACGGCGAAGAGGCCGGGCTGCTCGGCGCCGCGGCGTTTGCGCGCGAACATCCGTGGGCGAAGAACGTGGGCGTTGCGCTGAACTTCGACGCGCGCGGCACCAGCGGCCGTTCGTTCATGTTCGAGACGGGGCCGAACAACCTGTCGACGGTCGCGGCGCTGAGGACCGCGGGTGATGTCACCGCGGGGTCGGTGTTCACGGCGATCTACCGTGTGCTGCCGAACGACACCGATCTCTCCGAGCTGGCAGTGCTTGGCATACCAGCGATGAACTTTGCGTTCGCCAGCGGCGTCCTGCGTTACCACACGGGTCGCGACGACCCTGCGCATCTCAACCCGGGATCGCTTCAGCATCAAGGGGAGCAGATGCTGGCGTTGGCCCGCACCTTTGGCACCGGTCCGCTGCCGCTGGCGCGCACGGGTGACGCCACGTTTTTCGACGTGCCGTTTCTCGGCATGGTCGTGTATCCGCAGTGGATGGCGTATCCGCTCGTCGCCATCGCCGCGGTGTTCGTCGGGATGCTGCTCTTTCACGGCGGCGCGGGGATGGCGATTGGATTTGGCGCGTCGCTCGCCGCGGTGATCGTGTCGAGCGTCGTCGCGTGGTTCGTGCGTTTGACTGGGCCGGCGGCGTGGAGTGGTGTGTACGCGGCGGCGCTCGTCGCGTTCGTGCTGGCAATCAACGCGCTGAGCTATGCCGTCGCGCGCGGCCGGAGCGACGAGCGTTCGCTGCACGTCGGTGCGCTCGTGCTGTGGCTCCTCATCGCGATCGTCGTCACCGCCACGGTGCCGGGTGCGGGCTATCTCTTCACCTGGCCATTGCTCTTCGCCGCCATCGCCGCCCGATCGCGAAGCGCGGTGCCGCAGTGGGTGTCGGCGATCGTCGCGCTGGCTATGCTCGCGGGCTTTGCATACGCCGTCAGTGTCGTGATGCTCGGCGTCGTCTCGATTGGCGCCGTCGCACTCGCGCTGTTGGTGTCGCTGATTGCGTGGCTGCTACTACCGCTCCTTGCCGGGATTGCAGGCAGTGCGCGATGGGGCGGCGCTCCGTGGCTGGTCGGAGCCGCTGTTCTGCTAGTTCTCGTCGGCATCGTGACCGTGCATCCGAGCGCCGCTCTCCCAACGCCAACGAATCTCATCTACGCTGAGAACGCTGATTCGTCGGGCGCGTGGCTCGGCGTGAGTGGCTCGATGTCGGGTTGGGCGCGCGGTGTAATTGCCAACCCAGTCGCAGGTCCCGCGTGGACGGCGCGCCTCGCCGAATATGCTCGCACGCTTCGCGGACGCGGCGTCGCACGTGTGCCGCTCGGCGCGCCGACCGCCACGCTCGTTCACGACACGATCGTCGATGCTCATCGGCGACTCGACGTGCGTGTCGGCGCTCCGCGCGGCACCACAGCACTCGTCATGCACGTACCTGGTGAAGCGGGTGCTCATGTATCGCGCTCGGCGATCGACGGGCGCGTGGTCGACACGAGTCGGTATCGCTCGCGCACCGCGGCGTGGGTGATGCAATTTTGGGCGGTGCCCGACAGCGGCAGTCGTCGTCACACTCGACGTTCCGACCGGCGCTCCGATCAACCTCGAACTGGCCGCGTGGACACCGGGTGTACCGGCGATTTCCGGTGTGACGATTCCGCCGCGCCCTATGGACGTCGTACCGATGGGCACCGGTGATGTAAGCGTCGTGTATCGCCGCTTCCGCTTCTGACGCTCGTGCACGCGTATTCTTTGATGCAATCACTTCGAACTTATTTGTCGGGAGCTGGCATGCGCAGCACGCTCGTTGTTGCAGCATTCGTCGCGGCCGGCATTGGTGCGCCGCTCGGCGCGCAGCAAACCGCGGGCGGTCGCGGCGGCGGCCGAGGCAACGCGATCGCGCCGGGCGACACATGTCCCGCCGGCCAAACGGAGATTCGTCCGCAGCGATGCATGGCGCCGGAGTTCGCGCCGCCGAGCATTCTCGACTATCGCCCGCGGTCGACGCTGGTCACAGCGTCGCACATGGTGCGGACGGCCAAATATCCGGCGATCGATTTCCACGGACATCCGAACGAATTGATCTTCTCGGCTGGCGGATTGGCGTCGCTCGGCGCGGCGCTGGACAGTCTGAACGTCCGCATGATGGTGTCGGCGGACAATCTGTCCGGCGATCGATTGCAGCGCGCGCTGGCCGCCGTGCGCGCGTCCGACATGATGCGCGATCGAGTGCGCATTCTCGCCGGCATCGACTTTCGAAATGTTGGACCAGGCTGGGCGGAGCGGGCCGTCAAGCAGCTCGACGCGGATGTCGCAGCGGGCGCGGTGGGTGTCGGCGAGATCTCAAAGAGCCTCGGCCTTTCGATCCGCAAGCCAGACGGCTCGCGACTGCGGATCGACGACCCGGAACTCGATCCGATCTGGGACGAAGCAGCGCGCCTTGGCCTGCCGGTGTTCATTCACACGGCCGACCCGCAGGAATTCTTCCAGCCGATCGACTATCACAACGAGCGCTGGCTCGAGCTTTCGCTCTTTGCCGATCGCCGCTATCCGCAGGATCGCTATCCGAGCTTTGAGGAGTTGATGACGGAACGCGACAACATGTTCCGCAAGCATCCGAAAACAACGTTCGTTGCGGCGCACATGGGTTGGCATGCGAACGATCTCCCGTCGCTCGCCAAGATGCTCGACGCCATGCCGAACGTGAATACCGAAGTCGGCGCGGTGCTGTACGACATTGGCCGCCAACCCCGCGCGGCGCACGAGTTTCTTCATCAAGTACCAGGACCGCATACTGTTCGGCAAGGACTCGTTCCAGCCCGAGGAGTATCCGTATTATTGGCGAGTGTTCGAGACGAGCGACGACTACTTCGACTACTATCGCCCGTACCACGCCTTTTGGAAGTTGTACGGCATCGCGTTGCCGGACAGCGTGTTGAAGAAAGTCTATTTTGAGAATGCTCTAAGAATCACAAAGGGCCTCCCACAATCCTCCTGGCCCCGTTAGCGCTCCCGACGTCCCCACGTCCCACGTCCCACGTCCCACGTCCCACGTCCCAGGTTCCACTCTCTCCCCATGGCAGCCCGAAAGAAAAAACGAGCAACGGCGGCGGCTTCGTCGCGCGGACTCGACGCGCGCCGGCTTGCGTCGGCCGCACCGCCCACCTCCGTCGCGACGCTCGGCCGCACGATCGAAGATGACGGCGGCTCCGTGCTCGCCACGTATCGCGATCCGCTGGGCGGACATTGGCAACTCATCGCCGCTCTGCCGCTCGACATCGTCGAGCCGACGCCGTTCCAGCGCGACCTGTCGCCCGCGCACGTCGAACGTGTTGCAAACGCCATCGACAAGCTGGATCGCTATCTCGATCCGGTCATTGCCGTGCCAACCGGCATGGGGAAGTACTGGTCGCCAAACGGCTACCACCGTCTTGGCGCGATGCGCGAACTGGGCGCGAAGTCAATCGTCGCGCTCGTCGTTCCCGAGCCCGAGGTCGCACACCGCATTCTGCTGCTCAACACCGAGAAGGCGCACAACCTCCGCGAGCGCGCGCTCGAAGTGGCGCGCCTGGCCGAGGCGCTGGCCGTGATGGACGACCGCCCAGAACGCGAGTTCGCCACCGAGTTCGAGGAAGCGGCGCTTGTCACGCTCGGCCTGTGCTACGAGCAGAACGGCCGCTTTTCCGGCGGCGCGTATCATCCGGTGCTCAAACGATGCGACAAGTTCCTCGCGTCCAAGCTGCCCATGGCGCTCGACATTCGCCGCTTGCGCGCGGACAAGCTGCTCGAGTTGAACGAACTGGTGAACGAAGCAGTGAAGGCGATGAAGGGGCGCGGGTTGGAGAGTCCGTATCTCAAGGCGTTCGTCGTCGCGAGGATCAACCCACTGCGCTTTCAACGCAAGCCGGTCGCCGATTTCGACGAGACAATCGACAAAATGCTCGGCAGTGCTCGACGGTTCGATTCATCAAAGATTAAAGCCGATCAGGTCGCGCGGAGCGGCGGTCCGCCCGCGGCGGCGGAAGACTGACCCGTCCCACATCCCACATCCTACCTCCCACGTCCCGCGAGGCACACCATGGGCAAGGTTCCCCCGGCAGATTTCCTCACTACGACGTCAATCTCGATCGAGGGCTATGACGTCGTCCAAACCTTCGGCGTCGTCCGCGGCATCGTCGTGCGGTCGCGCTCCGTGATCGGACGCATCGGCGTCGGATTTCAAACACTCCTCGGCGGCAATATCACGCTCCTCGAGGATTTGTGCGAAAGCACGCGGGCCGAAGCATTCTCCAAAGCCGTGGCGCATGCCATCGCGCTCGGTGGCAATTCGCTCATCGCCGTCCGGTATGACGCGACGGAGATCATGCAGGGCGTGACCGAGGTGCTCTGCTACGGGACCGCGACGCGGCTCGCGCCCCGCATTCGCGACCGCGCGTCGGCACCAGCGGACCGGTGACGTCTCCGGCCGATGCCGCACGCACGGCCGCCGTCCTCGACGCGCCGCGCGTATCGCTGCTGTCGGGGCCGACGCCCGTTCAACCGATGGACCGGTTGCGCGCGGCGCTCGGCGGCGTCGGTCCGCGCCTGCTCGTCAAGCGCGACGACGCGATCCCGTTCGGCTTTGGCGGCAACAAAGTGCGAAAACTCGAATTCGTACTTGCTCGAGCACTTGCCGACGGCGCGGACACGCTCGTCACAGTCGGCGGCGTGCAGTCCAACCATGCGCGCGCCACCGCGGCCGCGGCGGCCACGCATGGGCTGCGCTGTGTGTTGATCGTCAATGGCGTCGCGCCGGAATGTCTGACTGCCAACGCGCTCCTCGACCGGCTACTCGGCGCGGAGATCGAGTACATCGCGTCGCGCGCCGAGCGGGCGTCGGCGACGGAGCGAGTGGTCGCGCGGTTGCGGGGCGAGGGACGCCGGCCCTTCGTGATTCCGTTGGGCGCGTCCACATCATTGGGCGCGCTGGGGTTTGTCGCCGCGATCGGCGAGTTGACGCGCCAGAACGTTCACCCGGACGTGATCGTACATGCGAGTTCGTCCGGTGGTACGCAGGCCGGGCTGATCGCAGGCCTCGCGCTATCCGGGCTTTCCACGCGTGTGATTGGTGTGAGCGCGGACGAACCCGCGGCGTCGCTCAGTTCGACCATTCGCGGCATCATTCGCGGCATCGATGGGCTCGAGTCGTACGACGGTCGCATCGAGGTCGACGACACGCAGATCGGTGACGGCTACGGCGTGTCGACGGCGGCGTCGCGCGAAGCCCAGGAGATTGCCGCGCGAACCGAAGCGTTGTTTTTCGACCATACGTATACCGCAAAAGCGCTTGGCGCGCTCATCGCGTATCTGCGCGAGCAGCGGTTCTCGCCGAGTGAGACCGTGCTCTTCTGGCACACCGGCGGGCAGGTCGGCCTGTTCACCTGACGGCGATCGCCCAACGAAGCATGTACGACGTAGTCCCCGCGTGTCGATACGGTGCTTGGCTCATCCCTTGCCTCGGTACGAGCGACTGAACCCATTCGCTCGCACATGCATCGCACGCATCGCTCTCGTATCCGTCGCCGCGGCTTCGCGCTCGTCAGCGCCATTGCCGCCGGTCTCGCGCTCGTCTCGTCGAGCACGCGACCCGCTGCCGCGCAATCTCGTCCGCTTCCCGATACGACGAACCGCGTTAAACACCTGCGTCACGACGTGGTGTACGGCGTCATCGAAGGACTCGCGTTCGCCGGCGTCGACCAGTTGCAGAACGATCCGTCGCAGTGGGGCAAGGGTTGGAGCGGCTACGGCAAGCGCGCGGCATCGAACGTCGGCGAGTTCGTCGTCCAGGAAGGCGTGACCGCTGGTCTCTCCGCCGTGATGCACCGGCCGCTCGACTACCAGCGGTGCAGCTGCAAGTCGACGAGCAATCGCATCGGTTGGGCGTTCAAGACCACGGTGGTCGATCCGATGCCGGACGGGACGACGCCGCTCGCAATTCCGCGCATAGCCGGGGCATACATTGGAAGCTTCGCGCAGGCTGCGTGGCGCCCGAAGTCGGGCGGGCAGAGTGCGGCGTGGGTGGGATTCGCCAATGGGACTGTCTCGCTGGCAATCGGTGCGTTGATCAACGTGTACCACGAATTCCACTGGGACGAATCGCGGATCGGAAAATTGATTCCTTGAGCGTTGAGCGCGGGGCGATGGGCGAGGCGGACTACTGATACTGGATGTAGATCGGTCGCGGGCGGAGGGCCAGCACTTCGCGCGGTGAGAGGACGGGGTCGCCCTTCCGGGTGTCGTTGTGGAAGAAGAGCTTGAAGCCCGTGTATTCAACCGGCTGGGACGCCTCGCATTTGGCGTAGGTGTCGAACTTGAGCCACGGCTGTCCCCAGCCGTCCATGTTGATCACGACTTGCACCCGCGAGTCGAGCGCGATCTGGTCCGCGTGCTGCAGCATGTTCGTCGTGAAGCGATGGACGATCAGCACCTTGGGCGGTAGATGGTATTTCGTGACGAGCGCCGCGAGCTGGGCGATGGCGTAGTTCACGTCCTTCGCGTCCATCGCGCCGATCTTATCGCCCGGAATCCGTCCCTCGCGGTTGTAGTGCATGTTGAACTCGGGATCGAGACCCAGGTGCACGTCCGGGCGCGCCAAGAAGGGCAGGAGCCTCGGCAACTCCGAGTCGATCGTGCTCTTGCCCGCCTGGATGTCGAGAATTGTGAGTGCCCCGCGCGCGTGTGCCATGCCGTAGATCTTCTCGATCAGATCCGGATCGGAACGCTGGCGGTACATCCCGTCTTTTCCGGGCTGCCCCTGAGCGACCGAAACGATGAGGTGCAGCGCCGGGACGACTGGCATCGACGGATCGGCGGCGCGCCACTGCGCGACGACGGAGTCGAGCTTCGTGAGCATCTGATCATATGGGATCTCTCCAAGAATCCCCATCCGCTTGGAGAGCGGGTTCCCGTAGAACGCGACGATGCGCGCGGCGGGGAGAATGGAGCCGGGCAGGCGAGGCGGCGTGCGGACCGGCCACCCGGGATTCTTGAGTCCCACGCGAATGGACGCGACGAGCGAGATGCTGTCGGCCTTGGTGCGCAGCTTGGGTTGCGTGGCGATCTGGAGCAGAATGGCGGAGTCGGGGCCGGCGCGGTTGCCGCGTGCGGGCGCGGCGCTGTCGGCGTCCGGGGCTGCGTGCGTCGGCGCGCTGCTCTTGCCGCGCGAGGCGACGGGAGACGTTTCCCCGGCGGAGCCGCGCCGCTCGATATTGCCTCCGCCTGACGAATCGGTTGACTCGGCGGCGTTCGGCGGTCGCTCGGCACCCGCGCGCGATGAGCCCGGCGTCGCGTCGCACGCGACGATGAGCAGGCTCAGCGAAATCTGAAGGAATCGGAACAGAGGCATCGCGCGCGGGACAAGTGCAATGGCCACACCGCGCGATCCCGCCGTCTTGGGGTTGACCGCAACGACGCTCGTCGCGGTCGCCGTGCTCGCCAGCCTGGTGCCCGCCTGGCGACCGTTCAGCTACCGGTGCGTCCGCTCGATCCAGCTCGCGGCGCCGTCGCGCGCGACCATGTACACCACGCCGCCCTTGCCGAAGCCGATGATCTGCCGGCCAGCCGGCACTTGCACGCGATCGACGAGCGCACCCTTGCGGTCCACAACGTCGTAGATCGGTCCGGCGATCGAGCCGGCGCGCGCCGCCGATGTCCGGATCCAGACGTTGTCGTCGAGATCCGCACGCACGGCGCCCGCACCGAACACCGGTCGGTAGTCGGGCAGCTCGCTTGCGTCGACCATCGCAACGGGAGCCACGGTTGGCGCGCCGGAGCCCGAGCGTCCGCCACCGCCACCGCCAATGACGGCGTCGCCACCCATGCCCATGATGACCATTCGCTGCCCACCGCCACCGTCAGTCGCGACGCCTTTCCCCGACAGCGCCTGAGCGGTCGCTGCAGCGCGCTGCTTCTCGATCGCGGCCCGCGCCGAGTCGAGCACGGCGGCCTTGTCGTCGTCCGTCAGTCGCTGCCAATCGAACGAAATCTTTGGCGACGCGGAGATCGAGCCGTCCGCGTTCACCCAATCGACGTGGTAGTCCTGACCGCGCACCATCGCGATCGATCCATCCGACACGACTGCCCAATCGTCGACGAGCGGCAATGGATTGATCTCGTTCGTCGCCGTGATGCCGCGGTCGGACTGCACGATGTTCATTTTGGTTTTCGCGATCTTGAAAAACACGGCGGTGTCGAGCTTGCGCGACGCGAGATCGATGCGAACGATGGGCATGCTGTCCGGCGGGTCGGGAAACGCGAACGTCTTGCCCTGAGTGGCGGGCAAGATCCCGCGGCCGAGCGTGCCGCGATACACGATGCGCCCCATCGCGTCGAGGGCGGGGCTGGCTTGGGTGTTGGACGCCAGCGACCGCGCGTCCTGCGAGCGCGGGACCGACGCGACGCGCGCAATCGCACCTGTCGGACCGATGACGAACATCGACAGACCGGCCGGGTCGATGAACAACGTCGAGTCGGCGAGGTAGGGAATGAGTCCGCCGGCGCTCGTTCCGTACGAGCTCGGGCTGCCGCTCGCCGAGTCGGCGACGATGACGGACGGGGCGAGCACGGGCGACAGGAGCACGAGTTGTCGATTCTGCGTGTCGTTGGCGAGCAGTTGCCCGGAGGGCAATTGGCGCACGGCGACGACCTGGCCGAAGATGTGCGGCGACGACGCGTCCGGCAGATTGATCAGCCGCACCGTGGGGAGCTGCTGCGCGCCGGCCGGGGCGGCGACGGCGAGAGCGACGAGCAAGATGTTACGCATGAGAGTCGATGAATGAGTGATCGTACGTTCCTGCTATGGGCGCTGGATCTGGATCGTCACGCGCGAGCCGCCGGCGTCGCCGCTGAATGGCATCCCGCCCGGCAGCATGCTCATACCAAGCCCAGTGCCCGCCGTGCCTGACCGCACCGACGCCAGGTATCGCGTGTCGAGATACGGCGTGAGAAAGGTCGGCAGCTTGTGCCACTGGTCGGGCGTGAGCAGCCCGCGCACCGCCGGCGCAACTTTGATCAGCGCGTCGACCGATGCTTCGCGCGCCGTGCGATACCGGTCGTACGCCGCGTCCTGATCGTAGGTCTGCGGCAGCGATGCCAGGTACTTCGACACCGGCGTCCAGATCGAATCGAGCGTGATCGTGTAGGCGCGATTGAGCACGGCAATGCTGTCGGCCTGCGGTGCCGTCAACTCGAGCGTGTCCGCCTCGCGGAGGAGCGCCGCCATGGGATTGACGACGCCGCCGCTGCCGTAGAACGCTTTGAACATCAGGTCGGGGACCTTCGTGCCGTCCGTCGTGCGACCCCGATCGAGCATTTGCGTGAGGCCCTGCCGTTCGCGCGTCGGGCCGACGTCGACGCGCAACATCGCGGTCAGCGTCACCGGCAGGCGCGTCGCCGTCTGGGACAGTGCCGTCGCGCCAAAGCGCTGGTTGACCTGATACGTGTACCGGTCGGTGGTCGGCGTCGAATCCGCGAACGAACAGGAGCTGGCTCGTCGGAATGAAGGTCTGTCCCCAGCCGTGGAGATCGTTCGGACCGTGCACCAACGCGTCGACGGCGCCGAGTGGATTAGAGATTTGGAATGAGAGCGTGGCGCGCTGCGGCAGCCGCACCTTCACCGGATTGAACGAGAAGTTCAGGTTGGCCGTCGACGACCACGGCCCCTGGCAGCTGTTCCGCGTCGCGATGTGGCCGAGCTGGTTGAGCAGACAGGCGCGCGCCGAACTGGAGCCGCCGGTGAGCAGCGAGCGCATGCCCGACGCGAGCGCCGTGTCGCCGCTGACCGCCGCCGGATTGAAAATGAATGCGCGGTCGTTCGCATAGCCGTCGCCGTTGATGTCGCCGGCGACGAGCGGCGTGTACGGCAACCCCGAACGGAACGAGCCGTTCCAGCCGAGCCGGATGAAGTCGAACGCGTTGTAGGTGAGGCTGTAGACGAACTGATGGCGCGAGTCGAAGCTCGATCGGCCCCACGCTTCGTCGAGCGGATTGCCGCCCGTGCTCGTGAACCCCCGATAGCGCTCGCGCGCGTTGGCGTACACGTAGGCCAGGCTCCAACTGTAGCTCGAGCTGAACGTGGCCGGACGGAACTGCACCGTGAGTTGTCGCGTCTCTGATTCCATGTCCGACCGCAACTCGCTCACGTGCGTGAACAGGGGCGAGATGCGCGCTTCGCCGGCGCCGATCGCGCCGGTCGTCGGCACGATGCTCGTCGCGCGCGCGTAGACCGGGCGGCCGTCTTCGTCCGGCAAGCTGAATTGCTGGACCGGATTGAAGTTCAGGTCGAAGGTGCTCGCCTGATCGAGGTTCAGCGAATATGTCCCGTCGATCGTCGCCGCGAAACGATTGCCCAGCGTCATGCCGTTCCACTGCAGGTTGGAACGCAGCGCGCGCGGCGCGGCGTAGTTCTTGTCGAACAGGATGACGTTGGGTGCGGTGCTCGAGAATACGGTGCCGGTCGTGCCGTCGGCGCACTGCGTCGGTATGGCGCCGGGGTCATTCATATACGTCGACCAATTCGGCGTCGGGGCCGCGATGCCGACGCATGTGAGCTGCTGCACGGCGCTCGCCAACCCGGTGTTGTCCATCGCCGAGCCGATCGACGTGGCACTCGGCGTGTTCTGGAAAATGCCGATGCCGCCGCGGATCACCGCGCGCGGATCGCGCGCCGCGCCTTGGAACGCACTGATCTGATTCGCGGTGCCGTACGTCCATGAGAAGCCGACGCGCGGGCTCGCGTAGATGTGATTCGGTACGCCGGTATTGCTGACGCCGAATTCCTGTTCGACCGCGGGATTCACCACCGGGCCGCCGTTGAAATGATTGCCGTCGAGGCGCACACCGTACTGCAGCTGCAGGTCGTCCGTCGGGCGATACGTATCGCCAAGCGACGTGCCGGCGATGTATTCGCTTTCACTGCGGCGGCTCGACGACAGTTGGCGAGTGAACGCCGCGGGCACGCCGGCATCGAGATCGGCGAGCGAGTTGAACGCGAACGTCCCCAGCGCGTTCGACGTGAGATCCTGCGAGTACTCGTCGCGGCGCAGCTCGGTGGTCAACTTGAGCTTATGCTTATTGTTCTCACTGAACCATGAGAGTGTGTTGATGCCCTGGGCGCTGGTCGAGCTCTGCCCAGTGTTCAACGATGGGTTGCCGCCGAACGCCACCGACTGCACGCTCGGCGTTCCGTCGGGGAATGTGGAGTTCACTTGGACGACGCCATTCGGCAGCGCCGCGAATGGCGAGCCGAAAAAGTTCGAGTGATTCAGGCCGAGCGATGTTTCGCTCAACACACCGAACCCGAAGTAGCTCGAGTGCCGGCCCTGCACGCCGCCGTACCAATTGGTCCGTTCGCCCATGTGCGACGGCAGGTCCGTGGTGCTTCCGCCCGCCGGATCTTGCCGATTCCACGAGCCGCTGAACGTCACGTTGAACGCCTGGCCCGTCGCTGACGACGGCGGGGCGAAGTCGAGCGTGCCGAAAATCGACGCATTGTCATTGAAGCGATTGCTCGGTACGCCGCCGACTGAAGTCGGCACGCTCGCGCGATTCAAGATCTGGAGGAGCCGCGCCACGGAATCCGCGGCGATGCCGGCCGTCTCCAGTCCGAGCGCATCGGTGTTGAGCAAATCCTGAAGATCATTTGCTCGCCGGCCCGCCTGGTAGGCGACCGAATAGAACGACTTGTCGAACTGGATCGGTCCCGCGAGGAGCCCGCCGACGGACAGGCTGCGATACTGCTGGCCGAGCGCGCGCGCCGCGGCGTCCGTCCACTGCAACTGCGGCGCGTCGGCGTTGTAGCTCGTCGAGCGGACGATGTAGTTCGAGCCTGGGCGCGACCGGACGTTGAGCAGGCCGCCGCTGAAGTTCCCGCGAGCGACATCGTACGGCGTCGTCACGAGCGACGTCGACACGTTCGCGTCGCGCGGCAGGTTCGATCCGCCGAAGTTCATGCCATTGAGCGTCGTCGCGTTCTGATCGGCCGTCAGCCCGAGCACCGAGAAGCCCGACGGGTTGCCGTCCGCGCCCGGAATGAGTTGCACGCCCGGCAGCGACGCGGCCAGCGCGGCCAAGTCGCCCATCTGATCCGCCGATACCGCCGACTGATTCACGCCGCGCTCGCTGCCGCTGATGTCGACCCCCAAATCGTTCCGACCGACTTTCTGACGGTCGGCCTGCACCTTCATGGCGTCGAGCTGCGTCGCGACGCGCGAAAGCCGGGCGTCGGCAATCAGCACTTCCTGATCGCCCGTGCGCTTGATCTCGAACCGCTTCGCTGGCGAAACCGATCGCGGCGATGTTGACGAAGTAGTCGCCGTCGTCTCCGGGAAAGGTGATCGTGTACCGGCCGGCCTTGTCGGTGCGCGTCGTGCGCGACACGTTGCCGGAGAGCGACGTCACGGTGATGTTCGCCCGCTCGACGGGCAGGCTGTCCGGCGCCGTGATACGGCCGCGAATGACGTCGGTTTGCGCGAACAGTGAATGGGGGCGGACAAGCGCTGTCCCGATCAGGGCGGCAGCGACGACCAACCAGTGGCGTGAGCTCACGAGAGGACCCGTGGAGAAGGGCGAGGGAGTGGGAACGCTGTGCGCGCCGGACACGAAACGCGCAAACCCTTAGTCGTCCTACGCGCACAAAAGGGTTTACTGCATTTACGATTGCGGCCCTGTTACTCCACCTGAAGCGCGATCATGGGGTCGAGCGGGTGGCGCGGAGCGAGGGGACGACGATCGCACACAGTGATGCCGCGACCAACACTACGATCGCGGCCAGTACGATACGGGGTCGCTCGCACCAACGCCAACAAGCATCGATCCCAGCGCCCGGCTCAGCGCGACAGCGCGCCGATCACGCCGAGACAATGAGTCCAGGCACGACGACGCGAATGTCCGGCGCGCACCACGAGGGCCGAGGAGATCGACTCCGGTCGGTGCGCCGAGCGCCGCGCGCACCGCCAGCTCGCGCGTGCGTTGGGTGACGGCGTACGACAGACACGCCGTAGATCCCCAACGCGGCGAGCACCGAGCGCAACGTCGCGGCGAAGCTGCTGAGCAGCGACATCGTCAGCGTCCGCGTCGGCGAGCGTGCGGCGCAATCGATCGTCCAGCGTGCCGACGTCGACGGCGAGCGACGGATCGAGCGCGCGAGCGCGCGCACTCGCATGGCGTGCGAGCAGGCGTCGTCGCACGGCACCGACGCCGCGAACGACCGCAGTCATTCCAGTCGTCCACGACGGCGTCTTGTCGAAAGAACACGTACATCTCCGGTCGCGCGTTCGTCTTCGAGTCCGAACGTGCGCACGTCGCCAACGACGCCGATCGATCCGAAGCCACGGCGCAGGCTGCCCGTTGCGATCCAGACTTCCATTCCTGCGCGCTCGAATGTAGC
The DNA here is from genome assembly GCA_963817445.1 of uncultured Gemmatimonadaceae bacterium. Classification (GTDB taxonomy): domain Bacteria; phylum Gemmatimonadota; class Gemmatimonadetes; order Gemmatimonadales; family Gemmatimonadaceae; genus JAQBQB01. The sequence continues at coordinate 440,382 of CAWFOG010000023.1, forward strand.
TGGCCGAGTCGGATTCTCATTCGGCCAGTCTCAGCGCCGCCATCGTGACGATTGACGACGGCGACGCGCGTCGGACGTCGACGCCATCCTCGCTGCGATCGAACGTCACGACCGAGCGACGACCGGCATGCGACAGCGCGCGGAAGAAGTCCTCGACTGACGGTGCGATACACCGCTCCGGGCGTGCCGCTCACCCTCGCGGTCCGCGGATGTCGACGAAAGGTCTGACCGCTGATTCCAAGCGGAATCCAATTCGTCGACTGCCCACGGCTTCGACGACACCCGGAATGCGACCTGATACGACATCGATCAGCGCGTCCCAGTAGCATGTATCGCCGCAGCGGTATCGCTGTGCGTAGCGCGGTCCGGTGAGCGCCACCTCGGCCGTAGCAACGTTTGTATCGAAACCGATGTCGCGCGCGAGCAACGGAGCGGAAGCTGCGAATCAACAGGCCGGCGCCGGTGAGCACAGCAGACTGGCGCACCGGCGCCCAGCGTGCACAGTATCCAAGTCGATAATCGATGAGCGATTCTTGTTGAATGAGGAGGGAAAGTGTAGAGCGGTTGGTGCGCACGATGCGCGCGCGATGTTAACTCGTACGTCGCTGCGAGTGCAGGAGAATGTGAATAGTTGACGTTGATCCGTGCGGTTGAGCCGCGTACGGTACGGAAAAGACGTGTTTCGGGGGAATTCTTGCCGGGCGAGAACGCGATGATGAGTATGTGCGCGTTGATGTTCGCAGCGGGGTGCGAGGTGTGGATGGCATTGAACATCTCGCGCACAGGTTCGGAGATCACGAGCCGGCGCCGCAGGACTGAGCATAGTATTCGAAACGGCCGCGATGAGAACGTGGGCAAAATTAGAAGAACGTGGAACACACTGCTAGGAGTTCACAGCGTGCGCTGTGGTGGTGAAATTGTAGATGGGAAATAGATGCGCTGCGGACAGTATCCAAGTCGAAAATCGATCGCGATTGTTGTTGGACGAGGCGGAGATGGAAAAGACCGCCAGATGGTCATCGCTCGAACGCATCGCACCCCCCTCGTATCACTCTCCATGACGACACTCGACGAGCTCATGTCCGCGACGCGCGCCGGCGATGCCGCCGTCGCGCAACGACTGCTCGAACAAACGCCGGGGCTGGCCACGGCGCACGGCCATCACCCCGCGTGGGGCGGGGAGCCGACGGCGCTCCACGTCGCTGTGGAGAACGACCGCGTCGACATCGTCCGCATGCTGGTCGACGCCGGTGCTGATCCCAACGCGCCGAGTAGCGGCTACGACGGTTGGACGCCCCTGCTGATCGCGGCGACGCGTGAAGCCACGCCTGTGGTGCAGCTCCTGCTCACGCACGGCGCGCGCGTCGGCGCGTGGGAGGCCTCTGCACTCGGCGACGTAGTGCGTCTTGCGGCGCTGCTCGATGAGACGCCGTCGCTCGTGGGAGCGCGCGGCGCGAACGATGCGCCGCCGCTGCACTTTGCGTCGACCGTCGGCGTGTCGCGCTTTCTCATCGAACGGGGGGCACCCGTTGGCGCGCTCGACAAGTACGGTGCGACCGCGGCGCGCTCGGCGGCGTATTCGCGCCGGCGTCGCGCGGTCGCGGTCTATTTGATGAAAGAGACCGGCGAACGCGACCCGTGGCTTCTCGCCGCCGTCGACGACGTCGCCGCACTCGAAGCGCTCGCTGAGTCGGGCACCGATGTGTGCACGTCGTACCGCGACGGCATCAATCCCGCGAGCGGGTTTGGTGAATCACCGCTCCACACCGCCGCCGCGCTCGGTAACATGTCGACCGTCGAGTTTCTCTTGCGCCGCGGCGCAAATCCAGACGGCGGGTCGCTCGACGCCACGCCGCTTCACTACGCCGCCAAAGCCGGTGCCCGCGAGCTGGTCGATGCATTGCTCGCCGCGGGCGCCGACGCGCGGCGCACCGACGGGGAACATCATGCGACGCCGGCGGACTGGGCGCGCTTTTTTGGACACTTCGATCTCGCCGCGTACCTCGAGGACACTGAACTCTGACCGCGCCGCCGCTGCGCGCGCGCGAACGATCTTTGTGAGGCACTGACCCATGGCATCGACACCGACAACAATCACGCGACGCAATTTCGTCTTCACCGCCGCGATCGTCACCCTCTGGCGACCCTCGCGTCTCGATGCGCGATCGCTCATCGCGATCGACGACGTGCTCATCGTCGAGTTCGGCGACGACGGCCAACGCAAGGGCACGGCGCGCCTTCCCAAGGTGGTGAAGTCCGACGCCGAGTGGCGAAAGCAACTGTCGCCCGCGTCGTACCATATCACGCGCGAGGCGGGCACGGAGCCGTCGTTCAGCGGCGCATATTGGAATCTTCATGACAAAGGACTCTTTCGTTGCATTTGCTGCGACACCGCGCTCTTCAGTTCCGCGGCGAAGTTCGATGCCGGAACGGGATGGCCAAGCTTTTGGGAGCCGATCGCCGAGGAGAACGTGCATCACGGCGCACCGAGCAGTGGATATGAGCCGAGCGGCGTCACTTGCCGTCGCTGCGACGCGCATCTCGGCGACTTGTTCAACGACGGGCCGCGCCCAACCGGACTTCGCTACTGCATCGATTCCGTCGCGCTGCGGTTTGTGAAGCTCGCATAGCACGTCGGTATTCGTTCAACTTCACGCATAGAGCGCATCGCCGCAGCAAGCTCGGCGAGTACGTGCGCGGCACAAGCTGTGCTGGCGTTCCGCGGTGTGGATGCCGGTGCACGCGTCAGCCCGACGCGCGGCCGACGACCCCATCCGTGAGGAAACGATCATGGCGAACGACCATCCCAACTTCGATTGCCAGCAGTGTGGTGCGCATTTCCATTCGCGCGAAGAGCTCGACCGTCACAATCGCCAGCAACACATCGAGCCGTCGTCGCAAGCCGGCGCCGCGGCCGACCGTCCGTCGCAGCGCAACTCGTCCGCGTCTGGCATCGACAATCGCGACCTGCAACGCTGATCGTGGTTGGTAGCCCGTAGCACGCACCACGGCAATAGCGGGCGATGCGTCGATTTCGACGATGCATCGCCCGCGTTCTTTTTATGCGGCGGTCACGCGGCCGCACACTGGACGCGACCTGTACCGAGTGCCAACATACGTAGAGCGCCCCGCGTATGTCGTTCGATCCTCGCGCTCGCTTGCCTCCTTCGTCCCGACTCCCAGTGCCGTCGTCCACCACGAAACCCCGCCGCGCGCCCACGTACGCGCCCAGTTCCGCTGCCGCGACGACGCCTGTCGGGTCACGGGTGCTGCCACTCCTTGTGCTCCTATTCATTGGGAGCGGCTGTGCGGCGCTGATCTACGAGATCGTATGGTTCCAACTGCTCAGTCTCATCATCGGCTCCTCGGCCGTGTCGCTCGGCGTGCTGCTCGGCACGTTCATGGCCGGCATGTGTCTCGGCAGCCTGTACCTGTCGCGGTTCGTATCCCGACAGCAGCATCCGCTTCGCGTCTACGCGTTCCTCGAACTGGCGATTGGCGCGTTTGGCTTGCTCGTGCTGTGGGGACTGCCGTACGCTGGCGGCCTGTACTTCGCCATCGCGCTGCACGGAATGGCGGATTTACTTGTTCGCGGATTGTTCTGCGCGATCTGTCTGTTGCCGCCGACGCTGCTCATGGGCGCGACGCTGCCGGCGATTTCGCGGTGGGTGAAGACGACACCGGAAGGTGTGTCGTGGCTCGGCTTCTTCTACGGCGGCAACATTGCGGGCGCGGTGTTCGGCTGCCTGCTCGCCGGTTTCTATCTCCTGCGCGTGCATGACATGTCAGTGGCGACGTACGTCGCCGTGGCGATCGACGTCTTCGTCGGATTGGCGAGTCTCGCGCTAGCGCGCGTAACGCTGTACGCCGCCGAGCCGGACGCGCTGCGCGCGCCGAGCACCGCGAAGTCGAGTCTCGTTCCGCACGGTACGTGGCCCATCTACGTATCGATCGCTCTGTCTGGTGCGACGGCGCTCGCCGCCGAGGCCGTGTGGACGCGCCTGTTGTCGCTTCTGCTTGGCGCGACGACGTACACGTTCTCGCTCATTCTTGCCGCGTTCCTCGCGGGGCTTGGCATCGGTAGCACGATTGGATCAGTGATTGCGCGCACGACCAAGCACGCCGGCTTCGCGCTGGCGGTCTGCCAGTTTCTGTTGACCGGCTGCATTGCATGGGCCGCGTATTCGATGACGAAGTTCTTGCCGTACTGGCCGATCAGTCCCGGTCTGTCGGCGACGCCGATGTACACGTTCCAGATCGATCTCGTGCGTTGTCTGTGGGTCGTGCTGCCCGCGGCAGTCTGCTGGGGCGCGAGCTTTCCGCTCGCCTTGGCGGCGGTCGGCGGCGAAGAAAAGGATCCGGCGCGGTTGGTGGGCACCGTGTATGCGGCGAATACGATCGGCGGAATTGTCGGCGCGCTACTCGGCAGTTTGCTGATCATCGCCTGGCTCGGCACGCAGACGTCGCAGCGGCTGTTGATCATCACCGCCGGGGTCAGCGCGCTGGTGGCGTCGCTGCCGATGCTGCGCTGGCAAATGAGCCGCGGCTTTGGATGGGGGCTCGCCGTTGGCCTGGCGACGGTCGCGTGCGTGGCGAGCGTGCCGATCGTGCCGCCGCTGCTCGTCGGCTACGGTCGCTGGTTCGCCACGCGATTAGAGAACGCGAACGACTTCATCTACGTCGGCGAGGGGATGACGTCGTCGGTCGCCGTGTCACAACTCTCGAATGGCGTGTTGAACTACCACAACGCCGGCAAGGTGCAGGCGTCGAGCGAACCGCAGGACATGCGGTTGCAGCGCATGCTCGGCCACCTCACGACGCTGTTGCCGCCCCATCCGAACTCGGTGCTCGTGATCGGCTGCGGCGCGGGCGTGACGGCCGGCGCGGTGAGCATCGACCCGGCGCTCGAGAGCGAGACGATCGCCGAGATCGAGCCGCTCGTTCCGAAGGTGGTGTCGAAGTACTTCGGCGCGCACAACTTCAATGTCGTGCTCAACCCCAAGGTGCACGTCGAGATCGACGACGCGCGCCACTTCATTCTGACGACGAAGCAGAAGTTCGACGCGGTGACGTCGGATCCGCTCGATCCGTGGGTCAAGGGCGCGGCGACACTGTACACGAAGGAATTCTTCGACGTCGTGAAAGACCACCTCACGCCGGGCGGCGTGGTGACGCTGTTCGTCCAGCTGTACGAGAGCAACACCGCGGCGGTGAAGAGCGAGATGGCGACCTTTTTCCAGGCCTTCCCGAACGGCGTTGTGTTCGGCAATACGAACAACGGCGGCGGCTACGATCTCGTCCTCGTCGGACAGATGGGCACGATGAAGATCGACGTCGACGCGATCGAGCAGCGGCTCGCGAGCCCGCAGTACGCGGGGGTCGCGCAGTCGCTCCACGAGATCGGCTTCAACACGGCGACGGAATTGTTCTCGACCTTCGCCGGCAACGAGCCGATGCTGCGCCCGTGGCTCGCCGACGCGCAGATCAATCACGATCGCAATCTCCGGCTGCAGTATCTCGCCGGCCTCGGACTCAACGAGTACGATCAGGCGGCGATCTACAGCCAGATGCTGCAATACCGGCGGTATCCGGAACAGCTCTTTGTCGGCACGCCGGCGCGATTGGCGCAGATCCGGCTGGCGACGGGGGGGAACTAGCGGTGGAGAGAGACTGCATAGTAGGTCAGGCGGTGGTGGGGTTGATACCATGCCACTGGTCCATACGTATTCACCGTGAGTGCGGGACATGTGACGAAGTTTTTCCGACTTCAGGTTCCCTGATGGCGATGCCTGTGATCTCGCTCAAGCAACAAGCCGCACTCACGATCGTAGCGGTCACTATAGTTTGCGCGTGCAATCGACATTCGCAGATGGGGTTTTCGCAACGGGCGGGAGGTCCAAGTCCACTGCCTAGCTTCATGGCACGTAGCGGCACGCTCGCCGGTGCATCCGCGGGTCCCTGCGAGTCGTCTACGACTGTCGTTCACTCCACCGACACCGCGACTGTGCGCAAACCAATCTTTTGGTCAGCGATATACTCCCGACTACGCCTATGGCGACGTGATCTGGTTTGGCACGGCCGGTGATTCGCTGGAGGTCACGTCGACGCAGGGCTCGGTGTACACCAATCTGGGCCAGCAAACCGATTCCTTGCACAACGTCGTTCAGTACTTCCGTGCCCGGCTGCAGGACGATGGCGTCGTCGCGATTTCGACGAACATGGACGTCAACGACGGCGACAATGTGCCGTACACGCTCAGAATCGAGCGAGTGGGACCGAAGCCGGGGGCAGCGCTACGGCAGACGTGCGAGCAGGCGAAGCTCACGGTCACGTCGTCGCGCCTGGCCGACCATTTCAGCATCGTTCCCGTCTCCATTGCGCATTCAATCCACGACCTGAGCAAATGGACGACCTTCACCGGCATCTACAACGTCGCACTTGTCTCCGACTCGCTGTATCGACTCTGTCAGGTCCCCTGTGTTACGCCGGACACGATCAAGCTGCTTCCAGGTGCCAGCGTGACGGGAACAGCGTCACGCGAGCGCGGGCAGGGCGACACGAAACTCCGTGCGCCCCGGCCGCGACTCCACGTCGATCAACGCATCGTTCCGGTCGACGAGTCGGCGCACGATGTCGAGACCGAGTCCCGTGCCCTTTCCCACGGGCTTCGTCGTGAAAAACGGATCGAACATTCGACTCTGGAGCTCCGCGGGAATGCCGGGGCCGTCGTCCGTCACGCGCACGACGATCCTCGCCCTCTGCGCGCGCCGACACAGTGACGCGTCCGCCGTCGTTCACCGCGTCCAGCGCGTTGTCGACGAGATTCGCCCACACTTGATTCAACTCGCCGCCGAAACCGCGGACGCGCGGCAGGTCGGCGGGACATCGACGGTCAGCGACACCGAGCGCGCACGTGCCTTCGCCGCCAGGACCGCGATCGTGTCGTTGAGTCCCTTCGCGACATCGACCGGTTCGGGCACGGTCGCGTGATCCATGTAGGTGAAGCCTTTCACCGCGCTCACGAGCGCGTGCACGCGGGACGCGGCTCGCTCGATGTCGCGCGCGAGCCCGCGAACCGTGCAGGCTGCCACCCACCAGCGCAGCGTCGCAGCTTGTCGCCGGCAGCGCACCGGCCAGCTCGTCGAGCATCTCGACCGTCACGTCCGTCTCGGCGAGCGAGGCGGCGAACGAATCGTCGGTGTCGTGGTCGGCCAGCCAGTCGGCGATCGACTCCTCGCGGTCGGCACGCTCGAGCGGCGTAGCACGCTCGTCGCCGGCGCGCCAGGCAGAGCCGCGCACCCGCTCGATCACAGAAAGCTCATTGTCGTCGAGATGGACCGCGCCAGAGCGCTCGCGCGGCGTCGTCGGACTCGGCGAGCGCGTCGGACACGAGCTGCGCGCTGCGCGCCGCCGCCGACGCGGGATTGTTCAGCTCGTGCGCCAGTCCGGCCGCGAGCTTTCCGAGCGACGCCATCTTCTCGACCTGCAGATCGCTCGACTTGAACGCGCGCGCGCGGTCGACCATCACGTGCACGAGCGCCGCCGTGACGTGCGGACATTCCACCGGGAGCATCGGACACGCGTTCGATCGGGATGTGGAATACCTCCGTCGATTCCTCGACCACCGAGTTGCCCGGCGAGACCGCCATGCGCGAATAGGGAAGCTGACCCGTCACGTCGCCGTCGCGCCAGTCCATGACCTTGCGCCACGTGCCGCTCTGGTCGGTCAGGTGGGATATGCGGCCGCAGAGGATGATGAAGAGCCCGTCGACCGGCTCGCCCTTCTTCGCGACGAGCGCGCCCGGCGCAAAGTGCTCGAGCGTACCGTGCGCGACGAGCCACTCCAGTTCGCGGCGCGGCACAGTCGCGAGCGTGCGATGCGCGGTGAGTCGCGCGAGTACTCACGGCGTTCGGGTCGTCTGATCGGTCGGTCATCGCGTCAGACCGTCTGCAGGTATTGGTGAACCATGCTCACCGTCGCCGAGCCTTCGCCGACCGCGGCGGCGACGCGCTTGCCGGAGCCTAGCGTGCGTCGCCCGCGCAGAAGATCCCCGGCACGTTCGTCTCGAACGGAAATGGATCGCGGTCGGCGGTCCAGCCCGCGGGGCGGCGTCCGTCGACCATCACGTCGCGACCGGTGAGCACGAAGCCCTGCGCGTCGCGCATGCACGACGTCAGCGCACAGCGCCGTCCGCGGCGACGTGCCGATGAAGATGAACATCGCGGCCGCGGGGAGATCGCGCTGTTCGCCGCGTCGTGCGTCGGCCACCGTCACCGACTCGAGCCGGCCGTCGCCGTGCACGGCCGCGACGCTGCGAATTCGAGCAGCACTTCGATGTTCTCGGCGTTTCGCGGATACGATCGACGAGGTATTGCGACATTCCGGCCGGATATCGGCCCGCGCACGAGCATCGTGACCTTGCGCGCGTGCGCGAGAAGAACATCGCACCCTGACCGGCCGAGTTCGCGCCGCCAACCACGATCACGTCCTGCCCGCGATGCCGCCGCCTCGGTGAGCGCCGCGCCGTAGTACACGCCGGCGCCGAGCAGCGCGTCGAGGCCATCGGCGTCGAGGCGCCGCACTTCCATGCCGGGCGCGATGAGCACCGTGTACCCGACAGCTCGGATCCGTCGGAGAGGATCACCTTGCGATACGGGTCCTCGCGCTCGATCTTCACCACTTCCTGCGTGGTGAGGATCTCGGCGCCGAAGCGCTTGGCCTGGGTGCGGCACGACGTGCGAGGTCGGCGCCGCTGACGCCGCCGGGAAAGCCGAGGTAGTTCTCGATGTTCGAACTGGTGCCGGCCTGTCCGCCCGGCGCGCTCCGCTCCACGAGAATCGTGCGCAGTCCTTCGGATGCGCCGTACACGGCGGCCGCAAGTCCGGCTGGTCCGCCACCGATGATGATCAAATCGTAGAACGGCTTCTGCGCCCGCGTCTGGAGACCGACCTTCTCGGCGAGATCGCGCGTCGGAGGGCTGCACGAGCGTGGTGCCGTCGGGAAAGCACGATCGGGAGCTGTCGCCGTACCGCGGGTCCCGGAGAGGAACGCTCGCGGAGCGTCGCGTCATTCCATGTCGATCCACTGGTACGGCACCTGGTTCGACGCCAGGAAATCGTTCACCGCGTAGCTCGGCGGCGAGACAGCGCGTAGCCGGCAACGCGAATGCCATCGAACGAGGGGCGCGCGCGCGCGAACCAGTCCGAGAGCAGGTCCTCGAGGATCGGATAGAGTCGCGCGCTGGGCGGCTCCCACGGCTTGAGGAGGTAGTGATCGAGCCGCACCGGTTGATGGCGGTGATCGCGGTTTCGGTGTCGGCGTACGCGGTGAGCAGCACGCGTCGCGCGTCGGGATACACCTTGATCGCCTCGAGCAGGAACTCCGTGCCGGTCATGTGCGGCATGCGCTCGTCAACGAGGAACAGCGCGATCTGCGCATCCCGCGCTCTTGAGCTGACGGACCGCCTCGAGCGCCTCCGCGCCGGAGGACGCTTTCACGACTCGATAGTCCGAACTGAAGTGCTGCCGGAGATCGCGCTCGATGGCGTTGAGGACTTCGGGGTCGTCGTCGACGGTGAGGAGCACGGGCTTGTTGCGCATGCGGACAATGATACGAGGCGAGTCAATGACCCGGCGAGCCTAGTCCCGCGATCGCGGCACCGGCAACTCGACGAACTCCGGCGCACGCGGCACCTGCATGAACACGGCGAACGCCGGGGCCGGCGGCGCGACGAGCTTTCGTGCGCGCAAGTCGAGCCAGCCGCCCGTCGATCGAACCACGGCCGCACGCTCGCCGCTCGGCGAACAGATCTCGTTCTCGATGGTGAATCGCGCACCGTCCGGGCTCATGGCGAGAATCACGTAGGTGACGGCGACGGTGTCGTGGAGCCCGACCTCGCGGAAGTATTCGATTCTCCTCCTTGCGCATCACCGGCCCCACGCCGAGCCGGCGGAATTCGGTCGGTGGAAATCCGTGCTCGGCGAAGAACGCCATCCGCACGTCGGCCGCGAGATCCAGATACGCGGTGTTCGCCATGTGGCCGTTGAAGTCCATCGTGCGCCAACCGGCGAGGAACTCTTTGACGTAGCGACCGCGGAAATCTGCCGTCATGAGGTGCGATGAATGATTCGACGTAGCGCGTCGGCGCGCGTCGGCGCGCGTCGGCGCGCGTCGGAAACTACGGGAACGCGCCGCGATGTTTACTTACTGCGCGCCAACATCCTCTGGAACCGCTCGTTCCCGTACAACGGTTTGAACGTCGGATCGATCTTGAGGTACGCGGGTGTGACGTCCGACGCGTACGACTTCAGCAGCGGCTCGAGGAGATCGAGTGCCTTGTCGTACTCGCCGCTCTGGACCAGGATGCGCGCCACCTGAAAGTGCACGTACGGCCGGAGCGACGCATCGAGCGCCGTCTCGCGGAGGGCGAGCGATTGCTCGGCTTCCTCGATCGCTTCCTTGCGATGGCCGCCGAGCGCCAGCGCGCGACCGCGCAACTCGTGCAACTGCGCCCGCTCGGGGAAATCGCGTAGCTGCGCCTCGAAGGCAACGCGGGCGGTGTCGCCGAACATGCGGCCGTGCACCGTGTCGCCGAGCAACAGATAAGTGTGGCCGAGCTTCAAACCCCAGTGTCCCTTGTCGCCGCCGAAGTTGGCGACGTTGAGCGTGAGGATCTTGGGCCACAGCTCCGGTGGCAGCAGTCCACATCGTCTCCTGATACAGCGCAAAGCGCACGAGGAGCGCCGTCGTGTCGACGGTCTTGAGCTTGTCGCGCACGAGCGCGTGCACGCTGTCCAACTCGCCGAGGTCGATGTAGCCGAACGCCTTGCCCTGAATCAGCGACAGATTCTCCGGCGCCAGCGAAAGTGCGCGGTCCCACGCGGGGAATTCCTCGCGGAAACGCCGAAGGTCGTGATAAGCCGACGCCACGCGTCGCGCGCTGCCGACGGACCGTGGGTCGACGACCGCCGCCTGTTTGGCGTGCGCCAGCGCGTCGTCGAACTTGCCGAGCGAGCTCTCGACCGATGCGAGGCCGGTGAGCAGATCGGGGTTGTTCGCGTACATGCCGGTGCCGGTGATGCGTGCGTCGCCGGTGTGGCTGGCGGCGAGCGCGATGCCGAAATCGGCCACGAGCGCGTGGCCGTCCTGCAGCAGGATGTTCTCCGGCTTGATGTCGCGATGGATGACGCCGTGCTGGTGCGCGGAGCTGCGAGCGCGTCCGCCACCTCGCGCGCGATGCGGAGGGCGTCGTCGATCGGGCAGCTGCTTTTCGCGGTTGAGCCGGTCGCGCAGCGTTTCGCCGTCCACGAATGGCATCACGTAGAACGACGAGCCTGCGCCTGCTCGGCGCTCATGCCCCGGAGTCGAGACAGCGGCAGGATGTGCGGGTGCTGGAGCTGTGGCGGCGGTCCGATCTCGGCAGGAATCGCTCCGCGCCCAGGGCGGCACCGACTTCGGGCGAGAGGACCTTGATCGCGACGTGGCGGTGGTTCTTGAGTCGCGCGCGAGATACACGGTCGCCATACCGCCGGCCACCGAGTTCGCGCTCGATGACGTATCGTCCGGCCATGATTGACGATCGCGGCCGTGAGAAAAGAATCCGGTGATTGAACTGCGATTCGAGCTTCGCGTTTCGATCGGTTGGCGGCGTCGCCACGCCGGTCCATGGAACGTGCCTTGCTTTTGTAAGCCTCGGTGAGAAGGGGAGGGCGTGCGGGTCACGCCAGATGACGGGCAGCAAACAGAAGCGAGACGTGATGTCGATTCAACGCAGCGATAAAAGATTTCGAATGGCGGCGCGCCGATTCGTGGGGGCGCGCTCGCCTTGGCCGGCCTGTTGGCCGCCGCCGGATGCGCGAGCAGCGGCTCCTCGGCCTCGGGGACGTACCACCCGAGCTCGATGTTGGGCAGCAATGGCTCCGGCGCGTCGTGGGCCGGTGAGCCTCGGGCGTTCATATCAACGCCGACCTCAGCGAACGCCGGCTTTATTTGAAGGATGGGAAATAAGTCGTGCAGTCGTACTCCATTGGCGTAGGCAAGGAAGGCTACGAGACGCCGGTGGGCGACTACTCGATTCGTCGCATCGTCTGGAATCCGCCCTGGAATCCGCCCGACGCGGCGTGGGCAGAGGACAAGGAACCGCAGCCGCCCGGCGCGGCTGACAACCCGATGAAGGTCGTGAAGATCTACTTCAAGGAGCCCGACTACTACATCCACGGGACGGGCACCGTGTCGAGCCTCGGCGGAGCCGTATCACACGGCTGCCTTCGCATGGCGCCGGAAGATGCGGCGAACCTTGCCCGCTATCTGATGGAGCACGGCGGTCATCGCGCGCGATGCCGCGTGGTTTGCACGCGTGCAAAGCTCGAACGAAACGCAAAACGTCTCGCTCGACATGGCGATTCCGATGCACGTCGCCCAATAGCGCGGCCGGAGAGCGCGGCGCCGATGAGGCGTCGCGCTGCTCACGGTGTCGTCGTTACTGCGCCGCGGTCACCTGGTAACGGGTGAAGACACGAGCGTTGAATTCGGCGGAAATGCTTGCCCCGTCCCGCGGCGCCGTAGGCGAGCGCCGACCCGATGACGAGCAGCTCGCTTGCCTCCGACGTGCATGCCGATGATGCCCTCGTCCGAACCGGTGATGACCTGCTTGACGCCGAGCGTGAACGAGTCGGCGTCCCGCCGAAACGTCGCCGTCGAATCGGCGTCCCGTTGGCGAGCCAGCCGGTATAGATCACGGTGACCCGGATCGTTATTCGACACGTAGCCGGGCCGCCGCCCACGACCTGATCCTGAGCGTACAGGTCGTCCGAGATTCTCGGTCGATTGCCGCGATGTTGACGCCAAGCGACGCCGCGAACGTCTCGGTGTCGCTGGATCGGACCCGGATGGCGTCGTCGTATCGCCGCCGCCGCAACCCGCACAGGCGATGACGGTCGCGACGGCGATCATCGGCGTCCGGAAATTCATGAAACCGACGGGCGCGCGGCGCGTCGTGGCGCGAGAGGTCGTCGTATTCATGGCGTCACGGTCGCGTTCGCCGGGCGGTCCGTCGACTCGATGAACTTCGCGATGTCGCGACTTGAGCTGCTTCGCCGACGCCTGGTTGAGGTACGCCATGTGCCCGCTCTCGTAGTACTCGAACTTGACGCGATCGCTGTACGTCTTGTCGAATCCGAGATGCTTGAACGTGTACTCGGCGTTCGCGAACGGCGTCGCCATGTCGTAGTAGCCGGCGCCGACCATCACGTGCAGGTACGGATTCTTCGCCATCGCGGTGCGCAGCGCATCGACCTCGGGTAGCCGGCGAAGTTGCCCGACGTCGCGTAGTCCCAGCGGCCGGTGTGGCCGCCGAGGTAGTACTGGAGGTTGCTGTGTAGCTCGAGGTCGTCCTGCAGGTAGCGCATGAACGCCGACATGAACGCGCCGGTCGGCGCCACGTCCGACGGATCGTAGTCCTCGCGCGTGCTCGAGGCGTTGCCGTTGATGCCGATCATGCGGCTGTCGTAGCGGCCCACGGTCTCGCGCTCGCTCGCGCAGCAGTTCGGTGCGATACGTGCCCGGGTCGATGCGCAGGTTGGTGTTCAGCACGAACTGCTGCGACACGCCGGTGAGCCGCGCGAGCTTCTGCGCCACCGCCGTGCGCTCGGCCGGCGTGAGCGTGTTGCCCTTGCGCCAGCTCGGTGAGGTAGTCGCCGAAGGCGTAGTCGCGCGACTGCTGCACCACCTGCTCGAGGCTCTGCCTTCTGCAGGTCGGCCGGGAGCTTCTTGTGGTACCACGCCGTGGCGGTGATAGGTCGGCAGGAACGTCGCAGTAGCCGATGTCGTTCGTCGGCGACTGCGAGATGTACTGGAAGTCGAGCACGGTGCCGAGCAGCATGATGCCGTTGAGCTCGATCCCCTCGTTGCTCTGCAGCTCCGACGCGAGCCCCGCCGAGCGGAAGGTGCCGTAGCTCTCGCCGAAGAGGTACTTGGGCGATTCCCAGCGCTTGTACTTGTCGAGGTAGTCGCGGATGAACTCGCCGAACATCGTGATGTCGTTGCGCGCGCCGGTGAACTCCGTCGCCTTCACGCCCTTCGCCGGCCGCGAGTAGCCGGTCATCATCGCGTCGATCTGCACGAGATCGGTGACGTCGAGCGGCGAGTTCGGGATTGTCGACCAGGTTGTACGGCGGCGCGGGCTGCGAGCCGTTGGGACCCATCTCGGGATGCATCGGGCTCATGATGCCCATGTCGAGCCATCAGATGCTCGTCATCCGCGCACTTGCCGGGCTCACCTTCGCCGGCCTGCCGGCGGTCTCGATGGCGTACCTCAGCGAAGAGGTGCATCCGACGTCGATCGGGTTGGCGATGGGCCTGGCGATTGGCGGAAATGGACTCGGCGGCATGACCGGCCGGTTGCTCGCCGCGCTGCTCACCGATCTCGTGTCCTGGCGCTTCGCCGTGGCGATAGTCGGCCTCGTCGGACTCGCGGCCACCGCGGTGTTCTGGCGCACACTGCCGCCGTCGCGGCGCTTCGAACCGCGGCCGTGGCATGTCGGCGCGCTCCTCCGATCGTTCGTCGATCAGCTCCGCGACCCGCGCTTGCTCGCGCTGTACGCCATCGGGTTCTTGCTCATGGGCGCGTTCGTTACGACATACAACTACGTCACGTACCATCTCCTCGCGCCGCCGTACTCGTACAGCCAGGCCGCGGCTGGTCTCATCTTCGTCGTGTATCTGGGCGGCGTGTTCGCGTCGGCATGGATCGGCTCGATGGCCGACCGGCGCGGGCGCGGGCGCATGCTCGTCCTTATGACAATGCTCATGCTTGCCGGGATCGCGCTCACGCTGTTGCGGCCGGTCGCCTTCATCGTGGTCGGCATCGCGATCGTCACGTTCGGGTTTTTCGGCGGACATTCCGTGGCGAGCAGTTGGGTCGGCCTGCGTGCGCGTCGAGGCATGGCGCAGGCGACGGCGCTGTACATGTTCTGTTACTACGTCGGAGCGAGCGCGGCGGGTACGGCGGGCGGCGTGATCTGGGACGTGGCGCGCTGGCCGGGTGTGGCCGCGTTCGTCGGGGCGATGGCGGTCGCGGCGATCGGACTGGCGCTGTTCACCGCGCGCGCGCATGAACGACCGCCCTCGAGCGACGGTCGTCAACACGTGGCCGACATGTTATGATGAAAGCCATGCTCGACGAGTTGCTCGCCGACCTCGGTATCGCCTACGAGCGCTTCGATCACCCGCCGGTGTTCACCTGTGACGAAGCCACGGCGGCCATTCCGGCCACCGAGGCGGTTCAGACGAAGAATCTCTTCCTGCGCGACAAGCGCGGGCGCCGGCATTTGCTCGTGATCACCTCCTGCGAGAAATCGGTCGACGTGAAGCGATTGGCCGACGCGGCCGACGCCGACCATTTGAGCTTTGCGTCGGCCGAACGGATGCAAAAATATCTCGGCGTCACGCCGGGGTCGGTGACGGTGTTCGGCTTGATGCACGACGCCGAGCATGCGGTGGAACTGTACGTCGACGTCGACGTGTGGCGCGCCGATCGTTGGCGCTGCCACCCGCTCGTGAACAGCGCGACGCTCGTGCTGTCGCGCACAGACGTCGAGAAGTTTCTCGCGCGCACCGGTCACATGGCGTGCGTCGTTACGCTCGAGGAACGCGCCGGCGCGTGACCCCGGCGGGGCCGGTCCAGTCAGGGGGGTATCCTACTACCTCCCTCTGCATTGACTCTTCGCGTCCGCCACATCGAGCTGCCACGACTCGCGCTCACGTCAGCGCTGGCGCTGTTTTTTGTCGTCGGCGTCTTTCCGCTGCCGCTCTTCCTACCACGCGGCGCCGCGCTGGCGGACTACGCACGGTTCTGGGGAGGCGCGATCCCGGCGACACTTGTGCCCGTGCTGCTCTTCGCCGCGCTTCCGGTCCCCGCGATCCGCTCGCTGCCTGGCAGCTACGCGCGCGCGCTGCTCGCCCCGTCGCCGCGCGCGTTCGCCTTGGGCGTCGTCGTCGCGTTTGGCGCGATCAGCGCGTTCTTCGCGTACTACGCCTTCCATTTCTCGCCGACCACGGCTGACGAAGTCGCGCAACTGTGGCATGCGCGAATTCTCGCGCATGGCCGGCTGATGCTGCCTCCGGACCCTGAACCCGGACTTTTTCTCGGTCGACAATGTGATCGACCGCGGGGCCTGGCTCTCGCAGTTTCCGATTGGCGGACCTCTGGTGCTCGCCGTCGGCTACGTGGTGCGGCTGCCCTGGTTGATCAATCCGCTGCTTGCGCCATGGCCGCGGCGTTGTACCAATTCGCGCGCGTTGCCTTCGGCGAACTGCAGGGCCGGGTGATCGCCGGGTTGTTCGTGTTCACACCGATGGCGTTGCTCATGTCGGCGAGTTACATGAACCACGTGCCTGTGCTGTTCCTCGCCGTGGTCGCGCTGGCGGCGCTCGCCGAGTGGAGCGAGCCAACTCGCGGAGGCGCTCGGCGCTGTGGGCAGCGGCCATGGGTGGCGCGCTTGGCCTCATGGCGACGATTCGGCCGCTCGACGCGGTCGTCGTGTCGCTGTGCATCGGCCTGTTTCAGCTCTCGGTGGTTCGGCGCGAGCCGCGTCGCTGGAGCGATCTCGCCGTGCAAGCCGGCGTCGGTGCGCTCGCCGTCATGCCGTTATTCTATGCCAATTGGGTAACGACAGGGGCGGGGTATTCCACTTTGCATATGAAGCGCTGTGGGGCGCCGGCCACCGACTCGGCTTTCATGTCGATCCTCAGGGCGCGGTCAACACACGATGGCGCCGTCGTCCGGGCGGCGAAGTATGTCGGTGAGCTGAACAGCATGGCGGTCGGTTGGCCCGTCCCGGCGCTGCTCGTCGCGATCGTGGCGCTGGCCTCGATACGCCGCACGACGCGCTGGGACGCTCTCGTCGTCGGCCTGTTCGTCGCGCAGCTGGTTGCGTACGCGGTCTACTGGCACGACGGCGAATTTCTCGGTCCGCGCTTTTCTACACGGCGCTGCCGACGATTGTCATCCTCCTCGCGCGCGCACCGTTTCTCGTCGCCGAGCGTTGGGGCGACAGTTGGAACGGCTATTGGTGCCACGCCGCGCCGATGGTGGCCGTCGCGTGCGTCGTGCTTGCGTGGCTCGTGCCCGCGTCGCCGATTGGCGCGTGGCGCCGCGTGTCCGAAGTGCATGACTCGCGCGAGAATTTCAAGGTGGATATTGCCGCCGCGTCGGCGGCGGCGGGTGCGCACCATGCTCTCGTATTCGTGCACGAGCCGTTCGGCGGTCGACTGATACGACGTGTCTGGGAGTTAGGCATGCCGCGGAGCGACGCCGCTCAGCTGTTCGAGCGTGCCGACGCGTGCTCGCTGCTCGAAGCGGTGCGTGGAGTCGAAGTGGATGCGACATTGCCGCCGGATGCGCGCGCAGCTGCGGCCGCAACGCGCGCCGTGCCGTTCGTCGCCGGGCCGCAACAGGTTCACGCGCTCGACCCGTCGATTCATATAAACTCGGAGCGCTCACTTTCGCCGGCGTGTCGGGACGCGCTCGAGGCCGATGCAAAGTTCGGCGGCCTGCCGTTTGGCTCCGCACTCCTGCTCGACGAGATCGGGCCGGACGGCCACGTCGGCGGCGACGTCATCTACGTCGCGGACCTCGACGATCACAATGAAGCATTGCGCGCGCGCTTTGGTGATCGGGCTTGGTATCGCGCGACGTACATCGACCGCGATTCGACCGGCGCGCGCCGCGCCGTCGTGAAACCGTACTGACGCTCGAGCCCACGACGAGCTGGCCGCCGCTTGTCGCTGGTCCTGCGGAACGAGCCGCGTTCTCGGCCTGTGCTTTGCCAATCTGACGGGTGTACGAACGCATGTGTGTACCGTCTCAACGGAGGAGCCAGGTTCATGGCTGACCATCATAAAACACACAACGGGCGCGACGTCGACGGCCGGTTTCGAGTGAAGCAGGAAGACGTCGACGATCTGCTCGACAACCCCGACGGAGTCGACATTGTCCGCGACGACGTTCGGCTTGGCGGCGCGATCGCCGATACGGGCTCGCAGGCAGGTCTCCACGCGCAACGCGTCGGCGAGCTGATCGATGAAAATCGCGACGACGTCGGCCGGGTCACCGGGCAGGTCAAGGGCGGTGGGAACAAGCACCGGCGCCGCCGCCGCTAGCCGGCATTCGAGCCGCGACGATTCCGCGCTGCGTCACAGTCGCCGCGTCGTCGCCACGCTCTTTGGTCTGCCGCGCGAGCGTGCGTTCGACGTGCGCTACTGGGACGGCAGCCTCGAGCGTGGCGATGGTGATCGCCGGCCGTTCACTCTCGTCATCGCGCGACCGGGCGCGTTGCGGGCGATGCTCCTCCCGCCCAGCGAGCTCTCGATTGTCGAGGCCTATCTGTCAGGTGACATCGACGTCGACGGAGATCTCGGCTGCCGCCGTGTCGATCAGCGACGCGATCAACCGACAACTCCGCTCGCCGCGCGCGCTTCTGTCCATCGTGCGCGATTTGCTCGCGCTCCCTCGCGGCGAATCACGCGCGGCCGAGGTGCGTCGCCTGCGGTCGGATCGCGTCGTGCACGCCGAGGGCAAGGCGCATGAGCCGGAGCGCGACCAGGCCGCGATTCACTACCATTATGATGTCGGAAACGACTTTTACAAGCTGTGGCTCGACGATCAAATGGTTTACTCGTGCGCGTATTTCGAGTCCCCGGCGTCCACACTCGAGCAAGCGCAGCGCGCCAAGCTCGATCTCGTCTGCCGCAAGCTTCGTCTGCGACCCGGTGACCGACTGCTCGACGTCGGCTGCGGATGGGGCGCGCTGATCATGCACGCGGTTGCACACTACGGCGTGACGGGGGTGGGCATCACGCTGAGCGATCGGCAGCGCGAATTGGCCAGCGAACGCATCGCGCGCGCCGGACTCGACGACCGCTGTCGCGTCGAGATTCGCGACTACCGAGACTTGAATGCGCTCGGCCGGTTCGACAAGGCGGCGAGCATCGGTATGGTCGAACATGTGGGCGTCGACCGTCTGCCCGCGTACTTCGCGTCCGTGTACGACGCGCTGGAACCCGGCGGTCTTTTTCTCAATCACGGCATCGTGAGCGCAGCGGCGGCCCGGCAACGCAGCTGGGGCGAAACTCTGGCTCGAAAACTCTGGCGGCGGGACGCGTTCATCGACCAATACGTGTTTCCCGACGGGAAACTCGGCCCGTTCGGCGCGGTGATCGCCGCATCGGAGGGCGCGGGCTTCGAGACTCGCGACGTCGAGAGCCTTCGCGAGCATTACTGCGATCACGCTCGGCCAGTGGATTGCGCGCCTACGACAGAACGAACGGGCGGCGATTGCGTTGGTCGGCGAGCGCATCCTATCGTGTCTGGCGTTTATATATGACTGCATCGGCGCGCGCATTCACCGCCGGCGCACTTAACGTCGTGCAGACGCTGTTTTCCAAGTCCAGGAATGGGCATTCTGTGATGCCGCTCACCCGGCAGGATCTTTATGTGATCTGAACGTTGGCGACGGGAACTGGCTCAGCGCGGAGGGGATTACCTTGGATCGATTGGCAATAATACCCTCCGGAGCATTCTGACATGCGCATACGTATTTCTATCTTGGCCATCGCCGCGGTGCTCGCGGCCGGGGCCTGCGGCGGCAGCGGCGGCACGGGCAGCACGTCTCCCGGTCAAGGCGTGACTCCGACTCCCCCTACCCCACCAGTACAGACCAATCAGGTTTCGGTCGGGGACGACTTCTTCACCCCGCCGAACATCCAGGTCCCGATCGGCACAGACGGTCACCTGGACCTGGACCGCCACGGCCGCCACGCACAATGTCACGTTCATCGACGGCCACTGTCGGGCGACAAGGCGGCCAACGCGACGTATCAGCGGACGTTCGCCACGGCCGGAACGTTCAGCTACTCTTGCACCATCCACCCGGTGATGGTGGGCTCGGTGCTGGTCCAGTAGTCGGACTGCCCCCAGCAGACGCTAGCAGACCAGCCGCTGTCCTTTGCTGCCGATGCCCGTGCCGCGAACCAATCGTGGCACGGGCATCGTCTTGTGGGGTATCCGACCGACAATGCGACTCACGAAATCAGCGCGGTTCTCGACATTCGCGTCCGTTGCCCTCTTGGCGATCGGACCTTCCACGGCGCTCGCCCAGCGCGGCATGGGCAGAGGAGCCGGCGGCATGGGTCGCGGCCGATCGGACCTGTCGTCCGACGGCCCGGTCATCGCCGCTCCCAAGCAGGTCAACGCCGTGAACCTGCTCATCGAGCATCGGCAGGAGCTCACCCTCACCGACTCGCAATTCGCGCACGTCGTCGTCATCAAGCGCGCACTCGACTCGACCGACATGCCGCTCCTTCGCAAGATCGACTCGGTCGCAACGCCTTTTCAAATCGGCGCCGCTGTTCTCGAACCCGAGCCCGGAGCGGCGCGACTCGATCGCCGAGGCGAAGGCGTTCGTCAAACAGACGGCGGCGGCGCTGCAGGACAATCTCTCGGCCGGTCGCGACAAGGCGTTTGGACTTCTCTCGTCGCAGCAGTTTGACAAGGCGGAGCAACTCGCGGCGGATGCGCAAAAGGCCATCGACGACGCAGCGGACAGCGGAGAGGGACGCGGCGGCGGACGCGGTGGACGGCCGCCGACCGGATAGCGGATAGCACCGCCCGCGCTACCGCGCACGCTACCGCGCACGCTGCTGTGCGGCGTTAGTCCGCGCGCAGTGCCACGATCGGTGCGACCTTGGACGCACGCAGCGCCGGAATGAGCGCAGCCGCCGACGCACTCACCGCCAGCACGACGACCGCCGCGACGATCGACGCCGGGTCCGCGACGTTGACGCCATGGAGTTGAGTGCGGAGCAGCCGCGCCGCCGCAACCGCCAGCGGCAATCCGACCACGCAGTCCCGCGAGCACCAGGCGCAGCGGCGTCGAATAGAATGAGGCCGACGACGTCGCGCCGCTGCGCGCCAAGGGCAACGCGGAGTCCCATCTCGCCGGTGCGGCGGCTCACAGCGTAGCTCATCACGCCGTACAGGCCGATCGCCGCGAGCGCGAGCGCAAGCAACCCAAACGCCGTCGCCAGTTGCGCGACGAGTCGCTCGCCGGCGATCGAGTCACTCATGAGCGACCGCGAGCGGGTCGATGCCGTCGATCGGAAGTTGTGCGATCGACCGCCGTCACCGTCTTTCCGAATCGGCTGCACGAGCCCGACCGGATCGCCGCTCGCACGGACCTCGAATCGCAGCGAGCCAGGCTGCCCAAGCTGCCCAGGCTGCGTGTCGGTGTGCACGTACGGGAAGTACATTCGCCGTTTGGGGGCGT
Source organism: uncultured Gemmatimonadaceae bacterium (assembly GCA_963817445.1). GTDB lineage: Bacteria > Gemmatimonadota > Gemmatimonadetes > Gemmatimonadales > Gemmatimonadaceae > JAQBQB01. The sequence continues at coordinate 461,706 of CAWFOG010000023.1, forward strand.
CGGTGAGCGGCTGGTGGTCATGCGTGTCGGCCACGACGCCGACGATTTGAACGCGATCGAATCCGACGAGAGAACGTACCGGCCAATGGCGTTCTCATTCGGAAAGTAGAATTGCGCCATCGTCGCGTTGATCAACGCCACCCTCGCCGGCCGCCCCTCGTCGCTCGGCTCGAGATCGCGGCCGGAGACGAGTCGTGCGCCGATCGCGTGCACGTAGGCGGGCCCCGCCAGGTCATAGGCGACCGTGGTGTCGTCCACGGTCCGCACCTCGAAGCCGGGAATTTCGATGCTCATGTCGGAATCGCGTCCCCGAAAAGATGCCGTTCTCGGAGTACGACACTGCCGCCACTCCGGGAAGCGCGGCGAATTGGTCGTGCAGCGCATGTACGACCATGGCCGCCAGGCGCGCGCGCGAGTACCCGCGCGTCGTGATGTCGAGGTCGACGACCACGAGATGATCGCGGTCGAGTCCCACGTCCGTCGACTGCACGTTGCGCAGACTGCGTACGAGCATCCCCGCGCCAACGAGCAGCACGACCGATAGCGCGACCTGTCCGGCAATCAGCAAGCGGCCGAGCGGCGCCCGACGTCCGCGTGCGCCGAGCGCGCTTCCGGTCACGGCGCTCGCGCCGGCACGCATCGTCGATGCGAGATCGACGCGCGATGCAAACAGGGCCGGCACGATTCCAAAGAGCGCGACGGCGAGCATCGCGACGCTCAACGTGAAGCCGAGCACCGTTGTGTCCAACCCGAGATCGAGCGCGGTCGACGGACCGCCGCTCGCCGCGACGAGCAGTGCCCGGCTTCCCCACCACGCGATTGCCAGACCGGTCGCGGCCCCGAGTCCGGCGAGCACGACGCTCTCGGTCAAGAGTTGCCGCACCAAACGTCCACGCCCGGCTCCGAGCGCGAGGCGCACCGCCATTTCGCGTCCGCGCGTGACGGCGCGCGCGAGCAGCAGGTTCGCGACGTTCGCGCACACGATCACGAGCAAGAGCGCCACGCCCATCATCAGCGTGACGAGCGGCGCGGCGAAGGTGGAGCGCACGCGCGAAAACCCGCGCGATCCGGCGGTGACGTAGTACGTTGGCGCTTGCCCGACGAAATGCGGCGGCCTCCTGCGGTCCGCTGGTCGCCAGTACGTCGCGCTTGATCAGCTCCGGGATCTGGCGTTCGGCCTGGGCGAGCGTCGCGCTCGGCTTGAGTCTCCCCAACAGCAGCAGCCAGTCGGAATTGCGATCGTCGAGAATTCGCTGGTTCGGTTCCAGCGCGTCGTGCATGCTGATCGGCAGCCAAATGCTGTTCGGCTGCCCGACGATCTCACCGGCGAATCCGGGCGTGGTCACTCCGACGATCGTGATCTTGATGCCGTTGATGACAATCGCCCGGCCGATCACCGAGGTGTCGTTGTGAAAGCGCTGCGTCCAGTAGCCGTAGCTGATCGTCGCCACGGGAGCTGCGCCCGCGACGCGATCCGCCGATGCGTCAAACGTTCGGCCGGCCGCCGCCCGGACGCCGAGCAGATCGAAGTAGTTGCCGGACACGAATCGTCCGCGCGGGTGCTCGAACGCCCCGGCGCCGCGTTCGATGTGCGCGTCGAGGTGCCCGGTCCGCCCGGACGCCAGCACGCCGCTGAACAAGGAATTTTGTTTGGCCAGATCGCGGTACATCGGATACGACAGCAGATCGGTGCGCGGCGCGCCTTGCGAGAACGAGCTCACGCGCGACGTGTTGCCGACGGCGACGAGCTGCTCGGGATGTCGAACAGGCAACGACCGCACGAGCACGGCGTTGACGAGGGTGAAGATTGCCGTGTTGGCGCCGATGGCCGTCGCGAGCGCGACGACGATCACCGTCGTGAAGCCGAGATTGCGGCGCAGCGTGCGCAGCGCGTAGCCGACGTCCTGTCGCAGTTCGCCGATCACGTTCGCGCGATTCGTGGCCCGCTCGCGTTGTTCGTCCATCGTCACACATGATTGTCGAACCGACTCGACGTCGCCGAACTGGCGCATTGCCTCAGCGCGCGCCGCGTCGATCGACCAGCCCGCGGCGATCAGGCGTGCGCTGCGCTGCTCGAGGTGGAACGACAACTCGTCGTCCACTTCGCGCGCGATGTGGGCTTTGCCGAACGGCAGGCGAAAGACGCGTCGCATGGATCGCGTTGGTCGACGTCGTTATGCTGGAACCGGCGCCGCAGCGCCGAGCGCTTTGCCGATCGCGCGCGCGTACCGTTCCCACGACGAGACTTCCGCGCGAAGCTGCTGTCGTCCTGTTCGGCTCAACTGGTAGTACTTCGCTCGCCGATTGTTGTCCGAGTAGCCCCACTCGGCGGTGAGCCAGCCGTTGCGCTCGAGGCGGTGCAGGGCGGTGTAGAGCGGGCCCTCTTCGACGAGCACGTCGCCGTCGGTGATGGTGTTGATCCACTCGGCGACCGCGTAACCATGCCGCGGTCCCCAGCTCAGGGCCTTGAGCACGAGCACGTCGAGCGTTCCGCGCAGTAGTCCGCCATCCGAGTCGACCATCGATGCCTGTGTCCCCTCTGTGTTAGATGGGAACGTAGGACGCGGGCTCGGCTCCCGCAAGGGATTTGCTCGGTCGATAGCGGAGAGTCGAATTCACTGTCTTGCGCATGAAAGTTTGTCGCTATATAATTGCAGGTGATGGCAATACCAATTCGACCGTCTCTGCGCCCCGAACCGGGGCCCGTCCTCGCCAAGGCCGTGCTCGCCGCCGCCGCGCGACTCGAGATCCGCCAGCGGCATCTCGCCGCGGTGCTCGGCTCGAGCGAGGCGTCGGTATCGCGGCTCCAGCACGGCCGCGGACTCGATCCCGAGAGCAAGGAAGGCGAGCTGGCGATTCTCTTTCTGCGCCTCTACCGCGGGCTCGACGCGCTCGTCGGCGGCGACGATGAGCAAGCGCGGCGCTGGCTCAACGCCGAGAACGATCACATCGCCGGTGTTCCGGCCGAGCGAATTCGCACCGTGGAGGGACTCGTCGATGTCGTCCAGTATCTGGACGCGATGCGCGGGCACCTCTAAGCAACGCCTCTTTCGCGCGCTGCGGCTGTCGCCGTGGCGCGTGGTCGAGGCGCAGCATCAGGTGTCGACGCGCAAGCTGGTCGACTCAGCCGACGAGCAGATCCTGCTCGAGGAGTTGATCGACGCCACGAAGCCGCCCGACTCGACGCGTGGGCGGCTGCACTATCTGCTCGCCACACCCTTTCGCTATCCGCCGCTCGCGCACGGCTCGAGATTTGGCGGCCGCCGCGAGCGCGGCATCTGGTACGGATCCGAGAGCCAGCGAACTGCCTTCGCCGAAGTCGCCTACTATCGATTCGTCTTTCTCGCGGGCACGCGTGCCGATCTCGGCGTCGTGGCGACGCAGCTCACGGCGTTCACCGCGCGGGCTCGCTCGGCGCGCGCGGTCGATCTCGTCGCTCCGCCGTTCGACGCGCACCGGCGCGCAATCGCGTCGCCCTCTCGGTACGCCGCCGCGCAGACACTCGGCGCGGAGATGCGCGCGGCCGGCGTCGAGCTGATTCGCTACCCGTCGGCCCGCGACGCGGACGGCGTGAACGTCGCCGCGTTCACGCCGACCGTGTTCGGCGCCGCCAAGCCACGTGAACTCGAAACGTGGCAGTGTACGGCAACGCGATTGCGCGTCGAGCTGGCAACGCGCGACTATTTTCGTCGAGAGTCGTTCACGTTTCCTCGTGAGAATTTTCTCATCGACGGCGTGCTGCCGGCTCCGGCCGTGTAGCCCCGCTCAGCCGGGCTTCGGCACCGCCGCGATCTTTGTCCCCAGGCCGCCGAGCAGGTCGAGCGGCAGTGGAAACACGATCGTCGTGTTCTTTTCGGAGCCGATCTCGACGAGCGTTTGTAGATACCGAAGCGTCACGGCGATCGGCTCGCGATCGAGCACGGCCGCGGCCTCGGAGAGCTTCGCCGCCGCCTGGAACTCACCCTCGGCCGCGATGATCTTGGCGCGCCGCTCGCGCTCCGCCTCCGCCTGCCGCGCGATCGCGCGCTGCATTTCCTGCGGCAGATCGACCTGCTTCACCTGCACCTGCGTCACCTTCACGCCCCACGGCTCGGTGTGTTCGTCGAGGATCGCCTGAAGTCGCGCGTTCAACTTCGTGCGCTGGGCGAGCAGGTCGTCCAGCTCGACTTCGCCGAGCACCGAGCGCAGACCGGTCTGCGCGGCCTGTTCGACGGCGAAGCGAAAGCTCTCCACCTCGACGATCGCGCGCGTTGCGTCGACGACGCGAAAGTAGACGACCGCGTTCACCTTGAGCGAGACGTTGTCACGCGTGATCACGTCCTGCGGCGGCACGTCCCACGTCACAACGCGCAGCGACACGCGCACCAGCGTCTCGAACGGCCACAGGATGAACACGAGTCCAGGCCCGCGTTCGTGCTTGAGGCGACCCAGACGAAACACGACCGCACGCTCGTACTCGCGCAGAATGTTGAGGCACTTGAACAGCGCGACGATCACCACGACGACGGCGATCGCGGAGAACACCACCACGTTGGGAATCATGGTCCACCCTGAGCGCAAGACGACGGCGGCAACGCCGTCATCCAGAAAGCTATGGCGCCTGGCCGGTCGTCATAGTCGCCGATGGTTCGCCCGCCGCGTATGATTCAAGCGCAGTCGTCCGCTGCCACCCGACTCAACAACATCCGGCTCGATGCAGGAAGACGTCGTACTCGTCATCGACGACGAGCCACAGATTCGCCGCGTCGTTCGCCATGCGCTGGCGTCCACCGGCCATCGGGTCATCGAGGCCGCGACGGGTCGCGACGCGATCGATCTCGCCGCCGCCGAGCGGCCCGCGCTCATCGTGCTCGACCTTGGACTGCCCGACATGTCGGGGATCGAAGTGTGCCGCGAGATCAGAACGTGGTCGTCGGCGCCGATCATCGTGCTCTCGGCGCGACATGCCGATCTGGAAAAGGTGGCGCTGCTCGACGCCGGGTGCTGACGACTACATCACCAAGCCGTTCAGTCCGGGCGAACTGCAGGCGCGCATTCGGGCGCAGCTTCGCCGGTCTCGGCTGGCGCCCGCGGCGGGCGACGGACAGGTCATCGCGATCGGCGGGTTGGCCATCGATCCGGTGAAGCCCTCGCTCAAGCGCGACGGCGTGTCGATTCATCTCACGAAAACCGAGTGGGAGCTGTTGCGCACGCTGCTCAAGCAGGCGGGCCGAACGCTGACGCATCGCCAACTGTTTCACTCCGTGTGGGGCAACTCGTCGGGCGACATGCAGCAATACCTGCGCGTCCACATCCGCAGTCTGCGGCGGAAGATGGAAGCCGATCCCGTTCGTCCGCGGCTCATCGTCACCGAACCTGGTGTCGGTTACCGGTTCGAGAACGAACCGTGAGCCGACTGAAGCGTCTGACGCGCGTCGTACTGCCGGTGCGACATGGCGTGCGCGGACGCGAGTGGGTCGCCTGGTTCGTGGTGCTCGGCGCCGTGACGGCGATTCTGGTGGTATACCGGGCACGCATCAACGAAGCACACGTCACGCTCGCGTACCTGCTGATCGTGCAGGGCGGCAGTGCGCGCGGCGGCCGACCGCTCGGCGTCGCGCTCGCGCTGGCGTCGTTCGTCTGCTTCGACGTCTTCCTGCTGCCGCCGTACGGCACGTTGACGATTCAGAATCCTCTCAACTGGCTCGTGTTGCTCGCCTTTCTCGCGACGAGCCTGATCGCCGCCGAGCTATTGTATCGCGCGCAAGCGGAGCGCGCGGCGGCGCTCGAGGAGGCGCATCGCGCCAAGGACCAGGTGCTGGCGTCGGTGTCGCACGACCTGCGCACGCCGCTCACGACGATCAAAGGGTCTGGCGCAGGAGATGGCCGAGTCCGGCGACGAGCGGGCCATCGTCATCGAAGAAGAAGCCGATCGGCTGACCGAGCTCGTGGGCCAACTGCTCGATCTGTCCCGCATCGCCAGCGGCGCGACAATGGTGAATCCGCTGCCGAACGAAGCCGAGGATTTGCTCGGCGCCGCGGCGCAGCGCGTCGCCGGACGACTCGAAGGGCGTGAGTTGCGAATTGCCGTGACGAACGACGACGTGCTGCTCTTCGGCCGTTTCGATTTCTCGCAAACGCTGCGCGCGCTCGTGAACTTGATCGAGAACGCCGCCAAGTACTCGCCGCGCGGATCGCCCATCGACCTATCAGTGCGGCGCGATGAGCGGTGGCTCGTGTTCTCGGTCGCCGACCGTGGCTCCGGAATTCCGCTCGCCGAGCGCGCGCGAATCTTCGAGCCGTACTATCGGCGTCCAGGCGTGGAGCCCGACGCGGGCGGTGCAGGGCTTGGCCTGTCGATCGCGCGCGGCATCGCCGAGGCACAGGGCGGCGCGGTCGGCGTTGAAGGGCGCGATGGCGGTGGCAGCGTGTTCAATCTGCGCGTCCCGTACATTCCCGCCGATGACCTGCGAACCGCAACCGATCGACTGGGCTGAGCGGCGGCGCTTGCCCGGCTCTTTACGAAATCTTTATGCAAAAGTGCCCCGCGTTCACGCGGCCTTTATGGTGCGAGCGTAAGCATCAGCAGTGCCGTCTCCCGCCACCCAGATGCAACCCCCTCACGCTCGTCTCAAGCGTCTGTTGTTCGGACGTCCGCTCGCTTCCGACCGACTCGATCACGAACGACTGAACAAGAAGACGGCGCTCGCGGTTCTGTCATCCGACGCCATCTCGTCAGTCGCCTACGCCACCGAGCAAACGCTGATTGTGCTCGCCGTGCTCGGCGCGGCGTCGCTGTCGTACGTCGTACCGATCTCGGGCGTGATCGTCGGGCTGCTCGTGCTCGTGGCCCTGTCGTACCGGCAAACGATTTTCGCGTACCCTGGCGGCGGCGGCTCGTATACCGTCGCCAAGGACAACCTCGGGACGATGCCGGGGCTGGTCGCCGCCGCGGCGCTGCTCACCGATTACATCCTCACCGTCTCGGTGTCGATCTCGGGCGGCGTCGCCGCGATCACGTCGGCGTATCCATCGTTTCTGCCACACACGGTCGCCATCTGCGTTGCCGCGGTGGCGGTGCTGGCGCTGGTCAATCTTCGCGGTGTGCGAGACTCGGGAATCGCGTTCAGCGTGCCGACGTACGTGTTCATTGGGATGATGCTGTTGCTCATCGCGACCGGATTGTTGCGCGCGTTCGGCGGAGGAAGTACGCTCGCCGTTGCGGCGCCAACGCCGCCGGTGCACCCGATGCCAACCGGCCCGATCGGCTTCGCGTTCACCTTTCTCATATTGCGCGCGTTCGCCGAGGGTTGCGTCGCGATGACGGGAACGGAAGCGATCTCGAACGGCGTGGGTGCGTTCAAGAATCCGGGGTCACGGAACGCCGCGATCACGCTGACGTGGATGGCCGTGATTCTCGCCGTGTTTTTCATGGGGACGAGCGAGCTGGCGCGCCACTTTGCCGTGACGCCCTCGGCGACGGAGACGGTACTGTCGCAGCTCGGCCGCCGCGTCTTCGGTATGGGGACGCGATACTACGTACTCCAGTACGCCACGTTCGCCATCCTCGTGCTGGCCGCGAACACTGCGTTCGCCGACTTCCCGCGGCTGGCGAGCATTCTCGCGCGCGACGGCTACATGCCGCGCCAGTTCGCGGCCCGTGGCGACCGATTGGCGTTCTCTAACGGCATCATCGCGCTGGCACTCGTCGCCATTCTCCTCGTCTGGCTGTTTGCCGGCGTCACGAGCGCGCTCATTCCGCTGTACGCGATCGGCGTGTTCGTCTGCTTCACGCTATCGCAGATCGGGATGGTGGTGCACTGGATTCGGAGCCGAGCTCCCGGTTGGCGGTGGCGCGCCACGCTCAACGGACTCGGCGGCGCGGCGACGGCTGTCGTGTCGGTCGTGCAAATCGTGACCAAGTTCACGTACGGCGCCTGGATCGTGGTGTTGATCATCCCGGTGATCATCTTTGTGCTGCGCCGCATTCACCGGCACTATGAGCACTTCGCGCGCGAGGTGGCGTACACGGGGCAGGCGCCACTGATGTTCCTGCATCACACCGTCGTCGTGCCCGTGAATGGCATCACCAAGCCGGCCGCGGGCGCACTGGTGTATGCGACGACGATTTCTGAAGACGTACGAGCGGTGTACGTCGAAGTCGACCCGGACACGTCGGCCGACCTGCGGCGCCGGTGGGACGACTGGGATATCGGCGTCGAGCTCACGGTCATCGCGTCGCCCTACCGCTCGATTCTCAAGCCGCTCGTCGAGTGTGTGAATTCACTCATTGCGCGCGGTGAAGCCGATCTCGTCACGGTCGTCGTGCCGGAGATCGTGCCGCGCACCTGGCTCGGGCACCTGCTGCACAACAAGACGTCGCTGTTCATTCGAACGGCGTTCTTGTTCCGGCCGCGGGTCGTGGTGACGGCGGTGCCGTACCTCATTGGGCACTCGGCGAGACTGAGAGATCTGGTGAGCCACGACGACCGGCTGGACGAGGCGATCGAGGCGGTGACGGGAGCGGCGAATCGGTGAGGTGACATCGGCGATCGATCGGTGACGCCGTCTCAGCGCGTCACCGCGATTGTACGACGTGCCCCCTTGTCGATCTCTCGCCGAGCCGAGCAGACTATGTCCATGCCCGCCGCAACAAAGAAGCGCTGGAGCGCCGACGAGGCGCGCGCGCTCAACGAGGCAAACCCGCTGCCATGGCCGTACTACGAGGTCATCGACGGCGAGCTGCTGGTGAGCCCGGCGCCGCGGTCGCTGCATCAGGACGTGGTGCTGTCGCTGGCGCGCAAATTGTCCGATTACACGGACGCTGCGCGGATCGGCCATACGATGATTGGGCCCGCCGACGTCGAGCTCGAGCACGACAGCACGGTGTCGCCCGACGTATTCGTCACGAAGCTCGTGAACGGACGCAAACCCAAGAACTGGAACGAGGTCGAAGGCTTGTGGCTCGTCGCGGAGGTGCTGTCGCCGTCTACGGCGCGCTATGACCGCGTCACCAAGCGCCGCTACTTTGGGCGAAATCAGGTGCCGGAGTATTGGATCGTCGACCTCGATGCGCGATTGATCGAACGATGGCGTCCGGGGGACGAGCGGCCGGAGCTCGCGACCGAGAATTTGACCTGGTCGCCGGTGGATGGAGTCGCGCCGCTGTCGCTCGATCTCGTCGCGATCTTCCGCGACGTGCACGGGGAAGGCGACTAGGTCGGTGAGTGCGTGCCGCCGTCCTCGGCGAGCACCGCGTCTCGCAGTCGCTTGCTCTGCAGTTTGAGCCGAAAATGCGTTCGCGATATGAGTCGCCAATACAAAAGTGCCGAGGCGGTCGCGACCGTCAGGCCGAGTGGCACTTCGAACATCCACTTGCCGCCGAAGAACGCCGCGGGATGGCGCAGCGCCTGTGTGAGAACGAACATCCCCGTGTAGTACGGGATCCACAGGCGCAGTGAACGGCGGCGCTCTGGCTTGGACGCTTCGCGCCACCAGGCCGCCTCCTCCGGTGTCGGCGCGGGCGTGATCGCGCCACCGGCGCGCAGCGCCGACAGATTGGCGCGGAATTTGGTCAGCGCGCTCATGCAGGCCCGGCGTCGTCGCGCGCCGCGAGTCGCCCAACATTCAGCGCCTTTCCAACGAACAGATTGTCCGCGATCCCCGCGATCTCCTCGGCGAGTCGCCATTCGTTCTCGAGCGACGTAAGCTCGCCTTCGAGGGCGCGGCGTTCGGTGTCCTCGTGCAGCGCCATCTCGACCGCCAAGCGAATGTCGGACGACAAATAGTGAAGACCTTTCACCTGGTCGGGATTCCACGCCCTCGCGATCCGCGTGAGAAAACGATCGCCGCCGCCGACCGAATCGAGGAGTTCGAGCGCTCCGCGGATGTCGTCACTGCGTCCGCCGCCCGCGTTCACACCGGCGAGAATCGATCGCAAGGCGCGCTGAGCAGGTGCACCCTCGAGACTCTGCGCGACGTCGCCGGCTTTCCATCGCAGCAGCCACGAGTCGCCGTCCGCTTCGAGTCGCGCGTGCATGGACTCGCGAATCCCTAGGCGTCGTACGCTACCGTCGTCGAGCACGACTCGGGGGCGCCACCGGGATCGTATCTGAACCGCCGCACCGCCGGCAACGAGGGAGATAACCACCGCGAACACCGCCGATGGAACCACCTGCGCATTGGCGAGAATATTGACGGCGTAGACCGGGCCGATGAACGCGGCCCCGTACACCAAGGCCGACCGCCTGCGTCGCCGGAACTCGGCGCCATATCGCCACGCCGCCATCTCCGGCTTGAGCGGCTTGCCGACGCGCACCAGCTCCAAACCCTCGGGCAGCTTGGCGAGTCCGATGTTATCGGTCGACGCGCGCAGCCGCGTGCCGCGAAACAGTCGCTCGCACTCCTCGATCGCTTCCCACCGTTCTTCAATCGGCGTGAGGTTCCACTCGCGGCACCGCTGGCAGACGATCCACAAGCGCCCGAGCGCCGCGTCGAACGCGAGCCGCTGGCCCACTGGGCACGACTCGATCGCTTCGTTGGCGCCGAGCGGGGCGTGGCAGTGGATGCAGGTGGAATACATGCAGCGATTGCGAGTCTTGGAGTCAGTTGAGTCTTTTGCTTGTCAGCACGCGCATCTCAATATTGAAGATGGACAAATCGAATACCAGGTTCGGGTGCGAACCTCGCAGCATGCAACGCGCGTCGCACGTGACCGCCGCGTCGTGGCGGGACTTTCCGTCGAACTGGGCGTATGTCTCGCCGCCTTGGGCCATTCCGCGTTCGCGCAGGCGACGTCGTCAATCCGCCCGACGCCTGGTCTTGCCGCGAGATCTGCACAGCTCTCCGAGCGCCCGATCGCCGGCCGCCCTCTGGAAGTTCATACCGTAGGTACTTGCCCCCGACATGCGTCTCCATTGCATCCTCCTAAGACCAGCACCGCCTTGGAGATGCACGTGGGTAGACGCAGCAATTCGTCGAAACCGCAGGGCGCGTATCCCCGCCTCACGCAGCCCTTGGTCCGCGATCACGGTGTCCTCCGTCCCGCCAGTTGGGACGAGGCCTTGGATCGCGCCGCCGAGGGTTTCCGTCGCAACCTGGCCAGGAGCCAGATGGCGACGGGAATTTTCAGCTGCTCGAAGTCGACCAACGAGGTCAACTTCCTGGCGTCGAAATTCGCCCGACAGGTCTTCGGCAACAACAACGTCGATAGCTGCAATCGGACCTGACACGCTCCCTCAGTCGTCGGTCTGACGACAATCTTGGGAGCGGGGGGCTCGACGAGCTCATATGAGGAAGCGGAGCACATCGACTTCGCCTTCCTCTGGGGATCGAACGCGCGTGCCGCGCATCCGATCTGGTTTCATCATTTGCTCAAGGGCATCCAGAACGGTGCCACACTCTACGTCGTCGATCCGCGGCGCACCGAATCCGCGGCCTGGGCCGATACATGGCTCGGGCTGACGATCGGCTCGGACGTCGCCCTCGCCAACACGATGGCGCGCGAGATCATTCACGAGGGTCTGCACGACACGAACTTCATCGGGCGGGGGACGACGAACTTCGAGGCGTATCGCGCGGCCGTCGAGCCGTACACGCTCGCCTTCGGCGAGCAGGCGACTGGCATTCCGGCGGCGGTCATTCGCGACGCGGCACATCAATACGCCCGCGCCGATCGCGCCATGATCTGCTGGACGCTCGGCATTACCGAGCACCACAACGCGGTCGACAACGTGCTGTCGCTGATCAACCTCGCGCTGTTGACGGGCCACGTTGGCCGCTACGGCTGCGGGTGCAATCCGCTGCGCGGACAGAACAACGTGCAGGGGGGCGGTGACATGGGCGCGCTCCCGAACAAGCTCCCCGGCTTCCAGGACGTGGAGAACGACGAGCAGCGCACGAAGTTCGAGCGCGCGTGGGGTCGTTCCATCCTGCCGGAGCCCGGATTGAATTTGACGGAAATGATCGACGCGATGGACAAGAAGACGCTCACTGCGCTGTACGTGATCGGCGAGAATCCCGCGCAGTCGGATGCCGACTCGACGCACGTGACGCATTTGCTCGAGAACCTCGACCATCTCGTGGTGCAGGAGATTTTCCTCACGAAGACGGCGCAGCTGGCGCACGTCGTGTTCCCTGCGTCGGCGACGTGGGCGGAAGGCGAGGGCACGGTCACCAACAGCGAGCGCCGCGTGCAGCGCGTGCGCAAAGCGGTCGAGCCGCCGGGTGAAGCGCGCGACGAGATCTGGATCATGGCGGAGCTCGCGCGGCGACTTGGACAGGACTGGGGCCACCCGTCCGCCGAAGATGTCTGGAACGAGGTGCGCGACCTCTCGCCGCAACTCGCGGGCATGACGTACGCGCGTCTCGAGTCGCTCAGCGGCCTCCAGTGGCCCTGTCCGGACGAGGATCACCCGGGCACCAAGTTCCTCCACGCACGCCTGTGGGACGACGATCCCGCGAAGCGCGGCCGGCTGGCACCATTCTCGGTCGTGCATCACGAAGGTCCAATCGAGCAGCCGGACGACGAGTACCCGTTCATTCTCACCACCGGGCGTCGGTTAGAGTCCTACAATACCGGAGTTCAAACGGGCGGCTACGACTCGCCGCTCCATCGTGGTGAGACGGTTGACATGGCGCCCGAAGACGCCGAGGAGATGGGCGTCAGTCGGGGCGACATGGTGCGCGTCACCTCGCGCCGCGGACAGGTCGTAGCGCCAGTGTACATCGACCGCGCGCTGCGCGCCGGCACGGTGTTCATGACGCTCCACTTCCCGGACCAGGTCGAGACGAATCTGCTGACGATCAACGCCACCGATCCCAGGTCGGGCACCGCCGAGTTCAAGGCGTGCGCGGTGCGCGTCGAGCCGGCCGTACGGCGGCGACTCCCCACGTCGCGTCGCTCCAATCGTCTGGCGGCGACCGGAGACGACTGATGGATCTGCGCCTCCGCCACACGACGCCGACGGACGACGAGCGTGCGGCGGTCGATGCGCTACTCGGCCCGCCGCGTTCCGCCTGGGACGGCGGTGCGCGCGGCAGCGTCTACGATGCGCACGTGGCGCACACCGGTCGCGAGGCGCGCGAACAGCGACACCTGCTGCTGCCCGCGCTCGAGGCGCTGCAGGCGCGTGTGGGCTGGATCAGCGAGACGGGCCTCGAGTACGTTTGCACGCGCCTCGACGTGCCGCCGGCCGACGCATGGGGCGTGGCGACTTTTTACGCACTGTTGTCGACCACGCCTCGCGCGCCGCGCGTGCTGCACGTCTGCGACGACATCGCCTGTCGGTGCAGAGGCGCGGCGGAATTGATCGAGGAACTCGAACGCACCGTCGGCCCCGCGCATACGCACGGCCCGCACGGGAGCCACGTCGAGATCGCGCACGACGCGGCCGTGTGGATGCGATCGCCCTGTTTAGGGTTGTGTGATCGCGCGCCGGCGGCGCTCATCCAGCAGGCCGGACCGGTGCCGCGAGAGGACATCGCTCGGCGCGCTCACGCCGGCGCACGCACTCGCGCTGCTGCGCGGCCGGCGGCCAGAGCCACAGCGCCGAGCTGACGACCGACATCCCGCAGCGCGGCGATGCGTCGCTCCGTCTTCTCAAGCGAGTCGGCGTGATCGATCCCACAGACATCAACGCATACCGCGCGTCGGACGGATTCGCCGCGCTTCGCAAAGCGATCGAGATCGGAGCCGACGCGGTGATTCGCGAAGTCACTGACTCGAAGTTGATGGGCCGCGGCGGCGCGGCGTTTCCGACTGGGAAAAAGTGGGAGGCCGTCGCCAAGCAGACGCCGCGCCCGCACTACCTCATCTGCAACGCCGATGAGTCGGAGCCCGGCACGTTCAAGGACCGCGTGCTGCTCGACGGCGATCCGTTCGCCATCGTCGAGGCGATGACCATCGCCGGATTCGCCACCGGCTGCGAGCGCGGCTTCCTATATATACGCGGCGAATACCCGCTGGGCGCCGAGCGAATGCAGAATGCGATCGACGCATCGCGCGCGCACGGATTTCTGGGCGATGACATTCTGGGCCGCGGCGTGAACTTCGACATCGAGATCCGCCGCGGTGCGGGCGCGTATATCTGCGGCGAAGAGACAGCGATCTTCAATTCGATCGAAGGTTTTCGCGGCGAACCGCGCAACAAGCCGCCCTTTCCCGCGCAAGCGGGGCTGTTCGGGTTGCCGACCGTCGTCAACAACGTCGAAACGCTGGCGAACATTCCGTCGATCGTGCTCGACGGCGGCGCGGCGTTCGCGCGCGTCGGCGACGGCAACTCGACGGGGCCGAAATTGTTTTGCGTGTGCGGCAACGTCGCGCAGCCCGGCGTCTACGAACTGCCGTTCAGTCCCGCGCCGACGTTGCGCGGAATCATCGAGCTGGCGGGCGGCGTGGCGAATGGACGGCCGCTGCAAGCGGTGTTGCTCGGTGGCGCGGCTGGCGTATTCGTTGGACCGGATGAACTCGACATCCCGCTCACCTTCGAAGGCGCACGCGCGGCCAAGGTGACGCTCGGCTCGGGGGTCGTCATGGTGTTCGACGACACCGTCGACCTGACGGCGATCCTCGTTCGGATCGCCGGTTTCTTTCGCGACGAGTCGTGTGGGCAGTGTGTGCCGTGCCGCGTCGGCACGGTGCGGCAGGAGGAGGCGCTGTGCCGCATTTCCAGCGGACGGACGCTGGGCGGCGTAGCTCAGGAGGTGGCGCTGCTCGACGAGGTCGGTCTGGCGATGAAGGACGCGTCGATCTGCGGGCTCGGCCAAACGGCGTATTCGGCGATCGAGTCGGCAATCCATCGCGTCGGTGTGTTGAAGGGCGGGAACGGCGGAATGAGAGGACGCTCATGACGGTTTCGCTGGGCGAGTTGGTACAACTGCAGCGCCCGACGTACGCGACCGATCAAGCGCGGCGCCGTGCGACGCGAAGCGTCACGCTGACGATCGACGGCGACGCGGTCTCCGTGCCGGAAGGTACGACGATCCTTGGCGCATGCCGCGCCGTGGGGATCGACATTCCGACCCTCTGTTTTCTCGATACGCTGCATCCGGTGAATGCATGCCGCGTGTGCGTCGTCGAGCTCGAAGGCGCGCGCGTGCTCGCGCCGTCCTGTTCGCGTGCGGCGGAAGACGGCATGGTCGTGCGCACCAACTCCGAGCGCGTGAAGCACAGCCGCAAGCTCGTGCTCGAGTTTCTCGCATCGTCGGTCGATCTGTCGACGACGCCGGGCGTCGACGAATGGCTCGACGAGTATGGCGCCAACCCCGGCCGCTTCGGGCCAGCCGCGCCGCCGGCGCCATCGGGTACGCGCGACGCATCCGTCGCCGGACACCACGCGCCGCCCGACCCAGCATTCGCCGCGACCGTGGCGGAGCCGACGAAGGTCGACAACGATCTCTACGTCCGCGACTACGCCAAGTGCATTCTGTGCTACAAGTGCGTCGAGGCGTGCGGGCCGGATCATCAGAACACATTCGCCATCGCCGTGGCCGGTCGCGGCTTTGACGCGCACATCGCGACGGAATTCGCCGTCCCGCTGCCCGACTCGGCGTGCGTGTACTGCGGCAATTGCATCGCGGTCTGCCCGACCGGCGCGCTGATGGCGAAGACGGAGTATGACCGTCGCGCCGCGGGAACGTGGGACGAGTCGCGAATGACGGCGACCGACACGATCTGCCCGTACTGCGGCGTCGGCTGCACGCTCCGACTGCACGTCGACAACGGCGAAATCATCAAAGCGACATCGCCGCTCGAGAATGCGATCACCCAGGGCAATCTGTGCATCAAGGGGCGCTTCGGCTGGCAGTTCGTCCAGAATCGCAAGAGCGAAACGGCGCCGAGCGACAATGGCCGCGCGTAAGGTGGTGATCGAGAATCGCGGCAACCACCCGCCATTGGGCGAGTGGGCCGTGACACGCATGGATGGCAGCGCCGACTCGACCGAGCAGGTGAAGGTCATTGAAGAAGTACCGATCGCGTTGGTGTACAACGCGCGGCCGCACGTCGTCGTGATGGGCACGCCCTGCGATCTGGAAGATCTCGCCGTTGGCTTCAGCCTGACCGAAGGCGTGGTGCATGCGGCGTCGGGCGTTGAACGCGTGGATGTCGTGCGCGCGGCGCACGGGATCGAGCTTCAGATACAAATCGGAGCCGACGACGCCGCGCGACTCGACGGACGCGCGCGCGCATTGGTGGCGCGCACCGGCTGCGGTCTCTGCGGCATCGAGACGATCAGCGACGCGATGCGTCTGCCGGACGCACTGCCGCACACGCTCGACATCGGGCGCGAGGCGCTCTGGTGCGCGGCGGCACAGTTGACACGGCGGCAAGCGCTCAACCTCGAGACCAACACCGTGCACGCCGCCGGCTGGGCGAACTCGCAGGGCACGATCGAGGTCGTGCGCGAAGATGTCGGCCGTCACAACGCGCTCGACAAAGTGCTTGGCGCGCTCGCGCGCGCCGGGACCGCGGCGAATGAGGGTTTTGTCATCGTCACCAGCCGCGCGAGCTACGAGATGGTACAGAAGACCGCGAGCTGTGGAGTCGAACTGCTCGCCGCGGTATCGCGCCCGACCGGATTGGCGATTCGCGTCGCCGCCGAAACGGGTGTGACGCTCGTCGGATTGCTCCGCGGGACCACCGCGAACGTCTACACCGGGACTCACCGAATCACCTGAGGATCACGACGTGCCCGTGTCCACCGTTCCCTCCGATATCGAGATCGCCCAGAATGTGAAAATGCGCCCAATCGAGGACGTTGCCGCCGAGCTCGGGCTCGGTCGCGACGATCTCGATTTTTATGGAAAGTATAAAGCCAAGATTCCGCTCGAGATTGCGCAGCGACCGATTCGCGGCCGGCTCGTCGTCGTCACGGCGACCAACCCGACGCCGGCCGGCGAAGGGAAGAGCACCGTGTCCGTCGGGCTGGCGCAGGCGCTCCGGCGCATGGGCAAGAAGGTCGCGCTGTGCATTCGCGAACCGAGTTTGGGCCCGGTGTTCGGCGTGAAAGGCGGCGCCGCGGGCGGTGGCTACGCGCAGGTCGTGCCGATGGACGACATCAACCTGCATTTCACCGGCGACTTCCACGCGATTTCCACGGCACACGCGCTGCTCGCCGCGCTGCTCGACAATCATCTGCAGCAGGGCAACCCGCTGCACATCGATCACCGACGCATCACCTGGCCGCGCACGATCGACATGAACGACCGCGCGCTGCGGAACGTGATCATCGGCTTGGGCGGCGTTGGCGACGGCATTCCGCGTGAGGAGCATTTCGTCATCGTGCCGGCGAGCGAGGTCATGGCGATCGTCGCGCTGGCGACGAGCCCGCAGGATCTCGAGGAGCGGCTGGCGCGCATCATCGTCGGCTCGACCGCGGGCGCCGAGCGGCGACCGGTCACCGCGGGCGAACTGCGCGCGCCGGGTGCGATGGCGCTCCTGCTCAAGGACGCGATCCGTCCCAACCTCGTGCAGACGCTGGAGGGTGGACCGGCATTCGTGCACGCCGGACCGTTCGGCAACATCGCCCATGGTTGCAACAGCATTCTCGCCACACGCTCGGCGCTGGCGCTGGCCGACATCGTCGTCACGGAAGCCGGGTTCGGGTCGGACCTGGGCGCCGAGAAGTTCTTTGATATCAAATGTCGCATGGGCGGGCTGCAGCCCGAGGCGGCGGTGATCGTCGCGACGGTGCGGTCGCTCAAGATGCACGGCGGCGCCGACAAGAAAAATCTGGGCGCCGAAGACGTCGCGGCGCTCGAGCGCGGCCTGCCGAACCTCGAGAAGCACATCGAAAACGTGCGGCACTTTGGCGTGCCGGGCGTGATCGCGCTCAATCGCCGCACGTCGGACAGCGACGCCGAGCTGCAGGCGGTCGCGGATTTCGCGGCGTCGGCCGGCGTTCCGCTCGCCCTCACCGAGGTCTGGGAGAAGGGCGGTGCGGGCGGCGAAGCGCTCGGCGCCGAGCTCTTGTCGCTGCTCGACAAGAAGGGCGCCGAGTTCCGTCCGCTCTACCCGACCAATCTGCCGATCAAAGAGAAGATCGACATCATCGTGCGACAGATGTACGGCGGCGATGGCGCCGACTATTCGCCGACCGCGTCGCGCGCGATCGAGTACCTCGAGTCGATCGGCTTGGGGTCGACGCCGGTCTGCATGGCGAAGACGCAGTACTCGCTTACCGACGACGCGACCAAGCTCGGGCGTCCGCGCGGCTTCCGCATCACGGTCAACGAAGTGCGTCCTGCCGCGGGCGCCGGGTTCATCGTCGCGCAGTGCGGTGACATCATGACGATGCCGGGCTTGCCGAAGGAGCCCGCGGCCGAGCGGATGGCGCGACTCCCGAGCGGGGAGATCGTGGGGCTGTTCTAGCCCGGCTGATCGTGGGCTGAGTCCGCCTTGCGCCGCTCGGAGGCCCACCCCCGAGTTGGTGAATTTGAGGTCGCTAGAGTGGCGCCGGGCTCACCCGGCGCCGCGACCGGGGCAACGATCCAGGGTCTCGCGGTGTCTAACCCGAGGCACTTTGGGGAATGCTCGTGCCGAGCACGATAGTCGCGCGGCGCGTGAAACTTCACCAAATGCTAACCGTCCTTGTATTGCAGTTCGCGTACAGTCGTAGGTAAGGTGTCGCGAACGAGTACGGGTCCGCGATCGCAGGCGCTCCGCAGACGTCCATCCACCCCGCACGAGGTCACGGAGATGCAACAGCTCCGCAAGCGTTGGCTGCCGATTCTCATCGTTGCGCTGGTCATCGGCGGGCCCGTCGCCTGGTACAAATGGCCGTCCACCGCGTCGGCGGCCGAGGCCGCGCTCACCGCGCCGGTCAAACTCGGCAAGTTCTCGGTCACCGTCACGACGACTGGCGAGTTGCGCGCGCGAAAGTTCGTGCAGATCCAGGGTCCGAACTCGATGTCCGCGCAGATCTATCAATCGAAGATCACGTGGATCGTGCCGGAAGGAACGGTGGTCAAGGCAGGCGACAAGATCGCCGAACTCGACCGCGCCCCGGCCGCGACTCGGCATGCAGAGCGTCGCGCTCGATTTACAAAAGGCGCAAGCAGAATTTACGAATGCCCAGCTCGACTCCGCGCTCAACCTCGCGCAGGCGCGCGAGGACGTGCGAACGGCGGAGTACGGCGTCGAAGAAAAGAAGCTGGCCAAGGAGGAGGCGCAGTACGAGGCGCCGACGATCAAGCGCCAGGCGGACATCGATCTGGAAAAGGCGGACCGCGCGCTCGACCAGTCCAAGCGCAACCTCGACACGAAGACCAAACAGGCCGTCGCCAAGATGTCGGTCAACGGCGCGGACCTGAGTCGCCAGCAGAACAATCTCAAAATGGTGCAGGACGCGCTTACGGGTTTCACGATCATGGCGCCGTCGCCGGGAATGGTCATTTACGTTCGCGAATACAACGGTAAGAAAAAGAGCGTCGGCTCGCAGTGGAACACCTGGGACCCGACGGTCGCGACGTTGCCCGATCTAACGCAGATGGAATCGCAGACGTACGTGAACGAAGTCGACGTGCGAAAGCTGTCCGTCGGCCAGTCGGTGTCGATCGCTCTCGACGCCGATCCGACGAAGCGACTCAGCGGCAAAGTGACGGCCGTCGCGAACGTCGGCGAGCAGCGACCCAATCAGGACTCCAAGGTCTTCGAGGTGAAGATCGACGTCATGCAGGCCGACACGACGCTGCGGCCGGGAATGACGACGTCGAATGCGATCGAGGTCGCGACGGTGGCGTCCGCGCTGTCGGTTCCGCTTGAGGCGGTGACGTCGGACAGCGGCTATTCCTACGTCTACAAGAAGTCGGGGCGCGGCGTCACGCGGCAAATGATCGAGACCGGCGCGATGAACGACAATGAAATCGTCGTTCGCCGCGGCCTGAGTGCCGACGATCGCGTACTGCTTGCGCCGCCGAGCGACAAATCGGGCGTCAAGACGGAGATCATTGAGGGGCTCAAGCCGGCCGTCGCGCCGGGTACCGGCGGCGACAGCGCCGCGAGTGTGACGCTCCCGATCGCCAAGCCGGATGTGAAGGCCGGCCCAGTGATCCCGAGCGGAAGCCCGACCGTGAAGAAAGCCGCTCCCGCGGCGCCGTCGAGCACCAAGCCAAAAGGCTGACGCGTGGCGACACATGTTGATCCGGGCGCGCCGTCGACGTCGCGCGCCCGCACGCTGTTCGCGCACATCACCTTCAGCGCCGGAACCGCCGCCGAGGCGGTCGCCCACAACAAGCTGCGTGCGGGGCTGACGTCGCTCGGCATTCTGTTCGGCGTCGCGTCGGTTATCGCCATGCTGGCCATCGGCGCCGGTGCAGAGCAGGAGATTCTCGCGCAAATGAAACTGCTCGGCGCGAACAACATCGTCATCACGCCGATCGTCGAGCAGACCGAGGGCAAGGTCGACACCGATCCGAACGGGAAGAAGCAGACCAAGCGCTTCACGCCCGGCCTGTCGTACCTGGATGCGGTCGCCATTCGCACCGAAATTCCCGACGTCGCGGCGACGAGCAGCGAGGTCGTGATCAACAGCGTCATCACACGCGAAGGCCATCATCGATCGGGGAAACTCGTCGGCGTCGACTCGAGCTACTTCGACGTGATGAACCTCAAGCTCGCCGAAGGAACGGGGTTCGGTCCCGATCAATACTCGAAAGCAAAGTCGGTGACGATCATCGGGCAGGGCGTGAAGTCGCGCTTCTTCACGACGGAGAATCCAATTGGCCGGCCAATCAAAGTCGGCAACGAGTGGCTGACCGTCGTCGGCGTCCTCGAGGATCGCAAGGTCTCGGCGGAAACCGCACAGCGGCTCGGCATCCGCGACGCGAACATGGATGTGTACGTCCCGCTGCCGACGATGTTGCTGCGCTACCGCAATCGCGGCGAAGTGACGCAGCAGGAGATGGAGCTCGCCGCGCAGGACGCGAACAGCGGCGGCAACAACAACACCGACTCGACCGAGACCGACGACCAGCGCGCCGAGAAGCGCAACTACAATCAGCTCGACCAGGTGATCGTGCAGGTCGACAAGTCGAGCGCAGTCACCGGGGTAGCCGATGTCACGCGGCGAATGCTCCAGCGGCGGCACAACGATGTGACCGACTTCGAGATCTCGGTGCCGGAACTGCTGCTCCAGCAGGAGCAGCACACGAAGACGATCTTCAACGTCGTGCTCGGCGCGATCGCGTCAATTTCTCTCGTCGTCGGCGGGATCGGCATCATGAACATCATGCTGGCGTCGATCCTCGAGCGCATCAAGGAGATCGGCGTTCGGCGCGCGGTTGGCGCGACACAAAAGGACATACTGGCGCAGTTCCTCAGCGAGGCCGTGATGATCAGCCTGGCGGGCGGCATCACCGGCATCATCGTCGGCGGATTGCTCAGCGTCAGCATCCAGCGCATCGCCCATATCCAGACCATCGTGTCGCCGATGTCCGTCGTCGTGGCGTTCGGCGTATCCGTCGCGGTCGGCCTAGTGTTCGGCATCATGCCGGCGTCCAAGGCCGCGAAGCAGGACCCGATCGCCTGTCTGCGGTACGAATAGCTGGCATCGCGCCCACTCCCCATCCATCCGGACCACTCTCTGAAGGTCGTCATATGAAGGTTGATATTCGCGTAGTGGTATGTCTGCTCGCCGGCGCGGCACTCCCGGCGCTGGCGCAGAGTCCGCCCGTTCCGGTCCCCCTGCCGGTCGTCCAGACCCAGGCCCTTCAGGGGCAGGCGCTGACGCTGCAGGACGCGATCGCCATGGGCCAACGCCAGGGACCGGCGGCGCAGGTCGCCCGCAGCGCACGCGACGCGGCCCGCGACCGCGACCAGAGCTTCAATGCGCGGCTGCTGCCGCAGGTGATGCTCTCCGGGCAAGCGGCGAATCTCAACCACGGCATCAATCCGATCACGCAACCCGATGGGTCGACGGAATTCATCGGCCAGGCTCAGAATCAATCGACGCTCGGACTGGCGGTCGCGCAGAACATTCCGCTCACCGGCGGGCAGATCTCGATCGGGTCGCAGGTCAGCCGCATCGATCTGTTCGGCGACCAAAATGGCCGAATCTACCAAACGACACCGGTGCTGCTCAGCCTGCAGCAGGATCTGTTCAAGCCGCGCGAGCTCGTTTGGAATGAGCGCGTTCAATCGTTGAGCGCCACGGTCGCCGAGCGCGGGTATTTCGAGGCGCGCGAGGACGTGGCGGGCACGATCGCTGGGGCGTTCTTCGATTTCTACGCCGGCCAGATGACCTATGACAACGAGGCGGCAAACGCCAGCGTCAATGACACGCTGTACACGTTGAACAAGGGGCGATTCGAAGTCGGCAAGATCGGTGAAAACGATTTGTTGAACAGCGAGCTGCAGCTCCTCCGGTCGCGCGCATCGGTCGACGACGCCAAGCTCACGCGCGATCGCGCGGAGGCGGCGCTTCGCCGCATGATCGTGTACCCCGAGGGCCGCGCGCTCTCGATCGTCACGCCGGATTCAATTCCAACCATCGACGCCGATCCCGACGTCGCCGTTCGAGAGGCGCTGAAGAACGCGAGCGCCATGCAGCAGAATGAGCTCGACAAGACGCAGGCGCAGCGCGAGATCACCGAAGCCAGGTTGAACAACCGCTTCAACGCAACGGTGCAGGCGACGGTCGGGTTCAACGCGACGTCGTCGGCGTTCGGGCAGTCGTATCAGTCGCCCCTCGGCAAGCAATCGCTCATCGTCGGCGTCAACATGCCGATGCTCCAGTGGGGAGCCGGCCATTCCGACGTCGAAGCGGCCCGCGCCGACGACCAGCGGACCGCCGCGAACAACAAGTCGCGCCGCGACGCGCTCGTCGAGGACGCGCGGTTCTCGGCGCTCGCCGTCGCTCAGGCCCAGCGCAACGTGCTGCTGTCGGCCAAGGCGGACACCGTGGCCGCCAAGCGATTCGACGTGGCCAAGAACCGTTACGTGATCGGCAAGATCGCCATTAGCGATCTCTATATCGCGCAGAACGAAAAGGACGCGGCCGTATTGGCGTACGTTCAGTCGCTGCGCGGGTACTGGACGGCGTATTATCATCTGCGGCGGGCGACGCTGTACGATTTCGCGACGAAGAAGGAGTTGGCCGACGAACGCGAGCGGTGAGCATCGAGCTTCCAAGCGTGAGGTGGCATGAGGTCAATACTTCCCTTGACACCTCGCTCCCCCGCCCCTAGCATTGGCACCATGATCCGTTCCGCGGCGTATTCCTACTCCTACTATTACTACGTGACCCAACCGGGCCGTGGGTGGAGCAGCACGCGCTAGATCGAAGTAACGCCGCGCACCAACCCAACGACCCGTGAACTTCACGGGTCGTTTTTTGTTGTCGCCCCACGCCCAACGCCCAGCGCCCCCATGATCATCATCACTCGCCCCAACGTCACCGACGCCGAAGTGGACCACATTCGCGAGCGCATCGAGTCGGTCGGCATGCGTACGCATCTGTCTCGCGGCGAACACCGGACCATCATCGGCTGCATCGGCGACGAGTCGCTGCTCGATGAGGTTCCGCTGCGCTCATTGCCGGGCGTCGAGTCGGTCACGCCGGTGCTCAAACCGTACAAGCTCGCCTCGCGCGAGTTCGCCGTTGATCGCACGGTCGTGAAGGTTGGCGGACGTGGCGGCCAGGCGTCGTTCGGCGGCCCTGAAATCACCGTCATCGCCGGCCCGTGCTCGGTCGAGAATCGCGACATGCTCAACGCCACCGCGCTCGCCGTGCGTGCCGCCGGCGCGACGCTGCTTCGCGGTGGCGCGTTCAAGCCGCGCACGTCGCCGTATGCGTTCCAGGGGCTCGGACTCGAAGCCCTGCGCATGCTCGCCGACGTCCGCGCGTCGACCGGTTTGCCCGTCGTCACGGAAGTCATGGACACGCGCCAGGTCGACCTTGTCGCCGAACATGCCGACATGCTGCAGATCGGCGCGCGCAACATGCAGAACTTCGCGCTGCTCGCCGAGGTTGGTCGTGTGCGGCGACCCGTGCTGCTCAAGCGCGGCCTGTCGGCAACGATTAAAGAACTTTTGATGGCGGCCGAGTACATCATGGCGAACGGGAATCATGACGTCGTGTTGTGCGAACGGGGAATTCGCACCTACGAGACGGCAACGCGCAACACGCTCGACATCGCGGCCATTCCAGTTCTCAAACGAGAGTCACATCTCCCGGTAATCGTCGATCCGAGCCATGCCGGGGGCGATGCGAGCCTGGTGGCGCCGCTGGCATTCGCCGCGATCGCCGCCGGCGCCGACGGGCTGATCGTCGAGGTGCACCCCAATCCAGAGTGCGCACTCTCCGACGGTGACCAGTCGCTCGAGCCGGCCGCGTTCGCCGGACTCATGCAGCGGGTGGCCGCGTTCGCCGCGGCCGCGGGACGTCCGATGGCGCGCGCAATCGTGCCGGAGAGCCGGGCGGTCGCATGAGCGAACCAAAGAAAGGCACGCCCGCCATCGCGGCGGCCACCGAGTTGGCCAAAGTGCGCGACGAAATCGAACAAATCGACCGCGAGATCATCGCTCTTCTCGCGCGGCGCGTTACGCTCGGCAAACAAACCGGCGACCTCAAGCGGATTGCCGGCCTGCCCATTCTCGACCCGACTCGGGAGGCGGCCGTCATTCGCCGCGTCGCCGGCGCTGCGCGAGACGCCGGGCTTCCCGCCGAACAGGTTCGCGAGGTGTTCTGGCAAATCGTCGGGATGTCACGCCGCGTCCAGGAGGACACCGAGTGAGCGGCGGCGAATTGGCGGGGCGCGACATCGAGCGCGTCTCGATCGTCGGGCTGGGACTCATTGGCGGGTCGCTGGCGCGCGACCTCGCTGCGCGTGGCGTGAGCGTGAGCGCGTACGACGCCGACGAGCGGCAGCTCGACGCCGCGCTCGCCTCGGGCGTTGTCACCCGCGCACTCGACGAGACGCTGTCGGGAGCGGCGGGGAGTGATGTGATCGTCGTCGCCGTGCCGGTCGATCGGGCCGTTGGCGTGCTCGAGCGCGTCGCCCCGCACGCAGCGCGCGCGTCGCTCATCACCGACGTCGGCAGCACGAAGTCCGGTGTCGTCGCCGGTGCGAGCGCGCTTGGTCTTGGCGCGCAATTCGTCGGGTCGCATCCGATGGCGGGCGATCACCGATCCGGATGGGACGCGTCACGCGGAGGGTTATTCGCCGGCGCGCGCGTATACCTGTGTCCGTCGAGCGAGGCGCCGACATCGACCGTCGACGCGGCGGCGCACTTTTGGCGGAGCCTCGGCGCGATTCCGGCGTCGATGCGACCGGAGGAGCACGATCGACATCTGGCGTGGACGAGCCACCTACCGCATATAATTTCTACCGTGCTCGCGCTGACATTGGCGAACGGCGGCGTTCGGCGCGATGACCTCGGACCAGGAGGGCGCGACATGACGAGATTGGCCGGCAGCTCTCCAGAGATGTGGGCGGCGATCGCTCGCGAGAACGTCGACGAGATCGCGGCGGCGCTCGACGCGGCGGAAACTGAACTGACCGGCTTTCGAGATGTCTTGCGTCGCGCTCACGCGACTGACCTCCCTGAACGATTCTCGGCGGCGCGCGCTTGGTTTGACGCGTAGCGCACAACTCCTGAATCATTCCGCCCACTCCTTTCGACGGGCCGTCACATGCCAACTGCACACGGTCACTTTGCGTGGCATCGGTTGAACACCACGAATCCCGAGGCGGCGATCGCGTTCTATCCGCAGGTGACGCCGTGGACGGCCGAACCGTGGGAGGTGTCGAACGACTACACGCTGTGGATGAACGCCGGAGCGCCGGTTGGCGGCGTCGTGCAGCTCGGCGATGATCTCACGGCGCTTGGCCTTGGCCCGCATTGGATGCCGTACGTGAGCGTGTACGACGTCGACGCGTGCCTGCGACAGGTGCCGAGAATCGGTGGACAGATTCGACTTGGGCCGGCGGAGATTCCCAACGTCGGTTCGTGGGCCGTGATCAGCGATCCGCAGGGCGCGCTGCTCGGCATGTATGAACCGGACCGTCCGCGCGCGGCGCGACCGTGGCCGCCTGCCGTCGGCGAATTCTCGTGGCATGAACTTGCGACCACCGACTACAAGGTCGCGTTCGACTTCTACCGGGCGCTCTTCCGTTGGGAAAAGCTCGACGAATTCGACATGGGAGAGATGGGAATTTATTTCATGTTTGGTATGGCCGACCAAATGTTCGGCGGCATGTTCAGTGGCCGGCCGGGTGTCTCGCCGAATTGGTTGTCGTATGTTCGCGTGAGCGACGTGACGCAGGCGGCGCGATGCGTGAAGGAGGGCGGCGGAAGCGTTGCCAACGGCCCGATGGAAGTGCCAAGCGGTGCATGGATCGCGCAATGCAAGGACGCGCAAGGCGCGGCGTTCGCGTTACAGACGTCGGTCGCCGAATGACGCGCTCGTTCTGGCACCCGCGTCGCGCATACGCGGTGTCCTTCTCCGCGGCAATCGCACTGTTCCTGTGCGTCGCCAAACCGGCGGGCGTGTTTGCCTGGGGCGACGTCGGCCATCGCATCACCGGAGAAGCGGCGGGGTTGGCGGTGCCGTCGTCGATGCCCGCTTTTTTTCGCGGCGCGGCGCGAGAGTTCGGATATTTGAATCCTGAACCCGATCGCTGGAAAGACCGCGCCGAGCGCGCGCTCGATCCTGCCCTCGACCTGGGCACATCGCCGGAGCATTTCATCGACATGGAAATGGCGCCCCCGGCTGTACTCGAAGCCGCGTTCCGCGCGCCGGATCGCTACGCCTATCTCGACACGCTCGCCGCGGCCGGGGTGAAGGGCGTGGTCATGGGATTGCTCCCGTTCCGCGCGCTCGAGCTCGAGCAGGAGTTGCGCGAGGACTTTCGACTGTGGCGCGCGGCGAACGATTCGACGCGCCCGTGGATCGAGGCCCGCATCATCGACGACGCGGGGATCCTCGGTCATTACATTGCCGACGGATCGAATCCCGGCGCACACCACGGTCCAGTACAACGGGTGGACCGGTCCGAACCCCAACGGATACGCGACGGACAAGCGCTTTCACGCGCGGTTCGAGTCGGCCTATGTTGGCGCGAACATCACCCTCGCCGACGTCGCGCCGCGCGTCGACCCCACACCGCGCGTGTTCCCGGACGTGCGCGCCGCCATCCTCGCGTATCTGCGCGAGAGCAACGGCCAGGTCGAACGCTTATATCAGATCGATAAAGCGCATCCCTTCGACACCAACACGACGGCACCTGAGAACAAGGCGTTCACCGTCGAGCGACTCGCCGCAGGCGCGCGTATGCTGCGCGATCTGTGGTGGACGGCCTGGGTGACGAGCGGCTGATCGGAGCCGCGCGGCCGGCGACTTGACGCGCGGGCGGACGCACTATCTTCCGTCAACCGTTCACGCCGGCCGTGGCTCGCATGCCGTCAACCGCTCCAGAAATGCTCTATCTGCTCCACGGTGATCCCGCGGAGCTTGCCGAGACACTCGCGACGATGCGCTCGGCGGACATCGCCGAGGCGCTCCATCTGCTGCCGGCGTCCGGCGCGTCGAAGGTGATGGCGGCGCTCCCGTTCGATCTCGCCGTCCAGGTATTCGACGAACCGGAACTCGAGCGACGGTACGAGATCGTCGAGCGCATGGATCCCGCGGCCGCGGTGGCGCTCGTCGAGGCAATGTCGGCGGACCAACAGGCTGACTTGATTCGCGAACTCGGCGAACCGACACGCAAACGCCTGCTCGACGGTCTCGACCCGGCAACGCGCGGATCGTTGTCGCTATTGCTGCGCTACCCGCCCGAGTCCGCGGGCGGCATCATGACGACGGAAGTGCTCACCGTGCCGTCGACGTGGACTGTGGAGCGGACGATCGAGAACATTCGCGACGTCGGTCGGTCGAAGGAAACGGTATATACGATCTACGTGCTCGACGACGCGCAACATCTCGTGCGCGCCGTTTCGCTGCGCGAGTTGATGCTCGCGGCGGGAACGACGAAGGTGATCGAAGTCGGCAATCGGCGCGCTCCGGTGAGCGTGTCGCCGCTCACCGATCGCGAACAAGTCGCGCGCGTGATCGCCAAGTACAATTTGCTCGCCGTTCCCGTCGTCGACGAGGAACATCACGTGCTCGGCATCGTGACGGTCGACGATGTGATCGACGCGATCGTTCACGAGCAAACGGAAGACGTTCAGAAGTTCGGTGGTATGGAAGCGCTCGGCGCGCCGTACATGGACATCGGCTTCCTGCAGATGATTCGCAAGCGCGCGCCATGGTTGTGCGCGCTCTTTCTCTCTGAGCTGCTCACCGCCACGGCGATGCAGCGCTTTCAGGCCGAAATCGAAAAAGCTGCGCTGCTCGCGATGTTCATCCCCCTCGTCATGAGCTCGGGCGGCAACTCCGGCTCGCAGGCGACGTCGCTCATCATCCGCGCGCTCGCGCTTGGCGAGATCAAGTTGCGCGACTGGTGGCGCATCGCCGTGCGCGAGCTGCCCACGGGTCTCACTTGGGCGTGATACTCGGCGTGATCGGGTTCTGCCGCATTTCGCTCTGGCAGAAGTTCGGATTGTTCGACTACGGACCGCACCACGTGCTCGTGGCGCTCACCGTCGGCGTCGCGCTGATCGGGATCGTCGCGTTCGGCTCGCTCGCGGGATCGATGCTGCCGTTCATCCTGCGCCGACTGGGCTTCGACCCGGCGTCGGCATCGGCTCCGTTCGTCGCCACGCTGGTCGACGTGACCGGTCTCGTGATCTACTTCAGCGTGGCGTACGTGATCCTGCGGGGAACGCTGCTCTGAGTCGCCGCACTGTCAGCGTGCGAGTGCGTTCGCTGCAACGTGCGCCTTCATCGCCTTGCCGAGTGATTCGACCAGTCCGATCGCGGCCACGCCGACGAGGAGATGCGCGAGGCGCACGACCCAGTGGCCTGATCCGACGAGCAGCGTTGTCTGCGCCATGCCGAACCACAGGACGAAGCCGCCCCAGAGAAGCGTAAATATCGGGATCGCGCGCTTCGACAGGAAAAAGAGCGCGATGAGTGCCACGACCCACATCAGCAGCACGAACAGCGATCCCACGGCGGTGTGGAATGCCACCGCTCCCGTCGCGAAGCCGAACCACATGGCCAGTCCGACGAGATCTGGACGACGCCGAGCAGCCGGGCGAGCATCGTGACTATCGACACGAGTTTTTGCATGAGCGGAAGATACGACGACCTGACTCGCGGTGGTTCATGTCCGCGTGCGGCCCAGGTGCGTGACCATCGCCTTGCGCGCGGTGTCGAGCGCGGCATGAGGCGTCATGCCGTGCGCCTGGCAGATGCGATGGATGCCGGTGCGGTACGTCATCGGCGGTTGGCCGGGCTTTGAGCTGCGTGCTGAACTCGCAGGCGACCATGCGACAACTCTCGTCGACCTTTACGACCCACGCTCCGTGGAGGAAGTCGAAGTTGTCGTCGATCGACCGCTCGGCGACGCTCGGCCCCGCGCCCAACTCCCACGCGCCGGCGTCGCGCGCCAGCGGTTTGCCGAGCACACTCATGTTCTTGCCGAGCGCGTAGCGGTCGACCAGGAGATCGCGATAGCGCATCGCCCGCTCTTCGCTGCTGAAGATGCCGAGCACGGCGTCGTGTGGACGCCCGTCGGTGGTGATCCAGACCTTTTTCATCGCTGCACCTCGATACCCGAATAAACTCCGAAGATACGATAATCCGGCGCTGGCGGTGTCCAGTCCCCGCTCACACCTTTCGCGGCCATGACCGGTTACTCCAACTACACGCTCTCCAAACACACTGCTCTCGCCGGGCTCGGGTGCCATCGAGCCTTGTGGTGGCTGCTACACGAACCAATGCGCCCAGAGCGAGTGGCGACTCCGGCCGATGAGCATCGGCAGAGGGAAGGGAGGCGGGTTGGCGCGTTGGCGAGGTCATACGTTCCGAGCGGCCGGCTGATCGACGGCGAATGGGGCGACGTGGCGGGCCGAGTCGCCAGGACACGCGATGCGATGACCGACCCGGCGGTCCCCGCGATCTACGAAGCGGCATTCATCGCGCACGACACGCTCGTGTACGTCGACATCCTCGAGCGGCGCGGCGCGGCGTGGACGCTCGTCGAAGTGAAGTCGTCGACGTCGCTGAGCGAGGCTGAGCATGTGCCCGACATCGCGATACAGGCGTCGGTGCTTCGCGCGTGCGGAGTACCGGTCGAGCGATACGAGATCATGCATCTCAATCGCGAGTGCCAGTTTCCCGATCTCTCGACGCTGTTCGTGCGCGACGACGTCACCGAGACGGTGCGGGAACGGCTCGACGCGATCGATCTCGCGCTCGCCGAGCAGCTCGTCGTGGCGCGCGAGGCGTCGCCGCCGGCGGTGCCGATTGGTGAACAGTGCTCAAAGCCGCGCGACTGCGCGTTCAAGCCTCGCTGTTGGCCGGTGTTGCCGCAGCATCACGTGACCACGCTGTATCGCATTGGCCGGAAGGCGGACAAGCTGGTGTCGATGGGGTACGAGACGATCGATCAATTGCCCGACGACATCGAGTTGAGCGCGATTGCGTCGCGCCAGCGGCGCGCGGTGCGGCAGGGCAGCCTCGTGGTGGAGCGCGAGACGCTGGTCGCCGCGCTGGCTCGGCTCGAGCGTCCGGTTGCGCATCTCGACTTCGAGACGGTGGCGCCGGCGATTCCCGTGTGGCCCGGCTGCCGGCCGTACGACAACGTGCCCGTGCAACTGAGCTGTCACGTCGTGGCCGCGGACGGTTCGTCGACGCATCACGAGTGGCTGTTCGACGGGCAGGGTGATCCGCGCCCCGAGGCCGGCCGCGCGATTCTCGCGGCGTGCGCCGGCGCAAAGACGATCACGGCCTACAACTCGAGCTTCGAACGGAAGTGCATCGAACTCGTGGCGCAGGTCTGTCCGGGCGAGGCACCGGCGCTGCTGGCGATCGGCAACGCGCTGGTCGATCTCCTGCCGATCGTGCGGGACAACGTGTATCACCCGGAGTTCGTCGGCTCGTTCAGCCTCAAGCGCGTGCTGCCGGCGCTCGTGCCGGAACTCTCATACAAGGATTTGGAAATCGCCGAGGGTGGGTCGGCGCAGATCGAGCTCTCGCGCCTGCTGTTCGACGCCGAAGGCATGAGCGACGAAGCGCGCCGCGAAATCCGCGGCGCGCTCCTTCGGTACTGTGAACGCGATACGCTGGCGATGGTCGAACTGGAGCGGCGACTACTCGCCCTTATTTAACAGACTCTGCGCGGCCTGCATGTGCGCGGTGAATGCGGGCGCGACCGTCGTCACCAGCTTTTTCACATCGGCATTCTGCAATGCGGGCTCCAGCGTCGTCGTCATGGCGTCGACGACGGCCTTGTGGTAGTCGACTTCGTGCTGCAGGAACGCCTTATCGAAATCCTTGCCTGACAGCCCGTTGAGCTTCTTGAGCGCGGCGACGTGATCCTTCGCCATCGCGAAATCCTTCGGCGCCGTCGGCGTCACGCCAAGCTTCTGCGCCAGATCGCGCCCCTGTTGGCGGACGTTGGTGTGATCGCGCACGAGCATCGCGCCAAAGTCGCGCACTTCCTGCGTCGAGCCCTTCTTTTCGGCCAAGGTGCCGGTCTCGATGTCCCAGGTATTCGCGGCGTCGAAGATGGCGACGATCGTCGGATCATCGAGCTTGGCGGAACCGGCCTGCTTCTGAGCGTGCGCGGGTGTCGCGGCGAACGAAGCGACGGCGGCGAATACGGTCGCCGCGGCAATACGGGTAAGCGATTTCGATGTCATTGAGTGGTCCTCTCCCAGTACGACTGAGGGCTGATGAATGGTGGCCGCCGAGGTCGGCGGGAGCTCCAGGTCGAGGGAGAGTACGGTCGAGTTGGGAATTTGTCAAGAGATTAGTTGACTAATTGTCTGCGGACCATAGATTCAGGTAGACAGGAGGGGTGCTGATGCGCTGGTGGGAGCGATCGGTTGGCGGCAAAGCGCGCGGGCGGATCATTGGCTTGCTTCGGCGCGGTGAACGAAGCGTCGAAGAGCTCGCCCTCGAACTGGGCGTGACCGACAATGCAGTCCGCGCGCACCTGCAAGCGCTCGAGGCCGAGGGTTTGGTCCATCAGTCGCGTGTTCGCCACACGGGCGCCGTTGGCAAACCGGCCACGATGTATGCGGTGAAACCGCAGGCGGAGCAGCTCTTTTCGGCGGCCTACGCCCCGGTGCTCACGACACTGCTCTCGGCGCTCGAGTCGCGCTTGAGCGAGCAGCAGCTCGAAGCGCTCTTTCGCGACGTTGGCCGTCGTCTGGCGGCGAGCATCGATGTCGATGGAGTCGGCGCACCGGCGCTCGAGACACGCGTGAGCGCGGCCGCCGCGGTCCTCACCGCGCTCGGCGCGGAGATCGACATCGAGCGATCCGGCGACGGATACACGCTGCGCGGGCACGCCTGCCCGCTCTCCGACGCCGTGCGCGTGCAGCCGACGTTGTGTCGGGCCGTCGAAGAGCTCGTGGCCGGTGTCACCGGCACGCCCGTCACCGAATGTTGCGACCGAAACGGCGGCACGAAGTGCTGCTTCGAGGTACGCCGCTCGGCGTGACCCGCGGCGCGTCGTCGTTCGGACTACGCTCGTTCAAGGTTTCTTACACAAATAGTCGAGCGCGACTTTGCCCATCGAGCCGCCGAGCACGGGGCCGAACCCCGGCTGTGCGTTCACCTTGCGATCCACGATCGTGTTCGTGGCCTCGTTGGAGTAATAGGTGTTCTCTTTCGCCGCGACCGACGCCTTGGCACAATCGAACGTTGCCAACGTGTGCGACGCCGTCCATGCGCCGTTTGGCGTGGCGACCGGCGGGACGAATTTGACGCGGATGCGCGCGGTGACCAGTCCGTTGGCGGTCTTGATCGACCGCGGGTCGACGTACACGGAATTGCCCGATGACGTTTTCCCGATCTCCTTCCACTGAATTTGCCGCCCCTGGGCGTGCGCGGAGACGGCGACCGACGCGACGAGTGCCAACGAGCCAATGAGAGTTCGCATGCCCTATCCTACACGTGGCGGCTCCGGCCGTCGAGCGTGAGCGAGTCCGCCGCGATCACACCGAGTGCGAGAGCGCCTGTTCGTAGACGAGCAAGACATCGTGTCGGCTGAGCAGGCCGGCGAACGTTCCGCCCGAGCCGGCGCGCGCGGTCGTGTCGACGACGGGCAGGGCGTCGAGACCGCGCGCATTCATCACGGCTAACGCGCGCCGCAACGAGTCGCGCGGCGACAGTGGCTCAACGGGTTCGGCAAGATCGGCCGCGATGATGACTGCGCCGAGTTCCGTGCGCGACATGATCGCTTCGCGCAGCGCGTGATGACTCACGAGGCCGATCAAGCCGCCAGACTTCGTCGATGATCGGGAGCACGCCGTGACGAGTGGACGCCGCCGCGAGCGCGAGGTCGGCGATCGACGCGGCGGCCGGCACGGGCTCGACCGTCCGATCGACCGCTTCACCGACGTACGTGTGATCCATGACCGACCGGTCGACCCCGTGGGCGAGATGCTCGCCGCGCGAGGCGAGCCACCCATCGTACAAGCCGTGCGGCGAGTAGCGGCGCGCCGTGGCGTACGCGATCACGGCGACGATCATCAGAGGAACGATATACGTATAGTCATCAGTCATCTCGAACACGATGAATATCGCCGTGAGCGGCGCGCGCGTCGCGCCGGCGACGAGGCCGGCCATGCCGACGAAGGCCCACGCGTGCGGATGGATGAGTCCACCGGGGATGACCTTGGCGCCCAGCACGCCCAGGCCGCCGCCGAGCGCCGCGCCGATGAACAGCGTCGGCGTGAACACGCCGCCCGATCCGCCGAAGCCCAGCGTGATCACCGTCGCGAGAATTTTCCCCAGCGCGATCGCCAAGCAACGCGTACCACGCGAGCCCGCCGAACACCGAATCGGGGATCGCCAGATGCCCGTTGCCGGCGAGCAGCCCGCGCGAGGCGATGACGATGAGGCCCGTGACCGCGCCGGCCGCGAGCGGCCAGACCCACGCGGGTCCCGGCATGCGCCTTCCTCGTGCGGTTGCCGCGAGGTAGAGTCGCGAATAGAACGCCGAGACCAATCCGCACGCGACGCCGAGCGCCGGATAGAGGAGAATTTCCGCCGGCCGCGCGCTCGCCGGCACGCGCGAGGCAAAGATTGGTTGATTGCCGAGAAAGGGCCGCACCGTCAACGCGCCGACCACGCTCGCGATGACGACCGGGCTGAACGCGCCGACGGAGAACGACCCGAGTACTTCCTCGAGCGCGAAGAAGGCGCCGGCAAAGGGCGCGTTGAACGCGCCGGCAATCCCCGCCGCCGCGCCGCATCCGACGAGAATCTTGACGTGGCGCGCCTGAAATCGCAGCCGGCGTCCGAGCGTCGAACCCAATCCGGCTCCGAGCACCGCGACCGGTCCTTCACTGCCAGCTGACGCGCCGGATCCGAGCGTCAACGCCGACGCCACCGTCCGCACGCTGACCGGCCAGAATCGGATGACGCCGTCGCGTTTGGCGACGGCGAGTTGCACGTCGGGGACGTTCTGCCCATCGGGAAGCTTCGCGCGCCGCACGACGAACCAGGCGGCCCACAGGCCGGCGCCGGTGAGCAGCGGCCGATAGAGCACCTGCCCGACGCTCGGCTGGTGTGATTCCGGAATTTGAATGAGCAATAGATGCGCGACGTCGATCAGCTTGTAGAAGCCGACCACGGCGAGCCCGCTCGCGAGGCCGATGAGCGACCCGAACACCATCAGGGTCGCGCCCTCGTCCCAGTCGCGCTTCTCCCACCAGTCGCGGATGCGCCGCCCGACCGACACGATCGCGGCGCGCACCTACGAGCGCGGGCTCACGACGACTCGAACAATCGTCAGGTTGCCCGTCACCCGGCGCCCGGCCTCGGCGAGCGCGGCACCATCGAACGCGGCCCGAACGACGACCGTGTCGCCGAGTGCCCTCTGGCACATGAGGAACAGGCCGTCCGATCCGGTTCCCTTGTAGGTGCCCGCGGACTTCCAGGAGTCCAATCCGCCGTTCACTCGCCAGGACGTGGAGAGCACGATCCCATTCAGTGGAACATCGCTCGCCGACGTCACGCGGCCAAATACAAGCGCGCTGTCCGCGCGGCCGAATCGGCCATGCTCGAGACAGCGCGAGAACACGAACTCCTCGGTCGTCTGAACGTTCAATGTTCCCGTCACCATGGAGTCGTTCGCGGCAGTGAACGAGAAGGAGGTCGGCAAGTCGAAGCGGATTGACGCCAGGCGAGGGTCGACGATCACGATCGAGTAGGGTCCGGGGATGAGATCTCTGATCTCGACGCGGCCGGACGAATCGGTCGTCGCGCGATACGGCGTTTCGGCATCTGCTGGAGTGATCCCTTTGCGATACGCCGCGCCGACCAACTTGACGAGCGTGCCCGCGGCCGGCGTGCCGTCACTGGTCGTCGCACGCACGCGCAACGCGCCGAGCGGCATTTGCCATGATCGCCCGTCGGCCCATCTGGCCCTCGCCAATGTGCCGCCCGTCTCGCGCACGTAGAGCGATCGCCGGACAACCATGTCGTCGACGCCGTTGGACACCGTGTAGTGCGTCGTATCCTCGAGCACCCCGACGAGCCGCAATGTCCAGCGATCGACGAGAACGATGCCCGGAACGACCTCGCGATACGACACCGTGCCTCCGGGCCGGTAGCGCATGATCGCACTCGGCAGCGCGGTGTAGTGAAAATCGATGTCGCGCACCGCGCGCACGAGGGTGTCAATCCACAGCGTGCCGTCGACATCGACACGTCCGTCTCGTCCCGATGCCGGCGCGAACGAAAGGCCGAGTTGATGCGGCCGCGACGACTCGTCTCTCACGAGGTGGAAGCAATACGCGGATACGAATGCATCGTCGAGCAGCACCTCGGCGTCCGGTGCGTAGAAGACATTCGTGCCCGCGCTGTCGCGCATGAAGCCGCGACGGACGAAATCAACCGCCGCGTGGGCGACGTGGAAGGACGCGGCCGATGCGTCGGTGGAATCAACGCGCACCGATTGGCGCGCGATGCGGTCGCTGGTGCCGTCCATCGTGCGCACGAATCCGTATCGCACGAGCGCGGCGGGATCGGCTTCGCGGGCCACGGCGATCGTCAGCAACCCGGCGCGCGCCTGCTCGAACAGCGCGAATGCGTCGGCGCGATCCGCGCGGCGCGGACAGGTTGAGTTCGCGCGAATCGCGACTGGCTCCAACATCGTCGTCAGCTGGGTCATATCGATGTCGACGTGCACGACGCCGCTCGCCGGCTGCGGGATATCCAGTTCGCGCGGGCGAAATCCGATATGGACGACGCGGAGTCGCCGCGCGCCGCTCGGGAGTGCGGCGGAAAACTGTCCGCGCGCATTGGTGAGCTCGCGCCCGATGACGGCGTTCAATCCGTCGAGCAGCGAGACCACCGCGCCGGCAAGCGGCTGGCGGCTCGCGCTGTCGCGAACCGTGCCTGACAGCTGCGCGCCCGCCGACACGGGCAATACACTAGCCGCGCTCCACGCGCTGAGGGCGTACAGCGCGGCGATCGTCGCCTTCATTGGCCTGTTCCCGACCGCGCGATCACGCACGACGTCAGACCCCGCCGTACCACTCGTATCCGCGGTCGGACCAGTAGCCGCCGTTCCGGCGTGGCAGAAATGTGATACGCGTCAGATATTTCGTATTCTTATATCCAAGTTTCACTGGCGAATAGATCCGCGCCGGCGCGCCCCACGCGGCATTCAGATAATGTCCGTCCTGCGCGTAGACGACGAGCGTCTGCGGATGCGTCGCGCTGTCGATGTCCCAGCTCTCGTGATAGTCGCTGTCGAATGACGAAAAATCGACGTACTGCGCGCCGCGCTGTACGCCGGCGAGTCGCGCCAACTCGGCAAGTCGCACGCCGGTGCGTGTCGCGACGGCCGTCCACCCTTCGACGCAAAAATGATCCAGCCGGTAGCCGACGCGTGGCAGCGCGGCGAGATCGGCGAGCGAGAGTTTGAGCGGTCTGTCGACCATGCCGCCCACTTCGAGCGCCCATGGTCCACGCGCCGATTCATTCCACACCGGCACCGTGTCGGACACGAAGTACGCGGGAAAGTGCGAGCCTGCGGCCCTCGCGCTCGAGCGCGGCACGTCCATCGACGAATGGCGCAGCAATATTCGCTCGATCGACTCGTTTTTTCGCTCGGCGAACTTGAGCAGCGATTGCGCCGATTTCGGACCCATCGAATCGCACGCGGCGAGGACGAGCGCCCCAATCGCCCCGCTGCCCGCTTCGAGGAACCGGCGGCGATCAATCCCGAGGCGTTCCGCTGCGTGAGATACGCCGTCGCGAGGCACGAGCGGACTCACTTGTCGGGGGGAAGCAGGTGGACGAACGGCCGCGCATTGCGCTCTTCCGGCGATAGATCCTCGCGATAGTTGCCGGTGATCATCGCTGGGATCGAGTAGGGATCGACGCTGAACACCATGAAGATGTGGCCGACGGCGAGAATCACGAGCAGCAACATCGCCCAGAAGTGCCAATACCGCGCCCACACATAGCCGCCGAACAAGTTGGTCAGCGGGGACAGTTCCACCGGCTTCCAAATGGCCAACCCGGTCGCGACCGCCGCGATGCCGACGAGTGGCATTGCAAAGTAGGCGAGTCGTTGCA
This sequence comes from uncultured Gemmatimonadaceae bacterium, assembly GCA_963817445.1. Lineage (GTDB taxonomy): Bacteria > Gemmatimonadota > Gemmatimonadetes > Gemmatimonadales > Gemmatimonadaceae > JAQBQB01. Next base: position 499,334 of record CAWFOG010000023.1, read on the forward strand.
ACGCGTTGTGTTTGCCCTGGTGCGGATGGTCCCGGCGCACGGTCAGATAGAAGCGGACCATCTCGATGGCGTCGTGACCGATGCCGCGCCGCGGCACGAGATCGCGCCACTCACCATGCAGATAGATGAAACCCAGGTACACCAGGCCGTTGACGACCAACACCCACATCATCGCGAAGTGCCAGTTGCGCGCTCCGGCGAGCCAGCCGCCGAACGTAAGTGCGCCGGGTATCCGCTTTCCGGCGAACGGATAGCAGCAAAACGTCTCGCCTTTGCGAGCGAACGCCGGATAGGCGTTGAAGATCCGCAGTCCGCTGGCGACCATGATCGTCAGCGCGACGACGTTTACCCAATGGGTGATGCGAACGACCGCGTGATGGCGTTTCATCCTCCGCCAAATACTAACCCGAACAGCAGAAGTGCCAAGACAATCGCCGTGATTGCGACGTATGTGCGGTCGCGCTGGACGACGAACGCGACGAGCGTGAGCGCGACGCGCGCCACCGGCGTGGCGATGAGTAGGACCAAGCCAAGCTGGACGATCGCCAGCGGCTGGCCGGCGAACGCGCCACGCACGATTCCGCCCAGCGACCGGAGCATGGCCGGCTCGCCGCGAAACACGTCGTACGCCGGATGCACGCTGCCGCCGTGCGCCAGCAGCAGCACGGCGCCGAACAGCACCACAGCCGCCGCGACGAGCACGCCCAACTGGAGCAGCCGGCCGACGAGCTGCTCGACGGCACGGTCGGTCGTGCCCCTGGTCGGATCGCTCATACGGTGCCCGTCAGTCCCTTGTACAACATCTCGAATGCCATGACCACGACGACGACCGTGAATAGCTGCCGGAGCCACGTCACGTTGGCGCGCGTGAGCACCTTGGCGCCGATGAGCGCGCCGAGGAGCACGCCGAGCATCACCGGAAACGCGATCGTCGGGTCGATGTAGCCGCGGTGCAGATAGACGCCGGCGCTCGCCGCAGCGGTCACGCCGATCATGAAATTGCTCGTCGTCGTCGACACCTTGAACGGCAGTCGCATGAGCTGGTCCATCGCCAGCACCTTCACGATCCCCGACCCGATGCCGAGCAGCGCCGAGAGGATTCCGGCGACGAACATCACCGCGAACCCGCCGGGCACTCGTTGGACGGAGTACGACTGCAGGCCCGTCGCGGTCGGATAGGTCGAATCGAGACGCAGCCGCGTCGCCCACTTGTCCGGCGTTGTCAGTATCGCGCGCTCGGCGAGCGGCCGGATCGCGCGGTACGCTGAGAAAAGCAGCACGACTCCGAACAACACGGCGATCGCGTTTGGCGACACGAACCCCGCGATGCCCGCGCCGGCGAGCGCGCCGATCGTGGTCGCGACCTCGAGCAGGATGCCAATGCGCACGTTGGTGTATCCCTCGCGCACGTACGCCGCTGCCGCGCCCGACGACGTGGCGATCACGGACACCAGCGACGCTCCGATCGCGTAACGCAGATCGACGTGAAACAGCAGCGTCAGCATTGGCACGACGATGATTCCGCCGCCGAGCCCGGTCAGTGCGCCGAGCAGCCCCGCCGTCACCGATCCGCCGGCCACGAGCAGCGCGAACGTAAGTGTCGTCATCGAAATGAAATGTCGCGCGCCCCGGTCGAGTATGCCATTCGCCAGGTAGAGCTTGGCCCGCATTTCGCCTTTGTAGCGTGGTATGAGCCGAACAGTGGACCTAGTTGCACGAGAAGCGGAGCGGGGAACGCCGCGGAGATTCACCGGGGCGCGTGCGCTCGCACGCGTGGGATTGCTCGGCGCGCTGCTCGGCGCGACCGCGATCGCCGCGTGCAAGAAGATCAGTCAAGCCAGCGGCGACATCCCGCGGAATTGGCTGCCGCCCAAGCAGGACATGTACATGGGCGTGCCCGCGGCCGAAGTCACCACGGCAATCCAGGCGCGACTCGCCGCCGCACCGCCCGCGTCGGTGACCGCGGACCAGTGGACACACGTAAAGGGCCTCTACGCTGCGTTCAATCAGAGTCTCTTGTGGCTGGACGACAAGGGCGTGCACCAGCCGCGTGTGGCCGCGCTGCTGAATGCGATCGCCGATGCCGATAGCGACGCCCTGCGGCTGGACGCGATGCCGCTGGCGGATCTGAGCACCGCGCTCGAGCGTTGCCGACAGCGCCCACGTGACCGCCGCGCAACTCGCTGATGCGGACGTGTTGCTGTCGTCGGCGTATGTGGCCCTCGGCGAGAACATGCTCACCGGGCAACTGCAACCAACGACCCTGGGACAGAGCTGGCACATCAACTCGGGTGAGGAACGCGTCGACAGCGCGCTGTCGCTCACGTTGCGCGAGGATGATCTCGCGGCGGGGCTCGTCCGCATGCGCCCGCAAGATCCTGGATACGACTCGCTGCGAATCGATTTTCTGCGGTTTCGCGACCTCGTGGCGCAGGGCGGATGGTCCGCTGACACGGTGCCGAACGGCAAGCAACTCCATCGCGGCGATCACGACTCGGCTGCACGCCTGGCCGCGTTGCGCGCCAGGCTGCAGGCCGAGGGTTATGTACTCGATTCGACCGCGCTGCCCGGGTTGTATGACCGGCAGCTCGCCGGTGCGGTCGCCGAGTTTCAGGCACGGCATGCGATTGGAGTCGACAGCATGCTCGGGCAGGAGACGGTCGACGCGCTCAACGTGCCGGCTGACTATCGGCTCGCGCAAATCGCGGCGAACCTCGAACGATATCGCTGGCTGCCGCGGTCCTTTGGTAGTCGGTACATCATCGTCAACGTCCCGCAATTTCATCTCGAGGCGTTCGACAGCGGCCAAAAAGCGCTCGAGATGAAAGTCATCGTCGGCCAGGAATACGAAGACAAGGCGACGCCGGTGTTCAGCGACTCGATGGAGTTCGTCGTCTTCCGTCCGTATTGGGACGTGACGCCGACGATCGCTGCGAAAGAGATCTTTCCCAAACTGGCCGACGACCCCGACTATCTCGCGCGAAACAACATGGAGGTGTACAGCGACCATGGACGTCAAGCCGTTCGTCAGCGCCCGGGTCCCAAGAACTCGCTCGGCCTCGTGAAGTTCATGTTTCCGAATGATTTCAACATCTATCTTCACGACACGCCGAACGGCGAGCTGTTCAAGAAGGACGTACGCGCATTCAGCCACGGATGCATTCGCGTCGAGAAGCCGGCCGAGCTCGCGCAGTGGGTGCTCGGCTGGCCGGCCGACCGCGTCGACGCGGCGATGAACAATGGTGCGGACAACCACTCGGTGAATCTGCCGTCCAAGATTCCCGTGTACATCGTGTACTTCACCGCGTATGTGCGCGACGGGCAGTTGAACTTCGGCAACGATCTGTACGATCGCGATAACAAGTTGATCGAAGCGGTGAAGGACGTCGCCGTTCCGTCGCCGCAGACCGTGCAGGCCGTTGCTGCGTTGCGCGCAATGGCGAAGTAGTCTACCTCTTGCGAGTTGAGCGATCGTTCAACAGACTAGGGCGTGCAACTGGCCACCCGCGATCGAATCGTCACTGCCGCACGGCAGCTCTTTGCGCGACAGGGCTACGGCGCGACGAGCGTCGCCGACATACTCGGCGCCGCTGACGTCAACGCGGGCAGCCTGTATCATTTTTTCCCCGGCAAGCAGGATGTGTTGCTTGCGGTGCTCGCGGCGTATCGGAGCGGTATCGCGCCAAAGTTGCTCGCGCCGCTGTGGAAGGACGTCGATGATCCGATCGATCGGGTGTTCGCGCTCCTCAGCATGGTACCGCAACGCGCTATTGACGAGTGACTGTGCGTTCGGTTGTCCGATCGGCAGCCTCGCACTCGAGTTTCACGAGCCGGACGGCGCCGTGCGCGAATTGCTCGCCGCCAACTTCGAGCACTGGGTCGACGCCGTGGCGTGCTGCTTTGCCGACGCTGGCGACCGGCTGCCGCGCGAGATCGACCGTCGGCGCCTGGCGACGTTCGCGCTGACCACAATGCAAGGCGGCGTCATGTTGGCGCGAACCCATCGCTCCATCACCCACTTCGATGCATCCGTCGCGATGTTCCGCGACTACATCACTCGGCTCGAGGTAGAGGCCCGAGCGTAACTTCCCGTCTTCACCTACTCAGCCAGATCCCCAACCCCCAACATGCTCAACACGCGCGCCCTGTTTACCGCGATCATCATTCCGGCCGTGCTTCAGATTGTCATGGTCGTGGCAGGCCATTCGGACAAGGCCATTGCCAGCCTGTTCGCTGTGCTCGGAATGGCGATTTCGTTCGTGGCCGGACTCGAATACGCGATGCTTGCCCGGAGTGGGGGAACTCTGGCGCTCGCGGTCGGCGGTCTGATTGCGGGCGCGGCGTGCGCGCTCATCGGCATCGTCGTGTCATACGTGCTGCATGACGTTCCCGCCTCGCTGCTGCTGCTCGGCACTGTGAGTTCTGCGGTTACCGGCGCGATCGGGGGGCTGGTCGGCCGGCTAATCACCAAGCCGGAGCGAACGGTCGCGTAGGTAGCGACGGCGCGGGCGTCGCTCGCGCGTCGCGCCCCAAGGCGATATGGTATCGCCATGCCACGACGCCTTGCAGGTCTCCTCCTGATTTCTCTCGCGCCGATGGTCGGCGCGCAACGGTTTCGCGTCGACGAAACCACGATTGCCGCCGTTCACGCCGCGATGCGCGGCGGGACGTTGTCCTGCCATGCGCTCGTGGAGAGCTATCTCCGCCGCATTGCCGCGTACGACAAGCAGGGGCCGTCGCTGAACGCCATAACCGTCGTCAATCCCGCCGCGCTGGCAACGGCAGATTCGCTCGACGCGCGGTTCGCCGCGACGAAGCAGTTCGTCGGCCCGCTCCACTGCGTGCCGATGATCGTCAAGGACAACTATCAAACGATCGGGCTGCAGACCGCGGCGGGATCGATCGCGCTCAAGGGGTACGAGCCGGCGACGGACGCCTTTTTTGTCGCGCGGCTCAAGGCGGCGGGCGCCATTGTGTTAGCAAAGTCTAACATGGCCGAATTCGCGTTCAGCCCGGTCGAGACGGTCAATTCGCTCCTGCCGGGCTACACACGAAATCCGTACGAGCTCGATCGGGTGACTGCCGGCTCGTCGGGCGGCACGGCGGCGGCCGTCGCGGCGGACTTGGGCGAAGTCGGTCTCGGCACCGATACCGGCAATTCGATTCGCGGACCCAGCTCGCATCAATCGCTCGTCGGCATTCGCCCGACGATGGGGCTGACGAGTCGCGCCGGGATCGTACCGCTCAGTCTCTTCGCCGACGTCGGCGGGCCGATGGCGCGAACGGTCGCCGACGCGGCGGCAGTGCTCCAGGTGATCGCCGGCTTTGACCCCAACGACAGCGCGACCGCAGTGATGAAGGATCGAACGATTCCGAACTACGCCGCGTCGCTGGTTCCGGGCGGACTCAAAGGAGCTCGCATCGGCGTGTTGCGCCAGGCATACGAACGTCCGTCGCTCGATTCCGAGGTCAACACAGTCTTCGCGCGCGCCGTCGCCGATCTTCGCCGCGCCGGAGCCACGGTGCTGGATACGGTGCTCGTTCCCGAGTTGGATTCGATTCAGCGCTTGGGCCGCGTGCGCGGCAGCAACAGCTGCAATCCCTTCAAGTACGAGTTCAACGAGTGGCTCGCCGAGCAGGGCGGACGCGCGCCGATCAAGACGTTGGACGACGTGGTGCGGACGAACCGGTATCATCCGTCGATTGAAGTGCGGTTGAAACTCGCCGACTCCGTGTCGCAGCCGCCGGACTCGATTCCCGCCTGCGCCGCGCGGCAACGCGTGCGTGTGGGACTGCGCGATGCCGTCACGCAACTCATGGATCGTCTGCATCTCGACGCGCTCATCTATCCGACGTGGAGCAATCCGCCTCGCTTGATCGGCGATCTGAACACGCCTGGCGGCGACAACAGCCAAGTGTTCTCACCAACGACCGGCATGCCGGCCATCACCGTGCCGATGGGCTACACGCGGATGAACACGTTGCCCGCAGGCCTCACGATGTACGGTCGCGCGTTCGACGAACCGCGACTGATCACGCTTGCCTACGGCTACGAGCAGGCGACGAAGTGGCGGCGTGAGCCTGCGACTACGCCGCCGCTGCCGACATCGGGGAAGTAGCGAACGATCGTCGGCCGCGGCGCGCGCGTAGCACAAAAAAGAAGGCGCGGGGAGCGCCAGTCCTGCTCGCTCCCCGCACGCTTCTTCTCTCCCCCACCTGGCGATCCGCGCCCCACCTTCAGCCGCCGAAGCGGCCCTCCCTTTCGCGGTCTCGCCGGTGACTGTCTAGAGCAGGGTACGTGCCAGTGGTGTTCGAGCGCGCGCAATCTCCGCGCGATCGCTGAGCACCCGATAGCCCCGAGCCCGCTCGCACGACGACGGCTGCACCTGCTATCCTGACATCCCGTCTAACGTCCAACGTCCCACGTCCCACGCGAATGTCTTTCGACCAATATCACGAACCGCCCGATGAACTCCCCGCAGTGACGCGAACCTTCGCGCGCATGATCGCGTCGCTCACCGAAGAGGCCGAGGCGATTGGCTGGTACGAGCAGCGAATCGCCGTGGAGAAGGATCGCTCTGCTCTCGCCATCATGCGTAACGCGCAGCACGAAGAGATGAAGCACTTCGGAATGGATCTCGAGTTTCTCCTGCGCAAAACGCCCAAATGGCGTGAGACGCTGAAAGGGATCCTGTTCACGACGGGCAGCATCGTCGAGCACGCCGACGAGGCGGAAGAAGCGTCGGACGACTGATGCGCCGGGCGTCCGCAGTGCGCGCGGCGCGGTGGAGACGGTGGTGTAGCTTGTAGTGAAATGAAACTTCGTCGCCCGTTCACACTGTTCGCGGTCGTCGTCGCGTCGAGCGCGAATCCGCGCGCGCACGTTGGCCTTATGGCGCGACAGGAGCCGATTCCACCGCCGCCGGTGCCGCGCGAGTTTCGCGCGGCGTGGGTCACGCCGATGCCGGACCGCGGGATTCGCGATTGGCCGTCGAGGCCCGGGCTGTCGCCCGACTCACAGCGCGCTGAACTCCGTGGGCTGCTCGATCGCGCGAGTGCGATCGGGTTGAACGCGATCATTCTCCACGTCCGCCTCGCGGGCGACGCGCTCTATCCGAGCGCGTTCGCGCCATGGTCCTCGGCGCTGAGCGGAACGTCCGGCGGCGACCCGGGCTATGATCCGCTCGCGTTCGCGATCGCGGAGGCGCACGCGCGCGGTCTGCAGCTCCACGCGTGGTTCAATCCCTTTCGCGCGCTGCTTCCGGGAGTGTCCGGGCCAATCGCCGCATCTCACGTCACGCGGAAGCATCCGGAATGGATCAGAAAGTATGGCGCGCAAACGTGGATCGATCCTGGCGATCCCGCGGCCCGCGCGTACGTGCTGCAAACGATCCTCGATGTCGTCAAACGCTACGATGTCGACGGCATTCACATCGACGACTATTTCTATCCGTACCGCGAGTCGCAAACGGTGGTGCGGCGCGTGCACGGGCGCCGCGTGCGCTCGCGCCGCGAGATTCCCTTTCCCGACGACCGAAGCTGGAAGAAATTCGGCGCGACCAAGGGCTGGTCCGATCGCGACGCGTGGCGCCGCGCCAACATCGACGACTTCATCGAGTCGATGTACCGCGGCACGAAAGCCATCAGGCCGTCGGTCGTCGTCGGCATCAGCCCGTTTGGTATTTGGCGTCCCGGCTCGCCGCCGGGAATTACCGGCCTCGATGCATTCGAGGAGTTATATGCCGATTCGCGCAAGTGGATGGCGGAAGGCTGGCTGGACTACCTCGCGCCGCAGTTGTACTGGCAGGTGGGCGGGGTCGAAGACCGATTCCGGCTGCTCGACGCCTGGTGGCGTTCACAGAATCCTCACGGACGATTCATTTGGCCGGGGCTCTATACGTCGCACGTGTACGGCGGATCTGATCCGTGGCCGATCGACGCCATCGAAACGCAGATCGCGACGATCCGCGACTCGCGCGTTGGCACGACGGATCCGCCTGGCCATGTCCACTTTCGACTTGGGCGCCTTGACGGGAAACGATGGGCGCCTCGCGGCGAGCATTTCGGCGATGTACCGTGAACGCGCGATGGTTCCGGCGTTCACCTGGCTCGACGCGACGACGCCGGCCGCGCCGCTCGTCGCGCTGGCCGGGGGAGACGGCACGCGAAGCTTCACCGTGACGCCGGGCGACAGCATCGGCGTACGCTGGTGGCTGATTCAGGTGCGCGCCCGCGATAGCACGTGGACGACGACGCTGCGCCCCGCCGGCGAAGGCCGCTTGTCGGCCGACGCATTCGGCGCCGCTGATCCGACGGAAATCGCCGTGACGGCGATCAGTGCAACGGGTGTTGCGAGCAAGCCGACCGTGCTCGCGCCGTGACTTGGGCGCGCCGTACCTTGAGTTGAGGAGGATCTGAACATGCGAGCAGCGGTGATCACGCGCCCCGGCGGACCGGAAGTGCTCGAAGTGTTGGAGCGCCCCACGCCGGAACCCAAGGCCGGCGAGATTCTCGTTCGCGTGCACGCGTCGGCGCTGAACCGCGCCGACCTGCTGCAGCGCGCCGGTCAGTACCCGGCGCCGCCCGGTGCGCCACAGGACATTCCGGGGATGGAATTTGCCGGCGAGGTCGCGGCACTCGGCGCCGGCGTGACGACGTGGCGCCTGGGCGATCGTGTCTTCGGCATCACGCCCGGCGGAGGCAACGCCGAGTACGTCGTGTCCGACGCGGGCGCGGCGGCGCCGATCCCAGACACGCTCTCATGGATCGACGCCGCGGCGATTCCCGAAGCGTTCATCACCGCGTACGATGCGCTGGTGACCCAGGCCGCGGTGCGCGCGGGCGAGCGCGTGCTCATTCACGCCGTGGGCAGCGGCGTCGGCCTGGCGGCGGTGCAGCTGGCGCGACTGTGTGATGCCGTTCCGTACGGCACTGCTCGCACCGCGGACAAAATCGAACGCGCACGCGGGTATGGATTGGAAGATGGCGTCGTCGTCACCGACAACGTCGACGTGATTCCACCCGCGGCCGAGCGATGGACGGGTGGGAAGGGAATCGACATCACGCTCGACTTGGTGGCGGGCGCCTATCTCGCGGCGAGCATTCGTGCGGCCGCGCTCCGCGGACGGATCATGATCATCGGCACCGTCGCTGGCCGCGAGGCGACGATTCCCGCGGGCATGGTGCTCGGCAAGCGGCTGACGCTGCGCGGCACCGCGCTGCGCACGCGGAGCCTGGACGAGAAGCGCGCGGTGACCGCGGCGTTCGTGCGCGACGTGGTCCCGCATTTCGCGTCGGGCAAGCTGCGAGCGACGGTCGATCATGTGTTCGCGTTGGACGAGATTGCTGCGGCGCACGAGCGGTTGGCCAGCAACCGAACGTTCGGCAAGGTCGTGCTCCGCGTCGCCGCGGAGTGATCGCGGAGTTGACTACTGTGTCGCCGCGGGGGCGGATTTGCCGAAGAGCCCGGCGATGAAGGGCTTGGCGATGCAGTCGTAGAACGTCTTGTCGCCGCAGAGCGCGTTGCCGGAATTCTCGACGTAGTTCTTGACCTTGCTCGGGTAGGTGTGGCAGTTCGGCGTGTTCGAGCCGGACACGCAGCCGTTGTAGTGGAGCAGCCCGCTGTTCGCCGCCCGGGACGACACGGCGCCGGAGTCGGACTTGATGTACTGTTTGAGTATATAAATACCGTACTTCAAGTTCGTAGAATCCGACGCCAGGTCCTTGCCGAACTTGGCACTCAGCGACTTGAGCCAGATCTTCGGGTACACCTGCATCAGCCCGACGGCGCCGACGTTCGACATCGCGCCGCTGACGAACGTCGCGTTCTCGGTGAGCATCACGCCGAACACGACGGCCGGCGGCACGCCGTCGCGATACGCCTCGCGGACCGCGTAGTACGCGATCGAGTCGGCCCGCGCCTGACTCATGCGGCCCGTCTTGACGAGATCGGCGGCAAAGGCCTGCTGGTCGTGTGCGAACTGGGGGGACGCGACCAGCTTGGCGAGTGCCGTCGTGTCCGCCGGCGTCGGCGCGAGCACCGCTTTGGTCGCGGGGACTTTCTGGGTCAGTTGCGCGACAACGGTCGGTTGATTGGCGAAGATCGGATGGATGATCCGAATGGCGAAGACGATCGCCCCTACGGCGACGAGACCCACGACGAGTTCGCGCCCGCCGACTCGAAGCCGCCGCCACCACAGGCTCGGTTGCGGGCCGCGCCGGCCGGCGTCGCCGCCGACGCGCCGGTCGCGCGACTGGCGTCGATTGGCGGCCTGTGGCGCCGCCCCCGGCGCCGCCTCGGATGAGGCGCCCGGCTCCGATTCTGGCGGTGGCGACTCGGGGTCAGACATCACTCTCCGAGCAATGCAAAGAGCAGGCTTATGGCAGCGCCGCGCCAGCGGTACACAACCTGCCGCCTGAGCCGTGCACCCATTCGGAGAAAGACATGGCCAGCATCGAGCAGCGCGACGCGGTCGCCGCCGGAACGGACCGGTCGCATGAGCAGGCGTACGACGACATGCAGGAATGCATCGAGGAGTGCCTCAACTGCCACGCGGTGTGTACGATGACGCTTCAGCACTGCATCGCCAGCGGCGGCGATCTCACCGAGGTCAACCTCGTGGGCGTGCTACTCGATTGCGCCGAGCTGTGTCAGACGAGCGCGAACTTCATGCTGCGTGGGTCGCCATATCACATCGTCACGTGCGGTGCCTGTGCCGAACTCTGCCGCGCTTGCGAGGAAGCGTGCCGCGACGTGCGCGGCGACGAGCAGCTTGGCCATTGCGCGGATGTGTGCGCCTCGTGCGCACAGAGCTGCGATCGCATGTCGCACATGGGAAGCGATGAATAGCGAGCCGCGCGAACGATCATCGGTCGGACGGCTCGCGTTCGCGCTGGCCGCGACCGTCGCGCTGGTGGTGGTGTTGCCGTCGACCGCTCGCGCACAGGGGTCGGACCGTGGCCAGCCACGTACGCCGTTCGGCGTCGCCGATCTGGCCAAGCTGCACTGGCTCGTCGGTGCGTGGGAAGGCACGGCACTCGGCGAGGACACGATCTACTGCCGCTATCAATTCTCGACCGACTCGACGATCGACATCACCTACTTTCGCGATCGGGCGCTCACGCAAGGGAAGCGCCGACGCGCGCGTGTACCTCACGACGGGCCGCGTGTACCAAACGCTCGGCCCGGGTCAATGGGGCGCGACGCACGTCGACGAGAATGGCGTGTTTTTCATTCCCCAGGTGAACGCCCACAACACGTTCGCCTGGTCGTACAAGTCGCCGGACCTGTGGACCTCGACCATGCGGACCAGCGTGAGCGGCCACGAAGCGGTCACCGTGTATCAGATGCGCCGGATTGCGCGCTGAACACGACGGAGCCCGCGGTCAGAAATCCGCTTTCACGGTGAGCATCACGTTTCGGGGCGGCACGACGAAGTAGTATGACACGCCGCCACTGGCGTATCCGCTCCCGAATTTGTCGTTATCGAGCAGATTGTTGCCGCGCGCCACGAGTTCGTAGTTGCGCAGCACGCGCCACGCGACGCTGCCATCGAGGTTGAACGACGCCGGTAGCACGTAGCGCGGATCGCTCGTGTTCTCGAGGAAGGAGCGACTCTGATAGCGCGTCTCGAGCGCCGCGATGACGCCGCGCCCAACCGCGAACTGCGCGCGCTCGGAGCTGAGGAAGCGCGGTGTGAGCAGCGGCTCGACGTTGTGGTACGTCACCGGCGTGTCGCCGGCGAGTCGGTGTAACTCCTGATGCGGTTCGTGCTCGCGGTGAGATTGCCACTCAGGATGAGGCGCCCGAATCCGTGATAGGTCGCGTCGAGCTCGACGCCGCGGCGGTAGCTCGCCCCGACATTCTTGCGCAACGGGTTGCCGATGTAACTCAGCGCGCCGATCGGCGCGATCTCGTTGCGAAAGTCCATCGAGTAGACGTTGGCTTGCACGTCGAACGACGCGCCGCGGTACGTCACGCCGGATTCCAAATCGTTCACCGTCTCCGGTTTTACGCGGTGCAGGTCGCCCACAAATGCGACGTTTGATGTATCGAGGTTGTCGAAGCCGGCGAACATGTCGTTGCGGGCGGGCTCGCGCGTGTTGCGCCCGAACGACGCATAGACGGACAGCGGCGCGCTCACCGCGTACGTTACGCCCACCTTGGGGTTGAGGAACGACCAGCCAATCGACTCGGGGCCGATGTCGGCGTTCACGTCCGGCGAGTAGTGAAAGACCGCGCGCCGCGCCTGCAGGTCGCCGAAGTAGGTCGCACGGCCGACGCTGTAGCCCAATTTCGCGAACGCGCTGGCGTCGTCCTTGTGGCCCGTGTTGACGTACACCGCGGTGGTCGTGTTGGGCCGCTGGAATTCGCCGTGATCGCGCGCGTAGGTGTTGCCGTTCACGCCGACGTCGAGCGTTGCCGCGTCACGCCGATAGCTCCACGTGCTCGTGATGCCGTACCACGCGGCCTTGAGGTTGAAGTCGTCGAGCGAGTCGATGCGCACGTCGTAGTCGCCGCTCGACGAAATGCGATACGCGGTCGTCGAGAGCGACGACGACGCGCCGAGCAGGCGCGTATAGGCGAGCGCCGCAAGTCGTTCGGTAAATCCGTCGCGCTCCTGCGGCGTGAGGGGATTGATCCGGCGATTCGTGTCGAGATCGGACAGCGGCACGGCGAGATACGCCATCGTGTCGCGCATTGTGCCGCTCGTCGTCGTGAACTTGACGATGTCGCGGTCGCCGAAGTAGCCAGCGCTGAGAAATGCCGATGTGCCCTCGACGCCGGAATGGTAGCGATAGCCGTCGGTGTGCAGCGCGGACACGCGCGCGTACGCGGCAAATCGACTCGGCAAGAGTCCAGTCTGATACTCCGCGCTCGCGCGCCGCGAACCGAACGAGCCGTCTTCGACCTGCACCTCGCCGCCGCGCGGCGCCTCGGTCAGCGGAATCGTCTCCATGTTGATCGAGCCGGCGTAGGCGGCTGTGCCGTTGCTCGACGTCCCAACGCCGCGCTGGACCTGCACCGATCGCAGGCTGTTGGCGAGGTCGGGAAAGTCGGCGAAGTACAGCACTTCGTCTTCCGGATCGTTGAGCGGAATTCCATCGAGCGTCAGGTTGATGCGCGATTGATCGATGCCGCGCAGCCGGATGTAGCTGTAGCCCCAGTAATTGCCCGTCTCGGCGTACGACGTGAGCGACGGCGCCGCGCCCTGGAGCAGTAGCGGCACGTCCTGGCCGAAGTAGCGCGGCGCGAGGTCGGTCGCAGTCAGCGTCTTTTGCGAGATCGGCGCCGATCCACTGCCGCGCACGGCGGAAATGGTGACGCGCTCGAGTCGCTGTGTGCGACCGCTGTCGGCGCGAACCGCGCGCGTCGAGTCGCGGGTCGTATCGCGAACTGAGGACTGCGCGCCGAGCGCCGGCGCGCTGATCGCGGCGAGTGACGCAAATAGGATGAGTGAGGCGCGCGCGCGAACATGCAGGCGCGGCTGCGGGCGGCGACGGATCGCCGGACATGCGTGCTTCGTCATTGTCGACTCCCTACGCCGGTATTAACCGGATCAGGTTCTACGGGACTCTCTCAGCCTGCGCCCGACGTGGGCAGGCACCCCGGTCAACGGCGAAACGTAGACGGGCACGCGTGTCGGGGGAATGGCGAGCCGTAATCGGCCCGGCGCCGGAATCGCCCGCCGTACGCCGAAGGTCGACGTTCGTGGCACGGCCTCTGCCTTTTGTACGCGGACGCGGCACGATTGGAGATGAGTATTTAGATGAGTATTTAAATGAGGAGCCGACAATGCAACGAATGTTCTCCGCGCTCGCGCTCGCCACGTTCCTGGCGGCCGGCGCCTGCAGCCGAAACAATTCGAAACCCGCCGACACGACGCTGAACAGCGATCTGTCCTTGGCGGCGCAGCAGAGCAACCAGTCTGACAGTGTGTCAGCGACCGAACTCACCGCGGACTCCGCCAGGCGGGCCGGCGCGTCGTTCGCGGAGCCGGCGGCGCATCACACGGCGAGTGGTGAGGTGGCGCACGTTCATCACGTATCGCATGGCGGAAGCGCCGAATCCAGCTCTGGCACCTCGACGACGACCTCGACGTCGACGACGGGCGGGACCGTAGTCAAGCACACCACGCGCGATGCGGCGATCGGTGCGGCCGCAGGCGCGGTTCTTGGCGCCACGACGAGTCGCAGCAAGGTGAAGGGAGGCTTGATCGGCGGCGTGCTTGGCGGCGTGCTTGGTGGCGTGATCGGCAACAACGTCGACAAGAAGAAAAAGCCGTGACGCGCTAACCGCGCACCGTTCGTCCCCGTACACGGAGCGGCTGCCTCGATTCAGGTCAGCCGCTCTCGTCTTACCCGGGCGCGCGGACCCGCCTATACTTCGAGCCTGCCGCTTTGCCGCTCCAACTCGAGGGTTCATGGCCAAAGAAGAACCGATACAACTTGAAGGTCAGGTCACTGAAGTACTGCCAAACGCCACGTTCCGCGTCCAACTGACGAACGGGCACAATGTGCTTGCCACGCTCGGCGGCAACATGCGGCGGTTTCGCATTCGCGTGCTGCAGGGAGATCGAGTGACGATCGAGGTGTCGCCGTACGATCTCACGCGCGGCCGGATCATCTTCCGGCACAAAACCTGAGCGCCAACGCTACCGCTCGACGCGAATGTCCTTGGCCGACGCGCGCCGAATGCCGGGGTAGGGCACGCTGTCTCCTTTGATCGAGCGCCAGAGAATGCGGTTGAACGTATTCTCATCGATGGCGTCTTCCACGTCGAAGTCGAGCTTGGCCGATGCGCGCGCGTCGCGAGTGCCTCGCGGATTTACGGCATCGAGCGACACGGCTGGCGTGAGCGCCGTGTAGGGTCGCAGATCGGGCGCGTCGGCCCAGATGTCACGGAGCGGACGCCCGAAGTAGTCGAACTGCGACAGCGACTGCAGGCCAAGGATCTCTTCGATGGTGCGGAGCACATCGGTCGTATTGGCGAAGCGATGGATCGCCCCGCCGCGGTTGTACGCCGAGATGACGAGCATCGGCGAGCGGTGAGAATCGACGTGATCGGGGCCGTTCTGCGCGTCGTCTTCGAGGACGAAAACGACGGTGTTCTTCCAGAACGGCGACTTGGACAGCGCCTCGACGATGCGGCCAAGCGCCAGATCATTGTCGCCAAATGCCGCGACTGGGGTCGCGGCTCCCGCCGACGCACCCGATGTGTGGTCGTTCGGGAGTCGTACGATCTCCAGCGCCGGCATCGTTCCGTGCTGCGAGAATTGCTGCAGCTCGGCGATCCACAGGTCGGCGCGGTGTTGGTCGCGGATGGCGAGGTTGAACCCCGGATACTCGGGATTCGTATGCGTGCGTAAAAATGGCTTGTCACCGCGATAGCCCGCGGGCAACTCGTCGTGGTCCATGTCGCGCGACGAGATGACGAACTCGCCGTAGTTGCGGAAGGTGATTCCCTTTTTCTCCGCCAACGTCCACAAGTACCCGCTGGCCGGCTCGGCAACGTCGTCGTCGGTCTCCTTGCCGCGATTCGTGCCTTCGTAATCGTACGACCGGCCGCGGCTCGGGCTCGAGTACTGCGACTCGACTGTTTTTTCGAGATAGTCCGTGGCGTATGCGGCCATCGACCAGTTGTGGCCGTCGGCGCTGACTTCCGCGTTCGTGAAAAAGCGGTCGAACAAGCCGAAGCGATCGGCGAGCGCGTGGTGATTCGCCGAAATCGTCCGTGGGAAAAACACCAACGACGAATCGCCGTCGCCCTGTTTGTCGTCGCCGAACACCTGGTCGTACGTTCGGTTCTCCTTGATGATGTACACGACGTGCTCGAACGGCGGATAGCGATGCTGGCGCGACGTGTCGCTCCAGGCATTCGCCGCGGCCACACGCGCGCTGAACCGCGCCAACGCATCGCCGCGCGTGTCGCCGAGCGGAATGCGCATTACCGATCCTTTAATGAGCGCCAGCGTATACTGGCTCGTGCGGGCACCGCCGGGTTGCGGGCCGCCGGGGTTGGCGATCGTGCCGTGTCCCTTGCCGTTGACGACGACAAGCGTGCTGTCCACCGCGACGAGCGCGGTTGGATACCAACCCACGGGGATGCGTCCGGAGAGCGAATCGCGCCCGGCCGCTGTCGCGACATCGGCCGTGCGAACCGACAGGTCGAAGACCGCCACGGCATTCGCGTCCCCTTCGGCGACGAACAGCCGCCTGCCGTCTGGCGAAAGCGCGACCGCGTTCGGCGTCGACCCTTCGTGCGGGCCGGCGGGCGGCGGATCGAGTAGCCGCGCGATGACGGCGCGCGCCTTGGTGTCGACCACGGCGACGTGATCCGTGCTCCCCGACGCGACGAACAGCCGCGTTCCCGACGGGTTGAGCGCCAGCGACGACGGATGTCGCGCGACATCGATACGACCCGCGGCCTCCAGCCAACCATTCCGCGACTGCGTGAACACCGACACGGTGTTGCCGCCCCACGCCGAGACGTACACGGTGCCGCGCGCGTCGACGGCGACGTCGTACGGATAGCGGTCGGTGGCGAATCGCTGCACCACCTCGCCGGTTCCCACGTCGATCACGGCGAGCGAATCCGCGAGGTTTTCCGCGACATAGAGCATCGTACCGTCCGGCGACGCCGCGAGGCCCGCCGGATACCGCTTGCCCGCCGCGCGCGGCGCCTTGGGAGCGAGCACGAGACTGTCGCGCAGCCGCGCCGTGCCGTCGCGCCAATCGTAGCGGTACACCACGTCCTGGTTGCCGCCGGACGAATACAATACGCGACCATCCGGCGAGAATCCGAGTCCAACAAACGCCGCGGCCTGCGGAAGATCCTGCACCACGCGGCCAGTGCCTGCGTCGATCACCTGCACGCCCTGCTCGGAGTAGCCGCCGAGCGACATGACGAGGCGACTACCGTCTGGCGAGCGACGTATCGTCAGCGGCATCGGCCCAACGTCCGCCGCCGGCGCGGCGGGATCGAGGTGCACCCCGGTGGGCAGCCGTGCTCCCAGCGACGCGGCGAGCAAATCGCCTCCGCGCACCGAGGTCGACGCGTGTCGACCGCACGCGGTCAGCCACGGGACGAGCGCGAATGCAGCAATGACGACGCGATGATGGAAATGGCGCATCATGACAGTGGTTCGTGCCTCGCGGAATGGTCGCTCGTCCGGTAAGATACTGCGCCGTGTCACGATCGTGTCACGCGATTCGTGGCTCCGGGCGTCTCTCCCAGACTTTATCCAATCAGAATGCAGCTTGTCTCAGCGCGCGCCCGATGGGCGTTTGGTGTCCTCGTGTGCGCTGCCATTTCGTTGTCCTCTCCCGCCGCGGCACAGGACTCGACCAGCACCACCACCACGCGCGTCGTACTGCCCCCCGTGGAGATTCACGGGTTTATCGAGGTCTACTATCGCACCGGCGATCCGACGACGAAAGACGGATATCGCCTGCGCAAGGGCGATCTCAAATTCAGCGGCGAACTGTCGCCGCGCGTGCACTGGCGGATCGGGTTCGATGCGGGAAAGGCTCTCGCGCTCGACAACACTGTAGCGGGAACGGGTGACTCGGCCAGAGTGACGAATGTGGCGGTCGATCAGAAGAGTCGCATCGTCCAGGACGCGGCTCTCACGATGACGTTCAACCGCGCGCTCGCGCTCGACATTGGCCAGCAGCTCATCCCGTTGTCGCTCGAGGGAGCGATTCCCAGCCCGAGTGTGGAGACGATCGAGCGGACGATGTTCATCGTCGAGCGGTCGCGCGGCACAGGGCTGGGCGATGTGCGCGACGTGGGCGCGTCGGCGAACGGATTCGTTCCGGCGGGATTCGAGTATCACGTCGGGCTGTTCAATGAAACGGGCGATTCGCAGGGGACGACCGACGGAAACGATCAGAAGGCGGTCATCGGGCGGCTGGTCTATCACCCGGTCTTCTTTCCAAGAATCGAAATCGGCGGATCGGGCGCGTTCGAAGGCGGACCAATCGTGCAGCGTCGCGAGCGTGGCGGCACCGAATTCCAGTATCGCGACCCGCGATGGACGCTGCGCGGCGAGACGATGACGGCGCGCGACGGCGAACTGCGGCGCTTCGGTTGGTACGGCCTTGGCGCGTTCCGGCCCGTGCCGGAACTCCAGCTCGTGGCCCGGTTCGACGACTGGGATCGCGATCGCTCGCAGGATACGTCAATCAACGACGCATTTGAGCGGCAGATCGTCGCCGGTGGTAGTTATCTGCTCGAGGGTGGCAGCGTACGACTGATGTTGAATATGGTTCGACAAACTTTTCCGAACATCTCGAGCGTCCCGAACTCGACGTTTGCGCTCATCGCGATTGAAGGCGTGTGGTAGTCGAATCGTTCATCGCTCGAAGGAGTCGCGTTCAATGGAGCTCCGGATCGAGAAGTTGTCGAAGACGTACGGCGGAGGACGGCGCGCGCTCGACGATGTGACGCTGACCATTCCGGCGGGCATGTTTGGCCTCCTCGGCCCGAACGGCGCCGGCAAGTCGACGCTTATGCGCATCGTGGCGACGTTGCAGCGTCCGGACGCTGGTGCCGTCTGGCTGGGCGAGACCAACGTACTTCGCGATCCAGACGCCATCCGAAAGACGCTTGGGTATCTGCCGCAGGAGTTCGGACTCTATCCGAACGTGACGGCTGAGGATCTGCTTGGCCACTTTGCGATTCTCAAAGGCATTACCGATCGTACGGAGCGCACGCGCATCGTCGCGGCGCTGCTCGAGCAGACGAACCTCGGTGATGCGCGGCGACAGCGACTCGGCGGTTTCTCCGGGGGAATGCGCCAGCGATTCGGCATTGCGGTCGCGCTGCTCGGCAAGCCGCGATTGATCATCGTCGACGAGCCGACGGCGGGTCTCGACCCGGCGGAACGGGTGCGGTTCCTCAATCTGCTCGCGGAGCTTGGAGAGCAAGCGGTCGTCATCCTCTCGACGCACATCGTCGACGACGTGAGCGATCTCTGTTCGCGGATGGCGATCATCGACCATGGACAGATTCGCCTCGAGGCCGAGCCCAGCGCCGCGATCGCGGCGCTGCGTTCACGGATCTGGCAGCGGACGATCGAGCGGTCGGAGCTGGCCGAGTATCAGCGGACACACGTCGTCGTATCGACGAAGCTGGCCGGCGGACGGACGGTGGTGCGCGTAGTGGCCGACGCGCCGCCGTCTCCTGACTTTGAGCCGGCGCGCGCGTCGTTGGAAGACGTGTACTTCGCGGCGCTCGGCCGAGTGGCGCAGTCGGCGCCAGATGCCGCCAGAGGCACCAGCCGCGTGAACGCCTTTCGGGCGATCGTCGCCTGGGAGGTGCGCTACTATCTGCGCCGGATCTCGACGTGGGTGTACTTCACGATCTTCTTCGGGATCGCGTACCTGTTCATGCTCGTGGCCGGCGGAGCCTGGGGCGACGTCAGCGTCGCGCTGGGCAGCGGCGGCAAGGTCATGGCGAACGCACCGTACGCGCTCAGTGCGTTCATTCCGGTGCTTGCGCTGTTTGGCGTGTCGATCACGGCGGCGCTCGCGGGG
Organism: uncultured Gemmatimonadaceae bacterium; assembly: GCA_963817445.1. Taxonomy (GTDB): domain Bacteria; phylum Gemmatimonadota; class Gemmatimonadetes; order Gemmatimonadales; family Gemmatimonadaceae; genus JAQBQB01. The sequence continues at coordinate 518,873 of CAWFOG010000023.1, forward strand.
AACGCGCTATATAAGGACTATGAAGTACACATCGATCCGCTGTTCTATACTTGTCCGGTCAGCAAGGCAGCTTTTCTCGGCGGGCGATTTGTCGGTTCGCTGATCATCAACCTGTTGGTTGTCGCTGGAATCGGTGCCGGCGCCTTCGCGGCGACGGTGTCCCCGTGGGTCCTCGCCGACAAGATGGGCGCGTTCCGGCTGATGTCGTACGTGCAGCCGTACCTGGGCGTCGTGCTGCCAAATCTGCTGCTGACCGCGGCGATTTTCTTCGCGCTGGTGTCGCTCACGCGGCAGATGCTGCCTAACTATGTCGGCGGCGCATTGTTGCTGATCGGCTATTTGCTGGCCGGCACGTTGCTCACGGACATCGACAACAAGCATCTCGCCGCGCTGATCGACCCGTTCGGCCTGCGCGCGTCCAGCGTGCTCACGCAGTACTGGTCGATTGCGGAAAAGAACACGCGCCTTGTCCCGATCACGGGCGTGCTGCTGGCCAATCGTCTCATCTGGCTGGGCGTGGCGGCCGCAGTGTTCGGCATCGCGTTCTGGCGGTTCCAATTCGCCCACTCGCTGCGCGACGGCGGATCGACGGAACCGGCGCCGGGCATGGATGTCGATCTCGCCGCGGCGGCCGCTGCGCCGCCCGCGAGGGATGAGGCGCACGTCGAGTCGCTGACGGTTCCGGTGCGCATGGATGCGCTTCCCGCCGTGACGCAGCACTTCGATGCGCGCGCGCGGTGGGTGCAATTCAGTTCGATCTTCCGCCGTTCGCTCGGCCGGATGGTGCGCAGCCGGTATTTCGGCGCGATCGTCGGCGGCGGCCTGCTCTATCTCGTTGTTGCGGCGCGTGCGGCCGGCAAGCTGTTCGGCACGACGACGTGGCCTGTCACGTATCAGATGGAAAGTCTGCTCAGCGGTTCGTTCGGGCTGTTCTTGCTCGTGATCATCGCCTTTTACTCGGGTGAACTGGTGTGGGCCGAGCGTGACGCCGGGCTCGGCCAACTGTACGACGCGACGCCGGTGACGAACGCGACGACGCTGCTCGCCAAGTTTTCGGCGATGGTCACGTTGATCGCGATGCTGCTTGGATTGACGATGGTGGTCGGCATCGCGACGCAAGCGTCGCGCGGCTACTACCGGTTCGAAATTCCGTTGTACCTGCAGGCGCTCATTGGATTCCGCCTCGTGGACTACGTGCTGATCGCCGCGTTGGCGATGACGATTCACGTATTGGTGAATCACAAGTACGTAGGCCACCTGCTCGTGATTCTGCTGTTCGTCGGGACGGCGCTATTGCCGGCGTTCGGACTCGAGCATGGGCTGTACCGCTATGGGTCGGACTCGGGCTATACCTATTCGGACATGAATGGCTGGGGGCCGTACGTCGTGCCCTTCGTCTGGTGGAAGCTGTATTGGGGCGCGTTCGCGGCGCTGCTCCTCATTGCCAGCACGCTCTTTTGGGTGCGGGGCGGCGACACCTGGCTGGACGCGCGGCTGGCGGCGGCGCGCGATCGGTTTCGCCATTCGGCTCGCGTGGCCACCGGCACGGCGGTCGTCGCGTTCGCGGGCTTCGGCGGATTCATCTATTATAATACCAACATTCTCAATACGTACCGGTCGGACATCGCCACGCGTCATCTGCGCGCCGAGCGTGAACGGCGGTACAAACGATACGAGCACGCACCCCAGCCGCGGATCGTCGCCATCACGGTCAACGTCGACTTCACGCCGGCGTCCGGCAGCGCCGTGATCGACGGGCGCTACGTCCTGCGCAACAAGACCGCGGTCCCCATCGACTCGATCCACGTAGGCGTGAGCGAGGATCTCGAGATCCGCACGCTCGGCTTCGACCGCCCGGCGACGCGACTGCTCGCCGACCGCCTCCACGATTACCTGATCTACCGCCTCGGCCGGCCGCTCGCGCCCGGCGACTCGATGATCATGCACTTCACGCTCGGGCGGATTCACCGCGGTTTTGGCAACGAGATCGGCGATCTCTCGGTCACGGGCAACGGTACGTTTTTCGAGAACGCCGAGTTCATGCCCGTCGTCGGCTACGACACGCGTTTCGAGTTGCAAGACGAGGACGCGCGGAAGAAGGAGCATTTGCCCAAGCGGGCGCGCATGCGCCCGCCGACGGACCCGGCGACCTGGGCGAACAACTACGTGAGCCACGACGCCGATTGGATCCGCTACGACGCCACGGTCAGCACGGACACCGATCAACTCGCGATCACGTCAGGCAACTTGCAGCGCGAGTGGGTCGCCAACGGTCGGCGCTACTTCCACTACACGATGGATGCGCCGATTCTCGATCTGTGGGCATTCCAGTCGGCACGCTATGCCGTGAAACGCGATCGCTGGCACGACGTCGATCTCGAAATCGACTATCAGCCGACCCACGCCTACAACGTGGCGCGGATGCTCGACGCGATGAAGAAGGCGCTCGACTACTACACCGCCAACTTCGGGCCATACCAGTATCATCAATTGCGGATCGTCGAGTTCCCGCGATACGCGCAGTTCGCCCAGTCGCTGCCGAACGAAATCCCGTTTTCCGAAGCGATCGGATTCATCGCGCGCGTCATGAGCCCGAATGACGTCGACTATCCGTTCTACGTGACGGCGCACGAGGTCGCGCATCAGTGGTGGGCGCACCAGGTGATTGGCGCCGACGCTGCCGGCTCCACGATGCTGTCGGAGACGCTTGCGCAGTACTCGGCGCTCATGGTGATGGAAAAGGAGTTCGGCCCGGCGAGCATGCGCCGCTTTCTCGAGGATGAGCTGAACAGCTATCTCATTGGCCGCAGCGTGGAACGGCGCAAGGAGGTTCCACTCGAGTACGTCGAGAACCAGCCGTACATCCATTACAACAAGGGCTCGCTCGTGATGTACGCGTTGCGCGACTACATCGGCGAGCAGCGGATGAATCGCGCCGTTCGCGGCTTCCTCGACGCGACGAGAATGCGCGGCCCGCCGTATCCGACGTCGATCGAGCTAGTTGATTCCTTGCGCGCGGCGACGCCCGACTCGCTCAAGTATCTCATCAGCGATTTCTTCGAGCATATCACGCTCTACGAGCTCAAGACCGACTCGGCGATCGGTCGTCCCGCGCCGGGCGGAAAGGTCGCCGTCGATCTCTACGTGACGGCGAAGAAACTTCGTGCCGACAGTTTGGGCGCTGAGACCGAACAGCGGGTCAACGATTGGATCGATATCGGGCTGTTCGCCAAGGCTCCAGCTGCCCCGGATCCGCGGATCGACGACCAGATCGGCGTGCCGCTGTATTTGCAGAAACATCTCATCCACAACGGGGCGCAAGTCATCACGGTCATCGCCGACTCGCTGCCCTATCGCGCGGGAATTGACCCGTTGCACAAGCTCATCGACCGCGTCACGCTCGACAACACGGTTGGCGTGCGCAATCGGACTACCGCGCCGCACGCTCCAAGCGGTCCCGCACACCCAGCCACGCCGGGTCAACCGGCACCCGCTCGACGATGATGACGTCGCACTCGGCGTCGTCGAGGCGGTGCAGTGCGAAGTACAGCCGCGCGGCGTAGCCCGCCGGATCGGGGGGCATCTGCTCGACCGCGTGCGCGTCGGCCGGCGCGGGGGCGGCGATGATCACCGCGCCAGCACGGCGATCGCGTCGCCGTTCTGCGTCGATCGCCGCGCCGACATCCGCTGCGGCCACGAGTCGCAACTCGGCGCGCGGCGAGTAGTGACGCTCCATCATGCCCGGCGACGGGCGCGCGTCGCCGCCGTGTGTGGCGTGCGTCGCCAGCGCGAGGGGGCCGACGACTGCTTCGATTTGGAGCACTGAGATCGTGCCGGGGCGAAGCAGCGTCGGCTGCTCGCGTGTCAGATCGATGACGGTGGACTCGATGCCGACGCTCGTCGGCCCCGCGTCGAGAATCATGTCGACGGCGCCGCCAAGTGATTTTTCAACGTGGCCGCCCGTGGTCGGCGAGAGCTGCATCGAGCGATTGGCGCTCGGCGCGGCGACGGGAAGCTGCGCCGCCGCGAGCAGCGCGCGCGCGACGGGGTGCGATGGCACGCGCACGGCCACCGTCGAAAGGCCGGCGGTGACGCCGAGTGGAACCTCGTCGCGCTTGGCCATGACGAGCGTCAGCGGACCTGGCCAAAATGCGCGCGCGAGTCGTTCGGCGCGCTCGTCCCATGCCAACGCGACGTCGAGCACGTGATCGACGCCGGCGACGTGGACGATGAGTGGATTGTAATGCGGGCGTCCTTTGGCGACGTAAATCCGCTCGACGGCGTCCGCGTCGAGCGCATTCGCACCGAGGCCGTAGACGGTCTCGGTGGGAAAGGCGACGAGGCGACCGGCGCGCAGCAGCGCGGCCGCTTCGGCGATCGTGCCTGGGTCCGGGGAGGCGGAATCGATTTTCACGAGCATGCGCATACAAAATATCAACTCGACGGCGGCAATGACGGCACCTACCTTTCCGCCGACTCCAGCCCGGCCTCGAGATGTCCATCATGTCTTCACTTCGCCCAGTCAATTCGCGTTCAGCGATCGTCGCACTCGCGACCTTCGCGACGATGGTTGTCGTCCCGCGCGTTTGGTCGCAGAACGCGGCCGCGCGCGCGGCGTACTCCGAGCCAGCGATCTCGCCCGATCGGCGCGAGATCGCGTTCGTGTCGGGCGGGGACATATGGACCGTGCCCGCCTCCGGCGGCGAGGCGCGACTCCTCGTGGCGCACGCGGCGTATGATTCGCGGCCGCTGTACTCGCCCGACGGGACCAAGCTCGCCTTCGTGTCGACGCGCACGGGCAATGGCGACATCTACGTGTTGACGCTGGCGTCGGGCAAGCTCGATCGGATCACCTTCGACGATGTGGCGGACCAACTCGATTCGTGGTCGCGTGATGGGGCGTGGCTGTACTTCTCGAGCGGCAGCCAAGACGTAAACGGCATGAACGACATCTTCCGCGTGCGCGTCGCCGGTGGAACGCCGATGGCCGTGAGCGCCGACAAGTTCACGCAGGAGTATTGGAGCGCTCCATCGCCGGCGGACCCGAACACGATCGCGTTCACCGGGCGCGGGCGCACGAGCAGCGATTGGTGGCGGAAGGGGCACAGCCACATCGACGAGAGCCAGATCTGGCTCGCGCGGTTTGGCGGCGCGGTGCCGTCGTACGAGGCGGTCACGAACGATGAATCCAAGAACGCCTGGCCGATGTGGGCCGCGGACGCGAAGACGTTGTACTTCGTGTCCGATCGCAATGGCGCGGAGAACATTTGGGCTCAGGCGCCAGGTGGTACCGCACGCGGCATCACGACGTTCAAGGATGGTCGCCTCGTGTGGCCGACGATCTCCTACGACGGCAAGACGATCGTGTTCGAGCGCAACTTCGGCGTCTGGGCGCTCGATGTGGCCAGCGGGCGCGCGAGCGAAGTGCCGATCACGTTGCGCGGCGCGAGCGGCGCCGCGCTGACGCAACACGAAACGCTCGCGCAGGGCTTTCAGTGGCTCGCGTTGTCGCCCGACGGCAAGAAGGTCGCATTCACGGCGCACGGCGATGTCTTCGCCGCATCGGCGCGCGACGGCGGCGACGCGACGCGGATTACGGCCACGCCCGAACTCGAACAGGAAGTCACCTGGGCGCCGGACAGCCGCCGCATCGCGTATGTGTCGAACCGCGACGGGCCGACGCATCTCTACATCTATGATTTTGGCACGCGCACGGAGACACGCCTCACCATGGGCGCGACGAATGATGTGGCCCCGACCTGGTCGCCGGACGGACGCACGATCGCGTTCGAGCGCGACGCGACGCAGCTCTGTGTCATCGATGTTGCGACCAAACAGGAACGCGCGCTCGCCAGCGGCGAACTCGCGCGCCCACCCTTTTTGCCGGAACATTCGATCGCGTGGTCGCCGGACGGGCAGTGGATCGCCTTTCTCCGCGGCGGCGATGGAGGATTCCAGAATCCTTATGTCGTATCCGCCGCGGGCGGCACGGCCAGCGCGGTGAGTTTCCTCCCTGATGCGTTCGGCGCGTCCGTCGCGTGGAGTCCCGACGGCACCTACCTGTTGTTCGACACGTCGCAGCGCACGGAAGACGCGCAGATCGCGCGCGTCGACCTCATTCCGCGGACGCCTCGCTTCCGCGAGGATCAGTTTCGCGACCTGTTCAACCAGCCGACACGCCCGGGTACGCCGGCGCAGTCCGCGCCGCGCCAGGCGCCGCCGCAGCGCGACACCGCAACGGTGCGCTCCGATTCGGTGCGCGCGGCCGGGCGCCAGCCGACGCGGGTCGTCTTCGACGACATCCGCCGACGCGTGAGCATGCTGCCGACCGGCCTCAACGCGCGGTCGATCGTGATCAGCCCCGACGGCAAGACGGCGCTGATCAGCGCCAGCGCCGCCGGCCAGGCAAACCTCTACACCTTCTCGCTCGACGAGCTGGCGGAAGGACCGTCGATTGCACGGCAGCTCACGTCGACACCGGGGTTCAAGGGCAACGCGCAGTTTTCGCCCGACGGCAAAGAAGTCTACTATCTCGAGAACGGCCGGATTCGCGCGATCACTGTCGAATCGCGTCAGGTGCGTTCGATCAACGTGAACGCGGAACTGGACGTCGATTTCGCAACCGAGAAGCTGGCCGTCTTCCACCAGGCGTGGGGCATCCTTGCCGACAACTTCTTCGACGCGAAAATGAACGGCGTCGACTGGAAAGCGGTCGAGGCGCAATACGAGCCGTACGCCGAGGGCGCGCAGAGCACGGAAGAGCTGCGCCGCATCATGCGATTCATGATCGGCGAACTGCAGGCTTCGCACTCGGGGATGAACGGCCCGAGTTTCTCGCCGCAGTCGGACGTTGGGCGACTGGGCCTGCGCTTCGATCGCGCCGTGTACGAGCGCGACGGCCGCTTCCGCGTGAGCGAAGTCATGTCGCTGGGTCCCGCGGCGATCGCGGGGATCAAGGTTGGCGACTTCCTCTTTGCCGTCGACGATGCGCGCCTCGACGCGCGGACGAACCTCGATTCGATATTGCTCAACACCATCAATCATCGCGTCGCGCTGACGGTAGGACCGACGGCCGACCGCGCGGGTGCGCACGAGATCGTCGTGCAACCGGTCACTCTCGTCACCGAGCGCGGCCTCGTGTATCGCGACTGGGTCGAAGGGCGCCGCGCGTATGTCGCGAAGATCAGCAACGGGCGACTGGGCTACGTGCACATGCAGGACATGAGCGCGCAGGCGCTCGAAAAACTGTACATGGATCTCGACACGGAGAATCGGTCGCGAGAGGGAGTCGTCGTCGACATCCGCAACAACAACGGTGGTTTCGTGAATCCGTACGCGATCGATGTGTTCGCGCGGCAGGGCTATCTCAAGTTCACGCCTCGCGGATTCGCCACGGCTGGCGGACGCACCGTGGTCGGCCAACGCTCGCTGGAGAAACCGACGGTCCTCGTCACGAACATGCACTCGCTGTCCGACGCGGAGGATTTTACGGAAGGGTATCGCGCGCTGCACCTCGGCCCGGTGGTAGGCGAACCGACGGCCGGGTGGATCATTTTCACATCGGATGTCGGTCTGCTCGACGGCACATCGACGGTGCGCATGCCCTTCGAACGTATCACCGACGAACACGGCAATCCCATGGAGATGCACCCGCGTCCGGTCGACGTGCGCGTCGATCAGCCGGTGGGCGAGAGTTACACCGGGCACGACGCCCAACTCGACGCCGCCGTTACCGCGTTGCTCCAGCGCGTCGCCCGGGGAGCGTCGGCGGTCGGCATGAAGCAGCCGTGAGCCGGCGCGCGTGATGGGTCTCTGCACGTGGCTCACGACCCACGACTCGAGTTGTCTCGAGCTCGTCGCCGTGCTCTTTGGCGTGGTGAGCGTATTGCTCAGCGTGCGCCAGAACATCTGGAGTTGGCCCACGGCGCTGATCAATGTCGCGCTGTACTTCCTGCTGTTCTACAAGATCGGGCTGTACTCCGACATGTGGCTTCAGCTCGTGTACTTCGGTCTGTCGATCTACGGCTGGTACGAATGGTTGCATGGCGGCGCGGGGCGCACCGCGCTCGTCGTCACGCGAACGCCGGCGCGGCTGTGGATGATTCTCGCCGTGATCGGCCTGGCCTTCTGGGCCGTCGACGCGACGGTGATGTCGAGGGCGGCAGGATCGGCGCTGCCGCACCTCGACGCGGCGACGGCGACGATCAGTCTCATCGCTCAGTACCTGATGACGCGCAAGCTGCTCGAGAACTGGGCGCTCTGGATCGCGGTCGACGTCGTGTACGTTGGAATGTTCATATATAAGGGTGTGTATCTGACGGCCGGCAACTACGCGATCTACCTCGTGCTCGCCGTCATGGGCCACATCGCATGGAAGCGCGCGCTCGGCGCGACGCCGGTCGCCGCGTCCGTGCCGGCGTGATCCGCGTCGTCCTCACCGGCTCGGAATCGACCGGCAAGTCGACGCTCGCCGAGCGCCTCGCCGCGCACTATCAAGTCGAGCTCGTGCCCGAATTCGTACGCGGCTTCGCCGAGCGCAAGGCCGGCCCGATCGAGTTCTCGGATCACGGACCCATCGCCCGGGGCCAGATCGCGCTCGAGGACGAGCACATCGCACGCGCGGCGCAGCTGGTCATTCAGGATACGGATCTCCTCAGCACGGTCGTCTACTGCCGCCACTACTTTGGCGCGTGCCCGCCCTGGATCGAGGAGGCCGCGCGCATGCGACGGCCCGACGTGTACCTGCTCTGCGAGACCGACGTCGAGTGGATTGCCGACGGCGTGCGCGACCGCGGCCACATGCGCGAGGCGATGCAGCAACTGTTTCGCGACGCGGTGTCCGAGTCGGGCGCACCGTTCGTCGTGATCACCGGTGATCGCGACGAACGGTTTGCGCGGGCCACCGAGTCGATCGACGCGTTACTGCTCGCGCGGCCATAGCAGCACCACGCCGCAACCGCTTGACCGATACGCCGCGGGCGGCGCGACGCCACTCGGATAGAACTCGACGCCCGCGAGGCCGCTCACGCGATATTCGTTGAGATCCGGCGGACGATTGGCGCTCGAGTCGGTCGACGACGGCCCTGCCTCGTACACCGCGCGACCATTCATATACACAGACACGTAGCAATGCGCTGGCAACGGCCGGCCGTGTCTGTCGCTCGGCGGCGGACCGTCGTGCAACGGCGATACGGCAGCCGAATACGCGAACGCCGCGCCGTTGTTCTGACGCTCGAATCGTAGGTCGACGAAGTTGCCGCCGAGGAGATCGGCGAGCATGCGACTCTCACTGATGCGCAGCACGCTCGCCTCGATGCGATATCGAACGGCGTTGGTCGTCGGCGTCGAATCGAACCCGCTGATCTGCAACGACGTCGACGTGCCCGGCGACCGCGCTTCCGACACTGCCGACTCCAGCCGCGCCGGCTCGGCGACGAGGACAACGTCGCGTCGCATATCGGAGGGCCCGATCGTGATCGTGTCCTGCGATCTCTGATAGCCGACCACGCGGACACTCAACACATATCGCCCGGGCGTCGCTCCGGCGATCCGATATTCGCCCACATCATTGGTGCGCGCGGCGTACCGCGTACCGACGAGCGTGACCTCGGCGGCGGAGACCGCGTGCCCGTTCGCCGTGACGGCGCCGACAACGGTGGCCGATTGCGCTCCACCGCGGGGCGCCAGGGTAAGGGCGCTCACCAGCCCGTACATCATGCATCGAATGCGCATGATGCAGTATCAACGCGGCCGGTGCGCGCGAGCAAGCGCGGCCGCGGAACGGCGACGGTCCCGACAGTTCGCGCTCCGGCCGCGCCGGCTATGTCGCCGGTCGTTCCTCGACGTGCACGCGTCGCAGTTCGCGCCCGAACACCACGCGTATTCTCAAATATAAGAAGAGTGCATCCGCCGCCAGCGACACGACGAAGCCCCACCACAGCCCGGCCGCGCGCAATGGCGTGGCAAAGCCGAGGTACGCGCTCAGCGGCACGCCCACGACCCAGTACGAGATGAACATCACCAACAGCGGAGCAGTGGTGTCTCCCGCGCCGCGCAGCACTCCGGCGCCGACGGCCTGTCCGCCGTCGAACACTTGAAACACGCCGGCAATGGGAATGAGCACCGCGGCCAGCGCCACGACTCCGGTGTCCGGGGTGAACGCGTGAGCGAGCACTCGGGGCGCGCTGAGAAACAGGATGGCCGTGAGCGCCATGAATCCAACGCCGGCGAAATACGCGGCGCGCGTCGCCTCACGCGCGCGCCGTTCGTCTCCCGCGCCGATGGCACGCCCCACGCGAACGGCCGCCGCGGAGCCGACGCCGAGCGGCACCATGAACGTGAACGCCGCCAGCGTGATCGCAATCTGGTGCGCCGCCATCTCCGTCGTACCGAGCGCGCCCATGAGCAGCCCGATCGCACCGAACGCGCTGATCTCGAGCATCTGTTGTCCGCCGATTGGCGCGCCGATGCGCAGCATGCCACGGATCGCCGGCCACGCCGCGACGTTCGGGCGCACCGGCAGCAGCAGCGGCCGCAAGTCGTGGCGCGAAACGAACAACAGCAATAGGAACATCACCCAGCGGCTGATCGCGGTCGCGATCGCGCTGCCCGCCACGCCGAGTGCCGGGCTGCCGAGGTGTCCGTAGACGAACATCCAGTTGAAGCACGCGTTGACGACGTTGGCGACGATGACCGTCCAGACGATTGCTCGGACGCGATGCATGGCTTGCAGGCATTGTCGCAGAACGACAAACCCCAAGGATGGCGCGAGGCCCGCGATTGAAATGCGGACATACGTCGCCGTGTCGTCGATGATCTCAGGCTGTTGCCGGAGCAGCCGAAGCACCGGCGCCGCCGGCGCGAGGAAGACGACGAAGACCACGCTCAGTGCGACGGCGATGATCAACCCGCGTTGCACCGCGCGCGCGACCGCCTCGGAATCCTCGGCGCCAACCGCCTGCGCAACGATCGGATCGAGCGCCATCAGCGTCCCGACGCCGAACACGGTGACGTTGTAGAAATACAGATTGCCGAGCGCCACGGCGGCCAGCACGCGCGCCGACACGCGCCCGACCATCAACGTGTCGACGACGCCCATCGACATGAAGCCGAGTTGGACGAGTACGACGGGAATGGCGAGCGAGATCATCGCGCGCAATTCCGAATCGCGGACATCCGCCGCGTCGCTACGTTTCGCGTTCATGCGCATCTGTGGTCTGGTCACTGTAGCGATCCTGGCCGTCGCGCGCGACTCCGTGCGCGCGCAGTCGGTCGGCGTCATGGTCCAGGCCATTCCCATCGTGACGCGCGCCGATCCCACCGCAACGCGCGGCGCGCTCGACGAAGGCTACCTCACGCAGCCGATGGTGATGTCGCACGCGGCGTGGGGCTGGCTACGCGGCGTCGGCACGCTCGACTTCGAAGGACTCACGCTTCGCCGCGGCGAGCTGAATACCGGCGGCTACGGTGAAGGCTTCGTCGACCGGCGGCATCCGCACTCGTACGTCCATGAACTGCTCGCCGGCGCGGAGACCGAGCGCGGCCCGACGCACGTGTCGCTGTTCGCGGGCCGGGGCTTCGCACCGTTCGGCAGCGACGACCCAATGGTGCGCCCGTTCGAGAAATATCCCGTCAACCATCACTTGGCGCAGATTCTCGAGCGAGTCGTCGCTGTGGGCGCCGTCCGCTACGGACCGGTCATCGGCGAACTGGGAACGTTCAACGGCGATGAGCCAACCGGACCCGGGTCCTCGCCCAACTTTTCACGGTTTGGCGACTCGTGGGCCTCGCGGCTCACTCTGCTGCCGATCCGCGGCGCTGAGCTGAGCGCGAGTGTCGCTCGGGTCGCGTCGCCCGAGGTGCGCGAAGGGGGCGGGCTCGATCAGCGCAAGGCGAGTGTCGTGGCGCGCTACGATCATCAGACGAGCGACCGCTGGAATTACGGCCTCCTCGAGTGGGAGCGTACGGGCGAGCGCGATCATGGCGCGCTCGTGACCTCGCTCAACAGTTTGCTCGGCGAGGCGGCCGCGTGCCGCCACGGCGTCATCGCGGCGGTTCGCCTGGAGCAGACTGACCGTCCCGAGGAGGAGCCGACGCTCGATCCCTTTCGCACGCCGCGGCCCGACGTGGAGCTGACGAACCTGGGCGTTTCGCGGTGGACGACCCTATCCCTGGCGCTGTCCTCGCCTCGATTTGGCGTGGGCCCGGTGTCGGGACGCCCGTTTGTCGAGCTCGAGCGTATTGGTGTGGCCGCCGGGGATCCGCCGGGGATATTCAATGCCGAGGCGCGCTATGGGACAAACCGCCTGTGGATGATCTCGGCGGGCGTCCGGCTCCGGGCCGGTTCCGGGCACGATCGGATGGGTCGGTACGGCGCGGCGGTTGTCCCGGCTTGGATAGATGCCCCCGTCGCGGGCTCGCCAGGCGCCATGCCTGACATGCCCGGTATGCCGGGGATGGCGATGGGTGGCGCGATGGCCGGGATGACGAGCGGGCGCTGCAGCCTGTGACGAGCCGCGGGACGAACATGTTTGCGAATCGTAAAATTCCACGTTTCAACGGCTTAAGCCACGTGCGATTGGACCTTTGGGCGACGTTTGTTCGTTGACATCCTTGTCGACAAATCTTACTCTGGAGATAGCAGGACTCTCCACGAGGAGTGTAGCTGATGATTGGGTCGATCGAACGCCTGCGCCGGTTACGGCGGCTGCTGCATTCCGCGGTGACGCTTCCCGTGGTTCCGGCGATGATGATTATCGTCGTGGGCGTCCATTCGTCGTCCGATCCCAGTCGTCGCGGAACGGGGTATGGTGGCGTGTTGCCGCTCCCGAGTCCCGTCACGGCACCAGCGTCCACGGCGCGCATCGATCCGCTGCTCGAGCCGAGGCGTGACGTTCGCGCGGAGCGCGGACGGGTGCTGTACGCCGACGGTCGCGCTGCGCGTGTGACGGAACAAACCGCCCGCGCGTCGCGCAAACAGACCTGCCCGAGCCAGCGGCTCGTTCAGGGTCGCAGCAATTCGGCGCCGAACTCCTAAGCGCCGCTCCTAACTTCGATCCGTCTCTTCAATGCCTCGTTTTCGCACCGCGGCGGTGGCCACGCTGCTCGTCGTACCGATCGTCGCCGGGGGGTTCCTGCTCCAGGAGCCGCCCAAGCACGCCAGCGCCGTGTTGTTCGACCAGGTGATGCAGCTCGTCACCAATCAGTACGTCGACACGCTCCCGTCGACCGCCGTCTATGAAAAGGCAGCGACTGGCTTGGTCAAGGAGCTCAACGATCCGTACAGCGAGTTGTTGTCGCCCAAGGCGTCCGAGGACTTCAATCGAAGCACGGGCGGGCGGTATGGTGGCACGGGCATGCTTCTGGGGTCGCCGTCGACCGGTGTCGTGATCGTCGAACGCGTGTTCCCGAACACACCGGCAGCAGAAGCCGGCGTGCGCGAAGGCGATCACGTCATCTCCGTGGACAGCAGCCTCACGGCGACACTGGATTTCGGTAAAGTCTCCGACCTCCTCCGCGGTACGCCGGGTTCGCAAGTGTCAGTCGTGTACACGCGGCCGGGTGTATCGCAGCAGATCAAGCTTCGCTTTACGCGGCGCGTGGTGCATGTGCCGGCGGTGGCGTTCACGCAGATGTTCGGTCACGTCGGCTACATCCCGCTGCAGACGTTCAACGAGAACACCGCCGAAGAAGTGCAGGCGGCGGTGGATACTCTCGTCAAGCAAGGGGCGACCGGCCTCGTGCTCGATATGCGCGACAACGGCGGCGGTATCGTCGAGCAGGCGTTGCAAACGTCCAGCTTGTTCCTGCGCGATGGGCAGGAAATCGCCAGCGTCCGTTCGCGGAATCAGGCGACGGAGACGTTGCGATCGGCGGGGCGCCACCTTGCGTTGACCGTGCCGCTCGTCGTGCTCCTCGACGGTGGGTCGGCGTCGGCGACCGAGATCGTCGCTGGTGCATTGCAGGATCACGACCGCGCGCTCGTACTCGGCACGACGTCGTTCGGCAAAGGCTTGGTGCAGTCCGTGTATCAACTCCAGGCTGGCTACCAGCTCAAGATGACTACGGGCAAGTGGTATACGCCGAGCGGCCGCTCGATTCACCGCGAGCGCAAGCTGCTGCCCGACGGAGAGTTCGTGGAAGTGCATCCGGATTCTGGCCGCGACTCAATGCCGCGTCCGATGTTCAAGTCGGACGCTGGCCGCGTGGTGTATGGCGGCGGCGGCATCCATCCCGATGTGGTCGTCGCCGACGATACGGTTCCGACGCGCGAGCGCGATTTTCTGCGCGCGCTCGCCCCGCAGGCGCAGGCGATCAACACGGCGCTACAGGACTATGCGATCGAGTTGAGGCCGACGGTGTCGCGCAACTTCACGGTGCCGGACGCGTGGACGACCGAGATTGTTCGTCGCCTCGCGGCAGCCGACGTCAAGATCGACCCGAAGTTCGATTCAACGGCGAAGGTCGTGTTCGCGCGCGATCTCGAACAGCGCGTGGCTCGCTTGGCGTTTGGCGACGGCGCCGCGAAGGCGCGCAACCTGCCCGAGGACCGTCAGCTGCAACGGGCGATCGAGCTGCTCGAGCGCAGTCCGACGCAGGCGCAGCTTCTGGCCGCGTCGGGCCCGACCGGCACGCCGATCCACAACAAGTAGGAAAAGTCAGCAGCAAGTCGAACAGAGGGGCGCGGGAGAGTATCTTGGAGCCGTGAGCGACCAGCCCGCGGCTCCACGCGTACCAACCGCGCACCATCTTCGCGTACAGCGCACCGCCAGGTACTATCTGCTCGGCGGTCGCGCGAACGTCGTGCCGCGCGCAATCTGGTTCGTGCTGCATGGCTACGGTCAGCTCGCCGGCGATTTCATTCGCTACTTCGGCGATCTCGCCGCTGACGACACGCTCGTCGTTGCACCGGAGGCGATGAATCGCTTCTACCTGGTGACGCCCGACAAGGTGCCGGCGCGCGATCGGCCGGTCGGCGCGACGTGGATGACGCGCGAAGATCGCGACTCGGAGATCGCCGACTACGTGGAGTTGCTCGACGCGCTGTACGACGACGTAGCATCGGAGTCCGTTCGCGCCGGCGCTCGCGTCCACGTCGTCGGATTCTCGCAGGGCGCGGCTACGGCATCGCGCTGGCTGACCCACGGGCGCGCCCAAGTGCATCGCCTCGTGCTGTGGGGCGGACTCATTCCCCCGGACACAGACCTGTCACACGGCCAGCGATCGCTTCGCGACGTGCCGTTGACGATCGTCGCCGGGCGGCGCGATCAGTACGTCGATGATACTGGCGCTCGCCGCCGAGCGAGCGCGGCTCGACGCCGCGGGGATCAGATACGAACTGATCCAGTTCGACGGTGGCCACGTGGTCAGCCGCGCGGTGTTTCCCCAGCTCGTAGGCGAGACGGTCAGCGACGCTTCCGATCGATGAAGCGCGTGAGGTCGCGCCGGTCCTTTTTGGTTGGGCGACCTTTCTCCTCGAATACGAACGCCGGCGGCGCCATGCGCAATTGTGCGGCGAGCCGCTCGCGCGCCTCGCGGCTGGCCGGCGTCTCCTCATAGAGCGATTGTGCCACGGCGGCCGGCCCACGCCGCTCGGCGAGCGCGCGCACGATGAGAATATGCTCATACGGTGCGAGGCGCAGGCGAATCTCATCGCCCGGTTTGATCGCCTTGGCCGGCTTGGCGTGCTCGCCGTTGACCTCGACCTTGCCGCCCGCGACCGCGTCGGTGGCGAGCGACCGGGCTTTGAAGAATCGAGCGGCCCAGAGCCATTTGTCGAGGCGAACAGAGTCGGACATACGCGAGGGCTGGGGGCCGATAGATCGCTTCGCAGCGAAAGTTAGCGCGGACCCGGTGCAACCAAGGTCGTACGACACAAGCGTCGGTGGACTCGTTGGCGCGTGCGAGTCCGGATCACGACTTGCCCGGCGTGATGTCCATTCCACTCACGATTGGGGGAAGCGTATGCGCCAGGTTGCGATCCTGTGCGCGGCGGTTGGCGTCGTCGCCGTCGCGGCGTCGTGTCACGGCGATGCGGTCGCGCCACACGCGACGCCGGTCGCCGGCGTGTATACCCTGTCGACCGTCAACGGCGCCACGCCGCCGTTGACGCTCGGACAGAACGACACGGCGCGTGTCGACCTGCTGTCCGGCACCGTGACGTTCGGCGACGACGGTACCTTCCTCGACGTGGTCAACATGCAATTCAACACGCCGTCGGGGACGTCGTTGGCCGCGGATACAGCACCGCGGTACGTACATGTACGCCGAGAGCAGGCTCTTCCTGCAGCCGACGGACGGGCACGCCGACTATCAGATGACCGATGTCGGACACGGCGACGTTGACTGAGACGACCCTCGATTTTCGTGATCGTGTACCATCGTCGTTGAGCACGGCTGAACGGCGTTGACGTTGCCCAGCGCGTGCGCTACGATGGGACACGCGTGTCAGGCTTGTGTCGCGGCCTGGGGTTCAGTATATTACTGACGCGTCAGTAATTGATGGCCGTCATCTGGCCCGTTGAACCTGCTCCCAAGCCTCGATCTAGCGCGTTAGCGCTGCTGCGATATGTCGTCCTTGCCACATTCTGTATCACCGATTCAAGAGCCGCGGTGGCGGCGACTGCCTGAGGAACGCCCGGCGCAGATCCTCAGCGCGGCGCTCGCCGTGTTCGGCGAACGCGGCCTGGCCGCGGCCCGGCTGGAGGACATCGCCAAGCGCGCCGGGCTCTCCAAGGGCACCATCTATCTCTACTTCCCGAATAAGGAAGAACTCTTTAGAGAAATGGTGCGGCACACGGTCGTCAGTCAGATCGAAGAGGGCGAGCGCGAGTTCCAGGTGATGAGCGGGCTCGGCGACCGATACGTTGACCCAGTTCATGCGCCGCTACTGGACGTACATCCGCTCGTCGCAATTCGCGCCGCTCTTTCGTTTGATCTACGCCGAGATCCACAGCTTTCCCGACCTCGCCCGCTTCTATGCCGAAGAGGTCGTGTCGCGCGGACAACGGCTGATCGCGGCGATCATCGCCCGCGGCATCGACACCGGCGAATTTCGTCGCGTCGATCCCTTGGTCGCCGCGCGGATGCTCACCGCGCCGTTCGTGATGCACGGCCTGTGGTGCACGCACCGCGAATGTTTTGCCTCCGTCGCGACGAAGAGCGACGAGCAGATTCTCGACGAGCTGACCCAGTTCTATCTCCACGCCATTCGACCGTGCGACGCCGACGCGCGCCGTACGCGCCCGTGATACCCGTCTTCCCAATGAACGCGAACTCCTCGAAGCTCATTCGCCTCGGCGCCATCCTGTCGATCCTCGCCGCGCTGCTCGCGTTCGTCGTGCGCGCGGCGGAAGCGCAGGTGCCCGACTCCGGCCAACAGTCCCGAGCGGTTGTCGCTCGGCGACGCGGCGCGCCTCGCCGCATCGCGGGTGGCCGACGTGCAAAGCGCCGAAGTTCCGCGTCAACGAAGCACAGGCGCGCGTCACGCAATCGCGCGCGTCGCTGCTTCCGCAGGTCGAGGCCGATTCCCAACTGGACGAGCCGAACGATCAACAGCGCGAGTTTCGGGTTCAACTTTCCCGCAGGCCCCGGGCCAGCCGCCGCTGCTGAATCCGAACGGCCAGATCTTCGGTCCCGGTCAAACTCTGGGACTTCCGCGGGCAAGTTTCGCAAACGCTCTATGATCCCGCGTCGCACGAGCGCGTGCACGCGGCGCGTGCCGATGTGGGCGCCGCCGCGGCCGATGTGGCGACCGTGGCCGAGCAGGCGGCGACGAACGCGGCGAACTTGTACGTTCGCGCGCTCCGCAGCGATGCGACGCTCGAAGCGCGCACGGCCGACTCGACGCTCGCCGCGGAACTCGTGACCATCGCGCGCGATCAACTCACGGCCGGCGTCGGCGTCGCGCTCGACGTGACGCGCGCGCAGACCCAGCTCGCCGGCGCGCGTTCGCAGTTGATCGTCGCCCGCAACGACCGCGATCGCTCGCGGCTCGACCTGCGCCGCGCGCTCGACCTTCCGCTCGACACGCCGCTCACGCTCACCGACTCGCTGGCGTCGCCGACGTTTCCCGACACGGCGAGTGAGTCGGCGGCCATCGACGTCGCCGTGCGCACGCGCCCCGACGTTCGCGAGGCCGACGCGCAGCTGATCGCCGCGCTGCAGCAACTCACGGCCATCCGTGCTGGCCGGCTGCCGACGATCGGGTTGTTCGGCAACGACGGGCCCAACGGCCTCACGTTCAACCATTTGCTCAACACGTACACGTACGGTGTCCAACTGAGCTGGCCGGTGTTCGAAGGGCGGCGCCGCGAAGGACAGGAGCAGGAACAGGAAGCCATGGCGCACGACATCGATGTGCGCCGGCGCGATCTCCGCGACCAGGTGGCCGTCGACGTGCGCGGCGCGCTGCTCGATCTGGCATCGGCACGCGAGCAGGTCGATGCGGCGCGCGATCGCCAGCGACTGGCCGAGCAGGAAGTGGCCGAGGCGCGCGACCGGTTTCGGGCCGGCGTCGCCGGCAACGCGGATGTCGTGACGGCGTCGCAGTCGCTCAACACAGCGCGCACCGGCATGGTCGACGCACTGACGGCCTATCAGGCGTCGCGCGTCGCGTTGGCCCACGCCGAAGGCACCGTATCACAACTTCGTTAAGTAAAAAGTCTCAATATCACGCAGCGTCATCTCTCAACGGTCTTCGACGGTTCACCATCATGGCAACGGTTCTCAAGCAGAATTCAGACACTCGCGAGCTCCCCGGAGCGTCTCACGGCGCGCCCAGCGCGCCGCCCGAGGCGCCGAAAGGCAGCCGGCGTCGCGTCGTGCTCCCGATCGTGCTCGTCCTCGTCGCGCTTGGCGCGCTGTGGGCGTACAAGCAGTGGAGCTACGGCCGAGCCCACGAGTCCACCGACGACGCCGCCGTGGATGGACATCTCGTACCCGTGCTCGCCAAAGTGAGCGGCTACGTCCAAACCGTGAACGTGAGCGACAACGATCACGTCAAGGCGGACTCGCTGCTCGTGCAGATCGATCCGTCGGAGTACCGCGTGCGGGTGGCGCAGTCCGAGGCGGATCTCGCCGCGGCGCGCGCGTCGGCCGGCGGCGCCGGTTCCGCCGGTCAGGCGCAGGCGATGGTCGAACAGGCGTCCGGCCAGCGCGCGTCGCTCGATGCGCAAATCACGGCCGCGAAGGCGAACGAAACGAAAGCCCGCCAGGATCTGGCGCGCGCCGAGGAACTGGCAGGCAAGCAGATCGTATCGAAGATGCAGCTCGACGCCGCACGCGCGGCGGCCGACGCGGCGTCGGCGAATGTCGTCGCGCTCCAGCGACAGACGAGCGCGGCCGGCGGCACGGTGGCCAGCGCCGAGGCCGGTGTTCGACTCGCCACTGCGCGGCTCCAGGGCGCACAGGCGGCGCGCGACAACGCCGCGCTGCAGCTGAGCTATACGCACGTCACCGCGCCGGCATCGGGCATCGTGTCGCGCAAGCAGGTCGAGCCGGGTCAGCTGATTCAGGCGGGGCAGCCGTTGCTGACCATCGTCGCCGACACGGGCATTTATGTCACGGCAAATTTCAAGGAGACCCAGCTCGGCGACTTGCGCGTTGGCCAGCAGGTCGGAGATCGAAGTCGATGCGTACGGCGGCGTGGCTGCGACCGGATGTGTCGAAAGTTTGAGCGCCGCGACAGGATCGAAGTTCGCGCTCCTGCCGCCGGACAACGCGACGGGCAACTTCACGAAAGTCGTACAGCGCGTGCCCGCGCGAATCCGCGTCATCAAAGATCTCGGGCCGAACCGTCCGTTGCGCCCCGGGATGTCGGTCACGGTGCACGTCGCGACGACGGCGCCGGGAGAACGCTGCTAAGGCAGCGAACGAAGGCAGAATGTTCGATGCTGGCGCCGGTGAGCCGAGATGACTGACCAACTGTCGACGACCCTCGGTCGCGCGCCCGCGGGCGCGCGACGTCACCGGGAGCGTGTACGCGCCCGCCGCTGGCCGAGGACAAGTACAAATTCAAATACCTGATCGCGATCGCGGTCACGCTGGCGTCGGTGCTCGAGCTCATCGATACCTCGATCGTCAACGTCGCCATCCCGCACATGATGGGGAATCTGGGCGCGACGCTCGACGAGATCTCGTGGGTGTCGACAGGCTACATCCTCGCCAACGTCATCGTCATTCCGATGTCGGGATGGCTGTCCGCGTACTTCGGCCGCAAGCGGTATCTCACCGGCTCGATCATGCTGTTCGTCGCCGCGTCGTTCATGTGCGGCGCCGCGGGCTCACTTGGCTCGCTCATCTTTTGGCGCGTGGTGCAGGGCATCGGCGGCGGCGCGCTGTTGTCGACGGCGCAGGCGACGTTGTTCGAGGCGTTCCCGCCCGAGGAAGTTGGCATTGGGCAGGCGATGTTCGGCGTCGGCGTCATGGTCGGACCCACGTTGGGCCCGACGCTCGGCGGCTGGATCGTCGACAACTACAACTGGCCCTGGATCTTCTACATCAACGTGCCGCTCGGCATTCTCGCGGCGGTGATGGTGGTGACGTACGTGCACGACGCCATCCATCAGGAGCGCGCGACCAAGATCGACGTGCTCGGGTTCCTGCTTGCTGGCGTTGTGTGTCGGGTCGCTGCAATTCATGCTCGAGAAGGGCGAGCGCTACGACTGGTTCGACTCGCGATTCATCACCGGGCTAGCGGTGACATCGGCTGCGTCGTTCGTGCTGCTGATCTGGCGCGAGCTCACGACCGACCAGCCGATCATCAACCTGCGCGTATTGAAGAGTCGGCAACTCGCGGCGGGGGTGAGCATTGCCGCGGGATTGGGATTGGCGCTGTTCGGTTCGATTTTCGTGTTGCCCGTCTTCTTGCAGAACCTGCACGGCCTCACGGCGAATCAGACGGGTCTCGTCATCCTGCCGGGCGCGCTTGCGTCGGCGGTCACGATGGCGTTCGTCGGCAAGAACGCCAACCGGCTCGACGCACGAGCGACCGTGGTCGCGGGTGCGATCCTGTTCTTCATTGCCATGTGGCTGCTCGCGCGTATGACGCTTGCCAGCGGACCGCAGGAAACCTTCTGGCCGCTGATTCTGCGCGGCGTTGGTCTCGGGCTCATCTTCGTGCCGCTCACCAACGCGACGATGGCGGAGCTAAAGACCTCGGAACTGGCGCAGGGAACTGGCATGTTCAATCTGACGCGGCAGCTCGGCGGCTCGCTCGGCATCGCGATCATGGCGACGATGCTCACCCGATTCACGACCGCGAAGAAGGCGCTTCTCACCGAGCACGTGACGACGATGGATCCCACGTCGTTGTCGCGATGGGACGCGATCACGCGCGGCCTGATTTCGCGCGGTGTGAATCCGATTGCCGCCAAGCAGCAGGCGCTCATGCTCCTCGACCATCAGATCCAGGCGCAGGCGAGCGTGCTGGCATTCTCACGCATCTATATAATCAGCGGGGCGATTCTGCTCGGCACGCTGCCGCTGCTGCTGCTGTTCAAGACGGGAAAAGGGCGGGGAATGGCTGGGCTCGCGCACTAGCGCTCATGATCGCCGCGTCGTGCGCACCGCACCGCTACGCCGTGATCTGATAGCCGCGCCCGCGCGCCACCACGGGCCAGCTTGTTTCGACGACATCGCCACGCACGCCGGCAATGGTGTCGTTGAGATGCACGACGATGCACACGTGATTCGGAATGACGCGCACACGCTCACCGACTCGCGGACGCCAGCTCGTGGCCGAGAGATCGAGCACGCCATGTTCCTCTGACATGCTCGCGACCACGACCTCTGGATGGCCGACGAGACAGCCAAAGCCATCTGCGCTGTCGGTTCCGCGCATCGGTTCGCGGCCGAGCGACTTGGTGCCCGCGTCGATCACGGCCTGGTGTGGAACCGCGGTGCTGACGACGGTTGCCAGTACGGTGAGCGCGCATTCGTCCCACGTGCAGGCACCGATCGCCGCGGTGGTGCGATCGTTGTAGACGTACGTCCCCGGACGAAACTCGGTGACACCGGTGAGTTCGTGCGTCTGCCAGAGTGTCGGCGTCGACCCGCCGCTCACGACGCGTGGGTGCAAGCCTTCGCGGTCGAACGTCTCGAGTACGCCGCTCAGCAAGTGATCTAATGTCTCGAGCGGCACATGCTGTTGCGCAACAGGCTGGCGAATGTGACCGGGATAGAACGCGATGCCCGCGAAGTCGAGCGGCGGGACGCTCGCGAACCGCGCGCGCCAGTGCCACTGCGTCATCGACGCGTGGAACGCCGACGCGGTGCATGCCGAGGTCGAGCTCCACATACACGCCGATTGGACGATCCGCGGTGCGCGCGGCGGCGGCGAGATCGTCGATGGCTTCGAGCGAATCGAGCGCCACGGTGACCGTCGAGCGTTCGGGCAGTTGCGCGATGCGGCGCGCGCGCGCCGCCCCGACCGGTGGATACGCCACGAGAATATCGTCGCAGACGGTGCTCATCACTTCGGCTTCGAACGGCGTGGCGCAGGTGAGACCGACGGCGCCGCGGCGCAGTCTGTTCCGCGGCGATGCGCGGCGACTTGTGCGTTTTGATGTGCGGCCGCAACGCGAGACCGTGCGAGGTTGCGTATGCGGCAGCGCGGTCGAGATTACTGGCGAGCCGGTCCAGGTCGACGATGGGAACCGGTGTCTCGAGATCGGCGATCGACAGTGACATGATAGGCGCGACTCACTCAATGGAGACGGTAAATGACACAGCGCGAGCGACAGTGGCAACCGGGGCAGCCGAGCAGCGACATGCCGGCGCCGGCGGGCGCGTATTCTCCCGCGGTGCGCGCCGGCGACTTCGTGTTCGTGTCCGGGCAGATCCCCAAGGATCCGGCGACGGGCCAACTGGCCGGCACCGACGTCGAGTCGCAAACACGGCAGGTTGTGCGCAACGTCGAGCGCGCGCTGGCAAGCGCGGGCGCCGCGCTGTCTGACGTTGTCTCGGTGACGGTGTATCTCGCGGACATCGGCGACTGGGGGAAGTTCAACACGGTGTACAAAGAAATCATGACGCAACCATATCCGACTCGCACGGCACTTGGCGCCGACTTGCGGGATATACTCGTCGAGATGAGTGCGATTGCGTACGTCGGCGGAGCGCGAAGTACGGCGGTGTGAGCGTGGACGGTCGCGCGCGCTGCACGTGTTGGCGGCCGGGGCCGCGTTAACGATTGCTCAGCGGCGACGTCTACCAGATCGAACGGTTTTCAGGCGCCGGTGGCGCGAGAAGTCATTCAATTGGTGGAGGACAACCATGCCGGCTATTCGATCGGCGTTGGTCGGTGCGTTGCTCGTGCTGGGTGTCGCCGTGACGGCGACGGCGCAGCAAGCGACGCCCGGCCAGCACAAGCGCGGCGGCCGCGGCGGCCCCGAGTACGGACAACGCGCGCTGTTGAAGGGCATCACGCTCAGCGACGCGGAGAAAGCAAATCTCAAAGCGGTCGACGCGAAGTACGCGTCGCAGATGAAAGCGCTTCGCACGCAGAACAAGCCGCAGTTGCAAGCGGCTCGCGACGCACGCCAACGCGGCGACACCGCGGCGTTGCGACAGATCTGGCAGAACGGCGCCGCGGAGCGCGCGCAGTCGACGACGCTGATGCAGGCCGAGCGCAACGACGAACGCGCAGCGTTGACGCCGGCGAATCAGACACTGTTCGACGCGAACGCTAAGAAATTCGATACACGCGCAACGAAACGCGCGGGTCGTGCGTGGAATAAGCGTGGGCCGGGCGCTGTAGGATAAGCGCCGATAGAAGGTGGTCCCCGCGGCTAGTACGGCGCGGTCCGACGCGTGAGTGAGCGCGGGAGTGCGGGTGGGCACGACCTCTCCTCCGCGGCGAAGAAGCAACGGTCTGGAGCTTCGGCTTCAGGCCGTTGTTTTTTTGCGTGAGGTCAACGCCGGCGCTTCGCTGGCGCCTCGCGGCGCGACGAGCGCGAGGCCGAATTGGGGCGTCTAAGCGGACCATTTCAGCGTCGAACGTGACCACCACCGCCATCGGGCGTCGTGCTGGATAACCGGCGCCGCGAGCTGGCAAGGCGCGACACCCTCACCACTGATCGCGCTGTCGTCGATGCTGGCACTCGCGCAGGCTTTTCCCGTTCTTTCATTTCTTGGCGTCGTCGTCCAATTGGGCGGCGCGCTGATGCTCATCGGCTTGTTCGTGATGCTGCGCCGCTTTGTCGTGCGGCGCGCGTATTTCGGCGCGTGGGGAAGTGCGTGGGTTGCGTTCGCCGCAGCGATCGCCGCGCTCGTCGTCCGTTACATGATCGTTGCGCCGGATTCGCCGCTCGGCATTGGACATCCCGGCGTGCGCGGACTGTACTTCGTCTATCAAATGAGCAAAGCACTTGGCTTTGCATATTTTCTCCGCGGCACGTTGATGTACATCGCGGGAACGACGAGCAGCGCCGTGGCGACAAAACGATTTTGGGCGGCGGCCGCCGGATTCGCCATTGCCTCCACGCTCCTCGCGCGCAACGGAACGAGCGAAGTCACGAACGTACTGGTCATCTGGCAGAGCGCGATTGCCGTACCGACGCTCGGCTACTGCGCCGTCGCACTCCTCCGCCTGCCGCGTCCCCGGCGAACACTGGGAAGCTCCGCGACCGGCGTGTGCTTTGGATTGCTCGCCGGACTGTGGTTCATCTACGCGAACGCGTTCAGCATGGTGGTTGGCGGCGCGCACGGTCGTGTCGGCGATGTGGCGCAGGCGCTGGTCGGTCTCAACGCCTACGTCGAGTTGGCGTTCAACATCCTGCTCGCGTATTCGATGGTCCTCCTCCTCATGGAGGACAACAAGCGCGAGATCGACGACGCGCAGGCAGAGCTCGATCTCACGCACGATCAGTTGCGTCGCGCCGCGCTCTATGATTCGCTCACCGACTCTCTCAATCGGCGCGCGTTCGCCGAGGGCGTCGGTCTCGACATGGTGCGCAGCGCATTCGGTACGGTGGTGATCGCGGATCTCGACAATCTCAAACACGTGAACGATCGCCTCGGACATACGGCCGGCGATCATCTGATTCGACGCTGCGCGGATGTCCTGCGCGCGACGCTGCGGCCGTATGACAAACTGTATCGCTGGGGCGGCGACGAGTTCCTGCTCATTCTTCCGTCGGCTCGCGCGGCGGACGTCGTGCAGCAGTTGCGCGATGCAATCGATCGCGCCGCGTCGACCGACGCGTCGAGCGACTCCGGCGAGCCCGGACTGCGGGTGAGCTTGGGCGCTGCCGGCTATTCCAGTTTCGAGGCCCTCGACGAGGCAATCGAGCGTGCCGATCGGGCCATGTACCGCGAAAAGGGCCGGCGCAAGACGCGGCCCGTCGGATTTGCGCCGGCTCGGGGGAGTGGGACGCCGCCAACGCCCGCCGGGGCTGTGCGTTAATCTCATAGCGAGCATTCACGCCCGTCCGTGAGTCGGGCGCTCCGGCGCCCACGTAAGCCACCCCCCCACTCGGAGTACATCGATGCGCCTGCCGTTTTCTGCCGCGGCGACTCTGCTGCTGCCCGCGGCACTCGCCGCCGCGCAGCAGCCCGCGCCAGCCAGACATGCCTTTACCCCGGGCGATTGGTACAAGGTGACCACCGTCAGCACGCCGTCACTCTCGCCCGACGGCGGCAAAGTCGCGATCACCGTCACGACACTTCGTGAGTCGGAGAACAAGCGACACACCGAAATCTGGATCGTGCCGACGACGGCAGGCGCTCCGATGCGCTACACGTCACCGTCGTTCGAGAGCGCGAATCCCCGCTTTTCGGATGACGGAAAACTGCTCTACTTCACGTCCCTGCGTCCCGAAGTTCGTGGGCAGAACTGGGCGTTGCACATGGATGAACCATCGGGCGAAGCGTTCCAGCCGGTCGGAGCGGAGCGCGTTGCGAACGGATCGCAGCCGGCGGACAAGAGTTTCACCGTCACCGCGGGCGGTGCGTTCGGTGGTCGCGGTGGCCGGGGTGGTGGTGGAGGCGGTCGCGGTGGTCGCGGTGGTGCTGAGGCGGATTCCAGCGCGAGCGACACGGCGAATGTGGCGAACGATCCATACGCGCACATGCTCCCGCTTGCCCGTCCGCCATACAACGCGATCACCAAGCCGGAGAATCCCGCGCGATTCGACGGCAAGCAGCTGGTCGACCTCGGCTACAAGGTGAACGGTCAGCACGAGTTCATCCCGGGCCCGCGCACGGCGCCGCGCGTCGTCACGCCGCGTCCCGCGCAGATCTCGATCGAACGCCCCGGCGCGGCGACTGAGCAGATCACCAACACGAACTACTCACACCGCGACGTAGTCGTCTCTCCCGACGGAAAATGGATTGCGTTCACCGCCGACGCGGCTCTGCGCGCGGACTCGGTCGTCACGGCCGAACGCGATTCGATCGCCAAGCTGCCGCCCGATCGCAAACGCGACGAGCTGCCGCTCAACGACACGGACATCTTCCTGATTCCGGTCACGGCCTGCGAACAAAAGAGCGCCGACTGCAAACCGCGCAAGATCGAACATGCGGGAACGGAGACAGAGGTCACCTGGTCGCCGGACAGCAAGCGCCTCGCGTTCGTCAGCCAGCCTGGGCGGTTCAAGAATCTGCGACTGTACGTCGTCGACGCTGAGGGTGGGAAGGCGCAGGACATTCTCGGCAATTGGCAGTTCGAGCCGGGGCAGATTCGTTGGCTCAGTAGCGGCCAGATTGCGATGATCACGTCGACTGGCGGCTCGAGCGGTGTGTACTCGATCGATCCGGCGACGAAAAAAATCACGACGGTGATTGGTGGACGTCGCGTCGTCAGCGCGGTCACGTATGACGCGGATCAGAAGCACATCATTTTCATCGCGACCGATCTCACGCATCCGACGGAATTGTTCATCGCCAATGCCGACGGATCCGGCGAGCGCAAGCTGACCACGTTCAACGACAAGGTGAACGCCGAGGTCCAGTGGGCGGACGCCGAGCGTTTCATCACGAAGGGCGTCGGCGGTCTCGACGTCGAATCGTGGCTGATGAAGCCGCCCGGCTATGACGCGACGAAGCGCTACCCGGTCGTGCTGTACATCCACGGTGGCCCGCACTCGGACTACAACGAAGGATGGTTCGACGAATTCCAGAGTCTCGCCGGTGCAGGGTTCATGGTGCTATTCACGAATCCGCGCGGATCCAGCGGCACGAACACGGAGTTCACGTACGCCAGCCGCGGCGACTGGGGCGGCAAGGACTACGATGACCTGATGCGCGCGGTGGACGTCGTCGCCAAGCGGCCGGATGTCGACTCGACGCGCATGGGCGTGACGGGCGGATCGTACGGCGGCTTCATGACGGCGTGGGTCACGACGAAGACGACTCGCTTCAAGGCGGCGGAGACGGACCGCATGATCAGCGAGTGGACGTACTGGTACGGCGCGTCCGACGCGCAGGGCCTCACGGAAGGCGAGTTCTTCGGTCATCCGTGGGAGAATCAGATCATGTACGACACGCTCTCGCCGATCCGCCACGTGAAAAACGTCAAGACGCCGACGTTGCTCGTGCAGAGCGAGGAAGACTTCCGCACGCCGATCGGCAACGCCGAACTGTGGTTCGAGGCGCTCAAGAAGCAAAACGTGCCGGCGGAATTCGTTCGCTATCCGCGGTCGAACCACGATCTGTCGCGCACGGGCGAGCCATGGCTTCTCGTCGATCGGCTGAGCCGGCTGCGGCAGTGGTTCAAGTACTGGCTGGTGGACAAGCCGGTCGCCACAGAGGTCACTGACACGAAGTCGGCGGCCAAACGCTGAGCACGACGTGCATTCGTACCGGCCGGCGCGGGACTGGCCGGCCGGTACGCTTCGTGTACCCGACGAGACTAATGATTCGCTCAGCACTCGGTGTCCTGATCGGAGTCGCCGCGACATTCGTGGCTTGCAGCAGGTCGCACCAGGCGAACGCGGCCGGCGACGTGAGCGTCGAAGTGCCGAGCGACCTCTCGCGCGCGATCGGTCGAAACGACGTGCTGCGTGACGCGCAGGCGCTGATCGACAGTGGGCATCCATGGCGCGCGACGCAACTCATCACGCCGGAACTGCGCGATCCGGCGAAGCGATCGCCGGCCGCTCTGCTGCTCGCCGCTCATGCAGCGGCCGGCTGGGGCGGTTGGCCCGAAGTCGACAAGCTGCTGGCGAACGCGTCGTGGATCGATGATCAGTTCGACGGCGACGGACGCGAGCTTTTGACGCGCTCGGCGCTCGAGCGCGGCGCGGACACCGTTGCACTCGCACAATCCACCGCCGCGCTCGGCCGCGCGAAAGATGAGGGCGAGCGCGCCACGCGACTCGTCTATTTCGCGCGTGCGCTCGAACGCGTGGGGCAGTACGACAGCGCCGCGACTGCGTACGCGCTCGCGGCCAAGAGTCTCGCGCCAATCCGCGACTGGCTGATGCTGCGCGCGGCCGGAAGCATGCGCGACTCGGCGGCACGTGCCGACGCATTCCGTACCGTGCGTTTGGCCGCGGCGCGACCACGCATCGCGTGGACGGAGGCACAAGCGCGCGAGCGGTTCGCCGACACGCTTGGCGCGGCCGCGCGCTACGCATCGCTCGGCGCGACTGTGCCCGCGCTCCGACTGCGCCTGGCTGCCGCGCGCGACAGTGCATCGCGAGATTCGATCGCGAGAGGACTGCTTGCGTTCATCCGCACGCACAACGGCTCGGCGGACGCAAAGAGTGCCGTCGACGTGCTCGACAAGGGCGCCGCCGCGCTCTCGCCGGCCGAAGAGTTGATCGTCGCGAGAAGCGCCGCCGCGTCGGGACCGCAGGCGCGCGCCATCGCCGGCTACGAGCGCGCGCTCTCGCAGCCGGCGATCGTCACGGGGAACGACCGGATTCAGTTTGCCCAAGTGCTCGCGCGCGCGAATCGCACGCGCGACGCGTTCGCGCAGCTCGACGCTGTTTCTGGGCCGCTTGGCGGACAGGCCGGATACCAACGCGCGCGCATTCTGCTGACGACCGGAACGGCGGACGCGACGCGCGCGGCGTTGCGCGACGTGGCGACGCGTTTCCCGGCCGATACGAATTCGGCGAGTTCGGCGCTGTATCTTCTCGCCGACTTGACGACGGACGACGCGAACGACGCCCTGGCGCGCTCGCTCTTTCAACAACTCTATCAGCGATACCCGCGGAGCACGCGCGCCGCGGATGCACGTTTTCGGGCGGCGATGATCGCGTTCGTCGCGGCCGACGCGAAAGTCGCGGCAATTGAGTTCGATTCGCTCGACGCGCTGCTGCCGCGCTCAGATGAAGCGACCGCCGCGCGTTACTGGAGTGGCCGAGCTTGGGCGGCGGCCGGCGACAGTGCCACCGCCGAGTCGCGTTGGCGCGCGATCGTCGCGCAGCCAGCCGTGTCGTATTACACGATCCTCAGCGCGCAGCGACTAGGCGCTGCGGCGTGGAAGCCGGCCGGGCATAGCGATGGAATCCCGCACGTGAATTCCATCGACAGCGCCGTGACGCGCATCAGGCTCCTCGACAAACTCGGAATGGACACCGAGGAGCGGTTCGAGCTCGATGCGCTCGATGACCAAGCAGTCGCGTCGCCCGACCGCACGCTTGCGACGGCGAGCGCGTTTCTCGCCGTCGACCAACCTTCGCGCGCGATCCGCCTCGGCCAAAAGCTGATCGATGCGGGCCAGCGCGACGAGCGCGCGTATCGCCTCGCCTATCCGGTTCCCGATCGCGACGAACTGGCACGCGACGCGCGCGCTCGGGCGCTCGATCCCGCGCTGGTCGCGGGTCTCATCCGCCAGGAATCGAGCTTCAACGCGCGCGCGGTGTCGGTGGCCAACGCTCGCGGATTGATGCAAGTGTTGCCGACGGTCGGCGAGGACGTCGCGCGCTCTCTCGGGTTCCCGGTCTGGTATTCGGCGCTGCTCACCGATGCCGACGCCAATCTGCAGCTCGGCACGGCGCATCTCGCAACGTTCGTCAAACAGTACGGCGCCCTACCGCGCGTGCTCGCCGCGTACAACGCCGGCGGCTCGCGCGTTACGCGCTGGACGGCGAAGCCGGGCACCGACGACCCGGAACTCTTCGCCGAGCGGATTCCGTTTGTCGAGACACGCGACTACGTGCGCATCGTCCAACGGAATGCCGCGATCTACAGCGCGCTGTACGACTGGCGATAGCCCAGCCGATTACCAACCCGGCGCCAACTGCACGCCCCACACCCAGTTCTTCGTCGGCCGCTCGAACGGATGCGCGACGTACGTCTCCAAAATGGCGTACCCCATGAGATTAAACCGGAACGATACGCCCGTGCTGAACACCGGGATGCGATCGGCACACGGGTAGTAGGCTTGCTGCGTCGCGATGGTGTTGTTGCTGACCGGCGCCTGCACGCAGTTCGCGGGGACATCGTTCGCGATGCGCGCGATCCGCCAATCTGGTCCTTGTTCGTTGGTCCACGACACACCCGAATCAAAGAACGGCGCGACCTCCATCGGGAGATACGGGAAGTTGATCAGCCCGAATCCTTCCACGCCGAACACGGGAATGCGGAGCTCGGCGTTGACGACGGCCACCTTGCTGCCGAACAGTCGATCGAACGCCGGACACGCGGAGCTGACGACCTGGCTCGACACGCCAGTCAGCGCGCACTCGTTGCTCGAGAACGAGCCGTAGCCGTATCCTCGCATGAGCGTTTCCTCACCGAGATACACCGGCCAACTCGTCGTCGGGTCCTCGGAGCCGCTGCCGTATCGGCCGAGCGTGATGCCGCGAACGGCGAACGTCACCGGCCGCATGAACGACGTAGCGACGGTAGTCGGCCAACGCCGTCTGATAGTTGACCGAGCCGAACGTCGGCGTGTATTGTATCCGATACCGTTCACCTTCGACCGGCGACGTAAATGCGGAGAACGAATTGTCGCCGACGTACGCCACTGACGGCTCAGCGAACACCACCGGCTTGTAGGCCGACGAGGCGTTCGAGTCGACCTCGGCGAGGACGTCACCCGCGCCGTCGAATACGGTCTTGAAGATCTCCGTGTCGAACCCGTAGTGCGTGATGTTCGCGGTGAGTTCCAACCGGCGAGTACTCGAGAACGGATACTGCGTGAACATCATCGCCTGATCGATGTAAATGCGTTGCAGGACCTGGTTCACGCTGTAGCCGTCCACGACCGGCCCCCGGCTCAGCCTGGAGAAATACGGTTCCAGTCAGATACGGTATGTGCTCGATGCCGGCGCCCCAGTTCCATCGTCGCTTCAGGTTGTAGTATTGCAGCGCGCCGCCGATGTCTTTGACGGTGCCGTTCGCTTGAATCGCGGCGAAAATCTGACGGTCGCTGAGTTGATCGCCGAACACCATCGACACGCCACCAGCCACGCCGCTGCCGAATGGACCGCCGGCGACGACGCCCACGCTCGGCTGACCGATCTGGTCGAGCGAGAACGACGAGTGGTACGGTTGCACGGTGAAGTCGGTGGCAGGCGGCAAGCCGGTCGTCTTGTCGGCGAGATAGCCCATCACGAGACTCTGCGTCACGTCGGGCGGCGGAAGCTGTGCGCCTTCGGCGACCGCCGATGGCGTCACCGGCGTACCCATCGTCTCGTTCGCCTCGAGACGGTGAATTTCGTTGCCCTGGTTGTAGAAGGTGCTGAACAGCATGCGTCCGGTCTGCCGCGCGACGCTGAGCGACGGCGAGAAGTTCGTGATGCCGCTGACTCCCGTGGCGACGTGCGTGACGCGGAACACCTGCCCGCTGGCGAGGTTCAGGCGGTAGATGTCGGGAATGCCGTCCTGGGAGGAGATGAAGAACAGCTCATGCCCGTCGGGGGAGAACTGCGGGTTGATGTCGTCACCGTGAGCAAACGGGCGAGAACACGCTGATTCGCCCCGTCTCCAGGTCGTACGTCGCCAGCTCGAGCGGCGAGAAGGTCAGGGTGTTGAAGTTGGTGCTCGGTCCGCGGTCGGTGACGAAGGCGATCGTCTTGCCGTCCGGCGACCAGGTCGGCTGAATGTCGGCGTACTTGTCGTTGGTCAGCTGCTTGATGGTTCCGGCGTTCAGGTCGAGCAAATAGAGATCGCTGATGCCGCCGGCCAATCCGGAGATGGCCAGGGTGGCGCCGTTCGGCGACCACGAGATGTGCGTCACCGCGCCGATGCCGGGAAGTTTGATGCGCCGCTCGATGTTCGTCGACTTCGTATCGAGGATCGCGATTTCGTTCGAGCCCTCGGCGTAAACGATGAACGCGAACTTGCTGTCGTCCGGCGAAAAATCGCCGACCGAGTTGATGAAGCTCAGCGCGTCGAAGTGCGGATCGCTCGCCGGGCTCGCCAGCTTCTTGATGATCTTGCCCGTCGTCGCGTCGCCGAGGTACAGGTCGCTGTTGAACAGTCCTCGGTTTGAGAAGAACGCGAACAGCTTACCGTCCGGACTCACCGCGGGCGACACCTCGGCGTCCAGCGTCCGCTCGACGCGGACCAGCGTCGTGCCGATGCTGTCGGGGCGCGTGCGGCCGGCAATCTGCGGCAGGTACATCGCCCGGTTCGCCGCCGCCCAGTCCTTGGACAGCGAATCCTGGTTCTCGCCAAGGACCCGCACGAGGGCGGCGTCCCAGCCGAGCCGCAGCGCGGTGCGATAGACTTCGACGATCGACCGATCGCCCCAGCGTCCGCCGACGTACGCCCACAGCGCCTGGCCGTAGCGATACGGGAAGAAGCGCGGGTCGGTCGTCAGCTGCTTGATCGTCGGGAACTTGTTCCGCATCACCGCGTCACGCATCCACATCGTCGTCAGCGGGTCGTCGCGGCCCTTCGAGAAGTACTCCGCCATGCCCTCGATGAGCCACAGCGGCAGCGCATCGAGCCGCATCAGCCCGCCGCCCGGCGTGCCTTCAGCGATGTTGTATTGAAAAACGTGCACGAGCTCGTGGCCGAGCACGTGCTCGTTCTCGGCGTAGATGCCGGTGAACGGCATGATCACTCGCGTCCGGTTCGACTCCGTCACGCCGCCCGTGCCCTCTTCGAGCTGCTCGCTGATCACGTTCGTCTGCTCGAAGTCCGGCTGGTCGGCGTAGAACACCAGCTCCTTCCGGTCGAAGGCGTGCCGAAACGTGTCGGAATGGCGCGAGTACCATCGCTCGGCCATGCGCGCGGCATCGCGCACCATCGTCGACTCCGCCGGATAGAAAAAGTTGTCGAAGTGCTCCGACTTGAGGATTTTCCAGTCGAAGTTCTCGTACTGGACCTTGTTTCGGCCGAAGTAATCCTGCGCGCCGGCGCTCGAGGAAATCGCGAGCATGGCAAGCGGCAGGACGGCAACCGCCCAGCGCATACGGAGTCGGGTCATGAAGAGCCCCGCGGAACGAGCCGCAGCAAAGATATGGTTCCGGACTCCGTGAGCTGATTGCCCGGGAATCGGCCCTGCCCATGCGGGCAAAGGACGTGCCCCGTACATCAGTCGCCAGTCCGCCGAGAGCGCGGTCGTATTTCACCATCTCCACGTTCCCGGGTGCCGCCGTACGTGAAAGGACTACGGTACCCCTCGTGTCCGTCAAGGTGGTAGTTGGGTTCGCCGCTTTCGCGACGATCTACGTTCCTCCGTCCATGCATCCTCGACGTCCCCGATTGCTTGTATGACACGCCAGTCGGGCGAGGCCCCGAGTACCGCCGCCGAGGCGACGCACTACGATGACCAATTCGCGCAGTGGCGGCGAAGTTTGTGGCGTCTTGCGGGTCGTTTGCCGCCGATGGCGGTCGGACGTCTGCAGTCAAACCCACTCGAGACGCGCGCCTGTATAAATCCACCTTTTTCGATCGGCACGGACCCGACGGCCAGAACGTGCTGCGCGCCGCTGGTTTCGCGGTGACGGTCTGCATGTGCACCGTGGTGCTCGCGGTCGTTCTGACCTGGAAGCTCCAGTTGCACGGATTCTCGGCGTTCGCCTTCACCCTGGTCGTGGGTCCGACGATGGGTATCGTCGTGACCTGGCTAGGCTTCCGGGCCGGCTCCGCCGTCGGCGACGGCTGGAAAGCCATCGCGGTCGACGGCACGAGCACGCCGTACAAGGAGCAATACTCCTATCAGCAGTCGTTGGTCATGCAGGGCAAACTCGATGAAGCGCTCGAGTCGTTCGAGGCAGTGATCGCCGAGCAGCCTGCTGCCGTCGATCCGCGCCTGCGCGCCGCCGAGTTGTACGCGCGTGACAAAGGCAATCACCGCCGCGCGGCCGAGCTGTTTCGCGAAGTCCAGCGGATCGAGTTGGTTTCGAGCGGCGACTTCGTGTACGCCACGCACCGGCTGGTTGACCTGCTCACCGGTCCGCTCGCCGATCCGGGGCGCGCGTTGGTGGAACTTCGCCGGCTCATCGAGCGATACCCGGACGGCCGGGCGGCGGAAAGCGCCCGGACGGCGCTTACAGCGCTCAAAGAGCGGCACGCCAACAGCGAAGCCAGCGTCTAGTCCGCGTCCCCACGCCGGTCGCGCTTTCGCTCCGACCGCTTCTTCTTGTCGGTCAGTCTTCGTTCTTTGGCGGCCCGCGTCGGTTTCGTCGCGCGCCGCTTTTTCGGTACGTGCAGCGCGTGTTTGATGAGGCTCGCCAGCCGTTCCTCGGCAGCTTGTCGGTTTTGTTGCTGGCTGCGCCGATCGCTCGCCACCACGCGAACCATCCCGTCGGCGTCGAGTCGCGCCGCCAGCTTCACGCGGATCCGTTCGCGCTCTTCGTCTGTCACAGCGCGAGAGCCCGTCAGGTCCCATAGCACTTCGATCCTGGTCGACGACGTGTTCACATGCTGCCCGCCCGGACCGCCCGCCCGCGAGGCACGATGGTGCAGTTCACTCCGCGGTATCACGAGCGACGCGGTCACCTTCAGATGGCTGGAGTCATCCATGATCGGCTTCCCGTCGACGGTGGCCTTGCGCCGCACAAGTTCCGGTTGGTCAGGCTCAACTGTAACCGGACGCGACCGGGATCGTCTCCCATCGTATAGCGAAATGCAACGGTTTTCGAGGGTGTTGGCCGTCGAAACGTCTCGCACTTTGCAACGCCACTCCATTTGCGGCTCACTCCTCGATCATCCGACCCGGCGCTGAAGGCCATTCTGGACCCGCGGCGTCTCCTCCGCTGGGTCTTCATTGGCCGACTGTGTCTCGCGACTGCGATCTTCATCGCGGCCGTCTCGAATTGGTCGAGCGTCGATGCCAGATGACGCTGGTCGCGTCGCTGGCCTTCGCGCTCGCGGCGATCGTCACGGTCATCTCGGTCGGTTACGTCGAAATATATCGGAAACGGTTGACCGCTTGGTTCCTCTACGGACAGGCGCTGTTCGATCTTCTGCTCGTCACCGCCGTCGTGCACGTCACGAACGGCACGAGCTCGCCCTTTGCAGCGCTGTACATCCTCGTCATCGCCACGTCGTCGCTCCTCGTTCCGGCGAGCGGCGGGCTTCTCGTGGCGGGCCTCGGCCTCGTGATGTACTTCGCCGACGTCGCGGTGTTTCTGCACACACCGCTCGATGAAGTCGGCGTGTGGCTGCAACTCAGCGTCATCGCAGTCGTCGCGCTGGGCATCCGGTATCTCTCGGTGCGGGTGCGCGAGAGCGGTGAAGGGAAGGACCTTCTGGTGGCGGCACTTCAACAGACACGCCTCCAGGCCGAAGACATTCTGCACAACATCCGCAGCGGCATCGTCACGGTGGATGTCGACGGACGCCTGATGTTCGCCAACCCGATGTCTGAGCATCTGCTCGGCATCGCGCTCATTCAGCATATGGGCGAGCCAATCCTCGATTCGATCGCCACGGTGGCGCCGGAACTGTCGCAGGCCATGCGCAGCACGGTGGAGTCGAAAATCCGCACGACGCGCGGCGAAGCGGTTGTGTCGACGGTGTCCAAGCGGTTTCCCGTCGGCGTGACGACGACTTATACGGAGCATGACGACGTCGGCACTGGCCGCACGGCGACGGCGATCTTCCAGGACATCTCCGACCAAAAACGCATCGACGCGCTGCGACTGCGCGCCGAACGACTGGAGGGCATCGCCGAGTTGAGCGCGTCGCTTGCCCACGAGATCAAGAATCCGTTGGCGTCGATCCGGAGCTCGGTCGAACAGATCTCGCGCATGCCGGCCGTGTCGGACGATCAGAAAACGCTCACCACGCTGGTGATGCGCGAATCGGATCGGCTGTCGCGGCTCTTGTCCGAATTCCTCGACTTCGCGCGCGTGCGCAAGAGTCGCACGCAGCCGGTCGATCTCGCGATGGTTGCGCGCGGCGCGGCCGGTCTCGCCGCGGCGCATCCGGATCGCGAGGCCAGCGTACGCGTCACCTGCGTCGTCCCGGACGGCGATCCCATTCGCATCGACGGCGACGAAGATCTGTTGCATCGCGCGCTGTTCAATCTGGCGCTCAACGCCGTGCAGGCGTCGCCGCCGGATGGCGAAGTGCGTATCGAAGTGGCGGGCGGAAGCCTCGACCCGCTGCCGGTCGGCGCGGCATTCGACGACGACACGGTGTCGCTGCGCGTGAGCGACGCCGGTCCAGGCATTCCAGCCGAGATCCGCGACCGGATGTTCGATCCTTTTTTCACGACCAAACCGAACGGCAGCGGGCTCGGACTCGCCGTGGTCCACCGCGCGATTGAAGCCCATCGCGGCTTGGTGTTCGTGGACAGCGGCGCGCGGGGCACGCGCTTCACCGTCATTCTCCCGCGCACTCAGCGGGCCGCCAGGAGCGCCTAAGTGATCGATTCTCTGAAGCCCAGCGTTCTCGTCGTCGACGACGAGACCGGCATCCTCGAGTCGCTGAACATCTTGCTGCGCAGCGAGGGGTTCACGCCGTATCTGGCGCACGGCGGCAAGGCGGCGCTCGAACGCATTCCCGAGGTCGCGCCGGACATCGTCCTCACCGACATCCGGATGCCAAACGTGACCGGCGTCGAGATTCTCGCGGCCGCACGTCTGAGCGACCCCGATGTTCCGGTCATTCTCATGACCGCGCAGGCGACGCTGCAGTCGGCGATGCAGGCGGTGAACGAGGGCGCGTTCTATTACATCCAAAAACCGTTCCGCAACGACGAACTGGTCGCAATCCTCAGGCGCGCGGCGGAACATCGCAAGCTTCGCGTCGAGAACAAGACGCTCAAGCAGGCGATCCGCCGGCACGAGCGACACGGCATCAGCCGGCCCGTCGGCACCAGCAAGCCGTGGATGGAAATTCTCGAGTTGGTGGAGACGGTCGCGCCGACCGATTCGACCGTGTTGCTCCAGGGTGAATCCGGCACCGGAAAAGAAGTCATCGCGCGCTACATCCACGAGCTGTCGATGCGCTGCGAGGGATCGTTTCTCTCGATCAACTGCGGCGCGCTCCCCGAGAGCTTGCTCGAGAGCGAATTGTTCGGGCACGTGAAGGGATCGTTCACCGGCGCCATCCGCGACAAGATCGGTCTGTTCGGCGCGGCGACCAAGGGCACGTTCTTTCTCGACGAAATCGGCGAGACCACGCCGGCCACGCAGGTCAAGCTGCTGCGCGCGCTCCAACATCGCGAAGTGATCCCGGTGGGATCGACGGAAGCCATTGCCGTGGACACGCGCGTGCTTGCCGCGACCAACCGCGACCTCGACGAAGAGATCCGCAATGGCAACTTTCGCAGCGATCTGTATTATCGACTCAACGTCATCGCCATCCATCTGCCGCCGCTGCGGCAGCGGCGCGACGACATTCCGCTGCTCGCCAACCACTTTCTCCAGCGAGCGGCCGCGTCGCGCCAGGAACCGGTCAAACACCTCACCGACGCCGCGGCCTCGGCGCTCGCCGAGTACGCGTGGCCGGGAAACGTTCGTGAATTAGAGAACGCTCTGGAACGAGCGATCATTCTCACCTCGGACAACGAGATCGGCATCGGCACGCTCCCCGAGCGCGTCACGGAGCCGCGCACCGAGCCGCTCGTCTCCACGCGCGCACCCACCAATCCGACCCTCGACGCCGTCGAGCGGGCGTACATCATGTGGGTGTTGCAGAGCGAGGGCGGCAACAAGTCGCGCACCGCCGAGGCGCTTGGCATCGACCCGTCGACGCTGTACCGGAAGCTGTCGCGGTACGGAGTCGAGGCGTGATCGAATCGGCCGCGGCCGCGCCGCGGACCGACCGTCGTGTTCTGAGTTCGTTCGCGGATTTCCCCGCGCGCTACGTGCTCGCCATCCAGCCCGCCCTCGGCGCGTCCACCGACTTGCTCGTGGAGCCGCGGTGACGAGTCGAGCGTGGGTCCCGCCGGTCGTCGTCGCGGCGATTACGCTGATCGTCGGCCTGTCGATCGTCAACACGCTGCCGGTCGGCGTCTTCTACGACGACGGGATGTACGTGATTCTCGCCAAATCGCTGGCGACGGGGCATGGGCTGCGCTGGTTGCAAGTGCCCGGTCAGCCGGCGGCGACGCACTTTCCGCCCGGTTATCCGGTGACGCTGGCGTTGCTCTGGACGCTGTTCCCGCGCTTTCCGGGGAACGTCGTCGTGTTCAAGATTGCGAGTGCGTGTTTTCTCGCGGCCGCCGCGGCGTTCACGGCGATATTCGCGCGCAGGCGCCTCGGTCTCGCGCCTTGGACTGCCGCCCTGGTAGCGCTCGCGGGCACGGCAAGCGTCCCCGCGCTGGTGCTCGACTCGCAGGTCATGTCGGAGCCGCTCTTTCTCGGCCTGCTCATTCCCACGCTGCTGTTCGCCGAACATGTGGCGGACGACGATCGCGGCGTCGCGGAAATTGTGGCGTTGGGTGTCGTTGTTGGACTCGTGACGCTCGTCCGGTCGCACGGCGTCGCGATCGCCGGATCCGTTGGCGTCGTGCTGTTGCTTCGACGCAGGATCCGCGATGCCGCGCTGTTCGCCGCGTCCGTGCTCGCCGCGCTGCTCCCCTGGCAGCTGTGGGTTCACGCGCATCGTGACGCTGTGCCCGCCCCCGATGGGAGGCAGCTATCAACCGTATGCGACCTGGCTGATGAACGGCTTCCATGAGTCGGGGCCGGCCCTCGTGGTGCGTACGATCGCGGGCACCGGGACGGAGATCGGGCGCATGTTCTCGATCATGGCCGCGCCGTCACTCCCGCGCGCAATTCAACTCGTGGCAATGTCGATCGTCCTACTGCTCTGCGCGATCGGACTGCGTCGCTTGTGGCGCGGCGCGCCGGTCACCGCGGGGTTCGTCGTCCTGTATTTGGCGATCGTCATGATGTGGCCATTCTCGCCGACACGGTTTGTGTGGGGAATCTGGCCGCTGGTGGTTCTGCTTCCCGTGCTCGGCACTCTCGAAATCGTGGATTGGCGGCCGTCTCCGCGAGCGCACCGCGGCGCGGCGCTCGTACGCATTGCGGCGATCGCCTGCGCGTGTCTCGTCGCGTTGGGCTTTGGTCGCTACAACGCAACGGGGTATCGCGGCCGCTGGTGGTCGTCCATCGCGCGAAACAACGCCGCCGCGGCTCGGCCGCTCGTCCAATGGGTCACCGCGAACACGGCGACGACCGCTGTCATCTCGTCCGACGCCGAACCGATGATCTATCTGTACGGCATCGACAGGCGGTGCCGGCGTCGAGGTTCACGGTGCGCGACTATTTCCGGTCGCCCACGTCAATCGAAAGTGCCGACGCGTTGCGCGACGTGCTCCGCGTCAATTTCATGTCGACGTGGTCGCCGTGCTGGCTCCCGACTCGCTCCGTGCCGCGCTGCGGTTCGATGGCCGCGAACGAGCCCCCGAGTTGGCGCTCGTCGACTCGCTCCCGAACGGTTTGATCTACACCCCTACGCACCGATGACCGAGCCAATTTCATCCGCGCGACGTCCGACGCCGCCCTACACCACGACGATCGCGCGCGTGCGTCCGCGCACGCCGATCGACCGGTCGACCATGCGACTGTCGGTCCTGATTCCCGTGTTCAATGAGCACGACACGATCGACATCATCATCGATCTCGTACGCGCCACGCCGGGGCGCAAAGAGATCGTGTGCGTCGACGATGCGTCGACGGACGGAACGAGCGACATCCTGCAGTCGCTGCTCGCCCAGGGCAAGATCGACAAGTTGCATCGACAGGAGACGAACGCCGGTAAAGGCGCGGCGATTCACCGCGCGCTGGCAATGAGCACGGGCGACGTCGTCATCGTTCAAGACGCCGATCTCGAATACGATCCCGCCGACTGGCCGGTCCTGTTCGAACCGATCCTCGACGGTCGCGCCGATGCCTGTTTTGGCTCGCGCTTCCTCGGCGGACCGCATCGCGTGCTGTACTACTGGCACTCGGTCGGCAATCGCATGCTGACGACGTACAGCAACATGCTCACGAACTTGAATCTCACCGACATGGAGACCTGCTACAAAGCGATGCGCGGCGACCTCGCGCGATCGCTGGTCCCCAAACTCACCGCGGCGCGATTCGGGTTCGAGCCGGAGATCACTGCGCGCCTGGCCCGCGTCGACGCAC
Source organism: uncultured Gemmatimonadaceae bacterium (assembly GCA_963817445.1). Taxonomy (GTDB): domain Bacteria; phylum Gemmatimonadota; class Gemmatimonadetes; order Gemmatimonadales; family Gemmatimonadaceae; genus JAQBQB01. The sequence continues at coordinate 559,315 of CAWFOG010000023.1, forward strand.
GCATTTTCGAGGTGCCGATCAGCTATTCCGGGCGCACCTACGCCGAAGGAAAAAAGATCGGCTGGAAGGACGGCATCGCGGCGTTCTGGCATATCACCAAATTCAATCTATTCTCATGAGCGTGCGCAAATACTTGCCCACGAGCGCGGTCGTCGCGCTGGCGCTGCTGTCATCGGCGGTCGGCGTCATCAACGACTATACCTACGACGACCGGTACGTCGTCCTGCTCAATCCGCTGACGCACAGTCTCCATCGGTGGTGGGCCGTGTTCGCCCAACCGTATTGGCCCAGAGCGTGGACGGGCGACGGCTATCGGCCGCTGACCATTCTCGCGTTCAGCGTCGAGTGGGTGGCGCGCAATGGATCGCCGGTCGCGTTCCACGCTGCCAACATCCTGCTCTACGTATTGGCGTCGGTGCTCGTGTACCAGTTGGCGCTCGCGCTATTGCCGGCGTGGGCCGCGTGGGTCGTCGGCGCGCTGTTCGCCGTCCACCCGGTCCACGTTGAAGCCGTGGCCAACGTCGTGGGGCAATCGGAGCTTCTCGTTGCGGTGGCGATTCTCGCCGCAACGATTCTCTACGTTCGCGACCGCCGCGCCGGCGCATTGCGCCCGGGCACCGCCGTGGCCGTCACGGTGCTGTACGCGATGGCCGCGTTCTCCAAAGAACACGGGATCGTGCTGCCGGCCATCCTCATCGCGGCAGAGTGTACGGTGATCGACGACGCGACGCCGTTGCGCGACCGCGCACGACGACTGCGTCCGTTCTATCTGGCGCTGTTGGCCGTCGCGGTCGGATTCGTCGCGGCGCGATCGCGGGTGCTGTCCGATCACACGATCGGTGGCTTCCAACCGTTCATGCCGTTCGCGATGCTGAAGATCTCGGCGCGCGATCGAATCCTGAGCGCGATCACCGTCGTTCCGCAGTGGGTTCGCCTGCTTGCTCTGGCCGGCCCGGTTGTCGGCCGACTACGGCCCGCCCGGACTCGAGATCGCGCAGGGCTACAGTATCACTCAGCTTCCCGGCCTGCTGTTGCTCGTGGCGGTCGTGGCGCTTGGCGTTCTGCTTCGGCACCGGCAGCGTGTGCTGAGTTTTGGTATTGCCATTGTCTGTATCGCCCTGCTTCCCTCGAGCAATTTGATTCTGCCGGCGGGGATCATGTTGGCTGAGCGGACGTTGTTCTTGCCGAGCGTGGGTGCGGTGCTCGTCGTCGGCGCGCTCGTCGTCGTGCTCGCGGACCTGACACGAGCCCGATGGGGCGAGAGCCGGGCCGTGCGCGTCGCCGCGGTTTCTGCCTGCGTCGCCCTCCTCGCCACCGGCGCGTACCGCAGCGCCACGCGCACCACCGTGTGGAAGAACAACGACGTGGTGTTCCACCACGCCGTTCTCGACGCGCCGTACGACTATCGCGCGCACTACATGCTCGGCGCCGTTGAGTTCGAGGCGGGCAATCGCAGGGCGGGCGAGGCCGAGTACCGAAAGGCCCTCCGGCTCTTTCCGTATGACCCTGGAATGTCGTTCGGACTCGCCGAGCAATACCGGGTCGTCGGCATGTGCGAACCTGCGCTTCCGCTCTATAAGTGGACGCTCGGCCTGGATCCCGGCTTTCCAGTGGGGCGGACCCAGTATGCCACATGTTTGCTCAAGGAACACGACTTCACGGAGGCTAAGCATTGGGCGATCGAAGCCGTGAAGGTCGGAGGGAACCTCGCGTCGCTGCATCATCTCATCGTGGCGATCGATTCGGTAAAAAAGGCCGATCAAGCGCGGGCGTGCCGGGTGGGCGCGGAATCTCGAAGGCTCCTAGCAAAGTGCCAGACTCAATGCAAAAGGCGGCACCGTAAGAGCCGTTACCGCCTCACGCCAACGTCGTCAAAGCATTGCACGCGTGGAGGTTATGGTCGTACGGCGACTGCGGTCCGCACGTTGCTTAGTGTACCGGCGTCAGTACCACCCTGCGCTCCTTTGTCCAACTCTCTCTTCTGGAAGACATCACATGCTTAAGCTTCGCAAGGGCTTCACGCTTATCGAGCTTCTGATCGTCGTGGTCATCATTGGTATCTTGGCCGCGATCGCGATTCCGAAGTTCGCGAACACCAAGGGCAAGGCGTACGTCACCGCGATGAAAGCGGATCTGCGCAACCTGGTGACGGCTGAGGAAGCGTTCTTCTCGGACAGCGCGCACTACACCACGCACGATCGATTCGGCGACGGGTATCCAGTACCGTCAGTCGACCGGTGTCGGCACGCCGACGATCGTCACGGGTGCTGGCTACTGGTCGGCGACGGTGACCCACCTTCAGTTGATCGGCGACGACCTGCGGTATCGCCATGAACACGGCGAACACGATCAACTCGAACGCGGGCGAAGGCGAGCCGGTTTGTCAGCAGTAATCGGTTTCTAGCTCGTCAGACAGCCCGGCGGCGCGAAAGCGTCGCCGGGCTGTTGCGTTTCGGGCGACGCGGAAGACGAGACGTGCTGCGCAACCACCGCATGAGCTGCGCATCGATTGAGAGATTGCTCGTCGTCGCCGAGTGCGCAGGATGCAATCGTTCGAATCCATGCGGGTTCAAGATCAAGATCTCGAGCGCGCGCGCGTACGATGCAGACCGGCGTTGGATCAGCGGCCGGCGGCGGCTCTAATGCTTGGGCCGCGCGACGGCGACGGTCGAGTCGCTCGCAGCCGTGTTCGACGGGAGGTGGTAAAACATGCTCGACGCCTCGTCGAACAAGTACGGCACGCGTCCCGGCGCAAGCGCTGTCAGCGACGCGTTCTCACTTCCACGATCATAGACAAACCACGTTCGCGCATCCGCCAGGTCCGCCTGGTTCGCGATAAAACTTCTGTGAATGTAGTGTGCTGGTTTATAGCGGATGAATATGATCTTGCGCGCGCCGGGCAAGTCAGCGACCGCAGACGCGAAGCTGGCCTGCACTTGGCGCCGTATCAGCTGCGCGCCGTGTACCTGGAGCACGTCTGAACGCGCCGGGATCGACAGAATCACCGCGACGATCGCTCCGGCGAGGGCTGCATGCGGCGCCATGGTTTGCAGCGCGGCCTGTCGGCCCGCGCGCAGCTTCTTTCCCAGCCAGAGCCAGCTCACCCAGAGGCCGCAGGCGGCGAGAAACGGAAACAGCGGGATGATCTCCAGATAGTACAGGTCCCACTCGGCGGGGTGGGCATAGACCAGATAGCAGAGCGTCAAGACGATGCTGCCGCACACGGCGAACCACCCTGCCGCTGGCAGTACGACGAGTGCGACCAACGCGAAAATCGCGAGCGGATATCGAACGCCGTAGAACGCCTCGACGAACATCGCGTGCCAGCGGTCGTACAGAATTCGCGGCAAGCGGTCAACCGTATGCGCGGTGTGAACCGGACCGAACGCCTCGATGAGCCGCTTCATGTCGGCGGGAAGCGGATGCGCCGCCGGCGTCGTGTCGAGTCCAAAGCCGGCGACGTCGAACGGGAAATATGTCTTTGCGTACAGCGTATAAGGCGTTTGCCGCCAGTTGCCCGTCGTACGCAGGCTCCATATAGGAATGAGCGACACGATCGCCGTACCCACCAACATCGGGACGACGAGTGCGCGCCAGGAACGCCGGTGTGCGACGCGCCAGATCACCGCGCCACCGACCGGGATCGCGAACGCGACGGCTGTAAGCGGTCGCGTAATCGCCAGCCATCCCGCGCATGCGGCCAGAACGACGAGCCAACCCCGCTGTTCCCGTTCCCGCCACTTGAGCAGCGCCCACCAGCCCAGCAGCCACAACGCGCTCGACGTGTTTTCAGAGAAATAGCTCGGCCGGAATCCGAGATTGGCCGTCATTGGCAACCAGAGCACGAACGTCAACAGCGCCACCCAGCCGTTCGTTACGCGCCGCACGAGCACGAACAACAGCGCGGCGGTGAGCCCGCTGAGCAGAACGGGCATCAGCCCGGGCAACCCGAGCCAAACTCCCGGCACCAACAGAATGCCGTGGCCCGGCGGGTATTTCGACGCGTACGTCGGCGTCACGAAGACGTGAAATTGTTCGAAGAACGCTGGAATCGGCGGAGAGGGCATTGCCCACCGGCCGCGCGCGAACGTCTGCGCCTGCAGCACGTACGACGCCTCGTCGTGCGTGACGGATAGCTGATGCAGTGAGCCCCACAGATACCAGATCACGCCCATCATCACGAGCGCGACGGCGTATGGCAGATAGCGACTCTCCGGGAACCGTTGGAGCGCGCCAAACCGGTCGTCGCGTACGCGCAGGCCAACCCACCCAAGCACGAGAATCAGCGCGATCGGTGTGAACGGGAGAACGACGGACATCACGATCGCGCGACCTCCAACTGGGCAACAAAGTGTAGGGAGCGGTCGAACAGCCAGGTTGCGGGCGCGGGATAGAGATGCAGCGCCGACTGCCAGCGCTCGACCACGAGTCCAAGTCGGTCGAACGCGTTCGTCCACTCGGATCGCGACCAGTAGTTGTACGGCAACCGAACACCGTGCCGCGCGTTGCCCACCCAGTCCATGCCGCGGAGCGTGACGCGCGCGCCGAACCCCTCGCGCAGATGATCCTTGAGCAACACGTGCGAGCGCGCCACGCGCGCAGCTTCACCGAGAATCACGCTCGGATCGTCCGTGTGGTGGAGAACGTCGACGATCAAGACCACGTCGACGCTGCGGTCGGTGTACGGAATGCGCGCGCCGTCGAAGGGTCGAACGGGTATCGCCGTGTCCGTGCGAACGAGTACATCCACGCCCTCGATGCGCAGATCAGGGCGCAAGGCGAGAAGCCGCGCGGCCAGCTGTCCGTCGCCACATCCCACGTCCAGCACTCGCGCACCGCGTGGCAACAATGGGGCGAGATGCCGCGAGAGGACCGTCACGCGCCGATCATGTACGTAGCCGCCGTGCAGGCGGCTGAGCAGACTCATCGACGCTTCATCCCAAGTACGCTCAAGAAGAAGCTCGACAACACGGTCTGAAAGCCGAGGGTGGTCAGCGTCACGCCTGGAATGACCCAGCGCATGGTGTGGCTGTAGTCCAACGGGCCGAAGTGCGCCACCCGCCATTGATTGATCGCGCCGGCGAGCAGGCCGAGCCCGGTCAGCATTGTAATTGCGCCGGCCATGAGGCCGCGCTCGAGATTGACCAGGCGACCGAGGCGCGTGAGGCGCGGGTCTTCGGGCAGGAGCTTTTCGCTGATGGCGAAGACTTTGGTGAACAGCGCGAACACGATCGACTGGAAACCGGCGATGAGCGCGAGGCTGGCGAACAACAGCGTGTGCGCGTCGAACGTCACGCGTCCAATGCGAACGCCGGGCAGTGCGATGCCATATCCGATTGCGCCCAGCAGGACGAGCGCCGCGCCGGGAATCAGGAACAGCCAGCGCGGACTGTAGAGCATGAAGAACCGCAGCGTGCGCCATCCGTCGCGAAAGGTGCGCAGATGCGGCGCGTGCGCCTTGCGACCGTCTACGTGCAGCGTGATCGGAACCTCGGCGACCCTGGCGCCGACGAGGCTCGTCTTGATGATCATTTCGGTGGCGAATTCCATTCCGGTGCAGCGCTGCTCGAGCCGCTCGTAGTGCGCGCGGGTGAAGGCGCGCAGGCCGCAGTAGACATCCTGGATCGGCGCGCGGAACCAGCCGCGAGCGAGCCAGGAGAACATCGGGTTGCCCCACCAGCGATGACGAAAGGGCATCGCGCCCGGCATGACCGTGCCTCCGCCCGAAGGGAGGCGGCAGCCCTGCACCAATTCGTAGCCCTCGCGCAACTTGGCCAGAAACGCCGGGATCTCGCGGAAATCGTAGCTGTCGTCGGCATCGCCCATCAGCACGTATCGACCGCGAGCCGCCGCGATGCCGCCCATCAGCGCGCTGCCGTAGCCCTTCTCGGTGACGGCGACGACGCGCGCGCCGTTCGCAATGGCAATGCGCTGCGATCCGTCGGTGCTGCCGTTGTCCGCGACAATGACCTCGCCGGAGATTCTGTGCTCGCGCAAGGCACCCACGGCCTTGCTCACGCACGATGCGATGGTATCGGCTTCATTCAGGCACGGCATCACGACCGAGAGCTCGATGATCTGATCGCGCACCGGCGTGTAGCGCGTGCGGTGCGTCGCGGTCGACACGGTCATGCGTCGTAGCTCCAGGCGATGAGAAAGCGTCACCCTAGGACGACTCGGTTGGCCGACGCGTAAGCATTCGACGCGCCCGCCCGGCGTCCTCGCACGACGGTTATGATTCAAGAGGCTGCCGAGTTCCGCCCCGCCGCGCCCGAACCAGGCCGCTCGACGAGCCGCCTCAGGCATTGTCTCGTCGACCGGGACTTGCAGTAGGGTATTGGGGTATTTATCTGCAGCGGTTCCCATCCCACACTTTTCCGCGTCCTCTCATGCGACGTCTCATTCCCCTCGTTCTCGCCGCGCTCCTCATTAGTTGTGGCGGCGACAGCATCCTGTCCCCGGTCCAGACGGTGGACGGCAACTGGGCGGAACGCAGAACGGTTACGCTCTGTCGTTCGACCTCGCGGAGGTTGGTACCAACGTGTCCGGATCGGTGTCGATCGCCGGTGTGCAGCGGCTCGCTGTCTGGTACGGTCGTCGGATCGTTCGTCTATCCCACTCTGCATTTGGACATCTCCGTTCAGGATTTTGTCGGCTCAGCCTACGACGCGACGATGTCAGCGACGCAGGCGATCATGACCGGCAAGTTGAACGGATCGGGCCTCATCAACGTCGAAGTCGACGTCCACAAGAAGTAGCAAGAGCAAGCAGGGGCCGTCGTCCTGCGTGCCGCGCATTGATCCATCGCGGCGCGGAATGATGCAAGACGTTGTCGCGCGGGGCATAGCTTCGTCCCGTGCCTCCAATGCGGGTGGATCGAGCGCGTCCTCGCGGCGCGGCGCCGGTGCGACATGGCTTCACGCTCATCGAGCTGCTGCTCACGCTCGTGGTGCTCAACGTCGCGATTCTGTCGCTCGTGGCTGGCGGGACGATCGTCGTGCAGCGCAGCTCGGACGTGCGGGCGCGTGCCGCGGCAATCGAGGCGGCGAACAATCGCCTCCAGCGTCTCGCCGCCGGGCCGTGCGCTGCCGTCGCCGATAGCGCGACGGATCGCAGCATCGAGGAGCGGTGGAGTTCCGTGGTCGATGGCTACGCGATCCGCGCGTTGATCGACAGCGTCAGCTTCGATGTCCGCGGTACGGCCCACACGCTCGTCCTCCGCACTCGCGTGCCATGCTAGCGCACCGCCGCCGGCACCGAGGGCTGACATTGGTCGAGGTGCTCGTCGCACTGACCGTCGCGGGCGTCGTGCTCGGGCTGATCATGGCGATCAGCGTTCGCGAACAGCGAGTGTTTGCCGACCTCGCCGAGCGGGCGGCGGTCGCGGGTCAACTGCGCGAGGCCGCCGCGCTCCTCCCGATCGACCTGCGCGCCGCCGCGCCGCTGGCGGGCGACATTCGCGAAGCCCGCGACACGTCGATCGAACTGCGGGCGACGATCGCCAGCGCGGTCGTCTGCGACACGACCACCGGCGGGGTCATCCTCTCCCCGGCAGTCGGCGGCGCCGACACGTATGCGAGTTTTCTCATGCCGGTCGAGGCGGGTGATACCGTTTGGCTGTTCACGCCTGGCGACACGTCTCGATCGGTGGCTCCCGCACGCCGTCGTACGCGCGGGCGCCGCGCCGCCGGGGCAGTGCGCCGCGGGCGGCCCGCGTCTGTCGTCCGCCGCCGCGGCGTCAGTGCGCGTGAACCTCGGCTTCGGCGATACGCTTTCTTCGTCGAGCGTCGGCATTTCCATTGCGGATCACGCGTCCGGTGCGCTACAGCATCTACCGCGCCTCCGATGGAGGATGGTACGTCGGCGAGCGCGATTGGAACAACGCGTCTCTCCGGTTCAATACGATCCAGCCGGTCGCCGGCCCCGTGCTGCCCCCATCGTCCGGCGGCGCGGCGTTCAGCTACCGCGACAGCGCGGGGAATTCGATCACTCCGCCGGTCATCAATGTGGCGGCGATTCGGCTGATCGAGATCGCGCTCCGCGCGCAAACCAAACACGCGATCCGCATCCTCGGCGCTGGGGCGCAACACGGGCCACGCAGCGATTCCGCGCTGGTCGCCGTGTCAATTCACAATCGCTGACCAGGGATCTCCTATGCGCGCTCGAGCCGGCGTCGCCCTCTTCGCGGCCCTCGCGCTTTTGACAGTGCTTGGGCTGCTGATCACCGGCGCGATCGCGTCGCTCGTCGTGGCGCAGCGAGCCGCACGCCTCGCGCGAACGGATGCGCTGCTGACGGGCGCCGCCGATGAGGCGCTGAGCACCGTGTTGGGCAATCCGTCCGGCTACGGCCTGGCCGATCTGGTGCCCGGCCACTCACGAGTCTTTCCTATCTCGCTCGCACGGCCGACAGCGTCGACGCCGTCGTTGTCGCCACGGCGCTGCCGGCTGGCGTGGTGTGGCTGGTCGCGAGCGTCTCGCAGATCGGTCCGGACTCGGCTCGGCGACGCACCAACCTGGTCGCGCGTTTTCCGGCCGTAGGACCGACGCCGGCGGCCGGCATCACGGCGCGGGGCGGTGTCGTGGCAAACGACCGTGTGGTGTTTTCCGCGGATACGAGCACCGACGCCGGCTGCGTCTCGTCGCCCGACGCGGACGTCGTCGTCGCCCCCGGCGCCGCGACGACGCTGACGCCCGGCGCGCGCGTACGCAACGCAACGATCGCGGCGGACACATCGACCTATTTCCTCGCGAGCAGACAACTCGCTCGGCTCGACAGCAGTGCGGTCGTCGTGCACGTCCACGGCGACACGACGATTGCGGGTGGCACGTTCGACGGCATTCTCGTCGCGGACGGCGCGATCGTCGTCACCGGCTCGTTCGTCATGACAGGGCTGATGATTGCGCGCGATTCCATCGCGGCGCCGAACGGCGGCTTGGCCGTCACGGGGGCGCTGATGTCGTTTGCGCCGGGAGCGACCGGCATTCATCTCGTCGATTCACACGTCACGTATTCCATATGTTCACTCATTCGCGAATTGCAACGTGCCACGCGGCCCCGCGCGGTGCGCGGAAGGCGTTGGGCTGAGCTGTTTTGACCCATGTGACAATCATCACGTCAATCCGGCGGCTGTTACCTGTCGCAGAGTCGGTCGTGTTCGGTGGGACGGACATGATGAGACCGGCACCACGGGTCAGCCTGTCCGAACAAGCGGTCGCACTACGTTGGCCGACGGACAAGATGATTGGCGGGTTCGCAGAGGAGCGTGAACCTCCAGACACGATGACCAGGTCGATACCGCACCGCTGAGTTGATCAACCCTCCACCGTACACCGCCGCCATGTCTGTATTCGGTCGAAAGAAGACAACCGTCGGTCTCGACATTGGGTCGGGGTTGATCAAGGTCGCCGTCGTCGATCATTCCAAGCGCGTCCCCGAGCTCGTGCGCGTCACCGTGACGCCGCTGCTCGCCGATGCCATCGTCGAAGGCGAAGTGATGGATCCCGGCATCGTCGCCGAGGCCATCCAGACCGCGCTCGCCGCGGCCGGCGTCAAGTCCAAGGACGTCGTCACGTCCGTCGGCGGCCGCGACGTCATCATTAAGAAAATTCAAATTGAGCGCGTCAAGGAACAACAGGCGCGCGAACTGATGCGCTGGGAAGCCGAACAGCACGTGCCGTTCGACATGGAGTCGGTGGAGCTGGACTTCCAGATTCTCGACCCCGACGGCGATGGTGTGGAGATGAGCGTGCTGCTCGTCGCGGCCAAGCGCGATCTGATCGAGTCGAAGATTCGCATGCTCACCGACGCGGGCCTCGTCCCCGTGCATGGTCGACGTCGAAGCGTTTGCGTTGCACAACGCGTTCGAGGTCAACCATCCAGACGCGATGAACGGCGTGGTCGGTCTGCTCAACATCGGCCACGACGTAACCAACATCAACATTCTCGACGACGGCGTCCCGTTGCTGACGCGCGATCTCACGGTCGGCACGCGCCGCTTCCGTGAAGACCTGCAGCGTGAACGGGGCCTCGGACTCGACGAAGCTCAGCAACTCCTCCAGGGCTACGATCGCTCGGCGCATCTTGACGCCGTGATCGAAACGCGCGGCGAAGAGATCGCCGTGGGTGTCGAGCGCGCGGCCGCGTTCCTCGCGCAGAACTCGCGCGCGCAGAACATGCGCGCGATCTACACCTGCGGTGGCGGCTCGCGAATTCCAGGGCTCAACGAAATGCTCGCTGAGCGGTTGCACCTCACCGTGCAGCAGGCTAACCCGTTGGCGAATCTGAAGGTACGTGACGGCGCACTTGCGTCGCTCGTCACAGACGAGATCGCTCCGCTGCTCATGCTCCCCATTGGTTTGGCGTTGAGACAGGTCGCATGATCGCCACACCATGTTCGCTTCCCAGCCATTGGCCGTTCGCTCCTCACTGCCGCCGCGCAATCGTTGCGCGAGCCCAGTAGCCAATAGCGAATCGCGATTCCCCGCCGTGCTATGATCGAGATCAATCTCCTGCCTGGAGCAGGCAAAAAGAAAGCGAACTCGCCGTCAAGCGGTGAACTTGCGCGCCATGGCCGCGAGCCTCACCGGCCGCGTGCGCGACAAGTTCCTCGTTGCCGCGATCGTCTCGGTGGTCGTGGGCGCCGGCGGTGTCGGCGGTCTCTACGTGACGCAGGCGGCCACGGAGTCGAAGCTGACCGTGCGACACGACCAGGCGCTTCGCGATTCGACGCACTACACGCTGTTCCTCAAGGATCGGTATCACTCCGAGGCCACGCGGGACTCGCTGCTGCGTCAGGTCAACGTCATCAAGAGCCTCGACGAAGATCGCTTCATCTGGGCCCACGTTCTCGACGAGGTCAGTCGCGCGCTGCCGCAGTACACGTGGCTCTCCGGCCTCGCGTTCACGGGCCCGGCCGCCGGGACGGCGAACATCGTCGCCAGTCCGAAGGACTCGTCGAAGAAGAAGGGAACGCAAAAGCGACTCGACACCGAGATTCAGCGCGATCCCGTGTCCGTCCGCATCGTCGGCCGCACGGTCGACATTCAGGCGTTGACGCGCTTCATGAAAGATCTCGAAGCGTCTCCGTTCCTTGGCAACGTGCAGCTCGACAAGTCCGAGTTCGCCATCGAGCAGGGAAAGGAAGTGACCCAGTTCCAGATCACGCTCGGCTACACGCGGCCCGACTCGACGATGATTCGTCGCGTGCCGCTCAGTCTTTCGGCGAGGTAAGCCATGGCCCTCCTGCCTACGAATACTCGCGACAAACGCCACTTCATGATTGCCGTCGTGGCGATCGGTCTGGCTGCTGTCTACCAGCAACTCGTCTGGACGCCGAAGCACGATGTGCTCGACGGCGCTCGCCATCCACGTCGATCAGATGGATTCGCTCAACCGCATGGCGAAGCGCGAGGTGTCCAAGGGCTCCACGGCCAAGATGAAGCAAGAGGCCGATGCCTACGCGCGCGAGCTCGATGTGCTGCGCCATCTCGTGCCGACGGCCAACGAAGTCCCGGCGCTGCTGGAAGCCATTTCGAATGCCGCGCGTCGCGCGGGACTCGAGCTGGCCGACGTGCAGCCGGACGGCGTGGTCAATGGCGATCACTTCGACACCTACCGCTACAAGCTCGGCGTGACCGGTCCGTTCCATAAGGTTGCGGAGTTCCTCGCCAACGTCGGCGAACTCCCGCGCGTCGTCGCGCCGATCAACGTCACGCTGACCTCGACCACGCGCACCGGCGAAACGAAGCCGCGCAAGGACGAGCAGTTCCTCGACGCCAGGTTCCAGGTCCAGACCTACGTTGCGCACGTCGCGCCGACCGTTCCGGCGTCGACGTCCAAGGCGGGTGCCCCATGATGCGCGCGATGGTTCTTGCCGCCGCGTGCCTCATGGGCGCCACGACCGCCGCGTCGGCGCAGGGTGGCATCTACTCCAAGGCCAAGTCGGTCAGCCAGGGCGCCGCCGCCGCGACGTCGGCGCACATTCAAGCCGAGCAGCAGCCGGTCGCGCCCAGCACCGCGGTGAAGTCCGCGCCTGCAGCGGCACCGGCGAAGTCGCGCACGTCGAAATCGTCCGCCGCGCCCAGCGCGTCGGTCGCGCAGGCCGAGCATCCTGTCACGAAACTCAACATTGCGCCCGCGGACACCGTTCCGCCGGCGATCATTATGCGCGAGGCGTATGACTACTCGCGCGACGGACGTCGCGATCCCTTCTACTCGCTGCTCCTTACCAGTGAGCTGCGGCCGTCGATGAGTGATCTGCGACTCACCGGAATTCTCTACGACCACTCCGGTGAACATTCGGTGGCGACGCTTCGCGATGTCGGCACCAACGAACTGTACCGCGTCACGACAGGAACGCCGCTGGGTCGCATGCGGGTCTCCGAGATCAGCGTCAAGAAAGTCGTGTTCACGATCGATGAATTCGGTACGACGCGTCAGGACTCTCTTGTCCTCGGCGACTCCACCAAAGTGAGGGGAAAATGATGCCAAACCGGACGCTTGCATCTGCGATGCTCGTTGCGTTCGGCGCGGTCGGCGGACGTCCTGCGGCTATTCCTGCCGTCCCGACCACTCCAAACGATGCGACGGTCATTTCATTGAGCGTCGTCCCAACCACGGGGCGCGCCGATGTGGTGATTCGCCTCGACGGCGCCGTGACGCTCAAGCACTTCGTCTTGTCGGGTCCCGACAAGATCGTCGTCGACATGAGTGGCGCGACGCTCGGTCTTCCGCAGGGTGACGCCTACGACGGCGTCGCGCGCGGCGGGATTACGCGCATTCGCTATTCACAGTTCACGAGAACGGTTGTCCGCGTCGTGCTCACGCTTGATGCGCCGCATCCGTATGAAGTCTCACAGGCCAATGGCGAAATCCACGTCAGCGTCGACGGAGCGAACACCAAGTTCGCGCCCTGGCGTCTGAACGGCGACGTCGCCGCACCGTCCCCGCCGCTCGCGCAGGTCAGGCCAGCGGCCACGGTGATGGCCAAGGCGCCCGCCGTCCAGGCGGTGGCCCTCCCGGCACCGCAGCCCGCTCCGGCCAAGGCCGAGGTGAGCGACGCGCGCCTGGCCGAGCCGCGCCAAACGCTGCGCCAAGCCGCGTACTCGCCGGCCACGGCGAAATCCGTCACGGACTTCGGTATCGCGCAGTCGCAGGAACCGCGCATCACGTGGAGTGGCGAGAACACGCCGATCAATGACGTGCTCGCGATCTTCTCCGCGTTCACCGGCCGCACGATTCTGCCGTCGAAGGCAGTGTCGGGGACCGTGACCGCGACGATCAACAATCTCCCGTGGGACGTGGCGCTCAAGGAAGTCATGAACGCCAACGGCTACGATGTCACGGTCAATCCTGACGGCGTCATCGTCATCGACACATTTGAAAACGTGCTCGCGCGGCAGTCCACCATTCCGCTCGAGACGCGCACCATTCGCCTCAACTACGCGGCGGCTCGCGCTGCCGCTCCGATGATCGCTTCGCGCCTCACCCGGAGCTGCCCGCTCACGACCGCGGGCGCCATGGCGCAATCGGCCGGCGGCCAAACGCCGGGCCAGGCGACGCCGCAGGTTGGCGTCGTACAGAGCTTCGCGTGCCCGGCACGCGGAACGGTCACGGCGGATACGATCACCAATAGCATCAGCATCACCGACGTCCCGTCGGCGCTCGCTGATCTCGAGCGCTATGCGCGCAGCCTCGACCTGCGTCAACCGCAGGTCAACATCAAGGCCAAGATCATTCTCGTCGATCGCAGCACGCTCGAAGGCCTCGGCTTGCGCTACGACCTTGGATCGCAGCAACAGTTCTTCAATGACATCGTGCCCCGCCTCGACTCGACCGGCGCGGCGCGGACTGATGCCGGTCAGATCCTGCTCGGCGGCAATACCATCTCGGCGATCGCCAACGCTACGCAGCGCATTCCGTCGGCCGCCCTGCAGCTCGTCTACTCGACCGCGATGGGCAACTTCGACTTCACCACCTTCCTCGAGGCGCTGCAGCAGAACACGCTCCTCGACGTGCAGGCGGAGCCCAGCGTGACGGTGTTGAACAATCGCACGGCCAACCTCACGGCCGGTACGCAGGTGCCGATCCGCATCATCGATGCTTCGTCGGGCGGGAACGAAACCAGCAACTTCCCGCGCGCCACGGTCCAGATGCAGCAGACCGGCGTCATCGTCGAAGTCACGCCGCAGATCACCGCGAATCACCAAATTCAAATGAAGGTGCACGTCGAGAACTCCGACGTGCAATTCGAATCGAACGACGTCGGGGCCGTATTCCCCACGCAGCGAGTCGACAACGTCGTTCTCGTCGCGGACGGTGAAACGACGGTCATGGGCGGTCTCACACAGACCACCGTCACCGTCAGCAAGTCGGGCTTGCCGATTCTCGTCGATCTACCGATCGTCGGCCGGCTCTTTGGTGTGACCACGCGCCAGGAAACGAAGCGCGATCTCTTGATCCTGATCACGCCGCATATCATCGATGATGGACAGGTTGCGCCGGAGACGGGTCGCCCGTAAGGCCTCGGGAACCGTCGCGGGGTTGCAGTCGTGACACTGACACCGAACGTCGTCCGGTCGGAATAGTAGAATCCGATCGCGCGCCGCGAACACGAAGAACCGTCGGGATGCCGCCAGTGGTGGCGTTCCGACGGTTTTCGCGGCTTAGAGCGATTTCGCCGCGAGCCCGTCATCCGGCCGACGGCTACGTTATTCTATTCGCATGCATCTCAAGTTCACCACCGCGGGCGAGTCGCACGGCCAGGCTCTCGTGAGCATTCTGGAAGGAATGCCGGCCGGACTGCCGCTGCTGGCCGCGGACGTCAATTCCGAGCTGGCGCGCCGACAGCAGGGCTATGGTCGCGGGCGACGCATGCAGATCGAGCAGGATACGGTGGAGTTCCTGTCCGGCGTCCGTGCGGGTGAAACGCTCGGCTCTCCCATCGCCATGCTGGTGCCCAACCGCGATTGGAAGAACTGGCAAGAGATCATGCGCCCCGAGCCGGATGACGAGCTAGCCGCCCCCCGCAAACGCGCGGTGACGCGCGTCCGCCCGGGCCACGCGGATCTTACTGGAGTGCTCAAGTACGATCGGACCGATGCGCGCGACATCCTCGAACGGGCCTCGGCGCGCGAAACGACGGCGCGTGTCGCCGCGGCGGCCGTCTGTAAGCGTTTTCTCAATGAGTTCGAGGTCACGATCGGGAGTCATGTGACCCACCTCGGCGGCATCGACGCAGCGCGTCCGTCTCCGATGCCAGCGGACATCAACGCCGCCGCTGACGCCTCTCCCCTGCGCACGCTCGACGCCGGCGCAGAGGCACGCATGATTGCGCACATCGATGAGATCAAGCGGGCCGGCAATACCCTCGGCGGAATCTGCGAAGTGGTCGCTGATGGGCTTCCCGTGGGCCTTGGCTCGCACGTCTCGTGGGACCGGAAACTCGACGGCCGCATCGGCGCGGCAATACTATCAATTCCCGCGGTCAAGGGAGTCGAGATCGGCATTGGGTTCGACGCGGCTCGCGTGACCGGCGCGGATGTTCACGACGAGATCGAGCCGGCGCCAGGACGCACACGCGCCGGCAATGTCCGTCGGACGACCAATCGTGCGGGCGGCCTCGAGGGCGGCATGACGACGGGTGAGCCGCTCGTCGTCCGCGTCGCTATGAAGCCGATCAGCACGTTGATGCGCCCGCTCGGTACCGTCGACGTCGCGACCGGCGAACCCGCGTCCGCCGTCGCCGAACGAAGCGACGTGACGGCAGTCCCAGCTATGGGGGTCATCGCTGAAGGGATGATCGCTCTCGTGCTCGCCGATGCCTTTCTCGAGAAGTTCGGCGGCGATTCGCTCGGCGAAACGAAACGAAACTATGACGCCTATCTTTCGCACGTCGCAGCCCGCCTCCGCGGCTGATCCGTCCAAGCCGCACATCATTCTCGTTGGACTTCCCGGCTCGGGAAAGTCCACCGTCGGGCAGGCCGTCGCCGATCGGCTCGGCCGCGCCTTCATCGACCTCGACCTCGAGATCGAGCGGAGGGAAGGGCGCTCCATTGGCGAGCTGTTTGCCGAAAAGGGAGAGCCGTACTTTCGCGCCAAGGAGCGAGAGCTCACGCAGGAGCTCGCCCAGGTCGGGAACATGATTGTGTCGCCCGGTGGCGGCTGGATCACCAACCCAGACGTTGTGTCGATTGTCCGCCCCCCTAGCCAGCTCGTATACCTTAAAGTGCGTCCGTCGGTCGCGCTCAAGCGATTGGGCCCAAACCGGAGCACTCGGCCGTTGCTCCTGAAGCCGGATCCGCTTGGCGAACTCAAGCGACTGCTCGCCGCGCGGACCGAGGCGTACGAGGGATGCGATCACACGATTCACACGGAACTCATTGCTTTGCAAAAGGTTATAGATACAGTGTCGGAGCTTGCTACCGCGGCACGGTAGGCATACGTTACCGAATCTTGGCGCGGAGGAACGCACCAAGAACGAATGAACGGTCGGAATGTCTTGATTCGACAGGGAGAGGATTGATGCCGCACGGCCGGCACATCCTCCCCTTCGTGCTTTCAGGCCACTCTGAGCGTCAATGAAGGGGATAGACATGACTTTTCGCGTACTGGGCCCGCATGAGCGCGGCCGATTTGCCCCAGAAGCTTGGGGACATTTGCTCGCTTTGAGCGGCGGTGGAGCGCTCAATGCGGGCGAACTTGAGCACATCATCGAGCGGGCGCTCGTTCAGATAGACGGCCGGATCGCGCTGGATGACCTGCGTTCTCTTCTCGAGGGCGCCGGGTTCATCGAAGCGACCGACGGCGATCAACATCAGACGGTGCACTGACCATGGCGACGAAAAAGGCTGCGGCAAAAACGCGGGGCACGGCGAAGAAAAAGGCCGTGGCCAAGGCGACCGCGCGCCGTGGACGGAGCAAGGCGAGCCAGGCGACGACGGAGTATGGCGAGGATACGGGCGCCACGCCGGGCGGCACGCTAGTCATCGTCGAGTCGCCGGCCAAGGCGAAGACGATCGGCAAATACCTCGGCCGAGGCTACCGCGTTCGGGCCACGGTCGGCCACATCATGGATTTGCCGGAGAAGAAGCTCGGCATCGATGTCGACAAGGGATTCTTGCCGGAGCTCGTTCCGATCCCCGGCAAGGAAAAAACCATCGCCGATCTCAAGAGCGCCGCGAA
This sequence comes from uncultured Gemmatimonadaceae bacterium, assembly GCA_963817445.1. Taxonomy (GTDB): domain Bacteria; phylum Gemmatimonadota; class Gemmatimonadetes; order Gemmatimonadales; family Gemmatimonadaceae; genus JAQBQB01. Next base: position 576,497 of record CAWFOG010000023.1, read on the forward strand.
GGCCAGCAAGGAAGTCCTGATCGCCACCGACCCTGATCGTGAGGGCGAAGCGATTGCCGCGCACGTGGCCGGCCAGATCAGGCCCAAGCGCGGCGACGGCACGCTGTCGATCAAACGGGTCCTGTTCCACGAGATCACCAAGGACGCCGTGAAGCTCGCCATCCAGAACGCCGGCGTCATCGACACGAAAAAGGTCGAGGCGCAGCAGGCGCGGCGCGTGCTCGACCGCCTCGTCGGCTATAAGGCGAGTCCCGTGCTTTGGAAAACTGTAAAGAAAGGAATCTCAGCGGGCCGCGTGCAGACCGTTGCGCTGCGCTTGATCGTCGAGCGCGAGCGCGAAATCCGCGCGTTCAAGCCGGTGGAGTACTGGACGATCGAAGCGCTGCTGGAACAGGACGGCCAGCAGTTCACCGCCAAGCTGCACCACATCGACGGCAAAAAGGCCGAGATCCACACTCAGGCCGAGGCCGAGCGGATTCTCGAGGATCTCAAGTCGCGCTCGACCTTCGGCGTCACCGAGGTCAAGCGTCGCGAGCGGCGCAAGAATCCGTCGGCGCCGTTCACGACGTCGACGCTGCAGCAGGAAGGCGCCAAGAAGCTGTCGTTCGGGTCCAAGCGCACCATGCGCGTCGCGCAGGACCTGTACGAAGGCATCGATATCGGCGACGAGGGATCGGTCGGTCTCATCACGTACATGCGCACCGACTCGACGCGCGTAGCCGAAAGCGCCGCGCTCCAGGCGCGCGAATACCTGCGCATTCTGTTCGGCGAGGAGTTCGTCGCCAAGACGCCGCAGCTTTACGGCAGCGACTCGAAGAAGAACACCCAGGACGCGCACGAAGCCGTTCGGCCGACCGACCCCACGCGCCGGCCGGACGACGTGAAACGCCATCTGAGCCCGGACCAGTTCAAGCTCTATCAACTGGTCTGGCAGCGCTTCATGTCGTCGCAAATGGCGCCGGCCGTGTTCGACACGACGACCGTCGACTTCGATATTCCGTCGACGCTCGGTCCGCCGCCGGACATCGGTCGTCGCAGCTATCTGTTCCGCGCCACGGGATCGATCGTGAAATTCCAGGGCTTCCTCGTGCTGTACCGCGAAGCCCGCGAGGAAGGGGAGCACCGTACGCTCGAGGACGAGCAGGCGCTGCCCGTCGTCGACGTTGGCGAGGAGGTGCCGTGCAAGGGCATCACGCCAAGCCAGCACTTCACCGAGCCGCCGCCGCGCTTCTCCGAGGCCAGCTTGGTCAAGGAACTCGAACGCCTCGGCATCGGCCGGCCATCGACCTATGCGTCGATCATTTCCGTGCTCGCCGACCGACGGTACGTCGAGCTCACGCAGCGACGCTTCTTCCCAACCGAACTCGGTGAGACCGTCGAGAAAGTGATGGTCAAGCAGTTCCCGGACATCTTCAACGTTGATTTCACGTCGGAGATGGAGGAGGAACTCGACAGGGTCGAAGACGGTGAGGTTAGCTGGCAAAAAGTACTCAAGGACTTCTACTCGCCCTTTGCCGCGCGCTTGAACAAGGTCGACGCCGCTGCGCTGATCGCCGTGGCGCATGATCTGTCGGCGATCGCCGAGATTCGTTGCCCGGACTGCGGCGGCCATCTCGAACCGCGCGGCGGGTTCTTCGGGCCGTTTCTCGCCTGCGAGAATCACCCGAAAAAGTGCAAGTACACACGACCGATCAAGGGCGAGAAGGCGAAGCCCGTGATGACCGACTACCTGTGCCACCTCTGCAACGCGCCAATGGTCATTCGGACGGGGCGGAGTGGCCAATTCCTCGGCTGCAGCACGTTCCCAAAGTGTCGCGGCACGCGGTCGCTGCCCACGGGTGTGTTCTGTCCCAAGGACGGCGGCGAACTCGTCGAGCGCCGCTCGCGCAAGCGCGGCACGGCGTTCTACGCCTGCTCCAACGAGGACTGTGACTTCGTCGTCTGGAACAAGCCGGTCGCGGAGACCTGTCCCGAGTGCGGGTACCTTGGCGCCGAGATGAAGTTCACCAAGGCGCGCGGCGACTATAGAAAATGTTTGAAGTGCGGCAACGAGTGGGACGCGCCAAAGACGGAAGAGCCGCTCGAAGCCGAGGTGCTGGCGGGCTGACGCGCATCGCTCGCCGGCCGGCGAGCGATGCTATGGGAACAGCAATCCGCCCGCGGGCATCACCGGCAGCGTCTGATTCATGCCGCTGCCGTCGCCCAGTTGGCCGGACGTGTTGCCGCCCCAGCAATACAGCTTGGCTGTCGACGTGAGCGCGCATGCGTGGTCGCCGCCGGCGTCGATCGCCGTCACGCCGGACAAGCCAGGCACCTTGAGCGGTCGGTACGAGCACTGTGTCGACACAACACCAGGTTGATTCGTTGTGCCCGGCGGCTGAATGGTCGTGCATGCGTCGACGGTCAGCGCTGTCGCTGTGCCGAGCTGGCCGCTCCCGTTCCATCCCCAGCAATACACGTCGCCGCTCGTCGTCGTCGCGCAGGTCGAACTGAAGATCGAATTCGCGCGGTGCGATCGAATGCTCGCGAACGTGAGCCCACCGACGACTGCGGTTGGCAACAGCCGTTGCGCGGCGGTGCCGTCGCCGAGTTGACCCGAAATGTTCGTCCCCCAGCAGTACGCCGCGCCACCCGCCGTGAGCGCGCATTCGTGTATTGAACCGCCCGACAGCGACGTGAAATCGTTGGAGCCGCCCACCCTTCGTGGAACGGACGCGGACACCGTGTCACCGGTACCCAACTCCCCGAACGTGTTGTCGCCCCAGCAGTACGCGGCATGCACGGTCGTCACGCCGCAGGTCGAGAAAAATCCGGCGGCAAGTGATGAAAAGCGCAGCCCACCCAGCACCGCCGTCGGTGCGGCCTTTCCAGTCGTATCGCCGACGCCAAGCTGCCCGCGGCCATTTTCTCCCCAACAGAAGGCGGCCCCGTCGGCATCCAATCCGCACGCGAACTTGCGACCCACTGCGAGGCTCTTGAGCGGCTGTGCGCCGAGGATCGGGTGTGGCGTGTAGGCAAAGCTGGTTGGCGTGCCCGGGCGCGTCGGGTCGTCGCCCCAGCACCAGGCCGTGCCGGCGCGGTCGAGCGCACACACGGTGGCGTTGCCGGCATCGATCGCGACAAAGGTCTGCGCCGTGAGGGCAGGCGCCGGAGTTATCCGCTGCAGGAACGACGAGTCACCGATTTGCGCGTCGCCGTTGTCGCCCCAGCAGTACGCTCTGCCCGTCGTGGTGAGCGCACAGCTGAACTCGAGCCCAAGCGCGATGGCCACGCCGGGCGGCGGCACGTCGGCGTGGAGCGGCCCCGCGATCCGGTCGCCGCGGCACGCAGTTCCGAGCGCTACAGCGACGCAGCAGGCGGTTGCCGACCATCGGCGCGCGCGCGCCGGAGCGAGTCCGACCATTCGAGGCGTCCACCGAGACCGCATACCGCTCCTTCGAGGGGAAACCCGAATGATCCAGGGTAATGTTATGTGGGACGGGCCGCAGGTTCCGCAAGCTGTGCGCCCGCCGGCGTCGCGCGGTGCATTATCAATTACTGTGGAGGGAACACCCATGACAGGAATACGGCTCGCGCGACATCGGGTCCCGCTCGCCATGCTCGGCGCTCTCGTAGTTGCCGGGCTATCCGGCGCTCGCGCGGCGCACGCTCAGAGCACGCTCCCGGCGCGTCTCACCGACAAAGAACTCTGGCAGCTCAGCGCGGACTTTTCGGAACCGGGCGGCTATTTCCGTTCCGACAACTTCCTCTCGAATGAGACCGGCTTTCAAGCAGTGATCCCCGCGTTGCGCAGCGGGATCAAGCCGGGCGGCGTGTACCTGGGCGTCGGACCGGAACAGAACTTCACGTACATCGTCGCGCTGCAGCCCAAGATCGCCATCATCGTCGACATTCGGCGCGGCAACATGATGGAGCACCTGATTTACAAGGCGCTCATCGAAACGTCCGCCGATCGCGCCGACTTTTTGTCGAAGCTCTTCTCCCGGCCGCGCCCGGCGGGGCTCGACACCGCCGCGACGCCGCAACAGCTCTTCACTGCGTTCGACGCGGCCGTGCCCGACACGGCGGTCTACCGCAAGAATCTCGCGGCGATCAAGCAGTACCTCACCGCGGTGCGCGGCTACACCCTGGGCGATAGCGACAGCAAGTCGATCGACTACATCTACGGCGCCTTTTTCGGCGGCGGGCCGCAGATCACGTACAACTATCCGAACGGCGGTTTCGGCGGCGGCTTTGGCCGCGGCGGCATGCCGACGTACTCGGTGTTGCAACAGGCCACCGACACCAGCGGCAAGAACTGGGGGTACCTGGCGACCGAAGCCAACTATCGCTGGTTAAAGGATTTTGAATCGAAGAATCTGCTCGTGCCCGTCGTCGGCGACTTCGGCGGCCCCAAGGCGATTCGCGCCGTCGGCCAGTATCTCACCGAGCATCACGCCGTCGTGTCGGCCATCTATACGTCGAATGTCGAGCAGTACCTCTTTCAGGAAGACGACGCCTGGTCGCGCTACTACAAGAGCGTTGCGACGCTCCCGCTCGACGCGACGAGCACGTTCATTCGCTCCATCGGCGGCTTTCGCGGCTACGGCGCGCCGAGTCTGCCGCAGACCCGCTACGGCGGGCGCCTGGCCTCGGTCACCTGCTCGATTCAGGATTTCCTCAAAGCGTTCGACGCGGGACGCATCACGTCCTACGCCGACGTGATGGCGATGTCGCGGTGAACTGGTCGCGATGACGCGCGTTCCGGTGGTTCCCGTCGTTCCTGTTGTTCACGTCGTCGGCGGCGGACTCGCGGGCAGCGAAGCCGCGTGGCAGCTCGCCGAGCGCGGGCACGACGTCGTGCTCCACGAAATGCGCGGCGTACGCGGCACGGCGGCGCACAAGACCGAACGCCTCGCCGAACTCGTGTGCTCGAACACGTTCAAGAGCACCGAAACGTCGAACGCGCACGGGTTGCTCAAGGCGGAGATGCGCCTGCTCGGCTCCATGGTGCTCGACGCCGCCGACGGCGCGCGCGTGCCCGGCGGCAGTGCGCTCACCGTCGATCGCGACGCCTTCTCGGCTGCGGTTCACGATCGGGTCACGTCGCATTCACGGATCAACGTCGTGCGCGAGGAGGTCGCCGACCTGCCGAGCCCCGGCATCATCGCCACCGGCCCGCTCACGTCCGATGGGCTGGCCGACGCGATCCGCCGTCGCCTCGGTGTCGCGTCGCTCGCGTTCTACGACGCCATCGCGCCGATCGTCTCGCGCGACTCGATCGACGACGCGGTCGTGTTTCGCGCCTCTCGCTACGGCAAGGAGACGATGGCCGACGCGGGCGACGACGGCGCGTACATCAACTGCCCGTTTTCGCGCGAGCAATATGAGGCGTTCATCGACGCGCTGATCGCCGCCGATCAGCATCACGGGCACGAGTTCGACGAGGTGCCGTACTTCGAAGGCTGCATGCCCGTCGAAGAGATGGCGCGCCGCGGCCGCGAAACGCTCCGCTTCGGCCCGATGAAGCCGGTCGGGTTGCGCGACCCAAGGACGGGGCGGGAGGCGCACGCCATTCTTCAGTTGCGCATGGAGGATCGCGCCGGGCGGATGTGGAACCTCGTCGGCTTCCAGACGCGGCTGCGCATTCCCGAACAGCAGCGTGTGTTTCGCGCGATCCCGGGTTTAGAGAACGCTGAGTTTCTCCGCTACGGCTCGATCCATCGCAATTCCTACGTCAACTCACCCGCATCGCTGAGCGCGCATCTGTCGTTGCGCGATGACGCGACCGTGTTGTTCGCCGGCCAACTCACCGGCGTCGAGGGCTATACGGAAAGCACGGCGACCGGACTCGTTGCCGGCATCAACCTCTCGCGCCTACTGCGCGGCGAGCCGGCCGTCGTGCCGCCGCCCACGACGATGCTCGGCGCGCTGTACCGGTATTTGCGCGAGGCCGATCCGGCGCACTTTCAGCCGATGAACGCGAACTTCGGTCTCGTCGACGATCTGCCGTCGCGAGTCAAGGACAAGCGCATCAAACGCGAGCAGATCGCCGAACGCGCGCTGGCGGACATGACGGCGTGGCGCCGCGACTGCGCGCCGGACGTCCCCGGCTGAATCTGATATTACTATCATCAATATGCATTCTGCACCGCCGGTTCCGCGAGTCGCCGAGTACCTCGACCACCTCGCCAAAGAGCGCGACGTGTCGCCGAACACCGTGCGCGCCTACGAGCGCGATCTCGCCGAGTTCGTGGAATTCCTCGGCCGGTATCACGGCGGCGGCGAGTGGAGCTGGCAGGGCGTCGACCGCATCGCGATGCGCGGGTTTCTCGGCCAGCTCGCCAAGCGCGGCCTCGGGCAAGCGGTCGATGGCGCGCGTGCTGTCGGCCGTGCGCAGCTTTTATCGGTATCTCCACCGCAACGAACTCGTCGACGCGAATCCGGCGCGCGCCGTCGGCGCACCGCGCCTCGAGAAGTACCTGCCCGGATACCTCGACCGCGCGCAGATCGAATTGCTCTTCGAGATGGCCGAACTGCGCGCGTCGGACGGTGGCCTCGTCGCCCAGCGCAATCTCGCGATCCTCGAGCTGTTCTATTCGACAGGAATGCGTCTCTCGGAATTACAGGGCTTGAATCGCGGCGATCTCGACTTGGTGACGCAGCAGGCCAAGGTGCGTGGCAAGGGTCGGAAGGAGCGCATCGTGCCAGTCGGCGACCACGCCGTCCGCGCGCTGCGATCGTACGAGGCGCGTCGCGACGAGCGAGCTTCGAGCGATCGGGGGCACGAAGGTCGACCGCAACGCGGTGTTCATTGGCCGGACGGGCAGGCGCATCGGCGTGCGAGCGGTGCAGAAGGCGGTGACCGGATTCTTGCAGCGGATCGACGAGGACGCGGGGTTGAGCGTTCACTCGTTGCGGCACACGTTCGCCACGCACCTGCTCGATGCGGGCGCGGATTTGCGCGCGGTGCAGGAGCTGTTGGGTCACGCGTCGATCGCGACGACGCAGATCTACACGCACACCAGTGTGGAGCGGTTGAAGCAGGTGTACCAGAAGGCGCATCCGCGGGCGTGACGGCGGCGATTCGGCAGGCACGGGGCGCAGCTCGGTGTGCCTCACAATCGGCGGTTTGACGGCCTTCGCACGAAACCTGCCTCTACCGCACCTATGCGTCTCGAGCTCGTCCCCGTCATCATCGGCGTCCTCGTCGGCATTCTTGGCCTGGGACTCGTGTTCGACGCGTGGACGCCCGACGAAATCATCGTCAAGAACGAGCGCCGCCGCCGACCGCGCATCGAGCGGCAGCGGGGCGGCGAGGCCGCCATCGGGCTCGGCATCATGGGCATGGCCGCAGCCTTCATTGGACGCGACACCTGGCGGTACTCGGTTGTCGCCGTAATCGCTGGGGCGGTGTTCCTGCTGTACGGCCTCGTGCGCAGCCGGCACTACCTCGCGCAGAGCTTCTCGAATCGCGGGTCGCTGCGCCGCCGTCCGCCCGAACACTAGAGCAGCGCGGCGGCCCGAGCGGGCCGGCGGCACGTTGGGGCTTCTTCGCCGAGCGGCTACCTTTGTCCAACATGGTCAGCCAGCCCGCTCCGCCCCCCATCGCCACCGGTCGTCCGCGCATTCGCGCGACGACCATTCTCGCCGTTCGCCGGAACGGAAAGGTCGCCATCGGCGGCGACGGTCAGGTCACCGTCGGCGATACGGTCATGAAGTCACACGCCCAGAAAGTTCGCGTCATCAAGGGCGGCAAGATCGTCGCCGGGTTCGCCGGCGCCGCCGCCGACGCGATGACGCTGTTCGACAAGTTCGAGGAGAAGCTGGAGCGGTATCCGGGCAACCTGGCGCGTGCGTCCGTCGAGCTGGCCAAGGATTGGCGGAGCGACCGCGTGCTGCGCCGCCTCGAAGCGCTGCTCATCGTCGCCGACAAGGAACACGGCTTCATCATCTCCGGCACCGGCGAACTGATCGAGCCGGACGACGGCGTTCTTGCGATCGGCTCCGGCGGATCGTACGCCCTCGCCGCGGCGCGCGCGCTGATCGACAACACCACGCTCGAGGCGTCGGAGATCGTCAAGCGGTCCATGCACATCGCCGGCGAGATCTGCATCTATACCAATACGAATATCTCAATTCTGGAAACCAGTTGATCTCGTCGAACCCCGTCGCTCTCACCGCGCCCGATGTCGTCTAGTCGGACGCTGCAGGCCCTCGCCAAGCTCGCCGACCTGACGCCGCGCCAGATCGCCGCCGAGTTGGATCGCTACATCGTCGGCCAGGCCGAGGCCAAGAAGGCGGTCGCCATCGCGCTGCGCAACCGCTGGCGCCGCCAGCGCGCGCCGGAGTCGATCCGCGAAGAGATCTCACCCAACAACATCATCCTCATCGGGCCGACGGGCGTCGGCAAGACGGAGATCGCGCGCCGCCTCGCCAAGCTCGCCGGCGCGCCGTTCATCAAAGTCGAAGCGTCCAAGTTCACCGAAGTCGGCTACGTCGGCCGCGACGTTGAATCCATGGTGCGCGACCTGGTCGAGAGCGCGATCGACATGGTGCGCAGCGAGCGCGAGTCCGAGGTCGAAGATCTGGCGCACGAGCGCGTCGACGAACGGATGTTGGATCTGCTGCTGCCGCCGCCGGCGTCGAGCGTCGGGCGCGGGGCCGCTGGCGCAACTGCTGCGGCGGAGAGTGGCGGTGCGGAGGCGACAACGGCGGTACCGGCACCTGCGGCGACCAGCGACGATCCGCTGAATGTCTTCCTTGTGTCCGGCACGGGCACTGTCGTCAAGGAGACGAACGACCCCGCGCAGGAGCGGTACAAGCGCACGCGCGACAAACTCCGTCAACTGCTCATCGACGGCAAACTCGAGGATCGCGAGGTCGAAGTCGAAGTCACGCCAGCCGCGTCGCCGATGTTCGATGTGCTCGCGTCGCAGGGCGCACCGGAGGGGATGGACAATATCTCCGACATGCTCAAGGAGATGCTGCCCAAGCGAAAGAAAAAGCGCACGGTCAAAGTCTCCGAGGCGCGGCGCATCCTGTTCGAGCAAGAGCTCGAAAAGTTGATCGATTTGGAAGACGTTACCGCCGACGCGCTCGAGCGGGTCGAAAAGCTCGGCATCATCTTCCTCGACGAGATCGACAAGATCGCCGGCGAGCGCTCGCAGATGGGCGGGCCCGACGTATCGCGCGAAGGCGTGCAGCGCGATCTGCTCCCGATCGTCGAAGGATCGAACGTCCAGACCAAGTACGGACTCGTTAAAACCGATCACGTGCTGTTCATCGCCGCCGGAGCGTTTCACGTCTCCAAGCCGAGCGATTTGATTCCTGAACTGCAGGGCCGCTTCCCGATCCGCGTGGAGCTCAAGCCGCTCACCGAGCAGGATTTCGTCCGCATCATGACGGAACCGGAGAACGCGCTCACCAAGCAGTACGCGGCGCTGGTCGAAGCCGACGGCGCGTCGCTCGAGTTCCAGACGGACGGCATCGCCGAAATCGCGCGGATCGCGGCCCTGGTCAACGAGCGGATGGAAAACATCGGCGCGCGTCGGCTGCACACGGTGATGACGACGCTGCTCGAGGACGTGATGTTCGACCTGCCCGACCGCGGGTCAGGCAAGATCGTCGTCGACGCGCAGGTCGTCCGCGACCGGCTCAAGGCGATTGTCGAGGATGAAGATTTGAGAAAGTACATTCTGTAGGCGGTAGGAAAGTTTGCGGCGCACCCGGCTGGCGGTGGCGCGGACCAGCCCCCATTTTCGTCGGGTCGCGTTCCACGTGCCAACGTCTCCCCTCCTCCCGTCACCAGGCCTGCGTGCACCGCATCGCGGCGTGGATCCCCGTCGAGCCAAATAAGAACGCTGCCGCGATCCTGGGCCCGCTGCCGTTGGCGATGGGCTCGGTCACGCTGTCCATTCCAACCACCGTCGTGCCGACGGGCGCCGCTGGAATCCTCGTGTTCGCGTGGGCCGCATTGTCAGGTAAGAATCCGTCGCTCGCGTACTGGCACGTCGGGTCGACGCTTGCCGACGGCACGCGCAATTGGTTCTCGCTCCTCGTCGCCGGCGACCCCACGGGGAAGAGCGTCGCCTGCAACTCGCAGGCATTCTGGCTGCCAACGCCCGCCGATGGATCGTTGATCGTCACGCTTCACGCCAACGATTTGCCGTCGACGACCAACCAGGGCGAGGTCGAGATTCACGGCTATCTACCAGGGCCCGCGTGAGCGACCAGCCCCGCGCTGCGCCGCCGCCCGAACAGTTGTCCGAGCGCTACCGCATCATGCGCGAGCTCGGGCGCGGCGGCATGGCGACGGTTTATCTCGCGCACGACGCTCGATACACCCGTGACGTGGCCATCAAGATTCTCACGAGCGAGATCTCGAACGGCATTGCCGCCGACCGGTTTCTGCGCGAGATCGCCGTCGCCGCCAAACTCTCGCATCCGCATATCGTGCCGCTGCTCGACTCCGGCGTGCGCGACGGCGCACTCTGGTTCGCCATGCCGGTGCTCGAGGGGCCATCGCTTCGCGCGTGGCTCGACCGCGAGCACACGCTCACCGTGTCGGCCGCCGTGCGCGTCGCGCGCGAGGTCGCCAGCGCGCTCGTGTACGCGCACGCGCGCGGCATCGTCCACCGAGACATCAAGCCAGAGAATATCCTTCTGAGTGGCGGCAGCGCTGTTGTCGCCGATTTTGGTTTGGCGAAAGGATTGGAGTCGGCCAGTAGCGAGGCACTCACGCGAACGGGCGTGGCGGTCGGGACGGCATTCTACATGAGTCCCGAACAGTCCACGGGCGCCGAGGCGGTCGACGGACGCAGCGACGTCTACAGCCTCGGCTGCGTCCTCTACGAGATGCTCACGGGCGAGCCGCCGTACGTCGGCAAGTCGATGCAGGCGGTGATCGCCAAGCGATTCACCGATCCGGTGCCGAGTGCGCGCCGGCTGCGTGAGACGATCTCTCCGGAACTCGACGCCGTTATTTCGCGCGCGCTCGCCAAGTCTCCGTCCGACCGGTTTCCGACCGCGACCGCGTTTGCCGAGGCACTCGAGCACGCGTCCGGTGCAGAGGCGACGGCGTCGCCCCGGCGAGTGTCCCGCGTTCTCGGACTCTCCGTGGTCGCGGGGGCGATCGTCGCCGCGGTCATCGTCGGCGCGGTATTCATGCATCGCTCGCACGTCAGCGCGAGCCATACGCCGCGGTCGATCGCGGTGCTCCCGTTTGCGAATGAGAGCGACGACAAGGACCAAGCGTATTTCAGTGCCGGCATGACCGACGAGTTAATGGGCGCGCTGTCGACGATCCGGCAATTGCGCGTCGCCGCGCGTGCGTCGTCGTACGCCGTGAAAAACCAGTCGATGGACATCCGCCAGATCGGCCGGACGCTCAACGTCGAAGCGGTGCTCGAGGGAACCGTGCGCAAGGCGGGCGATCACGTCCGCATCTCCGTCGACTTGGTCAGCGTTGCAGATGGCTTTCAGATTTGGTCGAACACGTACGACAAGAGCGTCAGCGACGTGTTCACCATGCAAGAACAGATCGCGCAGGCGATCGTCGCGGCCGTGAAGCTGCAGATCGCCGATCAACGTGCCATCGTGCGTCACTCGACCGACGACGTCGCGGCGTACGAGCTGTATCTGCGCGGCCGGCACGCCGTCGATGCGCGCACGCCGCAGTCGCTCGACTCGGCGGCGGGGTGGTTTCACCAGGCTGTCGATCGTGATCCAGCGTACGCGCGTGCGTGGTCGGGACTCGCCGATGTGTACATTCTCCAAGCGCTCAATTTCTACTCATCGCCCAAGGATGCGTACGCCAAGGGCGAAGCGGCCGCTCGGCGCGCGATCCAATTCGACTCGACGCTCGCCGAAGCGCACACATCGCTCGGCACGGTGCTCGTGCTGTCTCATCGCGACTTTGCCGGCGGCACCGCGGAGTATGACCGCGCGATCGCGCTCGACCCGTCGTATCCCGCCGCGCACTACTTCTATTCGCTGCTCCTCATGCGCAACGACCTTGCTCGGGCCGAGGTCGAGGCGAAGCGCGCCGAGGCGCTCGACCCGCTCTCGCCGCCGATCGCGCAGTCAGTCGGGATGGTGCGCATCGCGAGCGCGCGCTACGCCGAAGCGATCGCGCCGCTGCGCGATGCGATCAAGCTCGACCCGCAATACTACTTTCCTCATGGGTGGCTCGCGGTCGCGCTGGCGCATGCCGGCGACCCGAAGGAAGCCGTCGCCGAGGCGCGTCGCGCCGTCGCGCTCAATCCGACGAGCACGCTGATGCTCGCATACCTGGGCGAGGTGTACGCTCTCACCGACGATCGGCGTGCGGCGCTCGACGTTGGCGCGCAGCTCGACTCGATCTCTAAAGTGCGGCCGGTGTGCGGCGTCTACATCGCGCGCATCTACGACCGGCTGGGCGACAACGATCGCGCCTTTGCCTGGCTCGCTTACGCCGTGAACGACGGCGAGGGCCAGCTTGCGCAGCTACGCTACAAGGACAGCTTTCCCAACATCTCGCACGACCCGCGCTTCGACAAGCTGGTGCAGCAGCTGGGACTGCAGTAGCCCCGCGTTCTTCCCCCGCCCTCCCCGCGTTCCTCACATACGAAAGACCCCGGAGAATCCGCGATGAGCATCAGACGCACAGGTTCAGCGGCTGTCGTCATTTTCTCGCTCGTCGCGGCCGTGGGCGCGATTGCGTCGTGCGATCGCGGCTCGGGGTCGTCAGGTGGCGCCGCGCAGGACACTACGGGCGGCAAGGGTGGCTATCGCTATACGCCGGCGCCGATCGTCCGCACCTATCCCTCGAGCTACGCGACCATCCAAGGCTGGATCAACGCCGGCAACACTACGGCGATCCGCGCACACGGCTGGGACATTTGGCAGTCGATCACCTCGCTTACACCGTACAATATTCCCACCTGGCAAACGTGGTATTCGGGGCACGAGCTCTTCGAGGCGACGGGCGAATCGCACGTATTGGCGCGGGCGAAACATGGCGTCGTGCAGTTTGGCGTACGTCGCAACGCCATGCACCCGTCGATGCTCCCACAGGCGCGCCCCGGTGACATTCCGTTCGACCCGGCCGAGCGCGTGTTCGCGTTCAATCGATTCACGCGGTCGACGGCGGAGTTCATTTGGAAGCACAAGCTCAATGACGGGCAAACGCTGCTCGACACGAACAATGCGTTCACGGCGAATGGTACACCGCTGATTTCGCGCGCGATTCTCACCTCGAAGGACTCGACCGATTCGAGTTCGTTCGTCCTCAAACCGGTCTACCAGTTCATCTCGGGGACCGAAGTCTCGGCGGTGCCGTACTGGTCGGGCGACAGCAGCGGCGCGACCTCCAACCCGCCGAATCCGATCGCCTCGACGTGGAAGCAAGCTGTCGCCGTGGATCCGACCGGAAAGCTCCAGCCGGGCGACTCGGTCTTTCTCGCGGTGAATGACACCGGTCCGATGTGGCTCAAGGTCGTCCCGCTCTCGGCTTTCTATTGGATAAAGATCACGAAAGAGGATTCGGCAAACTTCACGTTCTTTGGCGCGGCGAACGGGGACCTGATCGGCGCGGCCAACGACACGAGCTTGCAGGCGGTGCTGAGCATGGTGCGGCCCGGCAACATCGGGCTGCTGATGGCGATGCACGTGACAGGGAAGGAGATCCCCAACTGGACCTGGCAGTCGTACTGGTGGGGCGAGAACCCGCAGGACCCGCAGTTCGGTGCCGACCGGCCGTCGGCGATTCCGTCGCCCTGGAATCACTACAACATGACGGTCGCGTATTCGATGGTGACGCCCACCGGCGGCCAGAACATCGCGTTCAATCCGTACCTCGAGACGAGCCTCGCCGGGACGATCCCGAACGAGGGGAAGACGCCTCCAGACTCCATCTCGTGGACCGGGGTGACGACCAACTGCATGGCCTGCCACCGCCGCGCGGCGATCGCGTACGTCAACGGTCAACCGGTGCCGCCAGCTCTACGGCCCCGACATGCAGGTGAACGCGGGTGACTCGATCGTCTTCACGCAACCGTACCCGGGGGTGCCGGGGCGCGTGCCGCTGCTCAAGACCGACTTTCTCTGGTCGGTGGCGATCCGCGCAACGCTGCCGACGGCCGCGGCGGCGATGGTTATTCCCAAAACGCCTGCCCATGCCAAAAAGAAGCGCTGATCCGACCGGGCGCCGCGGCCGGACGGGTCGTTAGGTTCCTTGCAACTCGATCCCGCTCTCATGCCGACGCCATCCCACCGCGACTTCCTCGCCATCCCCGATTTCTCGCGCAGCGAACTTGATTCGCTCTTCCATCTCGCGGAACGCATCCGCGACGGGAAGTACGATAAGAAGCCGCTCGCGGGAAAAACGCTGGCCATGATCTTCATGAAGGCGAGCACGCGCACCCGCGTCTCGTTCGAGGTCGGCACCTACGACCTCGGCGGCCACGCGCTCTTTCTGTCGCCGCGCGACGTCCAGCTCGGGCGCGGCGAGCCGATCGCCGACACCGCGCGAGTTCTCTCGCGGTACGTCGACGGCATCATGATCCGCACCTTCGCGCATCAAGACATCGAAGAGCTGGCGAAGTTCGCCGACGTGCCGGTGATCAACGGTCTCACCGATCTGCTGCATCCCTGTCAGGTGCTCGCCGATCTGCTCACGGTGCGCCAGCACTTGGGCAACGTCGCCGACAAGAAGTACGCGTGGATCGGCGACGGCAACAACATGGCAAATTCCTGGATCAACGCCGCGTTCCGCTTCGGCTTCGAGCTCGACATCGCCTGCCCAAAGGGCTACGAGCCGGCCGATCATCTCCTCGAGCGCGCGCGGCGTGTCGCCAAGGTCCGCGTTCTCCGCGACCCGATGGAAGCGGCAAAGGGTGCGCACGTCATCAACACCGACGTCTGGGCGTCGATGGGACAGGAGGAAGAGCAGAAGGAACGCGAGCGTGCGTTCGCCGGCTTCTCCGTCACGCCGGCGCTCATGAAAGAAGCCGATCCGAGCGCAATTTTCCTGCACTGCCTCCCGGCGCACCGCGGTGAGGAAGTCGCCGCCGACGTGATCGACGGTCCGCAAAGTCGCGTGTGGGACGAAGCGGAGAACCGGCTTCACGTGCAGAAAGCGATCATGGCGGTGTTGATGGGGGGCGAGAAACTCTGATTCGGAGTTGCCGCTCTACCGCCGCATAGACGTCCACCGGCCGTTCTACCCCACCGCTGCGTGCAGGGCGTTCCTCGCGCCGGTGATGACGAACTGCACGGCAATCGCCGCCAGCAATAGCCCCATGATGCGCGTCATGACGCGGATGCCGGTAGCGCCCATGCGAAGCACGACGCGCTCGCCGACGCGAAGCGCGAGCCATGCGAGAATCATCGTCACGACGATGGCGGCGAGTACGACGAGCTTTTCCGGCAGCGACGCGGCCTGACCGGCGAGAACCATAACCGTCGAGATCGCGCCGGGACCAGCGAGCATTGGCATGGCGATGGGCGTCAGCGCGACATCTTCCTTCGCCGCGCTTTCGTCGATCTCCGCCGAGCTCTCCTGCGTTCGACGCACGCCGTGGAGCATGTCCATCGCGACGACCCAGAGAATCAGTCCGCCGGCGACGCGAAACGCATCGATCGTGATACCAAATAGGTTGAAGATCTGCGAGCCGCCGAGCGCGAACGCGACAAGAATGCACGTCGCCGCGAAGCACGCGCGCCGCGCCGTGGTCGCTCGCTGCGCTGGGGCCTCCTTTCCCGTGATCACGAGGTAGGTCGGGATCACGGCCAGCGGATTGACGATGAACAACACCGACGTCAGTGCGAGTAGCGCGAATGAGCCGAGGTTCTCCATGGTCTCGGAGCGGCGATCTAGATGGAGATCCAGCCGGTTGCGAGCCCTGCGACGCCAACGACGGCGCCGATGATGGCGATCACACAGAGCGCGAGTTCGGGCGGCGAAAAGACGCGTTTGCCCTGTTCGCGGCGCGCCATCCGAAAGAGAATCGTTCCCGGCGCGTAGATGATGAAGCTCAGCAACACGAACTTGAGCCCGGCCGCGTAGATCAGGAACACAGTGTAGAACGTCGCGATGCCGGCGACGAGTGCCTCGCGGCCCCGGCCCGCGGGCTTCTTCTCGTACGTCTCGCCGCGAATACCGAGCTTCAACGCGTAGCCGGCCGCGAGCAAGTACGGCACGAGCGAGAGCGAGCTGCACAGCTTGAGCGTGAAGGTGAACGCGTCGTCCGAGAACAGAGTCGTCAACAGCACGAGCTGAATCAGCACGGTAGTCATCACCAGCGCGGATACCGGCACGTCCTTGTCGTTGGTGCGCGCGAGAAACTTGGGCATGTCAGCGTTCTTCGCAGCGACGTACGCTACCTCGGCGGCCATCAGTGTCCACGCCAGGTAGGCGCCGAGCACCGACACGATGAGTCCGACGCTGATGAACACGAGTCCCCACGTGCCGACCACCGACTCGAGAACGCCCGCCACCGACGGCTGTCGCAGGTCACTCAACGCCGGACGGAGCAACACACCGAACGATACGATCGTGACCAGCGAGAAGAGCGCGAGCACGCCGAGGAACCCGAGTACCGTCGCTTTGCCGACGTCTTCGCGCTTCTTGGCGTAACGTGAATACACCGTCGCGCCTTCCACCCCGAGAAAGACGAACACGGTGACGAGCATCGTCGCCTTGACCTGCGAGAACACCGCGCCGATGCTGCGTTCGGGGCCACCCCAAAGATTCGCATTGAAGACGCTCGCTTTCATTGCGATGCCGACGACGACGAGGAACACGAGCAGCGGAATGATCTTGGCGATCGTCACGATCTTGTTGATGCCGGCCGCTTCCTTGACGCCGCGCAGAATGAGAAAGTGAAAGGCCCACACGCCGAGCGACGAGACCGCCACGGCGATGATCGTGTTGCCCTCGCCGAACGCGGGAATGGCGGCGCCGAGCGTGGACTTGATGAGCACCCAGTAGCTGACGTTGCCGACGCACGCGCTGGCCCAGTAGCCGAACGCCGAGAAGAATCCGAGGTAGTCGCCGAAGCCCGCCTTGGCGTAGGCGTAGACACCGGCGTCGAGGTCGGGTTTGCGCACGGCCAGCGTCTGAAAGACGAAGGCGAGCATCAGCATACCCGTGCCGGCGATCCCCCAGGCGATCAGTGCGCCGAACACGCCGGTCGCTTGCGCGAAGTTGCGCGGAAGCGAGAACACGCCGGCGCCGACCATGGACCCGACGACCATGGCGGCCAATGTCATCAGCGGGAGCTTCTGCACTCCGCCGGGTTGCTCGGTGACGAGCTTCGGGCGCTCGGGAGGCTCGGGTTGGTCGCTCAGCGTTCGTGCAGGGGCGCTCATGGCGATGCCCTCAGTGAACTAGTCATCCGCAGCCTCTTGGTGATCGACGGCTTGCGGTTGCTGCGGCTCGACCTTCTCGATCTTGAAACCAGTGAAGCCGTAGAGAACGCTCAACACTGGACTGGCAATGTTGAAGAAGCAGAACGGCAGGTAGAGCAGTGTCGGCACGCCGAGCACGGCCCCCATGAACGCGCCGCACGAATTCCACGGCACGAGCGGGGAGGTCACGGTTCCGGCGTCAGCGCACAAGCGCGAGAGGTTGGTCGGTGCGAGGCCGCGCTTGGCGAACTCCGCGCGGAACGTGCGCGCCGGGAGTACGAGCGCGATGTATTGATCGCCGGCGATGATGTTTAGCCCGAATGCACTGGCGAAAACGGTCAAGAAGAGCAGTCCAGTGCTTTCCGCGGCACGGAGCATCGGATCGATCAACTTCTTGATCAGCCCAAATTCGTCGAGCAGAGTGCCGAACGTGACCGCGCCGAGGATCAGCCAGAGCGTGATCAACATGCTGTACATCCCGCCGCGTGTGAGCAGGCGATCGATGTCGGCGTAGCCCGAGTCGATCTTGAACCCAGTTGCGGTTGCCGTCCATCCCGCGCGAAGCCCGGCTCGAAACAGATCGAGATCGGGAACACCGGCGAACGTGCGCACAATGTTGGGTTGCGTGAACACGGCGAGCACCGCGGCGAACAGCGCGGCAAGGATGAGCGCCAGCGACGCGGGCACCTTCCGCATCGACAGCACGATCAGGAGCAGCAACGGCAACAGGTTCCAGATCGTGATGTTGAAGACGTTATTGAGTTCCTTGAGCTCGATCCCCGTGTCGATCCCGACGACGGTCGGCGGTCGCAGGCGTCCCATCACGAAGAACAGGATGAACCCGATCGCGAACGCAGGGAGCGACGTCCACGCCTGACGCTTGATATGCTCACGCACGTCGACTTCGACCATCTGCGCGGTCATGATCGTCGTCTCAGATAGCGGCGAGAGCTTGTCGCCCAGGTACGCGCCCGAGATCACGGCGCCTGCGGTAATGGCCGGCGACACGCCCAGCATCGTCGCGATGCCAACGAGACCGACGCCGATCGTTCCCGCCGTCGTCCACGAGCTGCCGATGGACATGGCGATCACGCCGCAGATGAGGGTGGAGGCCGCGTAGTACCAACCAGGCGAGAGCGCTCTGATTCCGTAGTACACGAGCGTCGGGATCGTCCCCGACAGGCACCATGTCCCAATCAGTGCGCCAACCGCGAGCAGGATGAAGACGGCGCTCGCGATCGACGACACGGCCCTGGAACTCGAGGCTTGAATGCTCTCCCAGGGGTGACCGTTCTTGAGGATGACGAGCGCGGCCACCATGTCGCAGATGATCAGCGCGGCGGGAATCGGACCGTCGAGCGCGTCGAGACCGAACAACGCGATGGCGCCGGCGATCAATACCACCAGTGTGATCAGCGGAATGAGCGCGTCGGCGAGCGACGGCTCACGTACGGGTTTCGCCGGTGCCGCGTCGGCGTCTTTCATGCGTCGCGCAGCATCGGACAGGTCATGCAGTGCCCGCCGCCGCGTCCTTTGCCGACCTCGAAGCCGTCGATCTCGATGACGTCGATTCCGGCCTCGCGGTATTTCTGATTGCTGAAGATGTTCTTCGAGTACGCCACGACGACGCCGGGCTCCACGGCGACGACGTTGTTACCGCTATCCCACTGTTCGCGCTCTTGTTGCGCTTCGTCGCCGCCGGTCGTCACGACGTGCAGGTCGCGTGGCTTGATGCCAATCGCGTCGGCGACGGCGCCGAGGAAGCTCTTCTCGGGCGTGATGTCGAGCGCCCACGAGTTCCGGCCCGGCCGGATGCTGAACGCCTTCATCGCGTCGACGGCCTTGGGATAGACCGTGACCGTGTCGCGGTCCATGAACGTGAACACGACGTCGATGTGCATGTAGGCGCGCTGCTTCTCCATCTCCACCGCGAGCACACGCTGCGCGCCACCTTTCTCGAACAGTCGTTGCGCGAGCAGTTCGACCATGCGAGGTGTCGTCCGTTCGCTGAGGCCGATCATCACGGTGCCGTTGCCGATCGGCATCACGTCGCCGCCCTCCAGCGCCGCCTGCCCAAAATCCTGAATGTCGAACTCGTCGTGCTCGTCACCGTGATCGGGAGCCGGATACCAGAACTCGAAGCCGGCATCTTTGAACATGGGATGGAAACGGTAAATGACGCCGATGTTGACGGTTTCGTGCTGGCGCGACGGCCAGTGCATTGGGTTCAGCGACACGCCGTTGTAGATCCAACACGAGCTGTCGCGCGTGAACAGGTGATTCGGCAGCGGCGGAAGGATGAACGACGAGTCCGACGTCGTGATCGCGGTGAGCGAGTGGTGCCCGAGATCGGCGTCAGCAAATTCCATGAGTTCGGAGCGCGTCACGCCGCCGATCAGGTGCGTCGCCAGCTGTTCGGCGTTCATGTTGTCGAGCGCGCCGGTGACCGCGTCGACGGCCGACGGGCCGACGGTGTACGGACTGACCGTGTGTTTGATGGCCCACTCGCGCGCACCCGGTTGCTCGAGCGCTTCCTTGAGGAGATCGTGCACGAGGAACACCTCGACGCCGCGATTGCGCAGCTCTCGCACGAACTGGTCGTGCTCCTTTTGCGCTTGCTCGACCCACAGCACGTCGTCGAACAACAGTTCGTTGCGATTGGACGGCGTCAACCGTTTGAGGCTCAGATCCGGGCGATGCACCATGACCTTGCGCAGCCTGCCGACTTCCGAGTGGACGCCAAACTGAGCGGTCGCGCTATTTGCCATCGTGCTTCTCCTTGTCCGGCGGAGGTGTCAGAGTGATCGAGTAGTTGAAGCGGGCCGTGAGCTGAATGCGGAAGTCGCTCGCGTGGAAATCGTCGAACGCATTGCCACGGCGGCCCCACTGGAATTCGCTTCCCACCATGAGATCGGCGGCGGGCGAATAGAGCAGATTGATGAGCGCGTACTGTCCGCTGTGAAACGCGAGCGCGCTCTGGGCGTCGCTGTTCGTGATGCGCAAACCTGAATAGCCGAGCGATGTGGTCAGCTTGTCATTCCACGCGTGGTCGTAGAACGCGAGCCCACCAAACACGGGCAGCGCAACGCCTTCAATCGGGTGACTCGGGTCGTTGGGGGTGAAGCGCGGCCCGATCGAGAAGGGCGCGTCCAGATAGTCCTGGATGGCTTCGCCATATGTGAGCTGCAGCTTGAGTACGTCCTCCTTGATCGTTTTGATATTCGAGCTCAGGCTCAGACCCCAGCCGAGCGCGTGACCGCTCAGGTCGAACGTGTCGCGCGGTATCACATCGTCCCAGTTGATGTCGCGGAGCACCCCGGCCAGCTGGACGTAGCCCCATGCGCGCGCGAGTCGGCCCTGCGCCGAGAGGTCGGGCCAGGGAAAGCGCCCAACGACATTCTGCAGGTCGAGCTCTTCGTCCAAGTCGCCGCGGTCGCCGCTCGCCCCAGGCCGCTCGACGGCGATCGTCACGCGCGAGTCGCCCTGCACGGGCATGTAGCGGAATTGAATGTTGCGGAAAAAGATGATCGCGTTCGGTCCCCAGTACTCGAGCGAGTTGGGGAATACGTCGATGTCCATGAACGGGCTGTCGTACTGACCAGCGCCGAACTTGCCGACTTGGGCGAATGCCCTCACGAGGTTGAACGTCGTACGCCCGGGCGAGCCGCCGCCGCCGAACAGATCCCAGTCGAAGACGCTGTTGACTTCGCCGACGTCGGTCGGCCACGTCATCCGGACGCCGAACCGTGTCGGTCGCACGCTGAAGTACTGATTGCCGTTCTCTCCGAATTCGTTCGCGAATGCCGGGAGTCTGCTCGGCCGCAACACGTCAAACCAGACGGGGTCGACCTGATCGAAATCGTGGATGAAGTCGGTGACGACCTGGCCAAAGAATTCGATGCGCGGCTTCGTGTACACGCTGTCGGGGGCGCTCGCTCTCGTCTGAGCGTCGAGCGCGGAAGGATCGAGCGCCAGTACAAGCGTGCAGAACATCAACGGCATCGCGATCGCCACGACGATCGCGAGTAGCGAACCGCGCAGCACGCGGGTCCCTTTGGCGTATCGGTCCCGCGGCGCGCATGGCCCGGAGGCTGCAAATATCGACAGCAACCGCAGGGCAGAGGAGCGAACGGATATGAGAAGGCGAGGACGGGGATTGCTCGGAACAGCAGCGCGCACGGCGGTGATCGCCGGAACAGCGACCGCGGTGTCTGGCAAAGTGGCGGACCGACAACACGCGGCGCGGCGAGCGGACGGGGCGGACGCGGGCGCGTCGAGCGATCGCATCGCGAAACTCGAGCGCCTGAACCAGCTCAAGGAATCGGGCGCGCTGACGGACGACGAATTCAAACGCGAGAAGTCGAAGCTCCTCGGGTGACGGTGCATGACGGGCCCATTGCGGCGAGCGTGTTCCTGAATTGACGATCTTTGCAACGACGGCGAGCAGAGCCCGGGGTTGCCCTCACCCACTCGGGCCTCGTCATCGCGCGCAAGCTGCCGCTTCGCGTACCAAGCGCCCATCGGACTTTGGCCTTACGGATCGTCGGGGATCACGCCCGTGCTGCGCGCACCTCCACCCGCTCGGGCTCCGCGAGGCCAACGCGCCGTGACGCATCGACGCCAACCGTGTGCACGTAGAAGTACGGCACGCCGGCATCGGGCGCCTTCATCACCGCCGACGGCGCCGACAGAATGAGCAGCTTGCCGCACTCACCCATCCAATCGATGTGGCGGTGACCGTGCATGACCACGGCGCGGTCGGCGACGCGCTGCAGTCGGCGCGTGAACCAATTCCCGTTGATCAGCGTAGTGCCAATACGCTCGGCGAGCGCGTGGCCGAGCTTGGGATGCTCGACGATGTGATGGTGCAATGCCACGATCCAGGTGGCGCGCGGATACTGATCGATGACGGCGTCGAGCGCTACTGCCTGATCGCGCGGTATGAGTCCGAGCGCGTTCGTGAATGAGAAATGTGTCTCAGCGTTCGAGTTCAGCGCGATGATGCCGAGTCCGTCGTCGTCGTCGGGCGGCCGCACCATGGGGAACATCGAATGCCATACGGCATCTGCCGGCTTCGAGAGCCGTCGCGAGCCGCGATCGGCGAACGCGATCATGTCTTGCGCGCTCGATTCCATCGTGTGCTCGACGGTGGCGCCCACGCACTCCGAGTCGACGTCGACGACGCGCACGCGCGCGCCCTGAATCGAGGCGAGTGCCGACAACGTGCGCAGTTCGCGCAGGCGTTTCTTCGGGCTCGTCGGGAGATCGAGGCGCGCAGGGTTGGCGCGGTCGACGACGTTCAAGTCGTGATTGCCCGGCAGTGCCACGATCAACGCGCTGAGGCGCGGAAATGCCTCGAGCGCGTCGAGCAGTTCTGCCCATTCCGGCGACGTGCCCGCGTCAGTCAAGTCGCCCGTGATCACGATTGCGTCGAGTGGCTCGCGCCGGTGGAGTTCATCGAGGCGCTCGAGCATCTCGATCACTCGTTCATTGCCGCGCGTCCCCGCGCGCCCGCTACCGAGCCGGAATCCGTACCGCTCGCCGACGACGTGGATGTCCGACAGATGAGCGACACGCCAGGCGCGCACGAACTCGCGTCGCGCACGGAAGTCCGTGAGCTGCCGCGGCTGCGGCATCGTCGCGTCCGCAATACTCCACACGAGCGCAGCGACGGCGAGGTACGCTGCCCCGGCGACGGTGGCGTTTGCCAACGCCGGGATCGCGAGCCGAAGCGGTGCACGCAAGTCGGCCGACGTGCCGATCCAACGCGTCACCGGCCACGCGAACCAAATCACCACGAGCGAAAGCGCGAAGATCACGAGGCCCGCGAGCACCGAGACGACGGCGCGCCATCGGGCTCGCTTCGTATCGCCGGCGTCGGCGCCAAGCACGCGCTCGGCGAGGTGCAGGAACCCTTCGCGCCACGCAACGTAGCCCGGCTGAATCGCCATCGCGTTCAACGACCAGAAGCTGCTTTCCACGACGCGGATCAGCGGTCGCCCGGCGTACCAGCCCAATGCCAACAGCGCCACAACGAATACGACAACGCCAGCGCCACTCGCGCCCGGCGTCGACGAGAACTTGGCGATCCAGAGTGTCGCGACCAGCGGAGCGACGCCAACCACCACCGCCGGCACCAGGACGAGCAGCACGAACGCCGCGAACATCTTGGGCAGGCTGACCTCGGCCAACAGATTACCGGCGAGCGCGAGCAGCGAGCGTCGCTCCGGGCTCGACGCGTCTGTCTCAATGTCACCGTCGCGCGGATCGACGAGCGGCGGCCGGCGACGGTCGAGCGTTCCCACCACTCGTGAAGCGCGTGGCATGCCAGTACGGGTCGCAAGACACGTGCGCGCCGCCGGTCGATCGCAGCGCTACCGCACGCTACCGCGCGGTAGTCGCGAGATCAGAGCCAGGTGCCAAATTTTCGGATGTACCAGCCTTTCACAACTTGGGTCAGTGCCGCGTAGCAGAGAAGAATCGCCGCGAGCCAGGCGAAGTAGCTCGCCTGCAGCGGCTCCAAGCCGAGCTTCGAGCCGAGCGATACGAAGGGCAGAATCATACCACAGATCATGATCACAGATGTCAAAACGAGCACCGGCCACGCCGCGCGGCTCTGGATGAACGGCACCTTCGCCGTACGGATCATGTGCACGATCAACGTCTGCGTGAGCAGCGACTCGATGAACCACCCGGATTGAAACAGGGCCTGCTGGGCAGGCGTCTTCGCGCCGAACAGATACCACATGAGCGCGAAGGTGCAGATGTCGAAGATCGAGCTGATTGGGCCGATGAACAGCATGAAGCGCCCAATGTCGTCCGCCCGCCACTGGCGCGGCACGGTCAGATACTCGGGGTCCATGTCGTCCCACGGGATTGCCGTTTGAGACAAGTCATATAGCAGATTCACCGTCAGCAGCTGAATCGGCAGCATGGGCAGGAACGGCAGGAACGCGCTGGCGACGAGTACGCTGAAGACGTTCCCGAAGTTCGAGCTCGCCGTCATCTTGATGTACTTGATCGTGTTACCGAAGGTCTTACGACCCTCGATAACACCTTCCTCGAGCACCATGAGGCTTTTCTCGAGGAGAATAATGTCGGCCGACTCCTTGGCGATGTCGACCGCCGAGTCGACGGAGATGCCGACGTCCGCTTCGCGCAGCGCACCGGCGTCGTTGATGCCGTCGCCCATGAAGCCCACCGTGTGGCCGCGAGCGCGCAACGCGCGAACGATGCGCACTTTGTCATCCGGCGTGAGCTTGGCGAACACGACACCGCGGTCGGCGATCTCGCCCACGGCCGTATCGTCGAGGCCTGCGAGTTCGCTCCCCAGCACGATGTGGTCGACCACCAGTCCGACGTCGCGGCAAACCTTGCGTGCAACGAGGTCGTTGTCGCCCGTGAGAATCTTGACCTTGAGACCGTGGTGGCTGAGCGCCTTGAGTGCAGGGGCCGCGGTTTCCTTTGGTGGATCGAGGAAGCCGATGAAGCCGACGAGGACGAGCTCCGACTCGTCGGCCACGCTGTACGGGCCATGGCTCTTGTCGAAGTCGCGATAGGCGACGGCAACGACGCGAAAGCCATCTTCGTTCAACTCCGCCACGAGTTCCTTGGCGTCGTCGATGCGCTCGGCGGTCAGTTCGGTGACGAGCTCTTCGTCGCGCACCGAGCGACAGACCGACATGATCTCCTCGACCGCACCCTTGCAGATGAGCTGGTGGTGGTCGTGATCCTGATCGACGACGACCGACATGCGCCGGCGCGTGAAGTCGAACGGAATCTCGTCCACCTTGGAGTACGCTTTGTCGATCTTCAATTCGGCCTTCAACTCGCCATGCTCCAACACGGCGACGTCGAGCAGATTCTTCAGCCCCGTCTGATAGAAGCTGTTGATGTAGGCCAGTGAGAGGACCCAGTCTTCCTCTTCACCAACGACATTGATGTGCCGCTCGAGAACGATCTTGTCCTGCGTGAGCGTGCCCGTCTTGTCGGTGCACAGCACGTCCATCGCGCCAAAGTTCTGAATCGCGTTCAGGCGCTTCACGATCGTCTTGCGCCGGGCCATCGTCACTGCGCCCTTGGCGAGGTTGGTCGTGACGATCATCGGCAGCATCTCGGGCGTCAGCCCGATCGCGACGGCGAGCCCGAACAACAGTGCTTCGAGCCAGTTGTGCTTCGTGAATCCGTTGATGAGGAAGACGACGGGCACCATGACGAGGATGAACCGGATGAATAGCCAGCTCACCTTGTGCACGCCGATGTCGAACGCCGTCGTCACCCGCTGGCCGACGAGGCCTTTCGCCATGGCGCCGACCGCCGTACGACTTCCCGTGGCGACGACGACCGCCGTCGCCGTGCCGCTGATGACGCTCGTGCCCATGAAGCAGACGGTGGGCAGATCGGTGAGCGACGCGGGCGTGGCGGGCCGCTCTGCTCGGTCGGCCTTCTCGACAGGCAGCGCTTCACCCGTGAGCGCGGACTGGCTGATGAACAGGTCCTTCGCGGCGATGACTCGGCAGTCGGCTGGGATCATGTCGCCGGCCGAGAGATACACGACGTCGCCCGGAACTAGTTCATCCATCGGGATCTCGCGGCGCCGCGTCGCCGGAGTGCTGTCCGGCGGGAATTCATCGCCGTCGCGCTCGACCGCGGTGCTCGTGCGCACGAGCGCGCGCAACGCTTCTGCCGACTTGTTCGATCGAGATTCCTGCGCGAAGCGAAGGCCGGTGCTCAACAGCACCATCATCCCGATGACGACGACGGCCTTTTCGTCGCCGGTCAGTCCGGACACGACGGCGAGCGTCGTGACGAGAATGTTGAACGGGTTCGCGAAGGCGTGCCAGAGCTGGGTGTACCACGCTGGCGGCTTCTCGCGAGAGACCTCGTTGCGACCGAACTCCTCGCGGCGGCGCTCGACTTCCTCGTCAAACAGCCCGCCGCGCCGCGCACCGACGGCGGCGAGGGCCGCGTCGGCGTCGAGCCACGCGATCTGTTGGAGCTGATCGTGACGAGCGGCGGACGCCGTGGCACGAGCCGACGCGCCGCCACCGGTTCCGTTGAACGGCAAACCCATTGCTGACTCCCTCCCGCAACTCGGCGAGCGCTACGCTCGACGAGTCCTGTCCCGACATCGATGCCGGTGGTGATGCGGGAGGCACTCGTCAGACGCGTTATCTGACGGCGGGCACTCCCGCGACGCGAGTACTACCGTCGCTGTCCAAGCGGACTCCGGGTTCGAGAAAATCGACGAGCAGGAAACCGTACGTCGCGGGCAGTCTAGGCGCGACGTGCGGGTCGGTCAAGGCAAGACTTTCTTTACGGTGGTATACCACCCGGGGTATGCTATAGGATACCCACCCCGGTATACGGCCGCCGCGGCCGAGGGCTTGTCGATTTCGTTTGCGCCGCGTCACTTTGTCGTCACGACACGGCGCTGGGGCGCACCGGTTCGAGCCTCCGACTCTGAGAGACACCATGGCGCACACGGTTCGCGACAAAGACAAACTGCTCAAACGCGTAAAGCGAGTGATCGGCCAGGTCGAGGCGGTAGAGCGCGGCTTGGAAGACGAGGCAGATTGCGGCGACATCATGCTGCTCATCTCCGCGGCGCGCGGCGCGATGAACAGCCTCATGGCCGAGGTGGTGGAGGGTCACATACGCGACCACATGGTCGACCCCAACCGGCGACCGACGTCGGCTGAGGCACGGGCAGCGCAGGAACTGATCGACGTGGTGAAAGCCTATGTCCGCTGACGCAACGCATCCTGCCGCGGGCGAGCTCGCGCCCGACTTCACGGCGCTGACCGACGGCGACGAGCGCGTCTCGCTGTCGGACTTCAGGGGTCGAGTAGTGGTGCTGTTCTTCTACCCCAAGGACGATACGCCCGGCTGCACCGTCGAAGCCTGCTCGTTCCGCGATACGCTGCCGCGATTCGATGGCCTCGACGCCGTCGTCCTCGGCATCAGCCCCGACTCGCCCAAGTCGCACCGCAAATTCAAAAAGAAGTATGAGCTTACTTATACGCTACTCTCGGACGACGGCCACGCGATCGCCGAACGCTATGGCTTGTGGGTCGAGAAGCTGTTTTGGGGGCGCAAGTACTGGGGCGTTGCGCGCACGACCTTCGTGATCGATCGCCAGGGCCGCATCGCCCATGTGTTCGAGAAGGTCGAGCCGGAGAACCATGCATCGGAGGTCGCGGCCGCGGTGGCGGGCTTGTAGCGAGGGCGCGTGCCGCGCCGATGTCGGTCGTGCCGCTGTGCACAAAAACGCCCGTGCGCGAAGCGCGCACGGGCGTTTTGTTCGTGGTGGAGATCTCGGTGCACTCTTACACTTGCCGCGCGGCCCCAGCCGCGCGTTCACCTACCGCTTCGGATCCAGAATCTCCCCGATCCGATGATCGACGCCCGTGAGATGCAACCGCGTCTCACGATCCGCCGACTTGCCCTGCGCCACCCGCACCTGTTCGCGCAACACCACGAGTTCGCCGCGCAATTCCGATCGCGCGTCCTCGGACAGCGGCTCGATCCGAATGCCGAGCGCCGCAAGCGCCTGAATCTGCGCCAACTGGGCCGCGGGCGGATTGAGTTTGTTGTTCACCTGCGTCAAATAGTTGTTCTGCAACAGCCGCCGATACGGATCGATGCGCGGCGCGCCCGTCTTCAATTCCGACCACACGCCACTCTGCAGGTCGTCGAGCATTTCGGCGAGGGTGTACACGTCGGCCCTGTTCGTGGCCGTCGCCGCCCCGTCGAGCAGGAAGTTGAGCCGTTGATCCACCAGCACCTGCGCCAAGACACGGCTTTGCGCGTTGCCGATCCGCGCCAGCATGCCGCCCGGCTCGATGCGCGACGCGATGTCGGGGCGAATCAAATACGTGGGCGTGACGAACACACTGTCGTTGAGGAAGTGCATCGCCGCACGCTGCCTCGGCTTCGAGATGGCCGTGAACACGGCGCCGGGCTGGCTGCCCGACTTGTACTGCACCGTGCCGCCGCCGATCATCGTCGCCGGATGCGCGGCCTCCGTCGCCCACTGACCCACCGTTCGGTCATACAAGTTCTGTAACAACGTGTTGTCGTCGCCCGGGCGCGTGCCGGTCGACGCGACGTAGCCCATCACGCGCGCGATGTTCTTGAAGCCAAGGCCCGTCGACTTCACCGGGTCGGCGTCGCCGACCGCCTCGCTGAGCGTGCCATAGCCGCCGAACGGATTGCCCGCCGAGAAGCGATACCAGGGCACTGAGTCCTGCATGCGACTCCACGACTCGAGCGTCGGACGTTCCGCGTCGGGCGTCTTCGCGCCAGGAATCTCCTTGTAGCCCCACATGATCGAATACTTGTCCCACGGACCAACGCGCGGCAGGATGTCGTCGAGCGCGAGGTGGTCTTCGGGCTGCGCGACGTAGTTCATCCGCGAGTAGTCCATGATGCTCGGACTGTGGCCCATGCGGTGATTCCAGTCGCGACTCCGCATCGAGTCGGCCGGATACGTCGAGCTGCCGATCTGGTCGTGCTGGAGTCCGAGCGTGTGCCCGATCTCGTGCGCCACGCCCCATTCCAACAGCTTGCCCATCAACGAATCGGGGAAGGGAATCGTGCGCGCGCGTACGTCGAGCTGCGACGCCTGGGTGAAATACCAGTACTCCATCAGCTCGATCAGATTGTGAAAGATCATCGACGAGCCGTTGAGCGTCTCGCCCGTGCGCGGATCCTGCACGCTCGGTCCAACGGAGTTCTCGACGGTCGACGGAAGCCAGCGGACCATCGTGTGACGAATGTCTTCCGGCGACCAATCCGGATCGTTGGCCGGCACGTCACCGGCGATGATCCCGTCCTTGAAGCCCGCCGCCTCGAACGCCGGCTGCCAGTCGAGAATCGCTTTGCGAATCCACGGCTTCCACTGGTCCGGGGTGTCCGGATCGACGTAGTAGACGATCGGCTTCTTCGGATAGCAGAGATTACCCTCGCGCCGGTCCGAGCACTCCAGGCGCCAGCGCGTGATGAACTCGCGACGCTTGGCCACCTGTTCGCTCGTTCCGAAGTCCACCGTGCGCACGGTGAAGAAGCCGGTGCGCTCGTCGGCGTCGCGCGGCATCATCGGATGCTCGGGCAGACGCACGATGCTCCAGTGCGCGATGACGCTTTCCGCCGGACGCGCGCCGCCGCCCAATCCCGCGGGTAAGCCGGGAATCGCTGGTCCAGCGGCGCCGGGCACGCCGGTCTGCGTGGCCTCGACTTCGACATTGTCCGGGAACCCGACCGTGCGCTCGATGTACGAGCGCGTGGGGTCGATCGTGCCGCGGAACGCCTGAAACTCCGGAAGCGCGGTCGTGAACAGCCGCGTCACGTCGATCACCGGCGCGCTGTCGCGGCCCGTACGCGTCGACGTTGAAGATCGCGATGATCGGACCATAATTGGAGTTCTGAACCGACCGGAACACCGACGTCCCGCTATCCGCCGTGATCGCGTACGACGGCGACCGCAGGATGACGTGATTGCCGGTCCGCTCCCAACGCAGCGTGCGATCGCCAAACTGATCGCCGGCGTAGTCACCGAAGCCCGGCGACGTCGGGGCCGGGCGTCTGGTTGCCCGGCGGCGGCGCGCGTGAGGCGGCCGACCATCAGTTCGTCCTTGTTCAGCTCCTTCGCTGGAATTTCGAACAGCAGCCGATCGCCTACTCCGGTGCGTGATGAGCATTCCCGCTCGAGTCTTCGCGTCGGGCGTGACCACCCGATTGTACGGGCGAGGCGCCGCAGCCGCCGGCGCGCCAGCGACCGCCGCGGCCAGCGAGCAGGGAATCGAGTCCCTGAGCCGGGTTGCCGGCCGGAGGACCGCCGCGCCCAGGCCCTGTGTTCGGCGCAGGCGCCGTCGGTACCGGTGTCGGTACCGGTGCAGGCGCTGGCGTTGCCGGCTTCGAGGTTGAGCACGAGGCCACGACAAAGGCCGTCGCCAGCGCTGTGCCGGCGATCGAAATGCGTGATTTCATGTGAGCGAAATGGGGGGAGGAAGGTGGAGAACAACCTGCCGCCCAATCCCCTCGAAACGCAATGCTCACATCCCGCGCCCCGTCCCACGCGCTACGCCCCGCGCTACCTAGGCCACCACCAACTCGCCTTGACGAGGAAAATGTCGTCCGGCCGCGTCGCCATGAGCGCCGTTCGATCCCGCGCAAAGTCGAGATTTCCAAACTCTGAATCCGCGAAGCGCGACTGCGTCCACGCGACATACAAGACGGACCCGGGGCGATACTCCCACCGAAACACCGCGTTCCCCCGCAGCGACTGCTGGCTGAAGTCTGGATTGCCTAGCGTGAACGACGGCGCGGCGCCCGTGCCGTCCGGATCGATCGTGTACTCGCTCACCACGCCGTTCGAGCCGGTGGTCGACGCGATCGTCCCGCGAGTCGACACCGTAGACGTCCACCGTCGCACTGCGCGGCGCCGCGTACTCGCCAAAGTTCGCGTAGTGCCCGGACGCGAAGAACGGCTGGAGGTACAACTCGAGCGTCATCGTCGGCGAAAACGTCAGACTCAGGCGCGTGTCGAGTTCGAGCGTACGCTGGTCCAGCCGAGACATCACGTAGCGCGTGCCGTAGAACGCCACCGCGGTCGAATCGCTCACGGCCGTCACGTACTGCGACGCGATGCGTGAGACGTTCCACGATGGGCCGAACGATACCGCGACATTTGGTCGCGGCCGATACTCAGCGCTCAACGACACGCCGCGGCTCGATCCGCCCGCCTGATCCCACGTGTATTGCACGCTCGAGCTCCCAATCACGCGATGGCGCGTGTCCGTCGAGAGGTCGAACTCGGCGTACTGGTTCGTCGGATCTCGAACGAGTGGCCCTCCACGAAGTTGCTGGTCGTCGAGCTGACCGGGTCGTTCCATGACATACTCCGTCACGTTCCAGAACTGTCTCGTCGTTTCCGACGCGTACTCCTGGAACTGCAGCGCGGTCCGATTGCCTTCGTAGTTGTTCTGTCCTTGGCCACCCACGAGCGCGGTGAATGTCTGATACCAACTCGTTGGCGTTGACCAGTAGCGAAGGAGGTTGGCGTTGTACCAGGTGTAGTCGGCGTGCTGCTGAAACGCGTAGTCGTTCGTCTCGTAGCCCGGCGTGCGTGAGTTGACCGCCGTCTCCCACATCCACGTGCCGGTTTCCTTTGCCAGCCGCGCATAGATGCCGCCGCCGCGCAGCGACGTCGCCGTCGTATCGTAACGGTTCGTGAACAGGCCCGATCCCGACCCGCTTCCGCCGCGATCCGGCCGCTGGTAGTAGCGCGCGCTGGACTGTTCGCGGAGCGCGATCTCACCCGCGTCTCCGCTCACGTTCGTCAGCGCCGCGCTCGCGCGGAGGGCGTAGGTATGATCGTCCCACGTGTACACCATGTCGTTGCCGTACATCTCCGCGTGCCGTGCGAGGCGCGAGGCGAACGTCGTGTCGATGTTGCGCGCCATGCCGCTGAACATGCCGCCGACGACCATGTTGCCGCCCATGAAGTCGCGTGCCACGCGACTGACCAAATAGTTGGCCAGCGGTTCGACCTCTTGCGATCCGCGCACGCCCTGGAACGACTGCACGCGCGCGTTCGCCTGGCCCGTCACGGCGTCGAGCAGCCCGATGGTGTAGCCGCTCGCCGTACGCCCCGTGATCTTGCTCGCGCCGAGGATCGTCGTCGCGTCGGGCACGTCGGCGAATGCGAAGTTGTCCGTGGCGAGATCGCCGCCGGTCGGCGCGCGGCCGATCCGTCGCGAGTAGAAGCCGCTCATCGACTCGAAGTTGACGCAGAAATCGCAACTGTACGACCCGAAGTTGAACACCTGCGCGCCCTCGACGAAGAACGGGCGCTTTTCCGGAAAAAACGTTTCGAACGCCGACAGGTTGAGTACCGCGGGGTCGACCTCGACTTGGCCGAAGTCCGGGTTGATCGTCGCGTCGAGCGTCAGGTTCGACGTCAGTCGGTTCTTGAGATCGAGCCCGACGCTCATCGTCGGACGCGCGCCGCGGTTGAACGGGTCCCCTGGCGACGTGGCGACCGTTGACGACTTCGTGACGACGTACGGCAAGAGCTCGAGGTGCGACGTCGACGTCGGAATGTGCAATCCCTCGAGATGGCCAAAACGCGACGGACCGCCAGACTCGGTCTTGCGCCAGAACGCCCACTGATCTTGTTCGTCGCGCCGCTTGATGAATCGGCGGACCTCGAGCCCCCATGTTTGCACCGAGTCGCGCCCGAAGCGCAGTTGGCTGAACGGAATGCGAATCTCCGCCGTCCATCCCGTTGAGTCGATCCGCGTGGCCGCTTCCCAGATCGGGTCCCAGGAATTGTCGCAGCACGACGTACCGATTCCGATCTGGTCGCCCTTCGATCCGGACGGATTGAGGTCGAAGAACGCGCGACTCAAGTGGTCGTGATAGCCGTCGATGACGATCTCGAAATAGTCGGAGTCGAAGTTGGCGTCTCGCCGCACGAGCCGCGTCTTGATCCCCGCCGCTCCCGCCGTATCCCACATCCTCGCGCCGACGTACAGCGCGTCGTCGTCATAGAGGAACCGCACCTCGGTGCGCTGCGACGCCGGCTTTCCTTCGTCGGGGTCGATCTGCGTGAAGTCGGTGATCGGCGTCGCGGCCGCCCACGCCGCCTCGTCGAGTTTTCCGTCGATCGCCACCGCGCCGTTTCTATGCACGGCCACCACACTCGGCGCCGGAACCGCGTGGCCATAGGGCAGCGGCGCCGCCGGCGCACCGGCAGGAACGGGGGTCGCTTGCGCGGCGATCGCCAGTGGAGCGCAGGCGAGCAGCGGCAACGACAGAACGAACGAAACCGACAGCAGTGGCGGGCACGACCGCGTTGCAACAGAAAGGCGCATGATTTGGGAATGGGAAGGCGTCGCGGTCTAAGACGCAGCCGTGCTGGCGAAAGTTTTGGCGCGCGGCAAGTTCGAACAGCTTTCTTACACCGTGTAATCAGTTCGTCATCCCGCGCGCCGCTCCTTCTACCGAGCGGGCAGGCCTTCCGGCATATTCCTCCCATGACAACCGCTACGCCCCCCGCGCCGCCCGCGCTCAAGCGCACTCCGTTTTACGACAAGCATGTCGCACTCGGCGCGAAGATCGTTCCCTTCGCCGGCTGGGAAATGCCGGTCAACTATCCGCAGGGCATCTCCGCCGAGCACAAAGCGGTGCGCGAGCGATGTGGGCTGTTCGACGTCTCACACATGGGCGAGTTCATCGTCCGCGGCGAGCGCGCGGTGGAGTTCGCCAATTATGTGACGACGAACGACGTCGCCGCACTGGCCGTCGGCCAGGTTCAGTATTCCACGATGCTCAACGACCGCGGCACGATCGAGGACGATTGCCTCGTGTACCGCTTCGCCGACCATATCATGTTCGTCGTCAACGCGTCGAACATCGCGAAGGACTTTTCGCACATCGCGCGGCATGCGGCGCGCTTCGGCGTCACGATCGAGGATGTGAGCGACGAGCATGGGCTTGCTCGCGCTGCAGGGTCCGCGCGCCGCGTCCATTCTCCAGTTGCTCACGAAGACCGATCTCTCGACGATCGGCTACTACTACTTCGCCGAGGGTGAGGTCGCCGGGATGCCGATGATCATCTCTCGCACCGGGTACACCGGCGAGGATGGGTTCGAGCTGTACCACGACGTGCGGTATTCGACGCGGCTGTGGGACGCGCTCATGGCGGCGGGCGACATCACCCCCGCCGGACTGGGCGCGCGCGACACGCTGCGCCTGGAAATGGGCATGGCGCTCTACGGCAACGACATCGACGACACCGTCACGCCGCTCGAGGCGAACCTGGCGTGGCTCGTGAAGCTCAAGAAGGGCGAGTTCGTCGGCAGTCCGGTGCTCAACGAGCAGAAGGCGAACGGTGTGGCGAAAAAGCTCGTCGGGTTCACGGTGGCCGACCGCAACATCGCGCGTCACGGCTACCCCGTTTTTCACGACGATCGTTCGAGCGGCGTGGTGTGCAGCGGGACGATGAGTCCGACGCTGGGCGTGTCGATCGGCACCGCCTACCTACCAACGGCCGTGGCCAAAGAGGGGACCAGCTTCGAGGTCGAGATCCGCGGCAAACGCGTGCCGGCGACGGTGGTCAAGACGCCCTTCTATAAAGACGCGTCGCATCTGTGACCGGCTGAGCGGCTGATGCCCATGCGCGTCGCCATTCTCACCGTCTCCGATGCTGGTGCGCGCGGCGAGCGCGCGGACACGTCGGGTGACGCGATCGCTGCCTGGGTCGCGGAGCGCGGCTACCACATGGCCGACCGGCGGATCGTCGAAGACGAGACGGTGCCCATCATCTCGGCGCTGTCGGCGTGGGCGGACGCGGACCTGGCCGACCTGGTGTTGACGACCGGCGGCACCGGATTGGCCCCGCGCGACATCACGCCGGAGGCCACGCGCATCGTCACCGACCGCGACGCGCCGGGCATCGCCGAGCGCATCCGCCTGTTGTCGATCGAGTCGTTTCCGCGCGCCGCGTTGTCGCGCGGCGTCGCCGGCACCCGTAAGAAAACACTCATTATCAATCTCCCAGGTTCGACCGGCGGTGTGACGGACGGCCTCGCGGCGATCGATCCGATCATCGACCACGCCGTCGCCGTGCTCCGCGCTGACCACTTCGACCATGACGCGCCCGCGTCCCGCGCGTGAAAGTCCTCCTCACGCTCCAGGACGTCGAGCCCGCGGTTCGCATCAACGCCGTCCTCGAGGGTGAAGGCGTCGACACCGCGCTCGTCTCGCCTCTCGACGACATCCGCGCTGCGCTCAAGCGCGAGAAGCCGGACATCATCGTCTTCACGAGCGAACTGCTCGATCCGTCGACGATCGCGATCGTCAAGGAGCAGCTGTGGGAAGGCGCGGCCGTCGTCGGTCTGACCGACAACCGCGACCCCGCGCACCTCGATCGCCTTCGCGCCATCGGCTTCGTCGACATCTACCTCAAGCCGGTGAATCTCGACGAAGTGCTCGGCGGGCTGCGCCGGCTGCTCGAGCGGCGCCGCCTGCAGCGCCTCACCGGATTGATCGGCGACAGCGACGCGATGCGCGAGGTGATGGTTCAGGTCGAGCAGATGGCGCCGGTGTCGAGCACGGTGCTCATCGAGGGAGAGAGCGGCACGGGAAAGGAGCTCGTCGCGCGCGCTCTTCGGCTGCTCAGCAACCGCCGCAACAAGCCGTTCATTGCGGTGAACGTCGGTGCGCTGCCGGAGA
This sequence comes from uncultured Gemmatimonadaceae bacterium, assembly GCA_963817445.1. Taxonomy (GTDB): domain Bacteria; phylum Gemmatimonadota; class Gemmatimonadetes; order Gemmatimonadales; family Gemmatimonadaceae; genus JAQBQB01. The sequence goes on from CAWFOG010000023.1 coordinate 612,107, forward strand.
CGCTGCTCGAAAGTGAATTGTTCGGCCACGAAAAGGGCGCGTTCACCGGCGCCGCCGAGCGACGGCTCGGACGTTTCGAGTTGGCCGACGAGGGAACGCTCTTTCTCGATGAGATTGGCGAGATCCCGACGGCGACCCAGGTGAAGTTGCTGCGCGTGCTGGAAGAGCGGGAGTTCATGCGCGTCGGCGGCACGCAGCCCATTCGCGTGAACGTTCGGGTCGTTGCGGCGACGAACGCGCCGCTGCGCGAACAGGTCGAGCACGGCCGATTTCGCGCCGATCTGTTCTACCGTCTGAACGTGTTGCGCATTTACCTGCCGCCGCTCCGCGAACGACCGGAAGACATTCCGACGCTCGTCCGCCGATTCGTTCAGGACTACTCCCAACAGCACGACCGTGTGTTCCGCGGCATTTCCGCGGAAGCGATGCAACTGCTCGTCGAATATGCGTGGCCGGGAAACGTGCGTGAGCTGCGCAATCTGATCGAGAGCATGGTCGTCCTCGCGCCAGACCACGAGATTCAGCCGGGCGATCTGCCGCGCCACATTCGCGACGGCGGATCGGCGCGTCTTCTGCCGGTGCACATCGGCCACATTGTCCGAGGCCAGGAGGGAACGGCGGGCCGTGAGCTAGAATTCATCGTCCGCAGCTTGCTCGAGCTGAAGCTGCAGGTCGAAGAGTTGCGCCGACGCATGGACGACGATCGCGGTGCGGCGCATGTTCCGCGAGACGGTTGGATCGGCGACGTTCAACCAGGTGCGGCTGGCTTGGTGGGATCCGGATCGGGAGCCGCGGCGTCGATTGGGACGGTGGCAGCGATCGAGCCGCGCGATCATGCGCCGCCGCCGAACATCGTGACGATCGCGCCCGGAACGAAGATGGCGGACATCGAGCGTGCGGCGATCGAGGCGGTCCTCAAGGAGACGCGCGGCAATCGGCGGCGAGCGGCGGAGATGCTCGGAATCGGCGAGCGAACGCTTTACAGGAAGATCAAAGAGTACCGAATGCCCGAGGAACTGTACGCAATTGATTGATCACATTCGTCAACATTGATTTAGAGTTGGAGTAGTTTGTTATTTCGCTTGTTTTTCCACGAGGAAGACTACAATATTGCCCGCACCCTCCTCTCGGCCGACGCCGGCCGTGACGCCCGACGCGGGGCGTCGTCCAATCGCCGCACAATCCAACCTACCGTTGGAGCCCGCGTTGCCGTTGCCAGCCAACACGTCGTTGACGTCATCCGACCACCCGTCGCCCATCGCCGGGAGCGTCCTCCCAATTCAGCGCGCTGAAGAACTCCTGGTCACGCTGCCAGGGGTCATCTCGGCGCGCATCGTTGCGGGACCGACGGGATCGGTGGATGAAATTCATTTGCTGACGACAACAGACGTCACCCCGAAGCAGACGGTTCGAAACGTCGAGAGCGCGCTGATCGCGCATTTGGGAATGCGGGTGAGCCACAAGAAGATTTCTGTGGCCGCGTCGGACGACGGTCGGAAACACGACCGAGTCGCGCCACCGGACCCGCACCCACCGATCCATGCGTCGCCAGGAACAAATGTTCCGGTCATATCGTCGGGAGCCCAAAAGGTGGTGGACGTGCGTCCGCCGCTAACCATCGCCCCAGCGCCCGTCCAGGCACCCGTTGGGCGCCGTCGCTACCAGTTTGAGGACGTCGAGGTCCGGCGCTCCCGGAGTCGTGGTGTCGCCTGTCGGGTTACGCTACGGCGCGGTGACCAGTCGTTTGTGGGAGAAGCTGAAGGGTTGGAGAACGAGCGTCTTCGAATTGAACTTGCAGCCCGCGCCACTCTGGCGGCCATTCGACAGGCCGAGGGAGAGGAGCGGGTACTGTCGCTGGAAGGGTGCAAAGTGATTGACGCCTTCGAACACGAGTTCGTGTTCGCGGCGGTCGTGACGCGGTTCGGGCGCGACAGTACGCTGATGACGGGCAGCGCGGAAGTGCGCGAGAGCCCGGAAACGGCGAGCGTGTTGGCAGTCCTGGACGCGACGAATCGTTGGTTGGAGAACCCCGGACCAGGGTTCAAGTGAGATAGATCACTACTGGGCGCGCTCGACGGACCGAGTGCCCCGGTCGATACTTGCAGTGTGATCGACGGCAGTTCGAGTTTCTCTCCCTGGGCGCGCCCGCGCCTGTCTCCACCAATCCTACCTAATTAGCAAACCCTAAAAAACGACCCCCTCCCTCGCTGAAGCGAAGTCGAGCGGAGGACAATTCGGTCCAGTGTAGTTGAGCGGAGCTCACTTTGGAGCACACGGTGACGTGTGACTGATGTACCAAGGGGGTGACGCAAATGAAAATCCTCATTGCGCTGTTGGCTGCGCTTGCGGGTAACATTAGCTGGAACTAGTGCGGGGCGGGGGTCGCCTCTTATGCGCAGCATCACCCGCATTTACGTGGCGGCGATTTCAATCGCCGCGTTGGCCTGGGCGTTCGCTCTGTATCGGAGTTCCGCCGGTACCGGCGCCGTTCGATGCTGACGGACGCGTTGCTTCTTTGCGTGCTTCGCAGTGGCGGCGGAGCTCCTGGCGTTTTTGCTGCCGCAATCCGCCGACCGGCTCGATCGGTTTCATACCGTACTTTGCCGCTGCTATCGTGGTGCCGAGTTGGCCGAGTGTTCTCAGCGTGATCTTGGTCAAGGGCGCTGCCGAGCTATGGGCGAGGCGCGCACCCGATCAAGGCGGTACTCAACGTTTCGTCTCATGCCATCATGGAGTTGGTCGCAATCTCGCTCTACTCGTCGCTCGGTGGAGTGAGCCTTCGCTCAACTCACTCGAACTCTCGAGCCTGACGCACGTTACTCAGGTGGCGGGCGGCCCGGCGCTAGTCGCGTTCGCTGCGGCGTTACTCGTCAACAATGTCATTGTCACGACTGCGATTGCCCTCAGTAGCGGTCGATCGGTTAGCGGCGTGCTTCAGCGAAAACAATCGCGCGACGATCGGACTCGATTTTGTTGCAGCGCCGCTCGTTTTCGTTTTCGCGTGGGTCTATGCCGCGTTCGGCGCGATTGCTGCCGCGACTTGCTGGGTTCCGATCCTTGGACTGCGGCAGGTTCATCGAATCGAATCTTGAGTTGGAGCGCACCAACGAAGAACTCCTCGAACTGATGGTGCGGTCCCTTGAAGCCCGTGACGCCTATACATCGGGCCATTCACGTCGGGTGCAACACTACTCGACGACTATTGCGCGTTCCGTCGGCCTATCTGAGCGCGAGGTGGAGCAAGTCAGTCGGGCCGCGCTGCTTCACGACGTCGGAAAGATTCACGAGAAGTACGCGCCTGTGCTCGCGAAGCAGGACAAGCTTACTCCGGATGAGTGGGCAATCATCCAGGAGCATCCTGCTGACGGCGCAAACCTTGTTGCGACGATGACGCGCCTTCGCGACATCGTGCCCGCGATTCGCCACCATCACGAAAACTGGGACGGGACGGGATACCCGGACGGCCTAGCCGGCGATCTGATTCCGCTCGCATCGCGAGTCATACGGTTCGCCGATACGATCGATGCGATGACGACTGATCGACCCTATCGCCGGCCACTGACTGAAGCCCAAGTTCGTGCCGAAATTGTTCGATGCCGCGGGACGCAGTTCGATCCAAGCATTGCTGACCGTTTGCTTTCGAGCGCGCTGTGGGTCACGCTGTTCGCGCCGACCTCGGCGGAGCAACAACCGCCAAGGTTGGCAATCGTCGGCCATGTTGCTCCCGCCGAGCAACACAGCGCCACGAGGACAGCTCGAGGTGCGTAGTTGTTGGCAAGCCAAAGCCAAGCTGTGTTGACGGGGGTTACCCCGGCGTACTGAGGCTCAGGCGATACTCATCTGCCACGTTCCGAAGAATTCGCCCGACATGGCGCCTCGGTGTGTCGTCCAGACTGTAAGTATCTGGCTGAGCAACTCAGCCGCCGCGACTCAGTCGCCCGCTTTCGCAATAAGCGGCGCAGACAATGGCGATCTCAAAGTCTGGTGCTGACGACGGCGGAAAATGCTTGAACGCGCGAGTCTGAAGGGCATCGAGCATTTTTTCCGTGACGGGCGGGCCGCCGTGCAGCTGCCGGAGTCGCAATTCGATGCATTCGCTTAGGCGCGTAGCCCGGCGGTCCTGGAATATTCCCGATTCAACCGCGGCATCGAACAAGCTCTTCGCGTGCTTCGATTTGCCTGCGATAAGAGCCCACTCAATTTTGAAATATAGTGCCTTCGAAGCCATGTGCAAGGTCGGGTCGATGGGCGCAAACGTTTAGTGCCTCTTGGTACCAAAACTCTGAACTCTCGTCGTCTCCCGTGTCGTGATAGATGCTCGCTAGTTCGGTCGCAGCAAAAAAGAGCAATCCACGTCGCCCCGGCGCTCACGGCGACTTTGTAGGCGTGACGAGCCGCATCCAGCGCTTCATCCACATGTCCGCCTCTCCACAAAGCAATCGATGCGTTACGCTCGAGTGCTGCCCCTCGAGCGCCGCCGGTGACTCTGCGCGAACCGCCGCAAATCGCCGAGCAGAGTCAACGGCAAGTTTGCTGATTTCCAAATGCACAATGGAGCACCATGTTGTACTCGGTGCGAAGCACTTCATCAACCAGGCTCAGTTGAGCGTCACCGATTGCCGAGGTGATGGCGCCCGACCACTGAGGTTCTCCCATCGTGTCTGCATACTTTAGGAGAGCGATCGCAGCGCGGACTCGGTGCGTCGGATCGGCGCTTATCGCCGTATACGCATGCGAGCGCTCGGTCGTGGAACTCGGGCGATTCCCAGTGACTGCCGGCCATCGCCAGGATTTCCGCGAGCTCTATGTCATCGTGTTCGGTGACTGACAGCTAAGGCACGCAGCTCATTGGTCGCCGCGAGAACGAGGTCCGATTCCAGGCCCTGAGACGCGGCGCGGACGGCGTCTCGCAAGAGCTCGACGCGAACACTCTTGTCGAGATCAAGCGCCGCCGCACGCATTAGACGTCTGCGCCGCCGCCGCCGCTTGCCCCATGCCCCGCGCGTGGTCAGCGCAGTCTCGGAGTATCGCAAGCGCCTTCTGATCCTCACCCGCCGCCACCCAATGCTCCGCGCAATCCCACAACAATGCCGGCGATCCATCGACCGTGTCGTCATCGGCGAGAAGACTCGCAATCCGTGCGTGAATCAACCGCACCGTCGTCGCCGCTGAACCCTCCAATACAAGTTCCGCGATCAGCGGATGTGTAGGGGACAGCCGCTGATCTTCGATTACCAATGCATGCGCCGCATCGAGTTCGTTGAACGCCACCACAAGATCAATGTGCGGCACGTCGAGGCATTTCACGACGCGCGCCACCGTGCAAAGCTTCCCGAGAATCACGCACGCTTGCATCACCGCCGTTGCGCGCGGACTGAGAACGTCCAGAGCGTCGACGCAACAGATCGCGCAAACTCGGTGGGACGGCGAATGGAGTGCCCGTGGCGCGATAGTGGGTCGCGATCGAATGCAAGAACAATGGATTGCCCAGCGACGCCGCGACCATCCAGTCGCGGAGCGCTACGTCCGTCGCGGCGCGTCGTGCCCTGAAGCGCTTGTTCGGTGATTTCGCGCGCGGCCGACGGATCGAGCGGGCGCAACGCGACCGTCGCCAACTGATCGGCAAATCGCAGCGTGCTGTTGAATCGCGAATTGTCACGCGTCGTGAGCACGACGCACACACGCCGCTTCGCCCGCGTCTGCACGAGCTCGGCGATCGTTCGCAGCGAGAAGTCGTCCAGCCAGTGCGCGTCTTCGACGACGAGCAGCAGCGCCGATTCGGCCGACAACGCGTCGAGGAGATCGCCGATGGCAAGTCGTGATCGAGTTGGCGACGGCCTCCATTTCGTAGGCAGACGAATCCGCCAGGTCGTCGTTCGGGGTCGTCTTCGTCAGCCGCTCGAGTGCGCGCATCGACGACGGGGAGCAGCCGAGCGCACCTGGTAGGCGCAGAAGTCGCGGGACGAGATCGACGAACGCGCTCATTGGCCGGCGGACGTCCGGCGGGTCCGCGGTGACGCGTTCGGTTTGAACGCCATCCAGTTCGGCTAGCCGCGTCGCCTCCGCGGCGAGCCGCGACTTGCCGACACCCGGATCGCCCACGACGACGACGCACTGACTCGCTCCCGCCCGCGCGGCCGACAGCCGTTCGTGTAGGGCGCGCATTTCGTCGTCGCGACCGAGGAAGGGCAGCTGGTCGATGGGCCGGTACGCGTCCGGGACCTTTTCACGAATCCGACGGCGCAGTGCCGCGGCGGGGAGCTTGAGGTCGCCCGACGTGCCGCGTCCGATATCCGCCATGTAGTCGTCGAGCAATTTCACCGCCTGCGCCTTGGCGCCGCCAATGGCCAGCATCTCCGCCAGCGCCAGCGTCGCGTCCTGATTCAGCGGATCTAACGCCAAACAGGCGCGCGCGGCACGTTCGGTCGTGCCCCAGTCGGCGACACCGCGGGCGCGATGCGCCTCCTTCAATAGCGCTTTGCAAATATCGAAAATCGCGCGCGCGCGGTACCGTCGTACCACTCGGTGAAGGCGTCGGACAGCGTCGGCGCGTAGCCGGGCAGAAATCCTCCCGCGGCTGCGTTCACCTGATTGGGGTCGGGTCGTTCGCGCTCGATCAATTCCGCGTAGTCGCACCGGACCGCGTCGGAGGCGAGCTCGACGCCCGCCGCGTCAGATGCGATGTGAACGCCGAACTGCCGAAGCTGATATACCAGTTCGCGCAATGAATGATGTGCATTTCGCTCCGTCTGATCGGGGAAGATCAAGTCGTGCAACGCCGCACGCGACACCCGGCGGCCCCGCTCGGCCGACAGGTGCAAGAGCAGGGCGAATTTCCGGGCCGCCGTGGGCATGACGCGAGCGTCGCCCGCATCGATCTGCGACGTCCCAAGCGTGCGAACGTGAATCATGGTCGCCGGCCCCCTGTCCGGCTGCATGCGCGGGGGAAGTGTCGACTCCCCGCGTCATGCCGGCGTCATGCGGCGCGTGACGCGCCGCTGCGCATAGCTTACGGCCGGTCCGGCACGGCCACCAGGCGCTCGGGCGACATGCCTTCCGCCTCGGCCTGGAAGTTCACGACGACGCGATGACTGAGCACCGGCACCGCCATCGCATTCACATCCTCTAAATCCGGCATCGCGCGCCCGTCCATCGCCGCGCGGGCCTTGGCGCCGAGGATCAGATACTGCGACGCGCGGGGGCCGGCGCCCCAGTTGACGTACTTCTTCACCATCGGCGTGGCTTCCTCGGCGCTCGGCCGCGTCGACCTGGCCAATTTGACCGCGTAGCTGACGACCGACGGCGGCGCCGGAAGCCGACGGACCAGGTGCTGGAGCGCCGAGAGCTGCTCGGCGCTCAGCATCGGCGTAATCTCGACGTCGACGTCGCCGGTGGTCGCGGCCACGATGCGCTCCTCCTCCGCCCGCGTCGGATAGTCGACGAGGAGCTGCATCATGAATCGATCGAGCTGCGCCTCGGGCAGCGGGTACGTGCCTTCCTGCTCGATGGGGTTCTGCGTCGCCAGGACGAAGAACGGCTCGGGCAGCCGGTGCGTCTGCCCGGCCGTCGTCACCGCGTGCTCCTGCATCGCTTGCAGCAGCGCGGCCTGCGTCTTCGGCGGCGCGCGGTTGATCTCGTCCGCCAGCACGACGTTGGCGAAGATCGGGCCCTTCGCGAACTTGAATATGCGCTTGCCGGTGGTGTGATCCTCCTCGAGGATCTCCGTGCCGGTGATGTCGCTCGGCATGAGGTCCGGCGTGAACTGCACGCGCGAAAAGCTCAGGTCGAGCGCCTGCGCCACCGTCTGCACGAGCAGCGTCTTGGCCAGCCCGGGCACGCCGACGAGGAGCACGTGCCCGCCGGCGAGCAGCGCCGCGACGAGATCGTCGACGATCTTGTGCTGCCCCACGATGCGACGGCCGATCTGTTCGACCAACGCGCGGTGCGCGCGCGCCAACTGCTCGAGGAGCGCGACGTCGCGCGAATCGTCGACCGGCTGCTGCCGCGTTGCCACTCGCCTGCGCTCCGATGCTGTGAGCTTGGGAACCTAACCAGGCCCGCGTGCCGGTGGAACGACGCGATCGGATACGGATTATGTGAGGGACGCCGCCGAGCGATCCGAGCTCAGCACCCGGCGATCAACGCACGACGAAATCGACGCGATCTTCGACGGGATAGTTCGTGCTCTTGAGCGTCGCCACGGCGGTGTAGCGCCCGGCTGGCGCATCGCTCCACGTCTCGGCGACCTGCATCGCGTCGCCCGACGGCAGTTGCTTGTTCTGCATGTTTTGCGTGAACATGCGGCCGGCCGACCAACGCCATACCTCGTGTCCCGTCGAGTCGATGACCGCGAAATCGTAGCGCTGCCCGCTCGGGAACGTGAGCTCGACGTGCTTGCGGCTCGCATTTGCGACGTCGAGCGCGAAATGAACCGCGTGTGCCTTGGAGTCGACAGTCAATCGTGTGTTGACCTTCGCCGTCGCGCTCTTCGGTGCGTGGCGCGGAACACGTTCGGCCGTGGGTGACGAATTGACCGGAATCGCGCTGGCCAACGCCGCGGGTGTGGCAGTGCGCGAGCGCGGGCCGCACGCGAATGCGATGGCCCCAGCACAAAGCAACGAGATGACGATCCGAGTATTCATGTCCCGAGAGCAGCGGGTTCGGGGCGACGCGGGTCGTGAGCGGCCGTTCGCTCACAAATCATCGCGATGCCAACTTATCAACTCCGAGACGAATAGTCAACGTGAGCCGTCACTGGCGAAGTCTCGGCGCATCAGCGACTTAAACTTTGGGTAATTTTGTACGCAATTATTCGGCATGTCTTCGGTTTCCTGATGCCGATTCGCTTGCGAAAAATTTCACAAGCCAATAGCTTTTTGCCCCAGAATGGTCCAAATGGCAAAGGGCGCGAAGGGATCCGGCGACCCCGGGCGGGGCGGCGGTCCTTTGGGAGGCGGCAGGCCGCCGAGGGCGACGCCGAGCGCTTCCGGGCTGGCTGGAATGGGAGTCCAGTTCGTCGTCGCCGTTTTGCTCTGTCTGTTCTTGGGGAAGTGGCTCGATTCGCTACTGGGTACGACTCCGTGGCTCCTCATCGTTGGCGTGTTCGTAGGCGCCGGCGTGGCGACCACCGCGATGTACCGCAAGGCGTTCCCGCGTCGACCACCGTCGGGGACTGACAGACCGAACTCGTCGTCGCGATGAAAGCGACCGCGTGGTTTGGCGTGGCGACGCTGGTAATTGTGGGTGGGTTGGGGGCGCTGCTGGCCATACCGTTCGCGGCCGCGGCAGAACGGCGGGCGATTGCGACGAGCGCGGTGATCGCGGTGGTCGTACAACTGTTCGCGTTTGCCATCATGCGGCTGACACCGGTGTCGAAGTTCGTTGGCGCGTTGGTGATTGGAGTGGCGTTACGATTCGTGGTGCTTGTGGCGTATGCGCTCGTCGGTGTCCGCTTGGTCGGATTGCCAGCGACGGCCGCGCTGATCAGCCTTGTCGTGTTCCTGTTTGCCTCGAGTTTGATCGAACCCAAGCTGTTGACAAAATGAGTGTATTACGAAGCGCCCGGTTCGTCTTGTACGCCGTGACGGTCGCGGCCGCGCCGCTCGTTGGGCGAGGCGCCGCGGCACAGACGCCCGCACCGCCCTCATCGCCGGTGGCCGACCAGGCGACGAGTCAGGCAGCGCAGAAAGCCGACATCATTCTTCCGCACATCAGCGATTCGGACGAGCTGGATGTACCCTGGTTCAATCGGGGCGGATTTCGCGTCGTGCATCTGCCGCATTGGGCACCGATCAAGATTGGCAGCCATTCGCTCGACATGTCGCCAACCAAGCACGTCGTGATGATGCTGATCGCGTCGCTGATCGCATGCGTCGTGCTCATCGGATCGGCGCGCGCGCAAGGTCGGCACAGCTCGGAGGGCAAAGCGCCCAAAGGGGTTCGCTAACGGCGTCGAGGCGACGGTGCTCTACATCCGCAACGAAGTCATTCTCGCGAACGTGGGACCGCACGGCCAAGCGTTCGTGCCGTACCTGCTCTCGGTGTTCTTCTTCATCGCGTTCGTCAATCTGCTCGGTCTTCTGCCATACATGTCGGCGGCGACGGGCAACGTGTCGGTGACGGCGGCGCTCGCCATGATCGCGTTCTTCGTGATCGAGGGCGCCGGCATTCGGGCGCTGGGCAAGAAGTACCTCGGCACCGTGTTCTACTGGCCGCACGACATGCCGCTCCCCGGTCGCATCTTGATGACGACCATCATGACGCCGGTCGAGATCATCGGCAAATTCACAAAGCCGTTTGCACTGTGCATCCGTCTGTTCGCGAACATGACGGCTGGCCACGTGATGGTGCTCGCCCTCATCTCGATCATCTTCGCCTTCGGGTCCTATCTCGTCGGCATTGCGCCGGTGTTGATGGCCGTTGGCATCATGCTGCTCGAGATCTTCGTGGCGTTGCTGCAGGCGTACGTGTTCACGCTGCTCGTCGCATCGTTCATCGGACTAATTCGCACGGCCGAGGGGCACTAGACGCGACCGAGGGGCACAATCGTTGGGCAGGTGTTTGACGCGTGGCGCGAATCTCCCGTGGTCACGCGCGGTAGCCGGTCGAGCGACCGGCAATGCTCGTTGAGGCCCGGGCCTCGTGGACGAGCGGCGTCCGAGTGGTTTGATCGGCGCGGAGCGGCAGGACTCACGATTTACGTTTGGAGTTCGACATGCATTCTTTTCTTCCCCTGTTGCAGGCAGCCGCGGGCGGCTACACCCGTGAATTCATGGGCGCGTACGCGTTGCTCGGCGCCTGCGTTGGCGCCGGCCTCTCGGCGATTGGCGCGGGCATCGGCATCGGCCGCATCGGCGGCCAGGCGTCGGAAGCGGTTGCCCGGCAGCCCGAGGCGAGCGCGGATATTCGCGGTCAGGCGATCGTCCTGGCGGCGCTGATCGAAGGCGTCGCGCTGTTCGGCGTCGTCGTGGCGATGATCGTTCTCTTCAAGTTCTAGTCGACGGTCCGGCGCGGGGCCCGGGTCCCGGCGCCGGAACGCACGCAGTCGTATTCATCAGAGACTTCCAATGAGATCTCCATTGCTACGTTCGTTGATGTTGGCGGCGCTCGCTCCGGCCGCGGCATTCGCGCAAGAGGGCGGCGGTGCGCCGTCGACGCGTCCGTTCATGCAGCCGGACACCGGCTTGATGGTCTGGACGCTGCTGATCTTCATCGTGCTCATGTTCGTGCTCTCGAAGTACGCGTTCGGCCCAATCACCGCCGCGGTCGAGAAGCGCGAGAAGACGCTCCAGGACGCGCTCGACAGCGCGAAACGCGATCGCGAGGCGGCAGCCACGCTGCTCGCCGAGCATGTCGCCCGGATCGACGCGGCTCGCGGCGACGCGCAGAAGTTGATCGCCGACGGCCGCGCGGTCGCCGAGAAGATGCGCGCCGATCTGCTCGAGCACACGCGCAAGGAGCAGCAGGAGATGTTGGAGCGCGCGCGCGGCGAGATCGAGAGTGAGAAGCAGCGAGCGATCGCCCAACTGCGGCGCGACGCCGTGGATCTCGCCCTCGCCGGGGCGAGCCGGGTGATCGAGCAGAATCTGGAATCCCAGAAGAATCGCCAGCTCATCGAGAGCTACCTGTCGTCGATCGGCACCGTGGCGGCGACGAACTAATGCGGGAACCGACGATCGCGCGAAATTACGCCGAGACACTTACTCGAGCTGGCGCAAAGGGCGGGAGATCTGCGCGGCTGGGGCGAACTCATCGAGCAGGTCGCCAACGCCGTGGAGTCGGATCGCCGGCTGCGCGTGTTTCTCGAGTCTCCGCGCGTGAGCGCTCAGCAAAAGAAGGACATTTTGCAGAAGGCGTTCGGGACGGCGCTGCCGCGGAACGTTCGTGCGCTTTCTGCAAGCGCTCGTGAGCCACCGCCGGCAGATGCTGATTCCGGCGATTGCGCACGCCTACAATGACCTCGTCGACGAAGTCGAAGGGCGAGTTCATGCGGCGGTGACCGTCGCGCGCGAAGCGGACGACGCCGACCGCGCGCTCATCGCGACGCAACTCTCGCGAGCACTGGGTAAGGACGTTGTGCCCCACTTCGTCGTGAACCCGGCCATTCTCGGCGGAGTTGTGGTACGGGTAGGCGACACGGTGCTCGACGGCTCGGTTCGCCGACGCCTGTCGATCCTGAAAACGAGCATGCTCGGCTCGCGGTAGGCTGCCCCGTTGGTAGGGGGGCGGGGCGGCGGGAGCGGGTGCTCAACGGGCGTTTCCGGTATACCGTATACCTAAGTTGGAACCGCCCTCGGCCGATCGCACGCCGTCGCCCCTATCGTGGAGTTCGCAATGAGTCGCTTCTCCCCACCAGCGCGCGCCGCGCGCTATCTGTTCGTCGCCGCCAGTCTCGCCATCATCGCGCTGCCTGCTCGAGCGCAAACGGTCGAACAGCAGGCGTGGAACCCCAAAGAGCTGTTGGCGAAGGAGACGTACGTCAAACCGCCCGCGGTCGTCGAGCGGATTGTGACGGCGTCGCGCAATAACGTCGCATTCACCAATCCCAGCCCGGATCACCGGTATTTCCTCAAGACGGAGAGCGAGGGACTGGCGTCGATCGACGTGTTCGGCAAGCCACACTATCGCTTGGGCGCCGTGGAGATCGACTTCAAGGCGAACCGATCGCGCGCGCTGACGACGCGCGGCAGCGTTGGGTTGACGCTGATCGATCCGCTGACGGGCGCGATGCGTACGATCGAGACACCGAAAGGGGCGATCGTCAACGGCGCGACCTGGTCGCCAGACGGCAAATCGATTGGCTACGTCGCGAGCTTCGACGCCGCGACGCACATTTTCGTCGCCGACGTGGCGAGCGGAAAGTCCGTGCAGATCACCAAGACGCCGCTGCTCGCGGTGCGCGTGACGGGCTTCGACTGGACGGCGGACGGAAAGAGCGTCGTCGCGGTGCTGCTCCCGGACAATCGCCCGGCCGAGCCTAAGCGCCCGGCGGTCGAGACCGGACCGCTCGTGCGCACCAGCGACGGCCGCGTGCTGCAGAATCGCAACTACGCGAGCCTGCTTCGCGACCAATACGACAAGGATCTGCTCGACTACTACTCGCTCGGTCAGTTGGCGATGATCGACGTGAAGACGCACGCAGTAAAGAAAATCGGTGCGCCAGCGTTGATCACGGCCGTCGACGCGTCGCCCAGCGGAGAGTACTTCCGCGTGACGACGCAGGTCAAACCGTACTCGTATCTCGTACCAGTGTCGGATTTCGGGACGGTCGAAGAGCTGTGGGATTCGAACGGCAAGGTGCTGGCGCAACTGTCCAAGCGCGCGCTCAGCGAAGGGCAGGGCGGCAACACCGATTCTACCGGCGCGCCGGCGTTTGGCGGTCGCGGCGGAGCACAGTCGGACACGGCACGCCGCAACGTCGAGTGGAATCCGACGGGCCCGGGTCTGGTGTATTTGCAAGCCGAAGCTGGACCGGCGGACGCGGCGCGCGGCGCCGGAGGTCAGCGTGGCGGACGCGGTGGGCGCGGCAACGCGGGCGGCGCGGGCGCGGCGCGCCCGGATCGCCTGTACGCGTGGGCGGCGCCGTTCAGCGCTACGGACACCAAAGTGCTGTATGAGGCGAAGGCGCGAATGACGGCCGCCGATTTCAGCCCGGATGGAAAGACGCTGTTCGTGAACGAGGGGAACGATCTCTACGCCGTGCGCCTGGCCGATCCGACGAAGCACTATGACATCGCGCATGGGGCGACGATTGCGGCAGGCGGCCGCGGCGGACGGGGTGGCGGCGGCGGTGGTCGCGGCGGTGCGACGAGCGATTCAGCGTTCTTTAACAACCCTGGCGTGCTGCAGACGACGCGCGGACCGAACGGCGGGGCCGTCGTTCGCGTCGCGTCGGACGGCAAATCGGTATTCCTCGAGGGCACTCGCTACTACAAGGACTGGACGAAGGACGCGCCGCACAACTTCGTCGACAAAGTCGATTTCGAAACCGGACAGAAGACGCGGATTTTCGAGGCGAAGGCCGGAGACGTCGACGAGGATGTCGTCGCGCCGCTCGACGACGACTACTCCAAGCTGATCGTCGCTCGCCAGTCGCCGACGATGGTACCCGACTCGTACTTGCACGACACGAAAACCGGCGCCGACGTCAAGCTGACGAAGAACACCGACTTCGCGCCCGAGGTGACGCAGGCGATTCGCAAGCGGCTGCTCGTGACCCGTCCGCGTGACGACTATCAGTTCTACATCGACATCACGTTGCCGGCGGACTACCGGGCGGGAACGCGTCTCCCGGGCATCATCTGGTTTTACCCGACCGAGTTCACGACGCAAGCCGAGTACGATCAGCGGCGTCGCACGACGAACATCGATCAATTCGCCAACGTCGGGCCGCGCAGTCCGGAGATTTGGGTCACGCAGGGCTACGTCGTCATTCAGCCGGTCGATATTCCGATCGTCGGCCCGCAAGGGCGCATGAACGACCACTATGTCGATGAACTGCGCGAAGACCTCGATCTCACGATCGACGCGGTGGACAAGGCAGGGTATCTGGATCGCGACCGCCTGGGGATCGGCGGCCACAGCTACGGGGCGTTCAGCACCGTGAACGCGATGACGCACACGCCGTTCTTCAAGGCGGGCATTGCGGGCGACGGGATGTACAACCGGACGCTCACGCCGTACAACTTCCAGAATGAGCGGCGCAATTTGTGGGAGGCGCCGGACACCTATCTCGCGATGTCGCCGTTCATGTACGCGGATCGTTTGAGCGGCGCGCTCCTCATGTACCACTCGCTCGAGGATCAGAACGTCGGCACGGACCCGATCAGTTCGATTCGCATGATGGAGGCGCTGCAGGGCCAAGGAAAAACCGCAGCGCTGTTCATGTATCCGTACGAGGACCACGGCCCAGCGACGCGCGAGTCCGATCTCGATCAATGGGCGCGGTGGATTGCCTGGTTCGACATCTACGTCAAGAATCCGGCGAAAAAGGACGTCAAGACGACGGCTGTCGTCCCCTGATCCTTTGCGGGGCGCGGATCGGCGCTATTCGTAGAGCTTTGGCGGGGTGAGATCGTCGTCACAGATGGCGGCGATCTCCTCCGCGTCGCGCCACGCGGACGCGAGGATGGCGAGTTCGCCGTCCATGGCGCGTCGCTCGCTCTCTTCGTGGACGGCCATCTCGAGCGCCAGCCGCTCGACCGCCGACAACCGCATGGCGCCGAGCCTTCGGTAGTCGTTCAGCAGCGACGTGACTCGGCCGCCACGCCAGCGGTTGCGAGTCGCCGCGCGCGAGAGGAATCCGTTCGCGTCGCCGGCGTTTTCGATTTGGCGCACCGCGTCCTGCACGCGTGAGCCGGCGGCGCCGAACCGGTTGGCGCCGGCGATGAGCACGCCAGTCGTGTGAATCGCTTCCGTGCTCTCGAACTCGGCCCACCCATCGTCGTGCGGCACCGCGAGCAGCGCGGAGTCGCTGGCCTTGGTCCGCATCGTGAGTTCGACATCCTCCAAATGCTTGGCGCGCACCGTGAGTACGCGTCGTCCGTGACCGATCCGCGCGACGACGCGATCGTGCTGGATGTAGTCGCGCGCCGCGAGCGCGCCGATCATCGGAACAACGCCCATGATGGTCGTGATCCCGGGCACGACGATGATCGAGATGGCGCCGAGGGTGAGCGCTGGCGCGATCGTCGGACCGAGCGTGACACCGGCGATGGCTGCCGCGGCGATCGTTGCCCCGGCAATGGCATGAGTCCGCCGACGGCGCACGCCAAAGTTGCGGCCATATCGCCACGCGGCGAACTCGGGGCGAAGCGGCGTCCCGATGCGGATCAACTCGAACCCGTCGCGGAGTCGAGCGAGTCCGATGTTGTCCGTCGACACGCGGACGTACGTGCCGCGGAAGAGCCGCTCGCATTCGTCGATCGCCTCCCAGCGCTCTTCGAGCGGCGAGAGGTTCCATCGCCCACACTGCCGGCACACCGCCCACAGGCGTCCTTTCGCCGCATCGAACGCGAGGCGACTGCCAATGGGGAATTGCTCAACGCGATTGTTGGCGCCAAGTGCACCGTTGCAGAAGAGGCACGTCGAGTACATGGCTCTAACATTGACGCAATCCGCGTGCGTGGCCAGTGGGTCGAGGCATCACACCGGATTACAATTGATTCATGATTCTGACCCTTGGCGTCATCGCCCTCCTCCAACAGGGCAGCTTCCAGGGCGCGACCACCCCGCCCTCCGGCGACACGACCGGCTACTGGCAGCAGCGGGTGCACTATCAGATCGTCGCCACGCTCGACGAGACGCAAACCAAGCTCCGCGCAGACGGTGTGCTGGTCTACACGAACAACTCGCCGGACACGCTCCGCGAGATGTACGTCCACCAATATCTGAATGCCTTCCGTCCCGGCTCCAAGTGGAGCGCGCGAGACGAGCACGAGAACTACGAACGGTTTCAGAATCTTCGCGAGCCGAACTATGGCTACGAACGATTCACGCAGGCCCCCGTCGTCGATGGCACGCCGGTGATTCTCGACTATCCCGGCGCGCCGGACAGCACGGTGGCGCACTTCCGTCTGCCGCATCCGCTCGCGCCGAACGATTCGATTCGCGTCCGATTCGTGTGGGACGCGCGGCCGTCGACCGTGACGCGGCGCCAGGGGCGACGCGGACGCACGTGGGATTTTGCGCAGTGGTATCCGAAAGTCGCCGTGTACGATCGCGGCGGCTGGGAGCCGAATGCGCTCGTTCCCGCGGGAGAGTTGTATGGCGAGTACGGGACGTACGACGTGACGCTCGTCGTGCGCGACGATCAGGTGCTTGCTGCGACGGGCGTTCCAGTGAGCGGCGATCCTGGCTGGGCGCGCGTGTCGCAGAACGGTCCGCCGCGACTTGCCGCGGACGCGTACCCACCCGAGCCGGGCCCCGCGGTGGACCCGCCGACCGGGTATCGCGCCGTTCGGTTTGTCGCGCACGACGTTCACCATTTTGCGTGGAGCGCGTCGCCGGACTACCGGTACGAGGGCGCGGCGTACGTTCGCGAGGTGCCGCACACGCATTTTCCGACGTGGGACACCGTGTCGGTGAACGTGTTGTACAAGCCAGGCGACGACACGACGTGGGGCGGAGGCGTGGCGCTCGAGCGAACGATCTTCGCGCTCAAGTGGCTCGAGTCGATCTGGGGTCCGTACGCCTATCCGCAGGTGACAAACGTGCACCGTCTCGATCCGGGGGGCACGGAGTTCCCGATGATGGTGATGAACGGCGGCGCGTCGCAGGGACTCATCCTGCACGAGGTTGGGCACATCTTCACCTACGGCATCCTCGGCAACAACGAGTGGCGATCGGGGTGGATGGATGAAGGGCTCACCTCGTACCAGACCGCGTGGGCGCAGAATCTCACGCCGCAGGAACAGATCGGCCGGCCGCCGATCCCCTCGCGACTGGCCGAGGGCTATCGGGTGAACGCAGTGAGGATTCCCCGCTCCGACAGCACGAACCTGGAGCAGTGGCAGCTCGACGTGGACGGCCGGTCGCAGCCGATCGGTACGAATTCGGCGGATTTCAGCGAATTCGGAATCTATAATCAAATGATTTACAATCGCGCGGAGCTGATGTACGGCCAGTTGCGCGATGCGATGGGGGACAGCCTGTTCCGGGCGTTCTTTCACGATTACTACGATCGCTGGGCGCTGAAGCACGTCGACGAGCGGGCGATGCGCGGCTCGGTCGAGCGCGTGAGTGGCCACGACTACGGCTGGTTTTTCGACGAGTGGATTCACCACACGGGTCTCATGGACTACGCGGCGGGCAACGCGCGCGTGACCTCGGTGGGCGGGCGGTGGGACACGGCCGTCCCGGTCGTGCGACGCGGCGAGCTGCGGCACCCAATGCCGGTCGGCGTGCGCACGGCGTCCGGGTGGACCATCGAGCGGGCCGACCCGCTGCAGGACCGGCAGACCGTGCACGTGATCACCGCCGAAGCGCCGCAGCGGATCCAACTCGATCCGGATCACCTGACGTGGGACTGGGACCGGCGCAACGACGCGCCGAGTTCGCAGTTGCTGACGATTCCCGATCCGCGGGCCACGTTCAACTGGCCGTATCTCGACCAGAGCGATCGGTCGCATACGGTGATCGCGTTCTCGCCGGCCGGGTGGTATGGGAATCCGCAGGGCGTGGTCGGCGGTGTGCGCGCGAAAACGAACTACCTGTCGATGATCGACCTGTTCGACGCGGGCATCGGCGTCTCGTCGCGGGTGCCGCGCGCGCCGAACGGTGATCAGGGGACCGAGGCGACGCGGGCCCAGCTCTGGATTCGCGGATCGAATCTCTACTCGCCGGGATCGGATCGCCCGCTCATGGGCTACGGCGGCGGGTTCAACTATGTCGACGGACTCGTCAAGCTCGATCTATATAAGAACTGGGATCTGAGTCCGTTCATTTATGCGCCGGGTCCGACGGTGTCGGCCAAGGCGTACGTGACCGCGGCGTTCCCGAGCGATTCTCTCTCGGTGCCCGAGCAGTGGTCGGATGTGAACGTGGCGGAGCTGGGTGGGGCGGGCTCATATCGGACGACGATGACGGCCGACAGCGAATATGTCGTGGCGCGCGGAACGGTGGGCGTTGGCGTGGCGACGAACACGTCGGTGGCGAACAGCGAGCCGTCGCGCGGCTACGTGCGCGCGGATGGGTCGGTCGGCATCGTGCACTCACTCGTCGGAACGGCGTCGCAGCTCCGCTTTCGCCTGTACGGCGGGGTGGCGCACAATGCGCCGCGGCAGCGGGCGATCTTTGCGTCGAGCGAGGATCCGTTCGAGACGTTCACCAACGATCTGTTTCGCTCGCGCGGCGCGCTGCTCAAGCAACCCGGGATCAACTATCTGCCGTTGGGCGGCGCGGGCTTGCGCGGATTCGCCGTCAATACGCCGCTCGACGGCGTGGTGGCGCTGAATGGCGAGTGGTTGCAACGCCTCGGCACCGCGCGCGGCCAGTGGGGGCATCGCGACGGCGTCTGTGAGCGTCTTCGGCGACGTCGCCGGAGCCAGCGCGACGTACGTGACCCTTCCGAACTCGTTGCTCGAGGATGCAGGCGCCGGGATAGTGCTCAAAGGGCGGGTGTACGATCGCGACCTCTCGCTGCGGCTCGACGCGCCGGTGTTCGTGAATCACACGTCTCTCGCGGGTGGGCGAGGTCTGGGCCTGAACGCGTCGTTCACGCCGCGCTGGACACTCACGGTCGGCGATCTGTGGTAGGTCCGTGCGTGCGTCGAGCGACGGCGCGCATCGTCTCGGAGCCTATCCGATGCTGCGTCGATCGCGTTTATTTCAGGCGACCTTCGAATTCAGCATTCACCGCATTGACAAGCGATCATGAGCGGACGGTCGGCGATCACGCAGGTACCCAAGCCCTGGGGGCACGAAACAATCTGGGCGCGCACTGACGCGTACGTCGGCAAGATTCTGCACATCAACGCGGGCGAAGCGCTGTCGGTGCAATACCACAACGTGAAGGACGAAACGGTGTATCTGCTCTCCGGGCATCTGATCTATCGCGTGTGGGAGGGCGATCAGCCGCGCAACGTCCCGCTGGCCATCGGCGAGGCGTTCCGTATCACGCCCGGCACGATTCACCAGATGGAAGCGGTCACCGACTGCGACGTGCTCGAGGTATCGACGCCGCATCTGGACGACGTCGTACGGCTCACGGACCGCTACGGTCGCGAGGGGACGAGCGCGCCATGAAGGTCATCATTCCGCTCGCCGGCAAGGGCACGCGACTCCGGCCGCATACGCATATCACGCCGAAGCCCATGCTCAAGATCGCCGGCAAACCGGTGATCGACTACGTGATGGAGGATCTCGAGCGGTTGGGCGAGATCGAACAGGTCATCTACATCACCGGGCACCTGAAAGAAAAAGTCGAACAGTATGCGCGGGCGAAATATCCGTTCGACGCGGTGTTCATCGAGCAGCGCGTCCAGGACGGAACGGCGGGCGCGGTGGCGCTGGCGCGCGACTATGTAGATCAGCCGGTGTTCATCATCTTCGTCGACACGATCTTCGACGCCGATCTCTCCGTGGTGAAACGGTCGGACGCCGACGGGATCATCTGGGTGAAGACGGTCGAGGACTATCAGCGCTTTGGCGTCGTCGTGTCCGACGCGCAGGGCAACATGACGAAGATCGTCGAGAAGCCGACGACGCCCGTATCGAAGCGGGCGAACATCGGACTATACTATATCAAGAATTGGAAATTGCTGTATGAAGGCATCGACTGGACGCTCAAGCAGCCGAAGAACAAGGGCGAGTACTACCTGACCGACGCGTTCCAGTACATGATCGATCACGGCGCGCGCATCCAGGTGATCGACGTCGAGGGTTGGTACGATGCCGGCGAACAGGGCACGCTCCTCGAGACGAACGCCACGATGCTGGCGCGCGGACGTGCGCGACGGCCGGCCAACGTGCCGGCCGGCGTGCGCGTCGTCGATCCGGTGTACGTCGAAGACGGCGTGACGCTGTCGGCGTCGACGATCGGGCCGAACGTGTCGATCGGCGCGGGCACTCGCGTAGATGGCTCGGTGTTGCGCGACACGATCGTCGGGGCTGGGTCCAGCATCACGAACTCCACACTCAGCCAATCCATGATCGGCGAAGGTGCCGTCGTCGATGGCGTGCGTGGGTCGGTGAACATCAGCGATCACTCGGTTGTCAAACATTCTGGTTGACGGCTCGCCGGCGCCGGCGTCTTCGCCCCAGCCGCTCGACCGCATGATCGCGGTTCGCGGCCTCGCCAAGCTGTACGGCGATTTCACCGCCGTTCGCGATCTCGATCTCGACGTCGCTGGTGGAGAGGTGCTCGGGCTCGTCGGCCCGAACGGCGCCGGCAAGACGACCACGCTCCGGTGTCTCGCCGGCATCATCTCGCCGACCAAGGGCTCGTTGGCGATTGCCGGACATGACCTCCGGACGGACCCGATCGCCGCCAAGCGCGCGCTCGCGTTCATTCCCGACGAGCCGCACCTGTTCGAGTATCTGTCCGTCGAGGAACATTTGCGGTTCGTCGCGCGGCTGTACGGTGTGACGGACCTCGACGCGCGAATGACGCCGCTGCTCGACGAGATGGAGCTCACGGAAAAGCGCCGCGCCATGCCGAGCGAGTTGTCGCGCGGCATGCGCCAAAAACTCGCCATCGCGTGTGGGCTGCTGCATCAGCCGTCGGCGCTCATTCTCGACGAGCCGCTCACCGGCCTCGATCCGGGCGGAATGCGCCGCATGCGCGCCACGATCACGGCGCGCGCGCAGATGGGTGCGGCGGTGATTCTCAGTTCGCATCTGCTCAACCTGGTCGAAGAGCTGTGCACCAAGCTGCTCGTCCTCCGCCGGGGCGAGTGCGTGGCGTACGGCACGCTCGACGAGATCATCGCCAAACATCCTGACCTTGCTGGGCGATCTCTCGAGGACATTTTCCTTGCGCTCACGGGCGGCTCCGGCGCGTCGTCGTGAACGCATTTCTGTATCTCGTGTGGACGAGCGGACGGAATCGCGCCATTGCGCTCGTTCGGCGCGCACGGAGTCCGCGGCAGATCGTCGCGCTCGCCGCCGGCGGGGCATATCTGTGGTGGTTTTTGTTTCGTCCGATCGGACGAGCCGGTGCGGGGGGAGTGCGTGCGTCGTTCTGGGCGGGACAGCCGGTGGAAATGCTGGTGACGGCTCTCCTCACGCTCACAGTGCTGAACACGTGGGTGTTTGGTTCAGACGTGCTCGCGCTGGCGTTTTCGCAGGCGGAACTGTCGATGCTGTTCCCCGCGCCGGTGACGCGCCGCGGCCTCATTGTCTACAAGCTGCTCCGCGCGCAGGTCGGCGTCTTGGTCAACGCGCTCATCTGGGTATTCGTGCTCCGTCGTGGAGGCACGGCACTGCCGTCGCCGCTGCGCGCGCTCTCGCTGTGGGTGCTGTTCTCGACGCTCAATCTTCACCGGCTCGGCGCGGCGCTGATCTGGTCAGCGTGGCGCGAGCACGGTCGCGCCGGGTTTCGGCGCAACCGCGGGGCGATCGTCGTGTGCGCGGCGCTGGTCGGCATGCTCCTCGCCGGACTCGTCGCGCACCGCGCGGAATTCGCCGCGGCCGACAGCCCGGGTGAATTCTTCGGAGCGCTCGGCCACGTGCTCGCCACGGCGCCGGCGTCGATCGCGCTTTATCCCATGCACCTCATGGTTGCGCCCGCGTTTGCGTCGTCGATTGGTGCGTGGGCGCGCGCGATCCCATTCGCGATCGCGTTGCTACTGGCAAACGGGCTGTGGGTGATGCGCAGCGACGCGGCGTTCGAGGACGCGGCGATCGAAGCGTCGGCCGAGCGGGAGCGACGCCGCGCGGCGGGGCGAACGCGGTGGTCGGCGCCGCGCGCACCGCGCGCGTCGTCGACCATTCAGCTCGCGGCGACCGGACATCCGGCGATGGCTGTCCTGTGGAAGAACATGCTGTGTCTCCGTCGCACGGCGCAGTTGAGATTGCTCATCGGACCGGCGGCGATGGCGATTGCGATCGGCGGCGCGGCATCGAGCGGCGGGCAAGGTCCGGCGGCCGCGGCGACGGTGGGGGCGCTGACGCTTGCCGCGATGATGCTGGTCTTCGGTGGCCGTCTGATTCGCAACGACCTTCGCCACGACATGCTGCATCTGCCGCTGCTCAAGTCGTCACCGATCGCCCCCGAGGACATCGTGCTCGCCGAGGTCGCATCGTCGGCGTTGCCTATGGCGGCGATTCAGATGGTGTTGCTGATCGTCGCGTTTGTCGGCGCGGTCATGTGGCCGGCGCAGCCGCTTGGCGTCTCGACACGCATCGCGCTGCTCGTGGCGGCACCCTTGGCGGTGCTCGCGCTGAACGGTGCGTTGCTCACGATCCAGAACGCGACGGCGGTGCTCTTTCCGACATGGATCCGCCTGGGGCCCGTCGTCACCTCCGGCGTCGAGGCGCTTGGGCAGAATCTGTTGTCGACTATAGCGAACATCATTGGGCTCGCGCTCGGGCTCATCGTGCCGGCGCTCATCGCCTGGAGTGCCGCTCGGAATGCTCGGAAGGCCGTCAGCCGTGACGCTGGCGCTTCTGATCATCGTTGGCGCGCTCGCGCTGGGCGCGGAGACGTATTTCGTGATTCGGTATCTCGGGAGCGCGCTCGCCCGCGCCGAACCGCTGCCGGTCGAGTAAGAACGCCGCGTCGGCGTTGGTCAGGCGACGAGCTTTGCGGTCGCCATGACGATCGTGAGCGCGCGCGCCACACCGACCGTGCCGTGCAGGTTGTCGAACCACTCGCCGTGCGTATGCGCATCTCCGCCGCGACCACCGGCGCCGATCGCGATGGCGGGAATCCCGCGGCTGATCGGCACGTTGGCGTCGGTCGACGCGAGCGCGAGATCAGGTTGGCGACCGGCAAGTTCCGTCGCGTGGACCGCGGCCTGCACGAGCTCGTGTTCGACCGGCGTCTCACCACACGGGCGCGCGCCGATCGACTCGATGGTGACCTTGAGAGGCCGCGTCCCATTCACGCGCTTGGCATTCTCATCTTCGGCGGCCGCGTGGCCAATCCAGCGGATCGCTGTCTCGAGCTTGTCGAGTTGCTCGGTGGACGTGGAGCGCAGGTCGATCTCGAGCCACGCCGAGTCGGGAATCGAATTCACGGAGAGTCCGCCGCCAATGCGGCCGACGGACAGCGTCGTTCGCGGTGTGGACGGAAGTGCGATCCCGGCCAGCCGTGCGGCCGCGGCCGGCAGCCGCGTGGACGGCGTTGGGCACGCCGAACGCAGCCCATGAATGGCCGCCTGGGCCGCTGTACGAGACGCGGAATCGCCGTGAGCCGAGCGCGCGATGAATGATGCGCTCATCACCGGCGCCGTCGAGCGCAATCACCGCGCGCGCGTCGCGCCCGCGATGCGTGAAGTAATACTTGGCGCCGCGCAGGTCACCCAATCCTTCTTCGCCCGTCGTGGCGACAAACTCGATCGGATGCTTGGCACGCAGGCGCACGCCGTCGATTTCCGCGGCGAGGGCGAGCATGACCGCCAAGCCGCGACCGTTGTCGTTGATTCCCGGTCCGACGAGCCGCTCACCGTCGCGACGAACGGAAAGGTCCGTGTCGCGCGGGAAGACAGTATCGAGATGCGCGCAGATCACAACGGGGGGAATGTCCGCGGCGCCGAGTCGGCGCCCGATGACATTGCCCGCTTGGTCGGTGTGAATCTCGTTCAGCCCCGAGTCGCGAAATCGACGAGCCACCCAGCTTGCGCGCTCGTGCTCTTCGCCCGTCGGCGCGGCGATTTGAGCGATGGCAATCTGCGCGCGCAAAATCGCGTCGTCATGCGCGGCGAGGCGAGCCCGCGCGGTGGCGAGTGATCGGAAGGTCACAGCCGTGTCGGCATTCGCCGACGGACGCGTAGCCATGCCTATCATTTGCCACGAATGATCGCTTGGCGCAAGTGGCTATCTTGGATAGACATGGAACGAAATGAACCCGCTGGCGACCACGACGGTTTGCCGCGTCGTTTGGGGCGAAATGTTTATGCCCTCGGCGCGGTCAGCTTCTTCACGGACGTCTCGAGCGAGATGATCTATCCGCTCCTGCCGGTGTTTCTCACGGCGGTGCTCGGTGCCAGCGCCGGATTCATTGGTGCGATCGAGGGAGCGGCGGAAACGACGGCCGCGCTGCTCAAGCTCGCGAGCGGTTGGTGGTCCGATCGAGTGCGGCGGCGGAAGCCACTCGTGGTCGCCGGGTACGCGCTCGCATCGGCGGTGCGGCCGCTCGTGGCGATTGCCCAGTCGGCGACGCAAGTGCTGCTGATCCGAGTGAGCGATCGCGTGGGGAAGGGGATTCGCAATTCACCTCGCGATGCGCTCATCGCCGACTCGATTCATCCGAGCATTCGCGGGCGGGCGTTCGGTTTTCGCAGCGCGGCGGACAATGCGGGCGCGCTCCTCGGACCGATCATCGCGTTCGTGATTCTGCGCTGGTGGAACGTTTCGTTGCGGACCGTCTTCTGGCTCGCGGCGATTCCCGGCGCGATCGCCGTGGTCGTCGCGATCGTCGGCGTGAAGGAGGTCGCACGGACTGGAGCCGGTGTGGCGAAGAAAACCGAGCTGCACGCCGGAATGGGAGCGCGTTTCTGGTTTTTCTTGGCGGTGATCTTCGTCTTCACGCTCGGCAATTCGACGGATGCGTTCCTGCTGTTGCGCGCGCGGCAACTCGGAGTTCCGGTCGCGCTCGCGCCAATTCTTTGGGCGCTGCTGAATGGTGTGAAGAGCGTGTCGAACGTCCCGGGCGGAACATTGTCCGATCGCATCGGCCGTCGACCGACGCTCGTGGCGGGATGGATTGTCTACGCGACCGTCTACTTTCTCTTCGCGCGCGCGACGCAGGCGTGGCACGCTTGGGCACTGTTCGCCGCGTACGGTCTGTTTTTCGGGCTGACCGAAGGCACGGAGCTGGCGTTTGTGGCGGACGTTGCGCCGAAGGCGCACCGCGGCGCCGCGTATGGGTGGTACTATCTGGCCATTGGCGTTGGCGCGCTGCCGGCGTCACTCGCGTTCGGCGTGCTGTGGGACCGCTTTGGCTCGGGCACGGCGTTCGTCGTTGGCGCGGCGCTGGCGCTCGCCGCCGCGCTGTTGATGGCGCTCTCGCCGGTTGCAGCGCGGGCCTAGCAGCAGCGCGAGCCGGGCGTGTTGTAGCGGTCCTCCATGCGCTGCCGCTCGAACTCGTGGCGCGAAAGCGGCTGCTCACTCGGGTGACACGTCCGTACGTGCGACAGGTAGCGGTCGTAATCCGGAGCGCCGATCACGCGTCGGATCACGGCGGCCGTGCGCGCCAGCACCGTGGTCGCGCCGAACGTTGCATGGGACGGCTTCAACGCCAATTCTCCATCGACAACCCGTCCACGCGACTGAACTCGCGCGCGTTCGCGGTCACGATCGCCGCGTTCGCGGCGAGCGTCGTCGCGGCGATCACCAGATCGTTCGGCCCGATCGTGCGGTGACGCGTCGCCTCGCGGACGCGCGCGTGCGCCGCCGCCGCGCGGCGACTGAACGGAAGGACGCGAACCACCTCGACGAACTTCCGGACGGCAAGCTCCGAGCGCGGCGGGTCGGCCGAGCGCCGCGCTCCGAACAACAACTCGGCGAGCGTCATCGAAGCGATGGCGACATCGTCCGGCGACTGTTCGGCCAACCGCGCGGCGACGCCGTGGCGACCGCGCAGCACGTCAATCACGGCATCGGTGTCCAGCACGTAGCGAATGCTCATTCGTCATCGCGAAAGAGCGCCGCCACGCGTTCGTCATCAGCCGACGATGCGCTGGGACGCGCAGGCGCCTCGAAGTTCTCCGGCAGCGTCCCGAATGACGCGAGGAACCCCGCCGGCCATCGACGCTTTTTTTTCGGGGCGATCAGGATCTCGCCGCCGGCGAGGCGGGTCACGTACACGGCCCCCTCGCCACCCGAGTACAGTGGCTTGGGCAGACGGACGGCGTAACTGTTGCCCGAGCGAAAGACGCGGGTCTCCATGACCGCCTTAGGCGCCGGAGCCATCGTCTTTTTCGACCCTCGTTTGCGCGGCGCCATGGTGTCACTCCTGAACTTCAATCGGTGCAGATGTAGGTGATGTATATACGGTATATCCACCGACGTTTCCTGTCAAGCACCGGTACCCGTGACTGCTTTGCGAGGGAACGCTCAATCTCCCGCCGCCGGAAGCGGCGTCGACTGGAACGGCACTTCGGACGACAGCGCTGGTTTGTGCCCGCCGAGCACCGACCACCACTCGCGGAAGCTGTCGGCGAGAATGACCACAACGGCGACCATGAAGAAGGCCGCCACGGCCGCGTCGAGATAGTCATTAAAGATCACGCGGTGCGCCGCGGCGACGGTGCCGATCGCGGCGGGCACTGTTCCTGTCGCGACTTGCTCGGCGACGACGCGCGCGTGCGATAGGAACCCGAGCTTGGGATCCGGCGAAAACAGTTTTTCCCAGCCAGCGGTCATCGTCACGAGTGTGAGCCAGACGAGCGGCAGCGCCGTGATCCAGGCATAGCGCGCCTTGTTCATCTTGATGATCACCGTGGTGCCGACGCATAGCGCGACGGCGGCGAGCAGTTGATTCGAGATCCCAAATAACGGCCAGAGCGAGTTGATGCCGCCGAGCGGATCGATCACGCCCTGATAGAGAAAGTGCCCCCACGCGGCGACGATCAGACCGCTGGAGAGCACCACCGCCGGATACCAGGACACGCGCCCGAACGGCTTCCACAGGTGCGCGCCGAGGTCCTGCAGCATGAATCGGCCGACGCGCGTGCCGGCGTCGAGCGTGGTGAGAATGAACAACGCCTCGAACATGATCGCGAAATGGTACCAGATCGCCATCGCCGCCCCGCCGCCCAGGACGCTCGAGAACACGCTGGCCATGCCGAGCGCGAGGCTTGGCGCGCCTCCCGTCCGCGAGAGCAGCGTCTTTTCGCCGACCTGCTGCGCGAGCCGCTGCATCTCTGCCGGGTCGAGCGTGAAGCCCCAGTGCTGCACCGCGACCGCCGCCGAGGCCGCGGTCGTGCCGATGGCGCTCGCGGGTGCGTTGATGGCGAAGTACACGCCCGGTGTGAGGGCGCAGGCGGCGATCAGCGCCATGACCGCGACGAAGGACTCCATGAGCATGCTACCGTAGCCGATCACACGCGCGTCGGCCTCACTCGCCAGCAGCTTGGGTGTTGTGCCTGAGGCGACAAGCGCGTGGAAGCCCGACACCGCGCCGCACGCGATAGTGATGAAGGCGAACGGAAATACCTTCCCCGCGAACACGGGACCGGAGCCGTCGGTGAACTGCGTGAGCGCTGGCATCTGCAGCGGAGGAAGCGCGATCACGATGCCGATCGCCAGCGCAAGCACGACGCCGATTTTGACGAACGCAGACAAATAGTCGCGCGGCGCGAGCAGGAGCCACACCGGCATCACCGAAGCCGCGAAGCTGTACGCCATCACGGCGATGGCCAGCGTCGGTCCGGTCAAGGTGAACATCTCGGCGAGCCCGGGTTGCACCGACACCCAGCGACCGGCGTAGAGCGTGAGCAACAGCAGAACGATGCCCATGGCGCTCGCCTCGAGCACACGGCCGGGGCGAATCCAGCGCAGGTAGACGCCCATGAGCAGGGCGACGGGAATCGTCAGGCCGATCGTGACCGTTCCCCATGGACTCGACTTGAGCGCGTTGACGACGACCAGCGCGAGTACCGCGAGCAGCACGATCATGATGCCGAGCACCGCAACGAGCGCGGTGACGCCGGCGACGGGCCCGATCTCCTCGCGCGCCATTTGGCCGAGCGACTTGCCGTCTCGTCGTACGGACGAGGCGAGGATGACGAAATCCTGCACGGCGCCGCCAAACGCGACGCCGACGATGATCCAGATGACGCCGGGGAGAAATCCGAACTGTGCGGCGAGCGTGGGGCCGACCAGTGGTCCGGGGCCGGCGATGGCCGCGAAGTGGTGCCCGAAGACGATCCACTTGTTGGTCGGGACGAAATCGCGGCCGTCTTCGAGGCGCACGGCGGGGGTCGCGCGTTTGGCGTCGAGCGCGAAGACCTTGGCCGCGATCAGCTTACTGTAGAACCGATACGCGACGAGGTAGCTGCACACCGCGGCGGTGAGCAGCCACGCGGCGCTGATAGTTTCGCCGCGCGACAGCGCGAGGCGGGCGAATGCGATGGCGGCGAGAACTGCGACCAGCACCCACGCGGCCGCGCGAACCAACTTCGGCATGAGGAGAGGACTCCAGAGAGAGGCGGACCGACGGCCAAATTGCCGAGCGATGCACGGCGGTACAAGGGCCGAGCGTCGGCTGCCCGCTACCTGGCGCGGTACACGCTATTTTCCTGTCATGCCTCGCTCCGCATCAATCGCCGCCGGTCTCGCGATCGCGCTGGCCATATCGAGTGGATGTGCGTCGTCAAATTCGTCGAGTAAAGCGCCGCCTGGTCCAGCCGAACATTCGCTGTCGGGGCTCGCGGCGCAGCATGTCGCTGTGCTTCCGACCTACATGGTGCGCCTGATGCCTGGTCTGGACTGGGCGTCGAGCGTCGGGCGGCTCGACGACATCAAGCGAGTGCTCGACGCGGATATCGTCTCCGCGTTCGACGAGCGCGGGCTCAAGGCAAACTGGATTTTTCCCGACGCGCTCGAGCGGAGCTACCGCAGCAACTCGACGTACGCCACCGATCCGAGCACGCTAGCCGAGGAGCCGCTGCGTGCACCGTCGCTCCAGTCGGACGCACGACTGCCCGAGCCGCTCGCCACGCAGCTTCGAACGCTCATCGCGTTCCATCAGGACGTGCGGTTGGTGCTCGCGCCGATCGAGTTGCGTCTCGAGCCGGCGGGCACCGTTGGCCGCGGCAAGTTGCGTCTCGTGCTGGTCGACGCGCGCACGTCGACGGTGCAATGGTCGGGCGACATTTCGAGCGACACCGCATCGGCGTTTGGTCCGGTGATCACGGCGAGCATCGCGGCGCGGCTCGCGGCCATCGTCGCGCCGCAATAGGTGGCAGCGCGCCGCGCGACCTGCACACTGACGTTTCGCGAACTCTCGAGGATATGTCGACTTCGGTCACCCTGATTCCCGGCGACGGCATCGGTCCGTCGATCGCCCAGGCCACCGTCCGCGTGCTCGATGCCGCCGGCGCGGCGATCGAGTGGGATACGCAGGTCGCGGGCATGGCCGGCGTCGCACGCTACGGCGACCCGATTCCCGACAGCACGCTCGATTCGATCAAACGGACGCGCCTCGCGTTGAAGGGTCCGCTCGAGACGCCGATCGGCGAGGGCTATCGGTCGATCAACGTGGCGCTGCGCAAGACGTTCGACCTCTACGCCAACGTTCGCCCGGCGTATTCGATCATTCCGGGCGGGCGCTACCCCGACCTCGATCTCGTGCTCGTGCGCGAGAACACGGAAGGGCTGTACGTCGGCGTCGAGCACTACATCCGCGTCGGTGACGACCCGCGGGCAGCGGCCGAGTCGATGGCGATCATCACGCGCGCGGGGTCGGAGCGGATCGTCCGCTACGCCTTCGAGTACGCGGTGCGCCATGGACGCAAGAAGGTGACGATCGTTCATAAGGCGAACATCCTCAAATTCTCGCAGGGCCTGTTCCTCGACACCGGCCGCATGGTGGCGCGCGACTACGCCGGCACGATCGAATTCGAGGAGCGCATCGTCGACGCGATGGCGATGAATCTCGTGCTGCACCCTGAACGGTTCGACGTCATCGTGACGACGAATCTGTTCGGCGACATCCTGTCGGACGAAATCTCCGGGTTGGTCGGCGGCCTCGGACTCGCGCCGGGAGCGAACATCGGCGTCAATGGCGCGATCTTCGAAGCGGTGCACGGCACGGCGCCGGACATCGCCGGCAAGGGCGTGGCAAACCCGGGCGCGCTCGTGCTCGCGGGCTGCATGCTGCTCGAGCACATCGGCGACATCGACCGGGCCAAGCGCGTTCGCACGGCGCTCGAGCAGACCATTCGCGAGGGGAAGACGGTGACGCGCGACCTCGGCGGTCAGGCGTCCACCGAGCAATTCACCGACGCCGTGATCGCCAAGCTCACCGCGTGAGCGTCACGACGCTGTTTCACTGCTCGGATCTCCACTTCGGCCATCCGGCGGTGCCGGAGCAATACGAAGCGATCGAAGCGCTGATTCAGGAGCGGAAGTACGATGTCGTCGCCATCTCGGGCGACGTGTCGCAGCGGGCGCGCGCCGGAGAATTCCAGCGTGCGCGCGAGTTCATCCGCCAAGCCGAGCGCGTCAGCCGCACGATCGTCGTGCCGGGCAACCACGATGTTGCTTGGTGGTACGCGCCGCTCGGGCTCGGCGACCACGCCAAGATGTACGCGAAGTATCGCACGTACATCAGCGACGATCTCGAGCCGGTGCTGCGCGTCGCGGGCACGACGTTCGTCGGGCTCAATACGTCGCAGGGCGTCACGCGGCACACGCTGACCTGGAACATGCGCGACATCTCGATCATCGGGCATCTGAGTCGCGCGAACATCGAACGCGCGCGCGCGGAATTCGCGAGCTCGCGCGCCGATGACGCACGAGTGATCGTCATGCATCACAACCCGGTGATGGGCGAGTTGTCGCAGCGCCACGGACTGACGAACACGCACCGCATTCTCGGCGCGTTCGCCGAGATGCACGTCGATCTCGTCTTGTGCGGGCACGATCACCAGGAGGCCGTGCACTACATCGAACACACGAAGCGCGGCACGATCATCTCGACGTCGGGAACGATCAGCAGCCGCTCGCGCGGCGGGCGTCCCTCGTCGGTGAACAGCATTCGGATCAGCGCGACCGAGATCGAGGTGTCGACGCTCGTTTGGTCGGCGAGCGAGGCCACGTTCGTCGCCGGACCGGTGAAATGCTTCGCGCGCTGAAGTCGATGTTCGGTCGCCGGCGACGAGTCGCAGCTCACGCTGGCGCTCGACCCCGACCCCGTTCCGCCGCGCGACGCGAATGAATTGCTCGTTCGCTTGCGGCGCTTGGGCCTCACGCGAATCGAACGATGCCGGCTGACGAGCAATCGCAACGTGATGGTGAGCTTCCGCGGCGGCGAGTTGCGCGCGCACCGCGGTTACCTCGCTGCGCCGGAGGATGTGCTCCGCGCCATCGTCGTGTTCGTCCAAGGTCGGACGCGCGCCGACCGGCGACTGGCGCGACAGCGCATCGTTGCGTTTCCCATCGACCGGCCGCGCGGCCCGTCGCGGCGCGAACGCACGCGTCCCGACGACGAGCCGCTCGCCGCCGAGCTGACCGCATGCGCACGCCACGTTCAACGATCAACATTTCGCCGGTGCACTGCGTCGAATTCCGGTGCGCGTGTCGCGTCGCATGAAGAGCAGGCTCGGCCACTATACGGCGGCGCAGGACGGCGAAGGCGGCGAGATCGCCGTGAGCTGGCGGCACGTTCGTCGTCACGCGTGGCAGGAAGTGCTCGACACGCTGTTGCACGAGATGGTGCATCAGTGGCAGGATGAAACCGGCCGGCCGATCGACCACGGCCGTGTCTTTCGGGCGAAGGCGCGCGAGGTGGGCATCGAAGCGGCGGCGCGTCGGGCGCCCAGGCGCGCCGCGTCAGTATCGTCGGACCGGGGCCGCGCCTAGATTGCGCGGCTGACCCTCTTACCGCGTCGCGGATGCTCGATTTCTACAATATCGATTCGCTGCTCTCCGAAGACGAACGCGCGGTGCGCGACAGCGTGCGCCGATTCGTCGACGAACGCGTGCTGCCGATCATCGGCACGTGCTACGTCGAAGGTCGGTTTCCGAAGGAACTCGTTCCCGAGATGGCGGCGCTCGGCGTGTTCGGCGCGAATCTGCCGGAAGAATACGGATGCGCTGGGCTGAACAACGTGGCGTACGGGCTGATCATGCAGGAGCTCGAGCGCGGCGATTCCGGCGTCCGGTCGTTCGCGTCGGTGCAGGGTGCGTTGGCGATGTATCCGATCTACGCGTTCGGGTCGGAGGAACAGAAGCAGAAATACTTGCCGCGCATGGCAGCGGGCGAGGTGATCGGCTGCTTCGGTCTCACGGAGCCGGACTACGGCTCCAACCCGTCTGGCATGATCACGATGGCGCGGCAGCAGGCGAACGGCACCTGGCTGCTCAACGGCAGCAAGATGTGGATCACGAACGGCTCGACGGCGCACATCGCGGTGGTGTGGGCGAAGACGAACGGCGACGCGTCGGATTCGTCGATCCGCGGGTTCATCGTGCCGCGCGAGGCCAAGGGCTTCACGTCGAAGGATCAGAAGGGCAAACTTTCGCTTCGCGCCAGCGATACGAGCGAATTGGTATTCCAGGACGTTGAACTGCCGGCCGATGCGCTGCTGCCGAAATCGGGCGGACTCAAGAGTCCGTTGCTGTGCCTGACGCAGGCGCGCTACGGCATTTCGTGGGGGGCGATCGGCGCGGCGATGGCCTGTTTCGAGGAGGCGCTCGAATACTCGAAGACACGCATCATGTTCGACCGACCGATTGGCGGTTTCCAGATTCAGCAGGAACGACTCGCCGACATGCTGACGGAAATCGTCAAGGCGCAGCTCGTGTCGCTGCATCTCGGGCGGTTGAAGGACGCGGGCACGTTCACGCCCCAGCAAGTCTCGCTGGCCAAGCGCAACAACGTGAGCATCGCGACCGACATTGCGCGCGAGGCGCGCCGCCTGCTCGGCGCCAACGGCATCCTGGCCGAATACTCGGCGATGCGGCACATGGAGAACCTGGAGAGCGTGTATACCTACGAGGGCACGCACGACGTGCACTCGCTCGTGCTTGGTCAGGCGCTCACCGGACTCAACGCGTTCAAGTGATGTTGGCGGGCCGCGGCTGACGAAGTCGCCAGGGCGCCGCTAACTTCCGCGAGTCTCAACACCACCACAACCCAGCGAGGTACGACGGTGAAAATCGCCGTCTGCATCAAGCGCACTCCGGACTCGGAGTCGCGATTCAGAATCGCCGCATCGTCGACTGCCATCGACGAGGCAGGCCTCAAATTCGATATCGACGACTTCGCCAGCTACGCGGTCGAAGTCGCGCTGCAGCTAAACGAGAAGCAGGGACCGGGCGAGACGGTCGTCATTGCCGTGGGCCCGGACGTCGTGCAGGAAACGCTGCGCAAGGCGATGAGCATGGGCGTCGATCGCGCGGTGCATCTCAAGGCCGACGGCGTGGTGTACGACGGACTCGCCGTGGCCAAAGCGCTCGCCGCCGAATTGAAGTCCGGTGGATTCGATCTCATCCTGTTCGGTAAGCATGCCTTCGACACGTCTGCCGGCGTCGTCGGAACGGCGACGGCGGAGTTGTTGGGCGTTCCGTGCGTGACGGCGGCGACGAAGCTCGACATCGCGAACGGGCGAGGCACGGCGCGCCGCGAGGTCGAAGGCGCGGCGGAAGTGGTCGAGTTCTCGCTTCCCGCCGTGGTGACGATCGACGAAGGCATCGCGCGGCCGAGGTATCCGTCGCTCAAGGGAATCATGGCGGCGAAAAAGAAGCCGCTCGAGACAAAGCCGGCACAGATGGGCGCCGTGCGCGTGGCGATCAAATCGATGGCGCTGCCGCCGGATCGTCCGGCGGGGCGAATCATCGGCGAAGGAGTCGCCGCGGTGCCCGAACTCGTGCGACTGCTCCAGACTGAAGCCAAGGTGCTGTAATTCATGGCGAACGTACTCGTATTTGCCGACACGCGCGGCACGTCGGCGCGAAAGGCCGGGCTCGAAGCGGTAACAGCGGCGCGCGCGCTCGCCGACGCGACAGGTGGCGGCGAGGTACACGCCCTCGTCGCCGGCCAACCGGGCGTTGGCGCGTGCGCCGAGCAGCTTGGCACATATGGCGCGGACGTCGTGGTGGTGGTGGAGCATCCGGCGCTCGCGACTTCGAATCGCGAAGTCGTCGCCGCGACGCTCGCCGCGCGTGCGGCGAGTGGCAGCTATCGCGCGGTCCTGCTCGCGTTTTCCGCGCAGGGGCGCGACATCGGTCCACGGCTGGCAGCAAAGCTCGACGCGCCCATTGTGTCCGACGTCGTCGACATCAAGGCGTCTGGCGACGCGCTGTTGGTGACGCATCCGGCATACGCGAACAAAGTCGTCGCGACGCTCGAGATGACCGGACCGCTCGCCGTGGTGTCGATCCGGCCGAGCGCGATCACGCCGGTCGAAGTGCCGCGGTCCGCGCGGACGGAAGCAATGGCGCCGGCGAGCGATCCAGCCGCGTCGAAAGTGGTGGTGAAGGAAGTCATCGCCGGGGGAACGGGCAAAGTCGATCTCGGTGAAGCGCCGGTGATCGTGGCCGGCGGGCGCGGACTGAAGGCGGCGGAAAACTTCAAGCTCATCGAAGATCTCGCGGCGGCGTTCGGCAACGCGGCCGTCGGTGCAACGCGTGCGGTGACCGACGACGGATGGCGCCCGCACAGCGATCAGATCGGACAGACCGGTCGCCAGGTGAGTCCGCAGCTGTACGTCGCGGCGGGCATCTCGGGGGCGATTCAGCACCTTGCCGGGATGCGGACGGCGCGAACGATTGTGGCGATCAACAAGGACAAGGAAGCACCGATCTTCAAGGTCGCGGACTACGGAATCGTCGGCGACGTGCTGGAGGTGCTGCCGGCGTTGACGCAGGCGGTGCGCGAAGCGAAAGCGCGACATTGATGTCCGGATCGGTCATCGCGTTCCTGTTCATTTTGGTCGGGGGGGCGGGGTTTTTCGCCCTCAACGTCCAGCGGCTCGTGCAGTACATGCGGATCGGCCAGCCCGACGACCGCACCGGCGAGCCGCTCACGCGGCTCAAGAACGTCCTGACGATCGGCATCGCGCAGACGAAGATCTTTCGCGATCCCGTGGCCGGCGCGATGCACGCCTCGATCTTCTGGGGCTTCGTCGTGCTGACGGCCGGCACGGTCGAGATATTCATTCAAGGAGTTTTCCCCCAGTTCTCATACGCGCTGCTGCTGCCGCATCCGGTCTATCAGCTGTACGCGCTGTCGCAGGACGGGTTCGCCGTACTGGTACTTGCGGCGGTGGGGTTCGCGTTCTTTCGCCGGCTCGTGCTGCATCCCAAGCGCCTCGAGGGCGACAAGCTCGAGCACACTGACGCGCTGATCATTCTCGGGCTGATCGGCGGCCTGATGGTGACGCTGGTCGTCGCCAACGCATGCACGGTGCTCGTCGATCCCAACGCGCTCGGGCCGGAGAAGTTCGCGTCGCACGCAATGGCCTCGGCTCTCGCGCCGATCGTCTCGAGTCCGGCCACGCTCGGCACGATCGCCTGGTGGTCGCACGTGCTGATCGTGCTGACATTTCTCAACTATTTGCCGTACTCGAAGCATCTGCACGTCGTGACGTCGTTGATCAACGTGTATCTGTCGAACACGAGCGGACCGGGGCAGAAGGGCGTGATGCGCCCGATGGACCTCGAGGCGGAGACGGACCACTTCGGCGCCGCCGACGTCGAGCAGTTGACGTGGAAGAACCTGCTCGACGGATATTCGTGCACCGAGTGCGGGCGCTGCACGGCCGCCTGCCCGGCGAACCTCACCGGCAAGCTGCTCAGTCCGCGGAAGATCGTCATCAATACGCGCCAGCGGCTCATGGAAAAAGCGCCGTTGGCGACGGGCGACAGGATGGAATTCGTGCACCATGCGCTCGTGCACGGCGAGGGCGGCGACGCGGGCGGCGCCACGGCCACCCAGGTCCTCGACGAGCATCGGCTGCTCGGGACGTACATCACCGACGAAGAATTGTGGGCGTGCACGAGCTGTCGCGCCTGCGTGCAGGAATGTCCGGTGTCGATCGACCAGCTCGAGATCATCAACGAGCTGCGCCGCTATCTCGTGCTCACGGAGTCGCGCTTTCCGGAGGAGATCCAACCGGCGTTCGAGTCGCTCGAACGCAACGGCTCGCCCTGGGCGTTCAGTCCGAGCGACCGCGCGCGGTGGGCCGACGGGATGGACATTCCGACGATGGCCGAGGTGTTCGAGCGCGGCGAGCGCCCGGACATTCTGTTCTGGGTCGGGTGCATGGGCTCGTTTGACGACCGCGCGAAGAAAATCACCGTTGCCTTTGCGAGAATTCTCAAGGCATGCGGAATCAACTTCGCCATC
Source organism: uncultured Gemmatimonadaceae bacterium (assembly GCA_963817445.1). Lineage (GTDB taxonomy): Bacteria > Gemmatimonadota > Gemmatimonadetes > Gemmatimonadales > Gemmatimonadaceae > JAQBQB01. The sequence continues at coordinate 648,786 of CAWFOG010000023.1, forward strand.
CTCGGCCAGGAGGAACACTGCCACGGCGATCCGGCGCGGCGGATGGGCAATGAGTACTTGTACCAGATGCTGGCCAAGGACACGATCGGCACACTCGACCGATACGAGGTGAAGACGATCGTCACGAGCTGCCCGCACTGCTTCCATCAGATGGGCAACGAGTTTCCGCAGTTGGGCGGCAACTACGAAGTCATCCACCACTCGACCTACATCGAGCGGTTGTTGCAAGAGGGCCGCGTGCCGCTCCAGACTGACGACGGGAAAAGACTGACCGTCGCGTACCACGACTCCTGCTATCTCGGACGGTACAACGACGTGTACGACGCGCCGCGTGAAACGCTTCGCCGGTCGCTGCCCGTCGTCGAACTGCTCGAGCCAAAGCGGAATCGCGATCGGGGTCTCTGCTGCGGCGCGGGCGGCGGTCGCATGTGGATGGAGGAACGGGAGGGGAAGCGCATCAACATCGAGCGGACCGAGGAGTTGTTGGCCACGGGCGCGGAGGCGATCGCGGTCGCGTGCCCGTTCTGCATGACGATGATCGGTGACGGTGTGAAGGCGGTTCAATCGGACGTTCCCGTGCTCGACATTTCGGAGATCGTCGCCAGTCGGCTGTAGCCGCGCCGGGCGATTTTGACGAAACTCTGACAGGTCGCGCACGCGCAGCCGACCGTTGCACGCCGTGGCGGTGCCAGATTACATCCATGGCGTTCTCAACTCAGCTCCTTCGCCACGCACTGCGCCGACTGATTCGCGCGCCGGCTTTTGCCATTACCGCCGCGCTGACGCTGGCGCTCGGCATTGGCGCGACGACGGCGGTGTACACGCTGGTCGACGCGGTATTGATTCGCCCGCTGCCATACGCTGATCCTGGGCGTCTGGTCGATCTGTCGCACACGCTCTCGGTTTCGGGCGTGATGAACGTGGATCAGTCCGACGCGACGTATCTGTACTATCGGCGCGCGAGTCGTGCGTTCGTCGACATCGGCGCGTATCGGACAATTGCCGCGAGTCTCGGCGCGACGACCGGTGGGCGCGGCGCAACCGCGGATCGCCCCGCGCACGTGGCCGCCGCCGGCGTGAGTGCGAGCGTGTTTCGCGTACTGCGCGCTTTACCGACGCGAGGGCGCACGTTCGTCCCGCGCGATGACGACCCCGGCGCCCCACCGGTCGTGATGATCAGTGAGCGGTTGTGGCGAGCGACATACGGCGCCGATCCGGCGATCATCGGACGGCGCGTGCAGGTCGACGGCGTCGAGCACGAGATCGTCGGCATCATGCCGGACGACTTTCGCTTTCCCGCAGCGAACACCGACGTCTGGCTGCCGATCGGCATTGATCCGGCGCACACGAAGTCCGCCGCGTTCGACTACCGTGCCGTCGGCCGCCTGCGCGACGGCGTGACGCTCGACGCGGCGACGGCGGACCTGCAGCGTCTACTGCCCGAGGTTCCTGAAGCATTTCCCGGGCGACTCTCGGCCCAGGCGATCGCGATCACGAAAATGCGCGCCGTCGTTCGTCCGCTGCGTGCGGTCGTCGTTGGAGACGTGGGACGCGTGTTGTGGATCGTGTTGGGCGCCGTCGCGTTCGTGCTGCTCGTGGCATGCGCAAACGTGGCGAATCTTTTTCTCGTGCGCGCCGAAGGTCGACAGCAGGAGTTGGCGGTGCGTCGCGCGCTCGGCGCTGGGCGCGTGGCAATCGCGGCGGAGCTCGTATCGGAGGGCATCGTCTTAGCCGCCGGCGGCGGCGCGGTCGGGCTGGCGCTGGCCACGGTTGGAGTGCAGGCGCTGCGCTCGTTGAACGCCGGAGTAGACCTACCGCGACTCGCCGAAGTGAGCGTCGACGGCGTGACCGTCGCCGTCGCGCTCGCGTTGACGACGCTCGCCGTGCTGTTCGTGAGCATTCTGCCGGCGATGCGTTGGACGGCTTTTCCCGAATCGCGCGTGCTGACCGAATCGAGTCGCGCGATGACGCCCGGGCGCGCGCGACATCATGCACGCCACGCACTGGTCGTGTCACAGGTTGCGCTGGCGCTCATGTTGCTTGCAGGCGCTGGGCTCATGGCGCGAAGCTTCGCGCGGCTGCGTGCAGTTCAGCCAGGATTTGACGCCTCCCGCACCGCGACCTTTCGGTTGGCGTTGCCGAGCGCGGAGTATCCGACTTCGAGCGACGTGACGCGTTTTCTCGTCACCGCACTTGGCGAGATGGCGAAGGCACCGGGTGTTCAGGCGGTGGGCGTCGCGACGAAGGTACCGCTCGACGCGATCGGTCGCAGCGACACGGCGCTGTTCGTGCGCGACCATCCGCTATCAGCGGGCAAGATTCCCAACGTTCATCAAGCGGCGTTCGTTAGCCCGGACTATTTTCGCGCGCTGGGCATCCCTCTCGTCGACGGCCGAACGTTCGGCGCTGTCGATCCCGCGGACGCGCGGCGCGAACTGATCGTGAGTCGCGCGCTCGCGTTGCGCTACTGGAGTGACGGGAAGGCGGTCGGCAAGCTCGTACGGATGATTCCCGTCGGTGATTGGTACACGATCGTCGGCGTGGCCGGGGACGTGCGCGGGTCGGGACTCGATCAGCCGGCCGACGAGACGATCTATCTGCCGCTGGTCACCGATCCGCTCGACGATCCGGCGGCGAGATGGACGCCGCGCGACGTCGCCTTTGTCGTCAGGAGCGCGGGGTCGGGGTCGGCGACACTCGCTGCTGCGCGGGCCGAGCATGCCGTAAGCGCACTGGCGCCGTCGCTGCCGGTGTACGCGTCGCACGATATGAGCGATCTCATATCACGATCGGAAGCGACGACGACGGTCACACTCTCGCTTCTCGGCATCGCGTCAATCGCAGCGCTGGTGCTCGGGGCTGTGGGGATCTACGGCGTCGTGGCGTACTCGGTGGGGTTGCGCACGCGCGAGATCGCGGTGCGCATCGCGCTCGGCGCCGACCCGGGCGGTATTCGGCGCATGGTGTCGCGGCAGGCGCTCGGCGTGGCGTCGATCGGCGTAGTCGTCGGATTGGCCGGCGCGGTCGGTGTGACGCGTGTGCTGGCGACGCTGCTCTACGGCGTGAGTCCTACTGACGTGCCGACGCTTGGCGCGTCTGCGATACTGTTGCTTGGCGTCGCCGGCGCGGCGAGTTGGATACCGGCGCGTCGTGCGGCGGTGGTAGATCCGGCGGCGGCGTTGCGGAGCGACTAGCGCGGCGGCGTGCTCAATCGATCCGCGCGACCGTGAGCAGCGTAATCGTCTGCCGAATTGACCCTTCCGAGTACCGCACCTGCCGGCGATCGCGCAGCGCGAGCCCAAGCGGTTTGAGCGCCGAGAGGAATTCATCGCGCGCCACCCGCCCAGGGTCCGCGATGTATGCGACTCCGTCGCGCGCGAGCATCGCCGCGACGACGCGCGCCACGAGCAGGCCGTACGGCCGCTCGTACAGCACGTCCGACGCGGCGATGACGTCGTAGCGCTTGGCGCGCGGCGGAAGATTGCGCCAATCAAGTAATGCGACGCGCGGCGCGCGTGCGCCGTTGCGCCACGTGTTGACGCGCGCAAACCGGAGCGCGTCGTCGTAGTAGTCAGACGCCGTGACGTCGAAGCCGGCGAGCGACGCGCACGTCGTCACGACGCCGGATCCGCAGCCAAGTTCGAGCAGTGTCCGATCGTCACCCGCCATGCCGAGCACGTGCTCGCCGAGAATACGCGCCGACGGCCACAACTCGGCCCAGTACGGCAGGCGTTCGTCGCGATCGAACTCGGATTCGTCGATCAAATCCTCCGCGCTCGCCGGATGCAGAATCGAGAGGGTGCGATCGCCAACTTCCACCGGCGTTTCGACGACGCGGAAGCGGCGACGCAGAGTCGCCTCCGATGCGCTGAGTTTGGCCGTAGCGGTCATACGTCGAGTGTCGCCGACGACAGCGCGTCGGCGCCGAGCAACAGCGCGCGCAGCGATTCGCCGGCGCGAACGAGTGGACGATCAGGCGGCACGACGAGCAGTGCATTAGCGCGCGCCATCGACGTCAGCAGTCCCGAGCCCTGCGGGCCGGTCAGCCGGGCGGACCAGCCGTCGTCGTCGGGTTCGACGATCGGCGCGCATGAAGTGCGTGAGCGGCGCGGCGAGCGAGACATCGTCGCGCACACGAACGTGAATGGCGCGGTGAAAAATCTTGTGCTCGCCGCGCAGTCGACGAATCACTGGGCGCGCGAACACCTCGAACGTCACCATGGCCGATACCGGGTTGCCGGGAAGTCCGAGCCACGGCATGTCGCCGAGCATGCCGAAGCCGAGCGGGGCGCCGGGGCGCATGAGTACGCGCCACATCTGAAGGTCCGCGCCGAGCGACGCGAGCACGTCTTTCGTAAAGTCGAATGCACCAACCGATACGCCGCCGGAGGTGAGCAGCAGATCGCATCCAGCAGCGCCCGACAATCGATCGGCGTAGGCGCGTGGGTCGTCGGGGACGATGCCGAGGTCGACGACGTCGCCGCCGAGCGCGGCCACCGACGCGCGAAGCGTATAGCCGTTCGACGAGACAATGCGATCGCCGCGCGCGACCGCATCGAATTCGTCGACGTCGACCAACTCGTCGCCCGACGCGAGCACGGCTACGCGCGGCCGGCGATAGACCGGAACGCTGGCGCATCCGACCGAGGCGAGCACGCCGAGTTGCGCGGGGCCGATCGTCGTTCCGCGTTCGACGGCGATCGTCCCTTTCTTCAGATCTTCGGCGCGAGGCCGAACATTGCGGCCGACGTCGCGAGCATCGCGAATCGTGACCTGGTGCTCGCCGCCGTCGGTGTCTTCGACGCGAATGACGCTGTCGGTACCGTCGGGGACAGGTGCGCCGGTCATGATGCGGATGGCTGCGCCGGGCGCCAACGCGACGCGACGGACGGTGGCCGGCGCGCACCGTCTCGAGCACCGGGAGCACGACTGGCGACTCCGAGGTCGCGCGGGCGACGTCGACCGCGCGCACGGCGTAGCCGTCCATCGACGAATTGTCCCACGGCGGATGATCGATCGGCGAGCGGACGTCGTCGGCGAGGACGCGGCCCAGCGCGGCGCGCAGTGGCGTCGACTCGGTGCCGAGCGGCGCGATGCCGGCGAGAATCCGCGCCGACGCTTCCTGGACGGTGAACGCCATTCAGCGCAGCCGCATGGCGGCCAGTCGCTCGGCGATCGCGTCCTGTACGCGCTCCACGTCGCGCACGGGCACCGTCCAGTTGTTGCAGAGAAAGCTGAAGATGAGCAAATGCTGATCGGCCGTCGTGACGTATCCGGAGAGTGATCGCGCCAGCGCCACGGACCCGGTCTTGGCGTGCACGTTGCCCTCGGCCAGCGTGCCTTTCATGCGGCTGCTGATCGTGCCGTCCACGCCGGCGATCGGGAGCGCGTCGTAGTAGGCATCGAACGACGGGGATTTGCGCATGGCGTCGAGCACGCGAACCAGTGTTCGGGGCGATACATAGTCGTAGCGCGACAGTCCGCTGCCGTCGCGTACTACCGCTTCGTCGGCTGCAGCGCCCCACGCTGCGATCTGGCGTTGGACGACGGCGGCCGCGCTGTCGGCGCGACCGGACCCTGTTTGCGTGAGCGCGACCGTGCGAAACAGCATCTCGGCGATCTGGTTCTGCGACGGCTTCATGAGCGCTTTGAGGATGTCGCGCAGCGGCGGCGACACGAGCGCGACAAGCGTGTCGACTCGAGCCAACGTATCCGAAGTCTGATCGTCGACGGCGATGCCGCGATCGTGCAGTGCTTCACGAACGGCGGCGACGTACGCGGCGTCCGGATCGTGGTGCGTGACGTCGAGAGTGACGCTGTCGCGCGCGGTGATCTCGCCGGTCAACACGATATCCCACGTCGCGCTGTCCTTGGACGCGCGAAGCGTGTTGGAGCGCGGCGCCGCGCCGCTGCCATCTGCGGCAATCGCCACCGTGGTTGCGGCGACGCGGACGTGGGGAAACGTGTGCGCCGGCCGCGTCTCCACCTGGACCGGGTCGCCGGGTCGTTCGCCGCCGCGAACGTGCAGCTCGCTGAACCCTTCGTTGAACAGCAGTTCGTCGATCGGCGCCGAGAACGCGTGTTCGAAATCGTCGTAGGACCAGCCATAGCCGACCACGGCGCCGGGGAACGCGTCGCCGGCGGCGATGACGCGCCCGCTGATTCGCTGGATGCCGTGCGCCGCGAGCGAGTCGGCGATCGCGCGGAGCGGAAGCATCGCGTCGTGGAGCATGTGGTCGCTCACGGACGGATCGCCGCGGCCGACGACGAGCAGGTCGCCGTGCAGCGTGCCGTCGGTCACGGCGCCGCGCGCCGCGAACGCTGTGCGATAGGTGTAGTCCGGACCGAGCGCGGCGAGGGCCGTGGCGCTGGTGAGGATCTTCATGTTCGAGGCCGGCATGAACAGCTTGCCGGCGTTCCGCGCGTAGAGCGTGTCGCCGCGCTCCGGGTCGACGATGAGTATGCCCCAATGAGCGTTCGCGAACGCCGGTGCGTCGACCATCGAGTCGATGGCCGCGCGAAGGTCGGCGATCGCGCCGTTGCCAGTGGTCGCCGGCCGCGGCGCGGCGAGAGCGGATTGGCAGCCAGCCAGAGCGGCGATGCAGAGGAGGGAGCCCCAAGTGGGGCGTGTGTGGCGTCGGCGAGTCATGCGCCGTGAAGGATACTGCCGCGGCCCGCGCCAATGCGAGCACGCGCCCCGCCGATTATCACGGGCGTGATGCGTCGCGGCTGGCCATGGATTCGGCGACGGCCAGGTCGGCCGCGCTGTTCACGTTGAAGAACAGCCGCTCAGGATCGCCGCACGCGGAGACGTCCACCCGTGAGACGCGCGCGACCGCCGCGAGTCGGTCGATGAACGCCGTGAGCCGCAGATCTCCCGCGTCGAGCGCGGCTTCGATCACCGGCAGACAGCGCGCCGTGTAAAAGGCGCAGAACGGCTCCGCGCCGCGCGGGCCGTCGGGTAGCGCCGCCGCGATTGTTGTTGCCGGGCCAGCGGTGCCGGCGTCGCGAACCATCGACAGCAGCTCGTGCGTCACGAACGGCATGTCCCACGCGACGACGAGCGCGCCGTTCGGCGCGTGGACGAGCGCCGTGTGAAGCCCAACGAGGCTGCCGCGCTCAGTGCGCGCGTCGGTGAAGACGCGCGTGTCTGGGAGCCATGTGCTGGCGTCCGGCGCGTTGCTGATCAGCACGAGCTCGTCGGTCGTTGCGCGGAGCGCGCGCGCGACGCGATCAATGATGCGTATGCCGCCGACGGTGCGAAGACCTTTCGGTTCGCCGCCGAATCGCGCGTTGGCGCCGCCGGCGACGATCGCCCCGATCAGGCGCGCAGTCCCCGCTGCTGCGCCGCCTCGTCGAGCCCCGCGGTGATCGCGCGTTCCACGAGCAGTTCGTGCGAGGGTTGTCCGCGACGCTCCTTGAGGTAGCGTCCGCACGAATGGCAGATCACCAGTTCGTACCCCAATTCCGGCGACGCGACGCGCGCGAGCGTCGGCGGCTCATCCGCGCCGCAGCCGAGGCAGCCACGGTGCACGGTGCGCCACGTCGTGTCGCACCGCCAGCACACGAGCGAGCGACGCGTTGGCGTGGTGCACAGGAGGTCCGGCGACGCGCCACAGCACGGGCATTGTGTCGCGCGCCACTTGGAGAACGAAAATCCGTTCGACACATCTCGCGCCGCGCGCGAGATCACGGCGTTGCCGACGATGGCCGCGACCGTGCGCGCCAACCGAACGCTGCTGTCGAGCGGCGTCGATCCGCCGTTTGCCCACCCGACCACGAGCTCGGTCGGATCGATGTCTGCGCGATGCAAGTCGGCGAGCTCGGACGTGGACGCGATCCCGGTGCGCTCGAACGCCGCCGCCGTACGCCGAAACGCCGGCGACAAATCGCCGGCTGCGTCGAGCAGCGATACGGCGTCGAACGCGCAGCGCCCAGCGCGAACACGCTGGCGCGCGCGCTCGACATCTACGGCCGCGTGTCCGCGCTGTCGTACGGCGTCGTGTGCGTACACCAATGGCCGAAGCTGCTCGGCGAACCGGCGGTTCGCGGCACTTGGGCGGCGAGGCGGAAAGGAGTTCGACAATTCGGGAGAGGGTGTGCAATGAGAGGAAGAACGAACCTCTCTTGCGTCACTGCCGTCGAGGCTGGTGTCAGTCCGCGCGGTAGCTGGCGGACAGCGTGGCGTCTTCGGCGAGCGTGACTTCGACGACGCGCGTCGCCGTGCCCAATGCGTGCTGCACCCGTTCGAAAATAAACCGAGCGAGCTCTTCGCCCGTGGGAATCCGACGGCCGTCGGCGAACTCAGGTACGTCGAGATTGATGTTGCGGTGGTCGAATCGTTCACGCACTTCGACGGCGAGCGCGCGATCGAGTGCGCCGAGGTCGACGATCATTCCGGTTTCCGCATCGACGTCACCGGTGACCGTCACATCGCAGACGTAGCTGTGTCCGTGAAAGCTTTCGCGTGCGCACAGGCCGAACACGCGATCATTGCGCTCGTCGGACCAATCCGGGCGGCGGTAGCGGTGGGCGGCGGCGAACGTGACGCGCCGCGTGAGGAAGGAAGGCACGGCGGAAATCTGCCGCACGTGCGCCGCCTCACGTCAGTGGTGCAGGCGCTGCTCGGCGGCGTCAGTGGTCTTCGCCGGTTTCTCGGCCCTCGACGAGCCCTTCTTGCGTCGGACTCTCGGGGGGAATCCATGGAGTGCCTTCCTGAATGGCGTGGCCGACGTCTGTCGTGCCAAACAGGTCGCTATCGAGATCTTCAGCCAGCGTCTCTGTTTCAGGCGAGAGCGGCACCGGTCGGTCGCCGAGCAGTAGGCCCTCATGCCTGTCTTCGTCTACCAAAGAATCGTCGACGGCTTCGGGACTCTCGGCGCGGCGCATCGAGTCGACGAAGATCTCGTTGCGGCATGGGGCGCCAACAACATCGGTGACGATGTGTTCAGCGACGAGGCGTTCTCCATCGGTGCCGACGCGCCCGCCGAGCGTCACTTCGCCCTGGGCGACGCGAATCGTGATGTCGTCGATGTCGAGTCCGTTGTGGGCGACGAGGCGCTCGCGCACGAGACCGCGGAGCTCGTCGTCGTTCAAGTCACCGACGTCGTGGAGGTCTTCGAAATCGCGCGCCATGGATCGTCCGGGTTTCGTGGTGTTCCCCCGGCGCAGTGCGTGCGGCGTCCGAAATCAGAACAAGTACGACAGGCCGAGGGTGACCGCCGGATTGTTCGTCCAAAACGACTTCGCTTGCGTCGAGCGGAACGACCGCCGTGCCACCCGTCGTTGGCACTGTGAAGAAGGGTTCCGGGTACGCGATGGTATAGAACCGATCCTTCACGTCGGCGCGCACCTGCCAATGCCCAGCCGGCACGTAGCGAATGCCCGCGCCGAGGTTGAATGCAAAGCGGGTGCCGAATCGGAATCCGCCAGTGTCGGGCTGTACCTGAAGATCGGAGATGAATCCGCCGCCGCCGGTTATTTCCGGAACGAGGCGATGCCAGCTCTTCGCACCCGTGAGGCTCAATCCGAGACCCACGTCGATCGAGTACAGCGGCCGGCTGACGGTGCCGGCGTCGCGCGCGTCGCCGGTCTTGAACGGATTGATCACGTGCTGATCGGACGAGATGCGCGCGAAGTCGCCGATCAGATGCAGCGGGCCGCCGGCGCGCCATTCGTAGTGGATGCCCGCCAACGGTCCGCTCTGCGGTCCGACGTCGGCGGGATCACGATGCGCGTGGAACTGGCCGCCGAACACGGTCAGTTCCTGCGAGTATTCGAGATCGTGAAATGGACTGTGCGCCGGGAGATATCCGACCTGTGCGGCCGCGAATTGTCCGACGACGAGCAGCGCCGCCGCGGCGGCCGATGCGATCCTAGTCTTCACGAACGTTCTCCTGGTTGTCTCAAGTCTACCCCGGTCATGTCGGCGGGTTGCTCGAGTCCGAGCATCGCCAAAAGGGTCGGGCCAACGTCGCACAGCGCGCCCCCGCTGCGGAGCGGTATTTCGCCGGCGCCCACGACGACGAATGGGACGGGATTCGTCGTGTGCGCGGTGTGCGGTCCGCCGGTCTCCGGATCGATCATCATCTCACAATTTCCGTGATCGGCCGTGATGAGCAGTCGTGCACCCGCGCGCTCGCCGGACGTCAGCACGCGTGCCAAGCATCGGTCCACCGTCTCGACCGCCGCGATCGTCGCCGGGATCGAGCCGGTGTGTCCCACCATGTCGCCGTTCGCGTAGTTGCACAGAATGAACTCGTGCTCGCGTTTCTCGATCGCGTCACACAGCACATCGGTGACGCCGGGCGCGCTCATCTCGGGCATCAAATCGTACGTCGCCACCTTCTGACTTGGCACGAGCAGCCGATCCTCACAGGGAAACGGCGTCTCGATGCCGCCGTTGAAGAAGTAGGTCACGTGGGCGTACTTCTCCGTTTCCGCCGTCCGAAACATGCGCATGCCCGACTTTGGACACCACCTCGCCGACGATGTTCGCCATCGACTGCGGGGGAAAGGCGACCGGCAGGTCGACGGTGCGATCGTATGCCGTCATCGTTGCCACGAACAGCGCCGGCCGCTTTCCGACGTCGAAGCCGTCGAAGTCCGGCTGCGTGAGCGCGCGCACGATCTGCCGCATGCGGTCCGCGCGATAGTTGAAGCAGATGAGCGCGTCGCCATCGCGCATCGGCGCGACCGGGCCGTCGCCATTGACGATCACCGTCGGCGTGATGAACTCGTCGGTCACATTGCGGTCGTACGCCGCTTGAATCACGGCCAGCGGATCGGTGCCTTCGGGTCCCGTGCCGTCGACGGCAACGCGATACCACAGCTCCGTCCGATCCCACCGCTTGTCGCGGTCCATGCCGAAGTAGCGCCCGCCCAGGCTCGCGACGACCGCGCGACCTTTGGCGTAGTCGAGCACGGCGCGCATGTAGCCGAGCGCCGAGCGAGGCATCGTGTCGCGGCCGTCGAGGAGCGCGTGGATGGCGATTCGCGCGAACGTTTCGCTTGGCGCAAAGATCAATTAACGCGAACAGATGCTTGTCGATCGCGTGGACGCCGCCGGTGCCGATGAGGCCCATCAGGTGGACGGTCCCGTCGTGTTGCTTGGCGTGGTCGCACGCGGCGACGAACACGCGGTTGTCGAAGAAGGACCTGTCGCGAATCGACTCGCCGATGCGAACGAGGTCCTGCATGACCACGCGGCCCGCGCCGAGGTTGAGATGACCGACCTCGCTGTTGCCCATTTGGCCCGCGGGCAGGCCAACGGCAAGCCCAGACGCTTCGAGGAGCGTCCGCGGGTGGCGCGCGACCAGCGCGTCCCACGTCGGCGTGTTCGCGAGCGCAATGGCGTTCCCGTCGCGCTCGGGGCGATAGCCCCAGCCGTCGAGTACGACAAGCACAACGGGACCGATGGACACGATGGACGGCGGCGGGTTCGAATGGAGTGGAGCGTGGGCGGCAGAAATCTACATGACAGGCCGAAGGCACGGGTTCCCGATTCGTGTTCCGTGTCGTATCATGGCACACGCCCGTTCCCCGGCCTGTGGGGACAGTGCAACGCTTTCTCTTTTTTCCCGCGTGTTCCTGACGATGGCGCAAGCTGGTGGCGTGATTCGCAGCGGTCAGTCGACCTGGACGACGTTCATCGTCGCCGGCATCGCTGCGCTCGGCGTCATCCAGTTCTATCAGCCCGCGCACCCGGCACCAACGCACCCGTTCGCCAACGGAGGCCGGCGTCTCGCCGCGGGCGCCTCGCTGAACGCGTTCGGAGAGAGCCGTGCGGTGCGCATCAGCTTTGCGCTGCCGGGAGAGGCCATCGAGTTTCCGCTCGAGGTGAGCGGCGACCCGTCGTCGCTCACGTACGAATGGGTTCCTGCGCACGACTCGGTGGCGCGCGAGCCGACTCGTCCGGTCAACGGACCGACGTTCGTTGCGCCGTCCAAGCCGGGATTCTACCACCTCGCATTGGTGCGCGGGCTCGAGCGCGAAGTGATTCCCGAACCGACCGTCGCGGTGATGGTGCCGTTCACGCAGAAGCTCGGCTCGACACTGAATGGCTATCACATCGGGACGTATCTCGCCGAGCGATTTTCACAGCACGATCATCCGGCGGGCTTCGTCGAAATTGGCCCCGAGGATGTCGACCTGATGGTGAGCACGCACCTCAAGCTCGCCGAGTTCATCACGCACGATTCGCAGGACGACGTCTGGCCCAAGTACGTCGCGCTGAATCCGCGGCTGCTCGACAAGCTCGAGCTCGTGCTGGCGAAGATTGGCGCGCAGCGCGCAATTGGCACGGGCGGGCGACACATTGCAGTCCGTGGCATTTGACGTGCACAGCGGCTTCCGGACACCGACGCACAATGGCGGAGTTCCGCGTTCCGCGCTCGACAGCCGGCACGAGTATGGCGATGCTGCCGACGTGGCGATCGACGCGGACGGCGACGGACGAGTGACGTTGAAGGACGAGTTGCTCGTTGCTCGAGCGGTGGATCAGGTCGAGGACGAGCACCCGGATCTCGTTGGGGGGCTCGGGCTCTACACGAGTCATCTGTACCGTACGCCGTACGTCCATATCGACGCTCGGGGTACGCGATCGCGCTGGAAGGGCTGACGTAGCGCCGAACTTTACGGAGAGCACGATGAACGAGCACCTGCGCGACCGAATTCTCAGAAAGTTGGAGACCGTGTCGGACGAGCGCGGGTACCAGGTGCTCGATTACGTCGAGTTTCTCGAATCGCGCTACGCCGAACGCCAGTCGTCGACCGCCGGCGCGTTCACGCGATTCACCGAAGCCATCGAAGACAAGCTGCGCGCCGGCAAGGTGTCGGCGAGCGCGATCGCCGAGACGGTGGGCTTCATGAATCGCGCGGCGTCGGTGTTGAACAACGCCGTCGAGACGGGAAAGACGATGGCCAATGACCTCGTCAACACGACGCGCACTGCGACGTCGAGTACGCCGCCGACTCCGCCACCAGGGCCGCCGCCTTCGAGCACGATGTCCGCATCGTCACCGGCGCACGAGACCAAGGATCCAGGCGGATCGGGAGAAAAGTTATAATGGCCGTTCGAGCAGGTCCTGCATCCGCGCGCCGAAAGGTCGTTGACGAAAGCCCGGCGATCGGCGCGCCGCGGCGCGGAGCCAAGCGCACGGTGATGTACTACATCCGTCAGCTGCCGCAGTACGTGCGGCTCTTGGGTGGGCTCATCACTGATAAACGCGTGTCCATCGTCGACAAATTGCTCGTGTTGGGCGCAGTGGGTTACATCGTCATGCCGATCGATCTGATTCCCGATTTCATCCCGTTCTTCGGTGAGATCGACGATTTGTATGTCCTCGTGCTCGCGTTGCAGCACTTGATCTCGAACGCGGGCCGCGCGGTGCTTCTCGATCACTGGAGTGGCGCGCCGGAGGATCTGGCGGACATCAACCTGCGCGGAGCGCTCACGGCGGCGGCGTTCTTTCTGCCAAAGCGGATTCGTCGCCGCTTGCGGGTGATCGGACGGGCGTAGCCCCAACCCGACTGGACTTGCTCTGCCGGCGCCCCTACGTTTCACCATGGCGACCAGAACTCGACTTTCATCTCGGCCCGCGTCCTCGGATTCATCGGGGAGCGGGCTTTCGCGTCTTCAGGACAACCGCACCGAGCAGCGACCCAGCGCCGGACGCGTGCGCGAGGACTTCGCGCTGACCTTCGACGATGTGCTCCTCGTTCCGCGGCACTCGCTGACCCACCCCAAGGACGTATCGGTGGTCTCGCGCTTTTCGCGCGGCATCGAGCTCCGCATTCCGCTGGTATCGGCGGCGATGGACACCGTCACCGAATCGGAGATGGCGATCGCGATGGCGCGAGCGGGCGGCATCAGCGTGCTGCACAAAAACATGTCGATCGATCGGCAAGCGGCCGAGGTCGATCGAGTCAAGCGATCGGAGAGCGGCATGATCCTGAAGCCGATCACGCTGCGACCATCGGACACGGTGCGTGAGGCGACTGCCCTCATGCGCCGTTTTCACATCTCGGGCGTGCCGATCGTCGACGACGACGACCGCCTGGTCGGGATCATCACCAACCGCGATTTGCAGTTCGAGCGCAATCCGGAACGCAAGCTCCTGGACGCGATGACGAGCAGCGGCTTGATCACGGCGCGCGAGGGCACCACGCTCGATGAAGCCGAACAGATTCTCGCCGAGAACCGGATCGAGAAATTGCCAGTGGTCGACGGCGCTGGCGTGCTCAAGGGTTTGATCACGATCAAGGACATCCACAAGCGGCGCCAATATCCCGACGCGAACAAGGACACGTTCGGCCGGTTGCGTGTAGCGGCGGCGATCGGCGCGGCCGGCGACTTCATCGCCCGGGCGCGGGCGTTGATCGACGCAGGTGTCGACGCGTTGGTCGTCGACACGGCGCACGGGCACGCGGACGCCGTTCTTTCGGCGACGGCGCAAGTACGTGAGACCTTCCCCGACATTCAGCTGATCGCCGGCAATATCGGCACGCGTGAAGGCGCGGCGGCGCTGGTCGAGCGCGGCGTCGACGCGGTGAAAGTCGGCGTCGGGCCAGGGTCGATCTGCACGACGCGTGTCGTGACCGGTGTTGGCGTACCGCAGTTGACCGCTGTGCTCGACGCTGTCGACGGCGCGGGCGATGTGCCGGTCATCGCCGACGGGGGCATCAAGTACTCGGGCGATGCCGTGAAGGCGCTGGCGGCGGGCGCCTCGTGCGTGATGATGGGATCGATGCTCGCGGGAACGGAGGAGAGCCCGGGCGAGACGTTCCTGCTCGAGGGACGTCGGTTCAAGATGGTGCGCGGAATGGGGAGCTTGTCGGCGATGCAGGACGGCAGCGCGGACCGCTACTTCCAGGAGGGCGAACTGTCGCCCAAGAAGCTCGTGCCCGAAGGCATCGAGGGTCGGGTGCCGTACCGTGGTCCGGTGTCGGACGTGTTGTTTCAAATGGTGGGTGGGTTGCGCAGCGGAATGGGGTACGTCGGGTGTGGAACGGTCGACGAGCTGCGCACCGAAACGGAGTTCGTGCGCATCACGAGCGCGGGACTCCGCGAATCGCATCCGCACGACGTCACGATCACACGGGAAGCACCGAACTATTCGGTGTAATGCGCGATACGTCGCACGATCGAAGCGTGCGGCGATTCTTGACAATGCGGCGCGTGAGGTCCAACTTCTGCCGCGCCAACTGTATACAAGGTTGGACCGCGCCTCTTGGCCTACCTGATCACAGGCGCCGGTAGTCTGTCAGAACATCCCGCCGATCGGCGGCGCGTCAGTGCCGCCGTCTTTTTACGTCTGCTAACGTCCGACCCCGGGAGAATCCTGCAATGGGTTTGTGGTCTACGAAGAGCATCGCGCTCTTGCAAACGGAAGCGACCGCGGAGGGAGGTGAGGTCACACTCCGTCGAGCGCTCAGCGCCCTCAATCTCACGATGCTGGGCATCGGCGCGATCATCGGCGCGGGAATCTTCGTCCTCACCGGCACCGCGGCGGCGCAGACGGCAGGTCCGGCCATCGTGCTGTCGTTCATCGTCGCCGGGCTAGGATGCCTCTTCGCCGGTCTCTGCTACGCTGAATTCGCGTCGATGATTCCAATCGCGGGCAGCGCGTACACGTACGGCTACGCGACGCTGGGCGAATTCGTCGCCTGGATCATCGGCTGGGACCTCATCCTCGAGTATCTGTTCGGCGCGGCGACCGTGGCCGTCGGATGGTCCGGCTACTTCGTGGCGTTCCTGCAGGACAACATCGGCATCCACCTGTCTCCCGCGTGGACACAGGCGCCGCTCGGTGTCGTCGGCACGCATACGCTCGTTCGCAACCTGATGTGCATCGATCCGTCCGGCGCGGCGACCGCGGCGACGAACGGCGCGTGCGCGGCGGGGGCGATGCTGCAGCCGGGCATCATCAATCTGCCGGCGATGATTCTCGTCGGCTTGATGACCACATTGCTCGTCATCGGCATCAAGGAATCGGCGTCGTTCAACAACATCATCGTGTTCATCAAAGTCGCGATCGTGATCCTCGTGATCGGATTCGGCTTCATGTACGTGCATCCGTCGAACTGGCATCCGTTCGTGCCGCCGAACACAGGCGAGTTTGGCCACTTTGGATGGAGCGGCATCGTGCGCGGCGCGGCGGTCGTGTTCTTTGCCTATATCGGATTCGACGCCGTGTCCACGGCGGCGCAGGAAGCGAAGAATCCGCAGAAGGACATGCCGGTCGGCATTCTCGCGTCACTCGGCATATGCACCGTGCTGTACATCTTGATGGCGCTGGTCATGACCGGCCTGACCAGTTACAAGAATTTGAATGTACCGCATCCGGTGTTCGTGGCCATCGACGCGGCGGGCCCGGCGCTTCGTTGGCTCGGGTTGTTCGTCAACATCGGCGCGATCCTCGGCCTGGCGTCGGTTGTGCTCGTGATGCTCATGGGCCAGCCGCGCATTTTCTTCTCGATGAGCCGTGACGGGCTCCTGCCGGCAGTATTCGGCAAGGTGCACAAGAAGTTCCAGACGCCGTACGTCACGACGATCGTGACCGGAATCGTGGCGGCGCTGGTCGCCGGCTTCTTCCCGATCGATCTCCTTGGCCAGCTCGTGTCGATCGGCACGCTGTTGGCGTTCGTCATTGTCTGCTGCGGGATCATGGTGCTGCGCTACAAGCGGCCGAACATTCCGCGCCCGTTCCGTACGCCGTGGGTGCCGGTCGTGCCGATCCTCGGCATTTTGATCTGCGCGTACATGATGTACAGCCTGCCGCTGGATACGTGGGTGCGTCTCCTCGTGTGGATGGGAATTGGTCTCGTTATTTACTTCCTCTATAGCCGAAGCCATTCGCGTATTGGAGGCCAGCCGTCCGAGGCCCAAGGCGACTGATCGCAGGGTGGTTATCTTTGAAGCGGCGCCCGAGTGTTCGGGCGCCGTTTCACTTTTCTAATGCCTCATCCCGTCACAGACTACCTCGCCGTTCCCGCGTCGCGCCGTGCGGCGATCCTCGAGCTCGCACGCGAATTCGTGCCGGGTCGGCGCGTCGCGCTGTCCACGCACATGAATGCCGATGGCGACGGCTGCGGATCGGAAACGGCGCTGGCGCGCATCCTCGCACAGCGCGGGCTCGATGTGCGGATCGTCAACCCGACGCCCTGGCCGACGCTGTTCGACTTTCTCCTCGGCGACGACGTGCGGGACATGACGGCGAAAGGGAGCGCAGCGCTCAAGGGGATCGATCTCCTCGTCGTTCTCGACATTAGCGACGTCAAGCGCCTGGGCGCGCTCACCGAATCCGTGCGCCAGTTGAGCGTGCCGAAGCTCGTCATCGATCACCACATCGCGTCCGATGATCCGGCGGGGACCGTCGTGTTCACGGACGTCTCCGCCTGTGCCACCGGCGAGCTCGTGTACGATCTCGCTCGAGTGCTCGACGTGGAGATCACGCCGGCCATCGCGCAAGCGCTATACGCGGCGATTCTCACCGACACCGGCAGCTTCCGCTTCAGCAACGCGACGCCGCGTTGCCACGCCATCGCGGCGGATTTGCTCAGCGCTGGCGTCGACCCGGAAGAGATGTACATCCGCGTCTACGCCTCGGCGCCCGCGGGCCGGGTGCGGCTTTTGGCCGAAGTGCTGGCGACGCTCGGCGTCGACGAGCAGCGAGGGCTTGCGTGGCTGTCGATGGGCCCCGGCGCGCTGGAGAAATACGAGGTGCGCCAGGAAGATCTGGACGGCATCGTGGAGTACGCGCGCTCGATTGCCGGCACGCGCATGGCGTTGTTCTTTCGCGATCTCGGCTACGGCAAGGTCAAGGTTTCATTCCGCAGCACCGGCGAAGTCGACGTCAACGCGTTCGCGCGACCGTTCGGCGGCGGCGGCCACGCCAAAGCGTCCGGCGCATTGATCGCCGGTACGCTCGACGACGTGCGTGAGCGAGTGATCGCCGCGGCGCAGCAGTTTCTATCGGCGTCGACACGCGCGTCGGCCTAAGCGACTTCCACTCCACTCATGGCATCGACCCTTCAGGAACGCATCGCCGCGGCGTTGTCGCGCGTGCGGCACCCGCGCACCGGCACGGACGTCCTCACGAGCGAAGTCGTGCGCGACATCGCGACGACGACCAGCGGTCGCGTGCGCCTCACGCTGCTCCTCGCGCCGGGCGACGACCCGATACTCGCGCGCACCATTCGGCAGACGTTAGAGAAAGTTGACGGCGTGACCGAAGCGACCGTCGACGTCGCCGACGCGCCATCAGCGCCCGCGCCCGCGGAACGCAAGGCGGGTGGCCGGTCGCTCCCGGTGATGACACCACCGGCCGCGCCGGCGCGCGCGTCCGCACCGACGCCAGTGCCCGCGCCCAATCTCGGGCGCATCATCGCGGTGTCGAGCGGCAAGGGCGGCGTCGGCAAGTCGACGGTCGCCGTGAATGTGGCGGTGGCGCTGGCGCGCGGCGGCGCGCGCGTCGGGCTCATGGATGCGGATATCTACGGTCCGAACCTGCCGCGGATGATGGGCGTCAACGAACCGCCGATGGTGATCAACGAGCGCATCGTGCCGCTCGAGGCGCACGGGGTCAAGATGATCAGCATCGGCCTGCTCATCGATCGCGATCAACCGGCGATCTGGCGCGGCCCGATCATCATGAAAGTCATAACACAGTTTCTGCGCGACGTCGCCTGGGGGCAGCTCGACTATTTCATCGTCGACATGCCGCCCGGCACCGGCGACGCGCAGCTCTCGCTCGTGCAGTCGACGCAGATCTCCGGCGCGATCATCGTGACCACGCCGCAGGAGGTCTCGGTCGGGGACGCGCTGCGCGGCGTCAAGATGTTCGAGCGGGTGAGCGTGCCCGTGATTGGGATTGTCGAGAACATGAGTTGGTTCGAGTGTCCGCACTGCGGCAAGCCGTCGCCGATCTTCGGGAGTGGCGGCGGCGAACGCCTGGCCAAGGAGGTCGAGCTGCCGCTGCTCGCCCAGGTGCCGCTTGCGCCGCGGGTGATGGAGGGCGGCGATCGCGGAACACCGATCATCGTGTCCGATCCGGATTCATCGGCCGCGCGCGCGCTCGCGGGAATCGCCGAGCGCATCACGGAGTGGGCAGGAGCGGCGGCGGGCCGCTAGCGGCAGGAGGGACGCGTGCGCGACACATCGCAGCCGGCGTCACTGCCGGTCGAGTCGCACGAAGGACTTGCCCCGGTCGCCGTCACCGGCGACTGGGAAGCACAGCAGCTCGTCACCGACTCGCTCCAGCGCACCATTCTCCGCGTCGCGCTGCCGGCGGTCGCGTCGTCGCTGTTGATGACACTTTTCTCATCGGTCGACGCGTTCTGGGTGGGCACGCGCATCGGCCCCACGGGACTCGCGGCCGTGTCGACGTCGCTGTTCTGGATCTGGATGATCGTGTCGATGGCCGAGATGATCGGCGTCGGCCTCACCGCGGTCGCCGCGCGGCGCTACGGCGAGAAGCGCGGCGACGAAGCGTCGCGCCTCGCCGGCGACATGCTGGTGTTCGCGCTGGTGCTCGGCGTCGCGATCGCGTTCGTTGGAACACACGCGCTCCACGGACTATTCGCGCTCATGAACACGCCGGCCGACGTCACCGCCATGGGCAGGACGTATCTGCGCACGTATCTCATCGGCACGCCGCTCATCTACGGATTCTTCGCGGTCGACGCGTCGTTCCGCGCCGCGGGCGACACGCGCACGCCGTTCCTGCTGCTGCTTGCGTCGGTGGCGGTCACGCTCGTCCTCGACCCGGCGTTGATGCTCGGTCTCGGTCCCTTTCCAAGACTTGGCATTGCCGGTGCGGCGATCGCCACGATCTCGACGCGCGGCGCGGCGTGCGTGATGGGAATCGCCATCGCCGCGCGCCGCGGGCTCATGCGACTCGGACGCGTGCGCGCCGCCGCGATCTGGTCGGTCTGTCGGGTCGGGCTGCCCACGGCGATCACCGGCGTCACGTTCAGTCTGATCTACGTCTTTCTCACGCGCACGACGACACGCTTCGGCACGCCGGCGCTGGCGGCACTCGGCATTGGACACCGCGTCGAGAGCTGGTTGTTCATGGTCGGCGTGGGGTTCGGCGCCGCGACGGCGGCGATCGTCGGCCAGAATCTTGGGGCCGGACAGCCGAAGCGCGCCGAGCGAGCGGGATGGATGGCGACTGGCTATTGCACGATCCTCGGCGTGGTATCGTGCGTGCTCGAGCTGACGCTGCCGCGGCAGTTCGCATCGCTGTTCACGCGCGATCCGGCGGTCATCGCGGAAGCCGTGAAGTACTTGCGCATCGCGGCGGTGTCGCAGCTCGCCGTGTGCGCCGAGATCGTACTCGAAGGCGCGCTCGGCGGAGCGGGGGAGACCGTGCCGCCGATGCTGACGTCGACCGCGCTCACGGCATCGCGCATCCCGTTGGCGGGATGGGCAGCCAATCGGTGGGGAAGCGCCGGCATCTGGGGCGTGATCTCGTTGACGGCGATGGGGCGAGGGGTGGCCATGGCCGGCCTGTGGCGCGCGGGCCGGTGGAAGCGCAGATCAATCTGAGTGAACTCGAATATGCGTCCAATCATTACGCTGATCACGGACTTCGGCACGGCCGACGGCTACGTCGGTGAGATGAAAGGCGTGCTCCTGTCGCGTCTTCCCGACGCCGAGCTCGTCGACATCACGCACGACATTCCGCCCCAGGACGTCGAGCATGCGCGGTTGACGCTCGCCCGCGTCTGGCGCCGCTTTCCGCCGGGCACCGTGCACCTCGTGGTCGTCGACCCGGAGGTCGGTTCGTCTCGCGCCGCGCTGGCCGTCGCGAGCGACGAACGGTTCGTCGTCGGTCCGGACAACGGCGTGCTGTCGCCCGCGCTACTCGTTGCCGGCGCACGCGCAATTGCGCTCGACGTGCCGGCCGGCGTGTCCGCGACCTTTCACGGGCGGGACGTGTTCGCCCCTGCGGCGGCGGCGATCGCGGCCGGGGAGCCGATCGAGGCGCTCGGGCGGGACGCGATGTCGCCCGTCGTTCATCGGACGCCCGAACCGACGCGCGGCGAGGACGGCGCGCTCCACGGCCAGGTCATTCTCATCGACCGGTTCGGCAATGCGGTGACAAACCTCGTTGGCATGCGCGGCGGTACAATCGAAATCGACGACCATCGCATCGCGATCCGCCACACATACAGCGAAGTCGCGCCAGGCGGGCTCGTCGCGCTCACCGGGTCGAGCGGTTTCATCGAAATCGCCGTTCGCGGCGGCAACGCAGCGAGTGCACTGGGCTTGGAACGCGGCGCGGCGATCGTCCTCGTGCGCGGCTGATCGGCTTCCGGGCTCGTACCACGTGCCCGTTGGAGCGTTTGAGGAAATCAGGGTATCATTCCGGACGAGCTTTGACCCTTCCAGCGCAAACGACAGGAATCCGCCATGCCGTGTCAATCCCGCCTCGCCGTGATCATGCATCGCAGCCGGACCGTACTCGTCCTCCCGGTGGCCATCGCACTAGGCGGCGTGATCCTCACGGTACCCGCTGGGGCGCAAGGCGCGGATCACGATGACATGCCCGGCATGCACCACGCTGCGCCCGCGACCATCTCGCTCGCCGCGCACAAGCAGGTCGACAGCGTCGAGAAAGCGATCCTCCCGCTCGGCGCCAGCGGCGCGGCGAGTGCGGCGGGATTTCATCCGGTGTTCGGATGGATTCCCACGATGGGCGTGCACTGGATCGACAATCAGCGAATGGTCAAAGATCGTCAGCTCGATCGGAACGCACCGAGTCAGCTGATGTTCTCGAAGATTGGCGGCAAGGATTCTCTCGTGGGCGCGGCCTACGGATACTTTGCGTCCGCGGTGGATTCGACGAGGCCGGCGTTGTTCGACGGCGCGCCGATGTGGCACGAGCATCGCAACCTCGCGCCGCCCGGACAGACGCTCGTGATGCTGCACGTGTGGTTCGTGCCGTCGCCCGACGGTCCGTTTGCCGGAACGAACCCGAATCTTCCGTTCTGGGCGATGGGGCTCGCGGCGCCCGACTCCGTGCGCATGCACGATCCGATGTTCAGTGCGCGCATTCGCCGCGCGAGTCTCGCGCTCGCCGAAGTGGCGGACACGACTTCGATCTTTCCGAATCTCGAGGCGCGCCCGGAGATCCGCTCCATGCTCGCCGTCCGGCGCGACTCGATCCGTGCACTCGTCCCTGAACTGCTCGCCGCCCAGCAGGCACACGACGACGCACGATGGGATCGCGCCGTCGATAAGACAGCCGCGCAGTGGGATGCCATCTACGCTGGGTATCTCCAGAGCGCGCGCACGGCGGCGGGCAAGGAAGCAATGGAGACGTTCGTCTCCATGCTGCTCGGACAGCACGTTCACTGAGTAAACGAGAGGCGCGCGCTTGAGCGCGCGCCTCTCGTGCGTGCTAGGGCGCCGACGAAACGGGTCGACGTGCGACCGCCACGCCCGCCACTGGCGTGGGTGTCTGCCACGCGAGATCGTCTGCCGGCATAGCGACGGATCCCACGCCCGGACGCTGCGTCCCAGCGCGCGATGCGATCGTCGCGCCAAGACCAACGGTCGCCGAGACCCACGTGACGGCGATCGCGAACGCGCGCAGGACCGAGCCGGTCAACGGACTCCACGCGAACAGCGCGGCGACCATCCAGATGCCCATGAACACGATCAAGCCGATCATGAGCGCACGCAGATGTACGCCACGCGGAGACGTCGTACCGCGATCCATGGAAAACGCGCTTCCGACGAGGCGGCCGACGGCGAGAAAACCGAGGGTGAACAGTCCCGCGGCCGCGATGACGTAGGCGACCACGGCGAACGGAATGAGCAGCACGCCGATCAGCGTGATCGCCAGTCCGACGACGAGCACCAGCAGCGCCGGGAGCAGAATCACCTGACCGGCAACACCCATCCAGAACGCACGCGAGAAACCGTGCTCGAGCCCAACGACGACGCCGTCGAGGTTCGGTTCGGCGAAGACCATGACACCGAGTCCGATGATCGCCAGGAGCGCGAACCAGCCGATCACGAGCTTCACCGATTGCCAGGTACCGAGCGGTTGCGACGGCTCGACCGGCCCGGCGGCCGCTGGCGGTGCGTTGATCGCGCGCCGCTCGCCTTCGACGATGCCCCCGTCGATCAACACGGTGCCGCCAGCGGACCATGCGTCGCCGGTGATGCGAGCGCCCTTGTGGACGCGGACGTTCCCGTAGAGCGCCACGACGTCGCCGTTGACGGTGCCGTACACGTCGAGATCGCCGTGCGCGACAGCGATGGGACCGTCGACAACCGTGCTCGCGGCGATGGTGCGATTGCCGTACGTGAAATGATCCGCGTCGGGCAAATAGGTGTCGCCGGCGGTGCGGCGCTGTCGTATGTCGCGCGCGAGCGCTGCGGTATCCTGCGGCGCGGCGGATGTACGGGCGACCACCGACGAATCAGCAGGCCGAGATTGAGTCGGCGTCTGGCCCTGGCCAAAAGCCAGGACGCTCAATGCGAGAAGAGCGAGCATTGTTACGCCCGCCGACGACTGGACGCGGCCGTGAGTGCGCGAAGTCCGGCGATCGATCCGCCCGCCGCCAGCGCGACGCCGAGCAACCCGGCGGCGATGCCGACGGTGCCGGTGTGCTGGATGACGGTAAACATCTGGTCGCCGAACATCGTGGTCAGGAGTGCGCGAGTTGCCGAAGCCGTGAAGTCTCGCAGTTGGTCGCCGGCCGCGCCTGTCGCGAGTGTCAGCGCGTCGGTCTGGGTGGCGACCCACAGAATTGCGAGCGTCAGCACGGATGCGGTCGCCGTCGCGATCGAGGCCACGGCCAAGCGAGCCGGTCGCGACCGCGGTAGCCACGCGGCGACGGAGTCGCGAGCCGCCACATGCCACGGGACGAAGACGGGCACCTGCAACATCACCCGGTCGGCAAACGTGTGCGACGGTGCGAAGTGCGGAACGTCCTCGAGCGCGTCGACGACTGACCGAGCGTCGCCAACCCGGCCGCGGCAATCGGCACAATCGCGAATATGGGCTCGCAGGGGGGCAACCCCGAAGCCCACCTCGTCATCGAGGAGGAGATCGATCTCGTCTGGAAGCAGGTGCCTGTGATTCATTGGGTCTCCGGGAGGACTTACGGAGTTGTGTGGGGGACGGTTTCAGGGAATCGGCCGATTTTACCGCTGTCATCCATTGCGCTACCCGCCCTCCCGCACCTGCTCCAACGCGCGGCGAAGCTCATGCCGGGCGCGATGGATATACGTCTTGACGGTGCCAAGCGGGAGGTCGAGGGTCGCGGCGATCTCTTCGTACGATCGGTCTTCGACATGTCGCAACACGATGCACGACCGATACTCCGGACGGAGCCCGGCAATCGCGCGTTCGATCGCTGTGCCGAGCTCGCGAGCTGCGAGTTCGTCGAGCGCCGATTCCTGTTCGTCGGGGACATCGAGCGACGTCGCGGCGATGGCGTCCGACGACTGCGCGTGCGGCGAGCCGTCGATGCTGATCGTCTCGAGCTGACGGCGGCGCAAATGGTCGATCGCCACGTTGTTGGCGATCTTGAACAGCCAGCTCGAAAGCTTGAACTCGGGCCGATACCGATCGATGTGATTCAGGACTTTGATGAACGTGTCCTGCGCCAGGTCCTCGGCGAGTTCGCGATCGCGCACCATCCGGTAGATCAGCGAGAAGACCGGTCGCTCGTAGCGCCGGATCAACTCGCGAAACGCCGCGTCGCGCCCGTGCTGGGCCAGCGCGACGACGTCGGCGTCCGGAAGGTTGAGGAGGTCGAGGGCTGGTGGCATTGGCCGGTTGGGCGCAACGCGACGCGCTGCGGTGCGCCGGTCAACACGCAAGGTATCCAACCCGCGCGTGCCAAACCAGCCGCATTGCCTTGCTTCACTCTCGCGCCTCGGGCACCTTTCGCTCCATGCCGGTGAGCGAATTGGCAAATCGAGAGGCCGAAGAAGCGCAGTCCGCCGCAGACGGGGGCGACGTCAAGCGCACGTACGTGCGGCGCGCGTTTTCGCAAATCGCTCCGCGTTACGACTTTCTCAATCACCTGCTGAGTTTCAACATCGACCGGGCGTGGCGCCGCGCGGCCATCGCGGCGCTCGACTGGCAGCGCGCACCGCGCGGCCTCTACGTCGATCTGTGCGCGGGGACGCTCGATGTGTCGGCGCAACTCGCGGCTCGACCTGGGTTTTCGGGGCAAATCGTCGGCGCCGACTTCGCCGAACCGATGCTCGTGGCCGGCGCGGGCAAGGCGCCGCGCGCCGTCGTGTCGCCGGTCGTCGCCGATGCGTTGGATCTGCCACTCGCCGACGCTTCGGCGTCCGGGGCGATCGTCGCATTCGGCATTCGAAATGTGGCCGACCTCGACGCCGGACTGCGCGAGGTGCATCGCGTGCTCGAACCCGGGGCGCGCTTCGTCATCCTCGAGTTCACCACGCCCCGCTCACCCGTCGTGCGCTCGCTCTATCACCTGTACTTTCACCACGTGCTGCCGGCGATCGGCGGACTCGTGAGCGGACACCGAACGGCCTACGCCTATCTTCCGCGCTCGGTGGCGAATTTTCCGATCGAGGAGCGACTGGCCGCGCGATTGCACGAGGCGGGGTTCGTCGACGTCGAATGGAACTCGCTGATGCTCGGCGTCGCGGCCATCCATCGTGGCACGAAGCGCGGGGCAGCGCATTGAGCGCCGACCACCGCCTCGTGGCGATCGATTCGCTTGCGACGTTCATCGAGCAGCTCGACGCGGCTGGCGAGTTGGTGCGCATATCGCATCCGGTGTCGCTGAATCTCGAGCTGTGCGAGATCGCCGATCGAGTCATGAAGCAACCCGGCGGCGGGAAAGCGCTGCTGTTCGAGCAGCCGGTGCTCATGAACGGCCAACGGTCGTCGATCCCCGTGGCGATCAACCTGTTCGGCTCGATGCGACGAATGGCGATGGCGCTCGGCGTCGAGTCGCTCGACGACGTCGGCGACCGAATCACCGAGTTGCTCGAGATGAAGGTTCCCGAAGGCTTGCTCGCCAAGCTCTCGCTGCTGCCCCGGTTGCTCGAGATCGGAAAGTTTCCGCCGCGCACCAAGCGCGGGGCCGCTCCGTGCCAGGAAGTCGTTCAGCGCGGCGGCGACGTGAATCTCGACGAGCTGCCGCTCATCAAGTGCTGGCCGGACGACGGCGGCGCGTACATCACCTTCCCCATGGTGATCACGCGCGACCCGGTGCGCGGCATCCGCAACGTCGGCATGTACCGCATCATGCAGACCGGCCGGTCGACGCTGGCCATGCACTGGCAGCGACACAAGGTCGGCGCGGCGCATTGGCGCGAGATGGCCGAGCGCGGCGAGCGGATGCCCGTGTGCATCGCGCTCGGGGCGGACCCGCCGTCGATGTATTCGGCGAGCGCGCCGCTGCCGCCGACAATTGACGAATTCCTCTTTGCAGGATTCTTACGGGCAGCGCCGGTCTCGCTCACCAAGGCCGTGACCTGCGATCTCGAGGTGCCGGCCGAGGCGGACGTCGTCATCGAGGGGTACATCGACCCCGCGGAGCCGCTGGTCACCGAGGGCCCGTTCGGCGATCATACCGGCTTCTACTCGCTCGCCGATCTGTATCCGCAGGTCCACGTCACGGCGATCACGCGCCGGCGGAACGCCGGTGTTTCCGACGACGATCGTCGGCCGTCCGCCGATGGAAGACTTCTATCTTGGCCACGCGACCGAGCGCATCTTTCTTCCGCTGCTCAAGTTGACGATTCCCGAGATCGTCGACTATCACATGCCGGCCGAGGGAATCTTTCACAATCTCGTGTTCGTTTCGATCAAGAAGGAGTATCCGGGGCAGGCGTACAAGGTGATGAACGCGCTGTGGGGACAGGGGCTGATGTCGCTCGCCAAGGTGCTCATCGTCGTCGACCAGTGGGTGAACGTGCGCGACCCGCAGGAGGCCTGGTGGGTGGCGCTCAACAACATCGACCCGCAGCGCGATGCCCGGTTCACGATGGGGCCGATGGACGTGCTCGACCACTCCAGTCGCGGCTTCACCTACGGTTCGAAGATGGGACTCGACGCCACGAAGAAACTTCCGGAAGAGGGCTTCACCCGCGAGTGGCCGGGTGTGATCGCGATGAACGACGAGACCAAGCGCCGGGTCGACGCGCTGTGGCCGTCGCTCGGCATCGCGGAGGCGGCGCGATGACCCACGCACAACGCGAAGGTCAAACGTTCGCGCACCGCGGATCGCGCTGGTTGGTCTACGCGAATTTCGTCAAGCTTCCGCACACGTTGTTTGCCCTCCCGTTCGCGCTCGTCGGAGTCGTGCTCGCGTCGTATCGCGCGCCCGTGACGTGGCCCATGCTCGGGTGGATCGTGCTCGCGTTCACCTGCGCGCGCTTCGCGGCGATGGGGTTCAACCGCATTGCCGATCGCGAGATCGACGCGCGAAATCCGCGCACGCGCCAGCGCGA
Source organism: uncultured Gemmatimonadaceae bacterium (assembly GCA_963817445.1). Classification (GTDB taxonomy): domain Bacteria; phylum Gemmatimonadota; class Gemmatimonadetes; order Gemmatimonadales; family Gemmatimonadaceae; genus JAQBQB01. The sequence goes on from CAWFOG010000023.1 coordinate 676,252, forward strand.
GATCCCGAGTGGCGCGCTGCGCGTCGTCGAAGCAACCGTCGCCGTCAGTGTGGCGGCCGTCCTGTTCATTTACGCCGCGTGGCGTCTCAATCCATTGTGCGCCGAGCTCGCGCCGGTCGCGTTGGTATGGGTGTTCTTCTACAGCTTCACCAAGCGGTTCACGCGCTGGTGTCATCTCGTGCTGGGCGTCGGCATGTCCATCGCGCCGGTTGGCGGCTACCTGGCCGTGGTCGGATCGTGGAGCACACCGTGGTGGATGCTCGTTGCCCTGGCGCTCGCCGTAGCGACCTGGGGCGGCGGGTTCGACGTACTGTATGCGCTCCAGGACATCGACTTCGATCGAAGCCAGAAGTTGTATTCGCTCCCCGCCATGCTGGGCGGGCGGCGCGCGCTGTTCGTCGCGCGCGTACTGCACCTGTGCACCGTGCTGTGCCTCGTCGCCGTCGGCGCGGCGACGTTCAGCGTGACGCCCGGCGGCGCGTTCTACGCCGTGGGTGTCGTCGTCGCGACGGCGTTGCTCGTGTACGAACATTCGCTCGTCAAGCCGAACGACTTCTCTCGCCTCGACGCCGCGTTTTTTACGATGAATGGCGTGATCAGCATCGCGTTTTTTGTCTGTGTTCTGGTTGAACGGCTCGTACACCAGAACTCCGCGCTGTACGCGCTGAGCCGCTGGCGCTGATGTCCGTGCGGCCGCTCGTCGTCGCTATCACGGGCGCATCGGGCGCGCCGTACGCTGTGCGACTGCTCGAGTCGCTCGTCGCGGCGAAGCGTACGGTGCAGCTCATCGTCTCGCGGCACGGATTGCGGTTGCTGCACACCGAAGTTGGCATCGATTCCGTGGCGTCGTTGCGCGCGCACGTCGGCGCGCGCGGGTGGGACGCCTACATCACCACGTTCGACGACGATGACCGTGGCGCGGCGCCGGCGTCCGGCTCGGCGCTCAGCGCGGGAATGGTGATCTGCCCCTGTTCGATGGGCACGCTGTCGGCGATCGCCGTTGGCGCGTCGCGTTCGCTCGTCGAACGCGCCGCGGACGTCACGCTCAAAGAGCGCCGCCCGCTCGTGCTCGTGCCGCGCGAGTCGCCGCTCAGCGCCATTCATCTCGAGAACATGCTGCGCGTGACGCGCGCGGGCGCGGTCGTGCTCCCCGCCGCGCCGGGCTTCTATCACCAACCTCAGTCGATCGACGACCTCGTGAACTTCGTCGTGGCGCGCGTGCTCGACCATCTCGACGTTCCGCACCGCCTCATCGCGCGATGGGGTGGGGACGGGGGCGCGGACGGGAGCACGGTGAATGATCGACCCGTCGCCGAGGGCGCACGTGATCGGCCTCATCTCGGACACGCACGGACTGCTGCGGCCCGGCGTCCACACCGCGTTTGCCGGCGTCGAGTTGATTCTCCACGCGGGTGACGTGGGCGGTGATGAGATCTTGAATGAGCTCGAACTCATTGCGCCGGTGCGTGCGGTGAACGGCAACACCGATCCGCCGGGCGACCCGCGGCTCGTCGACTCGATCGATATCGAGATCGGTGGCCTGCGCGTCCACGTCAGCCACGGTCATGAGGTCGGACCGCCGACGCCGGCCAAGCTACTCGAAGCCTATTCGGCCGACGTGATCGTCTACGGGCATACGCACAAGCAGCTGATCGCGCGCGTCGGACGGGCGTCTCGTCGTCAATCCTGGGTCCGCGGGTCCGCGCCGGTTCGATCTGGCACCGAGCGTGGCGCGGCTCACGATCCGCGACGGCGTCGCGGATGCGGAATTGCTTGAATTGGAATAGCGCGCGGCAGGGCCGGAGCGCGGCGCGGGCATGTCGCCCGGCGTCGCGCATCATCGCCACAGCCTATACGGCGCGAAAGTGTGATATAGGGTACAAAAAATCTTCGCCCGAATCGTCGACGATGCGATAGAACGAGCCGTTGCCCTCGAGCCCCATCATCTCGTAGATCTTGCCGAGCGTGAGGTCGTGGCAGCCGCCAGGTTCTTCGCAGCCCGGATACACGAGCCACGGGCGTGTGCTCACGCACTGAACCAGCGTCGTCGGTTGCCAGGAAGTCGTTGCCATCTGGGCTCCGCAAGAGACGTTCGCGCATGACTGCGCGTGCACGCCGTATTGCAGGAGGCGCGCCAGGTGCAGCTACAACGAGGGAGCGACTGACGTGCCGTCTGCGATCACTCAAGATGCGACGGCGAGCGGTGCGACCATCTGTGCCGCGCTCGTTCGCTCGAGCTCCCTGGGGAATCGACGAAACCATGAGGACAGAAGCAACAACTCGTCGATCTCGTGGGTCGGAATGCGCCCGGTCTCCGTTTCGGCGGCGCCAAACACGGCCTCGATCAGGCCATAAAGCCCGAGTGCCTCGCCAGGCGTCTTTGGAAGCGCCGTCTCGGCGCGCACCCGACCGCGTCGAATGAGATAGACGCGGTCGCCGCCTTCGTGCCCCGGAACGGTGTACACGAACGACAGCGTTTCGACCGCGAACCGCAGCCGCGCGAACTGGCCGCGCAGCGCCTCGATGCGCTTCAGTTTGTCGCGCAAGCACCGCCGCGCGCTCGTACTCGAGCTGCTCGCTCGCCCGTTCCATCTCGGCGCGCAGGTGCTCGAGCGGCCCATCGTCGACGCCGTCGAGAAATGCGCGCGCCAGCGCGAGCCGCTCGTCGTACTGGCGGACCGAGCAGCCGCCGACACACGGACCGAGGCATTTGCTGATCTCGAAGCGAATGCACCCGGGCGTTCGCGCAAAGGACTCGAACAGTTCCGGCTGGTCCGCAAAGTTCATTTGCTGATCCGCCGAACAATCGCGCAAGCCGAGCACGTCGTTGAGCTCGCGAACCGCTTCGCCGACGCCGGTCGCGCCCATGAATGGACCGTAGTAGATGGCGGAGTCGTCTTGTCCCGGTCCGCGGACGACGACTAGCCTCGGCGCCGGACCCTTGGTGATCTTGATGAAGCAGTAGTTCCGTCCGTCGCGCTTCATCGCGACGTTGAACCGCGGCCGAAACTCCTTGATCAGCCGCAGTTCACCGAGCAGCGCCGCGAATTCGCTCGGCGTGTACTCCCACTCGATGCGGTCAGCGTCGCGAAGAATTCGCGCGCCCTTTTCTTTGGGGAACGCGCAGCGAAAGTAGCTCAGCAGCCGCGAGCGAACGCGTTTGGATTTTCCGACGTAGACGATCTCGCCATCCGCGGCGATCATGCGATAGACGCCCGGCCGATCGGCCGCTTCGTCACGCACGCGCGCGCGCATGACCGCGAGCTGCTCGTTCGACGTGGGCGGGCGGATCAGCGCTACTTTTGACAGCGCGCGCATAACACCGTCATTCGCCCATCGATGGCGTGAGTGCCAACGAGCGTCGCGCCGCAGCGCAAGCATGGTGCTCCCGCGCGTCCGTACGCCGCGAGATGTTCGACGAATCCGCCGCGCTCACCATGCGCATCGCGATAGTCGCGGAAACTCGTTCCGCGACAAGCGATGGATTCGTTCAGCACGCCGACGATTGCGTCGCGAAGCGCACCGCCCTCGCTGGCGGTGATCGATCCGGCGGCGCGCGACGGATCGATCCCGGCGCGCCACAGCGATTCGTTCGCGTAGATGTTGCCGATGCCCGCAACGCTCCGTTGGTCCATCAATACCGTCTTGATCGCCCGCCGTTTGCCCCGAAGAAGTGCCGATAGATGCGCTGCGGTGAACGCGGAATCAAGTGGCTCGATCCCAATGCTCGCCGCGTATTCGGCGAATCGATCCGGCGACATCAGTGACACCGTGCCGAGTCGTCGAATGTCGCGGTAGTGGAGCGATCGCGAGTCGTCGAGCGCGAACTCGATCGTCGAGTAGCGCCGCTCGTTGTCCGCGAGAGCGCCGCCGTCGATGAGAAGCGCTCCGGTGAACCGCGGCTGGACGACCACGCGCTCGTCCGTCGACAGGTCGAGCACGACGAGCTTGGCGCGGCGCCACACGCGAGCGATCGTCGCACCAGTCACGCGCCGTACGAGCTGGCGCGCGCTGACGTCGCGGAGGACGTCTGGCCGTGTGACCCGAACACCGACGATCGAGCGACCCGCCACTTCGGCGTCGAGGTCGCGGGCGATCGTTTCGGTTTCAGGTAGCTCCGGCACGGCGCGCGAGCTCCCGCCAGCCGATGTCCGATCGGTATTGCTTTCCGGCGAATTCGACGCGCGCGGCGTACTCCTGGCTGCGGCGCTGCGCGTCTTCGTGGCAGTCGCCAAGCCCGGTCACAGCGAGCACTCGTCCGCCGGCGGTCACCAACGCGCCGTCCGGAGTCCGCACTGGTGCCGGCGTGCAGCACGAGAACGTCGTTGGGCGGCGGCGGGAGAACAATTCGATCGCCAAGCCGCGGCCGCTCGGGATAACCTGCCGCGGCGAGCACCGTAGTCACCGACGCGCACCTGGCTGTCGGTCGCCACTGTTCCGACAATCGATCACCGCGCGCGATGGTGAACATTGCTTCGGAAAGCGAACCGTCACTCGACAGCGCAGGGAGGAGCGCCTGCGTCTCCGGGTCGCCGAACCGGCAGTTGAATTCGACAACTTTCGGTCCGTCGGCCGTGAGCATGAGACCAACGTACAGCAGTCCCGTGAACGGCTCGCCGCGCGCGCGCATCGCGGCGAGCGTCGGCCTCACGACGCGCACGATCACGTCGTCGACGAGTTCTGGTGATCGCTCGACGATCGACACCGGGCAGTAGGCGCCCATGCCGCCCGTGTTGGGACCTCGATCGCCGTCGAGCAATCGTTTGTGATCCTGCACCGGCGGCAGCGGCACGACCTGCTCGCCGTCCGTGAGAACGAACAGCGAGAGTTCCTCGCCGTCCATGAACTCCTCGACGAGGATCGTTGCGCCCGCGTCGCCGAACGCGTTGTCGTCGAGCATCGCCTTCGCGGCGGCACGTGCCTCTGCAGCGGTCTCGCACACGACCACGCCCTTTCCCGCAGCCAACCCTGACGCCTTGATCACCACCGGCGCGCCGAGTTCGTCGATCGCTCGCTCGGCGTCGCGCACGCTGGTGCAGACGATGGCTCGCGCCGTCGGCACCTCGGCGTCGTGCATGACGGATTTCGAGAACGACTTTGAACTTTCGAGCATCGCCGCTGCTCGCGTCGGGCCAAAAATCGGCATGCGCTCGGCGCGAAACGCGTCGACGATTCCCGCGGCGAGCGACGACTCGGGGCCGACGAGCGTCCAGTCGACGCGCGCGTCGCGGGCCAAGGACACCAGTCCGGCGACGTCGAGCGCGCCGACCGGCGCGCAGATTCCGAGTTCGGCGATTCCTGGATTGCCCGGCGCCGCGACGATTTGGACCGTTGGATCATCTTGCCGCAGGCGCCAGGCGAGCGCGTGTTCGCGTCCGCCCGAGCCTACGACGAGCACCTTCATCGATTGCGCCACGCGGACGTGACAGCGTCCTTTGCGCGCGAGACACCGTCTTTGAACTGGTCGAATCGTCTGCCGCGTTTTTTCGCCGTAGTAGCCGGCCGCGTCGACGAAGTCGTCCTTGAGCGGCTGGTCGTTGTCGCCCTGGCCGCGGCGGAGATACTCGCCGGCGAGAATCTTGTCGTAGCCGCCGGCGCGATGCCAGCGCAGCAGCTCGGCGGCGCGCACCGTGTGCATGGGATGCGTGCGCATTACGGTATTCATGATCTTCAATACCGTGTCCCATGCGTCGCCGCCCGTCTCGTACTGCTCCGCCTGGCGAATGAATTCCTCGACGCGGAGCTGGTCGCCGTACGCCTTGCCGCCCGCCAGCTTCATCTCGGCGCCCATCGTCGTGTTCAGGTCCTGGGTGACGAGCAATCCGGCCCGGTCCGACGAGAACTCGCTCTTGCGCGACCACTCGAGCAGCGCGAGCTGGAAGGGGAGGAGCGCGGCGGCGGCGATGAACGGCAGGTTGCTCACGCCGAAGTAGAGCAAGATGAGCGCGATCGTCGTGTACGTCGGGTGACCGCTCATGATGTGGCCGAGTTCGTGCCCGAGCACGCTGCGCAGTTCGTCCTCGTCGAGAATTTCGAACAGGCCCGAGTGGACGACGACGAACGGTTTGTCGAAGCCGACGGCCATGGCGTTGGCAATGGGCGTTTGCGTTACGTACAGCTCCGGGCGCTCGGGCCAGTCGAGCGTTTCGAGCACCTCTGTCCACAGGACGTTGAGATTCGGACGCTGACTCGCAGTGACTTTGACTGCGTCGCCAAGGAAGAGCTGTCGAATGCCGCGCTCACCAAAAAACCCGGCGACCTTGCGGATGATTTCGTCGAACCCGGGAATCGCGCGCAGGGTGTTGAGCGCCGCGCGATCGGCCGGATGCTCCCAGGCGCGCGAGGAGATTTGGATGAGCGGGACGCGATTGGGCATGGGCGTTGGGCGTTATGCGTTGGACGCTGATGACCGAGCAGTGAGTCCTGACTGAGCAGCCTTACGTTTGCGATGCTGGAACGGTGTCACGGCGTTGCGCTCCACGCCCAACGCCCAACGCTCCAGGCAACCCCTCGAACGCCTGCTCCAAATCGGCCAACAGATCTCCCGCGTCTTCCACACCACACGACAGTCGGACGAGCCCATCGCTCAAGCCGAGTGCAGCGCGTCGTTCGGGCGGCACGGACGCGTGGGTCATTCCCGCGGGCTGGCTGATCAGCGATTCGACGCCGCCCAGCGACTCGGCGAGTGCGAAGACGCGCACCCGTTCGAGTACGTGCGCCGCGCGCTCGCGTGTTCCCAATTCGACGCTGATCATGCCGCCGAAGCCGGACATCTGCCGGCGCGCCAGCGCGTGCTGCGGATGCGTGGGCAGCCCGATGTAGTAGACGTGTTCTGGTCCAACCTGCTCTACGAGCCAGCGCGCCACCTCGCGGCCGTTCAGATCGTGCTGGCGCATACGCAAGTGCAGCGTCTTCGCCCCGCGAAGGGCCAACCAGGAATCGAACGGGCCGGCGACCGCACCAGCGGCGTTGTGGATGAACTGGAGCCGCTCGCCAAGCCCATCGTCGCGAACGACGGCGCAGCCGCCGATCATGTCGCTGTGGCCGTTGAGGTATTTCGTCGTCGAGTGGAAGACGATGTCCGCGCCGAGCTCGAGCGGGCGCTGGAAGTAGGGCGAAGCGAATGTGTTGTCGACGATGAGCAGCGCGTCGCGGCGGTGGGCGATTTCCGCCGCGGCGGCGATGTCGGTGAGGCGCATGAGCGGATTGCTCGGCGTCTCCACGAGGACCGCCCGCGTGGCCGGCGTCATGGCGTCGACGATTCGCTGTGGATCGCGCGTGTCGACGTAGCTGAACGACAGTCCGAGATGCTGAAGGATCTTGTCGAACAGGCGGAAGGTGCCGCCGTAGACATTCTCCGCGCAGACGATGTGATCGCCGGCGCGGAACAGCTTCATGATGGAGTCGAGGCAGCCCATGCCGCTGGCGAACGCGAAACCGTGCACGCCCGTTCTCCAACGTGGCGACATTTCGTTCGAACGCCTCGCGCGTCGGGTTCTTGCCGCGGGCGTACTCGTACCCCTTGTTCACGCCGAGGCCGTCCTGGACGTACGTCGACGTGAGGTACACCGGGGTCATGATGGCGCCAGCAAGCGGATCGGGCCGCTGACCGGCGTGAATGGCCTTGGTGCCGAAGCCGGCCGCGAGATCCTCGTCGAATATGCGCGTCATGCCGATACTCTGAATTTCGGTTGTTCGGAAGATAACCCTGGCCGGTGAACGTCGTAACTGAAGTTGGCACTGCGGGCGAGCGGCGATCGACACGCCCCGTCGTGCTTGAATACCTTTCGCTGACTCGATGGAGACGAAATGTCGAACGATGGGCTGATGGTGAGCGTGTCGGGGATTCGTGGCCGTGTCGGCGAGGCACTGACCCCGGAAGTCGTCGCGCGGTACGCGGCGGGCTTTGGCGCGTGGGCGATTGCCCGGAACGCGTCGCGCGCAATTGTCGTTGGCCGCGACAGTCGTGTGTCCGGGCCCATGTTCCACCGCGTGGTCTTGTCGGCGCTCCAATCCGTTGGCTGCGACGTCATCGACATCGGCCTGACGACCACACCCACCTGTCAGCTCACCGTCGAGCACCATCACGCCGCCGGTGGACTGATGCTGTCGGCGAGCCACAATCCGATCGAGTGGAACGCGCTCAAGTTCGTTGGGCCGACGGGACTCTTCCTCGAGAACAGCGAGGGGATCGAGATGCGCGAGCTGATCGAGACGGGAATTCGCCGCGCACGCTGGGACGCCCTTGGCTCGATCACCACCGACGACCGTGCCATTCAGCGTCACCTCGATCGTGTCATGTCGATACCGTACCTCGACGTCGAGGGGATTCGCGCGCGGCGGTTCAAGGTGGCACTGGACTGCGTGCGCGGCGCGGGGGCGATCATCATGCCCGCGCTCCTCGATCGGCTGGGTTGCCGCGTGACCGCGATCAATCTCGAGACCGATGGCCGATTTCCGCGCCCGCCGGAACCGGTGGCGGAGAACTTGGGAGAGCTGGAACGGCTCGTGCTTAGCGCTGGCGCGTCGCTCGGGTTCGCGGTAGATCCGGACGTCGACCGGTTGGCGCTCGTGTCGGATGCGGGAAAGGCGATCGGCGAAGACTACACGCTGGCGCTCGCGGCGCGATTGGTGTTGCGGCATCGCAAGGGACCGATCGTGACCAACCTGTCGACGAGCCGCATCGTCGAAGACGTCGCGGCGGCCGCCGGTGTGCAGGCGATTCGGGCTCCGGTGGGCGAAGTCAACGTCGCGGTGCGCATGCGGGATGAACGCGCGCCGATCGGCGGCGAAGGGAACGGCGGGGTGATTTTGTCGGAAGTCCACCTGGGCCGCGACGCCCCGGTGGGCGCCGCGCTGCTGCTACAGTTGCTGCACGAAGAGAACATACCGTTGTCGCAGATCGTCGCGACGCTCCCCCGGTATGTCATCGTCAAAGACAAGCTCGATCGGCCGAATGCCGGCCTGGACACCGTGTACGAGGCGCTGCGGGCGGCTTTCCCGGGTGCAACGGCTGATATGCAGGATGGGTTGCGACTGTCGTGGCCGGATCGTTGGGTACACGTACGGCCGTCGGGGACGGAACCAATCGTGCGAGTAATAGCTGAGGCGCCCAGCGATCGGGAGGCGCGCGAGCTGGTCGGCCGTTCGCGGGCTCCGCTCGACGCCTTGAACTAAACGAAACGGGAATTTCCACTATGTGCGGAATCGTCGGATATGTCGGGTCGCGCGGTGCGACATCGTTGCTCATCGAGGGGCTCAAGCGCCTCGAGTATCGCGGCTACGACTCGGCGGGCATTGCACTGAGCAATGGTCACGGGCTGGAAACGCGGAAGGCAAAGGGCAAGATCTCGATGCTCGAAAGCGTCGTGAACGCCCACCCGATCAGCGGCACCATTGGCATCGCGCACACGCGCTGGGCCACGCACGGCCAACCGAACGAGTGCAACGCGCATCCGCACACCGATTGCACGAACTCGATCGCCGTGGTCCACAACGGCATCATCGAGAATTTCAGCGCGCTGCGGAAAATGCTCCAGTCGCAGGGGCACAAGTTCAAGTCGGAGACCGACACCGAAGTTCTCGCGCATCTCATCGAGGCGGCATTCGACGGCAAACTCGAAGACGCGGTGATCGACGCGCTCAATCTGGTCGAAGGCACGTACGGCATTGCGGTGCTCTCGAGCAAGGACCCGAACAAGATCGTCTGTGCGCGCAAGGGCAGCCCGCTCCTCATCGGACTCGGCGAAGGCGAGTATTACGTCGCGAGCGATGTGGCGGCGATTCTCCAGCATACGCGCCAGGTCGTCTATCTCGACGACGGCGAAATGGGCGTGCTGACGCGCGAGGGCTACGAAGTGCTCGATCTCAACGCGCGCCGCATCTCCAAGGGCGTGAGCCGGATCGACTGGTCGCTCGACGAAATCGAAAAGGGCGGCTTCGACCATTTCATGCTCAAGGAAATCTTCGAGCAGCCGCAGACGATCCAGAACACGATGCGCGGGCGGCTCGTGGTCGAAGAAGGCTTCTCGAAGCTCGGCGGATTGAACCTGACGCGCGATGAACTCCAATCGCTCGACCAGATCGTGATCACGGCCTGTGGCACGAGCTGGCACTCAGGGTTGATCGGTGAGCTGTACATCGAGGAACTGGCGCGCATTCGCTGCGAAGTCGCCTATGCGTCGGAATTCCGCTACCGAAACCCAATCGTGAGCGACAAGACGCTGTGCGTCGTCATCTCGCAATCGGGCGAGACGGCGGACACGCTTGCTGCCATGCGTGAAGCGAAGCGGCGCGGCGCAAAGACTCTCGGCCTCGTCAACGTCGTGGGGTCGACCATCGCTCGCGAAGACGACGGCGGCATTTACCTGCACGCCGGACCAGAGATCGGCGTCGCGTCCACCAAGGCGTTTACCAGCCAGGTGATCGCGCTCGCTCTGCTCACGCTCAAACTCGCTCGTCTGCGCACCATGTCGGTTGTGAAGGGGCGCGAACTGGCCGAGGCGATGCTCGCGCTGCCCGAGCAGATTCAATCCATCCTCGACCGGGCGCCGGAAATCGAAGCGATCGCCGAGCGCTTCAAGGACGCAACGAACTTCTTGTATTTGGGCCGCGGGTATCAATTCCCCGTCGCGCTCGAAGGCGCGCTCAAGCTCAAGGAGATCAGCTACATCCACGCCGAGGGTTATCCGGCGGCGGAGATGAAGCATGGGCCAATCGCGCTCATCGATTCCGAGATGCCCGTGGTGTTCATCGCGCCGCACGACGCCGTGTTCGACAAGGTCGTGTCGAACATTCAGGAAGTGAAGGCGCGCGGCGGCAAGGTCATCTGCATCACGAGCCAGGACGAGCCCGTGCTCGAAGGCATGATCGACTACGAATTCCGAGTGCCGCAGACCATCGACATGCTGTACCCGGTCCTGACCGTCATCCCCCTTCAACTTCTGGCGTACTACATCGCCGTGAAGCGCGGGTTGAACGTGGATCAGCCGCGGAACCTGGCCAAGTCGGTCACGGTCGAGTAGGCGTCGTCGCGGGCGGCTGGGCTGTCGCCCGCGGGGGCACGGGCGGGGGCGCGAATCTGCCCCCTTGACGGCAGGTCATGTGGCATGTACTATTCACACATGAATAATACAGTACGCGCGGATGAGCCGACGGTTAAGACGGAGACGTCGATCTTCTCGCTGCTGCATGCGGCCCACGCGCTCGAGGACAAGCTGGACGCTGCGTTGGCCGCGGTAGAGCTCTCAATGCCCAAGTACAGCGTTCTAAACGAGCTTGTGGCGGCGGACAAGCCTGTGTCTCTGGGCGAACTGGCGGCTCGGCTCAGTTGCGTTCGCTCGAACATGACGCAACTCGTCGATCGCCTCGAGGCGGACGGGCTCGTCAAGCGTGTTGATTGTCCGAACGACCGTCGCAGCGTCAATGCGGCAATCACGGAGCTGGGTCGGGCCCGCTATGCAGCTGGAGTCCAAGCGCTCGCAAGCCTGCACGCCAGCTTCGCGGCCCAAGTCGACGCGAAAGATCGCGCCTCGCTGGAACGCATGCTCGTGGCTCTCGGGTAGTTTTTGTTCGACCGTGTACTTCATATATGGATGTTCAAGCAACGAATGATGCAGTTATGACAGACCCAACCGTTAACCAGCTCCTGAAGAGGAATTCCCAAATGAGCACCACGACCTGGGCAGTAGACCCTTCGCATGTCGAACTCGGATTCGCCGTTCGCCATCTCATGATCTCCACCGTCCGCGGCCGTTTTGGCGCCGTGAACGGCACCGTCACCGTCGACGAGGCCCATCCGCGCGATGCCAAGATCGACGTCACCATCGACGTGGCATCGATCGACACACGCCAGCCGCAACGCGACGATCATCTTCGTTCCGCTGACTTTTTCGACGTGGCCAACCATCCCGCGATGCACTTCGTGAGCAAGCAGATCGACGGCGACGTGACCAAACAGTTCAAGATCGTAGGCGATCTCACGATACGCGGCACAACGCGTGAAGTGACGCTCAACGCGTCGCTCGAAGGTCGTGGCAAGGATCCGTGGGGCGGCGATCGTGCCGGGTTTTCGGCGACCGGAAAATTCAATCGCACGGACTTCGGTCTCGTCTGGAACCAGGTGCTCGAGGCGGGCGGCGTCACCGTCGGTGAAGAAGTGAAGCTCACGCTCGACGTCGAATTGGTTCGCCAGGCCGCCGCGGCAAGCGCCGCCGTTGCCAGCACTGTCGGTGCCTAGTACCCGCGGTGGCGCACGGGGAGATCGGCCATGACGACGCGCCGTCGGGATCGACGGCGCGTCGTTCGTTTGGTACACTTCGCTCCGTGCCGCGCCGCCCGATTCGTCACTTGAGCACATCGTCATGCGTGTCCTCGTCCAGCGAGTGACGCGCGCGGCCGTGCGCGTTAGAGAACGCGTTGTCGGCCAGATCGATGGCGGTTTGCTCGTATTCGTCGGGTTCACGCATACCGACGGCGACGAGCAGATCGCCTGGATGGCCGACAAACTCATCGGCCTCCGCGTGTTTGCCGACGACGACGACAAGATGAATCGCTCCGTCGTCGACATCGCCGGCGCGCTCCTCGTCGTGTCGCAGTTCACGCTGTACGGCGACGCCGTGCGCGGTCGCCGTCCGAGTTTCGTCGATGCCGCGGCGCCCGCGGTCGCCGAAGGGTTGTACGAGCGGTTCATCGCCGGATTGCGCGAGCGCGGCATGCGCGTCGAAACAGGTTCGTTCGGCGCGGCAATGAGCGTCGAACTGGCGAACGACGGGCCCGTTACCATGTGGATCGAGCGATGAGCACCCTGCGCGTGATCCTCGCGTCCGCGTCGCCACGCCGACGCGAACTGCTCACGCTCATCGGCATCGCGCACGAAGTTCGGCCGGCGAACATCGACGAGACGCTCCTGCCAGACGAGGCGCCGGCGCGCCACGCCGAACGGCTGGCGCGCGAGAAAGCGTTGGCGGTCACCGTCCCCGGAGCCGTGACGATCGGCAGCGATACGATCGTCGTCGTCGACGGCGACGTGCTCGGCAAACCGCGCGACGTCGCGCACGCGGCGCAGATGCTCCAGCGGCTGAGCGGTCGCGCGCACGTCGTCATGACTGGCGTTGCCGTCCACTGGAATGGCCAAGTCGCGTCGGCATGCGAGACGGTCAGCGTCAGTTTCCGCGCGCTGACCGACGACGAAATCGCGCGCTACATCGAAACGGGCGAGCCGATGGACAAGGCGGGCGCGTATGGCATTCAGGGCTACGGCGCGACGATCGTCGAGCGCGTCAACGGCGATTACTTCGCGGTCATGGGATTGCCGCTGAACCGACTGACCGCGCTGTTGCGCGACGTCGGACTGCGCTACGACTTCGGCTCGGTGCGCGCCGACTGATACGCCGTGCGCCACCGCTCGACGCGATCGAGCACGTCGCGTACGGCGATGCGCGGCATGCGGTCGAAGCGATTCTCCATGCTCACGGGATAGTCTTCGCCCGGCTCGCCGTACGCGTCGACGATGAGATCGTGAAACTTGCGATACGGGCCGGTGCGTTTGGGATTCGTGTAGCCGAGCAGACTGACCACCGGCCGATCGAGCGCAACGGCCATGTGAAGCGGGCCGGTGTCCGGCGCGAGCACGAGCGACGACGCGTCCAGAATCCCCACGAGATTCCGCAGGCCGCTGCCGAGGAGCGAGCGCGGCCGACGTCGCGCGCGCTGCATGATGACTTGCTCGGCGTGCAGCTCGCGCGGTGAGCGTCCGCCCTACGAGCGCCGGCTCGAGTCCGAAGTCGTGCCACAGCGCGTCGGCGACGTCACTCCATCGCTCGGGAAGCCAGTCTTTTTGCGCCTTGCTCGTCGCGACGACGATCGACGCAATCGGACGCTCGAACGGCGCGACGAGCTGTCGCTGCGCGTCGCGCTCGGACGGCCACGGACCGAGGTCCCACTCGACCGGCTCGTGCGCGACACCGATCGCCGTGAGAAACTCGAAGTACTGATCCTGCACGTGCTGTTGCGCGTGCGGAGGAATGCGATCCGTGGTGAACAGCCAGTTGGCGTCGCGCGCACGCACGCGATCGAACCCGAGCTTTACCGGGGCACGAGTGAACGTGGTGACGATTCCCGCCTTGAAGTACACCTGCAGATCGATGACGAGGTCGAATGAGCGCGGCGCGAGCGCGCGCCGAACGTCGGTGAACGCGCGCCAGCCGCGTCCGCGGTCGAATTCAATGATCTCGTCTACCGACCGATGCCCGCGCACCAACGTGGCCGGCCCAGGTTGCAGCACCCACGTGATGCGAACCGCGGGCGCGCGCCGCTTGAGCGCGTTGATCACCGGCAGCACGTGCACCGCGTCGCCAACGGCGCTCATCATCACAATGCACACCCGCTCGAGCGGCAGCCGTGTGAGATCGGTCATCTTGCTGCCTCGATCGGACGCAGCGCATTGAGCTCACGCAGAATTGCCGCCGCATCGATGCCGTCCGGTGACGGGCGGCTGATCATCCGCCAGGGTCCCGGTCCCTGTGGAAAGGTGCGATCAGGTTGGCCGGGCGCGAACACGCCGACCACTGGTACGCCGAACGCTGCCGCGATGTGAAGGGGACCCGAGTCGTGTCCGGCGAACGCGGACGCGTGCGACAGCGCGGCAGCCGTCACCGCGAGTGATCCGTCGCCGAGTTGGTCGACGTAGATGCCGCGCGGATGGGTGTACGAGCGGCGCAGCTCGTCGAGGTCCTTCGTCGTGCCGATCCACACGACCGGCAGTCCGCGAGCGTGGAGTGCAAACGCCGACCTGGGTCCACACGCCGAGCGGTACGCATCGGGCGCGCGCGCTGGCGAACGGGTGAAGCGCGACAACCTGCGCCGGAAGCTGCGCCGCCACCAGCGCGCCGACGTTGCCGAGGCGCGCGCGGTCCAGCGCGTAATGAGGATTGATTGATTGGATGCCGAGCGCGCCGAGCAGTCGTGCTTGTTCGCGCACCACAGGCTTGTGGACGTCTTGCGCGGCGAGACGGTGGGTCAGAAAGGGTGCGTTGCGGTGTCGGGCCAGGCCAATTCGCATCGGGATGCCTGCAGCGGCCACCGCGGCGGCCACGCGCCAGGGCGCCTCGCTGAGCACGGCGATGTCGTAGCGACCGCGGCGTGCGACGCCGATGCTGCGGAGCATCGGCCATACGGGCGGGCGACGGTGCCCCGGCGCCACGGCCCAGAATGGATCCGCCGCGATGACGGTGTGCACGTGCGGTACGAGCGCGCCGACGGAGCTCGTGTAGCGCTTGCACCACAGATCGATCACCGCGTTCGGAAAGGCCTGGTGAAGCGGCGGCGCGAGCGCCGACGCGAACACTAGATCGCCGAGATTGTCGAGCGCGACGAGCAAGATTCGCAATCGGTCGCCGCGCGGCTTGCGCTCGGTCGCCGGCGCCGACGAAGTTGTGCGGTGCCCTTGCGCATTCTCCAGGTGGACGCCGAGCGCGGTTGGCGTGGTGGCCAGCGCCAAACGCTGCTCTTGTCTCGCGAACTGCTGCTCAGCGCGGGCACGAGTGCGTCATTGCCGCGCGCGCCGGCGACGCGCTCGCCGCACGCGCGCGCGCCGAAGGCATTCGCGTCGTCGACATTCGCCCGCGTTCCGAGTTGGCCGTGGCGACGGTGTTCCAGCTTCGCCGGTTGATCCAACGCGAGCATATCGACGTCGTACATGCTCAGGCGTCGCACGCGCTGAGCCTGGCCGCGCTGGCAACGCTCGGCACGGCGGCGCGGCTGGTTGTGACGCGGCATCTCGCCCGCGCGCCGCGCGACAACGCCGGCACGCGGTGGAAATATGCGCGCGCAAGCGCCGTGATCGCGGTGTCGCGCGCGGCGGCTGATACGCTCGAGCGCGCGCGCGTGGCGCGCGTCCCGATCGACGTGATTCCTGGCGGAGTAGAACTCGATCGAAGCGCGACGCCGGCGTCGCCCGCTACGCTCGAAGTGCTCGGCGTTCGACCGGGCGCGCCACTCGTGGTGATGATTGGCGCTCTCGTGGCCCAGAAAGATCCGATCACGTTCGTTCGCGCGGTGAACGTGGTCCGACGCGCAATGCCCGACGTCCAGGCGCTCATCGTGGGCGATGGCGAGTTGCGCGGCGACGTCGAACGTGAGATCGCCGCGCTGAGCCTTGCGGGCACCGTCCGCCTCGCCGGCTTTCGCACCGACGTCGACGCGCTGTTGTCGTCGGGCACGCTGCTCGCCCTCAGCTCAGTGTTCGAGGGCCTGCCGCTCGTCGTGATGGACGCCTTCGCGCTCGGCGTACCGGTCGTCGCGACAGCGGGGAGTGGGATTCCGGAACTCGTCGAAGACGGCGTCACCGGACTGCTCGCGCCGGTCGGCGACGCCGACGCGCTGGGCGGGGCAATCACGCGCGTTCTGACCGAACCGGCGCTCGCCGCGACGCTGCGCCAGAATGGCCTGCTTCGGGCACCGGAGTTTTCCATCGCGCGCACCGCTGAACGCACGCTCATGGTGTACGAACGAGTGTTGGCGCGCTGACCAGTTCGCGCGCGAGCGCGGTGAATGCGGTCAGTTCGCTTTCGGATACGTGCGCGCCGTGCAGGTCGCGCCATTTTCTCGCCGAACGCACCAGACGGGCGACGTTTGCGGCGAGCGCGCCGGCGCCGGTCGCATCGTCGAATGTGACTCGATCGACGTCGAGTACGAACGGATCGACGCCTCCGTCGGGCGCGCGCCCGAGGAGGATATTCTTGGCGTTGAGGTCATGGTGCCGCGCCCCGGACTGGCTGAGCACCGCGACCAGTCGCGCCGCCGCCGTCCACGACTCCGCGCGCAACGCGGCATCGTCGGACATGAGCGCCGCGGCAAGATCGAAACTGTCCGGCACTTCACGGGTCAGCACGTCCGAGCGACACAGCCCGACAGGCGCTCGGTAGATCGTGTACGCGAGCAGCACTGGCGTCGGCACTCCCGACGAGCGCAACCGTTCCGACGTCTCGAGCTCGCGTGGCGCGCGGCCAGGCGTGCGAAACAGGTCGCCGGTGACCCGAGCGAACAGTCCGCCGTGATTGTTATGGCGAACCACCGCGCGATCGACGTCGCCGGGGAGGGGGACGGCATACGCCGGAGCTCGGCCGGCGAGCGAACGCGCGTCGGCGTGCGCTTTCGCATACTCATACAGCGTTCCGCGGGCAAGAGCGGTGCGGACGGCGTGCTCGACCGGCATGAGGCAGACGACGTCGGTGCCGTCCAGGGTGAAACGAACGTAACCGGGCGGCACGACGCGGGACGACATCAGTCGAGGGCGGCGCGATACACGGTGACTGGTTGGCTCTTGTTCTTGAGCTCCATCGGCGGACAGGCGACGAGCACCGGCGTCTCGGTCAGCGCGGCGCGGAATTCCTCGGACAGCAGGATCTCGCGCGCGCCGGCGGCGGCGCACAGGCGATGCGCGGTGTTCACCGTGTCGCCGATGACCGTGAACTCGAGCCGCCGCTCCGAGCCGATGTTTCCGGCAAAGACTTCACCAAAGTTGAGACCGATGCCGATCTCGAGTTCCGGGCGCCCGGCCGCGCGCCACTTCGCGTTGAGCATGTCGAGCTCACGCATCATGTCGAGGGCGGCGGCCATCGCCTTGTCCGCGTCGTCCGGTCCGCCGATCGGCGCGCCCCACTGCGCCATCACGGAGTCGCCGATGAACTTGTCGAGCGTTCCGTCATGACGGAATACGCAATCGACCATCTCCGTGAAGTACTCGGTGAGCAGGCTGGCGATGTCCTCGGGTCGCATCGATTCCGACAGCGCCGTGAACCCGCGAATGTCGCTGAACAGGACGGCGACGGGACGCTTGTCGCCGCCCAGCCGAATCGTCTCGGACGATTCGGCGATGCGCTTGGCGAGTTGCGGCGTGAAGAACCGCTCGAAATTGCTTCGCGTGAGCAAGTCGCGCTGGATGCGCTGCGCGAACTCGCCGTTCTCGATCGCCACGGCCGCAATGCCGGCGAACGCGATACAGAACTCGAAATCTTCGTCGCTCAGGCGGTGCGTCGCCGTCACGTTGTCGACGTACAAAATGCCGAGCGCCCGGTCCTCGCTGCCGACGAGCGGGCAGCAGATCGTCGAGCGAATCTGCTGCATGAGAATCGATTGTCCGCCAAAGCGCGTGTCCTCGCCGGCATTGTCGGACAGGATGGCGACTTTGTCCTTGAGTGCCATCTGCGCGATCGACTGCGGTACGGCGCGCGTCGTGTCGCCGCCCCGCTTGTCGCGCGCGAACTTTGGAATGAGCTCGCCGTTTTCGTCAGTGAGCAGAATCGCGACGCGGTCGACCTCGAGAATCTGATAGGCGTAGCCGGCGATCTTGTCGAGCAGCGAATCGATGTCGACCGCTTTGCCGAGCCCTTTCGACACCTCGAGCAGCGTGGCGAGCTTCTGCCGGCTCTTTTCGTACGCGGCCAAATCCTCGGGCAGACTCGGAATCGCGGGTGCGCTGAGCGGGCTGCGCATGCTGGCGAGCGCGGCGCTCGGATCGTGGACCGACACCTGTCGCACGATCGTCGATCCCGCAGGCGGACTGCTCGACTTGCTCGACGTGCCGGAGGACCGGCCGCTCGACGATCCGGGCGCCGGCGCGACGGGAATCTTGTTGAGCCGGAAGCCGACCTTGCCGAAGGTCACGACGTCGCCCGAGCGCAACGCGGCGCGCTCGATTCGCATGCCGTTCAAGAACGTTCCGTTGCTCGAGCCGAGGTCTCGCACGACGACGCCTGCCTCGCCGCATTCGACTTCCGCGTGCCGGCGCGAGATCGTCGGATCGATGACGGGAATGTCGCTCGCGGGGGCTCGGCCGACGATGAGCGACACGCCGTCGCGCAGATCGAACGAGTGCATGCCGTCGGTGCTGGTCAGCGTGTAGCGCATCGCCGCTCAATATGATGATCCGTCACCGTCGCAGCTATCGCCTCTTGGCGCGCACCTGGCCAATCGCCGCGAGCAGCGCTCGCGCCTTGTTGCTGTGCTCGAGGAATTCGCGCTCCGGGATGGAGTCGTAGACGACGCCCGCGGCCGACTGCACAGACGCCACGCCGTTGGCGATGACGCAGGTGCGAATGGTGATTGCCAGGTCCATGCGACGCGCGCCGGCGCTGATGTACCCGACGGCGCCGCCATACGGCCCGCGCCGCTCGGGCTCCATTTCGTCGATGATCTCCATGGCTCGAACCTTTGGCGCCCCGGTGAGCGTGCCGGCGGGAAAGCTGGCGCGAAAGGCGTCCATCGCCGTGAGTCCGTCGCGCAGCGCGCCGTCGACCTGACTCACCAGATGGAGGACGTGCGAATAGCGCTCGACGACCATCAAGTCGGAGACGCGGACCGACCCGTACTTGGCGATCCGCCCGACGTCGTTCCGCCCCAGATCGACGAGCATCAGATGCTCGGCGCGCTCCTTTTCGTCGTGCAGCAGTTCCTCGGTCATCGCGCGGTCGTCGTCTTCCGTGCGGCCGCGACGGCGCGTGCCGGCGATCGGCCGCAGCGTGACCGTGCCGGCGCCGGTGACGCGGACGAGCAGCTCCGGCGAACTGCCGACGATCTCCACGCCGTCGAGCACGAGATGGTACATGTACGGCGACGGGTTGATCACGCGCAGCGCGCGATAGAGATCGGTCGACGAAAAGTCGAACGGGACGTCGATGCGCCGCGCCACCTGCACCTGGAACGCGTCACCGGCGATGATGTATTGGCGCACGCGTTCGACGTCGTTTAGGAACTTCTCTTTCGCGTACACTGATGTCCCCTCGGCGGCGGGCGCGGCGGAATCGAGATCGAGCGGCGACAGCACCGGTCCGGCGCGCAGGCGTGCGATCGTCGCCTCGACGGTCTGCTCGGCGGCGTCGGCGCGCGCGCGCCACGTCCTCGTCCGACGCGTTCGGCTCGATCCGCGCCGCGGCCACGACCCGCGCCTGCGAGCGCAGATTGTCGAAGATGACGAGGGCGTCGGTGAACACGAACAGCGCGTCGGGAACGGCCACGCCGCGCGCCGGCGGCGCCGGCAGCCGTTCGATGATCCGCGCCACGTCGTAACCGAAATAGCCCACGGCGCCGCTCCAGAATTCGCCGACCTCCGGCGCATCGACCGGCTCGCACTCGCTGACGAGCGATTCGAGGTCGGCCAAGGGATCGTCCGGGCGGCGGTCGTTGTGCCAGCCCGCGGTCGGCGTCCAGTCTTGCACGACGCCGTCTTCCAGCTTCCACGCAGCCCGCGGCGCGGCGCCCATGAAGGTGTAGCGCGCCCACGTCTCACCGCCCGCCGGGGCGGACTCGAGCAAAAAGGCGAACGGCCCCTCGCGAAGCTTGGCGAACACAGCGACCGGCGTCTCGGTATCGAGCAGCACGTCGCGCCACACAGGGACGAGGCGCGGCTTCGCCACCGCATGCTGTGCGGTCACGCGCCGGGTTGCTCCGCTGGTGACAGCCCGCGATATTCGCCGATCATGCGTCATCTCCTCGCGGCGCACCGCGCCGCGTGCTGGTTCTGCCTGTGCTTCGCTGTCGTGAGTCCGGCGCGCACCGCGAATGCGCAAACGTGGAATGATCCACGCAGTCGCGCCCTCGTCGAGCGCGCCACGCAGCGCCGGGCCCAGCAACTCGCCGACACCGGCCTGACCGACTACCAAGCTAATGCGCACGGCTACGTCACTTTCCTGGCGCAGCTTGGCGAAGGGTTCCCGACGCCGCCCAAGATCCTCAAGGCCGACGAGCTGGAGTTGGAAGTCTACTGGCACGCGCCCAACCTGAGCAAGCAGCGGATCATCGGCCGGCGCGACACGCTCCTCGTGCCCACCGACATCGCGTATCACAGCGACCATCTCGGCATCATCCAGAACAACTTTCCGAGCATCATCCGCATTGGCGAGGGCGATGAGGTGCGCGACGTTCCGCATCCGTTGTCGCCGGCGGGTCTCAACGACTACGATTTCGCGCTGGCGGACAGCTTCGCGATCGGCTCCGGCTCGCAGCGCATCCACGTCTACGAGGTCAAAGTTCGGCCGAAAGACGACAGCCAGCCGCGCGTGGTCGGCGCTGTGTATATCGACCCATCGGCAGGACAGGTCGTGCGCATGAGCTTGAGCTTCACGCACGCGGCGTTTCTCGACCCGTCGCTCGAAGAACTGTCCGTCGTGCTCGAGAACCGGCTCGTCGGCGGGCGCTTCTGGCTCCCGAGCCGACAGGAAATTGAAATCCGTCGTTCAGGTACGTGGCTCGACTATCCCGTTCGCGGCATCATCCGCGGACGCTGGGAAATTGGCGACTACAAGTTCAACACGGCGCTCGGCACGCGCCTGTTCGCCGGGCCGGAGATCGTGCAGCTCCCGCCCGCTCAGCTCAAGAAATATCCGTGGACGGGCGCGGTGCTCGACTCGCTGCCGCCCGACGTTCGCGCCGCGTCGGAGGAGGACGTCAAGCGAGTCCAGGCCGAAGCGCGCGCGCTCGTGCGCGCCCAAGCGCTGTCTCGCTCACAGCACATCACACTCTCGGCGCGCAATGTGTCCGACTTCGCTCGGTTCGATCGCGTCGAAGGCCTCGCGCTCGGCGACGGCGTGGCGAAGCAATTTGGCTCCGGATTCACTGCCACCGCGCGCGCGCGGTACGGCATCGACAATCGTGACGGAACGGGGAGCGCGACGCTCGCGTGGCAGTCGCCAGGCGGAACCACGGTGCGCGCCTTCGGACTTCGAGACTTTCACGACGTCGGCGACGTAGCCGAGCGATCCGGCGTGACGAACAGTTTGGCGGCGCAGGAATTCGGCAGCGACTACACCGATCCGTATCTCGTGCGCGGCGGCGGGCTGGGCGTCGATTTCGCGTCAGCGTCCGATCTGCGATGGACTGTCGAGGCGGCGTACGAGAATCAGTCGGCGCTCGGCGTGCACGCGACGCCGGTGACCGGAACGTTCGAGTTGCCGACACAGGTTCGCGACGAGCGAGTTGATGCGGCTCTCCGCGCGCGTCGACCGGCCGCCGTCGCTCTGGTGGTGGGGCACGGAGTTGAGCGGCCGCGTGGAACTGCGAGGGACGTTGCCGAGTCCGAGCCCGTTCACGGGCGTGCCGGCGAGCGACCTCGACGCGGTGCGCGTAGCGGCGACGGCGGACATCGAGCGACCGTTCGGCGGCTCACAGCGTCTCGTGCTGCAAACGTTGGCGGGCTGGCTGATCGCTCCTCACGCCGCCGCTGACGTCGCACCGCAAGACCAGATGTACTTTGGCGGTCCAATCTCGGGGCCGGGGTACGCGTACCATTCACTCGTTTCCGGAATTGGCATCACGCAGCGAATCGAGTGGCACGCTCCGGCGCCGTTCATTCCGTTCTCGCTCGGCCGGTTCGGTCACGTGCCGGCGCGCGGTACGATCGCGCCCTATGTGCAGGCGACCGCGACGGGCGATTTAGGAAACTGCGCGGCGATCGCCGGCCCGGTGGGCAACGCCAGTTCGATTTGTCCGATCGACCATGGCGGCGTGTTTCCCGCGTTCGGCGTCGGCTATCTCACGCCGTTCGATCTGCTCCGCTTCGACGTGGCGCGCGGCGTGGGACGCGGCGGCCGCTGGATCTTTGCCGTCGACGTCAACCGTGATTTCTGGAGCGTCTTGTAGGATTGCGACGCGAGCGTAGCCCGAAGTGCACGACGATGAAACGCTGTCGTGTGCAATCGTTGGATGGTGGCTCCGGCGCGCGAGGGTGCATCGTCGCGCATGGCCTCACGCGCTCCCATTCCCGCTCCGCCGCTCGCCGAGACCGGCACGCTGGCGACCAGGTTTCGCCTACCGATCGCCGATCTGAGCCGCGCGACGTCGCATGCCGTCTCGCTCGTGCCGGAGCGATGGGCGCGGCGTTTCCACGTCGTGCCTCTGTCTGCCACCGAGCAAGAGCTTGCTCGTCGCGACGGCCGATCCGCTCAACATCGACTGCGAGCGAACGCTCGGCTTCGCGACCGGTCGACAGATCCGCTTCGCGATCGCCGCGGCCGACGACATCGCTGTGCGCATCGAGGAGGTGTATCGCGGCGACGTCGTGGCGCGCGAGCAACCGGACGCGCTCGTCGAGGTGCAGCATCTCACCGCAGGACAGGACGCTGCGCCGCCGAGCGCGGGTGAGGACGCGAGTTCGTCCGTCAGCGCGCTCGTCGACGAACTCTTGAGCGCCGGCATCGCGGCGCGGGCGAGTGACATTCACATCGAGCCGGAAGAGCGGGGCATCGCCGTCCGACACCGCGTCGACGGCGTCCTCGCGCTGTCGCGGACGGTGCCGCGCGCCGTCGGTCCGGCGCTCGTGTCGCGCATCAAGATTCTCTCCGGCCTCGACATCGCGGACCGGCTCCGGCCGCAGGATGGGCGGGCTCGCGTGGCGATCAACGGCGTCGCCGTCGATCTCCGCGTGTCGACGTTGCCGGCGTCGCATGGCGAAAAGGTCGTCATTCGCGTTCTCGATGGGCGCGGCGCCGTGCTCACTCTCGAAGGCATGGGCTTTCACGACGACGAGCTGGCCCGAATCGACCGGCTGCTGCAGGCGCGCGAAGGGCTGATTCTCGTGACCGGCCCCACCGGATCAGGCAAGACGACCACGCTCTACGCGGCGCTGAGAAAACTCAAGGAGCGCGGCGTCAACATCGTCACCGTCGAAGATCCCATCGAGTATCGGCTGCCGGGCATCGTGCAGGTGCAAGTGAATGAAAAAGCCGGGCTCACCTTTGCCACCGCGCTCCGCTCGATCATGCGGCAGGATCCCGATGTGGTTCTGATCGGCGAGATCCGCGACCGCGAAACGGCGGAGATCGCGATCCAGGCCTCGCTCACGGGACATCTGGTTCTTTCCACGCTTCACACAAACGACGCGCCGAGCGCCGTGACGCGGTTGATCGACATCGGCGTGGCGAGTTACAAGATCGCGACGTCGGTAAAGGGCGTGCTCGCGCAGCGGCTCGTGCGGCGAAGTTGCGCGAGTTGCCGCGGGGACGCGCTGCCGGGTTGCGCGGACTGCGGCGGAACGGGCTTTCACGGGCGCATCGCCATCGTCGAAGTGCTGCTCGCGTCGACCGAGTTCGAGCGGCGCGTTGCCGCGGGAGAACCCACGGAGCGCATCGCCGAATCGGCGCGGGCGGACGGCATGCGAACGCTGTGGAAGTCGGGCCTCGCCCACGCGGCTGCTGGGCGCACGACGGTGGACGAAGTCCTACGCGTCGCCACGCCGGACGAGGAGCCGCGGAGCACCGCGGCGCCGCGCGTCGTCGTCGAGGCAAAACCTGACGTTCAGGCAAGCTTGGCGCTGTTCGAAGGCGACGCGTTTCGTCTTCGCGACGACGTGGACGCCGTCATCACGCGCGGGCGGCGTGGACCTCGTACGTTTCGTCCCATGGTCGCGATCGAGGTGGGAACGGTCGACGTATTCGTCATCCGTCCGCTGGCGAGCGGTTGGCGCGTGCTCGCGCTGCAGCGGGCGGCCAACACGCGCTGCCCAGGCGCGTGGGAGCCCGTGCACGGTCACATCGAGCCGGGCGAGGAACCGGCCGAAGCCGCCGTGCGCGAACTGCGAGAGGAAAGTGGCTTGGACGCGACCAAGTTGTACGTCGTCCGCGTCCAGCCGTTCTACCTCCGGAAAACGAACAGCGTGCAGCTCGCCATTGTATTCGCGGCATTCATCGACGAACCCGCACCGGTCACGATCGCCGAGGAGCATTGCACGTTCGCCTGGCTCAGCGTCGACGAGGCGCTGGCGCGGTTCGCGTTCCCCGGCGAACGCCAGTCGTTGCGCGAAGCGGTCGAACTACTCGCAACCGGCGATGCGGGGCCGGTCGACGACGTGATGCGAGTTCGCTAGTTGCGCTAGCGATCCGACTGGCGGTCGCTGCTCGTGCGCAACACGTTGACCGAGGCCGGCGCGTTTGGCTTCACGCGCACGCTCTTGGCCGGAATGCCGACATAAACGTGATACGGTCGGACATCCTTGGTTGCCACCGCCATCGCGCCGACCATGCCGCTTTCGTGCACGTGGACGCCGGCCAACACGGTGGCGTGATAGGTGATCCGCACGTCGTTCTCGATCACCGTGGTCGCGTTCGTCACGTCGCGCTGCTCGACGATGCTGTGCGTGTGGCTGTACACGTTGGCGTAGTCGCTGATCGACACGTTGTTGCCGATGACGATCCCGCCGCGATCGTCGAGCAGCACGTGACGATGGATCACCACGTTGTCGCCGACCTCGAGATTGTAGCCGAACGACATCTCGACGTTGTGAAACGCTTTGAAGTTCTCACCGCAGCGCTTGAAGATGTGCCGGGCGAGAATGCGCCGGAACTCGACGCCGAGCCACACGTTCTGTCCGGCGAGCGGACTTCGGTCGAACGAATACCAGAGCCAGAGGAGCGGCTTCACGTTCTCGAATCGCGTCTCGTCGCAGTCGCCGTAGTACTCGGGCTCGAGCGTGACGTTGCGCGGATCCATCGCGCCGAGCGCCAGGCGCGTCGCACGCGGCAAGGCCTTGTCCGCGACCGCGGACTCCCAGTTGGCCGCGTATTCGGGATAGAACAGCGACGTCAGCGTCCCGCGGCAGAACTCCGCACGGTTCGTCGACGGGTCGGCGAGCGACGATGCCACTTCCTCGAGCCATTCGGTACCCAACCCACGTGTGAGCGGCTCAGCGATCTTGCGCAGCGGGAGATAGGCCATGGCGAACGCGACGGTGAGCGGTTGCGAGATGAAACGTGTGAGGTGCGTGCGGCGTGCCGGCGGTGCTACGGCTCGCTCCGCCACGCCGGTTGCGTGAGCAGCTCGTCGATTGCCTGGCCGAGCTCGTCGCGCCCTTCACCGGTCGTGGCGCTGAAGGCGATCACCTGATCCGGCTCGAGGCCCAGCGCGAGCGAGACTTCGTCGGCGCGCCGCGCGCGCTGCGACGCCGTGATCTTGTCCGTCTTTGTGAGCACCACGATCGTCGGCACACCAATCTCGCTGAGGAATCCGAGCATGTCGTGGTCGTCGGACGTCGGATCGTGCCGCACGTCGAGCAGTTGAACGATGCCGCGGAGCTGACTGCTCGCGCGCAGATAGCCTTCGATCAGCGGGCGCCACTCGGCGCGTCGCTCCTTGGAGACGCGCGCGTAGCCGTAGCCGGGCAGGTCGACGAGAATGAACGCGTCGTTCACCTTGAAGAAGTTCACCTCGCGCGTGCGTCCGGGCGTGTTGCTGACGCGTGCGAATTTCTTGCGATGGATGAGCCGATTGAGGAGCGACGACTTGCCGACGTTGGACCGACCGGCAAACGCGATTTCCGGAAGCGTCGTCTCCGGGCGCCAACCGCCGGCGGTCGCCATGCCGCCGAGAAATTCGAGCGAGCGGATTACCAGCGGTTCGGGCGCGGCCATCGGCGTCAATGTGGTGCGATGGCGGGAACTTCTGCCGCGAAGTCCGCATGTACTAACGCGACGGCCAGCACCTCGTCCATCGTCTTCACCGGATGAAACGTGAGCCCAGAGCGCACTTCTTCGGGCAGTTCCTCGATGTCGCGGGCATTCTGATGCGGAATTAGCACGTGGCGAATCGAGTTGCGGTGCGCGGCCACGGCCTTTTCCTTGAGCCCGCCGATCGCCAGCACACGTCCGCGCAGCGTGATCTCGCCGGTCATGGCGACATCGCCGCGCACAGGAACACCGGTGAGCGCACTGACGATTGCCGTGGCGATGGCGATGCCGGCCGACGGACCGTCTTTCGGCGTGGCGCCGGCGGGAATGTGCACGTGCAGATCGCGCGTGCGGTAAAAGTCGCGATCGATGCCGAGCAAGCTGGCGCGCGCGCGTGCGTAGCTCAGCGCCGCTGACGCCGACTCTTTCATCACCTCGCCGAGCGTGCCGGTGAGCTGCAGCTTGCCGCGGCCGCCGACGACGCTGACTTCGATTTCCAGCACGTCGCCGCCCACGGTGGTGTACGCGAGCCCAGTTGCCACGCCGATTTTGGCGTCGAGCGTGAGCAGCGACGGATCATAAGGCGCGATGCCGAGCAACTCGTGCAGATCGCTCGTGCGCACGACTGTGGTTGTGGCGTGCGCGACACCGCCGGCCACGGGCACGGCGGTTCCGGCAGCGGTCGCCGCCTCGGCGTGGCGGCGCGCCAGTTTGCGCGCGATGCGTCCGATGCGTCGTTCCAGCTCGCGGACACCCGCTTCGCGCGTGTACGTCTGGACGATCTCGGGAATGACGTCGGCGTCCCACTCGACGGAACCGGGCGCGATGCCATTGGCGCGGAGCTGTTTCGGAACGAGAAATTGCCGGGCGATGGCGTGCTTCTCCTGGTCCAGGTAGCCGGGGAGCCGAATGACTTCCATGCGGTCGCGGAGCGGTTCCGGCACCTGCGGCAGATAGTTCGCCGTCGTGACGAACAGCGCCTGCGACAGGTCGTAATCAACCTCTAAATAGTGATCGTTAAACGCGCGATTCTGCTCCGGATCGAGCACCTCGAGGAGCGCCGCCGCGGGATCGCCGCGGAAGTCGGTGCCGAGCTTGTCGACTTCGTCGAGCAGAATCACCGGGTTCACCACCTCGGCGCGTCGCATGGCTTGGATGACGCGGCCGGGCATCGAGCCGATGTAGGTGCGCCGGTGCCCGCGAATCTCCGCCTCGTCGCGCACGCCGCCCAACGACATGCGTACGAACTTGCGTCCGAGCGCGCGCGCGATCGATCGGCCGAGCGACGTCTTGCCGACGCCGGGCGGGCCGACGAGGCAGAGAATCGGCCCTTCCATTCGTTCGACCAACGACAGCACGCCGATGTAGTCCAGAATACGGTCCTTCACTTCCTCGAGGCCGTAGTGGTCTTCGTCGAGGACGCGGCGTGCGTGCGCGATATCGAGGACGTCGTCCGTGCGCTCCGTCCACGGGAGCGCGATCATCCAATCGACGAAGTTGCGCGCGACCGTGGACTCGGGCGAGAGCGGCGACATGCGGCGTAGTTTGCGGACCTCACGCATCGCGCGTGTCTTGACCGGCTCCGGCATTCGGCGCGCTTCGATCTGGCGCTCCAGGTCCGGTCCGTCGTCGCCGTCGTCCTGACCGAGTTCGCGGTGAATGGCCTTGAGCTGTTCCTGCAGGTAGAACTCGCGCTGATTCTGGAACAGCGAGCCGCGCACCTCTTCATCGAGCTTGCGCTCCAGACGAAGCAGTTCGGTTTCGCTCGCCAGCACCTGGCCCAGCGCCTCGAACAGCGCGACCGTGGTCGGCGCCTCGAGGAGCGTCTGTCGCGTCTCGACGCGCACCGCGAGGTGTGCGGCAATACCGTATGCCTGGCGGCCGATCGAATTCGCACCCTGGACGAGCGCGATCACCTCGTTCGGAATGCGCCGGTGGAGCGACACGTACTCCTCGAACAGCGCGAGGACTCGCCGCGTGAGGACCTGCAGCCCGTCGAGGTCCTCTATGACTTCGTCAGGATCGTCAGCGAGCGCGGCGCGCAGATGGCCGGCGGCCGGGTGGTAGCGCGTGACACGCGCGCGAGAAACTCCTTCGACGAGAATGCGCGCGGTGCCGTTGGCTTGTCGCGTGACCTGTGCGATGCGCGCAACCACGCCGACCCGATGCAGATCGCCCGCGGACGGTTCTTCAGTGTCCGCCGTTCGCTGCGTGACGAGAAACAGCGACCCGCCCTCGGTCGTGGCCGCCTCGATTGCCGCGAGCGATGCCTGTCGGCCGACGAGCAGTGGCATGGCGACGTGCGGGAACACCACGACGTCGCGAAGCGGCAGAACGGGAAGGCGGCGGGCGTCGGTTTCGGCCATAGCACAAGATACTGGCTGGGGCCGACGCTGCTCGGCTCCGCGGTCCGCCATTGCTACGAAACGTACCGCTGCTACGCTTCTTTCTTTTTGCGCTGTGGCGAGATCTCGAGCAGCGGCGCGGTGCCGTTGAGGACGGAACTCTCCGTCACTTTGACTTCTTCGACGTCTTCGCGCGTTGGCAGCTCGAACATCACGTCGGTGAGCAGCTCTTCGAGAATGGCACGCAGGCCGCGCGCTCCCGTACCGCGCTTGAGCGCCTTTTGAGAGATGGCGCGAAGCGACGTCTCCTCAAACGTCAGCTTCACTTCCTCGAGCTCGAACAACTTGGCGTATTGCTTGGTGAGCGCGTTCTTCGGCTCTTTGAGAATCCGGACCAGCGAATCCTCATCGAGTGCTTCGAGCGCCACGGCGACAGGCAAACGACCAACGAGCTCAGGAATGAGACCGAAGCGGAGCAAATCGTCCGGCTCGACTTCGGCGAATGGATTCTTCGCCTGGGTCGGCGTGCGCGCCTCGTCCATCTTGTTGAAGCCAATCTGCCGCCGTCCGGTGCGCGCCTCGATGATTTTCTCGAGGCCGTCGAACGCGCCGCCGCAGATGAACAGGATGTCCTTGGTATTGATCTGGATGTATTCCTGCTGCGGATGCTTGCGCCCGCCTTGCGGCGGAACGGACGCGACCGTGCCTTCGAGAATCTTGAGCAGCGCCTGCTGCACACCTTCGCCCGACACGTCGCGCGTGATGCTCGGGTTCTCCGATTTCCGCGCGATCTTGTCGATTTCGTCGATGTACACGATGCCGCGCTCGCACTCGGCGACGTTGAAATCGCCTGCCTGGAGCAGCCGGACGAGAATGTTCTCGACATCTTCACCGACGTAGCCGGCCTCGGTGAGCGTCGTGGCGTCCGCGATGGTGAACGGCACGTCGAGAATGCGCGCGAGCGTCTGCGCGAGCAGCGTCTTGCCCACGCCCGTTGGGCCGATGAGCAGGATGTTGGACTTGTCGAGCTCAACATCGTCGTCGCGCAGCGACGCTGAATTGATGCGCTTGTAGTGATTGTATACCGCGACGGCGAGCGCCTTTTTCGCCTTCTCCTGCCCGATCACGTACTGGTCGAGCGTGTCCTTGATCTCCTGCGGCGTCGGGACCTGTGTGATCGCCTCGGCGACCTCGCGCTCTTCGTCCTCGGCGAGGATCTCATTGCAGAGTGCGATGCACTCGTTGCAGATGTAGACCGACGGGCCGGAAATGAATTTCCGCACCGAGTCTTTCGACTTTCCGCAGAACGAGCAACGGAGGTGTTTGTCGTGCGACATGACAGATCACTCAGCGGGTGACGCGACTGCCCGGAAGGCCGAGGTCCAGGCTGACATCGCCAAGGAAATGGCTGACCGGCGCGGCGGATAATGGAGAACTAAGGGGCTGTGTCCGGTCAGGCAAGAGACGACCGAAGCTCGTGAATGTTTTCACGAACTTCGGCGCTCCGCCATACTCACTTCGTTACAGCTTGCAGCGCGCTCGGTTCAACGAGGTCGCCGCGATTTGTGATCACGTTATCAACGATCCCATATTCTTTCGCCTCTTCCGCCGAGAGATAGCGGTCGCGATCCGTATCACGCTCGATGCGCTCGAGCGCCTGACCCGTGTGCTTGGTCCAGAGCTCGTTGAGCTTGCCACGGAGGTACAGAATCTCCCTCGCCTGGATCTCGATGTCCGAGGCCGATCCGCCACCGCCCTGCTGCGACGGTTGGTGAATCATGATCCGCGAATGGGGCAGCGTCGACCGTTTGCCCTTTCGCCCGCCGGCCAGCAGAAACGCGCCCATGCTCGCCGCGAGGCCCATGCAGATCGTGTTCACCGGCGACTTCATGTACTGCATCGTATCGTAGATCGCCAACCCGGCCGATACGCTGCCGCCCGGCGAGTTGATGTAGAGGAAAATGTCTCGATCGGGATTGTCCGCTTCGAGAAACAGCATTTGCGCAATGATGATGTTTGCGACGTCGTCGTTGACCGGCGTGCCGAGGAAGATGATGCGATCCATCAGCAAGCGGCTGAAGATGTCGTAACTGCGCTCGCCGCGCGGCGAGCGCTCGATCACATATGGTGGATAGATGGTCGGCATAGTGAGAGTGAGGTCAGCTTCCGATTTCGTTTCGTTCCATCAGCCACGCAAAGACCTTGTCTTCGGTGACGCTGCGCTCGATTTCCGTGAGACGTCCAGCCTTCTGCAACGATGCATAGACCTGCCCGGGCTCGGCGCCGCGCTTGCTCGCGACGTCCGACACGCGCTGGTCGATGTCCGCCTCCGACGCCTTCAGTCCTTCGCGCTCGGCGATCGTGTCGATGATCAAGTCGCGACGCACCTGCCGCTCAGCCACCGGGCGAAATTCGCTGCGAAACTTATCCTGCTCGTCGTCCGGTACCTGATACGCCTGGAGATAGCCGTCGATCAACTGATTGACCCAGCTCGGCGGAATGCCGAATGGGTTGGCCGCGGCGATCTGATCGACGAGCTGCTGCCGCACACTGGCATCAGCCTCGCGCGACGCGTGCTCTTCGAGATCCTTGCGCACGGTCGTCCGCAATGCGTCGAGCGACTCGAAATCGCCGACTTCGCGCGCGAACGCGTCGTCGAGCGTCGGCAGTGCTTTGCGTTTGACGTCGAGGAGCTCGACGCGAACGGCTTTCGTCTTACCGCGCTGCTCTTCGTCGGGGAAGTCATCGGGCCAACGCACCGGACGCTCGGCGGTTTCGCCAGCCGCAAGCTCCATAATGAGTTC
Source organism: uncultured Gemmatimonadaceae bacterium (assembly GCA_963817445.1). Taxonomy (GTDB): domain Bacteria; phylum Gemmatimonadota; class Gemmatimonadetes; order Gemmatimonadales; family Gemmatimonadaceae; genus JAQBQB01. The sequence continues at coordinate 707,833 of CAWFOG010000023.1, forward strand.
TTCGACGCCGGGAATGGCCTGCGCGCTGCCGAGGACGAGCGGATACTCGCGCGCCTCCGGGAACTCGCCAGTTTCGTCAGCCGTGGCGAGTCGCACGCGCACCATGTCGCTCGGCGCGGGTTTGCCGTCGACGGGAGTCCATGCCGCCTTTTGATCGCGGATCTGGTCGATCTGCTCGCGCACCGTCTCGTCGTTCACGGCCGGCTGCGCGCGCGTGACGCGAAATCCCTGCGTGCGAGCGAGGTCGATCTCGGGACGAATCTCGACGTGCAGCTCGAAGCTGAGCGGCTGCCCGTCCTCGAACTTGAGATCATGGACGTGCGGTTGCGACGCGACCTTGAGCTGCTCGCGATCCATGACCTCTTTGAACGCTTCCTGAACGAGCGATTCGATGACCTGCTGTCGAATCGCGTCCTTGAAACGCTTCTTGACCATGGCCGCCGGCGCCTTCCCTGGGCGGAACCCCGGCAGACGCACGCTCGACGCGTACCGGCGCGCCGCCTGATCCTCGGCATCGCGAACGGTCTCGACGGGCACTCGGACCTCGATGAGGCGCTCGAGGCCGTCGCTCTTCTTCGGCGTGATCTCGATGTTCATGCAGGGAAAGGTAGTGAGGCGCAAGGGGGAACGGGGGTGTGCACCTCCGAGCCGCGCCATCGACTATCATGCACGAAATCCTGGCGGTGTCTAGCGTACGCTTACCCGGCGGCGCGTCGGAACGTCAGTATCCGTATCGGGTAGTCCTGGCCTATCACCTTGGTCTCATTGCGGTGAGCATGAAAACTCGAATTCTCGGAGTGATGATTGGGTTGGGGATCGCTGCCGGCGTCGCGCGCACGAGCGCGGCGCAGAGCATTGGGACGTCGATTCCCATCCCGTTTCGGACGTACGTTGGCATCAATCCAATGGGAATCCCGTTCGACTTGGCTCGATCGAATTCGAGAGTGCAATCGCACCGGGAATCACGTTGGGCGGGCTGGGGTCGCTGACCGCGGCGGACGACGATCGGTATTTGACCTTCGAGTTCAAGGCTCGCTACTACCCGGGCGAGGTCGTGTTGCGCGGCTTCTCGGTCGGACTCAGCGCGGGCTCGCTGCGCTATAGCACGCTGGTCGACAATTCCGCGATTGGTCCCCGATTCGGCAGCCGGACCCGCCAGCAGCTGACCGCGCCGACGATCGGAGTGCTGACGGACTACAATTGGCTTCTTGGGACGTCGCACCGCTTTCTCGTCGGAACCGGTTTGGGGGCCAAGCGGATTCTTGCGTCGCGCGACGATCGGGCTCGCGTCGGTGATCTCGATCGTGCGTATCTCACGGCCCGGTTCATCGTTGGGCTTGCGTTCTGAGTCCGCGCGGGGTTCGGCAATCGTCGGGCGTACTCGACAACCTGAAGGGACGCAGCGACGTTAGCGCGAGGGTGGCGGAACTGGCAGACGCACTGGATTTAGGATCCAGCGCCGCAAGGCTTGGGGGTTCGAGTCCCCCCTCTCGCATGGAATCCCCCTCTAACTCTTCTGAGAAGCGAACAATGCGACGTTTCGAATCAAGCCATCGGCACTCTTGGCGTGTTCGCTCGTCACGACGCTGGGCGCCGTGGCGTGTCTCAAGGCTCCGACCGACACGTCGACTGCAAGCGCTGCTGCCGACCACGGAGACCGACATTGCCGGCTCATTCGACCTCGTCGCCTTCAATGAGTCAGCCGCTTCCGATTACGACGCAGGTGACTCGGCGGACACGGTGCTCCAGGTGCAGGCCGAGCGGATCGTCATCGCCGCCAACAACACCTGGGCCGACACGTCGACGGTCAACTATGTCGATCTGATCACCGGAGACTCGACTGCCCACTCGACTCTCGTGTCGACGGGATCGGCGCAAATCAGCGGCGGCACGATTCAATTCGTGACGACGATCGGGCAACGGCGCGACTTTCGTCGGCAGCGTGAAATCCGACACGCTCTTCGTGGTGTTCGGTGGCGCGCGCTCGATCTACGTGCGCTGACGCATCGTCAGCGCGGTCACAACGTGGGAGACAACACAAACGGGGAGTCGCTTTCGCGACTCCCCGTTCGTGTTCGTTCGTGCCAGGTGCCGACTATTGCAGATGTCTCATCGAGCCTTAACGCGGCAGTTCGATGCTCACGGCGCGCGTCGGGCAGGTGCCGGTGTTCGGATCTGGGTTGCACACCTTGAGCTCGATCACATCGCCGCCCTTGAGTGACGCAACCGCGGCTTGCAGATCGTCGACCGTGTGGATCGCCCGTGCGGTCGGATAGAGCTCCGACAAAATCACGTCGTTCGTCGCAAGGTTGCGGAATGATGCTCCGTTGCCGGCAACCTTCGTCACGATGATCGAAGTACGGTAGGCGCTCGACAGCCTCGCCGCCTGAGCCAATTCGTCGGACATCGGCGCCACCGTGATCCCCAGCTTGTCGTTCTGCCGGCCGGTGTCCGTGGCGCGTGCCGGCGCCACCGGTTCATCGGCGCTCGCGACGGCCGTACTGTCGGCGGCCGGTTCACCGAGCTTGACGTGCAGCGTCTTTTTGCTGCCGAAGCGCATGACGTCGATATCGACCACGTCGCCCGGCTTGAACCCGCGGATGACGCGCTGCAGCGTGTTCACCTGGTCAACCGAATGGCCCGCGGCGGAAATGATGATGTCAGCCACCTCGGCGCCGGCGCGTTTGGCCGGGCTGTCGTTCTCTGGCTCGAACGACTCGATCTTCGCGCCGCCGATCGTGGCCAGGCCCGCCGCCTTTGCATCGCTCGCGGACACCTCGCCGATCGATACGCCGAGTACCGCGCGGCGCACCTTTCCGTACTTGACCAAGTCCTCTTCGACCTGTTTGGCCAGCGTGATCGGAATCGCGAATCCGTAGCCGGCGTAGTAGCCCGTGCCACTGGCGATCGCGCTGTTGATGCCGATGACGTCACCGTGAATGTTGAGCAGCGGACCGCCGGAGTTGCCGGGGTTGATCGCTGCGTCCGTCTGGATGTAGTCGGTGATCGCGTACTTGTTGTTCAGAAGTCCCGACTGATTGCGCCCCTTCGCGCTGACGATTCCGGCCGTGACGGTAAAGTCGAGCTGGAGCGGATTGCCGATCGCCAACACCCACTGACCGACGCGCGCGTTGGCGTCGTCACCGAGGTTGAGCGTGGGCAGGTTGGTCGCGTCGATCTTGATCACGGCCACGTCAGTGGTCGGATCGCGGCCAACGACCTTCGCATTCGTGAACGTCCGCTTGTCGAACAGCGTGACGTTGACACGATCGGCGTCGGCTACGACGTGGTTGTTCGTCAGGATGTAGCCGTCTGGCGACACGATGAAGCCCGATCCACTCGCCTCTTCTGGCTCGTCGGAGGGCGGCTGGTCACCCTGGAACTGGCGGAAGAACTGCTCCACCCCCGGGGGAAGCTGCTGACCCCCGCGGCCGCGTGTGCCACGGCTGGGCTGCGTTCGCGCGAAGCGCTCGGTCTCGATCGAGACGACGGCCGGGCGCGCGTGGTCCGCGACGGCCTCGAACGCTGTTTCCATATCGGCGGCAGGCGCAACCTGCGCGGCCGTCGGCTTGGTAGCGGCACTGCCGACACGGCTCTGCGCCCATCCGAAGCGCGTCAGGTCGAAGCCGGAGGCGAAAACCAGCCCGCACAGAAACGCGACCGTAATCGCCGCTCCCAAGCGTGCACGTGAAGACTTAGTGGTCATAGAAAAGGCTCACCTGCGGATAAGAGTGGACGTTCCGTCGTACCCATCACAACGGCGCAAGTTTCGAGCATTCGAATCAACGACGCCCGCGAATCCCCCACCTCTGACACGAGCACGACGGCCCACGGTTTCACCCGTGGGCCGTCCAAAACGAAATCTTTACTCTTGCCCTACTTCTTGCCCTCGTCGACGATCTCGTAATCTGCCTCGACGACGTCGTCATGTGGTGGAGTGGAAGTTGACGCGCCCGGGCCGGGTTCACCACCCGTCGGCCCGCACCGCCCGGCCCGCTTCCGCCCGGCGTTCCGCCGTCTCCTGGTCCGCCCGCCTGGCTCTGCGCGTAGAACGACTGGCCGGCTTCGCTGAAGGCCTTGTTCAGCTCTTCCTGCGCCGCGCGAATCTCGCCCATGTCGTCGCCGCGGAGCGCCTTGCGCGCACGCTCGACCGCGCCGTCGAGCTTCGCCTTGAGCTCAGGCGCCAGCTTGTCCGACCACTCCTTCGCGTTCTTCTCGACCTCGTACGTCATGCTGTCGAGCCGGTTGCGCGTGTCGATTTCCTCGCGCCGCTTCTTGTCCTCCGTGGCGTTCTTCTCGGCGTCCTTCACCATCTTGTCGATGTCGGAGTCCGAGAGACCGCTCGACGCCTCGATGCGGATCTTCTGCTCCTTGGCCGTCGCCTTGTCCTTGGCCGACACGTGCAGAATGCCGTTGGCGTCGATGTCGAACGTGACTTCGATCTGCGGCATGCCGCGCGGTGCGGGCGGAATGCCCGTGAGTTGGAACTTGCCGATCGTGCGATTGTCCCGAGCCAGCTCGCGCTCGCCCTGCAGCACGTGAATCTCGACCGTCGTCTGATTGTCGTCGGCCGTCGAGAAGGTCTCCGACTTTTTGGTCGGGATCGTTGTGTTGCGTGGAATGAGCACGGTCGTAACGCCGCCGAGCGTTTCGATGCCGAGTGAGAGCGGCGTGACGTCGAGCAGCAAGACGTCCTTCTGTTCGCCGGTGAGCACCGCGCCCTGAATGGCCGCGCCGATCGCCACGACTTCGTCCGGATTGACCGAGCGATTCGGCTCCTTGCCGAAGTAGTCCTTGACGATTTGCTGAATCTTTGGGATGCGCGTCGACCCGCCGACGAGAATCACTTCGTCGATCTCGCTCGGTTGCAGGCCAGCGTCCTTGAGCGCCTTCTTCATCGGCTCGAGCGTGCGCTGAATGAGGTCGTCGACCAACTGCTCGAACTTGGCGCGCGTGAGCGAATAGTTAAGGTGCTTGGGTCCGCTCTGATCGGCCGTGATGAAGGGCAGATTGATGTCCGTCGACATCGTGCTCGACAGCTCCATCTTCGCCTTCTCGGCCGCTTCCTTGAGACGCTGGAGCGCCATCGGGTCCTTGGCGAGGTCGATGCCCTGATCGCGCTTGAACTCGCCGACAATCCAATCGATGACGCGCTGGTCAAAGTCGTCGCCGCCCAAGTGCGTGTCGCCGTTGGTCGACTTCACCTCGAACTGCCGCGAGCCTTCGACGTCGTACAGCTCGAGGACGGAGATGTCATACGTGCCGCCACCCAGATCGAACACGGCGACCTTCTCGTCCTTCTTCTTGTCCAGTCCATATGCGAGCGCGGCCGCGGTCGGCTCGTTGATGATGCGGAGGACGTCGAGGCCGGCGATCTTGCCGGCGTCTTTCGTGGCCTGCCGCTGCGCGTCGTTGAAGTACGCGGGCACCGTCACGACCGCCTTCGACACCGTTGTGCCGAGGTAGTCTTCCGCGGTCTGCTTCATCTTTTGGAGGATCATCGCCGAGACTTCGGGCGGCGTGTAGCGCTTGCCCTGCACTTCGACGGCGGCAACGTCGTTCGGACCGGCGACGACCTTGTAGGGGACTCGCTTGGTCTCGTCCTGCACCTCGGTCATCCGCCGACCCATGAACCGCTTGATCGAAAAGACGGTGTTCTGCGGGTTGGTGACGGCCTGTCGCTTGGCGACCTGGCCGACGAGGCGCTCGCCGTCTTTTGTGAAGCCGACCACCGAAGGAGTCGTGCGGCCACCTTCGGCGTTGGGGATGACGATCGGGTCGCCGCCTTCCATGACCGCGACGACCGAGTTCGTCGTCCCGAGATCGATACCAATGACCTTGTCCGCCATTGCTTCCTCTAACGATGGGAGTTGGGCAGACCTGGCGGTCGACGTAGCGTGCGACCCCAGGTTCCAGGAACGCGGCGAGAAAAGGCAAGAGCGGGACCGGCGTTCCGCGCCAAGTTGGCAGAAATGTCGTAAGCTTCGTCGACGTCTACGGCGGCTTGCTGTCATGGCGTCAGGCGGTGTCGGCCCAATCCTCGCCACGACGTTCACCCATCGATGATTCCACTCTCCGACGACAACCCGACCCTCAGCACGCCGTTGATGACCTGGCTCATCCTCGGCGCGATGTTCGGCGTGTGGGTCGCGGTGCAGGGCGGGGGCCTCCCCGGCAACGACGGTAAGCTCGCCGAGAGCATCTGCAATTTTGGAATGATCCCGGGCGAGATCACTCGGCTTGCGCCCGTCGGTCTGACCGTACCGCTGGCGCCCGGGTGGTCATGCGTCATCGACCGCAGCCCGATCAACATCCTGACGCCCGTCATCTCGATGTTCCTGCACGGCGGCTGGGGGCACATCCTCGGCAATGCATTGTTCTTCTGGGTGTTCGGGAACAACATCGAGGACAGCATGGGGCCGGGGCGCTTCCTGTCGTTTTATCTCATCTGCGGGCTCGCAGCCGCCGCGACGCATATTCTGTCCGATCCGAGTTCGCCGGTGCCGACGGTGGGTGCGTCGGGTGCGATTTCCGGCGTGCTCGGTGCGTACCTGGTGCTCTATCCGCGTGTGAAGGTGAACATGCTGTTCATTTTTTTCATTGTCGGCATTCCTGCGTGGATTGTGCTGATTTACTGGTTCGGGCTTCAGGTGTTCGCGGCGTATGCAACGCCGCTGCGGCCGGACGTATCCAGCGGCGTGGCGGTGTGGGCACACATCGGTGGCTTTGTCACGGGCATACTGCTGATCAAAGTGTTTGAGAACCCGCGGCTCGTTGCGGCTCGGAACGCGATTCGAGCGCAGCGGGCCGTCGCCACGATGTAATCGAGCCATGACCAGCGACCCACTCGCGGGGACTGAATTCCTGCGCGATTCGGCGGAGCGCGGCGCACGTCTCGTGGCGCTGGATCTCCTCGGCGTCGTGCGCGCCGCACGCGAGCGACTCGACGACATCGCGGATCGCGAGGCGCTGCACGACTTCCGCGTGGCACTTCGTCGGCTGCGCAGTTGGACGAGGGCGTTTCGGCCGGTCCTCCGCGACACCTTGGGGAAGAAGACGGAGCGCCGGTTGAAGCGACTTGCGCACGCCACGAGCGAGAGTCGCGATCTCGAAGTGCACATCGACTGGTTGGTACGCGCGCGGCGCTCACTCCCGCCCACGGCGCGACCGGGCGCGACGTGGTTGCTGTCGCGACTTCGGCGCGACAAGCGAGCGGCCGACGCCGCGTTCCGCGCTGAAATCGACGCGGACTTCGATCAGGCGATGGAACGAACGCAGGAGGCACTCAGCCACTTCGTGGCGACGGTGGCCGAGGGACCTCGATTTGGCGCGGTCGCGGCGGACTTCGTCGACGATCATGCAATCGCCTGCCGCGAGGCGCTACGCTCGGCTCGACAAAGCGCCGATCGAACGGAAGCGCACGCCGGCCGCATATCGGCGAAGCGGCTGCGCTATCTGCTCGAGCCGTTCAGCGAGGTCGTTCCTCGCGCCGCGGTGACGATCGCGGAGCTCAAGCGCGTGCAGGACATGCTCGGCGAACTGCACGATGCGCTGGTCTTTGGCAGCAGGTTGGCGGGAGCGATCGCCGAGGCCTCGACTGCTCGCGAACTCGCCGGGCGGCGCGCTCGCCGCGTGACCGCCAAGGCTGGTCGTGGGAGGACGCGCAATCCGATTCCTGGCCTCCGGTTGCTCTCTCGCCGCCTACATTCCACGGCGGAGACCTGTCTCGCGACAGTGTCCGAGTCGCTGGTCGACACGCTGGACGCCGAACTGGCGACCAGCATTGGCGATGTGGTGGCGTCTTTGCGTGGCGCGGCATCCGCCGGCGGTTTGCCAGGAGGGAGCAGCGCCGGCTGAGGCGTGTTGCCGCGGGGCGAGACGTTCGCGCCGGTTTGCGCTCGGACATAGCGTCGGTATCTTCGACCGTTACGCGCCGCGTAACGGGGTGCATCACGCGACGCCGTCCGCGCGGATTTCCGCGCCGCGCGCCGCCCGCAACCAGGATCACATGCTCGGCCGACTCATTCCTCGCGACGACCAGTTTTTCGAGTTATTCGACCAGCTTGCGGCGCATTTGGCGAACACCGCAAAAATGCTGGACGTCCTGTTCGGCGACATTGAACACGTCAACGAACACGTCAAAGCGATCAAGGACGTCGAACACAAAGCGGATCTGCTCACCGCGACGGTCAACCAGCGGATCGACAAGAGCTTCATCACGCCGATCGACCGCGAAGACATTCACACGCTCGCATCGCGCCTCGACGACGTGATCGATCTGGTCGACGGTACGGCGCGCCGGCTCGCGATGCTGCACATCACCCGCGTGCTGCCGCCGGCCAAGCAACTCAGCGGCGTCCTCTGTCGCGCGACGAACGAGATCCAGGCAGCCGTGGCGGAGATGCGCAAACCGCCGGTGGTCAACGAGCACGTCGCACTGATCAAGCATCTCGAGGAAGAGGGCGACGCGATCTACTACGAGGCGGTCGGCGCGCTGTTCGCCGGCTCGCCGGATCCGCTCGATGTGATCCGCTGGAAAGAGATGTACGACACCCTCGAGCAAGCCATCGACAGTTGCATGGGCGTCGCGCAGGTGTTGCAGAGTATCTCGCTCAAGAACGCGTGAGTTCCGAGGCTCGGGCGTCGTGATCGCATACGTCGTCGCGATCGTCCTCATCGCGTTCGTCTTCGACTTCAGCAACGGCTTCCACGATTCGGCGAATTCCATCGCCACGATCGTCGGCACGCGCGTGCTCAGTCCGTTCGCGGCCGTGCTCTGGGCCGCCGTGTTCAACTTCGCGGCGGCGTTCACCGGGTCGCTCGCCGTCGCCAAGGCGATTGGCGGCGGGATGGTCAATCAGAGTTTCGTCAACCCCAATGTGATTCTCGGCGCGTTGCTTGGCGCGATCGCGTGGAACGTCATTACCTGGTACTTCGGCATTCCGTCGAGCTCGTCGCATGCGCTCATCGGCGGGTATGCCGGTTCGGCCATGGCCCGCGGCGGATTCGCAGCGATCACGTGGGGCACGAAGTGGGTTCAGACGCTGTCGTTCATCGTCATTTCGCCTCTCGTCGGTTTGGTCGCCGGCTACACGCTGATGGTGATCGTGTTTTGGATGTTCCGCCGCAGCTCGGCGGCGCGCGTCGACCGATTCTTTCGCCCGGCGCAGCTCGCCAGCTCGGCGCTCCTCTCGTACTCGCACGGCAGCAACGACGCGCAAAAAACCATGGGCGTGATCGTCGGACTGCTCGTGTCGGTGCATGCGTCGTTCGCCACGCAAACCGGCTGGCTGCGCCACCTGTATTTGCCGACGAGTGATTCCATTCCGCGGTGGATCGAACTCTGCGCCTACACGGCGATCTCGCTCGGTACTGCATTCGGTGGCTGGAGAATCGTTTACACGATGGGCTCGCGCATCACCAAGCTGCGGCCCGTCGGTGGCTTTTGCGCCGAGACGGGCGGAGCGGCGGCAATTCTCGTGGCGACGCATTTCGGCATTCCGGTCAGCACCACGCACACGATCACCGGAGCAATCGTCGGCGTGGGCGCAACGCAGCGACTTTCCGCCGTCCGCTGGGGGATTGCCGGACGGATTGTGTGGGCATGGGTGCTCACCATTCCCGCCGCGGGAATCATGGCGGCGATCTCGTACCACGTGCTCGCTCGGCTAGTCACGCTCTAGCCCGCGCGCCGTCGATCGTGACCTGCTCGTGACACCGCGTCGTCGAACTTCGATGCGCGGGGCGTGCACTATAGAGCATCGCCGGTCGCGTTCACGATCAGCCCCAACTTCCAATGACAATTCGCGCAATCTTGGCCGCCGCTCTGGGCGTCGCACCGGCGCTTGCCACCGCGCAACAAGTGCCCGCTCCCAGCGAGCGACCGGCACTCGTGGTGCTCATCGCCGTCGATCAATTTCGCGGCGACTATCTCGACCGGTTCGGATCGCAACTCACCGGCGGTCTCGCGCGCTTTCATTCTCACGCGGCTTTCTTCCCGCACGCCTGGCAGGATCACTCGAACACGGAGACGGCTCCAGGTCATGCGACGATGTTGTCCGGCCGCGAGCCTGTTCACACGGAAATCGTCTCCAACTCTCGCGGCGTTCCGGATGCGACGTCGCCGTTGATCGACGCGAACGGTCCCGGGGCGTCGCCTCGTCGGTTCAACGGAACAACGCTCTACGATTGGATCCTCGCACGCGATTCCGGCGCGAAAGTGTTGTCGGTGTCGCGCAAGGATCGTGGTGCGATTCTCCCGATCGGTCGCGCTCGCGGCGACATCTACTGGTTCGCCGGCGGCATGTTCACGACGAGTCGGTACTACGCGGACACCCTTCCCGCATGGGTGCGCGATTTCGATCGGCGCATTCCGTACGACCGCCTCGCTGGTTCGGCATGGACGCTTTTGCTGCCCGCGACCGAGTACGCCGAGCTTGATTCCGTAGCGGCCGAGAACAACGGCGCGGACGTTGTATTTCCGCACGTACTGCCGTCCGCCGATCAGCTGCCCTCGCGTCTCGCGCAGTATCCGGTGATGGATTCCCTCACGCTCGCGTTTGCCCTCGACGGCGTGCGCAACACCGGTGTCGGTCGGCGTTCGCTGCACTCGACGGATCCCGCCGCGATGCCCGACGTGATCTCGATCTCGTTGTCGACGACAGATGCCGTCGGCCACGCGTTCGGGCCAGACTCGCGCGAGATTCACGACCAGGTGCTGCGTGTCGACCGATGGCTGGGGCAGTTCTTCGACGCGCTCGAGCGCGAGGTACCCGCCAGTCGAATCATCTACGTGCTCACCGGCGACCACGGCGTGTCGCCGATGCCCGAGCTCGCCGTGGCGAAAACGGGGCGCGGCGGACGCATTTGGCTGGGCGACATTGCGGCCAGCGCCGAGCGCTCGCTCGAGGACCGGTACCACACGGAATTCAGTTTAGAGTTCGACAATGGCTTGATGTACGCCGACGTCGACGCCATGCGCGCCCGCGGAATCAGCGTCGACAGCATTGCGCGTGCGCTCGTCGTCGCGGGAACGTCGCGGCGCGGCGTTCGCGCCGGATTCACGCCGACCTCGCTCGCATCGTCGGACGACAGCGCCGCGGTTCGCTGGCGCCGCACGCTCTACCCCGGGCTGGGATTCATTGCCGCGTTTGCCGCTGAGTCGGATTTCATTTGGTCGGCCGGCAAGTCGACGGCAGAGCACGGCACGCCGAACGCGCTCGACCTGTCCGTGCCGATCTCCTTCATGGGTCCGAGCGTGGTGGCTGGGCGGTACGAGCGCCTCGTGCGAACCGTCGACATCGCGCCGACCCTGGCCATGCTGATCGGCGTCGTGCCGACCGAGCCGCTCGACGGCGTGGCTCTACGCGACATCGCGGCGCACCGGTCGTCGGCTGACGTGCACGACAAACGCTGAGTGCAACGCGGTTGCAACGTGCTGTGCCAAAAGGCGATACGACGGGCCCAGCCACGGTATCGTGGATGCAGAGGAGCTTGCCGCCTGTGACGACTTCGTGACGGGAAGTATCACGATCAGATCTGGCCCATCGGCCGCCGCTCGGGGTATCTCTAACGCCCCTCCTGTTGTCTCGTCCTGGTCGAATTCATGTCCAACGGTCACACCGGTTCGTCGCTGTATCTCAACCGCGAGCTCAGTTGGCTCGCGTTTAACGGGCGCGTTTTGCACGAGGCGCTCGATCCGCGGGTTCCTTTGCTCGAGCGGCTCAAGTTTCTCGGCATCTTCTCGGGAAACCTCGATGAGTTCTACATGGTCCGCGTCGCTGGTCTGCGCCGACAGGCGGCCGCCGGGGTTGTCCAACCGCCGCTCGACGGAGTCGCGGCGCCCACGGCGCTCGATGCGATTCACGCTGAGGTGTCGCGCCTCTGGTCTCTCCAGCGTCGCTGTCTCGGCGAGCTCCTCGAAGAGCTGAGTGTCCGCGGAGTGCGACTCCTCGGCGTGAAGGATTTGACGCCGAGTGAGTGGGGGGAGATCGACGAGTATTTCGAGTCGCAAGTGTTTCCGGTCTTGACCCCGCTCGCCGTCGACCCCGGGCATCCGTTTCCGTACATCTCGAATCTTTCGCTGTCGCTCGCCGTCGAAATTCGGGATCCCGAAGGCGGCAGCGTGCATTTCGCGCGCGTCAAGGTTCCGAAAAGTCTGCCGCGATGGGTGCCGGTCAACGGGCGGCCCAACCACTTCGTGCCGCTCGAGCAGGTGATCGGGGCAAATCTCGGTGCGCTGTTCTCGGGAATGGAGATCGCCGCCTGGTACGCGTTCCGCATCACGCGCTATTCCGATCTCGACATTCCCGTCGAAGAGCCGGAAGATCTGCTGGCGACGATCGAAGAGCAGGTGTTCAAGCGCCGCTTTGGCGAAGTGGTGCGCGTCGAAGTCCAGGACGACATGCCGCCGCACCTGCGCGCGCTGCTGCTCGACGAGCTGCGCGACGACGACATTCCGGAAGCTGGGCGGTTGAGCGAGCGTGACATTCACGACGCGGGGCGACTGCTCGACCTCGGCGATCTGATTGGATTGCAGTCGCTCGACCTGCCGGCGCTCAAGGATCCTCCGTTCGCGGCCATCGTTCCCGTTGAACTGCGCGATACGCGGCGGAGCATCTTCGACATCATTCGCGACGGCGACATTCTCGTCCATCATCCGTTCGATTCGTTCACCGCCTCGGTCGAGCGGTTTCTCGAAGAGGCGGCGCACGACGACCAGGTGCAGGCGATCAAGCTGACGCTGTATCGGACCTCGGGCGACACGGCGCTCGTCGACGCGCTCGTCGAGGCCGCGCAGCGCGGCAAGCAGGTCGCGGTGATCGTCGAGCTCAAGGCGCGCTTCGACGAGGCGAACAACATCGTGTGGGCGCGCCAGCTCGAGGATGCCGGCGTGCACGTCGCGTTCGGCCTGGCGAGCCTCAAGACCCACGCCAAGACCGCGCTCGTCGTCCGCCGCGAGTCCGACGGCATTCGCCGCTACGTCCATTTAGGAAGCGGTAATTACAATTCGCGAACGGCGCGCCTGTACACCGACATCGGTCTGTTCACGTGCAGCCCGTCCATCGGCGCCGACGTCAGCGACTTGTTCAATTCGCTGACCGGGTACTCGCGGCAGCAGTTGTACCGGAAACTGCTCGTCGCGCCGACGAATCTGCGGACGCGATTCATCGAGCTCATCGAGCGCGAGGCGGCGCACGCGGCAGCCGGGCGTCCGGCGCGGATCATCGGCAAGATGAACGCGCTCGTCGATCCGGAGGTGATCGACGCGCTCTATCGCGCGTCGCAGGCGGGCGTCGACATCGATCTCATCGTGCGCGGTATCTGCTGTTTGCGCCCCGGCATCCCCGGCACGAGCGATCGAATTCGCGTCGTGAGCATCATCGGTCGGTTCCTCGAACATTCTCGCGTGTGGCAGTTCGCCAACGGGGGGACCGACGAGTTCTACATCGGGTCGTCGGACTGGATGCAGCGCAACTTCGATCGCCGAGTCGAGGCGGTCGCGCCGGTCGAGGAGCCGGCGCTCCACCTGCGCCTCCGCTCGCTGCTCGCCACATATCTCGAAGACAATCGACAGGCGTGGGATCTCGACGCCGGTGGTGTGTGGACGCAGCGCGCAACCCGATGGTCCAGTGCGCGCCTCGCACGAGCGACTGCTCAAAAACTCCTGGGCCGCCGGTGGGTCACTCGATCTCGCCGTCGTCCACGATCGCGTCGGACGAGAACACGCGACGGTCCGGAGCCACGATCTCGACGGGGACACCGGCGAGTCCGGCGAGTAGCTGGGATTTGCGGCTCGCGCCCCACATCTCGAGGCGCATGCTCGCGCGTTGATGCGCGGGAACCGGCGTGAGTCGCAACGCGCGCTGGAGCCAGCGCACCTTGATGTCGGCGACGGCGCTCACGTGCCCGCGATCGAAGCCGTCGGCGACGCGCAGAATCGCCGACAGGCGCCTGATCCGCTTGCGGAGCGATTTGTCGAGCATGCCGAAGTTGCGGTGTTTCTTCTTCGGCTCGCTCCCGCGGTGATAGCGCGCCACGTTGGCGATCACGACCTGCTCCGACGGCGGCATGCCGAGCAGATCGGCGTGCAGGATCAGATGATACGAATGCTTGTGGTGGCGCTCGTAGCTGATGTGGTAGCCCGAGTCGTGGAGCAGCGCGGCATCCGACAGCGCGGCCCGGTCCTCGGGCTCGCACTCCAGCCGCTCGCCGAGCGCGTCGAACAGCTTGAGCGCCAATCGCTGCACGTGCGACGAGTGCGGCTGCTCGACGCGGCAGCGGTCGGCGAAATCCGTCACCGAGCGTGCGCGCGCTTCGCCAGGATCGGCAATCGTCGGCCGCACGCGCGCCGCCTCGAGCAAGAGTCCCTCGCGAATGCCATAGCGTGAGACGACGATCTCGCGGCCTTCGAGCCGGCGCAGCACTTCCGCCGCGACGGCAACACCGGCGACGATGATGTCGGCGCGCTCGGCGTTGAGGCCGGGCACTTCGCGCCGCTCGTCGGGCGACATGTCGGCGAGCATGTCGAGAATATGCTCGAGGTCGGCGCGCGGAATGTGCGCCGCGTGGACGGACCGCGCGGTGAGAATGCCCTGTCGCGAGAGATAAATCCCGGCGAGGTTCGTGAACGTCCCGCCCGAGCCGATGAGTTGTGCGCCGCGCCAGTCGCGCTTCGGGATGAGCTGGCGAATGCCGTCGGCCACCTCGCGCCGCAGCGCGCGAAGCTGCTTCGGCGCTGTGCCGTGACTGAAAAACTCCTCGGTCAGCCGGATGGCGCCGAAGGGAAGCGACCCGAGTCGCTCGATGATTCCTTCGGCACTCAGCGCCAGCTCGACCGAACCGCCGCCAATGTCGGCGACGACCGAGCGCCCGACACCCATGTCGAAGTGCGCGACCGCGCTGCGAAAGCTGAGGCGCGCTTCTTCGGTCCCGTCGAGGACGCGCACGCGAAGCCCGGTCGCCCGCTGCACCTGCGCCAGGAACTCGGCCGGCGTTCGACGCATCGCGCACCGCGCTCGTCGCGACGGCGTCGATGCGCTCGGCGCCGAGTTGTTTGGCGAGCGTCGCCATGCGCTCGACCGCTTCGATCGCCGAGCGAATGGAGACCTCCGACAGCGCGCCGCTCTGTGCGAGGCCGGCCGCGAGTCGAGGCGCCGCCTTCATTTCGTCGACGACTTGAATGGCGCCGTCGGTGGACACGTCGGCGACGATCTGCCGAATGGAATTGGAACCGATGTCGATTGCGGCGACGCGCCGATTGCCCGGCGCGATCACGCGCCGCGACGGCTTGTCTCGAGTCAGCGACAGAACGGACGACACTCGGGATTGCCTCCTGGTGCGTCGAACTCACTCCGCCGCGCTGCGCGCGGCCGTGCGCTCGAATATATCATCGTTCGGCGCGCGCAATGCGCTGCGCGTTCCGTGTCGCGCGTTCCAGCACGCCGCGGTACGATAGAGTCGAGACGGTCGAGTTCGAGTTCCCAGTCGAGCGACATGGCGGTGCGGCGCGCGCCCTCCGCGAGCCGCTTGCGTCGCTCGTGTCGAGCGTGAGCGCGACGATGGCGTTCGCCATCGCGTCGACATCGTAGGGCGGCACGGCGATGCCGTTTTCTTCGTCGCGCAAATGATCGGCGACTCCGCCCGCCGGCGTCGCGATGACCGGAAGGCCGCTCGCCATCGCCTCGAGCACGACGAGCCCGAGCGTCTCGGTGAGCGACGAGAAGAGAAATGCATCGGCGCTCGCGTACAGGCGCGGCAGCGAGCGGCGACGATCGAGCACGCCGACGAACAGCACTCCCGGACCGGCGAGCGCCTTCAACGATTCCTCCTCTGGGCCGATGCCGGCGATGATGAGCGTCACAGCGCCCGCGGGCAACAGATCGCGCGCTCGCATGAACGCGCGAATCAACTTGTCGGCGCCCTTCTCGGCGGCCAGCCGTCCGACGTGAACGAACACGACCGAATTGGATACGCCGTACGTGGCGCGCAGCGCCGCGCTCCGGCGCTCAGGCGAGAACAGGTCGAGCTCGACGCCGCGGCCCCACACTTCGACGTCGTCCACACCAAACCGATGGAGGTCGTCGCGCGCGGGGCCGGACGGTGTGTAGACGCGCGCGCTGCGGCGATGGAATCGGCCGATGTAGTGCGACACCGCCGGCCGCAGGCGCGGAACGCCGTAGGCCTCGGTGTAGCGGCTGAAGTCGGTGTGATACGACGAGAGCCGGACGATGCCGGCCCTCGCTGCCGCGATCTGACCGAGGCGACCGATCATGAATTCGGTCGCGGAATGGACGAGGTCCGGCTTGAACGCGCGAATCGCCTGCGCGACGCGGCCGTAGGCCGGCGCGGCGAGACGGATGTCCGGGTATGGGGGAAACGCCACGCTCGGGATGTTCACCATCGGGATCGAGTCACGCTGGTAGAGCGGGCCGCGCGTGAGCACTCGCGGGTAGGTCGGCGCGATCACCATGCACTCCCACCCGCGGGCACGCAGGCCGCCGACCGACAGCGCGGTCACGACCGACACCCCGTTCACCTGCGGCGGGTAGGTATCGGTACAGTAGAGCACGCGCGGTGCCGCAACGCCGCTCCGATCGCTCATTGCCGAATCCTATGAAGAAGATGGGAATGCAACTCAGGTAAAGAACGTCTGTGTATGTCACCGGTCGACGGCAATCGTGTCACGATGTCGTGACGTCCCCTTGCGGAATCGCTCGGACGATCCGCTGCTCGGCTGTTACTCGTCCGGCACCGTTCCGTCCCGAGATATTGACGCAGCGCCGCGAGCATTCATTCCCGTGGATCTCTCTGTCGACCTCCGCGGAGCTGGCATGCGCATGGAAACTGATGTTCGACGAGTCATCATCGTCGTGCTCGACGGTGTGCGACCCGACGCGATCGATGCCTTCGACCTGGTGCACTTGCGACGGCTCATGGCGACCGGGGCCGCCTCGCGTACGGCGACGACCGTGTCGCCGAGCATCACGACGGCGGCGATGACATCGTTGCTCACCGGCGTGTCGCCGGCGACGCACGGCATACGCGCCGATCGATTCCGGCTTCCATGGATGAACTCGATCACTCCCGGTTCCCGAGCTGCTCACGCGGCACGGATACGCATCTGCCGCATTCATGGCTGAACCGTCGCCGCTGGTGCGCGGGTTCGCGATGCGCGTTGGGCGCCGGCTCGGGTTCGGCAGCGTGCGATTGAGCGGACGGACCGCGCCGGAGATTCTGTTCGCGGCGCGATCCGTGGTGCGCGCGCAGCGCCGCGGGTTCATCATGCTCCACTGGCCCGACGCCGACCGAGCCGGCCACGCGCACGGATGGATGTCTGACGCCTACGGCGATGCGTGCGTGCGTCTCGACGATACACTCGGCCGACTGGCCGCGTTTGCGAATGTCCCGACGGACCCCGGGACGCTGCTTGTCGCCCTGGCCGATCATGGCGGCGGCGGAGTCGTCGCCACGGATCATGACGCCGAACATCCGCTGAATCGAACGATTCCGCTCGTATTCGCGGGAGGCTCGGTCAACGCTGCAGAACTCGACACACCTTCGCTGCTCGATGTGCCGCCGACGGTGCTCGCGGCGCTCGGTGTCGATGTACCGCCCGGGTTCGAAGGCCGCGTGCTCCACGACGCGATCATCGCGCTCGAGTCACCGGCGACCGCGGTCGCCTAGGAGGTTGCTGTGCAACACATGATCGTTCAGCGGCTCGACGCACGCGATCGGGC
The DNA here is from genome assembly GCA_963817445.1 of uncultured Gemmatimonadaceae bacterium. GTDB lineage: Bacteria > Gemmatimonadota > Gemmatimonadetes > Gemmatimonadales > Gemmatimonadaceae > JAQBQB01. The sequence goes on from CAWFOG010000023.1 coordinate 725,571, forward strand.
CTTGTTCCTTCGCTGGTCGGTGTTCGAGCGCGCATCGACACGGACACGCATCGCGTGGACGGCCATCACGCATCTCGGCGGGGCGGCGACGACCGTGGCCGCGACCACGCTGCCACTCGGCATGGCCGGTCCGCTCCGCGGCGCGGCGGAGCGCGCGCTCGCGACGCTGATCGTGTCCCATCTCGTGGTGCGGATCATCAAACAGGCCTGCGCGCGGCCGCGCCCGTCGGCGACGATGGAGATCCAGGCGCTCATTCGCGAGCCCAGCTGCCCATCATTTCCATCCGGCCACGCGACCGCGGCGATGGCGGTGGCGGTCGTGTACGCGGCGGCCTTTCCGTCGCTCGCGCCAATCCTCATCCCCGGCGCGGTGCTCGTCGGCGTGTCGCGCGTCTGCCTGGGCGTTCACTATCCCGGCGACGTACTCATCGGTCAGCTCGTCGCGGTGCTGACGGCGCTTCCCATCGTCATGTTCGGATAGGCCATGGCCGACCGTGCCGGCTTGGGCCGGTGCGATCGTGCTGGAAATTGAATGAGAATTTGCCCATGGCGCTCGTCTCGCCAGTGATTGAGCAGCCGGGCGAACTGGACGAAGGCCGACGGATCGATGAACACGACGCCGCGCAGGTCGGCGCGAACCACGCGTGTGGTCGCCGGCACGATGCGCATGCATTCATCAGTCCGGGCGACGGCACGCGGCACGAGAAAGCCGGCGACGTAAATCGTCGAGCTGGAAAGATGCGATTCCAGCGACACTCGAAACAACTCCATCGTACTATCGCTCGTCATGCCGGGAAGCTGCGCGCGTGCCGTCACGCGGCGGGGAGCGGGCGGTCACGCGGGGGTAACAACGCGAAACGCGCCCGGACGAGTGTGTCTCGCCCGGGCGCGTTCGTGCGGTCGTGCAACTTCTAGAACAGCGCCTGGAAGTGCAGGAAGATCGTCGACAGATCCGGCGGCGCACGGAGGTTCGTACCGATCGGGTCCGGGAAGTCGGTACCCGTCTGCTTCTGCCAGTCGAGCGCGAGCGTGAGGCGTGTGTTGAGATCCCACGAGCCGCCGAGAATCCAGAAATTGAGCGACGGCGTCGACCCAGCATAGTTCGCGGCGGTCGGACTCGTGTTGGGCGTGAAGTGATCGAACCGCGCGATCAAGCTGAGCGGCGAGTGCTGCAACGGGTTGGCCCACTCAAACGGTCGCGCGATGACGAATCCGTCCAACAAACGACCCGTCGAGTCGGTCACGACCCGCGGCGCCACGAGCGTGTTCGCGCCCGTCTCGCTCGCGTCCTTTCGGATCGCCCATTCGGCGCCGGCAGTGATGCGGCGGTCGCGGATGCCGGCGAACACGCCGTACCGATCCCGCTGCAATCCGTCGGTGATTGCGCCATTGGTGCCCGGGCCAACTTCGTTGGCGCCACCAGCGGCAAATGCGCTGCCGACCCAACCCTTGTACGCCCACGGCGAAATCACGAAGCTCTTCACGATCGAATTCATGCCGGCCTCGTTGCCGAACGGCGTGATCGACACGCGGGCAGCGAAATCCTTGAATCGATCCTTCTCGTACGACGTGTAGCCCGGCCCGTTCGTGATGGTGGCGTAGACCTCGCCGAGATGATTGCCGAGCGTCAACAGTCCCGCGGCGCCGCCGTCAGCCGACGAAAAGAACCCGTTGCGCTCGATGGCGGTTTGCTGGAGGTAGCGGAGCCAGAAAGCTTCCTCGTGGTCGATGACGACCGTCTGCAGAATGCCGATGCGACCGAGCAGACTCGAGCCGGCTCCGAACGTGTTCTTGAGCCCCGCGTACTGGATGTACGCGTACTTGAGCCGGATGAGCCAACCTTGATAGAACGCGTTCTGGGCCGCGGTCGTGTTCTGGAACACGTCGGTCGTGATTCGAATGGCGCCATTGTCGCCGGCCGGCATCCGAAACGTGAGATACGCGCGGTCAAGGCTGAACTGGTTCGGATTCTTTCCGCCGAGCGTGGCTTTGGCGGCGGAGTCCGTGCGCATGTTGTAACTACCAAAGATCACGCCTGAAAAATCGAACGCCGGCGTCACTACGGTTTGTGCCGGTGTCTGCGCGGTGGCCAACATCGGCGCGCCGGCAAGCGCCGCAATGGCGAGGCCGGCACCCGCGAGTCGCACGGAGCGGGAAGTCATGTGTCGGGGGGATGTGTTGAGGTGAGGGAGGAGCTGGCGGGATTGCACTCGTGTCCGATGTTACGGTTCACGTAACGCACGGGAATGGTGCGGGAGTCGAGTCGCGTGTCGTTCACAGATTGGTAACGCCGACGTAACAGGCGGTGGGGATTGCCTCGTTCTGTGTCGGATACGACGATGCCGGCGGTGGGGCCGCCGGCATCGTCACGCTGTGGTCATTCGAGCTTCGCTCGGTGCTCGCGTCTTACCTGGACGCGACGTTTTTCACCATGCTGAGACGCTTGTCGAGCATTTCCACGACGCTCTTCGGCAGCGGGGCGTAGTCGAGCGACGGAGCGGACAGCTCGCCATCGTGAATCGCCCATTTGATGAAGTCGATCAGCTGCTTGCCCTTCGCGGCGTTCGGCTGCGTCTGGTACACGAGCAGATAAGTGAACGACGCGATGGGGTACGCATCCTTGCCAGGCGAGTTGACGACCGACACACGGAAGTCCGTGTTCTCCGGCAGACTTGCGGCAACGCCGGCCGCGGCGGCGGTCACCGAGGCGATCGACGGCTCAATGAAATTGCCGGCCTTATTCTCGAGCAACGCGTACGGCAGCTTTTCCTGGTGCGCGTAGGCCAGTTCGACGTAGCCGATTGCTCCCGGCGTCGACTTCACCTGACCGGCGACGCCGGCGTTTTGCGCGCCACCGAGTCCGACGGGCCACTGCAGATCCTTCCCCTTGCCCGGCGCAACTTTCCAGGTCGGACTGACGCTGCTCAAATAGTCCGAGAAGATGTACGTCGTTCCGCTGCCATCGGTGCGGTGCACGACGAGAATGTCTGTGTTCGGCAGGGACACGCCCTTGTTCATGGCGACGATCGCCGGATCGTTCCACTTCGTGATCTTGCCGAGGTAGATGTCGGCGATGACCGGGCCGGAGAACTTGAGCTGCTGCGTAACACCGGGAAGGTTGTACGTCATCACGACGGCGCCGAGCACCGTGGGGATGTGGTACGCCGGACTCTTGAGCTTTGCGATCTCTTCATCGCTCATCGGCGCGTCGGACGCGCCGAAATCCACCGTCCCTTCGGTGAACTGGCGAACGCCGCCGCCGGAACCAATCGCCTGATAGTTGATCTGGACGCCAGTCTTGGCCGCATACGCGGCGAACCACTTGGCATAAAGCGGCTGCGGGAACGTCGCGCCGGCGCCGGTCAGGGCTTGCGCCGATACTGTCGCGGTTGCCGCCACGAAGGCGACGGCGCTGAGGCCCGCGAGGCCGACGAGCTTCGAAACGCGTGCGATCACGTGATGCTCCTGGAGGTAGGTGGTGTTGGGTGGCTGTGAAGGTCCTCATTTCGCGTAAAGGAGACACACGCTGCGTGTAACGCTTCTGTCACCCCTGCCCGCCCTGAGGCGTGCGCCGCGCAGGGCCGGGGCCGTTACCTGGCCGTTACACGACGTTACCGATACGGATGCAGACTCTGGCGATGGTTCGTGCGAAGATCATTTCGTCGCGCCTACCTCGGAGCCCGTTTGCCGACTCGCCGGACCCTCGCATTCGCCGCCGTCAGTTGCATCGCGATCTCGGCCTGCGATTCGAATTCTTCTTCGAATTCGTCAAAGAACGCGACGGACACGACCAAGGGCGCGCCAGCGGTCTCGGCCACGAGCGGCGGCGCTGATCTGACCGGAGCGGGCGCGACCTTTCCGCAACCGATCTACGCCAAATGGTTCGCCGAGTATGCCGCGAAGACCGGCGTGAAGATCAACTATCAGGCGATCGGATCTGGCGGCGGAGTTCGCCAGCTCTCCGAGCAGACCGTCGACTTTGGTGCGTCCGACGCGCCGATGAGCGACAGCGAGATGGCCAAGGCGAAAGGCGGCGCGATCATGCACGTCCCGACTGTGATCGGCGTCGTCGCGCTCGCGTACAACGTTCCTGGTCTCACGCAGCGACTCAAGCTCAACGGCCCCGTGATCGCCGACATTTTTCTCGGCAAGATCACGCGCTGGAACGACCCGCGCATCGCGTCGCTGAACTCCGGAGTCAACTTGCCGGCGAGCGACATTCTCGTCGTGCATCGGACCGATGGCAGCGGCACGACGTACATCTTCACTGACTTTCTCTCGTCCGTGAGCACCGACTGGAGGAGCGGACCGGGCAAGGGCAAAGACATTCAGTGGCCGGTGGGGTTGGGCGCGGCGCAGAATGCCGGAGTCGCGGCCTCCATCAAGTCGACGCCCGGCGCGCTCGGGTACATCGAGTTGGCGTACGCCAAGCAGAACAATCTGAGCACCGCGCTGATCCGGAACGCCGCGGGTCAATTTGTCGCGCCGTCGGCAGACGGAGCGACGGCGGCCGTCGCCACGCTGCCGGCAAACACGGACTATCGCGTGTCGATCGTGAACTCTGCCGGCGCGCAAGCCTACCCGATCGCGTCGTTCACCTGGCTGATCTTGTACCGCCATGAACCCGACGCTGCGAAGGCGAAGAAGCTGACTGACTTCATTCGTTGGGCGCTGACGGACGGCGAACAAGAAGCGTCGTCGCTCGACTACGCTCCGTTGCCCGCGGCATTGAGGACGGCGCTCGTGGCCCGTTTGGATTCCGTCACTGCCGGTGCGGCAAAGTGACGAACTCCGGCGACGTGCAAGCCGTGCAGATCGAGGGCGCCTCGACCGCCGATCGCGTGTATCGGTGGGCGACGACAGGGTTCGCCCTGTTCATTCCTGTGCTGCTGATCCTCATCGCGATCGAAGTTTTCGCCGCGGGTTGGCCGGCGCTCTCGAAATTCGGCCTCGGTTTCTTCACGGGCACCGATTGGGACGCGGTCAACGGGAGGTTCGGCGCGGCGCCGGCAGTGTTCGGCACCATCGTGTCGTCGATTCTCGCGCTGATCATCGCGACGCCGCTGTCGATCGGCATCGCCATCTTCCTCTCCGAGTTCGCGCCGCGAAGGCTGCGCCAGCCGGTGGCGTTCTTCGTCGATCTCCTCGCGGCGATTCCCAGCGTCGTGTACGGATTATGGGGAATTCTCGTGCTCGTGCCATTCATGCGCGTGCATGTGATGCCGTTCGTGAAAGACACGCTGCATCTCGGCAATTTCCCGCTCTTCTCAGGTCCCGCCTACGGGCCGAGCATGATTTCGGCGGGCGTGATTCTGGCCATCATGATTCTTCCCTACATCTCCGCCGTGACGCGCGAAGTGCTCATGGCCGTGCCGCGATCGCAGCGCGAAGCGGCGCTGGCGCTAGGCGCGACGCGGTGGGAGATGATCTGGGACTCGGTGTTGCCGTTTGCCCGCGCCGGCATCATCGGCGGCGTCATTCTCGGTTTGGGCCGCGCCTTGGGTGAGACGATGGCGGTCACGATGGTGATCGGCAATCGCCACGACATTTCCGCGTCAATCTTCGCGCCGGGCACGACGATGGCGTCGGTGATCGCCAACGAGTTCAGCGAAGCGACGAGCGATTTGCATTTGTCGTCGTTGATGGCCGTGGGTGCGGGGCTGTTCATCGTCACCGTGATCGTGAACATGATCGCGCGCTGGCTGGTGTGGCAGACGGCAAAGGGGCAGGGCACATGACGACGCCCACGATGCCGGCGCCGCGCGGGACGGCGGTGGGACGTTCGTATCGCGACCTGTTGGCCGCGAGCACGGCACGCACGTTGGTGCGCCGTCGAATCACGAGCCGAATCATGGTCTCGCTCACGTACGTGGCGGCTCTCGTTGCGATGGTACCGCTCGTACTCATCGTCGCGCACTTGCTCGCCGAGGGGCTCGGCTCGATCAACTGGAAATTTTTCACGCACATTCCAGTGCCCGAGGGCGAAGCGGGCGGCGGTCTGGCGAACGGCATCGTTGGCACGGGCATGCTCATCGTCATCGCGTCGGCCATCGGGCTCCCGGTGGGCATTGGTGCAGGGCTGTATCTCGCCGAGCAGCGCGGCGCGCGGTTGGCGACCATCGTGCGGTTTCTGTCCGACGTGCTCAACGGACTGCCGTCGATCGTGCTGGGAATTTTCGCGTGGCAGCTGCTCGTCCGACCGTTCAAGCATTTCTCCGGACTGGCCGGCGGCATGGCTCTCGCCGCGATGATGATTCCACTCGTCACGCGCGCCACGGAAGAGATGATTCGTCTCGTTCCGGTGTCGATGCGCGAAGCAGCGCTCGCCCTCGGATACTCGCGGTGGCGGACGTCGCTCAGCGTGGTGCTGCGCACGGCGCTTCCGGGCATCGTCACGGGCGCGCTCGTCGCCGTGGCGCGCATCGCGGGCGAGACCGCGCCACTGATTTTCACCGCATTCGGGAACAACTTCTGGTCGCTGTCGCCGACACGGCCGATTGCCGCTTTACCTCTGCAGATCTATACCTATGCCCTTTCTCCCTACGACGATTGGCACGCGCAGGCCTGGGCGGGCGCGCTCGTCCTCCTCGGACTCGTCTTCATCATCAGTCTCGCCGCGCGTTTCGCCACGCGGTCCCGGTTTGGACTTGGCGGCGACTGACGGCGACCGCGAAGTCGCGACGCCGGTGTCGCACGAACGAGTGGACGACGTGCGCGTGGCCGCGAGCGCGCCGGCGCCGATGATCGCCGCGGAGTCGCTCGATGCCTATTTTGGCGCGAGTCGCGTCGTGCGCGACGTATCGTTCGACGTGCACGCGGGCGAGGTGACGGCGATCATCGGGCCGTCGGGCTGCGGCAAATCGACGTTGCTGCGCTGTCTCAACCGCATGCACGAGACGGTGCCGACGGCGCGCGTCGAAGGTGAAGTGCGCTTCGAGGGGCGTGATATCTACGCGCGACAGGTCAACGCGATTGGCGTTCGCCGGCACATCGGGATGGTCTTCCAACGGCCGACGCCGTTCCCGACGATGTCCATTCGGGACAACGTCGCCGCGGGGCTCAAGGTCGTGCCGCGGCGCGATCGGCCGTCGCGCCGCGAGACCGACGACATCGTCGAGCGCGCGTTGCGCCGTGCGGCGCTGTGGGAAGAAGTGGGTAGTCGACTCAACTCGAGCGCCATCGCGCTGTCGGGCGGCCAGCAGCAGCGGTTGTGCATCGCGCGGGCACTGGCTACGTCGCCCTCGGTGCTGCTCCTCGACGAGCCGACTGCGTCGCTCGACCCGATCAGCACGCAGCGCGTCGAAGAACTCGTATACGAGTTGCGTGACGAGGTCACGATCATCATCGTGACGCACAACATGCAGCAGGCGGCGCGCATCTCCGATCGCACGGCGTTCATGCTCTCCGGTGAACTGATCGAGCTCGGCGCGACGAACGCGATGTTCACGACGCCGCGCGATTCGCGCACCGAGGCCTACATCACGGGACGCTTCGGATGACCGCCACGCTGCCGGAACCGGTCGCTGCACGGACCGGCGAGGCGCGCGGGCTCGTTCGTGCCGAACGATTCTCGTTCTGGTACGGCGAATCGCAGGCGCTGTTCGAGATTACACTCGCGGCCGCGCCGCGCAGCGTGACCGCGCTGATCGGTCCCTCGGGATGCGGCAAGTCGACGTTCTTGCGCTCGATCAATCGCATGAACGCCCTGCTGCCGGGTGTGTGGCACGACGGCGCCATCCTGCTCGATGACCACAACATCTATAGCGCCGAGATGGATCCCGTGGCGCTACGCCGCCGCGTGGGGATGGTGTTTCAGCGCTGGAATCCGTTCCCAAAGTCCATTTACGACAACGTGGCCTACGGGCCGAAGGTCAACGGCATCAGGTCGCGCGTGGATCTCGACGCGATCGTGGAATCGGCGCTCCGCCGCGCCGCGCTCTGGGAAGAAGTGAAAGACCGGCTGCGCGAGAGTGCGCTCGGACTGTCGGGCGGGCAACAGCAGCGCCTGTGCATCGCGCGCGCTCTGGCCAACGAGCCGGAAGTGCTCCTGCTCGACGAGCCGGCGAGCGCGCTCGATCCCATTGCCACGCAGAAGGTCGAAGAGCTCTTGTATGACCTCAAGCGGGACCTCACTATCATCATCGTCACGCACAACTTGCAACAAGCCGCACGCGTATCCGACACGACCGCATTTTTCTATCTCGGCCGGCTCGTCGAAATCGGACCGACCGATCGCATGTTCACCAGTCCGGCGAACGAGCGCACCGAGGCCTACATCACCGGGAGATTCGGATGAGCCCCTCCGACGCCACCGCCCTTGGATTCCGCCATTTTCACGACCAGCTCGCGCACCTCAAGCAGCGGCTGCTCGACATGTCCGATCTCGCCACGTCGTTGCTCGACCTCTCGGTCGACGCGCTGTTGAGCCGCGATTCGAACATGGCGGAAGCCGTGCTCGCCGGCGACCACGAGCTGGACGCGCTCGAACTCGAGGTCGAGGATCAGGCCATTGGCTTGCTCGCGCTCCAGCAACCAATGGCGCGGGATCTTCGCTTCATCATTTCCTCGATCAAGGTCTCAAATGACCTCGAACGAGTCGGCGATCACGCGGTGAACATCGCGCAATCGGCGAGCCGGTTGGCGGCGATGAATACGGTGATCACACCGGATCCGGAGATCGCCGACATGGCCAGGCGCGCGCGTCAGATGCTCAAGGACAGCCTCACCGCGTTCGTGCGCGCCGACGGTGCGTTGGGCCGCGCCGTCTGCCGCGCCGATGACGAAGTCGACGCGATGCACAACTCGATGTTTCGCATTCTCGTGACGCACATGATGGAGGACGCGCGGAACATCACGCCGTCGGTCGAACTATTCCTCGTGAGCCGGAATCTCGAGCGCGTCGCCGACCTGGCGACCAACATCGGCGAGGACGCGGTCTTCCTTGCCGAGGGCAAGCAGATCAAGCATCACGCCGAGGAGCAGGAACAAATGGAAAGTGTACGATGATCGTCGTGCCGCGACCGACCATGCTCTCGGCGTGAACGCTGCCGCCGTGCGCCTCGACGAGATGGCGCACGATCGCTAACCCGAGCCCGGTGCCGCCCTCGTCGCGCGCTCGTCCGGTGTCGACGCGATAGAACCGCTCGAAGATGCGCGACAGGTGCTCGACCGGAATGCCGCTCCCGGTGTCTGCGACGCTGATCGTCGTGCCGCGGTCGGCGACGAGTTCAGCGCGGACGACGATCGTGCCGTTCGACGTATATCGCACGGCGTTTTCCACGAGATTCGCCAACACCTGGCGCAACGCGGTCGCGTCGGCATCGACGCGGCGCGCCTCTGCCGGCGCCTCGAACACGAGCGCGACGCCCTTGGCGTCGGCCGCCCGCTGCGCGCCGGTGAACACATCGACCACCACGCTGGCGAGATCGTTCGACACGACGTTGGCCTTCCAGCTTCCCGACTCGTAGCGCGACAGATCGAGCAGGTCGTCGACGATGCGCTGCATGCGTCGTGTGTTCGACTCGATCGTGCGCAGAAAGCGCTGCCGGTCGTCCGCGCCGAGATCGGGGTCGCGCAGCGTTTCGGCGAATCCGCTGATCACCGTGAGCGGCGTCTTGAGTTCATGCGACACGTTCGCCACGAAATCTCGCCGCATCGTCTCGAGACGCCGGCGCGTCGTCAGGTCCATCACCGCGAACACCGCGCCGCCGTCGGGGAGTGGACGCGCCGTGACGAGCAGCGTCCGGTCGCCCAGGCTCAGTTCCGTCGGCTCCGTCGCGACACCGGCCATGGCGCCGCGAATCGCTTCGCGCACCAATCGTTCCTGCGGCAGCCGGTCGACGGAAAAGGGCACCGCCGCCCCATCGAGCGAGAGGTGCCGGCGCGCGCTCTCGTTGAGCCGCACCACTTCGCCACGCGGGCTCACGGCGACGATGCCTTCGTCGAGCGAGTCGATCACGGCGTTGAGCAATGCGTCTTCCGATTCCAGCGCGTTGAGTCGCGACGCCAATTGTTCGGTCATGCGGTGCAGCGCCTGCGCGAGATCGCCGACTTCGCCCGGCGCCGAAAGTGCGGGTCGCCGCTCGAGCTCTCCCGCGGCGATCGCGCGCGCGACGTCGCGGAGTTCGATGATTGGCCGCGACACGCTGCGCGAGAACGCATACCCCAGCAGCATCGCGCCGAGTACGGCCAGCAGACCCGCAGTGAGCACGTCGCGTTGTGCGCCGCTCACGATTTCACGGAACTTGGTCGTCCCGACGGACACGCGCACGACGCCGAGCGGATGCTTCACGGCGACGTAGATCTCGTTGTCTCCCGCCGACGGGCTCGGGCGCATCGAAGTTCCGACGCCGACGCGATTCGCCTCGACCACCTCTGACCGCGTCGAGTGATTCTGAAGCTGGAGCAAATCGTCGCCGCTGAACTCCGAGTCGCCGATCACCACGCCGTCTGGGCGAATCAGCGTTACGCGGCGACTGAGCGCCGCGCCCGCGGCGTCGGCGAGCGAGTCGGCATTGACGTCCGACGTCCACGCCACACCGACGAGTCGCGCTTCGCGCTCGAGTTCGCTCTTCGTCGCTTCGGACAGTCGATTCGAGAGGCGGCTCCCGGCGACCGCGACGATTCCCGCGACGAGCACGAGAACGATGACGAGCGATCCGAGCAGCAGCCGCTTGGCCAGTGTCACGTCGCGCGTGCCTGCCCGCTCTTCACGCGGTAGCCGAACCCGCGCACCGTCTCGATCAGGTCACCGGCGCCGCCGAGCTTGGCGCGCAGGCGCTGCACGTGCATGTCGACGGTGCGCGTCTGGATGTCCGGCGCCGCCTCCCAAACCGTCTCGAGCAAATGCGCACGGCTCTGCACGCGGCCGCGCCGCTCGGCGAGAATGAGCAGCAACTTGTACTCGGTGGGCGTCAGTTCGACCATGCTGCCGTCGACCGCGACGCGATGTTCGGCGCGATCGATCGACACGGGGCCGATCATCAGAATGTCCGCCGGTCCGACGCCGCCGGCCGACAGACGCCGCAGAATGGCGCCGACGCGGAGCACGAGTTCCTGCGGACTGAACGGCTTGGTGAGGTAGTCGTCCGCGCCGAGCGACAGGCCGCGGATGCGGTCCTGCTCTTCACGTCGCGCCGTGAGCATGAGGACCGCGATCTCGCGAGTCGCTGGCTGTCCGCGCAGCTGCTCGAGCACGTCGTAGCCCGACGCGCCAGGCAGCATGAGATCGAGCACGATGAGAGCAGGCCGCTCCTGCCGCGCCGCGGACACGGCGTCGGGGCCGGTCGACGCGGTCGACACGCGGTACCCGGCTTTGACGAGATGAAACGCGACCAGAGCGACGATGTCAGCCTCGTCGTCGACGACGAGAATCCGTTCGCCTGTGACGCCGGTCGTAGTCACCGGGCGGCGTCCGGCGGCTGAGGCAATCGTCGCTGAATTTTCGCGACGATCATTTCGATCGCGACGGGGTTGTGGCCGCCGCGCGGAACGATCACGTCGGCGTAGCGTTTGCTCGGCTCGACGAATTGAAGGTGCATCGGTTGCACGGTGGTCAGGTATTGATCGAGGACTGAGTCGAGCGGGCGACCGCGCTTCGAGGTGTCGCGGCGGATACGGCGGATGAGACGGATGTCGGAGTCTGCGTCGACGAACACCTTCACGTCGCAGAGTTCCCGCACACGCGCGTCGGTGAACAGCAGGATGCCGTCGAGAACGACCACATGCGCTGGCGGCACCACGACCGTCTTGTCGCTTCGCGTGTGGCTGACGAAGTCGTACACCGGCTTCTCGATCGACTCGCCGGCGGCCAGCCGCTCGAGGTGATCGACCAACAGGTCCCAATCAAATGCGTCGGGATGGTCCCAGTTGATCTTCCGGCGCTCGTCCATCGGCAGATGCGCGTAGTTTCGGTAGTAGGCGTCCATGTCGAGGAACGCCACCGATCCCGCGTGCAGCGCATGTGCGATGTTTCGAGCGACGGTCGACTTACCCGACCCCGAGCCGCCGGCGATGCCGATGAACAAAGGCTTCATCGTAACGCGACCAGCTCAGTACGTCGCCGCTGAAATTGTCCGGATCGCATCGCGAATTGAAGGAGATACACTGTCACAATCTGGTATCGGATCCCGCACCACGGCTAGCTTCGTCTCATGAGAGTTCGAGTACTCGTTGCCGCGGCCGCGATCGGCCTCGCGATGCGGCGGCTGCGCGCCAGTACCGGCCGCCCAATTCGTCGGACCAGTCGATTTGGTCGTCGCCGCCACGACGGACGTACACGGTCGACTGCGCGGCTGGGACTACTACGCCAACGCGCCGGATTCGCTGCGCGGACTGTCGCGCATCGCGACGATCGTTGATTCGCTGCGCCACAGCTCGCCGGTGCTTCCGATTCTCGTCGACGCCGGCGACTTCCTGCAAGGCAACCCGCTGGCGTACGTCGCCGCGCGCGTCGATACGGCAATGCCGCATCCGGTCATCGCCGCGATGAACGACATGCAATACGACGCCGCGGTCATCGGAAACCACGAGTTCAACTATGGGCTCGCCGCGCTCGACCGCGCGCAGCGCCAGGCCGAGTTTCCGCTGCTCGCCGCCAATGTGTACGCCGCCGACGGGCACCGGCCGTTCTCGCCGTGGGCGATCTCCACGCGGCACGGCGTCAAGGTCGCCATCGTTGGCGCGACCACGCCCGGCTCGATGGTGTGGGACCGCGACAATCTCGCCGGGCGGCTGGTCATTCGCGACATCGTGCCGGAAGTGCGAGCCGCGGTCCGCGACGCGCGCAACGCCGGCGCCGCCGTGGTGATCGTTGTCGTGCACTCCGGGCTGGATGAGCCATCGAGCTACGACACGACCGGAACGGCCGGTGCGGCGCTCGGCAGCGAGAATGTCGCGGCGCGCGTCGCGCACGAAGTGCCGGGCATCGACCTGCTGGTGTACGGTCACTCGCACAAGGAAATGGCGGACACGGTGATTGGCACCACGTTGCTGATGCAGCCGAAGAATTGGGCGACGAGTCTTGCCGTCGCACATCTGCGGCTCGTGTACCGCGACGGCGCCTGGCAGGTTGTGGCGAAGCATAGCCAGCTCATTCAAGCAGCGCATCATCGCGAAGACCCGATGCTCGCTGCAGTGACGCAGGAGGGACATCGCGCAACGATCCGTTATGCCACCACGCCAATCGGCACGACGCCGGTCGCCTGGCGCGCCGACTCGGCGCGCGTGACCGATACGCCGCTCATCGACTTCGTGCTCGAGGTCGAGCGGCGCGCTTCGGGCGCGCAGCTCGCGTCGACGCCGGCCTTCTCGCTCGACGCGTCGCTTGCTGCCGGTCCAATCACCGTCGCTCGGCTGTCGGCGCTCTATCCGTACGACAATACGCTGCGCGCCGTGAAGATATCCGGCGCGACGCTTCGCGCGTATCTCGAGCAGAGCGCGCGCTATTTTCGTCAGGACGCGGACGGATTCGTCGACATCGATCCGGCGATCCCAGGCTACAACTACGACATCGTCGCCGGCGTCGATTACACAATCGACCTTTCGCGCCCGATCGGCGAGCGCATCACGACGCTCGAGTTCAATGGACGCCCGGTCGCGCCCACCGATTCATTCACGCTCGCACTCAACAACTATCGTCAGACGGGCGGCGGCGGATTCGCCATGCTGCACGACGCCCCGGTCGTCTATGACCGGCAGCTCGAAATCCGGCAGCTCCTGATCGACGAGGTGCGTCGCGTCGGCACGCTTCGCCCGGGCGATTACTTTCATCCCAACTGGCGTATCGTGCCGGCGGCCGCGATTGGCCGTCTCCTCAAATCTCCGCAATGACCGGTCGGGCGGTGCGTGTGTTCGTCAACGGTTCTGGTGTCGATGTGCCGTCGGGCGCCGTGGCGCTCGACGCCGTTCGCGCGTGGGACGCGGATGTGGCGCACGAAGTTGGCGAGGGTGGCCGGGTGATCACGGATAGCCGAGGACTGGCGATCGATCCGTCAACGCCGATGAGCGCGGGCTCGATTCTGCGCGTGATCGTCCGGCGCGATCGCACCCAGTCCGACGTCGACGAACCGTAGTCGCTGATGACGATCATTCACTCCGAACTTCTTCGCCGGCTTCCCAAGGCGGAGCTCCATTGTCACCTCGACGGCTCTGTGCGCGCCGAGACGCTGCTCGAGCTGGCGCGCGAATACCGCCAGCCGATTCCGCGCGATGAGGTCGACGCACTTCGCGACTACATGCGCGTCGACGACGCGCGCAGTCTCGAGGACTACCTGGCTCGCTTCGACGTGACCCTCGGTGTGATGCAGACCGCTGAGTCGCTCGAGCGCATAGCGTACGAGCTGTCGCTCGATGCGGCGCGCGACGGAGTTCGCTACATCGAGGTCCGCTATGCGCCGATTCTCAACACGCGCCGCGGTCTCTCGCTCGGCGAAGCCGTCGAGGCGCCGTTGCGCGGCCTCGAACGCGCGGAGCGCGACGGCGGCGCGATGGGTCGCGTCATCATCTGCGGGCTGCGCCACCTTTCGCCCGACGTGTCGCTCGAGCTCGCGCGGCTGGCGGTCGGATACAAGCATCGAGGCGTCGTCGGCTTCGATCTCGCCGGCGGCGAACTCGGAAACCTCGCCTCAATCCATTCGGCGGCGTTCGCGCACGCCCGCGAACACGACCTGCCGTGCACCTGTCACGCGGGCGAGGGCGCCGATGCGTCGTACGTGCGCGACGCCGTGCACCGCTGCGGCGCGCACCGCATCGGCCACGCGACGCGGTTGATCGAAGACGAGTCGCTCACCGAGTACGTCAACGATCGCCGCATCACGCTCGAGATCTGCTTGACGAGCAACGTGCAGACGCGCGCCGTCGACTCGTATCGAGGCCCATCCGCTTCGCCAATACTTCGATCGCGGCATGAACGTCGTGCTCAACACCGACAACCGGCTGATGAGCGGAACGACGCTCACCGACGAGTATCATCATGCCGCCAGCGCACTCGGTTTTACGTTCGACGAACTCGCGCGGATCGCGCTGAACGGATTCGAGAGCGCGTTTCTCCCGTGGGCGGAACGCGAGCAACTCGTGGCGCGTGCCCGCACCGACATCGCGTTGCTGCGCGCCAGCGAGGCCGCGTGACCGGTGCCGCGCCGTTCGGCGCCGACGCGGCGCGGCGCGCCGCCGACGCGATTCGTGCGCGTATCGGTCAGCAGGCGGCCGATTCTCCGCCGGTCGCCGCAATCGTGCTCGGGTCCGGACTCGGCGGGCTCGCCGACGATATCGAGACCGCGTCCGTCGTCCCATATGGCGAGATCCCCGGCTTTCCCGACGCGACCGTAGCCGGGCATGCGGGATCGTTGATCGACGGCACGCTCGGCGGGCGGCGAGTCGTTGCGCTCGCCGGCCGCTTTCACATGTACGAAGGACACGACTCCCGACTGGCCGCGTTTCCCGCGCGCGTCGTCCACGCGCTCGGGGCGAGGACGCTCATCGTGTCGAACGCCGCGGGCGGCGTGAATCGCCTGTGGCACCCGGGCGATCTGATGCTGATTCGCGATCACATCAATCTGATGTTCCGCAATCCGCTGATCGGCGGCGTCGAGCGCGGCGACCTTCGCTTTCCAGACATGTCGGCTCCGTATGATCCCGAGCTCGCCGAGTTGGCGCGGTCGGCGGCCGCGGAGCAGGGCATCACGCTCCGCGAAGGCGTCTATGCCGGACTCCTCGGCCCGTCGTACGAGACGCCGGCGGAAGTGCGCATGCTCGCCGTGCTTGGCGCCGACGCGGTCGGTATGTCGACGGTGCCGGAGGTGATCGTCGCCCGCGCGATCGGCATGCGCGTGGTCGGCGTCAGCTGCATTACGAATCTGGCATCAGGATTCTCTAACGCGCCGATCAGCCACGCGGAGGTGTTGGAGACCACCGCCCGCGCGGCGGAGGCGTTCCGCGGCCTCGTTGCCGGGATCGTCGCGCGACTCTAGCGGCCGCGTGGCGGCGCGGTCGCCGGCGGCGCCGGCAGTGTTTTCACCCGCTCCTTGAACTCTTGGAACGCCCGCGTATCCGACGTCAGCCCTCGGATGATGGCGGGGTGGATCGTCGCAATTTGGTCGCGCGATGCTTGAATGCGATCTTCTTCCAGCGGGTGGTCGGTGAACCACGCGTCGAGGCCAGACGGTTTGGACTGGCGCTCGGCGAGCAGCTTCTCGAACATCTCCGGCATTCCGTTCGGATTGATTCCGGCCCGCACCAACTCCTGGATGCCGGCGGCGTCCGCCTGTGCTTCGTCCTCCCGGCTGAACTTGGCGAAGATTGCCCCTCCGGCCACCTGGATTCCCGCTTGTCCCACGCCCGTGCTGCAGATGCTGGTGAGCACGCACGCGACCATCACGCCCATGTTCGCACCCTGCATCTGTTGGATCTGCTTGACCGAGTGCCGAAGCACCACGTGCCCGATTTCGTGTCCGATCACCGACGCAAACTGGTCCAACCGGTCGGATCGTTCGGCCACGCCACGGTTCACGTAGATGAAGCCGCCGGGAAGCGCGAACGCGTTGAAATCGTTCGTGTTCACCATGTAGAAATGCCAGTCGAGATCGGCGCGCGACGTCACGTGCGCCAGCGAATCGCCAAGGATGTTCAGATACCGGTTGACCACCGGATCCTGGACGATGGGCAATTGCGAGTTGACCTGTTGTGCTTGCTGCGCTCCGATCTGAACTTCCTGCTGTTGCGAGATACCGCACCCCGTCGCCACCAGCGTGAGCGCGGCCATTGCCGCGCCCGCAACAAATCGTCTCATTGATCGGACCTGGATTCCTGAAGAAAAACGTCCCTGAAAAGGCAAGTCATATTCCCGCATGCGGCTCCTCACACTAGCTCGTCGTCTCCGGCAGCGAAAAGCACGCGATGAGGAGGGGCTGTTCGTCGCGGAAGGCGTCCGCGCCGCCGAGGAACTGCTGCGTTCGCCGCTCGTCGTACGTGGAGCCGTTATCGGCGACCAGCTCAGGCACGAGGCGCGTGCGTCGGCGGTGCTGGCCGAACTCGAGCGACGCGAGATCCCGCTCGAGGAGGTAGCCGCCCGCGAATTCGAATCCGCTGCGTCGACGGAGTCGCCGCAGGGAATTGTCGTGATCGGTGTCATACCAGCGGAATCGTTGTCCAATTTAGCCCCGTCCGGTCCACTTCGATTGCTCGTCCTTGATGCCGTTCAAGATCCAGGAAATGTCGGCACGATCGTGAGAACCGCGGCCGCGTTTGGCGTCGCGGCAACTGTTGCCCTGCCGGGAACCGTTGACCTCTGGAACGCCAAAGTCGTCCGTAGCGGGATGGGGGCGCACTTCCACCATCCCTGCCTCTCTGTTACCTGGGACGAGCTCGACACGTTCCGCCGTGAGCACGGGGTCGCGATTTGGGCGGCCGATGCAAGCGGCGGATCCATGACCGGCCTCGACGCGCCCGAGCGGTTGGCGCTAGTGGTTGGGAACGAGGGCGGGGGACTGTCGTCATTGTCACGGACGCGCGCCGACCGGTTGGTCGCGCTTCCAATTTCCGCGGCGGTCGAATCGCTGAACGTCGCGGTCGCGACCGGGATCTTACTCTACGAGCTTCGCCGGTGACCACATCAGCTGCTTCGCTCCTCGCCCAGGTGTACGCCTTCATTGTCGGCGCGTGCATGGGATCATTTCTCAACGTGTGCATCGTGCGTTGGCCGTCGGAACGGTCCATCGTCAAGCCGCGATCCCGCTGCCCAAAATGCGGTAACCAGCTCGCCTGGTTCGAGAACGTCCCGATTCTGAGCTGGGTCGCGCTCCGAGGGCGCTGTCGCTGCTGTGACGAGCCGATTTCCGCGATGTATCCGAGCGTCGAGCTCGTCGTCGCGCTCTGGTGGCTGTTGTCGGTTCACCAGTACGGTGCGACGCTCACCGCGCTCCGCCTCGCGGTGTTTGGCACCGTCCTCCTCGGCATCGCCGTGACCGACGCCAAGCACTATCTCATTCCGGACGGCTTCACGCTGTTCGGCCTGTTCTTCGCGCTGGTCACGGCCGTCATTGCGTTCTTCCGTGGCGAAACCCAGGTGTTCGCCTCGCCGTACGAAGCATTAATTGGAGCGTGTGCCGGCGCCGGAATGATTGCCATCGTCGGCTGGCTCGGCGAGGTGATGACCAAGCGTGAAGCGATGGGTCTTGGCGACGTGACGTTGATGGCGTTCGTCGGTGCCGCACTTGGACCGACTCGCGCGCTGATCACGGTGTTCGTCGGCGCGACGCTCGGGGCGGTGACGTTTGCCGGCATCGTCATTCCGGTTGCTCTGCTGCGTCGCGGACATGCACGCGAACAAACAGAACTCGCGCTCGGTTCGCCGCCGTTCGAGACGCCGTTGGTGCCGTTCGGTGTTTTTCTCGCGCCTGCGGCCTTGCTGACGTTGTTCTGGGGGGATGCGTTGTTGGCGTGGATTACGCGGGCGTAGTGCGTGGGGCGTTGTGCGTTGTGCGCTGACGTCAGGGGCTACGGGTCCGAAGGGAGCGACGGGGAGGGCGGGATGAGTGAACGACTGAGATTCGCGAGCAAACGGCTCACATGGTCCAACCGCTCGCGAAGGTCGGCCCAGGTATCGGCACTGAGATAGTTCAGACGAAACGCGAGTTCGAGTTGCGTGTCGAGTTCCGCCGCCGAACCGCGAGACATTCGCAGGAATTGCACGAAGTACCGCACGCTGCGTCTTCCGTGACCCTCTGCGATAATTGCCACGATCGACACGGCCGCGCGTCGGCATTGCATCGCCAGTCCATATCGCTCGTCCGGCGGAAACTCGCGCGTGGTCGCATAGACCCGTTCGGCGACTGTCATGGCCTTTTGCCAGACAATCAAGTCTCTGACCGCATACACATTTTTCGACATGCGAGAGACTAAGCCGAAGCCGCGAACCCGCCACACTCGAACGAACGCGCGGAGTATCTTTCCTCCGAACGGTGCATCTGACGCCTGACGTCTGACGTCTTGCGCACAACGCACAACGCACAACGCCCAACGCCGAACGCCAACGCCCAACGCACAACGCCCAACGCGATACGCATGATCGGTGACTATCTCAGACCCGAACCCTCCACCGGCGCCCTGTCGCGCTTCACGCGCGATCTGACCGCCGACGCGCGCGCCAACCGGCTCGAGCCGGTGCGCTGTCGCGAACAGGAGGTGTCGCGCGTCATCGATATTCTGCTGCGCCAGGGCAAGAACAATCCGACCCTCGTGGGACCTGCGGGCGTCGGGAAGACGGCGATCGCCGAGGGGCTCGCGCAGCGCATCGCGCTCGGCGCCGTGCCGGTCGTGTTGCGCGATGTGCGGTTGCTGTCGCTCGATCACGTTTCGCTCCTCGCCGGGACGACGTATCGCGGCCAGTACGAGGAGCGGGTTCGCCTTCTCGTCGCGGAGACGACCGCGGCCTCGGACGTCATCCTGTTCGTCGACGAGCTCCACAATCTGATCGGGCAGGGCACGGCGATGGGCACGGCGATGGACGCCGCCAACATGCTCAAGCCGGCACTCGTCCGCGGCGACTTTCGCGTCATTGGCGCAACGACGAGCGCCGAGTACGAACGCTGGGTCGAAGGCGACCCGGCACTCGAGCGGCGTTTTCAGAAGGTCGTCGTGCGCGAACTCGGCGAGCTCGAGACGATGGAGATCCTCACCGTGCGCAAGGAGCGGTTGGAGCGCCATCACAATGTGCTCATCTCCGACGAGGCGCTGCGAGCGGCGGTCAAGCTCACGGACGCCCATGTGAGCGACCGCATGCGGCCCGACAAGGCGATCGACGCGATCGACGAAGCGTGCGCGCACATGCAAGCCGTGACGACGTATCCGCCTCACATCGAAGTGTTGATCGAGCGGCGAGTCGCGCTGATCAAGGATCTGGCGCGCGTCGAGCGGGAAGAATCTCGCAAGATGCCGGAACAGAAGAACTCCGAAGCGTTCGGCGCGCTGGAGCGGTTCGGCGCGGAGATCGAGGCGCTGTTCGTCGGCACGCCGGCGCCGGTTGGCGATGGCGGGCACGCGACGCGCGCCGATGTGCAGCACCAGTCGGCAGCGCCGCGTCCGGCGCTCGCGCCGCTCGAGTCCGATCTGGCTCGAGAACTGATGGAGGCGGGCATCGTCGTGCGCGGTCATGACATTGCGCGCGTTGTCGGGCTCATGGCCGGCGCCGACATCGCCTGGAACGACGACACGGCGCGATGAATCGACACGTCTCGTGGTTCGTGCTCGTTTCGCTGTGCGCGCTCGCGTGCGGCACGCGCACCAAGGTCGGCACGGGGCCGTACGCCGATAAAGTCGCTGAAGACGTCCCGCGCATCGAAAAGGCCGTCGGGGTCAAATTCAAAACGCCGCCCAAGCTCGAGATCCGGTCTCGCGAACAGGTGCGGGACTTTCTGTTGCAGGACTTGCGCACTCCGGAAGCCAAACGACAGATCGCGCATGAGGAGACCATCTATAAACTCCTCGGCATGCTACCAGATACGCTCCATCTGGCGGACTTCTACGTCCGCCTGCTCAGCGAGCAGATCATGGGGTATTACGATCCCAAGACCAAGGTCCTCTACGTCGTCGACGGCGCACCGGAGGAGTACGTCGGACTCACCATCCTGCACGAACTCGTGCACGCGCTCCAGGATCAGTACGTCAACCTCGATTCGCTCGAGCACTTGAAGGGCGACGACGATCGCGCCGCGGCGGCGGGGGCTGTGATCGAGGGGCAGGCGACGTACGAGTCGACGTACATCGCCATCGGAGGCTCGGGGAATATCGCCGCGCAACTGCCCGGTGGATGGGCGACGATGCGCGAATCGATTCGTGAGGCGCAAGCGACGCAGCCCATCTTCACGTCGGCGCCGATGGTGATTCAGGAGACGCTGCTCTTTCCGTACATCAATGGCGCCGACTTCGTCCGCCGGTTCAAACTGCATCACAAGAACGTGCTGCCGCTCGACAGTCTGCCGATTTCGACTGCGCAGGTGATGCACGATTCCGCGTCCTTCACGCCGACGCGAGACGTTCCGAGCACGATCGTGCTCCCGCCCATCCCCGGCACGATCGACGAAAACGATTTCGGGGAATTCGGGACGCGGCTGGTCATCTATCAGCATACCAAAGACCGCGAACAGGCGATTCGCGCGTCGAACGGGTGGGATGGCGATCGATACGCGCTCGTCAAAACGCCGACGGGCCACGCGCTCGTGTGGGTCACCGTGTGGGACACACCTGGTGACGCGTCGGAGTTCGTATCCGCGATGGACGCGGTCATGCAAAACCGATTCAACATCAAGCCGCGCGTCGTCGGCGAGCGACGGATTTTCAATTCGGCGACGCGCGACATCGAAGTTGAGGTTCGCGACGTGAACGGCCGCCCCGTCGTGTTGTACGTCGACGTGCCGGCGGGGTCGAGCACGAACCTCGTCGACTTCGCGAAGGTCAAGGTCACGCCGCGGTGACGCTACCGGCGGCGCGCGAACCCGCTCCCGCAGCCGGACCGCCCGGTCCGCGCGCGATGCAGATTCTGCACGACGAGGCCACGCGCCAGGCGCAGCTCGACCAGATGAAGCGCCGCGCCACGCTGCTGCTCGTCGGCGCGACGGTGCTGTTCGTCGTCGCGCGCACGTTCGAGGTGCACTACCCGTGGGTCGGCATTATCCGCGCGACGATGGAAGCCGCGATGATCGGCGGGCTTGCCGATTGGTTTGCCGTGACGGCGCTCTTCCGTCATCCGATGGGAATTCCAATTCCACACACGGCGATCGTACCGGCGCGCAAGGATCGCGTCGGCCGAACGCTCGGCGCGTTCGTCCAGCGCAACTTTCTCACGCGCGACGTGATCGAGCACCGGTTGCGAAGCATGGAAGTCGGACGGCGCCTGGCCGAGTGGTTGGCCGATCCGGCGAACGCGCGGATGATCTCGCGCAACGCCGCAACCGCGATGAGCTCCGCGGCGGTGATGCTCGACGACGAGGATGTGCAAGCCGCGATCGATCGCGGCCTCGCCGGTCGCGTGCGCGCGCTGCATCTCGCGCCGCTCCTCGGCCGCGTGCTCGCCGTGATGACGGAAGACGATCGGCATCAGGAGGTGCTCGACGAGGTGATTCATCTCGCGGCCCGCACGGTGAACGACAACGCCGAGCTCATTCGCGAACGCATCGAGCAGGAGACGCCCTGGTGGATTCCGTCCGCCATCGACGACAAGATCTTCAAACGCGTGCTCGGCGCGATCCAGCGACTCCTGTCCGAACTCAACGCCGACCCGCAGCATCCGCTGCGGACGCGCTTCGACGAATCACTGCATCGATTCATCGAACGGCTCAACACATCGCCGGAATTTGCCGCGCGCGTCGACGCGTGGAAGGAAGATTTTCTCGACAACGACGCCGCCCGCCGCTTCTCGGCGTCTCTCTGGAACGATGCCAAGGACGCGCTGGCGCGCTACGCGGCTGACCCCGAGTCGAAAGCGCCGGGCGTACTCGAGCACGCGCTCACAGGGTTCGGCCGAAAAGCGCTCGACGATCCGGAACTGATGGCGAAGATGGACGAGTTCGTCGTCGACGTCGCCGTGTTTCTCGTCGCACGCTACCAGGACGAGGTGGCCGATCTCATCGCGTCGACCGTTGCCGCCTGGGATCCCGAACTCACTTCACGCCGCATCGAGCTGGCGATCGGCCGCGATCTGCAGTTCATCCGCATCAACGGAACGATCGTCGGCGGGTTGGCCGGTACGGCGATTTACCTGGTGTCGATGCTTTGGCGTTGAGCGTTGAGCGTGGGACGCGGCGTGCAGGGTGGGGGCACCTGCCCTGCTGACTGCCGAAAGCCGCGCAGGCAGCCGAGAGCCGTGCCGACAGCAGACAGCTGTCGCTAGTTAGCCGACGGCCCCCGCTAAGCGACGATACACGCCGTTAACCGCCAGCTCACGGCCGCCAGCTACGACTCCGCGGCCCGACTCACTCCCGCCGCCCGATCCGCCGGCATCGTCGACGTCGGCAATTCCGTCGCCGTGTCCGTCTGCAACTGATCTGCCAACTCGCTGCTCACCGACGGCAGCAGCGCGTGATGGAGCACCTCGTCCATCCGATCGACGAAGGTGAACGCCATTTTCGCGCGCACTTCGTCGGGCACTTCGCGCAGATCCTTTTCGTTCGACTTGGGCATGATGATTTCGCGCAGCCCCGATCGATACGCGGCGAGCACTTTCTCCTTCACACCGCCGATCTCGAGCACTTTTCCGCGCAGCGTCACTTCGCCGGTCATCGCCAAATCGCGGCGCACCGGGCGGCCGCTCAACACGCTGGCGATCGCCAGCGTGAGCGTGATGCCGGCGCTCGGTCCGTCCTTCGGGATCGCGCCGGCGGGCAAGTGAATGTGCAGGTCGTTCTCGCGGAACACGCTGTCTTCGATGTCGAGCTGTGAGCCGCGCGAGCGCACGTACGAATACGCCGCGTCCACCGACTCGCGCATCACGTCGCCGAGCTGGCCGGTCACCGTGAGCCGGCCGGTGCCCGGCATCTTGAGCGCCTCGATGATCATGATGTCGCCGCCCGTCGACGTCCACGCCAAACCGGTGACGACGCCGATCTCCGGCACCTTCTCGGCTTCTTCCACGGCGTAGCGCGGAATGCCGAGCACCTCTTCGACCTTCTCGACGTCGACCACCCACGCGCCTTCTTCGCCGTCCGCCTTGGCGCGCGCGCGCTTGCGCATGATCGCCGCCATGTTGCGTTCAAAGTTTCGTAAACCCGCCTCGCGCGAATAGCGGTTCGAAATGAACGACAGCGATTCGTCGGTGAATTGGAGATCCTTGTCCGTGATGCCGTGCTCCTCGAGCAGCCGCGGCAGCAGATATCGCCACGCGATCTCGACTTTCTCCTCGACCGTGTAGCCGG
Source organism: uncultured Gemmatimonadaceae bacterium (assembly GCA_963817445.1). Classification (GTDB taxonomy): domain Bacteria; phylum Gemmatimonadota; class Gemmatimonadetes; order Gemmatimonadales; family Gemmatimonadaceae; genus JAQBQB01. Next base: position 749,474 of record CAWFOG010000023.1, read on the forward strand.
CGATCTTGATGATCTCCATGCGGTCGCGCAGCGGCGCCGGAATGTCGAACAGATTGTTCGCCGTGCAGATGAACAGCGACTGCGACAGATCGAACGGCAGATTGAGATAGTGATCGACGAACGAGTTGTTCTGCGACGGGTCGAGCACCTCGAGCATCGCCGCCGTCGGATCGCCGGAGGGTCCACCGCCGGACATTTTGTCAATTTCATCGATCATTAATACCGGATCTTTGACCGCCACGCGCCGCAGCGCCTGGATGATCAACCCCGGCATCGCGCCGACGTACGTGCGCCGATGGCCGCGAATCTCGGCTTCGTCGCGCACGCCGCCCACCGAGATGCGGTAGAACTCGCGCCCGATCGCCTTGCCGATCGCCTCGCCGAGCGACGTCTTGCCCGTGCCCGGCGGTCCGACGAAGCAGAGGATCGGCCCGTGCGGATCGCCGCCGCGCAGCTTGCGCACGGCGAGGTATTCGAGAATGCGCTCTTTGGCTTCGTCGAGACCGTAGTGCCGGTCGTCGAGCGCGGCCTCGACCTTCTTCAGGTCGATCTGCTCTTCGCCCGTTCCCTTGTTCCACGGCAGCGAGAGGACCCAGTCGAGATACGTGCGCACGACCTGATACTCGCTCGACGCCGGCGACAGCATGCGCATGCGCTCCGTCTCGCGCCGCGCTTCCTGCGCGACTTTGTCCGGCAGCTTCGCCTCCTCGATTTTCTTGAGGAGATCGATCGCTTCCTTCTCGCCCGGGTCCGCCTCGCCGAGCTCCGCCTGGATCGCGCGCAGCTGCTGGCGCAGATAGAACTCGCGCTGGTGCTGCTCGATCTTGATTTCGGTCTGCCGCTTCACGTCTTCCATCACGCGCGCGCGCGCCACTTCGCGCTCGAGTCGCGTCAAGATGAAGCGCAGCCGCTGGCCGACGTCGAGCCGCTGCAACACTTCGTCCTTGTCGGCGATCTTGAAGTTCATGTTCGTCGCGGCGAGGTCGGCGAACCGACCCGGATCCGAGACGTTCATCTTGAGAATCGCCGGCACTTCGTCGGGAATGCGATCGACCAATTCCGCCAGCGTCTCGGCCGACGCCACGACGCGCGTCACGAGATCATCGATCTCTGATGGGTCGGCCGGCGTCTCGCGCGCCGCGCGGACCTGCGCCACGGGATAGGGCTCCGTCTGATCCATCTCTTCGATGACGATGCGACGCAAGCCTTGCAGCGTGATCTGCACCGTTTCGCCGGGCAGATTGATTCGCTCGTGCACGCGCGCCGCGACGCCGACGCGGCCAAGAAAGCGCGCCGAGTCGATCGGCTCGTCGTGATCTCCGCTGGCGACGACCAGCGCGACGATGAGCCCCGACTCTTCATGCTCGCGCAGCAGCGCCAAATTTTCCGGCGCGCCCATTTGCACGGCGATCGTGCCGAGTGGATAGACGATCGTCGACCGCAGCGCCATGAGCGGGAGAGTCGGCGGAAGCTCCGACTTGAGGATTTCGTCTTTGCGCTGGGCTTTCGCCATGGGCGAGCGTTCGGCGGTTAGCGGTCGGCCATCGAGAATGACAGGAGCGACATCCCAACCCGTAAGTATAGCATCTGATAGCCTTTAGCATATAGCGGTCGGCTTGAATCCGCCGAGCGTTGCCGCTATCTTCCTCGGTCTATGTTCGACGAGCTGTCCGAGAAACTTGAAGCGACGTTCGCGCGGCTGCGCGGACGTGGCGTGCTGACCGAAGCCGACATCAAAGAAGGCCTCCGGGAAGTACGCCGCGTTTTGCTCGAGGCCGACGTCAACTTCCAGCTCACGCGCGAGTTCCTCGAACGCGTCGAAAAGAAAGCGGTCGGCGTTTCGCAGCTCAAGACCGTTTCCCCAGGACAGCAGCTCGTCAAAATCGTCTACGACGAGCTCGCGGCGATGCTCGGCGAGCGACGCGAAGGGCTCAAGCTGAGCTCCGTCCCGCCCACCGTCGTCATGATGGTTGGCCTGCAAGGCTCGGGCAAGACGACCACCGCCGCCAAGCTGGCGCGCCGCCTCAAGGCCGAGAATCGTCCCACACGCCTCGTCGCGTGCGACGTCTATCGGCCGGCCGCCATCGATCAGCTCGAGACGCTCGGCCAGCAGCTCGACATTCCCGTGTACGCCGAGCGCGGCACGCAGGATGTCGTGCGCATCGCCAAGGCGGGGATCGACCAGGCCAAGCGCGCGCGCGACCGCGTCGTCATCGTCGACACCGCGGGCCGGTTGCAGATCGACGACGACATGATGCAGGAATTGGAACGCCTCAAGGCGGCGATCCATCCGGACGAAATCCTGCTCGTCGCCGACGGCATGACGGGACAGGACGCGGTGAAGATCGCGCAGGGCTTCGACCAGCGCCTGCACGTGACCGGCGTGATTCTCACGAAGATGGACGGCGACGCGCGCGGTGGTGCGGCGCTCTCGATCTACGGCGTGACGAAAAAGCCGATCAAGTACATCGGCGTCGGCGAAAAGCCGGACGCGCTCGAGGAGTTCCACCCGGAGCGCATGGCCGGCCGGATTCTCCAGCAGGGCGACATCGTCTCGCTCGTCGAGAAAGCGCAGGGCGCGTTCGACGCCGACGAGGCCAAGCGCCTCGAGAAAAAGGTCCGCAAGGAAGGGATGGACCTGACGGATTTTCTCACGGCGATGAAACAGATCGAACGCCTCGGCCCGCTAGAGGGCTTGCTCAAGATGCTGCCCGGCGTCAATACGAAAATGCTCAAGCAGGTCAAGGACGCCGATCCGAAGCGGTTGAAGCACGTCGAGGCGATCGTGCTCTCGATGACGAAAGAGGAGCGGAAAAAGCCGGACATCATGAACGGCTCCCGCCGCGCCCGCGTGGCCAAAGGGTCCGGCCGCTCGATCAGCGAGGTCAATCGCCTGCTCGAGCAGTTCCGCGAAATGCAGAAAATGATGAAGAAGGCGGGGCAGGGTGGTGGAGGAAAATTCAGGCCCAATATGTTTGGGATGCGGTGATCGTGGCGGGACGTGCGCGCCCACGCCAACACCAACGCAGGTCCCGGGTGCGCATGGCCGATTGGCCACGACGCGATGAGCCCGGAGTAGTACCAGAACACTTATGAGGAGCTTACAATGGCCGTGAAAATTCGTCTCCGCCGCGCTGGGCGGAAAAAGCAGCCCCTGTACCGGATCGTCGTCGCCGACTCGCAGAGTCCGCGCGATGGCCGGTTCATCGAAATCCTGGGCCAGTATGCTCCTCGTCAGGGTGAGCTGGCGCTCAACCTCGACGCCGCACGAGTCAACTACTGGCTCGACTGTGGCGCCCAGCCGACCGACACCGTGCGCTCGCTGCTCCGCAAGGCGGGCGTGCTCAAGGCGCGGCACGAGCAGCGCATTGGTCGCAAACGCACGTCCACGGCCGTCCCGCTGAGCGAGTCCGCGGCTGAGGCGTAGCGTGTCGGGCGCCGCGCGCTAGGCGCCGTCGGATGAGCGATGTCGCTCCCGAACTGATTATCGTCGGGCGCGTTCGAAAAGCGCACGGCGTTCGCGGCGATCTCGTCGTCGAACCACTCACCGACGAGGGTGACGTTGTCTTTGCCGCCGGACGGCGCGTGATCGCTGGTACCGTGACGGGCGACTCTGCCAAGGGTCGCCCGTCATTGCGCATCGACTCGTCGAGCCCATTCAAAGGCGGTTACATCGTCCACTTCGCGGAAATCACCGACCGCGATGTGGCTGACGCGTGGCGCGAGCGGTATCTGCTACTCTCGGCCGACGAACTGCGGCCGCTTGCGGCGGACGAAGTGTACGTGCACGAGCTGCAGGGCATGCGCGTCGTGCTCCAGTCGGGCGAATTGGTGGGCACCGTCTCGACGACCTACGAGTTGCCGCAGGGCATGGTGCTCGACGTGGCCCGCGCGCGCGGGTCGGTGCTCGTACCATATGAGCGAGTTGTCATCGCCGTCGATCGCGAGGCGCGGGTAATCGTGATCGATCCGCCGGCCGGGTTGTTGGAGGAGACGTAGGCGTCGGGCGATGGGCCGGGTTTCGAGCGTAACCGGCGAGCTCGCGCTAGGCAGGTTGTGGGGTGCGCCGTGACGCATCGAGTGCTCTCGCAATCGCGCGTATTAGGAGATCTTAATGTAGGCCAAGGCGAGCGCGACCATTCGCAGCGAACGCTCGTTTGTTGAGGGTCGAGCGCTTGCGCCGACCCAATAGGTTCATGCGGCTCTAAGGGTTGAAGATTAGAGCGCTCTAATCTTCGAACGATGTGGGCGCCTTGCGGACCTCTGCGCGCCGCCATAGGTTCGCGGCCGAGACTGGAGCGCAGCACGATTGCGCACCATGGGCCGCCCGCTCTGCGATGCCGCGGATGCGTGCCGTCGAGCAGCCAAGTTAGAAAATCGTAATTTGGATGTGTAGACTGCATCTACGCAGTCGGCGCGAGCTGCGAACATATCTCGTGTGCCGTGCGCGCGATCCGCCCGTCGCTGCGGCGCGAGTCGACAGCTCTGCGGCGATGCCGCCGCGACGTTCAGTGTCGAGCCAGGCTCCGCTGGTCGTTAACGCCGGTCCATGCAAAATCACTAAACATAGGCTCTCATTCATGAAAAAAATCAAACTCAATCTCGACGACCTGCAGGTCCAATCGTTCGACACGACGCCCGTTGGTGGCGCCGCCGCACGGGGTACGGTACACGGCCATGGCGATACCAACCAAGTGGGCAGCTGCACCTGTGGCGGAGACACCTGCGCGGGGGGCGCCTGCCTCGTTTTCGGCACCGACGCAGCAACGGATTGCTGCGGCACCGGGACGGCCGGCGGTGGTACTTTCGTCACGTGCGAGACCTGCGCCGCAACTTGCGCCAACACCTGCGCCAACACCTGCGGGGCGAGCTGTAACGGCACGTGTGCTCAGACCTGCGCTGCGAGCTGCAACGGGACGTGCGAGGCCGCGTGTAGCAACGGCGGAACTTGCCCGGGCGAAGGTGATACGTGTGATTTGCCGTGCATTCCGACCGCGATGTGCTACTGACATTGAGAACATTCCGTGTGCCGCTGGCGGCACACGGAATGTTGCCATGAGGCGGCCGTCTCAGTAGACGACGACGAGCTGCCGTCTCCGCCGGGTGTGAATGTCGCACACGCCTGTTGCGGGAACCTGCCCCTTGAGGAAACGAGAGCGCATGACAGCTACAGTTGACTGGTTTGAGTATCGCTGGGCGATACGGGTGGCGCACTGATGGTCACCATCGCTCCAGAAGCGGTCGCGCGCGATCCCGATTCAATCGAGGCGCTCAGGCCTTACTGCGTCGCGCGTGTGTCAGGCGTGCCCGTTCACGAGGTCGAAGCCCTTCGTGCCCCCTGCGCCGTTTCCCTCTGTCGTGCAGTCGTTGCTCTCGATGCGAAGTTGGCCGTCGCGCGGGAGTTGTTGACTGCCGTCCTGTTCAGCGCCGTCGGATCCGCCGCGAACAAACGGCTGCGCAATCAACTGCTCGAGATTCGCCGTGATCTGTTCAACCTTCGAACGCCGCGCGCTGCGGCGATGATTGCCGCCGAACAGGAACTTTCGAGCGACGACTGGGAGGTCATTCGACACTTCCGAACGCAGATGGAAGAGCGGGCGTCGATGCATGCCCAGCTAGCACTCGCGTACGCGGCGGGGGTTCGCGACGCGAGGCAGCGCTTCCAACGTTCGCTCGACGACGAAGATTTTAGGCGTGGACTGGCGGTCTCGAGTCCGACGTTATCGCTAAATCTCGAAAAGTACCAACGCAGCGCGGTTGATCGGTTTGGAGCTCGGGAAGAACAGCTCGAGCGCGGGCTCCTGCGTTATTTCACGCGTAGTGCGATGAAGGCGACGCCGTTCGGCACGTTCTGCGGGGTACTTGCCGGCCGCTTCGAGCAATCCGACGCGCGCGCGCTCGTCGCCCCGGCCCGGCTGCGCGGGCGGCCGCGCGTGAAGCGCGCGCTTGTTCGCCTGAACAAGAGTCTGTTCGGCATCCTCTGGACACATCTCAAGAATCGGCCGTCGGTTCGCGCCGAGCTGTACGTCGAGTTGACACCGTCGCTGACAACAGACGACGAGACCCTCCGGTTCCTGACGGCGGTCAACGGCCGCGAGGTCTTCCAGCGATTGGCGCGGAACGAGGCCCTCGACCAGATCGTACCCGTTCTACGCGACCGCTCGGGCGCGCGCCTACGAGATCTCGTCCGTCGCTTGTGCGAGGATCCAGAGGTGGATGCAAGCGTCGACGAAGCGACCGCCTATCTCGGCCAACTCCTTTCGATCGGCCTGCTACGATTCCGTCGCGGCGTCCCCGAACAAGAGGCCGACTGGGATCTCCCCTTTGCGAAGATGCTTGAGACGATTGACGACGATCATGCCCGGGTCGTGGCAGACTTGCTTCGAAGCTTGCGTGCGTCCCTCGTTGAGTACGGCGCCGCTTACTCCGTGCGGCGCGACACCATCGCGCGCGACATTCGCTCACGCCTCGCGGCAGCATTCGATGCACTCAGTATTCGCGATCGCCCACGGGGCGATCTACCGTTCTACGAGGACGCCGCCGCGGAGGCCGAGTTGCGCGTCACGCTCAATGACGACGTCAGCGCAGCCGTACGGCGTATGATCGAATTCGTCGAACTCATGCTCCCAATCACGGGACTCCGCAATGACCAGGCGACGATGCGGCATTTTTTCGACCAGCGGTACGGCCTGGAGGGCGAGTCGGTCCCCCTTCTCCAATTTTATGAAGACTACTATCGGGAACACTTCAAGACTCACCTCGAGAACGAGTTGCTCTTACAGTCGCCCGGCGGGCGCGCGACGCTGGGTGAGTACGATCTCGGCAACCCATTCAAGCTCGACGTCGTCAAGAATCGCCTCGCCGCGGCGCAGTCTATCGCCGAGCTCGTTCGTACCAAATGGCACGAGAATGAGGACGCCGCGGAAATCGTCCTGACGCGCGAAGCGCTCATGCAGGCAATGGCAGGCGTCGACGAGCCTCCACCAAGGGAACACTCGGTTTCGCTCTTTTGTCAGCTCGACGCTCCGGCACACGCGCGAGCCGACGGTTCTCCTCGCGCTCGGTTCGTGCTGCCGAACGGCACGTTCTTTACGGGCCGCGGGAAGTATTTCTCCCGCTTCCTTTACCTGTTGCCGCCGGAGTTTCTAGCGGACGTGTACGCGGACAACAACGCGACGCAGAGTGAATGGCTCGCCGAGATCTGCGCCGACGCGGAATTCAATGCAAACCTGCATCCACGGTTACTGCGCTGGGAAATCAGCTATCCGACCGCTGAGGGCGGTGGCCTCGATGGTCAGCTCCTAAGCGCCGACCTCGACGTTGTTCGCTCCGCAGACGATCCTCATTCGCTGCGTCTCGTTCATCGGCCGACTGGAATGCCCGTAACGCCGTTCGATCTCGGGTTTCTAAATCCAAAAATGCGTCCGCCGCTCTTTCAGCTGTTGTCTCGCTTCACCCCGATAGGGTCCTTCGGATTGCCACTGCCAGACGCCTTCAATCAACCATCTGCTCCCGCAGCGGCAGGCGCGGCGCCGGCATCAGCTGGAGAGGCAGTTCAGATCTCCCCGTCGCCCGATCAAACGCTACGGATTCGTTACCGGCCACGCGTGACGTATGAAGGGCTGATCGTCGTGGCGCGGCGCCGCTGGGCCGTTCCATACACGCTTTTCCCCGCTCGCCAGCCGGCTGAGAGCGAGAGTGAGTACTTCCTGCGCGTCCACATGTGGCGTCACGACCACGGCATTCCCGAACAGGTCTATGTGAGAGTGCACCCCTGGCCGCCGCAGCAACCGGATCGCGCGACCCCGGTTGCTTCTCCAGGCGCAGCCGCGGCGCGGCCGACGGAGGAGCCAGCCAACGTCGCCGCCACAATTGACGCTGAGCCGGTCCACGACCTCGAAGACGTGACCCCAGATGGGCTCGCACCGAATTCAGGCGATGAGGATTCTGATGCATCGGTTGACGACGATGACGATGCGGTCGACACACCGCCCGCGCGGGCGCCTTCGGCTGGGAAAGCCGCTCCACCTGTGCGGACCCGACAATCTCGCGATTGGTACAAACCACAGTTCATCGATTTCGCAAGCCCGCTGCTCGTGAAGTTATTCGCACACTTTCCGAACGCGCTCTCGCGGTTCACAATGCTCATCGAAGAACGGCTTCCCGACTTTGACGGGCTTCCTGACGCTGGCGCCGAGCGCTTTGCCACCGAGCTAGTTCTCCAATTCGACTTTCCTGCTTCGAGAGGCGCAGCGTTCGCCAGCGGGGAGGAGGAAACTTGATGATGACGTTGTCATCGGAACGTGGTTGGCGCGGCGTGCACCTGTTTTTTCCCGCAGCGATCTATGGGGCGTGGGCCGACCGAATTCTGCTCGACGTAGTTGAACCGTTCGTGCGGGTTTGCCAGGCAGCGCGCTGGATCGACAGGTGGTTTTTCATTCGATACAACGAGCACGGTCCGCATCTTCGTTTTCGCCTGCACGGTTCGCTCGCCGTGCTTGACGACATCGTTGTTCCGGCGTTCGAGCGCGTGGTTCGCGATCGCGACCCGAGGGTTGCCAACGGGCTGTCCGACGACCCAAATGAGTGGACGGTGGTGAAGGCCGGAGAGGCGGCGGGCCACGCGGTCCGTCGATACGCGTGGGTCGACTACGAACCAGAGGTTCAGCGCTACGGCGGTGCCGAAGCGCTCTTGCTGGCAGAAACACTCTTCCATCGCTCGAGCGACTTCGCGCTGTCGGCGTTGCACGCGGTGTCCCTCGAGACGCCCGCACAGCGGCTTGGGCGTGGGCTGCTCGCGTTCCTAGTGGTGGCGCATGAGTTCTTGGGCGAACGGGAAAGCGTGTCCCGCTTCGCGCATGCGTACGGGTCTGGGTACTTGCGTAACCTCCGACCAGATGACGGCGACCGCTCGCAAATGCTCACGGATTTCGACGGCGGCTTCGAGCGCCAGTCGACTACGCTGTCGGCGTACGTGGACGAGGCGTGGTCGAGGCTCACAGAGGGGGCGGACCTGACGGACGATCTGGATGGCTTTCGCGCGCACGTCGTTCAGCTGCGAGGCAGCTTCGTCGCTCTTACCGACAACGGCCGCGTTACGGTTGGCGGTCAAGTGGTCCCGTCTTACTTGGCGGCGGCAAGCGCGATCATTCCGAGTTACATCCACATGACGAACAATCGACTGGGTATTTCTGTCGCCGACGAGGCGTACCTCGCCCACCTCATTGAGCGAACGCTCAACTCACCGGCGTCGGCGGGGGCTGCGGCCGCGGGGAGCGAGACAGAATGATGACGGCCGCGGAAGCGCTGGACGTCGCGCACCGAATCGCCGTCAGGGTCGCGCGCGCAGCGCGATGGGACCGCGACACCTGCACGTGGGATCAGTTCGCCACGGACCGTCAAGGCCCCCCTGGGCAAGCGCGAAGCAAACAGGAACTGGCTGGCCCCTGGATCTACTCAGGCACGGCTGGCATCGCGCTTTTCTTACTCGAGACGTACCGGCTCGCGGGGGACGAATTGTTGCTGCGTGCGGCGAACGGCGCGCTCGCCTATTCTCGCGCGAACATGCGGGGTGGGAACGAATTTGCGTTCCACGCCGGGCCGATCGGCGTCGCACACGTCTACGCCCGTCGGGCCACGGTGCTGGCGTCTGCGGATGATCTTGAGTTTGCGCGGAGCATTCTCGCGTCGTCGGCGGGCCGCGAACGACAGGATGTTTCGTTCGACATGATCGGGGGGGCGGCCGGATCGATCCCTGCGTTGATTCGCCTTGCTGAGGTCATCGCGGACGGATTGCCGATCGAGATGGCGACACGGCTTGGCGAAAACTTGGTGCGGACAGCAGAACGGGGTCCCTACGGATGGTCGTGGACCGGTCTCGCCACCTCGGCACGCGATCTCACTGGGTACGCGCACGGCGTCGCGGGAATCGCACTCGCGCTATTCGAGCTTTACGACGCGACCGGCGACGATCGATTTCGATACGCGTCGCACCAGGCGATCGCGTACGAACGACACTACTACGACTCGTTGCGACAGAACTGGCCCGACTTTCGACATGTTCCGCTCACCGAATTCATTACGCGCCGCGCGGCCCTGACCGAAGACGAGCAGGCTGAATTCGCTGCCACGCTTACGCCGTTCGCTCCTGGATTCATGAGCGCCTGGTGTCACGGAGCATCCGGCATCGCGCTCGCGCGGCTTCGTATGTACGAATTATCGAATGACAAAACGTATCTCGATGAGGCGGCCTCCGGCGTGCGTACCATTCTCAGCCACCTTCGAGACGACCGTTGGACACGGCAGAGCTTTTCGCTCTGTCACGGCACGGCGAGCGACTGCGAAACGCTTTTGCGTGCCGCGGGAATACTCGACGACGCACACGCCCGCGACACTGCCCACCGCGTCGCCAAAGAGGGAAGCGAGCGGTTCGAATTGGCAGGTGTACCATGGAAAAGCGGTGCCCTCAAGGCCGTCCCCGACCCGTCGCTCATGCTCGGAGACGCTGGGATCGGCTATTTCTACCTCGGACTCGCGGCGCCCGATGTGCCGTCCGTTCTTTTGGTGACGCCGGATGCTCGACATTCGGCGCCCGCAGCCCGGCCACGCGACCCTGGCGCCGAGACGCTGAGACGAAGCTACGTCGATAAGCACTTCGGCGACATCACGCGCGTGTTGCAACGCGTCGACGGCGATGCCGCGCCGGACGACCACCCGTCAACCGTGGCGCCGGTGTCGAGCGACATCGAGAAAAGGTATGAGGCGATCGTGCAGCGGATTAACGGCGAAACGGACAACGATCTGCGCGCAAAATTGCGCGACGCGTTCGCGATCGAGCGACTCCGATTCGAGGCTGCTGCGGAAGTCGCGTATCGCTGTGACGTCATGATCGACGCGTTGCAGCGTCGGCCCGGCGAACCTCCCTCGTGGGATGAGCTAGTCATCGCGCTCAGCCGATGTGTGCGTCTCGTTGATGCTGAGTGGGATTGGGCGGCGTGGCTTAGTGATCGGTCGCTGCCAGTTACCGCCGTGCCACCGAGCCCTGGCGTCGTGACCGCGATCTGGGTGTCGGGCGACGTGATTCGCGTCGATAGCCTGTCGCCGTTGAGTGTGGCCATTGTCCGACGGCTCGCTGACGCTGGCGCTGCGACACTCCATGAGATCGTCGCAGCAGTCGCGCCGTCGCTGACTGAGGGCGCCGTACCATCTAGCTTGTCGGCGCTGGCGACCGCCGTCGCAATGCAACTCATGCAAATGAAACAGGCGACGCTGGTCGAGTTCCGGATACGCGAGACTGTCGAAACTTCACCAACGTCTCACGGCGCGGCGCATGCTTGATACCCCCGCCCCGTCAGCGACGCCGAGCAAGCCGTCGATTCCGACGTTGGCCGAGGCGCTGCGCTACTCGTGGCGCGTAGCCAAATTGATGCGGCCTTACTGGCCGCGCCTCGCAAAGGGCACCGCGATGGGGGTCGGGCTCGGCCTGGTCGGCATGATAATGCCGTATCTCTCAAAGCTGTACTTCGACCGCGTGTATCCGTCGCACGACGTCACGCTGCTGCAGGTACTCGTCGTCGGCACGTTTGTGTTGACGATTACGAACGCGCTGCTGTCATCGATTAAGAGCTACTACGGCGCGACCGTGTCGACGCAGCTCACGCGGTCGATGAGTTTGATGTTCTTCAATCATTTGCAACATCTCACGGTTCGATTTTTCGACGAGCATCGCGTCGGCGAGATCATGAGTCGATTTCAGGACATTCGTTCGTCCTTCCAAACAGTGTCCGGGATGTTCGACACGATCATGATGAGCGGAACCTTTCTCGTTCTCGTGCCGCCGCTGCTGTTGTTCATGAATCCGAAATTGGCGCTGTTGTCACTGATCACCGTGCCGGTGACGACCGTCGTATCGACAGCGTCATCGCGCTGGGTTCGACGCTTCACCAAGCAGAATATGGAGGCCTCGGCGGAATTTTCCGCCTTTCAGGTCGAGTCCCTCAGCCACATCCGGACGCTCAAGGGAATGGCGGCCGAGCACTTCGTGTATCGCTCGGCGAGCGAGCAGCTTCATCGAACCTTGCATTTGCAGCTCGCGACTGGCGCGCTCGGATTGGTCGTCAGCCTGATCAACACCGTCCTGCGTTCTGCGGGGCAAGCGATCTTCAGTTGGTACGCCTGGTCCGCAATCATCCACCAGGAGATGTCGCTCGGCGACTACGTCGCTTTCACAGCGTATATGGGGTACCTCTCCGGCCCAGTCAGCCAATTCGCGTCGCTGTTCATTGGCTTCCAAACATCGGCCGTGAGCTTTGGTCGGATGTTTGAATACCTCGAACTTCCGGTAGAACAGGAGCCCACGTTGGCGTTCGAGCCGGCCCCTCCGATCGTTCATCGCTTGAACGGCGACATCACCATCAGCGACGTCCGGTTCGGCTACACCCCCGACAAGGAAGTGCTACACGGTCTCACGCTTCACATTCCACGCGGCAGCCTGAACGCTATCGTCGGACCCAGCGGGGCGGGCAAGTCCTCTCTCCTCCGACTGCTCTGTCACATGGAGCGGCCTCAAGCGGGCCAGATTTGGTTCGGCGACCTTCCGATCACCAGTCTATCGCTGCCCGATCTTCGCCGCCAAGTCGCCGTAGTCTGGCAAGAGTTCAGTTTGATGCGCGGTACCGTGCTCGAAAACCTCACGTACGGCCTCGACGACGTGCCGCGTGAGCGGGTCGATGACGCGATTCGCGTTGCCCGCCTCGCCGAACTCGTCGCCGACCTACCGTACGGCGTCGATACGACCGTCGCAGAATGGGGCGCCACGCTCTCGGGCGGACAGCGCCAACGCATGGCCATCGCCCGAGCTCTCATTCGCGATGCGCCGATTCTCCTGCTCGACGAGGCGACGTCGAACGTCGACGTCCAGACCGAGGGCGAGATTCTGCGCGACGTATTTTCGCGTCTAAAAGAGAAAACAGTCATCTACGTCACACATCGCGTCGCGACGGCTGCGCTGGCCGATCGCATCTGCGTGATCGACAACGGCCGGCTGATCGGATCGGGCACCCACGATCAACTCATGGACCAGAACGAGTTCTACCGGAATTCGTATCTCGCCGGAACCGCGTCCGTCGACGACCCGCGCCGGTTGCGCGTCGTGGGCGGAGAAGCCTCGGCCTTGCGCCGCTAACGCATCAGGGAGGGAATCCATGGCACTTCCCGAACGCACATCTCCTCGAAGCGTCGAGCTCAAGCTCCCTGTGCTCGACCAGCGCCGCGTGCTCGGCGCGCGCCTCGTGCAACGCGCCGCGAGCGTCATGCTCTTGATCTTCGCCGGCACGATCGCCATTGCCATCGTAGCGTCGTCGCTAATCAGCGTTCGCGTTACGGTCGACGGCGCTGGGACGCTCGAACCAGTCCGTGTCTCGCCGGTTCGCCCGGCGGATGATGGGTTGGTGAAACAGATTCTCGTCGCGACCGGGGACACGGTCCGAGTCGGTCAGACATTGATTGTCCTCGACTCGCTCGACCTTGCCACGAGCTTAGCAACTCTCGAGGCGCAGTATCACGAGCAAGAGGTTTCTCGAGCGCAGCTAGTCGCAACGCAGCCGGAGGATCTGCGGCGCCAGACGGAGCAGCGCGTGCACGCTGACGCGCATCTCGTGCGAGCGCGCGCAACGCTCCGTGAGCGCATGGTCGAGTATGCCTTTGGCGCTAACGTCGACTCGCTGCTCGGCGGATATGTTCCAGGCACGCACGTGGGGATCGACCTCGCGGTGTCAGACGTGCGGGACGCGCAGGCGGAGCAGCGCACAGCAGATTCCGAGTTGCGCCGCCTCGACGACAGCCCGCTCGCCGTAGCGGCGCAGGACGCGAAGCTCGGTGAACTGCGCGTGGCCATCGACGCGGCGCGCGCGCGCTTGGGACGCCTTGCGATTCGTGCGCCCGTCGCAGGCGTTGTGCTGACGGATCAACTCGATCGGCTCCTCGGAAGCGCAGTCCGGTCTGGCGACCAACTGTTAGAGATTGGAGATCCGCACACGTGGGAGGCGACGGTCCTGATCGGCGAGGCGGACGTCCACGACGTTCATCCCGGCGATTCGGTGACCGTGGACGTGCCTGCGCTCGTCGCCCTCAAGGTTCCGCGCCTGCACGGCTCAGTGCTCGCCGTGGGGCCGAGCCCTGCGGCGACGGCGGCATCGGCCGGTTCGGCGGCGCCGACCCAGACCCCGTCGGGCGCGTACCGCGTCATTGTCGCGCTCGACCAAACACAACTCCAAGGCATCGGCATCGGCTACTTTCGGCGCGGGTATTCGGTCACCGGCAAGGTCGTGACGCGGCGGGGCAAGATCATTCATCTCCTGTTCTCGCACGCAACCGAAGGGTTGCGCCAACCGATCGTCGACGCGCGATGAGTGGGACATCCCCGTCGATCGATCACCGCGTCTCGCGCGCGTCGCCCTGGTGCCACGGCGATGGTCGGCCGTTAACCGGCGCGGGTGTGACGGTCGCCGTCATCGACAGTGGGTGGGATCGAACGCAGAACGACGCGCGCATTGGCCCCGGCGCTGGGTTTGTCGACCCAGACGATGACTTCGCGTGCCGCTGGTCCGAAGATGATCACGATCGACTCGGACATGGCACGCTGTGCGCCAACCTGCTCCTGCGCGTCGCGCCCGAGGCGCGAGTGCTCCCGGCGCGAGTATTCGGCAAACGACTCGAGACTTCACCCGAGACGATCGGCACGGCGATCGACTGGGCAGTACAGAGGCGAGCACGGGTCATCAACTTGAGTCTGGCGACGCGTCGCGAGGACGCGCGCGATCAACTCTACGCCGCTTGCGCGCGCGCCTGTGCAGCCGGCGTCATCCTCGTCGCGGCGGTCGCGGGGGATGACATCGCCTATCCGTCGGCTTTCGATCTCGTGGTGAGCGTCGACGTTGCAGATTGGGACGACCCATTCGTCTACTCGTTCGCCCCGGACGACGTCGTTGAATGCCGGTCGCCCGGGCGCCGCCGACTCAGCACGGGCCTCGGCGGAAAATCCGTCGTCGTGAGCGGAACGAGCTTCGCGGCACCGAACATCGCCGGAATCGCCGCGCTTTGGATCGAACGATGGCCCGACCTCGACCTGGCCGGCCTGCGCGGTAAGCTGGCCGAGCATGCGCGGCAGTGAGGCTCCGCGGTTGAACGCCCGTGCGCTACAAGCAGGATGAACGGCCGGATTGCACCGGAACTTCGTCGCTTCGAATCACACGCCACCCACCCTCCAACCGCCCGACTTGTACAGATTGATGCACCACCCTTGACGCAAAGCCCGAATCCGCGAACGATGCAGCATTGTGGTCAGGCTGACACAATGGCCCGCGCAATCAAGTGACGGACTAGGCCGCAGTCGGGTTTTATCAGCACGGCTCCGTCTGCCGTGCCGTTCGGCGGTGAACGCCCTGTAGTTTGTTGTGGACCTGAGAACGACGAGCGAGGCCCATCCATATGCTTGGTCGCATTGCACTTCGACACGCCATCGTTGGCGTCATCGGCTTGAGCGCGTCGGCCGTGCGCGGCGTGGCGCAGAGTCCCCCGGCGAAAACGCCGTCGTCGCCGCGAGTCGCCGCGGCGGGTGACACCAGCAAGCGCGATTATCGCTATCGCTACCGGGTGCTCGGCGTGTTCGACGACCAGACGGGTGAGCCCATCGAGGGAGTCGACGTCACCGACAACTTCAGCGGCATGACCGCCAGGACCACCAAGACGGGCACCGTCAGCCTCATGTTTCTCCCCGAGGGTGGCAGCGTCGTGCGGCTCCGAAAGATCGGCTACGAGGTGATGAGTCTTCTCGTCAGCATCTCACCGGCCGACACGGCGCCGTTGACACTCATCTTGCGCAAGGCGACGACACTGCCGACGATGGCCATCAAGGACTCGACGAACAAATACATAAGTCCCGGCCTCAATGGCTTCGAGGCCCGGGTGAAGAGGCACGCGGGCGGGTACTTTGTCGACGACTCGACATTGCGAAAGTACGACGACGTCGGGCACATAGCCGAAGTCCTCGATGCGCGCCTCGGCGGTACGATACAGGTGCAGTACCAATCCCACATTTTCATCGCGTCGCAAGTGGGAGGGTCGACCGGTCTCCACACGGGCGGCTTGCCGCACGCCGTACCGCACGATCAGAAGAGCCCGCGGGGCTGCTGGGTGACCGTGTATCGCGACGGCGTGCGCATATACACTCCCGGCACCAACCAAGACGCGGCCGATTTTGCCTCCATGCAGGTGGCTGACTACGCGGGCGTGGAATTCTATCCGCACAGCTCGAGCTTACCGATGGAATTCAGCAGCCCGAGCGGCAACGACTGCGGCGTGCTCTTGCTCTGGACTCGCGAGCAGTAGCGCGTTCGACCTCAGCGCTCGCGAGTCCAGAGCAGCAGCGCGCCGCAGCGGTTCGATGTGTGCCCGAACTCGATTGGCACCGTGTCGCCGTCCGGGTACCACTCGACGGCGCCCAGCGTGTTCACGGGGAAGTCGGAGAGGTTGAAGGCCCTCGGCACGTCGGGATCGATCCTGGCCGCGGTGCGAGGGGCGGTTCGTTCGAAGCGCTGCGACGATTGCGACGGCGCGTACGGATCGATCGAATTTATCGGTACGCCGTCGAGATACACCTGCGGCGGTCCGCCGCTGGAACAGCGCGGCGACCGCATGAGATAGTACGCGCTCGCGCTGCCGGCGACGAGCTGAATGCTCGGCATCGACCCCTCGAGGAGCGTCGCCAGCGGCCGGCTGTCATTCTTCCGCAAATCTTGCTCGCCGAGGAAATAGCCGTTCTCCGTTTTTCGGCGCTCCTCGAAGTTGCGAAGGTTCGGCGAGATGTACGTTCGGCCCGATTCCCGCGTCACCATGGTCGGCAACTGTGTGACCGTTTTCATCACCGCGGTGATGGCGGTCGTGTCGCTGGGTGAAATGGCGACGAGAAAAGTTTGCGTTTGGTAGCCGATCTTTTGCAGCCGCACCAAACTGCCCCCCTCGGGCAGGTAGCTCAGGCTCACGGTGCCGGTCGGCGTCGTCTGGGCGAATGTGCCGTTCTGCATGTTGATGACGCGGACGCCTTCCAGCGGCGCGCCCGATGCCTCGTCGAACACGCCGAGGACGCGCGCGCGGTAGGCAGGCAGCCCCACCGCTTTGTCCGGCGCTGCTTGTCCAAGCACCGGCGTCGCGCAGATCACTATCGCGAAGCAGGGCGACCACCAATGTGCACGCGCGTACCGCATTCGGACTCCGCACCAAAGGGTCGGCTCACCGACGTATCGCAGATTAGCGCGTCCGTTCACGACGTGCCACCCACCTAGCTCAACGGCGAGTCAAGTCGGTACGATTCAACACGCCGTGAGCAGCTCCGTTGACGGCGCTGAACCGTCGACCTGCCTCGATGCTCCGCATCAACGTCGTCACGATCTTCCCCGACTTCTTCGCCGGCCCGCTCGCGTTGAGCATCCCCGCGCGCGCAGCCCGGGCCGGCGCCGTCGAGTACCGGGTCGTCGATCTGCGCGACTACACCCACGATCGGCATCGCACGGTCGACGACTATCCGTACGGCGGTGGCGCCGGCATGGTGATGAAGCCCGAGCCGTTTTTCGAAGCCGTCGAAGCGCTTGGTGCCGTCGCACCGATCGTGCTGCTCTCGGCGCGTGGACGTCAGTTTACCCATGCCGACGCGCTGCGCTTCGCGGCCGGATCAGAGCTCACTCTCCTTTGCGGCCACTATAAGGACGTCGATCAGCGCGTCGCGGACTTTCTCGCCACTGAAGAGGTATCGTTGGGCGACTTCGTGCTCAGCGGCGGCGAGCCGGCCGCGTTCGCCGTGGTCGACGCCACCGTGCGTTTGCTGGAGGGGGCGATGTCCGACGTCGAGAGCGCGCGCACCGATTCGTTTTTCGACGGCGACCTGAGCGCGCCGAGCTACACGCGTCCGCCGGAGTATCGCGGCTACGCGGTGCCCGACGTGCTGCTCTCCGGCGATCACAAGCGCATCGCCGCGTGGCGGGCCCGCCTCGCGTTAGAGTTGTCGCAGCGTCGCGCGCTCGGCGCGGTTGGCGAGCCGATCGACACGCGGCCGGCGGAATGAGCTCGGGGCAACATCGGTCGCGGTCGCGCCGGACGAGCAGCGGCGCCGCGAACGCCGAGGCGCGAACGATCCCGGCGGTGCGTCGCCCGAGGTTCTGGATCGTTGCGGCGATCGTGCTTGCGCTCGTCGCAGCGTACTCCTCCGCGCTCAGGGCACCGTTCGAGCTCGACGACACCGGCAGCATCACGACCAATCCAACCATTCGCACCCTCGCACCGTCCGTCGCGCTGGATCCGCCTGGGGGCGACGAGGCCGTCTCGGGTCGCCCCGTGGCGAACTACTCGCTCGCGCTCAACTACGCGCTCAACGACGCATTCGGCGTCGACCAGAATCCCGATCCCGCGGGCCCGAACAAGACTGTCGGGTATCATCTGGTCAATGTGTTGGTGCACCTGCTCTGCGGCGCGCTGCTCTTTGGCGTGGCGCGACGCACGCTGCGCAGCATACGGCCGGACGAGCGATCGCCGCGACACGCCGACGCACTCGCCGGCATCATCGCCTGTATTTGGCTGTTTCATCCCCTCCAGTCGGAGGTCGTGGACTACGTCGTACAGCGCACCGAATCAATCGCGGCGCTGTGCTACCTCGCGACGCTGTACGCGTCGATTCGCGCGTGGGACGCGGCGGGCCGCGGGGCGAGCGTGCGTTGGTACATCGCGTCGGTCGTGGCGTGCGTCGTCGGAATGGCGACCAAGGAAATTGTCATCACGGCACCGCTCGTCGTCGTGCTGTACGACGTCGCCTTTCGCCCGACCTCATGGACGACGCTGCGGTCGACTGGGCGCGTCTGGCTGTATCTCGCGCTCGTGGCGACCTGCGCGCTCTCCGTCGGCCTCATCGCCGGCGGATCGCGCGGCAAGACGGTGGGCTTTCACCTCGGCATCGCCTGGTATGAGTATTTGTATAGCCAAGCCTGGGCGATTGGCCGGTACGTGCGATTGTTCTTCTGGCCCAGCGCGCTCACGTTCGACTACGGTGCGGCGCCGGTGCGCGGCCCGGCGGGCGTTCCAGGATTCCTCATGCTCACTGCCGCCGGCGTGGCGACGATCGTGGCCTGGACCCGCGCGCGGTGGCGCTGGCTCGGATTTCTCGGCGCGTGGTTTTTTCTCATTCTCGCGCCATCGTCGAGTTTCGTGCCCATTACGACCGAAATCGCGGCGGAGCGTCGCATCTATCTCTCGATCATCTCGGTGATCGTGCTCGTCGTGCTCGCGGCGGATGCGCTTCGCCACAGGCTCGTCGCGCGTCTGACGGACGAACAGCGGCGGCGATTCGATCGACCGGTCACCGCGGTCGCGATGGGCCTCGTCGCCCTGCTGCTACTCGGCACGACGTTCGTCCGCGGGCGGACCTACGCCGACGCGGAGCGGCTCTGGATCGATACCATTCACAAGGCGCCGCGGAATCCGCGCGCGTACGACAACCTCGCGGCCGCGATGCTCGCGCGGCGTCCCACCGAATACGCCGCGGCCGATTCGCTGTACCGGCGTGCCATCTCCGTCGATTCGAGTTACATCCCGGCGTGGTCGAACCTGGCGGAGATCGACATCGAGCAGGGCCGGCTCGCGGCCGCGGACACCGTGCTGCGGCGCGCGCTGGCGATCGACTCGAACTCCGTCGACGTCGTCGCCAAGCTCGGGGGTGTGCTCATGCGCCAGGGCGACGCGACGCACGCGATTCCATATCTCGAACGCGTTGCGTCGCAATTTCCCACGGGCGAGAACCTGGTGAATTTGGCGGGCGCGTACTTGCGCGTGGAGCGTCCGGGCGACGCCGTCGCGGCACTGCAACGCGCGGTGGCCGTCGAGCCGACGCGAGGCGATGCGCTCAATCTGCTCGGCGCGCTGCTCGTCGAAGGTGGACGGCCCGACGAGGCAGTGCCGTACCTCGAGTCCGCGGTGCGGCAGTCGCCCGGCGCGGCTGGTCAGCCGCTCGCGGTGCTCAGCCTCGCGTACGCGGAGCTCGGTCGCGCGGCGGACGCCCTGCAGGCCGCCGGCCGCGCCACGTTTGGCAGCGCCGATCCGAGCGTGTACCTGTTCGCCGGCCGCGCCGCGCTTCTGGCCGAGCGGCCGCTCGACGCGGAGCGATACTTCGCGCGCGCCGTCGAACTGGCGCCCGCCGATCCGGAAGCGTTGACGCGCCTTGGCATCGCAATGGCGTCGCTCGGCAAGCCGGCGGACTCGGCGGAGCTGTTTCGTCGCGCGCTCGCCGTGGAACCCGACTACGCTCCGGCGCAACGCGCGCTGGCGGCGTTGCGCGGCAAGCCCGGGAGCTGAGATGCCGCGAACGACCGAGGCGCGCCGCGGCGCGCTGGCGCTGATCGTCGTCGCCGTGGCGGCGTCGATCACGACTCTGGCAAATCAGTTTGCTTATGATGATTTTCCAATCATCGTCAGCGACGAGCGCGTGCATTCGCTCGCCGCCTGGTGGCGCTTGTTCGGCGACACCTACTGGCCGCCGGCGCTCGGCAGGGCGCTCTACCGCCCGGTGACGCTGCTGGGCTTTGCCGTCCAATGGACGCTCGGCGACGGCGCACCGATCGTCTTTCACGTCGTGAACGTCGCGCTGTTCGTCGCCATGACGCTCCTCGTCTGGCGGCTGGCGCGCCGCGTCGTCGACCCGTGGCCGGCGTGGATCGCGGCCGCGCTGTTCGCCGTGCATCCCGTGCACGTCGAGGTCATCGCCAACGCTGTCGGCCAATCGGAGCTCATCGCCGGCGTATCGGTCGTGTGGGCAACGTGCATCTATCTCTCGGCGCGATGGGAGTCGGACGACCATCTCTCGTGGCGCTCCGTCGCGGCCATCGTGGGATTGTACGTCGCGGGTGCGTTGGCCAAGGAGAGCGCGCTGGTGCTCCCGCTGCTGCTGATCGCCGCCGATGTGACCGTGCTCAGCAAGGCGCCGAACAAACCGGCCGTCGCGGGCGAGTCGCACGCCGTGGCCGTGCGGCGGCTGTACGCCGCGCTCGTGCTCGTCGGTGTCGGCGTGGTCTGGCTGCGCGCGGCGGTCATCGGCGCGCTGGCAGGGGATCGGCCGAGCATCGTGCTGTCGACTCTCCCCGCGGCGTCGCGCGTGTTGACGATGGTCGGCGTCGCGCGCGAATGGGCGCGGCTGCTCCTGTGGCCGGCGACGCTCTCGCCGATTTACACCCCACCGTACATCCACGTTGCGCACGGGTGGGACGCAGCGATCCTGCCCGGCGCGCTTCTGCTCGCGCTGTTCGCCGCGGCCGTCGTCTGGAGTTGGCGACGGGAGCCGCGCATCGCCTTCGCGCTCTCGTGGATCGGGATTGCGCTGCTTCCCGTGACCAACGTGCTCATTGTCACGGGCACCATTGTCGCGGAGCGGACGCTGTTCCTGCCGAGTGTCGGCTTCGGGCTCGCCGTGGGCGTCGTGGCCGAGCGAGTGATCGGTGCACGGCTCCCTCGCCGCGGCACGATCGCGGCGGCTGTGGCGTTGAGTGCACTGCTCGTGGCAGGTTTGGCGCGCACGATCGTCGGCGGGCGGCGGTGGCGGGACAACGGCGCACTGCTCACCGCAGCAGCTCGCGACATGCCAACATCGTATGAAGTTGATCACTACTACGCGGAGTACGTCGCGAGTCAGGGCGCCACGCAGCAGGCGTTGACGTGGTTGGGTCAGGCCATTCTGCTTTACCCCGACGATCCCGAGCTCTACGTCGATTTGGGACGCTGGTACACGAAGCTCGGCCACTGCGAACTAGCCGAGCCGCTGCTCGCGCGGGCGACCGCGCTGAGTCCGAGCGATGCGAACGCCCGGTCGGGGTTGATCATCTGCTTTCTGCATACGGGTCGGTGGCGGGCCGCGCAGGACCAGGCGCGCGCCGCGATCGCCGCGGGCGCGGAGCCCGTGCAATTCCGGTCGGTGATCGCCCTGACTGACAGCATCCTGACTGGACGGCGGGCGGATCCGTTCGCTAAGCGCTGAACTACGCGGACAGTTCGGCTAAATCCAGGTCGGCGCTGGCTTTCGGCGCACCGAGCCCCTAATATTGTCAGTCTCCCCCGGATATCCATCGGGCTCCTGTCGCGACTGTCATATGCATCCCTTCATCGAAACCCAAAAAGAGTGGCTCCGGAACGTCGCGCCCTTTCGCGCCGGCGATACCGTCCGTGTCAACGTCCGCGTGAAAGAGGGCGAAAAGGAGCGCATTCAGGCGTTCGAGGGGATTTGCATCGCGCGCCGCGGCAGCGGTGTGAGTGAAAGCTTCACGGTGCGAAAGATCTCCAACGGCGTCGGGGTCGAACGCATCTTCCCGGTGCACAGCCCCATGCTCGCCGAGATCAACGTCATCCGCCGTGGACGCGTGCGCCGCGCAAAGCTCTACTATCTGCGCCACCTCACCGGCAAGGCCACGCGCATTCGCGAAAAGAAGGTGCGCGTCGCCGTTCCGGAGACCGGTCCGGCCGAGTAAGTCGGCGCGTCCGTGCTGCCACGCGCGTCACGGACCGCGTCACCCGCCGCTTCACTCGCCGCTTCACTCGCGTGAGCAGCGCCCGCTGGAAACCGCTCGAGCGCGAGCTGCGCAAAACCGCCGGCCCGTTCGTCGCCGGCGTCGATGAAGTGGGGCGCGGCCCGCTCGCCGGCCCGGTGGTGGCCTGCGCCGTCATCATGCCGCCCGATGTCCGAGCGATTCCCGGCGTCGACGATTCCAAAGCGCTCACGGCCCCCGAGCGGGTCCGCCTCGCGGTGAAGATTCGCGCCTGCGCGGTGAGCATAGGGATCGGCGCCGCGTCGGTGCACGAGATCGACCGCTTGAACATCTACCACGCCAGCGTGCTCGCCATGCGCCGCGCGCTCGCGCGGCTCGGCGTACAGCCCAATCACATTGTCGTCGACGGCAAGCCGATTCGCACCCTCGGCGTGCCGCACACGGCGCTCGTCGGGGGCGACGACTGCTGCTATACCGTGGCGTGCGCGTCGATCATCGCCAAGGTGACGCGCGACCGCGTGATGCGCGCGCTCTCGGATCGCTATCCCGGGTTCGGGTGGGACCACAACGTCGGATATGCGACGGTGGTGCACCTGGAAGGGCTGGCGGCTCGCGGCGTGACTCCGCATCACCGCCGTTCATTCATTCCCGTGCGACAGCTTTCGCTGGCGTTCACGCCCGATGTCAAGGCGGCCGCGGGCTCGGGTCACCCGGCGGCGACATCGCCTGCGTCGTCATTGGAACGGGCCGGCGCATCCTAGTATTCGTCTTGCTGGAACGTGGGACACCGTATACCATTGCTGTCGAGGGATGTGGTTCCTGCCAACTGTGCCGGCGTATTGATTTGGACCGGCATGTGACGACTTGTCGCGGACAGTGAGTTAACACCGCGGCGCATCTGATCTGGCCACCCGCGTTTGGGGTCGGTGGGCCAGGTCGAATACCCTTCCGAAGTCGCTGCACGTTTCCGTGGAATTGAGCATGGTCGATCGCGACCGCCGCGCCTTGTGCGCAGCGGGCGGTTCGCACCGGAGATGATATGAGATCCGCGCGGAGTGATTCGAGGCGCAGGCGGTGGCCTCGGTCTTTGCGCAGGGCGCTCGCGCCCTGCGAGTTGTTGAACGTCTGTCCAACCTTTAGGGGGCGAATTCGATGAAACTACTTCGGGCGTGGAGCGGGGGGATTTCCCTACGGTCCGCACTTGTTGCGCTCGCGGCTGTCGCTGCTCCAGCGGCGGTGTACGGGCAGGGAGCGACCGTTTCCGGCCATGTAACGGCGGCCGGTACTAACGCGCCGTTGCAAGATTCCCGCGTCATGGTCGTTGGGACGAGCATCATGGTCTCGACGAACGCGGAAGGCGCTTACACGATCAGGAACTTGCCGGCGGGCACGGTCGAGATCCGCTCGATCCACGTCGGCTACACGGAGCAGAAGAAGCCAATCGCCGTCACGGCGAACGGTTCGATGACCGTCGACTTCTCGATGGCGCCAATGGTCATCCAGCTCCAGGAAATCGTCACCACGGCCACCGGCGCCCAGCGCCAGGTGGAGTTGGGCAATGCGGTGTCGACGATCGACGCGGCCAAGGCCGTCCAGAACTCGCCGGTGAGCACCATCGCCGACCTGCTCACGGGCAAGTCGCCTGGCGTCATCATCGACCCGCCGAACATGACCGGCTCGGCGCCGGTCATTCGTATTCGCGGCGTCGCGTCGCTCAGCCTGAGCAACGCGCCGATCGTCATGGTCGACGGCGTTCGCTACTTCTCGAGCGCGACGGCGATTGGCGATCGCGGCTTGGGTGGCACGCAGACGAGCTTCTTCGACACGATCAGCCCGGAAGAGATCGAAGACATCGAGATCGTGAAGGGTCCGTCGGCCGCCACGCTGTACGGCACCGACGCGGCGAACGGCGTCATTCTCGTGACGACCAAGAAGGGTCGCGCCGGCGCCACGCAGTGGAACTGGTTCGCCGACGCGAACGCGATCGACGACCGGAACACGTATCCGTCGACCTACGCGCTGTGGGGCCACACGCCGGCTGGTGTGACCCAGCGGTGCGAGCTTCCCACGATGAGCGCCACCACGTGCATTCCCGACAGCACCACGTCGATCAACATCGCACAGTCGGGCGCGAACTCACCGCTGCAGATTGGCAACAACCGAAACTACGGCGGCCAGGTGAGCGGCGGTTCGGATGCCGTGCGTTACTTCATTAGCTCGGATCTGTTCAATGAAGTCGGCGCCTACCACATGCCGCAGTTCGCGCAGCAGTGGCTCGTCGACACGGCCAAGGCGCCGCTCAACGACTCGTGGGTCAACCCCGAGGCGTACCAGCGCGAAAACATTCGCGCGAACATCAGCGCCGCCCTGAGCCCCAAGTTCGACCTCAACGTCAACGCCGGCTTTGCCAAGTCCGACCAGCGCGCGCCGCAGGTGGACAACAACATCAACGGCATTGGCGGCGCGATGTTCCTCACGTACGGCACGAACCACGCGGGCCTCGACTACAACCCGGTCGGCGCCCTCGGTGAGGACTTGCACGGCTACGCCCGGTTCACGCCGGCGTCAATCTTCCAGTTCGTCAGCAACACGGGCATCCAGCGCATCAGCGGCAGCGCCGATGCACAGTGGCGTCCGTTCAGCTGGATGCAGAATCAAGGAACGGTAGGCATCGATCTCGCCGACCAGGCGTACTTCGATCTCTGCCAGTTCGGCCAGTGCCCGGCGTTCAGCACCAATCGCGCCGGCTTCGTCGACGACGAACATGACAACAACCGCGCCTTCTCGGTCAAGCTCATCAGCAACTCGAGCTGGAACGCCAGAACGTGGGCGAACCTCAAGACGACGTTCGGCGCCGACTACCTGAACAACGAAAGCGATTTCTCCGCGGCGGACGGCACGACGTTGCCTCCGGGAGCACAGACCGTCGGCTCAACGTCGAACAAGTCCGCGTCGGACGGCCAGGAATCGGCCACCAAGACGCTCGGCGTGTACGTCCAAGAGCAGGCGGGTCTGCGTGACCGCGTGTTCATCACCGGCGCGGTGCGGTCTGACCAGAACAGCGCCTTCGGTACGAACTTCCAGCGCGTGTTCTATCCGAAGGTCAGCCTGTCGTGGATCATGTCGGACGAGTCGTTCTTCCCCAAGTTCGACTGGCTCAACCAGTTCCGTCTCCGTTCGGCGTACGGCGAGTCGGGCGTGCAGCCCGGCGCCACGTCGTCGCTCCGTCGGTTCTCGGCTGGCTCGGTCAGCCTTTCGAACACCGACACGCCGAGCTTGCTCGAGTCGGCGCTCGGCAATCCGAACCTCAAGCCGGAAACCTCCGGCGAGCTCGAGGCCGGGTTTGAGTCGCGAGTGCTCAACAACCGCGTGAACGTCGACTTCACGTACTACAACAAGAAGACGACGAACGCGCTGGTCAGCCTTCCAATCGCGCCGTCGGCTGCGCCGTCGGCCACGTCGGTCCTCACGAACCTGGCGTCGACCAACAACTCCGGGTTTGAAGCGACGATCAACGCCAGCCTCATCGACACGAGGCGGTTTGGGTGGGACGTCGTCCTGACCGGTTCGCACAACAGCAACAGGATCAACTCACTCGGTAAACAGCCGAACGGCAAGCCAGTCGCCACGATCGCGGTCTTCACCGACCGTTCGGTCCGCGACTCGTCGGCCCTGCCGATTGATGGCTTGTACCTCCGTCCGTTCACGTTCAAGGATGCGAACGGCGACGGGATCATCCAGACGAGCGAAGTCACGGTCGACACCGGTTTCGTCTACCGCGGCTACACCGTTCCGCGCGACATCGTCTCCTTGCAGAACGGCTTCGATCTGTTCAACCGCAAGGTCCGCCTCTCGGCGCAGCTCGACTATAAGGGCGGCTTCAACGTCGAAGACGGTTCGATGCAGTTCATCTGCAACAACGCCCCGCAATCGTGCGTCGAGCAGCAGGTTGCTACGACGTCGTTGGCCCGGCAGGCACGCTCGGTCGCCGAGAACTTCGGCACGACCGTGAACGGCACCAAGTTCACGACCGTGGGCGGCTACTGGGAGACGGGACAGTTCTGGCGCCTGCGCGAAGTATCTGCGTCGATCCAACTGCCGCAGACCCTCGTCAGCCGCTTGCGTGCACGCGACGCCTCGATTGTTTTCTCGGGTCGCAACCTGCATTGGTGGGGCAGCTACACGGGCGCCGACCCGGAAGAGAACTTCAGCACGGGCGACATCCAGGATGACTTCATCACAACCGCGCCGAGGACGTACTTCGAGTTCCGGCTCAACCTCCACTACTAGAACACTCGAGGACGATCTTAGATGCTGAATATGATCAATCGCGCTCGGTGGATCTTGGCCGGCACCTGCGCCGTCGTCCCGCTCTTCTTGAGCGGGTGCGACGTGAAGCAGGAGTTGCTCGCGCCGCAGAATCCTGGCGTCATCGACCCGTCGGCGATCAACAGTCCGGCCGCCGCCGAAGCAGTCCGAATCGGTGCCTTTGGCCGACTCAAGGCCATCACAGCCGGTGGCGAAAGCTTCTGGCTGTACGGCGGCCTGCTCACGGACGAATGGAAGTCCAGCGACACCTTCTCGCAGCGTAATGAGACGGACCAGCGTTCGGTCCAAACCAGCAATGCGAACATCCAAACCGCGTACACGACGGTGCAGCAGGCGCGCGGGTTCATTCGCACGGCAATCACCACGCTGAATCAGTTCACGCCAGACTCGAGCCGGAACATCGGCCAGATGTATCTGGCGGCGGGCTTCACAGAGATGACCATTGCAGAGACCTTCTGCAGCGGCGTTCCTGAGACGTACACGACGGCCGGCCAGGTCGCGTACGGCCCGTCGATCACGACCGATTCGGTCTACAAGCGCGCCTCGGCCTTCCTCGACAGCGCACTGTCGCTGACCTTGGGAACCGACGCGATCTCGACGAACAATCACCAGGCCAGCCTGATCGCCAAGGCTCGCGTATTGGTCGATCAGGGGCAGTTCGCCGCCGCCGCCGCGCTGGTTCCAGTTACCGCGGTACCGACGAACTATCAGTACCTGTTGACGTTTGACGTGGCGACCGGCACGAACCAGATCTTCAGCTTGAACGGGAGCCAGGGACGTTATACGGTCGGCGACAGTGCCGATGCCGGCGGCATCACCGGAAACGCGTTGCCATTCGCTTCGGCGGGCGACCCGCGCGTCCCGGTCAAGACGGGCGTGTCACTCAACGTGAAACCGTTCGACGGCACCACGCCGCTGATCGTGCAGCAGGTTTTTCCGACATCGAGCGATCCAGTACCGCTCGTTTCGGGCATCGACGCCCGCTTGATCCAAGCTGAAGCGGCGCTCAATGCGGGCATCACGTCGGGCGACTTTACGGCGATGATGACGATTCTCAATGCTCTGCGGGCGAGCACACAGACGATCGGCAAGACGGCGATTCCTGTGATGACGGCACTCGCGGCCCCGGCGACACCGTCGGACGCGATCAAGCTGTTCTTCCGGGAGAAGGCGTTCTGGACGTTCGCACGCGGTCAGCGTCTTCCGGACGAGCGCCGCGAAGTCCGCCTGTACGGTTTGACGCAAGATCAGGTGTTCCCGACCGGTTCGTTCTCGTATAAGCTCTCGGGTACGGTATACGGGAGCGACGTGAACTTCCCGGTGACGGACAACGAATTGACCAACCCGAACTTCACCGCGTGCATTGACCGCAAGGCCTAGTCCCTAGGGTCGAGTGGTTCAGCGGGTACAAAGCAGTCCGAGGGGCGCCGAGCAATCGGCGCCCCTCGTGCTTTTGGCGAGAGCCCTGGGCGGGATGCGGCGTCGTCCGCACACCGTCCGCGTCACACGCTGGTTGACAGATCGGTTCAATGACGCGAAGCTGCACCATTGACACGAGAGGGGATGAATGCCAGCTCGACGTCTTGGAGTGATCGGTGGCGTGCTGCTATGCGTAGGGACCGGCGTGGCGTCGGCCCAGGTGGCAACGCCCCAGGCTGTTGAAGCGCGCTACCTGGTCGAAGGCACCGTGGCCGATCCGAGCGGCAACGCGCTTGCGGTCGCCGAGCTCGAGGTGCTCCAGGCCGATTCGATCGTTCGCCGTCTGAAGAGTGACGCGGGCGGCCGATTCCGTTTGGATTCGCTGTCGTCGCCTCACATCGTGCTCCGTGTTCGCCACGTCGGCTTCGCGCCCGCCACCGTGTCGGTCGACGTCACCGCTCCGGACCACCGAGCCAGCGTTGTCATTAAGCTCGAGGCCGCCGTGGCGACGCTCGATACCACGCGAATCGTCGACGCGCCGCCGGAGAACCTGAGCCCGCAGCTTCAGGGGTTCCACGAGCGAGCGAAGACCAACCACTTTGGTCACTACATCGACGGAAAACGGCTCCAGGAGCTCAAGCCGCAGTACACGAGCGAGGCGCTCCGGGGTGTTCCTGGTGTGTCGATCACGCCCGGACGGCGGATTGGCAATCAGGTCCTTATCCGCGGCTGCGCTCCGCTCGTCTGGGTCGATGGACAGCGAATGCTCAATGCGCAGGTTGATGACGTGACGACCGGCGGAGACGTCGCCGCAATCGAGGTCTACAGCTCTTTCGCTGGCATCCCAGCGCAGTTCTTTGACCGCACGGCTACCTGTGGCACGATCCTCGTCTGGATGAAGTGATGCCGCGGGACCGGACAAGCAAAAAGCTCCCGGCTATCAGACCTTCCTGATAGCCGGGAGCTTTTTGATGTTGGTCGGTCGCTACTGCCCGATTACTGGCAGGTTGGCGCGGCCGACGTCTTGTCCCACCACACCGGCGTGTTGTTCGCATCCCCGCCCATGTGCGCCGCCGCGGCCTGTACTTGCGCGTCGTTGGCCGAAACCTCCGACGACGGGTACTTGAGGCGGCGCGGGACGTAGTTGAAGATCGAAATCTGTGCCTTCACGAGCGCAGGCATGCACGTCCGGCGCCATTCAAACCAGGCCTGACCGGCGTCGCCGTACAACGCGATCCACTTCTGAATCGCGATCTGCTTGAGCCCCGGTGTGCCGGCCTGCAGCGCCACCTGCGCCTGCGCGAGATACGCCGCGATTTTCACCCCATCCGTCACGCCCCACTGGTTCATCGACGCCGTGATGCCGGCGTTGTAGAAGCCAGCCGCCTGCGCGGCGGTGAGGCCGCCCAAGCCGCGCTGCGCTGCCTCGGCCTCGATGAAGTTGACTTCAGCGTACGTCATCATGTACGACGGGAAGCTGTCGCCATTCCCGCCCAAATTGCCGGGCGCGTAGGCGATCGGGCCAGGGTAGAAGACCGCCCCTGGGCGCGACGAGCTGTCCGAGTACGCCACCGCCGTCGCGTTCGAGAGACCGTTCGGCTGGCCGGCGTACAAGCCGGTTGCCGAGGCGGGGAGTGCGTAGATCGCTACGCGAGGATCGTTGTAATGATTGAGCGTGTCGATGAGCGTCTTCGACATCCGATCGTCGTCGCGGCTTGAGAAGTTCACCGCCCACGGATTGTTGAACACGCCGTCGCCCGGCCAGTCGAGCTGTGCGTTGTCGGCGTTGGAGGTCAACAGGCCACCCGGCGGCCGTAAAGGCCACCTTGAGCTCGTTGCTCGCCGTCGTGGGATCGATGTTCACGATCCGAAGCGCGTCGCGAGCGTGGAGCGAATTGGCGAACTTCTGCCACTTCACCGGGCTGCCCTGTATACCGGATCTGCAGCGCCGAGAACCCCTGCCGCGCCTTGGAGTGCGGTCGAGGCGGCGGTGAGCTTGGCCAGCATGCCGGCGTACACGGCCTGCTGCGCGTCATAGCCCGGAAGGAGCACACCGGTGCTCGAATCGGCTGCAAGCGCCTGCGAGTACGGAATATCGCCCCACGAATCCGTGAGGTACCCGAACTCCCACTGCTGCATGATGCTCGCGGGTGCCCAGAGGCCCGGGCTGTTCGCGGCCTTGCCGGCGCGAATCACGATCTGATAGTCCTCGAGATCGTTGGCGTACGCGCCCGTCCAATTCCCGTTCAGCGCCGTTGGACCGACGCCCTGGTACTGATCGTTGCCGATGTACTGGTTCTCGGCGAAGTGCTGAATGATCAGACCGATGTCGCGCAGGTCGTACCCCGAACCAAGCCAGTTGCCGATGGACGTCTGTGCGGCGTTGGTGAACACCGCTGACGCCGGCGCCGTCGTTGGCGAGTTCGGGTTGTTGTTGATCGATGTCAGCTTGTCGTTGTTGCAGCCGGCGGCGACCAGTGCAACGAGCGCCGCGGCAGCTGCAGTCGGAAGAATGCGATGGGTGCGTGTCATTGGAGTCATGATTTACGGCGTGACGCGCACGCTGAAGCCGAAGCTTCGCGGCACGGGGAGACCGGCGTACTCGAGACCCTGGTTGGCGCCGGTGCTGTACGCGATTTCGGGATCGATGTTCGGCACGTTCGTGTGCGTCCACAGGTTGCGACCCACGAGGGCGACGTTGACCGCGCTCGCATTGAAGCGGCTCGACATCGTCTGCGACAGGTCATAGCCGATGCGGAGTTCGCGAATCTTGATGAAGCTGTCGTCGTACACATACGGCTCGGCGATGCCGCTGTACGACAGCGATTGGAAGTACGTCTCAGACGTGACGTTCTGCGTGTTCTTCTGGCCGGTCGACTCGATGATGCCGTTGATCACGACGCCCGGCTTGTTCCAATCCACTTCGCGGCCGAGCATCGTGCTCGCCAGGGTGCCGGTCGCCTGACCGTAGAAATTCGTGCCGCTGAACAGGCTGCCACCGTGACGGATGTCGAGCGTGCCAGCGAACGTGAAGTGTTTGTAACGCACGCTGTTGACCCAGCCGCCGGTCCACTTGGGCTGAATGTTCCCCAACGTGATCATCGTGTCGGTCGGCTGATACGTGCCGGCGTCGGTGAGCAGCGGGAGGCCCGTTGCCGCATCGCGCTTGATGCCGTAGCCGCTGATGTTGCCGTACGGAGCGCCCACTCGCGCCTCGACCTGCACCGCCCCTTGGAATCCGCCAAAGACGATGTTCTGCAGGCCCGGGTTGAGCGAAATGACGCGTCCCTGGTTATGCGAGAAGTTGAACGTCGAGCTCCAATCCCACTTGTTGTTGTGGATCGGTTCGACCGTGATCAACGCTTCGTAGCCACGGTTATCGATCTTGCCGGCGTTGACCAGCTTGTTCGAGTAGCCGGTGCTCGCCGGAATCGTCACGTTCGTGATTTCATCCGTCGTGTACTTGTCGTACACGCTCGCGTCGACCGACACGCGGCTGCCCCACAACCCGAGCTCGAAGCCGCCTTCGTTCGAGACGGTGGTCTCCGGCTTGAGGTCCGGATTGAGCAGCGAATTGCCCAGCGAGAACAGCGGCTCGCCGTTGAACTTGCTCGCGCTGCCCGTGTACGTCGTGTAGAGCGATACGGCGCCGCGTCGTTACCCACGCGCGCCGAACCGCCACGCAGCTTGAGGTAGCAGATGGGGCCCGCGAATCGACGGGAGCAGGTCGGACAGCACGATCGACGTGTTCACCGACGGATAGAAGTACGAGTTCTTGCCCTGCGGCAGCGTCGACGACCAGTCGTTGCGCGCCGTGCCTTCCACCGTCCACCAGCCATCCCACGTGAACGCGCCGGAACCGTAGGTGCTGTTCACGGCCTGATTGGTGATGGTCTGTCATTCATCGGCGCGAGAGCGGCGTTCGAGACGTTGTAGATGTTCGGGACCGAGATGCCGTTCACCGCGACCGTGTTCTCATTGAAGTCGCTGTAGCGGCGATTGCCGCCGAACGTTCCGTTCAGCGAGAAGCGGCTGGTGAGCGGCTTGTTCGCGATGAGCAGCTGGGTGTCGTTCTCGTTGTATTTGTCGAAGGAGGTGAACGCGCCGGAGTACGACGGATTCACCGAGTCGGCCGTTGTTCAGATGTTCCCTTGCGCCAAGTCGGGTTGATGTTGTAGCGATAGATGTCGGAACCCGTACGCACCGAGGCGTTCAGCCAATCCGTCATCTTGTAGTTGGCCGAGACGCTGGCGATCACACGATCGCGCGCGTCGGACAGCGGATTGTCGTCCTGCAGCCAGTACGGGTTGTTGTGGAAGTTGTAGTTCCAGTTGAACTCGCGGTTGTCCGGACCGTCGTTCGCGTCGCCGACTTCAGCAGTTCGCTTGAGCGCGTTCATGTCGACGTTACGGCCGAACCAGATGAACTGCTCGAGGACGCTCGTCGTGTAGCCCGGGCCCGGGCGGTTGGGCGCGCCGTGTTGTGCACGTACTGCACCGTGGCGTTCGTGCTGATCTTGTCGTTCACCTGCAGCGTTGCCGTTGAGCACGGCCGACGTCTTCTGGAGGAATTGTTCGGGATGATGCCGGCGATGTTGTCGGCGCCGAGCGAGAGACGCGCGCTCGCGCGATCCGTTCCACCGGTGACCGAGACGGTCGTCGACGACGTGTGGCCCGTCTGGAAGAAGTCCTTCACGTTGTCCGGGTGCGCGATCCACGGACTTCCGCTCGTCGGCCGTGAACTGGTGGATCATCTGCCCGTTGAAGCGCGGACCGAAGCTCTGGTCGAGGCCGTCGTTCGCCGTCGCCGCGCCATCGACGAACGAGAATTCGCCGCCCGCGCCCTGACCGTAGTTGTTCTGGTAGTCCCGGCGACGCGACGGAGTGTCGAACGTGAAGACCTGGCTCGCGTCGACTCGGGCCGCGGCCGGTGTTTCGACCGCTTCTTCGTCGTGATGACGATGACGCCGTTCGTGGCGCGCGAACCGTAGAGCGCCGCGGCGTTCGGTCCCTTGAGGACCGACATCGACTCGATGTCTTCCGGATTGATGTCGCTGATCGCGCTGCCGAAGTCCGGCCCAGCCGCCGCTGTGCGCGGTGGCGCCGCGATCGCGTTGGAGACCGGAACGCCGTCGACGACGAACAGCGGCGTGTTGTTGCCGGTGATCGAGGTTTGACCGCGGATCGACGATGTTGGTCGAGCCGCCCTGCGTGCCGGCGCCGGTGATCTGCACGCCAGACACCTTACCCTGCGATCTGGTCGACGATCGACTGTCCCGCGTGGTGTTCAGCTCGTCGGCGTGATCTCCTGCTGCGCCGTGCCGAGCTGGCTCTTTTCCTTCGAGTGCCAAGCGCCGTGACGACGATACCGGTCAGCTGCGTCGCGCTGGCACCGAGCGGAAGTCCTGCGTGATCGCGGCGCCGGACAGCGTCACCGGCGACGTTCTTCGCGGTGTAGCCGATGCGGCGCGCAGAGAGCGTGACGGTCTGTCCCGCGGCGCGCGTGGACGGAACGGTGACGTGAATAGCGTCCCTGCGCGTCGGTGTACGCACCGGCGCCGAGCGTGGGAATGCTGACGCTCACGCCTGGAAGGCGGAGCCGCCGCGTCGCTCGTGCACGCGGCCGCTGATGGTGGTGCCCTGTTGCGCGAGCGCCGCCGCCGGGATTATGCCCCAGCAACACGCTCGCGGCCGCGACGAGTGCGGCGGAGGTGTCTCGTCATGACGTGTGTCTACCTCGAGTGAATGACTGGATCGAACTACTCGCGACCGTCGCGCGACTCGTGTCGGTGCGAGCTTCCCGAGGTCCGTCGGGGCTGCACCTACGACGACGGACTTCGGCGGATGTGGGCGAGCGCCGTGCAGCGCTCGTCACAGATCTGTAACTCCGGCATGGGACCACCGGGCCACATCCTGCGACGGGCGTAACTAAAGGTCGTGCCAAAGCGCTCGTCAACGGCCTCAGGGTCGCCACGCATGAGGTCGATTATAAAGTATCAAGTCCGTCGAGGACACTTGACGGCGTGATGACGCTTGTTTAACAGCGCGCTTCTCGGGCCGCGGGCCGCGATTGAGGGGCTTAACGTCGCGGGACGGGGCGGCGGGCCTATGGTTGACGGAAACCGCGGCGCGCGCGACTCAGTATCGAGAATTGCGATGAGCAGGAGTCTCCGCATGAAATCATCTCTGGAACTTCGCGCGGCAATTTTCCGAACTTTCGTCCATCGACTGTGCGCTCGCCGTGGGCTACCAGGGGACTTGCGCGATCGGCTCGCTTGCCTCGCGGGCCGCAAGCTTTTCTTTGGGTGTCCCGCCACGAACGGCGCGCCGAGCGACAACAGATCCGCCGGATCGATCGTCAACGCTCCAAAGCGCGCGCTCCAGTGCAGGTGCGGACCCGTCACGCGGCCGGTCGCTCCGACCAGGCCGATCTCCTGGCCGCGCTCCACCGTGTCACCGACGGCGACCTCCGGCTGACTCATGTGGAAGTAGCCGGTCACGAGGCCGTCGCCGTGATCGATGTACACGACGTTGCCGGCGAGAAAGAACGACGCGACGAGCGCGACGACGCCGCGGTTGGCGGCGTAGATCGGCTCGCCCAGCGCGCCGCGATAGTCGACGCCGAGATGGCTGCTCGACACGCGGCCGTTGAACACGCGCCCGCTGCCGAACCGGCTCGTCACGCGCGACTGCCGTGGGCCGCAGAAAGGGAAGGGTCCACAGCTGCGGCGTGTCCTGCGCGTGCGGCCGACGTCGCGCGCGAGCTCGTTCTCGTCCTCGATGCGCGCTTCGGTCGCGGAGTCCATGCGCTGCGTGAACCGCTTGTCGACGCGGAGCCGACTCGCGCCGCGCGGGCGCGAGTGCGACGGCGCGTGCGACACGGTCGGCGTCGGGTTGTGGGCGTACTTCAGTATCGATGCGCAGCGTGTCGACGGTGCCCGATTGGCGCCCGATGTGCACGAGGCGACGACAGAATCGGACACGTCGAGCGGAATGGCGCCGAGCGCCTCGACTGCGCCCGTCGCCGCGGCGACGAAGTGCAGCGGCTCGCCGGCCATGGTGCCGTCCACGCGATGTCACCGAGTCGCCGTACCTGGCGAGCCGATCGATCGTCAATCGGACAAGGACACCGCCCTCCGGGTGGCGCGGCTCGATCGTCAGAGGCGTGGGATCTGGCCCCACGCCGCGTTCGCGGCGCCGGCCAGGAGCGCGGCAAGTGGGATGAATCGATGGATGCGCATCATGAGATAGACGGCACAGAGGCCTCGCCGGCAACTCGACACCTCTCAGCGGGTACGAGTCAACGATGGACGTAGTTCGCCGCTTTTCTCTCGTGTTCACGACCGTCCTGCTGGGCGTCGCGGTGCTGCTCGGCTGGGTCCACGAGCGCCCGTCGATGAGCGCGAGTGCCGCCACGCAGCTCGATCGCGCGACGGCCTACTTCGACTCGACGATCGTGCTCGCGCGCAGTGCGCGGCCACGTGGCGAGCGCGGCGATCAGCTCGCGCTCGCACTCGGCTACCTCGAGCGTCTCGCTTCGGACTCGGCGATCCCTTCCGTCTGGCCGACGAGGCGCTGGACGATCCGCGGCTCGACGCGCGCATGCAGCCGCGCGTCGCGTGGGCGCTCCTCGGCCGACTGCGCCGCGGCGACGCGTACGTCGTCGACCCGTCCGTGCTCGACGGCTCGGGACCGTGGACTGCCGACGGCCACGGAGCGACCGGCGCCGCGCATCTGGCGCTCATCGAGCGAGCGATCGCGACCGCGTCCGACCCGCGCGCCGGCGAGCTCGCCGTGCGCCTCGCGTATCAGATTTCGGCGAGCAAGGGCACCATCACGGCGTCGAGCGTGTCGGTCGCCTCGGAGGTCGCCGCGCTCGTGCGCGATCGCGCTGTCGCCACAGCCGATCTCGCGGATCTCTTGGCTGACGCGCGCGAAGACCGCCAAGACGTGCTGGCGGCGCTCGAAACGCGACGTGCGACGCGCGGCTTTCGCGTCGAGCAGCCGCTGCTCGCGCCGCTCGAGGCGCGTTGCAGGTCGAGGCGATGAACGCCGTGCCGTCGCTCGTTCGCGCGATCGATACGCTCGATCGAGTTGGCTGCCCCGACCGGCCGCGTCTCCGGCAGCGTGATCGGCACATGGTTCGCCGCGCGTCTCGCCGTACTCGGCGCATCGCGGCCGCCGCAATCTCCGGTCGTCGTCACGCTGGGCGCGCACGCCAAGACGGTGCTTCGCGCCACGAATGACGAGACGCTCGTCGCCGAATACGCGCTTCTCGCTGCGCGCGACGACTCGTCGCGTCGCGCGACGGCGATTTCGCTGCTCTCGGCCGCCGTCGCACTGCGCACGCTCGCGCAGTCGGAGCCGTGGTTCGCCGGCGATCCGGCGCCGACGCCGGGCGACATCACCGCGGAATTTGGCGTGGCCAGCGTGACGTTCGGCCGCGATGTGCCCGCGAGAGTGGCGCCCGTTCTATCTGCGCGAGTTGCGTGACGCGCTGCGCGACATGCAGCTCGCGCTTCCGGCGCTGCGGTTCAACGATCTGCGCGTGCGCTTTGGCGCCGAAGCGCTTCCCGACTCGGCGCTCGCCATGCACGACCCGCGCACCCGCACGCTCGATCTCTCGATCATGACGTCGGGCGGCACGCTGGCGCACGAGTTGTCGCACGATCTCGATTGGCAGACGGCGCGGCGCTTGTTCGCCGTCGGCTGGCGGCTACAGTACCGACCGCGCGATGCGCGAACAGCGCGGTCCGCTCGCGCGGTCGGTGCGCGGCTTGGCGGAGGCGCGACTGCTGCGCCCAGTCGGCCGGCGGTCACGTCGCCGCCAGCCGCCGATCGGCCGGCGGAGTTGTTCGCGCGCGGCGCCGATTGGTTCGTCGCCACGTCGCTCGCGCTGCAGGGGAGATCGAACGGTTTTCTCACCGCGGTCGAGGACGCGACACTCTCGGGCTACGCCGCGGGTGCGCCAGCGGCTGTCGGGTCGGCGGGAGTGACGTCGCTCATCGCGGCGATCGAGCAGATGACATATCTCCCCGACACGGCGCGCGCCGCGTTCGAGTCGCAGTGGGCCGACCCCAAGGTCATCGATCCGGTCGTCGTCGTCCGCCGCGTGTTGCAGGCGCCGGTTCCATTGCGCGGCGTGTTGGTTGGGCCGCGCGAGCGCAATTTCATCGCTCCCGGCCACCGCGACAACTATGCACGGCCGATGGTTCGCCGCAGTCGATCGCCCGCGAGCGTTTGCTCACGCTGGCGATCGACGCGCGCGCACGCGGCGTGGCGACGCGGCGCGCGCGTATCGGCGCCGGGCGCGCGCGGCGCGTGGGCGAACGGCATCCTCGGCATTGCCCCGTGGTCGCCCGACGACGGCCAACGCGTAATGAACGCACTCAGCTCGGCGATTGCGGCTGACGTGACAACCGCGCTCGGCGATCAGGGCGTGGTGCCGGTCGTGCCCGCAATCTTCCGCTCCAGCGCGGCCAACTGCTCGAGCGTTTCGCGCTGACGCGCGTCGAGTTGCGCGAGCAGCCCGATCGTCTCGTGGTGACGGAGATCTTCGTCGGTCGGCGTCTTGGCGACGAAGGTGAGCGCGCCGCCGGTCTCGAGCCGGCACTCGTGCACGTGCGCGAGTGACTCGATGCCCTGTTTGCGCGCCGCGGCTTCGAGCTCGTTGACGGTGATCAGCTCGCGCTCGAGATGGTGTCGCAGCAGCCGGCCGTTCCGAATCAGCGTGTCCGGCCGCCCCTCGATCGCGTCGAGCTTGCCGTAGTGGTAGAGCGTGCGCACGACGACCGATTGAGAATGAGCAGCGCCGCCGCGCCGATCAGTCCGCCGGTGAGCGAATTGTCGTTGCCGATGATCGCGTTCTGCACCGTGTTCGACAGCAGCAGCAGCACGACGAGGTCGAACGGATTGAGCTGCGACAGCTCGCGTTTGCCGGCGAGGCGCAGCCCGACGAGCAGGAACACGTAGACGAGAATCGTGCGCACGAGCTTCTCGCCGATCGGAATGCCCGGAAGCATCAAGGACTGCCACATGAATCGAAGGGGGACGAGGGAGTACGGTCGTGCAATTGGCGACGGCCGATCGCGTTGATTCTGCGTCGCCGACCGTCCCTCTGTCTACCCGCGCGTCGTCACTTCCGTTCTAGCGATGCCTCGTCGCGACGCGCGCGCGGGCTTGTGTCTCGGTCGCGGGCTCGACTCCCACTGGTCGACGTGCCCGAGCAGATAGTCGAGCGAAAAGGCGTGGCGCGTGCCGTCGCGGTCGCGGCGAAGCACGACGTGCGACCAGCCACGCATACCGACCGGCGTGTACCAGTTCGCTCCCATGCGCAGGCGCTGGCGCGAGATCGCGCGAATGAACACGCGCTCGTAGCGCGAGCGGGCGAGCGCGCGAACAGGGAACAGGTCTGCCCAACTGCACAGATGTCCGACGCTTTCGTACGCCGGCGGCCGATCGCTGAGCTCGAGCAGCGACGGCGTGCGCCCGTCCATCACCGAATCAGATGAGCCGCAGCGATCGCGGATCACCGAGTCGTACGATCGACGGCCAAAAGTAGCGAGTCACGCGCGCGGCGATGTCGCGCAGCGACAGCGTCTCACCGCCGCGCGTCGTCCAGCGCCGCTCGTTGACGTCGGCGACGAACGGGTTGTCCGCGAACGACGAGAATCGCGCGACCCAGCCCTGTCGCGAACTGTGCGGCTCGGGCGTGAAGTCGCGCACCACCGGGAAGCTGTGTTGCGCCAGGACGTCGAGTTCGAACGACGGCCACGTCATCACTTCGCGCACCACGCCGACGATCACCGTCGCCGCGGCGATCATCAGCGCGGGATCCGGCGTGAAGTCGGCGGTGATCTCGATGCGATTGCCGCGCGGCCGCGCGCCGATGCCGGTCGATCGGCGATTGGCGGCGAGCAACATCACCGGCATCGGGACGATGTGCGTCAGCAGCATCGCCAGCTTTTCGACA
Source organism: uncultured Gemmatimonadaceae bacterium (assembly GCA_963817445.1). GTDB lineage: Bacteria > Gemmatimonadota > Gemmatimonadetes > Gemmatimonadales > Gemmatimonadaceae > JAQBQB01. The sequence goes on from CAWFOG010000023.1 coordinate 788,761, forward strand.
CTCCGCTCGGGACCTCGCGCGTTGCGCGGCAGCTCGAACGACACGTTGTAGTGCGTGCTGAAGCCGGCGAGGTGAACCGAGCGGCCTTCGCGCTCCTCCCATGCGTCGAGCTCAGTGCGCAGAAAGCGAATGCTCTCCCACAGCGAGCGTCCCGCGCGCGCCGCGCATCCCGGCTCGATCTCGATCACCGGCGTCGCGATTTCGATGACGCCGGTGTCGAAGTACATCGCGCCGCCCGTCGGCAGGTGATACGATCGACCGGTGCGGTGCATCATCGGCGCGCGCACGATGTCCGTCGGACTGCCGAACACCTGCTCGGGTTTGACATTCTCACCGTCGACGGTCACGGCGAACTCCGCTTCGAGTCCGATCGCCGCCAAGCCCGTCGCCGTGGCTCGCGGGCGCTCGCCGGCGCCTTTCTGCTGCTTCCGTCGCTTCACCGCGCGACCCGCGTCGCGATCCTTCTCCGCGGTAATCATGATATCCGTCGCTCGGCGCTGAAGCCGAGTGGCTCGTCGGGCGTACCGTGCGGCAGCGACAGCACGTAGCCAAGGTCGATGTGGAGGTGATCGTCCGTCTGCCCGCGATCGGGGCCGAACGGGCGCGTCCACGCGCCGGGGAGCGTCTGTCGCGCGAGCGCGCCGTATCGCTCGATCGACTCACGGTCGTCGAGGAAGACGTCGCCAATCCGGTAGATGTTCACCGCGGTGCCCCAGCTGTGCGGTGTGGCGTTCGCACTCAGCGCGTGGCGCGGCGAGCGATAGCCGCCGTTGGCGGCAATGTGCACGAACGTGCCGCACGCCTCGCGAAATCGGTCGACGCACTGTGCGAGCATTGTGATCGCGCACGGCACGTAGCGCGGGAAGCTCCGGAGCGGCGCGGCTTCGCGAATGTCCGTCTGAATGAATTCCCAGAGCGCGAAGTTGGGAGAGAGGTGGATGTTCATCGCCTGCTCCCACGATGGAATTTCATACAGATAGCGCGGCAGTCGGCGCGCGTTGCCCGCGTCGTCGTTGACGATGCGATCGGGCAGCAGCGCGTCGCGGAGCGGCTTCTCGAGGCGCAGTCCGTCCACGATGTGGAGCGGAAACCGGTACGCTTCACCCATCGGTCGGCACCCGCGATGCCGGCGAGCGCGTCGTACACGGCGTGCGACACGTCGGCGATCGTCGCCGAGCGACCCGACGCATCCGGCGACCATTCCGTGAGGACGGCGATCACGTACGGTTTGCGCCCCGGCGGATAGACGACGCCGGCGTCGTGCGCGACGGTGGAGATTTCGCCCGTCTTGTGCGCCACGCGCACCGCGGGCGGCAACCGCGCCGGGATGCCGTTGCGAAATTCCTGCGCGTGCAAAATGCCGAGCATCTCGCGCGACAGCTCCGGCGAGAACGCGCGTTCTTCGGCGATGAGCCGCAGGAGCTGCACGAGTCCGTCGGCGGTCACGCGGTTGTTGATTCCGCGCTCGAACGCGCGCTCGTCTTCAACGCCGCGCCGAATGTCGATGCCGTCGACACCCAGCTCGTCGAGCGCGCGTTGAACCGTGGCGAGGCCGACGAGGTCGAGCAGCAGATTCGTCGCCAGGTTGCTGCTCGTGGCGATCATGTGCAGTGCCAGTTCGGAAATGCGCATCATCTTCCCGACGGCGTCGTGCACCTCGGAGTTCGCGTCGCGGTCGGGGACCACGCGAAATGGCTGGCCGTCGACCGCGCTCGTGAACCGATTGCGCACGTGTAGCCGCGAGTGCGTGCAGCAGCCATCCGTGATGGATGGACGCGTAGACGCCGAGCAAAATGGCGACTTTGATCGTGCTCGCGGCGTGGAACCAGCGATCGGAGTGCCGGCAAAAGCTCGCGTTCGTCTCGGTGTCGTAGACGGCGACGGCGAGCGAGAGCGCGCCGGTTGTCCGCTCGAGTGCGTCGAAGCGAGGGTGCAGCGCGTCGAGCGCCTCTGCGCGGGGCGATGGCGTGGTTAGTGGCGTCAACGTGTGCTGGAGGACCGGGGCGGACATCGGCACATGCTTGCGTGGCAAGCGGAGTGCCGAGGCGGACGCGGCGAGTCGAGTCCGCTTGCGCGCGGCGCTAGACTCGAAGCATGGGGAACACGGCGACCAACGACGTCGAGATCGAACGAAAGTATCTGCTCCGCGCGCTTCCCGAGCGCACGGCCAGCGCGCCATCGGTCGACATCGATCAAGGCTACCTGCCGGGCGCGCGGATCAACGAGCGAATTCGTCGCGCGGTCGGACCCGAAGGCGCGCGGTACTATCGCACAGTCAAGGCCGGCTCGGGTCTGAGTCGCATCGAAATCGAAGAAGAATCAACCGCGCTGTTTTTCGAGACCGTCTGGCCGCTGACGCGCGGCGTGCGCGTCCAAAAGCGCCGATATACCATATGGGAAGGTCGCGATGAGTGGGTGGTCGACGAATTCCTCGACCGCGAGGGGCTGTTCCTCGCCGAGATCGAGCTCGAGCACGTCGACCAGCGCGTGTCGATTCCGGAATGGCTAGCCGTACGTGCTGATCCGCGAGGTCACGAACGAGCGAGACTATACCAACCACGCCTTGGCGCGTTGAAGCCCGCGGACGACGCCCGGCCGCAAACGTTTCGTGTGAATTCGTCCCGGGCGTGATTGCGGTGCGTCCTCGCACATCGCTATACTCTGATGCTGGCCCACCGAACGGTGGCGCCAAGCGAACGCGCGTGGACACGTTCCGGACGATCAGGGGCCTGCCGCTTTGCGAGTGGGCCCTTCTTAGTTTCGTCTCACTCGGCCACGGCCGACGCGATCTGCGCGGCCACATCGAGGACTCATGGTACAGATTGATCTCAGCGACACCGATCGTATCGAATGGGCGCTCAAAGCGTTCAAAAAGCAGGTGCAGAAGTCCGGCATCCTGCGTGAGCTTCGCCGCCGCCGGCATCATGTAAAGCCGAGCGAAGCGCGCCAGCTCAAGGAAAAGGCAGCGCGCCGCCGTCAGGTTCAGCGCGGCAACTAACGTCTTCGCGGTCGACGCGTTCGGCTCGATCGCGACGGCGGACAGAACATCGAGGCGCGTCGGGACCCTTCGGGTTCTGACGCGCCTTATCTATTGCCCGAGCCGCCGGTGCCGGCCGCGGCGTGGTTCAGCCCAGCCGCAAGCAGATTCACGAGCAGGCGCGCCGCGCCGGCGTTGGTGCCCACGACGACGATCTGATGGTCGAGCGACAGCGCCGTGTAGATGAACATGCCCTTGCCGACGCGCGCCGACAGAATCGCCGACTCGGTCGGGCGGTGCGCGTCGTCGAACATTTCGATCAACGGGCGATAGCGTGCATCGAATGACGCCGGAAGTTCGCGCGCTCGGTACGCCGTCCAGTTGGCGAAATCGGCGAGCGTGATTCGATTCGGCCACGTGAGCAACGATGACTGCGGCGCGATGAAGCGAACGGCCAGGTTCGGATCGAGCGCAGTGACGTCGTTCACCGCCCCGAACGTCACGGGATACGGGAGCACGCCGGGCGCCAACAGCTCGTCTCGCCCGATCAGTACGACGACCGTTCCGCCGCGCTCGGCGAAGCGTCGGATCGCGCCGGCGTTCGGTTGCAGTGATTCGACAGTCGCGAACGCGTGCGGCCCGATGAGAATTGTCGAATACCAGGACAAATCGGTCACGGCGAGCTGCGACGGATCTACGGCGTACACGGTGACGCCGAACTCCGCGATACGACTGTCGAGCTGGTCGTCCCGATTGGAGCGCACGTAGGCGACGCGCAAGCTCGCGCGGTACGGCGACGTCCACGGCGGTCACGCTGTCGGTGCTGCTCACCGGCAGCCGTTGCGTCGGGATGTGAGGATATTCGAATGACACGAGACCGTCGGTGACGGCCGACGTGTTGAGCGTGAACGACCTGTTGCCCGGCGACGTCGACGGCCGCGCGCGCGCCGCGTCCGGCGTCGCGATGACGTGGAACGGGAACACGCCAACCGGCCAGCGGCCGTGAAGGCGAAAGAAAATAGTGCGCGAGCCGAATGGTGGGAGCACGACCACGCGTGCCGCCGAGTCGGTGGATATTCCGCCAGGCAAATCCATCTCCACACGCACGGTGTCCTCGCGGCTCTCGGACGATCCGACCCAGACGCGCTCGAGGCGTTCGAAGGGCGCGACGGCGCGCGCGTATTCGTGCGCGCGCTCGAGTAGCAGATTGACGCCGGGCACACCGGTCACTGGATGTCGCTCGTCTCCGCGCAACTCGGTCGGCGCGCGCGCCATCACCGGTCCAACCGTCGCGATCACATCAGTTCCATCGATGCGAAGCGCGACCTCGGCGGTCGTCGTGAGCGTCCGATCCTCGGCCATCAACAGCCGTGTGTCGACAGGAAACCGCGGCGTTGCACCGGTCACGTAGAGCCACGTGCTGTCGACGAGGCCGGACGTGAGCCACCCCGGATGCGCCACACGTCCGATCTTCAGCATGCCCGACCAGCGGCCAACGCTGTCGGGCGCGATCGTCGCCGGGTTCGGCATGCTGACGCCGGGCCCGAGCCGACTCAGGACCAGCACGTGATCCACGCCGATCGATGTCGGGCCGCCGTTGTACACCGATGCCGTCACGGCGACAGAGTCGCCGATGGCGACCGGTTCACGCGCGGCAGTCACGTCGATGACGATGCCACGCGCGTCGAGGAGCGCGCGCACCGCGCGGTCGCGCGTCGTCGACAGCGACTGGGCGAGGTCCGCCAGCGCGCCGGAGCAGTTCGTCGCCGCCGGTTCGGTGCAGTGAATCTCGCGGCGTGCATCGGCGGATAGTCGAGCGATCCGCGCGATGTACGCGATAGTCGAATCCTGTGAATCGCGCAGTTGCGTCGCCGTGCTCGATGAGATCGTCGCGATGAGCGAGTCGAGTGGCGTACGTGCCGAATCGGCGAGGGGAAGTGCGGCAAATCGCGCCCACGTCGTGTCGACGTCAGCGAATAACGACGACTCGACTCCTGCGCTTGCCGGCGAGTCGTCGGCAAGTTCGCGTTGCAGATATCTGATCACGGCGCCGACTGGCGGCGCGGGAACTGCGACCTGGGTCCGCTGCAGCTTTCGAATCTCCGCGCCGATCTCGGCGTACGATCGCGCGCGGGCGTTGTCCAGCGCACCGACGTCAATCGCGATGCTGCGCGGCCCCGCGGTGTCGACCAGTTGGTAGAACGCTCCCACTGTCCAGCCGCCAACGCGCGAGGTGAACGCCGATGGCATGCGCGTCGTGTCGCCGGCGAGGATGAACGCCGCGCGCGCGAGTTCCCCCGCGACTTGATGCTGTCCGTCGTGATTCGTGCTGTCCGCGGTGAACAGCGAGATTACCACTTGCGGGCGAAACACGCGCAGCACGGTGACGACGTCGCGCAACACCGAATCGCGCGGCCAGCCGGCATACGCGACTGAATCGTTGCGTGCGAACCCGAAGTCGTAGGCGCGGGTGAAATACTGGTGCGCGCCATCGCGCCGCCGCTCGGCGAGGACCTCGGCGGTGCGGACCATGCCGAGCAGCGACTCGCGCTCGCGTCCAAGGACGTTGACGCCGTTTTCGCCGCGGGTCAGTGACAGGTACGCGGTCTCGACGTGGCGGCCAAGTGAGAGCCAGGCGATCAGCGCGTTGTCTTCGTCGTCGGGATGCGCGCCGATGATGAGCACGCGCGCCGTCGTGCCGATGGCCGCTGCTTCGCTGCGCCAATCGCCAGACGGGCCAAGCGACGCGAGCTGTGCGCCGAGTGGAGCGGCGGCGAGACACGCGGCGGTGCAGGCGAGCGCGGCGCGGCGGGTTGTGAACATACTATGACGATAGTAGTTTCAGCCCAGCCGTGCAAGGACCGTCTCGACTGGGCCGCGCGCGGCGGCTATTGCTCGCGCAATACGATCGCTGGATCCACGGATCCCGCGCGCCACGCGGGGACGACGGCCGCGGCGGCGGCGATCGCGAACAGCAGCACACTCGACGACGCGAACGACAACGGATCCAACGCACTGACGTCGAACAAGAAACTCGCGAACAACCGCGCCGCGCCAAGAGTGCCGGCGGCGCCGACGACGACGCCAATGGCCGCCAACGACATGCCCTGCCGCACGACGCGGGTCATCACGCCCGTTCCCGGCAATCCGAGCGCGACGCGGATCGCCCAGTCACGTTTGCGTCGCGCCGCGAAGTGCGAGATCACACCATAGATGCCGATGCCGCCGAGCAGCAGCGCAAGCCCCGAGAGCAGCGCCAGCAGCGACATCACCTGGCGCGCCGGACCGACCGCCGTGTCGAACACACGCTGCATCGTCGTGGTGCCTTCGATCGCAAAGCTCGGGGCGATGTGCTGAACGGTGCGCCGCGCCGCGTCGAGCACCGCAACGGCGTCTTCCGGCCGGGCAGTTCGAATGACGAGCGACGCATCGCTGCCGAACCACGGAGCTTGATCGCCGGAGTAGTAGCGTGTCGGCTCGGCCTCGCGTTTCAGTGTGCCCTCGGCGACGTTCGACACGACGCCGACGATTCGTTGCGGCGTGCCGAATCCCCCGTGCAGGCGGCGACCGATCGGATTCTCGCCGGGAAAGTATTTCTTGGCGAGCGCGTCGTTGATCACCACGGAGATCTCGGCCGTGTCCGGCCGATCAGAACTCTCGAATGTGCGACCGGCGAGCAGTCGCACACCCATCGTCGCGAAGTACGCCGGCGTTGCGATACGGAAGAATGTGAAACTCGGCGCGCGATCCTCGTGCCCCTCGACGACGATGTCGAAGCTGTTGCCGTCGCCGCGCAGCGGCAGGCGCATCGCGGCCGCGGCGTTCTGCACGCCGGGGATCGTCGCAACTGCCGCCGTCATTTCATCGATCGATTGGCGGCGCTGAGCAGATGTTAAGTTCGCGCCGGCAACCATGTCGACGACGGCGACTCCCTTTACCTGGATGCCCGGGTCGATCGCGTAGCGATTCGCCACGCTGCGCACGAGCAACGCGCCGCCCGTCGCGATGAGCATGGCGAGCGCGACCTCGACGACGACGAGCGCGTGCTCGAGTCGGCCGCCGCGGCCGTGGATGCCGCCGGTACGCGCGCCGCTGAGCGCGTCGCGCAAATTGGCGCGTCGCAGCGATGTCGCCGGCACGAGGACGACGAGCAGCACCGCCAGCACAGCGATTCCGAGTGCGACTGCAAATGTCGTCCAGTCAAACACGGCGCTCTCGGACCAGGCGCCGAGCGGCAGCGCACGGGCGAGGAGTCTAAAGCCGGCCGCAGCGAGTGCCGCTCCCGTCAGGCCCGCGCCCAATCCCAACAACAGCGTCTCGATCACGAGCTGCAGCGTGATTCGGCGCTGCGTCGCGCCGAGCGCGGAACGCACGGCAAATTCAGTGGCGCGCGCCTCGACTTGGCCGAGCATGAGCGCTGCGACGTTCGCGCAGGCAATGAGCAGAATCATCGCCATCGTGACGACGGTGGCGAGAAGCGCCGGTCGCATTGCGCCGAGCAGATCGTCGCGCAGCGGCGTCACGCGGGCGTTCTTCGTCTTGTCCGCTTTCGCCGAGTACTGAAAGCGCTCGCCGATGATTCGCGTGAGTTGCTGGAGCTGCGGCCCCATGCCGCGAACGTTGGCGCCGGGCGCGACGCTGCCGATCAGCGAATAGCTCCCGTTGCGCCCAATCGGGTCGAGCGGTTCCGCGTGCCACAGGCGCACGTCGGGCGTGGGAAACCAGAAGTTGCGCGGCATCACGCCGACAATCGTTCGCGGCTCGCCGTCGAGCGTGACGCGCTTGCCGACGATGGACGTCGCGCCTCCCAACTCTTGCCACAGGCCGAAGCTGATCACCGCGACGGGATCGACTCCCTTGGCGTCGTCGCCCGCCTGGATGGCCCGGCCGAGCATGGGCCGAGCGCCGAGCACGTTGAAGAATTCGGCGCTCACCTGAACGGCGGGGACGAGTCGCGCCGGATTGTCGCCGTCGCGCATTGTGATGTCGCTCGGCCGGTACGCGGCAACGTCGCGAAACCCCGAGAACTTTCCGCGGAGATAGAGAAACTCCTCTTCGGTCCACCATCCGGGCATCCAGAACGCCGCAACGTGATCCGCATTGGCGTACGGCAGCGGATCGACAATGAGCGGTCGGGCGATGCCAAACCCGGCGGCGGTTCCGCCAATGCCGAGTGCGAGGGTCAGGACCGCGAGGAGCGAATACGCGGGTCGCGCGCGAAGCCGGCGGGCGGCGTACGCAAAGTCGGCGAGAATGGTGTTCACAATTCGTTTGATGCCTGCATGTGACCGATGGTTGGCGCAGTTTGGCGGTCCGATTGAACGGTAGCGAGCGCTGCTCCGTACTCCAGTGAGGCGCCGCAGTCGGAATGTTCACCATCGACGCCTCCCCGCATTCCCCCCTCCGTTCGGAGATTCTCCATGCGCTCCTCCGCCGTACTCCAAAGCGCGCTCGCCGTTGGACTCGCCGCAACCCCGTTCGTCGGCGTTCGCGCGCAATCGCGCCCCGCGGCGCAAACGCCCGTCGAGCAGCCGGCCGCCACCGGAAAGGCGCCCGCCGGCAGCAAGAGTCCTCGAGCTCGAGGACTACGCGCGCTGGAATCGCATCACGTCGCCGGCGTTGTCGGCTGACGGGAAGTGGATGACAGTGACGTATTCGCCGAACGAAGGCGGGCAGACGATCCTTCACGTGAAGTCGCTCGACGGCGGCACGGACTACACGGCGTCGGTAGGCGAAGCGGCAGGCGGTGGTGGTCGCGCGGGCGGTGGGCGCGGAGGCGCTGGCGGAGGCAACGCACCGTCGTTCTCCGATGACTCCAAGTGGGCGGCGTACTTCGTGAATCCGCAGACGCGCGGCGCAGCGGGACGCGGTGGTCGCGGGCGAGGCGGCGCGCCGACTCCAAGTGCGCGCGGAGCTGCCGACGCCGAGCAGCCGGCGGCCGTCGCGCATCTCGAGTTGCTCAACCTCGCGACTGGCGACAAGGTCGAGATCCCGGGCGCGGCGTCTTGGAGATTTTCGAGCGACTCGCGCTGGCTCGCGGTGAAGCTCAATCGTGCACCCGGTGCGGCACCCGTGGCCGATGCCGCACCTGCCGGTGGACGCGGAGGTAGAGGTGGTGGCGGCGCTGGCGCGGCGGGGGCCGCCGGGGGCGCTGACCTCATCGTCCGCGACATGACGACGGGAGCCGCTCGCAACATCGGCAACGTCAACCAGTTCGAGTTCGACGATTCCGGCAAGCTGCTCGCCTACACCGTCGACGCGACTGACCGACTTGGCAACGGCGTCTACTTGCTCGACCCTGCGACGGGGGAAACGCGGGCACTGAACACCGCACAAGCGGACTTCGAGGCGCTCACGTGGAGCGGCGACGGCGCCAATCTCGCCGTGTTGCGCGGCGACAAAGTGCGCGGAATGAAGCAGAAGGAGAACGCATTGCTCGCGTGGATTGGCGTCGCCAACGGCGGCGGCAAAGCGTTTACGTACGATGCGTCCACCGACGAAGCCTTTCCAAAGGGCATGGTGCTGAGCGAGTTCACCGCGCCGCGGTGGAGCCGGGACGGGTCGCGGGTGTTCGTCGGCATCAAGGAGCAGGAGCCCGAAGTTGCCGCCGCGGACTCGAACAAGGCGAACGTCGACATCTGGCACTACAAGGATCAGACGCCGCAGTCCGTGCAGGTCATCCAGCTCCAGCAGCTGCGCCGTGCGACGTTTCCCGCCGCCATCATCGTGACCGGCACGACCAGCGGCAAGATCGTGCAGCTCGGCGACGACGACATGCGAGCAGTCACTCCGGCGGCGAACTCGAAGGTTGCCGTTGGGCGCAACGACGCGGCGTATCGTGGGGAAGTGGCGTGGGGCGCGAACCGTTCGGACTTCTATAAGGTGGACGTCGCCACGGGCGCGCGGACGCTGATCGACAAGGGGCTCTCGCGCACATACGGAACCTCGCCCGATTCCCGCTGGTTTCTCTATTTAAAGAATAAGCAAGTGCGCGCGTTCGACTTGAACAGCGGCGCCGCGGTCACGCTCGACGCCGCGCTCGTGCCCGGCAAATCGTACGTCAACGACGACGACGACCACGCGTACGAGAAACCGATCTGGGGGTTGGGCGGTTGGACGAAGGACGGCAAGTCGGTGTTGTTGTACGACAAGTTCGACGTCTGGCAGGTGCCGCTCGACGGCGGAAAAGAGACAAACCTGACCGCGGGAGTGGGAAAAGCGCAGGGCATTCAGTTCCGCGTCGTGCGTTTGAGCGCTGGCGGTCGCGGTGGACGAGGCGGCGGTGGTGGACGAGGAGGTGCCGGTGCAGCCTCGGACTCTGACGGCGTGGACATGGCGCAGCCGGTCACGCTCTCCGCGTACGGCGACCGAACGAAGAAATTCGGCTACTGGGAAGTGACGGCCGGCCAAGCGCCGCACCCGCTCATCTGGGAGGACAAGAGCGTCGGTGGCGCGATCAAGGCGGCCGATGCCGATCGAGTCGTGTTCACCGAGCAGGATTTCAACGAATTCCCGGACTATTGGGCCACCAACACGTCGTTCGCCGCTCCGAAGAAAATCACGGACGCGAATCCGATCCTGTCGGAGTACGCGTGGGCGAGCAAGAAGGTGTTGATCGACTACACCGATCGCTTTGGGCATCCGCTCCAGGCGACGGTCACGTTGCCGCCGGGCTACGAGCCGGGCAAGCGTTATCCGATGCTCGTCGAGTTTTACGAGATCATGTCCAACACGCACCACAACTTCCCAACGCCGGGCTACGCCGACAGTCCGCAGATCGGAATGTACGCGAGCAACGGCTACGTGGTCCTGCAGCCCGACGTGGTGTATGAGATCGGTAAACCCGGTACGTCGGCCGTGGATTGCATCACCAGTGCCGTAAAGAAGGCGATCGCGCTCGGCTACGCCGATCCCAAACACATCGGTCTGCACGGGCACAGCTGGGGCGGTTACCAGTCGTCGTTCATCGTCACGCAGACGGATATGTTCGCCGCGGTGGTGACTGGCGCGCCGCCGACCAACTTGACGAGCTTCTACGATGAGTTGTACAAGAGCACCGGCACGGTGCAGCAGGGAATCACGACCGTCGGGCAGGTACGGATGGGTGTCGGCGTCGACCCGTGGACGAACACGAAGATGTTCGAGGAGCAGTCGCCCATCTTCCATGTGAAGAACATCAAGACGCCGTTCATGATTCTGCAGGGCGGCGACGACAACGCGGTCGACTACGTGGAAGGATTGCAGTTCTTCAACGCCGCGCGCGAGCAGGGCAAGCAGGTGATCTTCCTCTCGTACCCCGGGCAGCCGCACAACCTGACCGATCGTGACGACCAGAAAGACTTCGCGATCCGCATGAAGCAATTCTTCGATCACTACTTGATGGACAAGCCGATGCCGCAGTGGATGGCGAACGGGCTGCCGCAGGTGGAGAAGGGAGGGCCGATCCGGTAGCGCATGCAACTGTCTCCCGTCGAAGTCCGCATCGTCGGCTCCCTCATCGAGAAGGAGTCGACGACGCCGGACGCCTATCCGCTGTCGCTCAACGCGCTGACCAACGCGTGTAACCAGTCGTCGAACCGCGACCCCGTGATGGATTTGGGCGAGGATGCGGTGCGATGGGCCGTGAACAACCTGCGGCAGCAGTCGCTCGTGCGGGCCGTGCAGCAGAGCGGATCACGCGTCATGAAATACCAACATCTCCTGGTCGAGCGCCTGAACCTGGACGCCGAATCGTGCGGGGTGCTGTGCGTGCTGATGCTGCGCGGGCCTCAGACGCTCGGCGAGATCAGAGCGCGCACGCATCGCCTAGCGGAATTCTCGACCGCCGCGGACGTCGAATCCGTGCTGGATGCGATGAAGGCAAAAGGACTCGTCGCCGAACTGCCGCGGCGGCCAGGGCAGAAGGAAGAGCGATATGCGCACCTGCTGTCGGGACCGGTCGCTGCCGTCGCCGACGATACGTCGGACATGCCGCCGGCCGTCACGTCGTCTCGGGCCGATAGCGCCGGGCGCGGCGCCGAGGGTCGCGTCGCACTGCTCGAGTCCGAAGTCGCCAACTTGCGCGCGGAGTTGTCCGAGCTACGCGCGCAATTCGTAGAACTACGGCGACAGTTCGAGTAGTCCTTCGGGTCGCGCTCAGGTAACCGGAGCGACTCCGGCCGACAGGTCGCCGGCGAGACGGCGCGCGTCGCGCGCCTGAGGCTGGCGGAGCAACGGCATGACCATCTCGCCGAACCGCCGGCATTCTTCGAGGTGCGGATAGCCCGACAATATGAACGTGCTAATTCCAAGACCCTGATAGGCACGGAGCTTCGCGGCCACTTGGTGCGGATCGCCGACGATCGCGACGCCCACGCCGCTCCGCGCGAGCCCGACGCCGGCCCACAGGTGCGGCTCGACGACGAGCGAGGCGGACGAGGCGAGCGCCAACTGCCGGCGCTGGCCTTCGCTGTCGACGACGCCGGTCGTCTCGATGAAGCGACGACGCACCTCCGGATCGATCCGGCTGATGAGCCGGTCGGCGGCCTTCCACGCCTCCTCTTCCGTCTCGCGCACGACGACGTGGCAGCGGAGGCCGTAGCGGAGCGGCGTGTCGGCGATGCGATGCACGCGCGACTCCTGCGCGCGCATGGTCGCCAGCCGCGCGTCGACGCCGTCGATCGTGTCGCCCCACACCAAATAGACATCGGCCAACTCCGCCGCGATGCGCTGCGCGTCGTCGCTATGGCCGCCGAGGTAGATGGGAACGGGCTCGGGCGGCGCGGGGGACACGATGGCGCCGTGAAACGGGTAGCGCTCCGAGTCGTGGTCGACGGGCTCGCCGCGCCAGAGTTCGCGCAGCACGGCGATGAACTCTCGTGTGCGCGTGTAGCGCTCGGCGTGGCTCTCCATGTCGCCGTACATTGCGTTTTCGGCGGGGTTCGAACCCGTGACGACGTTGATTCGTACGCGGCCCGGAAAGAGATTCGCCGCCGTCGCCACCATCTTCGCGAAGATCGCCGGGTGAAACATGCCCGGCCGAACGGCGATGAGCAGCCCGGCGCCGCGCGTGCGAGCGAGTGTCGCGATGGACGCCGTCCACGCTTCGTTCTCGGCGTGGAAATTCGTCGCCGTCAACAGGCTCGAGAAGCCCATCTCGGCGGCAGTCTCGACGAGGCTCGAGATGTATTCGAGCGTCGGGCGCCGCTCCGGTGCGGTGCCAATGAATTCGCCGTCGCCGGCAAGCTGACAGAACCAAAGCAGGTCGAGCGGGTCAGTCGTCATCCGGAAAAGATGGCGCGTGGAAACACGGCGTCAACGTCCTACCGCGACGAGAGAACGAAGCTGTTCCCGTCGACGTCCTTGAAGATGGCCGCAGTGCCCCAGTCGGCTTTCTCGGGCGGCCCGGTGAACTCCACGCCTTTGGCGACGAGCTCGTCGTAGGTCTTGTCGACGTTGTCGCAGAAGAACGACACGGCGGAGAACCGGCCGATCTGCGACTTGCTGTCGTCGGTGGTGAAGAGCACGAGGTGCGTGTCACTCGAGCGAATGCGGAGTTCGATCCAGCGCTGCGTGCCGTCGAACGGTTGATCGGTGTGCACGGTGAAGCCCATCTTGTCGGTCCAGAACGCGAGCGCGCGGTCCTGATTGGCCGTCGGAACGCTCACGAGTTTGATGCCTTTGATCATGGTCGGATTGGTGGAGGGTGCCGGGCATAGCGCGGGGAGCGCGACGTCCAATCTTTGCGCGGCCTCGCCCGCCGTCCAGTCCCGCAGTAACTTCTATAGCAACGAGTAGCCAAGCCATTCGGAGATGGAGGGCGCGCCGTGGAGCAGCTGCGAATCGATCGGTACGTTATCGATACTCTGATGCCGGATCTCGTGGGACACGACCGGCGCCCGTCGGCGGTGCTGGTCTATCTGTTCCTCGTGGCGCGCGCCGCCGGGACGCGGCACGCGACAGCGACGCTCAGCCTTCGCGAGATCGGCGAGGGGACTGGCCTGTCGAAGCGCGCGGTCCAGGAGGCGCTGCGGGTGTTGGAGCGCCGGCGCCTGGTGCGGTGGACGCGCCAAGGGGTGACGGGCATCGGCGCGTACGAGGTCTTGCGACCCTGGCGACGGCGGTAGCTGCGACGGGCGGTCCGAAACGATTCACCGCCGATCATCGTACGGTCGACGAGACGGCAACAGCGCCGTATCATCGTCTTCGTCGGAATTCCATGCATCGCGCCCGCCTCGCGCTCGCCGTCTCGTGCGCCTCTGCAGCAATGCTAGGTTTGGCCGGCTGTTCACGCGGCGAGCGCATGCCCGATGCCTCAGCGACCGCGCGCATCAACCTGACAACGTCGCACTTCAGAATTTCGTCATACGGTTTGGATTCAGCCGCCGTGAACGGCCTTGCGCGATATCTCGAAGATCATCAAGCGCGCGTCGTCAGCGATCTCGGTGCGTCGCCACTCGGCGTTACACACGTGGTGATCCAATCGCGAGAGGAGTTCGATCACCAATGGGCCTCCCTCATCAGTGCGTCTGGCATCCACTTCCAACCGCAGGCGCTCACCGGGCCGGATGGAACGATCTACGTGTATGGGCCGTGGGCTCGCGCGCACACAGGCCGCGCGCTCGGACAGGACGCCGTGCATGAATTTGCGCACGCCGCCACGCGGCGCACTGCGCTCGATGTTGTCGCCAAGGCCGGGGGCGACACGATCGGTTTCATCGCGAACGACAGTCTTGGAAAGCACGGCCGATGGCTGTTGGAGTCGATCGCCACGTACGAGGCTGGCCAGGCCACCGACCTGAATCGGTTTGGCTACCTCCTCCGCGGACGGTATCCGTCGATCGCGATGCTCAATGACCCGGCAAATGGCCAGATCTACGACATCGGCTATCGTCTCGCGGAGTTCATCGTCAAGACGTGGGGGCGCGACGGACTCATTCGCCTCGTCCAACAGGACGCGAACGTGCAGACGGCCCTTGGCATCAGCGACGATGAGTTGATGCGCCGCTGGTTCGCCCATGTCGAAGACCGGTATCTCATCATCAAGCCGCGTTGGTTCGGGCGGGGATGAGCGAGGTCACGACCGGCGGGCAGGACGTTCTAATGTGCGCTCATGACCCGGGCGGGTCTCGAACCCGCGACCTACGGATTAAAAGTCCGTTGCTCTACCAGCTGAGCTACCGGGTCGTGCTCTGCGAAACTTCACACGTCCGAACGACTTAGACAACTGACCGAGAGCGGCCGCGTCGTCGTGCGTCGCACGCGAGCTCGAGCTATCCGACCGGCGAAGTACTCATACCACTCGGCCGCGAGCCCGTAGGCGCCTGATCCGGAGGGCCCTCGGCGATCACCGCTTCCACGGATGGAAGCGTGAGCGTAAACGTCGACCCCGCGCCTACCGCGCTCTCACACGTCAGTTCGCCGCTCATGTTGCGCGCGAGATCGCGCGCGATGGCGAGTCCCAGGCCCGTGCCCTCTGAGTTGCGCGTGCGGCTCGTGTCGACCTGGACGAACGGAGCAAATATCGACTCGAGCATGTCCGGGGGGATGCCCGGTCCCGTGTCGCGAACGCGAATGGCGACGACGTCGCTCGATCCGCGTGTCTCGCGCGCGGCGGAGATCGTGATCGCGCCGCCGCGTGGCGTGAACTTGATGGCGTTGGACAACACGTTGAGCAGAACCTGCGTCATCTTTTCCTCGTCGGCGCGTACGACGAGCCCGGCACACGGCTCGCACGAGTAGCCGAGTCCGCGCGCGGCCATCTGCGGCGCGATCAGCGCCTCGAGCGTCGCGACAATATCGCCCACGGCGACATCGCCAATTCGGTAGTCGATCGTCCCCGCCTCGAGCCTGGCAAAGTTCAACACCGAGTTGATGATGCCCAGCAGGTGCGACTGACTGTGTTGAATGCGCGACAAATACGTTTGGAATGCGTCGGGAACCGGCGCGGGCACGCCGAGCTGCATGAGTTGCGTGTAGCCCGCGATGGCGTTGAGCGGCGTCCGCAGCTCGTGGCTCATCATCGCGAGGAAGTCGCTCTTCGCGCGATTCGCTTCCTGCGCTGCACGCGTCTGCTCGATCAGCGCGTCGGTCGATGTCTGCAGCTCCTCGTTCTGCACTTCGAGCTCGGCGGCCTGTTCCTGAAGCTGCTGCGCCTGCATCTCGAGCTCGAGCCCCTGTTCCTGAAGCAGCATGTTCTGCGACTCGAGGTCATGGGCCAGCGCCGCCTCGTTCTCGGCGAACCGAATCAGCACGCGGTTCACGACCAGCGCGATCATGACGGCCAGCAGCGTGGCGACGGCGAGTGCGACGCGCGCCCAGATGCGGTGCGACTCCTCGGAGCGCCGGCGCGCCTCGAGCACGCTGCGCTCCGACGTGTTGAAGCTCGACAGGAGGGTGCGAATCGTGTCCATCGTCTTCTTGCCCGAGTCGCTCGAGACGAGCGCCGCTGCGGCAGAGAAGCCGAAGTCGCGGCGCAGCCGGATTGTCTCGGCGAGCTCGCTCTGCTTTCGCGCGATCAGGCCGCCGAGCGTGTCGAGCCGCGGTTCCTCGACCGCGTTGCTGCGGAGCAGGGAGCGGAGTGCAGCCGTGTCCTCGCGCAGCACGGCGAACGCATGCTTGTAGGGCGCGAGATACTCGGGTTTTCCGGTGATGACGTAGCCGCGCTGGCCGGTTTCGGCGTCTTGCAGCGCGGAAAAGGTGGAAGCGGAGATGTCGATGACGTCGCGCGTATGGGCGACCAGCGCGCTCAGCGACTGCGCCTCGCGCTCTGCGTCGAACGCAACGAGGCCGACGAACAGCGCGACGATGGCTGGAGTGAAGGCGAGCAGCGCGCGGCGGAGGTGGCCGGCGTCTTCGAGTCGTGAGCTTTCGTGAGGCAAGCGAACACTTCGGCGAAAGGAGCGCGGATCGATTGATCGTAAACGTCCGCTGCTGCGCGCGCGGTGTCAACGGGTGGCGACGGCACACTCGGTGCGCTTTCACTCCGTCGTATGGTCGAGGCCTCCACCCACGAGCGGACTCCGCTCCTTTGTACCGTGTACCATGGCGCGAACACCAACCCCGGCGACTTCGGCCAGGACGCCGAGAACGCTGCGCGTTGGCGAAATGTCGACGAGCTGTTCGATAAGAAGAGGGGACTGACCGGCGCCATCGTCCTCGTCGTCGACGAGTCCATGATCGCTCGACTCGGCGGCCTGCGTACACTGCCGCACCAAATCATATTCGTCCCGACGGATGCGCCGTCAGCCGCTGCCGTTCGTCGCCGCGTGAACGTGTCTCTGGCCGATATTCGCGAACCGGAACACCGCGCGCGGACGCTGCGAGCGGTGTGCGAACTCGCCTGCGTCCGCGCAACGACCGTGCGCCGCCGCCGGCAACTCGCCCGCACGAATCACGAACTCCAGGAGCTGAACCGGATCGGTTTGGCGCTGATGGAGGAACACGACCTTGCGGTTCTTCTTCAACGAATTGTCGACGTCGGCAAGGGTCTCACGCAGAGTGACGCGTGCGCGCTGCTGCTCGCGGATACGACGGTCACGCCGCCGCAGTTGCACTTAGGGCTGTGGCAAATCGATTCACTTCCCGACTTCAAGCCGTCGGGCTACACGGTTCCAGTCGACGACGCCAGCATCGTCGGCCACGCCGCGAAGGCGCGGGAACCCATGGTCATCGCGGACGCGTACGCTCTGCCTGCCGGCGTGGGATTTGTCGAGAACGAGGAGTTCGACCAGCGGTGGGGCTATTGGCGAAAATCGATGTTGATCGTTCCGATGACCGATCGCCGCGATCGCCTGGTCGGCTTGCTCGTGTTCATCAATCGAAAGACGTCACCGAACGCGATCATCCGCTCCAAAGAGGCAGCGGATCGCTACGTGCTGCCGTACACGGAGCGCGAACTGCGAGTCGCCCGATCTCTGTCGAGCCAGGCTGCGGTGTCGGTCGAGAATGCCCAACTGCACGCGCGAATCGAACGGAATCTCGAGAGCTTCGTGGCGGCGTCCGTGACGGCGCTCGATCAACGCGATCCGACGACGGCGGGTCACTCATTGCGCGTTGCGTCGCGCGCCGCGCGGCTCGCCGAGGCCGCCGAGCGCGCGACCGACGGGCCGTATAAGGACGTGCGATTCACGCACAAGCAGATGCGCGAGCTTCGCTTCGCGGCGCTGCTCCACGACTTCGGCAAGGTCGGCGTGCGCGAAGAGGTATTGGTCAAGGCCAAGAAGCTGCCGCCCCTGCTCTGGGAGCGCGTGAGCGCGCGCTTCGATCTCATTCGGCGCACCATGGAACTCGAGCACTTCAGGCAGTGCCCGCATCCGAATGAGGCGGCGCTCGGCGCTCGATTGGCCGACCTCGAGCGCATGCGCGAAGTCGTCCGTGCCGCCAACGAGCCGAGCGTGCTCGACGCGGAGCCGGCGGCCGCTCTGCGCGACATCGCGCAGCGAACATTCGACGGCGTGGACGGCAAACCGACGCCGTATCTGACGCCGGACGAGCTCCACTTCCTTCAGATTCCACATGGCACGCTGGATGACGTCGAGCGCCGCGAAATTCAATCGCATGCCGAGCAGACGTATCAGTTTCTGTCCAAGATTCCGTGGACCGACGACCTGAAGAATCTGTCCGCCTATGCCTACGGCCATCACGAAATGCTCAACGGCTCCGGGTATCCGCGGCACCTCGCCGGGCGTGAGATCGCGCTGCAAACGCGCATCATTACGCTGGCGGACATCTTCGACGCGTTAACGGCGTCAGATCGTCCCTACAAACCTGCGGTGAGCGTGGAGAAAGCGCTGGCAATCATCGAATCGGAGGCGAAGGCGGGGCGCCTCGATGCGGATCTCGTCCGTGTCATGATGGACAGTCGAGTGTTCGCCGACGCTGAAACCGACGGCCGGCCCGCGTCATAGTATCGTCGTGCTCGAGCTTCACCCGTCGGCGCTCGACGTCCTCGGTGTGGTCAATCCGCCGAGCAGCAGCCCGACGAAGAATCCGATCGGCCCCGTGACGAAGATGCCGAGCAACGGGCCCTGATTCGCCTGCGGCGCCCACATTAGCGGACCGCAATAGCCAAAGAGAAACGACACGCCGCCGATCGTGAAGGCGAATCGAAACGCGCGAGGCAGTCGCGATCGCGCGCCGGCGGAGCCGCCCTTCCACGCGAACCAGCCGCCGAGGATGCACACGGCTGACTCGAATAGCCCAAACGCGAGATCGATCAGCTCATGCCCGTGGGCGGCGAAGTTTCCGAGATCGCGGAGCGCGGCGCTCGCGGTCAGCACGGCGATGATCGCGGCGACGATACGAAGAATGACGATGAGCATGGTGGGGAAGGAGGGCCGTCTCACGACGAAGCGGAGCGCCAGGCCGTCACGGTCAGCGCGATCGTTCGGCGCCTGGACCGTCCGCGAGGCTCGCTCGCCGTGGTCGCGGCGTGCATATTCCCGAACCATGAATCACTCACTCGCGCGGCGAATCGCCGCAATCGCCCTCGCGTGCGCCGCTGTCGGTTGCGGCGAGAGGGCCAAGCAGACGTCCGCTACGTCGAGCGACACGGCGTTCACGTCGCTGTCCACGGAAATCCTGCAGGCGACCTATCGCCGACATCCGTCACAGGCGACGCAACTCGGCATTCACACCTACGACGACAGCCTCGACGACGCGACCGCGGCAGGCTACGCCGCCGACGCGCACGCCGATAGCGCGTTCCGGTCGCGACTCGTCGCCATCGATACGGCCAACTTGCCGCTCGAGCAGCAACTCGACCGCGAGCAACTCATCCGCGCGATGGACGCGGGGATACTCACGGACGGCGTCATCAAACCGTGGGCGATGAACCCGGACAGCTACAGCAGCGGCATCACCAACGCGGCGTATGTGATCATGGAGCGCAACTACGCGCCGGCGGCAACGCGCTTGGCGTCAGTGATCGCGCGCGAACGACAGATGCCCGCAGCGCTCGCCGCGGCGCGCACGAACCTGGTCAATCCGCCCAAGATTTTCACGCAGATCGCCATCGAGCAGGTCGACGGCAACATTCACTTCTTCAAGAACGATCTCACCGCCGCGTTCAAGGACGTGACCGATCCAGCGCTCGTCGCCGCGTTCAAGCGGACCAACGACTCGGTGATGACGGCACTCGCCGACTACAAGCGCTTCCTCGAGCATGACGTGCTGCCGAAATCGAACGGCAACTTTGCCCTCGGCGCCGACACGTACGCCAAGGCGCTCGCGGCGAACGACATGATCGAGGTACCGCTCGACCGGTTGCTCCAGATCGCCGAAGCCGACCGGCAGAAGAACGAGGCTGCGTTTGTCGCCACGGCGAAGTCGATCGACTCGACCAAAGGGCCGGAGGCAGTGCTCATGTCGCTGCAGGCCGATCATCCGGCGCCGACCGCGCTGCTGAAGGTGTCGCAGGACATGCTGGACTCGGTCAGCCAGTTCATCGTGGCGCATCACATCGTGACCATTCCGCCGTCCGATCCGGCGCGCGTCGAAGAGACGCCGCCCTTCGAGCGGTCGACGACAACGGCGTCAATGGACACGCCGGGGCCGTTCGAGACGGGCAAGCTCGACGCGTTCTACAACATGACGCTGCCCGATCCACGCTGGCCGGCGAGCGAGCGCGAGGCGTACATGAAGCAGTGGTATTACGCGGCGATCTCCAACGTCTCGGTGCACGAGGTATATCCGGGCCACTACATCCAGTTCTTGTACGCGAAGAACTTTCCAACCTCGGTGCGCAAAGTGTTTGGCGCGAATACGAACATCGAGGGTTGGGCGCACTACGACGAGCAGATGATGCTCGACGAGGGCTTTCACGCGGGCGATCCAAAGTACCGCCTGGCGCAGCTGCAGGACGCGCTCTTGCGCGACGTGCGCTTCATCGTCGGCATCAAGATGCACACGCAGGGGATGACCGTGGATCAGGCGACGGCGTTGTTCCAGACGCAGGGCCATCAGCCGCATCCGGTGGCCGTCGAAGAAGCCAAGCGCGGTGCGGGCGATCCGCTGTACGGCTACTACACGATGGGGAAGCTGATGATTCTCAAGCTGCGCGACGACTACAAAGCCAAGACGGGCGCGGCGTACTCATTACAGGGTTTTCATGATGCATTTCTAGCGCTCGGGCCGTTGCCGTTGCCGCTGATTCGGCGCGCCATGCTGGGTGGAAATGGAGGGACTTGTCTGGGCGATTTGTTCTAAGAAGTTGTCAGTTGCCAGATATCAGTTGTCAGTCCGCGCGGATCGAGGCCATGGGGTCCGTCCGCGCGGCGTTCGCGGCGGGAATGAGGGCGGCCAGGATCGCGATGGTTGCCAGAGCGACGGGCGCGATGATGAACGCTGCTGGATCGGTGGTCGTCGTCTCGAACAGCATTGCGCGCAGCAGGCGGGTCGTGGCGAACGCCGTCACGAGGCCCGCGGCGACTCCGCCGGCGACGAGTCGCGCGGCTTGCCCGAGGATGAGCGCGAGGATGTTCGCGCGCGTCGCGCCGAGGGCGATGCGGACGCCCAGTTCACGCGCGCGCTGCGCGACGCCGTAGGCCATGATGCCGTAGAGTCCGATCGCGGCAAGCAGGAGTGCGGCAACCGCGAACCCGCTCATGAGACTGGCGACGAATACACGCGGCCGGGCGATTGAGGCGGCAAGGCCGCGCTGCGGAACACTCGGCTTGCCGCGAAAGACGATTGCCGGCTCGACGCTGCGCACCGCGCGCGTGATCGCCGTCAGCACCTCGGCGGGCCGCGTCGCGCGCACGTTGAAGTTCATGTACGGCCACACTTCGAGCGTATACGGTAGGAATACCTGCTCGGGCGGGTCCGCCTCTGGGCCGAACTCGCGGAAATCAGCGACGACACCGACGACGGGGAGCGTGATCGGCTGTCCGAAGTCGGCGCGTGCCTGCGACGCGCGGTACACGGTGATGCGTTGTCCGACGGCGCGCGCGGCGGGCCAGAGGTGCTTCGCCAGATTCTGTGTGATGAGAAAGCCGGCCGGCGCGCGCATGTCGTCGAGGGTGAAGTCGCGCCCCTCGACGATCGGGACGTGGAGCAGACGGAAATAGTCGGCCGAAACCGGATGATAGAGCGCGAGCGGCGGTACGGCCGCGCCGCGTGCCGCGTCGGTCTCGACCTTGGTCGACAGCAGCGCGCCGCCTGCCGCGGCACTCAGCTCGACGGAGGGCAGGGCGCGCGTCGCTTCGAGTATTCTTTGATAGAGCGCTGCGGCGTCCGTCGGCGTGCGATACCGGCCATCGGGCGGTGCGACATTGAATGAGACGACGTCGTCATCGTCGAAGCCGAGCGCGACGGACGAGACGCGCCGCACACTTTGGATCAGCAAGCCGGCGCTCGTGAGAATGGCGACCGCCAGCGCGACTTGCAGCGCGGCGAGCAGGTCGCGCGCGCGACGCTCCGTCCTGTTTCCGGCCACGGAGGCCGCGCCGCTGCGCAGTCGAACGACGAGATCTCCGCGGTTGGCGTAGAGGGCAGGCAGGGCGCCAACGAGCAGCGCGGTCGCGGCCGTGACGGCAATCGTGAACCAGAGCGCGCGTGCGTCGACGGTGATGTCCGTCGCGAAGGGCAGGCGCTGGATCGCGTACGGCCGAATGGCGGCAACGATGGCGGCGGCAAGCGACACACCGAGCGCACCGGCCACCATGGCGAGCACGAGCGCTTCGGCGAGGAGGTGACGGGTGAGACGCCAACGGCTGGCGCCGAGCGCCGCGCGCACCGCCAGCTCACGGCCGCGCACGCTGGCGCGCACGAGCAGCAGATTCGCGACGTTGGCGCAGGCGAGCAGCAGCACGAAGCCGATCGCGCCGGAGATGAGCGCGAGCGTGGCGCCGAGGCCGCCGAACAGTTCGTCGGACATTCCGCGCAGCGCGACCGATGTCCAGTGGCCTTGCTCGGCGGGGTAGGTCGCGGCGAGTCGCTGCTCGATCGTGTGCATGGCCGCGGCCGCACGTGCCGAGTCCGCGCCGGCGTGCAGCCGGAGCAGCGAGCGGCTGTCGACGTGCAGTCCGCGCAGCGATAGAGTCGTGTGCGTCGCCTGAAAGACGGTGATCGGCTCCCAGACGGCCGGCGGAAGCCACGCGCCGGCGCCGGCGAAGTTGGGATACGCGAAGCCACGCGGCATCACGCCGACAATCGTGGTCGGGCACGCTATCGATGGCGATCGTCGAGCCGACGGCGCCGCGATCGCCGCCGAAGCGCCGCATGAAGAAGGCGTAGGAGATGACGCACACTGCCGGCGCGCCAAGCTGCTCGTCGTCTGGCGCGAATCCGCGCCCGATGAACGGGCGCGAATCCATGAGTTGGAAGAAGCCGGGCGTGACGTACGCGGCAATCTGAGTGTCGGCATCGTCGCCGCCGACGCGACCGCCAACGGGAATGGAAACGCCATCGCCGCGCACGAAGGCGAACCCGTCGATCGCGTTGCGGACGTCCGCGCTCTGTGCGCGCCAATCGGCGAACGTCGGGTAGGACGGGGTGCGGGTGTTGGCGTTGTCGCTCTGTTCGTAGACGGTTTGCAACCGCCCCGGGGCGGCGTACGGGAGTCCGCGGACGAGCACGGCGTCGACGATGCTGAAGATCGCGGTGGCGCTGCCGATGGCGAGGGCGAGCGTGACTATCGCCGTCACACTGAACGCGGGGGCACGTCGGAGCGCGCGGAGGGCATCGCGGAGGTCGCGGATCATGGGGCTCTGGGATAAAAATTTATCTAGATGAGATAATATTTTGGCAGGGTGAGGGTGTCAAGACGCAAGGTTGGGCGTTGGACGTGGGGCGGAGACGTCAGACGTCAGACGTGAGGCGAGTTGGAGCGGGGCGTACATTCTCTCTACGCGCGCGCGAATCGGCGCGCGGCGCGGGCGCGTGCCACACGGGGGGCGTTCAATGGGAGATACGACGCGTGACATCTTTGGCGACGCGGATGGCGCGCGCGCGGCGACCCCGGGGAGCTATGCCGAGGCGCCGAGTGGAGTCCGGCTGCCGGTTGCGACGCGGCTGGGGCGCGTGCAATTGCAGGTCGGCGATCTCGCACGATCGCTCGACTTCTATCAGGACGTGCTCGGGCTGCGCGTGGTTGCGCGTGATGGATCGCGCGCCGTTCTCGCCGCGCACGGCGACGACCAACCGCTGATCGAACTGCACGAGTTGCACGGCGCGAATGCGGTGCCACGGCGTGGGGCGCTCGGACTCTACCACTACGCGATTCTGCTGCCAGACCGCGCTGCGCTCGGCCGTTTCGCGCGACATCTTAACGACATCGGCACGCGGGCGGGTGCTGGCGACCATCTCGTGAGTGAGGCGTTCTATCTGCAAGATCCCGACAACCTCGGCATCGAGGTGTACGCGGATCGCCCACGCGAAAGCTGGAAGCGCATCGGGCGCGAGTTGATGATGGCGACGGACCCCGTGGACGTCGCCGGGTTGATCGCCGCCGCCGGGAACGTGCCGTGGAGCGGAATGCCCGTGGGCACGGTGATCGGCCACGTTCATCTACACGTCGGAGACATCGCGCACGCGGCCGCATTCTACTCCGAGGCGCTCGGCTTCGACCGCACGGTGTGGCACTATCCCGGCGCGCTGTTCCTCAGCGCGGGCGGATATCACCATCACCTCGGGACGAACACGTGGGCTGGGCCGGCCGCGAAGCCGGCCGGCGCGAACGACGCGCGCCTCCTCGAGTGGACGATCGAGCTTCCGGATGACGCGAGCGTGACCGCGATCGCCGAGAATCTCGACCGGAGCGGATACGCGACGGAGCGGACCTCGATTGGGGGCGCGACCGACATGGTCACGCGCGATCCATGGGGAACGGCAGTGCGGCTTCGCGTGCGGCGACCGCCCTGATCCCGCGCGCCGCCGTGCGTACCATCGCACGGCGGCGCATGCATCAAATGCTCATTGAACTATGCTCGCGCCCAGATGCTGTCGGTATTATCGCGGCGTGAGCGTGCCAACCAGGCCGTGCTGCTCGCCACCGGTACCGGCGGCGAAGTAGAGCGTCGTCGACCCGGCGGTTGGGCCGAAGATCAAGCCCCAGAGGCCATCGATGGTGAGCGTGACGCCGTTGGAATCGCGCACGAAGTCGATGAACTGACCGGAGGGTGAGAACCCGGCGATCGTTCCGTCGCCGAAGTTGCCGACGAGAATGGCACCGGAGAATGGGCCGAAGCCTGCCGGCGCCGCGACGATTGCCCACGGTGCGTTGAGGTTGCCGTTCGACGCAAAGCGTCGCGCGAGCGAGCCGTCGGGGTTGAACACGTCGACGAACCCGTTGCCGACGCCTGCGACCGAGGTCATGCTGTCAGGCGCCTGTTGCATGGCGTACGTCACGTACAACTGGCCGCCGATGTTGGCGATGCCGTACGGCGCGAACCCGGGGGCCATCGTCGTATCGGTGAACGACCCGGCGAGCCCGAACGTCGCGTTGAACATGTCGACGCGGTTGTGCCGGAAATTTGCCGCGTACAGAAAATTCGCGCCAAGATTCGTGGCCATGGCGATGCCCGTATACTCGGCGGTCACCGCGGATTGATTGACCACGAGCACTGCGGTTGCCGTCGCCGAACTCGCGGCGGACAGCGTACCATCGAGACTCGCGAAGATGAACGCCGATGGACCAACTCCAGGAATAACAAAATCGGCCGTCCCGTTGGCGACGATGCCCGTTGGTTTTCCCGCCCCGCCAGCGCCAGGAATGGCGATCGTCACGGGAACTTTCGTCCCGTTGGGATTGTACTGAGTAGAGACGCCGGTTCCGTTGTTACTCACCCACAGCGTCCCGGCCGTCGAAAACGCAATTCCCCAAGGATTGATGAGACTTGGGTCGATCACTGCGCCGCCGCCGCTCGCGTTGTCCGATACGAGGCGTGTTTCATTGAACGCGTTGAGTGGCGATAGAACGTTGACGACATTCTTGTCGCCGCATCCCGCCGAGAGAATGGCGAGCGCGAGCAATCCCGTAGCGGACGTGCCGGCCCACGATGTACGGTGGTGCATGACTCCTCCTATTCTGCAATTGTGCAACAGCCGCAGCACCCGCTACGGCACACACTGGAGATTGACAAGATCCGCACCGGCCCTGCGCGCGCGCGTCGAATGCGCCGCCGGGTTTGCAGCAAATCAACTCGCCACCCGTTGCCGAGCGCGTTGAGAAATCGTCTTTGAAGTGGGTACCGATGGCGTCGTGAGTTTGGCCGCGCCCGGTCTTCGTACGCTCCCGCCTGGTTCGAGCCGCCTTTTAGTCATGGAGTAGTCGCGATGTTGCGACCGACGATCGCGCTGACGATCGCCTGTTGTTCGTTGTTCAGTGTACGAGCCGTACACGCGCAGGCACCGCTTGTCCCCCCGCACGCCCTCTCGCTGACCGTCGGCGTGGCACAGAGCGCACGCTTCGACGAAGCCGTCTCGCCCGACATCTTCGCCGGGCGTGGGCCGGAGTTGTCGCTCACGTATTGGTCGCGCGGATCGCACGCGGACCTCATGACGTCGTTTCGCGCGGGCACGCACGCGCTCGATGCGACGAGCGGCGTGACGCCGCACGAACAGACAACCCAGGCTGCGTTGCACTTCGGTGCGTTCGCGCCGCACGCGCGCACGTCGACGAACGATGGTCCGTCGTTCGGCGTCGACGTGCAAACCAGCGCGGCACTGATCGCGCACGACTATTCCGGCCCGACGCCAAGACGTCGTCGTTCGCCTTTGGCACGGCCACGCTCGGACCGGCAATGTTCTGGGCGCGGAAGATCGGCCCTGGCGTCGGCGCACTGTGGCTCGCCGTGCCGCTCGCCGGTGTTGTCGTGCAGCCGTACTCGGACTTGCGCGACGTCTCACCGTTGCCGGCGACTTCAGTGGACGACCGCCGCCCAGTTGCAGGCGGCGTCGGCGACGCTCAGCTACGAGCCGCGCTACGGCACATTCGGGAATCGCGTCGGCCTGCGCTACGAGTATCGCGCCGAGATGTTGCGCTACGACCGCGTCCTCCCGGTTCGCGAGTTCACACAGAGCGTGTCGATCGGCGTGACGTGGGGTCGCAAGTCGACGGAGCGCGCACCATGACCCGCGTCGTCGCGTCTCGCCCCGGTTCGCGGGTCGCGCGTCGGTACTGTGCTCGCGGGCGTGACGTCGGCCGTGCTGTTGGCGGCATGCGCGGACCGATTGGTCGGACCGCCGCCGCCGACGACCCACGCCGCTGTGTTCGACGAAGCCTGGCACGACATCGATCTGCATTACCCGTTCTTCATCTACAAAAACTTGAATTGGGATTCACTCGGCGCCGCGTATCGGCCGCGTGCCGTCGCGGCGGCAACGGACGTTCGACTTCGCGAACGTACTGGGCGCGCTGCTCGCGGAACTCCACGACGCACACGTGTCACTGGATCCCACGGGCGTGGAAGGGTCGCTCCGGTACCTGCCGCAGACGGCAGGGGGGCCGAACTTCTTCAATCCGATCGTGACGACCGCACATTACGTGTCCGCACCGCAGACAACGGCCGGCGGGCATATCGAGTACGGGATGCTCTCCGCCGACGTGGGGTATGTGCGCATCGCGAGCCTCGTCGGCGACGGGTGGGATGGTGAAATGGACGACGCGCTCGCCGCGCTTCCGAGCGCTCGCGCTCTGGTGCTGGATCTGCGCGGCAACCAGGGCGGCAATCGATCGATCGCGGTGGCGATTGCCGGTCGCTTCGCTGATCGAACGCGGACGTTCGGATACCTCCGCTTCCGCGATGGACCATCGCACAGCGACCTGACGTCGCCCGCGCCTGAAACGGTGGCACCCGCGGGCGCCCGGCATTTCGCTGGCGCGGTGTACGTGATGACCGATCGCCAAGACTACAGCTCCGCCGAAGAGTTGGTGTTGGCCATGCGGGCGCAGCCGCAGACGACGATCATCGGCGACACGACAGGCGGTGCCTCGGGCGGCCCAGTGACTCGCGAGCTCAGCAACGGTTGGACGTACGAGCTCTCCGAATGGATGGAGTCGACGGCGAGCGGCGCGATGTACGAAGGCATCGGCTTGGCGCCAGATGTCGTCGTCTCTGCCACGGCCACCGATGCGACGGCCGGCCGCGACACGCCGCTCGAGCGTGCGCTCGCGCTCGCTGGCGCGCGCATTCAGACCCCTTGAACGACCCGTCGTGTGGACGACGACGATTTGTGACGAGGGCGCGACACACGACCCCCGTACATTTCGCGGTGTTGGTGCGTAGAGATGATGAGGGGTCGCGGGTGGGGCGAGCCTTCAACGAACTCTGAACAACGAGTGCAACGTGGAACACGACTTTACACTTCGTCGACCGACATCGAAACCGGCCCTGGGCGTCGAGCACGCCCTGCGTCTTTTTCATTCGGTCGCCAGCGCGTATTTCGCGAACGGTGGAGACCTGTCTGCCGTTCGCCAAGCGATCCAATTGTTCGCTGAAGCGGGCCGTACTGCCGGCTCGTCGCCGGAGGAGCTCGTCGTCATGCTCAGACATCGCTGCAGCGTGCTGCCGACGTCCAAGCGCCGTAATGCGGCCGAGGATGACCAGCTCAAGGATCAGTTCGTGACCTGGCTGGTCGACGCGTACTTCGGTGGCCGCGCGGATTAACGGCGCGCACTGACGATCGCGAAGAACCTCGCACGTCGAACCCCACGCCCTCGCGACTTCATGGCCGACGGGTGCAATTGGTCGTTGTCAGCTCGCTGTTACGGTTTTTTTCGCCGTTTCCGGCGTTCTTTGCTCGGGATGTCGCCGCCGTGGATGTCGATCGTCGGTTCGCCTCCGGGGCCGGCCGTCGTTCCGCCGAGAAGCTGACCGTCGCGCCAAATCAACTCGGACCCGCCGGCATCGTCGTACCCCTTGGCGCCGCGCTCGCCCTGACCCCATGCTGCCGGCGTCCGGATCTCTGGGTGTTTGCCCGGCGGAATGCCGCCGGACATCGGATACACACCAGTTGGTCCGACCTCGTCGCGTCGCCCCGCGCCGCCGCCGGGCATACCGCTTTCCCGCTGTGCATCAGCCGCGTCTGTCGCTTTTCGCTTGTCGCGAGCGCGTTTGTCGCCCGCGTCGTCGTCGTCCGATCGATCTCGCATACATGACCTCCGTAGCGATAGGTGCGCACACCTTCATTGACGGTCTACTTCGCGCGATCCCGCCGTGCGGCAGCGTTGCGCGCCGCGTTCGCGCGACCGGCTTGAGCTGACGGACGAGGAATCTCCGACTCCGCCGGACGGCGGATCTCCTGATCAGACGCTTTGTCGCCCGTGAGGCTCGCCCAAAAACCGTGGCGGACCTTGAGTTGATTGTTGACGTCGTCGACGCCCATCACGTCTTCGGCGATGTACTCGGCGATTCGCTTTTCGTATCGATTGTCGACCGTTCCCATGAGTGTGGCGACACAATTCGCGACGTGGACGACGACATCGGATGCGTCGACGTCGGGATTGGCCATGAGGCGATCGCTGATGTCTTCGAGCAGTCGCGCGTCCGAGCGGCGGTAGCCTTTCGGTCCGCGACCGTAGTGTCGCCCGCGCTCGCTGGGCTCGCGCGGCAGCGACCGGTAGGGCGACGCGCCTTCATCGCGCGCCACGGCGCGGTGCTCCATTCCGCCGAACCCCTGCCGCATGTTTTCGTCGTGCATCCAGTACGGCGGATACGAGGAATGCGGTGTCTCGCGCGAGACGCCGCCTAGCGGACGCAAGTCATCGCGATCGAGATCGGTTGCAGGGTCACGCGTGCGGTCTGGCATCGTTGGAATCTCCGGCTCGTCTGACGTGAACGAACGTTGACATATGTCGCCGCGAATCGCTTCAACTCTCGTTCCGCTGCGATTGTGACGCAGTCGTCGAATAGACGAGCCGGGCTCTTTACCGCGGGTACGCAACGTGCGGCGCAGTGCGATGCGCGGCATGCGCCCCATCGCGCGTCTTCTCAACCCCCTGCCTGCTCAAGCTGAGCACGGCACGATTTCCACAGTAACCTTGTCGCAGGCCGAGCTCGCGCTCGGAGGACGGATATCAGTGCCGATGCCACGATCAATCGCGCACGCCGCTCGGCGACCCTTTGGCGTGCAGGCCCTCGACGCCAACAGCGTCACGATTGGCGTCGTGTCGTTCGAAGGTCCGGATCAGTATTCGCAGGCCGGCGGACTCGGCGTCCGCGTGACGGGGCTTGTCCGGTCACTTGCTGGCATCGGATACGACACGCATTTGTTTTTTATCGGCGACCCGGCGCGTCCGTCTGAAGAGCGCGTGGGCGATGGCCGGTTGACGTTGCACCGATGGGGTCAGTGGATCAGCGCCAACTGTCCGCGCGGCGTGTACGATGGCGAAATGGGCAAGGTCGCCGATCTGACGGCGTCGCTGCCTCCGGCGCTCATCAATCGAATCGTCGAGCCGGCGATCGCCGCCGGGCGCATTCCAATTCTACTATTCGAGGAGTGGCAGACGGCGGAATGCGCGTGTCGCACGTCGGAAGCCCTGGCGGCGACGGGGTGGCGCGACCGCGCGCTGCTGGCGTGGAACGCCAATCACTGTTACGGATTCGAGCGCATCGACTGGGCGCGGCTGACGTCGGCGGCCATGATCACCACGGTGAGCCGGCACATGCGCAGCATCGTGCGCTCGTGCGGCACCGACGCGCGCGTGATTCCCAATGGCATTCCGGATACGGCGCTCGAACCCGTGGCGCGTCGCGACGTCGCCGCCGTGCGATCATCGCTCGCCACGCGTCCCGACGCGGCGCTGTGCTTCAAGATGGCGCGGTGGGAGCGGGAGAAGGGCTGGGCGCAGGCGCTGGACGCGGTGACTCGTCTGCGCGAGCGCGAGCGGCCGATGGTGCTTCTCGCGCGCAGTGGAGGCCCGACCGGTTCCGGCGGCGAACTCGCGCGCGATGCAGAAGAGCGCGGGCTCAAGCTCGCGTCGTTCGATTCGGAAGGCGCCTTCATTGCCGGCCTCGGCGACAGCGTCCGCGACGGCGCCGATGTCGCGAACCTTCGCTTCGGCGTTTCCGCTGCGTTGGCGCGCACGTTGTACGTTGCGTCGGACGGCGTACTGGCGAATTCGGTGTCGGAGCCGTTCGGATTGGTTGGCCTGGAGGCGATGGCGGCTGGAGGCGTGGCGTACACCGGCGGTACCGGCGAGGACTACGCGATTGGCGGACGCAACGCCGTCGTCCTAGAAACACTCGATCCGGGGGAGATCGTGCGGCGATGGGAAGAGTTGGCCTCGTCCCCGGAAACGATGACGCGGCTTCGACGTGAAGCGAAAAAAACCGCGCGCGACTACGAGTGGTCGTCCGTCGTCGCGATCCTGATCGATGCGCTGGAACGCCAGGCACAAAAGCGCGGCCTCATTCCGGGGTCGATCGTCGAAGCGCTTGGCGTTGGTCGTTCACGGTCGGCGCGCGATTTGTCGCGGCCACGGCGAACAAGCCAGGCGACGGCCAGCCGCGTGGGAGAGTCCGCGTTGCGCGCTACGAGGCCAGCGACCGGTCCCGCGGATCTGTTTCGGTCGGCGGCTTGGTCGGCGCCGTTCCCCGCGCCCGGGCTCCCGACTCCAGCCACAGGGTAAACACCGCGCCGTGCGTCTCGGCGTCGCGAAAGGTCACGTCGCCACCGAGTAGTCGGGCAATCCGCCGGCTGATCGCCAAGCCCAATCCGTTTCCGCGAGTCGCGGATTCTGCCTGTCGCACGCGAAAGAATTCCTCGAACACGTGCGAGCGGAGATCCGACGGGATGCCGGGACCCGTGTCGCGCACCTCGACGCCGACGCGCCCGTCGTGCGGAGCCTTCGCGTCATGAACGATGCTGATGGCCACCGAACCACCAGGCGGCGTGTACTTGATCGCGTTGGACAGCAGATTGGACAGCACTTGGCGGACCCGCATCGGATCGGTGACGAGCGGTGTCGGTGTGGCGGCAAGTTCGACCTCGAGCTGTCGCTCGCGCGCCATCCCGCGATGGTCGTCGACGACTTCACCTGCGAGCCGTGCGAGATCCGTCTCTTCGTACTCCACATGGAGCCCGCCAGCGTCGGCGCGCGCGAGTTCGAGCAAATCGGTGACGGTCTCGACGGACATGTTGACGAGGCGGTGAATGCGGCGGACGATGTCCTTTTGCGGATCGTCGAGTGGGCCGACGACGCCTTCCTCCAGCAACTGCGCGTAGCCAGCCGCGGCGCCGAGTGGATTCTTGACGTCGTGCGTCACACCGCGGAGCAGCGCCGCGCGGGCGTCGGCGGCGCGGAGCACTTCGGCCCGTTCGGCGGCGGCGGCGCGCGCGAAACTTTGGACGCGACCACCGGCCCACATCACGAACACGATCGACACGAGCGCGATCGGGGCGAGAATCGCCGCCGCGAGCACGTTGTATTGCTCGTAGCGACGCGCGTCCGCGCGCTGTGTGTTCGACAATTCGAATAGATACGAATCCAAGTACTCCGCGGTGGCGAAAACGTCGCGCGCGTGCACTGCATTCCTCGCCCCGGTGGTGTCGAGCCACGCGCGCACGAGCGTGCTCAGATCGTCGAACCGCGACGCCGCTTCCGGGCTGATTTGGGGGACGAGCCTGGCCAACTCGCGCTCGTCGGCGTCGAGATGCTCGCGCGTCGCAACAGCGGCGGTGTCGTTCGGTGAGATTTCGTGGCTGCGAACGAGCAACTGACTGGCGAACGCCGCCTCGAGATCGTTGAGCGCGACACGCGCGGGAACGCTGTGATTGGTGAGGGCATCGCGGATCGGCGCCACTCTGCGCTCGACCGCGATCGGTGTGATGAACAGGAGGAGCAGGGCGAGCACGACGAACGCGAGCGGCGCCCACCACCAGCTATTCAGGAGTGGCGTCGTGCGCTCGTATGGCTCCTGGGCGCCGGACAGTTCGGGACGAGCGGGTTCGGGCAGTGCGCCAACTCCGAGGTGTCTGTTAACCGTGATACGTTGCGGCGCGGTTGCCTGTTGACTAGCCCACCTTGGTGATCGGTCGCCGTGGCACGTCGTTGTGGATGGGCGGCAGCGAACGCAAGTATCGGTAAATCGCGCGCAGATCGTCGTCGGTCATGTGCCGATTGTCATGCCACGGCATGAACGCGCTGAGCGAATCACCCTGTGGATTCACGCCGGTGCGAATCGTTCGCGCGAACTCCTCTTCGCTCCAACGACCAATTCCGGTCGTGCTGTCCGGCGTGAGATTCGACGGATTGGCGGGGAAGTCCTTCGGCGGATGCGCATCGCCGGCGAACAGTCGACTCTTGTCCGGCGTATCCGAGAGTCCGCCGCGCGGGGTGTGACACTCCGCGCAGAGTGCCGCGTGCTGCGCGAGATATCCGCCGTATTCCGGCGTCGCCGCGCGGCGCGGCGCCGAGCGTGGCGCGTCGGACTTGGGCCCAATGAACAGCACTTTACCGATCTTGAACATGAGGTTGGGACTCTGCTTCACTTCGTGTCGCACCGGCGCGAGACTCTTGAGATATCGCGCGACCGCGAGGGCGTCTTCGTCGGACATCCCGTTCAGCCACTCGTACGGCATGACAGGGGCGAGCAAGCGACCGTCTCTCGCGACGCCGGTGCGAATCGCCCGTACGATCTCCGCGTCGCTCCACGCGCCGAGACCCGTCGCGGAATCCGGCGTGAGATTCGCCGCGCGCGCGGTGCCCAGCCGCCAGTCTTTGAACTCTGATCCGCCGGACAGCGGACCCTCTGGCTTTCCGTGCTCGGCGCCATGGCACCCGCCGCACGATGCCGTCGTTCGGACGATGTACTCACCGCGCGCCACGAGTTGCGTGTTGTCGATACCGGTGGCCGGCGCGAGGATCGGCAACGCGGTGGGGCCGTGGTGGCAGGCCCCCGTGACGACGAGTGCGATGGACGCCCAGCTGGCGGCGCGACATCGCACGATCCGCGACATTGATGAAACGTTCAAACCCGTCACCTCGGACGCGGCGTGCCGCCGCGGTGCGTCGAGTCGCGCGACGTGTCGGCGGTCGTGGCCGTCCCCGCGCTTGCGGACGGGGCAGCCTGGCCGGCGGCGGTGCCGGCGTTGATTCCGTTGGTGTCCACGCCGTTGTTCGGTCCGTTTCTACAAGCGCCGAGCGCGCCAGCGACGCAAACTGCCGCGACGACACGTGATAGCAACCGCCCCATGCCCTCCTCCTCGATGAACGATGCCGCGTCGAACGAGGCGCACCAGAGCAAAGAGCGTGCTGTATACGGACCTGCGACGAATCGATGCTAACTCAGCGGCGTTCGCGCACGGCGAGCGTGCACCGGGACACACATACCGGACGGTCTTGCTCGTCGACAATTCGCACGTCCCACACGTGTATGGTGCGGCCAACGTGCACCGGGATGGCGGTGGCGGTGACGACGCCATCGTTTTTGGCGCGCAGATGGTTCGCGTTGATCTCGACGCCCATCACGTCGAATTTGTCGCGATCGACGTTGGCCACACCTCCAAGTGAAGCGACCGTCTCAGCGAGCGCGAGCGATGCGCCACCGTGCAGAATGCCGAAGGGCTGCCGCGTACGCTCGTCCACCGGCATGGTGGCCACGACCCGCTCTTTGGTGAGCTCGCGGATTGTGATGCCGAGCACGCTCGCGAGTCCACGCGCGGCGAGCGCGTGCAAGGCCGGCGACGGTGTGGGTGTTTCGGGTGTCATATCGTGGTAATGTCCTTGGGTCGGCAAGTTTGCTCGTTGAACGGCTCGACAACGGAGCCACGACTCGCCAAACTGTTGGCCGTCTACCGTTCGGGAATACTCGTGACTCGACCCTGTTGACCACGCTCGCTACCGCGTCAACCTCCGCCAAATTGGCGAAGGCGCGCCGCATCGGTCCGGTCGCGCGAATCGTCATCATCGTCGGCGCCCTCGGCATCGCCGCCGTGATCACGATGTTTCTCCGCCAGTACATCGCGCTTACGCCATTCGTATTCTTTTATGGCGCGGTGGCGGTCGCCGCGGCGTATGCCGGCGTCGCGGGCGGGGCACTGGCGACGATCGCCGCCATCGCCGCCGTCGACTACTACTTCCTCCGTCCGACGCAAACGTTCGCACTTCGCGATGTGCAGGACGTCGTGGCCATCGTCGTCTTCGTCGCGGTGTCGACCGTCGTGACGGCCCTCGCGGTGTGGATGCGCCGCGCCCGGCACACCGCGGAGGACCAGGCGGCGCGGCTGGGTGCACGCACGCAAGAACTGGAGACGCGCCAACACGAGATGGAAGTGCTCGCCGCGGATCTCGAGCAGACCAATGTCGAGCTCAAGACGGCGATGGAAGACGCCAATGCCGCGCGCAACGGCGCGCGCTCGAGCGAGCAGCGCCTGCGGTTGCTCGACGAGTCGAGCCGCGTGTTGGCGTCGTCGCTCGACTATGAAACGACGATCGCGACG
The DNA here is from genome assembly GCA_963817445.1 of uncultured Gemmatimonadaceae bacterium. Lineage (GTDB taxonomy): Bacteria > Gemmatimonadota > Gemmatimonadetes > Gemmatimonadales > Gemmatimonadaceae > JAQBQB01. The sequence continues at coordinate 824,099 of CAWFOG010000023.1, forward strand.
GTCGCGCGGCTCGCGGTGCCGGCGTTCGCCGATTGGTGCGTCGTAGACGTCGTCGAGGACGGCGAGATCAAACAAATCGCCATGGCGCATCGCGACGCGGACAAAGTACAACGGGCGCGCGAACTCACCAGGCGATACCCTCCGACGCCCGACTCACCGACTGGCGTGGCCGCGGTGATCCGAGACGGCGAGTCGCAGTTCATCGCGACCGTCACCGACGCGATGTTGGAATCGGGCGCCCAGAACGCCGAACATTTGGCGATGCTGCGCGAAGTTGGGATTTGCTCCATCATGATTGTGCCGATGGCGGCGCGTTCCCAGACGTTCGGCGCGCTCACGCTCGTCAGCAGCCGCGAGGATCGCCAGTTCGACGAATCGGCGCTTGCCGTCGCGTCCGACCTCGGGCGGCGCGCCGCCGTGGCGATCGACAGCGCGCGGCTGTATCGCGCGGCGCTCGTCGCCAACGAGGCCAAAGCGAATTTTCTCGCGACGATGAGCCATGAATTGCGCACACCGCTCGCGGCGGTGATCGGGTACGAGGAGCTGCTCGCTGAAGGCATCGTCGGCGCGGTGAACGACGTGCAGCGCCAGCAACTCGAGCGCATCAAGGCGAGCGCGATGCACCTGCTGTCGCTGATCGATGAGATTCTGCTGTTCGCACGGGTCGAGGCGGGTCGCGAGGAGGTGCGAATCGAAGCCGTGGTGGCCAAGGGCGTCGTCGACGACGCGATCGCGTTCGTCGCGCCGTCGATCAAGAATCGCCGCGACCTGACGATCGTCGCCGACGCGATCGATCCCGCGCTCGTGCTGCAGACCGACGCCGGCAAGCTACGGCAAATCCTGCTCAATCTCGTCGCGAACGCGGTCAAGTTTACGCCGCACGGCCGGATCACGGTTCGCGCGCGTCCCCGTGACGGCCGCATCGATTTTGAGGTGCAGGACACCGGCATCGGCATCTCGCGCGAAAATCAAAAGCTGATCTTCGACCCGTTCTGGCAGGTCACGCAGAGTACCACGCGCGCGGCGGGTGGAAGCGGATTGGGACTGAGCGTGACCCGGCGTCTCACCGAATTACTCGGTGGCGTCATCGTCGTTGAGAGCGAGCCCGGCGTGGGGACGATGTTCCGTGTTACGCTGCCCGAGTCGCCAACGGGGACCAAGCCGCGCTCTAGCGAACCCGCTCGTCGAAGCCGTTGACTTTGTCGAGCCGCCGGCGATGGCGCTCGAGGCCGGAAAATTCGGCGCGCAGGAACGCGTTCACGACTTCGGTGGCCAGCGCCGGTCCAATGACGCGCGCGCCGAGCGCCAAGACGTTCATCGCGTCGTCCTCGACACCCTGACGCGCGGAAAACGTGTCGTGGCAGAGCGCGGAGCGAATGCCGACGAACTTGTTCGCGGCTACAGACGCGCCGACCCCGCTCCCACAAATCAGAATGCCACGGTCGGCCTTGCCGTGCGCGACGGCGAGGGCCACACGTTCGGAGAAATCCGGATAGTCGTCGCCCGGATCGAGTTCGAACGCACCGCAGTCGACCACTTCGTGACCGCCGGCGCGAACCGAGTCGATTATGGAATTCTTGAGCACGAATCCGGCGTGGTCCGTTCCGAGGGCGATTTTCACAGGTCCAGGACCGTGGCGGGGCAGTGAATCGGCATGTGGCCGAATATGAATTCCCGTGACGCCCGTTACAAGGCATTCACTGTTGCGCTCCCCAATATTGAGTCGTATTGCAGTGGGGCGATGGCCGTCCCTGGTCCAGGCTTCGATGAGAGGCTCACCATGTCGCTCTTTATGACCGAACAGAGTCCTGCTGACGTTCCTGCGGACGCGGCTGTGGTCTTTTCACTGACTTCACGGCGCGAACGCCTCAAATTTGCAGATTTTAGCTTCACGCGCACGCCGTCGGGCCAGTGCTCCGCGCAAGTCACCTTGGAATGGGACGGCGGGATGTACGTGGGTCGCGCGATGGGCCAGTCGAGCTCCCTTGGTGATTTTCGAGTGACGGCAGATGCCACGCTCCGCGCCCTCGAAGACTTTGCCAAGGACTCGATGCAGTTCGAGTTGCTGGGAGTGAAGCACGTTCGCGCGTTCGATTCGAATTTGCTGATCGTCTCGGTGTCGGTGCGGCACGAGGGCACGCAGACGCGACTGGTGGGCTGCTATCTCGCAGATACGGATACGAGGCGCGGCGCGGCGATGGCGGTGTTGAACGCGACGAACCGTATTCTTGGGAATTACATGACGACGCGGTAGCCACGCGTCGTTTGGATCGTGGTCGTTGATTGACGCGAATCGCCGCTGTCAGCGGCGATTTGATTTTTTCAAGGGAAGAGAACCGTGAAGAGAATCGCCGTCTTGATTGGAGCCGCGCTGGTGGCCGCTGCGTGTGCGCGAACGTCGCCGCCTGGCGTCGCTCCCGCGCCGGTGGCGCAGCAGGCGTCCCCGCCGGGCGCACCGGCGTCCGCGGCGCCAGCCTCTCTCGCTCCCGCCTCTTCCGCCGGTCCCGGGTCGATGGCGGCCAGCGCGGCGGCGACCGTGACGACGTCCGACTCAATCACCGTCGATTCCTCCGATGTCCGTCGGAGCGTCAGCGCGATGTTTGGCGACAGCGCGGCAACGCATGTGGCCGCCGCCGGTGATTCGGCGATGGCCGATTCCGCCGCCGGGCCGTCGTGGGACATTGACGTACACTCATACGAATCCACCGCTCGTGTCGAGCGATATGTCCGACTGTTCAGCGGCTCAGCCAAAGAACACATCCAGGTGCAGATCGAGCGCGGCACGCGCTACGAGCCGATGATTCGCGCCCAGATGCGTCAGGGCGGTCTGCCTGAAGACATGTACTATCTCGCGCTCATCGAAAGCGGGTTCGATCCGAATGCGTACTCGCGCGCCGCGGCGGTCGGCATGTGGCAGTTCATGACGTCGACCGCTCGCGATATGGGTATGCGCGTCGACTGGTGGGTGGACGAACGGCGCGATCCCGTGAAATCGACGACCGCCGCCGTGCGATTCATCAAGGATCTGCAGGCGCAATTCGGGTCGCTCTATCTCGCGGCCGCGGCGTATAACGGCGGGCCCGGGCGAATCGCGCGCGGACTCACGCGCTACGCCAATTCCCTCGAGGGAACCACGGGCGACGATCTCTTTTTTGCGCTCGCCAACAAGTCCTATTTGCGCAGCGAGACTCGCGAGTACGTCCCGCAGCTCATCGCGGCGGCGCTCGTCGCGAAAGCGCCGGCGCGCTATGGCCTGACGATCAATCCCCAACCCCCGTTCGTCTACGATTCGATTCGCGTTGGCCCGGCAACGCCGCTGGCGGCGATTGCGAGTGCCTCGCGCGTCCCCGTGTCGCAGATCCAGGAACTCAATCCGCAAATCCTCCGCGGCGTGACACCGCCGCGAGACTCTTTGTCCGTGCGCATTCCCGTTGGCGCAGCGGACAGTTTTCCTTCCGCGTTGGCCGCTCTACCGAGCGCGGACCGCGTCGGCCTCTCGTCCGTCGACGTGAAGAAGGGGCAGAGCATGGCGTCAGTCGCGAAGCAAGCCGGCCTCTCGATCAAACAACTGTCATCGTACAACCCGCATGCCAAGCGTCTCAAGAGCGGCAATCTCGTGCCGGGGCAGACGCTGATCGTGCCAACGGAAGCGGTGGCGTCGGCCGCCACGTCGGCCCCCGACCCGTCGATCGAGCGGTACTCGAACTCGCGATCCACGACCATGCACATCGTGAAGTCCGGCGAGACGCTCAGCGGGATTGCCAAGCGATACCACACGACGACCGCTGCGCTCATGCGAGTGAACGGTCTCAAACGCGCGCTCATCCTGCCGGGGCAGTCACTCGTGGTTCCCGGTTCATCCAAGAGCGCGTCGTCGCGCCACGTCGCCGAAGGCTCGGCGTCGCCGCGGAAAAAGAAAATGAGCGCCACGACGAGCGGCGCTCATTCTCCCAATTCACACAACTAGCATCCCACGCCGCGAGGCTGCCGGCGGTGCCTATTGCATCAGGCCTTTGCCCTTGTAATCCTGCATCACACTCCGATCGTAGCCGTTCCCGGGGTTGATGCCGGCGCGTAAGTCGGCCGACACCGCATCTTCGCCCCGGTTGTACGCCAGCAGTGCCAGGTGGACGTTCCCCTTGTACAGCGAGAGCAAGGTCCGCAGGTAGCGGAAGCCGACTCGCAGGTTCGTCTCGCCATTGAACAACTGCTCGCGGGTGACACCCTTCTCGAACAACCGCGCCGTGCTGGGCATGAGCTGGGTCAGGCCAACCGCGCCGACTTTGCTCACCGCATGCTCGTTGAATTCACTTTCCAACCGAACCAAACGAAAGGCCAGTTCGGGGTCGATTCCTTCGCGGAGGGAGGCGTCGAACACCTTGCCCGCCATTCCGGCCGTGACCTTGTACTGATTCGAGTAGAGCATCACCTTGGTCGCCCGTTCGTACTGGGCCCGGACCAAGCTCAATTCCCCGTTCGCCGACTCGAGCTGCAAGCGCAGCTTCCGGGAATCGCCGAGCGAAAACAACAAGGCTCGCTCTTCAACCCCAGTCACCGCGGGTTCGGCGTTCGCCGTGGCGGTTTTGCGGCTCTCCAGGACAATAATCGTCATGGCGATCGAACCGGCCGCGAAGAGCGCCTGTTTCAGGCGTCGCCGCTTCCGCGCCGCGTCCCCCCGGTGGACGTACGTCCCACGTAGGTTGCGCATAAGTTTTGTGTTGGCAACAGGTTAAACTGCCGTGCAGCTCAGCCCGTGTTCGGGCCAACGGACTCAGGATAAGGGGCAGAGCCTGTGCCATCAACCCTTGAAAATCAGCCGCGATGTCCACCCAACTTCTCGGCCAACGATATATCGGAGATGGTCATCGTCCGATCGAGCGCTTTGGTCATGTCGTAGACCGTCAGGAGCGCGACGGATACCCCGGTTAGCGCCTCCATTTCGACCCCCGTTCGCCCCGTCGTTCGTACGGTTGCTTCGACTCGAATACCGGGCAGCGCCGGATCGGGAGTGAGTGCCATTTGGACGTCGGTCAGCGCCAGCGGATGGCACAACGGGATCAGATCCGCGGTTCGTTTCGCGGCCATTACGCCGGCCACTCGGGCGACTCCCAGAACGTCGCCCTTTTTTACTTCCGCGCGAACGATTGCGTCGAACGCTGGCCGCGACATCCGGATGAGACCCGTCGCACGGGCCATGCGGTCGGTCTCCGGCTTTGCGGAAACGTCGACCATTCGGGCCTCGCCCGACTCGCTGACGTGCGACAGTTCGTCGGTCATCGAATGAGCGGCGCGAGACGGCGGAGCAGCGACGACGTGAGCAACTGCGGGTTGATGTTTCCTCCCGCCATTTCCTTGATCTGTTCGACCGCGTCGACGGCCTTCGCCGCGCCGGCCGCGGCGGCTGATTCGCCGCGACTCGCGGCGGCGCGCGCGCGCTCGTGCAGTAGCACGGTCAAGGCATCGAGTGTGTCGCTGAACTTTCCGCGCGCCCCGGCCGCGCTCTGCGCAAACGCCAGGCGCATGGCCGGTCCGCGCTCGTGCGTGTCAGCCGCAGCCAGGATTTTCTTCGCCGCGCCGAGCGCCGCCTGCCATGCTCCCGCGCCGATGAGACGCCCAGGCGCGCCCGCGGCGAGTCGCACGACCTCGTCGACCGACTGCGCACCGAGGTCGAGCTGGTTGGCCACCGTCGGATCGCCGAGAAATTGGCGGACCTCGGCGTCGGCAAGGGGTGCGACGCGATGCATCACGACGCGCGATCGAATCGTCGGCAGCAGCGCGCCGGGTTCGCTCGACGTGAGAATGAGCGTCGTGTTGGCGGGCGGCTCCTCGAGCAGTTTGAGAAATGCGTTCGCCGCGTAGTCCGCACCTTCCTGCGCCACCATGCGATCCGCGTCGCCAACGACGAAGATCTTGCGTCGTCCCATCGCCGGCGAAAGCGCGGCGCTCTGGACGATGGCGCGAACGGTGGCGACGAAAATGCCTTCGTCGCCGCCCGGCGCTTCGTACACGCCGCCCGTCTCCAAGCGCGCCGCAATCGCCTCGGCCAAGTCTTCGCGCACGTCGTCCGGATCTGGATCGCCGCCCTTGAGTCGTGGGCGCGGAAAGTACCAGTGCAAGTCCGGGTGATGGAGTTCGCCCGCCATGCGGCACGCCTTGCACGCTCCGCACGGACGAGTCCCGCGCGTCCGCGTGTTCGCAGAGCAGCAGGCGCGCGAGCCAGAGCGCCAACTGCTGTTTGCCGACGCCGCGCGGGCCGTGCAACAACAGACTCGCCGGTAAGGCGGCGCGATCCGCAGCTTCGCGCAGGCGTTGGCGCAGCGCCACGTGACCGTAGACTGGCAAGAGAGGCACGTCGCCAAGATACGCGGCAGACAGGAGCGGGAGAAGCCGCGCCGATCTTGCGTCGCGGCAGCGGGCCAGTTGCCGAACGTGTTCGACGGCCCTACGGTCAGAGACATTCGTCCCTCACGATCATGCGCTGCTGTTCACGTTTCCATGCACGTCTGGCCATCGTCGCCGTGTCTCTGACTGTCGCTTCCACCGCGCTCGGCGCTCAACGCGTTCGCGCGCGCGAGCTCGGCGTCAAACCGGGCGTCTTCCCGACCGGCGCGCTGAATGCGATCACCGACGTCGCCGGCGTGCGCGTCGGACAGACGACCGTCATCGAGGGCGATTCGGTGCGCACCGGAGTGACGGCAATTTTTCCGCACGGTGGAAACCTGTTCACCGATCGCGTCCCCGCGGCGCTGCACGTGGGCAACGGATTCGGCAAGATCACGGGAGTCACGCAGCTGCGCGAACTCGGTGAACTCGAGACGCCGATCCTGTTGACGTGCACACTTTGCGTGTGGAAGGCGGCCGACGCGTTGGCGGCGTGGATGCTCGAGCAACCGGGCATGGGCAACGTTCGCTCGATCAATCCGGTGGTCGCCGAGACGAATGATGGAACACTCAACGACATCCGCGCGCGGCCGATCACTGCCGCGCAGGTGCGCGCCGCGTTGACGTCGGCGACGACGGGGCCGGTCGCCGAGGGCAGTGTCGGCGCGGGAACCGGCACGGTCGCGTTTGGCTGGAAGGGCGGGATCGGCACATCGTCGCGCGTGCTGCCCAAGTCGCTCGGTGGGTGGACCGTCGGCGTACTCGTGCAAACGAACTTCGGCGGCATTCTCCAGGTGCTCGGCGCGCCCGTGGGAAGAGAGTTGGGGCAATACGCGTTCAAGCGCGACGCGGAATCGCCCGGCGACCGCGGCGACGGTTCGTGCGTGATGGTGGTGGCGACGGACGCGCCGTTGTCGGACCGGAATCTCGAGCGGCTCGCGGCGCGTGCGATCATGGGATTGGCGCGGACCGGGTCGTCGGCATCGAACGGATCGGGAGACTACGTGATCGCGTTCTCGACGAGCGAGAAGGTGCGTCGCCGCTTCGACGCGGCGCGACTGGCGACCGAGGAACTGGCCAACGAGCCGATGTCGGGGCTGTTCGAGGGAGTGGTCGAGGCGACTGAAGAGGCGATTTACAACTCGCTGTTCGCGGCGACGACGACGACGGCGAACGGGCATACCGTGGAGGCGATTCCACTGGACAAGGTTCGCGCGGTGCTCGAGAAGTACCGGGTGAACGACCGCTGAGCGGTCGACGCGCGTGGGGTCCGTCGGCACGGATCGTGAGGGATCCGAGGTCAGGGGACAACCGCGTATTTCATCGAGGCGACCATGGGCGGAAAGCGGCCTGACCAGCACAATATCGATCCGGGCGAAGCCGGCTCGACGGACTACAAGTCGCGTGGCGAAGGACGCGGCGGCGACGAGCATATCGAAAACGAGGAAAAGCGACGCCTCGAGTCGAATCCGCACGACCAGCCGATGATCCCGGAAGAGCGGGTGAATCCAGTGCAGCGAGAGCTGCGCGAGCGAAAGCAGTCGGCGAAAGAGTCGAACAAGGAGCGCGGCCTGCATCGGGATGCGGACAAGACGAGCGCCCGGAGCGACGACGCACGCGTGGACGAGGCGCTGGAAGACAGCTTTCCGGCGAGCGATCCGACCGAGTTTTGAGCAGGGCCGATTCGTCACTCGGCTCGGCCGCCCGGCCATTGAACTTTGTGACATAGAGTACTTGCCAGCGCTCGTGGAGTGTCGTATACTGCGAGCCATGGCACCTGTGCTCCCCCTCCGGCCGCGGCCCCGCCCGACCGAGCCGCCCGAAATGCAGGCTCGGGCGATGGACAACTTGCGCTTCATCCGCGGGATGATGGAGCGCGCCGGGACGTTCACCGCGGTGTCGGGTTGGGGGCAGGTCGTCATCGGCGTCACGGCGATCGGTGCGGCGCTCATCGCCGCCCGTCAGACGCTGCCGTGGGCGTGGCTCGCCACCTGGGTCGCCGAGGGCGGCATCGCGGCGGGCATTTCGGTGTCGTCGATGGCGGTCAAGGCGCACGCCGCGAATATGCCGCTGTTGTCCGGGCCGATGAGGAAACTCGTATTGAGCTTTTCGCCGTCCATGCTCGCGGGCGCGGTGCTCAGCGCGGTGTGCGTCCACATCGGCATGTTCTCCGTGCTCCCAGGCGTATGGCTCCTGTTGTATGGCGCGGCGGTCGTGAGCGCCGGCACCTACTCGGTGCGCAGCGTTCCAGTGATGGGATCGGCGTTCATGGTGCTCGGCGCCGCGGCGCTCGTCGCCCCTGCGGCCGCGCAGACCGGGCTCCTGATCGCGGGGTTCGGCGTCCTCCACATCCTGTTCGGACTCTGGATTGCCCGGAGGCACGGTGGCTAAGCCGCAGCGCGGGCGTCGCACCGAGACGCCGGACCGCCCGAACCGAGAAGTCGGACAAGAGCCACGCCACCGCGTTGCGACCTGTCCGCGGCAAAGCGCCGGCAGAAGCGCCGTTCGCGCTCGACCGGCTGATCCACGAACGAATGCGCCTCGGTATGCTCAGCGGACTCGCGGTCAACGAGTCATTGACGTTCAGTGATTTGAAGAAGCTGATGCAGACGACCGACGGCAACCTGAGCGTGCATGCGCGGAAGCTCGAGGAGGCCGGGTACGTGGCCTGCACGAAGTCGTTCGAGGGTCGCGTGCCAAAGACCGAGTACGCAATCACCACAGTCGGTCGCCGGGCGCTGGAGCGCTACCTCGACCACATGGAAGCACTCATTCGTGCGACGCGGGAACGATAGGGCTCCCGAGCAGCACTCCGCCGTCCTTCCAAAATCTGCCTCACATCAGCGGTAACATTCGACCAGGTACCTCGTCCAATCATCATGCAGCGAACGACAGCCATTCCGTCGGCGTACAAGGGCATTCACGTTGGCGTCATCATGGACGGCAACGGTCGTTGGGCTGCCGCGCGCGGACTGCCGCGGACATCGGGCCACCGTGCGGGAGTTCGCGCGGCGCGACAGGTCGTTGAGTCAGCCACACAGGCGGGCGTCGGCACGCTCACGCTGTACGCTTTTTCCGCCGACAACTGGACGCGGCCAACTCCCGAGGTCCGCGCGCTGATGCGGCTCCTCGGTCGCTCGCTGATCATGGAAGGGAAGCATTGCTTCGCCAACGGCGTTCGTCTCACGGTCGTTGGGCGACGCGACCGCTTGCCGGCGTCGCTTCTTCGCGCGATCCACGAAGCGGAAACGCTGACGCTGCATGGTCGAAATCTCCACCTGCGCGTGGCCATCGACTATTCGGCGCGCGAGTCGATCATGCGGGCAGCGACGATCGCCGGCGCCGAGCCGATGAACCGCGAACGATTCGCGCGATTGCTCGCTGAGGTGAATCACGATCCGTTCCCCATTCGCGACGTCGATCTGCTCATTCGGAGCGGCGGGGAGAAGCGGTTGAGCGATTTCCTCCTGTGGGAATGCGCGTACGCCGAGTTCCACTTCGCGCGGTGCATGTGGCCGGATTTCAGCGAAGCGGAATTCCGCGTGGCGCTCGGCGAATTCGAGCAGCGTGAGCGTCGCTTCGGCGGCGTTCCCGCGCAAGCCGCGAGCTAGCGAACCCAGTCGTCCGCCACGTCGGGCGCATGCCGTCGCTCATCGGGCGCTCCGCGGAAATCAATACGCTTGCGGCTGGCCTGAACGAGGCGGAGGCCGGTCGCGGTGCGGCGTTCGTCGTGGTCGGTGAGAGCGGCATCGGCAAAACGCGGCTTGTCACCACGATCGCGGAACACGCAGCGCAGCGCGGTTTTTCCGTTGCCGTTGGCCGCGGATATCCGATCGAGACAGGCGTCCCGTACGCGGTGTTCTCCGACGCACTCCTTCCACTGCTGCGCGCCGTCGAGCCATCGGTGCTCACGCTGCTCACACGCGGTGGAACGGCAGAACTGACGCAGCTCTTTCCAGCGTTGGCGTTGGACCGGCAGACGGCGCGCGTTCCACTCGTGCCGCCCAAGGGCGACCCTGCGGAGGTGAAGGCGCGACTGCTTTGGAACTTCGCGCAGTTTCTTTCGCGCTATGCGGCGAAGCGGCCGCTCCTCGTCGTCCTGGAAAACTTGCAGTGGGCAGACAGTGCGTCGCTCGAGATGCTGCACTTCGTGGCGCGGCAGCTCGCGGGAAGTCGCCTGGCGATCGTATGTACGCACAACGATCCGGATCTGCGAGGCAATGCGTCGCTGCGTGCGATGGAGCATTCGTTGCGCAACCTCGGCGGCGTGCAGCGGCTCCGATTGGCGCCGCTGCCGGTCGACGCGGTCGCCGAACTGCTCGCTCGCACGTTCGACGTCGATGCAGCGCGTGCTGGCACGTTCGCGCAGCGCCTGCACCACTGGACGGGCGGCAATCCGTTCTTCATTGACGAAACGCTCAAGTCGCTCGTCGAGAGCGGCCAGCTCAAGCGCGCGCATGAACGCTGGGAGGGATGGGATGTCGAAACGCTGCGCGTGCCGGCGACGATTCGCGATGCCACATTGGCCCGACTCGCCGATCTCCGTCCGGACGCGCGCCGCCTGGCCGACACGGTCGCGGTGTTCGGCGGTCGCGCGACGTATGACGAACTCGCCGCGGTCACCGGGCTCGAGGACGACGCGCTGATCGCCGCGATCGACGAACTCCGCGCGCCGGACCTGTTCACCGAACGCCGGGACGGGGAGGACATTGTATACGACTTCTCTCATCCCCTGCTGCAAGAGCTGCTGTACGCCGAGCTGGGCCTGGCGCGCACCCGCGCGTTGCATGGGGCGATCGCACAGGCGCTCGAGCGATTGTACGGATCGCGCGCGATGCAGCGCTCGGGTACGCTGGCCTTTCACTATTCGCGGGGCGACCGTCGGCAGTTGGCGCTCAAGGCGGTCGAGTATCTGAGTGCCGCGGGCCGCGACGCGTCCGCCAAGTATGCGAATCGCGAAGCGGCCGACTACCTGTCCGCGGCACTCGACATCGCCGACGCCACCGGCGTCGGCGTCGAACTGGTCGTCGAGTTGGCGCGTGTTCGACAGCGGCTCGGCGACTATTCGGCCGCGCTCGAACTCTGGCGTCGCGCGCTCGCGGCGGCGATTCGCGACGAAGATTGGTCGCGCGTGGCGGCGGTCGAGCGAAGCATTGGACTGGCGCTCTATTGGAGCGGCTCGTTCAACGATGCACTCGAACACTTCGACGCGGCGCTGCACGCTGCCCGGCGCGCCGGCGACCGGCGGATCGAAGCGCGCGTGCTCGTCCCCAAGGCGACGTGTTTGCAGGCCGTCGGCAATCCCGACGCGGCCCGCGCTGACATCGAGCGCGCGCTCGCCATTGCGGGAGAGCTCGGGGATGAGTCGCTACTCGCGCGCGCGCATCGGGCCTTGCTGCTGTTTCACTTGTGGACTGGCCCGGCCGAACGTGCCCGCGAGCACGGTGCGCAGGCGATCGCGCTGGCGGCGCGATCGCAGCAGCGCGGCGTGGAATGGTCGGCGCGCTGGGCGCTTGCGGTTCTCGCCGGTCTCACGGGACACGCCGAGGAGCTTCGTCTCCACCTCGCCGAAGCGCAGCGATTGGCGGAGGAGCTGCGATCGCCCGTGTACCGTGTATCGACGGCCGAAGTCGAGATTGAATATGCCGCGGGAACGGGCGACTGGGACCGCGCGGTGCTCGTCGCCGAACGCACGATCGAGATGGCGCGCGCGATCGGTCAGCGCGCGCTCGCGCCGCGGCCGCTCGTCTGGCTCGGGCTCTTGTATCTCGGTCGCGGTGACATCGAACGTGGCAAGGCGTGCGTCGACGAAGCGTGGGACCTCGCGAGCGCGGGCGACTCGGCGGATCCGGTGCGGGACGTCCACACGATCGTTCCCGCGCACATCGGGCGAGCGGCGTACCATCTCACGATTGGCGAGTACGCCGAAGCGATCCGCGTCGGAGAGTCCGGCTTGCGCATCGCCGACGAGTCCGGATATGTCGTCTGGGCGATTCACCGACTCATGCCGGTGATCGCTGAGGCGGCGCTGTGGGCAGACGACATCGAGCGGGCGACGGCGATTGGTGCACGGTTGCGCCGGCAATCAGCAGTGCTCGGCCAGCGATTGGGATTGGCGTGGGCCGATGCGTGCGACGCGCTCGTCGAATTGCTCGGCGGCGACGCGCATGGTGCGGTGACCGTGCTGCGCAACGCGATCGACGCACTCGAGGCCATTCCATTCGTCGCCGACGCGGCGCGACTTCGTCGACGGCTCGCGATGGCGCTCGTTGCGACGGGAGATCGCGACGGCGCGACGCGCGAACTCCGGCATGCGCACGACGTGTTCGCGCGACTCGGCGCGGAACGCGAGCTTGATGCGACGCGCGATCAGTTGCGCGAGCTCGGCGCGCGCCCGCCGACGCGGAGTACGGCGCAAGGCGTGTCCGGACTGACGGGCCGCGAAGTGGAGATCATTCGACTCGTCGTCGCGCGCCGATCGAACAAGGAGATCGGCGTCACGCTGGGGATTTCGGCGCGCACGGCGAGCACGCATCTGTCGAATATCTTCGCCAAGCTCGGCGTCGATTCGCGCGGCGCGTTGGCCGACCGCGCGCGTGAATCCGGCTTGCTCGAGCAACAGACGTAACCGCGCCCGTCAGTCAACGTTGTCGATTGCCCACGTCCAGTAGACGGCGTCTTCGGCCGACATGTTGCCGTGCGGCGACAGCCGCGCGTCGGCGTATCCGTAGCGACCAATGTCGAGGAGATACTGTGAGCGGGAGACGAGTGTACCGCGGCAGACACGATCGTTGCTGGGCGGCGCGTCGATGTCCTGACGCAGCCGATCGGCGAGCGCGCTGATGACGCGCGGCGGAATGCGGTGCCGATCCGACGGATAAAAGAACGTAAATAGCACGAGATGCGTGAAGAGCAGTTGCCAGTACGGCGCGAACCGCTGCATGAGCCTGTCCCAGTCGAGCGACTCGGCGCAGGACCGAAGGACGTGCGCGATATCGGCGCCGTCGTACCGTTCGCGCTCCATGACGAACGACTTCTGCCAGAGCAGCTCTTCGACCGGCGCGATTTTCACCGGCATGCCGAGCACGTCGGCCTCGAGGGCGAATCGAAACCAATCGTCATCGACACGACCGATGCCGTTTCCCGAGCTGAACACGAGGTCGACGACGTCGGGTCCGTGTCGCGCCTTGGCGAGCCAGTGGGGAAACGTGATCTCCCCGTGGTAGCCGGCTTGACGCAGCGCGTCGAGCGCCGGCTCCAGGTCGTCCTGTTTGACGAATAGGTCGAAGTCTTTGGTGTCGCGGACGATGCCGGTGTAGGTCAGCAGCGCGTGCGATCCGCCGACAAGGAATGGAACGCGTGCGTCGCTCAACACGTGGAGCGTTCGCCGATAAAACGCGTTGGTGTCGCGCCCGGGGTGATCGAGGGTCGATTGGTAGGCCATGGCGGCGACACGGTTGAGGCTTCTTCATCGCCGGAAGTGCAAGACCGGGGCTAGACCGCGGCGGAGGACGCCGACCACCGGGCGCGCCGTGGCCCGAATCTGTCTCTAGTGGTCGCCGACCCTCTCGACGGGACATTCGCTCGTCATGCCGATGCCGATATCTGACGCCGTCGTTCGATTGGCGGCCCTCAGCGACCTGCACTATTCAAAGACATCGCAGGGTACGCTGCAGCCACTGTTCGCGCAGATCGCCGAGAGCGCGGACGTTCTCGTGTTGTGCGGTGATCTGACGGACTACGGCCTGGCCGAAGAGGCGCGCATTCTGGCGCGGGATCTCGCGCCGATCAAGATCCCGATGGTCGGCGTGCTCGGCAATCATGACTTCGAGTCGAATCAGGAACAGGAGATCGTCCAAATCCTGACTGACGTCGGCATGCACATGCTCGACGGTGACACGTGGGAATTTCGCGGTGTTGGTTTCGCCGGCGTGCGAGGGTTTTGCGGCGGCTTTGGCCGCGGCGCGCTGGGACCGTGGGGCGAGAAAGATCATCAAGGAGTTCGTGCACGAGGCGGTGCAGGAATCGCTGAAGCTCGAATCGGCGTTGGCGCGCCTGACGATGGAGCATCGCGTCGTGCTGATGCACTATGCGCCGATCCGCGACACGATCGAAGGAGAGTCGCCGGAAGTCTTTCCATTTCTCGGCTCGAGCCGATTCGAAGATCCGCTGTCGCGGTTCGAGGTCACGGCCGTGTTTCACGGGCACGCGCACAAGGGAAGTCCCGAGGGCAAGACGCAGACGGGAATTCCGGTGTACAACGTCGCGCACTCGGTGCTCAAGGCCAGCTATCCCGATCGCCCGCCGTTCAGGTTGTTCGAACTTCACACGGCGTCGCCTGACGATCACTCGGTCACGCCGATCGGGGACCGGCGGCAACGAGGCCGGCGCGCGGCGGATCGCGAATTGCCGGACCGGCAAAGCGCGTCCGTTGCGGGCCCCAACCCTGATGATTTTTCGCCGCGCTAGCAGCAGTGCGGCAATGTCGCGTTGTGTTAGCTGTGCCGTTCGTCGCGGGGCGCGCTATCGTCGGCGCGCGGCTCAGTATTGTCGCCGTGTGGTGACGTACCAGCAACGACAGCAGGCGGCGCGTCGGCCAACTCGGGCGTTTCTGGCGGCTCGCTCGCCGGGAGTGACTCGAGGTAGAAGCGTGCGTGATCGAGGCCCGCTTGCAGCCGTTCTGTCGCGCGCGGCGCAACCAGCGCGCGAACGGCGTCGCTCAGATCCGTGTGCGCCGGACTATACAGCACGTCGACATCGAGTCGCATGGATTGCGGCGACAGCGGCGTAAAGCGAATGAGTACGCTGCTGTCGACCGAGCTGCCGGCGACGGACTTCCAGGCGATGACGCTGTTGGGCACGTACTTCGTCACGAGCGCGTCGAACTCGATCGTGTTGCCCGAGGGCGCGTAGATCTCCCAGTGCGAGCGACCGTCTTCGTAGTCGACCACGGCGCGGATCGCACCGATCACGCGCGGAAAATTCTCGAAATCCTTGAAGAACCGAAAGACATCGGACACCGGACGTCCGATCTCGATCGACGAATGTGTTGCCAATGATCTGCGGCGCGCGCCGGCACGTCGAATCTGCTCTCGAACGAGCGGCCCGGCGCCGAGGCCGATCAATGCAAGGCCGGCGAGGCGCATGAGCGTGCCCGCGCGGCGATCACTCGGGCCGAGCGCGACGAGCGCGCCGCCGACCGCGGCGACCGCGAGACCGGCGAGCGGGTCACTCTTGCGTGCGAGGGGATCGACGATTGGCGTGGCCACGGGCGTGCTAGCCGCAAACCCCGTTCCGTTCGGTCCGACGATGCCTATTGCTGCCTCGCGAGGCTCTCGAGACGCTCGAGTCCGGCAGCCATGTCACGACGTCCGTACCCGAGCCGAAACTGATTGCCCGTATAGCCAAATTGCGACGCCGGGAGAATCAGCGTGCCGTCTCGGCGCACGAGCTCGTCGGCGAATTCATCGACGTTTCGATGGAGGAGCGTCGGAAAGCACGACGCTCCCCGCGCGCGGTCGCACCCAGCTGCACGTGGTCGACGTTGCGGGCGAAGAAATCGTCGAGCGTCGTCAAGTTGTCGCGCAGAATGCGCATCGTGCGCGCGAGCACTCGGTCCTGCGCGCGGAGCGCGATCAGCGCGAGAATCTCACTCGGCGCGCTGTTGCAGATGGTCGTGTAGTCCCTGAGCGACGCCAGTCGGGCGCGTAGCGCACGATCGCGTGTCGCAATCCATCCGATGCGAAGTCCCGCCAACCCGAATGCCTTCGACATCACGCCCAGACTGACGCCGCGCTCGGAGCATTCCGCCGCCGGGGCGAGCGGCGGCGCGCCGTGCTCGAGAAAGCGGTACACCTCGTCGGAAAAGAGATGCACGCCGTGCAGCTCGGCGATGGCGAGAAGTCGCAGCTGATCTTCGGCGGAGAGCTGCGCACCGGTGGGGCTGTGCGGCGAATTGACGACAATCAGGCGCGTGTTCGGCCGCATCGCTGCGGCAACAGCGTCGACGTCGAGCGACCAGTCGCGCGGATCGAGCGGCACGAGGGTGACCGACGCGCCAATCGAGCGCGCGACTTCGTGGAGCGACTGATACGCCGGCCACGCGACGACGACGTGATCGCCCGCGTCCAGAAGCGCGTGCATGGCGAGAAACACGCCTTCCTCGGCGCCGGCAAAGGTGATGACGTCGGCGCCGGACAGCCCGCGATACAGTGCGGCGATCGCGTCACGCAGCGCGGGTAGGCCGAGCGATTCGGTGTAGCCGAGGCTCAGCGAATCCCAACGCCGTCGCGAATCATCATCGGCGAGCGCGAGCAGCTCGGCGAGCGGATACGCTTCGACGTCGGAGGCGCACAGCACATGGCGCACGGCGAACTCCCATCGAGCGAAGTACCGCTCGAGGGCAAAGTCCGCGATGTGCATGGGTCAGCGAGCGGTGATCACGCCGCAGGCGACGCGCGACCCGGAATTGCCGGAAGGATCGGTCATGAGATCGTCGCGCCCGGAGTGAATGACGATAGAGGTGCCGTCGCCGGAAAGCAGGGAATGCGTCGCCGGTCAGTCGTACACCCGGCACGAGCACCTCGAAACGCAGTTCACCGGCAGGCGGCGTGTCGAGGTTCGGCAGATCGCCGGCGTGCGGCCCGTTGATGTTGAGATACCCGTGCTGCTTGTGGTCGGGATTGTAGTGTCCGCCGGCAGAGGCGAACGCAGGGGGTTCGCACTTGCCGACTGCGTGAATGTGCATGCCGTGCGCGCCGAGGCCGAGGCCGATGACGCTGCCGCGAATCAGCACGCCCGAATAGGTGTCGACGATCGTCGCGTCGCCGACGCGCGTGCCGGCGAGGTCGTACAAAATCGCCGTTGCGGTGAGCGACGACAGCGGTGCCGGTGCCGGCGGCCGGGCTGGCGCCGGCGGTGCGGCGCGAACCGGCGGCGGGAGCGGGGCGGGCGTCGGCGCCGGCGCACAGCTGAGCAG
Organism: uncultured Gemmatimonadaceae bacterium; assembly: GCA_963817445.1. Classification (GTDB taxonomy): domain Bacteria; phylum Gemmatimonadota; class Gemmatimonadetes; order Gemmatimonadales; family Gemmatimonadaceae; genus JAQBQB01. The sequence goes on from CAWFOG010000023.1 coordinate 841,458, forward strand.
GCACGGCCCCGCAGACGACAGCGATCGCGGTATGAGTGATCTTAAACAAGAGAAACCTCGTTGGTAGTCGTCGCCGTCAGTGCCGCCGCGGCTGCGCGAACGTTGGCCAGCGCGGCGTCCGGCGTGTCGCCGATCGCCGACAGGTGCCCCATCTTCCGGCCCGCCCGTGCGCCTCGCTTGCCGTAGAGATGGAGTCTCACGCCCGGGTGAGCAAGCGCGGCGGCAAACGGCGGAGTCGCGCCGTTCTGCCACAGATCGCCGAACAGGTTGAAGATGGCGCCGGCCCGCAGCGCGCGGGTATCGCCGAGCGGAAGGTCGCACGCCGCGCGAACGAGCTGTTCGAACTGGCTCGTCGAGCACGCGACTTCCGTTTCATGAAATGAATTGTGCGGACGCGGCGCGAGTTCGTTGACGAGCAGCGTCCCGTCGTGCAGCAGGAACAGCTCGACGGCGAGAATGCCCTCGAGCGAGAACGCTGTGGCGATTCCGCGAGCGATCTCTTCGGCTTGTCGCAACACGGGATCAGGCAGCGGCGCAGGCAGCACCGACCACGAGAGTATCTGCCGCTCGTGAAAGTTGAGCGCCGGCGGATAGACGCGCGTCTCGCCGCTCGGTCGGCGCGCGACGAGCACCGAGAGCTCCGCGGCGAGATCGAGCGCTTGCTCGGCGACGCTCTCTCGGCCGCCGAGCGATGTCCACGCTGCGCCGGCTTCGGCCGCGTGCGTCACGCGCGCCTGACTTCGTCCGTCGTAGCCGCCGTGGCAGGCCTTCACGAACAATGGCCCCAGCGCACTGGCGGCATCGGTGAGCTCGCCTTCGCTGTTGGACGACGCGATACGCGCCAATTGGAAACCCGCGATCGGCGAGCCATTGCTTCTGTCGCGCGCGGTCCTGCACGATCGCGAGGATCGACGGGCTCGGCCGCACCGGCGCGTGGTGTTCGGCGGCGGCCAGAGCGGCAGGTCCGATCTGTTCGATTTCCAGTGTGACGACGTCGCAGTGTCGCGCGAGATCGGCGGCGGCGTCGGCGTCGTCGAACTTGGCGGCGACGACGCGATCGGCCACGGCGCTCGCCGCGCAATCCGCATCGGGATCGAGCACGTGCACGTGGTAGCCAAGCGTACGCGCGGCCATCGCCGTCATGCGTCCGAGTTGACCGCCGCCGAGGATGCCGATTGTCGAGCCGGGCGCGATCGCCGCCATTTAGAGAGTAGTGATGTCGGTGCTGGCCAGCACGTCGCTCGTGCGTTGCGCGCGCCAGGCGCGGAGACGCGCGCGCAGCTCCGGTCGCTGAGTCGACACGATCGCCGTCGCCAGGAGCGCGGCGTTGACGGCGCCCGGTTCGCCAATGGCGAGAGTGCCAACGGGAACGCCCTTGGGCATTTGGACGATCGACAGCAGCGAATCGAGGCCGTTGAGCATCGTCGCGGGTACTGGCACGCCGAGGACGGGCAGCAGAGTCTTGGCGGCGACCATGCCCGGCAAATGTGCGGCGCCACCGGCGGCGGCGATGATCACCTCGAGCCCGCGCGACTCTGCGCTCGACGCGTACTCGAACATCCAGTCCGGCGTCCGATGCGCCGAAACGATCTTGGCTTCATGCGGCACGCCCAACTCGACGAGCAAGTCGATCGCCGGCTGCACGTGCTTGAGATCCGACTTGCTGCCCATGATGACGCCGACCAACGGATTCGGCGCGGCAGCGGCTGACGTCTTGTTCGCCATGGAAGAGAGCTGGGAAGAGTGGCGCGTCCGAAATATAGGCCCGACGAGCGACCGGCGAACGAACGCAAACATCGCTCGCATGGAACGAATCGGCTAGCGGAGCGCGAGTGCATTGGCGAACTTTTGCGCCGATGAGATTCTTGAGATCGAGCTCGCCGGTCGCCGCGAGCATTTTCATGCTGGCAACACTCGGCCTCTCAACGACAGCCGTCGGGTGTGCACGATCGCACGGCTCCGCCGATCACCTCGCGCCGGCGGAACGACGTGCGCTGTTGCTCGATCCGACGAACACGTTTTGGGAGACCGAGGCGCCGTCGCTGTTCGACGCACGCGTCGAGACGACGAAGGGCACGTTCGTCCTCGAGATCCATCGCGCGTGGGCACCGCGTGGCGCCGATCGATTCTACAATCTCGCGCGCGCCGGATATTACGACGACTCGCGCTTTTCGCGCGTCGTGCCGAAGTTCATCGCGCAATTTGGCGTCGCCGGAAATCCGGAGGTCGCGTCGCTGTGGGGAGCGCGCGGGTTCCCCGACGATCCGGTCACGGAGAGCAATGTGCGCGGCACAATCGGATTTGCGATGACCGGACCGGGCGCGCGCACGACGCAGCTCTACATCAGTCTGGTCGACAACACGCGGCTCGACGCGCAGGGGTTCGCCCCGATCGGCCGCGTGATCGCGGGCATGGACGTCGTCGACAGTTTGTACTCGGGTTACGGCGAGAACTCCGGCGGCGGCGTGCGCGCGGGGCGACAGGGGCCGCTCGTTGCCGGCGGAAACACCTACGCCGACCGCGAGTATCCAAAGCTCGACCACCTCGTGCACATCTCGATCATGGCGCGGACGAACTGAGCGCGCCGCCGCATCGCGTACTGGTCGCGGCTACTGATACTGGATGTAGAGCGGGCGCGGAAGCAGGCGCAGCACTTCGAACGGCGTGAGCAGCGAGTCGCCCTTTCTCACGTCGTTGTGATAGAAAAGTTTGAATCCCGTGAACTCGACCGGATGCGCGACGACGTAATCCCGGTACGAATCGAACTTGAGCCACGGCGGTCCCCAGCCGTCCATGTCCATCACCACCTGCACGTGCGGCGTCGGGTGAATGTTCTCGGCGTCGGGCACCATGTCGGCGCGAAAGCGGTGAACGATGAGGATCTTTGGCGGGAGCTTGTTGTCGACGACGAGCTTGTCCAACGTCTGGATCACGTAGTTCACGTCGCTCGCCATCATCTGCCCGACCTTTGAACTTGGCCGGAGTCCCTCGCGCTTGTAGTGCATGTAAAACTCGGGGTCGATGCCGAGATGCACGTCGGGGCGCTCGAGGTACTTGAGCAGCAGTGGAAGTTCCTGTTGCAGCGTGCTGTGGCCCGCCTGGATGTCGACGAACAAAAGTCCGTCGCGACTCTTCGCCCAACTGTACGCCTGTTCGATCGTCTGCGCGCTCTCACGCCGACGCCAGCCGCCGTCGGGCCGGCGGCGCCTTGCGCGACGACCGCGACGAGGTGGATCGCCGGGATGACCGGAGTCGACGGATCCGCCGTCTTCCACTGCGCCACGGCCTTGTCGAGCATCGACAGCATTTCGTCGGACGGATACTCGCCCAGCACGCCCATCTTCTTTGAATGCGGATTTCCGTAGAACGCTACGATGCGATGGTCTGGCAGCAACGAGCCTGGCAATCGCTCCGGACCGGAGGGCCAATGGGCTGATCGCCTTGGTGCCCGCGCGAATCGCCGAGAAGTACGACGAACTGTCGTGGCCGTTGCGGCCGGCAACCAAATGCGGCCTGACCGAATCGATGCGCAGGAACCTCGGCGTCGACCCGGCGGGAGTGCTTGCCGGCGAATTCGTCGTCGCTCGCGCGGCGCTGACATCGCCATTCGATGACGCGCTTCCCGTCGAGGCTTTGGCGGCGTTCTTCGTACCACACGCCGCGACCGGACGACGACCGCGAGTGCGACGACGATGGCGGGCGCAACAGTCCTCGACTTAGAACACTGCAAGACATTCATCGATCGACAACTCGTGATCAGCAGATAGGCGCGAAATTCAATTGGGCGTGGCCCGCGCGACTATAACGGGCACCGTGCATGCCACGTCACTCGGCGCGGCGTTCGATCGTCGCGGGAACGCGCGGGAGTCTTAGTTCCTCGGCGAGCGCATCCTGGGCATTGCGCAGCGTTCGGCGCGCGACGGGTCCGCGAATACGAAAGGCCGCTCGAGAGCGGCCCCCGTGTGACGCCTTCCCCATAGCTCCCCGAGTAGGACTCGAACCTACGACCACTCGATTAACAGTCGAGCGCTCTACCAACTGAGCTATCGGGGATCAGTCGATGAAAAGTAGCGGCACGCGGGCGCAAGTCAACCGAACGCCGACATGATTCAAGCCCAAGCCGCAGAGTGACTTAAACGCGCCTTGGCGTTGGCTCGCGCGGCCGCGTTCGGCGCGTGCAACGCGTCGTGCTCGCTGAAGCCCGGGAAGCACGGAGCGGAGCCAGCGGCCGGTGTGCGACGCATCGACACGCGCGACCTCTTCCGGTCGCCCGCTCGCGACGATCTCACCGCCGCGGTCGCCCGCTTCGGGGCCGAGATCGATGACCCAGTCGGCCAGCTTGATCACGTCCATGTTGTGCTCGATCAGCACCAGCGTGTGCCCCGCGTCGACCAACCGGTCGAAGACCTGCGCGAGTTTGCGGATGTCGTCGAGATGGAGTCCGGTCGTCGGCTCGTCCATGACGTACAGCTTTTTTCCGCTCTTTTTCGCGCCGAACACGAGCTCGCGTCCGATCTTGAGCCGCTGCGCCTCTCCGCCGGACAACGTCGTCGCCGGCTGACCGAGGTGCAGGTAGCCCAGTCCGACCTGCTGCAGCTGCCAGAGCGCTTGCCCGAGCTTTTCTTCGCGCGGGAAAAACCGAATGGCCTCGTCGATCGTGAGGTCGAGCACGTCGTAGATGTTCTTGCCGTTCACGCGCACGTCGAGCACGGCGGGCTTGAATCGCTTGCCGCCGCAGTCGTCGCACGGGACGAACACGTCGGCCATGAACACCATCTCGACTTCGAGATAGCCGGCGCCTTCGCACGTCTCGCAGCGGCCGCCGGCAACGTTGAAGCTGAACGTGCCGGCGGTGTAGCGCCGCTCGCGGGCGAGCGGCGCGTCGGCGAAAATGCGCCGGATCTCGTCGAACGCCTTGACGTACGTGACGGGATTCGACCGCGGCGACTTACCGATCGGACTCTGATCGATGCCGATCACGTCGTCGATCGCGTCGGCCCCGGCCAACGTGTCGAACGCGCCCACGCGCTCGCCGAGGTGCTGCTTGGCGCCGTTCTCGCCGTGGAGATGCGTCTCGAGGGCGCGCAACAGAACATCATGTATGAGTGTACTCTTTCCAGATCCAGACACGCCGGTCACCACGGTCACGGCGCCGAGCGGGATCTTGATGTCGACGCCCTTGAGGTTGTGCTCGCGCGCACCGGTCAAGGTGATCCACCGCGGACCGAGGCGGCGCCGCTGCACGGGTACCGGGATTTCGCGGACGCCCGTCAGGTACTGTCCGGTCAGCGGACTCTCGGCAACGCGCGAGATCGGCCCGGTGAAGACCAACGAGCCGCCGAGCTCACCGCTTCCCGGGCCCAGCTCGACCATGTAGTCCGCGGCGCGAATGGCGTCCGAGTCGTGCTCCACCACGAGCACCGTGTTCCCGGTGTCTCGCAGGCGATGGAGCAGGCGGAGCAGCCGGTCCATGTCGCGCGAGTGCAGGCCGATCGACGGCTCGTCGAGCACATACAGCGTGTCGACGAGGCGCGAGCCCAGCGAGTTGGCGAGGCCGATGCGCTGCGCTTCGCCGCCGGACAGCGTGCGCGTGGCGCGATGCATCGTGAGATAGTTCAGGCCGACGTCGCAGAGGAACTGCACGCGGTCGCGCGCTTCCTTGAGAATGTGCGCCGCCACCTGCCGCTCGAACGGTGCGAGATCGAGTGCCTCGAGCCAGGCAAGCAGGGTGTCCACCGGCATCGCGCTCACCTCGGCGATCGTGCGCCCGCCGACGCGCACGTGAAGCGCCTCGGGTTGCAGCTTGCTGCCGTGACAGTCCGGGCATTCCTGCGCCGTTTGATATTGTCGCAGAAACACGCGGATGTACTGCTTGTACTTCTTCTCCTCGAGGTCGGCGAGGAAGGGCAGGATGCCCTTGTAGCCGCGCCCCTTTGCGTTGAGCAGTTTCTGCCGCACCGTCGCCGGCAGCTTGTTCCACGGCGTGTCCAGCGGAATTCCTTCGCGCTTGGCGAATTCGGCCAACGCGCGCCGCTTGTTCTCGTAGCGCGGCTTGGTCCACGGGTCGATCGCGCCTTCGCGCAGGCTGCGCGCGGGGTAGGGAACGATCAGAGTTTCATCATACTCGAGCGTGGCGCCAAAGCCGTTGCACCGCTGACATGCGCCGCGCGGGCTGTTGAACGAGAACAGCTGCGGCGTTGGGACGGGAGCGCGCGTCCCGTCGTTGGCGCATTCGTAGCGCTCCGTGAACCGGAGTTCCGTGACGGGCTTGGGCGCCAGCGGCGTCCGGACCGCATCGGTGAACAGCATCACACAGTCACCGTCGCCCTCGCGGAACGCCGTGCCGACGGCATCGGCCAGGCGGGCGCGGGCGTCGTCGCCGACAGTGAGTCGGTCGACGATCACCAGCAATTGTTTGGCGAACGTGACGTCGACAGCGGCCGTGGTGGCGAGTTCGTCGAGGTGCATGACCCGGCCGTCAACCGCGATACGGACGAATCCCTGTGCGCGCAGGTTCTCGACGACGACTTCGTGCGTGACTTCGTCCGAGAGCACGAGCGGGAAGGCGACGTAAAATCGCGTCCCCGGCGGCAGTGCGAGGATCGCGTCCGTGGCCGATTGCACGGTGTCCGGGCGCATCTCTCGGCCACACAGCGGGCAAAATGTGTGGCCCACTCGAGCCCACAGCAGGCGCAGATAGTCGTAGATCTCCGTCGCCGTTCCCACCGTCGAACGCGACGTCTTGGTCGGATTCTTCTGCTCGATTGCCACGGCGGGCGATAGGCCGTCGATCGAATCGACATCCGGCTTTTCCATGCGCTCGAGGAACTGCCGGGCGTAGGCCGACAGCGACTCCACGTACCTGCGCTGCCCTTCGGCGTAGATCGTGTCGAACGCGAGCGACGATTTGCCCGAGCCGGACGGACCGGTGATCACCGTGATGGCGCGCCGGGGGATCTCGAGGTCGAACCCCTTGAGATTGTGCTGCCGCGCGCCACGGACGATGATGGAGTCCTTCATCGTCTGGAATTTAGCGGCGAAACGGCACCGAAGAAATAGCGAAGATCCGCTTTGGCGCTACTTCCGACGACGAATCAGTCGGCCAACGGCCAGTAGAATGATCGCGCCGAACGTGGCAATTCCAACCGAGCGCAGATCGAGCTCGCCGGCGGACACTCGGCCCCAGCCGAGACGTGTGCCGAGCAAGCCGCCCAACAGCGCGCCCACGAGGCCGAGCGACATCGTGAAAATGCAGCCGGCTGGATCGCGGCCAGGCATGATGAACTTGGCAAGCGAGCCGGCGATCAAGCCGAGCAGGATCCAGAACAGCCAGAGCGGCATCCGAGGAAACTAGTCGGAGCCGCTCTGGTCAGTGTCTGGACAGCTTTGTACCGCGGCCGGGACTACGGGTTCGGCGTGTTGCGCGAATTCGGGTTGTTCGGCGTGCTGTGACGCGACCGAGTCGTGGCGCGATAGATCCACAACAGGATCAGGGCGCCGACGATGGCCAGCAGGATGCTCCACAGCGAGAAGCCGTTCAGCCCGGTTCCCGTGACGAGGTTCCCGAGGAACCCGCCGAGAAACGCGCCAACGATTCCGATAAGAATCGTCACGATGAAACCACCCGGGTCGGGCCCCGGCATAAGTGCCTTGGCGATCGCGCCCGCGATCAAGCCGAGCACGATCCACGCGATTATACCCATTGCATCGCCTCCGATGAGGGGTCAGACGTCGGCGGGGCATAACGCAACCGATGTACCAGCCACGGCCGAATTCACCCGATTCCCCAATACGACCATCGAGCGACGTGAACTGTTGCGGCGAGCCGAACGGCGATCCACGCTGATAGTTTTGTGCAATGCAAGAAGAGGATGTCGTCGGGAAAGCCTACGATGCGAGGCTCGTGCGCCGCTTGTCGGTGTACGTCCGGCCGTATGGCTGGCTCGTAGCATCCGCTGTCGGTTGTCTCATGCTCGACGGGTTGTTGCAGTTGGTCGGGCCATTGATGACGAAGCGCGTGATCGATACCGCGCTGCCCGCGCACGACGTCCCGCTGGTGTGGCACTACGCGCTGTTGTTCTCCGCATCGTTAGTCATCGCGTTCGCCTGTCAGTATGGCGAAACGATCCTGACGAGCCTCCTCGGCCAGCGGGTGATGCGCGATTTGAGGCGCGACATCTTTGGCCACGTGCAGCGCCTGCCGGTGGTGTTCTTCGACCGCAATCCGGTGGGTCGGTTGGTCACGCGCGTGACGACCGACGTCGAGTCGCTCAACGAGCTGTTCACGGCTGGCGTCGTGGCTGGGCTCGGCGACCTGTTCACCCTGCTGGCGATCAGTGTGATGATGGTGCTGATCGACTGGCGGCTGGCGCTCGCGTCGTTTGGCGTGATCCCGTTCGTGTATTGGGCGTCGGCCGTGTTTCGCGCCAAGGTGCGCCACTCGTACCGTGACATTCGCACGCGCATCGCGCGCATCAATGCGTTTCTGCAGGAGCGGATTTCGGGCATGCGCATCGTCCAGTTGTTCGGACGCCAGCGCACCGAGGCCGAGCGGTTCGAGGAATTGAACCGCGGGCACCTGCAGGCGAATCTGGATTCGATCACGTACTACGCGCTGTACTTCCCCGCAATCGAAGTGCTGACGTCCGTCGCACTCGCGAGCCTGATCGTCGCCGCCGCGCACCGCGTCGAGATCGCCACGCTGAGCGTTGGGACGGTCGCCGCGTTCCTGCAGCTGGTTCGACGCTTCTTTCAGCCGCTGCAGGATTTGTCGGACAAGTTCAACACGCTGCAACAAGCCATGGCCGCCTCCGAGCGCGTGTTCAAGCTGCTCGACGAAGGCGTTGCCGACACAGGCGGCGCGCTCGCGCCGACCACGACGATCGCGACGACGCGCGCGGCACGCCGGCTTGGCGTGACCGTGGAGTTCCGCGATGTGTGGTTCGCATACGATTTGGGCCATGTCGCACGCGAGGGCGGCCCGCCAGTGTCGCCGGAGTGGGTGCTGAGCGGCGTGAGCTTTAAAGTCGAGCCGGGACGAACGCTGGCTCTGGTTGGTCATACCGGCGCGGGCAAGACGACGATCATCAACTTGTTGCTTCGCTTTTATGATCCGCAGCGCGGGACGATACTCGTAGACGGCGTCGACATACGAGCAATCGCGTTATCGGATTTGCGTGCGCTGATCGGATATGTGCAGCAGGACATCTTCCTCTTCGCCGGCGACGTATTGAGCAACATTCGGCTGTCCAGTCCCATTTCCGAGGATGACGTTGCCGTCGCGGCGGCTCGCGTCGGCGCGGACCGGATCGTTCGGCGCCTTCCTCACGGGTACGCGCAGGTGCTCGGCGAGCGCGGCGCGTCGATCAGCGTCGGCGAGCGACAACTCCTCTCGTTCGCGCGAGCGATCGCCGCGGACCCGGCGTTGCTCATCCTCGACGAGGCGACGAGCGCGGTCGACAGCGAAATCGAAGCCGAGATTCAGGGTGCGCTGTCGGAGCTGATGCGCGGACGTACCACGATCGCCGTGGCGCACCGATTGAGCACCATCGTCGACGCCGACGAGATTCTCGTGCTGCATCACGGGCAGGTGCGCGAACGCGGGACGCATCGCGAACTGCTGGCCAAACGCGGCTTGTACGACCGCCTGTATCGTCTACAGGCCGGCGCCCTGCGCGACGCATTGCATTCTGAAGGGACCAGCGAACTCCCGCGTCGGTTGCAAGCGGGCGCATGACGCTTGCCAGCCGCGGGGCACTGGGGGTAGTTTCTGCCGGAGCACACCCGCACTTCGACGCCGGCACCAACGTTCCCGCCAGCGCCGCGTCTCCCAGGCTCGAACGCTGTTCCGAGCGCAACGACATGCCGGTCATCAAGATCAACGATCAGCAGTATTCGCTGCGCCCGGGCCCCAACCGCCTCGGTGCTGGCGCCGATGCGGACGTGTGCGTCGATGACGACGCAGCGCTCGGCGTGCAAGCGATCGTCGAACTTGGCGGCAACGCGCTCGCGGTCATTCGGCGCGCGGGTGATGCGGACCCGGCCGGCAGCGACCTGCGTGGCGCCGTGCGTGTCAACGGCATCGTGCTCGTCGATCCCACGCCGCTCATCCACGGAGACAAAGTCGAGATCGCCGGGCGCGAGCTTCAGTACGCCGACGATACCAAGGACGGCGCAACGCAGTATGTGTCGGCTGCCGCGATCGCCGCGATGGCCCAGCGCCGGCCGGGGGGAGGCCGCGCGACCACGGCGACTGGCGGGCGGGTCGTTTCACTCGTCGATGGGAAGGAATACACCGTGCCCGACGGCGGCATCGTCTTCGGGCGCGACGCGGTCTCGGACGTGGTCGTGGCGCTGAATGATGTATCGCGCAAACACGCCGAAGTGATGCCAGTGGAGAACGGCTACGTACTGCGCGACTTGAGCGCGAACGGCGTGTTTGTGAACGGGGTTCGCGTCGACCGAACGCAGCTGCTTGCGCGCTCGGATGTGATTCGAATCGGCACCGAGGAGTTTCGCTTTTACGCTGACATCGCGCCGGCGCCAAGTGTCGATGCGCAACTGCCCGCGCCCGATCGTTCACGCATCGCGCCGGTCGATCCGCCATCGGCCCCGACTCCGCCCATGGCGGCACCAGCCGCACTGGCGGCCGAGTCGGCTGGCTCCCGCGGCCCGGCGCGCGCGGCCGCGTTGTCGGCGACCATGGAGTTCACGCAACTTGGCGACGCTCGGCCGGTGCTCGCGTCGCTCCAGGTAATCAATGAAGGGCCGTCGAAGGGACACATCTACACCGTGCACGTGCCACTCGCGCACGTTGGCCGCGGAGCGCACAACGACGTGGTGATCGCCGACGAGAGCGTGTCCGACACCCACGCCAAGCTGCAGCACCGCGACGATGGGTGGTATCTGATCGATGTGGGATCGACGAACGGGACGTATGTCGGTGGTCAGCGCATTGCCGCCGATCGCCGGCTCGACGGCGCGCCGGACGTTCGGTTCGGCGGCGTGAAGATGGTGTTTCGCGCCATTGAGACGAGGGCGGCCGAACCAAAAGGCACGCGGCCCATCGCAAGCATCGAGCGCGCGAAAGCACGAGCGGCGGCACAGGCCGCGGCGTCGGCGAATGCACCGACCGAACAGGGAATTCCCGGGTGGCTGTGGATCGGAGGCGCCGTGGTGATCGTCATCGTGGCGGCGGTCGTTCTCTTGATGATGAATCGCTAATGGTGCGTCTGCTTTACGCCGCGCGGACCGACGTCGGCATGATCCGGTCCGGCAATGAGGACAATTACGCCGTGAACGCCGGGACGGAGCGCGGACTGTTCATCGTCGCCGACGGCATGGGCGGCCACGCGGCGGGCGAAGTCGCCAGCGAGATGGCGGTGCAGATCGTCGAGCTCGAGCTCCAGGGTGTGGCGAGCGATCTCGACGACGCGGTGACGGGCGAGAAAGTCGCGGAGGCGCTCCGCAAGGCGAACCGCAACATCCACGACCGCACGATGACGGAGGTCGACAAGCAGGGCATGGGCACGACGGCCTCGGTGCTGCTCGTGTCGCCGATGCGCTACCTCATCGGGCAGGTTGGCGACTCGCGCGTCTATCTGCTGCGCGATGGCGCGCTGAGCCAACTGACGAAGGATCACTCCTACGTGCAGGAGCAGGTCGACGCGGGCTTCCTGACGCCGGAGCAGGCGCGATATCACCCGTACAGCAACGTCATCACCCGGTGCGTGGGCGCCAGCCCGGAGGTCGAACCGGACATCTATCGCGGCGACGTCCGCGTCGGCGACCTGTTCCTCGTGGCCAGCGACGGGCTCACGGGCATGGTCGACGACCGGCGCTTGCAGACGCTGCTCATGGCGCGCGCCGAGCCGGAACACAAGGTCCACCAGCTGATCCGCGAGGCCAACGGGCGCGGTGGCCTGGACAACATCACGGCGATCGTCGTTCAGGTCACGCCGGACGACGACGCGTCCACGGCGCGGACGCAGGAGTTTCCCGCGCCACGGTAGCGCTCCCGTAGACTGGCGGGGTTGGTGGCATCTCTGTAGTCTCTGATGCCACTCCAAAACAACCAATCCTCCGTCTTTTGTCGGGAGAGTGTGTACATGTTCGCCATTGTCACCGCGAAGCGCGGGCTTCGCATCGTCGCCGGCCTGTTTGCGTTCGGCGCACTGCCGTGGGCATCCGCCGCCGCGCAGGAGCACGCCAACCACGCCGACTGGGAGCTCGCCGAGAAATTCTCGCCGCAGAGCTTACGATCGCGCGTGTACACGAGCGCGGTCAATCCGCATTGGCTCGGCCAGAGCGATTCGCTGTGCTATGACTGGAAGGATCACAGCGGCTCGACGTTCTTCCTCGTGTTGCCGACGACCAAGACGAAGAAGCCGCTGTTCGATCAGGGCAAGCTTGCGGCGCAACTGTCGGAGTTGAGCCATCACGCGCACGACCCGCAGGACTTGCCGTTCACGTCGATCACCTTCTCGAAAGACCGGAAGACGTTCTCGTTTACCGCCGACAGCTCGCGCTGGGAGTGGGACGTCGCGACGGAAGCGCTCAAGCGCTTGGGTCCGGCGAATGCCGCCGGCGCGGGCCGTGGCGGGCGTGGCGGTCGCGGCGCGGCCGGTGCGCCGGAAACGCCGCCTGACACGGTGAACACGTGCGGCGGCGCGGCCGGTGGACGCGCGGGCGGCGGAGGCGGTGGCGGCGGAGGGTTCGGCGGCGGGCGGGGTAACGATTTCCACAACTACTCGCCGGACAGCAGCATGTTCGCGTTCGCGCGAGAGCACAATCTGTATGTCGTCAAGGTCGCGACCAAGGACACGATTCAACTGACGCGCGACGGCGCAAAGAACTACAGCTTCGGCGCACGCGACACGTTACAGGAGCGCGAGCAGCAGGAGTTGAATCAGCAGCAGCAACAACAGGACGATCAGAACGGCGGCGGCGATCAGGGCGGAACCGGCAGCCGCGATCCCCGCGTGCGCGCCAATGTCATCTGGTCGCAGGACTCCAAGGCGTTCGCGGTATCGCGCATGGACAACCGCAAAGTCGGCGAGTTGTACCTGGTGAACAACTCTGGCATCACCGCGGCCGACATTGATGACGTACACGTACGCCATGCCGGGCGAAGAGAACGTCGGGCAGGAAGAGCTGTTCGTCTACAAGGCGGGGGACACGAAGCTCACGCCGGTGAACACGAAGAAGTGGAAGGATCAGCGGCTGTTCGACATTCAATGGAACGGCGGTTCCGATCATCTTCGCATGGTGCGTCGCGACCGTACGCAGCGGCACTTCGAGTTGATCGACGTGGCGTTGCCGTCGCAGACGACGACGCAGCTGCTCTCCGAAGACATCGAGAACAATTCGAGCGAACGACAAAACGTCCGCTTCGTCAAGGCGGGCGGCGATTTCATCTGGTGGTCGGAGCGCTCGGGGTGGGGGCACTACTATCTCTACGACAACGCCGGCCATCTGAAGCACTCGCTCACGTCGGGCGCGTGGCGGGCCGAGCGCATCGTGGAACTGGATTCGCTGAAGGGCGTGATGTACTTCACGGCCGTGGGCCGCGAGGCGGGAGAGAATCCATACTACTCGCACCTCTATCGGGTCAATCTCGACGGCACCGGCTTCTCCATGCTCGACAACGGCGACGCGAGTCATGACTCGCGCATCGCGCCGAACAAACGGTGGATCGTCGACAACTATTCGCGCATCGACCTCGTGCCCAAGGCGGTCCTGCGCGACGCGACGGGCAAGGTCGTCATGGATCTCGAGACGATGGATGTCTCGCGCCTGAAGGAACTCGGCTGGCGCGCGCCGGAGACCTTTCACACGAAAGCCGCGGACGGCGTGACCGACATCTACGGCAACATGTGGAAGCCGTTCGACTTCGATTCGACGAAGAAGTATCCGATCATCGCGAACGTGTATCCGGGTCCGCAAACGGAGTCGGTGAACTTCACCTTCTCGCCGACGGCGGTGCCGCAGCAACTCGCGCAGCTCGGGTTCATCGTCATCCAGATCGGCAATCGCGGCGGCAGCCCGCAGCGGTCGCAGGAGTACCAGGAGTTCGGTTACTACAACCTTCGCGACTACGCACTGGCCGACAAGAAAGCCGGCATCGAGCAGCTCGCGGCGGCGCACAAGTGGATCGACCTCGACAAAGTCGGCATCTACGGGCACTCGGGCGGCGGATTCCTCACGGCGGCGGCGATGCTCCTGCCGCCGTACAACGAGTTCTTCAAGGTCGGCGTGAGTGAATCAGGGAATCATGATAACAATATCTATAACCAGAATTGGAGCGAGCAGTATCACGGGCTGAAGGTCATCGCCAAGGGCGGAACTGGCCGCGGGGCGGTATTGCAAGCGGGCGGCCCGGCCGGTGGGCAGACCGACGGAGCCGACAGCGACGCGTCGAGCACCGCGGCGGGGGGAACCGGCGGCGGGCGCGGACGCGGTGGCCGTGCGCCAACGGTCAACGCGGCCAACCTGGTCGACGGGTCCATCGGCGCCGACGACACGACGGACGTCTTCCAGATCCACGTGCCGACGACGGTCGATCTCGCGCCGAACCTCAAGGGCAATCTGCTGCTCGAGACGGGCGACATGGACAACAACGTTCATCCGGCGAACACCATTCGCCTCGTGAACGCGTTGATCAAGGCGAACAAGCGGTTCGACTTCATGCTGTTGCCGGGCAAGCCGCACGCGTACGGCGACGACACGCCCTACACGAACCATTTGATGTTCGAGTATTTCTCCGAGCATTTGCTCGGCGACTACTACCGGTCGAGCGCGGCGATCAACGACAAGTAAGACGAGGAGCGAGTGCGGGCGCGCGGTCGGAAGACCGCGCGCCCGTCGTTATCGGTCGTACGACGATCGTCTCCCGGGCGGGGACTAGGCTACGCGTAAATCAGTCGTGCCCCGCGGCGGACGCGCGGCAGTGACGAAGATTCTGTGTCAGCGGGTCCAACTGCGCAGTAGGACCGGCCGATGCTGCCCGGTCGAACATGGCGCAACCGTCTGTGCCGAGTAGCTCGTGCAGGCGCCGGAGCCCCGTTTGAATCGCCGTTTCGTGTCTGACGACCCTGATCGAGCGGTCGTTCACATCGAGCAGCCGGCTGAACTGCGGGTCGCGCGGGTCCTGGATGTTGAACAGCATCTTCACATTGCCGGAAATGAGCGCGGCTTCGACCGGCCGGTCATTCTGATTGTTGTGCATGACCAGCGCGGCATGATCGCCCGGCGCGAACATGTCGCGCCCCTGCGCACCGACCGGCGTGGCGATGCCGAGGCGGGCGAAGATGGTGGGGAACACGTCGAGGTGCGAGGTGACCGCGGTGTCGACGCTCGGCGCAGCACCCGGCACATAGATCGACATCGGCGTGCCGGCCTCGGGGCGTTCGAGGGAACTCGAATGGCTCAAGCGGCCGTTCTCGAGCATCGCTTCGCCGTGGTCGCCCGTCAGCACGACGATCATGCCGCGCCACGGCAGCTGCGCGAACAGGTGCGCAAGGAAGTCGTCGGCTTCGGCGAGGGTGTTTCGGTACCGGTTGGCGATCGCCACACGGCTGCGACGAATGTCGTTCGCGTCGAACTCGTAGTCGTCGGCGACCTCCGGCTCGAACTTGGCGAACCGCTTGTCGTGCCGGTACGGAAAGTGAGTGTTCGCGTAATAGTAGTATGTGAATGTGCGCGGGCTGCTGCGCACAAACGCGGCGATGGCGCGAATCGCCGAATCGCCCACCGTCACCGGACTGCCGCCATCGGTGAAGTTTGCGAGATAGCCGTCGATGAAGCGATACGACGACAGCCCATCGCCGAAATACGCCGTTCGGTAGCCGTGGGCGCGCAAGTCGTCGATGAACAGCGAGCGTTGGCCGGTCGCCGCGTGATCGAAAAAGAACGCGGGGCTCTGGCCGTAAATCAGGCCGAGCGTGCCGATGAGCGTGTTGTTGCCACTGCTGTAATGATTCTCGAATACACGGCTTTGCCGGCGCAGGCTGGCGACGAACGGCATCATGCTATCGTCGACGAACGCCGGATTCCATCCCTCGAGCGCGATCATGATGACGCTCACGTTTGGCGCGGCGCCGAGCAGCGGCGCCGCCGTCGTCCCTGTCGCGACCGGCGCGCGGGTCGCGGCGTACATGTCGTGGAGCACGCGTGCCGCGGGATCGGTCTTCTTGAGGAACACGCTGAGCGTGGCGTTGAGCCGGTTGCTGCGCGAGATCTGCCGCCATGCCTGGTCGACGGACAGTCCGTATGCCGCGACGTTGCCGGCAACGAGCAGTACGCCCGCAGCGATCAACAGTGTCCGCGACGACCACGCTGCGAGAAACCAGGCCGGGCGCTTTGCGACCAGCCGCCACACGATGACCGCGGCGAGAACGAGCACGACGACATGCGTGATGCACGCGAAGACGACGTGCGACATGTCTCTCGCACTCACGCCGAGGTGAGCTTTGACGTTCACGCGCAAGAACAATTCGACGTCGACGAGCCGAACGTGCTCCTGCGACAGACTATACCACGTGGCGTCGAGCTCGGAAAAGCAGAGTGTCGCCGCGGCGGCGGGAACGAGCACCCAGAGCGCGTTCCTGCGCGCGACCAGGCGGGCAACGCCGGCGATCGCCAGGAAGGCGAGAAGCGGTCCGGCGAACGACCCAGCGAAGATACCCAACTGCTGGAGCGTGGTCGGCGCCGGCCATCCGTACACGCCATGTCCGGAGAAAATGAGATAGCGCGACCAACGGAATACGAAATTCAGGAAATAGTAGACGGTCGCCACGCCGGCGTAGAGCACGAGCGCCGTTTCGACAGGCCTCGCCGTGGAGCGGAGCGGCGCGACAGGGGTCGCGCCACTGGCGCGCATGTCAAATGCGCGCGTGGGGGCAGTTGGAATTGTCACCAATGGGGGGGTGGGCCCTAGTGGAGTGCTACGCGTTCGGTGGAGCGTCGCGGGCTCTCGATGAACTCGAGTCTCGCGTCCGCCGGCCATTGCATGGCCATAAACACCTGACGAATCGTTTCGAAATGCGTCACGAAAAGTGACCTCTTCTTGACGCATGCGTGTACGCGACCTACCATTCCACTCACCGGATGACTGGAGAGAGAGGATGGCCCGCACCCCGTCGGAAATGCTGCAGGGTACTGTTGACATCCTCATTCTGCGCACGCTCGCCTGGGAGCCGATGCACGGCTACGCCATTTCGCGCTGGCTCGACGCGCGGAGCGACGGCGTGCTGTCCGTCGATGGCGCCGCGCTCTATCAGGCGCTCCATCGCCTCGATCGCCGGAAGTGGATCACGGCGTCGTGGGGCGTGTCGGAAAACAATCGCAAAGCAAAATACTACACGCTCACCACGGCCGGCCGAGCCCAACTGCGCGCGGAGTCCGCGGTCTGGAAGACATACGCCGAAGCCGTGTTCAAAGTCCTGAGTCCGAGCTGAGGCGCTGACGATGCCGTCATTTCGGTCGCGATTCTCGCAATTCCCTCAATTTCCCTGGCGGTCGCGCGCCACGATCGCTCGTGACGTCGACACCGAGCTCGCCTTTCATCTCGAGATGCGAGTCTCCGAGCTCAAAGCGCACGGTGTCGCACCCGACGAGGCGCTGCGTCGTGCGCGCGAAGACTTCGGCGACCTCGAGTTCACGCGGGCCTACTGCCGCGCCGTCGACGAACGCGCGGAGCGCGAGACGCGGACTGCGGATCGCGTTGCCGAGTGGCGGCAGGATGTGGATATGCCGCGCGGACGCTCCGGCGCAGCGCGGGATTCACCATGGTATCGCTGCTCACGCTGGCGCTCGCCATCGGCGCGAACACATCGATCTTCACCGTCGCGCGGTCGGTCCTGTTGAATCCGTTGCCGTACGGCGCACCAGGGGCCTCTGTTTAGAGTATTTGAAAGCTGGCCGGGCAAGCCGGACGACGTCATCACCGCTGGCGCCCGCCAACTTCGCGGACTATCAGGCGCAGCAGCACGCGTTTACCGACCTTGCCGCGATGTCGTACGTGAGCGCGGTGACGTGGGCGCCGGATCAAGGCGAGCCGGAGGCGCTCAAGTCGGTGCTCGTCGAGCCAAACCTATTTGGTGTGCTGCGAGTGCCGGCGCTTCACGGGCGCACGTTCGTTCCCGGCGACGAAACCCCCGGCAACGATCAAAAGGTCGTCGTGTCATATGGGTTCTGGCAACGCGCGCTCGGCGGCGAGCCGTCGAGCGTTGGGCGCCGCGTGCAGCTCAACGGGCGAGCCTACGAGGTGATTGGCGTCATGCCGCGCGACGTTCACGCTCGGCGTGAACGAAGAGGTGTGGCTGCCGTTCGACGTGCACGCCGAACTCGCGGACGTCGTCCGGTCACGCAAGCAGCACTGGGTACAGGCGATCGGGCGGCTCAAGCCGGGTGTATCGGCCGACGCGGCGGCCTCCGATCTCCAAGTCATCGCGCGTCGCCTTGCTGCGCAGTATCCGGAGGCAGACAGCGGCCGCACCGCCGTCATTCGTCCATTGCGCGACGTGATGGTGGGCAACCTGAAACCCGCGCTCCTCCTCTTGCAGGGAGCGGCGCTGCTCGTGCTGCTGATCGCGTGCGCGAACTTGGCCAATCTGACATTGTCGCGCACGATGGGCCGACGGCGCGAACTGGCTGTACGCGCCGCGCTCGGCGCCGGGCGCGCTCGCCTCGTGCGACAACTCGTCACCGAGTCCGTGATGCTGGGTGTGGCCGGCGGCGCGTGTGGCGTTGGCCTGGCCCTCGTTTCGACGCGCGTGTTGCTCGCGCTGAATCCAGATGCGCTCCCCGCCATGTTCGGCGCGCCGATCGATTGGCGCGTTCTACTGTTCAGTCTCGCGCTGTCCGTCGTCACGGGCGTGTTGTTCGGGCTCTTCCCGGCGTGGGACGCGGCGCGGGCCGATCTTCATGATTCTCTGAAAGAAGGCGGGCGCGGTTCGAGCAGCGGGCGCGGTGGCGAGCGTGCCCGGCGCGTGCTCGTCGTCGCGCAGGTCAGTCTGGCGATGATGCTGCTCGTGGGCGCGGGCTTGTTGATCCGGAGCTTCCGCGAGCTGACTCAGGTCCACTTGGGCTTCGAACCCGACCACGTGCTGACCGCGCAGCTTCGCGTCGGCGGCGAGAAGTACGATACGGCCGCGATGGTCAATCGCTTCTACGACGGCGTGCTCGGCGACATTGCCCAATCGCCCGGCGTCGTTGCCGCCGGGGCGACGAACATTTTGCCCACGCAAGGCTCGATTGGCACGACCCTGCGGATCGAAGGCGAGCCGACGGATGAGAACAATCTCCCGGACCTGAGATATATCTCGGTGATCGGCGACTTCTTCAAGGCGATGCGCATTCCGCTGATCGCCGGACGTACCTACGATGCGTCGGACCTGCCGAACGGACCGAAGACGGTGATCATCAACGAAACGGCGGCGCGGCGCTTTTTCCCCAAGGGAGATGCGATTGGCCGGCGCATTCGAATCGGCCCCGATCCGCACGGCGCGTGGATGACGATCGTCGGCATCGCCGGCGATGTTCGGTCGGACGGAATCGATGTCGCGATGACGCCCACACTGTACGCGAACCATCGCCAGGAGGCGTGGGAGCGAGCGATGGCCGTCGTCGTCCGAACGAAGGGAGATCCTCGGGGCGCGGCGGACGTGATCCGTCGCGCGGTCAAGACGGAGGACCCCACGCTTCCGACGCGCGATGTGAAAACGCTCGATGCGGTGCTCGGCACGAGCCTGGCGTCGAGGCGCTTCGCGCTCGGGCTGGCGTCGTCGTTCGCTGCTATCGCGCTGCTGCTGGCGGCCGTGGGTATCTACGGCGTGCTCGCGTACATGGTGACGAATCGCACGCGCGAATTCGGCGTGCGACTGGCGCTCGGCGCGTCGACACGCAGCGTCCTCGCGCTGGTCCTGCGGCAAGGTCTCGCGTGGTCGCTGATCGGAATCGCGCTGGGAGTCGGCGGATCGATTGCCGGCGCGCGTCTGCTCGACCGCATGTTGTACGGCGTGACCCCGCTCGACGTGACGACCTATGTGTCGGTGGTCGTCGTCTTGCTCGGCGTGGTCGGCGCGGCATGTATCATCCCGGCGACGCGAGCTACGCGCGTCGATCCGCTCACGAGCTTGCGAGCCGACTAGCCGCGGCGCGCCTGGCTAGGTGAGCAGCGACGCACCGCTCGCCAGTCGGCCGCGGACGTCGAGCGCGGACAGGTGGGCGAGGGCCATGACGCGCGCTGGCTCCAGCGCCAGGCGCGTCGCGGTGTATACGCGGAGCCAGCGCGCCGAGCGATAGAACTCTTCTGAGAGTTTTGGCAAGTTGATCGCGCCGTCCCAGCCCGCGGCGGTGACGCGGCGTACGTCGCCGTCCGGACGTTGCACGAGCAGATCGAGACCGAGCATCTGCGTCTTGGTCGGATAGTCGAGCAGCAGCTCGCCCGGTTCGAGGCCTACTTCGAGGGCCAACGCGTTCTCGACGGCGACGGTGAGCGCGCGATCGTCGGCGATCCACTCGCCGGCGTCGCCGGCCAGGTGCGCGGCGGGGCACTCGAACGCTCGCTTGTACAATCGCCGCGCGTGCAACGCGCCAAGCAATGGGCTCGGCGCGCGCTGGCCGAGTGCGAAGAGAATGCCTTCGTCGGTAAATCCGGCGAGCGTGTGCGCGTCGAGCGCGCCCGCATCCAACGCGTCGGCCACGAGGCGCTTGTACATCGCCGTTGCGCTGCGCACAGCGTGGTGCCAATAGACGTTGCGGTACATCTGGTAGCGCGCGAAGAGCAATGACTCGAGCGCCGAAAGGCCCTTTTCGATCATGCCGACGCGCGGTTCGCCGCTCGCCGGGTCGCGCACGAGGGTCAGTGCGTTGATCAAGCGGTCGACGTCTATCTCGCCGTAGCTCACGCCGCACATGAAGGCGTCGCGCCGAAGATAGTCGAGCTTGTCGAGGTCGATCGACCCGGAGATGAGTCCCTGGAGCGCACTGTCGCTTTCGCCGCGAATGAGCGATACGACGCGCTCGGGCGCACCGGCACCGAGCTCGCGACGAAGAATTGCCGCGACCTCGCCGTCGCAAATGAGCGGCCGCGCCACCGCCTCATGGTGCATCGCGCCGATCTCTTCGAGCGCGTGCGAGAACGGATAGTGTCCGATGTCGTGCAGGAGCGCGGCGACGCGAATGATCTGGCACTCGTCGCGTCCGACGGCGGCGTAATCCTCGTGCTCCTCAAAGAGCGTGATGGCCCGGCGTGCGAGATGATAAGTACCGAGCGCGTGCTCGAAGCGGGCATGCGTCGCGCCGGGGTAGACGAGGAACGCGAGCCCAAGCTGGCGCACGTAGCGCAAGCGCTGGAACGCCGGCGTATCGATCAGCTCGAAGGCGAGCGGGTCGAGGCGGATGTTGTTCCAGAGCGGATCGCGGATGATCTCGACGGCCATGGTGGCTCGACGCGGGATAGGGCCTGGGATAGCGCGCGCGCGATGACGACAGGTTATGATAGTCGGACGGGGCCGTGAGGGGCGGCATCGGATCCCTGCCGGGGGAAACCTCGCGGCGGCACTTCGCGTAGAATTGATGACGGCACGCCCGGTCCGCGGCTCTCCTCGCCCCAACCCTCCGCAGACCGAAGTCGTGAGCGCAGTGCCGTGGACGCTCGTTCAGAGGAGCCGGCATGCCGGGAATCGCAGTTCAATCGCCGCCGCGCGCGCCAAGGCCGAACGGTGCGCCGGGGACACAGACCCCTCAGAGCCCGCCGCCACCGCCGGCGTTGCCACAGACCGTGGGCGTGCCGGCGTTGCGCGAACAGCTCGTCCAGTTGCAAGTACAGTTGGCCGGCCTCAAGGCCGAGTGGGGCGGTCTACAAGACCAGCTCCAGTCGATGCGCATCGACAATCCCGCGCGGCCACCGGTGCAGGCCCGGACCGCCGATATCGGTGTTCAGATGGCACAGGTCCGGGGGCGTATCGCGACGGTCGAAGCGCAGATCGCCGGGGCCGAGCAAGCGAACATGCCCGGTATGCCCAGGGGCCGGAACGCCACCGCCAAACAGGAGACCGTCGATGAACTCGGATGCCGTGACCGCAATCTTCATCATGTTCATTCTCGCGGTCTTGATGCCGCTCTCAATTGGCGTCGCGCGACGGCTCTGGCGCCGCGGATCGGCTCCGGACACGCGTACGACTGACCCGATGCTCACGCCGCGGCTCGATCGGCTGGAGCAGGCCGTCGACGCGATCGCGATCGAGATCGAACGCGTGTCCGAGGGTCAGCGGTTCGTCACGAAGATTCTCTCCGAACGGCCGGCCGCCATGCCGAGTGCCTCAGAGGGCGCCGCACCTGGCGCATCGAGCGGTGATTCGCCGTTGCGTGCGCTCGGCGCCGGCCCAATCGAACCGATTCTGGTGGCCGAGCGACAGCGCGTGCGTCAGTCGAATACGCCGCACTGAACGTGAGGGCGTAGCAGTCGCCCGAGAACGGCTCATCCTGATATTGTGGCTCACATCGCCGCCGTCGAGCGACGGCGGTGTGAGTTCACGTGTAGCCGCCTCGCGGCCTACGCCCTGGGCCCGGAGTTGACGACCGCCGGGGTCACGAACTTCTCGAACTTGGCGAAATTCTCGCGGAACATGCCGGCGAGCTTGTGCGCCTGGGCGTCGTACGCGGCGGCGTCGTTCCACGTGCGTCGCGGTTCGAGCACGTCCGTCGGCGCCCCGGACACGTGCGTCGGGACGGAGAGACCGAAAATCGGATCGACTTTCGTCGCGGCGTTGTGCAATTCGCCATGTAGCAGCGCCTGCACCATCGCACGCGTGTGAGAGAGTTTCATGCGCTTGCCGACGCCGAACGGACCGCCCGTCCAGCCCGTGTTCACGAGCCACACGTCTGATCCATGTTCGTCAATGAGCGCGCCGAGCATCTCGGCGTACTTGGTCGGATGCCAGACGAGAAAAACGGCGCCAAAGCACGAGGAAAATGTCGCTTGAGGCTCCTTCACTCCCCGTTCCGTGCCCGCCACCTTGGCGGTGTAGCCGGAGAGGAAGTAGTACATCGCCTGATCGCGCGACAACTTCGCGATTGGCGGCAGCACGCCGAACGCGTCGGCGGTGAGGAACACGACGTTCTTGGGATGACCGCCGCGCCCGGTGGGCACGTGATTCGGGATGTAGTGCAGCGGATAGGACGCGCGGGTGTTTTCGGTGATCGAGAGATCATCGAACTGCACTTTGCGCGTCAGATCGTCGAGGACGACATTTTCGAGGATGGTGCCGAACATCTGCGTGGTGCGATAGATGTCGGGCTCGGACTCGGGCGTCAGGCCGATGACTTTGGCATAACAGCCGCCCTCGTAGTTGAACACACCCTCCGGCGACCATCCATGTTCGTCGTCGCCGATGAGCGCGCGCGCCGGGTCGGCGGACAGCGTGGTTTTGCCGGTGCCGGACAGTCCGAAGAAGAGCGACGTATCGCCGTTCCGACCGGTATTCGCCGAGCAGTGCATCGACAACACACCCTGCTTGGGCATGTAGTAGTTCATCACCGTGAACATCGCTTTCTTGAGCTCACCGGCGTAGCGCGTGCCGCCGATGAGGATCATGCGACGGGCGAGGTTGAGCACGATGAACGTGCCGGTGCGCGTGCCGTGTTTCGCCGGCGTGGCCTCGAATTCCGGCGCGTGCAGCACCGTGAAGTTGGGCTGGAACGTCGGCAGCGCTGTGGCGTCGGGGCGAATGAACATGTTGCGAACGAACGCCATGTGCCACGCGCCGGGACTCACGTAGCGAACGGAAAGCCGATACTTCGGATCCGCGCCGCAGTAGAGATCCTGCACGAACAGCTCAGGCTGAGCGTCGAGATAGTGGCGCACGTCGGTGAGCAGCGCGTCGAACTGTTCCTCGTCCATCGGCTGGTTGACCTTTCCCCAGTCGACGTCCCCGGACGATGCCGGATCTTTGACGATGAACTTGTCGTTCGGCGAGCGTCCGGTGTGGGGCGTCGTGATGGCGCGGAACGGCCCCATGTCGGCGAGCTGCCCTTCGTTGCGGCGAATTGCGTCCTGAATGAGTACGGGCGCGACGAGGTTCCAGTGAACCTGACCGCGCGGCGCCAGACCCTGCGTCCCGAGTCCTACGCGTCCCTGCAAACCAGCGTCGTCCTGCGGTTGTGTTTGAGTAGCCATTCTCGCGTCATAGCCTCGAAAAAATCGTCGGAGTGGCGCCGCTGCCATTGGCAGTCGTACCGGCGGCCTCCGCGGGGTAAGATCGTTCTTGGGCGTCGATCACAGCGACCGCCGCCATGTTGACGATGTCCTGCACGTCGGCGCCACGTTCGAGCACGTGGACCGGCCGGCTCATGCCCACCAGGATCGGCCCGATCGCGGTCGCGCCGCCCAGGTGATTCAACAACTTGTACGCAATGTTGCCCGCGCTCAAGTTCGGAAAAATCAACACATTCGCCGGGGTCTTGAGCGTACTGAACGGATAGTCCCGCCGGATGATGTCCGGTTCGAAGGCCGTATCCGCCTGCATCTCCCCGTCGACGACGAGCGAGGGGTCGCGCTGTCGCAACAGGGCCACGGCGCGCGCCATCTTCTCGGCGTCGGGATGGCGCACCGACCCAAAGTTCGAGAACGACAGCATCGCGATCCGCGGCTCGACGCCCATGGTGCGCGCGATGCGGCTCGCCGCGTACGCGATCTGCGCCAACTGCTCGGCCGTGGGGTCGATGTTGACGGTCGTGTCGGCGCAGAAGATGACCTGCTTTTCGAACACCAGCATGTACATGCCGCTGACCAGCCCCGCTTTCGGGTGCGCGCCAATCACTTCGAGCGCGGGACGGATCGTCTCCGGGTAGTGCAGGTTGACGCCCGACACCAGCGCGTCCGCGTCGCCGCGACTGACCATGCACGAACCGAAATAGTTGCCGTTGAACAGCCGGCGGCGCGCTTCGTCGAGACTCATGCCTTTGCGCTGCCGGCGCTTCCACATGTGGTGCGCGTACTCGTCGCGACGCGGGGACGTTGCCGGATCTTCAACGACGATGCCATCGAGCGAGACGTTCATGGCGCGAGCCTTTTCGGCAATCGCCTCGAGGTCTCCGAGCAAGATGGGGTCGGCGATCCCGTCCTCGACGCAAATTCGCGCGGCGCGAATGATCTTCGGCTCTTCGCCTTCAGGAAACACGACGCGCTTCGGATTGCTGGTGGCGCGGTTGATGAGTCCGCGCATGACGCCGCGTGCGCGGCCGAGCCGCAGCTCGAGCTGTTCGCGATACTGGTCGAGATCGATGAACTCTTTCGCCGCGCCCGACGCGACCGCCGCCCATGCGACGGCCGGCGCGATCCAGAGCAGCACGCGCGGGTCGAACGGGAAGGGAATGAGGTAGTCGGGGCCGAACTGGACTTCGCGCAGACCGTACAGCGCCGACACGCTGTCCGGTACGTCTTCCTTGGCCAGCAGCGCGAGCGCGCGCGTGGCCGCCATCTTCATCTCTTCGTTGATCTCCGTGGCGCGGACGTCCAGGGCGCCGCGAAAGATGAACGGAAATCCGAGGACGTTGTTGACCTGATTCGGATAGTCGCTGCGACCCGTGGCGACGATCGCGTCGTTGCGCACCGCGCGCACGGCGTCGGGGAGAATTTCCGGGACCGGATTGGCGAGCGCGAAGATGATCGGCTGCTTCGCCATGTGGCGAAGCATGTCGCCGGTGATCGCGCCGGCGACGGACAAGCCAACGAGGACGTCGGCGCCGACGAGGGCGTCGGCGATGTCGCGTGCATCAGTCTCAGTCAGGAAGCGCGCCTTGTAGGGATCCATCTCCCCGACGCGTCCTTTGTAGATCACGCCCGCGCGGTCGCAGAGAATGATGTGCTCGCGCCGCACGCCGAGGCGCACGTAGTGCTCGGCGGTGGCGATGGCCGCGGCGCCCGCGCCGGAGAACACGACGTGAATGTCGCCGATGTTCTTGTGGACGATCTCGAGGGCGTTGAGCAGCGCGGCTCCGGAGATGATCGCGGTACCGTGTTGGTCGTCGTGAAAGACCGGGATGCGCAGCGTCTTGCGGAGCGTCTCCTCGATGTAGAAACAGTCCGGCGCGCGAATGTCCTCGAGATTGATGCCGCCGACGGTGGGCTCGAGGAGCTGGCAGAACTTGATCACGTCGTCCGGATTCTCGGATCCGACCTCGAGATCGAACACGTCGAGATCCGCGAACTGCTTGAAGAGATTCCCCTTGCCCTCCATGACCGGCTTGCCCGCGATGGCGCCAATGTTGCCCAAGCCAAGAACGGCCGTACCGTTGGTGACGACGGCGACGAGATTGCCCTTCGCCGTGTACTTGTACGCGAGATTCGCGTCCTGGTTGATCTCCAGACACGGCTCGGCGACGCCGGGCGAATAGGCGAGCGAGAGGTCGCGCTGATTCGCCAGCGGTTTTGTCGGGACGACGGCGATCTTTCCTGGCCGCCCGTTGGCGTGGTAGTCGAGAGCGTCTTGGCGTTTGGTCACGGACATAAAAAATAGCCAGTCGGTGCGCCCTAAGTCAGTCCTCCAATTACGTTTGTGGCCGTGAGTCCAGAGCCGGCAGCCCGCCAACCGCGCGTGCGAACATGGCGCGTCGTTCGGATTGCGCTCATCATGGTCGTCGCGGAAGCCATACTCCGGATCGCGGCGTGGAGCCAGCCGGCGCTCGCCGAGTTGATCCGGCCAGCCTACGTGATCGTTGCCGTGATCGGAGCGTACAAGCTCTGGCACGCCGCACGCCGCCATCCGGGCAGTGATCGCCGGCAGCGAGACCGGCGGTCAACTTAGACCGCCGGCCCGCGTCGCCGGCCCCTACACCTCGAGGTGGTCTCCTTCCCGCGCGAACATCGCGTACAGCACGGGCATCAAGAACACGCTGATGAGCAATCTGCGAAAAGAGCCCACCCACGATCACCAGGGCGAACGGCTTCTGCGTGTCCGATCCGACGCCCGTCGACAGCGCGGCCGGCAGCAGACCGAGCGCGGCGACGAGCGCCGTCATCATGATCGGCCGCAAGCGCAGCAGCGCCGCCTCGCGCGTGGCCGACGTGATGCCCGACCCGCCGAGCCGCAGCTCGTTCGCATACGAGATGTAGACGACCGCCGTCTGCACCGACACGCCGAACAGCGCCAGGAATCCAATCATCGACGACACGGAGAACGGCGTGTTGGTGATCAGCATCGCCAAGAGTCCGCCGAGCGGCGCCGAGAGAATGACGCCGATGACGGTGATGAGCGGGAACTTGAAGTTGTGGTAGAGGATGAACAGGATCGTAAAAATGAGCAGGATCGTGATCGGCAAGACGACGTTCATCTGGGCGCGCGACGCGGTGTACTCCTCGAACTCGCCGCCCCAACGCGTCGTATAGCCAATCGGCAGGGGCACCTGCTTGTCGACGGCGGCGCGCGCTTCGGCGACCGTGCTCGCCAAGTCACGCCCCTCGACCGAGTACTGCACGCCGATGTACCGCGAGTTGTCCTGCCGATAGATGAACGCCGCGCCGTTCGACGACTTCGATGGTCGCCACTTCGCGGAGCGGTACCTGGTTGCCGTCCGGCGTGGCGAGCAGGATGTTGCCGATCTCCTCGGGCGTGGCGCGATACTGCGGCTGCAGGCGGACGACGAGATCGAACGTCCGCTCGCCCTGCACGACCTGCGTCGCCGCGCTGCCGCCGACGGCGGCTTCGATGAGCCCGTTGATCGCATCCGAGCTCAAGCCGTAGCGCGCCATCTTTGCGCGGTCGGCCGTGATCGACAGACTCGGCTGGCCGAGCTCCTGGACGAGCGTGACGTTGTTGATGCCCGGAACGCGCTCGATGATCGCCTTGATCGCACGGCCCTTCTGTTCGAGGACGTTGAGATCGGAGCCGAACACCTTCACGTCGAGCGATGATTTCAGTCCGGTGAGCGCCTCGTCGACCGCGTCTTCGGCCGGCTGCGTGTAGTTGAAGATGATGCCCGGGAAGACGGACAGCTTTTGCTGGACGGCGGCAATCAGTTCGTTCTTGTTGTTGTGAAACGCGCCGCCCCACGTTTTGTACGGTTTGAGTCCGACGTAGAACTCGGCGTTGAAAAAGCCCGTCGGGTCGGTGCCGGCGTCGTCGCGTCCATGTTCCGATGCGACGACGGTGACTTCGGGGAAGCTCTGCAGCACGGCGCGAATCTGCGGCACGATCGCCGACGATTCCTCGAAGGAGATCGTGTACGGCATCGTCGCGCGTACCCAGAGTGCGCCTTCGTCGAGCTTGGGCATGAACTCGCCGCCGCGCGTCATCGCGATGACGACAGAGACCGCAAAGATCACGAGCGAGCCGCCGAGCGTCGCGCGTTTGTGCGCCAGACACCAGTCGAGACCCGTGGCGTAGCGGTCGCGAAGCCACTCGAACGCGTGGTTCTTTCGCTCTTTCACGCCCTTCCGCAAGCCCCACACGCAGAGGACCGGGATCACGGTCAACGTGAGCGCGAGAGAGCCAAGCAGCGCATAGATCGTCGTGTCGGCCATCGGACGGAACAGCTTGGCCGACGGGCCGGTGAGCGCGTAGATCGGCAGGAAGCCGGCGACGATGACGGCGATCGCATAGACGATCGGCCGGTTCACCTCCGATGCGGCCTCGAAGATCACGTCCTTGATGCGGTACGACGTGCCATGCCGCGCTGCGAGTTGGCGGTAGATGTTCTCCACCATCACGACGGCGCCGTCGACGAGAATGCCGAAGTCGATGGCGCCGATGGACAACAGATTCGCCGGAATGTTGCGAATGTCGAGGCAGATGAACGCAATGAGCAGCGACAGCGGCACCGTCACGGCCACGATGAGTCCCGACCGCACGTCGTAGAGGAAGAAGATGAGCACGACGACGACGAGCAGGATGCCGCGAACCAGGTTGTCGGCGACGGTGCGCGTCGTGAGCGAGACGAGATCGCTTCGGTCGTAGAACGGCACGACCTTCACGTCCTTGGGCAGCACGTGGTCGTTGAGCTCGCGCGTTTTGGCTTCGACGCGTTTGAGAACGACCTGTGCCTGCTCGCCGGTGCGCATCAGGATTACGCCTTCGACCGCGTCGTCCTGCTTGTTGTAGCCGAACTGGCCGAGCCGCGGCGCGTGGCCGATCTCGACGGATGCCGACATCCTTGATGAGCACCGGCACGCTGTTCTTGACCGCGATGACGATGTTGCCGATGTCCTCGAGGGTGACGACGCGGCCGATGCCGCGCACGTAGAAGAACTGCCCGCCCTCGGAGTAGAAGCCGCCGCCGCCGTTGCTGTTGTTCGACGTGAGCGCATCGCTCACGTCACTAATCGCGAGCCCCGCGCCGGCGAGCTTCGTGGGATCGACGAGCACTTGATACTGCATCGTCTCGCCGCCGAGCGACGCGACGTCGGCCACGCCTGGCACGGCGCGAAACGCTTTGTCGATGACCCAGTCCTGCAACACGTGCAGGTCCATCGCCGACCGATCGGAGCTCTGAATCACGTATCGGTACACGAGACCCGACGGCGAGGATGGCGCTTCCATCTCGGTTTCGACGCCATCGGGGAGCGACGCGCTGCCCAGTCGCTCGAATACCTGTTGCCGCGCGAAGTAGAGATCGGTGCCGTCTGTGAAGGTGACGCGCACGTTCGATAGCCCGTACAGCGACACCGAGCGCGTGACGACGACGTTCGGCAGGCCGTTGAGCGCGACCTCGAGCGGCACGGTGATCAGTCGTTCCACTTCCTCGGCCGCATGCCCCGGCCAGGGCGCGGTCATCTCGACGGCCGTCGGCGATACATCGGGATACGCGTCGACCGGAAGTCGCGAGAGCGAGAAGATGCCGACGCCGATGATCGCCAGCGCGAGCATTGCCACGAGGAGCGGTTGACTGACCGACGACTCGACGAGTCGCTGAATCGGCCCGCGCTTGTTTGCCAACGCGTGCGGGGGAGGCGCGTCGGAGTGCGGATTTGGCGTCGTGCTGAGGCGATCGTCTTTGGTTGACGGTGGAGTCGGATCGCTCACTGTGACTCCGCGAACTCGAGGAACAGTGCGCCCTCCGTCACCACTTGATCGCCCGATGCCAATCCGGCGCTCACTTCGTATCGGTCGCCCACGCGCGAGCCGAGATCGATGCGCTTGCGCGCGAAGCTGTTCGCGCCGGCCGCGACGAACACGAACGGCAGATTCTCATCGTCGCGCATGACGGATGACACGGGCACGAGCATCCCGCGGTGCTCCTCGCTCGACTTGATCTGCACACGCACGAACATGTCGCGTCGCAAAACGTGATTGACGTTGGGGACGACGACACGAACCATCACGGCCTTCGTGCCTGGATCGGCGAGCGACGCGATGTAGTCGACCTTGCCGGGCATTGGCGCGTGACTGGCGTCGCTGATGATGTCCGCCGCCTGTCCCACGCCGACGTCGGGTAGGTCGTTGGCGTAGACATTGGTCATCACCCACACCGTGCTGAGATCCGCGATCGTGAAGCACGGCGTGCTTCCCGCTTGAAGGAGCTGTCCGTCGGAGATCAGCTTTTCAACGACGGTGCCGTCGATCGGCGAGCGAATGACCGCGGCGATGGCGCTGGTGCGTCCGTCGCGCACCGCCTGGATTTGCGCTTCATCGACGCCGAGCGAGCGCATGCTCTCGACGGCGGCGTCGACGTCAGCTTCAGCGGAAGCAACGTCGGACTGCGCCTGCTCGAGATCTCCGCGCGCGAGCGCGTCGTTCTTGAATAGCGCCGAATCGCGGTCGGCGATGCGTTTGGCGTTGCGATATGCTGTCTGCGCCTTGCGATAGTCGGCAACGGCGGCGGCGAAGTCGGGCGACGAAACGTTCGCCAGCGCGTCGCCGCGCGACACGACCGTGCCGGGCATGGCGATGACCTTCGTCGCCGGCCCCGAAACCGGCGACAGCACCTGCGTCGAGCGGTCGCCGTTGAACGCGACGTTGCCGGTCGCTTCGACAACCGGGCGGAACGTCATCGGCTGCACCGTCACGAGGTGAACGCGCTGCCGCTGGTCGGCGGTAATGACGAGGTTGCGCGGCGTCGTTGCCGTGGTATCGGCCTGGCGCGCCGACCCTTCGGAGGAGCAGGCAGCCAATCCAGCGGCGGCGGCGAGAGAGAGCGCGCTCGCGAGGGAGCGGAAAGTTGGCTTGATCATGGTGCACCCGGTCCGGGTGTTGGGATGGCAGCGCCAAGTGCGCGCTCGAGATCGGCGCGCGCCGTGTTGGCGTTCGCAAGGGCATCGGCGTACTGACTTTCGGCGTCGAGCAACGCGCTGCGCGCCGTGAGAACCTCGAGCGCGGACGAGCCGCCGAGGCTATAGCTGGTCGACGCGACGCGGAACGCTTCGCGCGCGGCTGGTACGAGCTCGTCGCGCAGGAAACTGACCTGTCGCATCGCAGTGCTCGCGTTGGCGTACGCGGTGCGCACATCCTGCGTCACCTGCGCGCGCGTGTCGCGAAACGTCGCAGCGAGTTCGTGCTCGAAGTGTTCGGACTGCGCAATGTCGCCCTTGGCATGCTGCCAATAGAAGACGGGCAGAGGCAGCGAAATGCCCGTCGTGAACAGCGGCGAGCCGGGCGAGCTGTAGTCGCGTTGGACGGCGAAGTCGAACTCGGGATACCAGAACTGTTTGGTAAGATTGGTCGTGGCCCGCGCACCGGCTTGTTGGTGCTCGATGATCGCCAGTTCCGGACGGTTGGCGAAGGCGACCTGTTCGATCGTCGTCGAGTCCGGAAGAGTCACGGGCATTTCGAGCGAGTCTGTCGGGACGATCGCCGCGGCAGTGATGCGGCCGAGTTGGCGATTGAGCGACGCCTGCGCCGCGAGAATGTCGCGTTCATTGGAGATGAGATCGTTCGCCGCCTGCGCGACGCCGACCTGCGCTTGGATCACATCGAGCTTGGCCGCGGTGCCGGCGTCGAATCGCGCTTGCGTGCGTTTGAGAAAATCCGCCGCCAGACCGCGCGACTCGATCAGAATCGACTTGTGCTGCAGCGCGACGAGCAGCGAGTCGTACGAAGCCGACGTACCGAGTGCGACGGTCTGCTGCTGCAGTCGGTAGTTGGATTCATTCGCGTGAATGTCGGCGTAGCCGATCTGGCTGTTGAGCCGGAACTTGTCCGGCCACGGAATCGTGAGTCCGAGCGCAACGGGGCGCGATGCGGCGCCGCCGACGGCGAACGGACTGCTCAACTGATCGAACGCCGCGGAGAAGGTAGGGTCGGGAATGGCGATCGCCGTGACGCGCCGTGCCCGCGCTTCCGCGGTCTGCTCGCGAGCGACCTCGAGCTGCGCGTTGCGCGTCAGCGCTTCGGCAATGGCCTGGCGTCGCGAGAGACGCAGCGAATCCTGCCCGGGCCCTTGCGCGATTGGCGCGAGGCCGGACGGAATTGCAGTTATTCCTACGGGTGTCGCCCCGATCGCTGAACGGCCGGTGGCCGCGACCTGAGCGGACGCGGCGCTGCCGCATGCGGCAAGCGCGCACAGTCCTGAAAAAAGGCGCATGTTGTCCCTGAAAGTGAACCTGAGTCGTTGCTGCTACTGCAGAGAGCTCAGATCACCTGGGGCGGCGCGCGCGGATTTTGTTGGAGATGAAGATGCGACGAGACGGCGCGGTCGACCGGCGTGATGATCGCGCTCGGCGCCAACGCAGCGGCGAGGATCGCAACGCTCGCGTGGCTCGTAGTGCCATGGATCGACCTCGCCTGACAGGCCGCGCAGGTCGCGTCGTTGTGCAGGTAATGCGTGCGACTGCCCGACGACTCGATGTGCGACGCCATCCGGCTGTCGCGTCCCTCGGCCAGCGGCGCCATGGCAACGACCGTCTGTGCCGCCACCGCCAAACAGGCGAAGACGGTAAACAGCCAGTGGCGTTTGCGGCGCGGAGCCGTCGGCGAATGGGACGTGACGTGCATTACACTAAGGGTATGGACCGATGGGCGGGGACGCCAGCCAGGCCAGCCATTGGTAGGACGAGCGCGGCCAGTCATAGGTACGCCGTGCCCGACCATTTGGTTGAAACGAGCGCGTTCGGGCCGGTCAGCGCATTGTGTATGGTATGACTGAACGCGACTTGACGGCGCTGGTCCACCTCGTCGGCTTCACGACCGGCATCATCTTGTACACCATGCTCGGCGTAATGACGCGCCGGCGACTGTCGTATGTCGTCGCGCCGAACGAACCGAGCGGAGACGATCGCGTCGCGCTGGTGGCTGCGCTGCTCGGGGTGACATGGAACGTCGGCGCGATGCTCGTGTTCGCCGCGCGCGATTTCGAGTTCCCGTATTCGCTGACATGGGTGGCAGCGACGTCCTATACGGCGCTGGGCTTTCTGCCGGCCGTCGTGGTCCACGCGACGCTCACTCGTTCGCGGACCAGTCGCTATCGGTGGTTCCTCGGCATCGCCTACGCCGGGAGTGCCGCGGCCGGCGTGCTCCACTTTGCGGACGCTGCGCGTGGCGAGACGCCATCGTCGCTTGGGCTGCTGCTGCTCACGATTACGTATGCAATTCTACTCGGCGGCCTCGTTCTGACCGAGCGTCGCCGGCCAGGCTTCCAGCGGAGCATCACGGCCGTCGCACTGGCCGCGTTCGCTGTCTCGGCGCTTCACTTGAGCCGGCACGCGGGGACCACGGATCAAGATCCGTGGTGGATGGAGCTGATTGGCCATCACGCTTCGCTGCCGCTCGTCCTAGCGATTCTCTATCAAGAACACCGCTTCGCCTTCGCCGACCTGTTTCTCAAACGCGCGCTGGCATTTCTCGCACTGATCGGCGTCGTGTCGGTGGTGTACGCGTCGTTGGCGGCGCCGCTCGTTGACCCGCACGCCATTCTCGCGCGTCAGAGCGACGGCGGCTCGCACCTGTTCAGCACGGGCGCGCTGCTCGCTCTGTGGATCGCAACCGCGCTCATGTTCCCGGTCATTCAGCGTCGCGTCTATCGATTCGTCGATCGCGTCGTGTTGCGTCGCGCAGACTACCGGGAATTCCGCGCGGCACTGGCGCGGCAGCTCGCGCGGGCTCGCGAGGCCGATGACGCGCTCGACGTCACGTGCACGCTGCTCGCCGGCGCGCTGGGCGCGCAGTCGGCAACGTGGAGGCCGAGTGGCGACCGACGACTCAGCGGCCATCCGACGATCACGCTCGATGCGCGCCGCACCGAAGCCTGCATCACCATCCCCACGGCGATCGAACCATCGTTCGAAATTCGAGTTACTCCGCTGAGCGGTGGGCGATCGTTGCTCTCGGATGACCTCATGCTGATCGACGCCGTTGCCGCGTCCGTCGGCCGCCGCATCGACGAGATTCGTCTCGAGCGCGAGCGCGCCGCCCGCGAGCAGCGCGAACAGGACATGCAACGGCTCGCGACGGAAGCCGAGTTGCGCGCGCTGCGGGCGCAGCTCAATCCACATTTCCTGTTCAACGCGCTGAACACGCTGGGCTATCTGATGCAATCGGCGCCGGAGCGCGCGCTGGCGACGCTCTATCGACTCACCGGTCTGTTGCGCGCCGTGCTCCGGCGCACCAACGGCCAATTCGTCGCGTTGCGCGAGGAGCTCGACATTGTCGACGCGTATCTTTCCATCGAGCACGAGCGATTTCAGGAGCGACTCATCGTTTCGATCGACGTGCCGGCCGATGTTCGCCATGCGCGCATTCCGCCGTTGCTGTTGCAGCCGCTCGTCGAAAACGCGATCAAACATGGAATCGCACCATTGCGAACGGGCGGCAGTGTGACGGTGCGCGCCGTTCACGACACCACGGACACCGATCAAGCGGGCTTCTTGCGCCTTCTCGTGATTGACACGGGTGCTGGTGCGCGCGTCGATGCTGCTCACGGCGAGGGGCTCGGCTTGTCGAGCATCGCGAGTCGTCTCGATCATTACTTCGGCGCCAGCGCATCGATGGCGGTCCGTGCGACGCCGGGCGGCGGCACGACGGTGGAGCTCTGCATTCCATTCATCGCGGCGGAGACGATCTCCGTCGCGCGGGGCGCGTGACCCGGCGATGACCCAACTTCGCGTAATCGTAGCCGACGACGAGCGTCCGGCGCGTGCGTTCTTGTCGGGCATTCTCAAGACGTTCGAGGACGTTGAAGTCGTCGGTGAGGCGACCAACGGCGCCGAGTGCGTCGAGTTGATCGAGCGACTCTCGCCCGATCTCGCCCTCATCGACCTTCAGATGCCGGAGGTCGACGGCCTCGGCGTCGTCCGCCTCATTCGCCGGGACAGGCTGCCGCTGGTTGCCTTCGTGACGGCGTACGACGAATACGCGGTTCGGGCGTTCGAGATGAATGCCGTCGACTATTTGCTCAAGCCGGTCGATGCTCCTCGACTGCGCTCGACGGTGAATCGTGCGCTCGAGCGCCTGGAGCGCGCCGATCTCAAACCCGGCGACGCCGATCGCATCCGCGCGGCGGCAACCGACTACGCCGCCGCCCAGCCGCCGACGCTGGTGAGGCGCATTCCCGTTCGCAAGCGCGACGACATCTTTCTCGTTCCCGTCGAGCAGATCGTGTCGGTCGCCGCGGACGGCGAGCTCCTCCACATCATGACGCGCGGCGGCGAGCACCACACGATCACCTACCGGCTCAAGGATCTCGAGGTACGGCTGGACCCCGCGCATTTCGTGCGCATTTCACGTGGCACGCTGTTGAACATTGGCATGATCCAGAAAGTCACCCCGAATGCGGGCGGCACATACGTCGCCGTGATGCATACCGGGGCGCAGCATCAGGTGTCCCGCATCCGGGGCCGAGTGCTGCGCGACCAGCTGCTTCGGCTGTGACGCGCAGCGCGGCTCAGTTTAGAACGACGCCTTGAGTCGGAGCTGAATGCTCCGCGGCCGGCCTACCGACGCACCGCTGAAGAAGGCGCCCTTCAGCAAGTATTTCTTGTTGAGCAGATTGTCGACGTACAGTTCAGGTTCGAGAACTGACTTCCCGAGGATGATGGCGTAGCCCGCTGACGCGTTGAAGATTGTACTCGGCGCCACATGAATGCCGCTGTTGAAATCGAACAGGCCCGTCCCCACTGAGCAGCCACAAGCGTCCGGCTCGACGCCGTTCGTCAGGCCCGAACCATAGATCGCGGTCCCGCTCAGGTAGAATCGGTTCGGCGAATACCCCAGACTCCCGACGATCGACAGACGCTGATCGTGGTCGAGATCGAACGTTCCGGACGGCGGCTCGGTGGGGAAGAATCCGCCGGTGATCGCTCCGAAGCCGTACGCGTGGTTGAGCGCCGCGTTCAGATAGCCGCTCACCGGGCCGCTCGGTCTGTATTCGACCACGCCTTCGAGGCCGGCAATGCGCACGTGCTCGATATTCACATCGGTGACGATGTTGGAACCGGGAACGGTGTTGTCATCGATGCCAGGATTGCTGCTCTTGTGGTAGTACGAGAGTTTGGTGACCACGCCGGCGTCGGGAAAACGCTGGATCGCGCCCACCTCGAAGAAGTCGTCGCGTTCCGGTACGGTGCCTTGGTCGGCCTCGCCGCCCTGCGCGGCCTGGGTAATGGCGCGCAGGTCTTCGATGTTCGTCGGCATGAAGAGCCGACCGTAATAGCCATAGAGCGTCGTCGACGTCGACGGATAGAAGTTGAGGCGCACCCGCGGGCTAAGCTGGCTTTGCGCGGCGATCGCCGGCGCCTGATGCTGGTCCCAGCGCAGGCCGGTGCGCAACTCGATCCACTCCAGCGGCGTATAGGCGGTTTGCGCGTATAGACCGAGATCGTGGCCGTTCAGATCCGAATTCGACTGCGGGCCGAGCGTCCCGTTCGCGTTGAACGCCGAAAAGTCCTCGTGGCCAGACGTGATCGACGACTGCGTGCCGATCTTGACGTCGAGGTGGTCGTCCGGACGGACGGTGTAGTCGACCTTCGCGCCGTAGATGTTCGCGGTGCGATTCTCCGAAATGTTGAATGTGTCGGACACGTCGGGAAAGAAAACGAACTGCGGCTGGTCCCGGGGATCGGGGTTGTAGTGCAACCCGGCGTTGCGATAAAACAGACCGGCGAACAACTCCGACGTCGCCTTGCCCGAGACGCTGGCGCCGCCCTGATGGTGCCAGCCAAGGTTCAGGAAGCTATTTTGATCTCTCTGATGATCATTCTGGAACGTTCCGCCCGACGAGTCAAATGGAACGGCGAGAGACGTCTGCGACGTGTTCACTTCGAGCGTAAAGACGTCCCTGCCGCTCGGCGTGTACTGCAGCTTGCCGAAGCCCGAGTTGTCGGTTCCGCTGTTGTGAAAGTTGACGATCTTGTGGTCGCTGGTGTCGAACACGACCGGCTCGAGTCGCATGTCGCTGAACTGCCGGCTGCCGGAAAAGAACATGCCCCACGCGCCGCTGTTGCTGCTCGCCGACACCGACTGACCGTTGAACCCGGTCGGGCCGACAGTCGTTCCGCTTTGGAACGCTCCGCCGTAGCTGCTCACGCTGCCGTGGAAGCCGCCCGACGGAATCTTCGTCGTCACGTTGACGATCGCAGCGTTGCGGCCGCCGTATTCGGCGTCCCATCCGCCCGTCTGAAAGTTGATTTGATTTACTACCGTTGGATCGAACAGTTCGTTGATCGATCCCGAAATCCCCGGCGGCACGGGCACGCCGTCGATGTAGTACGTGTACTCGGCATGCTGGCCGCGGATGTGCACTTCGCCCGTCGGTGCGCGCACGGCACCGGCGATCGACGTCTGAAGAATCTGCGACGTCGTGTTCGTTGGCGAACCGTGGTAATCGTCTTGTTTGAACACCTGGTCGCCCGTGCGTGTGTCGACAGTCACCGGGACGGCGGCTGTGACCTGCACCGTCTCGAGATTCAAACCGATCGGGGTCAACGCAAAGCTCAGCTGCTGCGTCGTCGTCGTCATCGCCGGAATGGTCAGCGGCCGCGACAGGGGGCGATAGCCGAGTAGATGCACCGAGACCGTATAGGTGCCGGCTGTGAGGTTGTGAATCAGGAAGCGCCCGAAGGCGTCGGTGATGGCGTTCGTCACGACCCCGCCGGTCAAGTTGCGGATACTGACCTCGGCGGACGCGAGGGGTTGTCCGCTCGTCGAGTCGGTGACCGCGCCGCTCACGTCTGCGTTCGCACCGCGTCGCGCGGCGGCCGGAGGTGAGGCGTGCAGCAGGCTGGCAGGCTGTGAGATGAACGCGAATACGAGCATGCAGCGCACGATCGAGCGATGAGACATCGATGCTCCGATTGGTTGAGCATGCACAATCGACGTGATCGCCGATTGCGAAGCTGGTCTCATATCGTACGATCGAGCCGAGTGCGGGCATGGCGTTTTTCAACGCGCGGCCCAGATGACCGGACGAGCGGTCAGCCGTGAACGACGAATGGCCGGTTTCGCGGCGCCCGTGAGTCTCGCCGTCAGTCAGTCGACAACGCTCGCCGACCGACTGCCCAACTACCTCGCCCGCGCCAAGTAACTCCGAAGTCGCTCGAGCATTCGCGTATCGGTCGCCGTGGGATCGGTGCCCTTCGGCGTCTCGAGTACCTTCGGAATGCGCGCGAGTCGTGGGTCGTTCATGATGTGCCTGAATGCACGATCACCGAGCGAGCCCTCGCCAATCAACTCATGGCGGTCGCGTCGCGAGTTGAAGGGCGTTTTCGAGTCGTTCAAATGCATCACGGCGAGCCGGCCGCGCCCGAGCACGTCGTCAAACCGCTTCCACACGTCGTCGTACGCGTTGACGAGATCGTAGCCGGCTGAGTACATGTGGCAGGTGTCGACGCACACGGCCACGCGCGACCGAACGTTCGGCGCGATGGCGTCGATGAGCAGGGCAAGCTCCTCGAACGACGCGCCGATCGCTGTGCCGCTGCCGGCGGTCGTCTCCATGCACAGAATCGTCGTGCCGGGCGCGCGCGACAACGCCTCGGTGATCGACGCCGCGTTGCGCGCGATCCCGCTTGCACGATCGTCGATGAAGTTCCCGGGATGCGACACGAGATAGGTGAGCCCGAGGGACTCGCACCGTTGCAGCTCGGCGACGAACGACTCGATCGACCGCGCGCGCAGCGTCGCGTCCGGGCTCGCGAGGTTGATCAAATACGAATCGTGCGCGATCGTGGCGCGCACGCGCGTCGCGGCGAGTGCTTCGCGGAATGAGCGGCATTCGTCGTCGGCGCAGGCGCGCTCCGCCCAGCGATTCGCCATCTTCGTAAAGATCTGCATGGCGCTCGCGCCAATGGCGCGCGCGCGATGCGGCGCGTTGTGTGTGCCGCCCGCCGTCGAGACGTGCGCGCCGAGGAGCAGGTCGTCGTCCCAGACAGGCGCGACCCAGTTCGGGTCGTTTGCGCTGTCGGTGTTGGCGTTGAACGCGGGCTTCTTCGTCGAGCGTTTGACGGTCGTCGTCGTGCTCGGTGCCGTCGTCGCGCGTTTCGCGGAATTCGCGGATTTCGCAGGCTTTTTGACGGCCTTCTGAACGGGTTTCCTAACCGCTTTCTTCGTCGGTTTCTTTGGCGTCGTCTTCCGCGGTTTCTTTACCAGCTTTTTCGCGGTCTTCTTCGCGGGCTTTGCTTTCCTCGTCTTGACGCGGCTCTTACGCGTCGAATTCCGCCGACTTGCCATGGAATGCCTTGCCGCAGCGCGGGCAGTGGATTGATCCGGTCTCGTTGAGTGCGTAGTCGAAGTCGCGTCCGCAACTGCAGTGCGACTCGAGCGCCTCGTGACCGCACACGATACAATATCCGTCCTCGGCCTGGTAGGCGCGGAATCGCCCGCACACGGCGCAGTGCTTGGTCACGGATCGATCCACGTGAACCGTCGCGCTATTGCTGGAGGTCGCGCAGCCAGGTGGCGGGGTCGACCGCTGGACCGCCATGGCGGATCTCGAAGTGCAGATGCGGCGGAAGGTCGGGGTCGGAAATGCCGACAGACCCTATGATCTCGTCGCGCGCGACCTGCTGCTGCTCGGCGACATCGGCTCGCGCGAGGGATCCGTAAATCGAGTAGTCGCCGCCGCCGTGATCGATGATCACCGTGAGACCATATGTGCCGAGCTGCCGAACGCTCACGACCTTGCCCGGCGCCACCGCATGCACGTTTGTCCCGACGGACGCGCGAATGCCGACACCGTTCCATCGAATGGTGGTGTTCGTCGACGTCTGCGCTTTACCGAACGTATAGATGAGCGGTCCGCTCACCGGCCAATTCAATCGGCCGTAGTCGCTCGTCGTGATGGTGCTCGACGCCCGCGGTGCATTTGGGCGCGTCGTCTCCACGCGATGGCGCTCCGTTTCGAGCAAGCCGATCGCATTGGTCAGCTGGACCTCGGTCGCCTTGAGTCGCGCCAGACGATCCTCGGCTTGCTTGGCCTGGAGCATGGTGCGGTTCAAGCTTTCTTCGCGATCGTGCTGCAGGTTGCGCAGCCGGATCTCCTCCTGCTCCTTGTCGCTTCGGTTCTCCTGCAGCTCCACTTGGAGCGTGCGCAGGCGATCGTGCTCGCGTTTGACCTTGTCGCGCAGTTGCTGCACGCGCGTCACCAGCGCCCGATCGTTGAGCGCGAGCAGATGCAGGTATTTGTAGCGAGCGACGAGCTCACCAAACGATCGGGCCGACAGCATGACTTCCGACGTGTACAACGGCCCGCGCTTGTAAATGTCGATGAGCCGGCGCTGCAGCGCACTGCGCTTGGCCGCGAGTTCGTTCTCTGCCGACGTCACCTTGGCCGACGTCGACGCTACGTCTTCGTTGATCGTCTCGAGCTGCTCGTCGAGCGCTTTGACGATTCGCTCGGTGGCGTCCGCGCGGCGGTCGAGATTCGACACTTCTTCGCCCAGGTCGTGCACCGTCGTCTGCAGCACGGCGGCACGCTGCTCGAGTTCCTCGCGCTCGCGGCGAATACGCTCGAGCGTGTCGCGCTGGGCGCGCAGTTTGATCAACGGGTCGGTCTGTGCACCCGCGGCGTGCGATGCCGCGCCGAGCGCGGCGACGACGACCATCAACGTCCACGCGCGCCGCAGCGCGCGCAGCGCTCCGCTGCTCATACGTGGCGGAGGTGTCGTCCGACCGAGACCGCGCTGCCGAGCAGCCCGATGAGGGCGCCGCACAACACGCCAAGCACGGCAAGGCGCCGGTCGAAAAACACCGTCTCGAACTGAAGGTATTGTTCGAGAAGTCGCATTGCCACATACGTCAGTCCCAGTGCGGCGAGTCCGCCGAGGACGCCTTTGATCGACCCTTCGATGAGGAACGGGCGCCGAATGAACCCGTCCGTGGCGCCGACGAGCCGCATGATCGAGATCTCGCGGCTGCGCGCGAGGACCGCCATACGAATGGTGGCGCCAATGATGATCACCGCGACCGCGGCGAACGCCAATCCCAACGCGGCACCGGCGACGCCGGCGATGTTGCGCAAGCGATAGAGTTGGGTAATCCACTCCTCGCCATAGCGCACGTCGTCGACGGCTTCGAAATCACGGAGCTGGTTCGCAATGCGATCGACCGTCTTGGGATCGCGAAAGCCAGGCTTCAGCTTGACGTCGATCGACGCGGGGAGAAAGGTCCCCTGAAACACGTCCTTGAACTCACCGAGCTCCTGGCGCGCGCGAGCCAACGCTTGTTCCTTCGTCACGACCGAGATGGCGAGCACTTCGCGATACTGGGAGACGGAGTCCGCGATAGCCGCCAGCGTTTCAACCGGCGTGCTGTCGGCGACGAACGCGCGAATCTCGACCCGGTCACCGACGCGCTGGAGCGCCGCGCGGATGTTCAGTGCGACGAGGCCGAACAACCCAAACGCGAACAGCGAAAAGGCGATCGTGGTGACGCTCAGCGCGCTGAGGAGAGGGGCGCTTTTGATTGCCGTGATCGCCGTACGGACGGCGACCATCAGTCGGCTCCCAAGGCGAACGATGTCGACGCAGTTTCCGCCGAATCGAACACGATCTCGCCGTGGTTGAGCTCGATACAGCGGAATTCGCTGCCCCGGACCAGTTGCAAGTCGTGCGTCGCCATCACCACCGCGGTACCCGAGGCGTTGATGTCGCGAAGGAGCTGAAAGATGCTGCGCGCCGCCCGCTCGTCGAGATTGCCGGTCGGTTCGTCGGCGATGAGAACGAATGGGTCGTTGACGAGGGCGCGGGCGAACGCGACGCGCTGCTGCTCACCGCCTGACAGCTCTCGCGGAAGCGCGGTCGCCTTCGACGAGAGGCCGACTTGGGCGAGGGCCCGGGCCACACGACCGGGAATCTTGGCTGCCGGCGTGCCGATCACCTCGAGGGCGAACGCCACATTGCCTTCGGCGCTCCGATCCTCGAGCAGGCGAAAGTCCTGGAAGACGATTCCGAGGCGGCGGCGCATTTTGGCGACGTCGCGGCGGCGGCTTTCCATGGAGCTGTAGCCGCTCACGCGCACCTCGCCGCTCGACGGGCGCTCGTCCATGTACAACATCTTGAGAATGGTGCTCTTGCCGGCGCCGCTTGGCCCCGTCAGGAAGACAAACTCACCTTTGCCGACGCTAAAACTGACTCGGTGCAGCGCCGCGGCACCAGCCGCACCGCGCGGATAGACTTTTGTGACGTTGTCGAAGCGTATCATGGCTAAGCTTCAGACGCATCGATCCTCCCCACGTCACCGCGGATATCGGCCCAGTGCCACTCCGGCTGCGACGTGATCGTGTCGAGGATTGCCTTGAGCAGGCCGATCAACATTGGTCCGAGAAGTATACCGACGAGCCCGAATGTGTACACCCCGGTGATCAGCGCGACGAGCATCCAGTAAAAGTTGAGCACCCTCGACCGTTCGGCTGCGATTTTCGGCCGGAGGAATGTCGAGATGTAGATGGTATTGACGCCCAAGCCGATGACGACCATAGCCAGGGCTTGGCCGGGAGCGCCGCGGAAGATTACGAGCCAGCCGGCCACCGGGAGGTAGACGCTCCACGAGCCGACGATCGGGAAGAATCCGATGATGAACGAGAGAATGGCCAGCACGCCGGCGAGCGGGACCTGGAAGACCAGATTCATCGCCAGGATGATCAGCGACTTGATCGTCTGCGTGAGGAACGTCGAATAGATCGCGCCGTACAGCACCCCGCGGACGTTGGTTTCGAGCGCCGTCGCCAGCTCACCGTATCTCGGGGGAATTCGCTGTCGGATGTAGGTCATGATCCGCTCGGCGTCGACCATGACGTAGTAGGCCGTAAACACGAAGATCGTTGCCGCAACCGCGAGACCGGCCAGCGCCTTTCGAAGACCGCTGAGGAGGTCCGTCCCGTAGTTCGACGCCACGATGACGTAGTGCTTGACCGCCTGCGTCGTGTTGGCGGTCTGCATGAACGGGAGTTGGCGCAGCGAGTGATCGATCCTGGCCGAAATGTCGTCCCGGTTCGCGCTCACGTAGCTCGCGACGTCGGCGATTTCTTCGTAGCTGTACGCCGTTAGTCCAAGCACCGGCCCAATCAGGAGGAGCAGCGTCAGCGTCGCCGCGACGATGGAGTTGGGGATCTTGCGGCGCATCCACAGGTACACGGGCCGCATGTACATCGCGACGATCACGCCGAGGATGGCCGCGATGATGACGGTGCGTACCATCCAGAGAAACAGCACCAGAACGATCACGAAGAGGAGCGTCGTGACCATCATCCGGCGCAGCTCGGGCAACGTCAACTCGGCGAGCGTCGGGCTGTCGCGGCGCTCCAGTCTACGCCGGTCGGCTGCGACGACCGGTATAGCGTCGGTCATCTAGTGTAGAGCCTGTTCGATGTCTCCGATCAGGTCATTAGCACTTTCAATGCCGATGCTCAGCCGTAGGAAGCCGTCGGGAATTCCTGCCGCGGCGCGCGCGTCAGCGGTGAGGTGCGCGTGCGACGTAAAACGGGGCTCGGACACGAGCGAATCGACGCCACCCAAGCTCGGCGCGTGCCGAATGATCTTGAGCTTGCGAAGGAATTTTTCCGCGGCGCGGGTGCCGC
Source organism: uncultured Gemmatimonadaceae bacterium (assembly GCA_963817445.1). Lineage (GTDB taxonomy): Bacteria > Gemmatimonadota > Gemmatimonadetes > Gemmatimonadales > Gemmatimonadaceae > JAQBQB01. The sequence continues at coordinate 885,399 of CAWFOG010000023.1, forward strand.
CGGAGAGTTCGATCGCCATCATGCCGCCAAAGCCGTCGAGCATTGCCTTGGCCACCTCGTGGTCGGGATGATCGGGCAGTCCCGAGTAATGGACGCGGCGGATTTCCTTGCGTTCGGCGCACCACTCGGCCACGCGCATTGCGTTCTCGTTGTGCCGGCGCACGCGGACGTCGAGCGTTTTGAGCCCGCGCTCGAGCAGCCACGCGGCGAACGGGTCGGGGGCTTGACCCCACAGCATCATCTTCTGTCGTACTTCTTCGATGTACGAACTCGTGCCGCACACCATCCCGCCGAGCATGTCGTGATGCCCGTTCAAGTATTTGGTCGCCGAATGAATGACGACGTCGGCGCCGTGCTCGAGCGGACGGAAGTTGATCGGACTGGCGAAGGTCGAGTCGACGACGAGCGCGATGCCGCTCTCCTTCGTGATGTAGCTGACCGGTCGTAAGTCGAGCACGCGACAGGTGGGGTTGACCGGCGTCTCGATGAAGATCGCGCGCGTTTCCTTGCGAAGCCGTTTGCGCCACACGCGCGTCTCGAGCGGGTCGACCATCGTGACGTCGATCCCGAGCGGCGCGAACTCTTTCGTCAGCAGCGCAGCTACGCCACCGTAGATCGATGAGCTGGCGAGCAGATGGTCGCCGGGGCGGAGCAGGGCAAGCAACGCGCACGCCGTCGCTCCCATTCCGCTGCCCAGCAACACCGCCGCTTCGGCGCCCTCGAGCGCGGCGACGCGCTGCTGCACCACCTCGGCGTTCGGCGAGTTGCCGTACCGCGGATAGCGCAAGCCGTCACCCGTCCCGATCTCCTGGATGAAATTGACGGATTGATACAGCGGGTGAACGACGGGTGAGTCGGCGTCGTGCGACTCGGTGCCCGCGTGTACGGCGAGCGTCGCGAGTTCGGTGGGGCGTGTCTTTCGTGCGCTCACGAACGTTCCTCAGCCGTAGGCGGTTGGGCGTGGGCCCGAATTATCGAGATCAGGTTTGACGACGCGAACAATCTCCGACGGCGCCGCACCGGTCATGTCGCGCAAGACGACGTCGCCGTCGCGCGCACCCGGATCGATGCGAACCGTCGCCAGCTCCGCGCGGCGCGGTCCGCAAACCCAGGCGAGTTCTCCGTCGGTGAGGAGTCTGGACCGCGCATCGTGCGGACTCATGATGACGAGCGGACCGCGTTCTGCGTCGCTGGTCCGCGTGGCAATCACATACGCCACGCGAAGTGGACGATTGAGCGTGTCACTGTTCACGCGCACTTCCCACCGCGACGTATTCGCCGTCGATCCGCATCACCAGGCGGCGGCGGCACAACCCCTCGAGCGCGCGCTCGACCTCGGCCAACTCGGACCCGAGTTCGTTGGCCACGTCGAGCGGGCCGGCGCGCCCGAGGCGGTAGGCCGCGCGCCAGGCGAGCCGTTCGCCGTCGGACAGCACGCCGACGATGCGGACCTCACCGTGGTCCTCGAGCACCAGCGCGAGTCCATGGCGCTCGAGCACCGCCTCGATCGCGTCCCAGTGATCGTCGGTCACGCCGCGAAAGAGAAAATACGCGTCGCGCGGCGCGTCGTCGGTCGCGTAGCGCATCAACAGTTTGGCGACGACTTCATCCGCACATGAGAAATCGATCATTGAAACGTGCGAAAAATCGATCACCGTCAACGCCCGCGCGTCGGCGTCGCCGAAATCAACGAGGAGCCGCTCGATCTGCCCGCGGACCGCGGCGCCGGTCGTGCGCGTCACGAGGTTCGAGTAGAGATCGCAGGCAACGGTTTGACGGAGGACGCTGCTGATGTCGATATGGTTCATCACCGGGCCGCCACGGGAGCATGCTCTGGAATGATGACCTGAAGTTGCGCGCCGGGGAACGGCGGCAGCGCCTCGGCGAGCGGCACGTCGTCGTCCCAACTGGGGACGATCGAGATTCGCGCGGTGCCGCTGCGGACCGAGAGCTTGCCGTTCCACCGCCCGACGTAGTTTCGCGCCCCGGCGAGTCCCTGGCCGCGCCCGCGGTCGCGAAACCGGCTCACGCCGCGAACGACCGCTTCTTCGAGCGCGGTCGCGTCGTCCCAACGGGCACTCGGGAGATGGCCGGGCGTACTCTCGAGCGAACGACGAAAGCCGAGTCCGGCATCGCAGACCGCGATCACGACCACGCGCCGTCCGAGGCGTTTCGTCCATCGGTAGCTCTGCACCGCCACCCAGCCGCCCTGGCCGGCGTGCTCGATGATGTTCTGGCAGACCTCGGACAGGGTCATGGTAAATCCGAGCACGGCCTTGGCTTCGAGCTTGAGCTCTGCCTGGATGATCCGCTTGAGCCGATCCTGTACCTGGCCGACGATCGTGTGGATGTCGTCGCTCTTGGTGATCGGCGTGATCTCGAGGAGTACGTTGGACTCGGTCGCGTCGCGTCGCTTGGGATAGCTGCCGTGAAGATCATAGACCGATTCGGCATGCTGAAAAAACGCGGCGCGCGCCCAGTACGACGCCGTGTCGTCGAGCTCGGGGACGGCGAGCGCCGGTCGCTCGCTGCGCGTCTGGGCGAGCGTGAGCAACGCGGTGAGTCCGTACGGTGACGCCCAGCGCACGTGTCGTGCATCGACGAGCATCTTTGCGTCGGCCGGGAGAGGCGCCAGCTGCTCCAGCACTTGTTCGAAGGAGTGGTCGTCGAGCGAAGGCGGAACAGCGATGACATGCGTCACGTGAGGCTGATCTTTCCCCTGAGATGGTTGGCGAGACCAGACGCGCCGCGGTGGGCGACGTTGCGCGCCGCGGCGCGATGCGCGGCAAGGATGGCGGCGTCTAAGTTATCACCGGCGAGCAGTCGAGAGAAATAGGTTGCGCCCCACACGTCGCCGCATCCGGTCGGATCGCCGCCGTCAGTCACATGCTCCGGCGCGACGAGCGCCGTCCGCACCGGCCCAACCGTCGCGCCAAGCGCGCCACGCGCACGCAGCCTGCGCCGGTCACTCGACGCGCTCGAAATCCGGCGCCGCGAAGTACGCCGCACCACGTTTGCCCAAGGTCACGGCGAGACACTGAACGCCGGCATGGAGCGCGGTCGCGGCGAGCGCCATCGAATCGGGCGCCAGCATCGTCATCTCGTCTTCGTTCATCTGCAGGAAATCGAAACACCCGCACCACTCGCGCACGTTCGAGATTGGCCGCAGCGAGCGGAGCCCGGTCGACTGCACCGCCCACGCGAGCATGTGAAGGTCGCAGTAGATCGGGCCAGCGAAATGCTGGCGGATGAGTTGCGTCGTCTCGAGGTCGAGCTCCCAGCCGCTCAGGAAATTGATGTACAGCGCGTCGAGTCGTGCCGCATCGAGCACCGGTTTGAGCGCGCTCCAGGTCCACGCGGGCACCCCGCCGGTGAGGATCTCACTGCGCCGCTCGTCGGAGTAGTAGCGCAACTCGACGCGATTGTTCGGCTGCGGCACGGCGATGACCGCCGCATCGGGCGCGACGCGCTCGAGCGACGCAACGAACTGCCGCGCGCGCGACGCGAGGTCGTCGCCGACCTTGCAGAGTGGAACGATCTGCCACTCGTCCGAGAGCGCCGCGTCGAGGCCGCTGAGCGCGTAGGTGATTCCACCCCACTCTTCCACGGGCGACGACCGCGGGTCGCGACCGTAGATCACGTCCCAGACGAAGGAGCCGATGACGCCAACGCGAGGCATCGGAGTAAGCTATCGGCTGTGGGCCTTCGGCTGGCGGCTGGTTTCGTCGTTTAGCGGGGGCTGTCGGCTAACTAGCGACGGCGTTTGGGTAGCGGCGACAGCCGTCAGCGATCGCTTGACGTCGCCCCTAGACCCGCGCGTCGAACCCCCCCAGCCTGCTGCATCTTGAACGTCGCCACCGCCCCCACTACCCCCGCCGTTCCCGGCAACTCCCCCGGAACGATCCGCGATGCTTCCACCGCCGGCCGAAACGCACGCCGTCGCACCTCGGCTCGCAACGGCACGAACAACGCGTCCCCCGCCTGCGTCACGCCGCCCGCCACGACGACGACGTCGGCGTTGATGATGTTGAGCAAATTGGCAATGCCGGCGCCAAGGTAGCGCGCGGTGTCGCGCACGATCTCGCTCGCCACCGCGTCGCCCTGCTGCGCGGCCTTGTACACCGTCTCCGCCGTGATCGAGTCGAGCTGTCCGCCGACGAGCGACGGCAGGAGCGATGCGGTCTCCTCGCGCACGAGTACTTCGCGCGCGCGCGTGGCGATTGCCGGACCCGACGCGTACGCCTCGAGGCAGCCGTAGTTGCCGCACTTGCAGTGGCGGCCATTGAGATCGATGGTCGTGTGCCCGATTTCGCCGGCGACGTCGGACGATCCGTGAAACAGCTTGCCGTCGATGATGATGCCGCCGCCGATCCCGGTGCCGATCGTCATGCCGATCACGTTCGTGCCGCCGCGCGCCGCGCCCTGCCACCATTCGCCGACCGTCGCGCAATTCGCGTCGTTGTCGAGCGTGGCGGGCAAGTTCAGGCGTTCGGCGATCCGGTCGCGCAGCGGAAAATTTCGCCAACCGAGATTCGGCGCGACGATGACGATGCCCTTGTCGCGGTCGAGCGGGCCGGGCGCGCCGATCCCGACGCCGATGACGTCGCGACGGCTCGCGTCGGTCTGCGCGATCGTGTCGAGAATCACGCCTTCGATGAGTCCGACGATTCGGTCGGCGACACCTTCGGCTCCCGACTCGGAGCTCGTCGGAATCGACCGCATCGCGAAGTGACTCTTGCCGTCCGCCGACATCGCGCCGACGACGATGTTCGTGCCGCCGAGGTCGACGCCGATGATGTACTGCTGCCGCTTCTTGGTCGCCATGGTCACGACATCCTGGATGACAATCGTTCGCGCGCGAGTGCGGCCACGTCCTCCGCCATAATCTCGCGCATACAGCGCCAATGTCCGAGGGGGCAGCGTTGCGGGCCGTGGCGGTCGCACGGACGACATACGAGCGAGTCGATGCCGACCACGACGGAGTGCTCGGCGAGCGGCCCGAAGCCGAATGCTGGTACGGTCGGGCCGAAGATCGCAATCGTCGGTGTGTTCATCGCGGACGCGAGGTGCAACGGCAGCGAGTCGTTGCTGACGAGCAGCGACGCGCGCCCGATCAGTTCGGCGGAGGCGAGCAGCGACAGTCTGCCGGTCGCGTCGATCGCGCGGCCCTCGGTCGCGCTCACGATCTCCTCCGCGAGTGCGCGGTCCGCGCTCGCTCCGACGACGACGATACGCCCGGCCTGGCGAAGCTCGTGGGCGAGGCGCGCGTACTCCGGCCAGCGCTTCGTCGCCCAGACGCTGCCCGGGCGCGAGGGCGATCAGCGGCTCGCCCCTCACAGCGGCGCCGAGCAACTCGTCCACCGCCGATGCGCTCGACGTCGCCGGGGTAGAGGAGCGGGCGGATCGCGCTCGACTCCGCCGCGCGGCCGCGGCGAGCGAGAGCAGCCTCGCGGCGTGATGCGTGCCGTCGCTCGGCGGGAACGCGGCGCGTGTAGAACACGCGTCCCGCCGACGTCGCGAAGCCGACGCGTTCGGGAATGCGCGCCGCGAGGGCGAGCGCGCCGCTCCTCGCACGAGCCCTGCGCGAGATACGCCGCGTCGTATCGACGCGCGCGCAACAGCGCCGCCACGCGAAGAAAGCCTCGCGCCCCGCGATCGCCGCCGCGCTTGTCGTAGACGATCACGTCGCGCACCGCGGGATTGTTCGCGAGCAGCGGCGCGGCAGCCGGCGTGGCGACGACGTCGACGGTCCCGGACTCGGCGAGATGCGCGAGCAGTGGTGTCGTGAGCACCATGTCACCGAGGAACGACGTCTGGATGACGAGCGACGCGGTCATTGGGTTGGTGCGTTCTCAACAAGCTGGCCGCGCCCGGCGCCGGGCACCGTGGCCTGCGGGGAAACACGTTGCGTGTCAACACGTTGACATGTTGATACGGCGATGAGGTCGTGGCGGCAATATAGCCTCGCTCACCGCGGGCCGAATTCGCGCGCGGCGCATGCCCAACTCAATCGGAGCGTTCTTCGCATGCACACGGTCTTCGTCGTCGCCCGCCGTCTCCCGTTCACTGGCCGCCGTTGCGGTCGTTCTTGGGACGGGCGTCCGCGCTGCCGAGGCTCAACACGGGTCCGCGAGCGTTCATGACGGTGACGTCGAATCGCATGGGCAACATCCGAGGAGAAATGCTAGTCTCGGATCACGCCGCAGCAGTTCGAGATCTACGCGATCAGCACGTCACCCGGAGCGCGAGCGCGAGCGCGAACTCGAGCACGATGACGATCACCGCTACGCTGGAGCTCGACGCGGCACCGTTGTTGATCCAGGCGATGAACAGCTCGGATGTGCTGCAGGCAACGATCGTCTTCGAGCGAGTGAGCCAACAGGTTGTCGACGGACAGTACCACCAGTTCGCGACTCTCAAAGCGGTCAACGGCCAACTCACGAGCTATTCGATCGGCATGGTGCTCGGGCCATCCGCTCATGGCGATCAATCACGCTCGTCGCGCAGAAGGCGATGTTCGCTGATTCCACCGGCGCGATCACGACCGCGCCTGTTCCGACTCTGACGCTACCCACGACAAGATCCGCCGATCGTACGCCAACCCTTCGTGGCGATCAACTCCAGACGGTCAAGGTGGCCTCGGCGGCCATGGGAGGCACGACGCGCGGTGATGCGCAGGGCGTCGTGCTCGACAGTCTACGCATGCAGCTCACGCACCCGGTCGGCGGGGGCCAAACCACCGTGAGCGTCTTTCACTTCAGCACGCACGCGGACACCGCGGTTCGACAGCTCCAGCAAGCGCAGGCCACAGGCGACTCGCTGACACAGAGCACACTCAAGTTCTATGATTCCAATTCGCTGGTCGCACCGTTGCCCTACGTGTGGCTCCAGCTCGAGATCTATCGCGGCCTGCTGCGACCTGCGGCAATCGCGGGCAGTCCGCTCACGCGTGCCGTCATCGCCAAACCGGGAGCGACGGGGTCGTTCGACATCGTATTCCCGGCGACCGTTGGCGCCGGGGCTCACGCGCTGACATTCCTGGAGCCGGCGCATGGAAAGCCGGGGTACGTGGTGGCGATGACTTCGGCGACGCTGTACTGACGGCTCTCCCCGCCAGTAACACTTCGCTAATACATCTTGTTGCAATGCCTTGACCGTCGTTCGCGCGTTCACAATGTTCTCGTGTTCGCGCGGTTCGCCTCGGCAAACACATGGCGGAGGAACTCCTCGGGGCCTGGACTCCGCGAGGTGCGCGATCCATGGTGGCCGTAGCACCTCATTGCCTGGCTAAGTCGCCTTCACAACGAAAGTGTCGGGCGTCCGGGAACTTGGCGGGCTCGAGAAGAATACTCTAAATTGGCCGGTGCTCGCGGGCGCGATTTCCGACCCAACGGCGGTACAAGCCGGTTCGTGAAAGTTCCGATGACGCGAGCGTCGGGGGCGCGTGAATTCCGAGTCCAGTTCTCACAAGCACGATCGTGATGCGCGCCGCGCGTGGGACCCGCGCCGCGAGGGCTTCGGCCGGGCGGCGGGCGTCGCCCTCGCCGCCCTCGGGCTGTCTCGATATCGCTCGAACGTGCCGACGGTCTTTGGCCAATGGTCCCCGACGTACTTCGGGATCATCGTCGCGATGGCCCTGGGCGCGACGATCCTGTTGGTCGCCGCCATGCGCGGCGCCGAGCGGGACGGCGTGCCGCGCAACGCCGACCAGCGGCGCGCGAGTCGGTTCCGCGCCGCGATCATCGATCTCGCAATTTTCCTCTGGGGCGCGGCGTATGCGTTTGCGGCGTTTGACGCACGCAACAACGGTGGAGCGCTGCTCCAGGCAAACCTGTTTGCCCTGCCGACGGCAGCGAATCTCGTGACATGCTGGTTCGTTCTGGCGCTGCTTTTCATCTGGGCTGCGTCGTGGGCGAGTGAGCTCCGTGGCGGCGCGCAGAACGCTGCCATCGTCGGTCTCGCGCTCGGCGCCGGCTGCCTGATCGGAGAGGCATGGGCGCGCGGTCGAGCGATCGTCGCGCCGACGACGGAAGACTACTACACAATGACGTCGCGGATGTGGATGCGGCGATACGCGCGCCTCAGTCCCCTCGGATTTCGCGACTCGACGCGGCGTCGTGAGGCGATTCCCAACGTCCGGCGACTGCTCGTCGTCGGTGACTCGTACGCGTTCGGACTGGGGATCGACCGCACGCGGGATCGGTTCGGCGAGCGCCTGGCCGACGGCCTTCGCCAAACGACTGGCGGGTCGTGGGAAGTGATGAATGCGTCCTGGCCGGCGTTGCATACGCTTCAGGAGACGCAACTCCTTCGGTGCATGCTGCCCTATCGCGCCGACGTCGTCGTCCTGCTGTATGTGTTCAACGACATGGCATATCTGTTACCGCCGGTCGTGCTTCACGGCCCGGCGGAAGCGCCGATGTCGCTGGGTGAGCGCGTGGATCCGTCGCGATTCCTCTTTACCAACTTCCTGCTGTACCAGGAGGTCTACATTCGCGCTCGAATCCTTTTGCGCCGCGCGAGCGACGATCACGGTCTTCGCGATGATCCGTACGGCGATTCGGTCGCGGTCGCGCACCATCTGAACGATCTCATCACGTTTGTTTCGATCGCGCGGCGGAACGGATCGCAGGCAGTCGTGGTGCCGTTCGACATCGCCGTCGTGGCTGACTCGGGCGTCCGCCACCGGTATCGAACGTTCGTCGATCGCGCGGTGTCGGCCGGCGTACCAATCGTGGATCTGGAGCACGCGTTCGACGGCTATGTGTTTCGAGATCTGACGGTGAACGCGCTCGACCGCCATCCGAACGAATTGGCGAATCGGCTGGGCGCCGTCCAGGCGACTCCCGAAATTACCCGCGTTGCCGCGCAACCGCCTCTTGTCAGCGCGGCTGAGTTGGCGCCGGCGTCCCAGTCCCGCTGCTTCGCCCGCTGAACCGCCTCAGTCCACCTGCAGCACCGCCAGAAACGCTTCCTGCGGAATCTCGACGGAGCCCACCTGCTTCATGCGCTTTTTCCCCTCTTTCTGCTTCTCGAGGAGCTTGCGCTTGCGGGTGATGTCGCCGCCATAACACTTCGCCAGTACGTCTTTTCGCAACGCCTTGACGGTCGTTCGCGCGATCACCTTGTTGCCGATCGCCGCCTGAATCGCCACCTCGAACAGCTGGCGCGGAATCAGCTCCTTGAGCTTGTCGGCGATCTTGCGGCCCCACTCGTACGACTTGTCGCGGTGGATGATCACCGAGAACGCGTCGATCGGATCGCCGTTGATCAGCATGTCGAGCTTCACCAGGTCCGACTCGCGGTACTCGAGCATGTCGTAGTCGAGACTGGCGTAGCCGCGGCTGATCGTCTTCAGCTTGTCGAAGAAGTCGAGGATGATCTCGGCGAGCGGAAACTCCCAGTCGAACTCGACGCGCGCCGTGTCGAGGTACGTCATGTTCTTGTAGACGCCGCGCCGCTCGGTGCCGAGCGTCATGATCGGCCCGATGTACTCGGCCGGCGCCATGATGCGCGCCTTGACGTACGGTTCTTCGATGCGCTCGATCACGCCCGGGTCGGGCAGCTTGGCCGGGCTCTCCAGCAGCTCCATCGTCCCGTCGGTGTGGTGGACGTGGTACTCCACGTTCGGCACCGTCGTCACGAGATCGAGGTCGAACTCGCGCTCGAGCCGCTCCTGCACGATTTCCATATGCAAGAGTCCTAAAAAGCCGCAGCGGAAGCCGAAGCCGAGCGCGGTGGAGGTCTCCGGCTCGTAGTGCAGCGAGGCGTCGTTGAGCTGCAGCTTCTCGAGCGCGTCGCGGAGGGTCTCGTACTGCTGGGTGTCGGTCGGATAGAGACCGGCGAACACCATCGAGTGCACGTCCTTGTAGCCGGGGAGCGCTTCGACCGCCGGCTTCGTCGGATCGATGAGCGTGTCGCCGGCGCGCGTTTCCTTCACCGTGCGCACGTTCGCGACGACGTAGCCCACTTCGCCGGGACCCAGCTCGTCGGCCTGTACCTGGCGCAGCTGGTTGTAGCCGACTTCGGCCACTTCGTACGCCTGACCGGAGCCGGCGGCGAACTTGATCTGCATGCCGGGCGTGATCGTGCCGTCGACCACGCGCACGCTCGGAATCGCGCCGCGATAGCGATCGTAGTACGAGTCGAAGATCAGCGCGCGGAGCGGCGCGTCCGGGTCCCCGCTCGGCGCCGGAACACGCGCGACGATCGCCTCGAGCAGCGCATCGATGCCGATGCCTTCTTTGGCGCTCACCAAGCAGAATGTCGTCCGGATCGGCGCCGATCAGGTCGTGCACTTCCTGCTTGCGCCGCTCGGGTTCCGCACCCGGCAGATCGATCTTGTTGAGAATCGGGATGATCTCGAGACCCGCGTCGAGCGCGAGAAAGAGATTCGACAGTGTTTGCGCCTGAATGCCCTGCGACGCGTCGACGACGAGGATCGCCCCCTCGCACGCGGCAAGCGAGCGCGAGACTTCATAGGTGAAGTCGACGTGGCCGGGCGTATCGATCAGGTTGAACTCGAATTGCTCGCCGCTCTTGCGCCGTGTACGTCATGCGAACGGCGTTGAGCTTGATCGTGATCCCGCGCTCGCGCTCCAGGTCGAGCGTGTCGAGCACCTGCTCCTTCATTTCGCGCTTTTGGAGCGTGCCGGTCGCCTCGATCAGGCGGTCGGCCAGGGTCGACTTGCCGTGGTCGATGTGGGCGACGATGCAGAAATTGCGGATGTGATCGAGCTTCAATGCGGACTCAGCGAGGCAATGAGCGGGAAGTAGTTGCGCCGACGGAATATAGCCTCTCGACACGCCCACGACGCTCGAGACGACGGAGAATGAATGCACGAAAGCCGCGCAGTTGTCTGCGCGGCTTTCGTCGATGTCTGGTGGTTTCGCGTCCGTGCGGCAATTCGGCGCTACATCACTCCGGGCGGCTTCACGCTTGATGAGGACGAACCGGACGATGAGCTCGACGACGGGCTCGGTGCCGGTGCGGGCGCCGGAGAAGCGCGTGGCGCATCGACGTGCGCCGCGGGCGCGGGTGCGCTGCGCGGCGAAGATTCTGCGTGCGGCGCCGTCGCCGTGTGAGCCGAGTTGCTCGTGCTCGTGCCGGCGGAGCCGGAATACCTCGGCGTCGCTTGCGAGCTGTTGTGCGCGTTGCCGAGTGCTTCGGGGCGCGACCAGCGGTTGCCGGATTCCGTGGACGCGGCGCGACCGTTGACCATTTGCTGAAGGCTCGGCCGGCTGCTCTGATCGGTCGGCGAATTCAGCTGAACGCCACGGCTATGACGTTCCGGTCCAGTCGTGGGAATATCGGTTGTAATCAGTCCGCGTTGCCGGTATTCCGTCGACACGACCGGCGTGCCTGCATCCGGTCCATCGTTCACCGCGACATGGACCTTTGGTCCAGAGCGCGGCGGAGGCTGCACGGGTTGACCCGCGAACTGAATTGCGGGCCGAGTGGGTGGCGCCTGCGGAGGAGCAGCGGGGAACCCGGCGAATCCAAACCCCCGGCCGAAGTACGACGGTTCCGTGCGGTAGCAATCGTCGGCAGAATCGTACAGGTAGTTCGTGCCATGATAGCTGAATGACTCACCGTACACGGTGGTCAAGTGCACCCAGCGAACGCCGAACGGCGAGAAACCCAGCCCAAAGGGCGCGGGCTCGTATCCGGCGCAATAGTCACTGCCGAACGCCGACTCCTGCTGACTCCCGCCGGCGAACAGCGTCTCCGTGTTGTAATAGCGTGCGAACTGCAGCGTATAGGCCTCGCGATTGTCACCGGCGAGAATCGATGCGAGTTCTTGAATGGCCGGCCGCGGATCGCGCATGTAGGCGGGGTCGGCGAGCTCGTAGCTGTCCCACGATGCGTTGGTCGCAACGCTCGTGAGATGCATCGGTCGCCACGACGCAATCACGAACACGTATCCCACGCCGCCATCGTACGAATCGTACGCCGACGACGCATTGTGATAGAGTCGCGAGTTGTTGGTGTTTCGGAATTGATCGACGAACCCGGCGAGGAATTCCGGCGTCTGGTACGAGTGCTGGCCTTGGACGAAGCCATCGTCACCGGGGCCGCCGGGGAACACGATGCGAAGCACGCCGCCGGCGTCGATTTGGCCGACGACGACGTATGCGTCGTCGCTCGCCGTGAAGTCGGCGCGGACTCGCCGAACGCCGGACGACGTCATGATGACAGCGTGGATGTTGACGCGCGGCCCAGCACGATCGGCCAAGGCCTGCGCCGCAGCGGAATCGCGCGTCGCGGCAACTTCGCTCGCCGGCGGACCGGCAAAGGCGGGCGCTGCATCGGTCCGCGCGCCGTTCCCTGAGGACACACACGCGCTCATGACCAACAGGACGCCGAGAGTCGAGCCCAACAGCCGACTGTTCCGCATTGCCCCGTCCTCCCCCCAAAGGAGTATCGTGTATACAATTAAGCATACACCGAGCTGCGCCGCAAGAGCCAAATCGCCGGCACCAAAACGTCGCGCTCCAACGTCGCGCTCCATAGTAGCTACGCGCCAGTCCTCTCGGACCGTTGCTGGGTCGTTGGCGCAACTCTCTCCGCCATGCCTGCGCCGATTAGCTTTCGCGGCTCAATGGAGAGCACTCGCGCCCTCCGCGCCGATCTGTTCGACCCCGCCAGCCTCGCGGCTCTCGGACGAATCGAGATCGTTGCTCGCTGGATCGTTGATGGTTTCATGACCGGTCTCCACCGATCACCCCGCAAAGGGTTCTCGGTGGAGTTCGCCGATTATCGTCCCTATCAACCTGGCGACGACCTGCGCTACATCGATTGGAAGATCGCCGCGCGTTCCGACCGCTGGGTGGTGCGACAGTACGAAGAGGAGACCAATCTCCGCGCCAGCGTCGTGCTCGACGTCAGCCGTTCCATGGCATGGACCGGTGCGCAGGAGCGGCTGACCAAACTCGCGTACGCGGAGCGATTGACCGCGGCGCTCGCGCTGCTGCTCCTTCGCCAGCGCGACGCGGTCGGCCTGGTGCGCTTCGACGACCAGATCCGGTCGTCGATTCCACCGCGGGCGCGAAACGGCCAATGGCGACGCGTGGTCGCCGCGCTCGAGGAACCGGGGACTGGGCGCGCGTCGAGCGCGCCGGCCGCGCTCCACCAGGCGGCGCGGCTGCTCAATCGCCGTGGTCTCATCGTGCTCATTACCGATTTGTTGATGGACCTTCCCGACGTCGAAGCGGCGATGCGCGGGCTGCGCGCCGCCGGTCACGACGTGACGGTCTTCCACGTGATGGACCCCGCCGAGCGCGAGCTCGCGTCGAGTGGTGAAGCGGTGTTCGTCGACCCGGAGAGCAACCTCGAGGTGCCGGCCAGCATCGCCGACGTGCGCGCTGCCTACCGCAACACGGTCGACGAAGTGATCGGCGAGTGGCGCACGATGTTCGGGTCGCTCGGCATCGGCTACGAAGTGGTCGCCACGGACGCGCCGTTCGGCGTGCCGCTTCGGCGGGCGTTCGCGGCGCGCCAGCAATTGCCGTGAGCTTCCTCGCGCCGCTGTTCCTGGCACTGGGCGCGGCCATCGCCGTGCCGCTGCTCATTCATTTGATGCGGCGGCGGATCGGCGCGCGCATCGAATTCCCCGCGGCGCGCTATCTGGCGCGAGCCGAGCGCGAACACAGTCGCACGCTGCGCATTCGAAATCTGTTATTGATGTTGTTGCGTGTGCTGGCGCTCCTCGCGATTGCCATGGCCGCGGCCCGGCCCGTCGCGCGCTGGGTCGGCAGCGGGCATGCGCCGACGGCGATCGCGATCGTGATCGACAATTCGCTCAGCTCGTCCGCGGTGGTCGACGGACGCCCGCTGCTCGACCGATTCAAGTCGATGGCGCGCGACGTCGTCAACGGCGCGACGTCGGGTGACCGGCTGTGGCTCGTGACGATCGACGGGCAGGTGCGCGGCGGCGGCGCGGGCACGCTGCGCGACGAAATCAACGGCCTCGACGCCATCGCCGGCGCCGGCGACGCCGCGGTCGCGCTCTCGCGCGCGGCGAGCGTCATTCGAAGCTCCGGTCTCGAGGCGCGGCAGATCGCGCTCGTCACCGACGGGCAGCGCACGGAGTGGCAGCGCACGCCGTCGATCTCCGATGCGCAATTATTGATGTACACGCCTGCCGGTGCACCGCCGGCCAACCGGGCCGTGACGCTGGCCGAAGCGCGCCCGACTCGGTGGACGCCGCGCGGCGCGCTCGCCGCGCACGTTTCTGTCACACGATTCGACGACGTATCGCATCACGCTCGACGGCCGAACGCTGGCGCGCGGAACCGCGGCGCCGAATGAAGAAGTCGTCGTGCACGCGGCGCCGCCCGAGCGCGGATGGCTGGCCGGAACCGTCGAGCTGGAACCGGACGAGTTGGCGGGCGACAACGTGCGTCACTACGCCGTGTGGATCGGCGCCGCGCCGGCCGTGACCGTGTCGCCGTCCGCAGGGCCGTTCGTGAAGAGCGCGATTGACGTCTTGCGCGCGTCGCAGCGATTGACCGACGGCACTGACATCGGCGTCGTGACGGCGGACGAGTTGGGGAATCTCCCGGCGCTGATTACGGCGCCCACCGATCCGGTGCGCGTCGGAGTGGCGAATCGCGCACTGGAGCGCGCGGGCATTCCGTGGCGCTTTGGTACCAGGCGAACGGGAACGTCACCCGTTCGCGGCGCCGGCTTTGACGGCGTCGATGCCATGACGCGGTACGATCTCGTCGCGCAGGCCGGCGCCGCGGCGGACACGCTCGCCGTCGTGGGACGCGACGCGTGGATCATCGCCGGACCGCGCTATGTGATCGTTGGGTCGCCGCTGACCGCGGACGCGACGACCTTGCCGGTGCGCGCGATGTTCGTGCCCTGGATCGGCGACGTGCTGACGGAACGACTCGTCGGCGAACCGGGACAAATTCTCACGGCCGTTCCCGGCGCACCGCTCGCGCGCCCTCGGTGGGCGGACGCCATCGAAGGGGTCGACGGCCAGCGCACATCGCTCGGCGAAACACTCACAGCGCCCGATCGGCCCGGTGTCTACTTTCTCACGCGCGCCAACCATCGGGTGGGCGCGGTCGTCGTCAACCCGCCGCCGGGCGAGTCCGACCTCGCGCGGTTCAGCGCCGACGAGCTGCGAGACCGGCTTCGCGCGGGACGCACGATCGCGACGGTGAACGCGCGCGACTGGACGTCGATGGCGTTTCGATCGGCGGCACGCCGGTCGCTCGTACTTCCGGCGCTGTTCATCGCGCTCGTGCTGCTCGTCGTCGAAGCCGTCGTGATTCGCGCGCGCACGCAGCGGCCCGCCTGATGGCGCTCGACGCGCTGCTCGACGGCCTGGAGCGACTGCCGGCCTTTCACAGAACACTCAACACGCTGCCGGCGCCGGGGGCGCGAATCGACGTCGGTGGATTGCCCGGTTCGGCAGACGCGGCGCTCGTGGCGGCGCTATCGCGGCGCCTGCCGACTCGATTCTTCGTCGTTGCCGCCGAAGGCGTGGCCGAGGCGGAGCGATGGCTCGCCGATCTCGACACGCTGCTCGATGCCGCTCCGATTGCGCTGTACCCGCCGCGTGAAGGCTTTGGCGAGGCCGAACCTCATATGGAAGTGGCCGGCGAGCGCGTCGACACGCTCGAGCGGTTGACCCGCGGCGAACTCCGGTTGCTCGTCACCACGGCGCGCGCGCTGCTCGAGAAAACGCGCATGCCGCGCGCGCTGCGCGATCTGCGGCTCGAGCTCCGCAAGGGCGATTCGCACCGGCTGTCCGCCGTCGCCGAACACCTGGAATCGATCGGCTTCGAACGCGTGCCGATGGTCGAAGACGTGGCGCAGTTCAGCATTCGCGGTGGAATCTTCGACGTCTACTCGTTCGGGATGGCGGAGCCGGTCCGCGCCGAACTGTGGGGCGACGAAATCGTCGATCTGCGTCACTTCGACCTGGCGACTCAGCGCTCGACGCGCGCGGTGGACTTCGCCGTCGTGCTCCCCGTCGATGGCCAGGTGCGCGACGACGCGGGCGACGCCGAGCGCGCGTCGATCACGTCGCTCTTTCCGCCCGATACGCTGCTCGTGCTGCCGCGCGGCGGACATGTCGAACCGGAACTGCGTCGCACGTGGGACGAGGCGCAGCATCACATCGACCTGGCGCGACGCCGCGGCGAGGATGCGCCGGCGCGCGACGAGTTGTTCGAGTCGCCCGACGCGACGCTCGGCGAACTGCGCCGGCTGGGCACGATCGCCGCCGTCGACCGCGACGCCGCCGAGTTGGCGGACGAGCGCGGCGCGCCCGACGTGGTGTTTCCGCTTCGCGCGCCGGAGCCGATCGATCGCGACATCAAGCAGCTCAAGCGCCTCGTGCGCGACGGCACGCCGACGATCATTCTGTGCGACAACGAAGGGCAGTGCGACCGGCTCGACGAGTTGCTGGCCGACGACGACTGGACGGGCGGCGGCATCGGGCGCGGATCGCCGGCGGCGCTGTCGATCGGTGTGCTCGACGGCGGGTTCGTCATTCCTCCGGGCACGACCGCCGACGCGCGCGGGCTGCGAATTCTCACGGATCACGAGATCTTCCGCCGTGAGCGACGTATTCGCCGGGCACGCCGGTACATCACGAGCACGGCGCTCGACACGGTCTCGCTCAAGCCGGGCGACTATGTCGTGCATCTCGAACAGGGCGTCGGGATCTACCGCGGCATCGAGACGATTTTCGTCGGCCAGAGCACGATCGAAGTGGCGGTCGTGGAGTACGAGGGCGGAGATCGCCTCAACGTTCCACTGTATCGTATAGATCAACTCGAGCGCTATCGGTCGGGCGACGACGTGTCCGCGGAGTCGCCGCCGCCGCGATTGCACAAGCTTGGCGGCCGGCGCTGGTCGCAGCAGCGCGACCGCACGCGCGCGGCGATCGAGGAGATGACCGTCGAGCTTCTCGATCTCTACGCGCGGCGCAAAATCGCGACGCGGCCGGCGCACGTGCCCGACACGCCGTGGCAGCGGCAGCTCGAGTCGGCGTTCCTGTTCGAGGACACGCCCGACCAGCGCACGGCGACGACGCAGGTGAAGACGGACATGGAGAGCACGCGCCCGATGGACCGCCTGCTCGTTGGCGACGTCGGGTACGGCAAGACGGAAATCGCCGTGCGCGCGGCGTTCAAGGCGGTGCAATCGGGCCGCCAGGTCGCCGTGCTCGTCCCGACGACGATCCTCGCCGACCAGCACCTGCGCACGTTCACCGAGCGGCTGGCCGACTTTCCCATTCGCGTCGCGGCGCTGAGTCGATTTCAGTCCGGCAAAGAGCAGACCGTCATTCTCGCCGAACTCAAGGAACGGAAGGTCGACATCGTCATCGGGACCCATCGCTTGCTGAGTCCCGACGTCGAGTTCGCCGAGCTCGGACTGATCGTCGTCGACGAGGAGCACCGGTTCGGCGTCAAGCACAAGGAACGGCTCAAGCAGCTCAAGCTGCAGACCGACGTACTCACGCTCACGGCCACGCCGATTCCGCGCACGCTGCATCTGTCGCTCGCCGGCCTGCGCGACATGACGTTGATGCAGACGGCGCCGCGCGATCGGTCGCCCGTGCTCACCTACGTCGAGCCGTGGGACGACGGATTGATCGACGAAGGCATTTCGCGCGAACTCGATCGCGGCGGACAGGTGTTCTTCGTCCACAATCGCATCGAGACCATCCAGGCGATCGCCGATCACATTCGGCGCATCGTGCCGCGCGCGCGGATCGGCGTCGCCCACGGACAGATGCGCGAGCACGAGCTCGAAGACTGCATGCACGCCTTCGTGAACGGCGAGATCGACGTGCTCGTGTCGACGATGATCGTCGAATCGGGCCTCGACGTGGCGAATGCCAATACGATGTTCATCAATCGCGCGGACCACTTCGGACTCGCGCAGCTCTATCAGTTGCGCGGCCGCGTCGGTCGCTCGCACCGGCGCGCCTACTGCTATCTCATCATCCCCGACTCGGTCGATCCGGACGCCGAACGCCGACTGCAAGTGCTCGAGCACCACACCGAGCTCGGCGCCGGCTACCGCATTGCGCTCAAGGATCTCGAGATGCGCGGCGCGGGCAACCTGCTCGGCGCGGAGCAGTCGGGATTCGTGCACGCGGTCGGCTTCGATATGTACTTGCGCATGCTCGAGGAAACGGTGCGACGGCTCATGTCGGGCGACGCCGCGCCCAAGCTCGTGCCGTCCGACGTGACGATCGACACGCCCAACTATCTGCCCGACGATTACGTCATCTCGCAGGACGCCAAGATCGATGTGTACAAGCGGCTCGCGCGCTTTTCCGACCCGCGCGATATCGAGGCGCTGCGGACTGAGCTGCGCGATCGATTCGGCGCGGTACCGGCCCCGGCTGAGGCGATGCTCGCACAGGCCCAATTGCGGATCATTGGCGCGGGATTGGGGATAGAAGGAATCCTGGTGCGTGGTGACGAGGCTCGTATTACCTTTCGTGATTCTGCGACTCCCAGAATCAAGGGGTTGTCTGCGGCTTTTCACGACGTGCAGTTCCAGGCGGAGGTCCGCCGCGCGGTCCCGCTCTCGCTCAAACTGACGCGCCTTGGCGGTGCTCCGATGCTCGACGGACTCGTCCGCGCGCTTCGCAGCGTTGCCGTCTGACGAGTTCCCCCCACATCGTTCGATCCACCACTCACTTCTCCCTGGTTCACGAGTCCATGCGCTTTCGCCCAATCCTTGGCTTCGCCGCCGCTTGCTCGCTCCTCGCCGCTTGTGACGGACTGAAGGAAGCCCTCACCGCTCATGTCGACGTCGTCGCGCGCGCCGGCTCGCAGGAATTGTCCGTCACGCGCCTCGGCGACTTGCTCGGCAACGCCAAGTTGCCCGTGCCGGTCACGCGCGACAACGCGGCCATCATCGCCGACATCTGGACCGGGTACGAGCAGGTGGCGTACGCCGCCGCGCACGGTGACTCGCTCAACGACAAGCACGCGATCGACCTCGCGCTCGCGCCGAACATGAACATGGAGCGACTCCAGCTCCTCATGGATTCCGTGCAGAAGAGCTTCAAGGTCGACTCCGGCAGCGAGGCCGCGTACAACCAGGCGGCCGGCGGACTGCTCGCCGCGCGCCACATCTTGATCGGCTTCAAGAATCCTGAAGTACCGGCATCGCAAGCTGAAAAGGATTCGCTCAAGAAGAAGGCGATCGCCGTCCGTGCGCAGGTGACGCCGGCGAACTTCGCCGAGATGGTCAAGAAGTACAGCAGCGATCCGACCGCGGCGCAGAATCAGGGCAATCTCGGCGTGTTCGCGCGCGGTACGATGATCGCCGCGTTCTCGGCGGCCACGGCAGCGCTCAAGCCGGGCGAGATCTCGCAGCCCGTGGAGACGCAGTACGGATATCACATCATCCAGCGCCTGCCGTACGCCGACGCCAAGGCGCAGTTCAACGAGCAGTACTCCGAGGCCGCGCGCGGCGTCGCCGACAGCACGTATCTGGCGCAGCTGCAGAACAACGCGAACATCCAGGTCAAGGACAACGCGGCTTCGTTGATCAAGGAGGCGGCGAAGGAGCCGGCGAAGCATCGCAGCGATCATTCGACGCTGTCGACCTTCAAGGGCGGCTCGCTCGACGTCGCGCAGTTCCTCGGCTGGGTCGAGGCGGCGCCGCCGCAGCAGCAGGTGCTGCAGCGCATTCCGCAGGCGCCGGATTCGGTGCTCAAGCCGTTCGTGAAGTCCGTCACGACGCAGGAGCTGCTGCTCCATCGTGCCGACAGCGCGCACATCCAGGTCAAGCCGGAAGACAAGGCGACGATGTACAACTCGATCAGCCAACTCGTCGGCAATATCTGGAACGCGCTCGGCGTCGATCCCAAGCAGCTCGCCGACAGCGCGAAGAGCACGGCGGAAAAGGAGCGCCTCGCCGCATCGCGCGTCGACAGTTTCCTCGACCGCATGATGGCGGGACAGGCGCAGCCGATTGCCGTGCCGCTTCCGCTCAAGAAGATTCTCGACGCGAAGTACGAGTCGTCGGTCAACTCGGCCGGCCTCGATCGCGCAGTCGAACGCGCGACGAAGGTACGTGCCGTCGGTCGATTCGGCGCGTGCGGCGAGCCAGCCCAAGTCGCAGATCCCGATTCCAGGCATGGGCGGGCCCGGCGGTCCACCGCCTTCGGGCGCTCAGCCGCCACAGCCGGCACCGCAGCCGAACAGCAAGCCGGCGCCAAGTCCGAAGAAGCCGTAGCGCGCTAACTTGAGAGGGCCGGGGACGGATCCCCGGCCCTCGTTCGTGGGTACTCTGTCGCATGACTGCTATGAGAAAATTCTTCTTCGCTTCACTGTTCGCGTTCGGCGCCACGGCTGCGGCCGCGCAGTTGCCAACCGCGCCGGCCACACCAAAGTCGGGCACCGTGTTGCTCGACGGCATTGTCGCCGTCGTCGGTGACCAGCCGATCACGCGGCTCGATTTGCAGGAGCGCGTGCTCGGCAAAATTCAGCGCAAAGAGGTGCCGGAGCCAACGACTGATTCCGCGGCACTCGATCTCGAGCGCTCGACGCTCAGCGATTTGATCGAAGAGGAATTGCTGATCCAGAAGGCGAAGGATCTGAAGATCGAAGTCACCGACGCCGACGTCACGCCGGCGGTCGACCGACAGATCGCCACGACGCGGGCGAATTTTACGACCGAGGCGCAGTACCGCAGCGAGTTGATCAAGGCCGGGCTTGGTACGCCGGAGGAATACCGACGGTTTCTTCTCGACCAGTTCCGTCGCCAGACCACGCTCGATCGGACGGTACGGAAGCTCACCGACGACGCCAAGATCATCCCGGTTACGGTGAGCGACGCCGAGGTGGCGGCCGAATTCGAGCGAACCAAGCCGTTCCTCGGACCCAAGCCGGCGTCGGTCACGTTCAAGCAGATCGTCATCGCGCCGCAGGCGGATTCGGCGGCGAAGGAGCGGGCGCGCGTGAAAGCCGAATCGCTCTCCGCGGAGATCAAGCGCGGCGCCGATTTCGAGCGCGTGGCGAGGCGCGAGTCGATGGATCTGCCGACCAAGGAAACCGGCGGCGATCTCGGTTGGGTGCGGCGCGGCGACGCATATCCCGAAGCCGAACGATGGTTGTTCGGCGGACCGTTTCAGGCGGCACTCAGTCCGGGCGAAACGAGTCCGGTGTTCCAGGCGCCGGACGGGTTCCACATCCTGCGCGTCGAACGGGCGCAGACCGGCGAGGTGAAGGCGCGCCAGATTCTCATCGTCCCGGCCATCGACTCGAGCCGACGTCGCGCGGACGCGAGCGCTGGCGGACAGCGTCGCCAAGCTCTGGAAGGACGGCACTCCCTACGATTCGCTCACCAAGAAGTATCATGACTACGCTGGAAAGGAGGAGACGAGCATTCTCACTCCCTTCACGCGCGACAGTCTCCCCGCGGCGTACCAGAACGGGTTCGCTGGGAAGAAAGTCGGCGACATCGTGACGTTCCCGATTCCCGGACCGGCGCAGCGGCCGGACATTCCGAAATTCGTCGTCGCCCAGCTGTTGTCGGTCGACGAGGGCGGCGAACGCACGCTCCCCGAAGTGAAAGCGGCGGTTCGCACGGAGCTGGCGCAGCGCGGCGGCATTCATCGCTACGTGGAAACGCTGCGAAAGCAGACGTACGTCTCGGTGCTCCTCGACAAGCCGGTGACCGGCGTGCCGGGTGACATCAAACCCCAGCCCTGACGTGTGATCGCGTAACGTGCACGCGGACTTCGAGCGTCGCCCGCGGCTCGCCGTGACACTCGGCGACGTGCGTGGGATCGGACCGGAGATCGTAGAGAAGGCGGCGGCCGCGGCGGAAGTGCGCCGGGCCGCCGATCTCGTTTTTGTCGGGCCGGCGGGCACGTCGCTCGCCGTGGACGAAGCGACGGGCGCGTGGCAGCAGGGAGGGTCCGCGGCGGACGCCGGCCGTCTCGCCGGGCGCGCGATCGAGCGAGCGGTTGCCCTGGCGCTCGAGGGCCACGTCGACGGCATTGTCACGGCGCCGCTGGACAAGGCGGCGCTGCTCGAGGGGGGCTACGCGTTTCCGGGTCATACCGAAATGCTGGCGACGCTCACCGGACGGCGCGTTGCCATGATGCTCGCGGCGACCGGTCCGGGCCCGGGGATGCAGAACCCGCTGCGAGTCGTACTCGCGACCACGCATCTTGCGCTGCGCGACGTGCCCGCGGCGCTCACCGCTCGTTCGATCGTCGACGCCGCCACGGTGACGCGCCTCGGCTTGCGCGATTGGTTCGGCATCGCCGAACCGCGCATTGCCCTCTGCGCGCTCAACCCGCACGCCGGCGACGGCGGCCGGTTCGGGCGCGAGGACGACGAGCTGCTTCGCCCTGCCGCGGCCGAGGCGGGAATTTCCGGCCCGTTTCCCGCGGATACGGTGTTCGTGCGCGCGATGCGCGGCGCGTTCGATGCGGTGATCGCGCCGTATCACGACGTCGGCATGACGGCCATCAAGGTGGCGTCGTTTGGCCACGCGGTGAACGTCACGCTCGGCTTGCCGTTCCCGCGCTGCTCGCCGGATCACGGAACGGCGCTCGACATCGCTGGGCAAGGCGTGGCCGATCCGTCGAGCATGATCGAGTCAGTGATGTTGTGCGCGCAGATTGCGCGGCGGGTGCGCGCCTCCGTCGACGCAGGTGTGTCGGCGGGCTGAGGACGATAACGCTCGACGAAGGAGCCGGATGAACGTGAGGCGATTGCGGGGGATTTTGAGTGCCGCGTTGCTCGCGGCATGCGCACACGGTCAACTCCCGTCCAGCGGCGCGGCCGTGGCGCAGCCGGTCGTTGCAGTGCGCCAGCGCGCGGTGCTCGTTCCATCGAGCGATTCCGCAGTGGCACGTATGATCGACGAGGGCATGCTGCGCTCGCATGTCGACGCCGATCTTCAGTATCTGCTCGACGTCATTGGGCCGCGTCTCACCGGGAGCGCGCGGCCGCTCGCGCGAACGATTGGACGCGCAAGAAATTCCTGGAGTACGGCGCGGACCGCGCGGACCTCGAGCCGTGGACCTTCGGCGTCGGATGGACGCGCGGCGCGATGACGCTGCGCATGCTCGAGCCGCAGCAACGCGAGCTGATCGGCGCGTCGTGGGCGTGGTCGCCCGGAACGAAGGGGCCGATTGCCGGCGACGTCGTGCTCATGGACGCGCGCACGCACGCCGAATTCGACCGGCGTTTCGCGGGAAAGCTGCGCGGCGCCTGGGTGATGCTCGGCGCGGCGGCGCCGATCGCCAATCCAGTCGACCCGCCGGTGACGCACGCCGACAGCGTCCGCGTGGACAGCACGACCCGCGCGTTCGCGCCGCACACCGACGACGAGCGCGAGTTCTCTAATTACAAATTCGCGTACGTTGTGCAGGAGGGCGTGGCCGGGGTGATCCGCGACGGCGCGAAAGCAATTCGGTCTGCTCTCGATGAGCGGGTCGCCGGGGTTCATCTCGCCCATTCCGCAGTTCGTCATCGGCAACGACACCTACGCGCAGTTCGACCGGCTGATTCGTCGCGGCGAGCACGTGCGCATCGAGGCCGACATCGCCAACACGTTCACGCGGGATACGCTCAAACAGTTCAATACCGTCGCCGAACTGCGCGGGAGCGAGAAGCCCGACGAAGTCGTGATCCTTGGCGCGCACCTGGACTCGTGGGACTTGGCGACAGGTGGCACGGACAACGGCGCGGGGGCGATCGCGGTGCTCGAGGCGGCGCGCATCATCAAAGCGTCTGGTGTGCCGCACAAGCGGACGATCCGGTTCGTGCTGTTCACCGGCGAAGAAGAAGGCCTGTACGGCTCACAGGCCTACGCAGCCGCGCACAAATCCGAGCTCGGCAAGGTGCAGGCGGTGCTGGTGCTCGACAACGGCACGGGGCGCATCACGGGCATGGCGCTGCAGGGCCGCGACGAGCTGCGCGACATGTGGACGTCGATGTTTCAGCCGCTCCAGGGGCTCGACACGTTGCGCGTGCGTTCCGGGCGGAAGACGGGGACGGACCATCTGTCGTTCCTGACGTACGGCGTGCCGGCGTTCAACTACGATCAGCTGAGCCGCGGCTACGACTTCACGCACCATTCACAGGTCGACGATTATAGTTTCATCGTCCCCGGCGATGTGGCGCAAGCGGCAACGGTCATGGCGGTGAACGCCTGGCAACTGTCGCAACTGGATGGCCTGCTGCCCCGCGGGCCCAAGCAGTGAGCGCGGGCTAGGCGCCGGCGCTGCGTTCCGCGCCGCGACGGTCGCCGGCGGAGTGCAGGTCGATGGCGAGCGCTTCGATGCGACGGCCGTCCATGTGGCGCACGGTGAACACCGCGCCCCCCGCGGTGACGCGATCGGCCGCGACGGGCAGCCGGCCGAGCGCGCCGAAGACGTAGCCGCCGATGGTCGTGTAGTGGTCGTCGGGCACGTTGAGGCCGAATCGCTCGTTCAGCTCGGAGATGTTCGTGCTGCCCGGAACGACGACCAGATCGGCGCCCTCGCGCTCGGGATGGGGCGGCGGCTCGTCGTACTCGTCGAGAATCTCGCCGACGATCTCCTCGAGCAGATCCTCCATCGTCACCAGGCCGGCGGTGCCGCCGTATTCGTCGAGCACTACGGCCATGTGCTCCTTGAGCCGCTTGAAGTCGGCGAGCACCTCCTCGACCTCGCGCGTGCCCGGGACGACGTGGACCGGGCGCATGATCGAGCGCAGTGAGAAGTCGCGCGGCGGCGCACGGAGCACCGGAATGAGATCCTTGGCCAGCACGAGGCCGACGATGTTGTCGATCGTGTCCTCGTAGACGGGATAACGCGACCGGCCGCTCTCGTCGACGAGGGACAGCGTCTCGTCGAGCGTGGCGTCGATGGGCAGGGCATCGATGTCCGTGCGCGGCGTCATGACCTCGCGCGCGTTCTTTTCAGAGAACTCAAATACTCCTTCCAGCATGTCGGCGTCCTGCGTCTGCAGCACGCCGCCCTCCTGGCTCTGCTCGACGAGCATGCGCAGCTCTTCCGGCGAATGCACGTTCTCCGACGGGTCGGCGGCGCGCTGGCCGAACGCGCGGAGCACGAGCTGCGCCGACCGGTTGAGCAGGGTCGTAATCGGCGTCACGAACCAGGCGAAGGCCAAGAGCGGCGGCGTGAGCCAGCTCGCCACTTCTTCCGGATGCGACAGCGCCGCGCCGCGCGGTGCCAGTTCGCCGAACACGACGTGAAACACCGTGATGATGGCCAGCGCGATCGCCGCGCCGAACCCCACGCGCACCGACAGCTCGAGTGTCCACGGAAACCTCGCAAGGTGGTCCGCGAACCATCCGCCGAGCGCGTTCTCGGCGAGCGCGCCGAGGGCGAGGCTGGCGAGCGTCACACCCAACTGGCTCGCCGAGTACACCGGCGCGAGATTTCCAGAGGCGCGCAGCGCGACGCGCGCTTTCCAGTTGCCCGTGCGCGCCATCGATTCGAGGCGTGTGCGACGCGATCGAACCAACGCAAACTCGGCGGCCACAAAGAAACCGTTTACGAGCAGCAGCACAGCGATGGCGATCAAGCGCGGAAGCACGCGATCAATCTATCTTCCCTAGTCGGTACCGTCGATCCTGTTTCGGAGCGGCATGGCACATTCGCACTCGCACAACCACGCGCACGACCACGGGCACCACCATGCCCACGATCATGCGCATGGTCATCCGCGCGGTCCGCACCATCACGCCGCCTCGACGCGCGCGCTGGCGTGGTCGCTCGGCCTCACGTTCGTCATCCTCATCGCCGAAGGCGTTGGCGGGTGGATGTCGAACTCGCTGGCCCTGTTGGCCGACGCCGGCCACGTGCTCACCGACGCCGGCGCGCTGGGGCTGTCGCTGTTCGTCGCTTGGCTCGCGCGCCAGCCCGGAACGCCGGGGAAGACCTTTGGCTATCTGCGCTGGGAGATTCTCGCCGCTCTGATCAACGGCGCTACGCTCCTCGTCATTTCCGTCTGGATCGTCATCGAGGCGATGGTGCGGTTCAAGCAGCCAGAGCCGGTCGCCGGCGGGTTGATGCTCGGCGTTGCGCTGCTCGGGTTTCTCGTGAACGGCGTGGCGGTCTGGCTGCTTCACGGAGTCCGCGACGGGAGCCTCAATGTGCGGGGCGCGTACCTCCATGTCCTCGGGGACATGCTGGCGTCGGGTGGCACGGTCGTCGCCGCGGTCCTGATCCGCTACTCGGGCTGGCTCCGTGCCGACCCGATCGCGTCACTCGTCACGACGGTGTTGATCGTCGCCGGCGCGTGGACGCTCGTGCGCGAATCGGTCGACGTGCTACTCGAGGCGGCGCCGCCGCACATCGAGCTCGACGCCGTGCGCGACAGCGTCGAGACGATCCCCGGTGTGGAATCGGTCCACGATCTCCATGTGTGGACGGTGACGTCCGGCATGGTCGCCATGAGCGCGCACGCGATCGTGCGCGATGTGGCGAACCATCAAGCCGTGCTCGAGCGGGCCCACGATCTCTTGCAAGAGATGGGTATCCATCACGTCACGATTCAACTCGAGTGCGACGAGATGTTCGACCGCGAGCTACACCTTCATCCGTAACGCGCGCGAGCGCGAAAAAAGAGCGGCGCCCGGGTTCCGATCCGTGCGCCGCGCTCAAAAAAAGAGCGAGTCGCAATCAGCCTGCGCTGATCGACTCGCTAAGTCCTGGTGTCCGTCTGGGACGGTCCGTCGTGTTGCTCGCCAGAGGTCAAGTCTCTGGACTGGCCGCCCTCGAGCTCTCCGCGGGCCTTTGCGTATTCGTCCCGTGCTGCGTAGCCATATCCGCCGAGCACTTCCCCGCCGCGCATGTAGTCATGCCCGTAGCCGCGTCCGTGAGGATAATTCGCGAGCGCGGCGTCGTCGGGTTGATTCATTGGGCCACCTCCTGCGATGGGCGTATTGGGACCAAGTCGGAACCCGAAAGCTCCTATGCGGCATTGTGCGTGCCTTCGAACCGTGACGCAAGTGCCGGATCATTTTCGGGCACCTCCAGTACGGTTCGCTTGTTTAGGTTTTCGCCCGCCCGCTATACTACAAGGCTATGCAAATTCGTAACATCGCCATCATCGCGCACGTCGACCACGGCAAGACCACGCTCGTCGACAAGATGCTTCGGCAGGCGGGCGCGTTTCGTGAAAATCAGGTCGTGCAGGAGCGCGTGATGGACTCCAACCCGCTCGAGCGTGAGCGGGGGATTACGATCCTCGCCAAAAACACGTCGGTGCGGTGGCACGGCATCAAGATCAACATCGTCGACACCCCGGGGCACGCCGACTTTGGCGGCGAGGTCGAACGGATTCTGCGTATGGTCGACGGCGTGCTGCTCGTCGTCGACGCCTTTGATGGACCGATGCCGCAGACGCGCTTCGTGCTGCGCAAGGCGCTCGCGCTGGGGCGAACGCCGATCGTCGTGATCAACAAGATCGACAGGCCAGGCGCCGATCCGCTCCGCGTCCACGACGAAGTGCTCGATCTGTTCATCGAACTCGAGGCGGACGAGGCGCAGCTCGACGCGCCAGTCGTGTACGTGTCGGCGCGCGACGGGACCTCGACGCTCGATCTCGACCAGCCGCTGCAGGATCTCACGCCGCTGTTCCAAACGATCGTCGACAAGGTGCCGCCGCCGCCCGACGACTCCGCCAGTCCGTTCCAGATGCTGCTGTCGACGATCGACCATTCGCCGTATCTCGGTCGACTCGGCATTGGGCGCATCGAGCGTGGCACGGCGCACGTGGGCGACGTCGTCGCGCTCTTGCCGCTCGACCCCAATCAGGGCGCCGAGCAGGCGCGGATCACCAAGCTGTTCGCGTTCGAGGGACTGGAGCGAATCGAAGTGTCCGAAGCACCGGCGGGCGAAATTGTCGCACTCGCCGGGCTGGAGACGGTGGAGATTGGCCTCACGGTGGCTGACGTCGAACACCCGGACCGGTTGGAGGGCATCGCCGTCGAAGAGCCGACGATCTCGGTCGACTTCATGGTCAACAACTCACCATTCGCCGGTCGGGAAGGGAAGTTCGTCACGTCGCGCCAGGTGCGCGATCGGCTGCACCGGGAGCTCGAGCGCAACGTTGCGCTGCGCGTGGAGGACACGGACTCCACGGATACGTGGACGGTGTCCGGGCGCGGCGAGCTGCACCTCACGATTCTGATGGAGACGATTCGGCGCGAGGGGCACGAATTTCAGGTCTCGCGGCCGAGGGTCATCACGCGCGAAGGACCAAGCGGCGAGCGGTTGGAGCCCTACGAAGAGCTGGCGATCGACGTCCCGGAGGAGTTTCTGGGCAACGTGATCGAAAAGCTCGGCCCCCGGCGCGGCGAAATGCTGGAAATGAAAAACCCCGGGCAGGGATTGGTGCGATTGTTGTATCGCATTCCAGCGCGCGGGCTGTTTGGGTACCGGTCGGAGTTTTTGACTGACACTCGTGGAACCGGCATCATGCATCATCGGTTCCTCGACTACGGGCCGTGGGCCGGTCCGCTCGCCGGGCGTACACGGGGGTCATTGGTCTCGATGGAGCATGGCACGATCGTCGCATTCGCGCTGGCCAACTTGCAGGAGCGGTCGACGTTGTTCGTGCAGCCGGGCGACAACGTCTATGAAGGGATGATCGTCGGCGAAAATGCCCGGCCGGGTGACATGGACGTCAACCCGACCAGGGAAAAAAAGCTCACCAACATGCGCTCCAAAGCGAGCGACGACAACATCCAGCTCGAGCCGCCGCGGGAGTTGACTCTGGAAGCCGCCCTTGAGTATATCGAAGACGATGAGTTGATCGAGGTCACGCCGCAAACCATTCGGCTGCGCAAGCGATTCTTGAGCACGTCGGACCGCAAGCGGCAATCGCGCGAGGCCAAGCGCGAGCGCGCCTCAGGCTGACGCTGTTAGTATTTTCCGCTCCCGTTGTCTCTCACGCGTTTGCCCTGAAACCTGCAAGGAGAATCGAGCAATGTCGGCCATGTTCGGGTCGTCGGATCTGCCGCCGCTGTGGAACGCCAAGCGACGCGAAGCTGACGACCTCGACGACGAGACCCTCGACGACGGCGAAGATACCGACGACGAGGACGATGATGTTGACGGCGATGTCGACTTCGACGACGACGACGACGACCTCGATGATGACGAGGACGACGAAGACGATGAGGACGACGAAGACGACGAGGATGACGACGAAGACGAGGATGACCTCGACTTCGAAGACGAGTTGGTGGATCTGGACGACGAGTACGACGAGACGGGCGAGGACGAAGATCGGCCGGCTCGCCCGGGGCGCTACGAGGAGTAGGTCCGCCGCGCGGTAACCGCGCGGCCACCGCGAGGAGGGTGGCGTCCGAGAACACGCGTCGCCCGCGTTGCATTTGTATGGTGCGCGAGTCCACCTTTGGGTATCGTGCATCTCTCCGCGCTCCAACGGCTCGTGCCGTTTCCCCGCCTGGCGTGGCTAGCCGCGCTCGTCATCGTCGTCAGCGCGCCCTCCCCCTACCACCGACCGGCCCCCGTTCGCGGCCGTTCGGCGACGGGGCGACCGGGCACAGGGCGCATCGACGGAACCGTCGAGATCTCGACCAGCCTCTCGGTACGCCGTCCTCAATTCCGCATTTACGCTGATCCCGGCATCGGAGCCGTTCCGCCCGCCCCGGTGTCTGATCCCGCGCTCGCCGAGTTGCACAACGTCGTCGTGTACCTCGACGGCGACACCACCGAACTTCCGGCGCCGGACTCCCTCGCGGCGCGGCACCGCCACGGCACCATGGCGCAGCACGACGAACGCTTCGTTCCGCACGTGCTGCCCGTCATGCAGGGTGCGACCGTCGACTTCCCCAATGAGGATGACGTGTTCCACAACGTCTTCTCGCTCTCCAGCGCCGCGGGCCCGGGGGGCAAGGGATTCGATCTCGGCCGCTACCCGAAAGGGTCGTCGCGCTCCGTGACGTTCTCCAAGACGGGAACGATTCAGGTGTTCTGCCACATTCATTCGGACATGAGCGCAGTCGTGCTCGTGCTGGCCAATCCGTACTTCGCGTCGCCCGACGACGCGCACCATTTCGCCATCGACGACGTGCCCGAGGGCGACTACACCATCGTCGGCTGGCACGAGCGCATCAAACCCGTGACGCGCCGCGTGCACGTCGTCGCGGGGCAAACCGCGTCGGTCGACTTCAACATTCCGCTGCCCCAGGGCGGCGGTACACCGCGCTGATCGCACCCAAGTCGCCACGATGACCGCGCGCCTCTCCCCGCTTCGCCGCCTGCGTCGCCGCTCGCTGAGCCTCAAGCTCGCCGCGCTCGGCGCCGCCGTGATGGCGGGCGTGGTGGCGCTCGCCTTTTGGGCGCTGAGCGTCGAGATCCGCGGCAACACGCGCGACGTGTACGCCAAGCAACTCACGCGCAATCAGCGCACGCTCGCGCAACTCCAGGCGCAGGAAGCGTCGCAGCTGTTGTTCGCCGCGGCGCTCATCACGCAGACGCCGGCCTTTCAGTACGATCTGAGCATCTATCGCGTCGAGCGCAATTCGTCGGGCGCGGCGCGCACGGACTTGCTCAACACGATGGAAGGCGAGTTGCAAAAGCGAATGCGCGGCGTCGACGCCGACCTGCTGCTCGTGACCGACGACTCGGGACGCGTGTTCGCCAGCGCCGATCGGCGCGGCGCGGTGGTGCCGCGCGGCACGAGTCTCTCGTCGCTGCCCGCGGTGCGGCGCGTGCTCGACCCCCGTGCGCCCGCCGACAGCGGGGCGCTCGCCGTGCTGCGCACGAGCGCGGCGCACGTGGAAGTCGCCGCGTATCCGCTGGTGCAGGACGGCATCACGCTGGGCGCGCTCGTGCTCGGCCGGCGGCTCGACTCGGCGTTCGTCGCCACGGCGCGGGCCGCGTCCGACGCCGCCGTCGTGCTCACCGCCGGCGATTCGGTGTTGAGCGCGAGCGAGCC
This sequence comes from uncultured Gemmatimonadaceae bacterium, assembly GCA_963817445.1. Lineage (GTDB taxonomy): Bacteria > Gemmatimonadota > Gemmatimonadetes > Gemmatimonadales > Gemmatimonadaceae > JAQBQB01. Next base: position 916,335 of record CAWFOG010000023.1, read on the forward strand.
GGCGTTCGCCGTGCCCGGCGCGGTCGCACGGTTGGAAGCCGGCGTGAGCGACGGCGACGCGACGACGGTGCGGTTCGACAATGAGGATTTTGTCATTGCCGCGCTGCCGCTCGGCGAAACGCAGAATCGGCAGCCCGTGCGGCTGTGGATGCTCCAGCCGCTGACGCGGCGCGTGGCGACGTTGATGCGCCCGCTACTCACCGACTTCGTGCTCTACGGCATTCTCGCCGTCATTCTCGCCGGGCTGGGCGCCGCGCTCGTCGCTCGCACCGTGCTCGGACCGTTTCACGGCTTTGTGCGCTACATGCGCTCCGGCGCCGCCGCCGAACAACGCCAGGGGCGGTTCGACGCCGAAGCCGAGGCGCTCGAGGTGCGAACGCTCAACGACTCGTTCAACCAGGTGATGGATTCGCTGGCCGTCAAGCGCCGCGAGCTCGAGGAGCGAACGGCGGATCTCGTCGCCGCCAACGTCGTGCTCACGGACGAGATCAGCGAGCGCACGCGAGTCGAGCACGCGCTGCGCGAGAGCGAAGCGCAGCTCCGGCAGTCGCAGAAGCTCGAGGCGATCGGGACGCTCGCCGGCGGCATTGCGCACGACTTCAACAATCTGATCACCGTGATCTCGGGCTACACGCAGTTGGCGCTGATGCACGCCGACGCGGAGAGCCCGGCGGCCGACGATCTGCGGCAAGTCGTCGACGCGTCCGATCGCGCGGCGAATCTCACGCATCAGCTGCTGGCGTTCAGCCGAAAGCAGGTGTTGCAGCCGACCGTGCTCGATCTCGGCGACGTCGTCAGCGGCATCGTGCCGATGTTGCGCCGCATCATCGGCGAGAACATCGTGCTCGAGATCGAGGCTGACGCGCCACTGGCGCGCGTTCGCGCCGATCGCGGCCAGATCGAACAGGTGCTCGTCAATCTCGCGGTGAACGCGCGCGACGCCATGCCGGCAGGCGGCGCCCTGACGATCGCTACGCGCAACCTGTCCGCGCCGCGCTGCGTCGCGCTCGTGGTCACGGACACGGGGAGCGGCATGCCGGACGACGTGCGAGAGCGCATCTTCGAACCGTTCTTCACGACGAAAGAGCCTGGGAAGGGAACGGGGCTTGGCCTGTCGACAGTTTATGGAATCATCAATCAGTCCGGCGGCGTGATCGACGTCGACAGCGCCGTCGACCGCGGAACGGCATTCACCATCACGCTCCCCGCCGCGGAAGCGCTCAGTGGCGTGGGCGCGGCGGCGGTCGCCGAGGGCGATCTGCCGCGCGGAACGGAAACGATTCTCATTGTCGAAGACGCGGAAGACGTGCGCATTCTCGCGCGTCGCACGCTGGATGAACGCGGCTACACCGTGTATGTCGCGCGCAACGCCGACGAAGCACTCGAGATCGGCGGCGCGCGCCGTATCGACGTGCTGCTGACGGACATCGTGATGCCGCACACGAGCGGGCCGCAACTCGTCTCGAAGTTTACGGCGACGCACGCAGGCGGCGCGCGCGCGATGCCGCTCGTGATCTATATGTCCGGATACGCGGACGACGCACTCGCCAAGTACGAGCTCGACCCGGCGACGGTGTTTTTGCGCAAGCCGTTTACCCCCGCCGTGCTTGCGCGCACGGTGCGCGACACGCTCGATTCAGCTCATGGAGCTTCGCATGTCGGTAGTGCGGCGGACTAAGCGCGCGGCCGGCGCGTCGCGCTCGTCGCGCTCGTTGCGGTCGTCGCGCTCGGCGCTCGCGCTCGCGCGCAAATACCGATTTTGCTCCAGGGCATCGTCGACGGCGAAGCGTGGTCGACGAACGCCACGTCGAACTTGCTCACGCGCAACGACGGCCGCCCAGGGCCATTGGGCCGACTCGAGGTGTGGGGCGCGATCGAGCCGTGGCGTCACCTCGTGTTCTACGCGCAGGGCGACGGCGAGATCGGCACCGCGCGCCTCGACACGGCTGCGTCGACGGTATACAGCAATCGCTTTGGCGTGCAGTACACCGTATCGCACGCGTTGCTGATCGACGCGGGGCGACTCGCGCCGGTGATCGGGACGTTTGCGGCGCGACATTTCTCGACGCGGAATCCGCTGATCGGTGAACCCGACGGCTACACGCTCAGCTATCCGCTCGGCGTCGAGCTGTCCGGCGAGGCGTCGACGTTCGACTATCGCGCGGCGATGGTGTCGCTGCCGACGAGCCACGACGAGTACGAACCCACGCCGACGCCGCGTCTGCGGCCGGCGATCGGCGGCGGCATCACGCCGATCTTCGGCCTTCGGCTCGGCGGTTCGTTCACCATCGGTCCGTATCTCAATCGCGGGATCGCGCCGGCGCGATCTGTTCGGCAAGAGCTGGAACGACTATTCGCAAAATGTCATCGCGCTCGACGCCGCGTACGCGCACGGCTATTTCGAGGCGCACGCGGAAGCGGCGCGCGGCATGTACGAGATACCCGGCAGCACGGTCGATCACCGGCGTGACGTACTATGGCGAGGTGAAGTACACGTTCACGCCGCGCTTTTTTCTCGCGGCGCGCGTGGAGCGGAACGACTATCCGTTCATTCGGCCGAGCGCGACGGTGTGGGTGGCACGGCTGACGGATTTTGTCGACGGCGAGTTCGGCGGCGGCTATCGGCTCGGCGCGTCGACGCTGTTCAAGGTGTCGGTGCGTGGCGATCGGTGGTGGGTGCGGCCGGGAACGGGCTTTCGCGGTACGGGCGGGCACGCGATCGCGATGCAATTTTCGCAAGCGTTCGACGCGATGGATTGGCTGGCGCGGGCGCGCGGTCGGTGAAGTGAAGCGCTCGTCTCGTTGATTTGACCTTATGTAACGGTTAGCTTTTTAGGCTTGATGGATTGCCCGTAAGGGCTCGTAGCTCAGGTGGTTAGAGCGCACGCCTGATAAGCGTGAGGTCGGAGGTTCAACTCCTCCCGGGCCCACTGAAAGCGCCGTAAGCACTCAGCTGCTTGCGGCGCTTTTGTCGTTGAAGGCGAGTTCGGAAGGTGGGTGGCGAAGCCTGAAAAACGTCTGCGCCGTTCGCGTCACGGCCGGTATTGGGCCGAGGCGCACCGCCCACGCTTTCAACAGAACCGCCGATCGACTCGAACGCGTACGCATCGCGCGGTTCCTTCGTCATCTTGCGGCCGAACCGACTCTTCAGTGCTTGCCGGCGCGCGTGAGCTCGTCGAATCGTGATACGAAGGCGCGCGCGTCGTCGGCCGTCCTCTTGCTGGTGGCGTTGATTGCCGGCTTCGCGCCGACGCGCCGAGCCATGCGCGTTGATCCGATGACGGCGCTGCGGAGTGAGTAGCGGCGACTCCGTTTTGCCTCGTTGCGTGTGTGCACGGCGACGAACGCACTCGTCAGGTGCCCGGCAGAACCGGCTCGGCCAAGCGGAGCCATTCAAGCAGATGCTCGTCGCTGCAACTCCGCCAATCGAGCGAGGCGACGTGACGGAGCATGCGCGTCTTGCGACCGTCAGCCGTCCGAAACGACAGCGTCGCGTAGCTGAAGTCGTCGAGGTCGCGCTGAGCGATCCGCGGTTCGGCCCAGTCGACGTCCATCTGCTCAGTGACGACCCACAGTTGCCCGTGTTCGTCGCGAATTTGCGGCATCTGCCGACCCGGAGTTCGTGGTCAGTCGCGTCGTGAACTCTGCGCGCTTGATTGGGCGCGCACTTTCACGGTGATCCGGCAGCGACATCGCCGCGAGTCTCCATGATCAAGGTTCGGCACGAGCCACCCAAGATTAAAGCGCTTTAATCTGTCCACACGTTTGTACGCGACGTTGCAACGTCGCCGCCGCGTGGCTATCACCTGGTGTAGGGATTGCAATTGGACCGACGGGGCATGCAAACTGGCTCAGCGAAACCTCACTTCAGTGTGTGTGACGGATATCACATGAGCGCGATCATCCACTCTGCGGTTTACGCAACGCTCTACTTCGTCGGCTTCACCGTGTGCTGGAGCAATGGGCTGGCACTCGGTGCTCGGTACGGTGCCCGGCGCGCGGGGCGGATCGCTGTTGGTAGCAGGACGCTCTAGATCGTCGCGACTTCTGTCGGAGCCGGGCGGCCTAGTCGTCAATCAGAGCTGAGTCGCGGCGATCGCGCGTCGATTCAGCAGGCAATGTCATGTGTCCGTCGCGCGACGGAGCTCATTCGCCGAGCGCTGGTGTCAGGCCAGCGCCATGCGGCGCCGATTCGAGACGGTGCCGCGCCGATTCATGACGCACCGGAGTCGATCTTTCATGGTGGTGCGCGCGTCGAACACGCACCGGTGGTGATTCAGCTCGCACCGGTGTGAATCGAGCTTGCACCGTCGTCGATTAAGCTTGCACCGTCGTCGATCAAGTTCGCATCGTCGTCGATCAATTTCGCATCGTCGTCGATCGAGTTCGCATCGTCGCCGATCGAGTTCGCATCGATGCCGATCAAGTTCGCATCGATGCCGATCGAGCTCGCAGGGCGATGAGTTGAACGCGCACGTTTGCGTGCTCACGTCGGTCAATCGCCGATTGCGCAGGCAGGAATGCGAATGGATGTCGCCCTATCGCAAAGTCGTGAGGAGTGAACGCAAACTTTCCACGGTGCAACGCGAAGCCGACCGGTCGAAACGCGCGCTCGGCAGTTAGAAACGCGAGCTCACGTCGACCGTGCGCGCGCTAAACATCGATCGCAATGCGTTCACCTTGCGACGAAGTCGAGTCATCAGCCTGCGTTGCGTATTCGTCAAAGGCATTGACGAATTGATGGTGCGCGGCGGCAAGTCGTGCGGCGTGCAGCTCGACTGTACGCGCCCGCCCTCACGCACTTCGCGACGCACGCTCCGTCGGCTGATGCGCTGCGGCCGGGCCGACAGCGTTGACGAGGTGCGCGCGTACCCGATCGAGCACCGAGACATCGTCGCCGTACTCTTGCCGGAACACGGACACGCTCGGATAGAACGGCGATCCCTTCTCACCCGGCCAGCGATAGCGCCAGTCGTAATACGTCGGCGCGATGACGATGGTAGGAATGCCGAGGCTGCCGGCGAGATGGGCGACCAGGGTGTCCACGGTGATGACCAGGTCCAATGACGTGAGCAGCTGGCCGGTTTCGTACACGTCGGCAAAGCGACGGATGTCGAACGGTGCGTTCGCGCCGACCCGTGCGTCGTGCGTGAGGTTGACGAACTCGACGCCATCGATCGGCGACCAGACTTGGGCGAACTGCTCCGGCGAAAACCGTAGCTGTTTGTTGAGATTGGCGGCGGTCGACGTCCAGCATACGCCGACGCGATGGCGATTGGAGTCGAGCTGATTACCCCTGACATATTGGGCTCGCGCGTCAAGCAACGCGCTCGGCGCGAACGGGGGCGGAACGTCTGCCGGCGTCGCGCACTGCGCGAGGTACGGCAGGCTCATCGTGAGAGCGACGCTCGACTCAGCGATCGCACCCGAGTCCGCGGCATTGTTGAGCGCGTTCGCTTGCACGGGTCGCTCGACGAACTCGCAACCCGCGGCCTCGATCCAGCGACGCAGCGAGGCTCGGCCATAGAAGCGAGGCGTTCGGCCGGACGTCTCGATGAGCCAGGGGATCCAGCGCGCCATGAGCACGACGTCGCCCATGCCCTGCTCGTCGATGATGGCAACGGTTGTTTGATCGCCGGCGCCGTTCCAGCGAGGAGCGGCGTCTACGCCGCGAACGGCGACTGCTGGGCTGTACCGACGCGACTCGTGGACCGACCATCCGCGTCGCCAGTCATCGGTCGCCGCCAGGATTGCGTGGGCTTGCAGCGCGCCCACGTTCGCCGGGGAACGCAAGCGAGCGTCAGCAAACGTTCGCAGCACTGCCGCGGCCTCCGTAAACTCTCCCGACGACGCGAGCGCGACGGCGAGGAAGGTCTGCGCGTCCGCCCAAATCGCTTCCGGCTCGCGCGGGCATTGCCGAGCAGCACGCCGAAGGAAGGGGAGCGCGTCGTCACATCGCCGATCGATTTGGAGGAGGGATTTTCCGTAACAAATCGCTATGCCGGTGTCGATCGGGCGCGGGGGCCGCGACAGCATCGGTCTGCAGAGCGACGCGCAGCGAACGAAATCTTTTGCGTCATACGCGTTCTTGATCTGCTGTATACGTTCGCGCGGGGAAGCAAGCGATGTTACTGATGTGTGAGTTCGGACTGGCACGCTCAACACCTTCGTGAGTATGCTCTGTATACGCGCGACCGATCAAAAACGATCAGCTCGAATTTCGCAAAAAAAAATTAGCGTGCGAGCGTAACCAAGTTTCTACACGACGCGTCGCACTGCGTTCCACGATGACACGAGGAGCATCATGAACCGACTCGCCTATCTCGCCTCGACGTGCGCCGCGCTGGTACTCACATCGACCGCTGCCCGCGCGCAGACGGACGAGATTCAGGTGTACGACGCGAACATCGCTTCAGTTGGCGTCTTCAACCTTACCTGGCACAACAACTACGTCGCGAACGGCATTGTCGGGCCGGCTTTTCCCGGCGCCGTGGCGGCTGACCGATCGTGGAATGGTGTGCCAGAGTGGGCGTATGGCGTGACGAAGTGGTTCGAGGCAGGGCTGTACTTCCCGCTGTACAGCCACGACGACCGGTTGGGTTGGGGCTTCAACGGCTTCAAGCTGCGCACGTTGTTCGTGGTTCCCAACGCCGAGGACCGGACGTTCGTATATGGTGTGAACTTCGAATTCAGCGACAACGCCAAGCGCTGGGACGATCGGCAGTTCACGCAGGAGATTCGGCCGATCGTTGGCTGGCACTTGCATCCCGTCGACATCATCATCAATCCGATCGTCGACACGAAGTACGAAGGCGGCGTCAGGGGCTTGGAATTCGTCCCGGCGGCGCGGCTCGCGTACAATCTCAATCCCGTGTGGGCGCTCGCGGGCGAGGAGTACGCCGACTTCGGCGCGCTCGGAGACTTGCAGCCGGCGACGAACCAGGTGCATCAGCTGTTCGCGGTCGTCGACCACAAAGGCGGCGTGTTCGACGTCGAGGCCGGCGCGGGATTCGGAATCACCAATGCGTCGGACAAGCTGACGTTCAAGTTGATTCTGTCGCGCGATCTGAATAGCAACGGCAAGTAGGAACGCGAGCGAGCCATGCTTTCCGTGCGCCGGGCCGCCGCGTTCACGGCTGTCACCGTCGTCGCCGCGTCGTCGCCGCGTCGTTGCCGCAAGCACGCCGCGGACGACCCGAGCCCTCTGCCGGATCCACCGGCACGGAGTGCCGTTGGTCGCGCGAGATCGATTCCGCGGCGTTCGCACTTCGCTCAGGAAGCGATCGGTGCCGATGACCGCGCTCAGGTCGGCGCGGAGGGACCTTGACCGGGACGTCGCCGTCATGTTTGGCGTCGCGTGCGAGATAGACGGTCGCTATGCCGCCCGAGCCGATTTCGCGCTCGATGGCCTACCGCTCGGTGAGCGCAGCTCGGAGAAGAGCGTTAAGGACGTTGGGCGGGGGTTCCGAGCTCGATTGTGAGGCGGCGCGCGCGGTCAGGCGGGTACGGGTGGACCTGGTCGCCCCACGACTGCGCGTCGCGCGGCTGATCGCCGCGATGGAACGGAACGCCGTCGTAGTTCTCGAGCTCCAGCCAATCTGAGTGCGTCAACAGGGCGAACGTCGTTTCGCCGTCGAACGACGCGGCGTCCGACCCCGTGTGCGTCGAGTCCGTCGCACGGATCATATAATGGTGGTCAGCGAGATTCGTGAAGCGAAACACGCCCGCTGCGTCCGTCGCGACCACGGCGATCGCCGCGGCGTTGTGACCGGTCGCTGCGCCATCGTCGGCGAGCTGATAGAGGCGCACGCGAACCCCCGCGACCGGCGCGCCCGTGGCCTTCGAGCGCACGATGCCGCGAATCGACGGCGGCGACGCGATGCTTTCCGTCATCGACGTCCACTCACTCCACGACGAGGCATGGCCGTCGCCGGCGCCCCGGCGACCAGCGCGCCACTCGGCGGCCACGCGCGGCGCGGGTTCGTCGTACATCCACCAGTCCGCGTCGCGCGCGATGCCATCGTCGACGGCGTACTCCAGCCAGCCGTGCGCGGCGGCGACTTCCGGCACGTGCGAGTGAACATACCGGAACTCTAAAGCCCGGAGCGCGCCGCCGGGCGCCGAGATCCACCAGTGGCCGGCAATCGCCATCGACGTCTCGTCGCCGCGCGCGGGCTCGAATTCCACCGCGACCTCGCCCGCGTGGTTGCGGGTTCCGCGGACGAGACGGAGGCAGTGGTGCGCGATGAAGGCGTCGCCGAACAGCAGATCCTCGGATGCGGCCGCCTGCGTCACGCTCGTCGTCGCGCCGCCGGCGGCATCCGGCCCGCGCAGGAAGCGCTCGAGCGCTGTGCGTGCAGCTTGGAAGGCGACGAGCTGCGCAGTGTCGCGAAGTGAATCGATTCGATAGTCGTAATACCAGCGCGCGTTCGTGACGACGTTCGTGCCGTGCGCCGGATCCGCGGCTTCGTTGGGCCGATCCAAACCCGCGCGCACTTCGTCGCGCATGTCGCGCCAAACAGTCAGAGTGCTCGGCGCATTGTCGCCCGGGTGACATCCGGCACTGGCCGTGACGAGCACCGTGTCGAGTGACGCGGGCAGGCGCGACAGCAAGATCTCCGCGCGGCCGTTCGCGGCGTCGACGGTGAGAGTGAGGGTGCGCGCAACGAACGCGATTTTCTGCACTCGAACGCGAGTCGCGCTGCCGCTCGCCGCGGGCTCGAATTCGAAGTGTCCATCGGCGTCGGTATGCGTGCGCCCGACGATGCTGTCATGCACGGAGAGGAGCAAGACGGCGGCGTCCGGCACCGGTTGGCGCGACGCGCTGTCGAGCACGACGCCGCGAACGGCTTGTGCTCGGAGGCTGCACGGGACCAGCCAGAGCGCAACGGCCAGCGTCACGAGAGAGCGAAGACCGATCGAGGCCATTAGGCGCGTGCTCATACCGCTATTGTAATCGTGCTGACACCGGCCAGCGAATCTCGACGGAATGTATCGGGCGAACACACGCACGGCCCGCCGAGTGCGTCCCCCGGCGGGCCGTGTTTTTCGCGTACAAAGGACTCGGAGACCGTCGACCGCCAAGTGAGCAAAATCATCGCCAGGCGCTCCGCGCAACTACGGCTTTGCGATCATCCGCGGGCGTGGGGCGAACGGATTGCCGCCGAGAGCATTCGAGATATCGGCGATGGCCTTCTGCCCGCGCACGCTGTTACCCGCCGAGTCAAGCGGCGGTGAGATGACGGCGATGCCGAACTTGCCCGGCGACACGGCGATCAATCCTCCACCGACGCCGCTCTTGCCCGGAAGGCCGGTCGCGTAGAGCCATTTGCCAGAATCGTCATAGAGGCCGGCGGTGGCCATGACCGAGAGGACCCCCGGCACGTATTCCGACGAGAGCGCCTGCTTGCCGGTGACGGGATTCCGTCCGCCGTTGGCGAGTGTCGCGGCCATGGTCGCGAGATCGAGCGCATTCACGCCCACCGAGCACTGCCGCGTGTAGAGGTCCGTTGCCTGGAGCGGATTCGCCTTGATGTGCCCGTAGGCGTACATGAGCATCGCGATGGCGCGATTGCGCTGATTGGTTTCCGACTCCGATTTATAGATGTCCTGCAGCACGGTGAGTTTGCGCCCGGCGAAGTCTTCGTACGTGCCGATGATCTTCGACCAGATCTCGTCGGGGGTCGAGCCGCCGACCATGCTCGTTGCCGTGATCGCGCCGGGGTTGACCAGCGGATTCATCTCGCTGCCCTTGTTCTGCTCGATAGCGATGATGGAGTTGAACGCTTGACCGGTGGCGTCGACACCCATGTTGTGTTCGATGGACATGGCGCCGGAGTCCTGCACCACTCTCGCCATGGTGAAGACTTTGGAAATCGACTGGATGGACACTTCGGTCTTGATGTCGCCGGCGGTGTAGACTTTTCCGTCGACGGTGACGAGCACGATGCCAAACAGGTTGGGATCGACTTTGGCGAGCGCCGGGATGTAGTCGGCGTTCTTGCCCTCGCGCAGCCCTTTGTACTTGTCATATGCCGCTTTAACGATGCCGTCCGGGCCCGGCGGATCTTGCGCGCCGGCGGCGAGCGGTACGGCGAAGGGAGCGACGGCGAGCGCGACGATCGCGACCACGCGACTGGTGTAGCGACTGGTGCTGGTCATGGTCAATTGCCCCCAAACTTTTTGGAATATGAGTACTTGAAGGAGACCTGGACGCGGTAGTCGTTCGCGGTGAAGTCGTCGTCAAAATTCCGGCGATAGGCCCACTGGAACTCGGCGCCCATCATCACGTCCGGCAGCGGCGAGTAGAGGCCGTTGATGGACGCGTACTGTCCGTTGCGGAAGTCCGATGGGAGTTGCGCGTCGGAGTTCGTGATCTGGACCATCGACCAGCCGAGGGAGCTCGTCCACTTGGAATTCCACTTGTGGTCGAGGTAGGCGACGAGGCCGAGGTCGGGAAGCGCCTTGCCGAGAATGGGCCGCCGCGGGTCGTTGAGATTGTTCTCGACGCCGATGTCGATGGGCGCGTCGTTGAAGTAGTTCTCAACTCCCTCGCCGTAGATGACCTGCAGCCGCACGACGTCGCGCTTTGTTGGCTTGACGTTGGAGCTGAGGTTCACGCCCCAGCCGGTGGCGCGGCCGGAGAGGTCGAGGGTGTCGGTGAGCAGATCATCCCAGCGAATCCAGCGGACGATGCCGGCGAGTTTCACGTAGCCCCATTCGCGGCCATAGCGGTACTCGGCGGAGATGTCGGGCGCGGGAAAGCGCAGCGCGATGTCCTGCAGCTCGACGTGATCGGCGTAGATGCCGCCGTCGGCGCTCGCGCCTGGGCGCTCGAGCGCGAGCGTCACTCGCGTGCTGTCCTTGTCGATCGGCCGCCAGAAGATTTGTACGTTGCGGAAGAAGATCATCCCGTTCGGTCCCCAGTAGTCGAGGATGTTGGGGAAGACGTCGATGTCCATGAACGGGCTGTCCAGTTGGCCGGCGCCGAATTGGCCCCATTGCCCGTAGGCGTAGCGCAGGCGGATCGTCGTCTGCCCCTGGTCGATGCCGACGCCGAACATGTCGAACTCGAACCGCGTCTTGATGGGGCCGTGGTCGGTGGGGAACGTGCCCTTCACACCGAACCGACTTTGCCGAACGCTCAACCACGTGTGATGGTCGAGGCCGAATTCGTTGGTGAACGCCGGGAGCTTGGTCGGGCGATTGGTGTCGAACCAGTTGGGGTCGTTGACGTTGAACTGATAGATCCCGTCGCCCTGGCCGAAGCCGTAGATCTCGAGCTGTTGGACGGCGGAGTCGCAGCCCGTTTTGTCAGCCGGCGACCCGCCGCTCTGCACGACTGGTGTTTGGGCGGGGGTGGGCGCGACGGGTTTGGCGGGCGCGACCGGTGTGTTCTGCGCCCGCGCGCTCGACGCCGCGACCGCCAGACACGACAGCACCGACATGCAAAGTCCTTTCATGATGATTCTTGCCCCCGATGAAGATGGTTCTCCCGTGCTATTGCTCGTCCGTTCGGTGCGCTGCCTCCCACGCCCGGACGCTTTGGCGCGCGGCGTCGAACAGCCGCGCGTAGTTTCCTTTTCGCACCTTCTCGCTCGCGTCCGGCGTGAGCGCCTTCCAGAGCGGCGCGTACATGTCGAACACGGCGAAGTACATGGCAGGGTCGGTCGGCGCGACGACGTCGCTGCCGAAGAGGAAGCGATCCGGATAGCGGTTGATGACCTCGGCCGACGCCTTGACCGACTGCGGAGTGGCGACGATGTACTTGGCGACCTCGTCCCACGAGATGTCGAAATACACGTTCTTGAATGCCGGATCGGACAGGATGCTTTGGACGATCTCGACCTGGCGTGGGTCGCGGTCCGGGGTGCCGGCGTCGCCGGTGCCTTGGTTCTGCGCCGGGTGCACGACGCGGCCAAGGCCCATGTGCGCCCAGATGATCGTCGTCTGCGGATGGCGGCGGAACAGCGCCTTCATCTGCTTGAGATACACCGGTTCCTCGCCTGCCTTGGCGAACGGCCGATCGAGGTCGCTGTGAAGCAGCACGACGAGACCCGCTTCGCCGGCGAACGTGAGGATGCTGTCGAGGGCGGGGTTCGTGAGGCTCGCGCCTTCGCCGGCGACTTTCGACGAGACGAATTCCTTGTGGATTGAGAATTCGCCCAGCCCCTCGAACACGCCGGGAAAGATTCTGAGTACGCGCCGGATGTGATCGGTCGCGTACATGTCGGCCGGGTTGAACCCGGTGATCATCGGGTCGAACCGCGCCTGCTGCTCCTTGGACAGCGACCGGAACTGCATCGCGATGTAGGCGTCGGTGAACGAGTAGTAGTAGAGCGGTGCGTCGGTCTCGAGGTAGTAGGTCGGCGCGTAGTTGCCCGAGTTGGCGTAGACCCACGTTTGTTGCAGCGGGATGCCGAACAGCGTGGAGCGCCCGACGCGCGTGCCCATGATGGCGAGGTATTTCGAGATGTCCGGGCCGCGCTGGATGTAGTTGGTGAGATGGAAGTGGCTGTCGTTGAACTCAGCCGCGTCCTGCGCGAGGCCGCGGGCCGAACACAACACGAGCGCCGCGGCGACTGCCGAAGCGACCAGGCGATTACGACGGGCGATCATCGGATGGCGTGAGCGAACGAGAGATGGCTCGTGTTGTGGGACGGCGAACGGTGGCGTACGCGCTGAATCCGTGTCAGTGGACAATGGTCTAGGCGGGCGTGCACGTCGCGTGTCGCGCGTCGTGCGCCCAAGGGCCAATGCCGCGTTGCGTAGCACGGCGTAAAATCCCGCGCTTTGGGGATAACGAGGACTACAATGCGTTCACGCCACCCACGCATCGTCGCGGCGGTCGTCATCGCCGTCGCCGTTTGCTTGCTCGCGTTCGCCAACGCCGGCGGACAGGCCAATTCGCTCCCGTCGTGGAACGACGGCCCGGCGAAGCAGGCCATTCTGAACTTCGTGCGCACCACGACGGACCGAACGAGTCCGCAATTCGTGCCGCCCGACGAGCGCATCGCGACGTTCGACAACGACGGCACCCTGTGGGTCGAGCAGCCGTTCTATACGCAGGGTGTGTTCGCGCTGGATCGCGTGGCCACACTGGCGCCGCAGCATCCCGAGTGGAAGACCACCGAACCGTTCAAGACCGTCCTCTCGCGCGATCCGAAGGCGATCGCGAAGCTTTCGGCGCAGGACCTCGAGAAGATCGTGGCGGTGACGCACAGCGGGATGACCGTGGACGCATTCCGCACGCTCGTCGCGAACTGGCTGGACACGACGAAGAACGAACGCTTCAAACATCTCTATACTGAGCTCGCGTATCAGCCGATGGTCGAGCTGATGTCGCTGTTACGCGCCAACGGGTACAAGACGTACATCGTCACCGGCGGCGGACAGGACTTCGTGCGCGCGTTCGCCGAGCGCGTGTATGGTGTGCCTCGGGAGCAGGTGATCGGCAGCACGGGGCGCACGAAGTATCAGTACGCCAAGAACGGCACGCCGATGCTGGTCAAGATTCCCGAGGTTCTGTTCATCGACGACAAGGCGGGCAAACCCGAGGGAATCGATCTCATTATCGGCCGGCGGCCGCGGGCGGCGTTCGGCAATTCCGATGGAGACCGGCAAATGCTGGAGTGGACGCAGGCCGGCGGCGGCGCACGGCTCATGATGCTCGTGCATCACGACGACGCCACCCGCGAATACATGTACGGAGCGGACTCAAAGATCGGCACGTTCAGCGACTCGCTGATGGCCGAGGCGACCAAGGCCGGATGGGTCGTGATCAGTATGAAGAACGACTGGAAGCGGATCTTTTCGTTCGACTCGCCCTGAGTTCAATCTCCTTGAACCGAAAACACGTGACGAGATGATCGTTCACCATTCCGACGGCTTGCATGTACGCGTACATCACCGTCGACCCGACGAAGTTGAACCCGCGGCCCTTGAGATCCTTGCTCAGCGCGTCTGACTCCGCCGATGTTGCCGGAATGTGTTGCCCCGCTTTGACGCGATTCACTTTCGGCGCGCCGCCGACGAACCGCCACACGTAGGCGTCGAAGCTGCCGAATTCGCGTTGCACGGCGAGGAATGCGCGCGCGTTGCGCACGGCCGACGCGATCTTCAGCCGGTTGCGAATGATTCCGGCGTCTGCGACGAGCTTCTGCATGCGCGTGTCGGTGAATCGCGCGACCTTCGCTGGATCGAACTCGGCGAACGCGCGACGATAGCCGTCGCGCTTGTTCAATACAGTCGACCAACTGAGCCCGGCCTGCGCGCCCTCGAGCAGTAGAAACTCGAACAGCGTGCGATCATCGTGCGTGGGCACGCCCCATTCACGATCGTGATAGGCGAGCATGAGCGGGTCGGCTGATCCCGCCCACGTGCACCGCTTCACTGATGATGATTTTGGCAATGGTCGCTCGCGCGAGGTGGGCATGCGGACGTGGCCGTCGGCGCAGTGTACCGCGACTCCGTGCGATGGACAAGCGATCGTCCTCTGCTAGCGCATGTTCCCCGTGTGCCCCAGCGAATACCGCCCGGGCTGTGGCCACACGCAGAGACCGTGCGGCTCGCGCCCGACGGCAATGCGATGCGTGAGCGCGCCGGTCGCCGTGTCGAAGACGTACACCTCGCGATCGTAGCGCCCGGACACCCACAACTCTTTCCCGTCAGCGGTCACGTTCCCCATGTCCGGGCTTCCGCCGCCCGGCACGGGCCACGTCGCGACGACGCGACGCCCGATCGGGTCGACGACGCTCACCGAGCCAGGGCCATGCGGCCGGGCCTTGAGTGTGTTCCAGCCTCGGTTGGTCACGTACATCAGGCGGCCGTCGCGGCTGGGATAGATCCCGTGCGTGCCGCGTCCCGTCGGGATGAATCCGACTTCGCGCAACGCGACGGGATCGACGAGGCGCACACCATCGGCCTTCATGTCGGCGACGAAAAACACCGTGCCGTCCGGCGACGAGCGAATGTCTTGCGGCATCGCACCACTGTCGCCAACCGTCGCGTCGAGCACGAGCGACCCGACGACCCGACGCGTGGCCAGATCGACTTTCACCACGCGACCGTTGAACTCGCACGTTGCAATCAGGTAGCGACCGTCGGCCGTGAACTCGACGTGGTCGATGCCCTTGCAGTCCGTGTGCACCGATTCAACCATCGCCATCGACTGCGGGTCGCGGAAGTCGAGCCGGTCACGATGCTCAGCGACGACGACGGCAAAGCGGCCGTCGGGGGTGAAATAGAGATTGTACGGGTCGTCGACATGAATGCGCGGCCCGTCGTTGCCGGTGATGGGGTCGATCGGTGTGAGCGTACTCGCCTGGTTGTTGAGCACCCACAGTCGCGTCAGGTCGTACGACGGCACGACGTGTTGCGGAACGGCGCCCGTCTTGAACGTGCGCACGACTTGATACGTCGCCGGGTCGATCACGGTGACGGACGCCGAGCGCGAGTTGGGAACGTAGACCAGCGGTCGAGCGGCCCGCGCGGCTGGCGCCAACTGGCCGGCGCCGATGGCCGCGTAGATGTTCACGCGTCCGGTCGCGTCGGTCACCTCGCCGGCCGCGGCGAACGTCCGGTAGTGTCGCTTGCCGTCAGCGGCGACTGCGGCCGCGCGGTCCGAGCGGTTGCACGCCGCTGGCCACATGGCGGACGCAACCGAGATGGTGAACGAGAATACCCAGCCGCGCGCGCGCGCGAGCGCTCGACCGTCGACGCTCATACACGAGACAACGGGCAGGGGACGTGCCCGTGCCCGTTGCGGGAGTCTGCTACGTCAGATCAAAAAAATCATACGATCGCACACACTCATCTCATGGATGCGCGCTCAGCGATACGTACAGCGACCGCGGCTGTCCGGGCGACACGATCTCGCCGGCGACGAGCTCGGGATACGCGCGATCGAACACGTTCCGGACGCCGACCGTCGCGTCGATGCTGCGGAATGCCCACGTCGCGCCGATGTGCGCCAGTCCGTAGCCGCCGAGCACGACACCGGGCTCGTCGAACGGTGAGTAGGGTCCGGCCCAGTTGCCGCTCAGGCGAATTCGCCACGGCACATGGGGCGGCGCGAGGTCGATCGCCGCGGCGCCGACGTATTTCGATGTGTTGAATACACGTAGTCCGTCGAGCACAAGCGGCGCGCCGCCGTCGTCGGGAATCGCGGTGAGACTGCGATACCGTGCATCGTTAAACGTCCACTCGCCCGAGATCGTAGCGAGCGACGTCGCCGGCACGTGCCAGTCGAGCTCGAGTCCTTGCCGGCGGCTCGCGCCGCCGTTCGACGACTCGAGCGTGACCGGATTGAACGTTTGCTCATTGCTCACATCCATGCGGAACAGTGCCGCCGAGGCGCTCGCGCCGGCGTGGTCGACCTTGACGCCGCCCTCGTACGCCCACGCCGTGATCGGCGCGAGCGTCGGATCGTTGATCACGCCGTCACTCGACCGAAAGCCGCGCGAAATGTTGCCGTACAGACCGACGCCGGAGGCTATGCGGAACAGCGTGCCGAACTTCGGTGAGAACACGCCGTGCGCGGCCGATGTCGCTTCGTCGGCTTCGGGCAGCGCGCGGGCGTCGAGAACGTCGTAGCGCGCGCCGAGGTCGACGCGAAGCCGGTCGGTGAGATCGAAATGCGACTGCACGAACGGCGCGGCGGAGAGCTGTCGCCCGGTCACGATCGTCGCGACGGAATCGCGCTGGCGCGCCGTCGTGAAATAATTCTCATAGTGCGACCGATCCCACCGCGTTTCGCCGCCGAGCGTGATCTCACCCGCGGGCAGCGCCCAGGTGAGCGCGCTCGTCGCGCCCGCGCCGGCGCGCGAATCCTCTTCTTCCGTCTGGCTGCCCGACCCCTCGAATCGACCGCCCGCCGGCGGAATGGTGAGGAACAACTGCCAGCGTCCCTGCGTGGCGTACGTGGTCGTGCGCCAGAGCATGTTGCCGGCGAGAACGCGCAGGCTCACGCGTTCTTGCGCGCGCCGCTTGAATCCGCCGTCTGTCGGGTTCGACACAACGTTGTAGTCGTGCGCGTCGAATTCGTCTTCGCTCAAGAAGCCCGGTGAATTCCAATTTGCGCCATAGAGCTCGGCGCCGGCGTCGATCGTCACGCCGGGCGCGAGGTCGCGCACGATGCGCGCGTGGCCCTGCGTCACGTCGTTCTTGGCGTTCGGCCGAAATCCGTCTTCACGTTCGTAGCGTGCGCCGAGCACGCCGCCGCCGCTGCTCCCGTGATCGAAACCGGTCAGCGCGGTGACGTCGGCGCGCCCGAACGATCCACCGGACGCCGTGATGTCGCTTCCCGTCATGCGCTCGAGGGTGCGCACGTTGACGACGCCCGCGAGCGCGAAGTTGCCGAACAGCGCGCTCGTCGGCCCGTGAATCACGTCGATGTCCTGAATGCCGCCGGGAAAGAGCACGCCCCAATCGTTGTAGCCTTCGGCGTGGCCGTTCATCGGTTCGTTGATCGGCACGCCGTCGACCCAGAGCGCGATGTCGGTCGCGTGGTCCGAGCTGAAGCCGCGGAGCGACGCGTCCGAGGAGAACCCGGGGCCCTGACCCTGTTGATGGACCTCGAGGCCGGCCGTTTGCCGCAGCAATTCGTACGGCGTGTTGGCCGGCGTGACTCGGATCGTCGCGGCGTCGACGTGCGTGGCGCTGATCGGTTGCGCGCGCTCGGCTGGCGTGGCGACGACGGTCACCGCCTTGAGGCGGGTCACCGAATCGCTGCGCGCCGTCGAATCGCGGCGCGCGGTCGAATCGCGGTGCGCGACGCGAGCGGAATCCTGTGCGCGGGCGGCGCACGGCGCGGCGACGAGAGGCAATATGCCCAATATGGAGCCAACAATGCGCGGATGAAGGCGCATGAGTACCTCGACATGTGAGATCGCAAATACCTTCGGGATGTCGGGCGGGCGGCGCCGATTGGGCGCTCGTTCCCCGCACCTGCGTCAGCGCGAAGCTGACGGTGTCTCGCTATGCGAGTGCGATCTCGAGCGGAGGACCGTTGGCGAACGGCAGCGCGTGGGCGCGGCGAACGGTCGGCGCCGCGACGTCAGGATACGTCGCGACGGCTGCATCGACGACGACTGGCCGCGGCAAGTCGGTTGCTCTCGCCGGCGCGATGAGCGTCGTCGCGCAACAGCACATCCCGAAGCAGGTGCAACAATCGCCCGACTGGTGTCCGGATTGGCCCGAGTGCTCGTCGCTCGACTGGGCCGTCGTCGCCCCGGGGGCGACATGCACGCCGTCCGCCATGCCGGCCATGTGTCCCATGTGCCCAGCGTGCGCGGAGTTGACTCCGTGCTGCGGGCAGGAACGCAGGCCCATCGGCCAGGCGAGGGCCGCGACAAACCAGAGGCCCCATACAGCCAACAGGGGGCGGGTCCAGACGGGGAAGGGACGTCGCACGAGTGAATTATATATCGCGCGACGGGATCCGGTTAGCGCTCATAGAGCCAGATATCCTGGAGCACGGTGATCGGCTTCGTGTAGTCCTTTCCATTGACTGTCAGTTTCGCCGTGTACGTACCCGCGGCGAGTGGCTGCGCTGCGCCACCTCGCCCGCCCCCAGCTCCGCCAGCGCCACCGCGTCCGCCGCTGCCATCGCAGGTTGAGTCTCTCGCGCCGGTCGCTCCGGATCCGTCGCCGCGGCCACCGCCCGATCCCGCTGCTCGACCGCCACCGCTATCGCTCGACAGCAGTGGCGTGACCAGCGTCCATTGCACGCGGTGAATCCCAGCGGTCGCGGCTGCAGTTTCCGTACAAACGGTATGGCCCGAGGCGTCGGCGATCGAAAGCGTCACGCCGCCGGTCGCCGGAACGCGCAAGTAATAGTTGATGGCGGTGCCGCGCGGCGGATTTTCGCCATCGAAGCGCTTGTCGCCGCCTTCGTCGGCGTCGGTCCGATAGTCGAACAGGTACGCGATTGCGGGACGTACATCGAACAGCGCGACGTCCTGCGCCGCGACGCTCGGTGTGAATTGCTGGAGGGGCGTGATGTCGTCGGCGATCCACAGACTGCGGCCGTGAGTGGCGACGATCAGATCGCCGTCGCGCGGATGCACGACGATCTCGTCGGTGCGCACGGTCGGATAGTTGGTCATGAAGCGATCCCAACGCGCACCGGCATCGAGCGAAATGAACAGACCAAATTCAGTCCCGACGTAAAGGAGCTCCGCGTTCTTCGGATCCTCGCGAATCGTTTGCACGTTGCCGTACGACGGGAGGTTGCTCGAAATGCGCCGGAAGGTGTGCCCGTAGTCGCGTGTCACGAACACGTAGGGTGCGAGGTCGTCGGAGCGGTGTCCGTCGACGGCGACGTACGCGGTGCCCGCATCGAAGTGCGAGGCATCGATACGCGAAATCCAATATGGATTCGTGCCGCCGAGGGCGTTCTGGGGAAGGCCGCGAATGTTCTTGCCGACTTCGGTGAAGGTCGTGCCGCCGTCCTGACTCACTTGGAGATTGCCGTCGTCGGTACCGGCCCAGACCACGGCGCTCGACACGGGCGATTCGGCGATGGCGACAATGGTGCCATATGCGGTGACGCCGTCGTTCTTCGACAACTGCGGTTGTGTCCCCGGCGTGGTCATCAGCGTGATCGTGCAGCGGTCGATGTGCTTCGTGAGGTCGGCGGTCTCGACCCACGTGTCGCCCCGATTCGAGGACTTGAATAAGCGGTTGCCGCCCAGCCACAGGACATTGGCATTGTGCGGCGAGAGGATGACCGGCGAATTCCAGTTGAACCGGAACGCCTCGCCGGCCTGCGCATTCGACACATTGGGCTGGCCCGCTCTCGCCCCGCCACCGCCACCGCCACCGCCACCGCCGCCGCCACCGCCGCCACCGCCACCACCGCCACCACCGCCACGTCCTCCGCGGCCAGCGCCGGCCGCTGCGACAATGCGGCCATCAACGCATGTCGCCGCGCTGTCCACGCCGCCGCCGCGTCCCGCGCTCGGCGGCGGGATGGGGTGGATGTTTTGTGCGCGCCCCGTACGAAGATCGGTGCGACTCAACGAACCGTCTTGCGATTCCGAATAGACGATGTGAAAGTCCGTCGGGTCGACCGCCGTCTGAAAGCCGTCGCCGCCGGTGAGGTGAAACCAGTCGTGCCCGGCGATGCCGACACGGCTACGCGTCGCGCTCGGTCCGCCCCAGCTATCGTTGTCCTGAAATCCCGCGTACACGTCGTACGGGTGGCCCATGTCGGCCGTGACCCAGTAGGCGAGACCGGTCGCCATCGTTCGCACGTACTCCCACGTCGTTCCCTGATCCCAACTGATCGCGAACCCGGCATCGTTGCCGCGCAAAATGTGATTTGAGTTCTTGGGATCGATCCACAGCGCGTGCTGATCTTCACCCATGTTGAAGAATCCACCCGCGGCGTCGAGCGTGAGAAAGGTCTTGCCGCCGTCGACCGACTTGGCGGGATGCGTATTGGCGACGTAAATCGTATTCGGATTCGACGGATCGACCCGAATCTGGCTGAAGTACAGCGGTCGACCGTCGCAGTTGCTCACCGCGTGCCAGGACCGACCCTTGTCCTCCGACCGGAACACGCCAGACCGATTGGCGTCGAGTGCCGGCGGCGTGCGGCTCGTATCAGCCGGTTGGGCGCCGCGCCCGCCGCCAAACCCGCGCCCCGGGCCGGCGTTGTTGCACCAGTCGTAGGCGCCACCTCGACCGCCTCCACCCGCGCCGCCTCCTCGCGCCTCGTCGCCGGCGTCGCTCTCGACTTGCGCGTACACGACGTTGGAATTCGACCGCGACACGTCCACGCCAATCCGTCCGTAGGTCCCGGACGGCAGGCCGTTCGTCAGCTTGTTCCAACTGCGCCCAGCGTCGTCGGATTTCCAAAGCGCGCTGCCGGTGCCGGCGCCGTCGTAGCAACATCCGCTGCGCCGCCGTTGATAGCTGGCAGCGTACAAGACTCGGCTGTCCGTGGGATCGATGGCGATGTCGGTGAAGCCCGTGTTCTCGTCGATGTACTTGATCTTGCTCCAGGTCGCGCCGCCGTCTGTCGTCTTGTAGATGCCGCGCTCGCCGTTCGGTCCGAAGAGATGGCCGAGCGCGGCGACGTATACGGTTTGCGAATTGCGCGGGTCGATCACAATGCGCGCGATCGTCTGCGTTTCCCTGAGGCCAACGTTGACGAATGTCTTGCCGCCGTCCGTGGTCTTGTACACGCCGTCGCCGAACGACGAGCTCTGACGATTGTTCGGCTCGCCCGTACCGACGTAGACGACGTTCGGGTTGATCGGGTCAATCGCGATGTCGCCGATCGATGCGGTGCCGTAGGTCTCGAATACCGGTGCGAACGACGTGGCGTTGTTGTCGGACTTGAACACGCCACCGGTCGCGTAGCCAATGTAGATGACGTTCGGATCGCTCGGCGCGACCTCGATGTCGTCGACGCGGCCGCCGATGCTGGCCGGCCCAATCGACCGAAAGCGAACGCTCGACAAGAGCGCCGCGGCGTCCGGACGCGCGGCGGTATCCCGGGGCAAGGCGGGGCCCTGCGCCGCGGCAGGCGTCGACCCGACGATGGCGACGGCAATGGCGAACGCGACAGGTGTATAACGCGACATATGTAATGATAGTTATCGTATGTTCACACAAACGGACATGCAGACCACGCGACCGCGGCCGTCACCGGCGCGCGACGCCACCACAGCCGGGAAAGCGAAACGCGCCGATGCGCGTCGAATATCCGGTCGCGTCGCGCTCCCAATAGTCGCCAACGTACCAGATCGTGCAATCGTCTGACGGATCGACGGCGGTCTGCGCGTAGTCTTCCCATCGCAGCGTGTTCGTTTGCGCGGCGTCGCCGGTGGCGAGCACGGCCTCGCGCACCGTGAGCACGCCCTTTGGGTCATCCGACATTCGGCCGGCGAATCGTTGGCCGGCGAAGTTCGGCGTGCCGCCGAACGAATAGCCGATGCCGATGTTGCCGTTTCGGTCCATGGCCGGACTGGCGAGCCAGCGGAACAAACTGTCCGGCGCGTACGTGCCCTGTTGATAGAGCGTGACGTCGCGGTGCCCGTCCACACGGAACTCGTACCAACGGACGCCGCCGCCGCCGGACGTGGTGTTCACCGAGTGTACGGCAACGATCGACTCGCGTCGTCCAATGCGACGGTACACGAGACGCGCCATGAGCTTGTCGCCCTGCGCATCGAGGCGGCGGTCCGTGCCCGGCTGTGGAACACAGTTCGTGAGTTGGCCGTCGCACAAGTAGTGATACGGCGCAACGGGAATTTTCGTCGGCCCGGTGAACGTCGTTTTCGACGAATCCTTCCAGTCGACGTGAAAGCGCCAGACGTAGATGCCGTCGTCTTCCATCACTTTCTTCAACTGCGTGCCGCCGGCGGCCATGACGACGTTCGGCGCGCCCTTCGGTGGTAGCTCCGTGCCGTCGACGTCGGCGTTGTTGAGGAAATTCACACCGTCCACGACGACGCACTGTTCGGTCGCATCCCCGCCGACGAGCATCTTCACGCGGTCGACGACGCAGTCGTGTTTCTGAATCACTTCGTCCCCCGTGCTCGACGGGACGTAGTAGCCGTCGGGCCAGACAGCCGGACGCGGATAGTCGGGAAAGAGCGGGCGAATGAACTCGTAGCGATAGTAGGCGCCGAGTGGGTTGGCGCTGACGCTCACGGCGTAGCACATCGCGTACGATCCCGTCGGCGATTGCGGTGGTCGCCGCCGCGCCGCACTGTCGCCGGGCGCGGCAGGTCGTTGCGCACTGTCCGACGCCGGCGCCGGCGCCGGCGGTTGATACAGATGCTCGGCGGAGTCGGGCTGGCCGGCGCGCCCGGGCAAACTTCGGCGCGCGGGATCGCGGTCAGCCTGCAGTCCGCGTTCGTCGAGCTGGTCGGCGATGCGCGAGAAGATCGGCATCACGATCAGCCACCGGTTGGCGAGCTGGTCGTATCGCGCCACGGCGTCGCCGTTGTTGCGCGCCTCGCACGGGCCGCCAAACCCGCGAAATACGTTGCGCGTTTCGACCGGACCATAGAGGGCGCGTCCGGTCGTGTCGAACAGGCGGCCTTTCTTCGTGAACACCGCCATGCGCGTGTTTACAACTTGGACGATGTGGTCGGGCCCAACGGCGAGCGAGTTGTCCGACGGATTTCGAGCCGGCGCAGTCCCTTGCGGGCCGCGAAAATCTGCGCCCATGCCGTTGAACGACGCGACGATCGCGGCTGGGTCGCGTGTACCCGGTGACGTCTGCTCCACCGCGCCCGAACCGGCCGGCGCGACGATGTTGGGGGCGGGGATTGGCGCGGCGGGCTGTCCAGCCTGCGGGGGCGCGTCTGGATCGGGATCGGCCTCCGGATCAAGATCCGGCGCGAGGGCGTTCGGCCGGCTCCGGGCGTCGTTGGCGACGTGGCGCAATTGATCGGAGTCCGCGATGCCCCGAATCGACACCGCCCAGCCGAGCGGCGACGATTCGTCGTGTACCACCGCGTGTGTCACGGTGAGCGTCGGCGCCGTTCGCGATTGGCGCGTGCACCCGGCCGATAGTGCCGCACCGAGCGCGATCAGCACACCGGCCGCGTGCGGCGAGGTGCGCATCGAGTGATGGGCTCCCGAGATCGCTGTCATGAACACAATCTGTCGCGAGCCCAGCGGTGCTACGCAAGTGCCGGATGTGAAGTTACCTTGATCGAACACATTGGCCGGCTTGGGCGTACTAATGGATGGTCGGCTACACGCGACGCGTCCGAATTCGGTCCGTCGAGCTTGCCGCTCGCGCCCCCACCAGCGCGTTCGTCCCCAAACGCTGATTCGTCTTCCGATGATTGAATTGCGACTCGACCTTCGTCGCGCATCGTTGCCGTCTTTCGCTGTTGCGCTGCTCGTTCCGCTCGGCTTGGCTGGTTGCGCCAAAAAGCCGGAGCGGGCGCCGCGCCCGCCGGCCACCGTAGCCGTCGCGCCCGCTCGGCGCGCCACCGTGCCGTACGTGATTGAAGCGAACGGTGTGGTCACGCCAATGCAAACCGTGGCCGTCACGTCGCAAGACGACGGGCTCATTCTGACGGTCGACTTCCAGGAAGGACAGGAAGTGCGGGAAGGTCAGCCGCTCTTCCACCTCGATTCGCGCCCATACCAAAACGCGTACGACGGCGCGGTCGCCGTGCTCGGTCGCGACAGCGCGACGTGGGTCAGCGCGAACGCGAACGCCATTCGTTACAAGAAGCTGCTCGAAGCAAAGGTGATCACGCCGGAAGAGGGCGACGTGCAAGTCACGGCTGCCGCGACTGCCGCCGCCACGTTGCAATCGGATCGCGCGGCGATTGCCCAAGCAAAGTTCAATCTCGAAAATGCGGTCGTGCGCGCGCCCATTGGCGGAAAGACGGGGAGCCTGCTCGTCAAACAGGGAAACCTCGTTCACGCTGGATCGGGCGTGGCGTTGGTCGTGATCAACCAGGTTCGGCCAATTCTCGTCCGGTTCTCGATTCCGTCGTCGCAGCTGCCGCTCGTCCTTCAATATGGTGAAAAGGGCGGACTGCCCGTTGCCGCGGTGCCTGGCGGCGTTGCGCCGGCGTCGCCGTCGATCGATTCGTTGGCCGCGTCGGCGATGAACCCGGTTCAAGATCCAGCCGGACAATCCGGATCGATGGACGGCGGAGCGCCCGCGTCGGGCGGCGGCGGCCCACCCAGTGTTGCGCCTGGGGCGAATGGATCGGCGAACGGTGTGCTGCAACAGGGCGGATTCGCCGGCGACCGTCTCATGGGCAAGTTGTCGTTCATCGATAACGCGGTCGACACGACCACGGGAACGGTTCAGCTGCGCGCGAAATTCGACAATTCGAATGGCCGTTTGTGGGCCGGACAGTTTGCGTCGACGTCGCTGCATCTGTTCGACGAAGACAGCGCGCTCGTCGTCCCGACGCAGGCAATCGTGACGGGACAGCGGGGCGCGTATGTCTACGTCGTCGATCAGACGGACACGGCGCGCCAGCGCGCGGTCACGGTGGAGCGAACGGCGGGCAATCTCGCCATCATCGCCAACGGCCTGCACGACGGAGATCGCGTCGTGACGGACGGTCAGTCGCGACTCACGCCGGATGCGGCGGTGCACATTCGCGGCGCCAATGATCTCGACAGCGGCGCACCCGCGGCTGGTCGCCGTGGCAAAGGTGGAAAGGGCGGCAAAGGTGGCAAGGGCGGGAAGCGCGGTGGGGGCGGTGGCGGAGACGGAAGTACCGGCGGTCCGGGTGGAAGCGCGGGTGGCAGCGCCAGCGGCGGCTGAGCGATGACGCCGACGGGCCTGTTCATTCGACGGCCGGTCATGACGACGTTGATCATGATCGGCGTGGTCGTGTTCGGCATTGTGTCGTATCGCAAGCTTCCCGTCAGCGATCTGCCGACCGTCGATTACCCAACGCTCAACGTCAACGCGAGTCTCCCTGGCGCGAGCCCGGAAACGATGGCCGCAACAGTGGCCACGCCGCTGGAGAAGGCATTCTCCGCCATTCCGGGCATCGATGAAATCACGTCGAGCTCGAGCCTCGGCGGCACGAACATCACACTCCAATTCTCGCTCGACCGCGACGTCGAAGCAGCGGCGCAGGACGTCAATGCCGCGATCGGCAAGACGCTGCCGTTCCTGCCGTCGACGATTCTTCCGCCGAACTACCACAAGCAGAATCCGGCCGCGTCGCCAATTCTGAACATCGCGCTCACGTCGAACGTGATGCCGATGACGCAGGTCGACGAGTACGCCGAGACGATGATCGCGCAACGGCTCTCGACGGTCGAGGGCGTGGCGCAGGTCGGCGTCTATGGATCGGCGAAGTACGCGGTGCGCGTGCAGCTCGATCCCGCCGCGCTGGCAAGCCGAAACATCGGCGTGTCGCAGGTGGCGACGGCGATCCGCAACAACAACGTCATGCTGCCGACGGGCGTGCTATATGGAAAGGGCGCCACGCTCACCATCGCGGCCAACGGGCAGATGAACGACGCCGCGGATTTCCGGCGGCTCATCGTGGCGTACAAGAACGGCGCGGCGGTGCGGTTGGGCGACGTGGCGAACGTCCTCGACGACATCCAGAACAACAAGAACGTCAGCTGGTACGACAAGGAGCGGTCGGTCAACCTGATGGTGCAGCGGCAGCCTGGCACGAACACCGTCGAGGTGGCGAATCAGGTGAAGGAAGCGCTCACCGAGATCGAAAAGGGCCTGCCGCCCACGCTCAAGGTGCACATCCAGTACGACCGCTCTGTGTCGATCGAGAATGCGGTCGCCGACGTGAAGTTCTCGCTGATCGTCGCGCTCGTGCTCGTCGTCGGCGTGATTTTCTTCTTCCTGCGCAACCTCGTCGCCACGCTCATTCCGAGCCTGACGCTGCCGATGTCGATCATCGGCACCTTCTCGGTGATGCAGATCCTCGGCTTCAGCGTCGACAACCTGTCGTTGATGGCACTCACGTTGGCCGTCGGCTTCGTCGTCGACGACGCGATCGTGATGCTCGAGAACATCGTCCGCCACCTCGAGATGGGAAAATCGCCGCGTGAGGCGGCGCTCGAAGGCGCGGAAGAAGTCGGGTTCACGATTCTCTCAATGACGCTGTCGCTCAGCGCGGTCTTTCTTCCGCTCATGTTCATGGGCGGAATCATTGGCCGCCTGTTTCGCGAATTTGCCGTCACGATCAGCGTCGCCATTCTGGTATCGGGTGTCGTGTCGCTCACGCTGACGCCCATGCTGTGCAGTCGCCTGCTCAAGCGGCACCAGGCCGAGGAATCGCTCGGCCGCTGGGCGTCGTTCACCGAATCGATGCTCAAGGGAGCGCTGCGCGGCTACGAACGCAGTTTGCGATGGGTGATGGCGCACCGGCCGCTTACGCTGGTGTTCTCCGGGCTCATTCTCGCCGCCACGGCGCTGCTCTGGACCGTCATTCCCAAGGGACTGTTTCCCCCGGATGACACCGGTTCGCTGAGCGCGACCGCGGAAGCGTCGCAGGGCACGAGCTTTCTCGAGATGCTGCACTACACGCAGCTCGCGTCGACGCGCCTGGCAAGTGACACCAACGTGGCGAGCTACACGGCGAACATCGGCAGCTTTGGCGGATCGTCGAACCAGGCGCAGTTCAGCATCACGCTGAAGCCGGCCGGCAAACGACCGCCGGCCGACGACATGGTTCGCGAACTCACGCGCGTGATGTCCGGCATTTCCGGACTGCAGATCTTCGTCACGAATCCGCCGGCCATTCGCATTGGCGGGCGCGGATCGAAGAGTTCGTATCAGTACACGCTGCGCGGCCCCGACATCACGCAGCTCTACTCCGAGGCGAACAAGCTGCTGGCGCGACTGCAGGAAGATCCGATGCTGACCAGCGCGACGTCGGACTTGCTCAACCGCAGTCCGATTCTTCAGGTGCACATCGATCGGCAGCGCGCGCTGTCGCTGGGCGTGTCGCCGAGCGCGATCGAGAACGCGCTGGCCAACGCGTACAATCAGCAGCAGGTGTCGACGATCTTCACGCCGACGAACGAATACTGGGTCGTGATGGAAACGGTGCCGAGCGCGCAGTTGGACGCCACGGCGCTGGAGCACTTTTTCGTCCCCGGCTCGAACGGCAGCCAGATTCCGCTCAGCGACGTCGCGTACTTCGAGAATACGACGGGCCCGCTCAGCGTGGCGCATTCGGGGCAATTGGCGTCGGTCACGCTGTCGTTCAACCTGGCGGCCGGTGTCGCGCTCGGCGCGGCGACCGACGAGGTGAACCGCATCGCGCGACAGACGGTGCCCGCGTCGATTACCGGCGCGTTCTCCGGCACGGCGCAGGCGTTCCAGGATTCGCAGCAGGGGATGGGGATCCTGCTCATCATCACCGTGTTCCTGATCTACATCATCCTCGGCATTTTGTACGAGAGTTTCATTCATCCGATCACGATTCTCACCGGTCTGCCGTTCGCGGCGTTCGGCGCGCTGTTCGCGCTCTACCTCACGCACGTCGAGTTGGGCGTGTACGGCTACGTTGGCATCATCATGCTCATCGGGATCGTGAAGAAGAACGCGATCATGATGATCGACTTCGCCATCGAGCGCGAGCGCAACGAGCACGTACCACCGGCGCAAGCGATCGTCGAGGCGGCGAGCGTGCGCTTTCGCCCGATCATGATGACGACCGTGTCGGCGATCGCCGGCACGCTGCCGATCGCGATCGGCGTGGGGGCGAGTGCGGCGTCGCGCCGGCCGTTGGGCATCGCCGTCGTCGGCGGGCTGGCGTTTTCGCAGATCGTGACGCTGTACGTCACGCCGGTGTTCTACACGTACTTCGACGAACTGCAGGCCTGGCTCGGCCGGCGTGTGCGCACCACGGCGGCGCCGGAAGGCGCGCCGGGGCTCGTGCCGGTCGCGGGCGATTGACCGCCGGCATGCGGCGCGCTGATCAGCCAATCACGTGATTCTCTAATTTGCAGTCATGAATTTTACAACGATGTTCATCAAACGCCCCGTCATGACGACGCTCGTCATGGTAGGGATTCTCGTCTTCGGCATCGTCGCCTACCGGCAGCTGCCGGTGAGCGACCTGCCCAACGTCGACTTTCCGACGATCACCGTCACGGCGACGCTCCCCGGCACGAGCCCGGAGACGATGGCCGCGACCGTGGCCACGCCGCTCGAGAAACAGTTCTCGACCATCGCCGGCATCGACAACATGACGTCGACGTCGAGCCTGGGGCAGACGCAGATCGTCATTCAGTTCGCACTGGACCGGAACGTGGACGCCGCCGCGCAGGACGTGCAGGCGGCGATCGCCCAGACGAGCCGTCAGCTTCCGCAGGGGATCATCCCGCCGTCGTACCAGAAGACGAATCCCGCCGACGCGCCCATTCTCACGCTGGCGCTCACGTCCGATCAGGTGCCGCTGTCCAAGCTCGACGAATACGGCGAGACGACGCTCGCGCAACGGCTGTCGATGGTCGGCGGCGTGGCGCAGGTGCTCGTGTACGGCACGCAGAAATACGCCGTGCGCATTCAGCTCGACCCCGGCCAACTCGCCACGCGGAGCATCGCGCTCGAAGATGTGGCGGCCGCCATCACGGCGCAGAACGTCAATCTCCCCACCGGTGTGTTGTGGGGACCGCGGACGGCGCTCACGGTGCAGGCCACCGGCCAGCTCGACGACGCGAGCCAGTTCTCCGACGTCATCATCGCCTATCGCAACGGCGCGCCCGTCCATCTCTCGGAAATTGGGCGCATTACCGACGACGTGCAGAACAACAAGACCGCGAGCTGGTACAACGGGTCGCGCTCGATCGTGCTCGCCATCCAGCGGCAGCCCGGCACGAACACCGTCGACGTGGCCAACAAGGTCAAGGCGGCGCTCGTTCGCCTGCAGACCGAGATTCCGCCGGCCGTCACCGTGTCGACGTTGTACGACCGATCGGCGACGATCAAGGCCTCGGTCGACGACGTGACGTTCACGCTCGAGTTGACGCTCGTGCTCGTCGTCGGCGTCATCTTCCTGTTCCTGCGCAATTGGTCGGCGACGATCATCCCGAGCTTGGCGCTACCGATGTCGATCATCGGAACGTTCTCGGTGATGTACATGCTGAACTACAGCCTCGACAACCTGTCGCTCATGGCGCTGACGCTCGCTGTGGGCTTCGTGGTCGACGACGCGATCGTCATGCTCGAGAACATCGTGCGCCACCTGGAAATGGGAAAGCCGCGCATGCAGGCGGCCATCGACGGCGCGGGCGAGGTCGGGTTCACGATTCTGTCCATGACCTTCTCGCTCGCCGCGGTGTTCATTCCGTTCCTGTTCATGGGCGGCATCATCGGCAAGCTGTTCCACGAATTCGCGGTGACGATCGGCGTGGCGATTCTCGTGTCGGGCTTCGTCTCGCTCACGCTCACGCCGATGCTGTCGAGCCGGTTCCTCAAGTCGGATCATGGACAGGCGCACGGCGCGTTGTACGCCGCGAGCGAACGATTCTACGCCGCCTGGCTTGGCGTCTACGAACGCTCGCTCGCCTGGGTCATGCGCCACCGACCGCTCGCGCTGGCCTTCTCGGCGGTGATCTTGATCGCGACCGGATACTTATTCTGGTCGACGCCCAAGGGCTTGTTCCCCACGGACGACACGGGCCAGTTGCTCGCGACGACGGAGGCCGCCGAGGGCGTGTCGTATGACGCGCTCGTCGCGCGGCAGGCGGACATCGCCGCCGTCGTTGCTCGCGACCCCGACGTACGCGCCGTGACGTCGTCCGTCGGCACGACGGCCGCGGCAAATCAGGGCCAGCTCACGATCGACCTCAAGCCGATTGGTGAGCGCAAACGGAGCGCCGACCAGATCGCCCGCGACCTGACCAAGGCCGCGGCCGATGTGCAGGACATCTCGCTGTTCGTGCAGAATCCGCCGGCCATTTCGATCGGCGGTCTCGCGTCGAAGAGTCTGTATCAGTACACGCTCCAGAGCGGCGACATCAACGCACTCAACACGTCGGCACACGCGCTCGAGGGGCGGCTTCGACAACTGCCCGGACTCACCGACGTCACGAGCGATCTGTTGATCAACAACCCGCAAGTGACCGTCGACATCGACCGTGAGACCGCCGGCCAGCTCGGCGTGTCGGCGAGCGAGATCGAGAACACGTTGTACGACGCGTTCGGACAGCGGCAGGTGTCGACGATCTACACGTCGACGAACGAGTACTGGGTCGTGATGGAGCTGCTCCCCGACTATCAGCAGGACGTCGACGCGCTCGGCAAGCTCTGGGTGCGCTCGACGCGCGGACCGCTCGTGCCGCTCAGCACCGTGGCGAAGTTCCGCTACGGTGTCGGTCCGGTCACGGTGAATCACTCGGGGCAGCTTCCCTCGGCCACGATCTCGTTCAACCTCGCGCCGGGCACGTCGCTCGGCACGGCGCTGACCGCGGTGCAGCAGGCGTCGGCGGACGTGCTCCCGGCCACGGTGTCCGCCAGCTTCTCCGGCATCGCGGAGGCGTTCGTCAGCACACAGCAGGGGCTCGTCATGCTCATGCTGCTTGCTGTGTTCGTGATCTACGTGATCCTCGGCGTGCTCTATGAGAGTTTCATACATCCGATCACGATTCTCACCGGCTTGCCCTTTGCGGCGTTCGGCGCGCTGGTGACGTTGTTGCTGTGCGGGTTGGACCTCGACATCTATGGATTCGTCGGGATCATCATGCTGATCGGCATCGTGGAGAAGAACGCGATCATGATGATCGACTTCGCCATCGAGGCGCAGCACGACGGCAATCGTACGCCGTCGGAGGCGATTCTCGAGGCGGCGAGCGTGCGGTTCCGCCCGATCATGATGACGACGATGGCCGCGTTGATGGGCGCGATTCCGATTGCCGTGGGTTGGGGCGCGGGTTCATCAACGCGGCGCCCGCTCGGCGTGGCGGTGGTGGGCGGCCTGGCGTTCTCCCAGCTCGTCACGCTGTACGTGACGCCGGTCTTCTATACGTATCTCGACGAGTGGCAACAGCGCTTTTCGCAGCGGCCCGTGATGGTGACGGCGGGCGTTGCGGCGCCGACGGATGCGCAGTTGCCGGGCGCACATCACCCGGAGCCGGCGGCGATGTAGGCTGAGCGGCGTCGATCAGAAATGTCTGATCGACGCGCCCGCGCGTTCCGTCACCGCTCCCGCGTCCAGAGCCAGAGCGAGCCGCAGCCGTCGTCGTCGCTGTTCATGCCGACGGGTGCGCTCGCGGCGTCGGCATAGAACTCGGCTCCCGCGAGATTGCTCACGCTGACCATCTTTGCGAGATCGGGCGGCGTCCCACCAAACTTTGTCGAATACTGCAGCACGCCGTCGAGGTAAATCGCGACATAACAGTCCGGTTGGTTGGGCTTGCACGACGATGCCCCGGTCGTGCCATTATTGCCCAGCAGGACGAGTCCCTTACACGCCTTGCGTGTCGACACGAGCGCCGTGCCGAGGTTTTGGAATACCTGCATGAGGCCCGGAATATGACCGGCCACCAGATTGGTGAGACTCATGTTCTCGCTCTGGCGCATCGTGCTGTCCGAGATGAAGCGGCCGCCCTGTCCAGACAGCCGTCGGTCCTCGAACGCCTTCAATCGCGGCGAGACGTACTTTTGGTTCGCGGCGACGGTCCGCACGGTGTCGAGCGACGCTGCCTGCACGGCGAGCGCGTACGTGCGAACGTTGTCGTGCTCGGGCGAGAGCATGATCGTGTCGCGCGCGACGTCGAAGCCGAGGTGGCGGACCTGGACGAGCTGCAGACCGACTGGCAATCCATCGACGCGGAACGCACCTGTGCTGTCGGTCGTCACGTGCTTGTCGACCGAGGCAAGCCAGACGTCGGCGGCCGCCACTGGCAAGCCATCTCCCTGACGAATGACCCGACCGCGGAATACCGCCGACGCAGGGGCGCGCGACGCGAGCGTAACGTTCTGCTGCGCACCGGCCGGCGAACGATTGGCGATGAGGAGTCCGACCGCGACGGCGAGCGTCAGAACTCGTATGTGTTGGCGAAGCATGGGGTTCCCACGTTAGGACCCTTCTAGTTTGTGCTCGATTTCGCTATTGCGCCAGTCCCGGCTTGCTCGTGAACGCTGATCGAACCGCCGGCCCCTCGGAATCTCGACGGGCGAGGGCGAACCCGGCGGTCGACCGGCCAACGACAGGCGGACTCGCCGCCTAGCAAGACGAATAATTAGAAGCTTCTCATAAACGATCGTTCCCGACTTGCGGCCGTAACAGGCGCCGGTACATTCGACGGCTCGCCGACCTCCTCGAGGACCGAATGCCCGCTCCACGCGCCGCCGCCGCTGCCGCCGTCGGGTCCGACGCTGTGCTCGACGTCGACAAAGACTACAACATGCTCTCGCTCCGCGATCTGGTCGCGGCGCGCGATCTGTACCATCTGCACTTGATGGACAAGCAGCATGTCGTGGCCACCGCGGTTGGCCGGTACCTCATTCGCGCGGGCGACGAATGGCCGCAGGGAATGGGCGAGGCCGCGGCGCACGACACGCGTGCCGCCCGGCAGACCACGAAGGAGCCGCGCACGCTCGGCAATTCCCAGGTGCGACCGTATTCCTGGCCGTGCGTGCTCGTGTTCGTCGACACCTGGGTGGATCTCGACGACGTCAAGCGCGGAAAGGTCGACCCGTCGACACTGGTACCGCCGGCGCTCAACATGCCCGACGGCACGCGCGTCCCGGTGTGCGTCGTGTATGCGCCGCCGGTAGACGCGCCCGAGTTCGAGCCGGTGTCACCGCGCTTTCCGCGGCAGTTCATCGGTGGCGGCTATCCGATCGTCGCCACGGTGCAGCAAGAGGAGCACGTCGCGTCGATTGGATGCATGGTGACCGACGGCCATGATGTGTACGCGCTCACCAACCGGCACGTCGCGGGCAAACCCGGCGAACGACTGTCGTCGGTGATCGGCGGCGAGCGCGTGGAGATCGGCACGACATCGGACAAGCAAATCACGCGTGTGCGCTTTTCCGAGATCTATCCGCAGTGGCCGGGGAACGACGTCTACGTCAACCTCGACGTGGGCCTCGTGCGCGTCGACGACCTCACGCGATGGACCGCGCAAGTCTATGGTATAGGCGAGATGGGGAAGCTCGCCGACCTGAACGCGGCCAACCTCTCGCTGCGACTCATCGACTGTCCGGTCCGCGCGTTCGGTGCGGCGTCCGGCCCGATCGCCGGCCGAGTGCAAGGGTTGTTCTATCGCTACAAATCAGTCGGCGGCATGGAATACGTCGCAGACTTTCTCATTGGCCCTCGCGAGAACACCGCGGTCCTCAACACGCGCCCAGGTGACTCGGGTACCGTGTGGATGCTCGAGACGAGCGACGGTCCGCGCCCGATGGCGTTGCAGTGGGGCGGGCAGTCGTTCACCGGACCGACGGGCAAGAGTGTGTCGCCGTATGCGCTCGCGACGTCGCTGAGCGCTGTGTGCGATCGACTCGAGGTCGACGTCGTGCGCGATTGGAACGTTGGCATGCTCGACTACTGGGGGGCCGTCGGCCACTACACCATCGCCGCGCTCGCCATCGACCGAATCGACGCGCACAAGTATCCGCGACTGGCCGCATTGATGAAGGCCAACCTCGCGCGCATCACGTTCGCCGCCGGAACCATCACCCAGTCGAGCACCGCCGGCTTGTCGACCCATGCGTTCGTGCCCCTTGCCGACGTGCCGGATCTGGTATGGAAGCGCGGGACGCACAGTCGTGGCGGCGCCGAAAACCCGAATCATTTCGCGGACATGGACGCGCCGCGCGCCGCCGGAACATTGCTCGAACTCTGCAAAAAGGATCCGAATAAGAACGTCGCCGTGGCTGTGTGGCAGAAATACTACGACGACGTGAAGGACCAAAGCCGCGGCCTGCTGCCGTTTCGCGTGCAGCAGTTCTACGAGAACATGGTGGCCGACTTACAAAAGAAGAAACCGGACGTGAAACGCTTCGTCTGCGCGGCGGGGATCGTGTCGCACTATGTCGGCGACGCCTGCCAGCCGCTGCACGTGTCGAGCTGGTTCGACGGCGATCCGACGACCATGGTGCCGAATCCCAAGGCCGGACAAAAGGGCCAACCCGCAACGATCAAGCGCGGCGCCGGCGTCCACGCGGCGTACGAAGACGACATGGTGAACTATCACATCGCCGACATCACGAAATTCGCACAAAAGGACTCGAAAGCGCTGCCGCCAACGTTCAAGGGCGGCAAAGCGGCGGCCAAGTCGGTGGTCAAGCTCATTCTGGACACGTTCGCCACCATTGCGCCGAAGGACATCGTCGAGGCGTACGTGAAGATTGAGGCGGGCGGCCCCACGGCGAAGGCCGCTGCCGACGCGCTATGGGCGCAGTTCGGTGCGGACACTCAGACGATCATCGCGTCGGGCGCCCGCACGCTCGCCGCGATCTGGACGAGCGCGTGGATTGAAGGGGGCGGGGAAGCGAACGCGCCGGCGCACGCGACGGTGTTCAGCGAGACGGACCTTGCGGCACTCTACGATGACAAGACGTTCGTACCGTCAAAGACGCTCGATCACATCTGCGAAGTGATCGCCTGCTGACGTCACCGCCGCTCGACGACCAGCACGACGTAGGAGCCGGGAATCATCTTCGTGCGCTCGGTCGGTGACGCGCCAGCGGCCGGCGGTTCGAACTTGCCACCGGAAAGAAAGATCGTGTGCGACGCGGGATCGAGTCCCATGTTGCGCGAGAACGGCAGTGTCGTGAGCGTTTGCACGACTCGATACGCGTTGGGCGAGTCCTCGTGGATGACCGTGAGCGTGCCGTCCGCGGCAGAGGCGAATGCGTCGCCGGTGCTCGGGTCGAACCCAGCGCCGTCGACGCCTGAACCGATCGGCGCGGTCGCGACAACCTTGCCGGCGCGATAGTCGGAGATCGCCATGACGCCGCTGCGGCAGCCGCTGAACAGCCGCTGATGGGCGACGTCGATCGCCATGGCCACCGGCCGCTGGCAGGGTGCTGTCGACCACCGGCGGGTGGCGGCGAGCGACTTCGTATCGATCTCGACAACCTCGCTCTTGTCCGTGAGGTTGACGTAGACCTTTCCGTCGCCCGCCGACACACCGTACTCCGGCTTGCCGCCGAGCGCGATGTTAGTCACCAGCTTGCCGGCTACCGGGTCGATGACCGTGGACGAGTTGGCGTCACCGTTGAACGTGAACACGCGATTCGACGGTGCGTCGAAGATGATCGCGTCGGCATCCTCGGCCGCGTGAATCCGGCCAAGGACCTTGAACGTGTTGAGATCGAACATGACGACGGAACTGTCGTTGCCCGACGTGGCGAAGCCGTGGCCAGTCGACGGCGCGATAGCTATGCCGTGCGCGCCATGAATGCCCGTGACCTCACCGAGCAACTTGCCGGTGCGCTCGTCGACGACCATGACGCGGTCTTGCCGGCCGATGAACGCGCGGTGCCGCGGCGAGTCGGTGACGACGTAGTCCCAACTGCCTGGACCGCCGAGCGCGTACGTATGAGTAATCTGATACGCGCCGGCGGTTTGGGCGGTGAGCTGGTGGCCAATGGCCAGGAAAGCGACGAGCAACGGATAACGCATGGGGACGGATCGCGGGGCGGGAGGGCGTATGAGAACTCTATCGCTCGAACCTGTCGACAACATGACGACCGATCAGACGGCACGCCGCTAAGTCATTGGCGGCGTGGGTCGTCTGGTTCGCGATCGCTGCGCGGCGCGAACGCCACGCCGCGCAGCACTTCACCGAATCCCGCCGTGCGAATGGTGACGAACGACTCTAGAGCTGCCACTGCCGCGCTCTGATTCGCGAGACGATCGGTGACGGCGACGAGTTTGTTCGGATCTGCGCCGGGATCGCCATTTCCGCTCGCTGTCGAGGTGATGGCCCAGATGGTCGCTGTGCCGTCGAAGTTGACGCGTCCCGTGATGTTGCGCAGGCCGTCGGTCACTGGAGCCCACGGCAGCCCAGTCGCCGCGTTTACGTCCGTGGGATAGCGTGCGTCGCCGGGGAAGTGGTAGGACGCACCGAGGCCGAGCCCGGCTTGCAGCGTGTAGACCTGCTTCCATAGTTGTGCGCCATCGTCGAACACCCACTTCTGGAGACCCGCCGGGGTGAGGCCAGCGTCGGCGAGATCACCATCGCCCTCGTCTGCGACGTACAGCGTGTGCGAATCGGCGAACCAGATGCCGAATGGATACGCCGTGGTTTTCTTTTTCAAAGCCGAGTTGAGCGTGGCGGGAAAGCCTTGAAGAATGCACATGTTCGACGGAAGGCCGCTGGTCTGCAGGAGCGACGGATCGAACGCGAGCGGCTCGTCGGGCAACCGAGCGCCGCGCACGGGAAGTCCGACGCCGTTCGGACACGCCTGGCCCGACGTGTCGACGAAGTAGACCGTGTTGACGCCGTTGCTGCCGCTGCCCTTGGTGAAATACAAGACGTCGTCGAACACGGTCAGCCCGCGAAAGTTGTCGTCTTTGCCGACCTTGTCCGCCTTTGCGCCGAGTTGTGTGACGCTAAAGCTCGCGACCGGCGTCGGAAGTCCCGTCTCCTGCGCGACGAGCGGCTTGTTCTCCGGTCGCATGATCTGGGCGCCGGCTCCGAGGACGATGCCATCGGGCTGGGGATTGCTGCCATTGCCCGCGTTGCCCGCCGTGTAGATGACGTCGCGGCCCCGATCGTTGCGCAGGATCGCGGCACGTCCGTTGTTGCCGCTGTACGCGTTGGTCGCAGTGAACCTGAACTGGCCGTGCGTGTCGAGCTCGGCGACGGCGCGCAACGCTGATCCCGTGACGGGATTCGTGGGATCGAACGCGGCGGGCGTATTCGTGTTGGACACGTCGACAGCGTTCACCGGCGCGACATAGCCCATGAACGTCAGGACCTGTCCATCGGTGGAGAGATTGAGCGCCATCTCCGACTTGGAGGAGAAGCTCGTGACCATCTGATCTCTCATCGGCGACACGCCGCGCTGGGTGCTGTTCGGCACCTCGAGCGTGGCGAGCGTGAAACCTCCCGGCGTGATTTGATCGAGAAAGATGCGCGAGGTGATGCCGAAACTCGGATCGGTGAGGACGTTGTTCCATACGAACGGATACAGGCCGAGCGCCGGGTTTTCGATGTACACGCTGCGTGAGAGCAACAGGGTGCCGTGCACGAAGGCGTCGTCGCGGTCGCCGTTACCGTGTTGCGCATACAGCGCGAGTCGCGGGGCACCGACCGCCCCCAGTGAAAGCAGAGCGAGTCGGATCACAACGGACCGGCGAAAGAACGAACGGGGCTTCGTGCACGGCATGACCTGGTCTCCCTGAAGTGGTAATAGACGACGCGCGCCCCGAGGGCGCGCGTTCGATCAGAATCCGTACTTCACACCGACAATGACGCTGCGGCCGTACACTTCGCGCTGAATGCCGAATTGCGAGCCGGGCGTGCCGTTAAAGAATCCGAATACTTCATTGTTGAGGTCGAGGCCCTGGATCTGCAGCTGTGCCTGCGGCGTGAGATTGTACAGGATCGACGCGTCGACCTGCGCGTGCGGGTAGAGATAGGTGTCGCCGGTCGCCGTGGCCGAGCCGTCGCCGTACGAGTAGATGCTCTGTCCCTGATACTGCCAGGCGAGACGTGCCGACACGCGACCGAGTTCGTAGGTGCCGGCGAGATTGGCGACGTTCTCCGCTTGGCGCGGCAGCGCGGCGAAGCGCGTCGTGGGATGTCCGAGCTGTGCGGAGCCCGACGCGGTGTCGGCGAGCAGCTCGGCGCGGCTGTCGGTGTGTGTCCAGTTGACGTCGAGCCCGAGACCCGCGAACGCACCCGGCAGCATGTACAGACGCTGGGTGTAGCTCATCTCGGTGCCCTTGAGCGTGGCGTTGCCGCCGTTCTGCGGCTGCGTACCGAGGTAGCCCTGGAATTCGGCGACGGGACCGTCGTAGATGAAGTCGCGATCGTAGATGAAGCCCGTGATCTGCTTGTAGAACACCGCGCCCGAGATGAGGCCCGCGCGTGTGAGGTACCGCTCC
Organism: uncultured Gemmatimonadaceae bacterium; assembly: GCA_963817445.1. Lineage (GTDB taxonomy): Bacteria > Gemmatimonadota > Gemmatimonadetes > Gemmatimonadales > Gemmatimonadaceae > JAQBQB01. Next base: position 954,839 of record CAWFOG010000023.1, read on the forward strand.
GCGAGAAGATCGTAGTTCCAAGCGTGTTGCGGCTTGAGGTCGGGATTGCCGGCCGCGAGGTTGCCGAACGAATTCTTGCACGCATCGCACGCGGTGCCGGAGAGGTGCGGCGCGAGGTCGTAGTAGTTGGGGCGCGCGATACCGCGGGTGACCGCGGCGCGAATGTCGGTGCGATCGTCGAGCGAGTACTTCGCCTGCAGGCTCGGGAACAGATCGAGGTATTGCTGCGTGCCCGGCGTCGTCGTGACGACCGTCGCACCGCTATCTGGCGTCGACGCGACGTGCCCGGTGTAGCTGGAGTTCGTCATTTCGGCGCGCAGGCCGACGTTGACGTGCAACGCGCCAAAGTCGGACGTCTGCATCGCGTACGCCGACGAGATGGTCTCGGCGCCGTTGTAGCTGGCGAGTTGATTGCCGATCGTGTCAGTCTTGTTCTTGAAATCGGCCGGGTTGGCGTTCTCCCACGCCTCGATCGCGCTGCCACTGGCCTGCGGTCCCATGAGAAAGCCGTGCGCGATCGTCGTATAGAACGTCGGATCGCTGTAGTTGCCCAGCACCTGATCCATCATCAGCGGCGCGGTCGCGCTAAACGATTGCTCGTTCGAGATGAACGATTTGGTCTCGTGCCGCAGCTTGAGTCCGAATTGAAAAACGGTCGGGGCGGTGTCGAAGCTGTAGTGCGCGGTGCCGTCAATGTGGGCGCCGATGTCGTGGCCGATGGCGCTGCCGTCGCTCAGCTTGTACTTCGTGAATGCGTAGTTGGCCGGGTTGAGCGCCGCGATGGAATCAGACGCGTTCAGGAAGCGATAGCGCGGCGTCTTGGCATCCGTGCCGTCGTAGGCAAGCGGCACACCGTTCCCGCCGGGTCCATCGTACTCGAAATCGCTCGTGCGATAATCCTTGTCGAGCTGGCGCGTACCGGCAAAGTCGATGGCAAACGTCGGCGCCAAGGCCATCGTCGGTGAGTTGCCGTTGAGTGTGAAGCCGTACATGCGCTCGTTGGGCCGCCGCTGCGAAACTTCGCGTGTGAACGTCGAACCGGTGGCGATCCCGGTCGGTCCGGATGCAACCTGTGCGGAGTCGTCGCCGCCCGCCGCATCGAAGCGGTAGCGCGTTCCATAGTTCTGGAATTGACTAAACAGTCCGCGGAGCGCGAGCGCGCCGCCGTTGTCGAAACGATAGTCGAAGTCCCCGACGCCGCCCGCGCGTGTGCGACCATAGAGATAGTCGCGCTGGTCCCACTCGGTGGGGAACGAACGCGTGCCGTCCACGCTCCACGCCGGCTCGACGTCCTCGATCGACCGGTTGTTGCGATCGAACGTGACGCCGAGCAGAGCGCCGAACTTCTGCGTCACGCCGTAGCGGCCGCCGTACATCAGACTCCCCTGACCCTGGCGCGCATTGAGCTGCGACTGCTGCCCGCCCTGGAGTGCGAAGTATCCGCGCGGGGCGCCCTCCGGAGCTTTGGTGATGAGATTCACCGAGCCGCCAATTGCGTCCGCGTCCATGTCGGCGCGCAACGTTTCGGATACTTCGACGGCGCCGAGCAGGTCGGACGGAACGTCGTCGAGCTTGGGGATGCGGTCGGTCGATTCGGTGCCGGGGACGTGCGCACCGTTGATCGTGACGTTGGACAACCTCGGCTCGGTGCCGCGAATCTGCACGAACTTGCCTTCGCCCTCGTCGCGTTCGGTGGACACACCGGGCATGCGCGCGAGAGCTTCGGCGGCGTTCGCGTTTGGCAGCGAACGAATTTCGTCCCCCGATTGGACGACGACGAAGTTGTCGGCCTGACTGCGACGGGCGAGCGCGGCCTCTCGCGTTTCATTGAGGCGCCCGGATGCCTGGACGACGACGCCGGCGAGGACGACTGTGAGTGAGCGAAGGTGAAGATCGGGTACGGTGATGGCGCTGTTGCCGACGGTGACAGCCGCGGAGTCGGCGGCGAACCCGATCCGCTGGACGACGAGCGTGTACGCGCCCGAGGGAAGGCCGGCGATTTCGAATCGACCGGCGCCATCGGTGGTCGCACCGAAGCGCGTTCCCCTGGCGTGTACGACGGCGAGAACGACGGGCGTGCCGGTCGAATCGACCACCCGACCCGACACGTGGCCGGCGGCATTGGCGGGAGTGGCCTGTGCCGCCGAGGAGCGCGGCATCGCGCCGGTCAACAGCATGAACAGCGTGATCAGGCAGAAGGTCAGTGCGTGCGCGAAGGGCGCATGCCGCTGACGGCGCGCCGTGATGCGCGCGGAACGAATGAAGTGCGACACCATGTCCGTCCTGGCTCGAGGTGACTCGTGACTGGCTCAGTTCCCAGCGCGCGGACAGTAGAGTTTTTTGGTAACGCGACCGCGACTCGCATGTCACGGAACGGCAGAGACGCGTGACAGGTGCCTGACAGGTAACGATTGAGACGCATTAAAAAATCCTTACGCCAGGACCATGAACCTGTCACCCGGGTGACAATTGAGTGTTGAGAAGTCGTTGTGGGTGGCGACAGCGCCGCCAGACTACGTTTGTTCCGACCCATCCCGAGCCTGCGCTCATGATTCGATGCTCCCCGTTGCCACCGCGCTCGCCGAAGTTCGTGCTGGTGCGCGCTGCCGCTGCGTACGTCCTGCTTCTCGTCCTGGCGGCACGCGGCGGGGCGCAAGTGATTGGCACCGTTGATTCGACCGTCGCGACGCGCGCAAATGCGCCGCCGGCAGCGAAGACAGGTGATGCGCGAACCGCTTGGGTCACACGGTCGGACGCCGAAGCGTTGGGAGCGGCGGTACTGGCGACCGCCGCGGCCGCGCCATTCGACCGCTCGATTTCAAACGAAGTGGCCGAACCCAATTGGCGTAACGACCGCGCGCTTCATCACGCCGCGAGCGACGCCGCATTTCTTGGCGGCGACGGGCCGTTCGTCGTCAGTGCGGCGCTGTTCGCCGCGAGCGCCACCACGGGCGCCGTGGGGCTGCGGCGGTTCGCCATTCACAATATGGAAGCCATCGCGCTTGCCACGGCGATCACCGGACTCGCGAAGGGCGTGTCTGGCCGCGCGCTGCCAGGCGTGAAGACGGTGCACGAGTTTGAACTTGGGCGCGGTTTCCACGAGGCCAATGGACCGTTCGTCTCGTTCCCCTCGGGTCACACGGCTGCCGCGTTCGCCATGGCGGCGACCATCGCCGGCGAGGTCCAGCATTCCGATTCGAGCAACACGCGGACGGTGGACGTGATCGCGTTCGCGGGCGCCGCGACGGTCGGTGTTGCCCGCGTGATTCAGCACGTTCATTGGGCGAGCGATCTTCCGCTGGCTGCCGTCATCGGCACGTGGAGTGGGCGCGCGATCCAGCGGCACGCCGACGACGGGAGCAAGGTCGGCGCGATTCTCCGGGGCCTGATGGTGGCGCCGGGACCGCGTGGGCTGACGCGTCTGGGCTGGTCGTCCGGCGCGGATGACGCGGCCGCGCGCTGACGGCGCAATCGATTCAGCGTCGTGACCGAATCGTCATCACATGGCGCGACGCCGGTAGTATCGCTTGGCATGTCGAATTCTCAATTCTTCTTCGTTCGTCGGCGACTCGCGCACTTGCTCGCGGCTGCCGCCGTCTTCGCGCCTTGCGCGGCGCGTGCCCAGGCGCCTGCTTCAGCGGAAGTAGCAGCGCCACTCGTGCCGCAACGAACGCCGTTAGCAACCGAGGCGGCGACCGCCGGCGTCACGCGCTTTTCATTCATCACGTACGGCGACACACGCGGTCGGCATGATGGCGTGTCACCCCAGGCGGAGCACACGCTCGTCATCGAGTCGATGCTGGGGACGATCAAGCAGGCGGCGCGGGGCGACGACCCGATCAGATTCGTCCTTCAGAGCGGCGACGCGGTGCAGAACGGCAGCGTCGCTGCCGAGTTCAACGTGAGCTACAACCCGCTCATCAATCGCCTGATGAAGGAGGGCGATGTTCCTTACTTCCTCTCGGTGGGGAATCATGACGTGGGTGACGCCGTCGATTTGACGGACTCGCGCCGGGTCGAGGGGTTGCGGAACTACTTCGCGGCCAACGTGCGCTTGATTCCCGCCGAGGGTTCGCCGCGGCGCCTGGCCGGCTACCCGACCTATGCGTTCGGCTACGGCAACACCTACTTCATTGCGTTCGATTCCGACATCCCGGACGACACCGTTCAGCTCGCGTGGGTACGTGCTCAGCTCGCGGGTCTGGACCGCAAGCGCTATGTGAATGTCGCGATGTTCTTTCATCATCCGCCGTTCTCGTCGGGGAACCATGGCGGGGCGAAGGTTGAGCGCCAGGCCGCGTCGATCCGCGAGAAGTGGATGCCGATGTTCAGAAAGAATCATGTGCGATTGCTGCTCACCGGGCACGAACACTTGTATGAGCATTGGGTCGAACGGTACGCCGACGCGAGTGGCCCGCACCGGATGGACGAGATCGTGACCGGCGGCGGCGGAGCGCCGCTCACGACGTACAAGGGCGAACCCGATCTGACCGCATATCTCGCATCGGCCGCGAGCGACAAGGTGTCGCTCGAGCATTTGGCGCGACCGTCGAGCGACCCGGGCGCCAATCCCTTCCACTATGTCGTGATTCACGTGGACGGCGACCGGATCACGCTCGAGGTCATCGGCGTCGATTGGGGGAAAGGCTTCGCACCATATCGGTCGAGCAGAGCGTCGCTCGCCGATCCGGGGCCGCCTCCCGAGGAGGCGCGCGCGAGGGAACCCGCGACGGCGGCCGCGAGGCCCGCCAGCCGTCATGTGCCGGACAGGTCCGATGGCTAGGCTATTCCTAGTCATCACAAACCCGGCATGACGAACTCGAGCTCGCACGGTCGATCGATCGCGGTCGGCGCGGTGGCAACCACCTGCCCGGACCTGGCGATCGAAAGTCGGAGCCTCCTCGGGGTGTACTGAGGCGCGGCAGTGGGTCTCCTCGGGGTGTATGGAGGCGGCACATGCGCACGTGCGTCGCGTGCGCGGATTCTGAAATCGAGGTGACCTGCGACCGCGTGGCGTTCATCAAGGATGGACAGGTCGTCGCGAGCCAGGACTTGAGGGAGACGGCCGCGGCGCACGCGCGGCGGGTCACGGTGCGGGCGCACAATCTGCAGCCCGCGACGGTCACGGGGCTTTCGCGCTGGGCGACGAACCCGGTGCTCGAAGCCGACGAGCTGCGTTTCGACGTGGCCTCCGACGCCGTCGTCCCGGCGATCGTCGAGCATCTGGTGACGTCGGGCGCGAACGTGTTTCGCGTGTCGCCGCAGCCAACGTCGCTCGAGGATGTGTTCGTGCGGCTCGTTGGCGAGGATCGGGGACTGTGAGGACATGAGCGAATCGATGGTTTGGATGGCGCCGAGGCGAGGTCTGCTGATCATGGCGGGCATTACGCTGCGCGAGGCGGCGCGGCGGCGGATTCTGTGGACCGCGCTGGGTGCGGCCGCGCTGTTGTTGGCGATCTTCGCCGTCGCGCTCCGGTTCCAGGTCGTCGAGTTCCAGGGGCGGCCGATGTCGCCGTTCGTCCGCTATCAGGTGGAGAGCGGCATGCTGATGATCGGGTTGTACACCTGCGATCTGCTCGCCGTGGTGATGACGATTCTCACCTCGATCGACACGGTGGCCGGGGAGATTTCCTCCGGTACGATCCACGCCATCGCGACGAAGCCACTTGCGCGGTGGGAGATTCTCACCGGCAAGTTCCTTGGCTTCGCTGGCATGGTGACGGCCTACGTGGCGATCACGTTCAGCGGAACGATCGCCGTCGCGTACACGGTGGCCGGCGTGCTGCCGGAGCATCCGTTGCGTGGGTTTCTCCTCGTGACGTTCGAGTGCCTGCTTGTCCTCGCGGTCTCGTTCCTGGCCGGTACGCGCTTCACGACATTGACGGCGGGCGTCGCCGTGCTCGGGTTGCAAGGCGTGGCGTTCATGGGCGGCTGGCTCGAACAGGTGAGTGGGTTCTCGCAGAGCCAGCACATCGTCACGTTGGGCGTGTTTACCAGTTTACTCATGCCGAGCGAGTCGATCTGGCGGCGGGCGGCATTCGAAATGCAATCGCCGCTCGCCGGGTCGCTGTCGTTCTCGCCGTTCGCCAACGTATCGATTCCCAGCGCGATGGCGATGGGCTATGGCGGGCTGTTTGCCATTGTCATTGTCGCCGCCGCCGTCCGCCGGTTTCGCCGTCGCGACCTCTAGCATTGCCATCCATTCAGCACATGCACACGATGTCAGACTCGACAACCGATGCCCATGAAGCCGCGACGGCCTGCGTCCCGCTGCCTGGGTTCGGCTCGGCGTACCGTGATGGGCTTGCTCATTGCCATGACGTGTATGGCGCGGAATGCCGAGGCGCAGACGCGAATCGTCGACGACAGCATTCACGCCGCGAAGACGCTCTTCACCTGGCGCGATGCCGCGCTTGCCGGGGGGTTCACCGTGCTTGACCTTCGCGATGTTCCCGATCGACCAGCGGGTCGCCAGGCATCTTCAGGATTCGACGACGCAGGCCAACCGCTTTTTCAAGAATACATCGGACGTGGTTCAGTACGTCGCCGATCCGGGCTCGATCATCATCGGCGTCGGCATGTACGGGGTCGGCCGCATCGCGCACTGGCGGAACGTCGCGGACCTCGGCCTCCACGGAACAGAAGCCGTGGCGCTCTCGGGATCAATTACATATTTGCTCAAGGGGCTCGCCGGACGCGCGCGACCGTATGTGTCGGTCGACACCAACGCGCGTGATTTCCACTTCGGTCGCGGCTTCGGGAACGGCGGCTTTCAATCGTTTCCCTCCGGCCACAGCACGGCCGCGTTCGCGGCGGCGTCGGTCGTGACCAGCGAGTCGCAACGCTGGTGGCCGCACCAAACGTGGATCGTTGCGCCCGTGATGTACGGCGGAGCCGTACTCGTCGGACTCTCGCGCATGTACAACAACAAGCACTGGGCCAGTGACGTTGCGCTCGGCGCCGGGATTGGCACGTTCAGCGGCATCAAGGTGGTGCGGTACAATCACGGCCATCCGCACAACTTCATCGATCGTGTGCTGCTCGATTTCGCTGTCATGCCCGTCGCCGGCGGAACGGGTGTCGGCCTATCTATCACGCAGTAGGGCGAGTGCTGGAGCCTGACGCAGCTTCGCCGTCGCGGCTTCGCGCGTGGATCGTTGACCGCTTCGATCAACGCACCTACCTGGGGCTGCACCTGACGCTTGGGTTGATCATTGCGGCCGGCGGCGTGTGGGCGTTTGGTGCGCTGCTCGACGCCGTGCTCGACAACGCGACACTCGTCCACTGGGACGTTGCGAGCGACGCGTGGATCCACGCGCGCACTACGCCCGTCGGCATGACGCTGTCTACGTGGGTGTCGAACGCCGGGTCGCCAACGACGATGGCCTGGTTGGGATGCGCGGGCGCCGTGGCGCTGTGGATTCGTCGAGAGCGTGTTCTGTGCGCGGCGTGGGTCGCGGCGTTCGCCGGCGGCGGCGTGCTCAATCGCGTGTTGAAAGCGGTCGTGCACCGTACGAGGCCGACGTTCGGCGACGCCACGGCCGCAATTCGCTCGGACAGTTTTCCCTCGGGGCACGCCATGGCGTCGTTCATCGGCATTGGCATGCTGGTATACGTGCTGGCAGCGCATTGGCGCGCGCCGACGATCGTGCGGCGCAGCCTGTTCGTCGTCGCGGGGCTGTTTGTGGCGCTCGTGGGCGCGAGTCGGCTATACCTCGGCGTACACTATCCGAGCGATGTGCTCGGCGGCTACGCGGCTGCCGGAGCGTGGATGGCCATCTGCGTGAGCGGGCTGGTGATCGCGCTGCATCGGCGTCGTACGGTGTAATCGACCCGACAGGTGCATCCCATACCTTGCGAAGAAGCCCACCACCACCATCGCAGGAGCTATACATGAAGTACGGTTCGCTCGCCGCGAGTGTCGCGGCCACCGTTCTCGTCGCCGTGATCGCGCCCACCGCGCACGCGCAGGCCAAGTACAAGCGCGACATCCCAGATTCGCTTGCCAAGCACGCCAAAATCGCCGAGACCGCCGCAGCAGCGACGGCGCAAAAACGGGTGCCCACGGGAACGATCGAAGGTGTAGAGCTCGAGCGCGAAAAGGGGAAATTACAGTATTCATACGACATCAAGGTGCCGGGAAAGTCGGGCACCGACGAAGTGAATGTCGACGCGGTGACGGGGGTAGTGATCGGGCAATCGCACGAGTCGGCCGCCGACGAGGCGAAGGAAGCCGCCGAGGAAGCGAAGGCCGACAAGGGCAAGGCGGCGAAGCCGAAGAAGCCGTAGTCACGGTGCGACTCGAGGTCGTTTGGATCGCGCTCGCGGCGCTGCGGGCAAACGTGTTGCGTTCGCTGCTCACGATGCTCGGCATCGTGATCGGCGTGGCGGCGGTGATCGCCATGGTCGCCCTCGGCGAGGGTGCGCAGCAATCGGTCCGCGACCGAATCGCGACGCTGGGGACGACGATCCTGCAGATCGACGCCGCGCACATACGCCAAGCGGGCGTGCAACTCAGCGTGACGAAGAAGATGACAGTCGACGACGCGCGCTCGATTGACGAGCGTGCGCCGCACATCCTGGCCGTTGAGCCGCAACAGGACAAGCCGCTTCAGCTCGTGTGGCGCGACCGGAACACGAACATCAGCATCGTCGGCGTGACGCCGAACTTTCTTCAGGTCCGACATTTCGAGTTGGACCGCGGCTCGATGTTCGACTCCGGCGACGATCTTGGTCGGGCGCGTGTCGCCGTCCTCGGTGCGGGTGCGCTCACCCAACTCGGGATCGAAGACCCGGACGCGATCATCGGCCAGCGCGTACGCATCGGAGGCCTGCAGTTCACGGTCATTGGAGTTCTCAAAGCGAAGGGCGCGTCCAGCGGATTCGGCAGCCCGGACGATCAGGTCCTCGTTCCGTTCGGCACCGGGCGATATCGCTTGTTCAAGACCGACCGCGTCGACGACATCTTTGCGCTCGCCACTAATGAGGCGGATTTGCCGCTTGCGATGTCGGAAGTCCAGTTGGCCATGCGCCGCTCGCACCGCATCGCCGAAGGCGATCCCGACGACTTTCGTATTCGCAACCAAGCCGATTTTTTGCAGACGCTCGACGAGACGACGCAGGTGTTCACGGCACTGCTGGCCGGCATTGCCGCCGTGTCGCTTCTCGTCGGCGGCATCGGCATCATGAACATCATGCTCGTGTCGGTCACGGAGCGGACACGGGAGATTGGCATTCGCAAGGCGCTGGGCGCCACGCGCCGCAACGTCCTCGTCCAGTTTCTCATCGAGGCGCTGACGCTCTGTCTTCTCGGCGGGGCGTTTGGCGTCGTCGCCGGCATCGGCGGGGCGCTGATCCTCCGCGACGCGTTCGGCTGGAGCACAGCGATTGGCCCGTCGTCGATCGCGCTGGCGTTTCTTTTTGCCGCGGCGGTCGGTATTGTATTCGGCGTGTGGCCTGCACGCCGGGCCTCGTGGCTCGATCCGATCGAGGCGCTGCGATACGAGTGAGTTGAACTCCGCGACTCGGGCCACCTCGTCCGTGCTTATCCCTCCGCTCATCATGCGCGTTCTGCTCGTCGAAGATGATCCCGAACTGGCCGAGGTCCTCGACAAGGGCCTCGGCGAACACGGCTTTCAGGTCGTGCGCGAGACGACGTTCGAGGGCGGCCGCGCGCGCGCCGTGCTCGGCACGTTCGACGTCATTGTGCTCGACGTGATGCTGCCCGGGGGTGACGGATTCTCGCTCTGCCGCATCCTGCGCGACCGCGGGGTCGCCACACCGGTGCTCATGCTCACGGCGCGCGATACCGTCGACGATCGTGTGCGCGGCCTCGACTCCGGTGCCGACGACTATTTGATCAAGCCATTCGCGTTTCGCGAACTGGTGGCACGGCTGCACGCGCTCACCCGCCGGCCGCCGACGCCGATACCCGAAGTCGTGATGGTGGCGGACCTCGAGGTGCATCTCCGCGCGCACCGTGTGCGACGGGGCGGGCGAGACGTCGAACTCACGGCGAAGGAGTTCGCGCTGTTGGAGTTCTTTGTGCGTCACCACAATCAGGTCGTGGACCGCGCCGCCATCACGGCCCACGTCTGGGACGAGAACCACGATCCGTTCACCAATGTGCTCGAGGTGCTCGTCCGCCGGCTTCGTCGCAAGATCGACGACGGGTTTGAGCTGAAGCTCATTCATACGCTCCGCGGTGCGGGGTATCGCCTCGGCGCATGACGCGTCACAGCAGCGGCTCGACCGTCGGTTCACAATCACTGCGTCATCTACGTCTCCGACTCACCGCCTGGTACGTCGGGACCTTCTTCGCGATTCTCGCCATCCTCGGCGGCGCGATGTTCGCCGTGATCACGAGCCGGCTCGATCGCGACGTCGACGATTCGCTTGGCGCGGCGACATCGGATCTCGCCACGGCCGTGCAGGCGATGGGGCCGCGTCGAGCGATCGACGAACTGCGCATTCCGAATCGCACGCTCATCGTCGCCGATACGAACGGTGCGTCGGTCGCCGGCGCGCCGATGGAGCCGTGGATCGCCGCGCTCGCGCGCACGGCGGCGCAAAGCGGCCTCGCACAGACCAGTCACGATGAGAGCGAGGATCGCATACTTCGGGCAACCGCGCGCCGCGTGCGCGCCACTTCCGGCACCTACGTGGCAATCGCGCTCGCCGACGAGATCGAGCTCGAAGATCGCTACAGCGCGCTCATTGCAACGTTCGGTGCCGCGGCGCTCGGCGCCCTCCTGCTCGTCGCCGTGGGTGGCTGGCTCCTCGCGCGCAAGTCGACGGCACCCGTGGAGCGCGCAATCACGCACATGCGCCGCTTCATGGCCGATGCCGCCCACGAACTGCGTACGCCGATCACGGTCGTCCGGAGCCGGACGGAGGTCGCGTTGCAGCGCCCCCGCGCGTCGGATGAGTACGTGCACGCGCTGAACAGCATCGAACGAGAGACAACGCGCTTGAGCCGGATCGTCGACGACTTGCTCATGCTCGCGCGAGCCGACGTCGGCGAGCGGCCGATCGAGCGGCAGCGTGTTTTCCTCGACGACGTCACCATCGACGCGGCCGACGCGGCGCGCGTGCTGGCGGCAAAGAAATCGATTCGCGTCGACATCGACGATTTCGAGGAGACGCCGATCCTTGGCGACTCGACGCTGCTGCGCCAGCTCGTCCTCATTCTGCTCGACAACGCGATCAAATTCACAGAGCCCAATGGCGCCGTCCATGTCGCCATTCGCTCGCTGGCGCCAAACGCCGAGCTCACCGTGTCGGACACCGGCATCGGGATCGCTCCCGACGAGTTGGAGCATGTGTTCGAGCGCTTTTATCGCGGCGATCCGTCGCGAACGCGCGGTGCGTCCGAGGCGTTCGCCTCGAACGGGGCCGGCCTCGGGCTGTCGATTGCTGAATGGATCGCCGAGGAGCACGGCGCGTCGATCCAGATCGCCTCGCAGCCTGGACAAGGGACACGCGTGACCGTTCTGTTTCCGGCGGCGCCGGGCATTGAGCGGTGAGATCGTTGTGGGTCAGTTTTCAAATCTTGCGTATGACATTGGCCTCCGATAGCGTAGAGACATGGATGTGGTGTCCACGCATGCCGGCGACGTTACTCCGAGAAACGAGTTCAAGGGCTGGCGCATCGTTGCCGCATTGAGCGTCGTCGCCGTGTGCCTGTCCGTCGGGGGCTTGGCATTCGATGCGTATGTGCTGGTTACACATCAACTGACGGGTGGTCACAGAGTCTCAGATATTGTGGCGTTGATTTCGTTCGGGGTTGGGGCATACGCAGGCATCGCGACCTACCGCTCGGCGGCTGCTCGAATCGCGGCCCTGAGATCCGGGGCGGATCCAAACTGACCCACTGCCGGTGAGGTGGTGTCATCGTCCTGACAGGTCACCGCCGCTAGCCTTTCCGGGTTCACGCACAACAGTCGAGGTCATGCACTTTCGCATTGCCCTGGTGGCGGCATGCGCGGTTCGCGCTGTGCCCATGTTCGGACAATCGATGCCGTTGTCGCGCGCGGAGGCGGTGCAGGCCGCGCTCGAGCACGGCGCGCGGCTCGCCGTGGCGCGCGCCGACACGGCGGTGGCGAACGCGCAGTTCGTCACGGCGAGTGCGCGGCCAAATCCGTCGCTCACGGCGAGCTACAGCCGGTCGGTGCCGAACTATCATGTCGTCGCGGATGTGCCGTTCGACTGGCCGGCGGTTCGACAGCTACGCATTCGCTCCGCGACGCTCGGACAGCAGGCGGCGGGTCTTCGCTATGAACTTGCGCGGGCGACGATCGCTCTCGATGCCGACACGACGTACACGCGCGCCGTCGCGGCGCGCGAGCACCTCGTGCTGTCACAGCACAACGCGATCGACTCCGACAGCCTGTTGCGCATGGTGCAACGCCAGCGCGACGCCGGCGACGCGAGCGACCTGGATGTTCAACTCGCGCGCGTCGACGCCGGCCAGCAGGAAAATCTCGCCGCCGCGGATTCGCTCACGTTGACGTCGGCGCTGCTCGATCTGCAGGCCGTGCTCGGCATTCGCAGCGATCGCCTCGAGATTGGCGTCACCGACTCGCTCATCACGCCGCCGGAGCCCGCGGAACCAGCCGCTGTTACACTCAATGAAACGGCCGCGAGCCTGTCCGTCGAATCGGCGATGGCGACCGCGCGTCTGCAACATCACTCGGTCTGGTTCGCACCGAGTCTGATGCTTGGCGTCGAGTACGGCGACAACAGCCAGCCCGGGATTTTACCGACGTTCGGCATCGGGATCGGTCTTCCGATCTTCGATCGCAACCGCGGACCGATCGCCGAGGCGGAAGCCGAGCACGCGCGCGCCGCCGCGGACCTCGCCGTCGCGCAGGTCAATTCGCGCAACGAGATCGCGCACGCGACGCGGCAGCGTGAGAACGCGCTGGCGCGAGTTCGGCGCGACCGTCTGCTCGCCGCGGCGGCGGACACGGTGGCGCGAATGGCGATCACGGCATACCGCGAAGGCGCGTCGTCACTGCCAAACATTCTCCAGGCCCGACGCAGTGCGCGCGAGGTACTCGGCCAATACGTCGACGATCTTTCGGCCGCATGGATCGCCACGGCTGAGCTGCGCGTGTTGGCACTCACTCCGACCAAGTCAGTTCCATGATGCGACGATACAGGTTCGTGCCAAATTATTTGCGCGCGCGCGGGCTGATGTGCGCCGCGCTGGCGATTGCGGCGTGCAAGGGAAAGGGAAGTGGCGAGGGCGAGGCCGACGTGGCGCCCGTTGTCGCTGCGCAGACGATCGTAGTCACGCCGCAGGCGTTCACGGAGACTGTCGGCTCGATCGGAACCGTGGTCGTTCGCGCCAATCATTCAGCGACACTGAGCGCGCCCGCGGCCGGCCGCATCGGACAGGTTCTCGTCTCGACCGGTCAGATCGTACAAGCCGGCCAGACGTTGATCGAAATGGATCAAGCACCGTTTCGTGCGGCATTACAGAGTGCTCAAGCCGCGCTCACGGCCGCCGAGCGGGCAAACGAGCGCAAGCAACGTCTCGCCACCGAAGGCATTGTGCCGCCCAAGGACGCCGAACAGGCGGCGGCCGATCTGGCCAAGGCGCGCGAGGACGAAGGTGCGGCGCGCCGCGCATCGGAATACTCGGTGCTCCGCGCGCCGATTGGCGGCGTCATCACACAGATGTCGGCGACGCTGGGCGCATCGGTCGACCCAGCGCAGCCTCTCGTTGCCATCTCGGACCCGAGGTCGCTCGACATTCTGTTCAACGTGACACCGACGGACGCGGCGCGTGTGCAAACCGGCGCCAAGACGGCGCTCAGCGCCGGTCAGACGGCCAGTGGCGAGCCACTCGGCATCGGCACCGTCGTTTCCGTGTCCGGCACCGTCGACACCACGACGCGGAGCGTTTCCGTTCGCGTCGAGGCGCCGACGACGCGCCGTCCGCTGCGCATCAGCGAGACGGTCTTCGGCGCGATCACGGTGGCGAGCCGACAGGGTGCGATCGTCATTCCGCTCGAAGCGCTGGTGCCGGAGGGGGAAGCATTCAAGGTGTTCGTCGTCGACGCGGCTGGGATCGCGCACGAGCGCGACGTCAAGGTTGGCGGACGCACGGCGAGCACCGTCGAAATCACCGACGGGCTCCATGCCGGTGAGAGAATCGTCACGTACGGCGCGTACGGCGTGCAGGACAGCGCGAAGGTTGTCCCGTTGACGAGCAGCGGCGCGTCGACGGCGAAGGATACGTCGGAGCCGCCGGCCAAACCGTCGAAGCCGTGACGGACGGAGCGATCCCCCCCAAGCGTTCGCTCTTTGGCTTGATCGCCGAGCAGCGGCGATTCGTGTATTTGACGATTGCCGTGTTGAGCGGCGCCGGCATCTGGGCGGCGACGCAACTGCCGTCGGCGATCTATCCTGAGCTCACGTTCTCGCGCATCACGATCGTCGTTGAGGGCAGCTCGCTCGGTTCGAGGCAGGTGCTGTTCAGCGTCACGCGGCCGATCGAAGAGGCGATCAGCGTCGTGCCCGGCGTGACGAAAGTGCAGTCGCGCTCCATTCGCGGCGGCAGTGAAACGAACATCACGTTCGCGCCGCAGACGGACATGACCTTCGCGCTGCAGCAGGTGCAGGCGCGCGTGAATCAGGTTCGCTCGACACTGCCGGCCGACCTCGACATCGAAGTCGAGCGACTCACTCCGTCGCTCTTTCCCATCCTTACGTACAACGTCGAAGGCGGCGATCCGGCGACACTGTATGACATCGCGCGATATCAGATCAAGCCGCTCATCTCGCGCGTGCCGGGCGTTGGCCGCGTCGACGTGATGGGAAGCGACGTGCGCGAAATCGAAGTAATCGCCGATCCGGCGAAGTTGACGCAGCAGCAGATGACCTTCGCCGAATTGGCGAGCGCGATTCAGGCGTCGACGACCGTGAGCGCGGTCGGCCGCATGCCGGAGGACTATCGCCAATACCTCATCGTGACGACGAGTGAGGCACACACGGCGGAGGACGTGGCGAACATCGTCGTGGCGCACGGGCTCCGCGTGGGCGATCTGGCACGCGTGGGCGCCGGCACCGAGGACCACGTGCGGATCGTCGCCGGCGACGGGCGACCCGCCGCGCTGCTCAACATCACGCGGCAAACGGGCGGCAACACGCTCGTGATCGCCGACAGCGTGGCCAGCATCGCGACCAGTTTGAAGAGGGCGCTGCCGCCGGGCGTGACGCTGAAGGCGGTGTACGATCAGGCCGCGTTGGTGCGCGACGCGGTCAAGTCGGTGCGCGACGCGATGATCATTGGCGCGGTGCTCGCGGTCATCATCCTGCTGCTCTTCCTGCGCCATGCGCGCATCACCGCGATCAGCGCGTCGTCGATTCCGATCACGATGGCGATCACCGTGTTCGTCATGTCGCTCATCGGCCAGACGTTCAACCTGATGACGCTTGGCGCGATGGCCATCGCGATCGGCCTCGTGATCGACGACGCGGTGGTGATCACCGAGAACATTGTCCGCCACTCGCATCGACAGCCCGATCGCAGGATCGCCATCCGCGACGCCGTGCAGGAACTCATTTGGCCGGTGACGACGTCGACGATCACGACGGTCGTCGTCTTTTTGCCGCTCGGGCTGCTCACCGGCGTGGAAGGCCAATTCTTCCACGCACTATCGATCACGCTGACGATCGCCGTGCTCGTGTCGCTCGTCGTCGCGCTGACGATCATTCCGTTGTTGAGCGAACAGTATCTCAAGATCGAAGATGTCGAAGAGGCGGCGCCAGGCGACGAGTCGCGCGGACTCCTCGCACGCGTCGGTCGCGGAATCGACTCACTCTCCGACCGCTACGAGGCGGCGCTTGGCGGGGCGCTGCGTCACGCGCGGTGGATCGTGCCCGTCGCCGCCGCACTCGTCATCGCCGGCGTCATCGTGCAGCACTTCGCACCGACCGGCTTTTTGCCGGAGATCGACGAAGGCGCGTTTGTACTCGACTATTTCAGCCCCGGTGGCACCGCGCTCGCGGAAACGGACCGCCAGGTGCACATCGTCGAGCGAATCCTGTTGAAGACTCCGGAGATCACGGGCATCTCGCGTCGTACCGGCGCCGAGCTCGGACTGTTCGCCACCGAGCAGAACGTCGGCGACATCAACGCGCGACTCAAGCCGGAGAGCGAGCGGAGTCGATCGATTTTCGAGGTGATCGACGACGTGCGCCAGAAAGTCGCCGCCGCAGTGCCGCGCTTGCACGTCGAGTTCGTGCAGATTCTGTCCGACGTCATCAACGACCTCGCCGGCGCGGCGCGGCCCGTCGAGATCAAGATGTTCGGCCCCGACTTGGAGGCGCTCGAGTCGTACGCGAAACGGATCGAGCCCAAGATGTCGAAGGTCGATGGCCTCGAGGACTATTTCAACGGTGTGAGCGAGCCGAGCGCTGAGTTGCAGATGACGATCAACCAGGCGGAGACGAACCGCGTTGGCCTCACGCCGAGCGCCGTGGCCGATCAGGTGAGCGGCGCGTTGCTCGGCGAGCCGGCGGGGGACGTGCGCCTCGAGGATCGATCGATCGCGGTGCGTGTTCGCGCGCCAGACTCCGTGCGCTTCGATCCGCGTCTCTTAGGCTCCATTCCCGTTTTCTCAGCACAAACCCGCAGTGCCGTGCCACTCGGCACACTCGCCACCTTTCAACCGATCGAAACGCGCGCCGAGCTGCTGCGCGAGAATCAGCAGCAACTCATTTCCGCGACGGCGGACTTGGGCGATCGCTCGCTCGGCGCAGTGATGGCGGACGTTAAGCAAGTGCTCGCGGACAATCCGCCGCCGTCGGGCATCCGAATCGAATTCGGCGGGCAGTACGCCGGCCAACAGGCGGCCTTCCACGCGCTGTTGCTCGTGCTGGCGCTCGCCGCGGCGAGCGTGATCGGCGTGATGGTCATTCAATTTCAGTCGTTCATCGAGCCGGCGGTGGTGCTGCTCGCCGCGCCGCTGTCGTTCGTCGGCGCGATCGGATTGCTGTTGATCACCGGGACGCCGCTCAATGTGTCGTCGTTCATGGGGCTGATTCTGCTCGTCGGGCTCATCGTGAAGAACGGCATCATCCTGCTCGACTTCACGCGCCATCTCATGCGCAACGACCAAATGCCGCTCGAACGCGCGCTGCGCGAGGCGGCTCGCATTCGACTGCGGCCAATTCTCATGACGACGCTCTGCACGCTGTTTGGATTGCTGCCGTTGGCGCTCGGCATCGGCGCCGGGAGCGATCTGCAGCGACCGCTGGCACTCGCCGTGATCGGCGGGCTTGGCGCTGTCGACGCCGATCACGCTGTTCGTCGTCCCGACGCTGCTCGTGGCGATTCGGGGGCGGGAGTTTCGACTGGTCGAGGATAGAGAGCTAGCCTGAGACAATCAGGCATTCGCGGTCGTCGAGTCGAGTTGGAATAGTTTTGAAACACGAATAACACGAATAGCACGAAAACGGCCGGAATCGAACGAATCAAGTACGACAGCAAGCGCCGACTGCGTAATGTTCCACGTGGTCGTGCGCCGCCGCATCGGCACTAGCCGCCGAGCGCCGCCAGCACTTCCGCCGTCGTCCGCACACGCCCGATCGTCGGGAAGAACTTGGTCACGCTCATCGTGTGCAGCTCGCCGTCGCGCGCTGTCATGGCGTCGCTGGCAAATACGAGATTGTAGCCGTGCTCGTAGCCCGTTCGCGCCGTCGCTTCGACGCCGATGTTCGTTGCGATGCCGCACAGCACCACGGTCGTGATTCCGCGACGTCGGAGCTGGATGTCGAGATCCGTCCCAAAAAACGCGCTCGGCTGGTGCTTCGTGACGACGACGTCGCCGGGTTTGGGGCCGATGTCCGGCACGATCTCCGACCAGCCGGGCGCCGGCGTCATTCGGGGGCGCTCGATGTCGGCGATCGTTCGCGGAAAGAGTTCGCCCGACGGCCCGGTGTCGACGTGGACGAGTACGACGAGCGCGCGCCGTTCGCGGAAGCGCGCGGCGAGCTGTGTCGATCGGGTGACGACTTCCGCGGCGCCGTGCGGGACGGTGGGCATGCCGACGATGCCCTTTTGCAGGTCGATCACGACGAGCGCCGTGGTCTTGGGGTCGAGTGAGAGTTCGGCCATTGCAGATCTCCTATGCCAGTGTTGCCGGCAAAATCAGGTCCGAGGTGATGCGGTCGACGCTGGCGCAGCCGGACAGGGCCATCGCCAGGTCGAACTCCGAGCGCAGGTGTTCGAGGACCGCACGCACGCCCTCCTGGCCATCGAGCGTCAGTCCCCACAGCACGGGTCGTCCCACCAGCACTGCGCGTGCCCCGAGCGCCAGCGCCTTGAGCACATCGGTGCCGCGCCGCACGCCGCCGTCCAACAAGACCTCCGCACGGCCGCCTACGGCGTCGACAACCCGTGAGAGCATTGTAATAGGGGCCGGAACCGTATCGAGTTGGCGACCGCCGTGATTCGATACAATCACGGCCGCCGCCCCATGCTCGACCGCGAGGGCCGCGTCCTCTGGGGCGAGAATGCCCTTCACGACCACGGGCAGCGGGGACAACGACCGAAGCCACTCGACGTCCGTCCAGGTGAGCCCCGGATCCCACTGGGCGGCGATGTACTGCGCCAACGCCGAGCCGCGACCCTCGCCCTGATGATGATGCTCCGTGTGCGACGCCGGAAAATTGCCCAGCTCGAGATGCGACGGCATGCGGAGCGAATTGCGCCGGTCGCGCTCGCGCTGCCCGGCGAGCGGCGTGTCGACCGTGAGGCAGAGCGCCGTGTAGCCCGCCGCCGCCGCGCGCTCGACCAGACCACGTGTGATCGATTTGTCACGATAGACGTAGAGTTGAAACCAGCGCGGGCCGTTCGATGCGTGCGCGATCGCCTCGAGGCTGCGATTCGAGACGGTGCTGGCGCAGAAGATCGTGCCCGCGGCGGCAGTTGCGCGCGCTGTTGCCTCTTCAGCGTCGGCGTGGCAGAGACCTTGAAAGCCCATCGGCGGAACGAGGACTGGGAACGATACCGGCGTGCCAAGCACCGTGGTGGCCAGCGATCGCTCGTCGACGCCGCGCAGCATCCGCGGCAAGAGTTGCACGCGCGACCAGGCCGCGCGGTTCTCCGCGAGCGTCCATTCGTCGGCCGCGCCGCCGGCCATGTAGTCGTACAGCATTGGATCGAGGCGTGCACGAGCTAGAGCCTCGAGACTATCGAGATTGAAAATGTCGAGCATCGAAGGGGGACAAGGTGATGTCTAACGTTCGTCGCTGTCGGTCAAACCGGGAAGAGCGACTCGACTTGTGGTGCGCGGAGCATTCATCGAGCTTACGGGCTCTCCCCGGTTGCTCGTCCACCCACCCGGACCTCTGACCGTAGAATGCTGGATGTCGTGAGCCAGTGGGTCTGCCCACTACGGCTACGTTCTGGTTGCGTTGTTCCTATTCGTCGAGGGTGCTGGAGTTCCAGTTCCCGGCGAAACCGCGCTCGTCACCGCGGCGGCCCTGGCTGGACGGGGAACGCTGTCGTTCGTCGGCGTTCTCATCGCGGGCTGCATCGGCACCATCAGCGGCGGCCATGCCGGCTATTGGATTGGCGCGCGGGGGGGCGCGGCGCTCGTTCGCCGCCACGGGCGATGGGTCGGCCTGACGGAAGAGCGTCTCGCGCGCACGCACCGCTTTTTCGAGCAGTACGGCGGAAAAACCGTGATGCTCGGCCGGTTCGTTGCCTTCCTGCGCAGCTTCGTCGGAATCTTCGCTGGACTGTCGGCCATGCCGCTCGGCGAATTCGCCGCCTACAACGCCCTCGGCGGCTCGATCTGGGCGCTCACGTTCAGCGTTCTTGGATATGTATTTGGACGAAACCTTCCCAGGCTCGTCCACTACATCGGCCGGGTGAGTCTGCTGCTCGCCATTCTCATCGCGCTCGTCGTCGGCATCGTGTTCCTCTGGCGCTGGCTCGCGCGCAATCGGAAAGCGGTCGCCGTCTCACTCGACGAAAGTTGGGATCGCGTCACCACGTCTGGGCGCATGGGGCGCCTGCGCATTCGTCATCCGCTGGTGTGGCGCTTTCTCTCCGGCGCATTCGCGCGCGGCGAGTATCTGGCGGTGCACCTGCTCACCGGCTTCGTAGCCAGTCTCGCCATCATTGCGCTGTTCGCGACGATCACTGAAGGGTTGGTCGACAGTTCGCCGCTCACGCGGTTCGATGTCGTCGTGGCCGATCGTCTGAATCACGCGATCGCCGCATCGGCGCTTCCGGCCTTTCAGTTCGTGAGCGGCCTTGGCGGGCGCGGAGCCATGACACTGCTGCTGCTTGCCGGCGCGGCGGTGTTCATGGTGCGACGGCGCTGGCTCGAGCTCACGGGCTGGTGCGCCGCGTTCATCGGCGGCTCGCTGCTCGACGCGTCGCTGCGCTTTGTCGTGCGCCGCTCTGAGCTGCCGTTTGCCGACGTCGTCCTCATCAACTGGGGCACCGGACTGGCCAGCGGACACGCGCTCGGCGTGCTGGTGGGCTACGGAATGCTCGCGTATCTGATCGGTACGTTTCTCAAGCGCACGAGTATGCGGACGCTCGTCGCCGTATGCGCCACGGCGATCGTGGTCGGCATCGTCGCGGTGCGTCTCTGTCTCGGCCAGGCGTACGTGAGCGACGCGAGTGCCGGACTCGCGGCCGGGCTGCTGTGGTTGACGACGTGCGTTTCCGGAATCGAGATCGCGCAGGAACGCCGCTGGCGCAGCTAGCGCGTGTCGTGCCGTCGGCGCGCCTGACGCTTGAGCCACCCGCGCCCGATCGGCGGACTCTCCGTGACCATGGCCGCATCGAGGCGGCCGGCGTGCGCCGAGAGGAGATCGCTCCGCGAGATGATGCCAACCACGCGACGTGGATCGGCGCGCGACACGACGGGCAGCCGTCCGACGTTTGCGCGCACCATGTGATCGGCCGCTTCGCGTAGCGTATTCTCCTCGAACACGACGGCTGGTCTCTCCGTCATCAAGTCGCGCACGCGTTCGCGTCCGTCGCGGTTCGCGTCGAGCAGGTCGCGCCGGTTTACGACTCCGAGCAACAGGCCGTCGTCGTCGAGCACCGGAAACCCTTGATGAACGGTCGGCGCGTCGCGCGTGGCGAGCCATTCGCGAACCTCGGTCAACGTCCGCGAACCCGCGATCGTCACCACGTCGCGCGTGACCGCGTCGCGGACGGGAACACGATCGAGAAAGTCAGCGGAATACTCCGTGCGAATGGGGGTCCCGCGCCGCGCGAGCTTCTCCGTCATGATCGAGCTGCGCATGAGAAAGAGCGCGAGCAAATACGCGGTACTGCTCCCGGCGAGCAGCGGTAACAGTCCCATCGGCTGGCGCGTCGTTTCGAACGCGAAGATCACCGCCGCGAGCAGCGCGTGCGACGCGCCGGCGAAGATTGCCGCCATGCCGACGAGGGCGGCCACGTGCACGTCGATGCCCAGCCCCGGCGCAATGTTCGCCGCCAGCGAACCGAACAACGCTCCGAGCCCGCCGCCGACCGTGAACAACGGCGCGAGTGTGCCGCCCGACGTTCCGCTGCCCAAGTACACCGACCACGAGATGAACTTGAGCACGACGAGCACGAGGAGCGCGCGACCAATCAACTGGCCGCTGAGAATGTGGTCGATGTTGATGTAGCCGACTCCCAGCGTACGCTGATCGATGAGTCCGATCACGCCGACGACGACCGCGCCGACCGCGGGCCACCACATCCAGTGAATCGGCAGTTCCTCGTACGCATCCTCGATCCAGTACACGAACCACGTCGTGAATGCCGCGAACACGCCAATCACCGCGCCGAGTACGACATACGCGAGCAACGCCGCCATCGTCGGCTGTTGCAGCGTTGGAACGGAGAACACCGGCGCGGTACCGACCAGTAACGCGCGCACGCCGGCGGCGACCGACGACGCGAGCGCGACGGGTATCACCGAGCGAGGCCGATATTCGAACAACAACAACTCCACCGCGAGAAGCACGGCCGACACCGGACTGCCGAACGTCGCCGCCATACCCGCCGCCGCGCCGGCAGCGAGGAGTGTTTTTCGCTCGTCGGCCGTGACGTGGATGAGTTGCCCGACGAGCGACCCGAATCCGCCGCCCGTGGCGATGATCGGCCCTTCCGCGCCGAACGGGCCGCCGGTGCCGATCGCGATCGCCGCCGAGAGCGGCTTGAGGAACATGATCTTCGGCGAGATACGACTGCGATTGTACAGCACGCGCTCCATCACTTCCGGAATGCCGTGTCCGCGGATGGCGGCGGCGCCGTAGCGCGCCATCAGGCCGACGATGACCGCGCCGACGATCGGGACGAAGATCGACCATGCGCCCAGTCGGTCCGTGGTCGGCGCAACGAACGCGGTCGACACACGGCCGTAGTAGGCGATGTTGGTAATGAGCCCGATGAGATGTGTGAGAATGCTGGCAATCAGAGCACCAGCGGCGCCGACACCCATCGCGAGCAGCGAGATGACAACGACCCGACGATCGACGGGCGAGTACTCGGGTGGTGCGAGAACCGAAGCGAGGGCGGGTTCGAGCGATGGCGCGACCGGCAGACCGCCCGTCGGATTCACTCCAGGTAAGTTGCCGTCAGACACTCGCCGGTCGCGTCTCCGTCTCGTCTTCTCCGAGCATCGGCGGTGTCGCGAGGTCGATGCTCGCTTCGCGCAGCCAGTCCTCGAGCAAGCGCGCGAGCGTCGACTGCTCCTGCCGCTCCAGTCGTCCGAGCGCAGACATCAATTGCGATTGGATCGTGATCGGTGCGCCGGCGAGCAGAATTCGACCGGACGGTGTGACATCGATCTCGATGCGACGTTTGTCCATCGCCGACGACACGCGCGACACAAACCCGCGCTCGACAAGGCGGCGTACGACGACCGACACAGAACTCTGATGTGTCGCCGTACGGCTAGCGAGCTCGTTCAACGAATCAGCTGGGCGCTCGGCGAGTTGCTGCAGCACGAACAATTGCGCGAGGCTGATTCCCATCTGCAATTCGATCGCACGCGTATTGATGCGCAGAGCGCGCACAATACTACGCACAGCGTTCATGGAACGTTCGACGGGGTGGCTGTCTGGGTTTGTCACGGTAGCGTCAGTCGATTGGCACCCATTCTAGGAAGCAAGCTAAGTCCTAATTCTCCCGCCTAACAAGGGGTCCCGCAAGCTCTTGGCGCGGGGCAGTCCGTTTCTGTAAACTCTTGCCCCAGGCCTTTAAGCTCGTATTCGGCCTTCTGACAGTGCCCACCCGCCTCCGGCGACATGCCAAAAACACCTTCCACCCGGCTCTCCCGCATCGTCGCGTCGTTGCGCGAGCACTATGGTCGGGTCGCCCCACCGCCAGCAAAGACGGCGTTCGCGCTCGTGCTGTGGGAGAAGGTCGCCTACCTGGCCGACGACGAAAGGCGATTGAAGGCGTTCGCGTTGCTCGAGCGTCGCGTCGGGCTCACGCCGCAGGCCATTCTCGCGGCGACGCCCGATGTGCTTCGCGAGATCACGGCGGTGGGCGGACCGGTCGGAGTCATCGAACGAGCACAACGAATGCGCGACGCCGCAGAGCTCGTCATTGGTGAGTTCGATGGATCGCTCGACAACGCGCTCGCACTTCCACTGCGCGAGGCACGGCGCGCATTGCGGAAGGTCTATGGTATTGGGGAACCGGGGGCCGACAAAATCCTACTCCTCACGCGCACGTACAAAGTGCTGCCGCTCGACTCGAACGGCGTGCGCGCGCTCTGTCGCATTGGATATGGTCGCGACCACAAGAACTATTCGACGATGTACAAGAGCGTCATCGAAGCCGCCACGCCGGAACTGATCGACGACTATGCCTGGCTGATCGACGCACACGTCCTACTTCGGCACCACGGCCAAGAGATCTGCAAGACCGGCCAACCTCGCTGCGAAATCTGTCCCCTCGCCGCGAATTGCGATTACGCCGCCGCACGTCGAACTACTCCACGACAATCTCGCGCGCCGAGCTGACCGGCGATTCGCCGGGCACCGCAGCCGAGAGCTCCACCCGGTACGTTCCGCGGCGCAATTGCGATGGGTCGACGCGCACTCCGCGGCCCGCGATTCCGTTCGTCACTCGCGGCACCTCCTCCCACTGAATGCGCACGCCGCTCGTTCGATCGGCAACGTGCAAACGCTCGGCGGCGCGCCGCATCCAGCCGACGCCGACCTGCTCGATGCTGAACGTGAAGCGCACCGGAGCATCGCTCGCCGGTAGCCCGTAGGTCTCCCAATACACACCAATCGACTGCGTTGCCGGAACCACATTCGTCGGCCTGATACTGTCGCGAACGTCGGCGAGCGAATACACCGGCGCCGCTGTGGCCGAATAGAACAAGAGATTCGACAGCGCAATGCGCGACGTCGATCGCGCCGCGACGCCGACGCGCGCGCGAGCCGCACGACGATCAGTCACAGCGAGCAATTCGAGACTCACAACGCCCGAATCGGCGACGCCTTGCACCGTCATGCGGCCCACGACACCGCTGCCCGGGCGGCGCTCGACGAAGCTGGCATTGGCCCCGGCGCTCAGCACGAGTGCGGCGTCGAGCGGGCGGCCGAGCATCGTCGTGTCGCGCCGCGCGTCCCATGCCGCGACGACGAGTGTCGACTCGCCGCGGCGGAATGTCGCGATCTGACTTGGCAACGCGTGCAGCGAACGTGCGTACGAGGGCGCATACCCCGAGCGCGCCCGTGGATTCTCGAGCTGCCAGTCGTTGTTCGACAGCTCGCCGACATGATCCACCGCGTGTAGCGATGGCAAAAAGTCGTACGGCGTGCCGGTATCGTGCCCGGTGAATGACGCGTCGAGTTGCGAGCCAATGGGCGCGTCCGTTCGCGTGTACCAGCGCGACCAACCGTAGCGCAGGACGATCTCGCTCTGGTCGTCGCCCCACGAGTTGCCCTCCGCCGCCGCGGATCGCTCGGCCATGCGAACGCGCGTGAGGCGTGCAAAGCGCTCGGTGAGCACGTCGCTGGACGCAACGCTGTAGAGTGGTGCGGCGAGCCAGAACACTCGCCGCAGAAACGCGTCGCGCTGGTCGCACGCAATCGACTTAAACCGGTCGGCGAGCGGACCGTCGAGCTCGTCCGAGACGTCGAGCCAGCGGCATCGCTCGGCGGTGTCCATCGCGGCAAGCGCGACGGTGAATGCGGAGTCGGCCGCGGCGAAGTGCGCGCCGGCATGTGCGGCGTACCCGCCGAGTGCGGCGCACCAGCTCGCGCCGGCACGACAGCCCGTCGACGCGAAGTGCATCGCCGCGTCGACTTGATCGCCTTCGACGAGGTAGCGCACGCGTTGCCCCGCGAGCCACGCGTCGCCGGGAATCGCGTCGGACGCGCTGTCGAGCTGGAGAATGAGGCGGTTGCGTTGGTCGCGCACATCGGTGCGTTCCCGCGGCGGCGATTCATCGTCGCCGTCGTCGCGCCACATGCAATACCGCCCGACGCGCACGTCGCACGGCCCGACGAACCGCTCGCCTCGCGGCAGCCGGATGCGTCGAAAGCTCTCGAACGAAATCTGCGCCGCGCGCGCCGAGCGAACGATGCGCGCGGAATCGGCTGGCGCCGTCTGGTGTGCGCGCACGGCAGCCGCCGGTACGACCGTCTGCAGTACAGTCTGCATGAGCGCGCCAGCGAGCAATCCAATCATATTGATGAAGAACAGTCGCGCATCACCCAGCGCCTCCGTCTGCCGCGATTCATCGGCGGGTGCCTCAGCGCGGCACGCGGCGTGCCATCGTTGAGTTCACGAACAAGCATAGAACACACGGCGCGCATCACGCAATCGTGCAGAACGGGAGGGGAGGGCCATGTCGAATCCGTGGAACGAGTCGTCGAGTGACACGCCGCAGCGCAGTGACGAGCGGGAACGCGTTCGCGAAGAACTCGAAGGTCGGCTGATGAACGGCGGCGTGCTCCTGACCGGATCGGAGAACGACGAACAGATCGTCGATCTCGCCAACGCGCTCGAAGCGTTCGAGCTGGCGCGCTCCCGATTGGGCGGCGACTCGATGGTCAACTCGCGCGAGTCGTCGCAGCCTGACGACGAGCGGCTCGTGCTTCCGCTGCGCCGCGACGACGATTCGGTCGACCGCTATGTGGCCCGCGTGCGCATGGCCACCGACCAGCTTCGCGCGCTGCGGCCCGAAACGTAGCGCGCGACGCTGCCGGCTACGGTTCGCTCACCGCGACGAACGGGCCGGCACGCGACGACAGCCCGATGTCGTCGACGACGACCGTGCCGGCGACGAGTCGGTCGAACACGAGACGAATCGAGCGCAAATGCGTTGGATCAAAGTCCGGCGACGCGCGGGCAAAATCCGCCAACGGCATGACGTAGGTTTGCAGCACGAGCTCGTACTGCGTGGGGTAGCGCTGCTCTTCTTCGTCGTGGCGCCGCAAGATGTGAATCTCGAGCGGCCGGCGCGGAACGCCGAACCGGCTGAGCGGAAGCCGCGCCGTGTGCCCGTTCGCGTCGACGACCTCCACACTCAAATCCACGGGCGTCGAGTCCTTCTCGGCCTTGGGATTCGGCTTGCGCGCCGGCGGCTTCGCGGCGGTCTTTGAGCTGTCGGCCTTCTTGGTCGTATCGCGTGCCGGCGCGCGCGGACCAGGCGTGGCGTCGGTCGGCGCGAGTGAGAGGTAGATCGCCGATTCACGCCCCACGTTCCACGCGGCGGCGAGTGAGTCGCTCAGCGACACAGTGTACGATGCGGGGCGGCCGAGTTTGGTCGTGTCGTCGCCGCGAATGTGGTTGTTCCAACCCAGCGTCACGGCGTTGGTGTTGAGCGGATCGCTCCCCGTGCGAAGTGTGAGCGAATTCTCCTTCCACGTCGCCAGACTGTCGCCGCGGATGGTCACGCCCGGCTCGGACCCGGTGGTGACGTCGACGTCTTCGTCGAAGGTGGCAAGCGGTTTGAACCCGCTCTCCTCAAAGCGCGTGATGTACATCGTCTTGGGGAGCCAGGCGCCGGCGACGCGGTGGTCGCGGAACATCGGCAGGTATTCCGTCTTGCCGTGCAGTGTCGCTTCGAGAAAGGCGCCGATTACGACTTTGCTGAATTGCCGCTGTTGTTCCGGCGTGATGAGCCCGCGGAGATCGAGGTACCGTCCGCTGCGCGGGCCGTTGTCCTTGTTGCCCCACACCGTGTTCCACTGCCCGTGATTCGCGCGGTACACGTACCAGGCACCTTTGAACCACGGCTTGCCGTCGGTGAAGCGAATGCGCTGGAAGGTGCGGAGTCCGTTGAACGACGATACGTCGCCGTCGTGCGAGCCGTGAATGACCATGTAGTTCACGTTCTCGATCGGCGTGAAGACGCCGGCCGGTTTGTACTGTCCGTCGACCGGCGCAATGGCGAACACCGACTTGATGCCAAAGTTGAAGTTGAATTTCACATTGGCGTCGTCAGGATAGTGGCTCAGGCGGTTGAACGCCGCGGCAATGCCGACCGCTTCTCCGCCGCGCGAGTGCCCCATCAGGGCGATGTTCGCCATGTCCACCTTGTGGGCGAACGGGCCGGCGGCACTGTCGTTCCACCGCTTCCAGTCCTCGAGGTGCTTGAGCAGCAGCCAGGCCCGGCCGTCGCTCTCTCCGCGCAGGTTGCCGTTGATGAAATTCTCATCCACGGACACCAATATGAACCCCCGCGAGGCGAGCAGCTGCCCCAAATAGCCGTACCCCGGATCGGAGTAGTCGAGCGGATCGTGGTTGCCATGGACGATCAGCACGAGCGGAAAGGGGCCATCGCCCACGGGATACCACACCCGCCCATTGATCGGCGACTTGCTCACGCCAAAGCCCCAATCCTTTTCTCGTGCCTTGGCCACGTCGGGCGTCATGGACACAAAGGGCGATGCGTCCACGGTTTTCGTCTTGATCGTCACCGAGTCGCGGTATTCCGCGCGCCGTTTGTCGGTGCCGCTCCCGTAGTACATGGTCTTCACGGCATAGTTGCCCGGCTCGCCAGGATTCGGCGCCGTGAGCAACTGATGCGACAGCACGATCGCTGAATCGTCCTTGCTCACCTTTAGCGCCTGGG
Organism: uncultured Gemmatimonadaceae bacterium; assembly: GCA_963817445.1. Classification (GTDB taxonomy): domain Bacteria; phylum Gemmatimonadota; class Gemmatimonadetes; order Gemmatimonadales; family Gemmatimonadaceae; genus JAQBQB01. Next base: position 982,918 of record CAWFOG010000023.1, read on the forward strand.
TGCAGGCGGTCGCGGCGAGGACGGGCAGGATGAGAACACGGCGCATAGGACGCAGAGGGAAGGCGAGTGGCATGGGCGGTCGCTAGCGGATGCGCAGACCGATGCGGTGCGCAATACGACCGTCGATCGACGAGTCGAGCGCGTAGTCGATGGACAGACGGTCCATCGTGAAGCCGGCGCCCGCGGTCAGCGGGCCTTCACCGCGCTCCGGCCGCCGCGCGCCGGCTCGCAGCGCGATCGTGTATCCGTCGAGCCAACTGTAGTTCATTTCCGCGCCGCCCGCGGGCGTGAGAAATCCGTTGCGCAGCGACGACAGCGCGGCGGTAGCCGCGAGGTCGACGGGGCCTGCTTGCCAGCCGTGGCCGGCGCCGAACGTCGCGCGAAACGGAAGTTCGTTCGACGCGCGCACGTTTGTCTCGAAGGAGTTGGCGAGGAACGGGAGCACCGGCTCAAACGCGCTGCCAATGTTCTGTACCGCCAACCCGAACTGGTAGCCGAAGAAGTCGCGCGCCAATCCGGCGTCGAGCGCCCCACGCCCGTTCTGCGTGTCGCCAATGCGCTCGTCGATGTACTTGGCGGCGAGCCCCATTCGCGTCTTCCAAAACACCTGGCCGACGCCGACGACGAGGCTCGCGTCGGTTCCCGCCGTTGGCCCGCCGTCGTTGAACGCCGGCCGGTCCACCGGGTAGACGCCGGCGCCGCTCGTAAATTCCGCGACCGTCGCCCCGACGGCGATTCCACCGTTGTAGAACCGGGTCACCGACGACAGGGCGCCGTCGTGCGCCGACGACGAAAACTGTTCCGCCGATACGCTCATGCCGCGCGCGATGACCAGCTGCGCGGGATTGTAAAACAGCACGTCGTCGTCGCGCCCAACGATGCCCACGTTGCCCATGCCCAGCGCCCGTGTGCTGGCCGGCAGTCGCAACAGCACCGCCGGGTACGACACGTCGGCTTGGGCGGCCGCGGTGAGAGGCGCGGCGAGCGCCGCGCTGAGCAGTGGTCCGGCGATCCATCGAAATGGTCGTGGCATCAGATCAGAATATCAGAATGAAAGTACACGAAGTTCGCCGCGCGGACGTGACGCGTCGCGTCATTGCGGCGGGAGGTGCTGGAGGAAATCGGCGAGATGGTCCTTCCACACGGCCGGCAACGAATGGGTTCCATGCCCGTGCGTCTGCTCGCTGATCGGCACGAGAACGTACGTGCCGTACTTCACACGCGGCATCAACCGCTCCATCAACCCCAGCTCCGGCGGATTCACGAAATCGTCCGCCGAATTGATCGCGAGCACGTGCGCCGTGATCGTTTCCAGCTTGGGCGACGGGTCATAGTTGCGCGACGCGTTGAACGCGTACACGACGTCGTTCGCGTCGTGCGTTTTCATGTTCTCATCCAAATACTCGCGGATGACCGTATCGGCCCGATCGCGAGTCGGCGCCTGTTTCTGCTGCACCTTGGGCGCGGAGGTCATGATGTACAGCATCCCCAACGCCTGGCGGAGGGCCGCTGGCTGCGCCGTGTAGTCGCCGCCGTGATACCCCGGGTCGTCGCGGATGAAGTCCATGATCATCGTGCGGATCATACGGTTCCGACCCGCGATCTGTGTCGGCGCGCAGGCGAGCGGCACGAGTCCATCGACGAAGTCCGGATACCGCTCACCCCACACCCACGCGTGCATGCATCCCATCGACGTGCCCATCACCAACCGCAGGTGATTGACGCCCAGTCCCTTGGTCAACAGTTCGTGCTGCGCGTCGACCATGTCGTTGTACGTGTACCGCGGAAAGTGCGCGTGCATTCCGTCGCTCGGCTTGCTCGACTTGCCGTGCCCGATCCCATCGGGCAGCACGACGTAATACTTGCTCGTGTCGAGCAACTCGCCGGGGCCGAACAGCTCCCCGGCGAAGGTGCGGCTGGTGAACCCGCTCCCAGAGCCGGTCGTCCCGTGGAGCACGATCACCGCGTTGCGCACCATACCCTGTGCGTCGCGCCGCGGGTGGCCGAACGCGATGTAGTGCAGGCGCAGTTCCGGGAGTGTCTCGCCGCTCTCGAACTTGAAGTTGTGGACGACGTAGTCTCCACCTGGGAAGTCGCGCTGGCCCAACACGGGCGCTGGGGAGCTGAGTGCAACGCCGAACGCGGCGCCGAGAACGAGAGATCGAACCATGGTCGCGATCACACGATGAGAATGTGACAGCGACGTTAGCGATCTCGACCACGATTCGACAGTCTGGCGCGGAGAATGGTTGGCTTGCCGGGCGCCTCGTGACTTCCACGCACTGTCCGGTGTCTAGACGACGGGATCGCGTCGACCGACCGGAGTGCTCTTGAACACCGTTAAGATTTGCACACAATGCGGAGCCGAATTCGGCTCCGACCAGCGCTTTTGTCCGAATGACGGCACACCGCTCCGGCCGACGGGAAGCGACGATGCGCTCATCGGTCAGGTGATTGCTGACCGATATCAAATCACGCGGTTGCTGGGCGAAGGCGGCATGGGGCGGGTGTACCTGTCCGAGCACGTGCGGATGGGGCGCAAAAGTGCCGTCAAAGTGATGAGCCCCAACCTCGCGCTCTCCGGCGAAGCGATTAGCCGGTTCAATCGCGAAGCGTCGAACGCCAGCCGCATCAACCATCCGAACGTCGCTCAGATCTACGACTTCGGCGAGACGAGCGACGGCATGCTCTACCTCGCCATGGAATTCATTGAAGGCGACACGTTGCGCGAGCTGATCGCACGCGATGGGCCGATGCCCGCGCCGCGCGCCGCCGACATCACCAAGCAGATTTGCGAGGCGCTCGCGGCCGCGCACCACTTGGGAATCGTCCATCGCGATCTCAAGCCGGACAACGTCATGATCGCCCGGCACCACGACGGCAGAGACTGGGTCAAAGTCGTCGACTTCGGCATCGCCAAGACGGTGCAAGGCAGCGGTGAAGGCGGCGGCTCGCAGACGGTAACCACGGCCGGCGTTTCGCTCGGCACACCGGAGTACATGAGCCCCGAGCAACTCGCGGGCGAGCGCCTCGACAGCCGCACCGATCTCTATTCGCTCGGCCTCGTGCTGTTCAACATGCTCACCGGCGACTTGCCGTATCCGCGGGTGACGTCCAAGGAAACGCTCGTCCGGCGACTCACGTCGCGACCGCGTTCGCTGAAAGACGTCGCGCCTGACGGCAATTGGCCGACCGCACTCCAGAACGCGCTCGATCGAGCGCTGGCTCAAGATCCAAAGGATCGCTACTCCGCGGTCGTCGACTTCGGACGCGAGGTCGTTGCCGCGTGCGCCGAGCTCCGCGACGCCGATCGGACCGTTCGTTTGGCGTCAGTTCGGCCAATGCGTCTGTCGGAACCGACCCAGCGCGTCGTGCCGCCGACGCCGATGAGTGTTCGCAAACTCGAGCCAGTGAAACCAAACCGCCGCTCGTTGGTTGTCGCCGGCGTCGTGCTGGTCATCGGCGCTTTGGCAGCCGGGGCGTTCGTTGCCAACCGCGCGCGCTCGTCTTCTACTTCGCGCTCGGCGTCGCCGATCGACACCGCGATCGCGTCAAACCGCGCGGCGCAGGACTCGATCGTCCACACCGTCGCGCCCGAAACAGCGAGCGTGCCGACGAAGCAGCAAGCTGCGACTGGAGCGACAGTGGTCGGCGTTGCCTCGGCGAGTCCGGCCACGCAAGGTTCGGGGGCTCCGAACGCACCGCCACCGACTCCGCCGGCGTCGAGCACACCCGTGCCGCGCCCACCGGCGCCGGTTGCCAAGGTCGACTCAACCAAACCAGCAGCCGACACGGGCCACACGCTGGTCATGCCGACCAATGCGACCGACGCGGATCGATTCAAACTTGCGGTCGAGGAGGTTCACGGGCATCTGGCGCGAGCAGGCCAGTATCTTTCGAGTGCCGACGTGCCCAAGCTTCGAGGTGAGCTTCGCGACGCGCAGACGGATCTCGCCATGCTGCGGCAGATCTATCCACAAGCGTCGGACAGCGCGCGCCTCGAGCAGCAAGTACGTCAGGCGGCGATGCAGCTTTTCCGCACCTGCCCGTCCGTGGTCGCCGACACGTCCAAGCATTTTCCACCAAACTTCAAGTGCGAACAGCTGATCGGTGGGTATGGTCGTGGGCGGCAAGGTCAGGCCGGGTTCACGCGGCGTCCGCCGAAGCCGTTCTAGTACTCGCGGCAGCGCCTCGCGCCCGCGGTCAGTTCAGCAGCGCGCCATCCATAGGATGACGCCCATCTCGGCGGTGGCGGCGACGATACCAAATACGAGCGCGGCGCGCAGGCCCAGACGCGTGCGCGGCGGCGGCTTTGTCCTGGCCGGCTCGCTCGGTTCGCTAGGCTCTAGGTTGGCGTTCGGTTCCGTCGTCTGCATCGCTGCGCTCGCACTGATGTCGTGCACGGAACCTACCCGTGCGCCGCTCCGTTTTCCCGTGCTGGCCGACCAAGGGCGGAGCGATTGGACCTCGGTGAGCACCGGCGAGAATCACACGTGCGCGCTCAAGGTGAGTGGAAGCGCGTACTGCTGGGGCGACAATCAATTTGGAGAAACGGGAGTCGCAGTGGGCGACACGCTGTGCGGAGCCACGGCGTTGCCATACCACTGCGTGCTCGTGCCGACGCTGGTTTCGCCGACGCTCACGTTTCTCTCGATCAGCGCCGGCGCGCGCCACACGTGTGCAATCAGCGTGACGCACGACGCCTACTGTTGGGGCGCCAACGACAGCAGCCAGCTGGGTGGTGTGGCAGCCGGCGGCCCGGCGCCAATCAAAATCGTTGGCGCGCTGCCGTATGCGCAGATTAGCGCGGGGTTGACGCACACCTGTGCGGTCCGCACCGACGGCCAACTGTTCTGCTGGGGATCGAACAGTCGCGGAGAACTGGGAAACAACTCGTTTGTCGGGAGCGCGACTCCGGTCCACGTGCAGGTGCCCGGGCTCGTCGCATCCGTCAGTGCGGGAGACAAGCGAACGTGCGCGCGAACAACCGTGGGCGATGTGTACTGCTGGGGGTCGATCTGGACGGCGCGCGTGCAGGGGATCGAACTCTCGCGTGCGCAATTGACGCCGGAGAAGGTTCCCGCCGCGCCGGAGATGTCGTCGCTGGCGGTCGGCACATTTACCACCTGCGGCGCCACGCTAACCGGAGTGCTCTACTGTTGGGAGGCAAATCCCCGCGGCGAGATGGGGATTGGCACGCTCGACGGCAGCACCATCCCGGTCACGATCGCAGGCGATGTCAATTTTGTGCAACTGGCTGCGGGCATCGTGCAGACGTGCGGCATCGCGACGAGTGGAATCGGCTACTGTTGGGGCGACGATTCGTTCGGCGAACTCGGTATTCCGCCGTCACTCGTCGCGCAGCGCTGCGACAATCAGCAGCTCCCATGTGTTACCACGCCGCAACCAGTGATCGGCACGCAGCGATTCGTCGACATCAGCACCGGGTTCGGCAGTCACAGCTGTGGCGTGACGACGCAAGGCAATCTCTACTGTTGGGGACTTGGCTCGTCGGGGCAGCGCGGCGATGGCACGAGTGGCGGCGCGATATCGACACCGCTTCGCGTTGTCGAGCCGGGAACGTCGCCGCCGTAAATCACACCGCGCCGCGCGACCGCGCGTTATTTTTCGCTGGAGTTCGTCGCGCTTACATCCTTTACGCGCGCCCCGCCCGATCGTCTTCGCTTTGGACCGCGTCCGCCGTGATGGCGTGATACGAGCGGCCGATTTCCCCCGCCTGGTTGCTTCCCCGTGCATCTCGACAAAAAGTTTCTACAGCGCGCCTTATTGGCGTTTACGACCGGTCTCTTCCTCGCGTGCGCGGCGCGCGTGTCCGCCAACGCACAGCCCGCCACCGCGCCGACGACGCTAAGCGTCCCGTAACGCTGCCATCGGCGTTTCGGCGAACACGTCGCGTCCGGTGAGCAGTCCGATCGCGACCGCCAGCGCAATCATTGCCCCAGCGACGACCGCCGCTGGAACGACCGCCGGCGAGAAGGACTGGCGGAAGATCCAGTGGACGAGCGCCCAGCCCGCGAGCGTCGACAGCACGACACCGGTGAGCGAGCCCAACGTGCCGAGCAGTGCGTACTCGGCGAGCATGATCCGCGCGATCTGACCTCGCGTTGCGCCGAGCGTCTTGAGCAACACTCCTTCGCGCAGCCGCTCGCGGCGCGTCGCGGCGACGGCGCTGAACAGCACCGGAATGGCCATCGCCAGGCTGATCAGTGCGAGAAAACGCACGGCCATCGTCACCTTGCCCAGCACGCTCTTGACTGTCTGTTGAACGAGCGACAGGTCGAGGCTCGACACCGTCGGATACCGCACGACGACATCGCGCTGGAGGTGAGCCGTTGCGGTCACGTCGGGCGCGCGCACGAGGATCGCGAACTGTTTGGGCGCCGCGGCCAGCGATCGCGGATCGAACACGGCGAAGAAGTTCGGCGAAAAGCTCTGCCACTTCACCTCGCGCAGGCTCGTCACGAGAGTTGGAATGAGTACTCCCTGAACATTCCAGGTGATCGTGTCGCCAAGGCGCACGCCCAGCTCGCCCGCGAGATCGTTGTCGAGCGAAACTTCGCCGAGGCTGTCGGCGCGCGGCGGGCCAAACCAGCGGCCGGCCGACAGATGCTCGGACGCGGTCAGCGTGTCACGATACGTCGAGCGGAACTCGCGCTGCAGCGCCCATGGGCTGGCTCGGCGACCGCCGTTCGGCCCGGCCGCGCGCGCGCCGCGGCGTCCACGCATCGCACCCGGAGTGAGCGAATCGCGCCGACGCGCGGAATCCGCCGCGGCAAGAATCGCGGCGACGGGTTTGCCGTTGATCGACGAGACGCGCATTGGAACGACAGGTGTCTCGTCAATCAGCTCGTTGTGCCCGGCGCGGATGAGCGAGTCGATGCCGGCCCGCTGCGCCTCTTGTACGTCGAAGAACACGAGGTTTGCGCGAGCTTCACCCATTCGCAGATCGAGCGCGCGAAGGATGTTGTGCTGCACCTGATACAGCGTTCCCATGAGAAAAACGCCAAAGCCGAGCGCGAGCACCACGGCGCGGGTTTGATTTCCCGGCCGATACAGACTTGCAATGCCCTGGCGCAGCGGAAACGGCCATGACGGTCGCAACGATCGGCGCGCGATCCACGACATCGTCGTCGCACTCAGCCAGAGCGCACCAATCGCCATGCCGATCGCCAGCGTGAAGCCGACGCCGCGCGCCACTGTGTTTGCGCGACTCATCGCCAGCTCGAGCACGCTCGCCACGATCGCGAGGGATAGCACGATCCGCAGCGGATCGCGGCGCGCGCGGCGCAGCGCGTCGGCATCCGGTTCGCGACGCAACGCCTGAAGCGGCGACACGCGTCGCAGCGCGACGAGCGGCCGCATGGCGAACAGCAGCGCTACCCACACGCCCACGCCCAATCCCAACAAAATGGCCGACGGCTCGATGTGCAGTGTCACGTCGACGGGAAGAAAATCGGCCAACACGCGCGGCATGGCGAACTGAATGCCAACGCCAAGCAGCACGCCGCCCGCCGCGCCGACAAAGCCCATCACCGCGGCCTGCACCGTGTAGATCGCCAGCACCTGCCAACTCGTGGCGCCCAAGCAGCGAAGAATCGCCACCGGATCGATCTTGCGCATGGCGAACGCGTTCACGCCGCTCGCCACACCGATCCCGCCGAGCAGCAGCGCGACCAATCCAACGATGGCGAGAAAGTCGTGCAGCTGATCGATCGCGTCAGCGAGCCGCGACTCGTTGTACCCCGCGCCGCGCACTGAACCCTGCGTCCCGGCAACGAGCCGGCGGTTGAACCGCGCGACGAACAGTGCCGGTGAGAGCGTCGTCGGCAGCTTGAACAGCGTCTCGTACTGCGCGCGGCTGCCGAACACGAGCAGCCCCGTCTGCGCGACGAACCGCTCCGGGATGTACACGCGCGGCCCGATCGCCGCCGTGATGCCCACGTCGCCCGGCACACTCTTGAGTGTTCCTGTAACAACGAACTTCACCAAGCCGATCGATATCGTGTCGCCAATCCGCCCGTCGAGCGACACGAGCAACGACGGATCGACGATGATGTTGTTGGCGCGCTGCAGCCCGCTCCACGCCTGCGCCGGGTCGCTCGTGATCTCACCGAAGAACGGATAGCCCGCGGAAATCGCGTGCACCTGCACGAGCCGCGTCCCACCTGTCCGCGTCACCAGCGCCATCGACGTGAACTGCGTCGACGTGACCCGACGCGCACCCACCGTGGAGAGCGAGTCGAGCAGTGAATCGACACCCGTCGTGTTCGGCGCGTTGCGCGTCATCTGCACGTCGCCGCCCATCAGCGCGCGCGACTGCTCATGCACCGAGCGGATGACGTTTTCCGAGAACGAGTCGATCGCTACCAGCGCCGCGACGCCCAACGAAATCGACGACATGTACAGCAGCAGCCGTCGGCGCGCAGTGCGGCTCTCGCGCCATGCCAAGTCGAACAATTGCCGAGTGCCCGGCATCAGGCCGCGCGCTCGGTGTTGGTGTCGGAGACGACGCGACCGTCGCTCAGCCGGATCACACGCTGTGCATGCGACGCGAGCGTCAAGTCGTGCGTCACGAGAATGATCGTCGTCTTCGACTCCCGGTTGAGCGCCTCGAGCAGCTCCACGATCCGGGCACCCGTCTCGCTGTCGAGATTCCCCGTCGGTTCATCGGCAAAGAGAATGCGCGGCGAATTGGCGAACGCCCGCGCAATTGCTACGCGTTGCTGCTCGCCGCCGGAGAGCTGCGTGGGGAAGTGGTCGAGCCGATCCCCGAGCCCCACGCGACCCAACAGCTCGCGCGCGCGCGCCGCTGCGCCGCTGTCGCCGCGAAGCTCGAGCGGCACCTGCACGTTCTCGAGCGCGGTGAGCGTCGAGATCAGTTGAAAGCTCTGAAACACGAAGCCCACCTTTGCGCCGCGGAGTCGAGCCCGCTGGTCCTCGTCCATCGCCGTCAGGTCGGCCTCGTCGAGCAGCACGGCCCCGCGCGACGGCGTGTCCAACCCGGCAAGCAAGCCGAGCAGCGTCGTCTTGCCGCTGCCCGACGGACCAACCACCGCGACGAACGCCCCCTGCGGAATGGTGAACGACACGTCGCGGAGCACGGTGAGGAGGTTGTCGCCGCTGCGATATTCCTTCGATAGGTCACGAGCAACGAGCATATGAACAGGTCGCGGGTCGGAGGGAGCGGAGTGCGAAGCGGCGGGCTGGCCAGCGTAGCGGTCGGCGCGGCACTGGTCGCGTCGCTCGCGGGCGCCGCCTGCGGTAAATCGAGCGATCCGCCAAACGCAAAAACAAACGACTCCGGTGCATCAATGGTTTCGAGCGACTCGTCGCAATCTAGCGGCGCGCCTGCTGCACCAGCCACGAGCGCAATCGCGCCGGTCGCGCGACCCGGCGGCGGAGCGGGCGCGCGCCGCGTCGTACTCTTTGCTGGCACCAGCCTGACAGCCGGTCTCGGTCTCGAGCCTGACAGCGCGTATCCGATGCTCATTCAGCAGAAAATCACGGCGGCCGGTCTGCCATTCGACGTCGTGAACGCGGGTGTGAGCGGCGAGACATCCGCCGGTCTGCTCGACCGGCTCGACTGGCTCCTTCGCGCCAGGTTCGACGTGCTGGTGATCGAGACGGGCGCCAACGACGGACTGCGTGGCGTGCCGCCGAGTTCTCTCAAAACGAACCTCGAAATGGCGCTCGACCGCATCAAGGCAAAGCGGCCAGACGCGCGCATCGTGCTCGTCCAAATGGAGGCGCTCCCAAACCTCGGCGCCAAGTACGCGGCGGATTTTCACGCCGTGTATCCCGTGGTGGCCAAGGAGAAGGGCGTCACGCTGTTGCCCTTTCTGCTGGCGGGCGTGGCCGGACGCCGGGATCTCAACCAGGGCGACGGCGTCCATCCCAACGACGCCGGGGAGCACATTGTTGCGGACAACGTCTGGCGCGCGTTGCGGCCGATACTCGAGCAGGACGCGCGCGCTGGGCGATAGGCTGGGCGCCGCGGTTGACCACGCGCAAATCTCCGTCTAAGTTTAAAGGCTGTCTACGTTTACACCGAAACTTTGGTCAACGCCGGATCGACGCGCGATCACGGCATTCACCATCGCATTCATCCAATAAGGCATTCAGGCTGGTCTGATATGGCAATCCCGGCAACGCAAATTCGACGCGGCATGGTTCTCGTTTTCGAGGGCGACCCGTGTCGTGTCGTTGAGTTCCGGCATCACACGCCCGGCAATCTTCGCGCGATGGTGCAGGCCAAGCTCAAGAACCTGCGGACCGGTTCCGGCTTCGAGCATCGGTTCCGCGCGGCGGATTCGATCGAGCCGGCGTCGATGGAAACGCACGATCTCGAGTTCATGTATCAGGGCGGCGACACGTACCACTTCATGAACACCGAGAACTACGACCAGCTGGAGATGGATGAAGAGGCACTCGGCGACAATGCCCAGTGGATGCAGCCGGGGATGAAGATCCAAGCCGAGTACTATGACGGCCGGCCGATCGGCATCAAGCTGCCCAATTCGCTCATACTCGAGGTCGTCGACACGGCGCCGGTCATGAAGACGGCGACGAAAACGTCGTCGTCCAAGCCAGCCAAGCTGGAGAACGGCGTGACGATCAACGTGCCGGAATTCGTCGGCACGGGCGACAAAGTGAAGGTGAATCCGACGACGGGCGAATATCAGGAGCGGGCGAAGTAGACCGCGTTCGGGTTGATAGGACGTAGCGGCCGGATTAAGATGCAGGTCTCTGCGTCGGAAGGCGTGGAGCGGTGTCGCGGCGGTCGAGCGGCATCAGCCATGGTGACTGTAGCTCAATCGGTTAGAGCACCGGACTGTGGCTCCGGGGGTTGCGGGTTCAATTCCCGTCAGTCACCCTGCAGCAGTGCAGGGGCCGTCGCCATCGGCGGTTGCTCAGCCTAGGTCGGTAGCTCAATTGGTAGAGCACTGGTCTCCAAAACCAGCGGTTGGGGGTTCAAGTCCCTCCCGGCCTGCATCAGTCGGGGCGCGTGTTGTTGCGCGGCGGTTCGTGCTCGGCGGCGGTACGAGGTGATCGAGTTGTTTGAGTTGTTTGAGTTGTTTGACAAGCGGATGTGAATCGCGGCGGTATCGTCTAGGGGACTAGGACGGGGCCCTCTCAAGGCCCAAACACGGGTTCGAATCCCGTTACCGCTATGGTCCAACATGGTCCCACGCAGTGCTCTATGGTCGAAGGCTTCGGTTTCTCGTGACAATGACGTTGTGTTGACTCTGTGCCTCGCGGCCCGTTCGTCTATCGGTTAGGACGGCACCCTTTCACGGTGCAGAGAGGGGTTCGATTCCCCTACGGGCTATCGTGATCGTGCGCCAATGGACAGGCGGTGTTGGTGCGGTGTTGGTGCGTGTTGGTGCAATGTTGGCGAAGGAGCAGGGCAGGGTGGTGGGTGGTGTGTGTGTTGGGGGCGTAGCTCAGTTTGGTTAGAGCACTCGACTGTCACTCGAGAGGTCGCGGGTTCGAGCCCCGTCGCTCCCGTAGTTGTGATGCATAGATTCGCGGTTCGTCGGGCCCTGGTGGTGAAATTGGTAGACACGCCATCTTGAGGGGGTGGTGCCGCAAGGCGTCGCGGTTCGAGTCCGCGCCAGGGCATTCATGGATGTGGTATTGCGCTCGTGGCATGTGTAAACTGAACGAGTCGCCACAGTAGCTCAGGGGTAGAGCACTCGATTCGTAATCGAGCGGTCGTCGGTTCAATTCCGACCTGTGGCTCTGAAGGCACGCGATGAGTCCTGCGGCACGTGTTGGCGTCTGCGTCACCGCCCGACATTGAACCCGGTCGTCACGCTAACCCGCGTTCCGATCGCCGACGGCACAACGGCGACGTCGAACGGCATGTTGATCGTGCCCAGATGACGAGTCGTGCCGGCCGTCACGACGAGGGCCGCGCCGGCGGCGGATAGGTTCGGCCCCACGCCGAACTCGAACTGATTTGGCATTCGAATCCCGATGATCCAGCTCGCCGACGGCAGTAGCACGCCGTGCTCGAGACCGCCCACGGCGAATAGCAGGTCGGTGAGGGGCTGTGGGCCACCGGGATTCTTGCCGATCTGACGCTGAATCTCCCATCCAAAAAGTGTAATGAGACGTCCGGAATGCTGCGGATGGTGGGCGGCGACGGAGTCGGGCAGCGCGCCGCCGAGGTAGACGAGTCCGAAGCGCGGGCCGGATCGCCTGGTGGTGTCTGGCTCGTAGTCGTCGACCGCCCGCCGCACGGGCAGCGGTGCGCCCGGGATTCTGACGATCTGCGCGTGGAGATTCTTTCCGCCGGCGAGTGGCGCGCCTGCGCTGAGCAACCCGACAGCGGCGAGGGCAAACAGGGCGACCATTGGCTGGGCGCGGTGGCGGCCGAACGTGGGCACTGCGTTCGCGAAATGCATGGGTCCTCCGAATGTGCGGGAGAGATGCTTCGGTGGGCAGCGCGCTTCGGAACAGCGAGGCGTCAGCGGCCAGCGATTCAACGCGTCAAGAATCGCCATCCCCGACGGCAGCACCCATACGTCAGATGTCGTAGGCGCGGTCGGGGGCGCTGCTCGGTATCACCCGAGCAACGATGAGCCGGCGTCGCGATTGCGGGTGATCGGCACAACCGCTTGTGACGTCGCGTGTTGACTTGGTGAGAACGCGGTGAGACGAGGCCGATAGCTTCGCGAGTGAATTCGCCGTTTGAATTCCCGACGCTCGGCCTCCTCTCACACCGGATTCACCCCGTGACCATTTCGCTCAGCCGTTCATTCGCGCTCGTGTTGTTCGGCGCGTCGTTTGTCGCTCCGCTTTCCGCGCAGAAGCAGCAAGCGTCCGCAGCCGCGCCCGCGCCAACGTCCAATCGCTTGCCGGCGTTCGAACGCGGGCTGTCGCCGAATCCCATCGTCATCAACTCAGTGCCCGAACAAGCGCTGTCGGGAGTTCGGCTCACGTGGAATGCCTATCCCGGCCCGGCGAACGATCCCACCGAATACCGAGTGCTCCGAGCCGCGAGTTCGTCGGGACCATGGGTCATCGTGGCAAAGTTGGGCGCCACCTCGGTCGACCTTCAACATCAACCGCCAGCCACGACGGTGTACTACCGTGTCGTCGCGGTTCGCGCGCGGACCGTTGCGGTCGATACGACGTTGACCGTCGGCGTCGCGATGCCAGCGATTCCGATCAAAACCGCGACGCACGTCGTCGTGTGCAACCAATCCGGGACGCGTTCAACCATCTTCTGGAACAGCGGCGTGGGTGCGCTGTCGTATGTCGTCACGCCGAAAATGGTCAGCGGAAATGCGCTGACGGATCAGCCGCCGATCACGACGTCGGATACGTCGCTCGTGTACAACGCGACCGTCTCCAATCGATTCATGTTCGCGGTGCGAGCGCACTACGAAGTCGCCGACTGGCCGAAGGCCGGGCAAACGCTCGTCGTCATGGGGCAGGCGTGGCTCGGTACGGGTCAGCCCCCCGTCCAGGCTGGGTCTTGCCTGTGGCGGGAGCCGTAACCGGGGGGGGGCGGCGACGTTCGCGTCGCGGCGACGTTGATCGTTCGAGGCGAGCGGGATATGTTCTGAGGACGCGGGCGTAATTCAGTTGGTAGAATGCCAGCTTCCCAAGCTGGACGTCGTGGGTTCGAGTCCCATCGCCCGCTCTGTAAGTCATTGCTGTTTCCAAACTTGCGAAAATCGGTCGCCGACTCGGCGGCCGATTTTGTCATCTACAACGGTCCCCAGAATGGTCCCCGCCGGTCGAATTGCTGGGGACCGTTGATGCATACGCTTTCCGGCTGCATCGACGTAAGTCGATCCGGAAACGGCATTTAGAGTTCTCGTACTCGACGTGAATGCGTGTAGAGTGCGCGAGATGATACGGTAGACGTCCAATTGCGGTGGCTGGACGTTCTCGGGCGGAGATGCCTGGACGCTCGATCGTCCAATCCTTTCCGCCGAGGGTCACGCGCCATGCGTGAAGCCGGGTTTCGAGTCGTCACAAGCTTCCGGTGGCAGCACTGCTATCGAAGAGTAACGCTTTCGTCCGCGCGTGGGTTGCGGTTTCCATGATTGAGTTGACCGCCCCACGAATTCAGGAGGCTTCCTCGATCGGTAGGCTACCGGCGAGAACGGCCGGCATGGCAGCAGATCTCGCGGAACGTCATTCGGCGACACGCTCGGCAGCGCGCCCGAGGGATTACGTCGGCGAGAGCGCGCACGGCGTCTGCTCACGGAGTCCAAGAGGTGTTCGCGTTGGGCTTCAATACAACGCTGTCGATTCTACTGCATGGCAGACGGCAAATGCGATACACCGAGTCCGCGACGAGCAGCACCGAGTATCTGCCGTTTTCCGGCAGACCGGGTTTGATCCCCCATGCGTCCTCATGCCCACGCGTTTCAGCAACGGGGATGGAATTCGGGATTATGGCGAACACCGCGGTTGTGTCGCCAAGCAGTTGCAGTCGCGCCCCGTCTCCAGTTGGTCGGAATGCAGCCGAACCAGCGGGTCTGCGAACGGCCAGCACGTACGGAACTGAATCCTCGGTTCCTGCCGATACACGTACTCCAGATATTGGGTAAGCTCCCCCGTCAAGTTCACAGTTTAGAAATAGACACCGGGAGTGCAGTGGGTCTCGGTCGATAGGTGAGCGGCGGCACGTGACCGAGGCTGTCGTGCGGACGCTGGGTGTTGTAACGGTGTAACCAGTCGGTGGTCAGCTCGCGGACTTCGGTGAGCGAGGCGAAGACATACGCATCGAGAATCTCGGTGCGGTACGTCCGGTTGAAGCGTTCGATGAACGCATTCTGCGACGGTTTCCCCGGCTGGATGTCGCGCATGGCGATGCCCCGGGTCTCGCACCAAGCCGTCAGCGCGAGCGACGGTCAGCTCCGGGCCGTTGTCGAGGCGAATCGAGCGCGGCTTGCCATGATCCGCGACAGCTCTCAAGGACCGCGATGACACGCAGACTCGGGATGGTCGTCCCGATCTCGATCGCGAGCCCTTCGCGGTTGCTCTCGTCGATCACGTTGAACGCGCGAAAGCGCCGACCGTCGTAGAGCGCGTCCAGCATGAAATCGATCGCCCACATCATGTTCAGCCTGGGCGCGGCCTGGAGCGGCGTCTGAATGCGTCGCGGCACCCGCCGGCGCGTTCGGCGCGGGATGTTCAGACGGAGCGCGCAGTACACGCGATGCAAGCGCTTGTGATTCCACGGGTGGCCCGCCCAGCGCAGCGCGTCATGACACTTCCAGAATCCCCAGCGCGTGTTCACCGCAATCAGCGTCTGCAACGCGTCAATCACGGGCTGGTCCCGCGTGAGGCGATCGCCGTCGCCGGGTGGCTGGTAGTAAGCCGTCCGCGACAACCGCACCACCTGACACGCAAGCCCGATCGACAAGCCATGCGTGTCGTGGAGGATGGCGATCGCCTGCCGTTTCGCGGAGGGCGTCACAACTTTCGGGATAACACATCTTTGATCGCCGTGTTCTCGAGGCGCGCTCGTCGTATCGTTGTTGTTGCCGTCCTCGGCCTCCAGCTCTTTCAGACGGACCAGCTCCTTCACACTCGCGCCGTCGTACTTCGCTTTCCAGTTGAAATACGTCGGGCGACTGATGCCGTGTTTCCGGATGAGCTCCGCCACGGGAACTCCGGCCGCACTTCCTGGAATCGCCACGATCTGCGATTCGGTGACTGCACTGTGCAGCGCCGACCGCGCAAACAGACCCTTACTCCGGCCAAATCCACGTATACGACGGCGGGCGCTCTTCGGCGGCAATGAGCCAAACGATTCGGCACGAAGCAGCGCATTTCATGGGTCTGCCCGACGGCAATCCGGTCACCACGACGGATCCATTTGAGATGAACGCTGAACAAGCGGGGCAGTATTGCTCATGATCTCAACTTGCGATGTAAGTAACCGTCAGGCGACAACTTCGCCTCAAGTCACTCGGGAGGGTATCTTGCGCAGCCTCAAATTGGGATTGACAATTGTATTGCCTCTGCTGACGGCATTTGCTCCGCCGCAACAGACACACGCTGCGCTCTCGACCATTGCTGACTCGGTCGCCGTGTTTCGCGGAGTCGGTGAGTATATCGCCGGTCGCTATGGCAACAACCTAATTCTTGGCCGAGTTGTGAACTGCGCGAGTATGGCGGAGTGCAAGCAGGAAGGCGCATCGACGGAGGTTGCACTTGGTGGTCGCAAACGACGCGATACACTACGATCGCCGGGTGTTGGTTTCCGTTGCCGGGCAGAGCTCCCGTTGTCCGATTCCACGGTGAAGCGACCGACCCAATCGGCGACACGGCGTTCGTCGCTGATGTGCGCGTCCCGCGTCCGGCGGACCTCATCTACGCCAGCGTCCAAGTCACGAACGACGCGCTTCGTCTGACCGTTCGATTTGCGCCCGGGTCGCTCGACCCGACGACAACCGGCGCCATGTTCCTCCTCGACACTGATCTCGATCTGGAGACCGGCGTGCGAAATCCTGGCCTCGGGGCTGACTATCTCGTGAGCCTGCACGCGGGACCGGTGCGCGAGGCGACGGTCGCCCGTGCGGTGATGGATGCGAACTGTACACCCCCCGCGACTCCGTGTCGCTTCGAGCCGTTCGAGCGCGCCGTTCGAAGAAAAAAAAAAAAAAAAAAAAAAATAAAAAAAAAAAAAAAAAAAAAAAAAAAAAAAAAAAAAAAATATACGTGTCGCTTCGAGCCGTTCGAGCGCGCCAACGTCGTGCTCTCGAATGACGAGATGGAAGCGGTCGTCCCGCGATCGGCGTTCGCCCGGTTCGACGGACGACTCAATTTTCGACTGATCGCCTACGCGACCCTCGATGGTGGTCGTCGAACGTGGACCAGTGACCACATGCCCAACCTTCCCGCGCAATTCATCGCTGTTCGATAGTCCGCGAATTGACGAATCGCGTACGAAAAACGTGTTGCACTCCGCACTGCGCAGTCGAACATTGATCGTCGACCGTCTGCGCTCGCACACGGAGGCACCGAAGAGGGGATACGCGATGACACTGAGCCGCCGCGAGTTCATCCAAGCAGCTGCCGCGCTTGGCGCATCGCTCGCGTGGGGCGGGAACGCCCGGGCCTCGCGCGTGACATGGCAGGAACGGCGAGACCTCTATCCTGAAGGCGTGGCCTCGGGAGATCCCGACGCGAACAGCGTGATCCTGTGGACGCGCAGGCCGTTCGGCGATGGCGACCGCCATATTCTCGCGGTCGAGGTGGCGGAGGACGAGCATTTCAGCCGCGTTGTCGCCCACGCATCTGCGCCAGTGTTCGCAGCCGCCGACTGGACGGCGCGAGTCTTGGTCGGTGGGCTCGAGCCGTCCCGCGTTTACTGGTACCGCTTCACCGATGCTGACGGTAACGGGAGCCGCGTTGGGCGAACGATCACTGCGCCGACGACCAGCGATTCGCGCCCGATCAACTTCGCATTCGTGAGCTGCCAGGACGTCAATGAAGGGAAGCTCAACGCGTACCGCCGGATGATCTTTGAGGACGAGCGGGCGGCGCCGGAGAACCAGCTCGGTTTTATCCTGCACCTCGGCGATTTCATCTACGAGGTCGTCGAATATCCCGACGAAGTGAAGACGCGGTACGACCGCACGATTTACGAGGTCGCGCGGATCCCCGACGGCGGCCAGACCGGCAAGTTCCACTATCCGCTGACGGTCGACGGCTATCGCGCCGTCTATCGCGGCTATCTCGCCGATCCAGACTTACAGGATGCGCGGGCCCGCTGGCCGTTCGTGCCTATGTGGGACAATCACGAATTCTCATGGCAGGGTTGGCAAAGCATTCAGAAGGCAGGAGGGCCCGAACGCCCGGGACAGAGCATCAAGGTCGCCGCCAATCAGGCATGGTTCGAATATCTGCCCGCGCGCGTCGCTCCGCCGAGCGGATCGCTCGAGGCGTTCGGACCGCCAACGGTCAAGGATGTGCCGATCGAGCAATGGGACGAGAACGGGCTAGGGATCGAGCCCAACAACGTCGCCGCAATCAACAGCCTGATCGGCTACCGCGCATTCCGCTACGGGCGTCACTTGGACTTGATCATCACGGACCAGCACAGCTACCGCAGCGCGGATCCGTTCGACGACAAAGCGGTCGGCGCGTTTGGTCCGGAGTTTACCGGCATGTTCCCGGAGGATGCGGCGCAAATTTTGGATGGCGGCCGGGCCTTCGACGGCGGCAATCCTCCGGCAGAAATCTCATTCAACAACGCGCACGTCGCGAACCCGCGAAAGAACGCGCCGCCGCAAACGATCCTCGGCGCTACGCAGAAGGCCTGGTTCAAAGACCAACTGCGCAAATCGACTGCGACGTGGAAGATTTGGGGCAATTCCGAAGGCGCACCGGATTGGCGGAGCGATCCGCAGAACCTTCCGCCTGGACTAACCAAGGAAACGTGGCCGAAGAACACCTATGCTTCGATGGTCACTGGCGACTATGCAACGGCGTATCGGGAGCGAGCCGAGATATACGACCTGGTACGCGACGAGAAGATTACGGGCTTCGCGATTGTCTCCGGCGACCGACACAGCTTCTGGGCGGGCTACGCGACGTCGGAGTTGCCGCCGGGCAAGTTCGATCCGGTAGGCCTCAGTTTCGTCGGCGCGTCGCTGTCGAGCGCCGGCACGATGGAAGCGTTCGAGCACAGTTTTCCGAAAGCCGATCCGCTTCGTCCGCTATTTCTCGTCGATCGCGCCGACGGAGGCAAACCCGATTGGACCTACAACATGCTGCTCAAGCACGGCGTTCGCTCGTGCCTCGAGTATGCGAACAGCTTTGACCTGAACCGCGCCCACGCCGTTTCGAACCCGGAGCTTGCCCCACATCTCGAGTTCGTTGATCTCGGCGGCCACGGCTATGCGACGGTTCGGCTCAGCGCGGATGAAATGCGAACGGAGTTCCGAGCACAGTTTTCCGAAAGCCAATCCGCTTCGTCCGCTATTCCTTGCCGAGCGCACCGGCGGAGGCAAACCCGATTGGACCTACAACATGTTGCTCAAGCACGGCGTTCGCTCGTGCCTCGAGTATGCGAACAGCTTTGACCTGAAGCGCGCCCACGCCGTTTCGAACCCGGAGCTTGCCCCACATCTCGAGTTCGTTGATCTCGGCGGCCACGGCTATGCGACGGTTCGGCTCGGCGCGGATGAAATGCGGACGGAGTTCGTCTGCATTCCGCGGCCGATCGCGCGCAGTGAACGGAGCGACGGCGGACCACTTCGCTATCGGGTCGTGCATAGCGCGGCGCTTTGGCGAGCTGGCGAGAAGCCGAGGCTCGTGCAGCAAGTGCTCGAAGGCGATATCGGGCTTTCCACTTAATACGCAGCCGCGGCATTCACGCGACATAGTTCGGCTGCGCTCCTTCCAGCGAGTCACGATCGCTCGGTAGGACTAAGGTGGCTCCGCGTCGCGCGGAAAAGTCCTAGCCACATTTTGCTGCCGACCGGCGTCGAACGATGACCGTCTCTCGGTCGCTTGGGCTCATCATTGGGCCGTGCCGAGTTGCCTCCGGAAAGGACCGCCGAGCAGATTATGTCCATGCCGCTCCTCCATCCGCGCCGCTGGACGAGAGACGACGTCGATCGTCTCATCGACGAGCGCGCTGGGATGTCGCCGCGTTACGAGCTCGTCGATGGCGAGTTGCTCGTGACGCCTGCGCCATCGCATCGACATCAGCGACTGATCTTTCAACTCGCGATGTTGCTGCATCCCTATCTGTCCCGCTACAAACTCGGCGAAATATTTCTGGGTCCGAGTGAGCTGAGGCTCACGGAGGGCGATCGTTATG
Source organism: uncultured Gemmatimonadaceae bacterium (assembly GCA_963817445.1). GTDB lineage: Bacteria > Gemmatimonadota > Gemmatimonadetes > Gemmatimonadales > Gemmatimonadaceae > JAQBQB01. Next base: position 1,002,743 of record CAWFOG010000023.1, read on the forward strand.
AGCCAGATCTGTGTGTGTATCGAGCCGCCGAGGGCCGGCGTCCCACGATCACCGCGGCTCCCGTCGAATCCTTGCTCGTCTGCGAGTCGCTGTCACCCAGCTCGGCGCGGCACGATCGAATCACCAAACGCCGATCGTTTCAGCGAAATGGAGTGCCGGACTACTGGATCGTCGACGGCGACGCCAGAGTATTCGAAGTCTGGCGCCCCGGCGACGAGCGGCCGGCGATCATCGACGATCGATTGATGTGGCATCCGCGAGATGCGCAGGAACCGTTCGAGCTCGACGTTCCCAGTTTCTTTTCATCGGTCGAGGACGACGCGCCGCTGTAGGCTCGCCAGCAGATTCCTGTTGACAGCTAGAGGAGACGACAGCATCTTCTCTCGACACCGACAGGAACACATGAACGCCCGCGCTCAGACCGACGCCCTCCGGGGCTCGCTCGACCTGCTTGTCCTCAAGACACTTTCCCTCGCGCCGATGCACGGGTGGGGAATCAGCCAGCGCGTCCAGCAAATATCCAAGGGCGTGCTCGAGGTCAATCAAGGATCGCTCTACCCCGCGTTGCAGCGCCTCGAGAAGGATGGCCTTGTCGTGAGCGATTGGGGCACGACCGACAACAACCGCCGCGCACGCTACTATAAGATCACGGCCGCCGGACGTCGCGCGCTCGGCGACGAGTTGGAAAGCTGGCGCCGTTTCTCCGCCGGCCTCGACGCGCTGTTGCGGAGCACATGAGCCGCTTCGACGCACTTCGGGCGCGGCTGCGTCTCATCGTCGCGCCGCGCGCCGCCGAATCGCGCGCCGACGAAGAGATTCGCTTCCACCTGGAGATGGAAACCGAGCGCCTCATCCGCGACGAACACCTCGATCCAGCTGAGGCCGAGCGTCGCGCGCGCGCGACATTCGGTGGCGTGACGCAGCACAAAGAAGCGCTGCGTCCCGCGCGCTGGATCGACTCTGTCAGCGCGGACATCCGCTTCGCGTTCCGGTTTTTTGCGCGCAAGCCGCTATCGTCGGTGACGATCGTGCTCGTCCTCGCGCTCGGCATCGCAGGGTACGCCGCGGTATTCGGCCTCATACAAAGCGCCACCATGCGGCCGCCGCCGGGCGTGCCCGACAGCGTTCCGTTGGTTCGCCTGCGCGGGATGGTGCGTCAGAAGGCGCAGCCCTCGTGGTCACCGATGCGCTTCTCGTATCCCGAGCTGCGCGACATGACCGGGCTGCGCACGACCTTCTCCGCCGTCGGCGGGTGGACGGAGAACGACGTCGTCGCGGATATGTCTGGCGTGTTGGACCACGCCAACACGAGAGTGCAGTTCGTCACCGACGGATACTTCTCCATCATTGGTCTGCGCCCGGCGCAAGGGTCCGCACTGCCGGCGGTCGGAACGGACGCGACTGCCGAATCGCAGTTCGTCGCCGTGATTTCGGACGCGATGTGGGAGGACGCATTCGCACGGAAGGACGTGATGAATCGCACGCTGACGGTGAATGGAGTCAGCGTGCGAATCATCGGCGTCGCTCCGCCGGAATTCACCGGCGTACTCGCCCCCGATCGTGACAATCGCCTGATGATGTGGCTACCGCTTGCCACGCGCGCGGCCATCGTGACGGCGAGCGCCGGCACAAATCGCTCGAGCAGCGGCGCGCTGTCGAGCGTGGACTCCGCGCTGTTCGAGGCGGTCGGCCGACTGCAACCGGGAGTGTCGCCGGAGAAGGCAACCGCGGCCGTCCGTGTGGTCAGGAGCCAGACCGTCAGTCAGATAGCTCCGTCGCCCGCCGTTGCCTCGGGCACCACGACACCACTCGTTCTCGTGTACGACGCGGATGTCGCACCGCTCCGCGGCTGGGCCGTCGCGGGAGGCGGCGCGTTGGGTCTGTCACCCAATGACCCCGTCGCGGCATTTCTCGCGACGCTGGGCACAGCAGCGACGCTCCTGCTCCTCGTCGTCTGCACGAACGTGGCCGCACTGGTCTTCAGCACTGCCGTCGGACGCCGGCAGGAAATCGCCGTCCGGCTCTCGCTCGGCGCATCGCGCGCGCGAGTGATTCGACAATTGCTGACGGAGAGCATCGTGCTCGCCACGTTCGCCGGGGCACTCGGCCTTGCGGCCTATTGGGGAACCATCATTGCGCTCTCGCAGGTCCCGGAGGCGGCGTTCTTCAAACCCGACCTCGGAACCCTCGCGTTCACATTGTGCGTCGCGCTTGGCACGGGCATTCTGTGCGGGCTCGCGCCGGCGTTGCACGCTACCCGTGCCGACGTTGCGACCGCGCTCAAGGATACGACCATGGGCGCGACGAGACCGTCGCGCTTGCACCGCACGTTCGTGGTCGCCCAGGTGATGTTGACGCAGCCCCTCCTGCTCGTCGTCGGATTGATCGTCGGAATGCTGTTGGCCGAGCTCAAGAAGCCGCTGCCGGATGGAATTCCCGACCATGTGTTGCAGCTCTCCATCGACATGGAGTCCACACCCGGCTCGGTTGCGGAACACCGTGCGTCCATCGACCGTCTCCTGCTGAGGATTGGCGAGGCACCGGGCGTTGTGTCCGTCTTGCCGAAGCCCGAATTGCTCCGAAACACCACGATGGGCGTTCGCGCCGCGGATCGTGGGTCGGTTGCTTTGGCGGCCAATTCCGTGAACGTGGAGATGCTGGCCGTGACGCCGGGCTACTTCGACATGATCGGAGTCCCGCTCCTCCGCGGGAGTGATGTCGCGCCGTCCGACACGAGCCGGACGTTGATCATCGGGAGCGACCTCGCGCGGCGATTGTGGGGCGACGCCGATCCGATTGGACGTCGATTCACTGAGATCCTCCCAGCGGACCTGATCATCGGAACCGACGCGTCTACGCAGCAGACGCAGCAGCGCGACCTGGTCGTGAGCGGCGTGTACGACTCGCGATACGTCGACCGAGGCAACTCCTCATCGGTGTTTCGCGCCGTCACCAAGATGTGGGCCGGCGCCTATCTCATTCGAAGTGCCGTGCCTGCGTCAGAGCTGGCGGTTTTGCTTCGGGGCATCGCCCGCAAGGAGCTTCCATCCACGCCGATCCCACCATTGGTGACGCTCGAGCAGATCGAGACCGAGTACATGCGGAACCAGCGCGCCCTTCAGAGCGGCGTCGCCGCGTGCGGCGCGCTGGTGCTCTTGTTGTCATCGATTGGACTGTACGGTGCCGTCGCGCTCAGCGTCGGGCAACGGCGGCGCGAGATCGGCATTCGCATGGCGCTCGGCGCGCGGGCAGGGCGCGTCGTGGCGTTGTTTTATGCGCGCGGCGTGCGGCTGGGAATCATTGGGCTCGTGCTCGGACTTCCGGTCAGCGTCGCGGCGAGCTACCTCCTGATTAGCCAAGGGAACCAGGGTGACGTCGATACGACGCCGAGCCGCGTGCTCGTTGGAGGAATCATCGCGCTGGCCGTGTTGGTGGTGGCGTCGATCGCGACGCTGATTCCGGCGATGCGTGCCGCGCGGGTGAATCCCGTCACGGCGCTGCGAAGCGAGTAGGCTTTCGCGAGGTCGCGACGCGCGAGGATTGCTGCGCTAGATTTCAAGTCGTGGAGCGAATCATTCGGATCTATGCGTCACATGCCGTGGCCGACGAGGCAGAGCGAGCCGCCCTGTCCGCCATGGCTCCGCAGGATCGGTTGGACCAGGCGCTGGCCCTGCACGCACACTACCGCGAGGCATTCGGCGATGCTGGACAAGGACTTGCGCGAGTTGCTTGCGTTATTCCGTTCGAACGACGTTGAATTTCTAGTCGTCGGCGGACATGCGGTCGCGTTTCACGGTCGCCCGCGCCTCACTGACGACCTCGACCTGTTCGTTCGGCCCGACGCCGCCAACGGTGAACGGATCGTACGGGCCTTGCGCGAGTTCGGGTTTGGTTCGCTCGACCTGTCGCCCGCCGACTTCGAGGCGGAGGACCGCGTGATCCAACTGGGCCGGGCGCCAAACCGCGTCGACCTGCTGACCCGGCTCTACGGCATAGAGTTCTCCGAGGCGTGGTCCAGACGCGTGGCTGCACACCTCGACGACGCCGCTGTCTGGATCATCGGCCGCGAGGATCTCATCCGAAACAAGCGGGCGACCGGTCGCACACAGGACCTTGCCGACGCCGAGTTCCTGGAGCGATTGGCGCAGTGAGTAGTCTCCAATAGCCGTGCCGAGCGACCGATCTCCCAGCTATCGCCAGCCCAGCGCAGGCGCGACGTGCGTGAGAATCGATTCAATCACGTGCGTGTTGTACTCGACGCCGAGTGTGTTGGGCACCGTCAACAGCAGCGTGTCCGCTTCGGCGATAGCCTCGTCCAGGTTCAGTTCTTCTATTAGCACATCTGGCTCAGCGGCGTAGGATCGACCGAATACGGCGCGCATGTTGTCGATGAGGCCGATCTGATCACTGCTCTCGTCGCGCCCGAAGTACATGCGATCACGATCGTCGATCAACGCGAAGATCGATCGCGACACCGACACGCGCGGCTCACGCGTATGCCCGGCCTCGGTCCACGCGTGGCGGAAGCCGCGGATTTGGCGAGCCTGCTGGACGTGAAACGGCTCGCCCGACTCATCTGCCTTGAGCGTGGAGCTCTGCAGGTTCATGCCCTGTTGCGCGGCCCAAATCGCTGTCGCGTTCGACGCTGAGCCCCACCAGATACGCTCGCGCAGTCCCGCGGCATGCGGCTCGAGTCGCAGAAGCCCGGGCGGGTTGGGAAACACTGGCCTCGGATTCGGCCGCGCGAATCCGTCGCCTTTCAATAGCTCGAGAAAAACCTCGGCGTGACGTCGGCCCAGGTCCGCGTCGGTTCCATCTTCCGGCGGCGCGTAGCCGAAGTGACGCCAGCCTTCGATGACCTGTTCCGACGAGCCGCGGCTGATCCCGAGCTAGAGTCGGCCGTTGCTGATCAGATCAGCCGCGCCCGCATCCTCGATCATATAGAACGGGTTTTCGTACCGCATGTCGATGACAGCTGTTCCGATCTCGATGCGGCTCGTCCTGGCACCGACGGCCGCGAGAAGCGGGAAGGGGGACGAGAGCTGCCGGGCGAAGTGGTGGACGCGAAAGTATGCGCCGTCCGCGCCAAGTTCCTCCGCTGCCACAGCCAGTTCAATGGACTGTTGCAGGACGTCGCGCGCGGAGCGCACCGCCGACTGACGCGATTCGCTCCAGTGACCAAACGATAGGAAGCCGATTTTTTTCATGATGGAGGCTAACGGTGGATGAAGCTTACTGGAGCCGGGAACCCATCAGTGCTCAATCGCGTTTACTCAGCGCGAATCCGCAGAAAATCCCAAATCAATCGCCGCCTCGAGGTACCTCACATGCAATATGTGAAAACGCTCTTTACCGCTGCCGCCGTGCTTGCTGCCAGCGCGTGCGCCGCCAGCGACACCGTCGGCACGAGCGTGAGAAACGATGTCGCCAAGATTTCCGAGGCGGCGACGCCCCCGTCGCCGGTGTCGCTTGCGTCACTGGGATCGACGACGTCACCTGACGGATACATTACCGTGACGCTGTCGTCGTCCTCACTGCAGGATGTGGCCGGCGTCAACAATACGTACGCATGGTCGGCGCATAACAATTCGCCGACGTTCGTGATCTCCGGTGTCACACTGGGCAGCAACTGGGGCGATTACTGCGGCAGCAGCTGCACCCCGTCCGGCCCCACGCTCATCTCGCTCGGCTCGGGGTGCGCCGGCCAAGGTCCTGACGAGATTCCCGCTTCGGCAAATTTCGGCGCGTGGTGTACGCCGATCACGGGCGTGACGCTTGCGCCGGGTGCGACGGTCAGCGGCACGGTCACTGTCCGTCCGATCAGCGGCGGCCCGGTCAACTACGTCACATATGCCTTCTATAACGACCCTGTCACCGGGCAGCAGAAAGGTCTTGCCGGCGAGACGCTGATCCACGATACGAATGTCGCGGCCCCCGCGGCGACTGACGAGCAGATCACGGGCTCGGCCAGCACGGGCTCGCCCGTCGTAGGCGCGAACTACACCTACAATTACCAGATCAAGAACGCGGGTCCGTGGGGCACGTTCGGCGGCGTCACGTTCACGGACACCCTGCCGGCGAGTGTGACCTACGTGGGCTCAACGGCGTCGCTCGGGACGATCTGCAGCGCGGTCGGCCAGGCGATCACGTGCCAGATCCCTGATCATACGAACCTGAACGGACAGACCTCGACGATCGCACTCACGGTCGCGGCGCCGGGCGCGGCGCAACAAATCGTCAATACCGCCGGCATCGGGTTCAAGTCGCCACAGACGGACTCGAAGTCGGCGAACAACAGCGTGACCATTACCGTCGCGTCGAAATAGCCCGAACGGACCGCTTCGACGCGTCACTGGTCAGGTGCATAGCGGCGACTCGCCCACAAGCCGACCGCTGCCGTGACAAACGCCATGGCGCCGCCGAGCATCATCGGCGCGCGCCCGCCGAACGTGTCGGAGATCCAACCGAGGATTGGGCCGCCGACCGCCAGCGGTCCGCCGATGAGCACCGTCTGCAACGCGAGTACTCGGCCGTGCATTTCCCGTTTCGCTTCGATCTGGGCGATCGCCGTCGTGGCGGTCATGTAGACGATGCCCGCCATGCCGATGAAAAAGACGATCGGCAGAGCAAGCACTACGGACGATACCGGAGCGAGCGCCAGCATCGTCGTGCCGAGCAGCACCGCACCGAGGATGATGTGACGCAGGCGCGTGAACCCGCGGTGCGCAATGAACAGCGAACCGACGACCGCGCCGGCGCCCATCGTTGAATACAAGAGTGTGTAAGTGCGCTCGGTGCCGTGCAGCACCTGCGTTGCGAACAGCGGGAGCGTGACGTTGAAGTTGTACGACAGCGTGCCGAGAATCGCGAGCATCATGAAGCTGATCCACAGCGGCGGGGTGTCGAATATGTAGCGCAGGCCGGCGCGTACGGCGCCTTTGCGCTCGGGCACTGTGCCGGAGCGATGCAGCTCGCTTTCGCGCATGAGGAACAGGCACACGAGCACCGCGAGGTATGACGCGGCGTCGAGCGTGAAGCACCACCCGTAGCCAACGCTCACGATCAACACACCCGCGATCGCCGGCCCGAAGATGCGCGAGCCGTTGACGATCGTGCTGTAGAGGACGATCGCGTTCGGAAGGTCCTCGGGCGCGACCATCTCGGTCACGAACGATCGACGCAGCGGATTGTCGAATGCCAGAAAGACGCCGCCGGCCAGTGCTATCACGTACAAGGCGACGAGGGGCGGATGCGGCAGGAATGCCAGCGTCGCCAGGCTGATCGACTGGGCCATCTCGAGCGTTTGCGTGACGATCAACGACCGTCGTTTGCTGAAGCGATCGGCGAGCGCGCCGGCGTAGGGCGAAAGAACGACCAGAGGGCCGTACTGACACGCCGCGAGCACACCGATGCGGAGTCCGCTGCCGGTGATCTTCAGGACGAGCAGCGTGATCGCGACGTTCGTCAGCCAGTTGCCGGTGTTCGACACCATCTGGCCGATGAAGTACAGGCGGAAGTTGCGGTGGCGAAGGGAAGAGAACGTGCGGCCGACGATGCCCGGCGTTGACGCCTGGGGCATCAATCGGCCTCGAGGTCCGCCGACGCAAGCCGCTCGAGCAGCTCGATGGCCTTGGCGAGCGCCGGCTGTTCCTTCGCCGGCACCTGTGACGTGATCGCGCGCTTCAGCCAGGCATTCCGTGATGCGGCCGCCGCGTCAAACAGCTTGAGGCCGTTCCGCGTGATGGTGATGAGCGTCTTGCGGGCGTCGTTCGGATCGCGCGCGGTCTTCACCAACTTCGCGTCGCGCAAGGCGGCGACCTGCTGCGCGATTGCCTGCTGGCTGACGTGTTCGACGACCGCCAGCGTTGCCGCGGTCGTCGGCGCCCCCCCGTCGTCGCGCAACCGTTTGAGGATCGCGAGCTGCGAGGTGGGGAGCGACTGGACATGGGACGGCCACGTCTCCCGAAGCCGCGCGCGAAGGCGCTTGACCGCGAGCACGAGTCGGATTGCCAGCTCTTCGCGTGACGTGTCTGTTGCCATACCGAATAATCAGATACACAAGAAGATTGCACAAGATACTTGTGTATCGTTCTGGATGGTTGTAGCTCTCAGGCATGCCACACGACACCCAGAACACCGCCCTGCTCGTCATGGACGTGCAGCCCGGCGTCATCGACCGAATCGAGGACAAGGACGCCTATCTCACGCGCGTGCGCTCGGCGGTCGACCATGCCCACGCGCGGGGGATCCGCGCCATGTACGTCGTGGTCGCGTTCCGTCCGGGCGCGCCGGAAGCCAACGACTTCTTTCGCCCGTACGCTGCGGCCATGGTCGGCGCGCAGCCGGTCATGACACCGGCGGAAGGCGACGTGGTGGTCGCGAAGAAGCGCATCAGCGCGTTCGCGGGCAGCGATCTCGAAGTGCTGCTGCGCGCGAACGACATCCGCCATCTGGTGCTGTCCGGCATCGCGACGAGCGGCGTCGTGTTGTCGACGCTCCGCGAGGCGTTCGACAAGGACTACGGAATGACGGTCCTGTCCGATCTCTGCGCGGATATGGACGCCGAGGTGCATCGCGTGCTGCTCGAGAAGATCTTCCCGAGGCAGGCTCGAGTCATTACAGTGGCAGAGTGGATTGGGTCGGTGTGATTGCTGAGCGAGCGTCCCTTACGGCTTGGTGGCACGGAATGCGAACAATCGTCAAAACCTCTCGCCTCACGATGCTCGCTGCCTGCACCGCGATCGCGGGCTGTTCCGACGCGACCGGCGTCGGGTCGGTCGTGACGCTCGCGCCGCTGTATCATCTGACATCGATCGACGGAACGTCCGTGCCCTTCACGAGCGTCGATGGCGAGGTCACCGATAGCGGCCGGGTGGTTCGCCTCGGCGGTGACACCGTTCGGGTCGACCTGATCACCCACACGCCGGCGGCGAACGGCCAGCCAGGGACCGTCGTCATCTCCTTCGGAACGTGGCGTGCGACGCAAAGCGGAGACGTCGTGGCGCTGTTTCCGTTGCTTGCGTCGACGCTCGACACGGCGACGGTCGCTGGTAACACGCTGACGTTGCGCGCTCACGTCGGAGGAACCGTCGTGCAGACAGACGTATACGCCGCGCCCTAGGAACCGATCACCAACGCCATAGGGGAACAGCCGGAGTCAGCCATAAATGAGATGAGCGCGAGCTTCAAGTCGCTGCGGTCGTGGCGACAGCCGGTCACAGCTGCGCTGGTTTGCCGTCGGACCATCGGCGCACGGGAATGAGCAGAAGCCGAATCGGAGAATTCGGATCTTCCGCCGTACCGTCCATGATCGTGATGTTCACGTCTCCCAATCCCCACGCCGTCGCCGGCAGCGACTTGTCAAACCAGAACATCAGGTGCGGCACCCAATGAGGATTCTCGCTCGCCAGATGCTGCTCCGGGGATAGCATGTACGCCATCGCGCCCGCAGCCGGCATCGGGAAGGTGTGCGCGGCGTAGGCTTGTCGGGTTCGTTTTGCGATTTCATCCGGACTCACGCCTGCCATGATCCACTCGCCTCGCTTGCGCAGTTCTATCTGGACCGTGCGCACAGCGGGAGGATTGAGGCAGAGCGGCCCGCGGTTCGCCGGGTCCCAGAATCCGGGATCGCCGATCCGACTGAAGAACGAACGCTGCACGTAGCAGAGGAAGCCGTTGGTGCCGCGCACCGCTTCGACGTACCCAGTTCGCGTAAGCACCAATATGGTAGCCGAGTCAGCGATGTACTTCGGCGCGGCGCTTCTGGCCATGGCAATCTCGGCGGCGCGGTCGGGCATGAGATACGCGGCGAGATTCGGGGTCTGTTGTGCGGCAGCCGTCGCTGCGGACAACGAGGCCATGGCGGCGAGCAGCAATGTGCGATGTGTCATGAACGAGTCGCCTCGATGGATTGGAGGTACGATTTCACGGGCGCGAACAGCGTCTGAAATGCGAGCGGATCGCCCAGGCCTTTGAGCATTCCATAAACTCCCTCGTGCATCAGGACGACGAAGTGCGCGACCTCCCTGGCGTCGAGCTCTCGTTTGACGAAGCCCGCATCCTGTCCGCGCCGAATGTGAACGCTCCAGTCCGTCAATCCAGAGCGTCAGCGTGCGTTGGAGTCGCCGCCGGAATCCACCATCGATCGGCGCCATCTCCTGGACGAGGTTGTTCAGCGGACAGCCTGTGCGGAGGATGGCTGGGTCGGCGTGCCCGATGAGCAGATCCATCTGGCGAACGATTCCCTCAACTGGATTCTCATATCGCTCCAGCGGAGCAATCCAACGATCGACGATCATTGGCCTGAGAACATCCTCGACGATGGCGTACCCCAGATCGAGCTTCGTCGGAAAGTGGTGATAGAACGCGCCCTTGGTCAGCGACGTTTTCGCCACGATGTCGTCGATGCTCACACCCTGAAAGCCGTGGCGATAGACCTCGACGAACGCGGCGTCGAGAATCTCCTTCCGGGTTTTCTCGAGGTCGCGCGACTTTCGGGGAGATGATTTCAGGGGCACGGGCGATGGGGCGAAGAGACAGGTGGAGATCATACTATTTGGTATGTTAGTGGTCCGCAAGAGTGGCGGGAAACCGCACGCGGGCGGCGTCCGGCGTTGGGCGTGTGTGCGTTTGGCGTGACTGATGGACCGCGACGGGTCGATTGGCGGTGCGCGCTACGGTCGTTGATCTACCCCGCGCGCGGTTCCGGCATCATCTTCTCGGCCATGGTCGCGTTCGAGCATCAACTCCGCGCTGCGGCACGCTCGCTCATTCGTGCACCGGGCTTCGCCGTCGCAGTGGTCTTGACGCTGGCGCTTGGGATCGGGCTCTCTACGGCTGTGTTCACCGTCGCGGACGCGTTGCTGCTGCGCCGGCTTCCGGTCGTCGACGAGAATCGCGTCGTCCTCCTCTGGGGAGAGAAGCGCGGCGACAACGCGATTCAGTACCCGCTCTCGGTCGCCAACGCGCGCGCATTCGTACGCGACAGTCGAACGCTGAGCCAGGTCGCGCTGACGACGTACGAGGGCGTGTGGACCACGCCGATACGCGATGGCGATCGGATATCTCGAATCAACCAGGCGCTCGTGTCCGGCAACTTCTTCGAGATGCTTGGCGCGCGACCCACGCTGGGTCGCGCGCTGCGACCGAGCGATGACGTGTTTGGCGCGGCGCGCGTTGCCGTGCTGAGTCACGGGATGTGGCAGCGCCGATTTGGAGGACGCGCCGACGTCGTCGGGCAGCGGATCACCGCGTTTCAGGACGGGATCTCGTTCACCATCGTCGGCGTCATGCCACCGGGGCTCGATTACCCGAGAGGCACCGACATGTGGACCGCGCTCTTCGCATCGGTGCCGGACACGGGTTTGCAGTTCATGGCGCTCAACGTCGTCGGCCGGCTCGCGCCGAATTCGACCGCCGCCAACGCGCGCGACGAGTTGACGAGCTTCTATCGCCAGTTGCCTGCGTCGGCAACGGAGCGCGATCTTCGGGCGGCGTCCCGGACGTTGCCGTCGGCGATCGTCGGCGAGACGCGCCCGGCGATTCTGGCGTTTGCGGGTGCCGCTGGTCTGTTGCTACTGATCACGTGCATCAACGTCGCCAACCTGCTGATCGTGCGCGGGCTCGCGCGCACGCGCGAAATGGCGGTGCGCGTCGCGCTGGGCGGGAGTCGAGCAACGGTGATGGCGGCGCTGCTCGCGGAGAGCATGCTGTTGGCTATCGTTGGTGGAGCGCTCGGAGTTGGAGTCGCCGCGACGGCCGTTCGGGTGTTCGTTGCATTCGCGCCGCCCGAGTTGCCGCGACTTGGTGAAATTCGAATCGACTCGATCGCGCTCGCCGGCGCCATCGCCATCACGACCGTCGCGACGCTGTTGTTCGCGCTGGCGCCGGCGATCATGACGTCGCGTGTCGATGCGCAGGAAGTGTTGCGTGCCGGAACGCGTCAGCATGGAAATCGCCGCTCTCGTCTCCTGACCGAAGGACTCGTGGCCGCACAGGTGGCGCTGGCCATGGTGGTGTTGGCGGCGGCCGGCGTGATCGCGCGCAGTCTCGTCGGCCTGGAGCGCGCCGACCTCGCGTTCGATCCGTCACGATTGGTGATTGCCGAACTCTCGATGCGCACGGACCAGTACAACGACGTGAAGCGGCAGGCCGCGCTGCTCGAGCGTGTGGTGTCGCATGTCGAGTCGGTGCCGGGCGTGCGGGCGGTGGCGCCCGTCGTCGCCGTGCCATTCTCGGGATCGGGCGGATGGGACGGCCAGTTTGCGGCCGAAACCCAGTCGTCGGCGGAAGCCGCGGCGAACCCGATGCTCGATCTGAACGTCGTGACGCCTGAATTTTTCGAAACGTTCGGTGTTCGGCCGATCGCGGGCCGTGTCATCACCAGCGACGATCGCGATGGTGCGGCGCCGGCGGTCGTGATCAGCGAGTCGGCGGCGCGTCACTACTGGCCAAACAGCAGCGCGGTCGGCAAGCGATTGTTGTTGGGGGGCGCCGGCTCAAAATCGGTGTCCGTCGTGGGAGTCGTCCCCGACCTGCGCTATCGGGAGCTGCGCGACGCGCGATCGTCGATCTACTTTCCGCTGCGGCAGTCGTTCTTCCCGTTCGTGCCCACGGTATTGGCGATTCGAACGATCGGCGAACCCGGCGCGATGACGCCGACGATTCGCGCCGCGATCGCCGCGGCCGACCGCGGTGTCGCCGCGACCAACGTGGCGCCGTTCGAGTCATTTCTTGCCGCGCCACTCGCGCAACCGCGAGTCAACGCGCTGCTGCTTGCGGTGTTTGCCGTCGCGGCGGTCGTGCTCTGCGCTGTCGGCCTAATGGGCGTGATGATGACGATGGTGCGGCAGCGCGCACGCGAGCTTGGTATTCGCATGGCACTCGGCGCAACCGGCGGCGGTTTGCGACGGATGGTCCTGCTGCGCGGTCTTGCCATCGCGGCGATTGGGCTTGTCGGCGGCATCGGTGGTGCGGTTGCGCTCAACCGGTTTCTCGTCTCGATGCTCCATGACGTGAGCCCCACCGATGGCAATACGCTTGTGGCTGCGGGTTTGGTGCTGTTGTCTACTGCGGCGATCGCGAGCGCGATTCCGGCGAGCCGTGTGGCTCGAATCGATCCTGTGCTGACGTTGCGCGCCGACGGGTGACTGCGGGGACGTTACAATATGAGAGGTCTCGACTATCGTGCTCTACGACGGTAGCACGCGGAGGGCGATGAGCGCATCGCTCACCGCCGTCGGCGTCACGTGCCACGCCAACGACTCTCCGTTCCACCACAGTCCGCCGCTTGGTGGGAGCGAGTACGACGACTTCGACGACGACGCGTCTCCGCCGGGTCGAACACGCCACAAGCCTCGTGCCGCGAATAGGAGGCCCGCCGAGGATGTGGCAAGCGTTTCGTCGGCCACAACGACCCGCAGGTCGGCTCGGGTCGCGGCTCGCCGAGTCATGACATTGAAGTCGGTCGACGCGCCGCCAATGAGCGACGCCTCGATCGCACTCTCACCGGCAAACGCATACGGTATGAGTGGCTCGTCGAGGCGGTCGTCGACCGTCCCGTCGCTCGACCGCAAACGAACTCCGGCGCCGCTCAACAACACGATGACGCGGTCGAAGCCGGCGAACGTCGAAAACGGCCCGTCCGCCGTGATGTCCGCTATGCTCGCACGCCAGTCAAACGAATCCATCGTGGAACCCGCCGGCAGCCGCACGATCTCGCGCGTGCTGCCGCCGCCATTCTTCCAGGCGGTCGACGTGAGCTGCTCGCGTTCGAATCGTGTGACGGAGGCTCTGAACAAGTTCGAGAGTTGTAAACTGGAACGATGTTGACGCGTCCGCGCCGGCGAGCTTGTTCTGACGCGCGTTCTTCGCCATTCTCCAACGGTGAACCGGACGTGAATTGATGAACTTAGCCCCACTTCCATCTTCGATCGTGATCCTGGCTACCTGGGCCGCTCTCGGTTCAGCCCAGGTTTCGACGCGCGCTGCCGCGTCGGACTCGGCGGCCAAAGCCCGCGCCCGCGCGGACAGCGCTCGACTTCCGTATACGGTCGCGGATGTTCAGTTCATGACGGGAATGATCTCGCATCATGCTCAAGCCATCGTCATGGCGACGATGGCGCCGACGCACGGTGCAAGTCATGCGGTCCAGACGCTGTGCAGCCGCATCATCAACGCGCAGAACGACGAGATCACGCTGATGCAGAACTGGCTGCGCGACCGCAATCAGGCGGTGCCCGAGGCCAAGCCGCTGCCCATGAAGATGATGATGAATGGCGAGGAGATGGAGATGCTGATGCCGGGCATGCTCAGCGACGCCCAGATGAAGACGCTCGATGCCGCGCGCGGCATTTCGTTCGATACGCTCTTTCTCCGCGGGATGATCCAGCATCACCAAGGCGCGATCACCATGGTCCAGCAGCTCTTCGCGGCGCCGGGGGCAGGGCAGGACGACGCCGCCTTCAAGTTCGCCAACAACGTGAACGTCGATCAGAATACAGAGATTCACCGCATGCAACAGATGTTGTTGGTCGAGGAAATCGAATCTCACAGTCCCGGCAAGTAGTCACCACGTCACCACGAAGGACCACCAATTCTCTCATGCCATCACTTCGTCTTGCGTTCCTGATTCCCGCGGCGGCCCTCATCGGCGCGTGCGCCCACAACGCCGGCGTGACGGTCGCGGGCGAGCCCGCCCGCTCGGCGGGGTCGTTCAACATCGAGCCGATGGCCAAGGCCGCGGCACCCAACCCTGATTCGCGCGTCGGGCTCAAGGCGGGGATGACCGACGCCGGTGAGGCGAGCTGGAACATGCGGCTCATGTCGCACACGCCCACGCCCGATCAGTTCAAGGGTGTCAACTCGGACCTCGGGTTCTTCGGGAACTACGCGATTCAGGGGACCTTCAACGGATGGCTGGTTTGGGATGTCTCGAATCCGAGCCAGCCGACGCTCCGCAAAGGCTACTTCTGCCCGGCGTCGCAGAACGACGTCTCGATTTACCGAAACCTGCTGTTCATGTCCGCCGAGTCCCAATCGGGCCGCATCGATTGCAAAGCGGGCGGCATTCAGGAGCCGGTGAGCAACGAGCGAATTCGCGGGCTTCGGATCTTCGACATCAGCGACTTGGACCACCCGAAGTACATCACCAACGTGCAGACGTGTCGCGGCTCGCACACGCATACACTGCTCGTCGATCCGAAAGATCCGAACGACGTGTACATCTACGTCTCCGGATCGTCCGGCATCCGCCCCGCCGAGGAGCTGGCCGGGTGCAGCAGCAAGCTGCCCGAGAACGATCCGAGTTCCGCGCTCTTCCGCATCGAAGTGATCAAGGTACCGCTGGCGCACCCGGAGCAGGCCGCAGTCGTGAGCAGCCCGAGAATCTTCAACGATCTCGCCGCACCCGGCCATCACGGACTGGCGCCAGGTGACGTCGAGGAGCAAAAGGCGTCGATCGCGGCGGGCAAATTTCCGGTCAACATCATCGGCATCAACATGGAGCTGCCGCACGAGATGGTGCAGCCGCTCCTCGACAGCACGGCCAAAGCCAACCACGGCGGCGGCGCGGCGACGGGCGCGGATTCCGCCGCGCTGCGCGCGGTGCTTCCGAACATCGTATTGAAGCAGTTCGGCATGAGCGCGGGCGCCGACCGCGGCCCGACGCAATGCCACGACATCACGGTGTATCCGGCGATCGGGTACGCGGGCGGTGCATGCGAGGGTTATGGCATGCTGCTCGACATCCGCGACCCCGAGCATCCGGTTCGCCTGGACGCGGCGTCCGATTCAAACTTCTCATATTGGCACTCGGCGACGTTCAACAACGACGGGACCAAAGTCTTGTTCAGCGACGAATGGGGCGGCGGCAGCGCGCCGAAGTGCCGCGCCACCGATCCACGCGACTGGGGCGCCGACGCGATTTTCAATGTCGTGAACAACAAGCTGGTGTTTCAGGGCTACTATAAACTTTCCGCGCCGCAGACCCCGCAGGAAAACTGCGTGGCGCACAACGGATCACTCGTCCCCGTGCCCGGGCGCGACATCATGGTCCAGGCGTGGTATCAGGGCGGCGTGTCGGTGTTCGACTTCACAGATCCGGCCCACGCGGCGGAAATCGCGTTTTTCGATCGCGGGCCGATCGACCCCGCGCGGATGATCGAAGGCGGATTTTGGTCCTCGTACTGGTACAACGGCGTGATCGTGGGCTCAGAGATCGCGCGCGGGCTGGATGTGTTCGAGCTGACGCCGAATCCGCTGCTCACGCAGAACGAGCTCGACGCCGCCAAGAGCGCGCATCTGGATTATCTCAATGTGCAAGGTCAGCCGAAGTATTCGTGGTCGCCGAGCTTCGCGGTCGCGCGCGCGTACGTGGACCAGCTCAACCGATCGAAGGGTCTGAGTGAGGCACGCCTCTCGGCGGTTCGTCAGGCGCTATCGAGCGCGGAAAGCGCGTCGGGGTCGGCGCGCAGCGGCGCGCTGTCGCAGCTCGCGGGCGGGTTGGACACCGACGCTCGGGGCTCCACAGACGCGGCGAAGGTGCGGACGCTCGCGGCGGCGGTTCGAAGCCTCGCGCAGTGACATGAGCGTCAAGCTGTTGCCGGGCTTGAGCGTTCTGCAAAACTAAGAAAGCGCGCGATCCAGGCGCCGACGACATCGGAATCCGCGGGCCCGTCCACTCTGGCCAGCGCGTCGTCGGCGGCCTGCTCGCCGATCCGTGCGCGCCGGTCGGTGATGAGCGCACGAGCGTACGCCGCGGGAAACTCGGGATGCGCCTCGATCCCGAGCAGGCGCGCGCCCACCTGGAACATGGCCACGGGACAGTGCGGCGCTTCGCCGAGCAACGTCGCTCCATCAGGCGGCGCCGTGACCTGATCGGCGTGCATGTATTGCAGGCGCACCGTGGAGCGCGCGGGGGTCATCCAACTCTGTGTTTGTAGGATGCTCATGGGCAGCACGCCCACGCCCCATCCACCGGGCGCCCGCGTCACTTCAGCGCCGAGCGTTCGCGCGAGAAGCTGATGCCCGAAGCAGATGCCGACGAACGGACGGTCGGAGTCCGCGACTTTCGCGATGAACGCCTCCGTGGCGCGGATCCAGCCCGCGTCATCGTATGCAGACGCGCGTGATCCGGTCGTGATCCACGCGTCGCACACTCGCGCGCTGGCGGGCATCTGGCCGGCCTGCATGTCGAACCGCGTGAGGCGCAAATCGGGAACGTGCGGCGACAGCAGTCGATCGAACATCTGCTGATAGTCGCCCGCGACATGGCGAAAGCGCTCGGCGACGTCGTCGCACGCGAGCAGGCCGATATGCATTCGTTGTTCGCCTCTCTCCCTGGCTCAGGTGGCGAGCCGCAGATGGAACGACTTCGGCCGCGTGAACGTTTCGACACCGAGCCGCGACAGTGTGCATCCCCGGCCGGAATCCTTCACGCCCGTCCACGCCAGTGCTGGATCGAGATAGTCGCAGCGATTCATGTACCACGTTCCCGTTTCGATGCGATCGCCAATGCGAAGCGCGGCATCCGGGTCCGTCGTCCACACGGACGATGTGAGACCGTAATGACTGTCGTTGACGAGGCGGATCGCTTCATCGTCCCCGTCGACAGGCATGATGGTCATCACAGGCCCGAACGTCTCTTCGCGCATGACGCGCATCTCGTGGTTGACGTTCGTGAGAATGACCGGAGCCATGTAGGCCGTGCCCGGTCTCTCCGCCGCGAAACGAGCGCGATCGATCGGTGCCTTCGCGCCCGACCGGATGGCGTCGTCGACTTGAGTACGCACCGAGTCGGCGGCATCGCGCCTCACCATCGGCCCGATGGTAGTTGCCGGATCGCGCGGATCGCCGAGCACATAGGCGTTCGTCAGCGCGACCGCCGCGTCAACGAAGCGGTCATACATGCGTCGATCGACGTACACTCGCTGCACGGAGCAACAGGATTGCCCGGCGTTGAAGAACGCGCCGTCGACGATGTTTTCGACTGCGTGGTCGAACGCGGCGTCGGCGCGCACGTAGGCCGCGTCCTTGCCGCCCAACTCGAGCCCCATCCCGATGAAACGATCGGCGGCCGCGCGCTGCACCGCGTGACCGCCCGCGACCGAGCCCGTGAACGCGACGAACGCGATGCGCTCGTCGCCGATCATTCGTTCCACCTGATCGTGGTCGACATGCAAGTACTGAAACACACCATCGGGTAGCCCTGCCGCGGCGAACGCTTCGGCATATCGCTCGGCGACGAGGGGCGTCTGCTGCGCCATCTTCAGAATGACGGCATTGCCGGCCAGCAACGCGGGGATGATCGCGTTCACCGACGTGAGCCAGGGATAGTTCCACGGCGCCAACACGAGCACAACGCCGAGTGGCGCGCGTCGAATGAACTTGTGGAAGTTGCGACTATGCTCGATCTCGATGTCGGCGAGCGCGGATGCGGCGACGCTCGCCATGTAGCGCGCACGCTCCTGAAACCCGCGCGTGATCTCGAACGGCGAGTGCGCGATCGGGCGACCCATCTGCGACGTGAGCTCCGCCGCCAACTCGTCAGCGTGCGTGACGCACCACTCGACCGCGCGAGTGCAGGCGGCCGCGCGCTCCGCGACGGGGACCTGTGCCCACCGACGCTGCGCGTCGGCGGCACGCGCGAGGGTCGCTTCGATGTCGGCGTCGGAGGCGAGCGGGCGCTCGACGATGACCGACCCGTCGATCGGCGTGACCGTTCGCAGCACGCGGTCCGTTGCCGTGGCGGTCATTCCGGTGTCACGTACGCCGCGGTGATGCCTCCGTCGACGAGCAACTCCGCGCCCGTCACGAACGACGAATCGTCGGAGGCAAGAAAGAGCGCGGCTTTCGCGATCTCTGACGCCTCGCCGAATCGCCCCATCGGGATGTGCACGAGGCGCCGGTTCCGTTTGGCGTCCGTATTGAGAAAGCTCATGAGGAGCGGTGTCTTGAGCGGCCCGGGGCAGAGCGCGTTCACACGGATGTTCTCACGGGCATGAATGACGGCCAGTTCGCGCGTCATCGAGAGCACCGCGCCTTTGCTCGCCGTATACGCGACCTGTGGCGTGGCGGCGCCGAGCTTGGCGACGAACGATGCGGTGTTGATGATCGACCCGCCGCCCGCTCGGCGCAGCGCCGGAATCCCGAACTTGCAGCCGAGGAACACGCCGCGCGCGTTGACGGCCATCGTCAGGTCCCACGTCTCTTCGCTCGTCGAAATCGCGTCGTCGTCGGACGAGTGCATGATGCCGGCGTTGTTGAACAGCACGTCCAATCGGCCGAACTCTTTTTCGGCGTGCGCGACCATCGCCTCGCTGTCCTTTGCCGAAGACACGTCTGCGTGGATGTAGGAGGCGCGGCCGCCACCGGCCGTGATCTGTTCGACCGTCTGGCGGCCTGCGTCATCGACGACGTCGACGACGACGACCGCGGCACCCTCACGCGCGAACAGCAGCGATGCCGCGCGTCCGATACCGCTGCCGCCGCCGGTGATGAGGGCGACCTTGTTTGAGAGTCTCATTGAGTCAGGTGACTGGAGTCCGTTTCTACTGAGTGGGGCCTGTTTTTGACGCAGAGGCGCGGAGAAGAGCGCAGGGTCGCAGAGAAGGGCTGATCTCGCCGTCCATGACGGCCGCATGACGCGATCGGCGTATCCTCGACGGCATGGAGATCAACGAGATAAGTGGGCAGGTCGTCGACGCCGCGATGAGGGTTCATTCGGTGCTGGGTCCCGGATTGCTCGAAGCGGCATATCAAGTGTGTCTTGCGCATGAGCTGCGGAAGCGAGCACTCGCCGTTCGTCGCGAAGTTCTGGTGCCCGTGCAATACGACGGTGTCGTGCTGGACGTTGCCTGTCGGATCGACCTGCTGGTCGAGGAGTGCGTGGTCGTCGAACTCAAGGCGGTTGCGAAGATCGTTCCAGTGCATGAGGCGCAGCTTCTGTCGCAGCTCAAGCTTGGGGACTATCGAGTAGGCTTGTTGATCAATTTCAATGTAGCGCGCCTCAAAGACGGGATCGTGCGAAAGGTCCATCGTTTGTAGCGATGTCCGGGCCTAAGTCTTGGATGACAATGCGTCTGCTGGATCTCTCTGCGACTCTGCGGTCCTCTGCGACTCTGCGTCCAGCTTTTGCTTGTCCCTCCATCCTTTCTTTCTGTCTCTCTCTTTCATTGTCCCATCTTGTCCTCGTCCTGCCGGGATTCAGATTCTCTCGAAATACCGTTGAATCTCCCAGTCGGTGACGGCCATGTCGTAGGCGCGCTGCTCCGACCGGTAGAAATGCAGGTAGTGTTCGACGACGTCTTCGCCGAATGCGCGTTTCGCGAAGTCGCTCTGGCCAAAGCGGTCCGTTGCTTCGGCGAGCGTGTGCGGCACGCGCGGCAAGTTCTGTGCTGCGTAGATGTCGCCGCTGAAGTGGTCGGGCGGCTCAGTGTGATTGGCGATGCCATCCAGGCCTGACGCCAACGACGCCGCGAACGCCAAATACGGATTACAGTCGGCGCCGGGAAGGCGGCATTCAATACGCAGCCCTTCGCCGTCGCCGACGACTCGGAATCCGGCGGTGCGGTTGTCGCGGCTCCATGCGAGACGCGTCGGCGCCCACGACGCGTCGACGTAGCGTTTGTACGAGTTGACCGTGGGCGCGTAGAACACCATCACGTCCGGCACTCTCGCGATCCATCCGCCGAGGAACCAGCGAAACTCGTCGGAGCATGTGATTGGACCGAAGCTCTTCTTGCCAACGAACGCGTTTCGTCCGTCGCGCCGCAGGCTGAAGTGAATGTGACAACCTGAGCCGGCCTGGTTGGACCCGATCTTTGCCATGAACGTGACCGCAACGCCCATGGAGTCGGCCAACTCTTTCATGCATTGTTTGAACACGACGTGCCGGTCGGCCATCGCGAGCGTGTCGGCATACCGGATGTTCACCTCATGCTGTCCGCGGCCCCATTCGCCCTTGGAGCTCTCGACGGGCACTCCGGAGTCCTTGAGATGCCGCCGCACCGCGCCGTGAAAGTCTTCGGTGCGCGCTCCCTGCAGCAAATGATAATCCTCGAGGTACTGTCCTGCCGGAGTCAGGTCACGAAGCCCGCCATTGGAAACGGCAGCGTAGCTCGTACGGAAGAGATAGTGCTCCAGCTCGGACGCGGCGAACGTGTCGAAGCCGAGTGCGCGCGCCGCATCGGTTTGCGTTCGCAGAATCGATCGCGGCGCCACGCCGACGGATGCATGCGTCTTGACGTCGTGCACGTCGCACAGGACGAGCGCCGAACGTTGAAGCCAGGTGGCGGATCGGAGCGTCGCCATGTCCGGCACGAGATGAAAGTCGCCGTAGCCAAGCTCCCAACTCGCGAAGCGGTAGCCGCGGACTGGCTCCATCTCCATGTCGGTCGTCAGCAGATAGTTGCATCCGTGCGCGCCGTCCACGGCGATGCTCTCGATGAACATCTCGGCGTCGTACCGCTTGCCCAGCAGGCGACCGTAGTGATCGGTGAAGCCGACAACGACGGTGTCGATGTCGCCGGTGTTGATGCGAGTCCGTAGCTCCTCGAGCGTCAACATGCCGCGACCATTCTCGCGCGCGTCGGTCATGTACGAAACTCGCTCCTATGGCCGCGTACGCAAGAGCGGAGGCAAGTACAGGGCCGCGAGCCGAGCCATCCGAAGAGAAGAGTTTATCCTCACGGCCAGCCATGGCGCCCGCCTGGCGCGGAGGCACGCACCTATCTTTCGTGCGCCGCATCGCATTTCCGCGCCAATACGTCCTCGATCATTCCCGTCTCTGCGTGACTCTTCTTTCGCTTTCCAATATCGGCGTCTCGTTCGGCGCCACCGAACTCTTCAAGAACGTCACCTTTACCGTCGCCGAGGGCGAGCGGTGGGGCATCATCGGGCGCAATGGCGCCGGCAAGTCGTCGATCTTCAGACTCATCACCGGAGAGCTCGAACCAACGGTGGGGAGCGTTTCGCGGAAGCCAGGACTCCGGCACGCCCTGCTCGACCAGCACCGGGCGTTCGAAGGCGCGACGACGGTCTGGGAAGCGGGTGCGGCTGCCTGGCGCGACGTGATCGTTCTCGAGAAACGCATCGCCGAACAGGCAATCGAGTTGGGCGAGCTCGGCGAGCGAGTGACCGACGCGTTCCTCGAAAAGTTTGGGCACGACCAGGAGCGCTTCGCTGACCTCGGCGGCTACGTCTATCACGCTCGGGTCGACGCGGTGCTCCAGGGGTTGGGCTTCGACGCTGAAGAGTCGAAGACGCGTCTCGTGTCGACGCTCTCGGGCGGCGAGCGCGGGCGCGTCGGACTTGCGGCGCAGCTCATTGCGCCCGCTGATCTGCTGCTCCTCGACGAGCCCACCAACCACCTCGACCTGGACACCACGACCTGGCTTCAGGAATGGCTCCACGATGCCGACGAAACGGTCATCGTCGTGTCGCACGATCGTGCGTTCATGGACGCCATCTGCACGCATATCCTGCACGTGGAGGCGCGCACGAGCGAGTCGTACAAGGGCAACTACAGCCAATTCGTTCCGCAGCGCGCCGAGCGACGTCTCTCCCGCGAGCGCGAACTCGAGAAGCAGCGTGCGTACGTGAAGAAGGAAGAGGAGTACATCCGGCGCAACATCGCGGGCGTCAACTCGTTTCAGGCGAAAGGCAAGCGCAAGCGATTGGAGCGCCTGCCGCGTCTCGCGCCTCCGCTGGGCGATCCGGCGGCGATGGACCTCAGGTTTGAAGTGGCCGAGCGCGGCGGCGATCAGGTGATCGCTGTCAAAGATCTCTCAGGTGGAAGTGCCCGGCCGACGTCTTGTCGAGGACTTCACGGCGGTGTTGCGACGCAACGACTTCGTCGCCCTCATCGGACCCAACGGTGCAGGCAAGACATCGTTCATCTCGACGATCATTGGCGATCGCGAACCGGCGAGTGGCGAGGTGAGAATCGGCGGGTCGATCACGCCGGCATGGTTTCGGCAGGATCTCGCTGACCTGCCGCTCCGAAAGTCATTGGCGGGGGCGATTCAAGATCAGCGGCCGCTGTGGAACCGCGGCCAGGTGCAGAACTGCCTCGGCGCCTTTGGCTTCAGCGGCGATGAAGTGGAACGCGAGATCGGCACACTCAGCGGTGGTGAGCGGGCTCGCGTTGCGCTCGCGCTCATGACCCTCGCGCGCGCCAATCTCCTCATTCTCGACGAGCCGACCAACCATCTCGACGTCGAGAACATCGAGGCGCTCGAAGACGCGCTCGAGGACTACGAAGGCTCGGTGTTGCTGGTGAGTCACGACCGTGCCTTCCTGCGCGAGGTTGCCACGCGCGTGTGGTCGTTCGACGGTACGCATCTCAGGGATTTCGATGGGCCGTTCGTCGAGTGGGAGGCGGACCGGGCGCGTCGTGCCGTGAAGTCGTAGCAGGATGCTGAAACGGCGATGATGCCTTTGATCTGTCTCGCAACCCTCTTGTTCGGCGAGTCTCAACTGTTAGAGAACGCGGATCACCGCCGATCATGACTGAAACGGCCACGGATGGACTGCTCTAGAATCGCTTGGCCGTATGAATCAGACGATAGAACGCGGGTTGAGGGCCGAAATGGAGGATCAGCGCGAGCTGGAGGCGTGTCGACTTGAGATAGTTCAGCGTTTGACGCGGCGTGATCCCTGGCAACAATCTGCATCTCTCAACAGATCCAAGCATCGTCGCCACATGTCACGCCGCATCGTTCGAATGCCGTTTCGGCAAACCGCGGTGAATCTTTTTCCATCAACCTGCTAGTCAGCCGAGCGGCTGCCTGGCCTATCGCCAGCCCAGCGCAGGCGCGACGTGCGTGAGAATCGATTCAATCACGTGCGCATTGTAGTCGACGCCGAGCGTGTTGGGCACAGTCAGAAGCAGCGTGTCAGCTTCGGCGATGGCCTCGTCCCCTTTGAGTTCTTTAACTAACACCTCTGGCTCAGCAGCATAGGATCGACCAAACACGGCCCGCATGCTGTCGATGACGCCTATCTGATCGCTGCTTTCATCGCGCCCGAAATAGGCGCGGTCGCGATCGTTCATCAACGCGAAGATCGATCGAGACACCGACACCCGCGGCTCGCGTGTATGCCCGGCTTCGGTCCACGCTTGCCGGAACAGGCGAATCTGGCGAGCCTGCTGGACGTGAAACGGCTCGCCTGACTCATCTGCCTTGAGGGTGGAGCTTTGCATGTTCATCCCGTGTTGCGCGGTCCACACTGCAGTCGCATTGGACGCCGAGCCCCACCAGATACGGTCGCGCAGTCCCTCTGAATGCGGCTCGAGTCGAAGCAGCCCCGGCGGGTTGGGAAACATCGGCCGAGGATTCGGCCGGGCGAATCCCTCTCCTTTCAACAGGTCGAGAAATACCTCGGCATGACGCCGGCCCAAGTCGGCGTCGGTTCCGCCTTCTGGCGGCGCGTAGCCGAAATGACGCCACCCTTCGATGACCTGCTCCGGCGAGCCGCGGCTGATCCCGAGTTGGAGACGGCCGTTGCTGATCAGGTCGGCCGCGCCCGCATCCTCGATCATATAGAACGGGTTTTCGTACCGCATGTCGATGACAGCCGTTCCGATCTCGATGCGGCTCGTCCTGGCACCGACTGCTGCGAGAAGCGGGAAGGGGGACGAGAGCTGCTGGGCGAAGTGGTGCACGCGAAAGTATGCCCCGTCCGCGCCGAGTTCCTCCGCCGCCACGGCCAGCTCGATGGACTGCTGCAGGACGTCGCGCGCGGATCGCGTGGCTGATTGGCGCGAGGCGGTCCAATGGCCAAAGGAGAGAAAGCCGATCTTTTTCATGGTTGGAAAACATACAACGCCGTCGGAAGCGAGCATTCCGGCGGCGTTGACGGTGGCACCGACAGCGGTGTCGCGAGCCTCACGTCAGCTGCTATGCGGCGGTCCTACGTAGGGAAATTCGGAGAGCAGGTCGCCGTGCGCTCGCGTGTTGTCCGTCTTTACTTTGCCGTTCGAGAAGAGAGGCATGAAGTACTCGACGACGCTGTCCGTGAGCAGCCGGCCGTTCGTCGGGTAGACCGCGGGACGGGTGGCATCGTACGGCAGAACGTCGGGCAGCATCGTCCCCGCCACGCGCCGCGCGTCGTCGGGCGCGTACCCGCCACTGTGCTCGAGCGAGTGCGCGAACGTGGCGACGAATCGGCTGTCGTTCGCTGGTTCTCCGGCGAGATACGCCTCTCGATCGTCGCCGGGAAGGAAGGGCGTTTGCTGCGCTCGCGCGCCGCGGTCGGCTTGGACCCACTTCCCGGTGCGGCCGTCCACCGTGCGCGCCCACAGACGGACCGGCTTCGATCCCAGCTCGGAGTTGGGCAGTCCCAGGACGATGCTGCAGACATTCTTGTCGGCGAAATAGTCTTTGCCCGTGAACTGCAGATTGCTGAGCGCGCCGTCGACGTCGAAGAAGAACGGATCGCTGCGCCATCCCGCAAAGAACCGACAATCGCCGGCCTTCGTGATCTGCGCCTCTCGGCCGGTCGATACCGGCGCGTTGTCGACGATGACCGTTCCCTCATCGCCGATGCCCGCGGCGGCGTCGCCATCGGCTCTGCGCCATGTGGCGGTCTGTTTTCCGTCCTTCAGTGGCGAGAACCGGAATCGATAGGCGATGTCGGCGACGTCGTCGCCATTCGTATCGATCTTGATCTCGTAGACGGCGTCGGGAGAGAAGGGGTCGGTCGTCGTCGGACCAGGCGGCTTCACATTGACCGACGGGTGCACGTTCATGATCAGAACCGATGTGTTCTTGTCTCCGGGGTTCGGAAACGCGTACAAATCGGTGAAGTCCAAACGGGCGTCGTCATGCGGCGAGCCAAACTCGGGTCCGGAATAGTGATGTGACATGGCGACGGAAGGTGTCCGGAAACCATCGCGAAACCATTGGCCCAAGGGACTACTTGGCGCCATCCCAAGCTGGACGTCGCCGGTTCCAGCGCCGCGACGTATACGTTTACCTCGACACCATTCCAATTGACCAATGCGCGTTTCGAACATGATTCAGGCGGTCGACGCCCATGCATGCGGCGAGCCGGGCCGCGTCATCGTTGGCGGCGTGCTCGACGTCCCGGGCGCGACGATGCTGGAAAAAATGCTCTACCTGCGCGACCACGCCGACGGACTGCGCAAGCGCATGCTTCGCGAGCCGCGGGGATATCCGGCGGCGAATTGCAATCTGATTCTGCCGGCGACGCATCCCGACGCGCAGGCGGGCTACGTGATCATGGAACAGGTCGAGTATCCCGGCATGTCGGGAACGAACACCATGTGCGTGACGACTGTTTTGCTCGAAACGGGCATGCTGCCGATGCAGGAGCCGGTCACCGAGCTCACTCTGGAGAGTCCGGCGGGGCTCATTCGAGTGCGCGCCGACTGCGCGGGCGGCAAAGTCACGCGCGTGACCTTTCGAAATGTCCCGTCATTCGCGGCGTACCTGGATACCAAAATAGAAGTCCCGCAACTCGGCACGATCACGGTCGACGTCGCATATGGCGGCATGTTCTACGTCATCGCCGACGCGACGCAGTTTGGTCTTCGGCTCACGCCCGACGAAGGGCGGGACATCACTCGGATCGGTGAGATGATCAAAGCCGCCGCGCGCGAGCAGTGCCCGGTCGTACACCCCGAGCATCTGGAATTCGACGGCGTCACGATCGCGCAGCTCTCAGGCCCGCCGCACACGCCGAATGCGGACTGGCAGAACGCGGTGGTCGTCTCGACCGGCACGCTCGACTGGGGAAAGCCGTCCACGTGGACCGGTGCGCTCGATCGTTCGCCATGCGGGACGGGCACGTGCGCGAAGATGGCGGTGCTGCACGCCAAGGGCCAACTGCCGCTCAATCAGGATTTCCGGCACGCCGGCATCCTCGGCACGGTGTTCACCGGCCGCCTCATTGAGGAAACTCGAATAGGCTCGTACCCGGCGGTCGTGCCGACGCTGAGCGGGCAGGCGTGGATCACCGGAATGGCGACGTATGTCGTCGATCCCGATGACCCGTTTCCCGAGGGCTTCACGGTCGGCGACATCTGGTAGGCGGGATCGAGTGTCCATCGCCTCGCGCGGGCGAGCGAGCTCACGTCGAAGTTGGATAGATCGAACGCAATGGCATCGATGTTCATTGAACTGCCAGAGCCAGCGATCGGCTGCCCGAATGCGGTCGACTGCGTACCCGAGGCGCCTCTGAATCCGGGCGCGTCGGGTCGCAGATCGGGAGACATAGGCACGCCATCGAGATACACTTGCGGCGGTCCACCGAAAACGCAACGTGCACTCTTCAACAAAAACATCGCGCTGGCCGAGCCCGCGTGGAATTTCATGTTGGGCATGCGCGAGCCGAGCACGTCTGCCAGCAGATGCCCCTCGTTGGCGCGCAGAACGCTGTCGCTGACGAAGTAGCCGGTAGCGCCGGCGCGGCGCCGATCCTCGAATCCGCGAAGCGACGGCGAGATGTAACGGGGAGTCCCTTGAGCCTTGGTCAGCATGGGCCCAAGCTCGGTCATCCGTCGCATCGTGACGCTGATCGGCGCAGTGTCGGCAGGTGAGATCGCGACCACGAAGGTTTGCACCGCGTACCCGATTCTCTGCAATCGCACGAGTCCGCCACCTTCCGGCAGGAAGTACAGCGCGACGGTACCGGTTCCGGTCGTCAAGGACGAGTTGCCATGCAACAAGTCGGTCACGCGCACACTGTCGAGCGGTGCGCCGGTCGCGTCGTCGTACACGCCGAGGATGCGCCCGCGATACGCAGGCAGCGCAGCGGCCTGGCCGGAGAGGTCGGTCGCGCACATCATGAGCGCGAGCAAGCACATCACGACTCGCATATTACCGTCCTTGCGCCGCCGGTTGAGGCGCGTGCACCGGGCTTCGTCTCTGCGCGGTGCATTGGACAGGCGAGCAGGTCGCTGAAAGAGCCGCAACTGCTTGACGCAGAGTCGCGGAGGGACACTGAGAGACGCCGAGGACTGCGCTTGAGTCTTCTTTGTACTTCCTCCTTTTCTCAGCAACGTGCTGGGGCTCGAGGACGAAAGCGATAAATGGGTCCGGCGCCCGAAGCCGGCGCGTGCTGCTTGCGAAGATCGACCGGCGCGGTATCGTCATCCCACGAAATGACCGACTTGTCGATCGCAGGCCGCGCGCGCGATATCGCCGCGTGGCCTCATGTCCTGGGCCAGGCGTCGAGACTGCGCTTGCGTCGCGGCGTGTGTCGGATGGCGAAGGCGGCGTTGCTGGCGGGTGTGTTCGCGATCGGCGCAGCGACGAGCGGTGCGCAGTCTCCGGTCAAGCAGGTCCTGATTCTGCAGTCGCTCGAGCGCGGGAACATGACGGTGGATCACTTCACCGGCGAATTTCGCGTCAGCCTGGACCAGCAGGCCGGCAGACCCGTGAACGTCGTCCAGGTGGTCGTCGGCCCAACCGGCGCCGTTGGCGCGCCCGAACACGCCGTCCTCGACTACATACGATCGATGTATGCCAATCGACAGCACCCGGACCTCATCGTGACGGTCGCCGGCCCTGCGGCGGTGTTCGCGCGGAAGTATCGACAGCAGCTTTTTCCCGAAGCGCCGGTCCTTTTCGCTGCCGTCGATCGGCGATGGTTGGGCGGCGCACCACTCGGCAAGAACGAGGCTGCGGTCGCTGTCGTCAATGATTTCCCTCGCCTGATCAATGAGGTCTTGCAGGTACTTCCTGAAACCAAGCAGGTGTTCATGGTGACGGGGTCGGGGACCATCGGGCGTTTTTGGCGCAAGGAACTCGATGCCGAGTTCTCTCGACTTCGCGATCGCTTGACGTTCGTCTGGTCCGACGAACTGTCGCTTCCGGATATTCTGAGCCGCACTTCAGCCCTTCCGAGCCACTCGGCGATCGTCTATCTGGCGTTCGGCACGGACGCGCAGGGGGGGGCTTATGCGGACGATCATGTGTTAACCGACGTTCACGCCAGGGCCAACGCTCCGATATTTGGCGGCCAGAGTCCGTTGTTCGGACATGGAATTGTCGGCGGGTCGATGACGTCGATTGACGACCTCGCGCACCGGGCCGCCGGCGCGGCTGGTCGAATCCTGAACGGTGAGTCGCCCGACAGTCTGCGGGTCGCGCCGCAATTCGCCGGGCAACCGATGTTCGATTCGCGCGAACTCAAGCGTTGGGGGATTCCCGAGACTCGGTTGCCGCGAGGCAGCGTTGTGATGTTTCGCGACCCTACGCTGTGGGCGGAACACAGAGTCACGGTGCTCGTCGGCGTCGCCGCGCTGGTCCTGCAGTCGATCCTGATCGCGCTGCTGCTCTTCGAGCGCCGCGCACGGCAGCGGGCCGAGGTCGAGAGCCGACGGAATCTCGCGCTTGCCGCTGACGCCAACCGGCGCGAGACGATCTCGGCGCTGACGACTTCTATCGGGCATGAGCTCGCGCAGCCGCTGAGCGCCATCATGCACAACGCCCGCGCTCTTCAGAGAATGGTCATCGCCGGTCTGGCGGCGCCGGACGCGACGGGAGAGTTCCTGACCGATATCCAGGCGGAAGCCGTCCTCGCGGTCCAGATCATCGAGCGCCATCGGACGATGCTCCGCAGCCATGAACTGCACAAGAAACCGATTGACCTCCACGCCGTGATCGATGAAAGCCTCGCGCTCATTTCCCATGACTTGAGAGCTCGGCAGATCGAGACGAGCCTCGAGCTGTCCTCGACGCCCTGCGTCGTCGACGGCGACCAGGTGCTGATGGAGCAGGTGTTCGTCAACCTGCTGAGAAACGCCATGGACGCGATCGATGCGCTTCCCTCGGCGAGGCGTCAGATCACGATACGAAGCGCGGTCACGGCCGCGGACGTCGAAATCTCCGTGTGCGATACGGGCACTGGTTTGTCGTCGGATATTGCAGAAACACTGTTCACACCGTTCGTGACGACGAAATCACATGGCCTCGGGATCGGCCTCACGATCGCACAGCGAATCGTCGAGGCGCATGCCGGGACGATCGTGGCCAAAGAGAATGTGAGCGGTGGGGCGACGTTCGACGTTCGACTGCCGCGTAGCGCAACGCGGGCCTCCACCGCGGCCTCAGCGTGGAAGTTCGACGACGAACACGTTCCCATGAGGAGTGCCGTCCTCAACGCGGATCAGGCCTCCATGGGCCTCGGCCGCGAGGCGGCAGAACGCCAGCGCGACCCCCGATGATTCGTCGCCGGCGGTCCGCTGCGGTCGGTCGGTGCGGTACGCGTCGAAAATTCGACTTCGCTGATCCAGCGGCACCGGCGGTCCTTCGTCGGCGACAGCAACAGACACTGCAAACTGAGAACCGTCAACGACAACGCGAACGCGACCGCCGTTGGTCGTAGACGCCACGGCGTTGTTCACGAGGTTTTCAATAATGCGTCGAGTCAGGTCGGGATCGCAGTTGCACGCCGAATCGCCACGCGTCGCGACGACGATATCTCTGGCGGGGTGGTCGACGCGCACGGCGGATACGACGGTCTGCGACAGAGCCGACAGATCCACGACGCTGCGGCGGATTGGCCTTCGGCCGGCCTCGAGTCGGCTGACGTCGAGCAGGGTATTGGTGAACCGGTGCAACATTTTCACGACGTCGAGTGCGGCCTCGACGTCCTGAGCACTCTCGCCGCGGACTTCGTGTCGGAGCAGTTCGAGGTTCGACATCAGCCCCTGCATCGGAGATCGCAGGTCCGTGACAACGAGTTGGACAGCATCAACGTCCAGACCTTGCCGCCGGGACCGGAGACTCACCAATGCATGGAGCACCAGCGCGAGGGCGATGGCCAAAAGCACGAACACGAACCCTTCCAGCGCCGAGCCCGCGCTGGGATTCACTGCAAGCCACCCGCGGGCCGTTCCCACCGCGAGCGCGATGCCGCCGAGGGTGCACGCGGCCGCCGTCGCAACGGCGCCGCGGACTCCGAGAAGGACGCCGCCCATAATGATGAACAGCGCGTAGAACAGGGCCACCGGTGCGTGAATGCCGCCCGTGACCCACGCGCGCTGCGTGACGATGACAGAAAGGCCGGTGACGAGCAGCCAGCTCGCGAGGAGTGGGCGGCCAGCACGGCTCATCGTGTGCAAGACCGCCATGAGTCCACCAACTGCGAGGACGGTGGTGATCCGGCGGTCCAGGGTGTGCGGGTCGACGAGCACCGCGATCCCGAGTAGTACGGCGACCACGGCGAAGAACGGCCATGATACGATCCAGAGGCCGCGCGCGCGGAATTTGAGATCAGCGCGTGCGAATTCGGGCGGGCCAAACCACTGGACGATCGATTGCGGAGTCATCGGCCTCGAGTGAGAGCAACGCGGTGGAATTTGCCGCGCCGGATGTCGCGGGCAAGAGCGTTGCGCGAAGTTGTACTTGCGGATCGCCGCGGCCTGGGCGCACCGTTGATGCTGTGCACGTCAATTGATTCCTGATTGCACCGGAGCAGGAACGTCGTTCCGTGATTCTCCCTCTGACCGCCGCACACCGATGAGCAAATACACGCTGAACGTCAACGGCCGGACGCACTCCGTCGATGTGACATCGGACACGCCGATGTTGTGGGTGCTGCGCGACGCGTTGGGTTTGACCGGGACGAAGTACGGATGCGGCATCGGTGAGTGCGGCGCGTGCACCATTCAACTCGACGGCACGCCGGCACGCGCGTGTCAAACCGAGGTCTCCTCCGTGGGTCGAAAGTCCGTGACCACGATCGAAGGACTCGATCCCGCCGGACAACATCCACTGCAGAAGGCCTGGTGCGAGCTCGATGTGCCGCAGTGCGGTTATTGCCAAGCCGGCCAACTGATGACGGCGTCGGCCTTGCTCAAGAGCAACCCGCATCCGAGCGACGCAGAGATCGACCGCGCGATGGAGGGCAACCTGTGCCGCTGCGCGTCGTACTTCCGAATTCGCGCCGGGATCAAGCGCGCAGCCGAACTCGCGTCTGGACGCACGCCGGCGGAGGGAGGCTCGCAATGAAACACACACCCGACTCCCCGTCGCCGGTCATGGATCGGCGCTGGTTCGTCAAAGTCAGCGCGCTCGCCGGCGGCGGCTTGCTGATCGGTACGCTCGTACGGTTCGAGGAGCTGGGCGCGGTGGAAACGGTGTCCGCGGCCGCGGACTTTGCTCCGAACGCGTTCATTAGCATTTCAGCAAGCGGCGCGGTGTCGCTCATCGCGCCGAACTCGGAGATGGGCCAGGGCGTGAAGACGTCGCTTCCGATGATCGTCGCCGAGGAACTCGACGTCCCGTGGGACCGAGTGACGGTCGTGCAAGGCGACCTGAATCCGGCGTACGGCCGGCAGACGTCGGTCGGCAGTCAATCGACGCCGACGAACTTCCTGCCGCTGCGTCGTGCCGGCGCAACGGCGCGCGCCATGCTCGTCGAAGCGGCCGCGCTGACCTGGGGCGTCCCGGCCAGCGAGTGCAAGACGGAAAACGGCGCCGTGCTGCACACCGCGTCCAACCGGCGCGCGACGTACGGCGAGCTGTCGACCAAGGCGGCGACGATCACGCCGCCGGCGAACGTTCCGCTCAAGGATCCCAAGGACTTCAAGCTGCTCGGCACACGTGTGCCCGGCGTGGACAATCCGAAGATCGTGACGGGCGCGCCGCTGTTTGGCATCGACGTGAAGCTTCCGGGAATGTTGTACGCGACGTACACGAAGTGTCCGGTGTTCGGCGGAAAACTCGTCAGCGCAAACGTCGACGTCGTGAAAGGGCGGCCAGGCGTGCGCGACGCGTTCGTGCTGGACGGCATCGAGGGGTTGCCGTCGGGCGTCGCGATTGTCGCCGATTCGACGTGGAACGCGTTCCGCGCCACGGACGCGCTGACGGTCCAGTGGGACGAGGGCGCAGCGGTCAGCCAGAACAGCGTCGACATGGCGAAGCAGGCGGAGCAGCTCGCGGCCGCGACGCCGGCGCCGGCATTGCCCGACGGCGCTAAAGCGGTGACGGCGGTCTATCACTATCCCTTTCTCGTGCACGCGACCCTCGAGCCGCAGAACTGCACGGCCGTGTTCAAGAACGGCACGATGGAGATGTGGGCGCCGAGTCAAATTCCCGCCGTCGGTCAGGGGTTGGTGGCGCGCGGACTGGGCTTGGCGCCGAAGGACATCGTCGTGCACATCACGCGGCTCGGCGGCGGCTTCGGGCGGCGCGGCAGCAACGAGTTTTCGATCGAAGTCGCCGCGATCGCGAAGAAGCTCGAGGGCACTCCGATCAAGTTGATGTGGATGCGCGAACAAGACTTTGCGCATGACAACTACCGATCGAACGGGTGGCATTATTTCACCGCGGGCCTCGACGGTGCGGGCAAGGTCGTGTCCCTGCACGACGCGTTTGTGAAGATGCAGGGCGGCCCCGGCGACATGACGGCGAGCGGGTTTCCGTTCAACGCGATTCCCGGCGCGCAGGTGAACTCGAGCAAACTGCCCGCGGGCGTTCCGACGGGTTATTGGCGGGCACCCGGCGACAACGGAAACGTCTGGGCCACGCAATGTTTCGTCGATGAGCTCGCGCGCGCCGGCGGTCGCGAGCCGCTCGCGTTCACCCTCGATTTGCTCGCGGCGACGAGTGCGCCTGATCGAACCGGATTCGACGCGCAGCGAATGACGGCCGTCCTCAAACTCGCGACCGACAAGGCAGGGTGGGGACAGCAGCGCCCGCGCGGCGAGGGGCAGGGGTTCGCCATCACGCGGACGATGGGGACATACGTCGCCGTCGTTGCCGACGTCGCGGTGAGTCGCGACGGAGTGCTCACGATCAAGAAGCTCACTGCGGCTGTCGACGCCGGCATGCTCGTCAATCTCAGCGCGGCCGAAGCGCAAGTGCAGGGCGCGATGCTCGACGGCATCAGCGCCGCGTGGTTTCAGAAAATCACGATCGAGCGCGGCGCCGTCGCGCAGTCAAACTTCGACCAATACCCGATGCTGCGGATGAACGACTCACCGCGGCTCATCGACGTCTCGTTCGTCAGGTCGAGTGCGCCGCCGACGGGATTGGGCGAGGCGGGTCTGCCCGCCGCCGCGCCGGCGGTCTGCAACGCCATCTTCGCCGCGACGGGCACGCGCATTCGCACGCTGCCCATCGTCGGCGGGAAGTTGAAGTGGGCGTGAGGGCTGTCAGTAGCGATTGACCTCCATGCCAATCCGTAGCGTGCGCGATCGTGGTCTGGAACTGATTCTCACGCATGTCGCGCACCCAGGCCCGACCGGTGAACGTGCCACCGAACGAGTCGCCGTAGTTGACGCCGAAGTTCAGCGCGCCGTCGGCGCGATTCTCCGTGCTGAGCGCGGTGCCGAGATTGCGGTTGTCGCCGAACAGGTGGCCGCTCACGAACGCCGAAAGATTTGCCGAGGGTGCGTCGTCGAGGCGCGCCGTCGCGTTGCGCGTGGTTACGGCGGAGATGCCGTCGACGGGTCCGGCACCAGGTCCGGAAATGAACTGGTAGCCGCCGCCCTGCGCGTAGTCGCCGGACACGGAGGGCGGAGAACGGTCCGGCGATCGGCACTCCGGTCGACAGGTACGCGTGTCAGTCGGCGCGCAACGCCGTCAGTGGATCCACGGTCGTTGCGCGCCATGCGGGGACGATGGTCGCGGCCGCGGCGACGACGATCATCACGAGTGCGGCGAAGGCGAACACGGGGATGTCCATCGCGCTCACCGAAAAGAGCATCGAGGCCACCGCGCGGGCCACAGCCGCGCCGCCGCCAAGGCCGACCATCAGGCCAACTGTCACCAGCGCCGCCGAGCGGACCGCGACGGCGCGGACGATCTGCGACCGTCGCGCGCCGAGGGCGATTCGCACGCCGATCTCCTTCGTTCGTTGGGCCACGGCATACGCCATCACTCCGTACAATCCGATCGCCGCAAGCACCGACGCTACGATCGCGAGCGCGCCAAGCAGCGTGAGGGCGGTCTGCTGCTCCTGAAGCGGCGCCTCGATGTAATCCGTCAACGACATCGCATTGTAGACCGGCACCGTTGGGTCCACGGCGTGCGCCGCCACCGCGATATTTGCGATGCCGCGATCAATCGGCCCGTCGGTTCGTTCGAAGAACGCATATCCGTACTCGGGACGATAGACCTGCCGCACTGGAACGTAGAAGTAGGGCATTGGCGGATCGGTCAGCCGATTCGTTTTCACGTCGTTCGCGACTCCCACGATAGTGAACCATCGACCCCACCCGTGCACCCTCACGCCGAGCACGGCGCGCCCGCTGAGATACCGCCGGACGAACTCCTGGTTCACGATCATCACGGCGGCGTGCGCTGAATCATCACCCATCGTGAAATCGCGGCCGGTGAGAAGCGGGATTCGAAGAACCTTGAAGTAGTCCGGCCCAATTGCGGCGCGGAACACCTTCATGTTCTCCCCCGGTGCGGGGGCGTAGCCCTCGATTCGCAAATCCTCCCAGGATCCTGAGCCGATGCTCATCGGCACATAGTCGGCATAGCTGACGGCCGTGACGCCCGGTTTGTGGCCGATCTGGTCGGCGACATCGCGCAGGAAGGCATCGCCCCGTGCGGAGTCGTAGCCGGCGAGCGTCACACTGACAGCGGCAATGGCGACGTGGCTCGCGTCGAAGCCGGGCGAGACGGCGCGCGTGTGACGAAAGCTATCGTAAAACAACCCAGCTCCGACCATAGCGGTCACGGCAAGTGCCGCCTCCGCCATGACGAGAAGGCTGCGCGTGCGTGTCGCGTGAAGCTCGCTGACAGCGCCGCGGCCTCCGTCGTTCAACGCGCCGCTGAGTGCCTCGCGCGAGCCGTGAATCGCGGGGGCGATCCCAGCGAGCAGCGTGACGACTCCGGCCAAGACCACTGTGAACACGACGACCTGTCCGTCGACGCGCGGCCCGAGTAGCGCGGGCGCCGCGAACGACGGCAGGAGCCAAACGAGCGAACGCGCGAGCCACAGGGCGATCAACAGTCCGAGTGCCGAACCGGCCGCGGTGAGAATCGACGCCTCGGTCAGCAGTTGTCGGAGCAGTCGATGACGCGGCGCGCCGAGCGCGAGTCGAACGCTGAATTCGCGGCGGCGGCTCGCAGCGCGCGCGAGCAGCAAGTTGGCGGCGTTCGCGCAGACGATGAGCAGCACCAAGCCGCACGCCGCGAGGAGTACCGCCAGCGGCGCCCGCAGCGAATCCTGCATGCCCCAATGCGACTGCCAGAGTGGAAGAAGACGGCCGCTCATCCCCTTGCTCACCTCTCCATTCGCATTGGCCATGAACGTGGCGAACGACTGTACTTCGGACCGCGCGGCGCCTGGTGAAACGCCGGCCGAGATTCGTGCCAGTACTCTAAACGTTCGCGTGCCGCGATCGGCGAGCCACCACGAACCGGTCGGCACGATTTGGCCGAGCATCGCGGCTGGCACCCAGACGTCGACCTGCTCACCGGGCATCGATCCGTGAAAGGCTTGTGGCGCGACACCGATGATGGTGAACGGAAATCGGTTGATGCGAACAACGCTACCGATCACCGACGTGCTGCCGTGCCAACGATTCTGCCACATCGAGTAGCCGATGACGACGGTCGGTTGTGCGCCGGCCGTTTCGTCGAGCGTAGCGGGAAAAAATCGGCCGAGTGCGGGACGGACGCGCAGCACGTCGAAGAAGTTGGCCGAGACCAGCTCGGCTTGGCGTCGCTCGGCGTGCGCCGCATCG
Source organism: uncultured Gemmatimonadaceae bacterium (assembly GCA_963817445.1). GTDB lineage: Bacteria > Gemmatimonadota > Gemmatimonadetes > Gemmatimonadales > Gemmatimonadaceae > JAQBQB01. The sequence goes on from CAWFOG010000023.1 coordinate 1,039,419, forward strand.
CCGATAGCGATCGACGTGGGATACGCCGCGGCGAGGCCATCGAACGATCGGAGATATTTGCGAAAATCGCGGTAGTCCAGCCACGAGGTCGGCGTCCAGCTTCCCGACGCCGTCGTGGATTCGAGTGCCCAGACACGTCCAGCGTCACCGGCACCGGGCAGCGGATTGAGCAACACGCTGCGGGCCCAGCTGAACACGGTGGTCGTTGCGGCGATGCCGAGGGCCAGGGTCAAGACGATGGTGACAACGAGGCCCGGGGCGCGGCGGAGTTGGCGGATCGAGTAGCGCGCGTCGAAGAGGAATGACTCGATCGTCGGCCACTCCCACATCTCTCGTCCCTGCTCGGCGAGCTGCGTGGCGTTGCCGAACGCGCGTCGCGCCGCATCGCGGGCGTCGGGCAACGACATTCCACGCGCGACGAGTTCATCGGTCCGCTCGTCGATGTGCGCGCGAATCTCCTCGGAAAGGTCGGCATAGAGGCGCCGCCGACGAAAAAGGCGATCGAACCAGATCATGTTTCGCCTGCTGCGAGCACAAGGTTGATCCCTTGGAACATGCGTTGAAAGCTCGACACCTGGCGATCGAGGTGCTTGACGCCGGCGCGAGTGAGTCGGTAAATGCGAACTCTGCGATTGGTGGACGACACGCCCCATTCAGCGGCGACGAGTCCGTCCTTGAGCAAGCGTTGGAGCGCCGGATACAGGGAGCCCTCCTCGACTTGCAACAGGTTGCGCGACGTCTGTTGGATGCGCTGGACCAGCGCGTACCCGTGCAGCGGTTCACGCTTGAGGAGGCGGAGGACCATCATTTCGAGGGCGCCAGGGAACAGGTCGCGCGTGTTAGTGTCGGGCATGCGCCGCCATCGTTGGTGCGGGCCGCGAGGGAGTTCACCCTCATCTCGTCAAGGCATAGAGTAAACAAGTATGCCTCGTTCGTCAAGCACGGGGCTCGTACCTGGTTGGCTATCTCGGCTGCTTGACGTAGTGCGCCGGCTCGGTCGTTCCGTCAGCGGATTGTGTGATGCCGACGAGATCCGTTGGTGTGTCCAGAACGCCGTCGATATGTGCCGAACTCGGCGGCCGCGACGCCGTCGGCGACGTTTCAACGTAGAGTAAATCGAGGTGCAACGAGTCGCCGCGAAGCACTCCGGACACGGCCACAGTGCCGGAGCAGCACGCCTCGCCCGACCAGGTGCCTGTGCCGGTGATGTCCGTGCCGGAGAGCGAGAGCGTCCAACTCTCGCCGGAACCCGCGATGACGAATGGCGCGGTCCAGGTGCCCGGAAGATCACGCTCGGGATTCGGCTGCGGGGAGGTCGCATCGCCGCTGCATCCCAAGAGGAGGCCCGCCGCAAGGACGGCGGTGGCGGTGTGCCAGAGGGCATGGGGCCGGGGAGTTCTCGGTAGTCTCATCGGCATACATGCACAACTGCGCCAATCGGCGTTGAGTCACCGAGGGAATGGTGGAGCGGAGTCGATTGCATGTGGTGTGGAGTCGAGTTCACGAGGTATGGAGTCGACGTCATGTGGTGGGGCGTCGACTTCTCGCGCATGAACGGCGACGTACAGCGCATTGACGCGCGGTGACGGCGCACAGCGGTGCGCGTGCAGCGCTGAGTTGTCGAGTGCACACGCATCGCGATGAAGTGAGCAGGCAGCGACGTGAATGTGATGCGTATGATGGCGCGCCTGTCGGGCATGCGAGCGCGGTGTACGCGCGCCACTCCAAAGTTTTGGCGCATGTGAGCGCGGTGTGCGGGCGCAAGGACAAAGTTTCGGGACGTGACGGTGGGGTTGCAGCGCATCGCGGTGCGGTTGCGGCCGCACGACGGTCGAGTGCGCGAGCAGAACAACAAAGTCATTCGCCTCTCGAACAGAGTTGCGGCGCGTCGTGGTAAAGTTTTCGAGCGCGGCGGCAAAGTGTGCCGAGGGGCCGCAAAAGTCGCCCGAGGCGGGGCGAAAGGTCAGAAGGGGCGAACGGCGGGCGAAGGGGGACGGCTCAGAGTGCCCCAGCCGTCGTTGAGAGTTCTCAGATAGGCGATGACGTCGCGCATCTCGTCGGCGGTCATCGCGGGCATCTCGCCCTTCTTTCTATTGAAGGGCGCGTCCGTCGTGTCGACGTTGCCCCAGTACGCCGGCGGAAGGTCGTCGAACTTGCCGCGCGCGTAGACCGAGTCCGGGCGCGTGTCTCGAAAATTGTAGAAGGCGAGCACCTGCTCGAGGGTGCGGTAAACGCCGTTGTGAAAATACGCGAGGCGCGTGGCGGTGTTGCGGAGCGACGGCGTCCGGAACGCGCCGCAGAAGCGGGGCTGTGCGCGCAGGTCGGTGCGCAACGGCCCGCAGGCGCCGAGGTCGGTGCCGGGCGGAGCGCCGCCCGCATGTGGAACCGCGATCGCGACGTACTCATAGTCGGCGAACGCCGGAGGCGTTCCGTCGGCGCTCGGCTGGTTGCGATGACACGCCGCGCAGTTGCCGCGCTTCGGATCGTCGAAGACCTGAAGTCCGCGCCATTCCTGCGGCGTGAGTGTCGCGCGTCCCTCGAGGTAGAGATCGTACTTGCTGTCGTACGGGTGAAACGAAGGATCCTCGATCTCGAAGCGTCCCACCGCGAACATCGCTTCATCCACGAGACGACCGGGTTCGGAGAAGATCGCGTTGCCAAAGAGGGCCGCGAAGCGCGCGGCGTAGGACGCGTGCCGGAGCTTGGCGGCCACCGACGCGACGCCGCGATTGGCCATCTCCTCCGGGTTGAGGAGCGGCCCCATCGCCTGATCTTGGAGCGTGTTCGCGCGGCCGTCCCAAAACAGACCGCCGCGCGCGGTGAAGGTGTCTGCCGCCGCGATGCGCGCCGGTGGTTCGTCGACGTCGCTCAGGTCGGGGCCAACGCTGAACGGCGGGGTGCGATACACATACCGGAGACTCGGCACGGCGCGCACGATCGATTCCGCACCGCGCGGCGCGATGCGCGACAGAGCGGCCGTGTCAGCGGGCGCGTATGCATTTTGGGGCTGATGACAGGTTGCGCATGAACGCCGCCCGTCACCCGAGAGCGCGGCGTCGAAAAAAATCGAACGGCCGAGCAGCGCGACGGCACTGAGTGGCGCAACTGCGGGCCGGACCAGTCGCACCGGATGGGCGTTCGCGATCTCGCGCGGTTCGTGTGACGCGTGCGACGCGCGCATGGCACAGGTGGAGACGACGGCCGCGATCGACACGGCCGCGACGCGACCCGCAGTGACCATTGTCAGCGAGCGGGCGGCGCCGCGACGACGACGCCGAGCTCGGGATCGAGGTAGAGTGGCGAGAGCCGCGGAGGCGCGGTGAAGTCGAACATTCCGGCGATGCTTCCGGCTGTTTCGTCGAATGAACCCGCGCCGATGCGTTTGCGGCCGAGCCAGTTGTCTTCGACAAAGTGAATGATGGACGACTGAATGGTCAGCGTGTGGTCCACGTAGTTGCTGCGCGCCCATGGCGAGATGACGAGCAGGGGCAGACGCGGGCCGGGTCCGCAGCGTCCGTTCACCGGATGATCGCCGAGCGGGCCGCGGGCCTGTGGCGTCTTGCCCGGCACGCCGCATTTGCCGGGCCCGTTGAGCTGATCGGCGACGGAATCGAACGACGCATTGGTGGTGGGCGCCATCTGGTGATCGTACCAGCCGTCGGAGTCGTCGTACGCGATGATGACCGCGGTCTCGCGCCACGCCGGCTGCTGCTGGAGAAAGTTGATCACCTCGACGACGAAGCGTTGCTCGTCGAGCGGATCGGAGCTGCCGGCATGACCATTCTCATATGCCGGCGCTTTGAGGAATGACACGGCGGGGAAGTTCCCACTTGCCACAGCGGCGAAAAAGTCGCGCACGTCATACTGATGATTCGCAATTGTGTCATTGGCCGTGCCGACGACGGACATCGACACCGGCCGCGCATGCGTGGGATTCGCGGTACGCGCGTAGAACTGGAACGGCTCGTGGTGCGGCACGTAGTCGCGGACATCGCGCTCGGTGACGGCCGAGTGCGTGCTGCGCGCGCAGCCAGTGGTGCCGTTGGCGTTGGTGACGGTGAGATCGAAGCCGCCCTGGAACCAGCCCCAGGTCACGCCGGCGTCATCGAGGAGATCGCCGATGTTGCGGCCGGTCATCGCCGACACGCCTTTGCCGTTGGTCGTCGAGCAGACGTCGCCGTCGGGATCGGGGTCGCCGATGTCGGTGAACGAACCCTGTCCGTCTGGGATGGCCCAGGTGACGCGACCCGCGGGAGACCGCTTTGATGCCGTTCGTCTGGCCGGAGGCGAGGTTGAGCGCGCCGGGCGTCGATGGACCGTACTGGTCGCCATGCGCGTTGTCGCTCATCGCGAAACGCTGCGCGTAATTCCAGAGCGCCGTCACCGTGTTGCCGTCGTAGTAGCCCATGACGAGCCCCGACGTCGCGAACGCCCCGGTGCCGCCGGCGCCCGCGCGTCCGGTGTACTTGGGAAAGAGATCAACCGCGCCGCCGTGATAGGCACGCTGCTCCGGCGTGTACGAATGCGATTGGTCGGCGGTCGACGCCTGCGAGCGATCGAGCCGGAATGGGTTCGCCGCGCCCGCGCCATTCTCGGGATTTCGTGCGTTCGGATTGTTCGTCAGCAGCTCACCGCGCAGGCCATTCGGATCCGGCGTGTTCGGCACTGCGGTGAAGGCGGGCTCGCCGGGCGGATTCGTGGCGACGGGGTAAGTGCCGAAGTAGTGATCGAACGAGATGTTCTCGCCGAAGATGACGACGACGTGTTTGATCGGCGTGGTCGTCCGACCGGCAACGGCGGGGCCGCGATTGATCGTGGCACAGGCGGCGATGCCGGCGAGTGTGGCTGCCGCAACGGCCACCGCGGGAAAGAGGCGCGTGTTCATATGCGAATGTAGCGAGACGATCGTCGGAGCAAAACTTCAGGCGGCTTCGCGGGTGTCACAAGATCGTTTCGCGCGTGGGTGGTGGGGTGCTCTGAGGGCGTGCTCTGAGGGCGTGCTCTGACGGCGTGCTCTGACGGCGTGCTCTGACGGCGTGTCTGACGGCGTGTCTGACGGCGTGCTCTGAGGGCGTGCTCTGAGGGCGTGCTCTGAGGGCGTGCTCTGAGGGCGTGCTCTGAGGGCGTGCTCTGAGGGCGTGCTCTGAGGGCGTGCTCTGACGGCGTGCTCTGACGGCGTGCTCTGACGGCGTGCTCTGACGGCGTGCTCTGAGGGCGTGCTCTGACGGCGTGAGTGACGACGGGCGAAAGGTCGGCCGGCGGTGTTTTTGGGCGTACACGCGTCGAATTCGTGATGGCGATGCGTGAGGCCTCCATATCATGGCGCATGTCTATGAAACCCGGACTGCGCGTGCTCGACGCCGCGCGAATGGTGGTGGATGATATCAACCGCCTACTCAAGAGTCGCCCGCCGAACGCGAAGCAAGTTCGCGAGGCGGCTGAGTCGATAACGGGGAATATCCAGGAAGGATTCGGTCGAGACGCTGGACCAGACCGCAATCAATTTCTCCGTTTCGCACGCGGATCGGCCGAAGAAACGAACGAGCGCCTGCGGGCGCGATTCGCGGCCGAGGACATTCCGGCGAAAGTTTATTGGCCACTCCACCATCGCTTGGTCACTATCGTGCGAATGTTGACGAACCTTATGTCGGATGGAAAATGATTCCTACCGCGGATATGGCGGCATGCCGTCATCCGCCGCGCCAAGCCGAACGCTCTTGAACCACGCCGTTCGAGCACGCCGTTCGAGCACGCCGTTCGAGCACGCCGTTCGAGCACGCCGTTCGAGCACGCCGTTCGAGCACGCCGTTCGAGCACGCCGTTCGAGCACGCCGTTCGAGCACGCCGTTCGAGCACGCCGTTCGAGCACGCCGTTCGAGCACGCCGTTCAGCAGCACTAGCCCACGACGAGCTCGACCCACTCCCGCAGCGAATTGACGAGCCACGTGCCCGTGGCGTTCGCCAAGTCCGCCGGATGGAGAACACGCTCGCGCACCATGCCGGCCTCGATCAGCTCTTCGCGAAAAACGCCAGGCAGCAAGCCACATTCCAGCGGCGGTGTACAGCGCTCGCCATTGAGCTCCACGACCACGTTGCCGATCGAACATTCAGTGAGTTCGCCGCGCTCGTTGATGAGGATGATCTCATCGACATCGCGGTGCGCGGCGCGCCGCTCATCGTAGATCGCCCGATTCGTCGTCTTGTGATAGAGAAACGGATCGCGCGATGAGACGGGCGTTGTCGCCATCGCGCATCGCAACGGGCGAACGGGCGTGGCCAAACCGGCGATGGGCGTCGCCTCGGTACGTGCCGTGCCGTCGCGCGCAACGAGGAGGCGCACGCGGTAGTCACCCTCCGGAACGCGCGCGGCCTCGTCGTCCAGCGCGCGATCGAGTGCCTCGCGAACGTCGGGAAAATCGAAATAGTCGGCGGACGCGAGCAGCCGCCGCGCGTGCCGTTCGCGCCGGCGATAGACCCCATCGCTCAACCGCATCGTCTCGAGGAGATCGAACGCCGATGGCCTCGCGGATAGAATCGCCGCCTTGGCGATCAACTCGTCGTATTCGCCCTGCGGCGTGGAGTCGATCGTGATGGCTCCGCCGGTCCCATACTCGGCGCGTTTCGCGTCGCGGTCGATGACGAGTGTTCGTATGCCGACGCTGAAGGTGCAATCACCGCCGGGCTGAACGACGCCGAGCGCGCCGCAGTATACGCCGCGCGGCGCGTGCTCGCGATCGGCGATCCATGCCGCCGCGGCGATCTTCGGCGCGCCGACCACGGAGCCGCTGGGAAATAGCGCGTCGAAAATCTCGGGGAGCTGGATCTCCGGGCGCAGGCACGCCGTGATCGTCGACGTCATCTGCCAGAGCGTCGGATGGCGCTCGACGTCAAACAACCGTGGCACGTTGATGGTTCCGAGTTCGGCGATACGGCCAAGATCGTTTCGTACGAGATCGACAATCATGACGTTCTCAGCGCGATCCTTCACGCTGTAGGCAAGCGCACGGGCGACGGTCGCATCGGCGGCGGCGGACGGCTGTCGCGGGGCTGTTCCTTTCATGGGACGCGTTTCTATCGTGCGCCCGCGCCGTGAGAAGAAGAGCTCCGGCGACACCGATACGACGCGGAGCCCACCGATATCGAGGCACATGCCGTAGCTCGACGGCTGCGCCGCGCGGAGCGCGTCGTAGGTCGCGACGGCGCCTGCCGGCCAGGGCGAACGCAGGCGAATGGTGTGATTGACTTGATAGAACGCGCCGTCCCGAATGCGGTTCAGGCTCTCGTTAACAGTGTGCTCATATCGCGCCCGGCCGACGTGCGGCTGCCAATCACCGGGTTCGTCGGCGGGAGTAGCGGACGACGATTCCGGCGGAACCATCGGCTCCTCGAAAATCCCGAACCACAGCAGCGGCGTTGACGGCGACGCATTGACCCGGAGCGCCGGGTCGAACGCGGGAGCCGCTTCATAGGCAACGAACCCAACGGCGAACCACCCCTCGCGCGCGCGCGCTTCGACACGGGCGAGACAGTCGCGCACTTCGCGAAGGTCATGCGTCGTGATCACGTCGACGGGATCCTCGAAGTGCCAACGAACGGCGCCGCGCTGACCGTCCGGAAAGTCAGTCAAGGCGAACGCCCCCCGGTCGGACGTCGGTCGGCTCACGACATTGAGCCCCTCAGGGCTTCGCCTTCTTCGCGCGTGTCGACTTACCAGAACTGTTAAATGCGATCGCTTGCCGAACGAGCGCCTTGAACGCGGTCGCGTCGATCTCCTCGCCTTCGTGGATGTCGATCGCGCGGCGCACGTTGCCGTCGAGGCTCGAGTTGAACAGACGGGCCGGATCCTTCAGCGACGCGCCCTTGGCGAAGGTGAGCTTCACGGCCTTCTTGTACGATTCGCCCGTGCAGATGATGCCGTCGTGCGACCAAATCGGATTCATCCACTTCCACTCCTCGACGACGTCCGGGTCGGCTTGCTTGATGAGCGCACGCATGCGAGCGAGCGTCTCGCCGCGCCAGTCCGCGAGCTCGGCGATTCGTTTCGAGATGAGCGCCGATGCAGCCTGATCCTGGCTCGTGCCAGACTCTTTCATGTTCTCATCCTAGAAGTCTATGAACCGTTTGATCACGCCTGCCAGCGGTCGAGCGCGACGATCTGGATCAGGTTGCCACACGTGTCCTTCAGCATCGCGATGGTCGAGCCGGTGACCTTGGTCGGCGGCATCGTGAACTCCGCGCCCAGCGGTTTCATGCGGTCGTGCTCCCGCTGGACGTCGTCCACGTAGAACATGGCGGCTGGCTGGCCCTGTTCGAAGATCGCCTGCTGGTACGCTCGCGCGGCCGGATTGTTGTTGAGGGCCAGCTGCAGCTCGGTGCCGTTCGGCTCCTCAGGTGACGCAACGGTCAGCCACCGGAACGGCCCTTGGCTAAAGTCGGACTTCTTCACGAAGCCGAGCACGTCGGTGTAGAAGCGCAGCGCTTTCTCCTGGTCGTTCACGTAGATGCTGGTGACTTTGATCTTCACGGCGATTTCCTCTGTCCGGTGTTCACGTTGTGGAGCGTGGGTTTGTTGCTTCGATGCCGAATTGCTTGGAGTACTCGGCGTTCAGGCGCTTCCATTCGAACTTCATCGCGTCACCGCCGACGATGCGGCCGAGTGGGTGGCCGTCCAGGAAATGATCGAGCACGTCGAAGCAGATGTGCCAACCAGCCGCGCCCATCGCCACGAACTTGCGCCCGATGTTGTGCCAGAGTGTGAGACGGGTACCGCCGGCCAGTGGCTCGAGCTCCCAGCGCATGTCGTTCTCGCCCCAGCTGTACTCGAGCAACCTCGGCGCCTCGGCTCGCGTGACGCTCGTCTCGGAGACTTGCGGTGTGGGCGTGGCAACCGTCGTGAGCTTCACCGGTCCCGCCGTGTCGAGGTTCCGATCGGCGTCGAACGGCGCCCACTCGCGCAGCTGTTCGGGTTCGGTGAGCGCTTGCCAGACCTTCTGCGGCGGATGACGCAGCTCTCGAACGAGAACGAGCGTCCATCTGTCGCCGTCCTTTCGGACCTCGGCGCCGGTGGCGGCGCCCGGTGCGTACTTCTCACGAGTGCTCATCGTTTCTTTCCTTTCTTGGGAGGCGCCTTCGTCATGCGATCGAGATGGCGTTCGAGCGCGTCGACGTGGGCGGACCAAAAGCGCCGGAAGGGAGCGAGCCAGGCGTCGACCTCCTTGAGTGGCTCGGGTCTGATCCGGTAGACACGCCGCTGCGCGTCCACTCGCGCTTCCACGAAGCCGGCCGTTCGGAGCACTCGAAGGTGCTTGGACACCGAGGGCTGCGGCATTCGAAGCCGGTGCTCGATCTCGCTGACGGACCGCTCCGACGAAGCCAGGAGACCGAGGATGGCGCGGCGGTTCGGTTCGGCGATGATGCCGAAGGCGGATTCCATGATCAGTATATACGTCGTGGAGTATATACCTGTCAAGCCATTCTTGCCGCTGCACGTCAAACGGCGAACATCTCCCGTGCTACCGACCTCCCAAGCCGCGCACTTCCCCGGCGCTGAGCATCCGCCACTCGCCCTTGGGCAGATCACCAAGAACAACCGCGCCGATCCCGACGCGCACCAACCGTTGCACGTCGACTCCGACCTCGGCGAAGATCCGCCGCAGCTGGCGATTCTTTCCCTCATCGAGCACGACCTTGTACCACGCGCCGCTCCGCGAGCCGGTCCGCAGCAGTGTGATCGCCTTGACCTCGAGCCGCTCACCCGTCGCGCGCTCGACGACGCCTGCCGAGACGCGCTCGATCACCGAGCCCAAGTCCGAGCCGCGCACCTGCACGTGGTACACCTTGTCGACGTGCGATGTGGGGTCGAGCAGGCGCGCCGACCAGCGCGAATCGTTCGTCAGCAGCAGCAGTCCCTCGCTCGCCTTGTCCAGTCGGCCAACCGGTACGACGAACGGCAGCGATCCGCCGCGCAGACATTCGTAGATCGTCGCACGGCCCTGGGGATCGTCCGCTGTGGTCACGAGGCCGCGCGGCTTGTTCAGCATCACATAGACCGGCGCGACGCGAGCGACTGGCGCGCCGTCGACCTCGATGAGGTCGCGCTCTGGCTGAACGCGCAGTGACGCGTCGCGCGTGAGTGTGCCGTTGACGCGCACCTTGCCATCGGCGACGAGCCGCGCGGCTTGCGATCTCGAGCAGAACCCCAGCTTGGACAGCGCGCGCGGCAGGCTCACCATGCCGCGTTCCCCGTCGGTGCCTTGCCGCGAATGTGGCTGGGCGGAGTGGCGAGGTGGCTTATCGGGTCGCTTCATCGACTACAACATGACGCTGGTGCGGCCCGCCGCCTAGTCGCTTTTCGGCGCCCCGTCGCCGTTCGCGCTCAGCACGATGTACGTCACCGTGTCCCACGCGTTGTGGATGGCGATGAACAGCAGCCCGAGTGCCGCGGCCGCAATCACGAACAGCGCGGTGCCCGTCGACGCGAAAAGAAACAGGGCGCTCAGCGTGACCGCGGCGTACGCGCACCAGGGCAAGATCATGTGCCAGAGCCAGTCCTCGAGCACTGGGGAATACCCAGTTTGACGGTGGGCATGATAGACCACACCCGCGCCATAGGCGACTCCGGCGATGCCCGTGACCGCGAGCGAGATCGCTACGGCGAAGAGCGACGGCCATGGCGCACTCATAATGGCCGACATGAGGAGAACGCCCGCGAGATGCACGACGGTGGGCGTTCCGAAGGCGCTGATCGTCCCGGAGTTCGTGCGGGCGCGAGTGTCCTTGATCAGCGCGATGACGACGAACTGCAGTCCGATGAGCGCGGCGGCGGAAGATCCGATGATGACGTAGTAATCCTCCCAGCCGGAGAGCGCAGCATGCTGTACGTCGATCATGAGCGTTCCTTCGGTGATAAGTTGGCAGGGAAATCTCATCCTAGCCGATCGGGGCGGTAAGACCTGCCGCCGCTTTGTCGGCCGAATGCATGCATTGCTCCGATCGCGATGACAGAAAACTCCGACAGCGCCGCGCAGTCGCTCGGCGAGCATGGCGCAGCGGGCGGTCGTGGTGCACGCGGACCGGTCGCGCTCGGGAACCAGCACATCCTCGTGGCGTTCAGCGGACTCATGCTGGTCATGCTGCTCGCCGCGCTCGATTCTACAATCGTCTCGACCGCGCTGCCGACGATCGTCGGCGAGTTGGGCGGCCTCGATCATCTCGCGTGGGTCGTCACCGGCTATCTGCTCGCGCAGACCGTCGTCACGCCGGTGTACGGCAAGCTCGGCGACTTGTACGGCCGCAAGATCGTGCTCCAGTCGGCGACGGTGCTCTTTCTCATTGGCTCGGCGCTGTGCGGCGCCAGCCAGAACATGACGGAGCTCATCCTCTTCCGCGCCATTCAGGGTCTCGGCGGCGGCGGGCTCACCGTCACGACGCAGGCGATCGTCGGCGACATCGTGCCGCCGATCGAGCGCGGGCGATATCAGGGCATCTTCGGCGCGGTCTACGGATTGGCGAGCGTCGCCGGTCCGCTGCTCGGCGGCTACTTCACCACGCACCTGAACTGGCGGTGGATTTTCTACATCAACCTGCCGTTCGGCATTGTCGCGCTATTCGTGCTCGCCGCAACGCTGCCGGCGCAGGCCGAGCGCGTGTCGCACGCCATCGACTATTGGGGCGCGGCGTTGATCGCGGTGTTTCTCACCGCCGTGACGCTGGTGTCGGACTTCGGTGGTACGACCTATCCGTGGTCGTCGCCGCTGATGCTCGGTCTGATCGCCATTTCGGTCGCGTCGCTGGTCGCTTTCGTGTTCGCCGAGCGGCGGGCACCGGAGCCGGTCATTCCACTTCGCTTATTCTCGAATCGCACATTCGCGTTGACGTCGGTGATTGGTTTGATCATCGGCTTCGCATTGTTCGGATCGGTCACCTATCTGCCCGTCTTCCTCCAGGTGGTGAAGGGCGTGAGCCCCACGGCGTCTGGGCTGCAGATGCTCCCGATGATGGTGGGCATGCTGACGGCGTCGATCGTGTCCGGGCAGCTCATCAGCCGCACGGGGCGTTACAAGATCTTTCCGGTGATCGGCACCGCGGTGGCTACCGTTGGCTTGTTCCTTCTGTCGCGCGTGTCTCTCGCTACTTCGCCCGTCACCACTTCCATCGCGATGCTCGTGCTCGGGCTGGGCATCGGGATGGTGATGCAGGTGCTCGTCATCGCCGTGCAGAACGCCGTCGAGTATCGCGACTTGGGCGTCGCCACGTCTGGCGCGACACTCTTTCGTCTCGTCGGCGGCTCACTTGGCACCGCGCTGCTCGGCTCCATCTTTTCGGCGCGTCTGAGCGATCATCTCGCAAGGTTGGCCGGTTCGGCGGCGAACGCCGGCACGCATGGCGCGAGCGGGATGAGCGCCAAGGACCTCGCCGCGCTCGCTCCGGCCGCGCGCGACGCATATATCCACGCCTTCGCGGCGTCGCTCGACAGCGTGTTCATTCTCGCGGCCGTCGTGGCGGCGGTCGGATTCGCGCTGACGCTGTTTCTGCCCGAGCGTCCGCTTCGTCGCACCATCGCCGCCACGGCCGGCGAAGCCGGTGAAGAAGTTGCGAGTACGTTCGGGCAGCCCGTTGCCGCCGACTCTTCTACGGAACTCGGCCGCGGTCTCGCCATCTTCGCCAACCGCGATGTGCAGCGTAAGCACATCGCGCAGATCGTGTCGCGGGCGGGACTCTCGCTCAGTCCCGGTGCGGCGTGGCTGCTTGTGCGACTCCAGCGCGAACCGGCGCTCGATCGCGGGCGTCTCGCGGAGCAGTACCAGGTCCCGCCCGAGCGACTGTCGGCGGCGGAGCGTGAGTTGGAGAGCGGCGGGCTCATTGTGTCCATCGCCGACGCTGCTTCGCATCAGCCGACGGCGTGGCATCTCACCGAGAGCGGTTGCGACGCGGTCGACCGACTGACAGCAGCACGGCGCGCGCATCTCGACGAGCTGATCGCCGAATGGCCGATCGAACAGCGGCACTCGGTGGCGGAGCAGTTGCGCGCGATAGCCGAGCGACTCGTCGCCGACATTCCCAACACGGCCGCCGGAGCGACCTAGTATCATTATTCACTCATTGCAGGGCGAGTGACGATGAAGAAAAGGAAATTGGGGAGCGGCACTTGAACACCGACACCTCCGACATCACGATTCGCCGCGCGTCCGTCGCCGATCTCACAGCGATCGGCCGGCTCGGTGCGCTGCTGGTGCGGATGCACCACGACTTCGATCCGCAGCGGTTCATCGCCGCGTCGCCGCAGACCGAAGTCGGTTACGCGTCGTTTCTCGGGACGCAGCTCGATGTGGCGAACATCGTCGTCCTCGTCGCCGACCGGGGCGGCCGAGTGCTCGGCTACACGTACGCGGGCATCGAGGGGCGCGACTATATGTCGCTTCGCGGACCAGCCGGCGTACTGTATGACATCGTGGTCGATCCGGCGGACCGTGAACATGGCGTTGGCGAGATGCTGCTCGCCGCGACGCTGAAGTCGCTCGAGACGCAGGGCGCTCCCCGCGTGGTGCTTTCGACGGCGGAGCAGAATGCGTCGGCGCAACGCCTGTTCGCCCGCGCCGGATTTCGGCGAACGATGATCGAGATGACGCGCGAGCTGGACGGCGGCACGCCCTGAACGTCGCGCATGCGACTCATGGGCGCGATTCTGGCCGCGTGGCGTTGACGCCTTGGGTCCACTGTCGCGCACGGCCAAACCTGTTTAGGCTCAGATCGGTTCGGTACGCGAAATGCCGATGCGCACATCGCGGCCGAAGTTGCGCGGTCCTGTCCACGACATTTGGAGAAAACGGAAGATGACGATGAATCAACGACGCGTGTTCACAGCCCTCGCCGTATCCGCGCTAGCGGCGTGCAGCGGCGGCGAAAAGCCGAAGGCCGACACCACGGCGGCTGCACCGGCCGCTGGAGCGGCGCCGGCCGCCGCCCCCGTGGCCGCACAGCCGGCGACGGGCAAGACGTGGGACGTGAAGATGTACGGCGATCCAACCGGCTCGCGATTCGACCCGGTCACCGTGACGATCAAGAGCGGCGACGCCATTCGGTGGACCATCGTCAACGGCCCGCCGCACAACGTTGCGTTCTGGAGCGACAGCCTTCCCGCGGCAGCCGTGCCGGTGTTGACCGCCAACATGCCGGAGTCGATGGGTCCGCTCATGGGTCAAATGATGACCGCCGCGTCGCAGGCCTATACGGTTTCCTTTGCCGGCGTGCCCGCCGGGACGTACAAGTACTATTGCGTACCGCACCTCGCGCTCGGCATGAAGGGCGTGATCGTCGTTCAGTAAGCTCCCGTTCGTCCAAGGCGACGGTGGCCGCACCGCGACGATGTGTCCGGTGCGGCCTGGGTTGCGACGGCGCTATCTTCACTCAGCCGACCTCGCCATCCAAGAATCCCATGATCCCGACAACGCCTAGCACTCGCCTCGCGCGGGCCGCCGTGTTCGCCGCCGCGGCCGCGATTCCAGTCGCCGCCCACGCGCAAACCGCCCCGGTCGCCGCGCAGTCATTCACGCAAGTTGCGCTGTCACCCGACGGCCATCGCCTCGCTTGGATCGGTCCCTCGTCGCGAGGGCAATCGATGAGCGACCGTGGAGTTGTGGTCGCCGATCAGCAGCACGGCTGGAGCCCGAGAGTCGTCGTCATTCCGGGCGCCAACCCCGGCAGCGCCGCGGAAGTTGCGTGGTCGCCGGACGGCCACTCGCTGGCAATGCTCGCGACGACCGGCCAAGGCTCGCCGACGCTGTTCGTGATGCCGGCAGACGGCGGCGCGGTCCGCCCCGTCGCGGTGGAGACGGGCACGGTGCACGACATGCGCTGGTCGCCCGACGGCACCCGTCTGGCCATCCTGTATTCGTCGGCGACGGAGGAGGCCAACAGTCCGGTCGCGGCGACGCCGCGTGACACCGGCGCAATGGACACGCATATCGACCGGCAGCATCTCGCGATCGTCGACGTGGCGAGCGGCGCGATCAAGCCGCTCTCAGCGCGCGATTTGTATATCTATGAGTACAACTGGTCGCCAAACGGCAAGACGCTCGTCGTCAGTCAAGCGCGCGGGTCGGGGAACAACAATTGGTGGGTGGCTCGATTGTCGGTGATCGATGCCGCGACCGGAGCAATCCACGACGTGGCGACCCCGAAGACGCAAATCGCCGAACCGCGCTGGTCGCCCGACGGAACGCAGATCGCGTACATCGGCGGCTTGATGAGCGATCAAGGCGTGACCGGTGGAGACCTGTACGTCATCCCGGCCGCTGGCGGTACGCCGCGCAATCTCACGCCGTCGATCACGAGTTCCGTGTCGTCGTTCACGTGGACGAGCACGTCGACCATGCTGGCCAGCGCCGACGCGCAAGGGCAGTCGCAGATGGCGACGGTCGATGCCCGCAGCGGCGCGTTCACTCCGCTCTGGTCCGGCGATGAGCATACGTCAATTGGCGGAAGCGCCGGTGCGTCGGCGACGGCGAACGGGGCCACGGTTGCCGTGGTCCGCGAATCGTTCGGCGTGCCCCCTGAGATATGGGTCGGCGCACCGGGCAAGTGGACGCAGGTGACGCACGTGAACGACGGCATCAAGCCGATGACGGGGAAGGGGGTGAGCGTCCGCTGGAAGAGCGGACCGTTCGATGTTCAAGGATTCCTCATCTACCCCACGAACTTCGACCCGTCGAAGAAGTATCCGATGATCGTTCAGGTGCATGGCGGTCCATCGTCGGCCGTGCGGCCGTCGTTCTTCGGGCCGGATTCATACGAGGCCGCCGAGTCGCAGGCCGGCTACTTCGTGTTTCTGCCCAATCCGCGCGGCAGCTATGGGCAGGGCGAAGCGTTCACGCGCGCCAACGTCAAGGATTTCGGGCATGGCGATCTCACCGATATCCTGGCCGGCGTCGACGAGGTGGTGGCCCACTATCCGGTCGATGGCAGCCGACTCGGAATCCGCGGGTGGAGTTACGGCGGGTTCATGACGATGTGGGCGGTGACGCAGACCAACCGCTTCAAGGCCGCGGTGTCGGGCGCGGGGCTGTCCAACTGGCTCAGCTACACCGGCGAGAACGGCATCAGCGAATGGATGGTGCCGTTCTTTGGCGCGACAGCCTATGAGAACAAGGCGGTCTACGATAAGAGTTCTCCCATCAACTACATCGATCACGCCAAGACGCCGACGCTCCTTGTGGTCGGCGAGCGCGACGCCGAGTGTCCCGCGCCGCAATCGTTCGAGTTCTGGCGCGGACTGCAGCACGCGGGTGTGACGACGCAACTCGTCGTCTACCCGGACGAAGGACATCACTTCGTAATCCCCGAGCACGTGCGCGACGTTCGCGATCGGACGGTGAAGTGGATGGATGCCTATCTCAAGGCGCCGAAAGCGTAGTTCGCCCGAAACCCACCACACAGGATCGCTCAATCATGAACGCACGCCATTCGATCGCCGCGGTGTCGGCCACGCTCGCCGTGATGGTTGCCGCGCCGTTGGTCGCGCAGCAGGCGCCGACGGCGACTGAGCCGGGAGCGTCGCAACTTGCGCTGGTCAATCTTCCCGCCAAGGGTGGCGCGACGTTGACCGTGACCACGCCGGCGTTCAAGGCGGGCGGCGACATTCCGTTCGAGAACACTCAATATCGCGGCAACATCTTTCCAGGCCTGGCCTGGACGGCCGGTCCGGCGGGAACCAAGGCCTACGTTCTGATCATGCAGGACGGCGACGCGATGGTGCGCGGCGCTCCAATCCTGCATTGGACGCTGCTCAACATTCCGTCGACGGTGACGAAGCTCGACGCGGGCATGAGCGCTCCGCCTGCCGGTGCCGAATACGGCCCCAACATTCGCGGAACGAACCAACCGTATATGGGGCCGCGCACGCCGGCCGGGCCCAAGCACCGCTACCATCTTCAGCTCTTCGCGCTCGACACGCCGATACCAACCGACGCGATGGCGACGTACGCGACGCTGACTGCGGCGATGAAGGACCACGTGTTGGCGAGCGGCGAGATCATTGGACTCGGTCAGGTCGCGCCGCCGGCGAGCCCGTGATGCAACGAGCCGAGCGACTTACACCGCGTCGCTCGCGCTCGTGAAGTTGAAATCGCGCGCCTTCACCGCCGGCATGACAATCGATCCGCCTGCGCCGCCGCTCTCGCTCGCGTTTACGCGTTCGGGGCGGCCGAGCATTTCGAGATTGTTGAGCATGAAGATCGGCGACTCGTTCCATCGAAGATTCTTGACGGGGCGGGTGATCTTGCCGCCTTCGATCAAGAACGTGCCGTCGCGCGTGAGTCCGGTGTAGAGGATGGTGCGCTGATCAACGGCGCGAATGTACCAGAACCGCGTGCAGAGAATTCCGCGATCGGTGCTGGCGATGAGATCCTCGAGCGAATGCTCGCCGCCGAGCATCTTGAGCCCGCCGCCGCCGCCGCCCCCACCGCCTCCTCCGCCACCACCACCGCGCCCGCCACCACCGCCGGCATTCGGCGCGACGCCCTGGTGCTGGGCCCAGTACCGATCGTATGACAGCGTGCGCAGCACGCCATTCTCGATCCACGCGCGTCGCTCGAGCGGCAGACCATCGTTGCTGAACGTCGGACTCGGCGCGTCGGGATCCATCGGGTCGGAGATGAGCGTCACGCGTTCGTCGAGCACCTTCATGCCGATCTTCGTTCCGCCGCCGGGCTTCGAGAAAAAGCTGCGGCCTTCGTCGGCGGCGCGTGCGTCGAGCGCGCCGGCGATGAGCTGCACGAGATTGCCAACGGCGGTCGGCTCGAGCACAACGGTGTAGCGACCCGGCTCGATCGCCACCGCGTTCACCGAACGGCGCGCTTTGTCCGCGGCACGGCGACCCATGTCGGCCGGATTGATCTTGCTGAAGTCGTTGGTCGACGCGCCGGCCCAGCCGCTCCCCGTGCCGTCGGGCGTGCGAATGGTCGTCGTGAGCGCGGCGGCCGTTTGCCTCCGGTAGGCGAACAGTCCTTTGTTGTTCGCGATGGCGACGGCGCCAGCGGTCGCCTCGAGAAATCCAGTCGAGACGAGATTGTTTTCCTTCGCGATCGACGTGATGGCGTTCACCACGGCGGCGCGGCCACCGGCGTCGAGCGAGGCGGTCGCGTCGCTCCACGCCGCGGATTGGGCATAGGTTTGCGGGCCGAGCTCGGGCATCGCTTCCGGATCTTCGGGCGCCAGCTTGGCGAGCGACTCGGCGCGTGCGACAACGGCCTTGAGCGAATCGTCATCGAGCGAGTTGGTCGTCGAGCTTGCGGATCGTTTGCCGAATGCACTCCGCACGGTGACCGTATGGTCGAAGTTGTCGCCCGACGTGGACGCCTGATTCACCGCGAACCGCATGTTGCCGACGGCGGAACTGGTCACGGTGACGCGCGTTTCGTCGGCGGTTGCGAACGACAACACTTTCTTGGCGATCGCCTCGCACTCCGGTTGCGAGAGCATTGGCACCGCGGCGGCGAACAGCGAGCGCGGCGCGCTGGGTTCGTATGTGCGGCTCACGCGGTCCGTCCCGTGTTGATGACGTTGATTTGGTGAAAGCGCGCGGGCACGCAACCATGCGACACGGCATTGCTCTGCGCGGGTTGGCCTTTGGCGTCGCCGTTGGCGCCGCCGAGGTGATAGCTGCGCGGGCCGCCGATCATGTCCATGCTCTTCCAGAAATCTGGTGTTCGCATCTGATACGCGACGTCCTTGAGCATCCCGACGATTTTGCCGCCCTTGATCTCGTAGAACACCTGGCCGCCGAACTGCGCGTTGTACCGCTGCTGATCGATCGAGAATGAGCCGTCGCCGATGATCGCGATCCCAGCGTCGGTCGCGGCGATGAGGTCCTCCCACACGGTGTCCTTTTCGCCGGGGAGGAGCGACACGTTCGGCATGCGCTGGAACTGGACATCAGACCAGAACTGCGCGTATGAGTTGCCGTGCGACCGAACGGGCTTGCCGATCTTCTTGTAGTACCACTCGAGGTATGGCGCCTGCTCGCGTGTCGTTTGATAGTCGACGAACACGCCGTCCTTGATGATGTCGTACGTGTCCGGCACCACGCCCTCGTCGTCCCATCCGCACGCTGACAGCGATCCGACCTGAGTCCGGTCGCCGCGAATGTTCATGAGGTTCGAGCCATAGCGCAGCTGGCCGAGCACCTTTTCCGGCGGCGACACGAAGCTCGTGCCGGCGTAGTTGGCCTCGAAGCCAAGCGCGCGATCGAGCTCGGTGGGGTGGGCAACGGATTCGTGGATCGTGAGCCAGAGATGCGACGGATGCAGAACGAGATCGTACCGTCCGACGTCCACCGGCTTGGCGGACAGCTTTTGCACCGCCTCTTCCGCCCAGCGCGTCGCGTTCGTCGGGAGATCTGCTTCCGTTACGTGCTCGTAGCCCATGCCGCGCGGCGCGATTTCGTTTGCGGCGCGCGTCTGAAAATCGGAGTTGTCCGCCGAGACGGCCGTGATGTTCACGTTGGGCGAGGAGCGATAGAGAGTCTGAACCGTGTACGACCCTTCGCTGTTGGCGAACGTTTTCTCCTCGCGGAGAAAATTCATCGACGACTGGACGAAGCGCGTGCCCGTGACCTTGAGCGCCGCCGCGTTGACGGCGAGCAGCAGCGCGACTTTGTCGGCGACAGGCACGGCAAACGGATCGACCTTGATCGGCGACCGCCACTCACCCTTCTGCACCGCGCCGTACGGCGCGAGCACGATTGGCTTGGCAAGCGCGGCGCGATTGGCTCGCGCCTGGGCGACGGCACTTCGAGCGATCGCGGCGACCGAGTCGGGCGTCAGGTTTGCCGTCGCGGCGAACCCCCACGCGCCGTTGACGAGCGCTCGCACGCCGATGCCGGCGGTCTCGGTGTCACTCAACCCTTGCACACGGCGTTCGCGCGTCTGCACCGATTGCGATCGATACTGTGCGATGCGGACGTCGGCGTACTGCGCGCCGGCGCCCTTCGCGGCATCGAGCGCGCGCATCGCGAGATCGTGATAGTCGGCGGCGCCGGCTGCGTGCGTCCGAGCGAACACGGACGTGGAGTCGAGCGCGTCGGCACGCGAGCCGAGCGCGGTGAGCGCCGCGGCAGCGGATGCGGACTTGACGAAATCGCGACGAGAGAGAGACATGGCGTGGCGCGAGGGTGGACGAATCAGCGAGACTGCTCGATCAAAGTATGTCGAATCCGCGCGGCGGTTGGCAACCGGCGGCTCGCGATCACCGCTTGTCAGACACCAGGCCCCGGTCCTTGTGCATCTCGCGCGTGTCGAATCGGTCGACGTAGGCGCGATGGGTCGAGTCCGACGGATAGTGTTCCGCCGAGCCGTACGGGTAGCGAGTCATCGCGTGGAACGGGAGCGGGCCAACAGTCCCGCCATTCGCCGTGTTGAGATCGGCGTCCTTGATCCACCCGTCACTGTAGAGAAAAAAGTCGCGCACCCACCCGGCGGGCAGCGGCGGGGTAGCGCGTGCGTCGAACTCGATCGTCGTCTCATCGCCGGGCGCCATCACGATATACTCATCGTCGGACGCACGCAGCAGGGCGTTCACGTCGCCGTAGCGCGTGAACCGGCCGTCGATCGGTCGCCAGACGGGATCCGTCGTGACGTCGGCGTAGTCGAACCAGTGCGGTCCGTACCGCCCGCCCTTGTGGTACATGCGCGAGAACCCGCGATAGTGGACATCGGCTCGCTCCGGCGTCAGCCGCGTGATCGTTGTCGGACTCCGCGGCGCGCTCGTGGCAATGCTCGCTTGATCCCAGTAGATCTGCGCGTTGGTGCGAATGCGCACGTGATGATCACCGGTGGGGAATTTGCCCGTCAGATCGACGACGACAAGTTTGTTCTTGCCCGAGGGAATGTTCATGTCGGTCACGGCGGGCTGCCATGCTCCCGCTCGATCGCGCACGTCGAGCACCGGCCAAGTCGCCTGCGTCGCGTTGCCTTGCGACAGTGATACATTGATGCTCGCGTCGGTTGGGAAAATCCAACCGCGCAAAAGGAGGAGTACCTGCCCTGGCCCCAGATCGGGACCCAGGTCGAGAATGAGTTCGTGCGGCTGCGTGACGCCCTGGAATCGACCGCGATCAAACGTCGCCGCAAACACGAAGTCCGCGTCGCGTAGCGCGGGCAACAGGTTGTTGCCTCGTTCGTCAACCGCAGACACGGGCGGCCGCGCTTGGCGCGTGGCGTACAGATTCAAATCGACCGGCGGTCCTGGCGGCGTGTACCGCTCATCGACGACCGCGTCGACCGAATCCGGATGGTCGACGGCGACGAGCGCGATCTGATCGGTGTACGACGTCTCCCACAGCTCTTCGGTGAGCTGAAGCCGATAGCGGCCGTCGTCTTCGACGAGCGCTCCACGCGGAATTTTGAGATACTCCTTCGACGCGCCCGGAGGCGCCAAGGTCGCGCTCCCGTTCCCACCAATGCCAACGGGCATGCCGAGCGCGCTGCGCCACATCACGTCGGTCACAAATTCGAAGCGCGTGCCGTTCCAGGCGTAGAGAAATCCGCATGACGACTTGAGCACCTGATTCTCAACGACGTCCTGATCGGTGCCCGGGTAGTACAGCGTTTGTGGCACGCCATTCGGCCACTCGACGCGGACGACGTCGGCTTTGAGGTGCGGGCCGAGACCGATCGTCGTCACGCGCTCGGTCACCGTGCGGCGTTGATATACGTCGCCGACACGCACCTCGAGCGTCGAGCCGATTCCCAACGCGTTGTTCTTGCCGCTGCCGGTCGTGAGACCGGCGAGACTGAGCTGCACGGCGAGATTGCGGTTGCCGCCATCGTTGCGCAACACGTGCAGTCCGCTCGGCCCAACGACGAGGAGATCGAGATCTCGGTCGCGATCGAGATCGGTTGCCGCGATGAGGCGTGCGTCTGCGACCGGCGGCAAGATGTTCGATCGATCGCTGAATTTACCGGCGCCGTCGTTGTGAAACAGCCGCACGCCGGAGCCGCTCGCCGGCGTGCCGGCGATGACAAGATCGAGTCGGCCGTCGTTGTCGTAGTCGACGAACTGGGCGTCGTGAATCGTGAGATTGGCCAGCGATGCCAATGTTCGCGCCGCCCGCGTGTCGCGAACGAAGTGCCCGTCGCCGGAATTGCGGTAGAGCAATCCTCCCACGAACAGATCGAGGTAGCCATCGTTGTCGTAGTCCGCGATTGCGAGCGCTTCACCGCGCGCCGCGGCGATTCCCATCGCGGCCGCGCGATCCTCGAGGCGTCGCTGCCGGTCGTTATGAAAGGCTACGGTACCATCCGTGCCGGTCGCGACAACATCGAGCAGTCCATCGTCATCCATGTCGCCGAACGCCAGATCGCTCCGCGCACCAGCCACGTTGAGTCCGGCCATCGCCGTTGCATCGAGGAACGTTCCGTCGGAATTATTGCGAAAGAAGCGCAATCCGTTCGGCCCAGCGAGCAGCAAATCCATGTCGCCATCATGATCGAGGTCCGCGGCGATCACTTTCGACGTCGGCCCTGGATGCGCGACGCCGGCATGGGTGGCGACGTCGTGAAAGTGACCGTGTCCGTCATTCATGAACAGGTATCCCTTGCCGGCAACGTCGACGACATAGAGATCGAATCGCCCATCGTCGTCGGCGTCGACGAACGTCGCAGCTGCAGCCCCGATGACTTGCACGCCGACGCGTTGCGCGACGTCGACCCACGCTCCGCCTTCCCAGTGCAGCAGCTTCGCGGTGGCGTCTCGACCGGCCGAAACAAATACGTCATCGGATCCGTCGCCGTCGTAGTCGCCGACGGCGAGCGCGAACGCGCCAGTGCCGGGCGCGATCAACGGGAGCCGTGCGCTCCCATCGGTGAAGATCACGGATGCCGCGCTGTCGCCCCGTGCAAGGCGTTCGCGCATTGACTCAGTGCTCGGCAACGTCAATTGCGGGAGTCCGGCGACAGCGATTTGTGGCGCGCGTAACGTCTGGAGGCCCGTCTGGAACGGAACCGTGACTTCGAGAAATCGTTGAAGAGTCTCCAGCGCGCCCGCCGCTTCACGAGTCTGCCCCCGTCGCAGTGCCGCGACGGCCGCGTCGAACGACGGCGTGGCTTCGCGCGGCAGCGATGGCGGCAATTGTTGGAGCGCCTCGAGCTCGCGCAACGCGCCGTCGGCGTCCGACGCGGCTACCAGCGCGCGAGCGTACCCGAGGCGCGCGGGCACATTGCCGGGAGCTGACGGCAACGAGTTTCGCCATCGCGTCGCGCACCTGCACGTGGCCTGCTGCCGAGTCCGGGTTTGTACGCGCGAGTTCGGCAAGTGCGTAGTAGACCTTTGGGTCCACCGGAGTGCGCGCGGTCAGGTGCACGAGCGCGTCCCTCGCGGCGTCGCGGCGACCATTCGTCTGCATCAGCGTCGCGAGCAGCAACTGCGCGTCAACGTCGGCCGTGTCGAGCTTCGCGGCTTGGCGAAATTGCTCTTCAGCGTCGGTCGACCGGTTCATCCGCACATAGACGACGCCGAGTTTGGTGTGTGCGGACGCATCGCGCGGCGCGAGGGAGATGAGGCGCTTGAACGCCGACTCGGCTTTCGGCAAATCGTTGGCGTCGAGATAGGTCGCGCCGAGCGATTCCGCTTCGACAATCGCGCCAAACCCCGGAGCCGATTCGCGCGTGCAGGCGACGACCATCGCGCAGGCGGCGAGAAAGAGAGAAGCGCGACGCTGAGAGACGCGGAGCATGATCCGTCGACAGGAGGAGACGCGGCAAAGTGCGCCTGTACTGGCCGTGGCGCAAACGGCGCGAGGGCTGCGCACGACGTCGATCCAGCCCGCTGCCACGACGCCGCACGAGGAGTATACTCTATGCCGTGCCGACTTCACGAGCCGTGCGACGCGCAGTGGTTGCCATCCCGTTCGTCGGGGTCATTGGACTCGCCGTCCAATGGAACCGCGTCCCGACGAGCGACGACCCCGATGTGGCGCATCCGGGCTTTGCGCTCACCAATGCCACGGCCGCCGCTGGAATTCACTTCGCTCATCAGCGCGCGACGTTCGATCCGAAGATCGCCAACATCGAGCCGCACGTCGCCGCACTCGGCGCGTCGGTGTCCGTCGCCGATTTTGACGGCGACGGATGGTCCGACCTGTACTTCACGTCGAGCAAGTTTGGCGCGCCGAACGCGCTCTATCACAATCGCGGCGATGGGACGTTCGAGGACGTCGCCGCAGCGGCCGGCGTGGCCGATCTCAATCGCCCAGGCGATGGCGTGTCGATGGGCAGCGTATGGGGCGACTTTGACAACGACGGGCGCGAGGATCTGCTCGTGTATCGCTACGGGTATCTCGCGCTCTTTCGCAACGTCGACGGCCATCATTTCCAGGACGTGACGGTCGCGGCCGGCCTGCGCCGGTGGGTCAACAGCAACGGCGCGATCTGGATCGACTACGATCGCGACGGCCTCCTCGACCTCTACGTCACGGCGTATTTCCCGAGCAACGTCGATCTGTGGCACCTGACGACGACGCGGATCATGCACAACAGCTTTGAGTTCGCGACGAACGGCGGCGGGAATATTCTCTTTCACAACCTGGGCGGCGGTCGGTTCGAGGACGTCACGGCGAAGATGGGCATGGGCAGCACGCGCTGGACGCTGGCCGCCGCTTCTGCCGATTTCAACAACGATGGCTGGCCGGATATCTACCTGGCGAACGACTACGGGCCGGAAGAACTGTATCTCAATCAACAGGGGAAGGGATTCGTACTCGCTACGGCGGGGCTGGAGAGCGAATCCAAGAGCGGCATGGCCGTGGCCATTGGCGACGCGTTCAATCGCGGGCGGCTCGACGCGTTCGTCACCAACATATCAGAACGTGGCTACCTGTTTCAGAATAACAATCTGCGACTGAACCTGATGGCCGAGGCGCATCGCTTTCGGAACGTTGCCGACGCGACGGTCGCGGACGCGGGCTGGGCGTGGGGCGCGCAGTTCGGCGATCTGAACAACGATGGTCTCAACGACCTGTTCGTTGCCAACGGGTTCATCTCCGCCGACCGCAACAAGAGTTACTGGTACGCGATGTCGAAGATTGCCGGCGCGAACAATACGTTTTTCGAAGACGCGAAGAACTGGCCGGCGTTTGGCGACGCGAGTCTGTCTGGCTATGAGCGATCGAAGGTGTTCCTCAATCGCGGGCGCCAAGGTTGGGCGGACGTCGCCGCGCACGTTGGCGTGACCGATGTCGACGATGGGCGCGCCGTCGCGCTGGCCGACCTCTCGAACCACGGGTCGCTCGACATCGTCGTTGCCAACCAGAATCAACCGGCGATCCTCTACCGCAATGTCGTCGACACGGCGAATCACTGGCTCGAGCTCAAACTCGTCGGCACCAAGAGCAACAGGAGCGCGATCGGGGGCGAGGTCGTCCTCGATGCAGGCGGCACGCTTCGCCGTGGCATCGTTGACGGCGGCATGGGGTTCGCCAGCCAAAACGACCGGCGTGTTCACTTTGGCCTCGGCGCGACTACGCGCGTCGATCGCGTGACGGTGTACTGGCCTTCCGGCAACGTGCAGGTACTCCGCGGTCTCGCCGTCGATGAACTGCACACGATCGTCGAGCCGAGCGCGACCGAGTCACGCCCGCGTACTCCATGACGAGCACTGCGGACGTCCGCCCGTTAGGCGACATCAAGCGCATCGATCCGCGATATCTCATCGCGTTTCTCATCACGCTGGTCCTCGTCGCCGCGCAGTTCCGCTTCCATATGGTAGGCGGCTACGAACGCCTGGCGCTCGCGCTCGGTACATGCGTCGCCGTGGAGGCGGTGTTGTCGTGGTACGTACGCGGAAAGGTCGCGAGCCCGCTCAGCGCCTACATCAGCGGAATCAGCTTGACGTTGCTCATCAAACCGCAGGGCGCGGTGCTCTGGCCGTTTGCCGTCGGCGGGTTTCTCGCGATCTCGTCCAAGTATGTGCTCCAGTATCGCGGCGCGCATCTCTGGAACCCGACCAACTTCGCGATTTGCACGCTGCTGCTCGCCGCGCCGAATCGCATCGCGGTGCTCAGCCACCAGTGGGGCAACGACGTGCTCACGCTGGTGGTGATCTGGGCGTTCGGCCTGGTGATCGCGTCGCGCGTGCGCGTGCTGCACATCACGCTGGCGTACATTCTGAGTTTCCTCGTGTTGAGCGCGACCCGCGCACTGCTGCTGCACGAGCCGATGCTGCCGGAGATCGCGCCAATTACCGGGCCGATGTATCAGTTGTTCATTTTCTTCATGATCACCGATCCGCGTACCGTCGTGCGCGATCGACGTTGGCAAATTGCGGTCGCGGTCATCATCGCGGTCGCTGAGGCGCTGCTGCGCGTCGCGTCTGACCATAATGCGCCGTTGCCAACCGTTGTCGACGCCGACCCGGCGCTGTTCGCACTGTGGATTGTCGGGCCCATCGCGAAGTGGATCGACGTTCGGTCGCGGCCGGCGAGCGACCAGGCCTGACTACTCCGCCCCGCGCAGGCGCGGCAAACGCTCGATCAGACTAGCGCGGTCGAGGCCAAGCAGTGCGTGCCGATCGACGAGCACATCGAGGTCGACAGGATAGAGATTGCGCCGCGCCGGATCCGCGAGGCCGGCGATGTTGCGCGGTGCAATCGCCGTCGCCACCCAATCGACGTACTCGCGCCGTTGCGCGTCAGTCCCAGGGCCCGTGCCGCCCATGGTAATGGTGTTCAATCGGCGATGGCTTTCGCGCGCCAACGCCGCGGCGATCGGGAGGTCATCGGTGCCGAGGAATCCGGTCCACGCCCAGTCGTCGCTTGACGACAGGCGCTGCTGGACCTCGCCAAATGAGACGATGGCAAAGTAGATCATCGCGTGCGCGGCGAACAGATCAAAATGCGACATCGCGGCGTACGCTCCCGCCACGATGTGGTCGATCTGATCTGCTTCGGCCGTGAGGAGCAGATTGTAGCGTGAGAGTTCACCGTCGTTCGGCGCGCGGCTACCGGTCGCCGCGTGCTCGAACGCGAGCGCCAGTCGCTCTACGCCGCGCAGACTCCACGCGATACCGGTGGAAAAGAGCGGATCGATGAACGCGTACGTGTGCGGCAACATCGCCCAGCCGACGGACGCGCCGCGCTTCGCGCGGTGCTGAACGCGCGGAACGAATCGAATCGGAAAGTGCGGCGCAGCGTGATCGAACGCGGCGGCGATAGTTGGATAGCGAGCGAGCAGCGCGTCCCAGATGGCCTGCGTACCGCGCGCGTCGACGTCGGCGCCAAGACTCGCCAGACCACTCGGCGAGAGGAGGAAACCCGCGCTCGTGACATGGTCGTCGAAGCGCAAACTGTACATCCAGCCTTCGTCAATCAGATGATGCACCGCCGCCCAGTCGTCGGGATACGGCCCGGCGGGGAGCCCGGGCGCGAGGTCGGACATGAGCGCGACGTCATTGAAGTGCCCGAACACCAGCGCGGAGCGCGTCGACAGGCGACCGAGGTCCGAGGGGATCGACAGTTGTTGCGTCAGGAATCCGCCCGGGCCGGATGCGTCGACGATGAAGCGTGCCCGCACGTCGATAGCAGCGCCGCTGGCCCCGGTGCCTGTCAAGCGAACTCCGTCCATGTCGAACGCCGCGCCGGTGAGCTCAGCGCGATCGAGATAATTGACCCCGGCGTCTACTGCCTTGCGAACGAAATGATGGTCGACGTCGGCGCGCAGCCAGTGCGTGTCGGCGATCGCATCGTCCGGACTGGCGGCGACGAGCAGCCGCTCCGATTCAAAGCCTTTGTCGGCGAACGGTTCGCCGCGATGATGGCGGTAGTATGTGAATCCTCGTTTGAGGCCTCGCATGATCTCCGGATGGCGCGCTATCCAGCGACCGTGCGTGGACAGCTCGCGACAATCGGCGAGGCCGTAGCGGGCGGCCAGCCGCTCGAGCGTCAGGTTGGCCATCGGCGTGGACGACTCGCCGATGGCGAAGCGCGGATGCGAACCGCGCTCGAACAGCGTTACATCATAGCCAAGGGTGGCGAGAATCCGCGCGAGCAGCGAGCCCGCGAACCCTGAACCGACGATTGCGACATCGCAGTGGTCGATCGTCATGCGGTGCACCGGGCGCAGACGACCGGCGATTCAGGCTGGCCGGTGCAATTGATTCGGCCAAGTCGCGCGATCCGGTCGTCGACGCACTGTACGCACGTCGAAAACCGATCGGCGTCCCAGAGATCAGCGGTGATCACCGTCGGGGCCTGTGAAAGACAAGCGTCGAGCGCGGCCTCGAGCTGGGGAAGCGTCGGCGGAGTGAACTGTCCGTCGTGCTCGAGCCGTTCGAGCTCGCCGTTGCCACCTCGC